>NZ_VVIR01000001.1:0-2231473 GCF_008638315.1 Rummeliibacillus sp. TYF-LIM-RU47 | reverse complement strand
TAGCTCAGTTGGTAGAGCATCTGACTTTTAATCAGAGGGTCGTAGGTTCGAATCCTACATGACTCACCATTTTAATCACGCGGGTGTGGCGGAATTGGCAGACGCACTAGACTTAGGATCTAGCGCCGCAAGGCGTGGGGGTTCGACTCCCTTCACCCGCACCATTTTAAATTAAATATTGCCAGATTAACACAGCATATGCGGAAGTAGTTCAGTGGTAGAACATCACCTTGCCAAGGTGGGGGTCGCGGGTTCGAACCCCGTCTTCCGCTCCAAATATGCCGGGGTGGCGGAACTGGCAGACGCACAGGACTTAAAATCCTGCGGTAGGTGACTACCGTACCGGTTCGATTCCGGTCCTCGGCACCATTTTTATAAATTAGAAAAATTTACATATGCGCCCATAGCTCAACTGGATAGAGCGTCTGACTACGGATCAGAAGGTTGTGGATTCGACTTCTGCTGGGCGCACCATTTCCGGGAAGTAGCTCAGCTTGGTAGAGCACTTGGTTTGGGACCAAGGGGTCGCAGGTTCGAATCCTGTCTTCCCGACCATTAAAAAAATTAATTTGGGGCCTTAGCTCAGCTGGGAGAGCGCCTGCCTTGCACGCAGGAGGTCAGCGGTTCGATCCCGCTAGGCTCCACCAAATTTTAAAATATAATATCATGGCGGCCTAGCTCAGCTGGCTAGAGCGTACGGTTCATACCCGTAAGGTCGGGGGTTCGATCCCCTCGGCCGCCATATTAAAGGACCTTTAGCTCAGTTGGTTAGAGCAGACGGCTCATAACCGTCCGGTCGCAGGTTCGAGTCCTGCAAGGTCCACCATTTAAATATCGGAGGAATACCCAAGTCTGGCTGAAGGGATCGGTCTTGAAAACCGACAGGCGGGTCAAACCGCGCGGGGGTTCGAATCCCTCTTCCTCCTCCATTATCATAAATTAATATATAACATTATCGCGGGGTGGAGCAGTTCGGTAGCTCGTCGGGCTCATAACCCGAAGGTCGCAGGTTCAAATCCTGCCCCCGCAACCAAATGGTCCGGTAGTTCAGCTGGTTAGAATGCCTGCCTGTCACGCAGGAGGTCGCGGGTTCGAGTCCCGTCCGGACCGCCATTTTTTAAAAAGCATTATGGGTCGGTAGCTCAGTTGGTAGAGCATTAGATTGAAGCTCTAAGTGTCGGCAGTTCGATTCTGTCCCGACCCACCATGATGCGGGTGTAGTTTAGTGGTAAAACCACAGCCTTCCAAGCTGTTGTCGGGAGTTCGATTCTCCTCACCCGCTCCAAAATGGGCCTATAGCTCAGCTGGTTAGAGCGCACGCCTGATAAGCGTGAGGTCGATGGTTCGAGTCCATTTAGGCCCACCATTTATTATTCCGAAGTAGCTCAGTTGGTAGCAGCATCTGACTGTTAATCAGAGGGTCGCAGGTTCGAGTCCTGCCTTCGGAGCCATATGGGGAAGTACTCAAGTGGCTGAAGAGGCGCCCCTGCTAAGGGTGTAGGTCGGGCAACCGGCGCGAGGGTTCAAATCCCTCCTTCTCCGCCATAGAATTGGCCCCTTGGTCAAGCGGTTAAGACACCGCCCTTTCACGGCGGTAACACGGGTTCGAATCCCGTAGGGGTCATACTAAGTCTTTAGAACAGTTTATGTTCTAAAGACTTTTTTATTTTTATGTTAATCCGTTCAATATTTCTAGAATTTCCATCTCATCTTTTTTCTTTTCTTAAAAATTGAAAAATGGCTTTGAAAAGTTGTTTTTGGGGAATAAATAAGAAAGAATGGGAGGCTAAGTATATGAACGAACAACAATTACAACATTTAAAGAATGAATTATTGGATGAGCTGAAACGTATTGAAGAAAGACCTGATAATGACAGGGTTTTTGAATCAACGGAGCTCTCTAACTATGATAACCATCCTGCTGATCAGGCGACAGATCTGACAGACCAAGCAACAGAGCTAGCAATGGATAAATTCCATGACTTTCAAAAAGAAGAAATTAAAGAAGCGCTTCGGGCCATGGAGAATGGTACGTATGGTACCTGTGTAGTGTGTGGTAAAGAAATTCCTTACGAACGCTTAGAAGCAATGCCTAGAACTTTGACTTGCATAGAGCATGCAGAGGATACACTAGATACAACGGAACGTTCAGTTGAAGAAGGAGTTCTCACAGGGAATACTTCACATCCAAGTAATTTGAAGGATTACCGTGTTGACGGTGAAGATAGCTTTCTGGTTGTCGAAGAATATGGTTCATCGGATTCACCATCTGATAAAGGAAGCGAATCTGATGGAACTTATGATACAGATTTATAAAAGACTGCATTTACGCAGTCTTTTTGTTTTGTCCAAATTCCATGATTAGTCATTAAAAAAGCAAATAAGTGCCGAAAATTAATGAAAGTTGTATGATAGAATATATAGAAGTATGTACTTAGTAGATAAATGATCTACTGACGGAGGTAATTTTCATGAATCATCAGTTGTCGTCAACAATCGGCGACCAAAAGGATACAGAAAAAACAACACTGCAGTTTTTCTCAGAAACAATCGAAGTTAGCACTTTGTCTCCATTAGCCTTTTTTCATGCAGGTGAAGAAGAATTTACTGGACAACGTTTTTTCTGGCAAAATCCTGATCAAACTTTTACGTTAGTTGGCCTAGGCCATGCACATATAGTCGAAAGCGGATTAAATGAGGGACGTTTTGAAGAGGTCGACCAGCAATGGAAGAAGCTCACGCAGCATGTACTCACAAATGAGGAGAATGTAAGGCCCGTATTATTCGGAGGTTTTACATTTGATCCTGCCAACACACAGACAGGCGAGTGGGATGATGTGCCAGAAGCCTTTTTCGCAGCTGCTACCTACCAGTTAATTATCCGTAACGGACGCAGCTATATTAGCACAAACTATATAGCAGAACGGGAAGATACCGGACTGTTTCAGAAGCTTTGCAAAAAAAGAGATGAACTTCTCCGTGCAAGCTACACATTGGAGAAAGTGGAATACGATAAACCAATAGTGGTTGAAAGTACAGAGCCCAATAAAGCAGCTTACCTTACATCGATTGAACAAGTAACAAATCTTATTCAGAAGAAAGAAGCGGACAAGGTAGTCATTGCGCGTTCACATGTTTTGAAATTTCAAGAGCCAGTTGCTTCAGCAAATGTTCTTGCACAACTAATGAATGAACAACAAAATAGCTATCTGTTTGGCTTAGAATATAAAAACAGTTTCTTTTTTGGCGCCTCTCCTGAACGTTTAGTAAAAGTGCAAGATGCTTACGCGTATTCATCATGCATAGCGGGTTCTATTAAACGTGGGAGAACAAGCGATGAAGATGAACGTTTAGGGCTTGAATTATACAATGATACGAAGAACCGTTCAGAGCATCAATATGTAGTGGATATGATCGGCAAGACATTTAAGGATAATTGTTCTTCTTATACAATCCCTAGCCAGCCTGAGCTATTAAAAATCCGGGATATCCAACACTTGTTTACACCTGTTGAGGGACATTTAAAGAATGGAGCTACGATTTTGCAATTGGCGAAAACCTTGCATCCGACTCCTGCTTTAGGCGGTGTGCCGCGAATGCGCGCTATGGAAGTGATACGCCAATATGAACCGATGAACAGAGGATTATATGCAGCACCAATTGGTTGGCTGGATGACCGAAATAATGGTGAATTTGCAGTTGCAATACGATCAGCATTATTAAATTCGAGTAAAGCCTTTTTATATGCGGGTGGAGGCATTGTAGCTGATTCAACGCCACAAAGTGAGTATGAAGAGACACTTGTAAAATTCCGCCCAATGGTTCGCGCTTTAGGGGGGCAATTAGATGACGAATAAAGAGATTTTAAATAACTATGTATATAAACTTGTGAGTGCATTGCATGCTACCGGCATAAAAGATGTTGTAGTGAGCCCTGGCTCTCGTTCTACACCACTTGCTTATGCATTTGCCCACAGAAAAGAATTTACGCTCTATCGACAAGTGGATGAGCGGTCAGCTGCTTTTCTCGCATTGGGACTTGCCAAGGCTAGTACGAAACCTGTTGTCCTTGTGTGTACATCAGGTACGGCAGCAGCAAACTATTTCCCAGCGATCGTAGAAGCTAAAATAGCACGTGTACCTTTAATTGTATTAACAGCAGATCGTCCGCATGAGTTACGTGAAGTAGGAGCACCCCAAGCGATTGCGCAAACCCATCTTTATGGAGATCAAGTAAAATGGACAGTTGATTTTCCAATACCAGATGACTCACAACAGATATTGCCGTTTATTGAGCGCCATATCGCTCGTGCGGTGGCTATTGCAAGCACGCATCCATATGGACCAGTTCATGTCAATGTGCCGTTTAGAGAGCCATTATTGATTGATTTTCCGGAACAGTTGCCAGCAGTCTCCTTTACAGAGAGCATATCCTCTCAATTGAAGCCAACAGAGCACGCAATGAATCTGTTAGAAACAGTCATTGAACAAGCGAAAAAAGGGTTTATTATCGTTGGGGAGTTACCAGGACGCACAGATGTCACCTATATATGGCAATTGGTTCGCCGGCTAAAATGGCCTGTTCTCGCTGATAGTCTATCCCAATTGCGAGCGAATGTGCCAGAAGACTGCGAAGCTTATATTATTGATCAATACGATGCATTGCTGAAGAATGAAGCATTTAAACAGATGGCAGCAGCAGATACAGTGATCCGCTTCGGCGCTCAGCCTGTTTCTAAACCATTGATGCAATTTTTAACGTATTGTGAGCCAAGTACCTATTTGGTAGTAGATGAAGATCCGATGTTTCGTGATTCGCTTTCTCTCTCAACCATGCATATTCAGGCATCTATCGATCATTGGCTAAATGATCTTATCATCAATCCAGCAAATATAGATTCAGCTTATGTAAATCTGTGGACACAATCAAATGAAGCTGCAGAAGCTAAAGTTGAAACATACAAGCTAGAAGAGTCCGATGAAGGGGCAATGGCAGCTGTTTTATTCCAGTCATTGCCAGATGAAAGTAACTTATTTGCAAGTAGCAGCATGCCAATACGAGATGTCGATACTTTCTTTTCGAAAACCTCGCGTGATATTCATATTTACGCTAACCGAGGAGCAAATGGCATTGATGGGGTTGTATCCACGGCAATAGGTACGCAATTGGCAACAAAGCGGGATACGTATTTGTTGATAGGCGATTTAGCGTTTCTACATGATAGCAATGGATTAATTGCTACACGATATCAAGCATGTGATATAACGATTGTCATTATGAATAATGATGGTGGGGGCATCTTCTCTTATCTGTCGCAATCGACAGTTGAACAACATTATGAGGAACTATTTGGCACACCTTCAGGACTTCAATTTGCTGATTTGGCAAAAATGTATGATGCAGAGTACGAACCTGTCCATACAAAGGAAGAACTTAAGAAAGTAGTGCAACGGCCGAAGGCTAAAGCGTTGCGAATCATTGAAGTGTTCACCAATCGTGTGCAGAATTTAGAAGCACATCGTAATCTTTGGGATGCAATTGGCAAGGAGTTAGACAAGAAATGGCAAGTGTAATGACAAGTATTCGTGGCCAGAATATCCATTATCAAGTGGTTAATCCGGAAGCAAAAACGACCATTGTTTTTCTCCATGGCTTTACAGGAAGCACAAAGACTTGGGAATCCACTGAACAATGGATATCTAAAAAGTATCGTATGATTTCAATTGATTTAATCGGCCATGGTTTAACGGATTCTCCTTATAGCGTAGAGGCCTACTCGATGGATGAACAAGTGGAGTTGCTGCGTGAATTCTTCGAAGCCCGCCGAATCTATACGTGTACATTGGTTGGGTACTCCATGGGAGGCAGAGTGGCACTAGCTTTTGCCATTAGGTATCCTGATAAAGTGAAAAAGCTAGTTTTAGAAAGTGCCTCTCCAGGTTTAAAGACCGAAGATGAACGCAGAACCCGGATAAAAAATGATCGGCAGTTGGCAGAGCGTATTGAGAAAGATGGCGTAGAAGCATTTGTGAATTATTGGGAGAACATTCCTTTATTTGAATCACAAAAACATTTGCCAGCTGATATTAAACAGCAAGTAAGAGATGAAAGGCTGAACCAATCACCTGTTGGACTTGCCAATAGCTTGAGAGGAATGGGGACGGGGAAGCAGTCGTCCTATTGGCATGAGCTTAAACATTTTAAAAAACCTGTTGTCATGCTGACTGGAGAACTCGATCGAAAATTTATTCAAAAAGCAATAGAGATGAAAGATGAGTTTCCAATTTGTGAGCATTATATCGTGCCAGCTGTTGGCCATGCAATACATGTGGAAAATCCTCAAATCTTTGCTACAATAATAAAGGAACATTTAGAAGACGAATAGGAGGACTCATTAATGACTCGTGAATGGGTAACAGAACATGTCTATGAAGATATCAAATATGAATCTTATAATGGCATCGCAAAAATAACAATCAATCGTCCAGAAGTGCGCAATGCCTTCCGTCCGAAAACAGTAACGGAAATGATTGATGCATTTACACGTGCGCGCGACGACGCTAAAATCGGCGCAATTATTTTGACTGGCGAAGGCGAAAAAGCATTCTGCTCAGGTGGAGACCAAAAAGTACGCGGCAATGGCGGCTATGTTGGCGATGACAACATTCCACGTTTAAATGTGCTTGATCTTCAAACATTAATCCGTAAGATTCCAAAACCGGTTGTTGCTATGGTTGCAGGATTTGCTATCGGTGGTGGACATGTACTACATATCGTATGTGATCTAACAATCGCTGCTGACAATGCTATCTTTGGACAAACTGGTCCAAAAGTAGGTTCATTCGATGCTGGTTATGGTGCTGGCTATTTGGCACGTATCATTGGCCATAAAAAAGCACGCGAAATTTGGTACCTTTGCCGCCAATACAATGCACAAGAAGCGTTGGATATGGGGCTAGTCAATACAGTCGTACCATATGAACGCTTAGAAGATGAAACTGTACAATGGTGCGAAGAGATGCTTGAAAAATCTCCAACTGCACTACGTTTCCTAAAAGCATCATTCAATGCTGATACAGATGGTTTAGCAGGATTACAACAATTCGGTGGAGATGCAACATTACTTTATTACACAACGGACGAAGCGAAAGAAGGCCGTGATGCGTTCAAAGAAAAACGCAAGCCGGACTTTGGTCAATTCCCACGTTTCCCATAAACCGAAGAGTACTCATTTTCTAAGGAGTCAACGTATACGTTGGCTCTTTTTTTCTGTGGTAAAATAAAAATAATAGAACGGAGAAGGTGAATGAAATCATGGTTCCAAATTGGATCATCCAACGCGCAAGCTTGACGCCAAATCGTATAGCATTGCGTTTTCAAGACAAATCATGGACATATCAAGAGTTAAATGAACAATCTCTCCTCATTGCAAAACAATTAGTGTCCCTTGGCATCATGCGTGGAGACCGAATTGCCCTCTATGCTTCTTCCACAGCTGAATTAATCTTCATGATAGGCGGATGCATGCACTTACAATGTGAAATGGTCATGTTAAACTTACGCTTAAGCAAAACGGAGCTGGCTTATCAGATAGAGGATGCAAGAGTCTCGGCTATATTAGCGGAGGATAGTTTGGTTGATAAGCTGCCTTCTAGTGATATAAGAATCTACGCTTTCACAGATATTTTTGCTTCTGAAGGGAAGGGGTTTAGTCCTTCTAGTGAATGGAATGAGTCTGATACGATGACTATTATGTATACCTCAGGTACAACAGGCTTTCCGAAAGGTGTGCGTCAGACGGTAGGAAATCATCTTTCCAGCGCTACGTCATCGCTTTATAATACGGGGCTATTAAAAGAGGAAGCGTGGCTATGTACAGTTCCGCTATTCCATATCAGCGGATTTTCGATGTTTTGTAAATGCATATTACACGGTGTGGAACTTGTGCTTTATACAAAATTTGATGCTAAGAAGGTGGCTGATCAATTAGTAGAAGGCTCTGTGACACGTATGTCTGTTGTCTCAGTAACTCTTGCAAGGATTATCGAAGAATTAGAAAAACGTGGGCAGAAGGCTTCTGAACGCTTTCAAACGATGCTTGCGGGCGGAGGACCAGTACCGATTGATTATTTGGAGCGAGCAGCGGAGCTTGGAATCGAGATTGCCCAAACGTATGGGATGACAGAAACAGCTTCACAAACCACTACTCTTTCCAGTGAAGATGCTATGCGGAAAATTGGGTCAGCTGGGAAACCACTGTTCTTTAACCAAATTTCGATTGAAGGTGTATCTAAGCCATTCGAGGAAGGTGAAATACTGATTCGCGGACCTCATGTCACACCAGGTTATATTGGTCGATTTAAAGAAAAATCTGCCTTACAAGAAGGCTGGCTACATAGCGGCGATATTGGCTACTTGGATGATGAAGGCTACCTATTTGTTGTTGATCGTCGTGCGGATTTGATTATTTCAGGCGGCGAAAATATATACCCAGCTGAAATTGAAAATGCATTAATCTCGCATCCTGCTGTTAGAGAAGCGGGTGTCTGCGGTGTTGAGGATGAAAAATGGGGTCAAGTGCCTTATGGCTTTGTCGTTACCAAAGGGAATATAGACGAAGAAGATTTGTTAATCTACTGTAAAGAACATTTAGCGGGCTATAAAGTGCCGAAACGGATATTTATTGTCAAGGACTTACCTCGTAATGGGGCGAACAAGCTCTTGCGAAGAGAATTGCCAAAGCTTATATGATGTGAATAAAACACTTTCTTTATAAGGAAGTGTTTTATAGCTTTTTCTCAGCCCAATTCCTTTATGTCTTAAAGCATAAAATAGGCAATACCTATCTATGCGAAGGAGAATGAGATGCACTGGATAACGATTATATTGATTGGCATTGCGGCTAATTTAGATAATTTAGGGATAGGACTGGCATATGGCATAAAAAAAACGAGAATTCCCTTGCTTTCTAATGTGACTATTGCCTTCATATCTATGGCCGTTACGTTTATTTCCGTCAAGATTGGGAGTGCCATAGCCCATTATTTATCGCCTCATCTTGCAGATATGATTGGGAGCTTCTTATTGGCAGGGATAGGTATTTATATGATTGTCGATGATTTAATGAAAACCAAAAAAGATTTCAACCTGGATAAAATAGATAAAGATCAAAATAATATAATATCATTCAAAGAGGCTGCATTGCTTGGGCTTATACTATCTATCAATTGTTTGGCTACGGGGATTGCGATAGGGGCAAATGGAATTTCGGCAATTTGGACAGTTTTATCCATCGGCTTTTTTTCTGTTGTGGCTTTTTCGATTGGCGGAGAATTTGGCTTGCGTATATCGAAGACGGTCATTGGAAGAAAGGCTACTATCCTTTCAGGGGTACTACTTATTTTTATCGGTATTTTTGAATTGTTTATATAATGGCAAAAAGCCTTCCAATCCGGAAGGCTTTTTATGTTTGATTTGTGACTCTAGTTTGGTAAAGATTGAGTGCATCTTGAAGGTTTAAAATTTCTTTTTTTATTTTGCCGTAGCCTTTAATTAAAGGTACATTGTTTTTCGCTGTGATTTGCTGTTGCTCCATGTTTTTAGCCATGGATTCAAATAGATAGAGCAATTTTGATAAGTTTTCTTCCTCTAACACGACCGATTGGGATGTCTGGTTCAGCGAGCTTAGATGGAAGCTGAGCTGCTCCAACGAAGCGATAGTTGGCCATAAGAAATCTAAAGTCTTATTGCTAGGTAATTCTCCTAACGCTGTCGTGTAGACTGTACGAAGATTTGTCATATTTATTTGCATCTTACTCATTTTATTGGTACGGTCTGTTGCTGAGTATTGTGTTTGAGCTGAAAATAAATTAAACAGTAGCTCTGATTGACTACGAATCGTTTTGGCGATAATATTGGGCAGCCTGCTTGAAGCAGTTCGTCTGCCGATTAGGAGCACACCTATTAACCCAATAATTGCTCCTATAATAATGTCTGTCACGCGTGTAGTTGCAAAGAAAGAAAGATTATTGATCTGTGTTGTATTCTCTGCAATTAAAATGGAGTTGGGCGTTAAAAATATAACCGCAAACGCATAGTTTTTCACGATAAATAATTCTGTAAAAAAGCTAAAGACAAGACTGCACAATGCCACTAAGATACCTGTTGGCTGATTGTAGAGAATAACAGATGCAATCAATACACCTAAGATTGTACCAAGTGATCGTTGGATGGCCCGGTGAAAAGTACTTATAATGGTAGAGCCCATCATAACAGCTGCACAGGAAGCAGGAATCCAATATGAACGTTGAAAGTCAAATGAGAATGCAATTAATGCAGCAATGATTAAGACAAAGCCGTATTTTATCGAATTGGTAAAGACAATGGAATCCTTGTCCAAAGCATGGCTCAGCGATTTAAATGCAGAAGGTTTAGATATGTTTAATTCAGCATTTATATTTTTTAAAGTCTTATTCAAAATAGCATCAGCATCATATATTTTTGACAATAAAGCGCTGATTTTTTGAGTCGTTTCTTTAGGTTGTAAAATTGTTTTTACACCAGAGGAGGGATTATCAATCAAGTCAGCAAGAGCTTTGACAGACTGCCCGACTTCTTTAGGGAGTTTTGTATAGCCATCTGCAACAAGTTCCAGAATATCTGAGAAAATGAGGTTGGCTTGATTGTTTAGCAGATAAAGTCGCTTGTAACTAAGAGAGCTGTGCCAAGGAGAATAGCCGGCTAATAAAACGGTATCTGCATTATTTAAGATCTGAACCGTTTTTTCACAAGCTAAATCGAATTGATCTGTGCCCACTTTGTCGATTAATCTTGCAATTTCGGTATAAACTGCATGGACTGCTTTGGTTTCTGGGCCATATGGATGCCAGAACCAGCCAATCATAGCGACTATCCAGGAAAAAATGCCGCCTAACATTACCAGGCCACCGTATAGCCATGCAAGATGGGGATCAGGGTGTGTTGCAGAAGACATTGAAAATATCATCACGAAGAATATGGATGCAGGGCCAGGTATTTTAAGTGCACCAAATATGAAAGTCACTAATGCTCCTACAAGGCCTATTAATAAAGAAAATAATATAGTCGAAGAGGACGTCAATACACCTAACATCATAAGTACAGAAAAGCTGGCTGCAACAAGGAAAATTTTCTTCGCTCGTTGAAGATAGGGTTCATTCCATACATACAAGTAAGCAAAGCCGCCAATCGAGGCCATTAGTCCGTATGAAAAATGGTTAAATAAAATGCCTATTAAAGTTGGAGTTGCAGAGCAAATGCCGGCACATAGCGCCCGAGACAGTGGAAATGGTGTCTTGTTTATGGCAAATGCTCCTTTTACCCATTGGATTAAATGAGATCGAAACATATATTACATTACACCTCTATGTTGTTGAATTCGTAATAAAAAAGTTATCACTTACTTTAGTATATCAAATTTAAATTAGTTAAGACGAACAATTCATATGTTTAATTTGTTCAAAGAGAAGGAATACTAAACGCGAGAAGAAATTAATATTAGGAGAGTGTACGTTATGTCTAATTTACAACAACAATTAAATCAATTGGTATCTCAATGGTCAGTGCTATATACAAAGCTTCACAATTATCATTGGTATGTAAAAGGACCAACATTCTTCACATTGCATGCCAAGTTTGAAGAGCTATACAACGAAGCAGCAGAACATCTGGATAATATTGCTGAACGTATTTTATCTCTAGGTGGCAAACCAGTAGCAACTATGAAAGAGCATCTAGAGATTTCGAATGTCCAAGAAGCTCAAGGTAGCGAAACAGCTGAACAAATGGTGGATACACTGATTAAAGATTTTAATCTGGTTATGGAAAGTTTGAAAGCTGGTATGACAGAAGCATCTAATGAAAATGATGATATGACAGAGGATTTACTTAACTCCATTTATCAAAGCTTAGAAAAGCATGTATGGATGTTAAATGCATTCTTAGGATAAAATAAAGATGGCCCATCCAATTTTGGATGAGGCCATCTTTTATTAATTCAATGCTTTTTTAAATGTGTCTATGTTATGTTGCATTAATGTAAAGTAATCTTCTTTATGTTGAATGTCCTCTTTTGTCAGTACACTTAGATTGTGAAGTGTTAGAGGTTGTGCTCCGATATCGTTCTGAATGACTTTAGCAAGGTTTGAAGAAACATTTTGCTCGAATAGAATGTAGCGTACATTATCCTCTTTTGCTTGGTCTACAATATGAGCCAGTGTTTTTTGTGATGGTTCATCCTGGGAGTTAAGACCAGCAATGGCTACTTGATTCAATCCATATGTGCCTGCAATATAGCCAAAAGCAGCATGTGAAACAAAGAATGTTTTATGCTTTGCATTCTTTGCCATTGTTTTGTAATCGTTATTCAACTTGTTTAAATCTTTAACAAGTGATTCATAATTCGTTTCAAATTCAGCTTTGTTCTTAGGTTGCGCTTTTACTAAAGCATTCTTAATAGATTTTGCTAAATCTTGGCTGATAACTGGCGAAAGCCAAACATGTGGGTCATACTGGCCATGCTCGTGACCGTCTTCATGATTTCCTTCATGTTCGTCTTCTTCCTTGCCGGTACTGACAGCAAGTTTGTCTTTTGATACTTGTGCGGCAGTCTCAACCATTTGGACTTGTTCATTTTGAAGAGATTTTTTTGACTTTTCAACGAATCCTTCAAGTCCTAAACCAACGTAAAAGAAATAATCTGCATCTGCTAAATTCATCATATCCCGCTGCGTTGGTTCGAATGTATGTTCATTTGAGCCAGGTGGATAAATAGATGAAACATTAACATGGCTTCCACCAATTCGTTTTGCGAAATATTGAAGTGGATAAACAGTTGTGTAAATATTAAGCGTCTTTTTATTGGCAGTGTCTTGTTCATTTTTAGTCGTTCCACAAGCAGCTGTAAATAAAGCTATGACCGTTACTAAAAAAATTATATAAAACTTTTTCATTATAGCACCTCATAAATAGTAATCATTACGGTTTGTTTTTTAAACAATAACTACTATACAAGATATCTGTAGAAAATACAATAAAAAAAGCCCCGAAAATTAATTCTTTCTCGGAGGCCATTCTTCTGGCACTGGATCATAGCCGCCTTCACAAAATGGTTGGCAACGTAATATCCGTCGAATCGCCAAGTAGCTACCTTTAAATGCACCATGTTTTTCAATAGCTTCAATTCCGTAGTTAGAACAAGTAGGGTAAAAACGGCAGCTAGGTGGCTTTAATGGTGATAGCACTTTTTGATAAAAGCGAATAGGCAGTATGAGAATTTTTTTCAATATATGTCAACTTCCTTTATAATCTATTGATTAATCTACTTTATTTTACTGCAACTGTTCTAAAAAAAATAGTAATCTTCCTTTAAGAAAATAGTAAAAGCAAGCGCTTGGTATATAACTATTTTTAAAAAAGGAGTTTAATTTCATTCTATAGGGGAATATATAAGCAGAGCCAAACAAACAGAAAGAAAGAAAGGAAGTTGATATCATGTTAAGTTTTATTTGGTTTTTAATTATCGGAGGTATCCTAGGTTGGTTAGCAGGTCTAATCTTAGGTAAAGATATTCCAGGCGGTATTATCGGTAACATTATTGCTGGTATTATTGGTGCATGGATTGGTGGTAACTTATTAGGCGAATGGGGACCAAAAGTAAGTGATTTCTATATTATTCCGGCTCTATTAGGTGCAATCATTTTAATCTTTATTGTCAGCCTAATTATGAAAGCAATGAGAAGAAAATAACAGGTAAAAGCGCAAATCCTTTTGGATTTGCGCTTTTATTTTGTATAGAAGCCGGATTAACGGCCATGATAAGCATAATTCGTTGCAATGCTTTAAGAGGTGAGAAAATGAAATTAAAGGAACTAATCTCATGCCTGGCTTGCGAAATAGATGAACAGCATGGGGAGATAGAGATTAAAGGGATTTCCACGAATTCCAAAGAAACTCTACCAAATGAACTCTTTGTGGCTATACAAGGATACCAAACGGATGGGCATCAATATATTGACAATGCAATTGCAGCCGGTGCAATAGCTGTTGTGGGTGAGAAAAAATTGGACCATGTTACGGTACCTTATTTTCAAATAGAAAATGGACGCTCAGCGTTGGCTCAATTAGCTTGTACTTTTTATAATCACCCATCAAAAAGGAAAACAATGATTGGGATTACCGGAACAAATGGTAAAACAACCACCTCTTATATGTTAAAGCATATCTTAGAGAGCACAGGAAATAAATGTGCTTTATTTGGTACTGTACAAAATGAAATCAACGGCAAAGTATGCAATTCTGCCAATACCACACCATGCCCGCTACAGCTGAATAAACAATTAAATGCAAGCCGGGATGAATATATCTTGATGGAAGTTTCTTCACATGGAATTGCCCAGCATCGTGTTACCGGTGTTGAATTCGATTACTGTTTATTTACAAACTTAGACCATGATCATTTAGATTTCCATAAAACCATTGATGATTATTTTTCTGTAAAAGCACGTTTATTTGACCAAATGAAACCTACTGGCAGAGCAATCATTAATCGGGGAGATCGATATGGCGAGATATTAGCAAACCGTTTATTAAATAATAATTCCACATTCTATTCAATGGGGGATAAACCCCATCATGACCTTCACCTTACATCCATACAAACCCGAAAAGGAACCTTCGCATTACAAAAGAATTCTATTCACACACTTCAACTTCAAATTGATGGCAAACATAATATACTAAATGCTGCACTAGCGTTTTTAACGGCAAGCAAGATCGGTATTCCTCCCCAAGAAATTATTCAAGCACTGGAGAGTTTTTCAGGAGTTCCAGGACGCTTTGAAAAAATCACCCACCCAAAAGGTACCACTATCGTCGTTGATTATGCACATACAGCAGATGCCTTTAATTATTGTTTAGAAACAGCAAAAGAAGAAGGGGCAAACCGTATATTCCATGTCTTTGGTTTTCGAGGAAATCGAGATACAACAAAACGTAAGGACATGATCCAAAACTCCAAAAGTAATAGCGATGTACAAATTCTTACCTTCGATGATTTAAATGATCTGAGCCAGGAAGAGATGAAAGAAGCATTAGAGCAAGTGAATGATGGATGCTTGATTATTCCTGACCGTACCCTTGCAATACAAAAAGCTATAGATGAAGCAGATGCAAATGATTGGGTATTTATTACTGGAAAGGGAGCTGAGATGTACCAGCAAGACTTTGAATTGCCGACGAGTTCAGATATTGATACTGTAAATTTTCTTGTTGAACAATAAGTGTACTCTCAAAACACATCTCCCCCAATTGTTGGAGATTTCATATAAATGCCCCACAATTGCCGGTTGTGGGGTTTTAAATTTTTTTTATTTGGTATCACTTTTTATCTGAATAAAGAAAGAATAAACCAGCAGACGACGAATATGACTATCCCATAATAGGTTCTCATTCTCCATATCCTGCATATACCGAATAAAGCTAATAGAAGGGCTGTCGTATAAATACCAAGACTTAAAAAGCCAATCATGGTTCCGAGCGTGCTGCTCAAAAATAAACTTATAATAAAAAGAAAAATCGATATGATAAATAATACTGTCATTCGCACTGCATGTTTAGAACGAGGAGAGAATATAAGTGTGAGCGCATCAAGAAATAGACCAATAAGAAGACCAGCTAAGAAGACCCCAGTGAATAGATGCATAGCCTCACCACTTTCTGAATTTTCCGTTTCCTTATATAATATGCAAGTTGAAAGGCAAGAAACGTTTTAAATGCCTAATCCTCGTATAAAAAAATTAAACACAACCATGCTATAAAAAATGTGGCCAAATAAAGGAGGATTACATGATGTCAGAACAAGTAGATGCCTATGTGTCGGTAATGCATAAATATTATAATTTTTCCCCAGACCTAGCACCTTGGGAATTCCAAATTAATACCAATGCTGAAATGTTAAAGGTACTTGATTTACTTTTTAGACAAATGCAAGGATGGGAAGCAAGTGGTATGTGGCGTGCACACCTTCCAGCTGTTCCTTATCATCTTGATGCACAAAACAATGAAGTAGATAAACGGTTGGCTAAAGTTTATGCCATCATTCATGAATACGGCGATGAAGAGACTAAGAAATTTATTGAAGGAATGCCTTATTACAGTTGATGGATTGATTTACCTTCGTTACACTTATAAAAACAAGGAGTGAGCGAAGGTATGTTTACATATACAGATTTAAATGGCTTTGGTTGTGAACTCTCTTTTAAAAAGAATTCTTTTTCCATCAAACCTCAACATGTGTTGGTGTTAGCGAAATATAAAGGGAAATGGTTGTTGACCGAGCACCCTCTTCGCGGTCTTGAATTTCCGGGCGGTAAGGTAGAGAAGGGGGAAATGTTAGAAGATGCGGCAAGAAGGGAAGTATATGAAGAAACAGGGGCCGTGCTCTCGGATATAGTTTGGTTTGCCACTTATATAGTTCACGCAGAAAGGCCTTTTACGAAGGCGGTATTTATAGCCTCTGTCCAAGCAATCGAACAAAATCACCAGTATAAAGAAACAGCTGGCACATGCCTGTTGGATGAGGAAGAATTAGATCACTGCACCAATCTAAGTTTTTATATGAAAGATGCAGGGATGAAAAAAATGTTAGAGAAGGTGAGTGAACGTGAATATCAATGGTGATATCCATTACATGAGGGATTATCCATCGCCCAATCCAAATGTCAAACTTGCCGAGATTACATATTGGTCGGAAGGTTTAAAAGTGAAAGGGCTTCTTGCTACGCCTCTACAAAATCCAAAGAGTGAAGGAATCCTATATTTGCGAGGCGGCATTCAAAATGTGGGGATGGTACGTCCTGCTCGTATTACACAGCTTGCGGCAAATGGCTTTGTCGTATTCGCGCCGTATTATAGAGGTGTACGCGGTGGTGAAGGAAAGGATATGTTTGCTGGCGAAGACCGCTTTGATGCAGTAAATGCTGTCGAAGTGCTGAAGCGTTTTTGTGACAGTGAGAGAATTCATTTGTTCGCATTTTCTAGAGGTGGGCTTATGGCTCTTTGGACTGGTATTATTCGAAATGACATCACGTCCATTGTTACATGGGGAGGCGTCTCTAACATTGAGTACACATACGAAGAACGGGTTGATATGCGTCGGATGATGAAACGCGTATTCGGAGGTTCTCCTATGACCAATCCAGCTGCATATGAAGAGCGCACGCCTTTAGACCGAATAAAAGAAATTAATGCTTCGGTCTTAATTATTCATGGGATGAAAGATGACAATGTGAGTTTTAAGCATGCTGAACTACTTGAAGAGCGCTTAAAGGAATTGGATAAAAGAGTTGAAACCTGGTATTATCCCGAATTCACTCATTACTTCCCGGGTGTAGCTAATCGCAATGTCCTCCGAGGGGCATGCCAATGGATGAAACTACAATAAAATAAGTAGGTGAAAAGATGGGTTATCTTAAAGCGACAAATGATGTAAGGCATAAAAGTGATACCTTGCCGTTTAAAAAACGCTATCCTTTCTGGCAGGAATTATGGGAGGTTTATTCTGGACCCTACAATGAGCTGCAGGTGCAAAATTGGAAGGAAGAAAGCGAGGCAATTCAAGAACTGGAACAATTCAGTTTTAGTTCACAGGATGAAGGCTTAGTAAAAATTCAGCGTGTCACCTTAAATGATAAAATAAGAGATTATTTTATTCACCACTCAGCCGATTCAAAAGAACAGTTAAAATGGTTTTCTATTCTGTTCCATGATGATCATGGAATAGAAGGCATTGAAATAAGAAATTACGCAGAAGAAATTTTCTTTAATCAAGTAACGAGAGAAGATGCCGAACCTATTCTCGAAATGTTTAAGAAATACGATACAGAAGCAGAATTTTTTCCAGATGATACAGATTAAAAAACCAAAAATCCCCGGCTAGCCTTGGGCCTGCCGGGGATTTTTTGCGATTTGGATTTACTTATAGGTTGTAAGCGATAAGTTGTAGCAATTAAACGATTGGCGCGCCTTTTTCAGAAATATCTTTTGAAATGACGCCGAATTTTTTAAAGTTTTCATGGAACATGCCAGCAAGTTCTTTAGCTTTTTGATCATAAGCATCTTTATCCGCCCATGCATTACGCGGATTTAAAACTTCTGTTGGCACTCCTTCGATTTGTGTAGGCATAGATAGACCAAAGAATGGATCTTGCTCTGTGAATACATTGTCTAGCTTGCCGTCGATTGCAGCACGAACCATTGTACGAGTATAAGATAGTTTCATACGGCTGCCTTCACCATAGCTGCCGCCAGTCCAGCCTGTATTAACTAAGAATACATTAGCTTCATGAGCATCGATTTTCTCACCCAACATTTCTGCGTATACAGAAGCATGCAGTGGGAAGAATGGAGCACCAAAGCATGTAGAGAATACTGGTTCTGGTTCTACGACACCGCGTTCTGTTCCAGGAATTTTGGAAGTGAAGCCAGATAAGAAATGATACATCGCTTGCTCTTTTGTTAATTTACTGATTGGAGGCAATACGCCAAACGCATCAGCTGTTAAGAAAATAATTGTTTTAGGGTGACCACCTACAGATGGACTTGCAATATTTTCGATATTTTGGATTGGGTATGCAGCACGTGTATTTTGAGTTAATGTAGTATCATCATAGTCAGGTATACGTGTTTCTGGATCAATCGTTACATTCTCAAGCACTGTGCCAAATTTGATAGCATTATAGATTTCAGGTTCTTTTTCAGCAGAAAGGTTGACTGTTTTCGCATAGCAGCCTCCTTCAATATTGAATACTCCATTGTCTGACCAGCCGTGCTCATCATCACCAATTAATTTGCGATTGCTGTCAGCAGATAAAGTCGTTTTACCTGTACCGGATAGGCCGAAGAATAATGCTACATCGCCTGATTCACCAACATTTGCAGAGCAGTGCATAGACAGAATACCTTGTTGTGGTAATAGGTAATTCATAATGCCGAAGATTGATTTTTTCATTTCGCCAGCATATTCTGTGCCGCCGATTAAAATAATGCGTTTTTCTAGAGATACGAGAATGAATGTTTCAGAAGATGTTCCGTCTACTGCTGGATCAGCTTTAAAGGTAGGAGCAGAAACAATAGTGAAATCTGCTTCATGTTCTTCTAATTCTTCAGCTGTAGGGCGGATGAATAATTGATGTGCAAATAAATTATGCCATGCGAATTCGTTCACAACACGAATGCCAAGACGGGATGAAGGGTCAGCACCCGCAAATCCTTTGAAAACAAAAATTTCTTCTTTTTCTTTTAAATAGTCTACTACTTTCGTATATAATGAATCGAAAACTTCTGAAGAAATAGGTTGATTGATTTTGCCCCAATCAATTTTGTCTTTAGAGGATTCTTCTTCTACCATAAATTTATCTTTAGGAGAACGTCCTGTATATTTGCCAGTTACTGCGCGAACAGCACCATCTACCGTTAAGATTGCTTCTCCACGTGAAGTTGCTTTTTCCACTAATTGTGGAACTGAAAGCTGTTCTAAAATATTGCGCCCTTGTAATAAATCATTCAGTTCATTCGCAATTTCTACTGAATTCATCTGTGTACGTACCATCCTTTTTATATTATTACCCTTGCTAAGTGGGTGAGTATTAATCATTTCGAGAATTAGTATAACACATTAAGCGTATTAGTCTATACTAATAACTCGTTATTTTTTAAAAGTTTTCTATATAAATTAATTCATTAATTTACTTTACGAAAACGCTTAACTACATCACACAACAAAATTCATCAAAAATCAACTTTTTTCTTTATTTTTCATCGAAAATTTGACTTTCTTGTTCAATTCGCTTACTATATGCTATAGAACGGATACTCTTATCCCGAGCTGGTGGAGGGTCAGGCCCTAAGAAACCCGGCAACCTGCATTTTATCAAGTGTTAAATGTGCTGGTGCTAATCTGATGCAAGGAATATTCCTTGAACGATAAGAGTGAAAGGTGCTTACGAAACATATCCTTTCCTCATTGTGCGAATGAGCGAAAGGTTTTTTTGTGTAAAAATTGAGGCAAATTGATTTTGTTTCATATTAATATATAGCATGTATGTAAGGGCACTTTCTATATCCTCGTGTTTAAAAAGCAGCTAAAGCTTGGCGTTTAATCCATTTAAACGGACATGGGTAATGAGTACCGTATCACTTTCGAGAGGATCTCGTTGATTTAGGAGGAAACCAACCAAATGACTAACAGAAGATTATTTACTTCAGAAAGCGTAACAGAAGGACATCCAGATAAAATTTGTGACCAAATTTCGGATGCCATTTTAGATGCCATTATTGCAAAAGACCCGAATGCGCGAGTTGCATGTGAAACAACTGTCACAACAGGCCTTGTCCTTGTTGCAGGAGAAGTGACGACCTCAACATACGTTGACATCAAAGGAATTGTAAGAGATACAGTAGCTGAAATTGGTTACACACGCGGTAAATACGGTTTCGATGCAGAAAACCTAGCAGTACTTGTAGCAATTGGCGAACAATCACCTGATATTGCACAAGGTGTAGACCAAGCACTGGAAGCTCGTGAAGGAAAAATGTCAGATGCAGATATCGAAGCAATTGGTGCAGGGGACCAAGGGTTGATGTTCGGCTATGCTTGCAATGAAACACCTGAGTTAATGCCGCTTCCAATCAGCTTAGCGCACAAATTGGCACGTCGTTTAACAGAGGTTCGCAAGACAGGTCAACTTGCATACTTGCGTCCGGATGGAAAAACACAAGTAACAATTGAGTATGATGAAAACAACCATCCAGTGCGTGTGGATACAATTGTTATCTCAACTCAACATGATGAAGATGTAACCTTAGAACAAATTCAACAAGATCTTAAATCAACAGTAATCAATAATGTAGTGCCAGCTGAATTACTGGATGAAAACACAAAATACTTCATTAACCCAACAGGCCGCTTTGTAATTGGTGGACCAAAAGGGGATGCAGGTCTTACAGGTCGCAAAATCATCGTCGACACATACGGTGGGTATGCGCGTCATGGCGGCGGTGCATTCTCAGGGAAAGATGCAACAAAAGTGGACCGATCTGGAGCATATGCAGCACGTTATGTAGCTAAAAATATTGTAGCTGCAGGCTTAGCAGAGCGCGCAGAAGTTCAATTAGCTTATGCGATCGGTGTAGCTCAGCCAGTTTCTATCTCTGTAGATACATTTGGTACAGGAAAGGTCACAGAAAGCGAATTAGTAGAAGCCGTGCGTGAGACATTTGATTTGCGTCCTGCAGGCATTATCAAAATGCTTGATCTTCGCCGTCCAATCTATAAACAAACAGCGGCTTATGGACACTTCGGTCGTGTTGATTTAAATGTACCTTGGGAAAATACAGATAAAGCTGAAGAATTGAAAGCTAAGTTTAAATAAATTGAATTTCATGCTATGGAGGTTTTTCCTCCTTGAAGCGATAAGCTGATTCTTATGAGAACCCTGTCACATTTGTGATAGGGTTTTTGGTTTTTATTCTCCATTATTCTTAATAGGGTGTGAACAAACCATTCTTTAAAAATAAAATGAAGACAAAATAAAAACCGTGCACACAGAGATGAATATAATTTCGGTTCATAACCTTTTCTCTCTTTGAATAAGTTAATAAGAAGTTCAAGGAGGAGAGATGGTTGAAAACAAATGAATTCTTTTTTCTCACATGGGCTGCTTTTTTAACCGGCTTTGGTTTTGTCTTAGTTGCGATTTGGAATACAGATTGGCAACTTGTTGAGCGAGGATTCTATACTATTTTGTTGGGGTGGATTACTTTTTCTGCTTTTTCACTTGTAAAGACAATTCGCGATCGGCACGACGGAATTAAAGTAACAAAAGAATATTTGCTCCTTTGTTATTTATCAACGATTGCTTCATTTGGAATAGGGATGATAAGTGTTTGGAATACAGAATGGGAGCTTGTCGAAAAGGGATACTATTGGTTAGGGATCATATTTGTCTTATACACCTCTTTCGCGCTATCAAAGGAAATTCGTGACAGACAATATGGTAAGTCACTCAAAGGCAACATCAATGGAGAGGAACAAGAAGAATAAAAGTAAAGAGATGGCCTCCCTTTTGAGAGAAGCCATCTTTTTATTATCTTTCTGAATTTTGTTGGACAGATTTATAGAATTGGCCCTTTTCATGATATTCGTTGATAATGCGGACCATGTCTTTTTTATCTTCATCAGTTAATTCCCGTACAACTTTAGCTGGTCGTCCGAAAGCCATCGTATTCGGAGGTATTACTTTGCCTTGTGTCACAAGGCTTCCTGCCCCGATGAATGCTCCCTCGCCAATTTCTGCGCCGTCTAAAACAATGGATGCCATACCTATAAGCGCACCTTTTTTTACATGACAGCTATGTAGTGTCACTTGATGGCCAATTGTTACCTCATCTTCAAGGACAAGCGGTCGGCCGGGACTTTGGTGTAAACAGCACAAATCTTGTACATTCACTTTACTTCCAATAATAGTAGGGGACACATCACCTCTAATCACTGTATTATAAAATACAGATGAGTCTGGTCCAATTGTCACATCGCCAGTGATAACGACATGATCTCCTATGAAAACAGAAGGATCGATATTAGGTTTTTTGTCGTGATAAGGGTAAATCATCGAAAATTCGCCTCATTTCAAGCTATGATGTTATTAATATCGTAACAAATGGTAGATTGGAAGGAAACTGAAATCTGTAAAATACGTTAAAATAGAGTGATACGACAATCAGTGAATTTTATCATCTCTGATTGTTACCTAAACCTATCAGGTATTGATGGTCAAAATAAAGAAGTATATCATTCTAATTTTTGGTAGCCATTAATACGGGAAAAGTGAAGAATTGAGGAGCGGAATAGAATGTGGAAATGGGAAGCAGAGGGACAAGCGAAAGCTGTTGTTGTTTTTATACATAGTGCATATGAACATCATCGGAGATATCCATGGCTTATTGAAAAGCTACGTGTATCTGGCATGCATGTTATCACAGGTGATTTGCCTGGACATGGCGAAGTGAGCCGGAAAAAGAAAGCGCATGATGAAGGATTTAAAGAGTACCTAAAGTTCATTCGACAAATGATGGAGGTTGCTATAAATTATAATTTACCAATCTTTATAATGGGGCATGGCCTTGGCGCAAGCCTTGCAATGGAATTAATACAAATACGGAAATACGAATGCGCAGGCATGATACTAACATCTCCATGGCTGCATCTTACACATCAGCCATCAAAATTTTCTAATGCTCTTTCAGGGATTAGCAAATTAACAGGGAATTTAAAGATACAGCATGATATACCAATCAAAAATCTTTCACGCAGTTACGAATTTTATAAAGAACAAAAGGACGATCCCTACTATTTTTCAGGCATTACAGTGGGGTGGTATAAAGAACTGCAGCAGTTTATGAAATCATTGTGGACAAAGAGAGAAACAATTCCGGATATCCCGGTCTTGCTAATGAATGGGGGAAGCGACAAAATTGTGTCTCCAGCTTATAGTAAAAAATGGCTTTCTCAACAAGAAACGTCTGAATTCCAATATAAAGAGTGGAAATCTTGCTATCACGATCTTTATCAAGAACCAGAACGGGAAGATATCTATCAATATATGGAATCCTTTATGTTTAATGCTTTACGCAATATCGGGTATATTATCTAATTTAAATTAAATGGAAGTGTGTTTTTAAGAGGTAAATTTTTTTGAGCCACAGTAAAAAAATATAAATCTGGGCATATGCTTTAATTTTGCATATGTCTTTTTTTTGTCACATATTCAGATTCTAGGCGGCATATCATGTGTAAATCTTACTACTAAATGTGTTGAGGAGGAGTCGAAATGAAATAGCATAACAAATTATATATTTATATGGTAGAAAAATAAAAAAGATTATTTCGAAAATTTTGTTTGCAATCTATCAATATTTAAAATATATTGAATTATAAGAAAACTATAAAGGGGTTTTTTTATGGGGGATTTTGTTGCAGCAATAAATGACATTTTGTGGGGGCCGTGGATGATTTACGGCATATTGGTTGTTGGATTAGTCTTTTCAATCATTATGAAGTTTCCACAGGTAAGATTTATTAAAGACATGGTTTTATTAATGTTCAAAGGGGAAAAATCAGAAAAGGGGATTTCATCCTTCCAGGCATTATCTATTGCCTTATCAGGTCGTGTAGGTACCGGTAATATCGCAGGTACAGCTACTGCCATTGCATTCGGTGGTCCTGGCGCTGTATTTTGGATGTGGATGATTGCTTTTATCGGAGCGGCTACTGCATATGTAGAGTCAACACTAGCACAAATTTATAAAGAAGAACGAGATGATCAATATCGTGGCGGTCCTGCTTACTATATTGAAAAGGGAACAGGGAAAAAATGGGCTGGTATTATTTTTGCCATTGCAGCATTGATGGCGATGGCCGTCCTAATGCCTGGTGTTCAGACAAACGCTATTTCAGATGCTATGCATAATGCATTTGGTGTTAGCCAGTGGATAACTGGATTGATTGTGACTGTTCTATTAGCAGTTATTGTTATCGGTGGAGTTAAAGCCATTGCAACTGTAGCACAATATGTAGTGCCATTCATGGCCATTTTGTATATGATTATGGCTGTTGTTATTATTTGTATGCATATTGGTGAAATTCCACATGTATTAAAGCTTATCTTTGAAAACGCTTTCGGATTCGATTCAGCTTTTGGCGGTATGCTTGGAGCAGCGATTGCATGGGGAGTAAAACGTGGCGTCTTCTCTAATGAGGCTGGCCAAGGTACAGGAGCTCATGCGGCAGCTGCTGCGGAAGTTTCTCATCCGGCTAAACAAGGCCTAGTTCAAGCTGCTTCTGTTTATATCGATACATTATTGGTTTGTTCTGCTACAGCATTTATGGTTCTATTTTCTGGTACCTTTAATGTATTCGATGAAGCTAAAAAGAAATTTATCTTCTTAGGAGACTTCGGATCAGGCACTATCGCTGATCAAGTATCCGCAGGTTCTGCCTATACGCAATTTGCGGTAGACCAATCATTCCCTGGTTTCGGCTCAGGCTTTGTAGCAATAGCCTTGTTCTTCTTTGCTTTTACTACTACAATGGCGTATTACTATATTGCTGAGACAAATATTGCGTACTTATTTAAAGGGAAAACTCAAGTTATAGCAATGTGGATTACACGTATTGTGTATTTAGCAGCCAACTTCTATGGCTCATACAAAGCGTCAACATTAGCATGGGCTCTTGGCGATGTGGGCCTTGGATTGATGGTTTGGATTAATGTGATTGGTATCCTGATTGTTGCGAAACCGGCCATTAGGGCTTTGAAAGATTATGAAAGACAGAAAAAAGAAGGCAAAGATCCAGTATTCGATCCTACTCCTTTAGGAATAAAAGATGCAGATTTTTGGGTTGAATATAATAAAGAAAAGAATGCAAAAGATAATAAAAAACGAGATGCCATTTAGGCTCTCGTTTTTTTCGTTTAATATTGTTCTTGTTTTTTATAAATGCTATTTAGCGCACGCTCTTCTTCAGGAATTCGTACATACATCATCAACATGTTTAAAAGGGTGAAGAAAATAGCCGTTACATATGCTTGGAATATCAATGGAATGACAAGAATTTCTAGGGCGACGATGACATAGTTTGGATGAGGAATCCATTTATAGGGACCCTTTTTTACCAATTGAGCGTTAGGCAATACAATAATTTTTGTGTTCCAAAAGTGACCGAGCGATTTAATTGCCCAGATCCGACCTAATTGAAGGACGATAAATACTGCAAGTAGCCATGGCCATATGGGACTCAATGTAGATTCCTTTACCATGTACTCGATGAAGAATGAAGCCAAAAAAGCGACATGGAGCATCACGATATATTTATAGTGTGCCTGCCCAAATTCAATTGCTCCTTGGTTTTTCATATAACGCTCATTATTTCTTGCCACACGGAGTTCTACTAGCCGTTGAATGCAAATTAGTGCAAATACGATTATAAATAGCATACATTCACTCCCATTCCAATAAAACAAGTTCACCGCTAAAACCTGGTCCAAGTGATGCCATTAAACCTTTTTCGCCTTTTGATGGCTTGTTTTCCATAATATATTTCAAGACATATAAAACAGTTGGAGAAGACATATTGCCGTGATGTTTTAAAATATGAGAACTAGGTGCTAACAAGTCATTTGGCAGATTGAGAGCTTTTTCATAGGCTGTAAGAACCTTTTTGCCACCAGGATGCAAAATAAATTGTGTGAGATCTTGTGCCTTGGAATCATGAGTATTTAAAAAGTCATGCACAAAAGGGGCAAACCAATTTTCAACAATTGGCGGGATACTCTTAGAGAAAATAACATGCAAGCCGTTATCCTCGATTCGCCACCCCATTACATCTTCTGAATGAGGCATAAGACGGGAAGCATTTCCTTTAATTGAAGGTAAAGCTTCTTTTGACGAAAGTGATGCTTCGTCACCTGCAACGAGAGCGCATGCTACACCGTCACCGAATAAAGATGTCCCGATAAAATTGCTTTTATCCAAATCATCTGGCTGGAATGTAAGGCTGCATAGCTCCAGGCATACGACAAGCACTACTGCATCAGGGTGTGCAAGGCAATAATCATTTGCTCGGCTAATCCCCGCAGCTCCACCACCGCATCCAAGTCCCCAAATGGGAATGCGGACTATATCATTGGGAAGTGATAGCTGGTTCATAACGCGTGCTTCAATACTTGGTGTTGAAATGCCCGTGCTTGATATGAAGATCATGGCATCGACTGCTTCTTTTTCTACTGATGCGCTTTCTAAACAGTCCTCGATTACTTTCGCTGTATACTCTGTAGCAAGTTCTACGTATAATTCATTTCTTTCTGAAAAACTGTGTTCTTCTTTATACCATTCGATTGGCATAGCCAGTTGGCGGTTATGTATTTCGCCATTTTTGAATACTTTCAAATAACGATCAAGTTTGGCTATTTTCCCAGAAAAAAGTTCTTTTATAAATTCCTCTGCCATATTTTGAGGTAATGCGTGGGGAGGGCAGTGTGTACTAACTGCATGGATTTTGGGCATTTTAGGATCTCCTTTTTCTTCTCGTATCAAAATAGTGTACGATTTACTATTTGGAAAAATACGTATTCCCTAAAATTAATTCTATAAAACTATGCACACTGTCTAACAGAAACATAACAATATGCTACAATAATGTTAATTGAGAAGGTGTCACAATAGGTTAGGAGGGTTTTTGTGGCTCATACATATACAATGGCAAATTTTGCACAAATCGTTGGCATTAATAAATCGACGATTCGGCATTACATTTCAATATTAGAAGATTACGGTTACCAAGTAGAACGTGACGGACGAAATTATCGGAAGTTTTCAGATCAAGACGTAGCAATATTGCAAGCATATAGTTCACTGCATAAAAATAAAGGATTAACCCTTAAAGAAGCGGCAGAGGTAGTAGTAGCCCCGAATTTTAACATCCAAGAGGTAAGCATTACTGTAGCCAATCCTGATGTCATTGATCGAAAAGAGGAAATCCAGCGATATGAGGAATTGAGCCATGCGATGGAGCTATTGGCAGAGCATATCCATGGAGTAGAAGTCCAAAACGCTCAGCTAATTCAATTGATTCAAGAAGAGCGAAAACAAAATGTATTCTTGGCAGAGCAAAATGATTCCATGAAAAGGGAATTTAGGCAAGTCGTTGAATCGCTCGCGCCATTGACTGAAAAAAGGCAAAATGATAACCGCCAAATGGACCGTATTGAACAGCAAAACAGTGCAATTATGGCTGTGCTCAATAAACTGAATGTATGGCAGCATACACAGGAGATTGAACAAAATGAGGAAGATAAAAAACAAAGGGTACAAGAGAATAGTATTCTTTCTCGCTTTTTTGGAAAGTAAATGAAAAAAGAGTTGTCCATAGATTTACGGACAACTCTTTTTCTTATGCCATTTGCTTCACTTTTTCTAAAGCAATGATAAATGGCGGATCATTTTTTTGGTTGATAAACTCATATCTCAATACGTGGATATATTTTTGCGGCAATGTACTAACATATTCTATCAGCGCATCTCGTTCTTCTTTCCCACCGTGATGTCCATGATAAACAACTAGAATAATCATGCCGCCGACTTTTAAAAGCTGTAGTAAGTCTTGGATGGCTTTTAAGGTTGTGGAAGGCGTTGTAATAATTTCATGATCACTACCTGGCAAGTAGCCGAGATTGAAAATAGCTGCCTGAACCGGTTTTAAGACATGTTTTGCTACATGTTCATGTCCATCTAAAATGGCTGTAACTCGATTTTCAAGGCCTGCTTCCCGTACGCGCTCTTCTGTCGAAGAGATCGCTTGTTGCTGGACATCAAATGCATAGACATGGCCCTCATTGCCGGCTAACTGTGCTAGAAAGGCCGTATCATAGCCATTTCCTGCAGTTGCATCCACTACTATGTCACCAGGATGAACGGTCTCTTTCAAAAGAAATTGTGCGTATTGCAGTACACGTTGAAGTTTCATCGTGTTCCCACTTCTTCTTTTTGATAATGCTTTCCTTGATAACTTCCTCTACGTTCTAGTTCAGCATCGATGCCATTTAATACTTCCCATTTGTTCACAGACCACATAGGCCCAATCATTAAGTCAATCGGTCCATCACCAGTAATTCGCTGTACGACCATTTCTGGCGGAATGACTTCTAATTGATCTGCGACAAGATTGATATAGGCATTCTTGTCCATCAACTCAAGCATACCTTTTTCATATTGCTTTACAAGTGGTGTCCCCTTTAATAGGTGAAGTAAATGAATTTTGATTGCTTGTACATCTAGCTTCGCCACTGCACGGGCAGTTTCCATCATCATGTCATAATCTTCAAGAGGTAGGCCATTGATGATGTGTGTACATACACGAATGCCATGTTTGCGGAGTTTCTCCACACCTTCCACATATGTCGTATAATCATGTGCACGATTAATTAAATTGGCTGTCTTATCATGCACAGTCTGTAGTCCAAGCTCGACCCATAAGTATGTGCGTTGATTCAATTCTGCCAAGTATTCCACGACATCATCAGGTAAACAATCAGGACGTGTTGCAATGCTTAATCCCATAACACCTTCACATGCTAAAGCTGCTTCAAATTTTTCTTTTAGGACAGGAAGCGGTGCATGTGTGTTCGTATAAGCTTGGAAATAAGCCATAGTTTTGCCGTCTTTCCACTTATGCTGCATTTTCTCTTTAATTTTTTCAAATTGAACAGAAATAGGGTCCACACGATCGCCGGCAAAGTCACCAGAGCCTGCTGCACTGCAAAAAGTACATCCACCAAATGCAACAGTGCCGTCACGGTTAGGACAATCAAAGCCTGCATCAAGCGCTACCTTGTATACCTTGCAGCCAAATTCATCACGCAAATAGCGATTCCATGTATAATAACGTTTCCCATCAGAGGGAAACGGGAAATCAGTATAATTAATATCAGTCATAGTATAATTTCACTCCTCAACTATCTATTTTAACATGACAACGTCAAAGGGGAAAAATTTCTTTTATCTCGCTTTAACTTTCAGTAAGACTTCTACTTCAAAACGTAAGCTTAGCAAAGAAGTTTAAGAGGGGGGTTTAACTGCCCATAAAATTTCAGTAAAGATGGGAAAAACCTTATCTCGCGTGAACTTTCACTTTATGTGAAATACTATAGAATAGAAAAAACAATATTCTTCTATTTAGAGGGAGGAGATTGAATAGAGAAAAAACTCGAAAAAAAGTGGTTTGGGAATAAATTGGCAACTATAATTATTGACCTGCTAGAAGACAATGGAAACGGTCGTTTAATATTTGAGCTTAAATATGAAAAGATGGTTGTAAATAGGATCAAAGATTTGTTACTATTGCTTAGATATTCGAAATAAATGGGGGACTTGGAATGCCTAGAAGTGTTTGGTTATTAATCATCGGTATGCTGATTAATACTGTCGGCAGCTCATTTTTATGGCCGATGAATACGATTTATATGCATGATGAACTCGGACAGTCGCTTACAATAGCCGGGCTCGTTCTGATGGCCAATGCTGCAGCTGGTGTAGTAGGCAATCTTTTAGGCGGGTATGTCTTTGACAAATTTGGCGGCTTTAAGTCCATCATGATAGGAACAATCATATCCATTATTGGCCTTACGTGTCTTGTGTTTTGGCATGGCTGGCCGCATTATGTGTGGTTTTTGACATTGATAGGTTTTAGTGGTGGGATTGTATTTCCGAGTATGTTTGCTATGGTCGGAACAGCATGGCCAGAAGGCGGGAGAAAAGGATTTAATGCCATTTATCTCGCTCAAAATTTAGGGGTAGCATTTGGCCCAGCTCTTGCAGGTATTGTTGCAAAGCATAGCTTTGACTATTTATTTATTGCCAATCTAGCTATGTATATCGTCTTCTTCTTTGTGGCATTCACATATAAAGGGATTTCTACAGAATACGCCATTGCGCCTGCATCTGTAATAAGTGAAGGCTCAAAAGTAAAAGATCGTTCATCATTTTACGCATTGAGTATTTTGGGGATTGGTTTCTTACTTAGTTGGCTCGTCTATACCCAATGGACAACAACAATTTCATCTTATACACAAACATTGCATATTTCTCTGAACCAATACAGCTTGCTTTGGACAGCGAATGGTTTGCTAATCGTACTGGGCCAACCATTGATCAATCCGATTATTAAAAAAATGGGCGAACGGTTCAAGGAACAAATTTTTCTTGGTTTAGCTATTTTCGTCATTTCCTTTGTAGTGGTTAGCTTCGCGGGAACATTTAAAATGTTTTTAGTGGCGATTATCATTTTAACATTTGGTGAAATGTTTATTTGGCCGATTGTACCGACAATTGCCAGTACGTTAGCACCTAAGGGAAGAGAAGGGTTTTATCAAGGTATGGTCAATAGTTTCAGTGCTATAGGCAAAATGATTGGTCCATTCTTAGGCGGTGTTCTAGCAGACCAATATGGCATGAAGATTACGTTTTATGTATTAATCGGGATTCTGCTCATTGCTTTTATCCCATACATGCTTTATGATCGACCGTTAAAAAATAAACACAAAGTGGAAAAAGAAACGGTATAATTCATTGAATTTGTTAAATCTCTTGTCAATTACAGTATATTGAATTAGAATAGGATTCAATATATGTAATGACAGCGAATGGGAATAGTAGGTTGCACTTGATTTTTTTAGAGAGTTGGCGGTAGGTGAAAGCCAGCAAATCATTCAACTGAACTCGCCCAGGAGTCGCTATGGTGAACCATTGATAGCCATTGCCGTTAATCCGCGTTAAGGAATCAAGTTGAGTGTTTTACACTAATTTGGGTGGTACCGCGGGAGATATAGGCTCTCGTCCCTTTTATAGGGACGAGAGTTTTTTTATTTTCAAGAATATGAGTATGGAGGGTCAAGAATGAATTTTAATCATCAAGAAATTGAAAAGAAATGGCAGAAGTATTGGGCTGACCACAAAACTTTTAAAACAACAAATGAAGAATCGAAGCCGAAGTTTTATGCATTGGATATGTTTCCATATCCCTCAGGTGCAGGCTTGCATGTAGGGCACCCAGAAGGTTACACAGCAACAGATATCCTTTCACGCTTTAAGCGTCTGCAGGGTTACAACGTGTTGCATCCAATGGGATGGGACGCATTTGGTCTTCCAGCAGAGCAATATGCCCTTGACACTGGAAATGACCCAGCTGAGTTCACACAAAAAAATATTGATACATTTAGACGCCAAATCCAAGAATTAGGCTTTAGTTATGACTGGGATCGCGAAATCAATACGACTGATCCAAACTATTATAAATGGACACAATGGATCTTTATTCAGCTATATAAAAAAGGTCTTGCTTATATCGATGAAGTAGCAGTCAACTGGTGTCCAGCACTTGGCACAGTACTTGCGAATGAAGAAGTAATTGATGGCAAGTCTGAGCGCGGCGGACACCCTGTAGAACGACGTCCAATGAAACAATGGATGTTGAAGATCACAGCCTATGCAGATCGTTTGATTGATGATTTGGAAGATGTGGATTGGCCAGAGAATATTAAAGATATGCAACGTCACTGGATCGGTCGTTCTGAGGGTGCTGAAGTAGACTTCTCTATTAAAAATTCAGATAAGCAGTTCCGTGTATTTACTACACGACCTGATACTCTATTTGGTGCAACTTATACAGTCCTTGCACCTGAACATGCGCTTGTGGATGAAATTACAACTAAAGAACAGCGCGAGGCTGTAGAAACATATCTAGAAAAAGTCAAAGTTAAGTCTGATTTAGAACGTACAGATTTAGCGAAAGAGAAAACAGGCGTATTTACAGGTGCCTATGCAATCAACCCAATCAATGGTCGAGAAATACCGATTTGGATTGCAGATTACGTTCTAGCAAGCTATGGTACAGGTGCCATTATGGCAGTACCAGCACATGATGAACGCGATTTTGAATTTGCAAAACAATTCAACCTACCAATCATTCCTGTATTAGAAGGTGGCGACGTTTCTAAAGAGGCCTTTACAGGTGATGGCCAACATATTAACTCTGATTTCTTGAATGGATTAGACAAAGAAGAAGGCATTCAAAAGGCAATTACATGGCTTGAAGAAAATAAAGTAGGAGAGAAAAAAGTTTCGTACCGTTTACGCGACTGGTTATTCTCCCGCCAACGTTATTGGGGAGAGCCAATTCCAATCATTCATTGGGAAGATGGCACCATTACAACAGTAAAAGAAGAAGATTTACCATTAGTGTTGCCGAAAACAAAGGATATCCATCCATCAGGTACCGGTGAATCACCATTGGCCAACATTGATGAATGGGTAAATGTCGTAGATCCTGAGACAGGTAAAAAAGGCCGACGCGAAACGAATACAATGCCACAATGGGCAGGTTCAAGCTGGTACTTCCTGCGTTATATCGACCCGCATAATAACGAACAATTGGCAGACCCAGAATTATTGAAACGCTGGTTGCCTGTCGATATTTATATCGGCGGTCAAGAACATGCGGTGCTACACTTGTTGTATGCACGTTTCTGGCATAAAGTCCTTTATGATTTAGGGGTAGTACCAACAAAAGAACCTTTCCAAAAATTATTCAACCAAGGGATGATTCTTGGTGAAGGTAATGAAAAAATGTCTAAATCTAAAGGTAATGTTGTCAATCCGGATGATATTATTGAAAGCCATGGAGCTGATACACTACGACTTTATGAAATGTTCATGGGACCACTAGAAGCATCTATTCCTTGGTCTACGAATGGCTTAGATGGAGCGCGCCGCTTCCTAGATCGTATATGGAGACTCTTCATCAATGAAGAAACGGGCGAGCTTTCTGAAAAAATTCAAACATCAAATGATACAACATTAGAAAAAGTTTATCATCAAACAGTTCAAAAAGTGACGGACAACAACGAGCATATTCGTTTTAATACATCTATTTCTCAAATGATGGTATTCATTAACGAATGTTACAAAGCTGGTGTTGTGCCCCGTGAGTATGCAGAAGGATTTGTTAAGATGCTTGCACCAATTGCACCACATGTAGCGGAAGAGTTATGGGTAAAATTAGGCCATAACGAAACCATCACATATGAAGAATGGCCAACATTCGATTCATCTAAATTAGAAGATGATGAGATTGAAGTGGTTGTACAAATCAATGGCAAAGTTCGTGCTAAATTGATGGTTGCTAAAGATGCAGGTCGTGAAGAATTAGAGAAAACGGCGCTTGAAAATGATCAAGTACAAGAACAATTGGCAGGCAAAGATATTAAGAAAGTGATTGCTGTGCCAGGCAAATTAGTCAATATTGTCGCGAAGTAATTGGCGAAATAAAAACCTTCTTCCTAGTTGGAAGAAGGTTTTTTGCTAAAATAATCCAACATAAAAACGAAACCTTCTGTGACTAAATACGTATAATTAAGGACGAAAAAAATTTGAGAAGAGGTCTATAAATGGAATCACAATTTCCAAAGGTCCTTCGTTTCTTCACTCTGTTATGGTTGTTTACAGCGATAGGATTATTTGCAGGGGTTTATGTACCACAACCGATGATTTTGCCAATCAGCATAGTAACAGTCATCTTATTGATAATTGTTATGGTTAGCCGTGCTGCTCGGAAAGCGAGTAAATTCATTTCTGTGCTGTTTGCGTTTCTAACTGGCATTACGCTGTATAGTTTGCTGAATTTCTATATTGGAGCGTTAGGCGGAAAGCTTGTTTTGCTTATTTTTGGCTCTACTGCACTTATTTTTATCGTAGCTGGGCTCATCGGCTACAATACAAAACGAGATTTTTCTAACTGGTGGAAATTCTTATTCATCATACTCATCGGAATATTAATTTTTTCAGTGATTAATATCTTTGTAGGATTCAGCGATATGATGATGATCGTTCTTAGTGGAATTGGAGTGTTACTCTTTATCGGGTATACGCTTTATGATATGAACCAAATTGCAAAAAAGGTCATATCGGATGAGGAAGTACCGCTAGTGGCATTAAATTTGTATTTGGACTTCATTAATTTATTCACCAATCTACTGCGACTCATCTACCATCTGAAACGAATTTTTGATGATGATTAGTAGATTAGTTTTCGGGTAAGGAATTACTATTGACGGAAAAGGGCTGTGGAATATGAAATTATTGTTAATTATTATACTTTGTCTAGTCATCTTGTTTTTATGTTACGGCCCGCTCCCGACCGTTTTTATTCGCTTAAGCAAGCTAGGGATTTACAAGACCATTCCTGGAAAACAGATTGCGTTAACATTTGACGATGGACCACACGGAGTTTATACACCGCAATTACTGGACTTATTAAAAAAATATCACGTAAAGGCAACATTTTTTGTAGTTGGAGACCATGTGAGAAGAAACCCTCAAATTGTTAAACGGATGGCAGATGAAGGGCATACTATAGGTATTCATCATAATCAACATGTTTCCAATTGGTTAACTGGTCCATTAGAGCTGAAAAAGCAATTAACGCTGGCTAATCAGGCAATAGAAGAAGCGACAGGTGAACCGGTACAATTTTACCGCCCGCCTTGGGGACATTTTAATTTGTTTACATTATTCGTCGGAAAAACATATAAAAAAATCATGTGGTCCCATATTTTTGGCGACTGGAAAGTAGAAAAAGCACGGAATGGTTTGCTAGAAGAACTGAAGCAATATGCAAGTCCTGGTTCTATCTTTGTACTACATGATAATGGCGACACACAAGGCGCTGAAAAGGAGGCACCCTCATATATGCTGCGAAATTTGGAGCTTTTTTTAGAAGATTGTCACGAAAAAAATATAGAATTCATCACATTGAAAGATGTGTTGGAATAAGATGCTATGAATATTGATCAATTAATGCATTATTTAAGTCTTTATGGATATGTAATTCTTTTCATTTGTTTATTTTTCGGCATTGTCGGTATTCCTGCTCCTGAAGAATCATTGTTATTTTTGACAGGAGTTCTAATAAGTTATGGAAAGCTGTCAATGGCTCATTCGCTCATTTTTATAGAATTAGGTGCCTTCATTGGAATGATAGTAGCGTATCTTCTGGGCAAATACCTAGGGGCTCCTTTCATCAATCGCTTTGGTAAATATATTGGACTCAATCCAGAGCGGTGGGCGAAGATTGAAAACAAATATAATAAGAATGCATATAGAACAATTACTTTCGGTTTTTACCTACCGGGCATGCGTCAAATCAGCCCGTACTTTGCGGGAATAACCAATACGCCACTTAAGCCATTTATTCTTTTTTCTCTCATTGGCAGTATTATCTGGACAATGCCTTTTGTTTTGTTAGGTTATTTTACTGCGAATACGATTTATATTAATCCGGATTATGTACCATATTTAGGAATTATATTATTTATATTATTTATTGTTTATTATATTGTGAAAAAGATAATAGGACGATCTAAGAAAAATAAGTCAAGTAATGATTCTGATTAATGACTGTTTTTTAGTTAGAGAGAGCGGGTAATGACAGATAGTAAAGAAGGACAAATTCCCTTCAACCTTATCTTAAAAATCGTGCTATTTGAAAAGGGGTTCTTCGATATGAAAAAAATATTATTCTTTCCGCTATTGCGGATGCAATCCGGCCATCATCAAGTCGCAGATGCTTTAATGGACATGGTGAGGGGACGCAATGAAGAATATGAGATAAAGAAGATTGATTTGATTAGTTATTGGCATCCAGGATTAGAGAAAATGCTCTCTCGAAGCTATTTGAATTGGATTCGCCTATTTCCTAACTCTTATAATTTTATTTATAGTAAAAGATACTGTACAGCAAACCAGCCAAAAAAGTTCTATGAAAACCATTTTTTAAAGAAGATGGAGCAACTGATTGAACTAGAAAAGCCTGATGCTATCGTTTGTACACATGGCTTTCCATCATGTCTGATCAGCCGATTGAAAATGCAAGGGAAATGTGAAGTCCCTGTTATCAATGCCTATACAGACTTTTTTATTAATGGTATTTGGGCAAAAGAAGGCATCGATTTACACTTTGTACCGAGCAAGGAAGTGAAAGAGCATCTGATTCGTGAATTTGGTATCCCTAGAAAACACATTATTGTTACAGGCATACCCGTTCATGAGGAAATTAAAAAAGGGACAAGTAGAAATAAGAGAAATGATAGACCCCATATATTAGTAGCTGGCGGTAATAGCGGGCTTGGCGGGATATCGAGCCTGACTACTGAATTAAAAAAGCATCCTGAATTTCAATTTTATATTCTTTGCGGAAACAACAAAAAACTCTACGATGAAATTCATGGATGGAAAGAATCACATATTAAGCCGTTGTCATATATTAGTTCAAGAACAGAAATGGACAAGCTATATGATAAAATGGATGCCATTATTACTAAGCCTGGCGGTGTGACGATTAGCGAGGCTTTACGTAAAAAGCTTCCAATCATCGTTCATTCACATCTTCCGGGCCAAGAAAAAATTAATTTAGATTATTTAAAGAAACATAATCTTGTCGTTGAATTATCCAAAGAAATGCCTATTGAATCTCAATTAAATGCTATTTTAAATGATAGCCAAATATTGGGGGCATGTGCACGTTCAATAGAATGTTATGAGGATGAAATAGAATTAGAGCTAACAAGCCAACTACATGAAGTCTTTAAATGGCTTCTTGGCAATGGTAGGACATTACAACCTGCATTCGAATACAGCCCGACTCTTCAATGGGAGATGGTTAGAGGATAACCAAAATGAAAAGGCCTTAGCATGATATTCACTATGCTAGGGCCTTTTATGTTTGATGATCGGCTGAAGATGATAGAGAACTTCTTCGTCTTCCATTAATTTAAAGCCATTACGACCAGCTTTTTTAATGTCATAAAGGAGGGTGTCTGCTTTATGCATAAACTCTTCAATCTCATCATTCGTCTTAATCTCACCTCTATAGGCTCCTGCGCTGAATGTAAGTTGGTCTGATACCTTGGATGCTGCATTAGAAAGGTTGAATTGTTGAATATCCCTGAGGACTCGTTTATATATAATCACGATTTCCTCCGGTCGTTGATCAGGTATCAGCATGATAAATTCCTCGCCTCCCATCCGCGCAGCAAAAGAGTTTGTAGAGAGAGCTATATGATTTAATACTGTTGCCACACGAGCTAGCACCATATCCCCATAAGCATGTCCATAGTAATCGTTGTAAACCTTAAAATAATCAATATCAAGCATTAAAACGGTAAGTGTGTAAGGATGAACCCGTTCCTCAAGAGCAGCTTTGTATTGATGAAAGCCTCTTCTGTTAGCGATTTTTGTCAGTTCATCAGTTGCAGATAATCGTTGCAATTCTGTATTGGCTGCAGCAAGTTCATTTGCTAATTGTCTTGAGCGAGTAGTCTCCCTACATAAATATTTCTCTTGTTGAAAGGAAGTAATAAAGTTTTGATAATTAAAATGGGCTACAACAAGTAAAACAGGTGTAAGAAATATAGCTAGGTGCATCTCGAAGGTATATCGAATGTAAGGTTCATCTAAAGTAAAGTAGTTTAATATATATGCGATTACTGCTACGATCAACGGTGCTATAAAATAACGAAGACGCATAATAAAGAAACTAGCACAAATCACCAATGACATAATATAAGCAACTGTATGATGTTGATAATGAAAGTCTATTAGTGAGATACTTAAACTAAGGATCAAGAGCCAGCAAATATAGTAAGCCGTAATTTCTTCGAGCTGTTTATAATAGTCAAGGCTGCCATTTTGATTGAACTTTTTTGGATTTGCTAATAGTAAGACCATGAAATTGGAAAGAAACATTAAGCCATAGGGAATTATATAAACACTATGGTAATGGGGGTAACTCTTGAAAAAGAAATGGCACCAAACTGTAGCAAGCACTAGAGCTAAGCTTACCCACAGAAAGAATTTGGCCAGAGCGTACATGCGTTTGAAATTCTGCTGAGCTAATTGTTTATAGAAATTAGGATCATTTTCAAACGGAATAGAAGATGGCTCTTTTGGAGTCGTTTGCATGCAAATTATTCACCCCTTTAAAAATAATAATAATTTTGCATTCTTACTATAAGAATAGGCTTTAATAAGAGAGAAATAAAGAGGTAATTAATGTATATTCATATATTTAGTCAAAAAATTGACAAACAAGTGAATTTATTCATTATCTATCGAAAAATCAATAACTAAATAAAACCGAACTAAATGTAAAATTACATTTGTTCGGCTTTATTTTAATTATTTTCTATTGTGAAAAGTATTTTGTAACATTGGTGTCCAAGCCTCATCTTTCGTTTAATCGATGGATGAAGCTGCGCTCATTCCAGCTATTCGGCCTGTTACAAGTGCAGATGTAATATTATAGCCGCCTGTATAACCATGAATATCTAAGACTTCTCCACAGAAATAAAGCCCTACTTTCTTTTTAGATGCCATTGTTTTTGGTTCAATCTCTTTCACAGAAACGCCCCCGCCAGTAACAAATGCTTTTTCTAAAGGCTGAGTGCCGTTGACCAACATTTCAAAACCAACCAACTCATTTGCTAGGTGGCGTGCTGCTTCTGAGGAAAGTTCTGCTCCTGTTAGAGAATCGTCGATATTTGCCTTCTCCATTAAGAAGATCAGCCAGCGCTCAGGTACAATCCCTTTCCATGTATTTTTTAAAGCCTTTTTAGGCTCTTTTTTCGCCAAGCTTAATAGATACTGAAAAGCAGATTCTGCATTATAACCAGTTAGCCCAGCAATCCGAATTCGGACAGGCTTGCCGCCATTTTTCTTCATTTCTTTTACAACAAATTGGCTGCAACGCAAAATAGCTGGTCCACTTAAACCAAAATGGGTGAACAACATATCCATTTTGTGCGTTATAATAGTTTTGCCTTTTTTGTTTAAGACTGAAACTTCAGCGTCGCGAAGAGCTAGTCCTTGCAACTCTTTGCTTTTAATAAACGTCTCATTGGAGATTAAAGGGACTTCCGTCGGATATAGATCTGTTACAGTATGTCCCGCCTGCTCAGCCCAAGGGTAGCCATCACCAGTAGAACCCGTTTGTGGGACGGCTTTGCCGCCGACTGCAACTACAACCGCCTTCGCTTGCAGATCTGTACCATCTTTTAAGCGAACGCCTCTTATTCTTTCGGCATCCATCAGTAATTTCGCAACGGTAGTATCTTGGCGGATTTCGACTTGTAAGCGTGCTAATTCCCTAAGCATTGCCTCCACTACATCTTGGGCTCGATTGGAGACAGGGAACATGCGTCCATGGTCTTCCTCTTTCAAAGAAACACCTAGATTTTCAAAGAAAGAAATAATATTTTCATTGTTATAAACAGAGAAAGGACTATATAAAAAACGGCCATTGCCAGGAATATGTTTAATAATTTCATCAATCGGGAGTCGATTTGTGACATTACAGCGTCCACCGCCTGATATTGCAAGCTTTCTCCCTAATTTATGTCCTTTTTCTACTAAAAGAACTTTTTTATTCTCAGTGCCTGCAGCGATAGCGGCCATGAGACCTGAAGGGCCACCGCCAATTACGATTACATCATACATAAAATGGAACTCACTTTCTTTTTTTATATTTATTATACATGATAAAAGAAAACTATTTGAGTAATTGCATGGCGAGTTGTAAACTAACATTTAGGTTTATTATTTTAATGGGCAATAAAAGCCAATACGAAAAGTAGCGGCTCGAGAAATTGTCAATCAAAGCCCGGTTAAATTGGATGATTCCGAATTGGAAGGATTGTTGGGTAATATGTCTTCATTAATGAAAGGAACTGCCATTCTAACGATTGGTATGTTTTTATCGAAAGTCTTGGGCCTCGTTTATATTTTTCCGTTTTATGCGATTATTGGGCAGAAAAACGTGGCTTTATATTCGTATGCCTATGTTCCGTATACAATAATGCTATCTGTAGCCATCTCAGGCGCACCGATTGCAGTATCAAAGTTTGTAGCGAAGTATAATAGCCTTGGTGATTATGACTCAGGGCGTAAGCTTGTCCGCTCGGGCTTGCTTATTATGACCATTACAGGTTTTTTATCTTTTTTAGTTCTATATTTTATGGCTACTCCAATAGCGCATATGGTCATCAAAGATGAAGAACAAATCTTTAGTGTAGCTCAAATTGCGGGCGTTATTCGTTGGGTAAGTTTTGCATTGATTGTGGTTCCTTTCATGAGCTTAGTGCGAGGTTTCTTCCAAGGTTACGACCATATGGAACCAACTGCCATATCACAATTAATTGAACAAATTGTTCGTATTATTGTTCTCTTAATTGGATCTTTCTTAGTCATGAGGGTTTTTCATGGTACAGCGCAAACAGCTATTTCATTCGCTGTATTTTCTGCTTTTATAGGAGCTTTGGGTGGTTTGCTCGCCCTTTGGTATTACTGGCGAAAGTTTAAGCCGGAGTTTAATCTGAAGTTACAGAACAGCGTTTCAACAGGTCAGCTTTCTTATAAAAGTATCTATAAAGAAGTTGTGACTTATTCCATTCCGTATGTATTTGTCGGTATTGCCAATCCCTTATTCCAACTAGTGGATATGCTGACGTTTAATACAGCGATGTCTAATATCGGACTGGCAAAGGTATCGGATGATTATCTAGGAATGCTGAATTTTACAACGCAAAAGATTGTCATTATACCTGTTATGCTTGCGACAGGGTTTTCTATGGCACTTGTGCCGGCAATCACTAATTACTTTACAAAGAATCAGCATAATGCCTTAATCAATACAATGGATAAAACCTATCAAATTCTTTTATTTATCACGTTGCCAGCAGTCGTAGGTATTTCGATATTGTCTGCAGACATCTATCATCTGCTTTATTCAGAGAGCGCTGTTGCTTCAAGTATTTTAGCTGCTTATGCGCCGGTTGCCATTCTGTTTGCATTTTTCCAAGTGACGGCTGCGCTGTTACAAGGTATCGATTATCAAAAATGGATTGTCTTTAGTTTATTGACAGGTATTCTTGTGAAGCTATCTCTGAATATACCTCTGATTGAGGCGATGGAAACACAAGGCGCGATTCTTGCAACAGCTATTGGTTATATGGTGTCAATCGTTATTAACATCCTAGTATTGAAAAAAGCGTTACATTATAAGTCAAAAGTGGTTGTAAGAAGATCAGTGCTTATTATTCTACTGACGCTCATTATGGCTGCCTCTGTCATCGTTACACATAAGCTACTTGTTCTGATGTTTGGTGTAGCGCATTCTAAAATTGCAGCGCTACTGTATCTCATTGTATGTATTACAGTGGGTGGTCTCGTGTATGCCTTTTTATCGCTCCGTACAAAGCTTGCACAAAAGTTGTTAGGTGATAAGATTGCAAAAATTGCACGTAAATTTGGAATGTAGGAGAGAGTGTTATGCGTTTAGATAAATTATTGTCAAACATGGGTTATGGTTCACGGAAAGATATAAAGAAATTATTAAAAACAAAAGCAGTCGCTATCGACGGGGAAGAGGCCAAAGATCCTTCATTACATGTGGATCCTGAAAAACAGAGCATAACGGTGCTTGGCGAGCGTGTCATCTATCAGGAGTTCATTTACCTAATGATGAATAAACCGGCAGGCGTCGTCTCTGCGACAGAGGATTTATATGATCAAACGGTTATTGATTTGATTGATCCTTTTTATGCGCATTTCGAACCGTTTCCTGTAGGCCGTTTGGACAAAGATACGGAGGGCTTCCTTCTTATAACAAATGATGGATCTCTTGCACATCGATTGCTGTCACCAAAAAAACACGTGCCGAAAGTATACTATGCAACAATTGATGGCTGTGTAACCGAAGAAGATGTAGTGGCATTTCGCCAAGGTGTTGTATTGGAGGATGGTTACCAAACAAAACCGGGTGAATTAAAAATTATAAAATCAGGTGCTTCATCAGAAATCGAGTTAACGATATCAGAAGGAAAGTTCCATCAGGTCAAAAGAATGTTCGAAGCGGTGAGCAAAAAAGTAACCTATTTGAAACGTCTATCAATGGGGAACTTAGAACTTGATGAGAGTTTAGAAACTGGAGAGTATAGAGAGTTAACACCAGAAGAGATTGAACAGATTGATGGCTGGAACTAGTGAGTAATTTGTTTTTTATAAAAAAATAAACACCAAAAAGAATGACCAAGCGACGCAGCATGGTCATTCTTTTTTTTACGTAAATTTAATTTCATTCATAACATAAGACGAATGGCCATCAGCATATTGGCTCGGTTCATCGTCTATTCAACGAAAAGCGTGAGATCCAACTCGTCGAATCTTTCTAAGATGTCATTTTCACTTTCTTACGCGTCGTTGTCCATCTGCCTCGACTTGGGCTTTCGACCAAATCATTAAAGGCTAACACATTCAAATCTCTCTGAATGGTGCGAGGAGTGATGCCGAATTCATCGACAAGGTCTTGTGTAGTCACAGTTCCCTTACTGTGTATATACATGTACACGTCCTTAATTCGATTGAGCATCCGATCAGTTGTGTGTTTCAATATTGAACACTCCTTCATCTTAATTCTAAAAGACTAGCGGACGACAATAATTGCGAGGTATTCAGGCTCCTAATTTAGTTTGCCTTAGACATCCCCTTTTCAAATTGGTTTGTCAAAAGTTATTTGACAATTTCATTATAACGAATCTTTTAGTTGATTTCCAACCTTTTGTTTGATTTAAGAAGTTTGGCGCATACATAAATAGAGCCATAGGCGAACAAAAATATTAGAAAATGGAAAAAGGTTCGATTTTTGGTTTGTCCTATGTGTATACTCTCAAAACAGTGTAAAATATAGTTGGAATGTAAAGGAGGAATAAAAACTATGGAATGGTTACAAAAAGCACAGGAAAGACAAGATGAACTAATTGCAGAGTTGCAAGAATTAGTGAGAATCGAAAGTGTTTTGGATGAAAGTATAGCTACAGAGGAGATGCCTTTCGGTGAAGGGCCGAAAAAAGCGTTGGACTGGATGCTTTCACAAGGTGAGAAGCAAGGATTAAAAACAAAAAATATTGATAATATGGTTGGCTACATAGAAATGGGAGAAGGCGATGAATTAGTCGGTATTCTCTGTCATGTTGATGTAGTGCCAGCAGGAAGTGATTGGGTACACCCTCCATTTGGTGCTGTAGTAGAAGATGGCAAGTTATTTGGAAGAGGCGCCATCGACGATAAAGGACCAACAATGGCTGCATGGCTTGCGATGAAGATGGTGAAAGATGCAGGTATAACATTAAACCGCAGAGTCCGGATGATTGTAGGGTCAGATGAAGAGTCAGGCTTCCGTTGCGTTAAAAGATATGTAGAAAAAGAAGAAATGCCTACATTAGGCTTCGCGCCAGATGCAGACTTCCCGATTATTAATGCTGAAAAAGGAATCGCTGAGGTTTCTTTCCGTCAACAAGCTTCTTCAAAAGAAAACGAACAATTAATTTCGTTCCATGCGGGTCATCGTATGAATATGGTGCCGGATTTTGCTGAAGCCATTGTACGCAATATGCCTGAGGAGTCTGAAGTTATTTTTAATGCTTATTTAGCTTCATCACAATTGGAAGGATCCATCGAAAAGACAGAAGAGGGACATAAATTAGCAGTAAAAGGTAAATCAGCACATGCAATGGAGCCGAACGCTGGGATTAACGCTGCGGTAAAACTTGCTCAATATCTAAACACAGTGTTGACAACACCTCAATCTAAAGAATTTACAGGGTTCATCGTAACAGCTTTCGCAAATGAAACAAGAGGCCATGCGCTAGATCTTGCATTCACAGATGAAATGTCAGGCGATACAACGTTGAACGCAGGCATTGTGTCATTTGAAGAAGGAAAAGGTGGAAGAATAGATGTCAGTATGCGCTATTCAGTAACATATCCTTATGAAGAGAAAATCGCTGCTGGTAAGCAAGCGACTGCTAAACTTGGATTTGATCTAGTCGTAGATGATAATTCAGAACCACACTATGTAAAACCAGAAGAAGAATTAATTCAAAAGCTTTCTAAAGTATATGAACGAAATACGGGGGAGAAAGCAGAATTATTATCTATTGGTGGAGGCACATATGCACGTGAATTGCCAACAGGCGTAGCGTTCGGCATGTTGTTCCCAGGCGAACCAGACGTCGCTCACCAAGCAGATGAATTTGTAGTAATTGAAAATCTCGTAAAGGCTGCTGCCATCTATGCAGATGCAATCGTGGAGCTTGGTACGAAATAGTGATAGGAAACCTCCGTCTAATTTAGATGGAGGTTTTTTGGTTGTTGCTGAAATAGTTGTTTTGTGAAGAGGAACCAAGACAGCGTTTAAAGGAAATTAGTTCTGGAAGGATAATTGTATACCAGCAGTACATAATAAAGCCAAGTATGAAAATTAGTGTGTAAAGTAGGAGTGATCTTTCTATGTATTTTGCTAAACGTTTTTTATACATAATTTTACTATCCTTTATCATGTCATTGCTTTTCTGCAAATTTGACCTTTTTGATGCCTCAGCGAAGCAAAAAGATTACACTATCTCACCAAATACGAAACCCCTCAATAAGAAAATACAAGGCTATTCCACTTATACAAAAGAAACGAAAAACTACTACACCATTCGATCTTATTTAGAGGAGCTGGAAAAAAAGGGTGGAGGCAAGCTTGTATTAAAAAAAGGCAAATACTCTATTACCAATACATTATTCGTACCTTCAAACGTAACTATTCAACTAAATAACGGAGTGATTTTGAAAAAGAGTATGAATACGGGAAGCGGGAATACATTAAAGCCTTCGTATTCCATGTTCCAATTGGTAGCGCCTAGCATGGTAAAGAAGATAGGCATGCATTATGATTATAACGGTTCTACAAATATCAATATAATAAGTGGTGGAAAGGCCACCATTGATTTGAATCATCAAAAAAATGTAAATGGAATAATCGCAGGACATAATGAGAACCTGCTTATTAAGAATATTCAATTCCTTAATGCGAATGAAGGCTATTTTATACAATTAGCTGGTACAAAACATGCGACCATTCAAAACAACACCTTCCTTCATCAACATTCTTCTTCCAAACCAGTCATCAGTTTGGATACAGCAGAAGAAAAGGATGGCAACTACCAGGTCAGCTGGAGTATGTATGATGGAACGCCGAATGTGCATACGACGATTGAGCAAAACTATTTCTATGATATTTACCAAGCGATTAGTTCAAAAAATGCTACAGATGGAAAGCCTCAAAACAAAATCGTAATTCGAAAAAACAAAATAGCTCACGCAAGCTCGAATATGATTGTGATGAACAACTGGCGTCTCTCAACAGTTGAAGACAACACTCTAGAAGATGCAAAAGGCTATGGGGTTTATGTTATAGGTTCCTACAAGCCTGTCATTCGTCTGAACCAATTGAAAAAAATGAAGATTCCCGTCAAGCTAGCAGAGTATACTTCGAATGGCGCAGTGAGCGAAAACACGGTCACTCTTAGCAATAAAAAAGCACTTGCTTCGAATAAGGGTGAACAGCTTAAAGAATATGCCATCCCCATCGAACACGACCAGTTTTTAGAAAAAATTGAGATTACCAATCTAAAGGATCTTAATAAGGCTGTATATACTGTCACACCAAAGTCAGTTACCTTAAATAAGGAATACCTCTTACGTAATTCTTATACAGACCAGACAAAGCAGTATTACGCATTGCGCTCATACATGGAGCAGCTTGAGAAGCAAGGTGGCGGAAAGCTTGTTTTTAAAAAAGGAAAATATACGATTACCAATGTTTTATATGTGCCGTCCAATGTGACACTTGAGTTTGAAGATGGCGTCGAAATAATTAAAGGTGATCATACGGGGAGTACGACCATCAACCCTTCTAATTCCATCTTCCAGCTGATTCGGCCTTCTTTATCGAAGAAAGAGCGAGTTGTAGGTGGCCATAAAGGTGAAAAAAACATTCGCTTTATTGGCAAAGGGAAAGTGATTTTTGATCTGAAGTTCAAATTATTCAGCTTTGCGATTATCATGGGGCACAATAAAAATGTACAGATACAAAATATACAGTTCAAAAATATGAACGGCGGACACTTTATTGAAATGGACGCCTCGGAAAATGTAATCATTCGAGATAACGAATTTTTCAATTCCATTCCATCAGCTCGACATGTGAAAGAAGCGATTAACTTAGATACGCCGGATAAAACCACTCTTGGGTGGAGTTCTGAATGGAGCAATTTTGATCGAACAGCCAATAAACGGATTCTAATTCTCAACAATCAGTTTAAGAATTTAGATCGAGCTATCGGAACTCATAAATATTCAGAGGGACATCCACATAAACAAATCGTTATTTATGGAAATATAATTGATACGACCAGAAATGATGCTATACGGATTATGAACTGGATGAACCCAACCATAGCAGAAAACGTAATAAAAAATGTGGCCAAAGGCGATCCAGAAAAACGTGGTATTCTATCTAGTGGAGCGATTCACCCCAAAATCCAATATAATACTTTTGAAAAAGTGGGCCGACCTATCCAATTTATTGCTTGGCAAAATACAGGGCCAGGGGAACAATATAAACAAATTAAAGATAAGCTTTCAAATGCTGAAAAGGAATTACTTAAGACAAATGATTTGATTGATACAGAAGAAGTATTTGCCCGCATTAACAATAAGTATCTAGAGTACAACAATCCAGAAAAAATCTTGTTATTAAACTGGCGCTAATAATGGGTATATAAAAAACATGGTAAAATAAATTTGCGAGATACCCCCATTTTTATGGGGGGTACATAAAAAGAAAACTTCATATGGGAGGTGTTCATTTGGCACAGCTAGTAAAATTGCAAGATTATGTTTCTAGATATGAAAAAGATTTAAAGAGATACACAACCCAATTTGTCCGTCTTAAAAAGGTACAATGGATTCGTATGAAAAGCGATTGGGAGACAGGTAATATTCATGGGGAGCTTGAGGTAGAAGAAGCAGAAGAAAAACCAAAAAAGAGCTTTTTGCCACGCTTTTTCCGTAGAAAAAGTAAAAAGACACAGGATGATGAAAACATCGAAGGTAGTACAGAATCCTTTTTTACAGAGAATGAAAAAGAGTTAAATGGAGAGTTGGTTCCAGATATGCACGAAGAAGAAAATGCATATACGTTTCAGCCGTCTTTCTATTTCGCACCGCAAACCATGGATGATTTAAAACGTATGTATATTGATCAGTTGTTTCAGTTTCAAATGAAATGGGCGAGCTCAACATTGCGAGAGGAATCACATCTAAACCCGAGATATACACGAGATACGTTGCTGCGTGCATTTACACAACGTTTGCCAGATAGCTATTTATTATTATATCGACCTGTTTTTCAAATCAAACGGGCTCCTGTAGAAGCGGGTATTATCTTGTTAACTCCTACACAATGTCTCTGTATCGGAGTACTGGAAGAGGAGGTCCAAGCAGCTTTTATTCCAGACGGTAGCCGTTTTTGGACGAAGAAAATTGGCAAGATTGACAAAAAGATTTTAAGTCCGCTAATTGGATTAAATCGAACAGAAAGTATTGTAAAGCAAATTTTTCGGGAAAATGGCATCGAGATGCCTATCAAAAAAATTGTGCTATCTAGAAATGGTTATATTAATGATACAAATACGAGTTTTGGTATCGAATATATCGATAAAAAAACATATCCAGATTGGTTTAGCTATTTAAAGAAAAATTCATCACCTATGAAGGCAATGCAATTAAAAGCGGCGCAATCACTTTTGCAAAACGTATTAACTACTTCGTACAATAAGATGGACCCAGGTGAAGATGCAGCTTCGCATTAATAGCAGGATATGCAGGGATTAAAAGAAAAAATACTGCTGTTTACCATCTTTTTGTCCGGAAAGCCCTTGACTCAACCTATAACTTCTTGAATAATTAAATGTTGATTATATGAATAAAAGAAATGAGGAAATATAATGAGAGTTCGTAATAAACCGTGGGCTGGAGATTTTATTAAAGCACACCCTGAAATCATTATACCAAATCCAGAAGAATATAAAGGAAATTGGCAAAAACTATTTGGGAATGACCATCCGCTTCATATCGAAGTAGGATCCGGCAAAGGTCAGTTTATCACCGGAATGGCACTTCAAAACCCAGACATTAATTATTTGGGAATTGAATTATTTGATAGCGTTATTGTAAAAGCTGCTGAAAAAGTGATCGCTGCGGGTACGCCAGAAAATGTTCGTTTATTGCTTATTAATGGCGCTGATTTAGAGAAATACTTTACTAAAAACGATGTGGATCGCCTTTATCTAAACTTTTCTGATCCATGGCCTAAATCAAGACATGCCAAACGCCGTCTAACGCACGAAAGCTTCTTAAAAATATATGAGTCCATCTTAGTTGATGAGGGAGAAATCCATTTTAAAACCGATAATAGAGGGTTGTTTGAGTATTCATTAGTCAGCCTGTCTCATTACGGCATGCTGCTAAATAAAGTCTCACTTGACTTACATGTGGAAATGCCTGAAGATAACGTGATGACTGAGTATGAAGAGAAATTTTCTGCGAAGGGACAACCGATCTATCGTCTTGAAGCTCAATATCAGCTTAAAAAATAGCTAATATATTTTAACTTTCGCGAATATGAAATAGAAAAAGCGCATGGTAGATAAAGCCATGCGCTTTTATTAGGATTAATTTACCGGAAACCGTTTTCTACTAAAGAATAGAATAATGGCTCCCAGCATAAGCAATAGATGTACTCTAAGTTTTCTAAATTATGTTACAATTATAACGGTATCTACTATCGATGCTGTCTTAACTTGAGACTACTAGAAGAAAAAATAAGAGATTTTTATTTATTTCTTCATGAACATTAACCGACTTTTCAGTGGTCTTATTACACAAAGGGGGATTTTCAATGGATACATTTCAATTTCATGATATGACGTTAACGTGGTTAAATGGGGGAGTAACCTATTTAGATGGCGGCGCGATGTTTGGCGTTGTGCCAAAGCCTTTATGGTCAAGAAAATATCCTAGCAATGAGAATAATCAAATTGAACTTCGAACAGACCCGATTTTGATTCAGTATAAAGGGAAAAATTTATTGATTGATGCAGGTGTGGGCAATGGGAAATTTACAGAGAAGCAGCTGCGCAATTATGGTGTGGAAGAGCAATCGAATATCGATGATAGTTTAAAAGAGTTAGGACTTACAACAGAAGATATTGATATTGTGCTCATGACTCATTTGCACTTTGATCATGCATGTGGATTGACTAAGTGGCAAAATGATGAATTGGTGTCTACGTTCCCTCATGCTAAAATTATGGCCTCTCAAATTGAATGGGATGAGATGAGAGAACCGAATATTCGTTCAGCAAATACGTATTGGGAAGAAAATTGGAAGCCAATTATAGGACAAGTTCAAACATTTGAGGAAGAATTGGAAGTAATGCCTGGTATTACAATGTTCCATACTGGTGGTCATAGTGAGGGACATGCCATTATTCGGCTAACACAAGCAGGCGAAACAATCATCCATATGGCGGACATAATGCCGACACATGCGCATCAAAATCCGCTATGGGTACTCGCATATGATGATTATCCAATGACATCTGTCTTTGCAAAAGAAAAACTGGTAGACGAAATACTAAAGAACGGCTATTGGGTAAGTTTCTATCACGATGCCCATAAACGATTAATCAAATGGGATCAATCAGGAAAAGAGATTATTGCAGAATTGCCACGTACGAGAGAGACACATACAACAGCATAACAAAAAATCCCTCATCTTATTTGTAAGATGGGGGAATAGATTAATAAATTATACTTTTACTAAATCGACTACTGAACCTGTTCTTGCATCAGCTGAGAATTCAAAGTTCACGGTTTCTCCTTCTTGCACACGAGAAATACCGCCTTTGTATACAGGAATTTCAATGTTTTCTTTGTAAACTGTTTCTGGTTGCATATAAATCCATGAACCATCAATAGGACCTTGTTCTTTAAAAGCTTCTTTTATATTATTGAGAACATGGTCTGCATTTTCGTACGGACTTACTTTTTCGCCGACCCGTTTTACTACATAAGCAGCTGAAATACCAGTTGCAACGCCTAATAAGAAGTCTCCTAATTTCATTATAAATGCCCCCTTTTCATATATACAGTGTATCACAAATAGATTGAAATGAACATTCAGAGGGAAATAGAATAGGTGGTCATAAAACTTCGTAATTCGAAATATAGAAGTGGAATTTTCCTACTATTTTGTCTACAATAAAAGAGACTGTATAAAGGGAGGCTTCACTGTGAAACAAGATACATTAGAGATGTTTAAGACACTTACTGAATTGCCAGGAGCTCCAGGCAATGAACATGCTGTACGTGCATACATGCGGGCAGAATTATCTAAATACGCGGATGAAATTGTACAAGATAACTTAGGTGGCATATTTGGACTGAAAAAAGGTGACGAAAATGGTCCACGCATTCTTGTAGCTGGACATATGGATGAAGTAGGATTCATGGTGACAGGTATTACGGATAATGGCATGATTCGCTTCCAAACACTTGGCGGCTGGTGGAACCAAGTTATGCTCGCACAACGTGTGGAGCTTTATACGAAAGATAGCAAGATCCCGGGTGTGATTGCTTCTGTACCGCCACACCTATTAACACCAGAAATGCGAGAAAAACCAATGGAGATTAGCAATATGCTGATCGATATCGGTGCTGACAACAAAGAAGAAGCTGAAAAGGCGGGTGTCCGTCCAGGTCAACCAATTCTTCCAATCTGCCCATTCACCCCTATGGTCAATCCGAAAAAGATTATGGCCAAGGCTTGGGACAATCGCTATGGCTGTGGTCTTTCCATCGAATTATTAAAAGAATTAAAAGATGAAGTATTGCCGAATACGCTTTATTCAGGCGCGAATGTAATGGAAGAGGTCGGCCTGCGAGGTGCAAAAGTAGCGGCTAATATGATTAAACCTGATCTATTCTTTGCATTAGATGCAAGCCCTGCAAATGATGCAACAGGTGATAAAACACAGTTTGGTCAACTAGGTAAGGGGACATTGCTTCGCATATTGGACAGAACGATGGTTACGCATAAGGGCATGCGGGAATATGTTCTTGATACAGCAGAATCCAATAACATTCCTTATCAATATTTCGTTTCACAAGGTGGCACGGATGCAGGTGTTGTCCATACATCCAATGATGGTATACCTAGTGCAGTAATTGGCGTTTGCTCACGCTACATTCATACGCATGCTTCTATTGTGCATACAGATGATATTGATGCAGCAAAAGAATTGCTCGTTCAATTAGTAAAAAATGCGGACCGGTCTACACTAGAATCAATCCGTCAGCAGTAGTCAAAGATATATACCAGTGCTTGGATTGTGGAAACTATTCATGCCTATTTGATATAGTAAGGGGAGATTTCCTAACAAGGGGATCTCCCCTTAACTTATTGTGAGGAAGTGTTTATGATGAAAGTAGGAATTGGTACAACAAATAAAGCAAAAGTATCAGCGGTAATTTCAGTGGTGACAAAGCATTTTCATGATATATTAACGTTCGAACATTTATCGGTTTCTTCTGATGTTTCTCCTCAGCCTATGTCTACTGAAGAGACAAGGAGAGGCGCTATCAACCGTGCGAAAAAAACGTTAGCAGAGTCAAATGCAGATCTAGCCTTCGGTTTGGAAGGCGGCGTTACGATAATAGAAGATATCATGTACCTATGCAATTGGGGAGCCTTAGCTTTGCCGAATGGTAAGGTGTTAACTGCTGCCGGAGCTCAAATTCCTTTACCGCAAGAAATTGCCACCAAACTGACTGGCACACAAGAGCTTGGCCCAATAATGGACGAATACACAAAACAGCTGGATACTAGGCAAAATGCCGGTGCGATTGGCGTTTTTACAGATGGATTGATTGACCGCAAAGAGATGTTCGAACATATTCTTCAAGAGCTAGTCGGCCAATACTTTTTCTATCAAAAAAACTCGAAATAGCATGAAAAAACATGATAGTTGCATTGACCTATCGGGCATTCTACAATGAAATTAGTAAAAGTACGAATGGAGGAATGGACATGTTCCGTCAATGTACAAGACTAATGATTTGCAGTGCGTTTGTATTCACTGTAGCAGCATGTAGCAATAATGTGGATACAAAAATTTCAAAAGGCTTTGAAAGTGCAGACCAAGTTTTTGAGCAAAAACCAAAGACAAGTACTGCATCAACAGAACATCTGCAATTTTATTTGCCAAAGGACTTTACGATTAAATCATCTTCGGATGAAACAAATATACTTCTTAAAAAAGGTGATGAAACTTTTTCATTATTCATTAACCCGCATGAGCCAAAGCAAAGCAAGCAGTTCTACAAGGCTATACAACAAAAGGAAAAGGATGCCATTGTAAAGGAACAGACTTATGAGAAAGACGGTCAATTTGGCTTTGCAAGTGTGTTAGAGGACGATAATCACAATTATCGGGTAGTCGCAAGTACTGGCGGAGTCAAAATTACTGGCGTATCAGGCCAACAAAATATTGACCATACGATTCCTGAGCTAATGGAAATTGCCCATTCTGTACAAATAAAAAATAAGTGAGGTAACGATTAAATGGAAACACTACAATCTGTCGAACAATTTCATGAATTAAAAGGACAAGGGAAGCATGTCTTCTTATTTACTGCTGGCTGGTGTCCGGACTGCCGCTTTATTGACCCATTTATGCCAGAGGTTGAAAAGAAATTTAGCGAATTCACATTTGTTTCAATCAACCGTGATGACTTTATTGATTTATGTGTGGAATTGAATGTATACGGCATCCCAAGTTTTATCGCTTATTCTAATGGGGAAGAAACTGGCCGTTTTGTTTCAAAGGACCGCAAAACTCAAGAGGAAATCGAAAAATTCCTTCAAGCACAATAAAATTCGCAGAGGGACAGTGAGCTATCTGGACTTTTGATAAACAGTAATTTTCCAAAAGGAGTGAGTACGATTAAAGCGAAAGAATTAGTAGCTATTTTAAAAGACCGTCTAGGGGAAACTCACTATGAATGGAAACTAGAAAATAAGACCAACAAATTGCGAATAGACCAACGTTCAACTGGCAAGGGGATGGATCTTTCTCTTGGTGATGTGCTAACTAAATATGATGAGCGCAAAGATAAAGCGATTGATGAAGTTGTCTATACCATTGAACAGACATTCGAGGCATTGAAAGCAGAAAAAGAGCAGGGATTCAAAGATCTCTCGAATGTCTATCCAGTCATTCGTTCTGGTTCTTTTCCTAAGAAGTCTAAAGAAGGACAACCGTTCCTCACATCAGAACATACAGCTGAAACGGTTATCTACTATGCACTTGATTTAGGCACTACATATAGGCTTATAGATGAATCAATGCTCAGCCAATTAGGTGTGCCTGCTGAAAGAGTAAAAGAATCTGCACGTTTTCAAGTTCGTAAACTTCCTACTCATGTAAAAAAAGATGAGGTAGGCGGCAATATCTTTTACTTTTTAAATGAAAATGATGGCTATGATGCAAGCCGAATTTTAAATGACGCTTTCTTAAAGGAAATGCAAAGCCAAGTAGAAGGGGATATGACGGTGTCCGTTCCTCATCAAGATGTTCTCATTATAGGGGATATAAGAAATAATACTGGATATGATGTGCTTGCACAAATGACCATGCATTTCTTTACGGTTGGGGCTGTACCTATTACCTCATTGTCCTTCATATACGAAGACGGCAAACTAGAACCCATATTTATCTTAGCTAAAAATAGAGTGAAGAAGGAGCAAGGAGAATCATGATCGTATCATACAACAAAGAATTTGTCGGGGATGTTTTACTCGTTCAGCTTTCAAGTGAACCTATTGTAAAAACAGAAATCGAAAAACATAACGACCTAGTATTTTTAAAAGAAAAGGCAACAGGTGAAGTTAAAGGCTTTAATCTATTCAATGCAAGCAACTATTTGAAAATTGAAGAAGCAGGGAATGTACCCATTACAGAGGAACTGATCTCTGAATTGAAAGATGCCGTCAATAAAAATAATGCTCATTTAGACTTTGATGTTGATCTGTCTCCTAACTTTGTTGTTGGCCATGTGAAAGAAGTATCTGAACATCCAAATGCAGACAAATTACATATTTGCAAGGTAGATGTTGGCGAAGAAGAACCTCTACAAATTGTATGCGGAGCACCAAATGTTGCGGAGGGACAGCGAGTTGTAGTAGCAAAAGTAGGAGCAGTTATGCCTTCAGGAATGCTTATCAAAGCTTCAGCGTTACGAGGAGTAGATTCATACGGCATGCTTTGCTCAGCACGTGAATTAGCTATCCCTAATGCTCCTCAAGTTAAAGGAATTATGGTACTTGATGAAGATTCAAAAGTGGGAGCAGCATTTGAAGTATAGTTTTGCCGCCATTATAGCCTTATTGGTTGTTTAAAGTAGCGTATTTAAATAGAATTTGAATTAAAATATATACGACCGTCTCCTGTTGAATTTGGAGGCGGTTTTTTTCAAAGAGATCATCGTTAAGAAAATCTGCTGTCCTGGGCTCTGGGTGTTGGATTGACCTAAAAATGAACAAATAACTCTAGTAAAATATCCCCGCGATTTTTTTCGAATCACCAAATTCTACGTGAAAAAATAGGGAGTTGTGACAGATTCGTCTCAAACGCGTTGCATGAAGCTATTTGTTACTGCTAAAATGTAGTCAATGATTTAGAAAAGAGTGGTGCATATAATGAGTTGGTTTAAAAAAATCGTAACTCGAATTCTAGGCGACGAAGCAGAAGAAACGCCAGGAAAAAATCAGACCTACAATGAATATGAAGAAGATCAACCCTATCAATCTTATGATCAATTTGAAGAAAACAATTCTGAAGATTACTATAATGAAAATGAATATGACTATACTGCTTATAGAGATGAAATGATAGAAACAGAACAATCTCAGGAACCGCATCCGTCATTTAACTTTCCAATGGTTTCAGATGAATATGTGAAAGAAAGTAATGAGGAAGAAGCTGAGGACTATAATATTCCTCCTGCAGAGACGTCTGGACACTTTGAACAGCCAAGGCAGCAGACGAAAATCCATTCAACTTGGCAAGATAGACAACAATCTACTGTAAGGCCTAAAGACTATTCTCCATTTAGTCGAGAGCCTAGAGGATTAAAAGGTGTAGTAGAAAAGCAAAGTAGGGAAAACTATAACCCTTTTCGATCAAGTAACTCTAAGCCTATAAAACCAGCTCACGAGCCATACAAGCAAGAGATGAAATATGAAAAAAAGGCATTTAAGCAAGAGACCAAGTATGAAAAAAAGGCAATTTATCCTTCTCAAGAAAAAGAGATAAATAAAGATAGAGAGAAAGAAAAAGCGGTTACGAAGCAAGTAGACTACCCAGTGAAAAAGAAGTTCGTCCCAACAGATGTGCCATCGCCTGTCTATGGTTTTAAAAGACCTAAGCGTCCAAAAGATATTCAAAAACTAATAGATGAAAAGGAAAAAAAGGCAAAAGAGCCTCTACCAAAGACAACAGAAGCTTTGATTGATAGTCATATGAACAAGCAAAAGGCTATTGAAAATGAAACAACAAAAGCAGATTTACCTGCTAGCGGGTCCGTAATAAAGCCTGAGTTGCCAAAAAATCTAGACAAGGGAATAGAAGAACAAGTAGGACAGGTTCCAAATAATACATCTCAACATATAGTTGAAGAAAAGACTAAAATTCAGCAATCGCCCACACTAGAAAAATTGCCTGCCAAATCAGAAAGTGAACACATGCTTGTAGAAACAAATAGGAGTGGGGAAGAAGAACATAAGCATGAAGACAAATGTAATGCAATTGTGCAAGAACCTGTACATGAAGAAAAAGCGCAGGTAATTGAAACCAACGTTGAGATTGCAGCTGATGTAATAGAAGAACTAGAAGAACAGGAAGTAATAGAAGAACAAGAAGTAACTGAAGAACTAGAAGAACTAGAAGAACTAGAAGAACTAGAGAAATTTGAAGTAACTGAAATACCAGAAGAGACAGTACAAAACAAAACTTCAGGTAGCAAAATTCCATTTAATGTTGTCATGCTAAAAACAGATAAGAAAAAATTAGATCCATTTAGCAACATAGATATATCATGGTCAGGAAAGAAGTTGCCAATTAACCAGCCTGTTGTTGAAGAAATAACTAACCCTGTCAATGATGAGACTGTACAAGAAATAGAGACGTTGAATCAGGAAAAAGCAACAGAGGCAATTAGTGTAACTGTTGAAGAGCATGAATTACTAGAAGTACAGAAGGCTGAATTAGAAACAGTGCAAGCATTTGAAGGAGAAATACCTGAAAATGATGAAGATGGAATACCAAATGCAACGGAGCATTCAGGTAGCAGAGTTCCGTTTAATGTGGTGATGTTAAAGACAGATAAGGAAAAGCTAAACCCTTACAGCAATATTGAAACACCATTGAGGAATAAAACATCTTTCAGTACCCCTTCAAAACAAGAAGCTGTACAGCCTAAAGAAGTGCCAGCAGTTTCAATGCCAAATCAATCAGAAATAGAGGAAGAAATCCAAGAAGAGATTATCGAAAAGTCACCAGAGGTTTTGCAGGAATCTCATTCAGCTCAGATAGATACGGAAACAGCTTCTATCGAAGACAAAAAAGAGCAAGTCGAATACAAACCTTCTACAGTCAACGAGCATTTGGACGAAGCAATCGCTTATTTAAAGCCTCCTGAAGAGCAAACTGAGGATTTTGGTTGGATGGATGTACAAGGTGAAAAGCTGATTGAAGCATTATCTTACTTCCAAATCGATGGGGAGATTGTTCAAATTGTGCAAGGGCCTGCTGTCACACAGTTTGAAATAACGGTAGGGCACGGTGTGAAGGTAAGTAAAATCCGGAATTTGGCGGATGACTTAAAGCTGGCACTTGCAGCAAGAGATATACGTATTCAAGCTCCAATACCTGGTAAAAGCTCAATAGGTATTGAAATACCAAATCGTACATCACGTGCTGTCCGACTTACTGAAGTCGTAAAACATTCTTCTTTCATTAACTCAGATTCTCCTCTTGAAGCAGCACTCGGATTGGATTTGACAGGAGAACCGATGACGATTGATTTGAGGAAAATGCCGCATGGAATGATTGCAGGGGCAACAGGGTCTGGTAAATCTGTTTGCATTAATTCACTATTGGTTAGCTTGTTATTAAAAGCAAGCCCACAGGATGTTAAATTAATGTTGATTGATCCTAAAATGGTAGAATTAGCGCCATTTAATCATATTCCGCATTTAGTAAGTCCTGTCATCACTGATGTGAAAGCAGCAACTGCTGCACTGAAGTGGGCTGTGGAAGAGATGGAGCGACGATACCAGCTATTTGCACATGCTGGAGCGAGGGATATTACTCGCTACAATAAAATGGTAGAAGCAGACCGCAAGTTTTCTCTAAAAATGCCTTATTTAGTCATTGTAATTGATGAATTGGCTGATTTAATGATGATGTCTCCTCAAGAAGTAGAAGAATCCATTTGCCGTATTGCACAGAAAGCTAGAGCTTGTGGTATTCATCTTGTACTTGCGACCCAAAGACCGTCAGTTGATGTTATTACAGGGTTGATTAAATCTAATATACCTACACGAATTGCATTCTCTGTATCATCACATGTGGATTCACGTACGATCTTAGATAGCCAAGGCGCTGAACGATTATTAGGCAGAGGCGATATGCTTTATTTAGGTAACGGAATGTCTGCTCCGGTTCGTGTACAGGGAACATTTGTAACGGATGATGAGATTGAAGAGGTTACATCCTATGTAAGGTCGTTAGGCGAACCAGATTACTTATTCCAACAAGAAGAGCTACTAAAAAAAGTTGACTCTATTGAAGAACAAGATGAGCTATTTGAAGAAGCCTGCCGATTCATTTGTAGGGAAGGAACTGTGTCAGTATCCTCATTGCAAAGAAAATATCGCATAGGTTATAACCGTGCAGCGAGATTAGTAGATATGATGGAGGCGCAAGGTTTTATTTCAGAATCCAAAGGCACTAAACCAAGAGATGTCTTTTTGACTGAACAAGATCTTGAAAACATATTCAACGACTCACATGTATAATATCACGCGTAATTCCCATACTTTATTTACTTTATAAGCAAAATGTATACCGCAATAACAGGCGCTTGGCCCCACAATAGCACTTAGAGTGATATAAAGAGGGATAGAAGTGGGGACAACAACCTGATAATTTTTGATTGAAATACTTTCCTCAGTTAGAGGATTAAGATTACACCGTTAAGTGAAAGTTTCATTTTATTGAAATATACGGATAGTTTAGAACCGCATAGTTTCATGTTATAATGGTAGTTGTTTTAATAAGGCATCGACATAAAAAGAGTTATATATATAAGATGGCTGGTTGCTTATTTTAGACTAATCTGCCATCTCTTCATCCTTTATGCTTTTGAAAGGATTGTTGAATGACATGAAATTTATAGCGAGCCGTTACAGAGATTTGATTATTCAAGGGTAAGGAGACTTTCCCGGGAGGTTTCAACATGACAGTTTATCATTTTACAGGTATTAAAGGTTCAGGAATGAGTTCACTTGCACAAATATTATTCGATTCAGGTGAATCTGTGCAAGGGTCTGATATTGAAAAACATTTCTTTACAGAAGAACCGCTAAGAAAACGAAATATTACAATTTTGCCGTTTGACCCTGATAATATTAAGGAAGGGATGACTATTATTGCTGGAAATGCTTTCCCAGATAGCCATCCGGAAATTATACGGGCAAAGGAAATGAACTTGGAAGTTATACGCTACCATACATTTTTGGGCGAATATTTGGAAAAATTTACTTCCATTGCTATTACGGGAGCTCATGGTAAAACATCAACAACCGGTTTAATGGCTCATGTACTGGAAGGAGCTACTCCTACATCCTTTCTTATAGGAGACGGTACTGGTGGAGGAATGAAAGATGCTAAGAACTTTGTTATGGAAGCCTGTGAATATAGGCGCCATTTCCTAGCTTATCATCCCGATTATGCAGTAATGACAAATATAGATTTCGATCATCCAGATTATTATAAGGATATTGATGATGTATTTAGTGCATTCCAATCCATGGCATTGCAAGTGAAAAAGGCGATTGTCGCTTGTGGTGACGATGAGTACTTACAAAAAATTCAAGCCAATGTTCCAGTTGTATATTATGGTTTTGGCTCTCAAAATGACTTTGAAGCACGCAATGTAGAAAAAACAACAGAAGGTACATCTTTTGAGGTGTATGTTCGCAATGAATACTATAGTAAATTCTTCATTCCAATGTACGGAGATCATACAATCTTAAATACATTGGCTGTTATTTCGCTTTGCCATTATGAAGGTATTCCAGCAGCCCTTATTCAAGAGAGACTGCATACGTATCATGGAGTAAAACGCCGCTTTACTGAAACAGAACGAGGAAGCCGCATATTAATCGATGACTATGCGCATCATCCAACTGAGATTAGTGCGACCATAGAATCAGCCCGCCAGAAGTACCCTAATAAAGAGCTGATTGCAATTTTCCAACCTCATACGTTTACACGTACGCAAGCTTTCTTAAAGAATTTTGCTGATAGCTTAAGCGGGGCAGATTGTGTTTATTTGTGCGATATTTTTGGCTCGGCTCGTGAAAAGGGAGGCGCCTTATCAATTGAGGATTTGGCGAATTTAATTGAGGAAAGCCATTTGTTAAACAAAGAAAACATCAACGAATTGTTAAGCCATGAAAATGCGGTATTTTTATTTATGGGAGCTGGAGATATACATAAATTCCAGACCGCATTTGAAGAACTTTTACAAGAAGCATAGTAAAGAAAACTGCAGTACAGACTTTTCTGTTTCTGCGGTTTTTTTATGGTTAAAAGCGGTTATATATAAGGCAATTGGCTCTTTTATCAGCTTAGTTAGAGTTTTAACTGGCAGGAGTTCAAGAAAGTTTGTAGAATGTAATTAGGTAAGTGATGTTTAAATACACTTATTTTGTGGAAAAATCCAATATATACAGAAATGGAGGGTTTAAAAATGATTGTCATTTTATACATCGCTGCGTTGCTAGTGGGAATAGGAATTCTTATTTTGTGCATTAGTTTAGCTAAGACACTAGGCGCCTTGAAGAAAACAATGGATCATGTTGCTGGTACAATGGCTGGCATCGAAGGACAAATGCAAGGCATTACACGAGAAACTACAAACCTACTAGAAAAAACAAATCTACTTGCTGCTGATATTCAAGTGAAATCACAAGAATTGAATTCAGTTGTAACAGCAGTTAAAGGATTTGGAGATTCAGTGAAGGGGTTAAGTGATTCAGTTAAACATGTCACTTCTTCTGTTAACACGAATGTCTCTAGAAATAGTGAGCAAATCGCACAAGTGATTCAATGGGGAAATGCTGTTTTAGGCATTCGTGCACAAATGAAAAAGCAAAAAGCTGCGAATACCATCTATGATGATGCAGCAACAAGTAATAATCGTAATATCTAAAAGGGGGCTACTTTTGATGGAACAAAAACCAAATTATGGCGACGTAAGAAAAATAGGTTATGAGAATCAGGATCAAACATATTTGCCAAAACCCTATGAATCACGTTCGGACGCTTTATACGCGGTAGATGAAGACAGCGTCAATATGAAAGACTTTGTCATCGGTGCTTTTGTCGGCGGTATTGTAGGGGCTGCAGCAGCTTTATTCTTAGCTCCAAAAGCAGGTAAAGAGCTTCGCAACGATGTAGTAGTACAAGCAGGTCAATTAAAAGAAAAAAGTGCTGGCATTACAAACTCTGCAAAAGAAAAAACAGCAGAGATTTCTAAAAAAGTCCAAGTGCAATCTGGCCAATTGGTTGATAAGGTGAAATCATTGAAACCAGCTGCTACTCCGCCGCTTGATGATGGAACTGTTTCTTCAGAAGGTGAAGAGCCGCTTGATATTATGGAAACAATGGAGAAAACAATTGCTGAGTATGAATCAGAAAACAATGAACCTACGGCAGTAAGCAATGCTGTAGAAGAAGCAATGTCAGCAATAGAAGAATCTCAGAAAAAATAAAAAATGCGCCAGAGTTAATTACTCTGGCGTATTTTTTATGCTTTAGGTTTTTTAATTCACAGCAGGAACTAACTGAATTGATAATTGATCTCCCCCAAATATCTCTGCTTCTACCGTAGAAGGTTGGTTATTTCGAAGAAGTGTAAATGTGCCCTTGAATTGATCGGGCATTTTCCAATCAGCATATCGAAATACATCACGGAATTTAAAGGAGTCAAGTTGGATAGCTTTTAACTCTACATGATCGTTTCTATTTAATTGTGTTGTAAAGGGAACGGGTTCACCATTAACGATAGCTTGATAGCATTCTTTTTCTAATCGTACTTCTTTCTGTTGAAAGGATACAGTTATCTGTTTAGCAGACAGAAGATTCATCTGCGCCATTACAGTTTGTACCGAGGGATACTCTCCCTTCTTAATATCAATCACATCACCGTCTTTCACTTTAGACTGGATCGATGCAGGGAGATTGTTGACTAAAATTGAACCTTCAGCATTTTGGATAGTATAGGATTGTCCATCCAATGAAATAGGGAATGGCTCTAGCCGTTGGACGAGATGACTTTGTCCTGTTAGTCGTAAACACTCTTCTATTGTATGGGAATGGTCAAATACCAAAACATCTCCATCTGATAGGCTTGCAGCGACATCTGCGTTTTGTGTATTTAATCTAATGCTTGGCTCGATTTGATGCAAACTATCATTTATAGTTATTTTCGCTGGACCGTTATACTCGATAATATCTGCAATGGTAGCAGTACCGGCTTCTCCATCTTTACCTTCAATTAAATATATAGTATCACCATTTTTAATTGGTTTTTTGATACTCGCTTTTTCGTTATTTACAAAGATCTCAGTCGGTTCGCCGTGACCGCCGGGTACAAATATATCCTGTCCATTCACATTGACGCACATGGCTAGTCCAGGCTTACCATATAGTCGATTAATATTGATATTGGCGGATAGCAAGGCATCTGCAACGGTCATTTCTTTTAGCTCAAATAAACGGACTGTTTGCTGATTCACTTCGACAGACATGTACTTGATCGGTGTATTTTTTGCTGCCATCGCAATACCAATAGGTGTCACTAGCTCAGGTGAAGCCGACACATGTTCTTCAAATGTCAACTTTTGAATCGCATCAATTCCACGAACAGCAGCACGATTAGAAGGAATCTGTAGGAATTTGCAGATTTCAGTCGTGATCTCGGGTGTCAGGCTTCCACCCCCTACCAGAAGTATTGCTTTTGGGGCAGTATGATTATTTAAATGAAAAATCTCTTGGCCAATAGCTTCCGCAAGCGATGTGACAGCAGGGCGCAAGATATCAACAATTTCTTCTTTCGGATAGCTTTGCTCAAAACCAAGAATATCAGCAATCAGCACTTCTTCCTGTGTTGATAGGGCTCTTTTCACTTCTTCTGCAACAGGGAAATCCAGTATATAATGATCGCTTAAGGCTTCTGTAATCTCATCTCCGGCGGTTGGTACCATGCCATATGCTACAACAGTGCCTTTATTTGTGATAGCGATATCAGAAGTGCCTGCTCCTATATCAACCAATGCAATATTTAATCGACGCATTGTAGAGGGGATTAGCGCATTGATAGCTGCAATCGGTTCTAACGTAAGGCCTTCCATTTCTAAATCTGCGCGCTTTAAAGCAGCAATTAACGATTCGACTACGACTCTAGGAAGGAAAGTCGCAATGACTTCTACCTCTGCCTCTTCTCCTTGCTGATCTAGGAGGCTACCAATTTCTTGGCCATCTAAGCGATAGTATAAAACAGAGTAACCTACGCAATAATAATGACTGCCTCTCTTTTGTTCTTTATGCTCTAGTAACTGCCGGCTTGCTAATTGTACAGCTGCTAATTCAAGACGATGAATATCATCTTCTGTAAGAGGCTGACGGTTGATTAAATTAAGCTTTGTTGATGCCTGCTCTGTTTTTAAGGCTCGTCCTGCTGCAGCTACACTTACTTTAAGAAGAGGACCATGAATTTCCTCTAATTCTTCTTTAATTTCTTTTATAATTGAAGAGACATGAATCACATTATGTATTTGTCCATCTACCATGGCACGTTCCTTATGCTCCTTTGAAATTAAATCAACTACATGGAACTGTTCTCCCTGTTGTTCAAGAATAATGCCGACAACGGAGCGGGTGCCGATATCTAACGCAAAAAATTTACTAAACACATACACACAACCTTTCAAAAAAATGAATATAAGTAAGAATAACTTTATCGCGTTGAAGCGTTAAAGAAAATATGCGTGACATTCATATTAAAAACGATTATAATAATCCTATTATCATAAAATGTATCATAGTTTTCAGACTTCTGAAAGGTCTGGATACACGGGAGAGAGGAGAAACGGCATGAGTCATCAAAATTTAGATCACCTGCGTGACCGCGTTGATGAATTAAACCTTGAGATATTGCGTTTAATCAATGAACGTGCTGAAGTAGTTCAAGAGATTGGAAAAATTAAAGAAAAACAAGGTGTCAACCGTTATGATCCCCTTCGTGAACGGCATATGTTAAATCTATTAAAAGAACATCACGATGGTCCGCTGAGCCAAGGGACTGTTGAACATATCTTTAAGGAAATCTTCAAATCTGCATTGAAACTTCAAGAGACTGATCATAAAAAAGAGCTGTTAGTTTCACGGAAGCAGAAGAAAGAGGATACGATTGTAACGATTAATGGCGAAACGGTCGGCCAGGGCTCACCAACATTCGTATTTGGCCCTTGCGCAGTAGAGTCATATGAACAAACTGCACTTGTGGCAGAGGCAATCAGCCATAAAGGATTAAAATTAATGCGAGGCGGGGCATATAAACCACGTACTTCCCCTTATGATTTCCAAGGGTTAGGCTTAGAAGGGCTAAAAATTCTAAAAGAAGTAGGGGCTAAATATGGTATAGGTGTTGTTTCTGAAATTGTTACGCCAGCACATCTAGATGAAGCACTAGATTATATAGATGTTATTCAAATTGGTGCGCGTAATATGCAAAACTTTGAATTGTTAAAAGCTGCTGGAGAAACGAAGAAACCTGTGTTATTAAAACGCGGTCTTGCCGCTACAATCGATGAATTTATCAATGCAGCTGAATATATTATTTCTAAAGGGAATGATCAAATTATTCTTTGTGAACGCGGTATTCGCACATATGAAAAAGCAACTCGCAACACATTGGATATCTCAGCTGTTCCTATTCTGAAACAGGAAACACATTTACCAGTATTAGTGGATGTTACGCATTCCACTGGGCGACGTGATTTGTTATTGCCTTGCGCAAAAGCTGCTATTGCTATTGGAGCAGATGGTGTTATGGCAGAAGTTCATCCAGATCCCGCTGTTGCTTTGTCAGATTCACAGCAGCAAATGAGTATTCCGCAATTTGATGAATTCTACAATCAAATGCAACAATTCATGAAAAATTACCAAATCGAAAAGTAATATATAGGGGAATGGCAGTCAGTGCCACTCACCTAGATTGGATATAATCTTACCTATTTTCAAAGACAAACGGCGATTCGTTAGTTGAGTCGCCGTTTTTAATTTCTTGAAAAACGTTTTCATTCTATCGTATTATAGAGGGTATAACAAAGTGTAGCATTACATAGCGGAAGAATATTTTGCTTTCACTGTGTATTGGAGGACCCAAACGGGCAGTGATGGGCAGTTGACTTTTTATCAAAACGAAAGGTTATACTGTCTGTTAACACGAGATAAAGAAGGAGGCAAAAAATTGACCGTTACAATATATGATGTAGCACGCGAAGCAAATGTTTCGATGGCTACGGTTTCACGCGTGGTCAATGGCAATCCAAATGTGAAACCCACAACAAGAAAAAAAGTCCTCGATGTAATCGAACGCTTAGAATATAGACCGAACGCAGTAGCGCGAGGATTAGCAAGCAAAAAGACGACAACTGTAGGCGTTATTATCCCTGATATTTCAAATGTTTTCTATGCTGAATTAGCGAGAGGAATAGAAGATATCGCGACTATGTATCGTTATAATATTATCTTATCTAACTCTGATCAAAGGGAAGAGAAGGAGCTGCAGCTGCTAGATAATATGTATGGCAAACAAGTTGATGGGATCGTGATGATGAGCGACCAAGTAAGCGAAGAGCTGCAAAATAAAATGAGCCATTCACCTGTCCCTATCGTACTTGCAGGTACATTAGACGAGATGAAGGAAATAGCATCTGTCAATATTGATTATTTGCAAGCGGCCTATGAAGCGGTGAAACATCTAATCGCCAATGGTAACCGTCGCATCGCCTATATATCTGGTCCTTTCTCTTCAACCATTAATAAAAAATTTAAGTTTGAAGGTTATAAGAAGGCCTTAGAAGAAGAGGGCATTGCTTTAGATGAAGATCTTGTTATTGCAACTGAGGATTCATACGATAGCGGTTTGGAGGATTTTGAAACACTTAGCCAACTAGCTGATCCACCAACTGCCTTTTTCGCTGGAAGCGATGAATTGGCCATTGGCATCATCCATGGAGCACAAGATCTAGGCAAGAGTGTGCCAGAGGACTATGAAGTCATCAGCTTTGAGAATTCAAAACTTGCACGTATGGTAAGGCCACAATTAACTAGTGTTGTTCTTCCTTTGTATGATATCGGAGCTGTATCGATGCGTTTATTAACAAAATACATGAACAAAGAAAATGTAGAAGATGGTCAAGTTATATTGCCATATCGCATGATTGAAAGAAACTCTACTAAATAGTGTGTAAAGAAAAAGACGTCATTCTCTAAGAAAGGGAATGCGTCTTTTTTATATTAATGAGAGTTCTGTTTTGTGCGTATTTGATATAGTGCTTTATCTAATACTTGTTGGTTCTTTTCACTAATTTCAGCTTTGCGTGGAATTGGATCATACATATTTTCGGGATCATCCCAAGTTGGAATAAGGCGTACAGGGGATTCTTTTTGCCACTGGTCAAGCCACGTTTGAGGGATGCTGCCTATCGGTGTACCCTTGTCCGTCATTTCTGTCCAAACCATGGACCAAGCTCTTGGTACTACACGCCAGATATCATATCCTCCACCGCCAACTGCAATCCATTTACCATCACAGAATTCATGTGCAAGTTCATGAGCTAGCTTAGGAATTTCTCTATAGATATTCATTGTGCCGCATAGATGTGTTAATGGGTCAAAATAATGAGCATCTGCTCCATTTTGAGAAAGAATGACATCAGGTTTAAAATAAGCTGTAATTTCCTTTAATGCCGTTTGATAAACATCTAAGAAAGATTCATCCTCAGTGAAGGCGTCTATCGGAAAATTAAAGGATGTCCCATATCCAGGTCCATTGCCACGTTCAGTTACAGCCCCTGTGCCAGGAAACAGGTAGCGCCCCGTTTCATGGATAGAAACTGTACAAACGTTGGGGTCGTCATAAAAGCTCCATTGCACGCCATCTCCATGGTGGGCATCCGTATCTATATATAAAACACGTGCATTATACTTTTGCTGCATATATTTAATAGCGACTGTACTATCATTATAAATGCAAAATCCAGAAGCCCGCCCTTTAAAACCATGATGTAGTCCGCCACCGAGATTAAGGGCGTGCTGTGATTTGCCTTGCATGACAAAGTCGCAGGCTGTCAATGTAGCGCCGACAATTTTAGAACTGGCTTCATGCATATTTTGAAAAATCGGCGTATCTTCTGTTCCGATACCAAAAGGCTCTCCAAGCTTTGCTGTTAGGTGACCATGCCCCGCCATTTTTACGGCTTCAATATAGCGGGAATCATGCCCAAGCAAAAGCTCCTCATCTGTTGCATCGCGAGGTGTTATGATATCCTCGTCATCTAACGCATGAATGCTTCTCAAAAGATCTACTGTAAGTTCAAGCCTCTTCTGATTGAAAGGATGTGTTTCAGAAAATTTATAATCCAACTGTTCAGGTGAGTATACGAACACCGCTTTTTTCATTGGCGAGATTTGGTTGGAACATTGGGCCATAGCACATCAAATCCTTCCTTGCGTAACTCATCAATAATTGGAAGCGGATTCATTATTTTTAGCCGAATAGACAATATTTTATTTTCATCGTCTTTCGAATCCGGATAGATTAAAACACTTAATATACTTGCATGATGATTAGCAAAAATTTTGGTAACTTCGTGTAGCGCGCCAATTCGGTCCTGGACTCGTATCTCCATTTGTGAGCTTGGCTTAGTCGCACCCGTAATTTCAATATAAGTGTAAAGTAAATCTGTTCCTGTAATAATGCCAACCAGTTCTCCTTTGCTGACGATTGGCAAGCAGCCGATGCGATGCTCATAAAGAATGAGGGCTACCTCTTCAACAAAGTCTAGAGGATGCCCAATGATAGGGTTTGTTATCATGATTTGATCCAATGTTCGGTGGTAAAGTGATGTGTCACCATCTTTTAATAGGGAAGAAGGTAATGCATTTTTTAAGTCTCTTTCTGTTACTAGGCCTAAAAGTTTCCCATTCTCATCTACAACTGGCACATGGCGAATCTTTCTTTCTTTCATGAGCTTTGCAGCATCTGCCATCGTGTGAGTAGGCTGTAATGTCAGTACTTGTTTATTCATAATCTCTTCAATTAACATATGGTCACCCCTTTAGGTATCACTTGTTATAGCGATTAATTATGCGTAAGGAATTAAATCTATCAATCGATGTTTGGTCTACACGTTTGCCGATTCGAACCATTAAGCAATTGGCTGGATGTGAGGCAATCTCAGGCTCATCCGTTGCAGCAACCTCTAGCCCACCTGCCTGCATCATTTTAATCATCATGTCGCGGTATTGCCAGATTGTAAGCCCTGTACGCTTTAAATCCCAATGCCAATAATATTCCGTCGTAATGACTATATAATCTTCCATCATATCATCAAGCATCGACACCTGAAGCAGGCTTTTACCGATCCGATTTCCTCGATATTCTGAGGCGACCTCTATGGCGCCTAATTCTATTAAGTTTTCTAAATTGCCTTCGGACCATCTTTCTAATGGATCTGGATGAAGGAATGTGGCGTATGCGATAATTGTATTATCCAACCGAGCAATCATCATTCGGCCCTCTGGTCGTTTCGCTATTTTTATAATAGCAGCAAATTGTTTTTCAGGTGTCCGAAAAGCCGTCAAATCTTGATGGAATGACAGTTTTTGTAATTCCTCTGGCGGGACAGGGCCTTCAATTATAATCTTGCCATGCGTTGTGTCTAGTTCTCTCGCATGATAACGCCGGATGTGTTCCATTCATTCACCACCTTTAGTGAGTTATTATAAGTATTATACATGACTAAAGCAGAAAAAAACGGAGGAATTAAGAATATTGTATGGATGATTGCAGAAAGGGGAATTTGTGCAACCTACAAAAAAGAATTAATATTCTTGTAAAAATGTACTATAATAAAAGATGGTTGGAGGGAGAAAGTTCAACTAAAGGGGTATTTATAGAGCTGGTCTGCATCCGCTTTCTATGGATTCATGAACAGCAAAAAAGCATTTCACCGTATGGGAGCGGTTGAAATGCTTTTTTTTTGCTTTTTAATCATCATCTGGCTCAGTTTTGTGGCCGTCATCTTTTTTGTCGTCTGATGCATTGTTTGAGTTATTTTGATTGTTATTTGACGCATTTTCGTCTTTATCTTTGTCTTTATCTTTATTTGGATTTGTTTGACCCGTTTGATTTGATTGGCTGCTGCCTTGGCCTATAGACTTATCCTCTGAATTGCTAGTAGAGGAGTTGTTATTCTGTTGAGTATTTTGTTTGTTTCGTGTCGTAGACTGTGTTGATTGAGAATTGCTATTTGGCTTGTTTGCTGAGCGATTTTGCGTTTGTGATTTCTTTTCTTTCAATGGTTTAGGTCCATAGACTTTTGAAGGATCCCCACCAAACGGAGCCAGCATATTTTGAATAAATGTATCCGATAAGCGACCACCAGAAAAACCAGTTTCAGCTCCCGGTACCATCACATTTGCATTGAATAAATCGGTTCTCGAGTTTCCAGCACATGCAGATGTAAGAGCATTACCTGTATAGCCACAGAATGTTCGGCTGACAACCCCAGCAGGTTGCTTAAATGTTTTTCCTCCTGCAGTTGCAAGACCTGGGTTTGTATCATACAAGGCATTCATTAGGCGAGCCCATAATAAGTTTACACGTGTACTTGGAATGCCATAAACAGCATTGCCTTGATTTAATGTTTGTGGTTGGTCATAGCCCATCCAAACACCTAAGGAAATATCCGGATTATATCCCACAAACCATACATCATTATAGTTCTGAGAAGTACCTGTTTTAGCCGCAAAGTCCGCTCTGAATTTCAGATTGCTATTGGCTGTTGCTCCGGTACCTGATTTTAATACATCGCGAAGCATATCAGTTGTAATATAGGATGTTTGTTCGTTGAAAACTCTATTAGTTTTTGTTTTATGCTTATACACTACTTTTCCTTGATTATTTACAATTTTGCTGACCATATAGGCATCAACAAATTGGCCGCCATTCGCAAAGGTAGCAAAGGCATTTGTATCTTCTTCAACAGATACACCTTTACTCAGCGCACCTATTGATGTTGCATAGTTTGTATAATCATCTGGAACTAAGCTTGTAAACCCGTTTTTCTTTAATAGTTCTACAGGCTTGCGGTTCATTATTTTTGCATAGAGTCGAATTGCAGGTAAGTTTTGAGAATCCTTTAAAGCTTCTCGAGCTGAAATTAAACCACGCTCATCTGTTTCTGTATAGTTTTTAGGTTCCCATTCTCCCAACTTAAATTTCACATCAGGAACCGGGCTTCCAGCTCCAATCAAGCCATATTGGATTGCAGGTGCGTAAACAAGTAAAGGTTTCATTGTCGAACCATTTGAGCGAGTAGTTTGGGTCGCATGGTTGACCTCTTTAATATTATGATCCCGGCCACCTACAAAGCTTAAAATCTTACCGGTTTTATTCTCAATTACAATACTTCCTACTTGAACAGGATCAGGCGTCGTGCTAACCTTGCCTGTTTCTTGGTCAGTTTGCTGAGTGGTAAGAGTTGGTCCATAATATGGGAAGTTATTTTTAACCTCTTGCATATGGTCATACATCTTTTTGTCTATGGTCGAATAAATTTTATAACCTTTTGAACGTAATTCACGATCAGCTAAAATTTTATATTTTTGCTTTAATTTCTCTTCATTTTTCAAACGGTTAGTATCAATTCCATCCTTTTTCGCTAAGATCCGAGCCATAATTTCTTTTGCTCTATCTTCAATTTCATACGTAACATAAGGATATTTTTCTTCTGCTTGTACTTCAGGCTTCCTAAAGTCTTTCACAATATTATATTTTAATGCTTTTTTGTACTGCTTATCAGTTATATAGCCTGTATCGTTCATTCTGTACAATACAGTTTTCATCCGATTAATACCTAGGCGTAGGTTTTCTTTATCTTTTAACACACCTTTTTGTGTGAATGGTGTATACGCGTAAGGTGATTGTGGAATCCCTGCGATATAAGCTGATTGAGCTAGGTTTAGTTTTTTAGCACTTTTATTAAAAATACCTTGTGCTGCTGTTTCAATGCCGGCAATATTCCGTCCACTGGCATTCCGACCATAAGGAATAACATTCAAATAGGCCTGTAATATTTCATCCTTTGACATAAAGTGTTCTAAACGCATAGCTAATAGTAATTCTTTCGCCTTCCGTTCATAGGACACTTCATTTGTAAGTATTTGGTTTTTGATTAATTGCTGTGTTAGAGTTGAACCGCCTGTTTGGGTAGACGAGTTGCTGACATCTTGAAAAACACCTCGTAATACTGCTTTCGGTACAATTCCATTGTGCTGATAGAAGTATTCATCTTCTGTTGCTAGCACTGCATCAATAACATAAGGAGATATTTTGTCTAGCGTTGTTCTTTGACGCTCAAGGTCAGTCCTCATTTTTCCTAAATATTTATTGCCAGCAAAATAGAGGGTACTCGTCTCCTCATAATTAAAGATTGCTTGTCGCATTTCGCTTTTTGGCATATTCGGCTCATGCTTTACAAGCGAAGCGAAGTAGCCAGCGCCAATCGAGCCGACAAATACCAGCCCCATCACAACAAACAGAATGAAGATCAAAAATAAATTCCAAATGACACTAGAAGTAATACGGAAATACTTCATCCCTGTTTTCTCGGCTAATTGATCGAGCTTTTGATTTATAGTGGCTATCCATTCTTTCATTTTTTCAATCACATGCGACCAATGCTAAAAAATCATATCATTTGTTAGATGATCCACTTTTAGCAAGAGGCCTACCTCCTTTTATAGTATGAATTCCAAAAGAAATGCGCACTACTGCTATAATAGTGCCCATCCAAAGGCTACCTCGGTAGCATCTGTTGTACTAAGAAGTCCAGGTTATAGGCACGATTACATGCTATGATTCTAATGTTTTTGTATAAAAAAGAACATAATAAAGAATACTATTCTTTGTACGTCTGCCTAATGCAGATTGGTGAAGTATCATTTTATATAGTCTATCTCTTTCTTTATGTATTTATACAAATATTTTAGTATACAAGCAATAATCCAAAGTGCTATTTTATAACCTTTTAAAATATTGTCTATTATACCATAAGTCGAATCAACGACAAGATTACTTATTGACAACAACTTAAAATGCAGTAAAATAGTCATTAATATATTCTTGCGATGAAGCATGCCTGAGTAATGGACATATTTCCTGTTTAGAGAGCTAGCGGTTGGTGCAAGCTAGTCATAGTATGGACGTGAATTACACATGGGGAGCAAGAACGCAGCCGCTGCGATAAAGCGATTTAAGCGGAAGATGAAAATCTTCAAGCTGGGTGGTACCGCGTTAAATTAGTAATTAACGTCCCTGCATTTTTAAATGCAGGGGCGTTTTTATTTTTATTAGGAGGGAAAAAGATGACAAATGCACTACTAGAAGACTTACAATGGCGAGGATTGCTATATCAGCAAACAGATGAGGAAGGCATGGAAAAGTTATTGACTGAAGAGAGTGTTTCTCTATATGTAGGCGTTGATCCGACTGCTGACTCGATGCATATCGGCCATATTGTACCTATGTTAACTCTTCGTCGCTTCCAACAAGCTGGACATAGGCCAATATTGGTAGTTGGCGGCGCAACTGGTATGATTGGCGACCCATCCGGAAGACAATCAGAACGTAGTCTTTTGACAGCCGAACAGATTGATAACAACGTAGCAGGGATTAAAAAACAATTAGAACAAATTTTTGACTTCTCTGAAGGTGAAAATGGCGCAAAACTTGTTAATAACTACGATTGGGTTGGAAAATTAAGTACCATTGAATTCTTACGCGACTACGGCAAGTTAATCAACATCAATTACATGCTAAGCAAAGATACTATTGCTTCTCGTTTAGAATCTGGATTGTCATTTACTGAATTTACGTATACCTTGATTCAAGGGTTGGATTTTAACCATTTATATGATCATTACAATGTTAAAATCCAAGTTGGTGGTTCTGATCAATGGGGCAATATTACAACAGGTCTTGAAGTAATTCGTAAAACGCATGACGAAGAAGCAAAAGCGTTCGGTTTTACAATTCCATTAGTAACCAAATCAGATGGAACGAAATTCGGTAAAACAGCAGGGGGAGCGATATGGCTTGATCCTGAAAAAACGTCCCCTTATGAATTTTATCAATTCTGGTTGAATACTGCGGATGCTGATGTGATTAAGTATTTAAAAATCTTTACGTTCCTAAGCAGGGAAGATATTGAATCGCTGGCTGAGAAAGTGGAAACAGAGCCGCATCTACGCGAGGCTCAAAAAACATTGGCTGCGGAAATGACAAAGCTTATCCATGGAGAAGCAGGGTTAGATCAAGCACTTCGCATTACTGCTGCATTGTTCTCTGGTGATTTGAAATCACTTTCAGCAGACGAAATGAAAGTTGCTTTTTCAGGCGTACCATCAGTTGAATTGCAAAAAGAAGAAAAAAATATTGTCGATCTATTAGTCGAAGCAAACATTTCTTCTTCTAAACGCCAAGCACGTGAAGATGTTACAAATGGCGCTATTTCAATTAACGGGGAAAAAGTGAAGGATCTTGATTATGTAGTTGATGCCAAAGATCGTATGGAAGATGCGTTTGCTATCATTCGTAGAGGTAAAAAGAAATATCATATGGTGAAATTTAATAATTAAAAAAAGAAACCGCAATGGGGAAAAGTTCAGTAATTCCCAACATTGCGGTTTTATAATTTTAGAAGTAATGCGTGTAGCTTGATTCAATACATTGTTTAAACTTATTTTTTTGCAAATCTATTTAAGAAAATCTTTTAAATCTGTTAATAATGCGGCTTGCTGTATTCGGATCATATCCTAACACCCATTCACCATTTATAGAAGTCTGTGGTGCTCCTAGTCGACCGGTTTTTTGCATTAAAAATTGTGCCACGTCTGGATCGTTGCCAATGTGGACTTCTTTGTAGGGTAAGTTTTGATCCTGCAAAAAACTTTTCATCAATTCGCAATAACCGCAATTCGATGTAGAGTATATCGTTATATCAAGTTTCATCATATCTTCCTCCCTGATTATACCCTAATAGGTATGTAAACTATACAACATAGGGTATTATAATGCAAGAGGGATAAATCTGTTCTTCTTGATTTGATACCTCTCTGGGTATATTATATAAGCATATGAGTAGAAGTTCCTGTGAGGTGAGTATATGGAATATAATGATCAAATTCGCAACCGTTTAAAAAGGATTGAAGGGCAGCTACGAGGTGTTCTGCGAATGATTGAGGAAGATAAGGATTGTAAGGATGTCATCACGCAACTCTCTGCCTCTCGCTCAGCTATCGACCGTACTATTGGACTGATTGTGAGCACCAACTTAGTGCATTGTATGAAAGAAGAAAAAAATTCAAACGGCAAGGATTCAGAAACGTTGATTAAAGAAGCGGTTGAATTATTAGTAAAAAGCAGATAATAAAGGGGAGATAGTCATGAAAACAATTACACCAAGCGAAGTAGCAAAGAAATTAGCTGAAGGACAAGCACTTTCTCTTATTGATGTACGTGAACCTGAGGAAATAGCTTCTGGGAAAATTAGTACAGCAAAAGAGATTCCGCTAGGCACATTACCAGAAAACCTAAATGAATTAGACAAAAATAAGGAATATATTATGGTCTGCCGTTCAGGCAATCGAAGTGGACAAGCAACTCAATATTTGGAGGAACAGGGATTTCAAGCGGTCAATATGGAAGGCGGAATGTTGGCTTGGGACGGTCCTATTGAATAGCTAGCTATATAGATGAAAATAGGGTATGCAATCCGCGTGCCCTTTTTTGCTTGTAGTTAATATGAGAATAGGAGGGGAAGAATGGGGCTAATCGTTGTATTAATCATACTTGGGATTATCGGTTCGTTTTTTTCAGGGTTAGTAGGTGTCGGTGGGGCCATTGTGATGTACCCTTTATTATTTTTCGTACCACCCTTGCTTGGTTTCGAAAAATTTACTTCGTTAGAAGTATCCGGCTTAACGGCATTTCAAGTATTTTTCTCAACATTGAGCGGTATTTTGACACATAAAAATGATGGTTCCCTGCGAGGCAATCTTATATGGCTAATAGGGCTTCCTGCGTTAGTCAGTGGTTTTATGGGCGGATTAGTCTCCAAGGAAGTACCTGATACATATTTAAATATGTTATATGGCATACTAGCGATTGTTGCAGTATTGATGATGTTTCTTCCTAAGAAGGATGCAGGGGAAAGTGGATGGGCGAAAAATGTGACAGGTGTATTAGCTGTTGCTACAGGTATTATCGTCGGCTTTGTTGCAGGTATGATAGGAGCAGGAGGAGCGTTTCTCTTTGTCCCTCTAATGATTCAAGTTATCCGAATTCCAACACGTACAGCCATGGCGACATCTCTTGCCATAACCTTTTTATCCTCTATAGGCACCATTATTGGGAAAATATTATCACATAGCATTGATTATCGATTGGCCATTTGGCTGGCGATTGCTGGTTTAATTGGTGCGCCTATCGGTGTTCGTATTAGTAAAAAATTATCTGTTCAAAAATTACAGTGGACGTTCGCTGGCCTGCTAATCATAACAGCAGCAAAAATTTGGTGGGATGTACTTTTGAGTGTTTAGTAAAATAATAAAAGCTAAGGCGTTTGTACGCCTTAGCTTTTTTCATTATTCACTGACTAACAGCGACCTCTGTGATGCATTTGGTGTCTTGGATGAGGCATTGGCATAGGGCAAACTGTGTTATTCTCAACGCATTCTTCCACAACAGAATGTGTTTGTGGGAAGTAGTGCTGATTGTTGATTACATGCCGATTAACTGTTGTTACATGTGTTGGATGTATATGTGGTACGACAGTAGGAATAATATTAGTTCTTACAACTTGGCGTGTAGGAGATACCCGCGGCGGATCATATTGTGCAGGTAACATGTGCGGTGGGCAAAATTCTGGCATATTGCAAGGCTGACAATGGTGGGGATGTCTTCTATTCATTCAAATGACCTCCTTTGTGTGTTAAGGTGTGTGTCCTTAATAAGATATGACACTTGAAACTAAACACAGCGGTCATTTGCCTATTGATGCAATGGGTTTTTCCATACTGCAACTTTAATAGCAACCTAATTATGTAAAGAAAATAGAAATTTTTTTGAGTAAGTGATGGGTCATTTATTTCTCTTTGCTTTTTTCCACGTGTTAGGATTTAAATAACTTTTGAATTTTGCTGCTGCCTCTTTACCAACGAGCAAAGCACCGATCCAAAAGATAACTTCCGCAATTATAAGCACGCTAGTTATAATTCCTGCCTTTAACTTTAATGAAATTGGGAAAAATGGAGTTATAACAGGTATTAGCCATAGAACCATAGAGAAGATTAAAAGTCCAATTCCTAGTTTATAAATGAATTTTTTGTCTGTAGGCAATTCAAGAATCCTCCTGTTGTTATAGTTTATGTATAAAACTATAGAGGAGTACTGGTAAAATCACAAGGTTTAATAGTGAAGCTAAAAATGAAGGAAGGCTACCCAGTGTTCATAGGTAGCCTCACTTTTTTTATTCATCTGGATAGTTTAAATGCAATGGCGGCATAATAAGCCAGCCTTTTTCTTTTTCCAATTTGAGCACTTTTCCTGCAAATTGGCCTTTCTTCAGATGGAACTGAGCGTACATCATGGCGATGTCCTCTCTGATAGACATGCCGAGAGCTTGGCTACAAGCCATTAATCCAGCAGCAGTGTCTGCAGCAAGCATTGCACAGATTTCCGGATCGTTAAATTTAGCACCAGCTGGAATATCCTCTAAATTAGCATTTGGTCGTTCAGGTGGTGCTGGAGGAAGGGCAATTCCATTCACTTTCAACAAAGTTTCTAATTGTTCATTTTCTTCTTTACAACATTGAATGGCCTCTTCAAGGAGTTTGCCTAATTCTTTATCGCCTGTATGATTGTATAATGTTTGGTAAGCCGCAATTAAACCATTATTAGTGGCAAAATTCGTCCAAATAGTGATTGCTTCTCCATAATTTAATGGCTGTTCTTTCGGATTTCCGCTTAACATACCCATTCTTAACACTCCACTCGTATTTTAATAATATGACTTAAATAGAATGTGCAAACAAATGGTATTTATACATTGATACTATTTTGGGAACAAAAAAAGCTTGCATCCGCCAATGGGGATACAAGCTTTGATTACAACGAAAGACTATCTTGAGTAGTACTCAACGATAAACGCTTCATTGATTTCAGCAGATAATTCGCTGCGTTCTGGAAGACGTACGAATGTACCTTCTTTTTTGTCAGCATCGAATGAAAGATATTCTGGAACGAAGTTGTTTACTTCGATTGATTCGCTAACGATTGCAAGGTTTTGAGATTTTTCACGAAGAGAAATCACTTGACCTGGTTTAACGCTGTATGAAGGAATATCAACGCGTTTGCCATCAACTAATACGTGACCGTGGTTTACTAATTGGCGAGCAGCACGACGAGTGCGAGCTAAACCAAGACGGTAAACAAGGTTGTCTAAGCGAGTTTCAAGAAGGATCATGAAGTTTTCACCATGAACACCATTCATTTTACCAGCTTTAACAAATAGGTTGTGGAATTGACGTTCGTTCATACCGAACATATGACGAAGTTTTTGTTTTTCTTGTAATTGTAAGCCGTACTCAGACAATTTTTTGCGTTGAGTTGGGCCGTGTTGACCTGGAGCGTATGGACGCTTTTCGATTTCTTTACCTGTACCGCTTAAAGAAATACCTAAGCGACGTGATAGTTTCCAAGATGGACCTGTATAACGAGACATTAATAGTCTCCTCCTTTGGTTTTTTATTTAGCATAAAATAAAAACCAATTGTATTTAGCTCCATTGCCATTTTATTTTCATGTATCTTCGCTCATGCAGCCGAAGAGTTACCAATACACCGTCTATTAAATAGAGGAATAAAATGAACAACCAAACCATACAACCGCTGCGTTTATTTTACACAAAGTATATTGTAGTATTTGGACTGTTTTCTGTCAAGCAAACCAATTAAATATAGTTGAGAAATCCAGTGGCAAAAAATTACACAGTGATTTATAATTGAGATTATCGGAATAAATTATTAATTATTAATAGTTTAATATACTTATTTATTTTATTCGGAAATAGTCATAACTACTTAGATAATGGTCAAAGAAAAAGGTGATATAATATTGAGAAATCTCCAAATAATACAAAACATTAAAAGCTACCTATTGGATTTTTGGATTGCTCATGTAGATCAGTCGTTGACAGATACTGAATATTTGCATGAATTTCAAATGATCGCCAAACAAGAATTTAAAATGAAAAAAGTAGAATATTTAAAGCTAGAACACGGCTTATTATGTCCTTTACCAAATTCAACCTTACAAGCACTTCCGTTTAATTCAATTGCACCTTATGTTGGAGAAACACATCCTTTATCTGACACAAGTGCAAAGTTGATAAATAAAGTACTTAAAATAGATAGTGACGCCATCATCCTAAAAGATGAAAAAGACAATATTTTTGCTTTAATTATTGTTGAAAACACACCCGAGTGGCAATGTTTTGCCTCGACGCCTTACGTAAAAGAATTAGAAACGTTGTTATCAACTCTAATACTGTCTCTTATAAGTAAAGAGAAAAACTTTTATGAAGCAAAATTAAATCGAGAATTATATGAAATGACGGCTATTTTTCATTCCACTATGAATATTAATACGATTTTAGAGGCGATGATTCAAAGCATTAAAAGGACATTTCCACAATTTAAATCAAAATTGATCTTATCGAATGACCAAGACCGTCTACAAATTGAAGATGTAGAGGTATTTGATTATTTATTAGAAAGACCTTCTACGATTGAAGCTTATGTATCAGGAGAGATTACATCGGAGGAAGCCAAGGATATCAACAGCTACTTGCTGAATGTGCCTATTATTGGAAAGCAAGGCATATATGGTGTGCTCCAAATTTTTGCTTCACCTAATTATCATTTTAGCTCAAAAGAAAAGAAATTCTTGTCTCATTTAGCACAGACATCTGGCAATGCTCTAGAAAATGCAAAACTTTATCACCAGTCGCATCGCCTAGTAGCAGATCTGCAGCTAATCAATGAAACATCGCAAAGGTTAAATATGAAGCTTAATAAGGAAGAAATCATTACTTTTTTGACAATGCAACTAAAGAAATCTTTTTTGCCATCAGAAATTTGTTTTGTCTTTAAATCTCATGATGGTTATCAATATATGGGAGATACGGCTGCTTTCTTTTGCGAGGAAAACGCTTCTGTGTACAAAGAGTTTATAGCAACACACTTTGAGAAAAGTATGGAGCCTCTCTTTATAGCTGAGTTTAGCCAAGTGGTGGCAGAAAAGACAAAGTATAATTCAATGATTGTTGTCCCTATTATTATAAATGAGAAGGTACAAGGATATTGTGCAATATTCCATGTGGACTCTTACTATTTCTCATTTGATAGTTATAAACTAATGCAGTCTTTAATTCGGCATTCCTCCTTAGCAATTTCTAATATTCTACTTAGAGAGCAACTCCAGGAAATGATTGATAGAGACCACTTAACAACACTGTATGCTCGTAAATATTTAGAAAGATATATAGAACATTCTATGGAAGTAGATGATTTCGGCGCATTTATTTTATGTGATATTGACGATTTTAAGAAGATAAATGATACGTACGGCCACCAGACAGGTGATGTTACTCTACTTATGATAGCAAAACATCTACAGAGTTTGGTAGAGAACCAAGGTATTTGTGCGCGTTGGGGAGGAGAAGAAATGGCTATTTATTTGCCTAACAAAGGACTTGATGAAACAATGGCTTTAGTTGGCAAGATTATTAATAGCATACCAAAGGTGACTAGCCCTCCAGTTACTATTTCATCAGGTATTGCATTATGGAGAAGCGATGTGCGGTTTACGTACCAACGTGTTTTTAAAAATGCTGATGTGGCTCTTTATGAAGCTAAAAATACAGGGAAAAATAAATATTGCATCTTTCAAGGACCGAATATAAATGAAAAAGCTGATGCTTAAGCATCAGCTTTTTGTTATAGGTGAATATGACGGACTAATACATTAACGAACTGTTCAAGACCAGCTTGATCGTCGTTACTGAATCTATTTTTTATAGGGCTATCAATATCTAACACCCCATAGAGTTCTCCATTAACAATTAGAGGGACAACAATCTCTGATTGCGAAGCACTGTCACAAGCAATATGCCCAGGAAAAGCATTGACATCCTCTACAACTAATGTTTCTCGCGTGGAGGCCGATGTACCACAAACACCTTTGCCAAGCGGGATATGCACACATGCAGGGAGTCCTTGGAAAGGTCCTAGAAGCAATTCATTATTTTTAATAAGATAAAATCCGCACCAATTAATATTATCTAAAAATTGGTTAAGTAAAGCTGAAGCATTGCTTAAATTCGAGATGGAATCCATTTCTCCATCTAATAATGCATCCAATTGCTTAGCTAGTAATTGATATTGGGCTGTAATATCGCCGCTGTAATTTACTTTTTGAAACATTCCTATACCTCCCGTTGTTTAGCGATCAAATGGAAAAAGTCCTTCCTCATAAGGATGCAAATCATCTGGGTGATGGGCATCTGAACCATGAATAATAGGAATTCCTAATGATTTTGCGTATGATATATATGATACGGTTGGATGTGATTCATTGCAATAAAGTTTTGATAGAGTAGCATAATTTACATCCAATTCATAGTTGTGTTTTGCTATGAGTTTTAAAATATCAATTAATTGTTGTTTAAATAGTAGATTTTCTTGTAGCTCATCAGTAGGGAAAAGCAAAGGATTGCTGATTCTCTTTGGTTTATAATTCCCTAAGTTTGATTGGATAGATTTTGTTATGGTTTTATAATATAGGTTGTAAACGGATTGTAGCGTATCCTTTTTTCTTGCGAGACTTGTCAATTGATCAAAAGAATGGTCGACACATGTATAAGATTGACCACACTTGAGGAATCGGACAGTTAACATTGCATCATCGATATGTGGGCCTATAAGGTTTAAAAAACTTGTCGTTTCTCTTTCGTAGTCTTCAAGATAATCTACCTCAAAGCCAATGCGAATATGAATGAGTTCTTTATATTTTTCTTTAAGTCTTTGCATTTCATCCATGTAAACAAGTAAACGTCCTGGGCTCATTGTTCGGCCTTCTTTCGGGCAAAAGTCGACAAAATTTGAAGGCAATGGGGCATGTTCTGTAAAGGTGATATCCTCATAGCCTAATTTAATTGCTTTTTTGATATAATCTTCACAAGGAATTGTAGTGCCATTAAAACAAAAAGGGGTATGAATATGGGCGTCACGTTTCATAAAATCCCTCCATTTTTAAAAAATTAATCGAATTATAGATAAATTAATGAGAAATCATTCATATAGATAAACAAAAAAACAAAAAACATGGTAATATTAAGCTTAATTAGATGCTGAAAAACTGATTAGGGACAGGGGGCTTACGATGAGTTTTTTCATTGCCGCAATCATCGTATTATGTATAATTATAGCAATTGTCTTTATATTTCGTCGAAAACATCGAACTGAAATTCAAAGACTAGAACAAAATAAGCAACAAATTCAAAATAAGCCAGTGCTAGAAGAGTTGATGAAAGTAAAGGCACTCAACATGAATGGTCAAACAGAAGAAATGTTTGAACGTTGGCGAAATAAATGGACAGAGCTCATGGATGTTGAGATGCCGAAAATTGACGAACTGCTCTTTGATGCAGAAGAGCAAGTAGATAAGTTCCGTTTTGGCAAGGCGACAGAAATAGAAAAAGATATCGATTCGCGCATAACTGAGTATGACAATGAAATGGCCATCATCTTGAAAGAGTTGGATGAATTAGTTGGAAGCGAAGAGAAAAATAGAGTTGAGATTGAACAGTTGAAGGAACAATATCGTTCGGCTCGTAAGACTCTCCTTGCCCATCAATATTCATATGGTCCTGCTGCTGTTCCGCTTGAGAAAAGACTAGAAACATTTACTCCACAATTCGAAGAATACGAGGAATTAACGAGCTCAGGAAATTACCTGAAGGCAAGGGAATTAGTTGTGAATTTAAGTAATGAAGGACAACAAACCTTTAAATTGATTAATGAAATCCCAACGCTCCTTACAGAAATTCAACACAAAATTCCATCAGATATTCATGAAATTAGAAATGGGCATCGAGAGATGGAAGACCAATCCTACTTCCTTGTACATTTGGAGATTTTAGACAAGCTAGAGGAAATGGAAAAAAGTTTAGCTGAATTCAAACAAAAAGTAGCTGATTTGGATATTGATAATGTTCAACAGCAAGTAGAAGTAATAAAAGATGAGATTGAATCCTTCTACGATGCATTAGAAAAAGAAGTCATTGGGAAGAAATATGTTGATCTTCATTTTGTCTCTATCGGCGAGCAACTGGAATCAACTTTAAAAGCGACAGAGGAAATGGCTATAGAAGCGGAAGCAGTCCAAAAAAGCTATCGATTGCCTTCACGGGAAGCAGAAATTCCTAAAAACTGCAAACAACAGCTGCTGGCTCTTCAACAACGCTATGACTTTTTAGCTGTAGAGGTACGAGAAGAACAATCTGCTTATTCAAGCATGGAAGAGGTTCTAAAAGAGCTGAAGGAATCAATAGAAAATCTATTCCAAGAACAAAAACAATTTGCTGAACGCATGAACAACCTTCGCATAGATGAAAATAAAGCAAGAGCTACATTGAACAACTTAAGAAAAATGCTGTCTGATACTGAACGAATGATACATAAAGCAAATCTTCCAGGTATTCCGGAGGAAATGGATGCCAGATTAGAAGAAGCTACTGAAAGAATCTTTATTGTGGTCAACAATCTGCAAGAGATCCCTCTTAATATGGAAACGGTTTATAAGAACTTGGAAATTGCAGAAAAATGTATAGAAGAAGTTCGACAAACAGCAGTTGAAATGCTTGAGAATGTTCAATTAATTGAATCAATTATTCAGTATGGCAACCGTTACCGCAAGACAAATCCAGCCATGCATCAACAATTATTAGAAGCTGAAGCAGCATTTCGTGATATGAGGTATGCCAAAGCTCTGGAGACGGCTGCAACTGCCGTAGAAGCGGCTGAGCCAGGGGCTATGAAAAAAATTCAAGTACTTGCCAAGGATTAGGTTTGGCGTTCATAATAGAAATGCATTAAGCCACCGCACAGGTTTTTGTGCAGGTGGTTTTCTTTTGGAAGGAAGGTACCAACAATGATTTATTTAGACCATAGTGCGACAACAAAACCGAATAAATCCGTTTTAGAAACATTTGTCCAAGCCAACGAACGTTATTATGCAAATCCAGCTTCTCTACACCAAATGGGTGTTGAAACAAACACGCTTTTGTCGAGAGCAAGAGAACAAATAGCGGCTATTATAAAAACAGAACCTGAACAAATTATTTTTACCTCTGGTGGAACTGAATCGAACAATTTTGCCATCAAAGGATTAGCAAGAGCTAATAAACACCGTGGCACAAAGATACTAATTTCTGCTATCGAACACGCGTCTGTTGAAGAAAGTGCCAAAGCGCTTGAAAAAGAAGGTTATACAGTAGAAAAAGTTCAAGTAAATGAATACGGTGTTATTTCAATAGAAGACTTAAAAAAGAAATTAACAAAAGATACGGTTATAGTCAGCATCATGCATGTAAATAATGAAATAGGAGCGCTTCAACCTATTTCAGAAATTGCTCGTATTGTGCATGAAAACAGCCGTGCCTTTTTCCATATGGATGCTGTGCAGAGTTTCGGGAAAATTCCTGTTCATTTTGCTGGGGAAGAAGGACCAGATGCTCTTACTGTTTCTGGCCACAAAATTAATGGTTTGAAGGGTACTGGTTTCCTAGCTCTTCGCAAACAAGTAAATATCGAAACAATAATTCATGGCGGCGGGCAAGAAATGGGATTGAGAAGCGGTACGGTGGCGGTACCACAGGCTGTCGCTTTAGCAAAAGCTGTAAGAATGGCGCATGAAACACAACCAGCACAAGAAGAACAATTTAGCCAATGGCGTAATGATTTGCATGCCTTTTTACAACAGTTTCCGTATGTTCGCACTCTATCCTCTAACAAGGGTGCACCACATATAGTAAGCTGTGCTGTACAAGGGCTTCGAGGAGAAATATTAGTCAATGCTATGCAGCATGAAGGGTTTATTATTTCAACATCAAGTGCATGTTCTTCTAAGGATCATAGCATCAGCCATGTAGTTAAGGCCATAGAAATTGATCCTTCCTATGAAAAAGGAGTAATTCGGATAAGCCTTGGTGAAGGTATTACTGAAAAAGATATACAAGCATTCAAAACTGCGTTTAAAAAAGTAATGATGCAAGTAAAGGAGTTTTAAATAGATGAAATGGCATGAAATATTAATAAGATACGGAGAAATTACAACAAAAGGCAAGAACAGAAAATTATTTATTAATCGTCTTAAAGAAAATTTGCGGTATACCTTTGCAGATATCCCAAACATGCGTATCCGTTCTGAAAGAGATCGTATGTATTTGAGCAGTGAGGTAGACACTGAGATGGAGGAAATTCTGAACCGTCTTCCTCATATCTTTGGGATTCACTCCTTTAGCCCTGTAGCAGAATGTGAACCAACAGTTGAAGCTATGAAGGAATTAGCTGTTGAAATCGTACAAGGGTTGGACTACGAAGGAAAAACATTCAAGGTAAATGCAAAACGTTCATTCAAAAACTTTCCTCTAGATACGTATGAATTGCAACAAACAATAGGCAGTCATGTATTAGGCACATTGCCAGGCATGACCGTTCAAATGAAAAAACCGGATATTGAACTGCGAGTAGAGGTACGTGAAAAAGCTGTTTACATGATGGTAGATGTTATTGCAGGTGCAGGTGGTTTGCCTATTGGCTCGAACGGAAAGGCGCTACTACTTCTTTCTGGTGGAATTGACAGCCCTGTTGCAGCTTATTATATGATGAAACGCGGCGTTCGAATTGAAGCCATCCATTTTTTCAGTCCGCCATTTACAAGTGATCAATCATTAACTAAAGTGAAAGAACTATGCGATAAGATTAGCCGTTTTGGCGGTAATATTCGCCTGCATATTATACCTTTTACTGAAACCCAACAAACTATTCAAAATAGTGTGCCTGAAAACGTCACAATGACTTCTACACGCCGAATGATGATGAAAATTGCGGACGAGGTACGAAAAGAAATAGATGCAAAAGCGCTTGTTACAGGCGAAAATTTAGGACAAGTTGCTAGCCAAACGCTAGAAAGTTTAGCTGCCATTAATGATGTAACGACAACACCTATTTTGCGTCCATTAATCACATTTGATAAGTTAGAAATCATCGACGTAGCACAGAAAATCGGTACGTACGATATTTCAATTCGGCCTTATGAAGATTGCTGTACTGTATTTACGCCAGCTAATCCAAAAACAAAGCCGAGAGTTGAAAAAATGAATTACTACGAAAGCTTTACTGATTTCGAAGAAATGATTCAACGTGCTGTGAAAAACCGTGAAATTCACTCATTCCCTAAAACAAAAAGTGATGATTTCTCTGAGTTGTTGTAAGAGGTTTTAATTTTTTTTAAAATACCTTGTATGTTTTTTCGCTTCTGAGACATTCTATATGCACAAGGAGGTGAACAACATGTCAAACAACAACTCAGGTTCAAGACAATTAGAAGTACGCGGCGCTCGTCAAGCGATTGACCAAATGAAATATGAAATCGCTCAAGAGTTCGGTGTAAACCTTGGTGCAGAAGCATCTTCTCGTGCAAACGGTTCAGTAGGCGGAGAGATTACTAAACGCTTAGTAGCAATGGCTGAACAACAAATGAACGGTTTACAAAAATAAGTTGGGTCATACCTTAGCATACCCAATTTTCACAAAGGATAGGATTTGAAATAAGCTTTATTATAAGTTTATTCACTTCATCAAAAGGGAGGTTAACAACATGTCAAACAACAATTCAGGTTCAAGACAATTAGAAGTACGCGGTGCTCGCCAAGCGATCGACCAAATGAAATACGAAATCGCACAAGAATTCGGTGTAAACCTTGGGGCAGAAGCATCAGCGCGTGCTAACGGATCCGTTGGCGGAGAAATTACTAAGCGTTTAGTTGCGATGGCTGAACAACAAATGAACGGTTTTTCTAACAACCAACAATAATTGAATATAGAGAAAAAGCTGAGGAAGAAGTATTTCTTCCTTGGCTTTTTTTATGGCTAAAATTGGACAGTATTCTGAAAATTCTATATAATATTTCAACAAAGGAGAGTGATTTTCAATGAAACGAGAGGAATTAATTGCACCTGAAGTATATAATTTGGTCAAAGAAATAGAGAAATATGCAGCGGAACCTACGAAAACGGCTTTACGCTTTGAAAACGAGCATGGAAGTACAGATACCATCACATATAAGGCATTAATCCAGAAGGCAAATCAAATGGCAAACGTATTTACGAGCCATGGTTTGCAAAAAGGCGATGTTGTTCTTATTATGGTACCGCGTTTAATTGACGCTTATATTACATATATCGCAGCATTAAAAGCAGGTCTTGTTGTGATACCAAGTTCTGAAATGTTAAGGGCGAAAGAGATTGACTATCGTCTAGCACATAGCGGAGCCAAAGCTGTTATTGCTTATGAACCTTTTATAGAACAATTTGAACAGGTAGAGAATCTTCAGGACGTCCAACAGTATGTGATTGGCCAAGCCTCGGCACCATGGATTAAACTGATTCAAGAAACAGAACAAGCGTCAGATGTGTATGAAATGGCTGATACGAAAAGCAGCGATATGGCATTTCTTTCTTACACCAGTGGTACAACTGGTAATCCAAAGGGTGTTGTGCATACGCATGGATGGGCATATGCCCATTTAAAAACAGCAGCTGCACATTGGCTTGGTATTCAAGAGGGAGATTTAGTATGGGCAACAGCAAGCCCTGGCTGGCAAAAGTGGATTTGGAGTCCCTTCCTGTCAGTACTGGGAAGCGGAGCAACTGGTCTTGTTTATAATGGCCGCTTCCAGCCGGAAAAATATTTATCACTTCTCGAAAAATACAAGGTTCAAGTATTGTGCTGTACACCTACTGAATACAGACTGATGGCAAAGGTAGACAATCTTGATGCATATGATTTAACGACATTGCGAAGCGCAGTTTCCGCCGGCGAACCGCTAAATCAAGAAGTGATTAATCTCTTTAAAAAACATTTCGATTTAGATGTAAGGGATGGCTACGGACAAACCGAAAATACATTATTGATTGGCAATTTGAAGGATGAACCATTTAAACCAGGTTCTATGGGCAAACCTACACCGGGCAATCTTGTAGAAGTGATTGATGATGAAGGTATTCCATGTCCAGCTGGTGTAGTGGGCGATATAGCTGTCCATCGATCAACTCCAGCATTGTTTAAAGAATATTTGAATGATCCAGAAAGAACGACAAGACAGTTCAGAGGAGATTACTATGTTACAGGAGATCGTGCTAGAAAAGATGAAGACGGATACTTTTTCTTTGAAGGTAGGAACGATGACATCATTATTAGTTCAGGGTATACAATTGGTCCATTTGAAGTGGAAGATGCTCTCGTAAAGCATCCGTTAGTTCAAGAATGCGCAGTAGTTGCGAGTCCTGACGAGGTACGCGGCAGCATAGTAAAGGCCTTTGTTGTATTGAAGGAGCACTCAAAAGCTTCAGACGAATTAGTGAAAGAGCTTCAAAATCATGCAAAGAAACTGACAGCACCTTATAAATATCCGCGTGAGATACAATTTGTTGAGGAACTTCCTAAAACGACATCCGGAAAAATAAGACGAATAGAGTTACGAGAACACGAGAATAGAAAACTGCATTCTTAAGTTATTGAAAAGACTACTTATTATTGGTAGTCTTTTAATTATGGCTAGAAGCCAAAAGGAGGCGAGTAGGATGGAAAATGAAAAAAAGGGGATAGTTGCATCAGTCTTTGCGTATATATTGTGGGGACTATTTCCTCTTTATTGGAAAGTGATTCAGCATGTTACAAGTGGTGAAATATTGGCTAGCCGCGTGATTTGGTCATTTATACTTACACTTATTTTTGTCCTGCTGATTAAGCAAGGAAAAGTATTAGTTAAAGATTTTCGGGAATTATGGCAAAATCAAAAAGCATTTTGGAGTTTATGTTTGGCAGCTTATTTAGTATCGGCAAACTGGTTTATTTACATATGGGCAGTAAATCATGATCATATTATCCAGACAAGCTTAGGTTATTATATGAATCCGATCTTTTCTATTTTGCTTGGCATTATTTTCTTGAAAGAACGAATGACGAAAGCACAGGTACTAGCGCTACTAATGGCGGCTATTGGCGTTATTATTTTAATTGCATCTTATGGGCAGATTCCATGGATATCCATTGGTTTAGCTTTAAGTTTTGGGTTTTATGGATTATTGAAAAAGCAAATCGCTTTGGATGCAACAAGAGGGCTTGTCATTGAAACAATGTTTATCTTCCCGGTAGCGATTATCTATTATTTCTATCTTTATTTCCAGGGAAATATGTCGTTTCTTCATGTCGATATGAAAACAAATGTGTTTTTAATAGGAACAGGTATTGTAACAGCTCTACCGCTTGTTTTATTCGCAGTAGGGGCACAAAATATCCCTTTATATTTAGTGGGCTTTATACAATATATTGCACCAACCATGACGTTAATTCTAGGCGTATTTCTTTATCATGAATCATTTGGCCACACAGAATTAATTTCATTCTCATTTATTTGGTTAGCCTTAATTATCTTTTCGGTTTCGACCATCTTGGAAATGAGAAAAACATACAGACTTTCACACAAGTCATGAAAATGATGAAACATTTAACGGTTTGTCTCGTATGTTTATAATGCAGGGTGAAAAGGAGGGTCATAAATGACAGTAAAAAGATGGGTGGCGCTTGGCATAGCGATTGCACTATTTGCCATGTCTGCCTTTGTAAGTATTGCTTTATCATTTGCTAAAATGGACTTCAAAAAAGGGTTAGAATCTGTTGCTGATCTAGATAGTACATATGATTATAATGTGTTAAAAAGTGGAAATCCATCGAAGCAAATTGCAGTCCTTACTGTGAATGGAACGATACAAGACACTGGTGAGAGCACTTCTATTTTCAGTAGTGAAACATATAATCACCAGTATTTTATGGATCAGCTAGAAGATATCAAAAAGAATAAGAGTGTTAAAGGTGTGTTGCTTAAAGTAAATTCGCCTGGTGGAGGTACGAATGAATCTAAACAAATTTATGACAAAATAAAGGAAATAAAAAAAGAAAGAAACATTCCTATTTATGTTTCAATGGGTTCAATGGCCGCTTCAGGCGGTTACTACATCTCTGCACCAGCAGATGTCATTTATGCTGATGAAGAAACATTAACTGGTTCCATTGGTGTCATTATGCAAGGGATGGATTATAGTAAATTAGCGAAAAAATTAGGGATTGAATTTAATACAATTAAGACAGGTCCGTATAAAGATATAATGAACGGTTCGCGTGAAATGACACCTGCAGAAAAGAAATTGCTTCAAAATATGGTGAATGATTCTTACGGACGTTTTGTTAAAGTAGTAGCAGATGGACGCGGCATGTCTGAAAAAGAAGTTAGATCTATTGCTGATGGACGCATTATGAATGGTTCTCAAGCGGTGAAAGCAGGCTTAGTGGATCGTTTAGGTTATAGTGAGGATGCATTAAAAGCGCTGATGAAAGATAACAAACTTCAAGGAGCAGAGGTATTTGAATATAGTACTGACGAAGGTTGGGGATCCATTTTCTCTGCGAAGTTAAGCAGTAAACTTATGCCTTCTGCTGAAAAAGAAGCAATTAGCAAAATGTTGTCTACTAGCAGCGCGCCAAGAATGATGTACTTATACGGTGAAGAATAAAGGGGGCGTTGAAATGTCAGAGACACTAAATGAATCTGCAACAAGTTTAAGCCCACTCGAAATAAAGAAAGTACCAGAGTACCATTTAAAGGCAGCAGGTTTTTGGACTCGTTTTTGGGCTTATTTGATTGATTTGGTCGTGATCAGTTCGTTTACAGCCTTAACTATCGGCCCACTTTTTGATTTGATGGGCTGGGATGATGCACGAATTCTTTATCTATCTCCCTACAAATTTGCTGCAGCCATTCTGTTTTATGGTTATTTTGTTTTAATGACGAAGTGGCGAGCTCAAACACTCGGAAAGATGGTTTTCGGTATTAAGGTAGTAAGTGACAAAGGAATCCCATTAACATGGGGTACTATACTTTTTAGAGAATGGATAGGGCGCTTTATATCTGTAAAGATTTTAATTTTATATATTGTGGCCGCATTTACGCCGAAGCATAAAGCTGTCCATGATTATATTGCAGATACTGCTGTCGTTCATGAGAAAAGCTATGAAAAGGTAGAAAAAACGATTGCAATAGAGCAGAGTGCGCATACAGTTTAATTACCGTGACTGAATTTGCGTTAATAAGATAGATTCCCCATACTCAAAAATTGAGAAGCAAAGAATTTTTGGGTTTGGGGATAATAGTATGTAAAATCGTGAGAGTTCTTAATCTCAGTGGGAGTAACAGAAAACATACTGAGTCAAGTTTCATGATAAGAGTCTTCCTAGTTGCAACAAGCTAAAAGATTCAAGTAATATTAAGTCAAGGAGGCGTTGAAATGGTACAAGTAACATTTAAAAATAATCCCGTAACATTAGTAGGTCCAGAAATTAAAGTTGGTGACAAGGCACCTGAGTTCACTGCATTATCTACTGACATGCAAGAAAAACATTTATCAGACTTCGCAGGCAAGAAAGTTTTAATCAGTGTGGTTCCATCATTAGATACAGGTGTTTGCGATGCTCAAACTAGACGTTTCAATGAAGAGGCAACAGGCTTAGGTGAAGACGTTGTGGTTCTAACAATTTCTTGTGACCTTCCTTTTGCACAAAAACGTTGGTGCGGTGCAAACGGTATAGAAAATATTTATACTTTATCAGATCATCGCGATTTGTCATTTGGTGATGCATATGGCGTACATATGCAAGAGTTGCGTTTGCTAGCACGTTCTATTTTCGTAGTTGACCAAGATGGAAAAGTGGCATATGTAGAATATGTGCCTGAAGGAACAGACCATCCTGATTACGACCATGCAATTGATGCTATCAAATCACTTAGCAAATAAGTAAATTTCTAGCTGGAGACCCACTCTATCGTCGAGTGGGTTTCCGTTTTGAAGGAGAGCATTATGGAAACTATTGAAGTCCTTTTTTCATTTATAGATAAAGAAACAGAAAAACATGCAGAATCAGATCAATCAACCTATCTAGATGGTTTATTAATAACGTTAAACAGATGGCTAGATGCTGAAATAAAGCCTGAAGTTGAACCAACAAAAGAAGAAATTCGTAAAGCTATCCAGTTGGCGATTCTTAAAGGAATGAGACAAAGCTCTCAACCGAATCATCAGATGACGCCTGATTCGCTTGGCCTTTTGGTAGGTTACTTTGTGGAACAGTTTTTCGAGAAAGAAATCAAAGAAGATCACCAAATTACAATGCTTGATCCAGCGATCGGCACAGCGAATTTGCTGATGACGGTTATGAATCTCTTAGGTGATAAGATTGAGGGATTCGGTATTGAAATTGATGAGCTTTTAATTCAAATTGCGGCATCATCTGCAGAGTTAGAGGGGCAGCCATTGTCGTTATATCTACAAGATGCTCTTGAAAACTTGATGATTGATCCAGTAGATGCTGTTATTTGTGATTTGCCAGTAGGCTATTATCCAAACGAAGAAATAGCTAAGCAATATGATGTAAAAGCTGACGAAGGAATGACATATGCCCATCATTTGTTCATTGAGCAATCGTTGAGATATACAAAAGATGGCGGATATTTATTCTTCTTGGTGCCTGATCATCTATTCGAATCAGAGCAATCACAGCTTTTAAATAAGATGATTGCTAAAACTGCTTGGATACAGGCAGTTGTCCAACTGCCGGATACTTTGTTCTCAAGTAAAGCACATGCAAAAAGTTTATTTGTTTTGCAAAAGAAAATGGATGGCGGAAAAGCCGTCAAAGAAGTGTTGCTTGCAAAAGTGCCAAATATGAAAAACATGCAAGCATTAGAGCTGTTCTTCGCTAAAGTGCGCAAATGGAAAAAAGAAAACAAAGCATAATCAAAAAGATAAAAGCCTGCAGAGCAACTAAATGCTCTGCAGGCTTTTTATTATTTGCTTTCTTCTACTGAATCTGTGCGTACCACAAGCACATCACATTTTGCAGATCGTACAATGCTTTCAGATACACTACCGATTAAAAATCGTTCAACTGTATTGAGCCCTGTAGCACCGCAAATAATTAAATCTGCATTTACTTTTTTAGATACATCTCTAGTAATAATTGTTTTAGGTGAACCGTATTCGATTAAGATATTGACATTTTTTATGCCAGCAGCTTCCGCTTCTTTCTTGTAGCCAGCTAATAGCTCATCCGCGAATCCTTGCGCGCGTTCTTGAATGGAACGGTCATACGCTTCGATGGCTGCAAATGAACGTGTATCAATAATATTGACTAAATAAAGTGAAGACTCATTACGATTAGCTACTGCAACGGCCTTTTTGAATGCATACTCCGCTTCTTTTGAACCATCTACTGCCACAATAATGTTTTTATAATCTAATGCCATATTCGATTCCTCCTTTTTATAAATCTAGTATACCACCATTTCCCATCAAATTACGTTCACTTTTTTACATATTTAAGAAGATTATAAAAAGTAGTGAACGAGCCGCTATTATTAATATTCAAAATTATTGACAAAAATAGAAGAATATTTGTTACAATAGACATGTTATTATGTGAACATTCAAATACATAACAAACAATGATCACTTTTTTATATTTAGGAGGATGGGATATGAAAATCGGTGTTCCAAAGGAAATTAAAAACAACGAAAACCGTGTAGCAATGACGCCAGCAGGTGTTGTGAATTTAACAATGCATGGTCACGAAGTTTTTATTGAGACGAATGCAGGTCTAGGCTCTGGCTTTACAGACGAAGACTACAAAGCTGCAGGTGCTCATATTGTAGAGACTGCTGCTGAAGCATGGAAACAAGAAATGGTGATGAAAGTAAAAGAACCGATCTCTTCTGAATTCGGTTATTTCTATGAAGGACAAATTCTCTTTACTTACCTACATTTAGCTCCTGAGCCAGAATTGACTCAAGCATTACTAGATAATAAAGTGGTTGCGATTGCTTATGAAACAGTTCAATTACCAAATCGCAGTTTACCGCTATTATCGCCGATGAGCGAAGTAGCTGGACGTATGGCAACACAAATTGGGGCGCAATATTTAGAAAAACAAGAAGGCGGCAAAGGTATTTTACTTGGCGGTGTACCAGGGGTTACTCGCGGTAAAGTAACAATTATTGGTGGCGGTATGGCTGGAGCAAATGCAGCGAAAATCGCTATCGGCATGGGCGCAGAAGTAACAGTTATTGATCTAAGCCCTGAACGTCTTCGCCAGTTAGATGATCAATTTGGCACAGATGTACAAACATTAATGTCAAATCCGTACAACATTGCAGAGTCTGTAAAAAATTCTGATTTAGTTATTGGCGCTGTACTAATTCCTGGTGCAAAAGCTCCTAAACTGGTAACAGAAGAGATGATCAAATCAATGTCTCCTGGTTCTGTTGTTGTGGATATTGCAATTGACCAAGGCGGTATTTTTGAAACTTCTGACCGTATCACAACACATGATGAGCCAACTTACATCAAGCATGGCGTTGTACACTACGCAGTTGCGAATATGCCTGGTGCAGTTCCACGTACTTCAACTATGGCCCTAACAAACAATACAGTGCCATTTGCACTTGAAATTGCAAACAAAGGCTATAGCCGCGCATGCCTTACAAATGAAGCGTTGAAAAAAGGGGTTAATACTCTTGATGGAAATGTAACATTTGAGGCAGTAGCAGAAGCATTAAACTATCCATATGTATCTGTTGATTCATTATTATAAGTAGATAGATTAAAGGCAAACCAACTTACAGGTTTGCCTTTTTTCGAGTTTCATGAGATTTACACAAAAAAGAAGGATGAGTTGTGTTCATCCTTCTTTCATAGTAATCATTATTTTGGTTGAATGATTTGCAATTCTTTCGGGAAGCTTGTAAGCACTTCTACGCCGTTTTCTGTCACATATACATCATCTTCAATGCGTACGCCAGCCGTGTCGTTTTTATAAATTCCTGGTTCAATGGTAAAGACCATACCTTCTTGCATCGCCATTTCATTCGCGCCATGCACAGAAGGGAATTCATGCACTGAAATGCCAAGACCATGTCCTAGACGGTGTGTAAAATACTCGCCGAATCCAGCATCTTCAATTACTTTACGTGATGCATGATCAAGTTCTTTAGCGAGTACACCTGGCTTAACCAGTTCAATTGCTGCTTCATTTGCTCTTTTCACTGTTTCATAAACTTCTTTTTGGGCATCTGAGATTTCGCCGAATGCAACGGTTCTTGTAATATCTGAACAATAGCCTTCATAAACAACGCCTAAATCAAAAAGTACAAGATCGCCTTTTTGGACTTTTTGAGTTCCTGGTGTCCCATGCGGAGAAGCTGCATTTAATCCTGTCAGAACCATTGTGTCAAATGACATATAAACGCCTTTTGCCTTCATTGCTGCTTCAATGGCAGATAGTATTTCGATTTCAGTTTTGCCTTCAGCTATTTCATTGCAACCAACTTCAATCGCATAATCCGCTAATTTTGCTGCTTCACGCAATTTTTCCAATTCGTCCTCAGATTTAGTGAGGCGCATTTGGTTTAGTTGTTCATCTAGACCAACATATTTTGTGTCGTTAAAGAAATGTTGAAGAGCTTCTAAACGTTCTACTGTTAAGTGTGATTTTTCAATTGCAAGTGTGTTTAATGGGACGTTTCGGGTATTAGTAGTATGGTGGAAGATTTCCCATGCGTTTTCTGTATCCTCATGGCCTACAGCTTCAAACGCCCACCCAGCAGCTTTTGCATCAGGCACTTCCATTTTAGGGCAAATCATAAATGGTTCTGCTTCTTTAAAAATCATGATACCCAACAAGCGTTCATGTGGGTCACTACGGAAACCTGATAGGTAAAAGACATTGTCTGGCGTAGTAATGAATGCCGCGTCAATATTTTTTTCTTGTAAGTATTGTTGAATCAGCTGCACTTTATTCATAAAAAAATCCTCCCTTTAGAGACTAGAGACTTTGAGTGTTATTTATTGAGTATAAATACTCTCCCTATACAGTCTATCATAAAAAGAGGGAAATGAAGTACCAAGCGAGAATACAACTATGAGAAACTTTTGAAAGGAAGATTACTTTATGAAAATTTCATTCCATGGACATTCGATTGTTAAAATTCAAACCAACAACCATACTATTTTAATTGACCCTTTTATCACTGGAAATAGCCAAACCGATTTAAATGTAGATGATCAAAATCCGGATGTCATTTTACTGACTCACGGACATAATGACCATGTAGGAGATACAGTTGAAATTGCTAAAAAATCCAATGCGCTTGTGGTAGCTCCGAATGAATTAGCAGATTATCTGTCATGGCAAGGATTAGAAACACATCCAATGCATATTGGCGGAGCACGTCAATTTGATTTTGGTAAGGTCAAGCTTACTCAAGCATTCCATGGCTCATCTTATGTAACAGAGGACAAGCAAATTATTTATACAGGTATGCCTGCGGGGCTCCTTTTATTTATCGAAGGAAAGACAATTTACCATGCAGGTGATACAGCTTTATTCAGTGATATGAAATTAATCGGAGAGATGCATCCGATTGATATAGCATTTTTACCGATTGGAGATAATTTCACAATGGGGCCTGAAGATGCTGCAAAAGCTGTCGAATTTTTAAATCCAAAAGAAGTTGTGCCTATTCATTACAATACTTTCCCTGTAATTGAACAGGATCCACAGGCTTTTTCTAACATGGTAGGCAATGGTTCTGTAAGAATTATGAATGCCGGCGATCAATTTGAATTGTAACTATAACAGTTTGAAGTAAATATGGTACACTTAAGCCAAGAGACCGTTTAGAAATAGGTGATTTTTTGGCTACAAAACATGAAAAAATACTCCAATATATTGAATCATTGCCAGTGGGCGATAAAATTTCAGTCCGCCAAATCGCAAAAGAAATGTCTGTTAGCGAGGGTACTGCCTATCGGGCGATTAAAGAAGCTGAGTCAAGGCGTCTTGTCAGTACGATTGAACGTGTGGGCACCATCAGGATTGAGAAAAAGAAAAAAGAAAATATTGAGCGGCTTACATTTGCCGAGATTGTCAATATTGTGGATGGACAAGTATTAGGCGGCATTAACGGTTTGCATAAAACCCTTACGAAGTTTGTGATTGGCGCCATGAAACTGGAAGATATGATGCGCTATACAGAAGCAGGGAGCTTGCTTATCGTCGGCAACCGGGCGCGTACGCATGAGATGGCTCTTAAAGAAGGAGCTGCTGTCCTCATTACAGGTGGTTTTGATACCACTGATGAAGTGAAAAAACTGGCAGACCAGCTTGAGCTTCCTCTCATTTCAACAAGCTATGACACATTTACAGTTGCAGCGATGATTAACCGAGCCATTTATGACCAGTTAATCAAGAAAGAAATTTTATTAATTGAGGATATCGTGATTCCGTTAAAAAGAACATCCTACTTGAAGACAACAGATACAGTAAGAGAATATAACTTATTGAATGCTGAAACTACTCATGGCGGATTCCCTGTAATTGATAAGCATGGCAAAATTGTAGGTATTGTAACATCACGTGATTTGATTGGTAAACATGAAAGTGATCATATCGATCGATTAATGACCCGAAATCCAATTACAGTATCATTAAAAACGAGTGTAGCAACAGCTGGCCATCAGATGATTTGGGAAGGGATTGATTTGCTTCCTGTAGCAGATGAACATGGCATTTTGCAGGGGGTTGTAAGCAGACAGGATGTCTTGAAAGCACTGCAAATGGCACAAAGGCAACCACAGCACGGAGAGACGATTGATGATTTGGTGAAGAAGGAAATGGAGATGGACGTGTCAAACGACGAGATGGTGATCAAATTTAACGTGACACCTCAAATGACCAATCAATTTGGCGCGATTTCATACGGAGCTTTTACTACATTAATCGTCGAATCGGGTTCCTTCGCACTCAAAAAAGTTAAACGTGGTGAAAGTGTAATGGAGAATATCTCGATTTACTTTATTAAACCGATCCAAATCGAGTCAACAATTACAGTAAAACCACGAATTTTAGACATGAGCCGCAAATTCGCTAAGATGGACTTTGAGGTTTATAGTGAAGACTTGCTTGTCGGCAAGGCTTTAGCTACTTTCCAATTGCTTGAGCGATAAGGGATAATCCACATGTGGGTGAAAATATAGCGAAACGTATAGACGTAATCGGTTAAAGAAGTGAAAAAAGTGATGCACAGCTGTGCATCACTTTTTGTTCAATTTTTCTTCTTCAGCGATATATTGACCATAATGGCGTACTCGTTTGCTGTAGCTTATGAAAACAAAGAAGCCAAATACAATCAAAATAGCGCAAATCACATATGTAAGTACTGTATGATAAAGGATGATTTGGTTTATGCCAAACAAGACTAACAATACTCCAAGCGATACACCTGCACGGCCTGCATACCACTTTTTGCGAATCGGTAAGTTTGTTCGGAATTGTTTTGTTTTGAAATATAGGTAAAATACAACCGTTATCACGACTAATAATGCTAAAATAATATTTACTATATTACTCATCGTGTTCCTCCTAAATGCAAAGCTATCTTTATTCTACTGATATTGTGTAGAAAAAGATAGTAGAAAGTAGGAGACGAGAGTTTGTAATTAAATGTGCAGACAGATAATTAATAGATTAGCGAAGAAAGCACAATTCAATTATTGGAGCTTCATTTATCGTTTAAAGGAGACAAAAAATATGAAAAAAGAGATTATCGATACAATTGCTGAGTACGACACGATTATAATTCACCGACATGTTCGTCCAGATGCAGATGCATACGGCTCACAGTTAGGGTTAAAAGCTATTTTACAAGCAACTTATCCAGAGAAAACAATCTACGCGGTAGGAGAGCACGACCATGTCTTTAGTTACTTAGGTTTGCCGGATGAAGTATCGGATGAGGCCTATAACAAAGCTTTAGTCATTTGCACAGATACAGCCAACACGGAACGAGTTGATGATCAACGTTATCATACCGGTGACTTTTTAATAAAGATAGACCACCATCCCAATGATGATCAATATGGCGACCTACTATGGGTGAACACTGCTGCTAGTTCAGCGAGTGAAATGATTTATGAATTGTATAAGGAAGGTAGCGAAACAGCCGGCTGGAAGATGGACCAAAACGGTGCCAGGTTATTATTCGCAGGTATCGTGGGGGACACCGGACGTTTTATTTATCCAAGTACAACAGAAACTACCTTCAAAGTAGTGGGTGACCTCATCTCCTATGGTTTTGATCGGACTGAGCTTTTTAATAGTATGTATGAATTGGATCCTAATCTGTTACAACTACAAGGGTATATTTATCAAAATTTCGCAATGGATGAAACAGGCGCGGCTTATATAAAATTGTCAAAACAGCTACTAGAAGAATATGGCGTGAGCGCAAGCGACACTTCAGCATTAGTGAGCACGCTTGGCGATATTAAAGGAATTAAAGCATGGGCCATGTTTGTAGAGGAAGATAGCCAGATACGTGTTCGATTACGTTCTAAGGGTCCTATCATCAATGAATTGGCTAAAAAATACCGTGGTGGAGGTCATCCTATGGCATCTGGTGCCACAATCTATCAGTGGTCAGAGGCTGACGAAGTGATTCAACAACTAAAAACACTTTGCCATAAGGATTAAAAAGAAAGGTAGAGATGATAATGCAGCCTGTCTATTCACAAATCGTTACAGCGGCTGATATGCTCAAAAGTACCATACGCATCGATGAACTCCTTGCATTTTTAAAAAGGGAAGGGGCCAAGGCAGCAGCGATTACTGATTCTAAATTATATGGTCTATTGCCTTTTTGGCGAGCATTCAAGCAAAGTTCAATACACCCTGTCATTGGCTTAACGGTACAAGTTGAGTTCTCCGCTGGTATATGCAGGCCGCTTGTACTGTATGCCCAAAATAACGAAGGATATCATCACCTATTGAAAATCAGTTCGTCGACATCATTGCGAGAAAACGAAGCATTGCCGCTGCGATGGCTGCATGGGTATCGGACAGGTTGCATTGCTTTGCTTCCTATTAATGATGAGAATTGGCAACAGGAAAAGGTATTTGAGGATATCGAGCAAATTGCGGAAATCTTTGATGCAGAGCACTTTGCTATTGGCATAGACCGACCAGGTGGAATTAAATCGCCTAGGGAAGACCAAATAGTTCACTATTGTACAGAACGTGCTATTACGATTTGCGCCACTCATTTGAGCACTTTTCTACAAGAAGATCATGCTGATGCATTTCAAGTGGCCAGGGCGATCGCATCAGGAACCAAAATGGCAGATCAGGAAAAACTGACATTACGAGAAAGACAGCAATATATACCTACTTCAGTTAATTGGAAAGAGTGGTTCCATGACAAAGAAGAGTGGTTAAAGGCAGCAGAAACTTTGCTTCTTTCTTGTCAGGTAGAACTAGATTACAAGAAAAGCTATATGCCCAAATTCCCTACACCTGATGGAGTAGATGCAACTGATCTTTTGAAGGATAAATGTCTAACTGGATTATGCGAAAGAGTTCCGAATGCAAACGAAAATTATCATAGCCGCCTACAATATGAATTAAGTATTATCACCAAAATGGGGTTTGCAGATTACTTTTTGATTGTAGCTGATTATATTGAATACGCAAGGAGCAAAAATATATTGACAGGACCCGGCCGGGGATCTTCAGCCAGTTCATTAGTGGCGTATACAATGCGTATTACAGATGTCGACCCATTGCAATATGGCTTGCTTTTTGAACGATTTCTAAACCCAGAACGTATTACACTTCCTGATATAGATGTCGACTTCGCCGATTATCGTAGAGAAGAAGTCATTCATTATGTAGCAGAGAAGTATGGGGCAAACTATACATCGCAAATTATTACATTTGGAACATTATCTGCGAAGGCAGTCGCAAGGGATGTAGCGAGAGTATTCGGCTTTAATACTGAAGAACTATCTTATATATCCTCACTCTTGCCAAATAGGCCTGGGCTGTCATTGCAAGAAGCGTGGCAGCAATCAGATGTACTCAGAAACCATGTCAATTCTAGCGATCTGCATAAGAAATGGTTTCAAATAGCTCTTCAATTGGAAGGTTTACCGCGAAATGCATCAACACATGCGGCGGGCGTTGTGCTATCACCAGAGCCGCTTGTCAACATTGTCCCGATAGAAAAAGGCAATGAAGGGCTCTATTTAACTCAATGGCCGATGGGAGATGTAGAATCTGTCGGATTATTAAAGATGGACTTTTTAGGACTTCGCAATTTAACAATCTTAGAGAGAATACGCTCTATGATTTTATATAATGAAGAACGCTTTTTACAGTTTGAGAAAATTCCATTACATGATTCGAAAACCTTTGAATTACTGAAAAATGGTGATACCAATGGTATTTTTCAATTAGAATCAGAAGGAATGAAGCAAGCCCTTAAAGAGATTAAGCCAACTTCCTTCAATGATATTGTTGCCGTGAATGCTTTATATCGACCCGGCCCTATGGAATTTATTCCTGTCTATAGTAAAAGGAAGCATGGGCTAGAAAAAGTTGAAATGCTGCACCCTGTGCTAGAGCCGATCTTAGGTGAAACATATGGTGTCATCGTCTATCAAGAGCAAATATTGCAAATTGCCTCCCGTATGGCCGGATTCTCGATGGGAGAAGCTGATCTCTTACGCCGAGCTGTAAGTAAAAAAAAGAAGGAATTGCTAGATTCAGAACAAGAACACTTTGTATCAAGTAGTATTGAACAAGGGTTTGACAGAAAAGTAGCAGAGGAAGTTTATCAGCTCATTGTCAAATTTGCTAATTATGGATTTCCAAAGAGCCATGCGGTAGCGTATAGTATGATCTCATATCAAATGGCATATTTGAAAGCTCATTTTCCGGCCTATTTTTATGCAGCCATGCTCACATCTGCTATGGGTAATCAAGAACGATTCAATAAAATTCTGAAAGAGGCGAAGCAAAAAGGCATTGCTATTCTATCACCTTCCATCAATCGTAGTGGACGTTCATTTTACGTACAGAATGGATCCATTCGCTATGCTCTCTCAGCTATTAAAGGCGTTCCACATCCATTTTTAAACAAGCTAATAGAGCTGAGAAGAAATGGTCATGGAAATTGGCAGGATATATTTGATTTAGCTTTAGACTTAACAGCTGTCCATTTTAATCGTAAAACCGTAGAGCCACTTATTAAAGCTGGAGCGCTAGATGAATTCGGCAAGGATCGTGCTGTACTGTTGGCTACGATTGATGCGGCTGTGAAGCATGCGGAATTGTATCGACCAGATCAAGAAACAACATTATTAGATGATGACTCCTTCTTCTTTGGAAAGCCAAAGCACGCTAATGCGAGCCCAATTCCAGAAAAATTAAAGCTCCAGTACGAAAAAGAAGTGCTCGGTACATATATATCGATGCACCCGATTCAAAAGGTGAAGCAGGCTCAACATTTGGTAACACCAGCTTTTGATAACCTAAAAGGGCTAATAGGAAGACATTTTGTGAAAGTGGTTGGTTTAGTAACAGAGATAAAGCAAATTCGGACGAAAAAGGGCGAATTGATGGCTTTTGTACAACTAGAAGACGAGACGGGTATCCTTTCACTTACCGTATTCCCGAAAGAATATCTTCAGGCAATCGAATGGCTAAAGGAAGAACAGATTATAATGGCAGAGGGCAACTTGGAGCAAAGAAAAGGGCAGGTTCAGGTAATCTATAAAAAAGGGACCGTCCTTTCATCGTAAAAAAGAGGATATTGAGTTGATTAAAAAGAATACCCCCTAGAGAAGGAAAAAATTTGCTGGAGGGATTTTTATGATACTCGGATTGCACCACGCTCAAATTACGATACCTAAAGGAACTGAAGATCAAGGGAGAGAATTTTATTGTGGCATTCTCGGATTGTCAGAAAGGGAAAAGCCTGAATCACTGAAGGGTAGAGGTGGTTTTTGGTTGGAAGTCGGAGATCGAGAAGTCCATGTTGGAATAGAAGAAGGCTTTGACCGATTAACAACAAAAGCCCATCTGGCCTATCAAGTGAAGAATCTATCAAGCTGGAAAGAAAAATTAGAGCAGAACGGAATTCAGATTATTGAGGGCGTTCCAATTCCTGGTTTCAACCGTTTTGAGTTCAGAGATCCATTCGGAAATAGAGTTGAAATGATTGAGGTGCTTTAGTTTGTCAGCCTATCTTTTTAACTCTTTTACAAACTTTGCTGTAAAACCAAAAATCACTATGAAATCATAGAGAATTTGTCTAAACTGTGTGACTATCGCACAGTTTTTTTCTATAGCACTTTACTAAAATATATATTTTTTGCTATCATTATAAACAAAAGTGGTCTGACCACATTTTTCGACAATTTATTTATAGTAGGGAGATATAGCATGAGCGCTGAAAAGCCTGCTACAAAAATGTTTATCCAAATTGTGCGGGAATTACGAGGGATTATTCAAGATGAAGAAATTCCACCCGGGGGCAAAATTCCATCAGAACGAGTGCTGGCTGAACGTTTAAATGTTGGGCGTTCATCCATAAGAGAAGCGCTCCGTAGCCTAGAATTGCTGGGTTTAATTGAGACGCGCAGAGGTGGAGGGACCTTTGTAGCTGATTTTAATAATCATCAATTAGTCGAAGTATTAGCTATGTTTATACTGCAAGAAGAAAAAGATATTAGAAACGTACAAGCGGCAAGGATGATTATTGAGCGTGATGCCATTCGAATAGTGGCTGAGGATGAGGTGCTCAGAAATCTGCCGGTTTGGGAAAGTCTATTAACAAATGTGATTATAAATGGAAAGATTGAGCGTGAAGACGTCATGAGAGAAATTATGATTGCATCACAAAATAGGCTTGTCTTAAAAATTTGGATTCTCTTAAAACAATACAGTAATGAACCCTATAAAAATCAATCAACGGCCGAAGAACAGCCGATAATTAAAATGTTTTTGAGTGAACTGATGCTAGGCCATACACAAAAAGCGATTGTGGCTTTTGAAGAATGGGCAGCGCTACTACATAAAGGGAGAGAATGATATGAGTATTCGCGATATATTTAAGAAAAATAAACCTAATCGAAAAACGATGACAAGCAAGGGACAGCATGATGTACCTGAAGGAATTGTGACAAAATGTCCTGAATGCAATCATGTTATGCTGACAAAAGATTTGCAAAAAAATCAAAAAGTATGTCCGAATTGCCAATATCATCACAAATTAACTTCCCAAGAACGTATAGAGGATTTCTTGGACGAATGCACTTTCGAATCATTTGATGATCATTTGCAAACAGTCAATCCGTTAAACTTCCCCGGGTATGTTGAAAAAGTGAAATCTGATATGAAAAAGACAGGCTTAAATGAAGCTGTTTTAACGGGCACAGGCATGTTAGAAGGAAATAAAGTGGTTGTCGCTGTGATGGACTCTTTCTTCCGCATGGGGTCTATGGGATCTGTAGTCGGTGAAAAAATCACAAGAGCGATTGAAAAGGCGACAGAGCTTGGTGTACCATTTATTATCTTCACAGCTAGCGGCGGTGCGAGAATGCAAGAAGGTGTAATATCGCTCATGCAAATGGCTAAAACTAGCGTTGCATTAGAACGTCACGGAGCAAAGGGTAATTTGTTTATTTCCATCATGACTCACCCTACAACAGGGGGAGTATCTGCCAGCTTTGCATCCCTTGGCGATATTAACTTGGCGGAACCACAAGCGCTGATTGGTTTTGCAGGGCGCCGAGTAATCGAACAAACTGTAAGGGAAAAATTGCCGAATGATTTCCAAACAGCGGAATTCTTATTGGCACATGGCCAATTAGATGCTGTTGTCCCTCGCTCTGATATGCGTAAAACGGTCGGCACTTTAGTGAAATTGCACGTGAAGGAGGCAGTATAATGGTAAAAACATTACCTTTTGAAGAACCACTTGTTCAATTGAAAACAAAAATTACTGAGTTGAAGGAATATACTTCTGACGCAGAAGTAGATTTAACAAAAGAAATTACACAATTAGAAGAACGATTCACTAATCTTGAAAAAGATATATATCATAATTTAAAACCGTGGGATCGTGTGCAAATAGCGCGCCATCCTGAACGTCCGACAACACTTGATTATGTGAAGGTTTTATTTGACGATTTTATCGAACTTCACGGTGACCGTAATTTTGGTGATGACGAAGCAATCGTAGGGGGAGTCGCTTCATTTGAAGGAACACCAATCACGATTATTGGCCATCAACGCGGGAAAGATACAAAAGAAAACATTCGTCGCAATTTTGGTATGCCTCATCCCGAAGGTTACCGAAAAGCGTTACGCTTAATGAAGCAAGCTGAGAAATTTAAACGACCTATCATTTGCTTCATTGATACAAAAGGAGCTTATCCCGGAAAAGCAGCAGAAGAACGCGGACAAAGTGAAGCGATTGCTCGGAATTTATTAGAAATGGCAGGATTGAAGGTGCCGATTATTAGTGTTGTTATCGGTGAAGGAGGAAGCGGCGGTGCACTTGCTTTAGGTGTTGCAAACCATGTGCATATGCTGGAAAACTCCACTTACTCTGTTATTTCGCCTGAAGGTGCCGCTTCTATACTGTGGAAAGATGCAACGTTAGCTCAAAAAGCGGCAGAAGCGATGCGTATTACGGCTCCAAATTTAAAAGAAGAAGAAATAATTGAAGAAATTGTTCCAGAAGTTTTAGGAGGAGCACATAAGGATATAGATACACAAGCATCTTATTTGAAAGAAGTTCTTTCTAAATCATTGAGTGAGTTGAAAACACTAGATGAAGAACAATTAATCGACCAACGCTACAACAAATTTAGGACAATTGGTGTTTTTTCCGAAGAATAGTACAAAAAGACGTCTGACAAGTGCAATTAATGGTATATTATAAAGTAAAAGGCTGTTTTAAACGAAGAAAAGTCGTTTGAATCAGCCTATTTCTTTCATTCTATAGGATCAATCCTATCAGCAGGAGGATTTATACAAATGAAAAAAATTGGTGTGTTAACAAGCGGTGGAGATGCGCCTGGTATGAATGCAGCTGTTCGGGCAGTTGTCAGAAAAGCAATTTTTCACGGCATGGAAGTCGCGGGCATTTATCACGGCTATCAAGGATTAATCAATGGTAATATTGAAAATCTAGACGTAGGTGATGTAGGTGATATCATCCAGCGGGGTGGCACGATGCTACATTCTGCCAGATGTCTAGAATTTAAAACAGAAGAAGGGCAAAGAAAAGCAATCAGCCAGCTTAAAGAGCATGGCATCGAGGGCTTAGTCGTTATCGGCGGAGATGGTTCTTATCGAGGAGCCTTGGCTTTGAGCAAATTAGGTTTCCCTAGCGTAGGTGTACCAGGAACGATTGATAATGATATTCCTGGCACTGATTACACCATCGGTTTTGATACAGCTTTAAATACCATTATTGAAAGCATAGACAAAATCAGGGATACTGCAACTTCCCATGAGCGCTCGTTCATTATTGAAGTAATGGGACGCGATGCAGGTGACTTAGCATTATGGGCTGGCCTTGCTGGCGGTGCTGAAACTATCCTTATTCCAGAAGTTCCATCAGATATTGATGGACTTGTCAGACGCTTAGAGCAAGGATATGAACGTGGCAAAAAACATAGTATTATTATCGTCGCAGAAGGTGTTATGTCTGCAGGCGAGTTAGCTACACTATTAAAAGAAAAAGCGGATATAGAAACAAGAGTATCAGTATTGGGGCATATTCAACGCGGTGGTTCGCCGACGGGTCGCGATCGTGTATTAGCTAGCCAACTCGGTGCAAAGGCAGTGGAAGTTTTAATGGAAGACCGAGGCGGAGTGGCAATTGGCATTCGTAACCATCAGGTGGTAGACTATGAATTGAGTGAAGCGTTTAATAAAGCACATAAAGCAGAATTATCTATGTATACCCTTTCGCAAGAACTATCGATCTAAAATTGGAGTGGTACTATAATGAGAAAAACTAAAATTGTTTGTACGATTGGACCAGCTAGTGAATCAAAAGAAACACTGATTGCCTTAATAGAGGCTGGAATGAATGTGGCTCGATTAAACTTTTCACACGGAAGTCATGAAGAACATGGAGCGCGAATTAAAACGATCCGTGAAGCAGCTCAAGCAACGGGCAAAGTAGTAGCAATCTTGCTTGATACTAAAGGACCTGAAATACGTACACATAATATGGAGAATGGTGCTATTGAGCTTACTGCAGGCCAAACGATTGATATCTCTATGTCTGAAGTGCTTGGCACTGAAAAAATGTTCTCAATTACGTACGAAAAATTAATTGAAGATGTGAAAGAAGGTTCTGTCATTCTACTTGATGATGGATTAATTGAACTTCAAGTGACAGGCATAGATAATGAGGCAGGGATTATCCATACGCTTGTCGTGAACGCAGGTGTACTTAAAAATAAAAAAGGCGTGAATGTTCCAGGCGTTTCTGTTCAATTGCCAGGAATTACAGAAAAAGATGCCGAAGATATCTTATTTGGTATTCAGCAAAATGTAGACTTTATCGCAGCTTCTTTTGTACGTCGACCATCAGATGTAATGGAAATTCGCCATTTGCTAGAGGAAAACGAAGGCAGCCATATCCATATCATCCCTAAAATCGAAAACCAAGAAGGCGTTGATAACATTGATGAGATTATCCAAGTCTCTGACGGCTTAATGGTGGCTCGCGGTGACTTAGGTGTAGAAATACCAGCAGAAGAAGTACCTGTTGTCCAAAAAAGTTTGATTTCTAAATGTAATTGTGCTGGCAAACCGGTTATCACAGCTACTCAAATGTTGGATTCTATGCAACGCAATCCACGTCCAACACGTGCAGAAGCAAGTGATGTAGCCAACGCTATACTTGATGGTACAGATGCTATCATGCTTTCAGGAGAAACAGCAGCAGGCCTATATCCTGTAGAAGCTGTTAAAACGATGGACAAAATTGCCCACCGAATTGAGGAAACATTAGACCACCAACGTTTCGTTAATGAGCGCAGCAAAGAAAAAGGAACAAATCTGACAGAGTCGATTAGCCAAGCAGTAGCAGATACTTCATTGAACTTGCAAGTTGCGGCCATCTTAGCACCGACTGTAAGTGGAAACACAGCTAAAATGATTGCGAAATACCGTCCAGGTGTTCCAATTATCGCTATGACGTCTTCACAAGAAGTTTGCCGCAACCTGGCTTTAGTATGGGGCGTCGTACCAGTAGTAGGACCAAAAGTTACATCAACAGATGAAGTATTGGAACAAGCAGTCCATTCTAGTCTAGAAAAAGGTTACGTAAAACATGGGGACCTAGTTGTCATTACAGCGGGTGTACCAGTAGGTGAAGCTGGTACAACCAACTTAATGAAACTGCATGTAATTGGAGATATGATTACAAAAGGGCAGGGCATCGGCAAGACTACAGCAATCGGTAAAGCACTAGTAGCACGCAATGCTGAGGAAGCATTAGCACAAGATTCGACAGATCGCATTATAGTAACAATAGGTTCTGATCGGGATATGATGCCTGCCTTAAGTAAATGTGCTGGTTTGATTACAGAAGAAGGCGGCTTAACAAGCCATGCCGCAGTAGTTGGCCTGAACTTAGGCATACCAGTTATCGTAGGTGTTAAAGATGCTACAAAAATTATTTCAGAAGGGCAAGAAGTATCAATGGATGCCGTTTCTGGGGTAATCTATTACGGTTCTTCGCGTATACTGTAGTTTTTAACAGTTGCTAAATAGCCATGACTATATTCTTGCTTCTCCAACAAAAAGAGGTGAAGGACATGAAAAAGTTTCTCCTACTATTAATCGCAATCCCGTTCATTGAACTGATTTTTGTGATGCTTTGTGGAAAGATGATTGGGCTTTTACCCACACTATTATTGATCCTTTTCACAGGGATATTAGGTGTATATATGGCGAAAACAAGAGGATTAAAAGCCTTTGAACAGCTGCAGAAGTCGATCAAAAATGGACAAGCTCCTGGTGATGCTATTATTGATGGAGTATTAACGTTGATAGGTGCTATTTTATTAGTATTGCCTGGCTTTGTTTCAGATATTTTAGGTTTATTGCTTATGCTTCCATTCGTAAGAAAAATGGCAAAACCCGGAATTTATTTTTGGCTACGTAAAAAAATGAAGAGTAAGCAAACTATCTTGATGCAAAGATAGGATGTTGCTTGAATTTAACGGCTATTAAAAGAACAAATGGACTGATGATAATGCCTGCTACTCCAAAAAGTAGTAAGCAAATGGCACTGATGATAAATGCATGGACTGAACGGATTTGCATTGTAGAAGCCCACATCATGGATTCTGCAAATTGCCTGATTAGTTGAATAGCCACATAAATCACGAGAAGTTGGATGCCTAGAGCAACTTTTCCTATAATGATGAATACGGCGCCTAAAGGAATTAGAAATAAACCTATTCCTAAAAAAGGCAGAAAGTCACAAACGGAAACTAAGAAAGCTTTACCAACAGGTTGTTCGAAACCCAGTGCATAAAAGGATATCGACAGTAACGCAAATGTTAATATAGCAAGCCGAATTTCAACACCAATGAAATAGCTGAATAACAAAGCAGCTTCTTCAAAAATCCTTTGAATAGATTCTCTAAAACGAGCAGGAATATAGACAAAAAACCATTGTCTATTCCTGCTTGTTTCATATAGGGCAAAGTAGAAAGCAATGATAAATATCGTTACTTCCACTAGATTTTGCATAATATCTTGGATGGATTGAAAAATCTTCGATAACATAACATCGATAAGAGATAGTAATTGATCTTGAATTTGAGCGATAATCCCTGATGGAATATGAATCAATGCAGACATTTCGGATAAGCGGCTTTTAAGCACAGGCAACGTATCGATTAGAACGGTTGCTATAAATAAAAAGACAGCAGCAATGCTCGCAATAATGAAAATTTCAGCCAGTAATGCTGCTAAAAAAGAGGGGACTTTCAAACGTTTATGTAAAAAATGAAGAATAGGCGATAGAAAGTATGCGAACACAATGGCGAGCGTAATTGGCAATATGGTCCAAGAAAATAGAGCTAAAAGCAGTACAAAGCCCCAAAATTTGAGCTTTGATTGCAATTTTTTATCAGAAATTTTTATAATTATTCCTCCAACTTCCACTAATTCCTTTTAGTTACATTAAATCGAAAATTCTATTAATTGCTTAATAAATGCATAGATAATCTCCAAAAACCCAATTTTTTAATGAATGAGTGTTTTTCATTCACAAATACGACAAAGTTTATTATAATATCATTGTAAGCGATTTACTTATAGGTTCATATGGATCACGTTCAATGTTGATATTATCAACATAATTTGGTACAAAAAGGAGCGAGATAAAATGGCAACAACTAAAGGTTTAGAAGGCGTTGTAGCAGCTGAAACAAAAATTAGCTCAATCATTGATGATACTCTTACATATGTAGGCTATAACATTGATGATTTAGCTGAAAACGCATCTTTTGAAGAGGTAGTGTACTTACTATGGCACACACGCTTGCCTAAAGCGGACGAACTAGCAGAAATGAAACAACAGCTAGCTGATCAAATGGAAGTGCCACAAGCAGTGCTAGACCACTTCAAAACTTACGACATCAAAGCAGTACATCCTATGGCTGCCTTGCGTACAGTAGTTTCTTTACTAGCTTTATATGATGAAGATGCTGAAGTTATGTCAGACGAAGCGAACTATCGCAAAGCAATCAAATTGCAAGCTCGCATGGCAACAGTTGTAACAGCATTTGCTCGTATTCGTGCAGGCAAAGAACCGATTGCACCGAAAAAAGATTTATCTTATGCGGCGAACTTCTTGTACATGCTTTCTGGTAATATTCCAGAACCAATCGAAGAAGAAGCATTCAATAAAGCTTTAGTGCTTCATGCAGACCATGAACTAAATGCTTCTACATTCACTGCTCGTGTATGTGTAGCTACATTATCTGATATGTATTCAGGTGTTACTGCAGCGATTGGCGCTCTTAAGGGCCCTCTTCATGGTGGTGCCAATGAACAAGTGATGAAAATGTTATCAGAAATTGGTTCTATTGATAATGTTGAATCTTATATCCAAAATAAATTAGACAACAAAGAAAAAATCATGGGCTTCGGACACCGCGTATACCGCCAAGGCGATCCTCGTGCGAAGCACTTACGTGATATGTCTGAAAAATTAACAAAACTTAAGGGCAATCCTGAACTTTACGAAATGTCAGTGAAAATTCACGATATGATCGTAGAGCAAAAACACCTTCCAGCAAATGTTGATTTCTTCTCTGCATCTGTTTATGACGCGTTAGGTATTGAACACGATCTATTTACACCAGTATTTGCGGTTTCACGCGTATCTGGTTGGGTAGCTCATATTCTTGAACAATATGCGAACAACCGTCTAATCCGTCCACGTGCAGAATACGTTGGACCAGGCATGCAAACTTATGTGCCAGTAGAAGAAAGATAGTTTGCAAGATTTGGTAAGTAAACGGCAAACATTGGAATATTCCTAATGTTTGAGCGTTGAACCCAACATTACAGGCAGCGGCTGCCAAGAAGGTGTCGTGCACGTAAATGTAGGGTAAAATAAATAGGGCGACGCTTCTATAGCGCTTGCCCTATGTGTATGAATATAGGAGGCAAGGAACAAATGGCTAATGACAAAATCGTAGTAGAAAACGGTGTACTAAACGTACCAAACAATCCTGTAATTCCATTTATCGAAGGTGACGGTATCGGTCCTGATATCTGGGCAGCTGCTTCACGCGTTATCGATGCTGCAGTAGAAAAAGCGTACAATGGTGAAAAGAAAATTGAATGGCTTGAAGTTTTAGCTGGCCAAAAAGCATTCGACAAAACAGGTGAATGGTTGCCACAAGAAACTTTAGACAAAATCAATGAATATTTAATCGCTATTAAAGGTCCTCTTACAACACCAATCGGTGGAGGTATCCGCTCTCTAAACGTGGCGCTTCGCCAACAACTTGACCTTTATGTTTGCTTGCGTCCTGTACGTCATTTTGAAGGTGTTCCTTCTCCAGTTAAACGTCCAGAAGATGTTGACATGGTAATCTTCCGTGAAAACACTGAAGATATCTATGCTGGTATTGAATACAAAGAAGGTTCAGATGAAGTGAAAAAAGTCATCAACTTCCTTAAAACTGAAATGGGCGTAAACAAAATCCGCTTCCCAGAAACTTCTGGTATCGGTATTAAACCTGTTTCCAAAGAAGGTACAGAACGCTTAGTACGCGCTGCAATCAACTATGCAATCAAAGAAGGCCGCAAATCGGTTACTTTAGTGCATAAAGGTAACATTATGAAATTCACTGAAGGTGCTTTCAAATCATGGGGCTATGCAGTAGCTGAAAATGAATTTGCAGACAAGACTTTCACTTGGAACCAATATGATGCTATTAAAGAAGAAAAAGGCCAAGAAGCTGCTGATAAAGCTCAAGAAGAAGCATTATCTGCTGGTAAAATCCTAATTAAAGATTCTATCGCTGATATCTTCTTACAACAAATCTTGACTCGTCCAAAAGAATTTGATGTTGTTGCAACAATGAACTTAAACGGCGACTATATTTCTGATGCATTGGCTGCACAAGTTGGTGGTATCGGTATTGCTCCAGGAGCGAATATCAACTATGTATCTGGACACGCTATTTTCGAAGCTACACATGGTACAGCTCCTAAATATGCTGGTTTAGATAAAGTAAACCCATCATCAGTACTACTTTCAGGCGTATTAATGCTTGAACACTTGGGCTGGAAAGAAGCTGCTGATTTAATTACTGCTTCTGTGGAAAATACAATTGCTTCTAAAGTTGTAACTTATGACTTTGCACGTCTAATGGACGGTGCGAAAGAAGTAAAAACATCTGAATTCGCAGATGAACTAATCAAAAATATGTAATTTAACAAAAAGGAAAAGGGAACAGTTTTGCTCCCTTTTCCTTTTTTTACACTATACGAAAAGGAGCGGGTAAGAATGGCAACTAATCGAAAAAAAATTTCCGTTATCGGAGCAGGTTTTACTGGTGCAACAGCGGCATTTTTATTAGCGCAAAAAGAATTGGGTGATGTTGTTTTAGTTGATATTCCTCAAGCAGAGAATTCTACGAAGGGTAAGGCTTTAGATATGGCAGAAGCTGCACCTGTACTAGGATTTGACGCGAAAGTCATCGGCACAGCAAACTACGAAGATACCAAAGATTCGGATATCGTCATTATTACCGCAGGTGTTGCTAGAAAGCCCGGTATGAGCCGAGATGATTTGGTGCAAATCAATCAATCTGTTATGAAATCTGTAACTGTAGAGATTGTAAAGCATTCGCCTGGTTCTACTATTATCGTGTTGACCAATCCGGTCGATGCGATGACATACACCGTATATAAAGAGTCAGGCTTCCCGAAAAATCGTGTTATTGGCCAATCAGGAGTTCTAGACACTGCACGCTTCCGCACGTTTGTCGCTGAGGAATTAAATCTTTCTGTTAAAGATATTACTGGCTTCGTGCTTGGTGGTCATGGCGATTCAATGGTGCCACTTACCCGCTATTCGTATGCTGGGGGAATACCGCTTGAAACATTAATTCCAAAGGAACGCCTAGATGAAATTGTGGCTCGCACACGGACAGGCGGAGGAGAAATCGTCAACTTGCTTGGTAATGGCTCTGCGTACTACGCACCGGCTGCTGCTCTTGTAGAAATGGCTGAGGCCATCTTACGTGACCAACGTCGGATTTTACCTTCCATTGCCTACTTGGAAGGTGAATACGGCTACAATGGGATATATCTTGGAGTACCAACAATTCTCGGAGGCAACGGCATCGAGAAGATTATTGAGTTGGACTTAACCACAGATGAAAAAGCCTCTTTGGACAACTCGGCTGAAGCCGTAAAAAATGTGATGAATGTACTTTCCTAGCATCTGAAGTAGGGGGATAGGTGATAGTTGCCTATCCCTTTTAATTTTGGATAATAACTCGATTTTTCAGTCAATTGCTGATACTATGGAAATATAGAAAGCTCTAAAGGGGGGTTTTTGTGTTACTCGATAAAAAAAGAAAACTCGGAAAAAGTTTAGAAGAACTAGCCGTAGGCGATTCAATCTTGCTGACAGAGAAAATTGAAGATAAAGATCTCCTGTTGTATTTAGGTCTTACCAATGACAATAACCCATTATACATTCAACATGATTATGCAGCGGAAACAGCTTTTGAAAAACCCGTAGTGCCGGCGATCATGCTTGCAGGTATTGTTAGTTCTGCCGTTTCTAAGCATCTACCAGGACCAGGCGCCTATATAAGAGAGCAACACTTCCAATACCCAAAACCCTTGTATCATTACGATACGATAAGTATTGAGTTAATATTGAAAGAAATCAAACGTGAGCAATCTGAAGTTACTATTTCAGTCGAAGGAAAAGACAGTAAAGAAGAGATTGTATTAAAAGGAACTATTGTCGCAGTTCCGCCTACACATCCATTATAAAGTTTTCTACTACTTCGGAGGCAAAAACATGAACCCAAAGGTTTTAATTATTGAAGATGAAATTTCGATATCAACATTATTAGAATACAATTTAAAACAAGCAGAATATGACGTAATCACAGCTTTAGATGGCCAAGAAGGTTTAAAGCGTGCTATAGAAGAACAACCAGATTTGATTTTGCTAGATCTGATGTTACCAAAATTAGACGGTATGGAAGTTTGCAAAGAACTTCGTGTACAGAAGATCAACACACCCATTATTATGCTGACAGCAAAAGACGATGAATTTGACAAAGTGCTAGGGCTCGAATTAGGCGCAGACGATTATATGACAAAACCTTTTAGTCCCCGTGAGGTCATTGCCCGCGTTAAGGCAGTTTTAAGACGTTCAAAAGTAGGCGAACGGCAAGCGAAAGAAGAGACAAGTGAGCTAGTTTATCATATGGGACATCTTAAGGTGCTTCCAACACGCTTTGAAGCCTATTTAGACGGAAAACCGCTTGAATTTACACCAAAGGAATTCGAACTATTAATCTATCTATTGCAAAATAAAAATAGAGTGCTTACCCGCGATCAATTATTAAGCTCTGTTTGGCACTATGATTTTGCTGGCGATACGAGGATTGTAGATGTCCATATTAGCCATTTGCGTGAACAGATTGAAGAAAATAGCCGAAAACCTAAGTACATAAAAACAATTCGTGGTTTAGGCTATAAATTTGAGGAGCCTAAAGTTTAATGCACTCATTGCGATTCCGTTTACTGTCTATATTTGGTACATTATTTCTTGTTACATTGGCTGGTCTGGGCTTTACACTAGGGCAGCTTTTTCCGCTTTTAGTAAAAGATTCGATGGCGACCAATACATTGGAGTCTAAAGAAAATGTTTCACAAGCCATTGAAAAGCTGCCTTATCCTATTACTCAAACAGAAAAAAATCAGGTTATAGATTCAATTGCCCATAATACAAAAGCGCAAGACTTAACAGATATCCGCTTACAGCTTTGGTTGTTAATCGGAATTATTTTTGTAGTGGCATTTATTTTGTTGTTATTTGTAACCGACCGTTTAATTAAAAATCTAGCAAGGCCTATTGATCATGCAAGAAAGACAGCCCTTCAATTAGCTGAAGGTAATTACCGTGCAAGAACATACGAAATAACAGGATCACCTACGCTCCGATTAAGCAAGGCGATGAATGTCCTAGCAAGAAGTTTGCAGGAAATCATGACGACAAGAGAGATTGAACAAGAACGTTTAAAAACCTTAATTGAAAATATGGGAAGCGCCCTAGTGATGATTGGTAGGAAAGGTGAAATTACCATTACCAACCGTATTTTTACGGAATTGTTTCATCAGGAGTACGCAGAGATACAGCAAAAGCAATTCCGCCATTTGGGATTGCCGGAAGAGTTGGTAGATTTTGTAGACCATGTATTTATGACAGAAGTACCGTATAGAAAACAGCTGCATTTGAAAATACAGCAAGAATTCCGCGATATAGAAGTATATGGAGCGCCGGTAGTTGGTGAACATGGCCTTTGGCTTGGCGTTGTAATCGTAATTCACGATATTACGGAAGTGGTCATGCTTGAACAGATACGGAAAGATTTTGTAGTGAATGTTTCGCATGAACTAAGGACCCCTGTTACGTCGATTAAAGGTTTTTCAGAAACACTCTTGGATGGTGCTTACAATGATCAAGGCACTTTACTGTATTTCTTAGATATTATCAACAAGGAGAGCAATCGGCTACAAATCCTTGTCAACGATCTTCTAGACTTATCGAAGATTGAGCGACTAGGGTTTACAGTCAATATGGAAAAAACAAGCTTGCGTGATATTATTGTTCAAACAGTTGATATGATTCATTCAAAGTTAGAAGCGAAAGAGATGGAGTTTGAAGCAGAAATAGATCAAGATGTTATCATTAATGGAGACCCCCATCGGTTGGTCCAAATACTCTTGAACCTTATGGACAATGCCATCAATTATTCGGAAGAAAATTCAAAAATTACATTAAGGCTTTATAAAAAAGGCCATGAGGGCATCATTGAAATAGAAGATGAAGGGGTAGGTATCCAAGAAGAGGAGATTCCTCGGGTATTCGAACGCTTTTATCGGGTGGACCGTGACCGTAGCCGTAAATCGGGTGGCACTGGTTTAGGCCTAGCCATAGTGAAGCATTTAGTAGAAGCACACCATGGCAAAATACAAGTTGACAGTGTTGAGGGAAAAGGAACAACCATGCGACTGTTTTTCAATCTAGCGTAAAACGAGGGATTAGTTTCCTCGTTTTTTTATTTAGTTAAAAAGCATTTTGCTCTTTTTAAATGAATTATAAGGGTAAAGATAACTACCTATAAATGCATGCATGCCGCTTACTCTAGATTAGATTAAGTTAATTCAACTGAGTTATAAATAGGGTCTGCGTCTTTTTTTCTTTCCAGAAGCATGCATGGTAAAATATGAAGAAGAGCAAAGTGTATCTATCAAAGTGGGCTATCGACACAGCGAAGAAGCCTCAGTATATAATTTGTTGAATGATAACTATATGAAGAAAAACATATCTAGGAGAGTGCCAAAATGACAAAGGAAAAATTGCTGTTATTGGATGGAAATAGTTTGGCATACCGAGCATTTTTTGCGCTGCCGTTGTTAACGAACGACCAAGGTATTCATACCAATGCGGTGTATGGCTTTACCACCATGCTACAAAAGATTTTAGAAGAAGAAAAGCCAACAAAGATGCTAGTAGCATTTGATGCAGGGAAAACCACATTCCGCCACAGCACCTATTCAGAGTATAAAGGCGGGAGACAAAAAACGCCGCCAGAACTATCGGAGCAATTCCCTTATTTAAGGAAATTACTAGACGCGTATCGTATTAAACAATATGAATTAGATCTCTATGAAGCAGATGATATCATTGGGACACTAAGTAAAGAAGCAGATGAGCAAAAACTCGAAGTGATTATTGTATCAGGCGACAAGGATTTAACGCAGCTCGCATCTGATAACACAACCGTGTATATTACACGCAAAGGAATTACAGATATCGAACATTACACACCAAGCCATATTGAAGAAAAGTATGGGCTAACACCTCATCAAATTATTGATATGAAAGGCTTAATGGGCGATTCATCCGATAATATTCCAGGAGTGCCAGGTGTCGGGGAAAAAACAGCAATCAAATTGCTTAAACAATACCCGACCATTGAAGAACTCTATCAGCATATCGATGAAGTTAGTGGTGCCAAGCTGAAGGAAAAACTAGCAGCAAATGAAGAACAAGCAAAAATGAGTAAGGAGCTTGCAACCATCAATCGCCAAGCACCGATAGATATTAAGATTGAAGAGTTAAATTATGAAGGACCTGATGTCGATACGCTGTTCTCTTTATGGCAAGATCTCTCCTTTAAGTCTCTGATTCAAAAGAGCGAATTTGAAACCGAGGAAAAGGAAATTGAAGCCATCGAACTGGATATCGTCGAAACAATAACAAAAGATCAATTAGCAAGTCCAATGGCGATCCATTTGGAACTTGAAAATGAGAGCTATCATACATGCAAACGTTTTGGGCTGGCCTTATCAAACGGAAACAAGACGTATTATATCCCATTTGAACAATTGCAAAATTCACCCGAGTTAATTGATTGGCTTCAGGACGAAAATCAGAAAAAATATGTTTTTGATTCCAAAGCGATACAATCAGCTCTTTATCGAAGCGATATTCATTTAAAAGGAGTAGAATTCGATTTAATACTGGCGGCTTATATCGTGAATCCGGCAATGTCTACAGATGATTTGGCAGCTGTAGCAAAAGAATTTGGTTATCGCGATGTCCAAACCAATGACATTATTTATGGCAAAGGTGCGAAGAAAGCGATCCCGAGCCAAGAAGTCATTGCAGAACATGCGAGCAGAAAAGCGAACGCTGTTTTCCACTTGCAGACAAAGCTTGAAGAACAATTAAAAGAGAATGAACAATTTGATTTATACCGAAACTTAGAATTGCCGCTCGCTTCGATCCTTAGTGAAATGGAAAGTGAAGGAATTACAGTAGATCGGGAACGCCTTGTTGAGATGGGCCGAGAGCTTGCTGAAAAATTAAAGAGTATTGAAGAAGAAATATACCAAGCAGCTGGCGAAAAATTCAATATGAATTCACCGAAACAGCTAGGTGTTATTCTATTTGAAAAATTAGGCCTGCCAATAATTAAAAAGACCAAAACCGGCTATTCTACAGCTGCTGATGTGCTCGAAAAATTGGCACCGGAGCATGAGATTATCCAGCATATTTTAGAATACCGTCAACTAGGGAAGCTGCAATCCACTTATATTGAAGGCTTGTTAAAAGTGATTTTAGAAGATGGGAAAATCCATACACGCTATCAGCAAGCATTAACCTCTACTGGACGATTAAGCTCTATTGATCCTAATCTGCAAAATATCCCAGTGCGTTTGGAAGAGGGACGAAAAATCCGACAAGCATTTGTGCCTTCTCATACCGAATGGAAACTATTTGCTGCCGATTATTCGCAAATTGAATTGAGAGTTCTCGCACATATGGCGAATGATGAAAATCTGAAAAGCGCTTTTGTGCATGATCAAGACATTCATACAAAAACGGCTATGACGGTATTCCATGTAGAAGCAGATGAAGTGACTTCCGATATGAGACGTGCCGCAAAAGCAGTAAACTTTGGGATTGTTTATGGTATTAGTGATTATGGGTTATCTCAAAACTTAAATATTACGCGAAAAGAAGCTGCAGACTTTATCGAACGCTATCTATCCAGTTTCCCAGGCGTTAAAAAATATATGGTAGAAAGTATTAAAGAAGCCAAAGAAAAAGGATTTGCAGCAACCATCTTAAATCGTCGCCGCTATCTACCTGATCTGCATAGTTCTAATTTTAATCTGCGAAGCTTTGCAGAACGGACAGCAATGAATACACCAATTCAAGGCAGTGCGGCAGATATTATCAAAAAAGCGATGATAGATATGGCAAAAGCTTTAAAAGAGCATAACCTAAAAGCAAAAATGTTATTGCAGGTGCACGATGAATTGATTTTTGAAGCACCGAATGAAGAAATCGCCATACTCGAAAAATTAGTACCTGAAGTGATGGCGAATGCCATTAAGCTCCAAGTGCCTCTAAAAGCAGAATTCGCTTCAGGCGATACGTGGTATGAAACAAAGTAAGGAAGTGATAACATGCCTGAATTACCAGAAGTAGAAGGCGTTGTACGTTCGCTTCAACCTGTCGTGGCGGGAAAAACTATCCGCCACGTCGAGGTTTCAAATACGATCTGTACATCGATCAACAAAGGGAAGGCGTGTATTATAAAAGGAATGGACCCTGAGACCTTTTCTAATAGGTTGAAAGGGACGAAGATATTGGATGTTGAACGACGATCCAAATATATATATTTCTATTTGGAGGATGGGGCAGATGAAGCGATTCTCGTCAACCATTTGGGCATGACAGGCGCTTGGTTTCATGTCCATTCGCTCAATGAAATCAAAGAAGAAAAGTTTCGCAAGCATATCCATGTCATATTGGCATTTGAAGAGGATGAATTTCTTGTTTATGCGGATATTAGGCGATTTGGGGAGTTAAGGCTCCTTGATTCGATTGCGGATCATCCGCCTTTGCTTGAGATTGCTCCTGAACCCTTTTCACCGGGCGCACTTGAATATTTCCTAATGAAATCTGCCTTGCCTAAATATGCGAATAAACCTGTGAAAGAAGTAATCATGGACAGTCATGTCGTTGCTGGATGTGGCAATATTTATGCAACAGAAGCGCTTTTCCGAATGAAAATCCATCCGAACAGGAAAATGGCCCGCATTAGTGAAAAGCGGAAAAAAGACTTATTCGCACACATTGTCGCTATCTTACAAGAAAGTATAGAAGCAGGCGGTTCTAGTATATCAGACTATCGGAATATAAATGGAGAAGCAGGGAGCATGCAAAATCGTCTTCAAATGTACGGTAGGAAAGCGTGTCCAATATGTCATACTAATACAAAACAAATGGTAATCGCGGGCAGGAATTCGGTTTATTGTCCGCATTGCCAACATTAAAGGTGAGTGAGTAATTTGATTATCGGCTTGACTGGGAGCATTGCCAGCGGAAAAAGTACAGTAGCGAAAATGCTGGAGGAAGTAGGACTGCCGATTGTAGATGCAGATCTTGTAGCACGCATCGTTGTAGAACCAGGAACCCCCACATTGGAGAAAATAAGCGAAGTATTTGGCAAAGAAGTATTACTAGAAAACTGTGAGTTAAACCGTGAAAAATTGGGAGAAATCATCTTCCATAATCCCGCTAAACGGGTAGAGTTAAATTCGATTATGCATCCAGCTATACGGCAAGAAATGCTGAGACAACGCGATGAACTAACTGAAGCAGGGGAGCCACATATCGTAATGGATATTCCTTTATTGTTTGAAAGCCATCTGCAGCATTTTGTTGAAAAAATCCTTGTTGTCTCTGTGACAGAAGAGAACCAATTAAATCGTCTGATGGAGAGAAATCATTTATCCAAGGAAGAAGCGTTAGCACGAATTGCTACGCAGCTGCCTCTCTCTGAAAAAGAAAAAGGTGCGGATGCAGTCATTTATAACAATCGTGACTTAGAGAATACACGTACACAATTGTTAGCTATTCTAAAAGAGTGGGACATTATTTAATTAAAGTATACAATTGTCTGAAAATATACTGAAAATATAAACTTTAAGCTATAAGCACTATAATAGGTTTTCCTTTCTGTTTAATGTGTTATACTATTTGTGAGATAAGTAATTAAGTATAACGCGCTAAACAGGGAGGATTTTTTTCATGACAGTTTCTATCGCTATTAATGGTTTTGGTCGTATCGGCCGTATGGTTTTCCGCCAAGCGATTTTGCAAGATGATCTTAATATTGTGGCAATAAATGCTAGCTATCCTGCTGAGACATTGGCTCATTTGGTGAAATATGATACAACACACGGTAAATTTGAAGGTGAAATCGAAGCCACTGAGAATGCTTTGATTGTTAACGGCAAACACGTACAACTTGTAAGTGACCGCAATCCAGCAAATTTACCTTGGAAAGAGTTGGGTGTTGATCTTGTCATTGAAGCAACAGGTAAATTCAATGAGCGTAGCAAAGCAGCTTTGCACCTTGAAGCAGGCGCAAAAAAAGTTATTTTAACAGCGCCGGGTAAAAATGAAGACATTACAGTAGTAATGGGTGTAAACGATGATAAACTTGATCTTGCAAAACATGATGTCATTTCTAATGCTAGCTGTACAACAAACTGTCTAGCGCCTGTCGCGAAAGTACTAAACGACACATTCGGAATAGAGAACGGATTAATGACGACTGTCCATTCTTATACGAATGACCAAAAAAATATAGACAATCCACATAAAGATTTGCGTCGTGCAAGAGCATGTGCTGAATCTATTATTCCTACATCTACAGGTGCCGCGAAAGCGCTAACACTTGTATTGCCCGAATTACAAGGGAAATTGCACGGTATGGCATTACGTGTTCCAACACCAAATGTATCACTTGTTGACCTTGTTGTAGATTTGAAACGTGATGTTACAGCTGAAGAAGTGAATGAAGCATTCCAACAAGCAACTGAAGGTTCGCTAAAAGGAATCCTTGAATTTACAATGGAGCCTCTTGTATCAAGCGACTTCAATAGCAATCCATCCTCTGCAATTATTGACGGTCTGTCTACGATGACAATTGGTGACAATAAAGTTAAGGTGCTTGCTTGGTATGATAATGAATGGGGTTATTCTGCGAGAGTAGTAGACTTAACGAAAAAAGTAGTCGCAGGTTTAAAAGAAACTGTAAATGTATAGAATTTAATATCAGATAGCCTTCTAACCTCCTACTAGGTTAGAAGGTTTTTTATTTAATTATGACCTATAAGTACTCAAAAAGAGGCACATGCATTCTATTTATACGCTTGTTCCGTTTTTGGTACACTTTTTTCGGCTATTTCGCACATTTTTTGATATAATAGATAAACTAATATGTTGCGTAATCAGGAGAGAAAAATTATGAAATGTCCAGCTTGTCAATATAATGGAACAAAAGTGATCGATAGCCGGCCTGTTGATGATAATAAAGCGATACGCCGACGAAGAGAATGTGAATCTTGCAGTTATCGCTTTACTACATTTGAAAAAGTAGAAGAAATGCCGCTGATTGTCATCAAAAAAGACGGCTCACGCGAAGAATTTAGCCGTGAGAAAGTATTGCGGGGGCTCATCCGTGCATGTGAAAAACGACCAGTCGCTTTAAATGTGTTGGAGGAACTGGTTTTTAATATTGAACAATGTCTCCGTAGGATCGGCAATGCAGAAGTTCGTTCTGAGGATATTGGCGAGATGGTCATGGAGCGTCTCTCTAAAATAGATGAAGTTTCGTATGTCCGCTTTGCATCCGTTTACCGCCAATTTAAAGATATTAATGTATTTATTGATGAATTAAGAGAGCTAATTGAAAGACAGTCAAAGGAAACCGAAAGTGGACACTAAACAAGGTGGAGATGTGGGCTAATGAACTTATTTAAAGAACTGCAACCAGTTGATCGCTTAACTATTCGTGTGCCTTTTCCCTTGTCCAGCTATGATCGAAAATTAATAACATTACTATATCAACCGTTGATCGGTGCAGAGCCGATCAGCCTTTATTTTTTATTATGGGCAGAAGGAGAAAATATAGATGATTACTCCATGTCCCATTATCATTTAATGAATTCATTAGATTTGCCTATTGCGCGTATCTTTGAATCGAGGATTGCACTAGAAGCAATTGGTCTTTTACGCACATGGCGTAAAGACGAACAAGAAACACGTTCTTTTATATATGATGTCATGCCGCCGCTTGATGCCGCTGCTTTCTTTGATGATCCGCTTCTTTCTATGTTTTTGTTCAGCAAGATTGGCGAAACGGCTTACCGTAATTTGCGCCAGCGTTTTGTGACAAAAGGGTTATCGAACTTTGGGTATCAAGAGGTGTCACGTTCATTCACGGATGTGTATCGTCCCGTTTCGCATAATATCCCATCAGATGGTATCCAATTGACGGGATTACAGGAAAAGCCGAAAGAGCTACCGTTCCACTATGAAGAATTCGATTTTCAATTGCTTCGGACGAGTCTGTCTGAACAGCTTGTCCCTTCTTCCATTCTGACAGCAGAAATTAAAGCTACGATTGCAAAGTTGGCCTTTTTATATCATTTGACTCCATTTGATATGCAAAAAGTGATTCTTCTAGCATTAGATGACGGGATGAATTTAAGTGATCTACGATTGAAGAAAGAAGCAGCAGATTACTATAAACTCACCGTTTCAAAAGAGCCACCGTCCATGCAGCCGATTGCAAAAAAACAAGAAGTATTTGAGCATACGCCAATTATAGAAGAAGACTTAAATCCGATGGAAATGGAATTAATCCGATGGTTTGAATCTTCTTCACCCATCGATGTCCTAAAAGATGTAGCGGGCGGTAGAGAACCGTTCCCAAATGATATTCAATTAGTGGAAGACTTGGTAATGCAATATGAGATGTCAACACCTGTTGTCAATGTTCTCATTCACTATGTTTTTCTGCGTAACCATGGAAAGCTTAACCGCAAATACATTGAGACTATTGCCTCTCATTGGCGACATACAGGTGTAAAAACGGCGCGGGAAGCAATGAAGTTAGCGAGGGAATTTGAAGAACAAAAAAGCAATGACCCAAAACAACAGCTTCCTAGCGAAAAGAAAGATTATACAAAAGAATATAAAGTTCTCAAAGCAAGCGCAGGTGCATTCTATCATTTAGCTCATTTTGTAGACAAGGATTTTCAAAATCCTGCTGCTTTAAAAAAAGAGGCTATTACAATACTGGAGCAAGCCTCACCGAAGGAATTGCTAAGCATGCTTGTAAAAGGGAAAACGCCTTTTGAGAAAGATGTTAAGGTGGTTGAAGATTTTACAGCGAAATATGACGACATTAATAAATCAGTTATGAATACATTAATTCATTATGCTTACTATGTAAGCAACGCTAATCTAAACAGTTCTTTTCTTCAGTCTATCGCAACAAATTGGCGAAAGAATAATGTTCAAAGTGCTGAAGGGGCGTTCAAATTTGCGGAGGATTATCAGCTCCAAAAGAATCGAAAGCAATATACCCCGAAAAATCAACCATACAACCAAAAGCAAAATGTACCTGATTGGTACTATGAAAATAAAATGAAGCAACAGCAGAAAAAAGAGGAAAACAAAGAAACGACTCATACCGATTATGATAAGAAACGGCAAGAAGTAATGAAAAAATTAGGATTGAAAGAAGGAGAGGTGGATTCATAACATGCAGCCGATTAACAGAGAACTGAAAAAAATCATGGATTCACAATTTCAATCACGCTATAACGAAATGCAAAAAGAGATCTTAGAGAATCAAAATGTCCAAAAGTTTCTCGCTGAAAACGATCAAGTTGCCAATAGGGAAATGGTGGAAAGAGGTTTAGGCAAGCTATATGAATATGTCAACCAGCATCATGACTGCAGTGCTTGCGAATCTGTCGCTCTCTGTAAAAATGCTATTAATGGCTTTATTCCGAAACTCACTGTAATCAGAGGTCAAATCGATCTTGAATACATTCCGTGCCAAACTAAGAGGATGGAAGATAACCGTCGCAGGGCAGCTTCGATGATTTCTAGTATGCATATGCCTAAGGATGTATTGAAAGCTCGTATTGATGACTTGGATAAAAGTAATCCTTCTAAGGCAACAATCAGTGATGTAGCAGAACTGTTTATTCAAAAAGTACGCAAAACAGGTGAATTACCGAAGACTGGCTATTATATTTATGGCAACTTTGGTGTCGGTAAATCATATGTACTTGGCGCCATTGCCAATGAATTGGCAACCATGGAAATTAAAACAGTTATGGTATATGTCCCAGATTTTCTAAGTGAATTAAAGAGTGCTATTGGCGATCAAACGCTGTCAGAAAAAGTGGATTTCGTCAAAAAAGCACCCGTCTTAATGCTGGATGATATAGGGGCAGAGAACTTGTCTGCTTGGACGAGAGATGAAATTATTGGTACTATTCTTCAATATCGGATGAATGAAGGTTTGCCAGTATTCATTACCTCCAATTATGACTATGATCAATTGGAGAAACATTTCGCGACAACACAAAAAGGGGAAGTAGATGTCATGAAAGCAGCTCGTATCATGGAACGCGTCAAGGCACTTACTACAGACTTCGAGATGATTGGTGAAAACAGAAGGCTTTATCAAGATTAAATGATTTTACTTGATTTTCAAAAAGATTCAGTTTATAATTTCAAACATAATCTAAATATTAAATGCTTAGAAAAGGACAACAATTGTCTGTACGGCTTAAAGAGAGAGAAGCAACTGGTGAGAGCTTCTTAGTAACGGCATTCAATTTACCCCCTTGGAGCAGCGTCAGTGAAAGAGAACAGTAATTGTCGCCGGAAGCGGTCCGTTAACCGATCTTGAGCTTCGTCTATACAAGGATTTTCTTGTTTAGAAGGAAGAAGGGTGGAACCACGAGCACAAACCTCGTCCCTTTGCGGATGAGGTTTTTTTGTGTATTTAAAAACAAATGGACAAAAAATCTCCTAAGCTTGTGGCCTAGAGCTCTTGAAAAAATAAAAAGGAGAGATGAAAAATGATTAAATTAACATTCCCAGATGGCTCAGTAAAAGAGTTTGAAAAAGGCATTACTACAGATGAAGTCGCTTTATCTATCAGTCCAGGACTACGCAAAAAAGCAATCGCCGGCAAATTCAATGGTGCTTTAGTAGACACAAAAACACCTCTTGAAAGTGATGGTACTATTGCTATCTTAACACCGAATGATGAAGAATCATTAGAAGTTATGCGTCATTCAACTGCACATTTACTTGCACAAGCTGTAAAACGTTTATTCGATGGCGTGAAACTTGGCGTAGGACCAGTCATTGAAGGTGGCTTCTACTATGATATCGATTCACCTGAACCAATCACTTCAGAGGATTTCCCGCGCATTGAAAAAGAAATGAAAAAAATCATCGCTGAAAACCTTGAAATCGTTCGTCACGATGTATCACGTGCAGAAGCGCAAAAACGCTTTGCAGATGATGAATACAAAGTGGAACTTCTTGAAGCTATTCCTGAAGATGAACAAGTATCAATCTACGAACAAGGCGAATTCTTCGACCTTTGCCGTGGTGTCCATGTACCTTCAACAGGAAAAATTAAAGAATTCAAGCTGCTTTCTATCGCTGGTGCTTATTGGAGAGGAAACTCCGACAACAAAATGCTTCAACGTATTTACGGTACTGCTTTCTTTAATAAGGAAGATTTAAAAGCACACCTACAAATGCTAGAAGAAGCAAAGGAACGTGACCACCGTAGAATTGGGAAAGAACTTGAATTATTCACTAATAACAAATTAGTCGGCATGGGCCTTCCATTATGGCTGCCAAATGGTGCGACAATCCGTCGTACAATCGAACGCTATATCGTTGATAAAGAAGTCTCTCTTGACTACAAACATGTTTACACACCAGTTCTTGGCTCAAAAGACTTGTATGTAACTTCAGGCCACTGGGATCATTACCAAGAAGATATGTTCCCGCCAATGGAGATGGATAACGAAACACTAGTGCTGCGTCCAATGAACTGTCCGCACCATATGATGGTGTACAAATCATCTATGCATTCATACCGAGACCTTCCGCTACGTATTGCAGAGCTTGGCACTATGCATCGTTACGAAATGAGTGGCGCTGTATCTGGCCTTCAACGTGTCCGCGGCATGACTCTAAACGATGCACACTTATTCGTTCGTCCAGATCAAATCAAAGAAGAATTCAAAAAAGTAGTGGAACTTATCTTAGCTGTATATAAAGATTTCAACTTGGATGACTACGAATTCCGTCTGTCTTATAGAGACCCACAAGATACTGAAAAGTACTTTGATGATGATGAAATGTGGAATAAAGCGCAAAGCATGTTGAAAGAAGCAATGGATGAATTAGGATTAGATTACTATGAAGCTGAAGGGGAAGCGGCATTCTATGGCCCTAAACTAGATGTTCAAGTAAAAACTGCTATCGGCAAACAAGAAACATTGTCCACTGTACAGCTTGACTTCTTATTGCCAGAACGCTTTGACCTGAACTATGTAGGAGAAGACGGCAAACAACATCGTCCTGTTGTTATTCACCGCGGTGTCGTATCAACAATGGAACGCTTTGTTGCATTCTTGATCGAAGAATATAAAGGTGCATTCCCAACATGGTTAGCACCAGTGCAAGTTCAAGTAATACCTGTTTCCAACGATGTGCACTTCGATTATGCGAAGAGCGTACAAGAAAAACTTCAAGCAAAAGGCTTACGTGTAGAAATGGATTACCGAGACGAAAAACTGGGCTACAAAATCCGTGAATCACAAATGAAAAAGATTCCGTACATGCTTGTACTAGGAGACAAAGAAATGGCTGATGGCAGCGTCAATGTCCGCAAGTATGGCTCTAAGGATTCTGAAACTGTTCCATTTGATGAATTCCTAAATAAAATTTTAGAAGACGTACAACATTTAGGCTAGATGTATCAAAAGCGGCTTTTCGTTTATTAGACGAAAAGCCGCTTTTTGATTTTAAATAAATTTAGATAATTGTTCTTAAGTAGTTTATTTTTGTCGAAAAGTAAGTTACTATTTTTTTATGCTATTTTATTAAAATTTTACTTTTAGAATTCAATCTCAAGAAGGTATCTTGCTACTCTTCTTATGTCATCTATAAAGTATGGGGAAGAATATTTATAGTTGATAGCAAAAGGAGAAATATTAAAGTGCACATATTAATTGGTATTTTATTAGAATTAATAGTAGTAGTAAGTTTAATTTGGCTAATCAATTTGTTAATAAAAGATTATAAAGAGAGTAAATCGAGTTTACCTAAAACCATTCTTTCGATAATACTTGAGGTTACTTTAGGGATGCCTGGTTTTTATGTTACATTTGTGATCGCTTGTTTTCTATTTGGAATTATTCTTTTGTTTTATTATTAAACTCTAAGATTTATTTATAAATTTTAAATTATTCATTATGAGACAAATAGATTTAGGAGTTTAGGGGACAACAATGGTTAAAAGGGGACTAATATATTGAATTACTTTAAACTTTTTATCTTTATTTTTATCTTTATTTTTTCTGCTTTTTACTTGCAAGCTATTTGGGATTTGCAAAAGGGTATCAGTATTAGCACGATGATCTTATCGATTGTATGTATTTTTTACTCGATGGAAATGGCATATAGATTAATGAAAACAACAAAAATTTTCGTATTACCTATCTTTGTAATTATTAGTAACTTTATTACAAATGAGATTTTAAAAATTGATCATCTTATTAAATAATATATAAAAAATGTAAAATTCAAAGGACTACTAACAAAATCCTTTGAATTTTTTATTTAAGATAATTTTTTAAAATTTCCTTTATCCCATTCGTTAAGTAACATTTCCGTACTAAGACCACATAGCTCAGGTTTCCTCGCTAAAGGTTTTAATATCTCTTTTGCTTTTTCTTTATTTACTGATAGAAAATGGGTAGCTGGCTTGAACTTTACATAATCATTTGGATGATCAAGTAACTTCTCTAATTCATTAAGTCTATTCTTCTTAGTTCTTTAAAGATTTTGAAACATATATCATATAATCTATTTGTTTTCCTAGTTTTTTCAACAACTTCAAATGCAGAAATTCCATAATCAATATAGGACACTCCATTGTTTATTAATAATTTGACTTTTAATATTAAGTATAATGCTGATTGAATTCACAAATATCTATAGAGGTTATTAAACTTGTAGAAAAAAGGAGAAATAAGGAATGATCTATCAGAGAAGAGATTTTGAATTGTTAGAGGACCGATATGAAAATGAATTTGTACTTTCTCTCCTAACAAATGAAGAACCAAGAGAACTAAATCATATGTTAGAAGCAAATCCAAAAAGTGTTTTTAAAAATTATTGGGAGAAACAATATAGTTTTGTAATTTTAGTTTCTAATTTCATGTTAGCAAAATTAGACCTAGATTATCTCATTTTTAAAAAGAACAACTCATTTTCTTTGATAAGTATTACAAGAAAAAATAACGTTAATAAAATCCTAAGCATTCTTAGAGAATATGAATATGTGAATGGATTTTGTTTTTTCATAATTAAATCATTAGACGGTTTAAATTTTGAGTTACCAATAGATAGTCAGGAGAGAGTAAAAGTAACTCAGTTATCAAATAATGAAATTGTTATTTTTCAGTTTGATGTAGAAGAAGTAATTTTAATTAAGTATTAAATTCTTTGAAGTCCTAAAGTTAAAGAATTACTTATTTAGGAGCAACATAACTATTGAGAGCTATAATAATAAACAAAAGAAAAGAGTCTAAGTAAGATATATAGTATGCAAAAGTGAGCTAAAGCTCTTAATTCACCTACATCTAAGTCAACGCTCCGGTTAAATGGTAGTAGAAAATTATTATGTTAGATGTCTTTGTAGGTATAAAGTATACTTAATTTTAAAAAATACAGAGACAATTTTATGTGAAAAATATGTGAATAATGTGCCTTTGTATCCTCTTTTATCAAAAATGATTTTGCAACTTTATTATTAGTTTGTTAAAATGTTCTAGGGAAAAGGTAAAAACACCATATTTTCTTAAATATTTATATTAAAAGGGGAAAAGTAAGACTATGTCAGTATCCACTTATAAAATCACAAAAAATATTTCAGCTAAAAAGGTAGAAGTAACTGTGGGAGAACAAATGTCAATCCCAGAAGCACAACGTTTTGCTACGGAATTTCAACAAACAGCAGCTTCAGTTGATGCAAGTAATTTTGAGTTGGATGTAGATTGCACAGGTATGAAAGTGTTGAATCAAGAAATGGCTGAAGCATTAGAAGCTGCTATGGGCCTATATCTTCAAGCAGGATTCAAAAAAGTTATCTTTGTAGTGCAAAATAACACAATATTAAAAATGCAATTATCACGTATTGCCCGAAAAGCTGGATTAACAAATGCTGATGTTATCAACAAATAAATAAAAACCGAAAAGGTTATAGTAATTTACTATAGCCTTTTTGAACATCAAAGGAGAATTTTGCAGCATGAATAATATTAAAATTAAAGATGTGGCTATTTTTCATCCTCAAAACAGTGTAGGTAATGATTATTATACTGAGCATTTTGATAAACAAGGAAAAGATGTTCGGGGTCTTTTAAAAGCAATGGGGAGAGAACGTCGATATATAAACGATGATCCAAATGAAACGCCCTTAACAATGGGAATTAAAGCGGTGAATGCTGTTTTAGAAAAATCAAAACTTACTGCAAAAGATTTGGATATGATTATTTTTACCTCACAAACGCCAGAAACTACTTTACCTTCAAATGCTATTCGATTATTTGATGCTATTAAACCGAAAGCAGAAACAATTGTATACGATTTGAATGCGAATTGTGCAGGTATGACGGTAGCACTAGAACAAGTCAGTCATTATATGAAGTCTAATACTTCGTTACAGTATGCATTAATTGTCGGAGCGGATTATTGGTCCTTAATTAGTGACCCTGAAGATCCACTATGTTATACATGCTTCGCCGATGGTGCTGCGGCTATGATTATAGAAAGAACAACAGAAGATGTTGGTTTTATTGATTCTACATATCATGTAAATACAGTTTTTGCTGAGAAAATGATGTATCCAGCAGAAGGATTAACAAAGGGGATCCGAGAAACAGGTGACTTAAAGTATGCTAGAACCATTCCATTTGATGGTGGCATAGTTCTGGATGCAACCTATGGCATGCTCGAGACTCTATTTAAAAGAAACAATGTAAATCCTAGTGAAGTAAAATACTGTTTTTCACAATTTGCATTAAGTAACATTAAGAAAATTAAAGAGCATTTTAGCTTAACTGATGAACAAGTGGTATACGTAGGGGATGAGTTTGGCTATACAGGTACAAGCAGTCCCTTTATAGCTTTACACGAAGGAGTAAAGTCTGGCCAAATAAAGCGAAATGATTATGTGATTTTCTGGACAATTGGTGCAGGGTTTGAACTCGTGGCAACACTTATAAAATACTAATCATGTTGTATTAAATAATTCACACTCATGTTAGGAAGTAATTAATACTGGAGACCTTAAACTCATAGGGGGATAAGGTCTTTTTACTATATAATAAAGATTATCGCAAGCAAAATAATGTTTATATTAAAGAAACGCACACTGGGGCACATATTTAATTTTTAACAAATTATACTTCTTATTCATTGTTAGGACAGTAAAAAATGTCGACCTTATTCTTTCTGCTTTATGAGGAAATAAGGTCTTTTTTAGTGAGCATTTATCACAATAACTATCTACCTGCTAAACGTTTGTCAGGCTTATAGAAGAACATACTTTCATTGGATTATATAATAGCCAATATATTTTCGGGGTTAAATTACAGAAAAGTGAAACGATATCAGTATTTGTGCGTTGTTTAAGTGAAGGGGAGGGAGAAATGGAGATAATTGATGAATTATTTAGTAAGTACACTAACGATTTATTTAGATTTATATATAGCTTTACACTTGATGTTCACCAATCGGAAGACATACTTCAAGAAACTTTCTATAAGGCATATATTGCGATTGATTCTTATACTGGAGAGTCAATCAAACCATGGCTTTTTACTATCGTAAAGAATACATGTATGGATTATTTTAGAAAGCAAAAGCGAATTGTAATTTCAGAGGATAATTTCTTTTTAAATCTTAAAGATAATATAGACATCGAAAATGATTATCTTTTTAAAGAAACATTCAGTGAAATTATTGCAATTATTGAAAAGTTACCTAAAGACCAAAAGAAAGCCTTAACCTTGAAAGTTTTTAAAAATTTTACTTATGAAGAAGGTGCAAATATTTGGGCATGAAGATGTCGAAATTTAAAACTTTAGTTTTTCGAGCTAGAACCAGTATTAAAAATCAGTTGAAGAGGTGAAGGAGTATGGAACCCAATTATAATGAAGAATTTGAAAAGCAAATTTTATTAAAAGCTAAAAGTAAAGCAAGGTGGAATACAATAATAGTTATTTTTTCTATTCTCTTATTATTTTTGCCTATCAGTTATTTATCTACGGTAATATTTTATAGTGTTAACAATAAGGCAAATGACCATATCTTAGCTATTGAAACTGTATATACTCTAACCGATCCGTCATTAAGAATAGATGATAATAAAGTGAAAAATGCTTTTACCCCTTTATTAGGATTGAATATTAAAGCCCCTTTATTAAAGCGTTATGGTTCTAAAATATATGAGGTAGGAGAATATTCCTCAAGTATGGGGTTTGGTAAAGCCTTCATACAATATAATAGAATGAATATACCGCGATCAAAAGGAATTAGCTTTCCATATGAATTAGTATTAAACGAGGTAGAAAAAGACTCTGATAAGCAATGGGATTCCTTGGAACGATTACCTAAGGGCACAATTGTTGAAGCGTTTTTCTTATTAGATCAATCATATAGCCCTAAAAGAATTCACCGTTTATTCGCTAACAAAACAATAAATGTCTTATGGAATGCGGTTGATACGGGTATAGAGTCTAAAATGTTAGATTCAGAGGGGGCACAGGCAACATTAATTGGTTTTCCCACGGAAAATAGGGCTCCTGAAAATTCAACATTTAGAGAGACAAATTCAGCTGAAGAGTTATTTAAAGAACAGTTGACTTTCTTGAAAAACCATCAGGAAATGGTAGATAACATTACAGGGCAACAATCTATAGCAGCAGGAGAAAGACTTTCATATATTAAAAAAAACGGAGTGAAAGTATTTGGACTTAATGTAGTTGGACCTGTGGAGGAAATCTTAAAAAATAAGAGTAATAATAAGATTAAAGGAATTAAAATTGAAGATGTTGGAACATGGGAATGGAGTGAGAATTAATGATAGAAATTATTAAGAGAAGAGATTATTTTTATCTATCCGGCATAGCTTCAATCATTCTTGGTTTTATAGGATTAGTATTTCTTAATGCCAGTTTGTTGACGAGTAGTATGTTAAATATTGCGTTCCCTCTACCGTTAATAGCAATTTGTTTAGGTATAATGGCAATTTTTAAAAAGCAAAGTAGAGTGTATGGTATTTATGGTATTAGTATCAGCATCTTTTTATTTCTCTTTGTCGTTATCCTCTCGGTTTTAAGTTTAACAATTAATTATCATCCATAAAATATTATTATTTAATGCACCTATATTATAATATAGGTATTTTTAAATCGATTTAAAAAATGCACGTATTATTGTAAACAAATAATATCAGAGCCGATACAACTTGTTAGGAGAAAAACATGAATACAATTGATTTTGAAAATATGGAAGTACTTTTTCATATGACATATGAAAAGAAATTATTTAAAAATTTATATGAACATACAATAGAATCTTACAAAAACAGTGGGAATTTTACTGCTTTAGTAGAGGGAGAGAAATGTAAAAGTTTGAGGCGCTTTTATAAAGAATTTGCGAAAAAACTTGAATTCCCCTCTTACTTCAACAATTATTGGGATTCTCTTGATGAATGTCTTAATGATTTAGAATGGCTAAATAGCAAACAATACGTGTTGTTTTTCCAAGATTTCCACTTATTATTAAGTGAAAATGATAAAATACAAAAAAGAATTTTTATGAATTTATTAGGTTCATCGGTTAAAGAATGGAGAGAAGGAAGGAATTATGATTCGTTTCCTACTTTACCTAGCCCTTTCCATATTGTTATTCATGGGGATGATGCTGTATTGAATGAACTAAAATCCAATAAGGAAATAAATGAAATTCATTTATTCTAGTTACAAATATAAAAGAGGGTAAGTATGGGGTATAAAAAAACTGTTTATCTTGCAACTTTCTTTTCAGAAATAAAATGTCATAGTAAAGCCATTTTAACTCTGAAAAACGGTTTGGATACATTGACTGATAAAAGAGAGAGATCAAGCGTTATGATTAATATAGGAATGGAGTTAACAAAAATTAAGAAGTATAAAGAGGCAGTTAAATACTTTCATAAAGGATTATCAATGGTAGAAAATGAAGTTTTAGAATACCATCCAACCTTTATATATTTCCTTAAAATTATCCATGATTATGGAGAAAATGGAGTTTATCAAAAATGGTACTATAATTTTATTAATCGTGTATCCTATGATAAGAAATTTAAACGAATTATAAAAAAATGTGATGAACCAGTACCTAGATAAACTAATTCTAAATTAACTCTGTATCATTTGAAGACAATATAAAACGGCTTTCGTGTATTCGAACGAAAGCCGCTTTCTTATTTCTTCACAAGTGAATAGAAATGTTCCCAACCTTCTAATATACCTGCAGCAAATTCATGTTCTGCAAAGTGAATGTTTGGATAACCGCGTAGTTTTTCGAGTTCAGGCTGATGGTTAGCAACGACGACAGCTGGAAATCCTTGAGTTAGCATATCTTCGTCATTTCCTGAATCACCTGCTGCAAGTACTCTTGCTGTTTCGGATGCATATTGTTCTATTACATATTGCAGAGCAGAGCCTTTATTAGCCCCTTCTGGCAATATATCAAAGTCTTTCCCTGAACTATATATGCAATGGCAAGGGATCTCTGCATTTTTTAGTTGAAGTTTAGCTGCTTCTACTATATTTTCATCTTGAATGGTGTAGGATAGGCGATTTTCATTAGGTACAGGATGTTTTGCAATTGAAGGAAGGAAGGTCATGATGAATTTGATATGTTCCGGTTCCCAGTGTGCCTGTGTTTTCTGTTTCCAGCCAATATCTTGTTGGAAATCAGGCCCTGTGTAGATGGTAGCCCCGGCATCGCAAACCAAAATATCCGGCAGGGGAATCTCATGTGCTTCTAACAATTGTAGTGTAGATTGTTTGTGCCTACCTGTAATAAAAATAGTAGAGAATGATCCTTCTATTGTATGAAGCAGTGTACGAAGAGCTTCTTCGTCACCAACTAATGTATTATCTAAATCAGTTGCAATAATGTTATTTTTGAATGCATTCATGTTGTAACTCCTTATAGATAGTGCTGATTTGGCCAGCAATTTCGCACCAGTCAAATTGCTTTTCAGCATTTGTTTTAGCATTATACCCAAGCACTTTATTTAATGCTTCATTGTTTAAGAGGATATTCATTGCCTCAGCGAATTTTTCAGCATCGCCTCTCGCTACATGAAGACCAGTCCGTCTAGGGAGAACGACATCTTGCAATCCGCCAACTTTAGAAGCAATAACTGGGCAACCGCATGCTTGTGCTTCAGCTGCCACCATGCCGAATGATTCGTAGAATGATGGAACAATAGTTGCAATGGCATTGCGATAATAATCGGCAAGTTCTTTTTCTGTTTTTGGCCCTAAGAATAGGATACGATCTTCAAATCCTTTAATTGCCTCGCGTAAATCTTTGTTTTTAGGATCGTTTGTCATGTGATCGATGGCATTTTTACTGCCACCTATAACAAATAATTTAATGTCATCAGGCACTTGATGGTTCTGTAATAATAATTTGAAGGCTTCAAGTAAGACATAAATGCCCTTTGGTTTTTCCAAACGGCCGACATATAAGTAGTATGGATCCTGATGTAGATTAAGCGGGGTCTCAATATACCTTGCAGATACGCCAATGGAAACCACTTTGATAGGAGCAGGGGATGGAACTGTGCTCTCAATCAACTCTTTTTCATTTTGAGTGGTAGCAATAATTTCATCAGCTTCTGTAAGCACCTTGTTCTCCATTTGAAGACGAATTTGACTTGCTTCGCCAATACCATTTTTCTTAGCTATGCCGAGTGAATGATTAGTGTGCACCCATGGAATGCTAAATTCATTCTTGAGCATGCTGCCTAAAATACCTGACATCCAGTAATGCGTGTGTACGAGTGAGTATTCCTCTATATGAATCAGCTGTAGCATCTCTTTATAAAAAGCAGGCAGTAAGTCAAAGATTTTTTCTTTTTCAATGGCTCCTATATGACCTGCAGCAATGCGAATAACGCGATTATTCTTTCCGAAATGTTCTATTTGAGGCGACTGTGCATTTGACCAATGTGTAATCACATCTACTTCATAATCTTTTTCTTCTAAAGCCAGCGCCAGTTGTTTAACATAGTTGTTTTGCCCGCCTGCTTGTTTACTACCAAGTGGAACAAGCGGATCACCATGTTCTGAAATAAATAATATTTTTTGTTTCAACATTTTTCTCTCCCCCACTAAAGTAATTAATAAAATTTCTGAAAACCTAGCATATGTTGTTCTATAGCCTTTTAGACTGAAATTGAAACATTGCGGAGAAAGAAAGCAAGAGTTTGTGTCGAGAAAAAGAAGATTTGTATTATTAATTGACAGTGTTTTGCGAGCATGTTATTATAGTTAAGGTTATGAATACAAGTTTGTGGTTGAAGTAGAGGCTGCCCGCTTCTCACCTGTTCGATTTTTGATGTTGACAGGTACTATGATAGAACGGATCACGCATTTTCGCGTGTACATATATCTCGCGGGCGGACATTTCGACTAATGTCCGCCTTTTTTTGTGGACATCGAAAGTACCGTACCGATCATCGGGCAACTAGCCCAAACCATGTATTCGCGACACTACTTGGAGGTGGATTGTTATTAGCAAAGACATGTATGTAAACGAAGGCATTCGCGCACGTGAACTTCGTGTAATCGACCATAATGGTGATCAGCTTGGAGTAAAAACACGCAATGAAGCCTTGACAATTGCAGAACGTGCAAATTTGGATCTTGTCCTTGTGGCTCCTCAAGCCAAGCCACCAGTAGCTCGTATCATGGATTATGGTAAATTCAAATTCGAGCAACAAAAGAAAGATCGCGAAGTACGCAAAAACCAAAAAGTCATCGTGATGAAAGAAGTAAGATTAAGTCCTACAATCGATGAACACGATTTCCAAACAAAATTGCGTAACGGAATTAAGTTCCTTGAAAAAGGGGACAAAGTAAAAGCTTCTATCCGCTTTAAAGGCCGTGCGATTACGCACAAAGAAATTGGCCAAAAAGTATTAGATCGCTTTGCAGAAGCTTGTGCCGACGTTGCAACGGTTGAACAAAAACCGAAAATGGAAGGCAGAAGTATGTTCTTAGTGCTTCAACCTAAGAACGAGAAAAAATAAGTTTTAGTCGAACAGTTTAGGAGGAATTCGAAATGCCAAAAATGAAAACTCACCGTGGCGCAGCTAAACGTTTCAAAAAAACGGGTACTGGTAAATTAAAATATGACCGTGCTTACGGCAGCCACTTATTCGCAAACAAATCTACAAAAGCTAAACGTCACCTACGTAAAGCTAACATCGTTTCACCTGGTGACTACAAACGCATTAAATCTTTACTTACAAACATTAAATAATAATATAATATATTCAGTAATGAATAGCAGGAGGTAATTTGTATGCCACGCGTAAAAGGCGGTACTGTAACACGCGCTCGTCGTAAAAAAGTTTTAAAATTAGCTAAAGGTTACTTTGGCTCTAAACATACATTATATAAAGTTGCTAACCAAGCAGTAATGAAATCTGGTCAATATGCTTATCGTGACCGTCGTCAAAAGAAACGTGATTTCCGTAAACTATGGATCACACGTATCAATGCTGCTGCTCGCATCAACGGTCTTTCTTACAGCCGTTTAATGCACGGTTTAAAAGTAGCTGAAATCGAAGTTAACCGTAAAATGTTAGCTGATCTTGCTGTAAACGATGCAGCTGCATTCGCTCAATTAGCAGACGCTGCTAAAAAAGCTGTTGCGAAATAATTATAAAAAAAGCCTATGATTAACTTCATAGGTTTTTTTGTGCCTTTTTTTGATAATAAAAAACCTTCGTTCTTGTCCAAACGAAAGGTTTTTTTATTATATATTGAGCTAATCATTAAACAATATAGCAGCGATTTCCTCTTTTGAATGAAGAAAATCGGCTAATGTATATTCATCCAAGACCGACATATATGCATGGAGGGCTTTATTTAGTGCGCCCTTTAAGCTGCATACAGGTGAAATGATACACCCAACGGATTCCGGGTTGAAGCAATCGACTAAATAGAGATCTTCTTCTGTTTCCCGAATCACTTTGCCTAGTACAATTTCTTCTGGTTTTAATGCAAGACGAATACCGCCGCCGCGGCCTCTTATTGTTTCTATATATCCAAGTTTGCCCAGCTCATGTGTCACTTTCATTAAGTGATTTTTTGATATGCCATAGGCTTCTGATATTTCTTTGATTGTGGCTAATTTTTCTGCATCCATCGCACCGAGGTAGAGGAGGACACGTAAAGAGTAATCAGTATACAAAGTTAATCGCATGAGGATCACCACCATTTCTATATATCCATTATACCATGTTAGACTGAATTCATCTTTTTTAAAAGATATATTTGAAATATGTCTTTTTTGTTAAAGATGTATTTATAATATTGCTTTAAGAATTAGATAGGTGTATCTTTGAGTTGTTAAAAGAAAAGGAGTGTTTGATATGTTATCACAACAAACTATGGATATTGTAAAATCAACTGCACCAGTATTAGAAGTACACGGAAATAATATTACAAAAACCTTCTATAAAAATATGTTCGCAGCACATCCTGAATTATTAAATATTTTCAACCATGCAAACCAAGCAAAAGGACGTCAACAAGCAGCACTAGCAAACACAGTGTATGCAGCTGCTGTACACATTGAAAATCTTGGTGCTATTATGCCGGTTGTTAAACAAATTGCACATAAACACAGAAGTTTAGGTATTAAACCAGAACATTATCCAATTGTTGGCGAACATTTACTAGGTGCAATTAAAGAAGTGTTAGGTGATGCAGCAACAGATGATATCATTAATGCATGGGCAGAAGCATACGGCGTCATCGCAGATGCATTCATCTCTGTAGAAGAAGAAATGTACCAAGAAGCTGAAAAACAACAAGGTGGTTGGAGATTCTTTAAAGAATTCGAAATCGCTAATAAAGTAGTAGAGAATGAAGAAATTACATCATTCTACCTAAAACCAGTAGATGGTAAAGTATTGCCAGAATATCAACCAGGTCAATATATCACAGTCCAAGTAACAATCCCTGGTGATGAATTTACTCACAATCGTCAATATAGCTTATCTAGAGCTTCAAATAACGAAGCATTCCGTATCTCAGTAAAACGGGAAGACATTAATGACCCAGAAGGTAAAGTGTCTCTATACTTGCACAACCAAGCTAAAGTAGGAGACCGCATCCAAGTAAGCGCACCAGCTGGCGACTTCCAATTAGATTTAGCTTCTAAAGCGCCAGTAACATTTATCGCAGGCGGCGTGGGCATTACACCTCTAATGGCAATGTTCGACACATTAGCAGCACTTGATGCAAACAGAACAACAACATTGATTCATAGCGCTCGTACTTCTAACTTGCATGTATTTGATAACGAGATCCAAGAAAATATTGCGAAAATGTCAAATGCAAGTTATATCGCATTAAATACAGATGAAGTAGGCTATATCACAAAAGAATTCTTACAAGAAAATGTGAGTCTTGAAAATGATGTATATGTGTGTGGTCCAGCTGTATTTATGGAAGCTATTATCAACCAGTTGTATGCATTAGGCTTCAAGGAATCACAAATTCACTTTGAATTCTTCGGACCTGCACAACAATTGAACGTTACTGTTAAGGCATAATTAAATGCTACTCAATTAAGGGCTGATGCTTCGGCCCTTGATTTTTTAGATTGAATAGTAAAGCTACTAACTGTTAAACAAACAAGTATTCCCCTGTTTGGTTTGATGATATAATGGAAGAAGATCATTAAAGGTCTGAAAATTAACTTTATTAAGGAGAGTTAAGATGGATAAACAAGGTCAAGAAATGTTTTTGCGCTTTATTTTACAACGAGTTCAAGAGGGAAAAGAAGAGGAAGCAAGAGAAATTCTTTTAGAAAATTTCAAAAAACAAGATGAGGGAACATTTTCACAAGAAGATATTCAAGAATTCATTCCGAAAATGATTGCTCTATTAAAACCTGAAAAACTAGAAGAAGTTAAAGCAGCGGTAAAACAATTTTCAGGGAGCTTTGGCGAAAAATAAAATATAGCTATCTTATAAGGACATTTAAAAGGCAAGATTTCGTTTCTACGATATCTCGCTTTTTTATATTAAGAAATCATTCCTAATTTAAAATGAACGAAATGTCGAACGATAGCATTATACATATGTAACGCATCAACTACTAGATGAGATGGCCTATAATTGTAAAGTACTATTGTAAAAAAATATTGTAAACAAACATCCAGGTTAAATTTATCTAAAAAAAATACTATAACTAGTTCAAATTGTATTCTTATTTTACAAGATAAGCATAATTTTTATATTTAAATGAGACGTAATTGTAAGTTTTGTAACAATATTGATAAAAATATTACCTGTTAATTCTACTAAAATTTTGCTATCCTTAGTAAGGTCAATATTTAGTAATATTACTAATACTAGGAGGAATAGGAATGAGGATTCTTAAAAATATAGTTATGCTAATGGCAGTAGCTATATTTTGTTTAGTAGGTACAAATGTCGCATTAGCTAAAGAACCTGTCATCGCAGATATATCGAAATGGCAAGGAAATATTAATTGGAGTCAAGCAAGTAAGGATTTGGATTTTGTCATTATCCGTACTCAAGACGGTAGTTTAGAAGATTCATATCATAAGAGCTATGAAAAATCAGCACAAGAACACGGAATTCCATTCGGCGTATATGGTTATGCGCGTTACACAAATAAAGCGCAAGCTGAAGAAGAAGCCGTTAATTTTTATACAAGAGCTAGCAAGCAAACAAAATTCTATGTAGTTGATGTAGAAGCTACTGATAGTGGTTTCACAAGAAGCGATATTGTCGCAAATACAACAGCTTTCATAAACAAACTAAAAGCCATTAGCAATAAACCTGTAGGTCTTTATACAGGTGACGCTTACTATAAACAATATGGTTTGCAAAACGTAAAAAACAGAGATTTCCTATGGATTGCACGCTACGGTAACAATGATGATGTAGCTGAGAATTGGGAAAAGCCAACAGTGGAAGATTATGATCTTTGGCAGTATACTAGCCAAGGGAATGTTTTGGGTATTGCTGGAAATGTGGATTTGAATAAGCTGAAAGATGGCAAGACGCTAGAAACTTTCTTCAAACCTGATATCACTTTAGCAGGAACTTCAAGCTATTATCGTACAAACCCTAAAAAAATTGTAGTGAAAAAGAGCTCTGCAACCCTTTATAACAGTGTGAACTTTTCTTCATCTACAAAAGTTAAAACAGTAAAAGCAAACACAATTCTATCTACTAAAGCTGTAAAATATACGAAGAGTGGAACGCCACGCCTTCAAACAACAGATGGCAAGTACATTACTGCAAATCGAAAATATGTAACAAAAGTAGTTTCAAATATTAGTGATTTTTATACAACACCACCTGCAAAAATTGTTGTTTCTAAAGCTAGTGGCGCTAGTACTTATAGTACCACAAACTTTACTTCTTTAAACAAGTTGAGAACATTACCTAAAAATACATTGATTGATATTACAGGTGTTGAATATACAGCAGGCGGCACACCAAGATTAAGAACAGCTAATGACACGTATATTACAGCTAACAAACAGTATGTTAAAAAGGTTATATCTTCAATTGACAATTACTATACAGAAGCACCAGAAAAAGTAGTTATCCAAAAAGATAATGTAACACACTATAATAGCACGACATTTAACAGTGATACAAAAACAGGTAGCTATGATAAAGGTGATGTTGTAAACATTACAGATGTTGAATATACAGCAGGCGGCACACCTAGATTAAAAACTAGCAAAGGCACATATATCACTGCAAATAAAGCATATGTGATAAAAACAATCTCAACAGTTGACAATTACTTCACTAAAACACCTGAGAAAGTGATTGTAACAAAAGCCTCTGCAACTTTATACAACAGTACAGTATTCTCATCAGCTACAACTGTTAAAACTATCAAAAAAGGCACGGTCCTTGATATTGCCGGAATCGCATTTGATAAAAATGGTACACCACGATTGAAAACTACTTCAGGCCAATACTTAACAGCCAACAAATCGTATGTACAGGAAACAAAATAATTGATTCCAAAACACGCCATTCAGCAATAGATTGAATGGCGTTTTTATTTTTATAAATATCACATAAGGGAGAACTCTATTTTGAAATCTACCTATTATATAATCTATTTTATTGTTATCTCATTCATTGGTTTTGTCACAATGGGGGTGGATAAAAGAAAGGCAATTTATAAGCGATGGCGTATCCCTGAAAAAAGGTTATGGTTTATTGCCTTGATAGGTGGTGCTGTTGGAACATGGCTAGGCATGATGGTATTTCATCATAAATCGCGAAGAATTCATTTTGTTATCGGTTTTACAGTTTTAGCAATTATCGATATTAGTATAATGTTATTTCTTTTCAATTGATTTCTTTTTCGATACGATGGAGAAGAAATATTTATAAAAGGCAGGTTAAAAAAGATGGATTATTCATTAACATTAAAAATACAACGCATACATAAAGATGCCAAAATACCATATCGCGCCAATCCTGGGGACGCAGGTTTAGATTTATTTGCTGTGGAAGATACCGTGATCAAAGCGGGTGAATCTGCGTTAATACCAACTGGTATTATCATTGAATTGCCTATGGGGACAGAAGCACAAATACGACCTAGAAGCGGCTTAGCATTAAAGCATTCCGTAACGGTGCTAAATAGCCCTGGTACAATCGATGAAGGATATAGAGGCGAAATCAAAATTATATTAATTAATCATGGACAAGAGGATTTCTTAGTAGAAAAGCATATGCGAATCGCTCAAATGGTAATTGCACCAGTATTAGCTGTGAATCTTGAAGAAGTAAAAGAAGTTTCTCAGTCAGACCGTTCCCAAAAAGGATTTGGTTCTTCAGGCAAGTTTTAATTTTATTTTGAAAATTACCACTGTTAGCATTATAATGAATAAGTATTGATACTTAGGGGGGCGAAATAGTGGTTGTATTAGATGAAACTTTAACGATGTTTAAAGAATTAACAGATGCACGCGGTATTGCGGGTAACGAAAAAGAAGCACGCGATGTTATGACAAAGTACTTGAAGCCATATGCAGATAAAGTGGAGAATGACAATCTTGGCAGCGTGATTGCAGAAAAAGTCGGAAATCCAGATGGACCGAAAATTATGCTTGCAGGGCATTTAGATGAAATCGGCTTTATGATCACGCAAATTGATGACAAGGGATTTTTGAAATTCCAAACGGTTGGCGGCTGGTGGTCGCAAGTAATGCTTGCTCAGCGTGTCCAAATCGTAACACGTAAAGGTGAAACAATTGTGGGTGTTATCGGTTCAAAACCTCCGCATATCTTGCCGGCATCAGCACGTAAGCAACCTTATGAAATTAAAGATATGTTTATTGATATCGGTGCATCTTCTAAGGAAGAAGCGGAATCATGGGGAGTACGTCCAGGCGATATGGTAACGCCATACTTTGAATTTACTGTCATGAAAAATGAAAAACACTTACTTGCAAAAGCGTGGGATAATCGCATTGGTTGTGCGATTGCTATTGAGGTATTAAAAGGATTAAAAGATGAACAACATCCAAACATCGTCTACAGCTGCGGCGTAGTGCAAGAAGAAGTAGGACTACGTGGTGCAAAAACAGCTACACATAAAATTAACCCGGATATCGGTTTTGCAGTCGATGTCGGCATTGCAGGAGATACACCAGGAGTAACGCCAAAAGAATCAAACAGCAAAATGGGTGACGGACCACAAATCATTATTTATGATGCGTCTATGGTTGCTCATAGAGGTTTAAGAGACTTGGTTGTCGATACAGCTAAAGAAAATAATATTCCTTATCAATATGAAGCAATTCCTGGTGGAGGTACAGATGCAGGTTCTATACATTTAACAGCAAATGGTGTGCCAGCTTTATCTATTGGAATTGCTACACGATATATTCACTCGCATGCAGGAATCTTACACCGTGATGATTTTGACAACACAGTAAAATTAATCATAGAAGTCATCAAAAAACTAGATCGCGAGACTGTGAATAACATTATTTTTGATTAGTCATTCTGAAAAGGGAAGTCAAAACTTATTGGCTTCCTTTTTTGTATGTTTAAAATATCATAAAAATACACTTGAATTTATAATTATACATATATACAATAGACAATAACCAAATAGTTGGAAGGGGATGTACAGATGAAATTGCTGGATAAGAGTCAATTGAGAACAGTCACGTCGTTGAAAGGTAAAGATTTGTTGGATTTAGGGGATTGCACAAGTTTAGAAGTAAGCCAGCTTATAGAGCTGGCCGTTAAGCTGAAAAAAGCAACAAAAGAAGGCGCTTGTCCTCCGTTATTAGAAGGCAAAACGCTAGGGATGATTTTCGAAAAAAGCTCGACGCGTACCCGTGTTTCCTTTGAGGTAGCGATGAATCAGCTTGGCGGAAAAAGTATGTATATGAATGCAAACGATCTTCAACTTGGTCGTGGTGAGTCGATTTCAGATACAGGTCTTGTTCTCTCAGGCTATTTAGAAGGCATCATGATTCGGGCAAATTCTCATGAGAAAGTAGTTGAGCTTGCAAAACATGCATCCATTCCTGTTATTAATGGACTTACAGACCTTGCTCATCCTTGCCAAGCATTAGCTGATTTGGAGACAATTTATGAAGTGAAAGGGACATTCAAAGGACTTAAACTTGCCTACATAGGCGATGGTAATAATGTTGTCCACTCATTAATGAATGCCTGCGCACATGTTGGGATGGATTTAGCTATTGCTACACCAAAAGGGTATGAACCTAACCAAGATATCATGAACGAGGCCAAAAACATTGCATCAGCAAATGATTGTACCATTCTGCATACGTTTGATCCGATTGAAGCGGCATCAAATGCTGATATCATCTATACCGATGTTTGGACTTCAATGGGGCAAGAAGATGAATGCGAGAAACGCCTGCAAGATTTTAAGGAATTCCAAATAAATGATGCACTTGTTGCACATGCTAAATCCGATTATATATTTATGCATTGTTTGCCTGCACATCGCGAAGAAGAAGTGACTTCGTCTATTATTGATAGCAGCCATTCTGTTATCTACCAGCAAGCAGAAAATCGTCTTCATGCTCAAAAAGCACTGCTTGTCTCTATATTAGCCGATTAAGCAATAATAGAAAATCTTTCTCGTACGATAGAAAAAGTAGCAGCTTCTTATGGAAGAAGTGCTACTTTTTGGTTTAAGCGAAAGCTCTTGAAAGTTCGTTCATGAAAGAATCTTGTTCTTTTTTATCAGCTTGCTGCCACCATGTTTCAAAGAATACGCCAAGACCTGGAAGTAAATGTTCTTCACCGCGTTTAATCGCATCTTCCACAATATTTTTTAATTCGTCTGGGCTGTTTCCTGTCACATTATGCTTAATGGCATCGCGTATTTGGAAATTCATTCGGCATCCCTCCTGACAATATTTTTGCCATTTACTCGATTGTTATACATACTTTTGTTAAACTGAAAGAGAGTAATGATTACGAAGTATTAACAGAGGTAAAGGCGGAAAGAATGATGAAAAGAATAGAATCTCCCCAAAATTCACTTGTGAAGTATTGGAAGAAGCTAACGACAACACGTAAAGAGCGTGATCGTTCAGGTGAATTTATAATAGAAGGTTTCCATTTGATTGAAGAAGCTTTGAAAAGTAATGTAGATATATTAAACCTAATCATCCGAGAAGATGTTGAAATTCCTTCCCATTGGAATCTGGATCAGCTTTTTATTGTGGAAGTAACTCCGCAGGTAGCAGCAGAATTTTCGGAAACTGAACATTCCCAAGGTATCTTCGCTCATGTGAAAAAACCGAGTACACAAGATTCAGAAAAAGCTAGCTGGACCAAATTGTTGCTAATTGATGCCGTGCAAGATCCAGGCAATGTGGGCACTATGATCCGTACTGCGGACGCTGCTGGCATTGATGCTGTAATTTTAGGCAAGGGTACAGCAGATCCTTATAATCCAAAGACTGTCCGCTCTACACAAGGCTCCATTTTTCATATCCCTGTTATCACTGGTGATTTAACAGAATGGATTGATACCTCGAAGGAGAAAGGAATTCCGGTTTATGGAACTGCATTACAAAATGCTGTTTTATATCATGAGGTAAAAAAAGAAGGCAAATTTGCTTTAATTATGGGCAATGAAGGTGCAGGCATACATGAAGATTTGTTGGCTAAAACGGATAAAAATGTCATAATCCCTATACTGGGTCAAGCTGAATCTTTAAATGTAGCTGTTGCGACGGGTATCGTACTGTATTATTTCGCTACCTAAACGAATGGAAAATCCATAAATATGTGTGTGATTGTTCGCATAAAAAGAATTTCTTGATGTCATGTAGTGGATTGATTATAATGAATCTGTATAAGGATAATAAAAAATGCAAAGATCGGGAAGAGTACATTTTACAAGCATTTTAGGGAGTGCATGCCTGTGACTGGAAGCATGTGCAATGCAAGTTAAATGGAAGTTCACCCCGTTAGCAGCCGCCAGGACCAGCAATATGCTGTAAAGGTGAGCCGGTGAATAACCGTTAAATCAATGAAGTGGTTGCATGGTGTCCCAACTGGCACATCTGCAATAACTAGGGTGGTATCGCGAAGTATTCCTCGTCCCTTTTTAGGGGCGGGGTTTTTTTATTTTTGGAAGGAGGAATTAATTTGGCAATGCTAGAACAATTAACTCAGCTAAAAGAAGAAGCATTAAGCAAGGTTTCGGCTGCTGAGGACATGAAACAATTAAATGAAGTGCGTGTAGCATTTCTAGGGAAAAAAGGTCCCATCACAGAGTTATCAAAAGGGATGGGAAAACTACCTGCAGATGAACGTCCAAAAATGGGCGCTTTAGTCAATGAGGTGCGTGCAGAAGTACAGCAAGCGCTAGATGCTCGTAAAGTGGAACTAGAAGAAGTGGCGATCAATGAGCAGTTAGCGAAGGAAGCAATTGATATTACATTGCCAGGACGCCCAGTTAAAGTTGGTGGAGCTCATCCTTTAACACGTGTGATTGAAGAAATTGAAGATCTATTTATCTCTATGGGATATGAAGTGGCAGAAGGGCCAGAAGTGGAGAAAGATTACTACAACTTTGAGGCGCTCAACTTGCCAAAAGGTCATCCTGCAAGAGATATGCAAGATACTTTCTATATATCTGAAGAAATCCTTCTTCGTACACATACATCACCTGTGCAAGCTCGTACAATGGAAGCGAAAAAAGGTGAATCAATTAAAATCATTTGTCCAGGGAAGGTTTTCCGACGCGATAATGATGATGCAACACATTCACACCAGTTTACTCAGATCGAAGGCCTAGTGGTTGGCGAAAATATCCGGATGAGCGATTTAAAAGGTACATTAGATCTTTTTGCAAAGAAAATGTTTGGCGACGACCGTGAGATTCGTTTGCGTCCAAGCTTCTTCCCTTTCACAGAGCCATCAGTTGAGATGGATATCTCTTGTTTTAAATGTGGAGGAGAGGGTTGTAATGTCTGCAAACATACGGGCTGGATTGAAATCCTTGGAGCAGGTATGGTCCATCCTAATGTATTAACTATGGCAGGTTATGATCCGAAAAAAGTATCAGGATTTGCTTTTGGTATGGGACCAGAGCGTATTGCCATGCTGAAATACGGTGTAGATGATATACGCCATTTCTATACAAATGATGTACGCTTTTTATCACAATTCCATCGCGTGGAAGAGTAAGGAGGAAGACGAGAGAGATGTATGTATCACTAAAATGGCTATCACAATATGTGAACCTTCAGGAGTTAAGTCCAGAAGAAATAGCAGAGAAAATTACCCGTTCAGGGATTGAAGTAGAAGGTGTCCACCATTTATCAGAGGGCTTAAAAAAACTGATGGTGGGAGAAATTAAAGAGAAAGTAAAACACCCAGATTCTGACCATTTAAATATTTGCCAAGTAGACTTCGGTGAGATTGAATTATCACAGATTGTCTGCGGGGCACCTAATGTAGAAGAAGGTCAAAAAATTGTAGCAGTTCGTCCAAATGGCTATGTCGGCGGCAAGAAAATCAAAAAAGGTAAGCTTCGCGGCGAAGTGTCCAACGGTATGATTTGCTCATTGCAAGAGTTAGGAATGGACAGCAAAGTAGTACCGAAAAAATACGCAGATGGGATATTTGTATTGCCTGAAGACACGCCAGTTGGCATGGATGCAATCGAAGCGTTAAGCCTGGATGATGTCGTACTAGAATTAGGTCTTACACCAAACCGTTCTGACGCCATGAGCATGCTTGGGGTTGCTTATGAAGTGGCTGCTATCCTATCAGAAGAAATCAATCTGCCGGAGCCGACATACACAGCTTCTAATGAAAAAGCTTCCGATGTTTTAAAGGTAAGCGTTGAAGCGAAAGAGCAAAATCCTATGTATACTGCAAAAGTAGTGAAGAACGTCAAAGTTGGCGAATCACCATTATGGCTTCAAGAACGTTTAATGGCAGCAGGCGTACGTCCATTAAATAATGTAGTAGATATTACAAACTATGTGTTAATGGAATATGGCCAACCACTTCACGCATTTGACTATGATGCACTTGGCACAGGTGAAATTCTTGTTCGCTTAGCAAACGATGGTGAAAAAATTACAACACTTGATGGCCAAGAACGCGAATTAACAAACGAGAACTTAGTCATTACCAATGGTAAAGAAGCTGTAGCAGTCGCAGGTGTTATGGGCGGTTTAGATTCTGAAGTAACTGATACTACAACAACCGTTGTTATTGAATCTGCATATTTTGAAGGTCAATCAATCCGTCAAACAGCAAAATCACTTGGGTTAAGAAGTGAAGCAAGTGCTCGATATGAAAAAGGTATTGATCCAAATCGTGTCATCCCAGCAGCTGAACGTGCAGCACAATTGTTAGCAGAACTAGCAGGTGGCGAGGTGTTGGAAGGCACTGTAATGGTTGATGAATTAGAAAAAGAACCAACACGTGTCGTGGTGTCTCCTGACTTTGTGAATGCACGCTTAGGGATGAAAATTTCACTAAATGAAATGGTTTCTATTTTAAAACGTTTAAAATTCACTGTTGAAACAGCAAATGGACTTCTATTTATTGATGTGCCAACACGACGTCAAGACGTTAAAATTGAAGAAGATGTTGTGGAAGAAATCGCTCGGTTATATGGGTACGATGAAATTCCAGCTACTCTTCCAGTTGATGAAGGAAAATCGGGCGGATTAACGCATTACCAAGCGAAAAGACGAATTGTCCACCATCTAATGCAAGGTATTGGCCTTGAGCAAGCATTAACTTATTCGTTAACATCTGATGAGCTTTCTCAAAAATATGCAATAGAAACGGCGCAAACAACACGTTTATTAATGCCAATGAGTGAGGAAAGAAGCACTCTGCGGCAAAGCATCTTACCACATCTTATTGAGGCTGTGACGTATAATGTGTCGCGTCAACAAGATACCGTGGCATTGTATGAAATTGGTTCAGTCTTTTTAGGGCAAACGGAAGAGGGCCTGCCACATGAAGAGGAACATATCGCCATTGCTTTAACAGGCGATTGGATTAACCATAAATGGCAAGGCGAAAACAAAAAAGTGGATTTCTTTGTACTAAAAGGAATTTTAGAAGCGATGTTTGCAAAATTGGATATTGAAGGAAGAATTTCTTTAGAAACTGCTGTTATCGATGGAATGCATCCTGGACGTACAGCAAAAGTGCTTTTAGATAACAAGTCTATCGGTTTCCTTGGACAAATGCATCCATCTGAGCAAAAAGCACAAGGCATTAAAGAAACTTATGTAGCCGAATTGAATATAGAGGCTCTTCTCTATACAATCATTGAGCCGTTAAAATATGTACCAGTTCCACGTTTCCCATCCGTTTCACGCGACATTGCATTAGTTGTTAATTCAGCGGCAAAAGCGGGAGATTTGGAAGAGATTATTCGACGCGCAGGAGGAGATCTGTTAAAAGATATCCATGTGTTTGACTTGTACGAAGGAGATAAAATGGAGGCGGGTAAAAAATCACTTGCCTTTACATTGACGTACCAAACGCCTGAGCGTACATTAACAGACGAAGAAGTGGTAGGCGCACATGACCAAGTATTGAAAGAGCTAACTGAAGCGGGTGCAGAAATCCGATAATTATCTAAACACAAGCAAAGTATTTCTTTGCTTGTGTTTTTTTAAAAAAGAAAATTTATCACTTTAAAGTAGAAGAGAATATGGAAGAATTTTTAAAAAGTAGTTTTTAAAATAAAATCCCTATGCTATAATATTAAAAAAGTTATCTGACTAAATAAAAATTTTGGACTATTCAATTATAAAGAATATATGATTCTTGAATACATATTGAATTTCTGATTTTAGTTAGTTGTATTAAATAATATAGTTATATAAATCGGAGTGATGTTTGGAAGAACTGAATTGAAAAGAAGTTGTTAGCATATGAATGTAATGTGGTATAAATTTAACTTAAATTTAAAAAGTGTAAACGAATTGTAAAAATATATAGACAAATTAGAAATATATGATATATTAGTAAAAATAAGAAATTTAGACTGTCGAAATATCTGGGTAGAAACCCATCATTTTTTAAAATAAATTATTAGAATTTTCATTCCTTACTTACTATTTAGAAAGGAGTATATATTATGAAATCGAAGAATGATATTTTAAATATAAAAAATTTACATACTAGTTTTAGAATCAAAGATCATTATTATCATGCAGTAGAAGATATATCGCTTACACTAAAGGAGAATGAAGTGTTAGCCATTGTAGGAGAATCAGGTTGTGGGAAAAGTACACTTGCTACTTCAATCGTCGGCCTTCATCCACCAGGAAATACAAAAGTGACTGGTGAGATTCTCTATAAAGGAAAAAACTTAGTGGAGTTTAAGGAAGATGAACTTAATAAAATTCGAGGGAACGATATTGGGTTTATCTTCCAAGATCCTTTGGCAGCATTAAATCCTTTAATGAAAATCGGTGAACAGATTGCTGAAACATTAAAATATCATACGAAGCTTGATGATAATAAACGGAAAGAACGTGTATTAGAACTGTTGGATCAGGTTGGCATTGCCAATCCAGCGCGCGTAGCGAATCAATTCCCTCACCAGCTTTCGGGAGGAATGAGACAGCGTGTGGTAATTGCAATTGCAATCGCATGTAAACCGAAAATTATGGTTGCAGATGAACCAACTACTGCATTAGATGTAACGATTCAGGCTCAGATTCTCGATTTGCTGAATGATTTGCAGGAAGAGACAGATGCTGGTATTGTTCTCATCACCCATGATTTAGGGGTAGTTGCAGAGGTGGCAGATCGAGTAGCTGTTATGTATGCTGGTCAGATTGTTGAATTAGCAACAGTAACCGAGTTATTTAGAAATCCACTGCATCCTTATACAAGGTCATTATTAAACTCGATACCGCAAGCGGACAGCGACAACGATCGATTAGAAGTAATCCAAGGTATGGTGCCAACATTGACGAAAATGCCGCGTAAGGGTTGCCGATTTGCACCCCGTGTGCCATGGATAGATGAAACAAAGCATGAAGAGAACCCAGCACTGCACGAAATTTCTAAGAATCACTTTGTAAGGTGCACTTGCTGGAAGGACTTCCATTTTGAACATCAAGAAGGAGGACTGCAACATGAGCTTCATGCAAATTAAAGACTTAAATGTACATTACCCAATTCGCGGAGGTTTTTTCAATACAGTGGTTGACCATGTTTACGCGGTCGATGGCGTATCAATGGAATTTGAAAAGGGTAAAACATACGGCCTTGTTGGCGAATCTGGTTCTGGGAAATCGACAACAGGAAAGGCTATCATTGGTCTTGAAAAAATCACTTCTGGTCAAATTATTTACGAGGGTCAAAATGTGACCAATCAACGTCGTAAAAGGAATAGCGCATACAATCGCGATATCCAAATGATTTTCCAAGATTCTACTTCTGCTATGAACCCTAGAAAAAGAATTCAAGAAATTATAGCAGAGCCTATTAGGAATTTTATGAAGGTATCCCCGCAAGAAGAAAAACGCCGGATTATTGAATTGCTTGAAATTGTCGGCATGTCTGAAGAGGCCTTGCTTAAATACCCACATGAGTTCTCAGGTGGTCAAAAACAACGTCTAGGCATTGCACGAGCTGTCGCTTGCAATCCCAAAATGATAATTGCCGATGAACCGGTATCAGCACTGGACTTATCTGTACAAGCCCAAGTACTCAACTTTATGAAAGATATTCAAAATGAATTCGGGCTTAGCTACTTATTTATCTCTCATGATTTAGGGGTTGTCCGCCATATGTGCGACCATATCTCAATTATGTATAAAGGTAGATTCGTAGAAAGCGGCACGAGAAAAGAGATTTACTCTAACCCGCAACACGTCTATACAAATCGTCTTCTTTCTGCTATTCCGAACATAGAACCAGAAACAAGAGACGAACGTAAAGTAAAACGCCGAGCAGTCGAAGCAGCTTATAAAGCAGATTCACATAAATATTTTGATGAAAACGGTAAAGTGTACCCATTAAAGGACCTCTCACAAACGCATAAGGTTGCCATGATGGGTGCAGAGAGAGGAGGAATGTAGTATGTGGAAAACAATTGTACGTCGCGTACTTGTCATGATTCCTCAACTATTTGTATTAAGTCTACTTATTTTTGGTTTAGCAAAATTAATGCCAGGTGATCCGTTCACTGGTATGATTACTCCGCAAACCGACCCTAATGTTATCGAAGAATTGAGAGAAAAGGCGGGGTTGAACGATCCCTGGTATGTTCAATATTATCATTGGATTGTCAATGCTTTCCATGGTGATTTTGGTGATAGTTACGCATTCAAAGATAGTGTATCAAGCTTAATTGGCGAACGTGCACTAAATACATTTTGGCTTTCATTATTTACTGTTCTCTTGGTGTATTTGATTGCAATTCCACTTGGTATTTATGCAGGTCGCTTTCAAAATTCGCTTTTTGATAAAGGAACAGTCTTATACAGCTTTGTAACTTATGCGATTCCAACATTTGTGCTTGGATTGCTCATTCTTTTCTTCTTCGGGTACAAACTGGATTGGTTCCCAACAAGTGGATCAGTTGATGTGAAATATGACGCTGGCACATGGGGTTATTTCATGAGCAAGCTGTATCATCTCATCTTACCGGGCTTTACCGGAGCTATTTTAGGTACGACAAGTGTTATTCAATATCTCCGTTCAGAGGTCATTGATGCGAAAACACAAGATTATGTAAAAACAGCCCGTAGTAAAGGTGTGCCAATGAAGAAAATTTATTCAAAACATATTTTCCGAAACTCACTTTTACCGATTGCAGCATTTCTTGGTTTTACAATAACTGGTTTATTGGGTGGCTCTATCTTTATTGAAACAATTTTTGGTTATCCAGGTATGGGACAGCTCTTTATAGAATCGTTGGGACAACGTGATTACTCTGTAATTACAGCATTGGTTATGTTATTTGGTTTCCTGTCATTGTTAGGGAGTCTTTTATCGGACATTATTATGAGTATTGTTGATCCTCGAATTCGTATTGAGTAAAAAATTGTTGGAAGATAGGTGAAAAGATATGGTAAATGTACAAGACCACACAATAACTGAGGCTAAAGAAAGTATGCCTGCAACAGGTTTTCAAGTCGTATTTCGTGAGTTTTTAAAAGATAAACTAGCTACGATTTCTTTAGTATTTTTACTTATTATTATTTTCGGTGCATTTATTTGGGCACCATTTGTTGATAAAGAAGCATTAATGCAAATTAATTTAAGAACGATCTTTATGGAACCGGGCGAGGGAGGCTTCTTTCTTGGTACCGACCAAGGCGGAAGTGATGTTCTGGGACAATTGGTAATTGGGACTCGAAACTCCTTATTTATCGCGTTTTCCATTACAGCTATTACAATGGTAATCGGTGTATTACTTGGACTGATAGCAGGATATTATGGTGGCTTAATCGATAATATTATCATGCGTGTTACAGACTTCGTTATCACGTTGCCAATGCTAATGTTGATTATTGTTTTCGTTACAATTGTGCCAAAATACAATCAATTTACATTTGTACTTATACTGAGTGCCTTCTATTGGGTAGGTACTGCGAGGTTGATTCGGAGTAAGGTGCTTTCTGAAGCACGAAGAGACTATGTCAACGCATCAAAAACAATGGGTACGAGAGATTTTTCAATCATGCTCAAAGGGATACTACCTAATATAAGCTCCCTTTTAATCGTTGAACTAGTCTTAAACTTAGCTGGAAATGTAGGGATTGAAACAGGTCTATCTTATTTAGGCTTTGGTTTGCCTCCAAATGTGCCGAGTTTAGGTACGCTTGTAGGGTATGCAAGCAATCCCGATGTCATTTCCAATAGATGGTGGGTATGGTTACCCGCATCATTATTAATTTTAATACTGATGCTGGCAATAAATTATGTTGGACAGGCATTACGCCGTGCAGCAGATTCAAAACAAAGATTAGGTTAAGGGAGGAAATTAGATGAAGAAGAGAAGTAGATTATTACTCACTGTTCTTGCAGCATTAATGCTTGTTTTAGCAGCATGTAGCGGCAACGGTGACACGAGCAAAGATAATGGCAAGGATTCAGGGGGCAAAACACCTGAAAAAGTAGATACAAGCAAGTTCCCGCTTGCTCCTGAAAACAACGATGAAGCAATCAAAGGTGGTACATTAAAGGTTGGTTTACAATCTGATGGACCGTTTAAAGGTATGTTCCTTTATGAATTATATGAAGATGCATATGACGAAGAAATCCTAAGATATACTTCCAATACATTGTTCCCAACAAAAGAAGATTTTTTACTTGATGACCGTGGCCTTGGAAAATTATCCGTTGATGAAAAAGCAAAAAAAGCAACGATTACAATCAAGAAGGATGTAAAATGGTCTGATGGTGAGCCATTCACTGCAGATGATGTCATTTATCCGTATTTAATTATCGGAAATAAAGATTATACAGGTGTACGTTATGATGCTAACTTCCAAAATATTGTAGGTGCAAAAGAATACCATGCTGGCAAAGCAAAAGATATCTCTGGTATCAAAAAAGTTGATGATCACACTGTTGAGATTTCATTTAACAAAATTTCTCCGGCAATCTACTCTGGTGGAGACGGCCTTTGGGGCTATGCAGCACCTAAGCACCAATTAAAAGATATAGCTATTAAAGATTTGCAAAAATCTGATGCTGTACGTAAAAACCCAGTTACACTAGGTGCATTTGTTATCAACAAAATCGTTAAAGGCGAATCTGTTGAAATGGTTGCGAATAAGAACTACTGGAAAGGTCAACCGAAGATTGACAAAGTAGTTATTTCTACTGTTTCTTCAGCGACTGCTGCTGAAGCACTTAAAACAGGTAAATTCGACGTGTTAGCGCCAAACTACCCTGCAAATGACTACAGTGCAATTAAGGATTTAAAAAACATCACAGTATTAGGACGTCCAGAGCTAGCATACTCTTACATTGGTTTTAAACAAGGTAAATGGGATTCTAAAAAAGGCGAAGTTGTAGTAGATGAAAACGCGAAACTTTCAGATCCTAACTTGCGTAAAGCAATCGCTTACGGCATGGACGTTGAAACAGTATCAGAACAATACTATGAAGGCTTACGTTCACGCGGAAACTCTCTAATTCCGCCAGTATTCTCAGCATACTATGATGATACTTTAGAAGGGTATAAATATGATCCAGAAAAAGCGAAAAAAATCTTAGATGATGCAGGATACAAAGATAAGGATAATGACGGTTACCGCGAAGATAAAGACGGTAAACCATTAACAATCAACTTAGCAGGGATGGCTGGTTCTGATAAAGATAACAAAATCGTTCAGTATTATATTCAAAACTGGAAAGAAGTCGGCCTGAAAGTAGAATTAACAACTGGTCGTCTAATCGAATTCAACGCATTCTACGATAAAGTAAAAGCAGATGATAAAGATATCGATATGTATATGGCTGCATGGGGTACAGGTACAGATCCATCTCCAATCGGTCTTTACTCTAAAAAAGCTTCATTTAACTATGCTCGCTGGACTACACCTGAGCTAGAAAAACAATTAGAAGCAATCGATTCAAAAGAAGCATTGGATAATGATTATCGTGCAAAAGCATTCCGTAAATGGCAAGAAACAATGTATGAAGACGCTGTAACAGTACCAACATACTTCAGAACTGAACTAATTCCAGTAAATAAACGTGTGAAAAACTGGTCAATTGATTACTTGGATGACTATACTGATCGTTTAGCAGAAATTGAGTTAACTGCTGACGAACCAATTAAAAATCAATAATACAAAAGAAAGACCAGTCATTTAATGGCTGGTCATTTCTTTGTTTAAGACGAAGATATATTTACATTTTATATGTTTCATCCTTTAAATTTTCAATACTCGCAAAGTAGGTTGTAACACCTGTTTTGAGAGCATTTCCTTACTATAGCTTTTTATAAATGGTTATTCAGATATCACTTCAAAATATTGAATTCAATATTGTTCTATTTGTTGGTAAAACGTTCCATATCTATGCGAAAGGTGTTTAAGAAGAATGAGATGAAGAAAGGTAAGAAAAGAATGTGGACCATAGATAAACCCAACGAATGATTATGCTTGGTCGACTTAATCATTCGCGGAGATTTATGTATGGTTTTTATTTGACTTTTGACCTTAATTTAAAGAGGACGCGATTTCGATGCAATTCGAGAAGCCTTCCCAGTATTAGCAAAATGCCATTTTGTAATATTATTCAGTGCTTCCTCACCTTGCGCGAGCAAAATTTGTGCGGCTACTTCATCAACCTTAGGTCCAGCACCTTTTGGTAAAGTGGTGCCTACAAGTTTGCTCAATTTGTCCATTTCATTTAAAAATGCACATCTAGCTAGAATAGAGGCGGCTGCTACTGCTACGTGAAGCTGTTCCGCTTTAGTGGCAAACAAAACTTGATCTCTAACGACTTCTTTATCGCCCTTTAAGTAATTATAGTAGGTATTTCTCTCTGCGAATTGGTCTATTAATATATGATCTGGTTTGTCTGGTGCTATTTTTTGAAGTAGCTTCAATAATGCTTGATTATGAAGTTTTGCCTTCATCTTTCCTTGAGACATGCCTGATGCTTGCATGGCATTGTATTTTGGATTTCGAAGAATTAGGACATGATGGTGCAGGCTTGCTTTTAAATCCGGCGCGATTTTTCGCATGTAGTCATCCGTCAGCATTTTGGAATCTTTTACACCAAGTTCTTTGACAAGTTGGATGCGTTCTTTTGGTACATACACAGCAGCTACAGTTATTGGTCCAAAGTAGTCCCCTGTACCTGTTTCATCTGATCCTACTACCGATAAATCGGCAAAATTTGGAGGCAACAAATCACCTTTTGATGACGTCTTCTTTACAGATGAGGCTGGTTCTATGCCACCCTGGCTCCATTTTTCTGCTTCACGATCTCCGCCGTTGCCCTGAAACATCACCTTACCTGAACGATAGACGGTAATCGCGCAATCTGGCAGCTTGGCTGCGAAAATCACGCCAGGGGCCTTTCGGTCGACCATATGGCGGGAGTAAGTACTCATGACTTCTTTCTGTACTGTAGCGTTGAGGTTTAATACAATAGTAGACATTTTATCAAATTCCCTTCTTCTCTATGAATTCACAACATAGACACTTCATGGTATTATAAGAAATAGGACTAAAAAGGAGGTTTCGGCTTTGTCAGAGCAAAGTAAAAATCGAGTTTCAGTTGAAATATATGGCCATATCTATCACATGGCTGGAACAGAAACAAAAGAACATATGCGCTCTGTAGCGGATACTGTTGACCAAAAAATGCGCGAAATAAAGCAGGCAAACATCAGCCTCGACAGTGCCAAATTAGCCGTCCTCACTGCTTGCAATGCAGTCAATGATTATTTAAAATTAAAAAATCAAGTGGAATTGCTTGAAACAGAATTGAAAAAATTAAAGGATGACGTGAATGGTTGATTTAATCATAATTATATTATTGCTTGCTGGATTAATAAATGGAGCTAGAAAAGGCTTTGTGCTTCAGCTAATCCAAATGGCCGGTTTTTTGGTTGCTGTACTCGTTGCATACTTTTATTATAAACCGCTTGCGGAGAAATTGGTGCTATGGATTCCATATCCTTCCGTTAGTGAAAATAGTACATTAAAGTTTGCGGTAGAGCAATTAAACATAAGCCAAACTTTCTATCAGTTGTTAGCATTCGCCTTGATTTTCTTCGTGGTGAAATTTGCTATACAAATCATTGCATCACTGTTTGATTTCTTGCGATACATACCAGTACTTGGCGGATTGAATCGGTTATTAGGTGGTGTATTAGGCTTTATAGAAGCATATTTGCTAATCTTTATCGTGCTATATGTATTTGCATTGCTGCCACTCGACCGTATACAGAACTACATCGAAAAATCTATCTTAACAAAGTTAATCCTTGAGTACACACCGATCATATCGAAGGCATTTCAGCATATGTGGTTCGTTTATATGAAATAAAGGGTAGGAACTTTCCATGAGGAGCGCTCTTTATCCAACTGAATGTGAGTGTATCCATCGGGATAAATCAAATAAGGCTTCTCTCTGCAGCAAGGGAGAGGTCTTTTGTATATATCAGGAGGGATTATATGAATAAAAAAAATATTATCCATACATTAGAACAAATTGCGCTTTATCTTGAATTAAAAGGTGAAAATCCATTTAAAATTGCAGCATTTCGTAAAGCTGCACAAGCATTAGAGACCGATACAAGAAGTATGAGTGAGATCGATGACATAACTGCTATCAAGGGAATCGGCAAAGGAACTGCGGCTGTCATTACAGATTTGCTTGAAAATGGACGTTCCGAAGTACTGCTAGAATTGCAAAATGAAATTCCTAAAGGGTTGCCACCATTATTAAAGCTACCTGGGCTTGGTGGGAAAAAGATAGCGAAGTTATACAAAGAGCTTGGTGTTGATTCTGCGGAAAGTTTGCGGGTAGCATGTGAAGAAGGAAAAGTAGCTGCTCTTTCTGGCTTTGGTAAAAAAACGCAAGATAAAATAATGAAAGAACTAGAAAGTTTTGGCGAAAAAGCAGAAACGCATCCTATTTGGCTTTTGGATGAGCTAGTTACACAACTCAATGTATTGCTGGAGGAAATACAAGAAATTGATGAATTTTCTGTTGCAGGCAGTTTTCGTCGTGTGAAGGAACAAAGTAAAGATATTGATTTCATTATCGCTACTGAGAATCCGGCCGCTGTGAAAGAAGCGTTGCTTTCAAAGTTAAGCTATCAAGAAATCATAGCTTCTGGAGACACAAAAATCTCGGTAGAGCTACAAACTGAAGGAATACAAGTGGATTTCCGCCTTGTTTCCAATGAAGAATATGCAACAGCTCTTCATCATTTTACAGGATCCAAAGACCATAATGTTCGCATGCGCCAAATCGCCAAAGAGCATGGGGAGAAAATCAGTGAATACGGAATTGAACAGCAAGACGGGAGAGTCTTGACATTTGATTCCGAAACGGCGTTTTTCGCTCATTATAATCTTCCTTTTATTCCGCCAACAGTGCGTATGGGCGGCAAGGAATTTGACCGATTAGATCAAATACCTGATTTAATAAAGCTTAGTGATATACAAGCAGATTTGCATATGCATACAACTTGGTCAGACGGCGCTTATGCAGTTCATGAAATGGGACAAGCGTTGATTGATAAAGGCTACCAATATGGTGTGATAACAGACCATTCTCAATATTTAAAAGTGGCGAATGGTCTGACGCCAGAACGACTAAAATTGCAACGTAAAGAAATTCAACAATTCAATAGAGAACACCCTGAATTTACCCTATTAGCTGGGACGGAGATGGACATTTTGCCTGACGGGTCACTTGATTTTGATGACGAAGTAATGGCAGATCTTGATTTTGTGATAGCTTCCATCCACTCAAGCTTCAGCCAACCACAGGAAAAAATTATGGAGCGTCTTCATGAAGCGTTAAAAAATCCGCACGTCGATATGATTGCTCATCCTACAGGGCGAATCATCGGCAAAAGAGACGGTTATAACCCAGATGTGCCCCAATTGATTGCGTGGGCGAAAGAATATGGTAAAATTTTAGAGTTAAATGCTAATCCGTATCGCTTGGATTTATGCATGGAGCATTTAGAAATGGCAGCTCGTGCTGGTGTACCGATTGCCATTAATACAGATGCTCATGCAATTGACCAATTACGCTTTATGGAAGTTGGCACAAAATACGCCCAAAAAGCTTGGCTGAAAAAAGAAAACATTGTTAATACATGGTCACTGAAAGACTTTATGACTTATTTACAGAAAAAATAGGAGGTGTACTTTTAGTGATAGGAACACGAGCACTAAAAACACTAGAGTTTGATAAAGTGCGGGCTCAAGTTGCGACTTACTGCACGTCATCTCTTGGAAATCATGCTATTAGCGAGCTGGTTCCAAAAACAGAGTTTGATCAAGTCAAAGCTCTTTTAGATGAAATGGATGAGGGACTTTCCATTTTGCGTATCAAAGCTAATGTACCGCTTGGCGGCATTTTTGATATCCGACCTCATGCTAAACGCGCTCAAATAGGCGGCATGTTGAGCCCTCAAGAATTAATGGAAATCTCAAGTACTATTCGTGCGAGCCGCATTTTCCGAGAATTTATTGAAGATATAGAGGAAGAAGGGGATATTCAAATCCCCCATTTTAGCCAAAAGAAAAGTGAAATTCCAATTTTGACAGGACTTCAACATGAAATCAATTCATGTATTGATGACAATGCGGCAGTCATGGATTCCGCAAGTTCTGAGCTTCGCAGCATCCGTCAACAACTTCGTGCCCAAGAAGGCAGAGTTAGAGAAAAATTGGCAAGCTTAACGCGGGGGAGCAATGCATCAAAAATGCTGTCTGACTCGATTGTGACAATTCGAAACGATAGATTCGTTCTTCCTGTTAAGCAAGAATATCGCTCACATTATGGCGGCATTGTCCATGACCAATCTGCTTCAGGGCAAACATTATATATCGAGCCAGAAGCAGTTGTTCAAGCCAATAATGAGATCCATCGCTTAAAAGCAAAAGAAAAAGTGGAAATTCAAAAAATCTTAATCCATCTTTCTGCTCTTGTACAAGAGGTAGCACATGAACTTTTCGGATTGGTTCGCCTTCTCGGCGAGATTGATGCTATCTTAGCTAAGGCAAAGTATGGACAAGCGAACAAATGTACAATGCCAGTGATGAATAATGATGGTTATATCAAATTAACAAAAGCTCGGCATCCTCTATTGCCAATCGAAAGTGCTGTTGCCAATGATATCGAATTTGGCAGTGATATAACAGCTATTGTTATAACAGGTCCAAATACAGGTGGTAAAACGGTTACATTAAAAACTGTGGGCTTATGCACATTAATGGCTCAAGCGGGTATCCCGGTCCCTGCTCTTGATGGTTCAGAGCTCGCTGTGTTTACACAATTATTTGCAGACATTGGCGATGAGCAATCAATTGAACAAAGTTTATCTACTTTTTCGAGTCATATGGTCAATATAGTTGAAATCTTAAAAGAGTTTGACGATCAATCGCTTGTACTATTTGATGAATTAGGAGCAGGAACAGATCCTCAAGAAGGAGCTGCCCTGGCTATTTCCATTTTAGATGAAGTTCATGGAAGAGGTGCTCGCGTTATGGCCACCACTCACTACCCAGAATTAAAGGCGTATGGTTACAATCGTCCTGGGGTTGTGAATGCTAGCGTCGAATTTAATGTAGAAACGCTTAGCCCAACATATAAATTGTTGATTGGTGTGCCTGGTCGTAGTAATGCCTTCGAAATCTCTACAAGGCTTGGTTTGCCTGAAAACATTATAGAGAACGCAAAAGCATATACAGGCACAGACCGCCATGAAGTGGATGCCATGATTGCCTCGTTGGAAGAAAGCCGTCGGAAAGCAGAGGCTGACGCTGAACGCTCTCACCACTTGATGGTAGAAGCAGAGGCTTTACAAAAAGATCTCGATGAAAAGCTAAGAGAGTATGAAGAAACAAAAGAAGAGCTAGTTAAAAAGGCGAAAGAAAAAGCACGCAAATTAGTAGAAGAGGCTAAAAGGGAAGCAGAAGAAGTCATCGGTGAGCTTCACAAAATGCAAATTAACGCGAATAAAGCGATTAAAGAGCATGAAATCATTGATGCCAGAAAACGCCTTGAAGAAGCAGCTCCTAAGGAAAACCGTGTCTTAAAGAAACAGCGTCAAGTAAATGCGCGCGCAGTTAATTTGCAAAAAGGCGATGAAGTAAAAGTAATTAGCTATGGCCAAAAAGGGACATTAATTGAACAGGTGTCAGACCATCAATGGATTGTCCAATTGGGTATTCTGAAGATGAAGATCGACACATCCGATTTAGAATATGTAAAACCTGAAAAAACGAAGGAAACCGTAAACGTATCTGCAGTCCGCAATCGAGATTCCAATGTCAAATTAGAACTTGACTTGCGTGGCGAGCGATATGAAGACGCAATGGTGCGCACTGAGAAATATTTAGATGATGCCATGTTGTCAAACTATCCTAGGGTATCTATCATTCATGGCAAAGGAACAGGGGCTTTACGTCAAGGAATCCAAGCTCTTTTAAAACGTCATAGAGGCGTCAAAAGCTACCGTTTTGGTGAAGCTGGCGAGGGTGGTTATGGCGTCACGGTTGTCGAATTAAAATAGCAAATGAGGGGAATTCATGCTACTGAATAGTTTTTGGCACCACCCAATGGTCCAAACTGCGGGTTACTTTAGTCTTGTTGTACTGTGCCTTGTCATCGCAATGGCCATTTTTGAACTTGTGACAAAATATAAAAATTGGCAAGAAATCAAAAACGGAAATATGGCGGTGGCATTAGCTACAGGAGGGAAAATATTGGGGGTTTGCAATATTTTCCGCTATTCCATCGAGCGGCACACATCTCTCCTTGCCATGATTGGCTGGGGAATGTTTGGTTTTGTATTATTGATTTTCGCATATATTCTTTATGAATTTCTTACGCCTACGTTTAAAATCGACCATGAGATCGAACAGGACAATCGCTCAGTTGGCTTTATATCCTTTACCATCTCAGTAGGTTTATCATTCGTTATAGGCGCAAGCATTTCATAGTAGTTTAGGAGTCTGGAATGGAAAAATTAGCAAAAGTCTTAATGGTAGTCTGCCTATTATTTATTCTTACAGGGATTATTTATCTTTTCTTGCATTAAACGAAGTAGAACCAAGCATACAGAGCTTGGTTCTTTTTTTATAAACTATGTTCGATTTATATAATAATCTTCTATTCTCTAAAGAAAAAATGAATAATAATTGAAAGCGCTCTCGCATTAAATTATAATTAAAGTTAGAAATATTCTAATTAATAAGAATAGGGGGCATTTCGTGTGACGGAAAAGATTTGGCTAAAGAATTATCCTCCTGACATACCTGCAAGATTAGCGTATGAAGAAATTCCTTTACAAGAATATTTAACAAGAGCAGCTGAGAAATCGCCAACGAAGATTGCCATACATTTCTTAGGAAAAGAATTAACGTATCAAGAACTGTACGAATCATCCTTAAAATTTGCAAATTATTTACGAAAGATTGGTATTGAAAAAGGGGATAGGGTAGCAGTAATGCTTCCAAACTGCCCGCAAAACGTCATTTCTTATTTTGGTATTTTGTATGCAGGGGGGATTGTGGTACAGACGAATCCGCTCTATACAGAAAGAGAAATAGAATATCAATTAAAAGATTCAGGTGCCAAAGCTATTGTTTCATTGGATATCCTTTATCCACGCATTATGAAAGTGTGGAAAGAAACGGATTTAGAAAATATTATTATTACCGCTGTAAAAGACTATTTGCCGTTTCCTAAAAACATGCTCTATCCATTTATTCAAAAAAGGGATACTGGCTTTACCGTGTCAATACAGCATAGCGGCTCCAACCATCTTTTTGTTGAAATCATAAAAATCGGTGAACTGAATCCCGTTAAGTTGGATTTTGACTTTACAGAAGATGTAGCATTATTGCAATACACTGGGGGGACTACAGGATTTCCGAAAGGCGTGATGTTAACGCATCAGAATCTTGCATCAAATGTCCAAATGTGTAGGGCATGGATGACGGAAACTGTTCCGGGAGAAGAAATCATAATGGGTGTTTTGCCATTCTTCCATGTTTACGGTATGACAACTGTCTTGCTTTTAACAGTCATGAATGGCGATCGAATGGTCTTAATGCCAAAGTTTAATGCGAAAGATACATTGAAAACAATACAAAAACAAAAACCAACGCTCTTCCCAGGTGCGCCTACTCTCTATATTGGTTTGCTCAATCATCCTGAGCTAACCAAATTTGATTTATCATCCATTAAAGCTTGTATTAGCGGCTCTGCACCGCTGCCTGTAGAAGTTCAAGAAAAGTTTGAACATATAACGGGCGGCAAATTAGTGGAAGGCTATGGTTTAACCGAATCTTCGCCGGTTACTCATGCTAATTTTATTTGGGGTGGCAAACGTGTAAAAGGATCGATCGGTGTACCTTGGCCAGATACAGATGCCATGATTTTTAAAATGGGAACGACAGAAGCTGCAGAAATAAGAGAAGTGGGTGAAATTGCAGTTAAAGGTCCTCAAGTAATGAAGGGCTATTGGAATCGGCCGGAAGATACTGAAATGACACTCATTGATGGATGGCTTCTTACGGGAGATATAGGCTATATGGATGAAGAAGGCTATTTCTATGTAGTAGACCGCAAGAAAGACATCATTATTGCTGGCGGCTTTAATATCTATCCTCGGGAAGTAGAGGAAGTACTATATGAGCATGAAGCTGTGCAAGAATGTGTGGTTCTTGGAGTACCGGATCCTTATCGTGGAGAGACGGTAAAGGCTTTTATTGTATTAAAGGATGGCTATAAAGCAACAGAAGAAGAGCTTAATAAATATTGTCGAGCGAAGTTAGCTTCATTTAAGGTTCCAAGAATATATGAATTTCGTTCAGAATTACCTAAAACAGCTATAGGGAAAATTTTAAGAAGATCACTTTTGGATGAAGAAAAAACACAAGTTACGCAATGACTCTTTCTTGACAATCCGCGCGATTGAATATAATATGAAAATATGAATGAATAGTCATTCATATTTTCATAATTACGCGGTGGTGATTGATTTGAAGAAAGACAAACCAAAATACAGACAAATTATTGATGCTGCTGTCATAGTGATTGCGGAAAACGGTTATCACCAAGCGCAAGTTTCCAAGATTGCTAAGCAGGCAGGCGTTGCAGATGGAACAATTTATTTATACTTTAAGAACAAAGAAGATATCCTCATTTCTGTTTTCAGTGAAAAGATGTCTGTCTTTGTGGAAAATTTAAAAGTAATTATTAAAGAAAGCATAACAGCCCAGGAAATGTTGGCAAGGATGATAGAAGGGCATTTTAAGGTTTTATCGGAAGATCATCATTTAGCAGTAGTTACGCAATTAGAGCTACGCCAATCGAACAAAGACTTACGCCTCAAAATTAACCACATATTAAAAGAGTATCTAGACTTGCTGGATGATATATTGCAAAGGGGTATCCAAGCAGGTGAATTTATAGAAGATATGGATTTGCGGTTAGTTAGACAAGTAATTTTCGGTACAGTTGATGAGGTGTCCACAACATGGGTTATGAAAGATCAAAAATATGACCTTGTTGAAATGGCGCCCCGGGTGCATGAAATACTGTTAAAGGGCATTCAGACGCAATAAACAGAGGCAAAATACACTATTTTGCCACATACATAGGGAAAACAAAGGAGGATTTGGAGAATGCAATATCTAAGTTATAAGGTGGAAGAAGGCGTTGCGGTTACCGCAATTAATCGACCGCCAGCAAACGCGCTCTCCCGGGGGTTAATTGAAGAGGTAGACGAGCTTCTCAATGCAGTTGAAAATGATGCGAGTGTACGTGTCATCTTGCTGCATGGAGAAGGTAGATTCTTTTCGGCTGGAGCTGATATTAAGGAATTTACAGAAGTATCTTCCGGCGAAGAATTTCAAACGATGTCGGCGAGAGGGCAAGAAGTCTTTGAAAGACTTGAAAATTTCTCGAAGCCTGTTATTGCAGCAATACATGGTGCAGCACTAGGCGGTGGTTTAGAGCTTGCGATGAGCTGTCATTTCCGCTATGTGAGCGATACGGCTAAGCTAGGATTACCAGAGCTACAGCTTGGGTTAATTCCTGGTTTTGGTGGTACGCAACGCTTGCCTAGATATGTAGGTGCAGCAAAAGCAGCTGAAATGATGTTCACTAGCAATCCAATTACTGGAGAAGAAGCAGTGAAATGGGGCTTAGCGAATCTGGCATTTCCAGAAGAGCAATTACTAGAAGAGTCGCTTAAAACTGCAAAGAAAATAGCGAAGAAGAGCCCAATTGCTTTAAAAGTGGCCATTGAAATGTTGCAATTTTCTAAAACTGCTCAATTTTATGAAGGCGTCCAAAAAGAGGCGGAAGGGTTTGCGCATATCTTCACCACACAAGATGCTAAAGAGGGAATCGCTGCATTCATCGAAAAAAGGGAACCTGTTTTTAAGGGACAATAAAAGTATTAGGGGGTAAGTACTATGAATATTTATGTATTAGTAAAAAGAACTTTTGACACAGAGGAAAAGATTGTTTTAAATGGCGGAGCAATTCAAGAAGATGGGGCAGAATTCATCATCAATCCGTATGATGAATATGCAATTGAAGAAGCAATCCAAGTACGCGATGCACAAGGCGGAGAAGTTACAGTCGTAACAATTGGTGGAGAAGATGCTGAAAAACAACTTCGTACAGCTCTTGCAATGGGTGCAGATAAAGCTGTGTTAATTAATACAGAGGATGACGTAGAAGATTTAGATCAATATTCTGTCGCACATATTTTAGCTGAATACTTAAAAGACAAAGACGCTGACCTTATTTTAGGTGGTAATGTAGCAATCGATGGTGGATCAGGACAAGTGGGGCCACGTTTAGCAGAACTTCTTGGCATTAACTATGTAACTACTATTACTAATCTTGAGATTGATAGCGACACAGTCAAAATTGTACGTGATGTTGAAGGAGATTCAGAAGTCATCGAAACAACATTGCCATTATTAGTTACAGCACAACAAGGTTTGAACGAACCACGCTATCCTTCTTTGCCAGGAATTATGAAGGCAAAGAAAAAACCTCTAGAAGAATTAGAATTAGATGATTTAGATATTGATGAAGATGATGTAGAAGCAAAAACAGAAACAGTCGAAATCTTCTTACCTGCCGAAAAAGAAGCGGGTCGTGTTTTGCAAGGTGAATTAAAAGACCAAGTAAAAGAACTAGTTCAACTACTTCATACAGAAGCAAAAGTAATCTAAGCTACGATTTATTGCGGAGGAGGAAAACATATGTCAAAAAAAGTATTAGTATTAGGCGAAGTACGTGAAGGATCTTTAAGGAATGTTTCATTTGAAGCGATTGCAGCAGGGAAAACAATTGCGGATGGTGGAGAAGTTGTAGGCGTTTTAATCGGCGACTCAGTAGAAAGCGTGAGTTCTGAAATGATTCAGTATGGCGCTGATCGTGTTATTACTGTGGAACACCCTCATCTAAAACAATATACTTCAGATGGTTTCAGCCAAGCATTTATGGCTTGTGTAGATGCTGAACAACCGGAAGCGATTGTTTTTGGCCATACGGCACTAGGTAAGGATTTATCGCCAAAAATTGCAAGTAAATTACAAAGCGGCTTAATCTCTGATGTAACTAAAATCGAAGGAGAAGGCGAAGACGCTGTATTTATCCGCCCGATCTACTCTGGTAAAGCATTTGAGAAAGTAAAAGTTAAAGAAGGCGTCCTATTTATAACAATTCGTCCAAACAATATTGCTCCATTAGAAAAAGATGAATCTCGCACTGGGGAAGTTTCAAGCCAAGCAGTAGATATCACAAATTTGCGTACAGTAATCAAAGAAGTGGTACGCAAAGCATCTGAGGGCGTAGACTTATCGGAAGCGAAAGTCATTATTGCAGGCGGACGCGGTGTAAAGAGTGAAGAAGGCTTTAAGCCATTGCAGGAGCTTGCTACACTATTAGGCGGCGCAGTTGGTGCTTCACGTGGGGCTTGTGATGCTGATTACTGTGATTATTCATTGCAAATCGGCCAAACAGGTAAGGTTGTAACACCGGATTTATATATTGCATGCGGTATCTCAGGAGCAATTCAACATCTTGCAGGAATGTCAAACTCTAAAATTATCGTAGCAATCAATAAAGATCCAGAAGCAAATATCTTCAAAGTAGCAGATTACGGTATTGTAGGCGACTTGTTCGAAGTGGTGCCAATGCTAATTGAAGAATTTAAAACCATTTTAGTGAATGCATAATAAGTTGAAAGCTCTGCCACGAAGCAGAGCTTTTCTTTTAAAATGGAAGTGTAACACAAATTAAATAAAGACCAAGTGAAATAAATGAGCAGAATTTTCGCTTTGTCTAGTTTCTTTATGCTACACTACCGATACATACCATTTAAGGAGGAAATGTAACATGGCAATTGTACATTCAACAGACGCAACATTCTCAAATGATATTTCAAAAGGTTTAGTTTTAGTAGACTTCTGGGCAACATGGTGCGGACCTTGTAAAATGATCGCTCCTGTTTTAGAAGAATTGGACCAAGAATTAGATGACAAAGCAACAATTGTAAAAGTGGATGTTGACCAAAACCAAGAAACTGCTAGCCAATTTGGTATTATGTCAATCCCAACACTTGTTTTATTTAAAGACGGTCAACCGGTTGATAAAACTGTTGGGTTCCAACCAAAAGAAGCATTAGCGGAATTAATCAACAAACACGCTTAATTCTTTCTGTTCTATAAACAAACCCGGGTCCTACTCTTAGGCACCCGGTTTTTTTTAGAGGTGATACAAATGAATGATTTAATTAAACAAAAATTAGCTATTTTACCTGACCAGCCAGGCTGTTATTTAATGAAGGACAGGCAAGGGACCATAATTTATGTAGGTAAGGCGAAAGTATTGAAAAATCGAGTTCGTTCGTACTTTACAGGTTCTCATAATGGTAAAACGCAACGACTTGTAAGTGAGATTGAAGACTTTGAGTATATTGTTACTTCCTCCAATAAAGAAGCTTTTATTTTAGAGTTAAATCTAATTAAATTGCACGATCCTAAATATAACATTATGTTAAAGGACGATAAAACCTATCCATATATTAAAATAACCAATGAAAAAAATCCGCGCTTGCTAATCGTAAGAAAGGTCAAAAAGGATAAGGGTAAGTATTTTGGCCCCTATCCTAATGCTTATGCAGCTACTGAGACAAAGAAGCTGCTGGATCGTCTTTATCCCTATCGAAAATGCCAAAATATGCCTAACCGTGTATGTCTGTACTATCACTTAGGACAATGCCTAGCACCTTGTGTAAAGGATATCGAAAAAGAGACATATCGGCAGATGACTGCTGAAATCACTAATTTTTTGAACGGTGGGCATAATGCAGTAAAAAAAGACCTAGAGCAAAAAATGATTGCTGCTTCTGAGAAATTGGATTTTGAGCGTGCGAAAGAATATCGAGATCAAATTGCCCATATTGAAGCAGTAATGGAAAAACAAAAAATCACAACTAACGATTTTACAAATCGGGATGTTTTTGGCTTTGCTGTTGATAAAGGCTGGATCTGTGTTCAAGTCTTCTTTGTAAGACAGGGCAAGCTGATAGAAAGAGATGTTTCTCTTTTTCCGACATATGGGGAGCCGGAGGAAGAATTCTTAACATTTGTAGGTCAATTCTATGAAAAGAATGATCATATTCAACCGAAAGAAGTATTACTGCCAAAGGGTGTGGATGGAGATATACTTCAAGAAGTGCTAGAGGCAAAAGTACTGATTCCTCAAAAAGGAAAGAAAAAAGAGTTGGTTGATTTGGCGTCTAAGAATGCGCAAATTGCTATCAGTGAAAAATTCCAGCTGATTGAAAGGCAAGAACAACGAACAATTGGTGCATGTGAGGAACTTGGCAATGCAATGAATATCACAACCCCATTACGTATTGAAGCATTTGATAATTCTCATATTTTTGGAGCCGATACAGTATCCGCCATGGTTGTGTTTATTGATGGTAAGCCGAATAAAAAAGAATACCGCAAATTCAAGATTCAAAGTGCAAACGCCCATGATGATTATGGTGCAATGAAAGAAGTAATCCGTAGACGATACTCACGTGTTTTGAAAGAGGGATTGCCACTGCCGGATTTGCTTGTTACAGACGGAGGCAAAGGGCAAATGGAGATAGCCAGAAGCATATTAGAGGATGAGCTAGGTTTAGACATTCCAATTGCAGGGCTTGCAAAGGATGATAAACACCAAACTTCCCAATTGCTTTACGGCAATCCACCGGAAATCATTCCGCTAAAGCGTACAAGCGAGGCTTTCTATCTATTGCAGCGTATCCAAGATGAAGTACACCGATTCGCTATTACCTTCCATCGGTCATTGCATGAGAAAAATGCCATTACTTCTATCTTAGATGAAATTCCAGGTGTCGGGCCCAAAAGGAAACAACAATTATTGAAACACTTTGGGTCGATTAAAAAGATTAAAGAAGCAGATATTGAAGCTTTGCGAGAAGCGAAGGTACCTGAGAAACTAGCACAGGTAATCGTAGACTTTTTTGCTGAGAAAGAGAAATCCTTAAATAACAAAAAGTAGATAAGCGAGCTTATCTACTTTTTTAATAGTACTTATAAATGTTAGAGATCTGTAATCATCCCTCAATAGGATCTTTCAAATCCCATTTAATGTGAAATTTAACATGGCTTTGTTTGGGTTTGATTTCTTCCGCACACTCTGTAAGGAAGCCACATGCTTGTTGTTGGCTTTGGGCTAAGAATCCTGCTTCAAGACGGAAACAACGTTGGTTGAACTTTAAGTGTTCATCTGTGCCTGCCAATGTACAAAATGCTTCATCTTTTGACAGCTTGTCGATTGTCAAGTCACCCCAGCCTGCTTCTTTAAAAAAGACCGGAACTTGGTCTAAATCTGTCGCTGGGAACTTACGGGCCAACTCTTTTCCGCACCAGTAGAGGATATCTTCTTCATTCTTTCCTAAAATAGAGGAAAGTACATGGTCACGGATGAGTTCATAGCCAAACTGAGTGACTTCTTCTTTATTTGTTTCGGTAGGCATAGCAATTCCTTCTTTCTTATATTTTTTAACGGTTTTTTGATTAAAAAGAAGCCTTGGTTATAGAAGAGAAATTATGTATCTTTTCTAGAATAATATGTCTTATCGCAACATTTGAAAATAGCTTTGTTACCTTGACGCTTATGAGGGATGAGAGTACAATAAACTTGTCATAATATTGTACCATTATGAAACAAGCAGTCAATAGAATGTCCGTTACAATCTAGTGGCGAAAAATTGACAGTCTTCGTTTCCAGTACTGAGGGGGGTAACAGTCTTGTCGAAAGATCGAGAGTTTTATTGGCGTCGTCTGCATTCTCTTCTTGGAATCATTCCAGTAGGGATTTTTGTGACGCAACACTTGTTAGTAAACTTCCAAGCTACAAACGGTGAAGAATCATTCAACAAAGCTAGTGATTTCATGGGGAATCTTCCATTCTTATGGTTCCTAGAGTGGTTCATAATTTACATTCCATTAATGTTCCATGCATTCTATGGTGTGTACATTGCGTTCACTGCTAAACCAAATAACCAACGTTTTGGCACATTCCGTAACTGGATGTTCATGTTACAACGTATTACAGGGGTTATCCTAGTAATCTTTATTGCATGGCATATCTTCCAAACACGTATTCAAAAGGCGCTTGGCACTGAAGTAGACTATGATATGATGGTTAAAGTACTATCTAACCCATTCATGGTAGCATTCTATGCATTAGGTATTATTTCAGCTACATTCCACTTAGCGAATGGTATTTGGTCATTCTTAGTAAGCTGGGGAATTACACAATCTCCAAGATCTCAACGAATTGCAACTTATATCACAATGATTTTCTTTGTAGTGTTATCTGTAATCGGCATTTCAGCTCTATTTGCATTTGCATAAGGTGATAGACTGATAGACGTGAAAGCGCTTGATTACTATTTGAACGAGGAGTGAGAAAAACATGGCTAAAAGCAAATTGATCGTCGTTGGTGGCGGTTTGGCCGGCTTAATGGCTACTATGAAAGCTGCCGAAATGGGCACTGAAGTTGAATTATTCTCGTTAGTTCCGGTAAAACGCTCACACTCTGTTTGTGCGCAAGGCGGAATTAATGGTGCCGTTAATACAAAAGGTGAAGGTGACTCACCTTGGATTCACTTTGATGATACAGTGTATGGTGGGGACTTCTTAGCAAACCAACCACCTGTAAAAGCAATGTGTGACGCTGCACCTGGCATTATCCACTTATTTGACCGTATGGGCGTTATGTTTAACCGTACCCCAGAAGGTTTACTAGATTTCCGACGTTTCGGCGGTACACAACATCACCGTACAGCATTTGCTGGTGCGACTACTGGTCAACAACTTCTTTACGCACTTGATGAACAAGTTCGTCGTTGGGAAGTAGAAGGACTAGTGACTAAGTATGAAGGCTGGGAATTCCTTGGCTTAGTTCTTGATGATGAAGGCGTTTGTAAAGGTATTAAAGCACAAGACCTTACTACACACGAAATCAGAGCATTCCGTTCTGACGCTGTAATCATGGCTAGTGGTGGTCCTGGTATCATCTTCGGTAAATCAACAAACTCAATGATCAACACAGGTTCCGCTGCATCTATCGTTTACCAACAAGGCGCAAAATACGCTAACGGTGAAATGATTCAAATTCACCCAACAGCAATCCCAGGCGATGACAAATTACGTCTAATGTCTGAATCTGCTCGTGGTGAAGGCGGTCGTATCTGGACTTATAAAGACGGTAAACCTTGGTACTTCTTAGAAGAAAAATATCCTGCATACGGAAACTTAGTACCACGTGATATTGCAACACGTGAAATCTTTGACGTATGTATTAATCAAAAATTAGGTGTTAACGGAGAAAATGTTGTATACCTTGACCTTTCTCACAAAGACCCCCATGAATTAGATGTTAAACTTGGCGGCATCATCGAAATTTATCAAAAATTCGTTGGTGATGACCCACATAAAGTACCGATGAAAATTTTCCCTGCTGTTCACTATTCAATGGGCGGATTATGGGTAGATTACGATCAACATACAACTATTCCTGGCGTATTTGCAGCTGGAGAATGTGATTACTCTCAACACGGTGCAAACCGTCTTGGCGCAAACTCACTATTGTCTGCTATTTATGGCGGTAGCGTAGCTGGTCCAAATGCAGTTGAGTACATCCGTGGACTTGACAAACATGTTGAAGACCTACCATCTTCTCTATTTGATAGCGCAGTAAAAGAAGAACAAGAGAAATGGGATGAAGTACTTCGTCTAGATGGTACTGAAAATGCTTACTTACTTCACAAAGAACTTGGAGAAGTAATGACAGAAAACGTAACAGTAGTTCGTTACAACGACAAGCTTGAAAAAACTCTTGTGAAATTGCAAGAACTAAAAGAACGTTATAACAACATTAATATTAACGATACATCTAAATGGTCAAACCAAGGTGTTCAATTCACTCGCCAATTGAAAAACATGCTTGCACTTGCAAATGTTATTACAAAAGGTGCTTTGCTTCGTGACGAATCACGTGGGGCTCACTATAAACCTGATTTCCCTACTCGTGATGATGCAAACTTCCTTAAAACAACAATTGCTGAATTCACGCCTTCATTTGATCCAAAAATTAGCTACGAAGAAGTTGATGTTTCACTAATCAAACCTCGCGAACGTAACTATGCGAAAGGAAGTCACTAATAATGGGTAACGAAGCGCAAAAATTTGTTGAAGTTGAAGTTCAACGACAAGACAATGCGGACTCTAACCCTTACTGGGAAAAATTCCGTGTTCCTTATCGTCCAAACATGAATGTAATCTCTGTATTGATGGCAATTCGGGAAAATCCTGTAACGACTGACGGCAAACAAACAACACCTGTTTCTTGGGACATGAACTGTCTTGAAGAAGTATGTGGCGCTTGTTCAATGGTAATTAATGGACGTCCACGCCAATCATGTTCATCATTGGTTGATCAATTGACACAACCAATTAAATTACAACCAATGAGTACTTTCCCTATTATCCGCGACTTGCAAATTGACCGTAGCCGCATGTTTGATTCATTGAAAAAAGTAAAAGCATGGGTTCCAATTGATGGTTCTTATGATTTAGGTGAAGGTCCTCGTATGCCAGAACGTAAACGTGAATGGGCATATGAATTGTCTAAATGTATGACTTGTGGAGTCTGCTTAGAGTCTTGTCCGAATGTAAACAGCCATTCAGACTTTATCGGTCCTGCACCACTATCTCAAGTTCGTTTATTCAACTCACACCCAACTGGTGCGATGAACAAAGACGAACGCCTAAACGCAATCATGGGCGATGGTGGACTTGCTAGCTGTGGTAATGCTCAAAACTGTGTAGTTGCATGTCCAAAAGGTATTCCTTTGACTACATCAATTGCAGCACTTAACCGTGACACTACAGTTCAAATGTTCAGAAACTTCTTTGGTTCTGACCACATGGTGGACTAGTTTTTAAGAATGATAGAAGCTCCGTACAATATTCATTGTGCGGAGTTTTTTTATCTTTATTTTGAGATTCATAATGCTACGATATTTACTGAAAATTTTACAACTATGGGTAGTAATAGATTTTGAGTTACATGTTCTGTATAATTAATGAATAGCTATTCATTTTTTTCTTTACAGAGGGGGAATTGCCAATGTTAAAAAGCTACATAAACAATATCGAAAATTGGAAAGAAGATTTTACTTTTTATGTACCGATTGAGGTACGCTTTTCAGAGACAGATTTATATGGTCATATGAATAACACTGTCCCGTTCGTTTATTTTGAGCAAGCGAGGATTGATTACCTAAAATCGTTAGGATTAATGCAAGAATGGTTAAATAATGGTGAAACGATACCTGTAGTAGCAGATTTGCAATGCGATTTTGTAAAGCAAGTTTATTTCGGAGAACAGTTGAAAGTCTATGCCAAGATTGCAGACATGGGCGCGTCTTCCATGGATATACACTATTTAGCGGTAAATGAAAAAGACGAGATTTGCTTTGGCGGCCGCGGCGCAATGGTACAAATAAGTGCTAAAACAGGTAAATCTGTCCGTTGGCAGGAAGAACAATTGACAAAGCTAACACGATAAAGTCAAATAGCCCTTGAAATGCCGTCACAGCTAACCATGTCCCTACATAAGTTACAATGTGAGGGGATTGGAGGGGCGCCCGGAATGAGTCGTTTTCATCATTCAATATTAACGAAAAGAGAACACGAAATTTTTCTTCTATTAATGAAGGACTATGCTACAAAGGAAATTGCCAAAGAGCTGGGCATCAGCGAGAAAACAGTACGAAACCATATTTCCAACACCATCCAAAAATTGGGTGTATCTAGTCGTGCTCAAGCAATGCTTGAACTCATAAGATTAGGAGAGTTTTCGCTAGACTAAAAAGGATACTTGCCATTTTCCTAAAAAAACTTCACAATAGGAATAAGTAATCCTTTTGAGGAGTGGATAAACTACATGTCGAACCAAGAGCCACAACAATTTCAAACAAACGAACAGATTGCATTATTAGAAAAGAATCTGCGCCACATTGCTGCTCTAATTAAGCAAAGAGGCAGAGAAATATTAAGTAATTATACAATTACCCCACCACAGTTTATCGCTCTACAATGGCTTCATGAGTTAGGTGACATGACAATCGGAGATCTTTCGAATAAAATGTATTTAGCGTTCAGTACAACGACCGATTTAGTAGATCGTATGGAAAAAAATGCGCTTGTGCAGCGTATTCGAGATACTCAAGATCGTCGTGTCGTTTGTATCCATTTGCTTGAAGAAGGAGAGCGCATTATTGAAGAAGTAATTGAACAACGCCAAAATTATTTGGCAGACCTAGTAAAAGACTTTTCTAGTGACCAGGTTCAATCTCTATCAATATTGTTAAGTAAATTATACGAAGAAATGAACCAGGATAGAGGCGGTTAAAGTGAATGCTCCCATCGGAGTTATTGATTCAGGAGTAGGTGGGCTAACCGTTGTCAAAGAAATGCTGCGCTATTTGCCAAATGAGTCGATTATTTATTTAGGCGACACTGCGCGCTGTCCTTATGGAACAAGATCTAAAGAGCAAGTTATCGAATTTACAAACCAAATTGTCGAGAAGCTTTCGAAAATGGATATTAAAATGCTTGTCATTGCTTGTAATACGATTACAGCTGTTGCTTTAGAAGGCTTACAAAAGCGTTGTCCCTTCCCTGTCATTGGCGTGATTAATGCAGGAGCTAAGGCGGCGATTAAAGCGACAAAGACACGCAGTATCGCGGTTATTGCTACACCTGGCACAGTAAAAAGTGGAGCATACGAAAATGCAATATATTCGTTGAATTCTTCTAGCTCTATCACAGCGCTCGCTTGTCCAAGGCTTGTGCCGCTTGTGGAAAGCGGCCAATACCAGGGCGAGTTTGCACTTAATCTAGTAGAAGAAACACTAGCTCCATTGAAAAATAGTAGGTTTGATACAATGATTTTAGGTTGTACACATTATCCAATTATTCAAGAATTGATTGAAGAAGTAGTTGGAGAAGAAGTGCATGTGGTATCTTCTGCAGAAGAAACTGCAAAGCATGTGAAAGAAACACTTGAGTTTCTGCATATTGAAAGAATGGATGAACACCCACCTAAGCATCTTTTCTATACAACAGGTTCGGTACCTATTTTTCAGTCCATCGCAAGCAGTTGGTTACCCTTAAAAGATTTGCAAGTCAAACGAATACAACTATAGTGCGAAGCCCGAGACATCATGTTTCGGGCTTTTCAATTGGAAACATGCTAAAATAACCTAGAGAAGAAAGGGGCGTACATAATGAAACAAATTATTATAGCAACGAAAAACAAAGGAAAAGCAAAAGACTTTGAAGCTATTTTTGAGCCATTAGGATTTGAAGTACTAACATTATTCGATGTGGCACCTGACATGGAAATCGAAGAAACAGGAAGTACATTCGAAGAAAACGCCGTATTAAAAGCTGAGACAGTCGCTAATCGATTACATACCTATGTTATAGCAGATGATAGCGGCCTTGAAATAGACGCTCTACACGGCGAACCAGGCGTATATTCAGCGCGTTATGCAGGAGACCATGATGACGAAGCAAATATGGATAAGGCCCTTCGGAATTTAGAAGGCGTTCCTACAGAAGATCGCACAGCCCGTTTTACATGCTGCTTAGCTATCGCAGGTCCAGATGTGCCGACAGAAACAGTGAAAGGTACGTGTGAAGGCGTGATTTTGACTGAAAGACGAGGCGACCAAGGCTTTGGATATGACCCTATTTTTTATGTGCCAGAAAAAGAAAAGACAATGGCAGAAATGACGCCAGCAGAAAAAGGTAGTTTATCACATCGCGGCAATGCAATCCGCAAGCTTGCAAGTGATTTGCCTACTTGGCTCCAATAGGGGAGGGAAACACCTATGAAAATATTGGTTATGAGCGATACACATGGCGATGCAACTATAATACAAGAAGTAAAGAAACAAAACTTAGATGTTGATGCCATCTTTCATTGCGGCGACAGTGAGCTTCCGTTTGATGCGTCAGAACTGAAAGATGTGTATAAAGTCAGAGGCAACTGTGATTATGATATGAACTTTCCTACTGAAGTCATCAAGGAAATAAACGGTGAGACCATTTTTATAACACATGGCCATTTGTTTGGCGTCAAATCGAATTTAAACGCCTTATCATTCCGAGCGAGAGAAGTTGGAGCAGATGTAGTGCTGTTCGGTCATTCCCATATCCTAGGTGTAGAACTGGTTGATGAGATCCTTTATGTCAATCCAGGAAGCCTTTTACTGCCAAGAGGCCGTAAAGAAAAAAGCTATGCGATAATCGAAAAGACTGGCAATAGTTGGTCTGTTTCCTTTTATACAGAAGAGAAACAAATTATTGCGGAAAAAAATTTAGTAATTTAGCAAATTAGCGTTGACTTATTCTCTAAACCTGCTATAATAAATATTGTCCTCATGATAATACTTCATGAAGACAACTTGTCCCAGTAGCTCAGCCGGATAGAGCATACGCCTTCTAAGCGTACGGTCGGGAGTTCGAATCTCTCCTGGGACGTAATATTTTAACTGTATAAGGTTGATAAATAAGCACTTTCGCTTATGAGTGTAATTTCAAGTATCGGTCATTTGACTGTCTGAAATTCATTTGTAAGTGGAGGTGCTTTTTTTCGTGACTAAAAGGAAAGGTATATTTGACGTTAATGTTGATTTAAATGTTAATGCCTTTTCAGTTCCATTAAATAGGGAGAGAAATTCCAAAAAAGATAATGGGATTACGATTGAACAAGCCTTACGCATTATCATACGACAAATGGAAGTGAGTGGTGCTAGACCTCGCACTATTTACGACTATGAATTAATTGTAGGTAAGTTTCAATCAGTGACTAAGGCAGAGTATGTATTAGATATAACGAATGAATTAATTTATCAATGGTTAGAGTCTATGAACGTTAAAAACCAAACGAAATTAACAAGATTAAAATGTTTAAAAGCATATTTAGGGCGTTGTTTTGATAACGGATGGGTTCAAAATAAATTTTGGAGAAATATCAATGTGAAGGTTGACCAACAAATCAAAGAGGGTGCAACAGATAAAGATATAGAGATGTTAATGTCCATTCTTGATTTTAACACCTTCTTAGATTTAAGGAATGGAACTGCGGTTCTATTGATGTATAAAACAGGGATTAGAATTGCCACATTGTCAAAGTTAGAATCACATCATATAGACTTAGAAAATAAAACTTTAAATCTTGACGGTAAACTCATGAAAAATCATAAAGGCTTGAAACTTCCTTTTGATGATCAGTTGGCTTACTTGCTCAATATTCTTTTACAACAAAATGAGCCAATTAGGAGGGAATATCGCCAGTTTAATGATTATGTATTCATAACAAATAAAGGTGAGTATATAGGGCAAGGAATCACATCTAATGCCATTCAGAAGCAATTAAATAAATATACAAGGCGGTATGGGATTAAGAATATATCACCTCATGCGTTGAGGAGAGGATTTGCAACTAACTTATTAAGAAAGAACGCAAATATTAATCTTATTTCTCGTGCTTTAGGTCATTCAGATTTAGGTGTAACCTCTAAGTATTTATCTATTGATATGGAAGAAACTGCAATAGAATTACGTGATTATTTATGACAAAAAAGAAAAGGACATTGAGTTCACACCTCAAGTCCTTTGTAAGAAAGGTTCAAATAGCCATACACCAATACAACTAAATTGAACATTTAAGTTATCCTTATTTTATCGAAAAAAATTCGATTTTGCAAGGTTTATTAAGTATACCCTTTTTTAAGTGTTCATGAGGGAGGAATATGCCTAGTAATTCCCTCAACAAAAATAACCTTGACAAGTTATGACACCCTATCGCAAAAAGTGTCTAGCGTACAATACAAGCAATTTCTCATTCATGCTTAGTACGTGAATGGTGCTAACCACCAATTTGAAGGGTTAGGAGTGGAAGGTCTGAATGACTGCGGTCATTGTAGGACAAGCCATAGATAGTATGTTTAGTGAGTTCTTCAAAGTAAGATAACTATTCACTTGTACAAGCATGATCGCTTATATAAGACATATTTGAACTTTCGGGGGCAGAAGTAGAAAGTAGGCTTGTTGTGTAGAAATACACGCAACAGAATGAGAGCATACAATACTTACAATACACTGTGACGCTTTATGTAATAGTTGTCTGTCTTTGTTCCTATAATTCTATTTTATTGTTTTATAGAGAACTAGGCAGACAAACTTTGCACCAAGCCTAGCAATTCCTATTCTGCTTTATGCCATAGTGAGTAAAGAAAAGTCAAGTAAATAATAAGGGATACTATAATTTAGGAAAATAGGAAACCTTCACAACCTAGTCATATCAAGGACTTGATTACAAATCATATATATGGATAGAGAATAAAACTGTTAAAACGATAATAGTTGATTAAATCAATCCCCATTAAAACACTTTAACTTACTAAAGTACTTATATGTACGGATTTACTGGTGTTTAGTGAGTATGAGTTAATACACGTTAAAGGAAGGTGAAATTAAGACGCTTATTAAAACGATGTTATCAAATTAAAAACGTTGATGAGCCTTACTGGCACAAGGGATTGATCAATTCCAAAATATACACTTCACTTAATTAAAGTGACGAAAATTCAGTAAAATCAACGTTTCTAAGGGTATAATTAAGAATTCCTTAATAGTCTCTAAGGGAGATAGAAGAAAATAAGAGATGTGAAGTAGTTGAAAACGATATAACCGTTGAGACGACTGTATTTCTGAAAATACTTTATTAAGTTAAATTGTTAGTATTGTTGAATTTATTATCTTTTAATAGGATTTTTACAATAACCCTCTTAAGGAAGGTAGAAAAAGTTAAAACGATATATCCCTTGCTGTATAAGGATTTCTAAAATAATTTAACGAACTAAACTTCCACTTTAATTAAATTTACAGGGTTTCTCAGTTATTTTTATAATAGTCTCTAAAGGAAGGTAAAGCGAGAAAAGTTAAAACGATATAACCTTATTATATCAACTTTGATTTTACTTACTTTATCTATAAGTAACGTATATCTTAGCATTTAAAAGTGTTTTCAAGGTATTAGTTAGTGGTGTATAAAGGAAGGGTAATCACTAGAACGTCTGAAAACGATGTCCAACCTGTTAAAACGATTCAAAACTCAATAAACATAAGGGTTTCAAAAAGAGTTAATGTGAGTTATTCAGTTTGATTAAAGTTTCATATCTTAAGAAAGTCAATAAACATAAGGTATTGTTAATATTTGGATAATAGTCTCTAAGGGAAGGTAAGAAAAGTTAAAACGATATAACCGTTGATATACTTAGATTTCTAAAAATAATTCATTTAGTTAAAGTGTTAATATCGTTACATTTACTATGTTTTTAATGGAATTTTACAATATCCCTTTAAAGGAAGGTAGAAAAAGTAAATATATTTGATTTACAAAACGATATACCCCTTGATACATAAGGGTTTGCAAAAATATTTTAGTACACTAAAGTGCCGTTTTCCTTGATTTTGCTATATAATTTAACTGATTTTATAATAGTCTCTAAAGGAAGGTAAGGGTAAAAAGATGCGTTTTTGGTCATTATTGCAAAAAAGTTGCAGTAAAAGTGGCTATGAACCGTTGATAAAACTGAAACCCCAATTCCCCCTATAGGAAGGTAAGAGTAAAATCGTCAAAATGGGCATTTTTGCACGAAAACGTCATAAAAACACCTCATGAACGTTGATATAACAACATTCCTATGGTTTTCTATAGGAAGGGTAATATAAATTGCCATTTTGCATGAAAACCTTCGCAAATGTACCCTTCAACCCTTGATACGACAACAAGTAAGGAGTTCCCTATAGGAGGGGTAGAAAAAATGTAAACAGTTAATGCTATTTATCAGAATGATTATTAGTTAAAAAAACGCATAATTTAACGATTATTGCATGAAAACTTCCGCAAAGTAGCCCATGAGCGTTGATATAACAACATTCCTGTTATCTATAATAGGAAAGGGTAGAAATGGTGGACACTAAATGTCGTATTTATCAGAATGGATTCACATATAACAGGTGATATATCGCATTATGTTATTAATAAATTTTAATAATGTACTGGGGCAAATCACCCCACAATACTTTTTTATTCATTTATGTTGGAGTGTTAGTCGCCATACTGATACTCCTCCTCTTTTCTTTTTATTTATATTTTTAAATAGTCTAAGGTTTCCCCAAGTCATTCAAATTGAGTGGCTTTTTTATATTGTATTTTAATCGTACAGACCTTTTAGAAGGTGAGTAGTGTATTCGTTCACCTTTATGCTAAGTACGCTTAAAGTACACAAATTTTAATTAATAACGCTATGTTAATTGGAGGTATCAGAATGGAAGAAAACACACAAATAGAAACAACTGAACAACTTGAACAAGAAGCCCCTGAAACAGTCCTCAAAGCCGATTATGATGCATTAAAGGTGAAATTAGAGGAATTGCAAGGGAAGTTATCCCAACCACTCACAGACGCTGAAATTAATCTTAAAAAGCGTGAAGAGGAATTGTTTGCTAAAGAGGTTGAATTAACTCTTAAGGATAATGGATTCGGACAATTTGCACCGCTGATTAAAGTGCAAAATAATGACGAGTTAGATATGAGTATCAAGTTGCTTCAAGAAATCTATAAGCAAGATAAGATTACTAATTCTTATGTGCCTAGTGGAGCAACTTCAACAACCGAATATGAACAAGCACACGCTAAAAAAGATGTAGGTGGCATGATCGCTGCTAAGTTAAATGGTTTATTTGGTAAGTAAAATTGGTTGTTCGGCAAGAAATTGTCATTCAATATATAAAAAATTAAAAATTAGAAATGGAGATTGATATTATGTTTACATCAAAAAACTTTACACAAAATGAGAAAATTGCTTTATCACAAGAGATTGCTGAAATTGGAAAACAAGCAACACCTTTCACTTCACTATTAATGGCTAAAGGTAATGTAGAACAATCACTGTCTACTATTTTCAACTGGAGAGAGAAAACTCTTGATAACACAGAAGATATTACATTTGCTGAAGGTTCTGTAACTGACGCTTTCCAACAATCAGTTCGCAAAGAGTATAACAACGTATTACAAATTTTTAAAAAGGCAGTTGAAATTTCAGGCACTGCTGAACGTATGGCAAACGGTCAATTGAGTGCTGAAATTTCTGATAGGCTTTTGGAAATGAAGATTCAAATTGAGAAAACTTTAATCAATGGAACTAAAGATGATGGTTCTGTATCGGGTATTCGTAAAATGTCTGGTCTTATTGAATTTGCAGACGCTACAAATGCAGTTGAAGGTGCAATTGCTAAAACTGTTGAATTAGTTAAACAATCAGCACGTAACTTATGGGATAAAGACCTTGCAGAAGGTACTCTATATGTGTTGCTAGGTGCAGACGCAAAAGAACAAGTAGACAACTACTATAACGGTTCTTATTCTTACCAACATGTAACAACAAACTTTGGCTTAGTTGCAGACAGTGTTAATACTAACTATGGTACTTTGAACTTTGTACTTTCTAAGCATATCCCAGCAGATAAAGTTGTGGTATTTAATGACGTCTATGTTGATCTTGTAACTCTACGTGAAGCAAGTTTTGAACCATTAGCCAAAATCGGGGATTCAGAACGTGGTCAAGTTGTTTCAGAGTATTCTCTAAAAGTAGGTTCTCCAAAAGGAATTTCAGTTGTAACTTTAACAACAAAATAATACATATCTAATTGAAGGGGGGGCATATTTAGCCCTCCTTTAATTTTATACGGATATTTATAAGGAGATAACAATGAATGAAATTGAATTTACGGAAAAAGAAAAGTTAATTATGTTGAGAAAACGCAAACGGATTTCGCAGGGGAAGGTGGCAAGTCAATTAGGTGTAACTCAAGCATTTATAAGCATATTTGAAAATGGAAAATACGAGTTCAAAGAAAGTATGTATTCACGTTACAAAAACTACATAGAAAATTATTAATCAAAATATTAAAACGAAAAGGTAGGTGCAATAGTGAGAAGTTTTATTACCTAGTATCCTTGTAAATCTGAACAGGAGATTTTACAAGGATATTTAATAAGTGAAGATTTGTTATTAAAGGATAAACATAAGGATATATAACGTTCAACAAGATATTAGTGAATAAATTTTTCGCTAATAATTATGAAAAAAGAATATATGGATTTAATGCCAGAATGGACAAAAGAAGAAAAACTTAGAAAGTTAGATTCAATGATTACTGATGACTTAGATTCACTATTTGGACAAGCAGTAATGAATAAGAAATTTGGTACACAGGTGAGTTCCTATTATTCATTTTTAGGATTGCATTACAATGATAATTCTGTATTTAAAAATACATTTGCAATTGACTGTGCAACTGCTGGAATGAAAACATTTGATAATCATACTACTAAATTGAGTAAAAACGATACATATAACATTCAATCGGCAAACTTAAATCTTATTGATGATGTAAGTAAGGACAACTATTGCATGAAATATAATGGTTCTTCTTCATTACTAATACTAACTATGTACGATATTTTGGATTTCTCTACTTTAAATGAGGAACAATTAGCGTTTATTGCATGCATTGATTCTTATTATTTAGGTGCATATAACAACTATGGAGGAGTATCACAAAAGGCATTTCAACATTATTTAGATGTGATGGAGATTAGGAAGTATTACGAACCGTTATTCAATGCTCATCCGGAATCTGACTTCAAGGATTATATAGAAGAACATAAACTAAAAAGGAAATTAAGAATTGATGATAAAGGTAAATTGCAAACTGATCTCGATTTAAAGTACATAAGCAATCTATTTCCTATGCTTGACTTCTATTCAGTATTTGAAAAGGAATTTCCCCACAGTTATGAATTGCAGTATAACGTTAAGAAGTTTGCATATCCAATTTATGGTATGACAAGAGAGAAACTGACAGATGAACAAATTTTCTCATTAGCATTAACTAGAAAAAATGAAGTTAAATATACGACAAAGAAAGTAGGTAATCATTAGTGGATAGAACAAAGTTTTTCTTTTGCTATAATCGCAAAACAGTAGATGAACTAATTGAACATGGATTTACATACATAACAAGAGCAAGAAACCTTAATAATAATATGCCATTCACTATGTTTTATTTAGATGAAAAATTGCAAACGTATCTAAATAAAAAGAATGAAAACAAATCTTTATAACTTTCCAAATAATATAACTTAAAACTAACAACTTAAATCGGAGGAAATCCATAATGAAATATGATGAAATCGAACAATTATTAAAGTTTAATGAATTAGAATCGAAAGTGTTTATACCAAATGAAATATTTAAAGATTTACAAAAAAGTGAAATTAAAAGTTTACATGTACCAGTGGCGTATTGTTATTACTATTTAACAAATTGGCTCTACAGATATACAAAATATGATGTTCCTTTTATTGATAATAAACAGATGAAAGAAATTTTAGGTTATCACAAAGACCAAAAGACTATTGATTACATTATCAAAAAAGATGGGTTACTTGATCAAATTGGATATACTCAAACTGTAAAGGACTTGCCGTTACTTTGGGAATTTGATGAATTTGAAGGATTAAAGTTTTCTATGCTTAGTGAGATGGACGAGTTTAACCAAAAATATATTAAAGAACACTTAAGTAGAAAATACAGTATTAAATATCCTGTTAAAGCATTTGAGAGGGCTTATGATGATGAAGGTAACATTGACCAAGAGGGAACGTTCTATGACGTTTCAGACACTCACTGTATTCCATTTGAAGTGTTTATCTATTGCATGAGTAATGAGAAGTTAGGTTGCACTGCATTTTATCTCTATTCATACATAAGTAGAATGAATGATAAGTTTGATGAAGGCTGGGATATACCAATTAAAAAGTTGATTGAAGAAACTAATATCCCTAAGAAAACTCTTGAGCGTTATCTTGACCAAATGAAACAATATAAGATGATTGAAGTAATATATAATCAAGAATATTTCTGCCTAGCATTAGACGCTTCACAAAGAAAAGCCAATACATACATAATTAATGAGTTTGATCAATTTACATCTGCACCTGTACCATATGAAAAGTTGAAAGTAATAACAACGAATGAATACTACAAACAAAGAAATGATATAGAAAATATATTTGGTATTGTAGTTGAAATTCCACTGGAGGAGTTACCTTATTAAGGGTAATTCTTCCATAAATACTATGTAAAATCGAATAAGTTATAAATTGACGATACATATAATATAGGGCTAATAGTGAGTATATATATGCAAGATTATTATTAGTTTAATTTTAATTTGATAATTAGAAGGTTAGTTAATTAATTTTTAAACTATATTAAATATGTCGTCAAAATATAACTTATTCGATTTTGCTTATTCATTATGAACTAATCTCATTCTTGAGTTTTCTGCTGAGAGGTAGTTCTTTTTTATTTAATCATAAGGAGATGTATTCAAGATGAACATACATGATGCGTTGAAAACTATTAAATGGGAATACGCTATGTACTTTAAGTATAAGTTTCCTGATTTGCGTTTTGACCAATCAGAGCCATTAAAAACAGAAGATGAACTATTGAAAAATGTTAATCGAAAATCAATGAACGCTTTTTACAGATGGGAAAAGACTGATCAATATAAAATGTTGGTCACATTGTACCTTAATACTAAGGTAATACAAGACTATGAGGAGATTTATTCAATTGTATCTGAGCAAGCCAAGAAGGGTGACGAGAAAAGTATTAAACTATTTATCGCATTACAAAAGGAACTGAATCAACAATCCAAATTAGCAGCGAGTTATTTTACTCAATCAGATGATGAGATTGAAGAAGATGATTTGGAACTGGAGGTGTAGTATATGCCTACACTTACCAAGAAACAGAAACTAGAAAAGATTACAAAGGATTTCAAATTGTTTAGCAAGAATTTTATTAAGATTATTAATAATGATAATGAGAGTGTACCGTTTGTTTTGAACCCTGAGCAGTCACAATTCATTGATGATATGGGGAAATATAATATTATTGCAAAGGGTCGTCAAATTGGATTTACTACACTAAGTTTAGGTTACATGATATTCAGTGCTTTAACTAAACCTGATACTTCTTATTTGATGATGACCCATAACGGTAAGGTTACACAGTCATTGCTACGCAAACTGAAAAAGATGTACAACTCGTTACCGCATGATAAGTACCCCGAACTGTTCCCTAAAACTACTATTGATAACCGAGATGAAATGTCATTTGTAAATGGTAGTAGGATTGTAGTTGCAACAGCAGAAGGTACAGATAGTATTTCAGGTAATACGTTTCAATTAATCCATCTATCAGAGATGGCTAAGTATCCCGTAAATGTGCAAGAAGAAATTATAGCAACTGCCATTCCAGCATTAGCAAAGAACCCTGATAGTGCCATTATTATTGAAAGCACTGCAATGGGATTTAATTATTATCAGGAATTGTTTATGGAAGCGTACAGAACGAATGATAGTGTATGGAAACCTTTCTTCTATTCGTGGTTAGCAGAAGCATATACAAAGCAATTTAAACATTCATTTGATGAAGCCGAGGAATGGTGGAAGGTTAATAACAAGGGAAAAAGAATGAGTTATGACGACTTAGAACAAGATGAAATTGAATTGAAAGAGAAATATAACTGTTCGTTTCGTCAATTAATGTACAGAAGATATTACATAACATTAAATAGTCTTGAAAAATGGAATCGAGAGTTTCCTATAACACCAGAAGTAGCATTTAGCACATCTAATAAGAGTGTATTTGATACTGATAAGATACTTACACGCTTCAATAATGCTAAGAAACCTATACATATTAAAGAAGCAAGAGAGAAACTACCTGAATCATTACATAAGTATTTGAATAAGTCATTATTTATTTACAACTTCCCTAAGTCGAAAATGCGACATTTTGGAGGGGTAGACGTTGCAAGTGGTGTAGGTCAAGATAATAGCACAATTTCCATATTTAATGCAGAGGGTGAGCAGTGTGCTTGCTTCTACTCAAATAAAGTACCTGTCTATGAATTTGCTCAAGTGGTGAATGATCTAGGGAGGTACTTTAATTATGCCTTTTTATGTGTAGAGCGTAACAGTTATGGCTTGCCATTATTGGAGAGATTGAGAAAAGAGTATGGCTATGAAAACTTATTGAAACAGAAAGTATTTAATGAAAGAGGTAAGAAGATTAGGCAACTAGGTTTCATGACAACTAACGTAACAAAGCCAATCATTGTAAATGATATGAAGGAACATTTTGAGTGCAATATGATTCTTATTCATTCACTGGAAACACTAGATGAAATGAAGATATTCCAAGAGAATAACGGAAAAACAGGTAACAAAAAAGGAAAAGGAAATCATGATGACTTAGTAATAGCAGTTTCAATGGCTATACAGGCTATGAAATTAAACAAGTATTATGTAGCGATTTAACATTTATGAAATTGAATCATTGTAAACAGAAAGGTGAGAGATAATTTTTGGAAAAATTAATATGGACATTAACATTAACACTTACAGGTTTAACATGGCTTATAGGAGATTGGCATGTAAGTTTGTCAATTTTAGTAGTATTCATGACATTTGACTTCATTACTGGAATTATAAAAAGTTGGATAACAGGTGAAGTTTCAAGTAAAAAAGGTTTTAAAGGTATCTTGAAAAAGTGTATGTATTTCGTTGCTCTAATTGTAGCAAATATGCTTGATTTACTAATTGGCGGAGTACCTGTATTCCGTACAATGGTAGCCTATTATTTGATAGCAGTAGAAGCGATTAGTTTAATTGAAAACTTAGAAGCAATGAATGTACCGTTACCTCAACAGTTGAAAGAAAAGTTTGCAGGTATTAGAGAAAACAATAATAAGTAGAGGTGATTTGAATGGAATTGAACGAATACATAAAAGCCAAGTATGTTGGGAGTTCACAATGGTTTGTAGAACATGTATCAGAGCCAAGCCAGCAAATGAGAGTACAAGATATACATAGTAAAAAAGAATACTTAAATGGTTCACATGCTATCTTAAATAGACCTAGTTACAATTATAATGGTAAGCAATATAATCCGAGGAAGTTAGTTGTAAGTTACGCAAAAACGTTACTAAACTTTCAGAAGTCATTCTTATTAAGTAAGCCAGTTGTTTTCACTGGGAAGGAACGTGTAGTAAAAGCAATCAATGAGATTAATCGCAAAGGTAAGATGGACAGAATCAATACAAAAATCCTTCACAACTTATTAGCATATGGAGAAGCATATGAGTACCTATATATTCAAGATGGCAAAATTAAGAGCCGAGTAATTGATTCAGAGGAAGGTTATCCACTGTACAGTCATAATGAAGAGTTAATGGCATTTGTCCAATCGTATGTGAATGACGGAATATCCTATTATGTAGTATATGAAAAGGATACTGTACGAGAGTATAACAATGAGGGTGGGGAAGTACATCTAATTGGTGAGTACACTAATCTAAGTGGATTACCTGTTATTTATAAGACAGATAATGAACTATCACATACTAAAGGTAAGAGTGAGTTAGATGACTGGATATTTATTCTTGATGAGATAGAGAATCTATTGTCTAAGTTTACTGATACAGTATATAAGAACATGAATCCCATACCTATTGCAGTTGGTCAAGAGTTAAAAGGCAATGGTATAGCAAGTAACATTGTTGGAATGGGTATTCAATTAGATGACGGCAGCGACTTCAAGTTTGCAAGTATTCAATTAGATGTAGAAGCATTTAATAGCCTGTATGATCGACTAATACAAAGTTTATTTGATATAAGTTCAACCCCAAATGTAGCCATGAATAAAGCAGAAATAGCGAACGTATCAGAAACAAGTATTAGAATTTTGTACTCGTTAGCAAACGTGAAAGCAAAGATAAATGAAAATTATATGCGTGATGGATTAGAGGAGAGATTAAACAAGTATCGTGTATTATTAGGATATCTAGGGAAGAACTTCACAAATAACGAGTTTGAAACCCTTGATATACAATTTGCTTATGATGTGCCTAGTAACGATACAGAGGTTATTAATAATCTTAAAACGCTATATGATATGCAAAGCATTAGTATTGAAACCTTACTGGACAAAAATCCATATGTAAATGATACGCAACAGGAAATGGAAAGAATACATAAAGGTACAGTAGGAAATAACAGTAACATACATAATGATGATATTGAAACAGTGGAAATTAGTGAAGGTATGAATGAGGGATAATTAAGTAAGAATGTTGATGTGATGGGATTCGAGAAGATTAGTGTTATGCTATCCTACACGTTTCCTGTTATAGTCATAAAATCGAGCATAATAACGCATGTGTAAATCTTGAGTGATTTTTAATCAATTTTTGTTCAAAATTATATACATTTATTGCCATGTAATTTACACCAGGTATATAGTCCTTATATTTATTATTTATACATATATTTATAAATATTCATCTATATACAATAGATAATGATCATAAATTGAGTGTACTAATTATGTGCGGAAGTAGCGTAAACCTAATGATATCAATGTTTTAAGAGGTTTATTTATAGTTTAGTTTACATAATGTATCTTTTAGGAAGAAGTAGATTTATCAAGGCTTGAGAGGATTATTGTATAGAAACCTGAATATGAAAAGTTTATGCAGTATATTTTATGTATAAAAGGTGATGAAGATTCGCTTTTATTGTGTATTTATTAAGATTTAGGACAGGTGTATTGTAGTGAATATAGACTATTTCTTCATGGTCTATCACTCAAATTGGGATTTACCCTGCTAGCAAGTCCTCTTACACACTCACAAAAAATTGTTTTTAAGACTAAAAAATTATTTATTATCAAAAGGTTAGTATACTTATTTTCTTAGTTTCCATATAATTTAATTAAAATGTAAATATGGAGGTTCGCAAATGGGTGGAGGAATTGGTTGTTTAGGAATGATAATGTTTGCACTTTTATTATTTGCTGTAGCAGGTAACAGTGAAGAATTAAGTACAGGGTTCGTTTGGTTCTGCATAATAGGAATTGGTGTAAGTGGATTTGTAGGGTTATACCTAGATCAAAAAAGGAAATTCAATTTTGCGGAAGAAATAATGAAAAAGTTAATTAATACTGTAAAATCAGTTAAAGGCTTTAACGCCACACAAGAATTTTATTCACCTAACTTAGAATCTTACATAGGATTAGATGAAAGTAATAATAAAGTTTGTATTATTGAAAATAAACACAAAAATTCATGGGAATTGTCTAAAAGTATAAGTAAGTTTGATTACGAATCTTATGTTTACTCGTTTGATGAAATAATTCAATCTGAAATATTAAGAGATGGAATTATTATAAATAAAACAGATAGAGGTAGTCAGATTGGAGGTGCAATCATTGGTGGTGCTATAGCAGGGGGAGTAGGTGCGGTTATTGGTGGATTAGGTAGTCCTACTGAATCTAAATCAATTACAAATAAATTAGAATTACAAATTGCCGTCAATAATACTGAAAAATCTTCATATAAAGTTTATTTTTTAGCACCTCATGATACAGGGCTTACACTAAAAGGTGATGAAGAAGAAAAGTTGTATCATTGGCATAACCTATTATCTCATATAATTAATAAATCAAGTGATAAAGTCGTCTCATATAGTAATAATCAATTGAGTATAAGTGATGAGTTGAAAAAACTTGCTGAATTAAAACATCAAGGTATTCTAACTGATGCTGAATTTAATCAAGAAAAACAAAGATTGTTATCTAACTAAAAAGTTAACATACTCACGAAAAAATTCAGGAAATGCAATTCTATAATTAATGTTGAAATCTTCCATAAATTACACATAATAATATCCGTTTTGTTAACTATAATAAATGGTGCAACAAGAAATTACATCATGATTGGAGAAGATATTATGCTAGAAAACAATGTATATGGGGAATGGTTATCAACGATTAACGAACTAAGAGATTTTAGTGCAGATGAAATTACATTTCTCTACAGGTGGAATGTTGACTTGTTAGATAGTCACAAACATGTCGAAATGAATATAATTAACTCTTCAGAAGAACGGGGAGAGGCTTTTGAAATTAACACTAGAGAACATGGCACTGAAACTATTTTAAGAAGAGATGTACTAACGTTAACCACTGACACTAAATTTATTGATGATAAACTATGGGATATTATTTATATGTTGCAGGAACTTATTGAAGAAGGTAAAGATAGATTATAGGAAAGTATATTAAAGAGTAGTCGATTGGCTACTCTTATTGTATTAAGAGATTTATTTCCATTTAATTAATTGCATTATAAGGCCAGTTAAGGATATTAAAAATGATAGTACAGAAATTGATAAGGGTAAATATTTGGACATTTTCATATATGTTAAATTCTCTAAATATGATCTTCCCTTATCTGTAATTATAAATCTATAGGTATCATTATCTGTGGATTTTATTTCTAAAATTTTTTCTTTGCCTGATATATTTGTCATGATATATTTTTCATCAAGTAAGTACATTATAGTTGCTGAAATTGAACTATAAGGATATTTATCAAAGTTGTTTTTAATCTCTTTATAAGTACATTGGCTTCCTAAAGTAATTTCTATATTAGTTTCTGTATTTGAATCCGAGAAATCTTTTTCCATATAGTGTTTTTCTTTTTCTTTTAAGATTTTTAAAGTCTCCACACCTATTTTACTAAGCATACTAATCCCTCCTTGTTTCTATTATACTAAATAATTTTGTGCTACTAAAACAAATAGAAGGAAATTTCGACCTAGTGTCGAATATAGTAGATAGAAGGGGAGGTTGTTTTTATGGATTTTTTCAGTAACCTAAAAGAAAAAGAAGATAGAATAGAGTTGTTAGAACAATTAAAGGAAAAAGAAAAAGAACTTTATTATGAACGTGAGAAACTTTTTGAAACTTATAGAGAAACAAGCCAAGAACCCATTGGAGAACTTGTACTTAGATTAGAAACGGAATTTAAAGAAATATTTAGTGAAAATAATTTTATATTAGATAGCAATCCTATTAATAATAAAATTATTACTTTAAATTCTAAAACTATTTCTGTGACATTAGAAAATACCAATGATGGTTCATTTTCATTTAGACTAACAGAAAAAGATACAAATGATTATTCAAATAATCTTTATTATACTATCCAAATAGAAGAGACGGATGAAACTCGTGTTATTTGCGAATTTATGGGGAATTTAAATGATAATGATGAATTTGAATATATAGGAACATATCCAAGTGATGATATAGAGCATGTCAGAAAACAAATTCAAAAGTTAGAATCAGATATTAAGAAGATAACTAGTGCAGATCCTACACCTAATTTTGTTTATAAACTTGGTGATGATAAATATAGTTATTTAGGCAAAGAATTTTTTACCGTTAGAAATCTTTTTAATGAAATATTAAGTAAATATAAGTTTTAACACATTAACATCCTCATTTGAGGGTGTTTTTATATTAATAGAAGGAAATTCCTCACTTCATGTCGAATAATCTCAGTATTATGGATATGAAATTTCAGTTCTAGGGCTTGTTTATCTATAAATATACTTATAACATGGAGTAATTGGAATGAAAAAAGATGATGTTATAGCGGGTTTAATAGTTATAGTTGGAATACTAACCTTACTTCTAACATGGATACTTATATCACAGCATTTCATTAAAGAAAACGATACATTTATTGCAGGTATCAGTTTAGTGGGAGCGATACTCGGAGGTGTAATTTCAGGGGGGTTAACCTTAATTGGAGTAAAAATGACCATTTCTGAGAATAATAAGTATGATGAAATTAAAAAGATTCCTAATAGGTTTGAAGATGCCGATTACTTAGTGAAATGTTTAAAGTCCCTTCTTGTACAAAGTTTAGGTAATCAGGATGACCAAATAAAATCCAACAAAACTGCGAGAGAATTACAAAATATATTGGATTCTAAAAATTTAATAGTAAAATCAATTAACGTTAACTATGAAACATATCTTGATATTAGGCATCTAAGGGAAATTTTAATGTTTAGTAGGTTGCCATCTCAAGATAATGTTTCTGACGAAAAGACATATGGAATGATAGATGCACAAATTCTTAAATGTATATCTCAGATTGAAAAAGAAATAGATAAGATGATTGAATATATAACTGAAAGCACCCACTAGGTGCTTTTTTGTTTAGTTAATAAATAGGAGAGGAATGATAACATGTTAAATATTGAACGTGTCAAGATGGAAGTTAAGGGAATCACACTTGAGGATTATGAATGGGAAGTGTACTTATTTGAAAATGGTTTGATTCCGAAAGAGATGTACCAACCAAATGGACTTTTAAATAAGAAAAAAGTATATATGACTGCATTATCTATATTGGAATCAGTAGCAAACAACCCTAGTATGATGAAAGACTATGTAATAGATGATATGACGGTTTCACAGTTCCATGAAAACTTAATGGCTCGCATTGATCAATTACAAAATAAAATTGATAATTTGAAAGATGATGTTAAAAACATTGAACCTGATTCTTCGTTCTTTATGTTATTTGCTGACTAGGGGGTTATTTGATGAATGATATAGAGTTTCTTATTGATTCAATTGGAGATACAGTAAAGGTTAATGATGTTGAAAGTAAAGTATTAATTACTCATTCCAACGTGACTAGGCAAGAGGAAAGATATATACATACAATAGCAGCGGTGAAACAAGGTGATTTAATTACATATGAAAATGAAAAGTATCTTGTTATAACTGAAACTGTAACTAAACGTACAAATAAGTATAAGGCATTAATACGTCATTGTAATTATTCCCTTGAATATCCGGGGGAATCCAGACAAGAATTGTTGCTCGACAAAAATGGAAAACCTATGTATGACCGTTATGGTGATGAAATTTATGTCACAGTAGAGGGTAAGCCTATAACAGTCCATACAATTATTGAGAATAGTTCATTTGCTATTAATGGAGTTCAGTTAATGGTAGGGATTAATCAAATTATCGTAACTGTGCAGAATAACAAGGATAATAGCGCCAAGTTAAAAGTTAATTCAACCTTCAATGTGATGGACAACAAATGGAAAGTATTAAACGTAGATAAATCGCAAAAAGGGTTACTGATTATTACTTGTGAGAAAACTGTATAAATGGTTGCACATTTGTAAATCACCACTTATAATAGGAAATAATTAGTACGGTCAATAGTCGATACATGTAGTCATTGAATTACATTAACAATACAGTTAAAAATCTTTAAGACTTTCTAGGTCGGGAGTTCGAATCTCTCCTGGGACGTAATTAAATACGGTGATAAACCGTGTTATATCAACGCCTCTTGGCGATTAAGCAATCGGTCAAAGTGACGGTCAAATAACCGTAAACACTCGACTTCCGGTCTTAATCGACAGGAGGTTTTTTTGCTGTCTAAAAAGCGGACTGGCTTACGAGTAGCTACCGATTTAAACGGTATTTTCAAAGATGAACAAAAACAGCCAAATCATCGCAAAGATTTTACGATTGAAAAGCGCTTAATATAGTCGCCAACCAAATGCAAGTCGCCGGATTAAGACCACGCACTATTAGCGATTATGAAATGTATGTGAATAACTTTAAAAAAAGACCGACATAGTGTACATGAAGGATATAAATGCTGACGGTATATACGATTGGCTTGCGTCGATGATTGTAAAACCACAGATAAAATTAATACGCTTAAAGTGCTTAGAGCGTTCCTAGAGCGTTGTTTTGATAATGGTTTGTTACGGATCTTAGACTTAAAATCCGTAAAAGACATTAACGGAGACAAATAACACTTTGACAATAACTAACGCACGTTATCAACAGCAGCAACTACATCAAAAGTTAGACCTTGCCCGAGAAACTACAGCAGAAGATATGGAATTGGCACGTGAATTAACAAAGGGGTTAGGTTCTCATGATATGCGCGTACTTCTTCCCAAAACTCAAGCAAGCAACATTACACGCAAAATCCGATTAAGGAAACCATGACGCAAATAAACTCGACCAGCTTGCCAATAAGTCTCGAATATCGGGTGCGCTAGAGGATAGAGTACCGTACAGTCGCGCTAAACGTGAGCTAGAAGCAATACAAGAAGCGAATATTGAAGAGGAGTCCTAATAATTCGGGGCTTTTTAATTTAGGCTGTATTTTAAAAGATTGTTGCTTTCGATAGATATGATATAATTAGAAGGGTAAAATTGGGTCTTTTACAAAAAAATAACTTTTAATTATATAAAAGGGGATATTGCCTTGAAAAATTTTAAGTTTTTAATTGTTTTTATAGGAATCCTTTTAATTTTCATATCGGGTTGTACAAATCTAATAAAAAACGAAGAACAAAATCTCGTGGTTCAAAAGCGTATTGGTGATGAAAATAATTATGAAGAATTTAAAAAAATCAACAATAGTGAGCAAGTACAAAAAGTGAGAGAGATATTAAATAACATTGATGGGGAAAATGTAAAAGTAGATATGCAACCTGCTGATTACAAATTTGCCTTTCAATATAAAAATCCTAAAATAGAAGCAAAAGCTGTATTGTATGAACTTTGGATAAGGCCAAATAAAGATAAGGTAGAACTTGTAATTGACGCTGAAAGTAAATACGCTCACTTAGACAAGAATGAGTCAGCAGAACTCTTCGAAATTCTCTCTGGTGAAAAAACATCTGAACTAAAATAATTATTTGACCCCAGCTTGAGGTCTTTTATTAACCGTTTAGTTTTCCTACTTGGATTATTGACTACACCCTCCAATACAGATAATGCGGTCATATATACTTTCTACTTAAGTATTGAATCAGATTCATCTTTCTTTATGCTATTTGCTGACTAGGGGTTATTAGATGAATGATATAGAGTTTTTAATATGGCAGGTTATAGGATAGTCTTAAAAGAAGGCTATCTTTTTTGTGAATCTGTTTTATTTATTGTTTACTTTTTAGAAACTCATTCGTTAATTATTTAGGAGGGTGGTTATGGATGAACAATTAGGAATGTACATAAATAAAAAATTGAAAGCTGTATATTTTCTTTTAATTAAAATGGGGGGCTATCAAAGAGGATGCGGAAGATATTATTCAGGAAACTGCTATTCAGTTTGTCCAATATTTGGATACAATCCAGGGAGATTATATTGATGCGTGGCTTTTCAGAGTTGCAATCAATAAATATTACGATAGCTTAAGGAAGCGTAAGTATAAAGATAAATATGTGAATTCCGTTAAGATAGAAGATTTATTAGATTGGACAACACCAGAGGATATAATGATAAAAAATGAATTACATACAATGCTGTCAGAGTGTCTAGGTAAAATACCACAAAAAGATGCGGAACTTTTGCTCCTCAAATATTGTGGAGAATTGACCTTAAAGGATATAGCTATTATTTATGGTACTACAGATAAATCAATTAAAACAATGTTAGTCAGAGCAAAAAAGAAAGTTAGAAAAGTGATGGAGGAGGTTCAACGTTTTGGATAAAGATTCTATTTTTAATAAGAATGATGGGTTCCAACCACTTATAAAAAAAGCTAAAAGGAAATCATTAAAGAAGACAATTATTATATCCACAATAGTTACGATAGGTGTCTTATTAGTTATAGGGTTTATTTTTATTATTGCGCATTATCAAATGCAGCGTTCAATGTCGGAATATCTTTCAGTGAAAAGGGACCAAAGCGAAGTTTATGGTGCGAATATAGGTTATGATAAATCTACAACTAGTTATAATTTAGATTCTTCTATTAATCAAGACCAATATGTAAAAGATGTTGCTGGAATTTCGTACACATGGTATAACGAACAAACTTGGTTTAAAATCTACGATTCTCCAACAACTATTTATAATAATGAAATAACAGCATCTTCAAATAATGAGCAACAATATTATCGAAATGGACAAAGAGTGGTTAATTTTTATCTACCCGGCGGGAAAAAGACAGAGGATGACAGGGGATTTCTAAAGTCTTTACCATTATCAAACATTGTGGAATTAGCTATTTCATTTAAGGAAGAAATGAGTACCCATCAAATGATAAATCAATTTCCAACTGCACAATGGGCGTGGGTTCAAAACCCGGATGCAGATATATCAATAATGCCTAGGTATGTAATAGGTGACTACGCATATGGTTTTACAATTACAGCTCCTAAAAAAGGGATCGAAGGGTTAGAAAAAGACGTAGAAAACTTCAGGGTGAGATTATCAAATTTGTCTAAAGAAGATGAAAAAGATACTCATGTAAAACCAGTTTTAAAATCAATCCGACAAAAAGGCGCTGTTTTGGTTAGTGGTGTCATTGTAACAGGAAAGGTCCAAGATTTGTTGCCGTTAATTAAAAAAGATTCGGTAAATCATGTGAGTGTAGGTGTCATCATACCTTATTAATAGTAAGTGCTAGATTAAAAGTCAATATAACTTAAGTTCAATTCTTTTTTTCTCTAACGAAATAGTTAGAGGAAGAAGTAAAGAAAATCAAATGTGACGAAAACTATATAAAAAGGATATTGAAGGGTGATTTTATTTGCTAAGATTTTTCATTCAGTTTGGTATGACCATTATCTTATTATTTTTGTCTACTATTGTTGCATGGTATGAGGGTAGCGCAATTATTGAAAATCCCTGGGAATGGAAGTATTCAACCCCATTCTCTCAATTATTACATGGAGAAGTACATAGAGGTAGCGATATATCACAATTAGACTATTTTATTTATGCTATAAAATACCAACCCACTTATCCAGTTATTATGACAATAAGCAGTTTATATTTGCTTATTCTAATTGGATATTATTTCTTAAGAGAAAGGCATAAATGGTTTTCATCTTATTTATTCATTTTAAGTGGAGGATTATTTTTCCTTAGTTATTTAATTTATAATTCTCCAACCATAGGTGGAAAAATTCATTTGTTTGTTTTATTAGTGAGTGGTTTTTTGTGTATAGGATGTGCAGCAATAATTTACTTCCTCCTAATTCGAAAGATATTACAAACTAAACACGATTAGATAGTAAGGTAACCAATATGAAATTTACAAATGTCAGAGAAAAGACCGAAATAATAAAAAGAATACTAAGAAATTGTGAAGAAGTAAGTAGAATGCTAAGGAAGAATAGCAATAAAATGAAAAAGATTTCCCAACTTTTAAGTACGGTAGAGAGTTTTCTGAATGGAAAACTAACTGATTTACGTTTTGGATGTTTTTTCACTTTCAGAATTTGCTGCTTTAATATTTTTATTGCTGGTTTAACTTTTGTTTAACAATCGGGCCATTTAATTGAATAACGCCTTAGAATAAATTAATGAATTTGTGTTAAAATTTAGGTAAAATTTTAAATTGAAGTACATACTAAAAGATGCAATCATGTCTGGGATTTTAAAGAAAAGCTATACAGGCTTCTCTCTTGGAGGTAACATAACATACAAATATATGAATGAGAATGGCAAGGGATTTTAGGAATAATGGTATAGACGCAGAGGTTGGGGGATATAAAAGTATGAATGCAATTAAGGAGCAGAGAAAATGGTGTTGGTTGGACTATGTTCTATTTCTTATTCGTACCATATGGATAACGAATATTGGCTACTTGATAGTCATAGGTACGACAGGCTTGAACAAGTGGATTTTACTTTTTTGGGCTATTAGTTTATACATAATACCCCACCTCTTTTATAGGCCTGGGTTTATAAAATTTCCTAAGTATGTATTTGCTGAGGTATTGCTAACAGGTTCAGCTTTTATTTACCTATCGATCCAATATGAAATATCAGAGACTTACAGTTTTCTATTCTGGCCTATGCTTACTGTAGCTTATGCTTGTCAAGTGAAGCCGTTAATTTGGTTAGGACCTTTCTTATATACTTCTATTTTTTTTGCTGGTACATTGGCTGGTGATCTCTTCGCTGATGAGGGTTTCTTTGCTCGCGTCATTGATACAACTATTTTTTATGGTATCGGGTTATGTTTAGGAAGGATGACACTTGTCAATAACGCAAATAAAACGTTAATTGCTTCCATTGAGGAAAAAAACGAGGAGTTGGAATATTACTCAAAAAAGATTGAGGAACTGACGATTAAGGAAGAACGAAATCGAGTTTCACAAGATTTGCATGATACAGTAGGCCATATTTTCACCTCAGTCATAACGAGTTTAGATGCTCTTCCTTTTCTATATCGGGCAGATAAATTAGAAGCAGAAAAAAGTATAAAAGAGATTTCGGATTTAGCACGAGAAGGATTGCAAGATGTGAGAAAGACAATTCACCAGATGTCCCCCGTGTCTCATCAAACACTTATTGAATCTGTGCAAGAATTGATTGTTGATTTTATGAAACATACATCAACGGATATAAAACTGATAGTAGAAGGAGAAGCGACCAAAGTCGGCGAAAGGGTAAAGTTTGCCATTATTCGTTGTATACAAGAAGGTCTTACAAATGCAAAAAAACATGGGCAGGCTACCATTATTAATGTAACTATTTCTTTTAATCAAGATGAATTGATTGTTCTCATTGAAGATAATGGAATAGGTTTTAGTGAATTACATTTAGGGTTTGGCTTACGTTCAATGAAAGATCGAATATCGGCATTGGCAGGTACAGTGGAATTTTATTCGAAATTGAATGCTGGTATGAGGATAACGTGTCATATACCTACGGCAAAGGAAGTGGCATTATCATGATAAAAGCGGCAATCGTCGAAGATCAAGAGATTTTAAGAAAGAGCTTAAAAATTGTGATAGAAAGCATTTCTGACATTAAGATTATTGGAACTGCGGAAAATGGAGAGAAGGCCATTGCTTTATGTGAAATGGAGAATATTGATATTCTTCTAATGGATATACAAATGCCGGTGATGGATGGTGGAAAAGCGACAGAAGAAATTAAAAAACGATGGCCCAATATAAAAATTATTATACTTACTACTTTTCAAGATGTTACACACGTTTTAAATGCCTTAAATGCTGGTGCAGAGGGTTACATATTAAAGGCTGTTGATCCTGAATTTTTGGTTCAGGGAATTAAGATGGTGTATCACGGAGGTTCTCTCATTCCTCAACAATTAGCAAAAGAAGTGTTTAGTCAGATCCAATTAACTAAAAACGAACAATCGAAACAACTTGACCATAATTCTATGAAAAACCCATATGAATTAAATAATCAGGAATTAAAAGTATTAAAATGTTTAACTCAGAGATTATCCAATAAAGACATTTCAGAAAAGATGTTTCTTTCAGTAGGAACTGTGAAAAATTATGTCTCTAACATTTATTCGAAATTAAATGTTAAAAACAGATCTTCGGCTATTATGAAAGCAATGGAAGAGAGTCTTATAGAAGATTATAAACATTGAAGTAAGAGAGTGTGGACAAAGTGAAATTAACTTTGTCTTCACTCTTTTTTTATTGCAATTAACTGTAAACTTCAAAGGCAATTCATAAGGAAGTCCATCATTCAAAAAATCTTACGTGAATCCCTAATAGATTATAGCCAATCGTCATAATTAGTCATTCCCTCAAAATAGTTATGACTTATTAATGACTTATTAATGACTTATTGACACTACAGTATATGACCTTTTATCTGTAGAGTAGAAATATGAAATGAAACAAGCATGTTTATTAGGAAAATCATCTTCCTATTTTTATATTAATGATAAAAATAAGTTAATCAACACGTCTGGAAATGAAATTAATAATAGAGGTCAAAAGCATGCTCATATCAATACGGTATGCATTCTGGATGAAGTTAGAGAAGACGTAAAAAAAGAAAATAAAGATTCGACAATTCAACTTACAAAAAAATGTGAAGAAAGGGAAGAACAGATGAAAATCGGAAAGAAGCTAATAAAATATACTGGAGCCATTATTTTAATAGGGTTAATCATAGCACTTTTTTGCCCTACTTGGACTTCGCATATAAAAGGTGATAACAGTATTAGTGCATTAGAACAAGTAGGGATAAATGGAAGTAATCATGAAATAATGATACGTGGTACTGATAAGGATAATCCTGTTATTATTTTTGTACATGGAGGACCTGGATGCTCGGAAATACCATATGCAGAAAAATACCAAGACTTACTGGAAACTAAATTTACGGTAGTTAATTACGATCAGCGAGCAAGTGGAAAATCTTATCATTTTTTTGAGGACTATTCTAATCTTTCGTCAGACATACTGGTGAAGGACTTAATGGCTTTGACGGATTATATATCAGAACGGTTAGGCAAAGAAAAAGTAATACTAATTGGTCATTCTTATGGTACATATATTGGCATGCAGGCTGCTCATAAGTCTCCTGAGAAGTATGAAGCATATATTGGAGTTGGACAAATGAGTAATCAAGTAGAAAGCGAGATTGAAAGTTTAAACTACATTATTAAGCAGGCTCAAAAAGCTGGTAATAAGGATGATGTTTTATATTTACAAGGGTTAACTGAAAAAATTAAAAATGGCGAGATGTTTACCCCACGGAATTATGTTATTAAATATGGCGGGAGTGTAAGAGTCATTGATAACCCCGATGGAGATAACTTGGGTATATTACTCAGTAGTGAGTATAACTTATTAGACCTAATCCGTTATAATCGGGGGTTGGCCTATTCTCAGAAGTCTTTGTTAGAGGACATATTAAAAAAATCATTACCTACTAACGTAACGAAACTTGAATTACCGGTTTATTTTATTATGGGCAAATATGATTATATGACTACAACAAATGAGGCGAAAAAATATTTTAATATGATTGAAGCCAACAAGAAAGAATTTATTACTTTTGAGCAATCAGCGCATTATCCACAGTATGAAGAGAAGGAAAAATTTTATAAATGGATGTGTGATACATTTTTAAAATAATTAGGGTAGTTTTTATTACCTTGAAAGAAAGTTTGAAGAACTGCAGCTTTAATGTAATATAGAGGGACGTCGAAGGGTTAGATAGCAAAATTTTGAACCAATAAGAAGATGCTTCAAACCTTGATATAAATCGGTTTGAAGTATTTTTGTTTTTAAAAAATAAGACAGAATTCGAAAGGGAAAGGAGCTTTTATAAATACTTTTACACTGATTCATTCATCGAGAAGTTCCTCAAAGATTGAGATAAATTTTGAAGAATCACGCTTATGAAGTTCTTTCAAGTCGAAGTGGTGATATTGAATTGAACCCCAAGCAGAGGAATGGAAATGTACGCCTATAGATACTTATGAAAATTAAATTAGAAAACTCAAGGGGGAAATTAGATTGGAAAAGACACATGTTTCGGTAGAGTTTGCTATATTTGGAGAATCAATTAATATAGAAAAAATCTCAAAGGATTTAAATATAACTCCAACACTTAGTTATCATAAAGGAGAGCCTACAAGTAATCCAAAAGTATTTTACAAAGAGGATTGTTGGGAAATAGATACTGGATACAAGGAAACTTTTTATGTTGTGGAAGAAATAGAGAAAGTCATGGCTATTTTTAGAGGGAAAGAAAATGAATAATTAAAATTAAAGAAGAAAATAATGCGGATATTAAAATTTCAGTAGTTATCAATATTACAAATGAAGAAGCACCAGGAATTTGTTTAAATAAAAAGATTCTAAAATTTTTATCCGATGTTGACTGTGAAATTGAATTTGATATGTACGTTTTTTAGAAGTATATTGTTAAGTTAAAAGGAGATAAGAGGGAGGAATATTACTTATTTAATAAAATAGAATCATCCTGCTTCTGAAAGTACATATTTTTTCATGGATAGCTAGTAAGGTATGATAGTGCGAGCCACCCAACACTGATTAAATATCTTCAGCATATGAGGGAAATTACCACTTCCCTAAAAACTGTATGTAAATAGATTATTTAGGTCTTGCTTTCCACCCAACTTCTAAGGTAGTTTGTTTATGAGAATAGTTTTTCGATGGGTCAGTGCAAGAGAGATATTCAGCTTACGCTAATTTGGTGAGATGAAATTTGGATTGAAAGAGGTTATGTTCATCATGAAACAAGGAGTTACTGCCAAGGATGTAGCAAAATTGGCTGGTGTTTCACAATCTTCAGTATCAAGAGTTTATTTTGAAGGTGCGTCAGTATCTGCAAAAACTAAAGAAAAGGTTTTAGCAGCAGCAGAAGAGCTTGGCTATAGACCAAATGAATTTGCACGAAGTTTGATTACAAACCAATCCAAAATAATTGGATTAGTGATGAAAGGCGTTCAAAATCCTTTCTACCCGCAAGTGTTGAAATTATTTACAACTTCCCTAAAAAAACATGGCTACAGTGTACTATTTGTTTATACCAATAATGATGAAATTCAAAAAGAAGATATTGAAATATTATTTAATTATAACGTGGCGGGTGTAGTTATTACCGATGCCTCTCTTTCTTTGTCGGTTACAGAAGATTTCATCAAGTATCAAATACCTTTAGTACTATTTAATCGAAAAATAGATAATAATAAATTTTATTCAGTATGCTGCAACAACTATGAGGCAAGTAAAAGGATTGCTGAATATCTTTTAAGTATAGGTTGTACAAAAATGATTTATATTTCAGGGAATGAAAATACATCTACAAGTAGAGAACGTGAAAAAGGATTTAGTGCTATGTTACAGGGAAGTAAAGTACACTATCAGAAGTACAGTTCTGATTATACGTATGAAGGCGGGTATAACATAGCCTGTGAAATTATTGAAGAAAAGCAATTGCCAGATGCGTTTTTTGTAGCCAATGACATTATGGCATTAGGGGTAGTAGATGCATTAAAGGATCATCAAATTGCTATTCCAAATGAAACGAAAGTGATCGGTTTTGATAATATTGAGATGGCAGCTTGGCCTACATACAATCTAACGACATGGGAGCAACCAATTACAGAAATGGTAGAAGAGACTGTAAAATACTTGCTTAATGAACTAGAAGAATATTCAGGTGAAGCTAAAAATCTCGAAATTGATGGATCTCTTATTTTACGAAAAACAACTTAATACTAGAAGATTGTAAAAAGTATTTTTTACTTAAGCATCTTGCTATTTGAAAGGCTTCATACAACGTTTTGTGTGAGGGTCTTATGAGAATAGAAGGATGCTTTTATTATGGCTTAAAGCGTGAAGGTAAACTAGTAAAAATAAATACTTGTTGACAACCATTTGTTTTTAGAATAATCTTACTTATATATTTTCTGCATACGTATGCAGAAATGAATTTTAAACAAAAGGGGATATAAAAATGGTTAAAGTACTGAAAGAAGGAAAATCAAAAGAAGAAGTAATCATAAATGACTCAAAGGTATCTCAAATTGTATCGGAAGCCATTCAAGATATAGAAAATCGAGGAGATCAAGCAGTTTTTGAACTATCGGAAAAATTCGATAAGTGGACTCCTGAATCGTTTCGTTTAACTGATGAACAAATAAATGAAATCGTTTCCAAAGTTCCTAGTGATGTAATTGAGGATATTAAATTTGCTCAAAAAAATATCCGTGAATTTGCAGAAGCACAATTAGCTTCTTTACATGATGTGGAAGTAGAAAATATCCCGGGTGTAATTTTGGGTCACAAAAATATTCCAGTTAACAGCGTTGGATGTTACATACCTGGTGGTCGCTACCCAATGGTTGCATCAGCACATATGAGTGTTTTAACAGCTAAAGTAGCAGGTGTAAAACGTGTAATTGCATGTACGCCACCTATTAACGGGGAAATCCCGCATGCTACCATTGCAGCGATGTCTTTAGCAGGTGCTGATGAGATCTACCTTCTAGGAGGTATTCAAGCAATGGCAGCAATGGCAATTGGTACAGAAACGATCCAATCGGTAGACATGATTGTTGGACCGGGGAATGCTTTCGTTGCTGAAGCAAAAAGACAGTTGTATGGTCGTGTAGGGATTGACTTATTTGCGGGTCCAACAGAAACATTAGTGGTTGCTGACCATACTGCTGATGCGGAGATGATAGCAACGGACCTTTTAGGACAAGGTGAGCATGGGCCTACTTCTCCTGGAGCGCTTATTACAACTTCTGAAGTATTAGCTGAAGAAACTGTTAAAGAAATTGAACGTCAATTGAAAACATTGCCTACTGCTGATGTTGCGCGTGTATCTTGGGAAGATTACGGTCAAATTCTTCTAGTAGATTCTATTGAGGAAGCTAGAATTGAAGCAGATCGTCTTGCTTTTGAGCATGTAGAGATATTAACTGAAGATCCAAATTACTTCCTTGAAAATATGACGAACTATGGTTGCTTGTTCTTAGGACCAGAGACAAACGTTGCTTATGGCGACAAAGTAATTGGTACTAATCATACATTACCGACTAAAGGTGCTGCTCGTTATACAGGTGGCTTATGGGTAGGAAAATTCATTAAGACTGTTACCTATCAAAAAGTAACACAAGAGGCAAGTGCTTATATTGGAGAATATGCAGCGCGTCTTTGTCAGTTAGAGAACTTTGCAGGACATGCAGAGCAAGCCCTTCTACGTGTGAGAAGATATGGAAATAAGAATGATTAACACTAAGCCTGACGGAAAGTGAGTGAAAACAAAAAAGCACAAAGGGGAATTGAGGGGAAAATATGTTAGGGATGATTGGATTATTTGGCGGATTGGCACTTTTAATATTTTTAACAATGAAGGGTATGAATTTACTCATTGTTGCACCTATAACTGCATTGATTGTAGGACTATTAAATGGGCTTCCGCTATTCCCACAGCTTACAGAGAATGAGGGGGCAAACTTTTTAACAAATTATATGTCAGGTTTCACAGGCTTTATTGCATCATGGTATTTAATGTTCTTAACCGGTGCTATATTTGGTAAAGTCATGGAAGATAGTGGAGCAGCGGATAGTGTTTCGCAGTGGATTGTCAATAAAATAGGTATGAAACAAGCAGCATTGGCCATTGTCGTTGCCTGTGCGGTTTTAACCTACGGTGGCGTGAGCTTGTTTGTTGTAGCCTTTTCCGTTTACCCTATGGCACTTAGCCTATTTAAACAGGCAGATTTGCCAAGGCGTTTTATTCCAGCGGCTCTTGGTTTTGGTTCAACAACATTTACTATGACATCTGCAGGTTCACCTGAAATTCAAAACTGGATTCCAATTCAATTTTTAGGGACGACCCCATACGCAGGGTGGGAAGTCAGTTTTATCGTGGCTGTGTTTATGATGGTATTCGGTTATTGGTGGCTTAAAAAGATGATCAACAAGGCTTTGGCGAATGGAGAACGGTTCGTTAGTAGAGAGACAGATATACTTACAGAAACCCGGACAGATTTACCAAATCCTATTTTAAGTATTGTTCCACTACTTGTTGTATTGATTATTTCTTTTGCTTTCCATAAATCATTAGGAACGTCAGCTTTGATTATCGCATTAACTGGCGGTATATTAGCAAGTTATCTTATCAATAGAAAGTTTTTTCGGAATTTTGGTGGGGCAGTAGGAGAAGGGGCAATGGGAGCTATTATTGCTATTGCAAATACAGCTGCAGTTGTCGGTTTTGGTGGTGTCGTCAAAGCAACACCTGCTTTTGAATCAGCCGTGAAGATTATGACAGATATACCTGGAAGCCCACTAGTAGGTGGTGCTCTAGCAGTAGCTGTTATTGCAGGTTTAACGGGTTCTTCATCGGGTGGACAAGCTATTGCACTACCGTTATTAGCACCACATTATTTAGATTTAGGAGTCAATCCAGAGGCGTTACATCGAACAGTAGCTATTTCTTCAGGTTCACTTGATTCGCTTCCACAAGGTGGTTATGTTGTAACAACCATTCGTTCAATCTGTGGAGAAACTCATAAAGATGCTTATCCGGCATTTGGAGCATTAACTGTTATATTACCAATATTAGGGGTTATATTAGCCGTAATCTTATTCTCTTTCGGTATTGGCATTTAGAAATATATTAGAATAGATACCCAACAAATGATTGGAAAATTGTTTGTTGGGTATCTTTTTTTCTTGCCCCAAATAGAGGACTACTTTATATAAAACGAGAATTTATGTAATATAGGGAACTATTGTTTTGAGAGGAGAATGCATATTGTGAGAATGGAGAGAGCTTAATGAGGACTCAAAGACCATATGGGAACAGAACGCAAAAAACTGGGATGAGTACATGGGAAATGAAAGCAACAGATTTCACCAAGAACTTATTAGACCCTATACTGAAAAATTATTAAAAGTGAAAGATATAAATACAGGAAACATAAAATTTAATCCAATATTTTATACAGAGGTGAAGGAGTTACAACCCTTTATCGAAAATAATGAGACTACCAAAATAAAGCTGTGGGACTTAAAAGAAGAAATAGATTTTATAGACTTAGTAGATATAAACGTTTTTAAATATCTATAACTTAATGAGAAGCTAGTAAACAAAGAAACGTATTACTTTTTAAATAATACGTTTCTTTAATAATATCTAATTATTATTCTGTCTATTGCCAGCCTTGATTTTCACCTGATTATCATGCTGTTGAACCTTTAGTTGATGTTTTTTAGTTACCTGTGATTTGTTTATTGGAGTAATATTTCGTTTTCCGCCGCCACAGCCGCATCCCATAGTCATTTACCTCCTTGTTTAGAATTTCTCAAATGACTTTAGTGACATAAAACACTTGAAAACGCTACAGTGAAAGCAAAAGTCGGTACCGTAGCAAAACTAGGCATAGAATTTTTTGTTCATTTCAATATATACAAGAAGAAAAATTGTGCTTGGTCAAATGTACTAATTATTTTAGATTTTGGTTAAGGGGTAAACGAAAGAAATAGGTATAAACGACAATCATCATTCAGTCAAAAGAATGATAGTCAGTAGAAGTACTGAATCATACAATAAAATTAATAATTACCATTTTTATCTAAAAAAATGAAAGTGGAAGGTGAATTATGAGTTATTATATTTGTAATACATGTGGCGTTCAGTATGATCAATCAACACAGGAACCGAACGAATGCAAGATTTGTACTGAAGCTAGACAATATGTAAGTGTGAATGGACAATCTTGGACTACTTTAGAACAACTTGTCCAATCTAAGCGATATATAAATGAATTTACTCCTGAAGAAGAAAGATTACATAGCATTAAGACAACACCTTCTTTTGGAATTGGCCAAAATACATACCTGATTCAACATGGGAAATTTAATGTACTTTGGGATTGCATTACTTATATTGATAAGGAAACAATTACGAAAATTAATGAACTAGGTGGAATCCAAGCAATAGCCTTATCACATCCCCATTATTATTCTAGTCAAGCAGAATGGGCAGAAGCTTTTAATGCGCCCATTTATATTCATGAAGATGATAAAGAATGGGTAACGAGACCAAGTAAACAAATAGTCTATTGGACAGGTGATCAATTAAAACTGCATGAAGGCGTTGTGTTACATCGTTTAGGTGGACATTTTAAAGGAGCTACCATTCTTGAATGGCAAAATAAAAAAGAAGGCGTTTTATTTGTTGGAGATATTGTCCGTGTAGTGGCAGATCGTCAATGGGTTACTTTCATGTATAGCTATCCAAATTTTATTCCGTTACCAGCAAACACTGTAGCCCGTATGGCAAACCGTTTGAATTCTATTCAATTTAATAAGTTGTATGATGCATTCCATCGTGTTATTTCGGATGATGCACAAAATCGCGTTCAACTATCAGCAAATAGATATATTGCAGCACTGGAAGGAACTCTATTTACCACTTAATAATTAAAAAATTTTACAGTCAGGTGATAAGTAATGATATTAGAAGACGAAAAAGATATCGTTGAAGCTATTAAAAAGGATAGCTGGATGATGGATGTATTAAAGACTGCAAAAATTTTAGATTTGCCTGATTGGTGGATATGTGCAGGTTTTGTGAGATCAAAAGTATGGGATGTCTTACATAATTTTAATGCAAGAACCCCTTTACCTGATATAGATGTTATTTACTTTGATTCGTCTAATATAAATGAATTAGAGGAGAAGAATTTGGAAAGAAAGCTTAGATCGCTCATGCCGAATATCCCTTGGTCTGTAAAAAATCAGGCAAGAATGCATGTTTTAAATAATATGAGCCCTTATACATCATCTATTGATGGTATTTCCAAATTCCCTGAAACTGCAACGGCATTAGGGGTTAAATTAGATGAAAAAGATAATTTACTTTTAGCGGCTCCATGGGGAGTTAAGGATGTAATCAATTTGAAGGTAAAACCTACTCCTTATTATTTAGAGACAGATACGAGAATTAGCATTTATGAAAACAGGGTTATCAAGAAAGGCTGGAACTCCATCTCGAGAAAAATAGAGGTTTTTGAAATTGGTAAGATACTCCAAAATAAAGAGAATTCTCATTAACACAAAACACACGCCTTCTTTAGAGAAGTTGGCGTGTGTTTTTTATTCCCGCGTTAACGCGAGTGATTATTTAATTTCTTCAAGTAAACCTTTAATCAACCCAACGAATTTTGTGTTAACTTGGCTAGCTACTTCAATTACTTCCTCATGGTTTAATGGTTGGTCAAGAATGCCACATGCCATGTTTGTTAGACAAGAGATCCCAAGTACTTTCATACCAGCGTGTTTTGCAACAATCGCTTCTGGAACAGTAGACATGCCGACTGCATCAGCGCCAAGAGTTCGAATCATGCGGATTTCAGCAGGTGTTTCATAAGTTGGACCGCTCCACCAAGCATAGACACCTTGTTTAATTTTAACATCTTGTTTCTTAGACACGATGATTGCAAGTTTACGTAAATCTTTATCATACGCCTCGGATAGATCGGGGAAACGCGTGCCTAGCGTATCATTGTTTGGGCCGATTAACGGGTTAGTACCTGTCAAATTAATATGATCTGTTATTAGCATCAAATCACCAGGTGTGAAGCCCGTATTAACAGCTCCACAAGCATTTGTCACAATGATGCTTTCAATTCTAAGCGACTTCATTACGCGTACAGGGAAAGTGACTTCGTCTAATGTAAATCCCTCATAATAATGGAATCGTCCTTTCATTGCTGCTACTATTTTGCCGCTTAGCTCTCCGACAACTAGCTCATTAGCATGGCCAATGGCTTCTGACTTCGCAAAATGTGGAATTTCACTGTATGGGATATGAACTGGATTTTCTATTTCATCAGCAAGATTTCCTAAGCCTGAGCCTAGAATCAAGCCGATTGTTGGTGTGCTGTTAATTTTATTTAAAATATAGTCTCTAGCTTCATTAATTGCGTCTAATTGATGCATTATATAGTCCTCCTTCAAATGAGCAACAGGGCTCATTTGCACGTTATACTTTTAGCTTAAAGCAATAAAGGCTCAATGTACACTGAATCATTTCGCAAATTATCTCTTGAAATTTAAACTTAAAAGAGATCATAACGGAAAAGATAAAAAACAAAAGAGTTTTACGGAAAAATTCTCTTTTCCGCAAAGTTACTTGATGACCGTCCTTGTTTTTTTGGGAAATACAATTGTATTTATAAGTGAAATTGAGTACACTTAGAGGGTGAAAATTATTTTAAGAAAGTTTGTTTTCTATGCTGAAATGCAGAGATAACTAGACATCTAGATGAACAGAGGGGGTAAAATTATGGCGAATGAAGAATTGAAAAGGGGACTTAAATCTCGGCACATACAAATGATTGCACTTGGTGGAACTATTGGTGTGGGGCTGTTTATGGGTTCATCAAGCACCATTGGTTGGACAGGTCCTTCTGTTATGCTTGCCTATGCGATTGCTGGTATATTCGTATTTTTTATTATGAGAGCTATGGGTGAGATGCTATATCTAGAGCCAATTACAGGTTCCTTTGCGACTTTCGCTCATCAATACATACATCCGCTTGCAGGCTATCTGACTGCATGGAGCAACTGGTTTCAATGGGTGATTGTAGGGATGTCAGAAGTAATTGCGGTCGGCTCATATATGCAGTATTGGTTTCCTAACTTGCCGCCGTGGATTCCTGGCTTAATTGTCATTGTTATTTTAGGTTTGGCAAATTTAGTTTCAGTAAAGTCATTTGGCGAATTTGAATTTTGGTTTGCTCTAATTAAAATAGTAACGATCATATTAATGATAATAGCTGGATTTGGATTAATCTTCTTCGGTCTTGGCAATGGTGGACATGCAGTTGGGTTCTCAAATCTATGGTCAAATGGCGGGTTCTTTACAGGTGGATGGAAAGGTTTCTTCTTTGCCTTATCACTTGTGGTTGGTTCATACCAAGGTGTGGAATTAATCGGAATTACTGCTGGGGAAGCAGAAAATCCTAAGAAATCCCTGACTAAAGCGATCAACTCTATTATATGGCGAATTCTAATTTTCTATATTGGTGCTATCTTTGTGATTGTAACGGTTTATCCATGGGATCAATTAAAAGAAGTGGGTAGCCCATTTGTTGTTACCTTTGCAAAAGTTGGTATTACAATGGCGGCTGGTTTCATTAACTTTGTGGTGATTACAGCAGCTATGTCAGGCTGTAATAGCGGGATTTTCAGTTCTGGCCGAATGATCTATACACTTGCAGAAAATGGTCAAGCACCAAAAATATTTGCGAAGGTTTCTAAAAATGGTGTGCCATACTGGAGTACAATCGCAGTATTAATCGGCTTAACAGTAGGGGTTGTGCTCAACTTTGTATCACAATCAAAAATATTCGTTTATGTATACAGTGCTAGTGTTCTACCTGGGATGATGCCGTGGTTTGCCTTATTGATTGCTCAAATTAGATTTAGAAAAGTGCATAGCGATCAAATGCCATCGCACCCATTCAAAATGCCATTTGCGCCAGTTTCTAACTACGTAACGATTTTATTCTTACTTACTGTATTGGTAGGTATGTGGTTCAATAAGGATACACAAATCTCCCTCATTGTCGGCATTATCTTCTTATGTATAATGACAGCATTATTCTTCTTATTAGGAATGAATAAAAAGCGTGTTAAAGAATAATTTTCTGGGAAAATTAGACTGTAGACTAACTCATATGATTGGGTGTCTACAGTTTTTTTATTTTTAAATCTTCCTCTCTACTATTAGAGAGGGATTTATCTTTTATAATCAAATTTGTTTATTTTATATCAAAATAACATATAGCTATAGAAACCTACATGAGCGAAATATAGACCAAATTGTCGAAGGAAATTATTTTGGGTCAAAATGTTTTTATGCTATGATGAATTTTAAGGGGAGTGAACACAATTGCGCAGAAAAAAAGGAAAACTTCAGAAGCATGAAAATGTTATTGTGTTCCCAGGAACGGTGGAGAGACTCGTAGCCGAGGGCCAGCAGTTCGCTGAAAAGTACCAATATGACCAGGCTGTTGAATGCTTAAGAGAAGCTTTGCAATACACCGAGGGAGACGAGGCATTGCTTAGTGTTTATGCATTCTCTTTGTATGAAATAAGGAACTTTAAAGAAGCGAAAGCCGTTTGTGAAAAACTCCTCGCGATTGGGCCGCAATTATACATAGAAACGATGGAACTTTATTTAACTGTGCTAATGGAGTTGAAAGAATATAAACAAGTAGAAACCCTTATTGAGTCTTTACTTGAAGAAGATGTCATTCCGCCCGAATCGCAAGACCAATTTATCCGTATTAAAAACCTCAATGCTGCTATTGCAAAAGCAAAAATAGAAGACAGTCTAGATGATGTAGAGATAGAGCACGCCAGTGATGAATTTGAAGTAGATACATTCTTTTCTAAAACAACAATTGAGCAGATGCAAAAGCTGCAAGCAGCTAAAGAGATGAATATACGCCCAATTAAAGATTTATTGGTGGCGATTATTGAGGATGAAAGATCTCATCCTTTGATCCAAAGCTTTATTCTCTACCTTCTTGTCGCACAAGAAATCCCTGCGATAGTAGAGGTGAAAAAATTGGGGCATTCAAAAGTAGTGAACACAGAGGAATTGCTGTTACCGGATGAATTACCAGTAGCAAAGAAAGTGTTTGAATTGGTAAGCGATGCGCTCGACCAAGAACCTTCTACTTTACAGATGGTCCAATATCTATTGGCCAGGCATATCTTTGCAGCCTATCCTTATGAATGGTTTAATTATGGAGCAGAAGAGGTTGCAGAAGGCTATATTGACTTCGTACATGGAATGTTCGGCGTTGTCAAAGAGACAGATTATGACTTGATGGAGTTATTAAATACCCTTGAAGAGCAATCCGAATTGTTCGATACATGAAATCAGTTGAAAGTATAGCTATCTATGATATACTAAAAAAGTTGAGAAAGTCGTATTAACGAATAAATTGTCCAACATGTGAATTTAATTTTGGAGGTATTATACATGTCAGCAAAATGGGAAAAACAAGAAGGCAACACTGGAGTATTAACAGTAGAATTGCCTGCTGAAAAAGTAAACGCAGCTTTAGATAAAGCATTCAAAAAAGTTGTGAAACAAATTAACGTACCAGGCTTCCGTAAAGGTAAAATGCCTCGTCAAATGTTCGAAAAAAGATTCGGTGTAGAATCATTATACCAAGACGCACTAGAACTTTTAGTGAACGAAAACTATCCATTAGCAATCGATGAAACTGGTATTTCTCCAGTGGATCAACCAGAAATCGATTTTGAAATGGAAGACCTAGGCAAAAACAAAGACTTCAAATTTACTGCAACAGTTATTGTAAAACCTGAAGTTGAACTAGGTGATTACAAAGGTTTAGAAGTGAAAAAACAAGAAACAACTGTTACAGACGAAGAAATTGAACAACAATTGAAAGATCAACAAACTCGTCTTGCAGAACTTGTTGTTAAAGAAGATAGCGCAATCGAAAATGGCGATACAGCTGTAATCGACTTTGAAGGTTTCCAAGATGGCGAAGCTTTCGAAGGCGGCAAAGGCGACAACTACTCACTTGAAATCGGTTCAGGATCATTCATTCCAGGATTCGAAGAACAATTAATTGGCGCAAAAGCTGGCGAAGAAAAAGAAGTAGTTGTAACTTTCCCAGAAGAGTACCACGCAGCAGAATTAGCTGGTAAAGAAGCTACTTTCAAAGTAAATGTTAAAGAAGTAAAAGGTAAAGAACTTCCTGAATTGGATGATGACTTTGCACAAGAAGTAGATTCAGAAGTGAAAACACTAGATGAACTACGCACAAAATTAAAAGAAAAAACAGCTACTGAAAAAGCTGCAGCAGCTGATACAGCACTACGTGATGAACTAGTAGAAAAAGCTGCTAATAACGCAAAAATCGATATTCCAAATGCAATGATCGAAACTGAAATCGATCGTATGATGCAAGAATATGATCAAAACTTGCAAATGCAAGGTTTAAACCTTGATCTATTCTACCAATTCTCTGGTCAAGATGAAGCTGCATTGCGCGCTCAAATGAAAGAAGATGCAGAATCTCGCGTACGCGTAGCATTAGTTCTTGAAGCGATTGGCGAAGCAGAAAAAATCGAAGCAACAGAAGAAGACATCAATGCAGAATTAGAAAAAATGACTGAGCAATTCAAAATGGATGCAGATCAAATCAAATCAATCCTAGGCGGCACTTCCGTACTAGAACATGATGTGAAAATCCGCAAAACTGTAGAATTCTTAGTTGATAATGCAAAAGTAACTGAATAATACAGTTTCTAAGTAAACTTGAACAAGGTACGGGTTCTGTATCCGTACCTTGTTTCTTCACATATATGAAATGTAACTTCAACCAGAACGGTACCCCACACTGATTGGTCATGTTCCAACTGGGCTTTTAGGGGTAAATACCCCCACATAAACTTCTCGCTTTTTCATTTCAAAAGTAGGGTTTTTACAACCCATCAAAGCGGAATAAATTTTATAAATCATAACGATACATACTATAAGTAATTTTTGTAGCAAGAATTCATTATATTTGATAATATAAATGGAATCTTGTAACATTGTTGCTTGAATAGGGGTGAAATAATTGTTCAAATTTAATGATGAAAAAGGCAATTTAAAATGCTCATTCTGTGGTAAACCGCAAGAACAAGTTCGTAAACTTGTGGCAGGGCCAGGTGTCTATATTTGTGATGAATGTATTGACTTATGTTCTGAAATCGTTGTAGAGGAACTAGGCACTGAAGAAGAAGTAGAGCTTAAAGATATACCAAAACCAAAAGAAATTCTTGAAACATTGGATGATTATGTCATCGGACAAGAACGTGCGAAAAAAGCATTATCCGTAGCTGTATATAATCATTACAAACGTATAAATACTCAAAGCAAAGTAGACGATGTTGAATTATCTAAATCAAATATCGTTTTAATCGGACCAACTGGTAGCGGTAAAACATTGCTTGCTCAAACGTTAGCACGTATTATTAATGTACCTTTCGCTATTGCTGATGCGACTTCATTAACTGAAGCAGGATATGTTGGGGAAGATGTAGAGAATATTCTTCTTAAATTAATCCAAGCTGCAGACTATGATGTAGAACGCGCTGAAAAAGGAATAATTTATATAGATGAGATTGATAAGGTAGCCCGCAAGTCGGAAAACCCATCAATCACTCGAGACGTATCTGGTGAAGGTGTTCAACAAGCATTGTTGAAAATCTTAGAAGGAACTACAGCTAGCGTACCACCACAAGGCGGCCGTAAACATCCGCACCAAGAGTTTATCCAAATCGATACAACTAATATCTTATTCATCGTAGGCGGAGCATTTGATGGAATTGAATCCATTATTAAACGCCGTATGGGTGAAAAGGTAATCGGTTTTGGCTCTAACCTTAAAAAAGATGCAGACGACAAAAATCTAATGAAACATTTAATTCCAGAGGATTTATTAAAATTTGGCTTGATCCCAGAATTTATTGGCCGTTTGCCTGTACTTGCGAGCCTAGAACTTTTAGATGAAGATGCACTTGTTCAAATTTTAACTGAGCCAAAGAACGCGTTAACAAAACAATATCAAAAAATGATGGAGTTAGATGACGTAGAACTTGAGTTTGAAAAAGATGCATTGTACGAAATCGCTAAAGAAGCAATCGAACGTAAAACAGGTGCACGTGGTTTGCGTTCCATTATTGAAAACATCATGCTAGATGTTATGTTTGAACTGCCATCACGTGATGATATAGCGAAATGTATTGTAACGAAAGAAACAATTACAGAAAAAGCAAGACCGAGACTTGTATTAAAAGACGGTACAGAGTTAGACCCAAATAACAAAAAAACGTCTGCGTAAGAACTGATCCAATAGCTGGTTCGATCAAGTGCCAATCAGCACTTGACCGGCCAGTTTTTTGAGTTTTAGGCGAATTGACTAACTTGTAACGATATGAATGAAATACTTTGAATGAACCATACTTATAACGTGCTTTTATAGTTAGAACTTAAAGTCGGAGGTGATCGCTCGTATGGCAGAAGTAACTAGAACAAAAGACTTACCACTTTTACCGCTTAGAGGGTTGCTCGTGTATCCAACAATATTGTTACATATTGACGTAGGTCGCGTACGCTCAATTGAAGCATTGGAAAAAGCAATGGCGGATGATCATTTAATCTTCCTTGCTACCCAAAAAGCAATGGATATCGAAACACCAGAAGAAGAAGATTTATATAAAACAGGTACTGTAGCATATGTAAAGCAAATGCTTAAACTTCCGAATGGAACTTTACGTGTGTTGGTTGAAGGTCTTCATCGAGCAAAGATAGAAACAATAACTGACCATAAAAAATTTATGACAGCGAATATTGAAAACTTTCTTGATTCTAAGGAAGCAGATTTGGAAACTCAAGCACTAATGCGTACGCTGCTTTCTTATTTTGAAAAGTATACGAAAGCATCAAGCAAGATTTCCCATGAATCGTTTGCGACAGTTGCAGATATTGAAGAACCAGGTCGATTTGCTGATACTGTGGCATCTTATTTGCCGCTCAAAATGCACGGCAAACAAGAAATCCTCGATACAATTGATGTCAAGGAACGTTTAAGTATTTTGATTAATCGTTTGCATGATGAACAAGAAGTATTAAATTTAGAGCATAAGATTAACTCAAAAGTTAAGCGTGCCATGGAAAAAACTCAAAAAGAATTCTACTTGCGTGAGCAAATGAAAGCAATTCAAGAGGAACTTGGCGACCGTGAAGGGAAACAAGCAGAGGTAGCGGAGTTGCGTACAAAAATTGATGCAGCGAAAATGCCTGAAGAAATAAAATTGGTAGCTCTTAAAGAATTAAGCCGTTACGATAAGATCCCTGTAGCATCTGCTGAGAGTGGTGTAATTCGCAACTATTTAGATTGGCTTGTGGCCCTTCCTTGGAGTAAGGCTACAAAAGATAGAAGGGATATTCATGTCGCTGAAAAAATCCTTAATCGTGACCATGAAGGTCTAGAAGATGTTAAGGAAAGAATACTTGAGTATCTTTCAGTTCAACAGCTTACAAATTCATTGCGCGGACCGATCTTATGTTTAGCAGGTCCTCCGGGAGTCGGTAAAACGTCCTTGGCAAAATCAATTGCAGAGTCGTTAAATCGAAAATTTGTGCGAATATCGCTTGGTGGAGTAAGGGATGAATCAGAAATCCGCGGTCATAGAAGAACCTATGTCGGTGCTATGCCTGGACGTATAATTCAAGGTATGAAAAAAGCAGAAACAATCAATCCCGTATTTTTATTAGATGAGATCGATAAAATGTCCAATGATTTCCGTGGGGATCCATCAGCTGCATTGTTAGAAGTACTTGACCCAAATCAAAACAACACATTTAGCGACCACTATTTAGAAGAACCGTACGATTTATCGAATGTCATGTTCATTGCAACAGCTAATGACTTAAGTACAATTCCTGGCCCGCTTCGGGATCGTATGGAAATAATCTCAATTGCAGGGTATACAGAGTTTGAGAAAGAGCAAATTGCTATTAACCACTTAATACCAAAGCAAATGAAAGAAAATGGCCTATCTAAATCACAGCTACAAATCCGTGATGATGCCATTCTTGACCTGATACGGTATTATACTCGAGAAGCAGGTGTTCGAAGTCTTGAACGTGAAATTGCTTCTTTATGTAGGAAAGCTGCGAAACAAATCGTTTCAACGGAAAAGAAACGAGTTGTGATTACGGCAAAAAATTTAGAGGATATGCTTGGCAAACACCGCTTCCATCATGGTCAAGCGGAACAAGAGAACCAAGTCGGCGTTGCAACTGGGTTAGCATATACAGTAGTAGGCGGCGATACGCTTCAAATTGAGGTTTCGCTTACTCCAGGTAAAGGCAAAATTCAGCTTACTGGTAAACTTGGTGATGTAATGAAGGAATCAGCACAGACTGCATTGTCTTACGTGCGATCAAAAGCTGATCAACTCGGCATAGACCAAGATTTCTTCGATACGCATGACCTTCATATTCATGTGCCAGAAGGAGCTGTTCCTAAGGATGGTCCTTCAGCTGGAGTAACAATGGTGACTGCAATTACATCTGCTATCACCAAAAAGCCGATTCGAAAAGAAGTAGGAATGACTGGGGAAGTCACTCTACGAGGAAGAGTATTGCCAATTGGGGGCTTAAAAGAAAAATCTCTTGGCGCCCACAGAGCAGGTTTAACAACCATCATTTTACCGAAAGATAATGAACGTGATATAGATGATATACCAGAAAGTGTGCGAAAAGGGCTTACGTTTAAGCTCGTGTCAAACGCGGATGAAGTATTAAACATCGCGCTCGACGGAGGGATTTCATGAAAGTCAATAATGTAGAAATGGTCATTAGTGCTGTAGGACCAAAACAATATCCAGAGGATGGTCTGCCAGAGTTTGCTCTGGCAGGTCGTTCAAATGTTGGTAAATCTTCATTTATCAACAGAATGATTGGGCGCAAAAGTATGGCGCGCATATCATCTAAACCAGGTAAAACACAAACACTCAACTTTTATAAAATTGAAGAACAATTATTCTTTGTCGATGTTCCTGGCTATGGCTATGCCAAAGTTTCTAAAACAGAACGCGAAGCATGGGGCAAAATGATCGAGCAATATTTAACTGGACGAAGCATTCTGAAAGCAGTTGTCCAAATTATCGATATCCGCCATGAACCAACTGATGATGATTGTATGATGTACGACTTTTTAAAACACTACAACATTCCAACCATTGTTATTGCTACGAAAGCAGATAAGATTAAAAAGGGAAACTATGAGAAACATAAAAAAATTATAAAAGAAGTCCTAGACATGGATCCAAACGACCCGCTTATTTTATTCTCATCAGAAAAAGGAATGGGTATGGAACAAGCCTGGGCTGAAATTGAAAAAAGAATGTAATGATACATAATGCGCTGCAATATGACAGTGTTGTCTATGTAATCGAAATTTGCTCTTGTAGGATCTGCAGGAGCAAATTTTTTGTTTAGTTCTGTTTGTTTGAATTAATGAATTTTGGGGATTATAAGTAATAGCAGGTTTTACACAGTGCAAAGGTATTAAAAAACTGAAAATTACGTTATAAAACAGGTTAATTGTACTTCGAAGTATAATTTGCTAAAATATAAATTATAATAATTCTAAACAACAAGATGTCAATACGTCATAGGGTGTTCACAATTTATAAACAAGAATGATGACGATTTATGATATAATAGACATCGTGAAAATGAACGTGTGAGGTGTAGAGATTCATGCATACCATCGTAGTAGGCTTGAATTATAAAACAGCGCCCGTCGAAATTCGGGAAAAATTTTCTTTTACTGAAAATGAAATACCAGAAGCGATGAGAGCATTACAAAGCCAAAAAAGCATATTAGAAAACGTGATTGTTTCTACATGTAACCGTACAGAGATTTATGCAGTAGTAGACCAGCTGCATACTGGCCGTTATTACGTCAAACAATTTCTTTCAACATGGTTTAAAGTTCCTGTTGAGTCGTTCGAAAGTCATTTATATATACGTGAAGAAGATGAAGCAATGATGCACTTATTCAAAGTTACTTCAGGTATAGACTCAATGGTTTTAGGTGAGACACAAATACTTGGACAGGTAAAGACAAGCTTTTTACAAGCGCAAGAACTTGGTGTAACAGGCACTGTTTATAATAAATTATTTAAACAAGCGGTTACATTTGCGAAACGTGCGCATGGCGAAACAGCCATCGGTGAAAATGCTGTGTCTGTATCGTATGCTGCAGTAGAACTGGCGAAAAAAATATTTGGTTCTCTTGAAAATAAACATGTAGCTATACTTGGTGCCGGCAAAATGGGTGAGCTTGCAGTCGAAAACCTTTATGGTAGCGGCGTAGGGAAAGTAACTGTTATAAATCGTACGTTCTCTAAAGCAGAAACCCTTGCAGAAAAATTCCATGGTACAGCTAAATCCATGCAAGAACTACAATGTGTATTGCTAGAGGCAGATATTCTAATTAGCTCGACAGGTGCAACAGAATATGTTATTGACCATGAATTAATGCAATTTGTTGAGAAACTTCGCAAAGGAAAACCTTTATTCATGGTAGATATTGCTGTGCCTCGTGATTTAGATCCGCGCATTGGTGATATTCCAAATGTATTCTTGTATGATATTGATGATTTGCATGGCATTGTTGAGGCAAACCTCGCAGAAAGAGAACGCGCAGCAAGCCAAATTGTTTCCATGATTGATACAGAAGTGAATGATTTTAAAGATTGGATGACAACTCTAGGCGTTGTGCCTGTTATTGCAGCCCTTCGTCAAAAAGCTGCTCGCATTCAATCTGAAACAATGCAAAGCATCGAAAATAAAATGCCAGATTTAACAGACCGTGAGAAAAAAGTATTAAATAAACATACAAAATCTATTATTAATCAATTGCTCAAGGATCCGATTCTACAAGCGAAAGAAATGGCGGGTTCACAAAAATCAAAAGAACAGTTAGCGCTGTTCCAACGTATTTTTGGTATTGAAGAGGATGTACAAGATGAAGTGAAAAAACAACAGCTTCAACAAAAAGAGCGAATGGATAAAACAGTATTAGAAGCACAAGCATCTGATGCAAAATGGTCATATTAAGAAACTTTAAGAAGAGCGTTTTCGTGTCTATGTGGTAAACTATAGGTGCGGAAACGCTTTTTTTAAGATTTATGTCGCAAAGGAGCATATTATGGCTGATTTGACGATGACAAGGCTGCATGAAGCAATGGTCGTCTTATATGCGATCAGTCTTGTCTTTTATTTTATCGATTATTTAAATAAAGACCCGAAAGCCCATCGCATTGCGTTTTGGTTAATTTCTGTAGTATGGGTACTTCAATCAGCATTTTTAGGACTTTATATTATACAGACACATAGATTCCCAATACTTTCGCTATTTGAAGGAATTTACTTTTACGCGTGGCTTTTAATTACTATTTCGATTTTTTTACATTGTTTATACCGAGTAGATTTGCCTGTCTTCTTTTTAAATGTGATTGGTTTTATATTTATGACTATCCACACATTTGCACCAAATCAGTTGGCACTTTCGCCAGTCGGCAAGTCACTTATTTCTGAATTGCTCTTTTTCCATGTCACATTTGCCATCTTGTCCTATGTAGCCTTTTCGCTGTCCTTTGTTTTTTCAACATTGTATCTCATTCTTTACAATGTATTGAAGAAGAAAAAGTGGACAAAGCAATGGACGCGTTTACCATCATTAGATCAAGCACAAAAAGGCATGACGTGGGCTATATTGGTGGGTATTCCTATTTTGCTGATTAGTTTAATACTTGGACTTCAATGGGGTTATTCATCGTTAGAGCATTTCACTGTTTTAGATACAAAGATTATAGGGTCTTTTCTCTCTCTATTAATCTATTGTTTTATATTATATGGCTATCGAAAAGGAAAGCTTCATACAACGATGTATGCTTGGACAAATGTGTATGCCTTCCTTGTTATCATTGTAAATTTCTTTTTAGGAAGCCGTTTGTCAAGTTTTCATTTTTGGTATTAATAGAAAGGTTGGATGTACGTGCGTAAAATTACTGTTGGATCAAGACGAAGCAAACTAGCATTAACTCAAACAAATTGGTTTATTGACCAATTGAAGAAAGCTGGGGCGCCGTTTGAATTTGAAGTGAAAGAAATTGTGACAAAAGGCGATAAAATTGTTGATGTTCAATTGTCTAAAGTAGGCGGCAAAGGCTTATTTGTAAAAGAAATTGAGCAAGCTTTATTTGACAAAGAAATCGACTTTGCTGTACACAGCATGAAAGATATGCCTGCAGTACTTCCAGAAGGGCTAGTTATTGGCTGCATTCCGAAGCGTGAAGATCCACGCGATGCCTTTATTAGCAAAAATCACGTGAAATTTGCAGATTTACCAAAAGGAGCAGTTGTAGGTACGAGTAGTTTGCGCAGAAGCGCACAATTGTTGCTTGCTCGTCCAGACTTGGAGATCAAATGGATTCGCGGTAATGTTGATACCCGTTTAGCAAAACTAGAAAATGATGAGTACGATGCGATTATCCTAGCAGCTGCAGGGTTGAAGCGTTTAGGCTGGAGTGATGAGGTTGTTACAGAATACCTATCAACTGAAGTATGTCTGCCAGCAGTAGGGCAAGGTTCGCTTGGAATTGAGTGTCGTGCTGATGACGAAGAGCTACTATCTGAGCTGGCGAAATTAACAGACAAAGCAACGTGGGAAGAAGCTCATGCAGAGCGCGCGTTCCTTGCTGCAATGGATGGCGGCTGCCAAGTGCCAATTGCTGGCTTTGCACGTTTTGAAAATGATGGCGTGAATTTCAAAGGCCTAGTAGCTGCTCCTGATGCCTCTGTTTTTTATAAAGAATCAGTTGCTTCAAAAGATGCAAAAGCTGCAGGAGAAGAAGTGGCAGAAAAACTAACAAGCCAAGGTGCATATGAGTTAATTCAAAAAGTAAAGGCTGAGCAAAATGCCAACTAATCTGCCATTGAGTGGACAAAATATTGTCCTGACTGGCACGAAGATGACGCATTCAGTATCTTCACATATTTTAGAAAGGGGCGGCAATGTATATCATTTGCCGCTCATTGCTGTACAAGAAGCCACTTCTTCGAATGATGGTGAAAAGCTAGCGAAAGCCTTAAACAGCGAATGGCTAATCTTTACTAGTCAAAATGCTGTAGAAGCATTTTCACAAAAGCTTGCCCGCGCTTCATTAAGCATAGAAAAAAGCAGAGCCAAGATTGCTGCAGTGGGTGAGAAAACTGCAAGTGCATTAGAAAAAATAGGTTGTCAGATTGATTTTATGCCGTCTACATACAGTGCGGATAAATTTGTTGTCGAATTTCCTAAAGTTGCTGGGAAGGTTGAAAGTTGTCTATTCTTGAAAGGTAGTTTAGCAAAGGCTACTATAAAGGAAGGGCTGCCGTTTCCAGTCGATGAATGGACGGTCTATGAAACCATTCAAAGTACAGAGCATATCAGTGAATTAACGACATTAATCCAAAAATCAAAGGACGCAACAATTATATTTGCGAGTCCTTCTGCTGTGGATGTATTTAATAAATATGTCGTACCGCAAACAGGCTGGAGAGGTTATCAAATCGCAGCTATTGGACATGTTACTGAGCAAGCTCTCATAAATGCCGGAGCAATGGTAGATGTTAAACCAGAAAAATATACGATGTTGGCCATTATAGAAGAATTGGCTAAAAAGAAAGGACGATCATCATGACAGATTTACATTTCAAAAGACATAGACGTTTACGCCAATCTAGTGCGATGCGTGCGATGGTAAAAGAAACTTACTTACACAAAGAAGACTTTATTTATCCAATCTTTGTTATCGATGGCGAAAATATTAAAAATGAAGTGTCATCAATGCCAGGTGTATTTCAATTCTCACTTGATCGTTTAGGAGAAGAAATGGATGAAGTTGTTTCTCTTGGTATTCCATCTGTTATTCTTTTTGGACTTCCAGCAGAAAAAGATGAAGTAGGGTCACAAGCTTATCATGATCATGGCATCGTCCAAGAAGCTACTCGTTTTATTAAGAAAAATTACCCTGAAATCGTGGTAGTTGCTGATACTTGTCTATGTGAATTTACTTCTCACGGCCATTGTGGCGTTGTATCAGAAGATGAAAAAATCTTAAATGATCCATCATTAGATTTATTGGCTAAAACAGCGGTTTCACAAGCAGAAGCAGGAGCAGATATTATCGCACCTTCTAATATGATGGACGGGTTTGTAGCTGCTATTCGTAAAGGATTAGATGAAGCGGGTTATGAAGATGTTCCGATTATGTCTTACGCAGTAAAATATGCATCTGCTTATTACGGTCCATTCCGTGACGCAGCAGATGGTGCACCACAATTCGGCGACCGCAAAACGTATCAAATGGATCCATCAAACCGTATGGAAGCAATGCGTGAAGCTGAATCTGATGTAGAAGAGGGAGCGGACTTCTTAATTGTAAAACCAGCGTTGTCTTATTTGGATATTATGCGAGATGTTCGCAATAACTTTGATTTACCTGTTGTTGCCTACAATGTAAGTGGTGAATATGCGATGGTCAAAGCAGCTGCAATTAATGGCTGGATCGATGAAAAACAAGTCGTGTTAGAAACATTGCTTGGCATGAAACGTGCAGGCGCTGATTTAATCATTACTTATCATGCAAAAGATGCAGTTCGTTGGATGGAGGAGAAATAATGACACGTTCACATGAAAAATCAAAAGCAGCTTTTCAGGAAGCAATTCACTTAATGCCGGGTGGGGTCAATAGCCCTGTTCGTGCATTTAATGCGGTAAATATGGATCCGATTGTAATGGAAAAAGGGAAAGGCGCAATCATTACTGACGTAGATGGCAATGATTATATCGACTACGTATTGTCATGGGGTCCTCTTATCTTAGGTCATACACATCCTGATGTGGTAGCTGCGATTCAACGTGTGGCTGAATCAGGTACAAGCTTTGGCGCTTCTACTGTTATTGAAAATGAATTGGCTAAAGAAGTAATCAAACGTGTACCATCTATTGAAATGATTCGTATGGTTTCTTCTGGTACAGAGGCAACAATGAGTGCTATACGTGTAGCACGTGGTTATACAGGTCGCGACAAGATCTTGAAATTTGAAGGCTCTTATCATGGCCATGGCGACTCATTACTTATTAAAGCAGGCTCAGGTGTGGCAACACTTGGTTTGCCGGATAGCCCTGGGGTGCCGTTAAGTATTGCTCAAAATACGATAACAGTTCCTTACAATGATTTAGAATCTGTAAAACAGGTCTTTGAGATGTATGGAGAAGATATCGCAGCGATTATTGTTGAACCTGTAGCGGGAAATATGGGCTGTGTGCCACCGCTTCCAGGCTTTTTAGAAGGATTGCGAGATATCTCTACAAAAGCAGGTTCACTATTAATTTTTGATGAAGTTATGACAGGTTTCCGTGTTGGATTCAACAGTGCTCAAGGATATCTTGGGGTTACACCAGATTTGACTTGTCTTGGGAAAGTAATTGGTGGTGGTCTGCCGGTTGGAGCTTTCGGTGGTTCTCGTGAAATAATGGAACACATTGCACCAGCAGGACCAATTTATCAAGCAGGAACATTATCAGGCAATCCGCTTGCTATGACAGCTGGCCTTGAAACGTTGAATCATTTAACGCCAGAGTCGTATGATTACTTCAAAAAGTTAGGTGACCAATTAGAAGCAGGCTTCCGTGAGGCAGCTGAAACATACAATATCCCGCACACAGTAAATCGTGCAGGGTCTATGATTGGTTACTTCCTAACAAATGAAAATGTTATTGATTTTGAAACTGCTAAAACATCTGATCTGCAATTATTTGCAGAGTACTATATGCTAATGACAGAAGAAGGAATTTTCTTACCGCCATCCCAATTTGAGGGTGTTTTCCTTTCAACGGCGCATACGGAAGAACATATTGCACAAACAGTGAAAGCCTTCCAAAAAGTATTTAAACAATTAGCACGTTAAGACATTCAGCAGAGCGCATATGCTCTGCTGTTTTTTTATTTCTTAATTCTATTTTAATATATTAATTAGATAACTAGCTGGTTCTATAAACTTCAAAGTGTACATATAGATAAAGATAGAGGAGGGAATGTAAATATGAAAAAGATTACCTGGGAAATAAATGAATCATTCGTTTTTCCTGAAATATATGGTAAACCAACAAGCTTAAACAAAGTGAAAATTACACCTCGATGGGAACAGCAAGAGGATGAATTATCAGTATCACTTACTGGTATTTATCACATTGCCGCTAATGTGGAATTCGATGACACTCAAGAGGTATTGCAGCAATTAGAAAACGAGAGTACGCTTGTAGATGAAGTGGATGTTGAAGGTAATGAAGGCTATTTTGAGTATGCTATTCCTCTAAATGTAAGCTTGCCAAATGATAAGATTGACCAATCAACCGTTGTCCTAAACGCAAAAAATCTTCAAACAAAAGTGTCCGATAATGGAATTTGCGTGATTAGTTGCCAGGTAGATTGCGAATATAGTAATGTTGAAGAAAAAGAAGTGGTTGAAGCGCCAAGAGTGGAAGCCCAGTCAGAATTAGTTCAAAATGAAGAGGTCCAAGTGGCGGAGACGGAAAAAGTTGTACAACTTACAACGAATGAATCGCCAATGGACCTTCTAGAAAAGCCAATCGTAGTTGATCAAGATGAATCTATCTTAAGTCAAATACTGTGGGATTTAGAGGAACATTATTCGGTTGAGGAAATACCATTAAATAATGTCAGAATGTAGTAAGTACCAAAGACCTATAAAGAGCAGTAGGATGATAATATCCCAGGTTGTCGGAAAAATAATGATTCGTACGAATTGAAAGCATGTGAATGGGATAATAATCCCTTTACAATAGAAACGTGTTTTCCGCAACCAAGGCGGCAGCAAGTATGGATTATATCGTCTTCTCATGTAGAAGCTCCTTTCTATTTTAATGAAAAACCCATTCCTAGTATTTTATGTAGCTAGGGATGGGTTTTTGTAGGTCATTTAGAGAAAAGTAGCTTTGCGAAAAAACTTGAAAAATTAGGGACTATTCGCTACAATGTATACAGCTATATATATATGCTTTGAAGGGGAGGAGTAGAACGCTCCTACTTGTTAGAGAGGGAACGGTTGGTGAAAGTTCCTCAAGTAGACGTTTGAATGTAGCCCTGGAGCAGTTTTTGTGAACATTGAAGTAGCAAAAACCGGTGAAGAGCCGTTATACAATGAAGAGTCAGTTTTTTTATGCTGAAATTAAGGTGGTACCGCGAATATTCCTTCGCCCTTTTATAGGGTGAAGGATTTTTTTGTATAACGAGCATTTAAGGAGGAGATCTAATGGAAGAACAAAACACATCCATGTCGACTAAATATGAACCACAGACGATTGAAAAAGGCCGCTATGAATGGTGGTTGAAGGGCGATTATTTTAAAGCGCAGCCTGACAGCGAGAAAAAACCTTACTCAATTGTTATTCCGCCCCCAAACGTAACAGGGAAATTGCATCTAGGCCATGCATGGGATACAACATTGCAAGATATTTTAATTCGTATGAAACGTATGCAAGGGTATGATGCGCTTTGGCTACCTGGAATGGACCATGCAGGTATCGCTACACAAGCAAAGGTGGAAGCGAAGCTAAGAGAACAAAATATCTCTCGCTATGATTTAGGACGTGAAAAATTCCTTGAAAAAACATGGGAATGGAAAGAAGAATATGCTGGCACCATTCGTGAACAATGGTCAAAACTAGGTTTATCACTAGACTATTCACGCGAACGTTTTACATTGGATGAAGGTCTTTCAGAAGCAGTAAAAGAAGTATTCGTTAAATTATATGAAAAAGATTTAATCTACCGTGGTGAACGAATCATAAACTGGGATCCACAAGCAAAAACAGCATTGTCAGATATCGAAGTAATTTACAAGGATGTTCAAGGTGCTTTCTATCATATGGAATACCCACTAGCAGATGGCTCAGGTAAACTTGAGATTGCGACAACACGTCCTGAAACTATGCTAGGTGACTCTGGTATTGCTGTTAACCCGAACGATGAACGTTATGCACACTTAGTTGGCAAAACAGCTATTCTTCCGATTGTCGGCCGTGAACTTCCGATTGTAGCAGATGATTATGTTGATATGGAATTCGGTACAGGCGTTGTTAAAATGACGCCAGCACATGATCCGAATGATTTCGAAGTCGGCAACCGTCACAATTTAGAACGCATTAAAGTAATGAATGAAGATGGTACGATGAATGAATTGGCTGGCAAATACCAAGGTATGGACCGCTTCCAATGCCGCAAGCAGCTCGTGAAAGACTTACAAGAGCAAGGCGTCCTTATCAAGATTGTTGACCATATGCATTCTGTTGGCCATTCTGAACGTACAGGAGTAGTAGTAGAGCCTTATCTTTCAAAACAATGGTTTGTAAAAATGGCACCACTTGCAAAAGAAGCGCTAGAATTACAAGAAAAAGAAAACGAAAAAGTAAACTTTGTACCAAATCGTTTTGAAAACACCTACACACGCTGGATGGAAAATGTCCACGATTGGTGTATTTCACGCCAACTATGGTGGGGCCATCAAATTCCGGCTTGGTACCACAAAGCAACAGGCGAAGTGTACGTAGGTAAAACTGCTCCTGCAGATGAAGAAAATTGGACGCGTGATGAGGATGTCCTTGATACATGGTTCTCATCTGCTTTATGGCCTTTCTCCACAATGGGCTGGCCAGATGTAAATAGTGAAGATTTTAAACGCTATTATCCAACAAGCGCATTAGTTACAGGCTATGACATCATCTTCTTCTGGGTATCACGCATGATCTTCCAAGGGCTTGAGTTTACTGGTGAGCGTCCATTCAAAGACGTTTTAATCCATGGTTTAGTACGCGATGGGGAAGGACGTAAAATGTCCAAATCACTAGGTAACGGGGTTGATCCAATGGATGTAATCAGTCAATATGGTGCTGACTCACTTCGTTATTTCCTAGCAACAGGATCATCACCTGGCCAAGATCTTCGTTATACAACTGAAAAAGTTGAAGCTGTTTGGAACTTCTCCAATAAAATTTGGAATGCCTCACGTTTTGCTTTGATGAACATGGATGGCATGACATATGAAGAGATCGACCTAACTGGTGAAAAATCAGTTGCGGATAAATGGATTTTGACACGATTAAATGAAACCATCGAAGAAGTAACAAGACTTGCTGATAAATACGAATTCGGTGAAGTTGGCCGCCATTTACACAGCTTTATCTGGGATGATTTCTGTGACTGGTATATTGAAATGGCTAAATTACCGCTTTATGGTGAAGATGAAGCCGCGAAGAAAATGACACGTTCAGTTCTAGCTTATGTTCTCGACAATACAATGCGTTTGCTTCATCCTTTCATGCCTTTCATCACTGAAGAAATTTGGCAAAATCTACCGCATGAAGGCGAGTCTATTACTGTTGCTTCTTGGCCTGCAGTAAAGGATGATCTTCACTTTGCTAAACAATCTCAGGATATGAAATTGTTGATGGACATTATTCGTGCTGTTCGTAACATCAGAGCAGAAGTTAATACACCAATGAGCAAAAAAGTACCGATGTATATTTCTGCAAAAGATGCCCAAACACTGGCTGTCCTAGAAGAAAACAAAGCATATATTGAAAAGTTCTGTAATCCAGAAACACTTTCACTAGGTGAAAATCTACAAGTCGAAATGAAAACCATGTCAGCTGTCGTGTCAGGCGCTGAAATTTTCTTACCGCTTGAAGGTCTAATCGATGTGAAAGCAGAAATCGAACGACTTACAAACGAATTGAAAAAATGGGAACAAGAAGTCAAACGTGTTCAAGGTAAACTAAACAATGAACGCTTTGTATCCAAAGCCCCCGAAGATGTAGTTGCTGCAGAGCGTGAAAAAGAAGCAGACTACCTAGAGAAATTTAATACAGTAGAAAAACGTATTGCTGAATTAAAGAATATGTAAAGAAAAAGCCGCCCTTTTGGATAGGGGCGGCTTTTTAGTGTGAATAGAAAGTATTGCAGCCGCAAAGATTTTATATACTGTCAACCAAATAATTCACCAAAATTTCTGCCAAATCATCGTTAAACAATTCATAAAAAGATCTTGCGCCGACAGGATCCTCGATTTCATTTAACATCCAATCACCGTTCGGAAGAAGTAAGAAATCGATGCCGATATAGTCACTTAGCAGAGCTTTTTGCAGAAGCAAAATTTGTTGCGTTTGAGTCTCTGATAAAGAATATTTTTCAATTGATCCGCCACGTGTGTAATTCGAACGGAAATCATCATTGCCCACGCGTTTGACGCAGCCAATGATTTGATCACCAACAACCCATGCTCGAAGGTCTGTGGAATATGTTTCGATATAGGGTTGTAATAGTGTTGCTCTATCATGCCATTTCTTTTCATAATGCGAAAGTTGTTCAGCGTTCTGGCATAGTGCAACTTCATCGCCGCCATGCCCATCTACTGTTTTGATGATAACAGGGAAGTCACGCGCTTCGTCTAATATTGGAACAGCCGGAATACCGAGGGAATTAGCAAACTCTATTGTTTTTCTTTTATTATTTGCCAGGTCATTCACAAATGGTTTATTTACTATTCTAATTCCTGTTGATTGTATTTTTGATGCAATAGAGGCTGAGCGTGTGCGGTTCCATACAAATAGAGGATTATCCAAGCGAGCTAGAAAACTGTCGATATCTAAATCATCCACAAAGACTAACTTCAAATCCACATCTTTTCTCTTAGCAGCTTCAACTATATCTTTAATAAAAAATCTATTATTGAAGGCATCCTGCTCCTCATATAAGATATATGCTTTCATATGATCACCCAATTTTCTTCAAAATATATTGAATAAATGGCACACCGACATTGATGCCAGTCACTTCATATAAGTTGCGAATATGCGCTGCTGCGTTCACTTCACATACGAGTGGCACTTCGTTAGGTCCAAATAGAAGGTCAACACCTGCAAATTCGGCGCCAACTGCTTTTGCCGCACGGAGCGCAATATCTTTTTGCTCCTTTGTTAATGCAATTTTTTCTGCAACGCCACCGTTTGTGATATTCGCCCTGAAATCTGTTTCCGAATGGCGATACATAGCAGCTGCTACCTCATCGCCGATTATATTGACGCGAATATCTCTGCCACGGCTAGAGGAAATAAACTCTTGAAAGACAAAATCAACGCCTCTCAATTCATCTACTTTTTCATAGAAGTCCTTTTCGGTTGAAATAAGATAAACTTTCATGCCGAATGAGCCGTGGCCTTCTTTTATAATCATAGGTAAGCCCAACGTTTTAAGTACATTTTCAAAATAACCGCTATCTCTTATGGTGAATTTAGGATATACCTTTGGTGCAATGATAGTTGTTGGCATTGGTATTCCTTTACTAGCAAGCTGTATGTATTGTTTTGCTTTGTTATCGCATGTTTCAATTACTTCTGGGTCATTGAATATAGGGATTCCTTTATTTTTTAGGTAAGTGGCTAATAAAATATCTTTATCTAAGAAAATCACAAAGTCAGGCTTTTTCTCTAGTTCCTCGTCAAGCTTCATCATAATCTCATAGTTTTTATATATCACTGGTCTCACATCAAGAGCTTCCGCCGCTTCCGCCATCAACCTTGCTTGATCTAAAAACTTATCATTTATTAAGCTACCATTATATATAATCCAACATGTTTTCATCATCAAAACCCTCTCACACAAGTGCTATAATATATTTTAAAGTGTAGCATGAAAAATGTAGAATACATAGAATGGAGTTTTTACCTTGATACCTAAATTAGACTATTATAAGGAACGTTTCCATATATCGAGCGATTCAGCAATTAAACCGGGATTAACTGCAATTCAAGAAGCGCTAGAGTTAGTAGGGCACCCGGAAAAAAACTTGCCGGTTATTCATTTAGCAGGCACTAACGGTAAGGGGTCTACGCTTACAATGATTGAGCGAATAGCTCAATGCCATGACTTAAAAACAGCCTCTTTCATGTCACCATGCATGAAGGACGTACATGACCAAATCAAATTAAACGGGGAGCCAATTACGCCTGATGAATTAGCTGCCATCTTTAGTATTATGAGAGATTCAGATTTAGACGGAAAATGTACTGATTTTGAATTACTAACAGTAGCAGCCTTTCTAGCATTCCAGCGTTTTCAAGCTGATATTGTGTTAATTGAATGCGGAATGGGTGGACGTTATGACAGCACAAATGTTGTGATACCCACCGTTTCAGTTGTACCTAGCATTGCGTTAGAGCATACAAATTTTTTAGGTGATACATTAGCTAGTATCGCGGGCCATAAGGCAGGCATTATAAAACAAGGTAGACCAATAATTACAGGTGATCTGCCAGAAGATGCAATGGCAGTTTTTATAGAAGAAGCCAAGCATTGTGAAGCTCCGCTTTTTGTATATGGAAAAGATTTCTCTGTTGAGGGAGAAGAGAAATCAGAAACCTATATCGCACCAAATTTTCGAATTAATAATCTAGACCGTAGCATGCCGGGAATGCACCAGCGTAGCAATATGGCGCTAGCAATCACAGCATTCCTCCAATTTGCACAGCATCTACATATACAAGTTCACCCAGAGGCTATTCAAAATGGGATTAGCCATGCGGAACTTGCAGGCCGCTTTGAGAAAATTTCCAGCAAATTATACATTGATGGAGCTCATAATCCCGCAAGTGCAAGAACACTAGTAGATACCGTTAAAGAACAGTTCAGAGGTCAAAAGATACACTTTATTGTAGGTATGTTGAGAGACAAGGATGTAAAAGGTGTTTTGCGTATATTAGAAGAAGTAGGGACTGGTTTTACATTTGTTGATGTAGATAATGAGCGTGCGATGCCTGCTGAAAACTTATATAACTTATCTAACAGTCATGTTAAAGAGGTCTCAAAGAAAAATATTCGTCATATAATAGAGGAAAAAAATGATGAAATAGTCATTATAACCGGCTCTTTATATTTGCTTGCAAGTTGGCGGGATGAGTTATTAAATGGGTAAAAATGTCTATTTTTGATAATTGAAACTATTTTAACTTGTGGTATAATTTACATTATCTATTTGCTGAATGGGAGGAAAGCAGGAGTGAAAAAGTCGTTTGCATTTCAACTTGTGGTCTTCATGATATGGATCGTTTGCATACCTCTCAGCATCTATACGGTATATCAATATTATCCGCCGAATGAAGCTACTAATTGGCCATTGTTAGCAGGTTTTACGGCATTAAGCCTTTTAACCTCGGCGTTTCCAGCATTCATTAATGGAACTCCCTTTTTCTTAACACAATGGGTAAGTCTCGCTTTGTTTTTGCGTTTTGGATTATTTATTGAAATAGTAGTTTTTCAGATTTCATTAGTTCCTTTACTATATAATTTGAAATTAAATCGCAATATGTTATATCGGATTCCATGGAATTCTATTATGTTTTTCCTTGTATCACTTCTCAGCGGATTAGCTTTTTTATGGCTTGGTGGAGATATACATTCCATGAACACAGTGGACATTGTAGGATATGGTTTGCTTTATATTATTGTAAACATTACAGCAAATCATGCTCTTATCAAAATCAGTGGGATACTATTAGGACAACGGATAAGATTCTTTACGATTGATGATACTTGGGATTATCTTATTTGTGCGTTTGCACTTCCAATGGGTCTTAGTCTTTATCTGCTTGGTCAGTATGTAGGTGTACTTTCAATAATTCTTCTTGGTATTCCATTTTATATGGCTACGCGACTATTGCAGCTTTATACCACAACGAGTAAAGTTAATAAAGAACTTTCAGAAGCAGCCCATTTTGGTCACCAATTAGCAGATCAACTGGATTCGGAGGAAACGTTAGACTTATTTATTGAACGCGTACCGAAAATGGTTTCTATAGATGGACTTTATTTGATTGATCGCCGACAGCAGACGGGTACATTATCTGTACTACGAGCTTATGAAAATGGAAAACAAATCTTAAAGAATGCAACGCATAAAGAATTAAGCCATAGTTTGTTATCTGAAACGATAGAAAGTGCAGATAAAACTGTATTTTGTAAACGTGAAGAATGGTTGCCATATAGTGGTTCCTTTTTACTTCCGAATACGCAAAGTGCTCTTGTTTTGCCGTTTTGTCGAAATCATCAATTGGAAGGTGTACTACTGCTAACATCACGTAAGAAGAATAATTTCCAAGACTATCAGGTGAAAATGCTTGAATTAATTAGCTCCTACTTTATTGTTTCATTAGAAAAGGCTCGGTATGTAGAAAAAGCAAAACATAGTAGTGAACGATGTGGTTTGACAGGGTTATATAATTATCGTTATTTTGAAGATTATCTAAATTCCAAGATGAATGAATTAAAGGAACACACCATTTCAAACCTGTCTCTTATTATGCTCGATATCGACTATTTCAAAGGTATAAACGATCGATATGGTCATGAGAGCGGTAACGAAATACTTCGTGGTTTAGCCGCAGTCTTGAAACGAGAAGTCGGGGAAAAGGGTACACTTGCACGCTATGGCGGCGAGGAATTCGTCATCCTCTTACCAAACTATACAAAACAACAAGCATTGCTACTAGCTGAAAAGCTACGCGAGCGAATTGAAATGCAACCGTTTGAAATTGTGCCGGATCTACTTGAAAACGTCAAGCACCTTATTGTCCACATCACCGCAAGCATCGGAGTATCTTCAGCTTATGAAGATACCGACAATGCTACAAACCTTCTCCGCAACGCTGATCATGCGATGTATAAGGGAGCGAAGGAGCAGGGGAGGAATAAGGTGGCGGGGTTTTAGTGGATTTGCATAAAAAAAGCTGCCTGTTTGGCAGCTTTTTTTATTTCTTTAATTCAACTTCTTTCTGGTCAACCTCGGTGACTAGATTATTGGCACTTTTATAATCAATGTAAGTATAATTTTTAGATGAGTTGGGGGTATCAAAAATATCAGTATTTATATCACTCGTTGGATTAAATATCTTTATATTCCCTGAACCGGTTACATTTTTTGCCTTAACATATCCAGTTATTGTTGCTGAACCAGAAGCTGAAAGATTACTTTCAGGTAGATAAAAAATTTGTCCATTTGTTTCGTTATCTCCTGAAATAGTAACTGAATGTTTACCTAAGACAATAATGTTTCCGTTTATTTTGCATTGGTTAGTGTTTAGATCTGAATTCTTAATAAAAATGTTAGCGTTTATTTTTTTTCCACCCCAATTTGAAAAGTAAGGAGTTTCTGGTTTATCGCTTAAATAATAGATTGTAGTATCAAAATTACTTCTTGGCTTTCCATCTGACGAATTTAATTGATTTATACTTCCTAATCCTAGTGAGCTCTTAACATAGATTTTTAGAATGCCATTTCCAGAAATGCTGATGTCTTGGTTATCCATATTTAAAGTGTCAACATAAATTGAATAGACTTCATTTTTGCTCCGGTTTGGGAGTTTTATTTCAATGGGTTTTTGAACTCCAAATTTGTTGAAATATAAATTTTTTTGAGAATCTGAAAAGGTAAGAGTACTTCCTCCGTTAGATGAAGGGAAATCACTTGTAGTTATTTGGAAATCCACAGACGGGATTTTAGGTTTAAACTGATCACTATCCATATTTGTGCAAGTTTGGCCTTCGTATATTTTTGTAGGGTCATTCATTAAACTCAAAAGATTTTTAGGTTTAGGTAAATTGTTTATTGTTACATTTTCAAACTTTTTAATTGAAGTGCTAGATGAAACGATTTTTTGGGCCGCATAAACTGTTCCACTCATTCCGCCATTAGTAATGTAAACATTATTTTCAGATACAATATCTCCATTAATAGGAGGGTTGTTATTAATAGTTATATCACCTTTACTATATAGTTGTCCTGAGATAGTTGGTCTATTAGGGATTTTTATACTTTGGCTAGCGTAAATATTTCCTCCGAAATTTATCGAATTATTGATTTCTAAACTTCCAAATGAGTAGAAATTCCCTTTGATATTACCGTTGGCGGAGAGTTTCCCTCCTTCTTTTAATATCACATCACCTTCTATATCTAAGGATCCAGTAGAGTTTATGGAGTTGAAATCTCCATTTGAACATGCCTTAAACGTGCTTGGCTGTTCGTCATTTGAAGTTTCTTCTTTACCCTCTGTATTAGCATTTAATGTTATCTTAATTGTTTGGGAAACTTTGCGTGTTGTTTTATCACCAATCTTACCTGTTGAATTAATAGAGTACTGTAAAGAGTTCAACTTACTATTGCTTGTTACGACATTATTAAGAGGTTCAATTTCTGTAAGAGAAAATGGTGTTAAATTATTTTGTATTTGGGTTGAATATATTTTTTTGATAGGATAGTTATTAGTATTTTTATTTGCTTCAATGTAACTATTTACTGCTTTCATTGTACTTTGTAAAAATTTTTCTTCAAAGGGGTATGTAGCTTTTTCTTCAACTTTCAAACTATCGTAATCTATTTTAGTCTTATTAAATGCATTATTTGCGATTTCATTAATTTTCGCTCTTACTTGAGATACGCCTGACTCAGCAATATAGTATACGGATTGATAATTTCTTTCGTTATCCGATTGTTTTAAAGTTGTGGAAGTTACCTTCATTAATGAGACACCAAGAATTGAAATTATTAATATAATAGAAACCGCAATTATAAGAGTGTAACCTTGTTCGTTTTTAAAGATTTTTATCATTTTACCCCTCATTGTTATCACCTCGCAAATTAATAACTGTTTGCTGTTTATATCCATTCGTGCCCTCAATAATAATGCTGCAATTATTCCCTGACTTCGTAACCTTAAAGTTTTTAATATTCTCTATAAAAGGTTCGCGATTTTTATTAATTTGATTCTTTTGTTTGTCAATTTCATATAAATTCGAATTGATTTGTACTCCATTTGCTTTTTCAATTATATAGGAAGGGTTTGATGTCATTCTTATTTCTTTTGTAATTACTTTTAGTGCATAAGAAACTTCGTTAATTTCACTATTAGTCTCGAATTGCTGATTATATTGTTTTTGGCTTCCTATTTGTACATTAATAAGTATGATAGTCAAAATGGATATTAGGACAAAGGCTGCCAAAACTTCTATTAATGTTATTCCATTTTGTTTTCTAATAATATTTCTCACTTTGAAACGCCCCATTCAACTACATTTTCCATCTGAGCTTTTTTTGCTTTTTTAATCAAATCTTCATTAATACAAACGTTAAGGATTTTGTGATTTCCTTCTGTCTCATAGACATTAATAATTACATTAGAAAGATTTGTGGGAAAGTCCTGATTTTGTGTGATCCTCATCACGGTAGTAATAGTGGTATTGGGGTTAGGCTTTTTTTCTTTTTTATATATTGAATATTTTAAACTTGTAGAAGGAACAATCCCTGAACATTCTTTAGAATACCCCATCTCTGAGTTATTAGTTATCCACGTTTTTTCGGCAGTAGCAAGAGAATCACTATTAGTTATTGTTTCGTACGCATTCTCCATCTCCGTCTGCGCAATATAAGTCGCATCTACAATACTCTTTGAACTTTTGGTCGTCTTTGAACCTTGTACAAACAGTGTAAAGAATGAAAAGAGGATAATAATCAAAAGCACAAAGGAAGCGATAACTTCGACAAGGGTGAGTCCTTTCTCATTTTGAATAATTTTTTTAAGTTGACTTACCATGTATGACGTCCTTTCTGCTATCCACTGAACTATACTGGAGTGGAAATCTCATATTACTTCAGCTTAAGGGCATAACCAAATTGTTTATTTTTGCTAATTTTAAGGTATGGATGTAAAATTATTTATTTTATATTTTATAAATTTTGGATGGAGGATATTTTAACTTATTTTCTTTAATTTTTAAATATTTTACATAATATTATAATAAATTCTAACCTTTTAATATATATTACATTTAATATTATAGGGTTGCTATGAGTTTTATCACATTATATAGTTTAAATTTCATTTAAAAATAATAATTGAGTGAAAAAAGTCATATCTTTTATTCGGATTACCATTTATAATAACAGTATCCTAACAATATCCTAGAAATATAAATTAAGCAACGAGATAGGTGATGAGATGAAAGTCACTCCAATATATAAAATTATTACAGGTTTATTCTTACTTTTTATAATACTAGCATCCGCGAGTTATGTGAATTTGCATGTTTTTGCTGCTTATAGTGGTTCGACAATCGGATCTGTCGCTGTAGAGGACTTATCAGATGGCGAAGTTAAAAAGCAATTAAACCGTGCGATAAATAAATGGAAGAATTCAGAACTTTCAGTCCTAGTGGGTGGGAAAAAAGTCCTTTTGGAAGCAGAGGATTTCCAATTTAATAGTGATGAATCCATCAGTACATATAAAAATCGCACTGCAAAACCTTGGTATGCGTTTTGGAGAAAGACCCCAATTGTACATGAACCATTACAGGTTAGTGCTACTGATTCCTTAGTGGAAAAAATAAGTGAACATACAAAACAAAATAGCGATGAGATTGCATCACAAGTACTCAAAGCAGCTTCTTATTTAAGGAAATTCCCACTTAAGATAAAGGATGCTGATTTTTCAATCGAAGATGGTGAACGGATTTCTTTCCAAGCTGTTTCAGTCAAGGATGCTGATTTAAGTAACATCGTTGCATTAGCGAAGCAATTAGATGGTTATATTTTTGAACCTAACAAACCTTTCTCTTTCAATTCATTCATAGAGCAAGAAGAAATTAACAATGATCGCTCATTAAGCCTCATGGCATCTGCTTTATATAGTAATGTTTTACAAAGTTCATTCGAAATTACAGAGCGCCATCAAGCTGAAGAAATACCGACATACGTCAAGCCAGGTTATGAAGCGATAGTTAGCCCATTTTTAGATAAGGATTTGAAATTTATTTCTAAAGGAACAGTTCCTGCCAAGATAGTTGCAACGGTCAGTGGCAATGAATTAAAGGTATCGCTTTATTCACTGTCTGGAAGCCCTGAAGTCTTAGTTTACGAGAAAGATAGAAGAGCCATTGAACCACGTACCATATACCGCTATATGTCCAATTTAGCGGAAGGGGATAGTAAGACTGTAGAGAAAGCGAAACCAGGTTTACAAGTTTACATTTATCGAACGATAACAGACGAGAATGGTAAAACAGAAAATCAATTAATGAGTCAAAATTATTATCATCCAATAAATCAAGTCATTGAAACATCGGCAAAACAAACAGCACCAATAGATAATAGTTCTGAGCCTACTACAGATGAATATGTGGAGAATCAGCAGGGGACGGATCAGGGATTAGGTGAACCACAGCAAGAGGAGTCAACAAGCCAACAACCTATGCCTAGTAAGGACAAGAATTCAAAAGATGATTCAGAGTTGAATTCTTCAAAAGAGCCTCAAGCAACCACAAGTAAAAATGGAGGCAGTGTTCCAAAAGGAAGCCATTACAATAAAACAGGTGATATTGTTACTCCGAATGATTCGAAATAAGGGGGATTCTCATGGTACTTTCAAAAAGAAAAAGGCTTGGTGATTTATTAGTTGAAGCAGGTGCCATTACGTCGCAGCAGCTTGACTATGCACTTCAAAATAAATCAAAAGATGAGAAACTCGGCGACTATTTAATTAGGGAAAATTTACTTACCGAGCAGCAATTGATTGAAGTTTTGGAAATCCAGTTAGGAATACCTCAGATTAGTATTAGCCAATTTGTAATTGATCCAGAGCTTGTGCACCTATTGCCTAAAGAAATCGCAAAACGTTCGCTCATTATGCCTTTAACTCGGGAAAAAAATAAGTTGTTAATTGCAATGGCTGATCCAATGGATTATTTCTCGATTGAAGAAGTTCGCATGGCAACTGGCTGCCAAATTGAGACAGCAATCGCATCAAAAGATGAGTTAAATAAAGCTATTAGCAAGTACTATGATTTGCAGGAAACTATGGATGCAGCTCTTAATAACTTAGTTCCATCTGAAACATTTGAAGAGCCAGAAATGTTCGACGATGATTCACCGATAGTCAAATTAGTCAATCAAATCATCTCTAATGCAGTAGTACAAAGAGCAAGTGATATTCATTTTGATCCGCAGGAAACTGAGTTACGTATCAGGTACCGAATTGATGGAGTTTTAAGAACAGAGCGTTCATTGCCACGCAATATGCAAAATATGATCATTGCGCGAATTAAGATTATGGGTAATTTGAATATAACAGAAAACCGATTGCCCCAAGATGGACGGATTAAAGCGAATATTAATCTTCATCCTGTTGATATTCGGCTTTCTACTTTGCCAACAGTATATGGCGAAAAAGTAGTTATGCGGGTGTTAGACTTGACCAACTCGCATGGAGATTTGCAAAAGCTTGGTTTTTCATCAATGAACTTGATGCATTTTAAAGAAGTAATTAGCAAGCCAAATGGTATTGTCTTAATCACAGGTCCGACTGGATCAGGGAAGTCTTCTACACTATCTACTACACTTAACTATTTAAATAGTGAAGAAGTGAACATTATTACCGTTGAAGACCCAGTGGAATATCAGATTGAAGGTGTGAATCAAATACAAGTACGCGAAGAAATCGGCTTGACCTTTGCTACTGGTTTACGTTCCATTCTGAGACAAGACCCTGACATCATCATGATAGGTGAAATTCGAGATACTGAAACGGCCCAAATTGCTACACGTGCGTCTTTGACAGGTCATCTAGTACTGAGCACATTACATACAAATAGCGCAGCAGAATCTATTTCACGCCTATTCGACATGGGTATTGAACCATTCTTGCTATCATCTTCAGTAGTTGGCGTCGTGGCGCAGCGCCTCGTACGCCGAGTATGCAGAGATTGCGGAAAGTACGAAAATGTTTCACCTGAAGAAAAAGATATTTTTTTAAATCATGACATAACTATTTCACATGTTAAGCGTGGAAGTGGCTGTCCATCTTGCAATAACACAGGATATAGAGGGCGTTTTGCAATCCATGAATTATTAATCGTAGACGAAAAAGTGAAAGAATTAATTTTGAACAGAGCCAGTCTTACGGAAATCAAAAAACATATGGCAACACATGGTTATCGTACATTGCTTGAAGACGGGCTTTTAAAAGTGGCGGATGGCCTAACAACAACCGAAGAGATTCTTCGAGTAGCAACTGATGAATAAGGTGTGATGAAATGACAAAATCAATCGTTGAATTACTAACATATGCAGATGAAGCCAATGCATCCGACCTGCATGCTACGGTCGGTGTGCCACCATATTACAGAATTGATGGAGCATTACAGCCATATGGCGAAGAAATACTAACGCCGGATGATTTAAATAAGATGATTTTAGAAGTTTTGCCACCTCACCGAATGGAAGAATTCGAGACAAAAGGTGAAGTAGACTTTAACTATTCACTTCCAGGGCGATGCCGTTTTCGAATGAATGCCTATCATCAGCGAAATAGCTCCACATTGGCAGCAAGGAAAATCACAGCGGAAATTCCTACAATTGATGATTTGGGCATGCCTGCTGTACTAAAAGAATTGTGTCAAAAACCCCAAGGGCTCATTCTTGTGACAGGCCCAACAGGATCAGGTAAATCAACGACACTAGCAGCAATGATTGATTATATTAACAAGTATCAAGCGAAACACATCATTACATTAGAGGACCCCATTGAGTATTTGCATAAGCATGGTCAATCGATTGTTAATCAGCGAGAAGTAGGGTCTGACACTAAGAGCTTCGCCAATGGATTGCGAGCCGCTCTCCGTCAAGATCCCGATATTATTCTAGTAGGGGAAATGCGAGACTTGGAGACGATTTCAACAGCCATCACGGCTGCTGAGACAGGGCATCTAGTCATGGCGACATTGCATACAAGCAGTGCGCCAACGACGATTGATCGTATTATTGATGTGTTTCCACCTCATCAGCAAGGACAAATCCGTATACAACTTGCCAACGTTTTGCAAGGAATTATTTCTCAACGCCTATTTAAAAGAATCGATAAACCAGGGCGTGTAGCTGCGACTGAGATATTAATTCAAACACCTTCTGTCGCAAATTTAATTCGTAATGACAAAGTTCATCAGCTGACTAACATTATGCAGACAAACCGAGCGCTAGGTATGCATACAATTGATAGTTCGATCCAACAATTGCTGTCAAGAAAAATTATTGACTTTGAAACAGCTAAGGTTTACATGAATGCGGGTGATTTTGCATGACGGTCTACCGCTTTACAGGACGGAATATACAAGGTGTCATGGAAAAAGGCACTATAGAAGCTGATTCAAAGCAGATAGCGATAAAAAAATTACGTGACCGTGGCGTTAACCCTCGGCAAATAGATGAATCGAAAAGTATTCTGCATAGGGATTTATCACTTGGTAAAGCGATGAAAAATGAAGATTTCGTAATTTATTGCCGCCAATTCGCAACATTAATTCGTGCCGGAATTTCCATTGTAGAGGCAACCCATATACTAGCGGACCAAACGTCAAGTAAGGGCTTGAAGAAAGCGTTGAAGGGTGTTGAAGAAGACATACGTTCAGGGATTGCCTTCTCAGCCGCTGCTGCCAAGTATCCAAAAATCTTCCCGGTTCTTTTCGTAAATATGATGAAAGCAGGGGAAGCAACGGGTAATCTTGATGATACGCTGGACCGTATGGCGTTTAGTTATGAGAAGTCATTTAAATTGAAGAAGAAAATCCAATCAGCAATGAGTTATCCGATTGTACTTGTTATTTTGATTATTCTGGTATCTGCGTTTATGCTTTTGTGGCTTGTGCCACAATTTACAGCAAATTTCGCGAGCTTTGGAGCAGAATTACCCGCTATTACATTAATGGTTCTAGGGTTTAGTAATGCGTTAAAGGCCTATTGGTGGATTTTCTTTCTCGTAGGGAGCGCTATTATTGGAGCCTTTCTATACCTCTTTCAAAAGAATCCAAAGTTTAACTTTTATGTTCATTATATTTTGTTGAAAATGCCGATTTTCGGGAAAGTGCTGCAAAAGTCAGCCATAGCTCGGATGACGCGGACGCTCGCTTCACTTTTTAGCAGCTCAGTGCCAATTCTAAATGCATTAAGTATTGTCGAGAAAATTATCGGCGATCCAGTGATTGAAGAGGTTGTTCATAAATCACGTACCTCACTTGAAAAAGGAAGCTCGTTAGCAGAACCATTAAAGGAAAGCTGGGTCTTCCCACCCCTCGTTACGCAGATGGTCTCTATCGGTGAACAGACTGGCTCCCTCGACTACATGCTTGAGAAAATAGCTGAGTTTTATGAAGACGATGTGGATCGTACTGTAGATTCATTAAAAGCGTTAATCGAACCAATTATGATTATCCTCTTAGCAGGTATCGTTGGTTTTATCATGGCAGCCGTACTGTTGCCGATGTATAGCTTGTACGAACAAGTCGGTTAAATATTCTATATTGAGAGGAGGTGAAAGGAAATTGATGAACGAAAAGAAAGTAGATTTCCTAGGTGAAGAACCTACATACAAAAAAGGAGGAATTATTATGTTTGATAAAATGAAATTGAAAATGAAAAAAGCGATAAAGAATGAAAAGGGTGTAACATTAATTGAATTATTAGCAGTTATTGTTATTATAGCAATTATTGCTTTGATTGCAGTTCCTGCTATAGGTAATATTATCCAAAATTCTAAAGATAAATCTATTTTAGCTGATACACAAACTGTCTTGGCTGGTGCAAAGATCGCCATAGCTGAAGGAGTTTGTACAACTTCTGAGGATAAAGCAAGTATTACTTGCGATAAAGCAACCTTACAACCTTATGTGGAAGGTGTAACATTGGCAACAGATGATAAAGTCGTAAAAACAGTTAGTAGTTCGTCTTACTCTATACAATATGATGCATTAAAAAATATAAAAAGTTCAAAATTTAGCAATGGAATTACAGGTACTCCTAAAAACATTATTACTGATACAGTACTAGCTCAAAATATGGGAAATAAATAACTTGAGATACATTTTAGCAGCAGCGTAGGCTGCTGTTCTCCATCTCTTTAATCTTTCGCTGAAGAAAGCAACCAAGACTACACGCCAACAGTTGCTTTCTCCATCGAAGCATTAAAGCTATAAAGCTTTTTCTTTTCTCCTAGGGGGTACTGACATGTTGTTTAAAAAGAAAAGACGCCATGTGGCGCTCGTTTATAATGATTTTATGTTAAAGGCACTGGCATCAAACAGTGATGATTTGTCTCAAGCTAGATACTTTTCCGTGGCGCTTGATGAAGGAATAGTCGTAGAAGGCATCATTGAGGATGAATTTGCCTTTTTTGAGTTGTTAAAAGTTCAGGTGAAGAGTTGGGGTATTAAGGGGTATGATGCCCGTTTTTATGTACCTGAGAGTACGGTCATGATGAAGAGTATTGACCATCCTTCTGACCTGAAAGGCAAAAGCGAAATTAGAGCATTTGTTGAAATGGAAATAGGGCGTTCCATTCATTTACCCTTTGAAAACCCATTGATTGATATATATGATGCAGATGAAAATGATGGTAAGGCGACTATTTTCGCCACGAATGCGGATGAAGTAAGAAAAATTACAGGACTCTTGGATGATGCCGGCCTTCATCCGTCAGTTGCTGATATTAAGGTAATCTCACTGCTTCGCCTGGTAAACGAAGCGATTGATGGTTTGAGTGAAACGACGACACTTCTTATTGATTGGAGTATCAATGAGCTTTCACTTGCTATTTATTCAGCAGGTGAAGTAGAGTTCCTGCGTTTCCAAACAGTCGAGACAGAGCGTGCGAAATGGAGAACCCGCATGACAGAAGAAGGCTTTGATTATATCTATGAAGATGATGTCATGAACTACCATGCTGCGCTTATGGAGCCTTTAGCTGAAATCGAGCGGATTATTAATTTTTATCGATACTCATTAAATAAAGGGGAAAAGGGTGTGGATCGCCTGTTATTGACAGGGGATAACCCAGAAATAGCATATATAGCGGACATGCTTGAAAGCCAATTGAATTTACCTGTTGATGTGTTTGATGATGAGTTAATGGCAAAGGTCACGCCTGACTTCTATGTACAGCAAGCAGGTTTGGTTAGCCTTGCATTGAAGGAGGCTCCCACAGCATGATTCCAAATATTAACCTCCTTCCAAAAGTTGAGCGTAGGACGTCCAATAAATCGTTGTTATGGCTCTCTGGCACGATTTTGCTTTTAATTTTCATTGGCGTAGGGTCTTATTACTATTCATTGCAAAATGAAGTTAAATCACTCACTCAACAGCACCAAAACCTAGTAATCCAGAATGAAGCATCGGCAAAGGAAATGGCCAGTCTGCAATCAGCAGGGCAAGGCTCATTTGACCAATCTGTCCAGTATGTCGAATCGGTATCCTATCCGGTAACACCTATTGTTGACAGTGTGAAAGGCTATTTGGCCTCTTACGAGAAGCTGACTTCTCTTACATATGGTGAAACTGGTGTTACGGTCATTATTGATTTTGAAACGCTTCATGGCATCTCTACATATGTCCAAAATGTATTGACAGACCCTTTGTTTAGCGATGTACAAGTAACAAGTGTCGAGTCCTTCGACCCAGCGAAAAAAGAGTATGAAGAAGCTGTTGAAAGCGACCATTTGATTCCGCGATACAAGGCGACGATGGTGCTTTCCATTAATCGAGCAAAATTACTGGCAGAAGGTGATACGCAATGAACTCACTCGGACAAAACAAAAAAGTGACAGTTATTCTAGTTATCGTGCTCGTCTTCTTAATCGGATTTGCGGTATACTACTATCTTCTTTTGCCGAAAATGGAAGAGAGAGATTCATTGACCGCACAGATAAACGATGCACGAGCAGAATCTGCTACGCTAAATAATCAAATTAAAACAATGAAAGACAATCAACAAGCGACGAAAAAAAGCCCGACAGAGTTGATGGCTAAGGTACCGACATCAATTGAATTGAGTGATTTAATTAAATCGATAGAACAAGTCGAATTGGGCAGTGATACGCAGATAGTGGATATGGCGTTTAACAACTATGATGCGTCAGTAAAGGAAACTCTACAAACTACAATTGAAGATAATAGTTTGGATAACGGCCAATCAACTAATGGCCAAGCCCAAGCAACAGGCGATATAAATAAAGATGAAAATACAAATGCTCAGACGACAACTGATGCTAAAACGAGTAATAATACAAATACTGAAAATGCAAACGAAGTGGTAACAAACGAACAAAATAATGATGAGACATTGCCTGTTTCTCCGATTTCGCTTGATAGTCTACCAGATTCATTAAAGTTGGTTACGATGAATGTGACGGTCGCAGCGAAAGGTGAAAAAGAAATTAAAGAGTTTTTAAAGGAAATTGAGATATTGCCGCGAATTATGCGTATAGATGCAGTGACGTATGAATCCCCGAATAAAGACGTTGAAGCATCAACAGATTCAGAAGAAAATACAAAGGACGAGTTATTACAAGCGACCATTCAACTTACAACTTTCTATTATGTCGGTCAAGTGGATGATCAAAACGTGAAATAGGAAGTGACTAATTTGGATATTGTGTATGCGATGGTATGTATGATTTTTGGCTTTGTTTTTGGTTCTTTTTATAATGTTGTGGGATTAAGGGTGCCACGGCATGAGTCTATCGTGTCACCACCTTCTCATTGTGAAGGATGCGGGCGGCGTTTGTCAGCGTTGGATTTAGTGCCTGTCTTGTCCTATCTATTCCTAAGAGGGAAATGCCGAACTTGTGATGCGAAAATTGGTTTTTTCCATCCTTTTATGGAATTGTTGACAGGCCTTTTTTTCGGGCTTGCTTATTTGCATTTCGGGCCTTCTCGAGAGCTAATTGTCGCTCTTCTCTTTATATCATTATTGGTGATTATCACCGTTTCTGATATCGTCTATATGTTAATTCCTGATAAAGTTTTATTGCCTTTTGCGCTTATATTGATCATTTTACGAGTGGTATCGCCGCTTGAACCCTGGTGGGACGCATTTGCTGGAGCGGTGATCGGCTTTAGTATTTTATTTTTGATTGCACTTGTTTCAAAAGGAGGAATGGGTGGCGGAGATATTAAGTTATTCTTTGTCATTGGCCTTGTACTGGGTATTCAGCACACAATGCTAGCACTCTTTCTATCAGCACTCATTGGGCTTGTAGCAGGCCTTATCGGTATACTATGGCAGAAAAAAGGACGCAAACAGCCAATCCCTTTTGGTCCTTGGATTGCGTTAGCAAGTTTAATCGTCTTTTTTTACGGTGAGAACTTGCTCGAATGGTACAGTAATTTGTTTTTTTAAAGAGAAAAGTTTTTAGGACAAGGCGACAGCAGTCTTGTCTTTTTTTATGCCATTTCTGATAGGGTAATAGGGAGGAGTGATGACATGAAATTTAATCGTGGCAAGAAACGAGAAAAGACACATTTTATGATGGCTGCAGTAGTACATGGTATTTTGATTGGAGTAGCAGGGGTATTGCTCTTCTTTTTCATCCTAAATGCTGCTGAAAAACGGACAATCGCTGAGGAAAAGGAATTATCGAAAAGCAGCGCATTACAAAAAGTAAAAAATACGAGTAGCGAATCAAAGTTCTATGCCATGCAATACGGCGTGTATTCATCTGAACAAGCTGCAAATGATTTTCTAGCAGGTCATCCTGAATTAGTGAACGTCGCAATTGTGCCGGCAGGAAAACAATATTACTTATGGGGCGGGATTGACCATAGAGAAAAGAATATCAAAAAAATTGTCAATAAAGATTCCTTCATCAAACCTTTCGCATTGTCAGGAGCTAGTTGTGATGAACAAGGATTAAAAATGTTACCACAGATGCTTAGAGCCGACAACTTGTCGAAATTAAATTTTAATAATTCTAAAAAAGCAACAGTATTGCCAATGAATTGGAATACGAATGTGAAGGCCGTTACTAAAGGCTCCAAAGAATTAGAAAGTGTAAAATTGCAGTTATTGGCTCATTATGCAGCCCAAAACGACTGCCTTAATATTAAATTTTAAACTGTTAAAGCATACAAAAAATAAATTTCACCTATTTTCCGTAATTTCCCTTATTTGTACTGGTCGATTATGATAGTAAAAAGGGGGAGAGCGCATGTCTATCGTTTTAAAGAAAAATATCATTCTATTGAATCCTGAGGGAAATTGTGAAGAACTTTTTGAAGAGCTTCAACTGCCTTTTTCAACCACACATCAACACATCCTGGTGGGTGATCATTTGCCGGAAAATCCTTTCGAATATGCTAATACAACCGTTGTCATCAAATTGCTTCGTATGAAAGCACCTCATGAGTCGCTTTGTTATTTGCATGTGAAGCGCGTTATTAGCATAGAGGGCACTCTTTTGCCATTGCCCCAATCCAAAAATGAAGCAAGAAACTTTCTAAAACGTTTATCTAATAGGCAACACCGCGTGACGACAGCTGTAGGGATCCGATATGATCAACAGCTCTCGTCTTTTGTTGTTGCATCAGATGTGACGATGAAATGCTTGTCAGAGAAAATAATCCAACAATACATTGAAACAGGGGAACCTTTCGAACAAGATATTGGTTATAATATTATGGGAGTCGGACAGAACTTAGTCAGTAGGATAGATGGCTGCAAATATAATGTTGCAGGCCTTCCTACCAAAATATTAAAAGACTTTTTGAGCGAAAAAGGGATTATGTCGGCATCAGAGGAGGCGGAAGTGCATGGCCACTAATATGGACCTTCCCCTGATGATCCGCGATGTGCATGTTGATGATAGACCAAGAGAGCGTCTTAAAAGGCAAGGAGCCGAAAGTTTATCGAATCAAGAACTCATCGCTATATTGCTTCGGACAGGCACAAAAAAAGAATCGGTGCTTCATCTTTCTAATCGTATATTGACGCACTTTGAACAGCTGCATGAGCTGAAAAATGCAACAATTGAAGAAATCACCGCAATTAAGGGGATTGGTGAGGCAAAGGCGATTCAACTTTTAGCTTCCATAGAACTTGGCAAAAGACTACATAAGCAGAGGACAGACGAACGCTATACGATTCGTTCTCCAAAGGACGCAGCGAATTATTTAATGCCGGATATGACATCGCTTTTGCAAGAAAACTTTGTGACGCTCTTTTTAAATGTCAAAAATCAAATTATTCATCAGCAAACGATTTTTATCGGTAGTTTAAATGCAAGTATTGTGCACCCACGGGAAGTATTTCGTGAAGCGGTAAAACGTTCGGCTGCTTCTATCATTTGCGCACACAACCACCCAAGTGGTAACCCTGCTCCAAGTCCGGAAGATATAGACGTGACGAAGCGTTTGCAAGAAGCTGGTTTAATTATGGGGATTGAGCTTCTTGACCACGTAATTATAGGAGATCATCAATTTATAAGTTTAAAAGAGAAAGGTTATATGTAGTACTGTAATTTTTCCTACTTATCCGTTATAATGAAACGTATGATTTTCAAGACTTCTTAAAGTTTATGGCTAAAAATAGAAAGGAAGAACAAAACGTGTTTGGATTAGGTGGAAAAGATGTCGGGATTGACCTCGGCACAGCAAATACATTGGTATTTTTAAAAGGAAAAGGCATTGTGCTTCGTGAACCATCAGTAGTAGCGAAGAATACAAAAACAGGTGAAATTGTAGCAGTTGGTAATGATGCGAAAAATATGATCGGTCGTACACCAGGATCTATTGTAGCTATTCGTCCGATGAAAGACGGAGTTATTGCAGATTTCGACATTACTACAACAATGATTGAGTATTATATGAAAGAAGCAATGAAAGCTTCAGGCGGCAACTGGAAAAAACCAAATGTGATGATTTGTGTACCATATGGTATTACTTCAGTAGAACAGCGTGCTGTTATTGATGCCTCTCGCCAAGCTGGCGCAAAAGAAGCATACACAATTGAAGAACCATTTGCAGCTGCAATTGGCGCAAATCTACCAGTCTGGGAACCTACAGGTAGTATGGTAGTTGATATCGGTGGCGGTACATCTGAAGTAGCGGTAATTTCATTAGGTGGTATTGTAACAAGTGAATCTGTCCGTGTTGGCGGGGATGCGATGGATGCTGCTATAACAGCTTATATCCGTAAAACATACAACCTGACAATCGGTGAACGTACAGCTGAAACTATCAAGATGGAAATCGGTTCTGCTAGCCCAGAAGGTGAAGTAGAGACAATGGAAATTCGCGGTCGCGATCTTGTGACAGGACTTCCTAAAACTATTGAAATCACATCTATTGAAATTGTAGATGCTTTAAAAGAGTCGATTGCGGCTATTATTGACGGCGTAAAGAAAACACTAGAACAAACGCCACCAGAATTATCTGCTGATGTAATGGAACGAGGAATTGTACTTACTGGCGGTGGCGCGCTGCTTAAAAACTTGGACAAAGTGATCAGCGACGAAACAAATATGCCTGTATTTATTGCAGAAAACCCATTAGACTGTGTAGCGATCGGAACTGGTATGGCACTTGACAATATCGATTTAATGCGTCGCCACCAATCAAAATAAGGGGGAAATAGGCAATGCCACAGTTTTTTTCGAATAAGCGATTAATATTGCTGCTTGTCGGCGTAATCCTCTTAGTGGCATTGATTAGCTTTACCTTACGTGATCGACAAGCCTCGCTTCCCGAGCAGATTATTAAAGATACGGTTGGTTTTGGACAATCGATTGTTGCTAAGCCTGCAAGCTATATTACAGGATTAGTCAATAATGTAGACGATTTAATGAATACGTATGAAGAGAATAAACGTTTAAAATCGCGCTTGGAGGAATTCGGCACATTACAAGCTAAAGTCAATGAATTAAAAGTAGAAAATGACAAGTTAAAAGATTTAGTTGATAAAAAAGATGATTTGCGCAACTTCAATCCGATTCAGGCTAATGTAATTGCGCGAAACCCTGACCAATGGGAAGAAAAGCTGATTTTAAATGAAGGTTCAATGAATGGCGTAAAAGTAAATATGGCAGTGCTTACATCTAAGGGATTGATTGGTAAGATAGTACAAACTACACCTTATACATCCCAAGTAGAACTTCTATCGACAAATAATACAAATTATCGTGTATCTGCTGTGATAGCGAATAAAAAAACAGAGGCATTTGGTTTAATAGAAGGGTTTGATCCAAAGCGCAGCGAATTAGTCTTAAAACGGATTGATTCAAGCCTTGCTGTTAAAAAAGGTGATAAAGTAACGACATCCGGCCTTGGTGGTATATTCCCTAAAGGTATCTTAATTGGAGAGGTTACAAAGGTTTCTACAGATGACTATGGGTTGACAAAACTTGCTTATGTTAAACCGGCAGCTGATTTTTCTATGCTCGATCATGTGGTAATTGCCAAACGCCAGTCAATTGCTATTGACGGTTCAGATGGGGCTAATACAGACAAATCAACTAAAACAGACGGAGGAGATCAAAAGTAATGGCGCGATTTCTAATTCCGTTTGTTGCTGTTGTGCTCTTCTTTTTGGAACCTGGTTTTTCATTGTATTCACCCATCGAATGGCATGGCCATCTCTATTATTTAGTGCCGCGGTTTTTAATTCTGTATTTAATCTTTTTGTCAATTTATTATGATCGTAAGCGGGCAATGATGTATGGATTAATATTTGGGGTATTGTATGATATTTTCTATATTGATATTATTGGATTATATACATTCCTGTATCCGTTCATTTGTTTTGTGGCGGGTTCTACAGTGAAATATATACATCAACATCTTGCTATTACTACCATCCTTTCATTAGTGCTTGTAGCGCTTTTGGAAATTGTCTTGAACCAATTTTTCTTACTCATTTCTTTTACGTCTGTACCCTTTACAGAATTTTTAAATCAACGGTTGATTCCAACCATGATTGCCAATTCTATTTATCTCATCATGCTCGGATGGACGTTTAAGTATTTAATCGAAGCTCGTGTGTTATTAAAGGCAAATCAATCAACGTTATAGCAGAGAAGCGTGAGGTGAAGCATTTGACAACTAAGCAGCTAGTCTTAATTAAAGGAACGAAAGAAGGGCTCGTGCTTCAGCTAGATGATCAGTGCGCTTACTCTGATTTATTAGATGAATTAAAGCGCAAAGTCACAGAAGAAGGGCTCGAAGGACAAGCCGAAGTTACTATCCATGTAGGAAATCGATATTGCAACCAAGAGCAGCTGAAAGAAATTCTCCATATTGTTCAAGAATCAAAGTCATTAAAAGTGACAAAGATTAAGAGCGACGTAATTACGATGGAAGAATGCAATGAAAAGCTTTTGAGAAACCAATCATCTACTTACATAGGTATTGTACGTTCTGGACAAGAAATAAAGGCTGACGGTGACCTTGTTGTCATTGGGGATGTAAACCCGAATGGCAAAGTGGTTGCTGGCGGCAGTATTTATGTAATGGGTCGATTGAAGGGAATGGCGCATGCGGGGTTTAACGGCAATCGCGATAGTGTAATCGCAGCCTCATGGCTTGAAGCGACACACCTAATGATTGCCGATTTAATGGAATTAATGACCAATGAAATTACCATTCTCGCAAACAAACCTGAAATGGAATGTGCGTATATTCATACAAACGGCCGCATTGCGATTGATCGGTTGCAGGATTTACGAAATCTGAGACCAAATTTATCGACATTTAAGGGAGGAAGCTAATGTGGGTGAAGCTATTGTAATTACTTCGGGTAAAGGTGGAGTAGGTAAAACAACTACTACAGCTAATTTAGGTACTGCATTGGCACTTCAAAATAAAAAAGTTTGCTTGGTCGATACGGACATCGGTTTACGAAATCTAGATGTTATTCTAGGGTTAGAAAATCGGATTATTTACGACTTAGTAGATACGATTGAAGGACGTTGTAAGGTCCATCAAGCATTAGTGAAAGATAAGCGCTTTGATGAATTGCTTTATCTTTTGCCTGCTGCTCAAACGTCAGATAAAAACGCTGTGACGCCACAACAGATGAAAACGCTGATAGACGAATTAAAGCTTGAGTTCGACTATGTTTTAATAGACTGTCCAGCAGGGATTGAGCAAGGCTATAAAAACGCAATAGCAGGAGCTGATCGTGCAATTGTTGTGACAACTCCTGAAATTTCTGCTGTTCGTGATGCTGACCGCATTATTGGATTGCTTGAAAAAGAAGAGATTGAACCGCCGAAATTGATTATCAACCGAATTCGGCCGCAACTGATGAAAAGTGGTGATGCGCTAGATGTAAATGAAATCACTACACATCTTTCCATTGATTTACTCGGTATCATCCCAGATGATGAACATGTTATTCGTTCTTCTAACAAAGGTGAACCAATCGTTATGGAACCATCTACACAAGCAGCTATTGCTTACCGAAATATTGTTCGCCGTATTTTAGGTGAATCTGTGCCGCTTATGACATTAGAAAATGAACATAAAGGTGTCTTTGCCAAAATCAAAGCCTTGTTCTCAAGATAATTGTCTATAGCTACATAATGTAAAAGTCTTTTGGAAAAGAATTTCCGAAAGGCTTTTTATTTTATAGTCGTATGTCCTAGCCTAGTACAAAAAAATTAGTAATAGGTTTGATTGATTATAATTCTGTACTGTTTATCCATACTCCCTCATAAACTAATAGAAAAAGTCTTTTGGGGGTGTGGAGTTTTGAAGAAATGGAAGATTGCTGTATGGATTGCGATTATTTTATTTACCGTTCTTTTTTTAGAGAAAAAGCAAATAATAAAGAGTGATGTAACAGATTACGTTCTTTCAAATGATGACCTATTTATATTAACAAAGTGGACAAAGAGCGTATTCCATGAGGAGGAAAAGGTGCCTGTTATGGCTCCGGTGACAGATGCGTATATCAGTAACTATGATACAATGCAAACTTTTTCAAAGGGCGTTTTGCTCTCTTATGATAAACCAATGACTATTTACGCGAAGCATGACGGCTTTGTCACATTTACAGGCAACACAAAGTCTCTAGGCAAAACGATGACTGTTACATATGATACGGGAGAGAGGGTCACGTATGGCTTATTGAAGACATTAGATTATTTGCCGTATACCTCGCTAAGAGAAGGCGAAGCCCTATCATCAATGGAGCCAGGCACGTTTTACTTGCAGGTGGAACGCAAGGGTGCCGTTTTAGATCCTGGTTCATTAAAAGAATGGCTACAATAATGCTGAAAGTGAAGCTTCATCCAACACTTTTGCCTATCATCGTTTGGCTAGTTCTGACAGGACAGTTTGCAAACTATGCACTGTTATTTTTGTCATTGTGCATTCATGAGTTAGGGCACCTGATAGTTGCATATCTTGTGGGAGCCAATATAAAATCCTGTGTGATCATGCCTTATGGAGGCGAAATACAATTCAGCAAGAGCTGGCAAATGACCAAACAGCAACAGTTGCTCATTACCATAGCAGGTCCGTTTGCCACTCTTCTCTTATTCCTCCTAGCACTCTTTTTTTTGCCACAAAATTTGAGCGTGCCCTTGCAAACAATTCAGCTTTTATTACTCTTATTGAATTTATTGCCGATTTGGCCGCTAGATGGTGGACGGATCGTTGAAATCCTGTGGAGTGAAAAAAAATCAATTATCCAAACAAAAACGTCTTTTTTAGCATTTTCTATGTCCTGTTGTTTCCTGTGCCTGCTAATGGCGTTATTATATATACCGGAATCTTTCTTTTTTATTTTGATACTTATTCTTTTATTCATTCAGAATATACAAGCATTTCGATACCGTCGATATGAACAAGCTTTCGAAAACATCGTATTAAATAGGTTGACGCCATAGTTTTGGTATGATAAAATTTCTAATGTTATGTAGCACCCGTGCTACAACCGCGCTGAAAAGGTTTAAGCATCGATTATGATCACCTATTGAAGGCGAGTCTGAGTTATCTAAGGAGGTGCAGTTATGTACGCAATTATTGAAACTGGTGGTAAACAAGTTAAAGTAGAAGCTGGCCAAGCAATCTACGTTGAAAAAATCAACGCACAAGCTGGTGAAACAGTTACTTTTGACAAAGTTCTTTTTGTTGGTGGCGATGACGTTAAAGTTGGTGCTCCATTCGTTGAAGGAGCAACAGTTACAGCTAAAGTTGAAAAACAAGGCCGTGCGAAAAAAATCGTTGTTTTCAAATTGAAAGCTAAAAAGAACTACCGTCGTAAACAAGGTCACCGTCAACCATACACAAAATTAGTTGTTGAAACAATCAACGCTTAATGATGAGGTGATATTGTGATCACTATTACAGTTCATAGCGATGAAAATCGAAAGTCATATGGCTTTGAAGTCTCAGGTCATGCCTATTCAGGCGATCCTGGTCATGATTTAGTATGCGCCGGCGTATCTGCCATTGCTTTTGGCAGTGTCAATGCGATTGGACAAATACTTCAATTACAACCGGGGATTGAGCAAGGCGAAAACGGGGGATATTTATCCTGTGTTATCGACCAAACGACTCTTGATGCTGAGCTTGATGCAAAACTGCAAATTATTCTCCAAACAATGGTAACGCAATTCTATACGATGGTTGCCAGTTACGGAGATTTTATCGAATTAAAATATAAGATGATCTAGGAGGTGGAACATATGTTACTAGTATCTTTAGATTTGCAATTCTTCGCTTCTAAAAAAGGTGTAGGTTCTACTAAGAACGGTCGTGACTCTGAGTCTAAACGTTTAGGCGCTAAACGTGCTGATGGTCAATTTGCTACTGCTGGTTCTATTTTATACCGTCAACGCGGTACTAAAATTTACCCAGGTGAAAACGTAGGTCGCGGTGGTGACGATACTTTATTCGCTAAAATCGATGGTGTTGTTAAATTCGAACGCCTAGGTCGCGATAAACGTAAAGTCAGCGTATACCCAGTTGCTCAAGAAGCTTAATAGCAGGGTATGAAGACTAGACGGCTGTCTCAAGAGTGTATCTGCACCTTGAGACAGCCTCTTTCTTTATAATAATCATACCTTATCAAAATCGGCTTTCGCTCTTTTTGCGAAAGTCGTTTTTTCAAATAGAAGAAAAATATTTCTGAAATTGGTATACTAATATTGCAATTGTTCAAGCAAAGGAGCGTGTAGTCTTGTCGAAGCATCAATCACTCAACGTAAATGAAGTGCTGCGCTTTGCGAACCATGATTTTATGAATCAACTTCAATTAATCAAAATGAACCTTGATTTGGGTCGCCTAGAAGAAGCGAAAAATGCTGTTGAACAAACAGCAGAGCAATGCAAAACCTTCTTTTCAATCAACAAAATGGGTTTGCCAAAGACAATCGACTGGATTCATACACTAGAATGGCGCTATCCAAGTATTCATGTGAAAGTAGAAACTAACATTGATGAAAAGATTAACCAAGAAGCAGACATTGTGGTATGCGATTATTTAGAAGGCGCTATTTTACATATCTATGAAGCGCTTGATCCATTCGTAGACCAACAGCTATCGTTGCAAATATATGCTAGTAACCAACAATTTGAAATAGAATTTCATTTAATTGGCCATTGGAGCCAAAAAGAGCATTATCATATTCTAAAACACCCATTCATAATGAATGAAGAAATTTCTTTTACACAAAATGAATGGCATATGATTATTACGAAAAGGGAGGGAATTTAATGTTTGTCGATCACGTAAAAGTTTATGTTAAAGGTGGAGATGGCGGCGATGGAATGGTAGCCTTCCGCCGTGAAAAATTTATTCCAAACGGTGGCCCGGCAGGCGGTGACGGAGGGAATGGCGGAGATGTTATATTTATCGTAGATGAAGGTCTACGTACATTGATGGATTTCCGTTTTAAACGTCATTTTAAAGCAGACCGCGGCGAACATGGTATGAGCAAAAATATGCATGGCAAAAGGGCTGGAGCTATGTATGTATCTGTTCCTCCAGGTACTGTTGTGACGGAAGAAGAGACAGGTCGCGTTATTGCAGATTTAGTAGAACATGGACAAAAAGCAGTCATTGCTAAAGGTGGCCGCGGTGGTCGCGGAAACTCTCGTTTTGCCACACCTGCAAACCCGGCTCCGGAACTTTCAGAAAAAGGTGAGCCTGGACAAGAGCTAAATGTAGTTCTAGAACTAAAAGTATTAGCTGATGTTGGATTAGTTGGATTCCCAAGTGTGGGCAAGTCAACCTTATTATCTGTCGTGACCTCTGCTAAGCCTAAAATCGGCGCTTATCATTTTACTACAATAGTGCCTAACTTAGGAATGGTACGTGTAGAGGATGGACGAAGCTTCGCTATGGCAGATTTGCCAGGTTTAATCGAAGGCGCATCAGAAGGAGTTGGGCTTGGACACCAATTTTTACGTCATATTGAGCGTACTCGTGTAATCGTCCATGTAATTGATATGTCTGGTATGGAAGGTCGCGATCCATATGAAGATTATTTGACAATCAACAAAGAGTTAGAACAATACAATATGCGATTGACTGAACGACCGCAAATTATTGTTGCCAATAAAATGGACATGCCGGAAGCGGAAGAAAACCTAGAAGAATTCCGTACTAAAGTAGGAAGCGATGCTAGAATATTCCCGATTTCTGCTGTTTCACGCCAAGGTTTGAAAGAAATGCTATTTGCTGTAGCAGATCTATTGGATGAAACGCCGGAATTCTCATTGAATGAAATCGAAGAGGAAGAAACAGAAGCAACGGTTCTTTACAAACATGAGGCAAAAGGCAAGGACTTTGTTATTACGCGTGATGATGACGGAGCATTTGTGTTATCTGGGGATTCAATTGAACGCCTATTCAAGATGACAGACTTTAGCCGCGAAGAATCTGTTCGCCGCTTCTCACGCCAAATGCGAGGTATGGGTGTGGATGATGCTCTACGTGAACGTGGCGCGCAAAATGGTGATACGGTTCGTTTGTTGAAATTTGAATTTGATTTTGTTGAGTAGGATTCAGGGGGGAAAAGGATGAAAAATATAGCAGATCAACGCTATTATTTAGTACGCGAAGATGTGTTAACAGATGCCATGCAAAAAACATTGGAAGCCAAGCATTTATTGCAAACAGGTGCTGTTTCTTCCATATGGGATGCTGTGAAACAAGTCGATTTATCAAGAAGTGCGTTTTATAAGTATCGAGATGCTGTTTTCCCTTTTCACTCCATTGTACAAGAACGCATTTTAACTGTTTTTTTGCAGCTTGAAGACCGTAAAGGAACGTTAGCAAGGCTTTTAAACACTGTAACTGACGCACATTGTAATATTTTAACAATCCATCAAACAATCCCTATCCAAGGCCGTGCAAATGTGACTCTTTCACTTGATGTAACGGTGATGGAAGGGGAATTAGATGAATTAATCCAACGTCTCAAAAAATTAGACTTTGTCGAATCGGCGGAGGTAATTAGCTCAGGTGCTTTATAGGAGGGAGTTTATTGTCACAGGATCAACGTGTAGCTTATTTAGGGCCAAAAGGAACTTTTACACATTTAGCAGCACAGCAACTCTTTTTAGATGATCAGCTTTCTTCATATCAAAGTATTCCTGCTTGTATTGAAGCAGTTGCGAGTAAGCGCGTGAGTTATGCAATCGTGCCGCTTGAAAATGCGCTAGAGGGTACTGTACCTCTAACAATAGATTACTTGTTTCATGAAGCAGAATTATATGTCGTAGGGGAAGTCTTGACGCCGATCGAACAGCATCTTTTAGTGCATCCGCAGCAAGCTAAGAATTGGGAAACATTAACGGATATTTATTCGCACCCGCATGCACTAGCTCAGTGCCATAAATATTTGTACAACCATTTTCATGGAGTTCCTTTGCATGAGACTGCTTCTACTGCTGCTGCAGCCAAGTATATTGCTGAGCATCCGAATGAGTGCATCGGAGCGATTGGCAACAAAGCGGCTGCTGAAACGTATAAGTTGAAAATTGTAGAACGTTATATTCATGATTTTCACTTTAATCATACACGATTTTTCATATTAGCGAATGAAAATCAACGCTTGTTGCAACAGGGCCATGAGGAACAGATAAAGACCACGTTAATGATTGAACTGCCTAGCGACCGTTCAGGAGCTTTACATCAAATATTATCTGTCTTCGCGTGGCGCCAAATTAATTTGAGCAAAATCGAATCACGTCCATTAAAAACAGGCTTAGGTGATTACTTCTTTACTTTAGATGTATTGGAAGACGAAAATGCGCCAATGATGAGAGGTGCAATGGAGGAACTGGCTGCGCTAGATTGCACTGTGAAAACTTTAGGCAGCTACTTTACATATAAAAAGTAACAAAAAAAGTGTCCAGACATGATGGACACTTTTTTGTATCTCTAATTATTACTTAGAAGATAATTTTTTTGTTGTAAAAGGCTTTCGGCCAGGTCTAATTGCTCTTCTGTAGGAGCAGATATTGTATGCAGATGTGAACCGCCTGTTAATGCTGATAATGGTGTAGCATTGGTCTCACGTGATTTTTGAAGGAATTGTTGCACCTCAAAACGATTTTTAACCATTATAGCCGCGGTGATTTCACCATATAATGGATGTTCTACTGTCACATCTTTCACAGTAATGCCTGCATCCACTAGCATGTTCAACTCATCTTCTGTTTGGTCAGCTGTATGGTGAACTGCGATTTGGCGTTCAAATACTTGCTGCTTAGACTCTATGCTCATATAAAGATAGCCTTGGCTCGTAGCGATAATAGGCTCATTGCGGGCTTTTAATAAAGCAATGTCATTTACTATTACTTGCCGAGATACATTTGTTTTCTTGGCAAATTCTGTTCCAGTAATGGCTTGTCCGGTTGTTTTCAGTAAATCTAATAAATAAGCCCTGCGTTCTTCTCCTAATAATTTTTTCATACATAACACCTCAAAATAGCTTAAGTGTCTTTAGTGTACCATGAAATTAATTGTCGTATCTGTTTAATTGGCACTTGTTTGTAGCAAAACTTATGTCGTCTTGCTGTGCTAAGCCCTCCTAGACACCTACTATCATAATCTTTGGTATAATAAATTTAGGAAAAGATAAAATACCTTTATTAAACTGTTAAAGGAGAAAAATGTATGTATTCAAATATTCTAAGACATCCAGGTCCAACACCTATACCGAAGAAAGTGCAGCTTGCAATGAGCCAAGATATTATTAGCCATCGAAGCGAAGAATTCGTTAAGCTATTTCGTGAGACTACTAATCGCGTAAAACCTATCTTTGGAACAAAACAAGAAATCTTACTGCTCCCATCTGGTGGTACTGCCGCATTAGAAGCAGCTGTTGTTAACACTGTTTCCCCTGGTGAGGAAGTTGTCGTAGTTAGTATCGGTGCCTTTGGTGATTATTTCGTTTCTATTTGCGAAAAACATGGGTTCCATGCGCATGTATTAAGAAAACCTTGGGGCGAAGCATGTACCGCTGAAGATCTTGCTACATTTTTAGAACCTTTATCAAATATTAAAGCTGTATTTGTCACTTATAATGAAACTTCGACAGGTATCTTAAATCCGGTTAAAGAACTGGCGAAAGTTGTACGTGAGAAATCAGATGCATTGTTTATCGTAGACGGAGTAAGCTGTATTGGCGGGGTTCCTGTGAAAATGGATCAATGGGGCATTGATATTTTAGTAACAGGATCACAAAAAGCAATGATGCTGCCGCCAGGTCTTGCCTTTGTTAGTGTCAGCGACAGAGCATGGAAAGTAATTGAAGAGAATAAAACCTCTGCTTATTATTTGAATTTATTAAGCTACCGGGAATGGGCACAAAAAGGTATGACGCCGAATACACCAGCAATTACATTGATTTATGGTCTTTCTGCAGCATGCGATTTGATTGAAGCAGAAAGCTTTGATCAAACAGTTGCTCGCCACGAACTTATGAAGGATATGGTACGTGCAGCAATGAAAGCACTATCTATTGGGGTGTTAACTTCTGATGAATATGCTTCACCTACAATCACAGCTATTATGGCACCTGAAGGAATAAATCTTTCTCAATTCCTTGGGCATTTAAAGAAACAATATCATCTTGATTTTGCTGGGGGACTAGGCGAACTACAAGGGAAAATCTTCCGTTTTGGTCATATGGGATACTGCTTCCCAAGTGATATTTTGCAAGCTATTTCTTTAATAGAAGCAGGTTTGCAAGATTTTAATTATTCTTTCGAACCGGCTGCAGGTATATCTGCAGCACAAAAGGTTTTTCTGGAAGCACAAAAAAAATAAAATAATCTTCAGCTATGAAAAGATTATAAACCTGTTCTTGAATGTGGGAACAGGTTTTTTTGTTGTTCAGCTAAATAACTAAACTCCCTTTTTTAAGAAATTTCTTCTAGTTTGTCGATTTGTTGCATAGTGTAACATGAAAGGCCATTCAAATGACGAATTAAGTGTCCAATTCCCGATGCTTTTCATATGGTAAGGAGACGGAAGGAGGAAAAACGTGCGCGTTCATACTGTCAAAAAGGGCGATACATTGTGGAAAATTGCGAGGCAATACGGCATTTCCTTTGAAGAATTAAAACGATTAAACGCCCATCTAGCGAATCCTGACTATATTGTTCCTGGTATGGAGCTATTCCTGCCTGAACCAAAAAAAGAGGTGCCAAAAGAGCACCACACACCGCCGGTGAAAGAAATGCCGAGAGTAAAAGAGGTGCCACACCAGCCAAAAGAGCTGCCGGTTGTCCCCCCGAAGGAACAAACGGTGTTGCCGCCAAAAGAGCACCATGTACCAAGACCAAAGGAACAACCAAAAGAGCATCATGTTCCAAAGCCAAAAGAACAACCGAAAGTAATGCCGCCAAAGCCGCCGATGCCTGTTAAAGAAAAAGAAGTTCCGGTTCCTATTCCAGTTCCGGTACCAGTACCTCCACCGGAGCCAGTGCCAATGCCTCATCCACACCCGTTTGAAGAAAGTCGACCTGTAAGAGCTAGAGTGGAGATCATTGAGCAACATGAAGAACAATTCATCATTCAACCGAAAAGAGAGGTAGTGGAGTACAAACCAAGCTTACCTCCAGTACCGCCTGTAATGCCATACTTACCTCAACCCCCACTGCCTCCAAAATATGAAGGATGTAAGGAAGAGGTATATCAACCTTGCCACCCTATAATGCCAATGCCAAAACCGTTCCCACATTTCTGCAGCAGTTGTGGTTGCGGAGGTAGCCATCCAATGATGCCAATGCCGATACAGCCGATTTGGCATGCACCTGCACCCCATTGGATGGGACCAATGCAGCCACAGTGGCAAATGCCGGAATCTACAAGGGAGTGTGAATCAACAACGTTTGATCAGCATGCAGTGCCAATGCCACCACAGAACATAAGTGGCTGTAGAAGCTGTGGCGGAGGACAACAAGTGATGCCGTGGCCAATGCCTGCACCGCAGTGGGGACCGCCAATGGCACAACCAATGGCACAACCAATGCCACAGTGGCAAATGCCTGAAAAAACTCAAGAATGTGAATCATCTTCACTAGATACACCAAAACACCATGACTTCCATGGGCATGATCATTATGGTCAATTCCCGCAGCAAATGGAGCAAAATGGCATGCCGCCAAATATGGCTCCTCAATATGACCAGCAGTGGCAGTTCGATCCTTATGCTATGCCTCAAGCCATGCCGTATTATCCAATGCCACCTCACCAATGGCATGGAGCTTGCAACTGTCCAGCTTGCTTATCGGCTCAAGGATACTCCTACCATCCATACTATGCGCCACAATTCCCGCAAGCGGGTTATGAGACCTATTAGTTGAACAATTTTCAAATAAAAAAAAGAATCAAAAAAAATGTTTGGCAATGTCAAGCGGGCAATAAAGAAGTAATGGTCAAAAAATATGAGCATATACTGGTTGCGAAAAAAGTGAAAGCGGTTCATGATACGCTTGCTGACATGGAATTTCCACATACGTTACCTAATACAAAGTTAGAAAATAATATTCTAACCCAACCATGGGTGAAAAACGCACGGCGATTTAACTATAAATCAAAAATAGATCGCAAAAAATCTCTTGAGCTCATTCAACAATTGCACAAAACGGGGAAGAATATTAATTGGTCTAAGGCTGATTATTATTTGCCTGCTTATGATTTGCAATTGAAGTGGCAAGAACGCCTTCAGAAATTCATTATGCATATTCCAAAAATCTCAATATACTTAGGCAACGAAAAATGTGACCAGCTTGTTCTTTATGCAAGAAAAGCGCTCAAAGAACTGCAAAATGTAGAGCCTTTGACAAGCAAAAAAACAATTTTGCATGGGGACGTCGTTCACCATAACTTTTTAAAAGATGCCAAAGGGAAAGACTACATGATCGATTTTGACCTTTGTGCGTACGGCCACCCAGAAGAAGAGCTCATCATGTGGATGCATCGCGTTTTGCCGCATGTCCAATACAATTTAAAATTGCTCCTAAAAGAGCAGCCGTTATTATCAGACTTTCCTAACAGCTATTTGCAAGCATTGCGTTATCCGAATGAGTTGTTGCGTGAATGGTTGTATGTAAAAACAGTCGAAAATGAAAAGCAACAAACGTTTGTGGAGGATTTATTACGCTTTACGGAAGTGGCGCTCTCTTCTTGGCCAAAATTATGGTATGATTGTGGTAGGTAAAATAATGATATTATTATATTTTAAGATAGGTCTTTCATGGCCTATCTTTTTTAAGGCGAAGGCGAACATGCATCCGCCGTTTAAAAGTGCTATAATGAATATCGTTACGCAAAAAGGAGAATGTTATGTACGACTACATAATTGGCACGGCTACACGCATTACCCCCGAATATATTGTCGTTGAACAGCAAGGGATTGGCTGGCAGTTATTCACGCCAAATCCGTTTGCTTTTCAAATGGACAAAGCTAATGTGAAGTTCTATACACATATGCATGTACGGGAAGATGCACAGCTATTATTTGCCTTTCAATCATTAGAAGAGCGAGAGTTATTTCGAAAGCTGATCCAAGTGTCCGGTATTGGACCAAAAGGAGCGCTTGCCATATTAGCTAGTGGCAATCCACAACAAGTTATCCAGGCGATAGAACAAGAGGATGAGAAGTTCCTTGTTAAATTCCCTGGCGTTGGGAAGAAAACTGCTCGCCAGATGATACTTGATCTAAAAGGAAAGCTTGGCAGTCTGCTTGATAATATAGAATTAGCAAGTGCTCAAGATGAACTGCCGCTATTTGGTGTTCACCATAATAAAGATGAGTTAGAGGATGCTTTGCTAGCACTTACAGCATTAGGTTATTCTGAAAAAGAATTAGCCAAAATTCGCATACCGCTTGAAAATAATGATGGCTTAAATACAACAGAAGATTATATGAAACAAGCTTTGAAGTTACTGTTAAAACAACAATAACGGATAGGAGGTAAATAAAATGGAAGAACGAGTCGTATCAAGCGAAGCTACTGCGTTTGATGAAGGTTTGGAGTTGTCATTGCGCCCACAAAATCTTGCACAATATATTGGGCAGCAAAAGGTCAAAGACAACCTAAAAATCTTTATCGAAGCGGCAAAAATGCGAGAAGAAAGCTTAGACCATGTCTTGCTTTATGGACCTCCGGGGCTTGGGAAAACAACCTTAGCCGCTGTCATTGCGAATGAAATGGGTACAAATATCAAAATGACGAGCGGTCCAGCTATTGAACGTCCTGGCGACTTAGCGGCGATTTTGAGCTCCTTAGAGCCTGGCGATGTGCTATTTATTGATGAGATTCATCGTTTGCCTCGAGCAATAGAAGAGGTCCTATATCCAGCAATGGAAGACTTTTGTTTGGATATTGTGGTCGGTAAAGGGCCAGAAGCAAGATCTATTAGGTTGGATTTGCCTCCTTTTACATTAGTTGGCGCTACCACTAGGGCAGGAGCGCTATCTGCTCCACTTAGAGACCGTTTTGGTGTATTATTACGATTAGACTACTATGATGAGTATTCTTTAGCTGAAATAGTGTGCAGAAGTGCAGAGCTCTTCGATGTTGTGATTGACCAAAATGCTGCAGGCGAATTAGCAAGGCGATCAAGGGGGACCCCGAGAATTGCCAATCGCTTGTTAAAAAGGGTACGCGATTATGCCCAAGTGATCGGAGACGGGGTAATCTCTCACTTCCTATCACAAGATGCATTAGAACGTCTGCAAGTTGATCCACTGGGACTAGACCATATAGACCATAAATTGATAGTAACTATGATCGAACGATTCCGTGGCGGGCCGGTCGGATTAGATACGATTGCGGCAAGCATAGGTGAGGAATCAACGACCATTGAAGACGTTTATGAACCTTATTTAATGCAGATTGGTTTTATTCAGCGTACACCAAGAGGACGAATCGTTACAGCTCTAGCCTATAGTCATTTCGGTTACGAAAAAACACAAGAATCTTAATATAAAGAAGGAAAGACAAATGAAATTAGAAGACTTTGATTATGAATTACCAGAAGAATTAATTGCCCAAGTACCACTTGAAGACCGTACTTCTAGCCGGTTGATGGTATTAGATCGTGAAACAGGCGAGGTATCACATCATCATTTCAGAGATATTGTCAATGAACTTCAAGAAGGAGACTGTTTAATCTTAAATGATACACGCGTTCTTCCTGCCCGTTTGATTGGTGTGAAAGAAGAAACAGGTGCCCACATTGAGGTATTATTGTTAAAACAAACGAGCGATGATGAGTGGGAAACATTAGTCAAACCTGCAAAACGCGTAAAAGTAGGAACTGTTCTTACTTTTGGCGAGGGTCTGTTAAAAGCTACTTGTACTGGTGAGTTGGCGCATGGTGGTCGAATGTTTAAATTTGAATATGAAGGCATTTTTATTGAAATCTTAGAAAAACTAGGAACAATGCCACTGCCGCCGTATATACATGAAAAATTAGAAGACCAAGAGCGCTACCAAACGGTTTATTCAAAAGAGCTTGGATCAGCAGCAGCACCAACAGCAGGACTTCACTTTACAGAGGAACTATTGGAGGAAATCCGACAAAAAGGCGTGAAAGTTGCATTTTTGACATTGCACGTTGGCATAGGAACATTCCGTCCAGTAAGCGTCGAGAATATTGAGGAACACGATATGCACGCCGAATTCTATCACTTAACTGAAGAAACAGCCAGCATTATTAAGGAAACACAGGCTAATGGCGGACGTGTAATCGCTGTAGGTACTACTTCTACTAGAACACTTGAAACAATCGCACATCGCAATAATGGAAATATAGTCGCTGAGTCTGGCTGGACTACCATATTCATTTACCCAGGGTTTGAATATCTTGCTGTCGACGGAATGGTGACGAATTTTCATTTGCCAAAGTCTACATTGGTTATGATGATTAGTGCCCTTGCAGGGAGAGAAAATGTTCTGAACGCTTATAAAATTGCTGTAGAAAACAAATATCGTTTCTTCAGCTTTGGCGATGCCATGTTCATCCGACCTAAAAGAAAGAAAGGAAATTAAATTATGTCTCAAGCAATTCGATATGAGCTTATTAAAACAGATAAGCAAACAGGTGCACGTCTTGGCATCGTGCATACACCGCATGGTTCTTTTGAAACACCAGCATTTATGCCAGTAGGTACACAAGCGTCTGTCAAAACGATGGCGCCAGAAGAAGTAAAAGAAATGGGTGCAGGTATTATTTTGAGCAACACGTATCATTTATGGCTGCGTCCTGGCCATGAAATCATTCGTGAGGCTGGTGGCTTGCACAAATTTATGAATTGGGATCGCGCTATATTAACAGATTCTGGCGGCTTCCAAGTATTTAGCTTAAGCGATATCCGCCGCATTGAAGAAGAAGGCGTTCATTTCCGTAATCACTTAAATGGTGATAAGCTATTCCTAAGTCCAGAAAAAGCAATGGAAATCCAAAATGCTCTAGGTTCTGATATTATGATGGCATTTGATGAATGTCCTCCGTATCCTGCAACTTTTGAGTATATGAAGAAATCTGTTGAGCGTACATCACGTTGGGCTGAAAGATGTTTAGAAGCGCATGCAAGACCACAGGATCAAGGTTTATTCGGTATTGTTCAAGGTGGGGAATTTGAAGAACTTCGTAAGCAGTCTGCAAAGGATCTTGTTTCGCTTGATTTCCCAGGCTATGCAATTGGTGGATTATCCGTTGGGGAGCCAAAGGATATTATGAATCGCATGTTGGAATATACAACTCCGCTCTTACCAACAAACAAGCCGCGTTACCTAATGGGCGTGGGTTCTCCTGACTCATTGATAGATGGAGCTATTCGTGGGATTGATATGTTTGACTGTGTACTGCCAACACGTATTGCCCGTAATGGTACATGCATGACAAGCCAAGGAAGACTGGTCATAAAAAATGCTAAATTTGCTCGCGATTTTGGACCGCTTGATCCTAACTGTGATTGCTATACTTGCAAAAACTACTCACGTGCATATATACGGCATCTAATCAAAGCGGATGAGACATTCGGCATTCGTTTGACAAGTTACCACAATCTGTATTTCTTGCAAGATTTAATGCGCCAAGTGCGCCAAGCAATCCGCGAAGATCGCTTAGGCGATTTCCGTGAAGAATTCTTCGAACAATATGGTTTTAATAAACCAAATGCGAAAAACTTCTAAACCTAGTATAATGAAACAGAGAGACAGAAGGGGGATTTTTGGACATGCAATTACAAGCTTTTCTACCAATGATTATTATCTTCGTGCTTATGTATTTAATGTTGATTCGTCCTGCTCAAAAGCAGCGTAAAAACACTCAAAACATGCAAAGCAACTTGGCAAAAGGAAACAAAGTTGTAACAATTGGTGGGCTTCATGGTATCGTTGAAGCCATCGATGATGCTTCAGTCGTTCTAAAAGTAGAAGATGGCACAAAAATGCGTTTTGAACGTGCAGCCATCGGCAAAGTTTTAGATGATGCAGCTGCTGTAAAGTAGTCTCGTGTATAAAACGCGTAGCTTTTGGAATGCTTATAATGAAAAAAAAAGCCTTTATTTCTTTAGAAATAAAGGCTTTTTTATTTTATACGTCGAATAATAAACATATTCATCTTTTTTAAAGGAAGCGATTATTTGCCTAAAAAACAATGGAATACTAAAAAGAAAGCACAGCAAATGGGCTATGATGATACAATTCACGAAAGATTAGCAGCTAAGCAACGGATGGCCCAAAATAGATTTGGCAATAGAAAGCCGAAAATGCCAACTAAGCCAAAGTGGGTTCGCTCTTTAGGATATATTATTTTTATTATCTTGATTGCCGCTCTCGTAGTGACAGCCTTCTATATATTTTTGAATGAATAATTTTACGGGAAATGCAAAGTATAAAGAATAAAAGGGGTCATAAGATTGAACGATTTAATGGTTGTTTCTTTTCGTATGTTCCTTCTTTACTTTATTCTTATCATTATAATTAAGCTAATGGGAAAACGTGAAGTTGGCGAATTAAGTATGATTGATTTAGTCGTATTTATATTATTAACAGAAGTAGCTGCATTTGCAGTGGAGGATAAGAAGAGAAACTTTTTCGAGTCGTTGCTGCCTATGATCGTTTTGCTTGTGCTGCAGGTGGTCATTTCCTTTATCTCTCTGAAGTTTAAAAATGTTCGAGATATCATTGATGGAGATCCCACTCTCATTATTCGAGATGGGGTGCTTCAGGAAAAGGAAATGAAAAAGCAGCGGTATAATTTAGATGATTTATTTCAGCAATTGCGAGAACAGCAAATAGGATCGATCCAGAGTGTGGCCTATGCCTTTTTAGAATCATCGGGAAATTTAGCTGTATTTAAAAAAGGTGAGATGCATCCTATATTGCCGCTCATCGTTGATGGCGAAATACAGACAAAGCATCTCATCCTTATACAGAAAGATAAATCTTGGCTTATAAAAAAATTAGAGGAAGCTGGATACAAAAATCCAAAGGATATATTCTACTGCTGTTTTGAAGATGATTCCCTTCATGTTCAATTAAAATCATAGTCTTCTGCGTATTGTTTTTGTTAAGTAGCGGAAATCGTTGACGCGGATTTGGTCAGCGAGCATTAAGACAACAAAAACTAAGCCAAGTGTAATAGAACAATTCATCCAAAGATTCAATTGGTCTGTCGGCAGGATGTATTCTCGGAAAATAACTATCAACACAGATGCCCAATAAGGGATAATGACTAGCTTAAAACCTGTATCCACAAATTTCTTTTTTCGAATTGTTGCAATATGCAAAAATGAAGTAATGAGTACACCAAATCCAATGGCAATAATGGCGCCGGTTTCAGCTATTTGCGGCTGGGAAGCAAGCGCGAGCATGACAACCAGCTTTCCGATGCCGCCATACACAGAGTTCATCATCGCTGCTTTAGCTTCATCTAAAGCCTGCAAGATAGAATTCAGTGGGCTTTGTATATAGTAAAAGAAAAAAATAGGTGCTAAAATTTTCATATAGCCTCTGTCTTCAGATAAATTAAAAAGTTTCACGGCTAAAGCATCCCCATAAAGATAAAAGAAAACAGCGCTAAAACAACCGACGATAGTCGACAACCTAAGCGCGATATGGACTCGTTCTCTTAATAGAGAATTCATTCCTCTGGCTACAGCATCGCTGACAGCTGGAATCAGCACAACAGCTAAGGCTGCAGGAATAAAGGCAGGGAATAATAGTAATGGTATATGAACACCTGAAATAATGCCATATTGCTTCGTGGCAGCAGCAGCTGTTAAACCAGCTATTGTAAGGGCCTTTAAAAAGACAATTGGTTCTAAAAACCAAGTAAATGAACCAAAAAGGCGACTGCCTGTAGAAGGCAATGCAATGCCAAGTATTGGTTTTGGAGAAGAGTAGCCTTTCGATCCAACAATAATTCCTTTTCTCTTCGCATGGAGGTATTTCCAGTATAAGTAAAGTAATGCTACCGCCTCAGCAAGTCCAGTAATGACCATTGCGTAAGTAGCTGTGAGCGCAGGAGATTCTTGGTTTACCCCGTAAGGCAAAAGCCATGTGATCATGGCGATGCGGATAATTTGCTCAAGTGTTTGGCTCCATGCAGTTTCACCTATGCGAGCAAGTCCTTGGAATAAACCTTTTAAAAGTGCAGACGCCATAGAGAGCGGCACGGTAAATAAAGAGACATATAATAGCATGGCCACTTTTGGATCATGCAATAAATCTTTTGCGATATAAGGTACTGCAAACATGATGATGGGGAAGAAAAGCAAAATAGATAAATAACTTAACAGCCTAGAAGTACGCATCAACTTGCTGATTTCCAAACGCTTTCCCTTTGCTTCTAATTCAGCGACAATTTTAGCGATGGCAATCGGGATGCCGAGCTGTACTAGGGATAAGAAAAAGATAAATGCGGGATAGGCGGTCATATAAACGCCGACAGCTTCTTCGCCTGCAACGCGCATAAATTGCATACGATACAAAAAACCTAATAGTTTAGATAGTAGTACGGCGCCCATCAATAAAAAGGTGCCATGAAAAAATGATGTCATAAGTTCCCTTCTTTCTATCAATACATTCTGCAAAATAGTAAATTTAAACTTGTACGTTCAAAACTTGAAAGGGCGTGAGTAGTTTGGTAGTTCAATATGAAAAACTATTTAATAAAGTAATGCCTGTGTTAGCTATGAGGAAAGCTGATTTTCGTATGGAAGGTTTAAAAAGTATTACAGAGCAAGATATTTGGCGTTATTTAGTATTGAAAAAGTGGAAAAAATATAGCGAAGCAGATTTAGCTTTGCATAAGGTAATTGCAGATATTTTTTCTTTAACTGCTGCTCAGTATATGACCTTTAGCCAAGTGGAAGAACTAAAAACCTCAAATTGGTTTGCCCCAATTAATGAGGATGAATTAAAACTATTAATTGGAAGATAGATAAATGGGGTTTATACCTTTGAATGAGGTTTTATGCTCCATTTATAGTGTTGAAATGAAAAATTTCATTGACGATATTTTTCCTTTATCTGTATGTCAAAATAACATGGATATTGCTAAAACTCCTTCTAAAATGACAGAAAGTATCGAAGATTGATTTGACAGGTAGGCAATCGTGTTTCATAATAAACGTGTTATACATTCAAATTGAGAAAACGAAACAATAGAAGGAAAATTACAGAGAATGCTGCTTAAGTGGTGGATCAATCGCGTAATTGTGCATTTGTTTTGAACTAGGACAAACTTTTATACAAAGTAGTAATGGACATATGCACAACCATACATAACTTATGATTCGTTTGCTTCGGTCAGTAATTTTACTGCAAGTGTTTCCGCATGACTGGGTACTTTGTGCTTTCTCAAAACAGTAAATATAAGAGTTTTGTCAAAGAAAGTGGCCCACTCATGCCCGATTGGTTCAACTAATCAATCAGTAGAGATTAAACCTTTGCTGATTAAAGTTTCACTTTATTAGGAGGAAGTTTTAATGAAATTGAAAAGCCGAATCGTCGCGTTTCTACTGATTGTCGTTGTAATCGGCTCTCTTATGGGAACGACCGTAAAAGGCGTACTAAGTAACATTAACTTAGGCCTAGACTTGCAAGGTGGATTCGAGGTGCTTTATCAAGTTGAGCCGCTGAAAAAGGGACAAAAAATCACTGAAAGTGATGTCAAAGCTACTGCTGATGCGATCAGCAGGCGTGTCAATGTTCTCGGCGTAAGTGAACCGAGCATCCAAATAGAAAGCGGCGACCGAATCCGCGTTCAATTAGCGGGCGTCAAGGACCAAGAGTCAGCGCGTGATGTATTATCTAATCAGGCAAATCTTACTTTCCGCGATGTGAATGACAAAGTATTGCTTGACGGGAATGACCTTCAACAAGGCGGTGCTAAGCCATCTTTTGATGAACAGGGCCGTCCAATGGTTACCCTGAAACTGAAAGATCCGGATAAATTCGGACAAGTTACGAGCAAAATTGCAGCAATGGGTACACCAAATAACTTATTAGTCATTTGGCTAGACTTTGAAGAAGGCAAGTCTTCTTATAAGAAAGAAGCTGTTAAAGCAGATCCGCAATTCGTTTCTGCTCCACAAGTAACAAAGGAAATCAACTCTAAAGATGTCCAAATTACTGGGAGCTTTACTGTACAAGAAACGAAAGACTTAGCAGGTATTTTGAATGCCGGTGCTCTACCAGCGAAGCTGAAAGAAATGTACTCCACTTCAGTGGGAGCACAGTTCGGTGATGAAGCGCTAAAAAGCACGGTATTGGCTAGTGTCATTGGTGTAGCAGTTATCTTTATCTTTATGCTATTAGTCTACCGTTTACCAGGTTTAGTAGCAGACATTACGCTACTGATCTTTACATTTATCACATTAGTTATTTTTGATTGGATCAATGCTGTATTGACATTGCCGGGCATCGCAGCGTTAGTGCTTGGGATAGGTATGGCTGTCGATGCTAATATCCTTATGTATGAGCGGATTAAAGAAGAACTTCGTGTCGGCAAAACAGTCAAAGCCGCATTTAAATCAGGTTCTAAATCTTCGTTTACAGCTATTTTTGATGCCAATATTACGACATTGCTTGCAGCTGGCGTGTTATTTGCCTTAGGTGTAAGCTCTGTAAAAGGCTTTGCGACAACATTAATCATTTCTATTCTAGTCAGCTTCTTGACTGCAGTATGGGGTACACGTATCTTATTAGGATTACTGGTGAACAGCGGCTACTTAGATGGAAAAGTTCGATGGTTCGGCGTTAATCCAAAACGCGTTCATAAAATTGAAGAAGGCGTGGATACACTTGATTTAACAACACGTTTTGACCGTTTCGATTTTGTGCACAACCGCAATAAATTCTTTGCTTTGTCAGCAGTTTTAATCATTGCAGGGATGATTGTGTTAGGCATTTTCCGTTTGAATCTAGGTATTGACTTCTCTCACGGTTCTCGTGTAGAGGTCCAATCAGAGCATTCTCTCACAAAAGATGGTGTGAAGTCGTATCTTGATAAGGAAGGTTTCAAGTCGGATGATATCGTAATTTCTGGTAAGAATGACCGAGCTGTTATCCGTTATAAAGATGACTTCACAAAAGATGAAGTGAAACAGATGAAAGCGGACTTCAAGAAAGAATTTGGCCATGAGCCAGCAATCAGTACCGTGTCCCCTACAATCGGACAAGAACTGATGAAAAATGCGATCAAAGCATTAATCTATGCAGCGATCGGCATAATAATCTACGTTGCATTCCGATTTGAATGGCGAATGGGTGTTGGTGCGATTGTCTCGCTATTGCATGATGTATTCTTTATGGTGGCGATCTTTAGTTTATTCCGTATAGAAGTAGATATTACATTTATCGCAGCAGTACTGACTATTGTCGGTTATTCGATTAATGACACCATCGTTACATTTGACCGGATTCGTGAAAACTTGCACCGTGTGAATAAAATTAAGAGTCCAGATGAGTTGGCGCATATTGTAAACAAATCACTTCGTCAAACATTAGGACGTTCTGTAAATACAGTATTAACCGTAATTATCGTTGTAGTTGCGTTAATGATTTTCGGCGCAAGCTCTATCACTACGTTCTCGATCGCTTTATTGATCGGTTTAATTACAGGTATCTACTCTTCCATCTATATCGCTGCACAAGTTTGGTATGTATTGAAGGTGCGTGAGATGAAGAAAAAAGGTAATGTAGATGTAGGCAAAAAGAAAAAACAATGGGGCACAGACGAGCCTGTTGTGTAAAATTTTAATCCTTCCACTTGATGATGATCAGGTGGATGGATTTTTTTATATTTCTATAAATTTTTATAACGTTTTTACTGGAGTTGTTTTATAATCGAGCTTGACGCTATACCCAAAAATAGGAGACTACACTATGAAGAATAATAGATTGCTCATCAGTTTATTGAATACAATCGCGCTTTTAATTCTAGGCTTTCCTTATTTGGCAAAGGCAAGCAATCCTACAACTCAACAAGCTATGATTATTTATCGCAACTCAGTTGGAGAAAAACAGGTTTTAACTGCAGCAAAGCATGTAGACCAAAATTATCATCACTTACAGACAATTGCTGGCACTTTTAATAAAGCAGATATAAGAAAACTCAAAAAGAGCTCCTCAATCGTAAAAGTGGAAACATTGAAAAAGGATACACATCTCTTTTCAATGCCGGAGAAAAAACAAGGCAGTGAGGTACCATCAGCACTTAATTGGAATATGTCTTTAATCCATGCAAGCAATGCATGGACGAATGGACTTAGTGGTAAAAGTGTAAAAGTTGCACTCATAGATACAGGGGTGACCTCCAAAGTCAATTGGCCAAATGTATATCGCTATTCATTCGTTCAGGATGTACGTTCAACTTTAATAGACGAAAGTTCTCCTTATGATAACGATGGCCATGGTACCTTCATCGCAGGCATTCTATTAGGTAATGTAAGAAATAGCTTATTAGGTGTTGCGCCGGATATGTCACTATACAGTTTAAAAGTTTTTAAACCTGATGGAGCCCCCATTCAGGCAATATTAAAAGCGCTTGATTGGTCAATTGCACATAAAATAGATATTGTAAATCTATCACTTGGTATGAAAATGGATGATGCTATTTTACGGAATGCTATTGCAAAAACATCAAAAGCAGGTATCATCTTAGTGGCAGCAACGGGGAATGATGGAAATGGAAAAAATGTTGAATATCCTGCACGTTATAGCCAAGTCATTGCCGTCTCATCCATAGACAAGCAAAGCCTTATTTCACCTTTTTCGAATACGGGTACACAGATAGAGTTTGCAGCACCTGGTAACAGTGTTTATTCTACTGATCTGCAAGGAAATAGAAGATTAGGTTCAGGCACATCATTTGCCACGCCACATGTGACTGGTTTTCTCGCATTACTAAAGCAACAATATCCCCGCGCGACCAGTAGTCAATTAAGGAAAGCTCTACGGGACTATACAATTGATTTGGGTGTAAAGGGGAAGGATCCTTTCTATGGCTTTGGATTGATTGATTTCAGTCATCCTCTGCCGAATGACGTACAGGATATACAGATAAGCAATATTACCAGCTCTTCTGCAGTAGCTGTAATCAAAGCACCTAAAAGTCTGAATAGCGAAAGTGGAAACTACCGTATTTACTTAAACGGAAGCTATGTGAAAACTATCAATGCAGATCGCTATAAAATCACTAATTTGAAGAAAAAAACGACTTATAAAGTGCAAATCAAGACAAGAGGGAATGATGGAAGGCTATCGCCTGGAGTTGAAAAGACATTCCATACGCAATCCTAACAGGTAATTTTAGTATTGGTACAAGAGTGATAACTCTAGCATATAGAGGTCTTATTTTGGCCATTCTGCTTTCAATCTATAAGCTTTCTTCTGTATAATAGAATGATAGGGAGTGACGAAATGACAGCAACAGAGAAGAGATGGCGTATCAATCGCCCTGATGAACGACTTGTGGAAATGCTAGAAAAAGAGCTTCGCTTATCACCTATCTCAGCTAAAATATTAGTCGCACGCGGTTTTGACACTGTTGAATCTGCGCGTGCTTTTTTAATGGTCGATGAACATTCAGTCCACGATCCTTACGATATGTTTGGTATGCACGATGCAGTAGATCGTATAAAACAAGCGTTACAAAATAAAGAAAAAGTTTTAATATATGGGGACTATGACGCCGATGGCATTACAAGCACTACTGTTCTAAAAACAGCATTAGTAGATTTGGGAGCTGATGTCCATCACATTATTCCTAATCGTTTTATTGATGGATATGGACCAAGTGAGCGATTGTTTCGACAAGCATATGAAGATGGGTTTCAACTGATTATTACTGTCGATAATGGAATCGCCGGCAACCATGAAGTGCAAGTTGCTAAAGAGTTGGGGATGGATATCATAGTGACAGATCACCATGAGCCTGGTGAGGAGTTGCCTAATGCAGATGTGATTATCCACCCGAGACATCCGAATGGCCATTATCCTTTTGGAGAGCTTGCTGGTGTAGGGGTAGCATTTAAAGTAGCACATGCGCTCTACGGTAAGTTGCCGCACCATCTCCTTCCCTTTGTCGCGATTGGTACAGTTGCCGATTTGGTGCCCTTATTGGATGAAAATCGTTATTTAGTGAAATCGGGGATAGAAGGGCTTCAACAATCTAAACACCCTGCTATTCAAGCACTTTGCCAAATTGCTGGTGTTAAAGCACAAGATATTGATGAAGAGACAATAGGTTTTGGTTTTGCTCCACGGCTAAATGCATTAGGAAGACTCGGAGATGCTGCACCGGGGGTCGACTTCTTAATGACGCAGGATAAAGAAGAAGCACAGTCTATGGCGAACTATTTAAATGAACAAAATAAAGAACGCCAAGCAATCGTGGCAAATATTACCGAGCAGGCAATTGAAATGGTGGAGAATGATTCTGAGATAGGCAATGCAAAAGTACTGGTCATAGCTGATGAAGGTTGGAACCCAGGTGTTGTTGGTATAGTCGCATCAAGGCTTGTAGAAAAATACTATAAACCGGCAATTATACTTTCAATAGATCTCGAAAAAGGGACTGCTAAAGGTTCTGCCCGCAGTATTGAAGGCTTCCATATGTATAAGGAGCTTGCGAAAAATAGCGAAATATTGCTAGCATTTGGCGGTCATCCCATGGCAGCAGGAATGACGCTTGCTGTAGAAGAAATTGATGAGCTCCGCATCCGCCTTGATGAACAAGCGAGGGCAGGTTTAACAGATGAAGACTTTACTCCAGTCCTAAATATTGACATTCCACTTGCTGTAGAGGAAATTGACGTTACTTCTATTGAAGATGTACGTCGTTTGTCTCCATTTGGTACTAGTTTTGCAAAGCCAGTCTATGCGATTGAAAATGCGACAATCCAGTCAATGCGCAAAATTGGAGCAGACGAGAATCATATCAAACTCCAAATCGCATCCAGGAGTGGCGATTTAGATGCAGTTGGTTTTCATAAAGGGTATTTGGCCGATGAATTGACGTATGGCATTAAAATAAATTTTGCAGGCGATTTGCAGATCAACGAATGGAATGGCCGGAAAAAACCCCAGCTTATGCTTGCTGATGTCCAAACAGATGAATGGCAATTATTTGATTTACGGGGCATCCGCCAAGTTTCGAGATGGCTTCAGAGTATTCCTTTAGAAAAAGTAACATTTATCGCTTTTCAAAACAGAACCCAGCAGTATTTTGATTCCCTCATACCTGCTGAAATAATGATTTATGAAGATAAAATGACTCCGCAGCATATAGAAAATTATGTTGTGCTGCTCGATTTACCAACAAACGCTTCACTGCTCGAAAAATTATTAGAAGAAGCAAATCCAAGACGTGTATATGCCCATTTTTATATTCCAGAGTCACATTATTTTGATGCTATGCCGACAAGAGAGCAATTTGTTTGGTACTATTCCTTCCTAAAGAAAAGGCGTACATTCCATCTGAGAGAACATTTAATGGAATTGGCAAAACATAAAGGCTGGAGCCGTGATTCGTTAATTTTTATGACACAGGTGTTTTTTGAACTAGGATTTGTTACAATAGAAAATGGTCTCGCTCAAATTGTGGACAATCCACCGAAAAAGGATTTAACAAGCGCGAACATTTATCAAGAACGGCAGCAGCAAATGGAATTGGAACAAACTTTATTGTATGCGCCTTATAAGGATTTAAGAGAGTGGTTTGACTTGCGGATGAAGAGTCAAACAGTTTCTGAGGAGGAACATAGCAAATGGATTTAAAACAATATGTGACAATCGTAGAGAACTGGCCAAAAGAAGGCATCTCTTTTAAAGATATCACTACAATTATGGATAATGGTAAAGCATATAAATATGCAACTGACCAAATTGTCGACTATGCTAAAAAAGTGGGCGCTGAATTAATCGTAGGTCCAGAAGCTCGTGGCTTTATTACAGGATGCCCTGTTGCTTATGCACTTGAGATTGGTTTTGCTCCAGTTCGTAAACCCGGCAAATTGCCACGTGAAGTCATTTCAGCTGATTATGGCTTAGAGTATGGCAAGGATACTTTAACTATGCATAGCGATGCTGTAAAACCAGGCCAAAAAGTGCTGATTGTCGATGATTTATTAGCGACTGGCGGAACAGTGGAAGCTGCAATTCGCTTAGTAGAAGAATTAGGCGGCGTTGTGGTAGGCTGCGCGTTCCTTATTGAACTAGAAGAACTTCATGGTCGCGATAAAATTGAAGGGTATGACGTCTTCACTTTAATGCAATATTAATCTTTTATAATAGCGAGTCTGTGGTCAAGTAGATTATAGACTCGCGAAATTTGTCGAAATATCAATATTTCGGGAGTAATAGCCTTTACAAACAGGCTATTTTTTTTATACAATTAACTTTATACTCAATCGGCAAATTTATGAAATAAGGTGGGCAATCATGGCGAAAGATCAAGTGATGACAGTCGAAGAAGTTTTCGCAATACTCTCATCATATATGAATGATGAACATGTAGCATTTGTAAAAAAAGCATACGAAGTGGCAAAAGAAGCGCATAAAGAGCAATTTAGAAGCTCTGGTGAGCCATATATCCTGCACCCTGTGCAAGTTGCGGGCATTTTAGCTGATCTCCAAATGGATCCAGAGACAGTAGCAGCGGGCTTTTTACACGATGTCGTAGAAGATACATCTGTTACGCGCGAAAACCTTGTGGAAGAATTCAATGAAGAAGTCGCCATGCTTGTAGATGGCGTGACGAAATTAGGGAAAATCAAATATAAATCTAAAGCAGAACAGCAAGCTGAAAACCATCGCAAAATGTTTGTCGCTATGGCCCAAGATATCCGAGTAATTTTGATTAAATTAGCGGACAGACTACATAATATGAGAACGTTAAAACACTTACCTGTAGAGAAACAGCGCCGTATTTCAAAAGAAACACTCGAAATATTCGCTCCACTAGCACATCGCTTAGGAATTAGTGCGATTAAATGGGAGTTAGAGGATACAGCTTTACGCTACTTGAATCCTCAGCAATATTATCGAATTGTCAACTTGATGAAAAGAAAACGCGTAGAACGTGAGAATTATTTACAATCAGTCATGGATGAAATCAACGATCAGTTAGGTGAAATCCATATCCATGCAGAACTTTCAGGCAGACCAAAGCATATTTACAGTATTTACCGGAAAATGTCTATGCAAAATAAACAATTCAATGAAATATACGATCTTTTAGCCGTGAGGGTAATTGTAGATAGTATTAAAGATTGTTACGCAGTTCTAGGTACAGTCCATACTCTTTGGAAACCTATGCCAGGACGATTTAAAGATTATATCGCTATGCCAAAACAAAATCTTTATCAGTCGTTGCATACAACTGTGATTGGTCCATATGGCGATCCGCTTGAAGTCCAAATTCGCACGAAAGAAATGCATAAGATAGCGGAATTTGGGGTCGCTGCACACTGGGCTTACAAAGAAGGTAAAAATGTTGATCAAAGCAAATCGAATATTGACAATAAATTAACATGGTTCAGAGAAATTCTTGAATTCCAAAATGAATCATCGAACGCTGAAGAATTTATGGAATCGCTAAAATTTGATTTGTTTTCTGACATGGTTTATGTATTCTCGCCTAAGGGTGATGTAATCGAATTGCCTGCAGGTTCTGTTCCTATCGACTTTGCTTACCGTGTCCATTCAGAGATCGGTAATAAAACCATTGGTTCAAAAGTGAATGGTAAGATGGTGCCCCTAGATACGAAGTTGAATACAGGCGATATTGTTGAGATTATGACTTCAAAACAATCGTTTGGTCCAAGCCGTGACTGGTTGAACATAGCCCAATCATCTCAAGCGAAACATAAAATTAAGCAGTTCTTCAAAAAGCAATTACGCGAAGACAATGTGACTAAAGGGCGCGAAATGATTGAAAAAGAGATTGCTGAGCAAGACTATGATCCAAAAGAAATATTAACACCTGAAAACTTTAAACGCGTATGTGAAAGATTAAATTATGCCAGTGCAGAAGAGATATTTGCGGCAGTTGGATTCAATGGAATGACGGCTGTACAAGTAGTCAACCGCTTATCTGAACCTTTGAGAAAGCAACGTAGTCAAGAAGAAACGCTGGAAAAAATCACAAAAGAAATGAAAGTGCCTCAAAAAGAAAAAGTAACCGAAACAGGCGTTGTAGTAAAAGGTTTGGAAAATTTATTGATTCGTTTGTCTCGATGCTGCAATCCGGTGCCGGGTGATGATATTGTCGGTTTTATTACTAAAGGGCGAGGAGTTTCTGTGCATCGTGCAGATTGTCCTAATATTAAAGCTGAGGATCAAGAACGGTTGATTGATGTTGAATGGAGCAAAAACCTAGAATCAGAACAAAAACTATTTGATGTAGATATTGAAATATCAGGTTTTGATCGTGAAGGTTTGCTGAACACAGTGATTCAAGTAGTCACTGAAACCAAAACGCCAATTATTGCAATTAGCGCACGTACTGATCGGAATAAGATTGCAACAATCAATATGACGTTGAAAATTCGCCATATCCATAACCTGTATAAAGTGGTAGAACGCATTAAACAAATTCCAGATATTTATCTAGTGCAACGTGTCATACATTAAAATTGGAGTGACGATTACATGAGAGTAGTAGTACAACGAAGCAAAGAAGCCTCCGTTACAGTGGACGGAAAAGTAACAGGAAGCATTGAACAGGGCTTTGTTTTGTTAGTCGGCATTACACATGGAGATACGAAAGAGGATGCAGACTTTATTGCTAAAAAAATCGCTAAAATGCGCATTTTTGAAGATGAAAACGGCAAAATGAATCTTTCGATAAAAGAGTATGGTGGAGCAATTCTTTCCATTTCGCAATTTACTTTATATGCGGATACCAAGAAAGGAAATCGTCCAAGCTTTACAGACGCTGCCCGGCCTGAAGAAGCTCATCTTTTATGGGAGTATTTCAACAGCACTCTATTTGCGCTCGGCTTACATGTCGAAACTGGCATCTTCGGTGCTATGATGGATGTGAAGCTGACCAACAGTGGACCAACAACTATAATTATTGATTCAAAAACCCGATGATTTAAAATCCTCGGGTTTTTTTCTCTCTTCGGATAATGGTAGGTAGAGGAAGTGTAAAATAACTTATTTAAAGTGAAATGAAGTTATAGAACAATATTAGCCCCTAATTGTTACATAAGATGGTGTTTCTTCCTGGACAACGATTCCCAGAAAAACATCGTCTGAAACATAAAAAACTAAATGTTGTAAGCAAATTCTTCGATCTTTTTCATTTACTAAAATTCTACAATCCTAGCAACTATTTTTTTGCTAAAAATCAACGAATAAAACCTAACACCAGAGTCAGCTAAACTGGCTTAAATATGATAAAATCTTGTATATACCATTACGGAAAGTTGTGAAGAAGATTGGAAAGCCAAACGTATGCAATTGTAGATTTAGAAACAACAGGTCATTCCTCACAACAAGGGGACCGGATCATTCAAATTGCCATAGTCTTGATGAAAGACTGGGAAATACTATCAACCTATACGACCTTCATTAATCCTGAGCAAAGAATTCCTTATTTTATTCAGGATTTGACACATATTTCTGAAAAAGAAGTAAAAAATGCCCCTACCTTCGAAGAAAAAGCAGAAGAAATATATGAAATACTACAGGATACAGTATTTGTGGCTCATAACACCGACTTTGATTTGCCATTTTTACAAGCTGAGTTTAAAAGAGCAGGATTGCCTAATTGGGTTGGAAAGCATTTAGATACAGTAGAGCTGGCTAAAATTTTATTCCCAACAGCCTATAGCTTTAAACTTCAAGATTTAGCACTAGAGCTTGGGATAAGATTAGCTAATGCACATAGAGCAGATGATGATGCAACCGCGACAGCATATTTATTAAAGGCATGTTGGCAAAGGCTTTTAGCACTGCCTTTATTGACTCTTGAACAGCTTCATGAGCGTTCTTTTCAACTTAAATCTAATATTTCAAGATTGTTGTTAGATGCTATTCATATAAAAAGAACTCAACAGAGTACCACTACGGATCATCATTTTTATTATCGACGTTTAGCGTTGAAGCAGCCGCCTAATGATGGAGAAGATATACAGGAAGTCATTGATTATCCCGTAACCTTTCAAGAAAAGAAGCAACTTTTTGAAAAAGCTTTTCAACACTTTGAAGTGAGAGAAGATCAATTCAAAATGATGGATAAGGTGTGGGAAGCCCTCCTTAATAAAGAGGAAATTATGACAGAGGCCTCTACAGGAATTGGCAAAACACTCGCATATTTAATCCCTTCCATTATTTATGCAAAAAAATATCATTGTACGATGGCAATTAGTACATACACATCTCATTTACTTGATCAATTATTGCAAGAAGAATTGCCGAAGGCCGAGTCAATATTACAGAATAAGGTGTCAGCTGTTATCGTAAAAGGGATGGATAATTATATTGATTTAGATCGTTTTTGCGATTTGCTTGAGGTAAAGGATGTTTCTTACGATGAGAATTTCACCAAATTACAATTGATTGTCTGGCTCCAAGACACAGAAACAGGAGATTTAAGTGAAGTAACACTAACAGGTGGCGGAAAGTATTTCGTCGATAAAATAAGGCGGATGGAAACAACTGCGGAAAACAGGAGAAGAAAACCGACTTTTGATTTTTATTTGCAAACACTCCATGCGTGCAAAAAAGCAGATTTAATCATTACAAATCATGCTATGGTGCTTGCTGATTTAAATCGGCCTGACCCAGTTTTTAAAAATGTGAATGGATGGATTTTGGATGAAGGCCATCAATTTATCCAAGCGGCGACAAATCGAGCGGAAAAAGTCTTTTCATACTCTAAATGGAAGCATTTGTTTGGCCAGTTAGGTTCATCCGAATCAAGCGGAATTGAACATCCATTCTATCTTAATTTAGTGAGCAGCCATACAATGTCAACAAGACAGCTAACAGCATTGGATGAGCAATTTAAAGACTTAACTTCGTTGTTTGATAAGTCGATTTTGGCCTTGTTAAGAGGACTGCCTTCTGAAAAAACAAAAAAAAGCCATCATAAACAAAGCTACTTACTATCAAAGCTTAATTTACAGGCGACTATATTTAAAGAGTATAGCTATCGGTTGAATCAATGGCTTTCACTTGCCAACTATATGACCAATGCTTATTTGCGTTATCCTGATGAATTATCGACAAAGCAAAAGGTACATCTTGCTGATTGGCAATACCAAATGAATGAGCTGCAGGTCTATCTAGCTGAATGGGACTCAATTTTTTTGCAACAGATTGAAAATGATGCTGCTTGGATGGAGCTAGACCTAAGAAACCTTCCAGGCAGTGTACATGTCTATAAAAGACCAGCAGAAGTGGAAGATTCAGTAGCTGGAATTTTCCAATCCTTCCGTCAGACTGCTGGTATCATTTGGGCATCAGGGACGTTAACGGTACCTAAAAATCCACGATTTATTGCAGATCAATTGGGTCTAGAAAAGACAGTTCCGCTACACCAATTCCAAGCTCCATCGTCTTATTATAGCGGTGCAAGCGTCTATGTTGTAGAGGATATGCCGGACATACAGAATGTATCTCAAACTGTTTATATTGAATCTGTTGCAGAAGCGATAGTCCAGACGGTGCTAGCAACAAATGGCAGATGTTTTGTATTATTTACATCACAAGACATGCTTCGAAAAACAGTTGATCTTATACAAGAAACTGGTACTCTGGATGATTATATGTTGTTTGCACAAGGTATGTCTTCGGGGAGCAGGATGCGACTTCTAAAGATGTTCCAGCGTTTCGAGCGTTCAGTGCTGTTTGGAACTAATAGCTTCTGGGAAGGTGTAGATGTTCCTGGTGACGCACTATCTGCTGTCATCGTTGTACGGTTACCTTTTTCTTCACCTGAAGATCCATACTTTAAAGCACGTGCCGCAAGAATTACCCAAAAAGGGGATAATTCGTTCTATAAACTATCACTCCCAGAAGCAATTTTACGCTTCAAACAGGGCTTTGGAAGATTAATCCGATCATCTGAGGATAAGGGTGTTTTAATAGTGCTCGACAGGCGTATAGAAACCAAATCCTACGGTAAAGAATTTACAAATGCATTGCCAAATGTGCCTGTGAAAAAGGTAACGCTCGATGCTATGGTTTTAGAATTGGAAAATTGGTATAATAGCTAGTCTAAATGAAGTAGGTTTCTTGGAGCTGAAGACTATGATTCAACTCCAAGAAGCAAGCTCCATATCCAAAGTAAAATAAACAAAGAAATATAAGGTGATTGTATGAAAAATTGGATAAAATTCTTCGCTATATTTTTCCCGCTGTTAGCTCTCACAATTCTTGTGATTGTTGGATGGAAAGCATTTTCGCCTTTCTATCAAACAGAGAAAACTGCGAAAGCGGCAGTTTTGCATAAGCAAGAACTGTCATCCGTCACGGAGTCGTATGTATACCATGGAAAAGAATCTTATGTGACGGTGATTGGTAAAGATAGCTCAGGTAAAAGAAAAGCACTGATTGTGTCACAAGAGAATAAGAAGGAAAAACCAACAGGAATTTATTTGAAAGATGGGATTTCTAAAAAAGACGCAATAGCTGAAGCATCTAAAAAAGGGGATGTGAAAGAAATTCTTCACGCCAAACTAGGTATCGAAAAGCCTGGAGTTGTTTGGGAAATCACCTACAAAAATAAAAAGGGTCAATTGAATTATGTATATATCCTCTTTGAAGATGGTCGTTGGTGGAAACGTTTAACGAATCTATAGAAAAAATGTAGATGATTAATATGATTGGAACTTTGATTGGGTAAAAAACAGGAGTTCTTAAAGAATTTATCCTTTTTACACGAAATTTGCTGAGAATTTGTATATAATGGTGTTATAGTATTCGACACTTCACGTTTCCTTTGAGGATTCAAGGCGACAGAAACCGTAGGTATTGAATTAGTCCATTGTGATTACTAACTTAGGTAACGGCTGATTCTTTTCACTAATATTCATAGTTTTGATGTGCGTAGAAACGATTAAAAAAGTTTTTCTTATAAATTGTTTCGGCTTAATGAATTGCGGCTTAGCCTTTACTTCAATTAGAATTGTGAGTGTAAGAATTTCGTCGCTTATGTGATGAGAAGTTCAATGAAGTTGCTTATTATGATTTTTAAAATTATCATAATAGATATTTAGCATGCTGGAGGACAATATGAAAAAAATTTCTATTCAAGACATGCCAAAACATGTCGGCGAAACAGTAAAAATCGGCGCTTGGCTAGCAAATAAAAGATCAAGCGGAAAAATCGCTTTCTTGCAATTACGTGATGGCTCTGGCTTTGTTCAAGGAGTTGTTGTAAAAGCGAATGTGAGTGAAGAAACTTTTGCTGCGGCAAAATCTATTTCACAAGAAAGCTCTTTATATGTGATTGGTGAAGTAACTGAAGATACTCGTTCTTCTTTCGGTTATGAGCTACAAATACAAGAAATTCAAGTAGTTTCAGAAGCTCATGATTATCCTATTACACCTAAAGAACATGGTGTTGAATTTTTAATGGACCACCGTCATATTTGGTTGCGTTCAAAAAAACAACATGCCATTATGGTAGTACGAAATGAAATCATTCGTGCAACGTACGAGTTCTTTAATGGAGAAGGATTTAAAAAAGTGGATCCGCCTATCCTAACAGGTTCTGCTCCTGAAGGAACTTCAGAATTATTCCATACAAAATATTTTGATCAAGATGCATTCCTTTCACAATCTGGGCAACTATACTTAGAAGCTGCAGCTATGGCGTTAGGAAAAGTATTCTCATTCGGCCCAACTTTCCGAGCTGAAAAATCAAAAACACGTCGCCATTTAATTGAGTTCTGGATGATTGAAGGCGAAATGGCATTCTATGAGCATGATGAATCGCTAGAAGTACAGGAACAATATGTTGCATATATCGTGCAATCTGTTCTTAAAAATTGCAAACTAGAATTAGAATTACTTGGACGCGATACTACCAAGTTAGAGAATATACAAGCTCCATTCCCACGTATCTCATACGATGAAGCAATTGAATTATTGCATGAAAAAGGATTTGACGATATTCAATGGGGTGAAGATTTTGGTGCTCCGCATGAAACAGCAATTGCTGAACACTATGATAAACCTGTATTTATCACATGTTACCCAGTAGGCATTAAGCCGTTCTATATGCAACCTCACCCAGAACGCAATGATGTTGTATTATGTGCTGACTTAATTGCCCCAGAGGGTTATGGAGAGATCATTGGCGGTTCAGAACGTATCTATGATTATGAACTAATGAAACAACGTATAGCGGAACATGGTTTGGATGAAGAAGCTTATGCATGGTATTTAGATTTAAGTAAGTACGGTGCTGTTCCTCACTCGGGCTTTGGATTAGGCTTAGAGCGTACAGTTGCCTGGATTACTGGCGTTGAGCATGTTCGTGAGACAATTCCGTTCCCACGTCTACTTAACCGTATTTATCCTTAATAAATTTTAATTTTCAAGGCATGGCAAGAAGAATCGCATTTGCGCTTCTTCTTGTTCTATTTAGTGACTAAAAGGGAGGAGTTCTTGAAATGAAAGAAACGGAACGGCTCCAAGTATGGATTGAGCAGGGAAATGTAACCATTTCTCAGCTTTTTTTTCAATTCTACAAATTGCTTCAGATTTCGGATGAAGAAGCCATGCTGATCATGCATTTAAATGCATTTCAAGAAAGCGGCAATTCATTTCCGACACCAGCTAATATTGCGGAACGTATGACGATGAGTGAAGATATGATCGCTACAAATATGCAACGGCTTATGCAAAAAGGGTATATGGAAATACATCAAAAGTTGGACGAGCAAGGTGTTTTATATGAAGTAATAAGTCTGATGCCACTTTGGAAGAGAATACTTGATTATATGACCACTCAAAATCAAAAAGATGAAACTACTAATGAAAAGTTAAAAGAGGGACAATTATTTCAACTTTTTGAGCAGGAGTTTGGACGTTTTTTATCGCCAATGGAAACAGAAATGATTTCTATGTGGCTAGATCAAGATCGTCATACACCAGAGGTTATCCGAAAAGCTTTAATGGAAGCAGTACTTTCTCAAAAGTTAAGTCTGCGCTATATCGATCGCATTTTATTTGAATGGAAGAAAAATCATGTTAAAACGATTGAAGATGCAGAGAAACATTCGAAGAACTTTCGTAAAAATACTGTAAAAACAACCAAGGATTATCAAGCCCCTAAAGAATCAGACATAAAGAAACCAAATAATAATATACCTTTTTACAATTGGCTTGATCAACAAAAGTAAAAGGGGAGGGTTAGAATGTTATCAAAAAAACAATGGACATACTGTTTAGAAGAAATGGATAAGATGTTCCCAGAAGCACATTGCGAACTAATTCATAGTAATCCTTTCGAGCTTACTATCGCTACGTTGCTTTCTGCTCAATGTACAGATGCTCTTGTCAATAAAGTCACACCATCTCTATTTCAAAAGTATAAAAGACCAGAGGATTATTTAGCGGTCCCAGTAGAAGAGCTTGAACAGGATATCCGTTCTATAGGTTTATTTCGCAGTAAAGCTAAAAATATCCAAAAGCTATGTCAAAGACTTTTAGAGGTCTATCAGGGAGAGATTCCAGATACACGCGAGGAATTAGTGACGTTGCCTGGGGTAGGGAGAAAGACAGCAAATGTTGTATTGTCAGTTGCTTTTATGCAACCGGCATTTGCAGTTGATACACATGTAGAAAGAGTGACGAAACGTCTAGGATTGTGCAAATGGAAAGATAGTGTGCTACAAGTGGAAGAGACGGTCATGAAGAAGACCCCACCGGAAAGGTGGTCTAAAGCACATCATCAACTTATATTCTTTGGTCGTTATCATTGTAAAGCGCAAAGACCACAATGCCACATTTGCCCATTACTTGAGCTTTGCCGCGAAGGACAAAAGCGATTAAAGAAAGGTCTTGTCAAGAATGATTGAATGTAAGAAAGAAGCAATAGAGAAAGATCGTGTAGACGAATGGTTTCAGCAATGGCTGACATTAGAAAAAAAAATCCATGCAACGCATTCAAAACGTGAAAACGCAAAAGCTTATATGTTAGAAGCAATTCTTTTATATGAAGGATTCATCATTCAAGCTTCTAAAACATCAGAGCAACAACTGATCAATGAAACATATGAAGTATTGCCGATTAATGGGTTAGAAAGATTGGCCTTTATTAAAAATAGGCCAGGTCAATATGCTTGCTATCGCCAACTGGCTGAATTGTTTGGTGAAACGAAGAAAAGGTGTGCTAGGTTAAGGCTTAAATATGCTAAGTGAAAATTGTATTATAATCCACTATTTTGTATTTATGAACAACTAAAAAAGCGTGAGAGATTTGATCTCTCACGCTTTTTTTATTCATTTAATGATCTTGATCATTTTGAGAGTTCCCTCTGTTCCCTCTGTTATTGTTTGAATTATTCTCCTGACCATTGTTGCTATTTTCATTCCTATTACCGTTACCCTGACCATTTCCCACACTATTTGTATGAGCATTTACCTGTTCGTCATTTGCGTTACCATCATCTTGACCATTGTTGTCACCGGGTTCCTGTTCCTGAGCTGGAGGCTCGTTTTCATTCTCATCTCCTGGCTGTTCTTCTTCAGTTGGTGGAGTAGGCTGTTCAACCTCACCTGGTTGCTCTGGTGACTCATTTTCATCAGTCTTAGGTTCTTCCGGTTCTTTTTCAGGTGCTTTTATTTGAATCGATGTTGTAGCAGCCTCACTTGTTTTGCCATCCATTACTGCGACTACAGAAAATACATAAGTTTTGCCATCTTCTGGACCACCATATGTGTAAGATGTATTCGATGTTTCTGTTAAGGACTGGCTACCTCCGCCATCTACCGAAACAGATACCTTATACCTTACTGATTGATCTTCTGGATGATCATGTGACCAAGATAAATTAACTGCCTTTGCATTTTCATCATAAGTTGCTTTTAAACCAGAAGGTGCATGAAGCTCTTGGTCTTCTTTTTTCTCTTCTTCTGTGTCTTTATTCTCAGCAACTGGTTGTTGACCTTTTACATAAAGCTCATTGCCTACTCTTACGACAGAATTAGGCTGCTTGAAATTAGGAGTTTCTTTATTGGCTGATATCTGAGACATAATCGTTTTAAATAGTTTTTGAGGAAGCAATTTCTCCTCGTTTGTCGTAATTGGTGATTTATAGTCAGTATAACCGCCCCAAACAGCGATTGAATAATTGGTTGTATAACCTGCAAACCATGAATCTGGCACGGCAGAAGCAGGAAGTCCATATTCACTGAATTGAGCAGTACTATAGTTGGTTGTACCCGTTTTCCCTGCTACATCAAGGCCTGGAATTCCAGCTGCTGAACCACTCGCACCGTATTTAGAACTTACCACATCACGGAGCATGTCAGTTACCATGAATGCTGTATAGTCGCTCATGGCAGGTACAGGATCAGGCGTATACGACTTGGATGTTTTGCCGTCTCTGTATACAATTTTCTTAATTGCATGCGGTGCTGTGTAAATACCATTATTACCAAATGCAGCGTAGGCGCTAGCCATTTCGATAGGAGTCAAGCTAATGTTCCCGCCACCAATTGCATCGGCTTCATATAATTCATTTGTGTTAATGCCAAGATTTTTAACAAAAGCTTTAGCTTTGTCTGCACCAACTTCTTTAAATGTTTTGACAGCTGGTATATTTCGAGAGTTATATAATGCTTGGCGAATCGTAACAGAACCTTTATATTGATGGTCAAAGTTGTTAATTGGTTGGCTTGAGCCCGTATAATTCATTGGTTCATCCACAATTGTTTTGCCAGTTGACCATTTTAAATTCTCAATAGCAGGACCATAATCTACTAACGGTTTCATCGTAGAACCTGGTTGACGTTTGTTCAATGCCTCTGCATAGTTGAAGCCACGTTCAGGACCGTAGTTGCGACCGCCACCAACAGCGACAATTGCACCTGTTTTAGTATCAATAACAGATAGGCCAGCTTGAATATCTTTAGTAGGGAAGTTAGTGCTATTATTCATTGTGCTTTCAACTACTTTTTGTGCGTTTGTATCAAGTGTCGTATAGACGCTTACGCCTTCCTCTAACGCTTTTTCATCTTTATTTTCACTTAGTTCTTTTAATACAACATCAATGAAGGCATCGTATTTAGACGCAGTAGTCTGTCTCTTGCTTTCAGGGAGAAGACCTTTTTTGATGTCTACTTTTCGTGCTTTTTCCATCTGTTCTTTAGTAATGACTTTATGCTGATACATTAAGCCTAAAACAATATTACGACGTTTTTCTGCTCGATCCGGATTTTTAAACGGATTGTAGGCGTTTGGCGCTTGTGGCATGCCGGCAAGCAAGGCCTTCTCGTCTAATGTTAGATCTTTTAAATTTTTCCCATAAAATTTCTTGGCTGCTGTCCCAAAGCCAAATGTTTGCCCGGACATCAACACCTTATTGAAGTACATTTCAAAAATCTCTTCTTTTGAATACTCGCGTTCCAATTGGATTGCAAGGTAAGCTTCTTGGGCTTTACGTTTAAGTGTTTTACCGTTATTTAAGAAAGAGTTTTTGATCACTTGCTGAGTTAAAGTACTGCCGCCTTGTGCGCCAAAACCAAACCTAAAGTTGGCAAGCACGGCCCCTCCAAGACGAACAAAGTCGATTCCGTGGTGCTTGAAGAATCGAGAATCCTCTGTTGCTAAAATGGCATCACGCATATCTTTTGGAATATTGTCATAATCGACATGTTCGCGTTCTTGATTCCCCATTGTATAGAAGACCTTACCATTTGAATCAAAGAATTTAGTTGAAACAGGGTCTTTTAGCAACTCTTCATCTAATTTAGGCGCTTGCGCCGCATAAATGGCAAAAATAGATGCGCCAATTACAAATAATGCTATACCTAACGCTAAAACAGCGATTATAATCTTTTTGAACAAAGAACGATTTGGTTTTTTACCATTGCTTTTTTGTTTGTTGCCCCTTCTTTTTTGTTCTTCTAGTTGCTTTCGCTGTTTCCGTGAATTAACTTGTTGATCCACAGTATTTCCTCACTTTCTCATAACTTAAATTCAAGCTATGGTAGCAATGTTGTGATTGCCTTTAAATAATCTAATCGAGGGGTAAGCCCAAGGTGTATTTCGATAGCTTGCTCCTCAAAATCAGATAACGGAATAGATTTTCTTCCGCCATCCAACATGCGTTTCCATGCTGCTAACAGCATGTCACATGGTACTATAAAATAACGATCTAAGGAAGTAAAGCGTACAATTAAGAAACTGATTCCTTGTTGATTCGCTATGCCCTCCATATGTTTGACCTGATGAGCATGGACGTTTTTTAAAGGGAAAGAAGTCTTATTTTCTGTCTCTTTTGCATCAAAGTCAATATAGGCCCCATTAAAAACACCGTTGTAATCCGTTGTAGATGGTGTGCGAAAATAGGCTTCGCGTATAACAGCAGCGCTTCTGGATGGATACTCTACTTTGACGATTTGAACAGGAACAGGTTTCTTATGAATTACCGCAATGTTTCTGTGCAGATAATAAACGTTGGTTTCATCAATATAATCTTCCAATGACTTACCCCGATTACTATAAGAGATGTTTTTCTCTTTCATCGTTTTTTTACTTTCGTCTGGCGTAGGAGCCGTGTATTTTTTTCCATTCGGATATCGAATTGCCATAATACCACCTCGTCTGCCATCTATCATACCACAAACACGAAGATAAACATTTGACAAATACATTGTCGGAATTTAAAAAATTAAACTTTAATCGTCGAATGAACACTTGTTTTGTCCACTTCCCCGAATTTAGTAATCAACATGGTAATGTAATAGCAAGGGGGCGATAATATGCGGAAAATTGATCACTTATTGAATCTAATTGAAATGGTAGATGAACTTTTACGGAATAGGGTGAACCACGAAGAAGAGATGTATACCAAAACGCATGAAAAAAATATAGCACTTGTAGCAAACCGCCTTGATATGATAGAAGAACAGAAAGAATATTTGTTCGCTGTTAAGTAGTAAAAGACAAATATATTTGTTAAAATAAAAACAGCTAGAAACATGCAGTTCAATAAACACTGCGCGTAATAAAGAAATTAAACTCTAAATGAAATGAAAACCTTGTTAAACAGGTTGATGAAATGTAATAAATTAATTAGTTCATATAAATTAAACGGAGATGTGAATGATGATTGAAAAGATGACAGAAGAATTACTAAATGAATGTAAAGAAAGCTGGCAACGGTTTTTAAATATGCGAGAAACAAACACATCTCCGGACTTTTTTAAGGAAGTTAAGCCATATGCTGACGCATACCATGCAAAATTAGCCATTTGGCAAGCGGAAGTAGAGAAATGGATTGATCTCCATAAACCAAAACATGTCCATAAAATTCAAATAAAAAATGCAGTCGATGCGATGGATCAATTTATTGTCCAATCTTTTTTTCAGCAAACCAGCAGGAAAAGGCTCTATCAATCTATTCAATCTGTTACCTATACATTGGAAACATTGCAGCGAACGTTAAAAAAGGATGATACAGATGCTTAATAAGAAAAAAAACATTCAGGAATTGCTTGAAGAATGGCAACGAAGTAAAGAAATGCAAGACCGAGTTGAATATGTACACACAATTCCAGCAAAACAAGCAGATTTAGTCAAACTGCCAAGCAATTTGCATCCATCATTGAAAAAAGCGTTAGAAAAAAGAGGAATAGACCAACTGTATGCTCATCAACGGCAAGCATTTGACTATGCAATGAAGAACGAATCCTTTACTGCCGTAACGCCTACAGCTTCTGGAAAATCTTTATGCTACCATTTACCCGTGCTGCAATCAATCATGGAAGATCGAACAGCAAGAGCCCTCTATTTATTCCCTACCAAAGCTTTGGCACAAGACCAAAAAAGCGATTTAAACAAGTTAATAGAAGACAGTGAAGAAGAAATATTAAGTTATACATACGATGGAGATACAGCGCCTGGTATCCGGCAAAAAGTCCGAAAAGCAGGCCATATTGTGATGACGAATCCGGATATGCTGCATTCAGGGATACTGCCGCATCATACAAAATGGGTTTCATTATTTGAGAATTTGCAGTATATCGTTGTAGACGAATTGCATACGTATAAAGGGGTCTTTGGTTCACATGTCGCTCATGTGCTAAGGCGCCTTTTACGTATTTGCCATTTCTATGGTAGCCATCCGACTTTTATTTGCACTTCGGCTACTATCAAAAATCCGCGAGAACTTGCTGAAAACCTAACCAATACAGTCCATAAACTGATTGCAAAAAATGGTGCGCCTGCAGGTAAAAAAACATTTTTGTTTTATAACCCGCCCATTATCCATCCGACATTTGGTGTGAGAAGAAGCGCAATACTTGAAGTGCGAGACTTGGCAAGGGAATTATATAATGCAAGAATACAAACAATCATCTTTGCTAAGAGCAGAGTGCGTGTTGAGATGCTAGTCACCTATATGAAATCCTTAACCGTAAAAAAAATTCACGATGAAAGTATTAGGGGATATAGAGGAGGCTATTTGCCATCAGAACGTAGGGCGATAGAGAAAGGGCTTAGAGATGGTACCATCCAATGTGTTGTATCGACGAATGCTTTAGAGCTTGGTGTAGATATTGGTCAGTTGCAGGCATGTATCATGACTGGGTATCCAGGCAACATCGCCAGTGCTTGGCAACAAGCAGGCCGTGCTGGCAGACGACAGGATGATGCGTTAATCATTTATGTAGCGCAATCAACTGCCTTAGACCAATACATTATCAAAAATCCATCATATTTATTTGAAAGCTCGCCGGAGGAAGCGCGCATCTATCCAGAGAATATACTTATATTAATGGACCATCTAAAATGTGCAGCATTCGAGTTACCTTTTCAAGAAGGTGAAAAATATGCTGAGTTCGAAATAGATGATTTTCTAGACTACCTTTGCGAAGAAGGCATTCTAGTGAAATCTTCGGATAAATGGCATTGGATGAGCGACAGTTTTCCCGCACATGATATTAGTTTGCGCTCTGCCTCTCAGGAAAATGTAGTCATTATTGACCAAACTATTCCTGCCCATACAAAAGTGATTGGGGAGATGGATAGATACAGTGCAATGACATTACTGCATGAAGAGGCAATATACCTACACCAAGGCACCCAATATCAAGTTGAAAAATTGGATTGGGAAGAAAAGAAGGCTTATGTTACAGAAGTGGATGTAGATTATTTTACAGATGCAAATTTAGCGGTAGAATTAAAGGTAATAAGTGAAGATAAAGAACGAACAATAGGTCATCTTCAAGTCGGTTTCGGTGATATAATGACACTTGCCACTGCAACCATCTTTAAAAAAATTCGTTTTGGTACACATGATAATATCGGTAGCGGTCCCATTCATTTGCCGCCTGAAGAATTGCATACAAGCAGTACATGGCTGTCGTTTGACCAACCAGAAAGCTGGAAGGAAGATGACTTAACAAATGCTATGACGGGTGTTGCCTACGCAATGAATAGTTTTATTCCTTTATTTTTGCAAAGCGATATTAGCGATGTACATGTTGTTCCGCAAGTAAAAGCGACTCATATAGGCAAACCAGCATTCTTCGTCTATGATAAATATCCAGGCGGAATAGGTCTTAGTGAACGGGTTTTTGATTTATGGGAAGAGTTGATTGAACATGTTTACAGTCATGTCGCAAGCTGTCCTTGCACAAATGGTTGTCCTTCGTGTATCGGAGCCCAAGACTTAGAAGGCGAAGGCAAGAAACAAGTACTCTCATTTTTACAAATGATCTCACATGCAGAAATGGATGATTAATCTTGTCATACGAAAATAAAATACTCCAGATGAAAAAAATGATTAAAAAATCCTCTTCAAAAGCGGAAGAGAAAAAAACGCCATTTGCAAAACCAAGTGACCCTGCCTATACAAAAGACTGGGAAATGGCAGGACTGAAAAGAATAGAGAATCAATTTGGAATGGTTTTCTTACTTGAAACCCATTATCCACTTGAGACGAAACATGGAGATTTCCTCCTAGGAGATCTATATAATGCATTCCGATTATGGAGCATGCCTGATAATTCACATCCAATAGAACTTACAAAAGACGATCAACTTATTTTTTATGATACTGAAACAACAGGATTGCGTGGCGTTGGAACACAGATCTTCCTCAATGGAATATTAGAAGTATCACAAGCTGGATTTATACTAAAGCAATATGTTTTAGCTGAACCAAGCCATGAAACAGCATTTTTATATGAATCTAAGCTTTGGGAACCCAATAAAACGCTTGTCACATACAATGGAAAGAGCTTTGATTGGCCTCAACTCCAAACGCGTTTTACGTTGCATAAAAAAGATTTGCCGAGCTTGCCTGAACAAAGGCATATTGATCTTTTACATGGTTCCAAAAGAATTTGGAAAAATGATCTTTCACGTATGAAATTAACGCAAATAGAAGAGGAAAAATTAGGCTTCAAACGGGTTGGGGATATTCCTGGGTATCTGGCACCAATCATTTATTTAGATGCAATTAAAAGCGGTAATCCTGATGCCTTGCTGAAGGTGTTAGATCATAATAAATATGATTTATTATCATTGGTTACCCTATACATCCATGCTACAAATTTATTGTGTGAAAGTGAAGAGAATGAATCATCTACTACTATTACAAATATCGGAAAGTGGTATGGTGATCTTTCTGACTATGAAAAAGGTAGCAGAGTATTAGAAAAGGTAACAAACCAATTTAATAGTAATGAAGCAGGCTATGCTCATTATCATTTGGCGTTTCAGAGAAAAAAACAACATCTCTATGAAGAGGCATACCAATCTTTTATGAATGCAGTTCCTTTTCTTAAAGAACATGAACAGCTTATTGCATATATAGAGCTCGCAAAAATAGATGAGCATAGGCATAAAAATTACCAATCAGCTCTCTATTATGCGTATAAAGCAGAGCAGTCCCTAAATAATATGCAAAGTCTGGATAGAGAGAAAAAACTGAAAAAGTTTAATGAAATTAGCCATAGGCAACTGCGGTTAAAAAAGAAGCAATCATTGCACGGGAAATAAAAGGAACGACGAATGAATTATGCTATAATGTTGAGACAGACGTTTATATGGAAGGAAGATGAATATGGATATGAAACTATCTGCGAAAGCTATTTTAGATAAAGACTTTAAAACGGGAATCAGAGGATATAGCCAAGACGAAGTAGATCAATTCTTAGATATTATCATTCAAGATTATGAAAAATTTGAAAAAGCTTTGGCAAAAAAACAAGAAGAGGTGGATGCGTTAAAGGATGAGTTGAAAAACGCGCAGTCACAAGCTTCTACTGATGGAAGAAGACAAACTTCTTCATCTTCGTATGCAACAAACACTAATTTTGATATTTTAAAAAGAATTGCCAATTTAGAAAAACACGTCTTTGGCGATAAATTATACGATTAATCTTATTCAATTAAATAGGTCTTGAAAAATTATAATAATACCTGTATAATAGTTGACGTCATCATAAAAGAACAAGTAATCGCTGCAATGTTAAACATTGTTGAGGAAAGTCCATGCTCGCACGGCTCTGAGATGAACGTAGTGTTCGCGCTTAGCGAATCAATAAGCTAAGGCAGTCTATAGGCTGACGGCAGGAGGAAAACCTAAGTCCTTTATGGATATGGTTGAAACTCCTTGAAAGTGCCACAGTGACGAAGCTGCATCGGAAACGTTGCAGGTGGAACGAGGTAAACCCCGCGAGCGAGCAACCCAAATTATGGTAGGGGCATTCTCCAAAAAGAAATGAATGGATGGAGAGACGGAAATTTATTTCCGTAGATAGATGATTACTACCCATTAGTACGAGGCATAGCGCCGTTATAGTACTCGGGCACAAAACATGGCTTACGTTCTTTTAATGATGCTTTATATTTTATATGAATATTTGGCTCTCCAGTTATTGGAGAGCCTTTCTTTTAGGAGATGGTGTATAAAATGGATCAGCATATTGCAAGAAATACTATTCATACAGAACATCTCGCCAAACTTTGTCAATACATAACACCTAAAATTCTGGATTCTATATCAGAAGGAATAATGATTACAAATTTAAAATCTCAAATAATTGATGTAAACCCTGCTTTTGAGTTTGTAACGGGTTATAAAAAAGAAGAAGTTATCGGTAAAAAACCTGATGTACTTCAATCAGGAAACCATAAAAAAGACTTCTATCAAAAGATGTGGGCTAGTATCGCCAGTGAAGGCGAATGGCAGGGGGAAATATGGAATCGTCGCAAAACAGGCGACGTATATCCAGAATGGTTGAAAATTACTAAAATAACCAATGATGAAGATACTATCATTGGTTATTGCGGCATTTTCTCAGATTTATCAGATGAGAAAAATGTGGAGAGCGAGCTAAAAAAACGTGCAACAACTGATATGCTGACAGGCGTCTCAAACCGCTTCGCTTATACTGAACGTATGAATGTATTGCTAAGTACATCTAAAACGCATAATTATCAGCACGCTGTATTATTTTTAGATTTAGACCGTTTTAAACAAGTTAATGATACACTAGGCCATGCAATTGGAGACCAATTACTGGTTGAGGTTACAAGACGTATAAAGACATTACTTAAAAACAAAGATATTTTTGCGCGATATGGCGGTGATGAGTTTGTTCTAACATTTACAGACATTCACCATCCAAGAGAAGCGTTACATTTGGGCGAGAAGATCATTCAATTGCTCGAAAGTCCATTTTATATTCATACCCACGAATTATTTATCACAGCTAGCATCGGTATAAGTGTTTATCCGCATGATGGAGATGATACAGAAACATTGCTCAACAAAGCAGACATTGCCATGTACTATGCAAAAGATCATGGGAAAAATCAATTTTCTTTTTACTTTGATGATTTGAAAACAGACGCAAAGAGAACGTTTACCCTGGATAGTGAACTGAGAAAAGCGATTAGCAATAAAAATGAGTTTGAGATATATTACCAGCCTAAAGTCAATTATCAAAAACAGCAGATTATTGGAATGGAAGCATTGGTCCGTTGGCATAATGAGATATTAGGAAATGTGTCTCCAGGTGAATTTATCCCTTACGCAGAGGAGACAGGGCTGATTATTCCTCTTAGCGAAATTATTTTAGAAAAAGTATGCCTGGATGCTCATGAGCTAATAGGGTATGGCTACAAAATGCCAATTGCCATTAATATATCGAGTATCCATTTTCATCAACCGAATTTTATTACTTCGATACAGCAAATATTAGAAAGAAATAATTTGCCAGCAAACCATTTTGAATTAGAATTGACTGAAAGAACAATCATGAATAATGAAAAAGAAACAACGCGTAAATTAATTCTGCTAAAACATATGGGTTTTAAATTATCTCTTGATGATTTTGGTACAGGTTATTCTTCTCTAAGCTATCTAGTCGAATTTCCGCTTGATTGCTTAAAGATTGACCAAAGCTTTATCAAACAAATTTGCAGTGTCAGTGATAAGCAAGCGATTGTGCATGCGATAATCCAGATGGCGCACAGATTACAAATGAGCGTCATTGCAGAAGGTGTTGAGCAGCGTGATCAAGTTAAATTGCTCGGTGAAATGGATTGTGATATGATTCAAGGATATTATTATTCAAAACCGGTTCCATTAGATGAGATAATGGAGTTCCTTGAATTTTGGGAACTAGAAATAGAAGGGAAGTAAGTATGACTAAATATCAACTAGTAGCGACAGCAGCCATGGGGCTTGAGTCGATTGTGGCCGATGAACTAAAAGCCTTGGGCTATCATACAAGAACAGATAACGGGAAAGTTTATTTCGAAGGCGATGAGAGAGATATCGCTAAAACCAATTTATGGTTGCGCGTAGCGGACCGCGTAAAAATTGTAGCTGGAAGCTTCCCAGCTAAGACTTTTGAGCAATTGTTTGAGGGAGTAAAAGCGATTGAATGGGAAAAGTATTTGCCTGTCGATGCCGAATTTCCGGTTACAGGGAAATCTGTAAAGTCTAAATTATTCAGCGTTCCTGACTGCCAAGCGATTACAAAAAAAGCCATTGTGGAGCGGTTGAAGGGCCACTACATGCGTTTAGGCTTTTTGGAAGAAACCGGCGCTAAGTTTAAAATTGAGATTTCTATACTAAAAGACATTGCAACATTGACAATAGATACTAGCGGAGCAGGGTTACATAAAAGAGGTTATCGTCTTGATCAAGGTGAAGCTCCTTTAAAAGAAACGCTTGCTGCTGCCTTAGTATATATATCAAAATGGAATCCGAATCGACCATTTGCAGACCCGTTTTGCGGTTCAGGAACGATTGCTCTTGAAGCTGCTATGATTGGACAAAACATGGCTCCTGGTTACAACCGGGACTTTATTAGTGAAGAATGGCCGTGGATAAAATCTAGTATATGGAACGATGTGCGTATGGAAGTTGAGGATGTAGCTAACTACGATCAACCACTTCAAATCTTTGGTTCTGATATTGATCATAGAATGGTTGAGATTGCACAATCAAATGCACGAGAAGCTGGGTTTGCTGACTTGGTATCATTTAAGCAAATGCAAGTAACGGATTTTACTACAACCTTATCGGATGGTGTAATGATTGGTAACCCGCCATATGGTGAACGTATCGGTGAAAAAGAGACTATTGAAAAAATGGTTCAGGATATGGGTAAGATGATGACTAAATATCCAACTTGGTCTGTTTATATGCTCTCTTCCATGGAGAATTTTGAAGAATTATACGGTAAGAGAGCTACAAAGAAACGTAAGCTCTTCAATGGTTTCATTAAGACGGATTACTACCAGTTTTGGGGTAAAAAATCTTGAAAACAGTGACTAAATAGTAGAGCTATAACATATTTTAAATTTAGATAAAGTTGTCTATAATAGGATTATTAAAGATTTAAGTGCGTATGTAGCGGATGGGGAAACCTATCCGTTTCGTTGTCTAGTCGAGAGGGGAATAAGCATGAGACAGTCAATACCATTTGCCTTATCCAAAGATAAGTCTTTCTTTGATTCATTAGGAGACTGGATAGGCGATATTTTGTATGACGAGCTTCCTGAAAAAGGATTCGAATGTCGTGATGAACAAATTTTTATGGCTTACCAAATTGAAAAAGTGCTTCGTGAGAAAGCGGTACTCTTTGCGGAAGCAGGAGTGGGTACCGGTAAAACAATCGCTTATTTATTGCCTGCGATTGCCTATGCACGCTATACGGGAAAGCCTGCTTTAATTGCATGTGCAGATGAAACGTTAATCGATCAACTGGTTAAAGCTGGTGGCGATTTATATAAATTACAGGATACGCTAGATATGAAGATAGATGTTCGCCTGGCAAAGTCAAGAGATCAATATCTATGCATCAAACGCTTTGAAGAGGCTGAAAAGTATGCTGATGGCCCTTATCTGGACGACATTGCAGAAACAATGCCTGAAGGCGTTTTCGGCCAAGGAACATTAAATCTCTATGGCCAACACAGTGATTATCCAAATATAAGTGATGAAGAATGGAATCTTGTGAATTACAATTCTATTCAACAATGTTCTGTTTGCGAATTGCGCAATAGATGTGGTCAGACACTGCATCGGGCACATTACCGAGAATCTACAGATCTAATCATTTGTTCGCAAGACTTTTTAATGGAGCATATCGCCACAAAAGAATCCCGTGAACGAGAAGGGCAATTGTCGCTGTTACCTGAAGTATCGATGATTGTGCTTGATGAAGGGCATTTGCTTGAGTATGCTGCACAAAAAGCACTGACATATAAAGTGCAAGATTATACCATTGTTCAATTAATCGACCGTTTAATGGTTGACGGTCTACGCGAAAAAACGTTATACACAATGGAACAATTGCAAGAGGGGCATGAATTGTTTTTTGACCAATTGCGAGATGATGTTATTGAATCAGCCGATGACCGTAAAAGAATTAATAAATCTCCTCAATTATTAGCGTTAGGAAAAAAAGTAATCAATATTATTGAGGTGCTTTTAGAGGAATTTGTGTTTGAATCAGAACTATATGTTATTCCGGAATATGAGTTGAGAATGGCTGAAGAATTTTTAGAACAATACCAATCAGCAATGAAGATTTTTGCAACTAGCAATGATGCGGTCAATTGGCTAGAAGAAACGGATGGCAAAGAAACACTAGTCATTATGCCGAGATTGATTACTGAAGTATTAGAAGAGAAATTATTCACCAAAAAAATTCCTTACGTCTTCTCTTCTGCCACTCTGTCAGTTAACAAGGATTTTAGTTATATAGCAGGAAGCTTAGGAATTAAGAATTATCACTCTTTCTCTGTACCTTCTCCATTTGATTATGAAGAAGTGATGAAAATTTTCTTGCACCAGAGCTCACAGCAGGAAAAAGCTCAAAAAGTAGAAGAACTATTAAAGGACAAACAGCAAACGCTTATACTATTTAAATCTCAAAAAGCTATGCTCGAATTCAAAGAAAAACTGCCGGATGAGTTCAAATCAACAATTGGCTTTGAAGGAGATCGTGAATTGTCCTCCATTGTTCGAGAATTCCAAGAAGGCAAGCTCAATGTTTTATGTTCTTATCATCTTTGGGAAGGGTTAGACTTGCCGAAACAAGCATTAACGCGAGTAATTATTTTTGATTTGCCATTCCCGCCACACGATCCATTATTTGACGCTAAACGGGCTTTTGCAAAAGATCCTTTCCAAGAAGTAGATTTACCTTTTATGCTACTTCGTTTACAGCAGGGGATGGGACGCTTGATTAGAACATCAGAAGATTACGGTGAAATCCATCTGTTATTTAATGAAGAAGAAGTAAAATATCAAGATGAATTGATTCCAATCTTGCCGACTAAACCAGTAGAATACAAATAACCATGACCCTTAAAGTATGCGCTTAGCATACTTTTGGGGCTTTTTTCGTTTTTTTCGTAATCCGGAACATTTTTTAGCATAAACTATCGAATAGTGATAGAATAAATTAAGTATACTATTCTTTACTACTAGGATTATTTACAAATTTTTATATAAAACATTATTAAGAAAGGCGGGAGATTATATGGATTATAAGAAAAGGCAATGGATTGGCTTTGGATTAATTATCGTTTTCCTATTGATTCTGTTATCAACGATGATTTCCAACTTAAATTCATTAAGAAAAAATATGACCGAGATTGTCGACGATCGCTATGAAAAGGTGAAAATCGTCTTAGACATGAGACAGCTCTTTTCCCAATCGGACCGAGAAATCTTGTATGCTGCCCTAAATGAAGGTAAGAATAAAGCTGAAAAAAGCGTTGAAATATTAGAGAAAAACCAATCAGCTATTATGAAGGATATATCTCAGTTAAGCTCGGTAGTTAATACTGCAGATGGAAAAAGATTGTCACAGCAACTAAATGATCAGTATCAATCTTATACCGCAACTGAAACTAAGATTATTCAAGCGGTGACTAATAAAGACAACAATGCAAATCTCGAGTCTTTGATGAATGACCAAATGGCTAAACGTAGTGAAGTAACGAAGACGCTCAATGATTTTAAAACATATCAAGAAAAGTTAATGGATACAAAAGTAGATGAATCTCAAAAAAATTATGAGAGTACTTTATTCTTAAGCATTATAGGATCAGTGATTGGAATAATATTCGTTTCAGCAATCCTTTTGTGGATGCTTCGCAAACTTTCGCAAGATTTGTCATCTATTGCAGGTGTCATTAAAGATATTGATTACCATAATTTATCTAGTATCCCACGGATCAATATCAACACCAAAGATGAGATCGGGGATATTGCTCATTCATTCAATGCAATGGCAGAATCATTAGAGCAATATAATTTGAATGAGAAAAAATATACACAAGAAATGAATGACCAAAACTGGATACAAACCGGTTTAGCAGAAATCGGTACAATGTATCAACGCATTGAAGATATTCAAGTTTTAGCAAATCGTCTTTTAACAAAATTAGCACCAATGATTAATGCTTCATTTGGTGTCTTTTACCTTCGAAAAGGTGATGGGAAAGATACTCGCTTTATCAAGCTTGCTGATATTGCGGGCGATGGAGAAAATATTGGCCGGGAAGCTTTCCGGGTCGGGGAAGGTATTATTGGCCAATGTGTGTCTGAACAAAAATCACAAGTTATTACACATATACCCGATAACTATCAATTGGTAACCACAGGGCTTGGACAAGTTAGCCCGAAAAGTATTTTAATTGCACCAGTTATCTTTGAAGAACAAGTAGTAGCAGTCATTGAAATGGCAAGCTTAGAAACATTTACACCGGTTCAAGAAAAATTCATCCAAAAAGTGCTTGAAACATTAGGCATTACGATAAATAGCGTTGAAGGACGTATGGAAATTGAACGTCTTTTGAAAGAGTCACAAGCACAAACGGAAGAGCTTCAAGCCCAATCAGAAGAGTTGCAAGCTCAATCAGAAGAATTACAAACTCAAGCTGAAGAATTGCGAATGATTAATGAACAGCTATCAGAAAGAACATATGAAGCTGAAGAAAAATCGCATCAGCTAGAAGAGACGAAGAAAGAGTTAGAAGAGCAAGCTTTAGAGTTACAGCGCAGTTCGCAATATAAATCTGAATTTATGGCGAATATGTCTCATGAGCTTAGAACGCCTCTTAACAGCATTATTATTTTGTCAGAGATGCTTCAAGATCCTAAAGATAGTAGTACAGCCGAAGAGAAACGTGAATTCGCTCAAATAATTGGCTCATCCGGTCAAGATTTATTAACCTTGATCAACGATATATTAGACTTGTCAAAAGTTGAAGTCGGAAAATTAGTGGTTGAATTTGAAGAAATGAATGTTAGCGAGATTCCTGACCTTCTTTACCAAAACTTTAAGCATATTGCGAAAAATAAAGGCTTATCCTTTGAAGTGAAAATGGAGGACAATATTCCAGCGTTATTCTATACTGACCATCAACGATTCCAACAAATTATGAAGAATTTACTTTCAAATGCCTTTAAATTTACGGGTGATGGTTCTGTAGATGTTCATTTCAAAAAAGCAGATATGGAACGAGTTTACAAACATGTTCAAGGTGCAAATCCAACTATTGATTGGATTGAAATCAATATATCAGATACAGGTATTGGTATTCCGAAAGATAAACAAGAATTAATTTTTGAGGCATTTCAACAAGCGGATGGCGCAACTATTCGCAGGTATGGGGGTACTGGATTAGGTTTATCTATCAGTAGAGAGTTTGCAAAATTGCTTGGCGGGAATATAATTTGTGAAAGTGTTGAAGGGCAAGGAAGTACCTTTACATTATTCCTTCCAAACTTGCCAGAAGGCGTAAATGTAATGGAAGAAAGCGATGTTAAGGATCTTATTGCAGCTTCAGTAGAAGCAGAACGATGCCAAGAACAAGACATAACATTTGACACTTTAGTAAGCTTTAGCGAAGAACAGCAGAAAGAACAAGCAAACTCAAATAAATTAACAGGTAAAAAGATACTAATCGTTGATGATGATAACCGAAATATCTTTGCTTTACGTAAAGTATTAGAAGCAGAAGGAATGAATATAATCACTGCGCAAAATGGCTATGAATGCTTAGACATCCTTCATGAAGAAAATACAATAGATGCCGTCCTAATGGATATCATGATGCCAGGCATGGATGGTTATGAAACAATGCAGCTGATTCGCCAGCAAGAACAGTATCAAGAATTGCCAATCATTGCCCTGACAGCAAAAGCAATGAAGGGTGACCGAGCTAAATGTCTAAAAGCCGGTGCATCTGACTATGTAAGCAAACCATTAAAAGTAGATCAATTATTGTCTGTGCTTCGTGTATGGCTCACATCAACGGTGGTAACCAGATAGCGGTGAAAACTATGAAAGATTCTATTACACAAGAAGAAAGAGAAGAAATTGAAATAAAGTTATTGTTGCAGGCGATTTTTGATGTTTCGGGTTTTGATTACCGTGATTATATGCGCTCATCTATTAAGCGAAGAATAGAGAATCGAGCTCGCATAGAAAATGTTAGGACAATTAGCTATTTAATTGAAAAGGTTTTATATGAAAAAGGATTTGTTGAAAAATTAATTGATGATTTCTCCATCAATGTAACAGAGATGTTTCGAGATCCTGAGTTTTTTGAAGCGTTTCGTTTACAGGTAGTTCCGCATTTGAGAAATCTTCCTGAAATTAGGATTTGGCATGCAGGTTGTTCAACAGGCGAAGAAGCCTTTTCCATGGCTATCTTATTAGAAGAAGAAGGCCTATACGATCGAGCAAAGATCTATGCAACGGATATAAGTGAGAAAGTCTTATCTACTGCAAAAAAAGGCATTCTTCCGTTGAATCGCATGCAAACCTATACTCGGAATTATTTAAATGCTGGTGGTAAACATGAGTTTTCTAAATACTATACTACAGATTATGATTATGCTTATTTAGACGAAAGCATAAGAAAAAACATTGTTTTCTTTCAACATAATTTAGTAACAGATGGGTCATTTAACGAATTTCATATCATAATTTGCAGAAATGTAATGATTTATTTTACAAGTGATCTTCAACTAAACGTGAACCAATTATTCTATGAAAGCCTCTGTAAAAGGGGCTTTATGGGAATTGGCAGTAAGGAGTCTCTGCGGTCAACTCAGTTTTCAGATAAATATGCTGTTATTTCAGCCAAAGAGAATATATACAGAAAGATCTAACAGAAGGAGATGCTTATGCATTTCCTTTCCTTGTTTTATTTAGAGTGATGCTTTACACTTTTTTATTTAATAATGTTTAATTTTTTACTATTAGGGAATTACATTACCAGTAAGGGGGAGAAGAATGACAATATTAATAGTAGATGATAATCAAATCAATCTCTTTTTAATAGAGAATATACTTAAACGTGCAGGTTATACAGACTATTCTTCTCTTACATCTGCCAAAGCCATGTTCGATTATTTAGAAACAGAAGTAAAAGAATCAACAAACACATCTGTTGATTTGATTCTTCTGGATATTATGATGCCTGAAATGGACGGAATTGAAGCATGTAAGATACTACAAGATAACCCTAAGTTTAAAGATATACCAATTATTTTTGTAACAGCTATTGAAGATTCAAAAAAAGTTGCTGAAGCGTTAGATGTCGGCGGCATTGACTATATTACAAAACCAATTAACAAAACAGATTTGCTAGCCAGAATTCGTGTAGGCCTTCGATTAAAATACGAAAAAGATTGGCATAAAAAACATGAAAAGAAAATACAAGATGAACTAGAATTATCTATGCAAGTTCAAAGAGGGCTTCTTAGTAAACCTTTATTAGAAGAAAGATTTAATGTCAATGCTTCCTATTTGCCTGCAAATCAATTAGCCGGAGATATGTACTATTGGCAAAAGATTGATGAAGATCGATATGGTGTAATCTTACTGGATGTAATGGGCCACGGCATTACATCATCTTTAGTATGTATGTATATATCTTCTGCATTACGCGATGCTATTCGCAAAAATCCAGACCCTGTGGCACTAATTGAAGAACTAAATAGATGGATGAATATACTCAATCAAGAAAAAAATACATTTCACTATTATTTTACTGCCATATATTTAGTTATTGATACGAAGAATAATACTATTGAATATGTGAATGCTGGCCATCCACCAGGGTTTTTATTAGTCGAAGATCAAAGAATTATTACCTTATCGACCAATTGCTGCCCTGTAGGATTGTTTAGAGAAATGAAAGTGAAAAAAACAACAATTGAATTTAAAGAAAAAATTCAAGTTCTTATTTATACGGATGGGGTTATGGAGGCATTAGATGATATCAATCATGATGGATTAGAAGAACTGAAGAAATTAGTGATTAACCAGAAGTTTGATATTCAAATGCAGGAACCTATTGAGTATGTATTACCTAAAGAACTGCAAATTGATCAACCTGATGATATGTGTGTAATTATGATTCAAGCGGGAAATATATCGTAGATACATATACAGGAAAAAAACGTTCTATTTCAATTATGAAATAGAACGTTTTTTATTTGCTAGATTACCAAAGCTTATAGCCTTTAGAACCTAGTGGAGCATTTTGTATAATATCATAGATAGGGAATGTATAAGCAATCAATATTAATGCTGCTAGAATTACAAGCCATACTTTGAAATTTTCCAAAATAGCAGGTGTTTTCTCCGCTTGTGGAGAAATTTCAGCGATTGGGAATTCTTCTTCACCTTTAGGTGCAAACCAGCAAAGTCTTACAAAGATATACAAGAAGATGATAATGCCGATGAACAATAATGTGCCACCAACAGCTTGTGCAACTTGGTAAGATGCCCATGTCTTAGCAATTTCAGCACCGCCATAATCAGAGAAAGAGGAACGGCGAGGTGCACCCAGTAAACCTTCAATATGCATGGAGCTAGACATAATAGCCATACCAACAACCCAAACGATTGTTTGGATAATACCAAGGCGATTTAACTCTTTTGTAAACACTCTGCCTCTTAAGTGAGGAACTAACCAATAAGCAGCACCGAAAAATGTTAGAATAACGGTAGTTGCCACTGTTAAGTGGAAATGTCCTGTTACCCAAATGGTATTATGGATAAGTTGGTTCATTTGGTTAGATGCATTGACAATACCACCAGCGCCTGCTGGGATAAAGATTAACATACCCATGAACGGAGCGAAGAATCTTGCATCTCCCCAAGGTAATTTTTTTAGCCAACCAAACAGTCCTTTAGCACCTTTTGAACGTCCGGCTAATTCAAACGTTGCAAATATTGAAAATGCTGTCAATAAAGAAGGAATAGATACCATCATAGTTAGAACTACTTGAACATATTTCCATGATGGGTCAATACCAGGTTCAGTCAATTGGTGATGAACTCCGACTGGGATTGAGAATAATACGAATAAGATAAATGCAAGGCGAGCAAGGGAATCTGAGAAAATTTTCCCGCCAATAATTTTTGGAATGATGGTATACCATACCATGTAAGCTGGTAATAACCAGAAATACACAAGTGCATGCCCGAAATACCAGAATAAAGTACGTGATAAAAGAATATCAACTCGTTCTACTAGGCCAAGTGACCAAGGTAACAATTGGAATAATACTTCAGCAGCTACGCCGAGAGTTGCAACAAACCACATTAAGTTATTGCAAACGACCATGAATGAAAGTAAAGGTGAAGTTTGTTTTGGATTTTCTTTGCGCCATTGTATCCAACGCATTGCTTGTGCAAGTCCTCCGATCCAAGAACCAACAATAACAAGTGTTAGGCCTAAATAGTAAATCCAGTGTGCTTGTAATGGGGCATAGAAAGTATAGAGAACAGACGCTTCATTTAAAAGAACCATCGCAGCTGCCATTGCAGTACCAGCTGTCATGATCCAAAATCCGATCCAGCCTAGTAATCTTTGTTTATTTGATAGGGTACCAGATGTACGGCTAACCGCTGCAATTTGAAAACCATAGATAAAGAATGTAGTAAGTATTAAACCTAGCAAAACACCATGTACAGTTAAAACTTGATAATACCCAATGCCAAAAGGTAATTCAAAATGCCCCGAACGAACTAAAACTTGCAATAGACCTGCAGTTCCACCCAAGAATAGAGCTATGAATGCAACATAAATATGAGCCATAGAAAGTTTAGCATCTTTAGGATTTACTTTAAGAAGCTCAGCTGTTTTTCTATTAACCTTACTTGCAACGGGTAGACTATCATTTTTGACTTTTGATTGATCGATGACTGTTTGACTCATTTTTTATCCACCACCTTAAGCATAGAATGCATTTGCGCATGGCCAACTCCGCAATATTCGTTACATACAATTAAATACTCGCCAGCTTTATCAACTGTTGTCACATATTCAGAAACATAGCCTGGTTCTAGCATCATGTTGACATTCGTACCTGATATTTCAAAGCCATGTACAACATCTTTAGAAGTAGCTATAAACTTAACCTTAGAACCTACAGGTACTTCTAGTTCTGGTGGGTTATAGTAAAAGGCAGAAGCGAGTACTACTATTTCATAATCCCAATCTTTACCTGTAACTTTGTGAACACCAGGTTTGTTAAATGGTGCAATTTGGTCTACCTTTTCATGATTTATTGTGTTTTTGGCACTTGGTGGATGACTGCCGTTATGAAATGCCATGATTCCTGTAATTAATAAAAATACGATTAAAGATCCGCCACCAAATAAAAGCCAATACTTTTCATATTTATGCAGATGCATTTTTTTCCCTTCTTTCCTTTATTTAAAAACGTTCTAAAAATAGGCCAAAGCATGCAGCCCACGTAATTACTATAAAAGCGCCTAACGCAAATACTAAATAGAGTGTTCCTTTTAGGTTTTCTTCTTCTTCATGTTTCTTGGGTGCCATCGAAATCGCTCCTTTCAATTAAATCAAAACATTTATTCTGCAATAGTTTGCAAGAGGGAAGCTTCTTCAATAAATAATCTAGAACAAGATGAATTAAGTTTTACTTCGTCCGATTATTGGGCTGTAACTAACCGAAGAAAGAAGACTTCTCTGAATGAAGTTTTGTTTTATTGTTTGAGTAAATGATATAAAAAAAATATAGGTTTAGATGTGATAAAAATCACACCTTTTGACAAAAAGTGTGAAAGAAGTGTGAAAAGGAATGTATGTTTAAGAAGGTTAACGAGTTGAGATGATAAAAATCTATGAAAAATAATGATATAAAGAGGGTTTTAAGTGAGGGTACCTTTAGAGGGTGATTAAAAAATCCTAGGTATGTCTTTAATAAGCTATGAGTAATCTGGATATAAAAAAAGAAGCTTTAAAAAAGCTTCTTTTTTCTAACTCGGATCCATCGCTAGCAATATGGTTAACTTTCCGATGGCATCTATATCAACAGGAAGTATGATTGCTTGATTATAGCCAAGCAGTTTTGTATGGCCCACCATAACAGTTGGTGGTGTAATATCTAATACTAATTGTTGTGCAGCAACATATGTACAAAGATTGCCAGCAATCATATTGCCAAACTCTCCTGTAAAAGATTCCAGCATTTCACCTTCAAGCTTCATTCCGAACATGGCCTCACTAATAGTACTGAAAGTTTCGGGAGAGGAATCTATAATAATTCTTCCCTTTAAATCTCCCACCATGCCGATTAAAACTCCGATTTCGGATTGTTCGTAAGGTTCTTTAGAAATGGATGGAGCTGAGACATGGACGTCGTTCGGTAATACAGTTTTGAGTGATTGAATCATGCTATTGAGTATAGTTTGTACTTGTATCGATGTGCTCATTGAGAACTCCTTATGTTATGACCTTTTTAATATAGTATCACGCAGCAAAAGAATTGAATAGTTGTTGACGTCACATAGTTTTTTTATTATGATGAAATTAACAAATGAGAATGATTTTCATATTCACTGATTAATTTCTTTAAAAAGGAGCGTTTCAGATGGTTTATGCATTCATTGGTGCGACACTTATTATTTATGGGGCAATAGGCAAATACATTTTTAATCAAACCTCCACCCATTTAAAATAATTTTTTTAATCCTTCTAATAATAGAAGGATTTTTTTAATATAGGCATGGTAAAATAGCGTTAAGGCAAAAAAGGAGGAAATGATTTTCATGAGTCATTTTGAAGAACAACTACATCTGCTGCTAAAACAGACTGCAATGCAATATTTAATCTATCAACATAACGAAGACCAGGAAAGGCTTCAAAAAACGAAATTATTTGCTGAAAAGCTTATTAATAAAGAATATATGATTGCCTTTGCAGGTCATTTCTCTGCAGGTAAATCTACTATGATTAATGCGCTGACAGGGGATGATCTCCTTCCTTCTTCTCCTATACCAACAAGCGCAAACGTTGTAAAAGTACATAAATCGGATGAGAACTATGCCATTGCATACCTAGTAGATCAAAATCCTATCAAATTTGATGACGGATATGATATTAAAACAGTAAAAGAATTCGCTAAGAACGGTGCCTTGGTTTCTCAAATTGAAATTGGCCATAAAGATTCTGTTTTGCCAAAAGGCATAACAGTAATGGATACACCAGGTGTGGATTCGACTGATGATGCGCATCGTTTATCTACGGAAACAACACTGCATTTGGCTGATATTGTTTTTTATGTAATGGACTATAACCATGTCCAATCAGAATTAAACTTCCAATTTACAAAGAATTTAATGAAGCATAATCCTAATGTTTATCTAATTGTGAACCAAATTGATAAACATAAAGAGAGTGAACTCACCTTTCAGGAATTTTCCAATTCGGTGTATCAATCATTCTCAAATTGGGGCGTAGAACCAAAAGGGATTTACTTTACCTCATTAAGAGACTTTAATCTTCCTTACAATGATTATAATAAAGTAAAAGAAATAGTCATGAATAGTATGGAAGGCTGGCAAGATCATTTAATTGCTGGAGGTAAAGCAGCTCTTGAGCAGCTTCAAATCGAACATGCACAATATTTAGAAACTAATAAAAAACAGCTATTAGAAAATAATGAGACCATTTTATCGCAAGAAGAGTGGGAAAATAACGAAGAGATTACAGCAGACTTTGAAGTAGTACTTCAACAGTTAAAGTTGTATTCAGCATCAAATTGGCAAAAGAATTTTGATCACAGCCGTGATGAATTATTAGAAAATGCTGCTATAATGCCTTTCGAATTACGAGAAAAACTGAAATATTATTTGGAAAGTGTACAGCCAGATTTCAAAGTTGGAATGCTTTTTTCTGGTAAAAAAACACAAGCAGAAAAGGATCTGCGTAAGGAATCTCTGTATTCACTTTATAAAGAAATAGCGTTCTCTCAAATTTCTGGTCATATGCGATCTTTAATGAAGAGTTCATTGAAATTAGTTAATGCTTTAACCGATGATTTTTCTCATGAAATCGACGATTTTGATATGCAGCCACCATTTTCAGTAATTGAAGAACAAGTAAAACTTGATTCTGGTATTACTGGGGATGCGCTTTTAAACTTCGCCAATCGTGTAGCAAGTGCCACAAAGAGGTGGTATAAGCAAGACACGGATCAATGGAAGTTTGAAAAAAGCGCTTATATAGAAGAGTTGTCCTTTACGACAGTTGAGCCCTTAAAGAAAAAATGTGCAGTTTTGAAAAACAAAGTAGAAGTAATTGATGGCGCCAAAGCAATTGAAGAACAGGAAAAATATTTTGCTATCCAAAAAACGGTCTCGATTCAAACAATGAATCCTGAAGCAGATCAATGTGTATCTGAGTGGGAGCAAGAACATGAAAAGGCAATGGGCAATATCCGGCCGTTTGATCCATCTATGCTCGTAAAAAAAGAGGAGCAGAATCAGGAAGAAGAATTGGAGGATAAAATCTCATCTCCATCTATACACTCGACAACTGCTCTTCAAAACGCTGTAAGAACAGCAAGCGCTATTGAACCAATTCAAGGATTTTCAGAGGTTGCAAATTATTTAAAAAATAAAGTGAACCGCTTAAAGCAAAAAGATTTTACAATTGCACTTTTTGGAGCATTTAGTGCAGGGAAATCTTCTTTTTCAAACGCATTGATGGGGCAAAAAGTACTGCCAGTGTCTCCAAATCCTACAACAGCTGCTATCAATAAAATTCGTCCTATTTCAGAAGGCCATCCGCATGAAACGGCAGATGTCCACTTAAAAACTATTGGACAATTAGAAAATGACATTATTGCTAGTTATGAAGCAATTGGTATTACAATTCATTCACTAAATGAAGCATTTGATCGGGCAGAAGAGGCTTTAGCTAAACCACTCGACGATGAAAGACTGCATGTTCATAAATCCTTTGTGCGTGCCTTCAAAGAAGGCTACCCTACTTTTAAAGAAAAATTGGGCGAGACTATCAGGACAAATCGCGAAGAATTTGAAAAATTCGTAGCTCAAGAAAGCAGAAGCTGCTTTGTCGATAGTATTGATTTTTATTACGATTGTGAATTAACCCGTTTAGGTGTGACATTAGTAGATACACCGGGAGCAGACTCTATAAATGCACGGCATACGGGGGTGGCGTTTGAGTATATTCGTAATGCAGATGCCATATTATTTATCACGTATTACAATCACGCATTTGCAAAAGCCGATCGAGAATTTTTAATTCAACTTGGGCGCGTGAAGGATGCATTTGAACTAGATAAGATGTTCTTTATCGTTAATGCAATTGATCTTGCAAAGGATGCAGAGGAAGCAGAAGACGTAAAAGATTATGTGAAACAAGAACTCCAACGTTTCGGCATCCGCCATCCAAGACTATTTGGTGTTTCGAGTTTATTAGCATTGCAAGAGAAATTAGAAAGTCAAAATTTACATTCTGGTTTGCCATTGTTTGAAGAGAATTTCCATCACTTCTTATCAGAAGAATTAACAGCACTAGCAGTTCAAGCATTAGCTGAAGAAACGGAAAAAGCCCAAGAAAGACTTCGCATACTGATCCAGCAAACCGAAGACAATATGAAGCGAAAAGATGAACGTCTTGCTGAGCTAGCTAAGTTAGAACAGTATATCCACACAAGATATATGCATTCTGCAGCTCAAACGATTACAAAAGATACAAAACAGGAACTGGATGAACTGCTCTACTTTGTATTACAGCGAGTTTATTATCGATACCCGGATTTCTTTAAAGAAGGCTATAACCCTACAACCTTCGCATCAAAATCTTCTTCAGTTGCATTAGCCATTGCTTTGAAAGAAGTCCTAGCAAGTTTAGGGTTTGATTTTGAGCAAGAAATGCGTGTTACTAACTTTAGAATTGCGAAATTTATTATGAAAAAAATTCACGAACGAGACCAAGATGATATGAAACAGCTCAAAGACATCAATGCTAGTTTTTCATTTATGCCATTTGAGGCTGAAGAACCTAATATTTTAGAATTCGTGGGTCCTTTTTCTGATAGCAAACCATATGAATCCGTTAATAAATATTTTAAAAATAATAAGTCCTTTTTTGAAAAAGGCGATAATCTGAAGTTGCGTGAAGCACTTGAAGAGCTAACTAAGCCAGATGCCAAAAAGTATCTAGATGAACAATCAGCACGCATGAAAAAATGGCTTGAAGACATTATTGGAAAACTTGCTGAAGAATTGCGTCTACACATCTCAAGACAAGCTATTAACCAAATTGATATCGAAAAAACGTTGCTTCATGAAGGTACGAAGCTTGAAGAATGGAAACACATTTACAACACACTAATGAATGGGGTGGAGAAGTGATGGGTGAAGTTTTTCTTTCAGTAAAGGATATCTCTCTTGACTCTCAAGAAAATTATAAATGGATTGATGCTCGTTTTAATCTGCAGAATTCTGCCGAAGGTTCGACTGCTTATCAAAAACAGCACATTGCAGAAGCTGTTTACTGGGATTTGGAGAAGGACTTATCAGACATGGAGCAGCATGCGGGACGCCACCCAATGCCAACGAAAGATAAACTACAGGCTTTATTTGAAAGAAGTGGATTGCAAATGGACGATTCTATATTAGTCTATGATCAAGGCGGAACACCATTTGCAGCAAGAGCGTGGTGGTTACTAAAGTATGGCGGATTTCAGAAAGTACAGATTGTCCAAGAAGGTTATAATGCTTTAGTTAATGAAGGCTTTAAAACGTCGACCGAATTGCCTGTTGTCCAACAGACAAGCTTAAACTTAAAATGGCAGGAACACCTATATGCAGACCGCATAGCAGTAAAGGAAATCGTAGATGGTCATGTGGATAGAACATTGCTTGATGCCCGATCGAACGCTCGCTATAAAGGAGAGATAGAGCCGATAGATCAAATTGCCGGCCACATCCCAGGAGCAATAAATTATGATTGGGAGCAATTATTACAAGATGGTAAACTTTGTCCTAATGAATCATTGTTGGAACTAGTATCTAAGAAAGAACCAATTACGGTTTATTGTGGAAGTGGCGTCACTGCTGCCCCGTTGTTCGCTATGCTAAAGGAAATGGCATATGAAGATATACAATTATATACTGGAAGCTACAGCGACTGGATTCAACACTTTGAGATAGAAAAAGCTTAATATAAACATCCGCATTTTAGGAATGCGGATGTTTTTTTATTTTAAATTACAAGGAATTTCTTTTTTTATGTCGAATGTTCTCGTTAATGAGTGTTGGAAGCGGGGGATTAGTATAATTACTAGAGATCATGTATTAGAGATGATTACTGAAAATTTTAATGAGTTCTTTGATGAGTTAGAAAATATCACCCATTTAGAAACAGAAGCCTTAAAAAATGAAATTCAGGGACGAAATATGTATATTCAGCAGCTGAAAATTGAAAAAGAACTGTTGTTAAAAGAAATAGGCATCATCAAGAAGGTAAATAACAATCTTTTAGAAGAAAGAAAGAAATTACGAAAGGAAATAGATGCCAAAAATAAAATCATGGACTTCACGGATGGCATGACCGTTCTACTTAATAAAGAATGTATCCTAGAGGAAAAGCAAAGAGTAATTGAACATCTATTTAGAATAGGCATTGACGATGAAAATTCAAAGATATATATAGAAGAATTTATTTACGTTCTTTCCAATTGTTTAAGTTTATTAGATGTGAATCAAAGCAAAAGAATTAAAAGTCTATTAAAGAAAAATATAGATTTTTACCATGAGCTTTTTTCAAATACAACTCCTCAAACTCAATTAAAAATCTTACACATGTACAAAGTGAAAAATTGGAGTGTGCTTCTAGAACATTTCTTAGAAAGAACTGTGCAATCTAATAGCTTAAAGCGCTTTTCTGATATAGAAGGTCTAAATCTACTTTTATACATAATTTATTATAAGAAATTAAGCCAACTTGAACAAAATAAAATGTTTAAACTTTTTTATCATGATCAGAATAAACCACTTTCTGCGAAGCTATATAAAAGTTATAATGACTATTCGTTAAGCAAAACTTTAAGAGAGCTAAACAAATTTATTTCTATCATCAATGAAGAACAAAAAAATATAGACTTGTTGAAAGGAGAGATTATGCAATATTTCCTTGAGAAAGTTTTTACTGCAAAGGAAGTAGAAAATTATAGAATGTTTAAAAAGTACAATATTCAAACTGCGGAGAAGAAAACTAAACAATTCGGATTAAACTTTAGTGAATTAAGAAAATTTGGTTATCAAATATCTGGTCGGACAGATGAACAACGTTGGCAAGCTTTAAATGATTTTGTAGAAGAATATGGTTTAGAGGTGACTGTAGCAGAGTTATCAAAGAGAATAAAACTCAAATCCAGAGAAGAAGACCAAAAAAAGTATTCCAATGCACTTTGTAAATGGAACAGCGATTTGGAAAAGTTAAAAATACAATATTATCGTGGAGATTTTCCTTGGCCGAATTTTGAATAAAAATTAATGTTATGGATGTGAAAATAGACTGTCTTACGCTATTCAACACAATTATATTTATATTGATTTTTTGAAGCTTAGCTTGTAGACTTATTAAGGTAGTGCTTCTGAAAGAAATAGTATAAACAACATTGTTTATAATTTTTTCAAGAAAAGTATTGCATTTATAAAAATGTCGGTATATAATTAATCTTGTCTTTAACGCGGAAGTAGTTCAGTGGTAGAACATCACCTTGCCAAGGTGGGGGTCGCGGGTTCGAACCCCGTCTTCCGCTTAATAATAGAATGGTCTGGATTACTAGTAGGACATACATAATTTTTGGCTTTTAGCTCGAAATTCTATTTCTAACATGCGCCCATAGCTCAATTGGATAGAGCGTCTGACTACGGATCAGAAGGTTGTGGATTCGACTTCTGCTGGGCGCACCATTTCCGGGAAGTAGCTCAGCTTGGTAGAGCACTTGGTTTGGGACCAAGGGGTCGCAGGTTCGAATCCTGTCTTCCCGACCATTTATACTATATATACATTGGGGCCTTAGCTCAGCTGGGAGAGCGCCTGCCTTGCACGCAGGAGGTCAGCGGTTCGATCCCGCTAGGCTCCACCAATTTTAATATTTAATACTATGGCGGCCTAGCTCAGCTGGCTAGAGCGTACGGTTCATACCCGTAAGGTCGGGGGTTCGATCCCCTCGGCCGCCATATTTCCTGGAGGAATACCCAAGTCTGGCTGAAGGGATCGGTCTTGAAAACCGACAGGCGGGTCAAACCGCGCGGGGGTTCGAATCCCTCTTCCTCCTCCATTATCATAAAAAAATTATATATAATTATCGCGGGGTGGAGCAAATCGCAAAACGAAGTTTGCGATTAACATCGACGCAAGCGAAGCGTGGAAGATGTCATTATGCTTTGTTGATTGGAAAAATTATATCCTATACTATTATCGCGGGGTGGAGCAGTTCGGTAGCTCGTCGGGCTCATAACCCGAAGGTCGCAGGTTCAAATCCTGCCCCCGCAACCAAATGATCCGGTAGTCTACGAAAGCATATTCGTATTATTATCCAGGAGTGTGCAAATCGCAATATGATGATTGCGAGTAACATCGACGCAAGCGAACCTTGAAAGATGTCATTGTGCTTTGTTGATTGAAAAAATTATATTCTATATTATTATCGCGGGGTGGAGCAGTTCGGTAGCTCGTCGGGCTCATAACCCGAAGGTCGCAGGTTCAAATCCTGCCCCCGCAACCAAATGGTCCGGTAGTTCAGCTGGTTAGAATGCCTGCCTGTCACGCAGGAGGTCGCGGGTTCGAGTCCCGTCCGGACCGCCATTTTTTAGTTTAATATATTCTTATTTTGATGGGTCGGTAGCTCAGTTGGTAGAGCATTAGATTGAAGCTCTAAGTGTCGGCAGTTCGATTCTGTCCCGACCCACCATCAAATGCCGGTGTAGCTCAGTTGGTAGAGCAACTGACTTGTAATCAGTAGGTCGAGGGTTCGACTCCTTTCGCCGGCACCATATTTACTATTCCGAAGTAGCTCAGTTGGTAGTAGCATCTGACTGTTAATCAGAGGGTCGCAGGTTCGAGTCCTGCCTTCGGAGCCATATGGGGAAGTACTCAAGTGGCTGAAGAGGCGCCCCTGCTAAGGGTGTAGGTCGGGCAACCGGCGCGAGGGTTCAAATCCCTCCTTCTCCGCCATACAATAATGGCCCCTTGGTCAAGCGGTTAAGACACCGCCCTTTCACGGCGGTAACACGGGTTCGAATCCCGTAGGGGTCATTACATAAGCTAACCTTCAGAGCATTTTGTATAGTTCTGAAGGTTTTTTGTATGCAAAAAAGATGTTTACCATAAATTTTGAAGTGTGCCAGCCTTTATTCATTAAAAAATATTATAGCTTTCCATAGACTTTTTTCCAATATTTGGTTTAAACTTATCTTGATAGTTAAAATAGGCAAAATGGGTCGCTTTCTATTTAAAAGTTCTGTATGATATTTAGGATAACGAAATTTTCAGAAGGGACTTCATACATATGTTAAAACAGTTTTTTAGTTACTACAAACCACATAGGAAATTGTTTATAATTGATTTTTGTTCAGCCATTATAGTGGCTATTTTAGAGCTAGCCTTTCCTGTAGCTGTTCAAAAGTTTATTGATACGCTGCTTCCTACAAACAACTGGGGAATGATTACGAAAGTAGGCGGCCTTTTGCTCCTGGTGTATCTATTGAGTACCATCTTAAACTTTATTGTTAATTATCTTGGTCATAAACTTGGTATAAATATTGAAACTGATATGAGAGAAGAATTGTTTACACATGTTCAAAAGCAGTCTTTCCGGTTTTTTGATAATACTAAAACCGGCCATATCATGAGCCGAATAACGAATGATTTATTTGATATTGGTGAATTTGCCCATCATGGGCCAGAGGATTTCTTTATCGCTATCATGACTTTTATTGGCGCTTTTTGGATCATGTTTACTGTGAATCCAACGCTTTCCTGGATTGTGCTTGTAATGGTTCCAATTTTAATGGTTCTTGTTTATGTATCTAATGTAAAAATGAATAAGGCATGGACGGGTATGTACGGAGAAATAGCTGAAATCAACGGACGAGTAGAGGATAGCGTTTCAGGTGTTCGAGTAGTACAATCGTTTACTAATGAAACCTATGAAAAAAATCGTTTTAAAAAGCAGAATGGTTTATTTCGACTCGTTAAATTAAGTGCTTATAAAGTCATGGGAGCGACAAACGCTAGTATCTATTTTATGACGAGGCTCTTGACTTTACTAGTCCTTGTAGTGGGAGCATGGCTAAGTTTTCATGACAAATTGTCATATGGTGAGCTGGTTAGCTTTATCTTGTATACAAATGTGTTAATTAAGCCGATTGATAAAATTACAGCATTACTGGAGTTGTATCCGAAAGGCATGGCGGGCTTTAAACGCTTTCAAGATTTACTCGCTCGTGATCCCGAAGTTCAAGATAAGCCGAATGCTATAATTGCTCCACATTTAAAGGGTGCTATTTCCTTCAATAATGTAGATTTTAGTTATGATCATTCAAATGAAATTCTGCAGAATTTATCTTTCGATTTAAAAGCAGGCGAAATGACGGCTTTTGTAGGACCTTCAGGAGCGGGGAAGACAACAATTAGCTCGCTTATTCCACGTTTTTATGATGTTAATAGTGGTTCAATTACCATTGATGGAATAGATATTCGTGATATGACGAAGCATTCATTGCGCAAACAAATTGGTATAGTTCAGCAGGATGTATTTTTGTTTACTGGTACCATTCAGGAGAATATTGAATATGGCAAACTAGGAGCCTCATTTGAGGAAATTCAATATGCTGCAGAAAAAGCAAATCTTTCCGAACTAATAGAAAGTTTGCCAGATGGCTATCAAACAGAAATTGGTGAGAGGGGATTAAAATTATCAGGTGGGCAAAAGCAACGTTTAGCGATCGCTAGAATGTTCCTTAAAAATCCTCCTATATTAATTCTAGACGAAGCGACTTCTGCACTTGACACACAGACCGAAAAAATTATTCAAGATTCACTAATGGAATTGGCGAAAAACCGTACTACTATCGTTATTGCTCACAGACTTGCAACAATTCGGAATGCTAATCGTATAATGGTAGTAACAAAAGATGGTATAGCAGAAGATGGAACGTTCACTGAATTGATGGAAAAAGGCGGCATTTTTACGAGATTAAACGCTTAGATATGTGAAAGTTATGGGCGATAGTTTAGCCTAATATAAAAGAGTATATGTACTATAAAGACTTTCTAAAAAGAAAAAGGAGAGTATTATTTTCTATGAATCAACCTGACGACTATAAAATTCAGCCATTCTTTTCAATATGGCTCCACCCAAAGAAAACTGCCAGCTATGTGATCGAACATAAGAATTGGACATATGTTATTCTCTACGTCATACTTGGCGGAATGGCAAGCACAATGATAGGCTTGTCTGGACAAGAGTTATATCCTTCTTTTTCCATTTGGCTACTGTTGCTTGGCTGTATTTTAGCGGGACCATTCATAGGGGCAGTCAGCGTCATTATTTCTTCAGGTGTCATTTGGCTTGTAGGGAAATTATTTAAAGGAAAAGGAAGCTTTGAAGATATATTTAAAGTAATTAGTTTATCATCGATTCCTAATATTACTCTTGCTCCATTTATGCTAGTATGGATGGCCAATGCCCCTCAAAGTTTTTTTAATATGAACGATGAAGCATTAACGAATGGTGCTGCGATTATTAGTATTGTGCTGACATTAGCGGTCTTTATAGTTACTATTTGGACGTTTGTCATCCAAGTGGGAAGTGTCGCAACTGCACATCGCTTTTCGAACTGGCGATCATTTTTTACGCTCGTATTGCCAGGTATCGTAATTGGATTAATCCTTATAGGAATTGTTTTACTGCTTGTCATTACATTTGGTTTTATTGTGTACTAATCTTAAGCCGGATTTCCTCAAGTAAGGAAATTTCGGCTTTTTTGCATGCTTTTCTCATTATTAGGGAAGTAAATATTTGTTGGAAAAAGCGCGAAGGGAAAACTGAAAACAATAAAAATTTACATTGTAAAACCATTTCGGTATGATTAACTTTGTGTATTTAAAAAGTGGAGGATTTTTTGAATGAATCATGGCAACAAATGGGCATTATTGCCTTTTCTTATTTTTATACTCTTATTCATTGGTTCTGGCCTTTTGACAAAAGACTTTACAGCTATGCCACTTAATATGGCTGTTGGAATTGCCTGTATAGCTGCTTTTGTAATGAATCGCCGAGATGGAACAGAGAAAAAGCTAGAAGTATTTTTAAAAGGTGCGGGAAACAAAGATGTCATGCTAATGGTTTTAATTTTTCTTTTAGCAGGTGCATTTTCAAATGTGGCTAAAGAGATGGGCGCTGTGGAATCAACCGTAAATCTTTGGTTAACATACCTGCCACAGAATTTTTTATTAGTAGGGTTATTTATTATTGGCTGTTTAATTTCATTGTCGATGGGCACATCGATGGGGACTGTGGTGGCATTATCTCCTATTGGCGTTGGGATAGCAGATGCTACTGAAATCTCAGTAGCCTTAACCATGGCAACAGTGGTAGGAGGAGCCATGTTCGGCGATAATCTATCAGTTATATCAGATACCACTATTGCAGCTGTTCGAACACAAGGTACAGATATGCGTGATAAATTCAAGGTGAACTTTTGGATTGTGTTACCTGCAGCTGTGGTAACAGCTATTATTATAGGGATTTTGACAGCAGGAAACAGTCATGCACTCAAAAACTCCTATGATTATTCAATCCTTTCTATAGTTCCTTACATTTATGTGCTGGTTGCAGCCATAATTGGGGTGGATGTAATAAAAGTGTTGCTAGGAGGCATTATTGTTTCTTTTGCAATTGGTTTGATAAATGGCTCATTAAGTGTTCTCTCGTTTGTAGAAGCGGCGAGTAAAGGAATAGTTGGTATGGAGGATATTGCTATTATTGCAGTATTAATCAGCGGACTTGTAGCATTAATACAGCATGCTGGAGGTATTGACTTCCTTCTAACGTTTATATCCAAAAAAATTCGTTCGAAAAAAGGGGCAGAATTCGGCATTGCAAGTTTAGTGAGTGTGACTGATATCTCGACTGCTAATAATACAATTGCGATTTTAATGACAGGACCTCTAGCAAAAAAAATAGCGGATCAATATGAAGTCGATCCAAGAAAATCTGCAAGTTTATTAGATATATTTGCTAGTGTATGGCAAGGATTTGTTCCCTATTCACCGCAGTTATTAGCTGCAGCGAGTGTCGCAGGTATCTCAACGGTAAGCATAATGTTTTATTCGTTTTATCCTATTTTAATGGCTATTTGTGCGGTAGGGGCTATTTTAATCGGTTATCCGCGTTTAAAGAAAAAATAAGGATGTGCAATTATGAGCACATCCTTATTTTTTATTGAAAATATTGTCTTCTTGTAAAATTTCACGTGAAATTGCAATCGCACCTTTTTTTCTTAAGTGCATGATCGCTTCTTCATCAGCTGTTAGTATTTTTTCAATATATTCATCTTGCTTTTCGCTTGGTATATGCATACCTTTAAACTCATCTCTTAGAGCATATTCATAAATTTCCATTTCTTCGTTAGAAAGAAACGTGTTTGCTTTAGAATCCATATGTTATAACACCTTCAAAATAGAATTTGTAATTTAATTATACACCAATGAACAAGTTAAATAGCAACTGAAACATTATAAAAAAAGATTAAGCTTAATCGCTTAATCTTTTTATATTTCAGGTGTCTCCGTATCAATTGTCATGGATGGACCAAAGAATTCGTAGAAGATATGGTCTTCCTGCAATCCCATAGCTAGCAAATGCTTAACCATGGCCACCATAAAAGGAATGGGTCCGCATATATAGACATCTGTAGAAGTGTCAATATGCTTTTCCAAAAACTCTTTTGATACAAAGCCATCAGTTTGAGTAATTAACTCATGGTAGTATAGCTGTGAATGATCATTCGCTAATTCCTTCAAGGCATCACTAAATGTTAATAAATCTTGGGTGCTAACACTTTGGATAAAATGGATTTTTTCCTTATTTTCTTTAACAGCTGATTGAACCATACTAAAAAGTGGAGTAATTCCAATGCCGCCAGCTAAAAAGGCGACAGAAGTACCAGCTTTTGTGTGGTAGAAAAATTCGCCTGCTGGTGCGCTGATTTGTATTTTGTCTCCTACATTTAATGAATCATGCAAATAGTTGGAAACAATGCCTGCTGGGTCAGTTATGATTTCGCGTTTAACAGAAATTCGATATGATTCTCCATCATAGGTTTTAGACAAACTATATTGCCTCTTATGTGCATACTTTTGCCCAGATATCGGCACATGTACTGTAATATATTGACCTGGCTTATAGTCAGGCAGTGGTGCATCATCAGCGGGTTTTAAGTAGAATGAAGTCACTAATCTATTTTCTGGAATTTTATCAACTAGGGTAAAGTCTTTAAAGAATCTCCATCCGCCAGGCTTATTTTCTGTTTCCTTGTACATCTCTTCTTCAGTATTGATGAAGACATCCGCTAACACCCCGTATGCCTCAGTCCACGCATCCATAATTTCTGGTGTTGCTGCATCGCCAAGTACTTCTTTAATGGCGATTAATAAATTTTCACCCACGATTGGATACTGCTCAGGTTTAATGCCAAGACTTCGATGTTTCTCAGAAATTTGTCTAACGACAGGCATAATTTCCGAAAGGTTTTCAATATGAACAGCTGCAGCATAGACGGCATTAGCTAACGCTAATTGCTGACGTCCTTGTTTTTGGTTTGTTTGGTTAAAAATATTTAATAGTTCTGGGTGTGTTTCGAAAAGCCGTTTGTAAAAGACCGTTGTAATCTCTTTACCGTGTGCCTCTAAGGCGGGGGCAGTAGATTTAATAATTTCCATTTTTTCTTTACTAAGCAATGCCACCATTCCTTCCATTATACATATAGGTTATATTTTCCTTAATACTTAAAAATATACCTTTTTAATGTTCCTTAAACTTGGTTAGAAGTATGATTATACTCTCTCATTAGATGAGTAATAGAGGTTGAAATGGGGAATTACTTTATACCGAATTTTCTTGTTAAGAGTTATTGAGGGTTCTAGATGACGATGCATAGAAAGAATACCTCGTACATAAAAATATAATTATCGAAGTTTTTTGCTTTTTATTTTGAGGGAGTAATGTACAATAAACTAGAGAGCTTTTAGAAAGTAGGAGAATAAATGGAAGCAGAATTTATTGCAAAGATTGTATCAATTATTTTGCTAGATATTGTATTAAGTGGAGACAATGCAGTAGTCATAGCACTCGCTTGCCGCAACCTAGCAAAAAACCAACGAAAAAAAGCCATATTGATTGGAACAGGCGGTGCAATCGGTTTACGGATCGTCTTGACATTTATTGCTGTTTGGCTACTACAAATTCCATTCGTAAAAGTGGTAGGCGGCTTGCTCTTATTTTATATCGCGTATGATTTAATTCGTTCAAAAGAAGAAGATCCGGATATAAAAAGCGGCAATAACTTATTCGCTGCTGTACGTACCATCATAGTTGCGGATTTCGTTATGAGCCTTGATAATGTTTTGGCTATTGCAGGTGTTGCCAATGGACATAATGGCCTTGTTGCATTAGGCCTGCTTGTTAGTATACCTTTAATTATTTTTGGTAGCCAAATCATTATTAAATTAATGGAGAAATTCCCTATTTTAATATGGATTGGCGGTTTGCTCATTGCTTATACGGCAGGGCACATGATTGTCAATGACAAATATGGACATCGACTAGTTGAAGCTACAACACCACTTATGAATATAATTATCCCAATCATAAGTATGGTCTTACTTATACTCGTAGGACTATGGACAAAAAAAAGACAAGTTAGGAATATAAAATAAAGTGTATGCATCGGCTATGATTCATTCGTTAATTACACTATAAATGAGAAGAACTAAAAAACGTAACAATGCCAAAAACAGCATTGTTACGTTTTTTTCTATATTAGTTTGTTGTTTGATGAATTTCTGCAGTTAATTCTTCTAGTTGATCAATTAAAGAACCAATGAATGCGATGGTTTCTTGTAATGGTTTGTCTGTAGTGATATCTACATTGGCCATTTTTGCAAGTTCAACAGGCGATTTTGTTCCACCTGCTTGCAATACTTTTAGCCAATCTTCCACAGCGGGCTGGCCTTCTTCTAGGATACGTTTTGATACCTGTGTAGAAATAGTAAGCCCTGCACTGTATGTGTATGGATAAAGACCCATATAGTAATGTGGCTGGCGCATCCATGTCAACTCTGCTCCATCGTTAATTTCAACATCCTTACCCCAGAATTCTTCTAAAACCGAGCGCGTTATGTTGCTTAAGATAGCTGCATTTACACTTTCTCCTGCATCGATTAATTCATACACTTTACGCTGGTAAGCAGCTTCCAATAAGTGTGTCACAAAATTATGATAGTATGTGCGTGCAATAATGCTTGAGATAACCCATCGTTTAAAGCGGGGGTCCTCTGAATTCTTTAACAGATAATTCGCCATAAGCATTTCATTCAATGTAGACGGTGCTTCAACAAAGTATTTAGAAGAATCACTATTGAATAGAGTTTGATGCTTTTGAGCATTTCTAAAATGCCCTGCATGGCCAAGTTCGTGTGCTAAAACAAATACTTCATTCATGCGTTCAGTCCAAGAAATCAAGATATAGGAATGGAATCCATATGGACTTGAACAAAAGGCACCAGTTGATTTTCCTTCATTATTGGCGAAATCGATCCAGCGCTCATCAAAAGCAGCATCAATCATCGCAAGATAATCCTCACCCATGACGCCCAGCGCTTTCTTCATATAATCACGAGATTCTTCGATAGTCACTGAAGGTTCATAACTTGGATCCATTGGAATTTTTAAATCGGCAAATGTCATCTTGCCGATACCATGCTCTTTTTGGAGAAGCTTAGCATATCTTCTCATATGAGGCGCCAATTCTTTCATAATCAAATCGATTTGGCGGTGATATAAATCTTGCTCAACTTCTTGGTCAAATAATAAATAGTCCGTTACTGAATCATATCCACGCAAATCAGATAGAGTTTTTTCTGTTTGAACATGGGTATTATATGTTTTAGCAGTAGTATGTTGATAATCTGCCAGCTTTGTTGAGAAAGCTTTGAATGCTTCGCGACGAACTTCTGTATCTGATTCCAATTCCCAATCTCCTTCGAAAAGGTTATAGCTTAGTGGGTAGCTTTTACCGCCGACTGTAAAGTGATCAAACTTCATATCTACTAGTTTGGTTGTATTGTATAATCCGTACGGCGCATCTAATGTTGAGCTAAGTGCTGCCAGCGTTTTTTCTACTTCTGGGTGTAGCTGATGAGCTTTTTTGGCAATTAATCGATTAAGATAGTGTGCATATGTCGGCTCTATTTCTATCGCTTTTTCTAATTCTTCTGATGAAAGTTCCAATATTTCGCCATCTATAAATGATACTAGACTAGCAAACTGAGAAGAAACTGTGCTAAATTTACTTGCTCGAATTTGCGCTTCATTATTTGTTTGATCTTCTTCAAGCTGGAGAGAGACATATGTTGCATAGGGGATTAGTGATGTGACAAGTGCCTCGCAGTCACGTATGACTTCTATTACTTGTTGGGCGTTGTTAATATTTCCCTTATGTTTAGCATTAAATTCATTTGTGTCTTTTATAAGCTTTTTTACGCCTTCCTCATAAGCTTCCTCATTAGAAACCAGATGAGTCAAATCCCATGTTTCTTCTACAGGTACTTCATTACGCTTTAGTATATTTTCGACCATCTTTACCACTCCTTTATTTCGTAACACGAATCATCTCTATTATAAATCTTATATTCTATAAAGTAAAACATTTCTGACAAATTGGATTGGAAGTCAAGTTATTGCTTTTGATAATAACAAAACAATTAAAACTCTATGAATATAAAACTTCAATTTATCACTTACTATATAATCCCTTGAGCAATCATTGCATCTGCTACTTTTAGAAAACCAGCAATATTGGCGCCAATCAAAAGGTTTCCGTCATGTCCGAATTCTTTTGCTGCGTTTTTACTGTTTTCGTAGATTGATTTCATAATATCATGCAGCTTTTCATCTACTTCTTCAAAAGTCCAAAAAATTCGCATGCTATTTTGAGCCATTTCTAGCGCAGATACAGCTACTCCGCCAGCATTAGCGGCTTTAGCTGGAGCAAATAATATATCATTAGCCAAAAATGCTTGAATGGCTTGTAAGGTTGAGGGCATGTTAGCTCCTTCACCAACAGCTTTGAGACCATTTTCAATTAGCAATTTAGCTGATTCTTCGTCGATTTCATTTTGAGTAGCGCAGGGGAGGGCAATGTCACATGGAATACTCCAGATGCCTTTGCAGCTTTCTTTATAGGTTGCATTCGGACGGGAGTCTACATATTCTTTAATACGGCCGCTTCTCATCTCTTTGATGTCTTTGACAACTGATAAGTCTATGCCATCAGGATCAAAGATATATCCATCTGAATCCGAGCATGCAATTACCTTGGCGCCTAGCTGCTGCGCTTTTTCTATAGCATACGTGGAAACATTACCTGTTCCGGATACGACAACCGTAGCATCTTCGAATGTTAGACCCTTTTCTTTCAGCATTTCTTGCACAAAGTAAACAGTACCATATCCAGTAGCTTCTTTTCTTGCTAAAGATCCACCAAATCTAGGGAGTTTTCCTGTAATGACACCAGGTTCGTATGCACCTCGTATTCGATTATATTGGCCAAATAAAAATCCAATCTCACGTGAGCCAACTCCAATATCGCCAGCAGGCACATCGACATCGGGTCCAATATATTTATGTAATTCCGTCATAAATGCTTGGCAAAATCGCATGATTTCTGCATCAGATTTTCCTTTAGGATCAAAATCGGCACCGCCTTTTGCGCCGCCGATTGGCTGGCCGGTCAAAGAGTTTTTAAATATTTGCTCAAAGCCTAAAAATTTTACGATACTTTCATTGACAGAAGGATGAAAACGAAGGCCTCCTTTATAAGGGCCGATTGCGGAGCTGAATTGAACGCGGTAGCCACGGTTTACTTGGATTTTTCCACTGTCATCTTCCCACGAAACACGGAATTTCACTACACGCTCTGGTTCTACAATCCGTTCTAAGAGGCTTGCTTTCATATATTCTGGCTTCTTTTCAAATACGGGTGTTAATGAGAAGAGGATTTCTTTCGCTGCTTGAAGAAATTCGGGTTCATGACCGTGATGTTCTTTCAGGTTATTGAATACTTTATCAATATAGGAAGTTGCGATTTGCTTTGAATCTCTCATATTGGTAACCATTTAATACCCCCATATAATTAGACTTATCTCTCTATATTATACAAAATGATGTGAATTTTCAATCAATTATTATTATAAAAATACGAAAGCGTTAACATATGTGACAGATCAGTACTTTACTGTTAGCATGAAAAGTGAAAGTGTTGAGGAGTGAATGGAATGCCTAAAATTTGTATTGATGCAGATGGCTGTCCTGTCGTACCTGAAAGTATTCAGGTTGCAAAAGAGCTTGAACTTGAAGTAATTGTTTTCTGTGATACAGCGCACTTGATACAGATAGACGGAGTGCAGACCGTTATTGTTTCAAAAGGAGCCGATGCGGTTGACTTTGCTTTAGTAAATCAAATCCAAAAAGGGGATATAACCATTACCCAGGATTATGGTCTAGCAGCAATGGTGTTAGCTAAAGGAGGTTATGCTATAAACCAAAATGGCTTACAGTATACATCAGAGAATATTGACCAGCTTCTTTATGCAAGGCATTTTAATCAAAAGGTGCGTCAAGCAGGTGGAAGAACGAAAGGACCAAAGAAAAGAACTAAAGAAATGAATGGGCGCTTTATCGAGAAATTTAGAAGCCTTTGTCTATCTATTCTTGAAAATAAAGCTGGCGGCATTTATTAACCGCCAGCTTTATTTTTTTCTAGACAAATTTTGCTTGAGATTTAAATGGTGCGGAGAACTTTAATTTATATCTGAAGTTACTTCTTCTACAGTTTGTTCTACTTCGCTCCGCGTCATTTTAACATGGCCTTTTCTCATTGCATCGAGTGTTTTGTGAGCTAATGCTAAAGGAATTTTACAAAACATCAAGATACTGCGTTTTTTAATGCTTTTATTATATTCATCAGCTTTTGCCAGGTTTTCCTCTGCATATTTAAATAAATCATCGCGTGTCCAGCCTTCAGGCATGAAGCTTACGCCACGTTCACTGTCTTCATCCTGGTTCCGCAAAATATTAACAGCTTGTAGTCCTCGCCCATAACCAATAGCGAGATCACGATCAGTCTCAACTCCAGCTCCCCATAGCCATATATCTGATAACATGGTGCCTACCAAGCCAGCTACATAATAAGTATATTCATCGAGGTCTTCTTTCGTTTTAACAATCCATCCTTTTGCAGCCCATTTGGCCATACCTTCTGCCATTTCACTAGTAGAATCTGCAACTGTCTTGCGGATACCCTCTGGACAGAGTGATAGCCAATCAAAAAGGCGAAGAGAAACTTCTGGTAATTTGTCTTTATAAGGAGCGATCAGTGATTGATAGGCGTCCTCGTTAGCAGAAGATTTTAATAGTTGGCTAATTTCATTTAACAAGTCTGTTTTTACAGTAGTCGGCAATTCTTCATGATCTTCGATTTCATCGATTGCCCGCATGCACAAATAGGCAGCAGCCACTGTTGTTTTTAAGTCCTTTTTCAAAAATGTAATAGGAATAAAAAACGTACGGCTTGTCTCCTTTAAAACAGTCATTGCTTCTTTATATATATCTTTGTGTGCTTCCAATTAAAACTTCCTCCGTTCACTTTCAAACATGTTCTATAACTATCCTATATCAATTAATGAAAAATGAAAAATATAATCTATAGTTTTGCTAAAACAAAATTAATATGATATTATTTAGATGCTTAAATACTTGAGAATAAAAGGAGATTTTTTACATGGGACGTTTAGAGAATAAAATTGCAATCATTACAGGTGGAGCTTCTGGTATGGGTGCGCAAATGGCAAAATTATTCGCATCAGAAGGCGCAACTGTTATTGCGGCAGATATCAGCGAAAAAAATTTAGCTAATGTTTCAGAAATTGACGGCGTTGAAGGTATGAAACTAGATGTGACTTCAGATGAAAATTGGGCTGAATTGACTAAAAACATCGTAGATAAATATGGTCGCATTGATATTCTAATCAATAATGCTGGTATTTCATCTCAAAAATCACCTGATGATGTTACGGCAGATGACTGGGCTTTATTGCATAAAATCAACTCTTTTGGACCATTCCTTGGAATCAAACATGTAAAACCGTATATGATTGAAGCTGGCAAAGGTGCAATTGTAAATACTTGCTCATATACTGCATTAATCGGTTCAGGTACGAACCCATATACAGCATCTAAAGGTTCACTTCGTGCGATTGCACGTGCAGCTGCTGCTGAACTTGGAAAACACAACATCCGTGTTAACACTGTTTTCCCTGGTGTAATTGAAACACCAATGACTGCAAATATTGGCCAATTTAAAGAGGCAATGGATGCTTTAATCCGTGCTACTCCAATGGGCCGTCTAGGTAAACCAGAAGAAGTAGCGAATGCTTCTTTATTCTTAGCATCTGATGAAGCTTCTTATATTACAGGTGCAGAATTAGTTATTGACGGTGGATATTCAGCACAATAATAAATTCGTAAATTTAGAAAAGAAGGGGATGCATATGACCGAAAATCCTTCCTTATTTGAATTGCTTCATGAAATGGATAAAGTAAATGGGAAAATGATTATCCGTTGGAAGAAATTATTTAAAGTAAATATCGGTATTTCTCATATTTTGGTTCTGAGTTATCTAAAAGAACACGGCCCAAGCAGACCTTCTGATATTGCAAAATATCTAGAATTTGCTCCTGCATCTTTGACGCATTTATCGGACAAGTTAATTGCCAATCACTACTGTGTCCGAAACGCAAGTTCTAAGGATCGCCGTATTACATTTTTAGAAATCACTGATGAGGGATTAAATGTACTCAAAGAGGCAACAATCCTAGGTCAAGATATGAAACGAGAATATTTTAAAGTTTTATCTGATGAAGACATTAATCATCTATTAGCTATTTATACAAAATTAAATAATCAATAACTAAAATCCCCCATTTTTCGCCTACAAAAATTAGGTTTAAGATTATTGGCAATCGTTGAGAGCAGCCATTATCTTGCTTCTAAATACTAAAAAAGATCCATTCAATTGGATTAACATAAGTACCCGTAAGAAAGGTTTAACTCTTTCTTATGGGTACTTTACTTTTTTGCTTCTTTATAATAATGAACTTGAAATGGAACTTTTTGGAGAAGCTAAAAAGCTATTTGCACAATTTCTTCATACAGAGTAAAGTAGGAGTGGGCGGAAAAAGGAGATTAATATATGTCACAAGCAATCGGTTTAGATGCAGGAGGAACTCTTACAAAACTTGCATATTTAGATGAAAACAACCAATTAAAATTAAAGCACTTTCCTTCTAATAACATGCCAGCTATTATAAACTGGATTAATTCGAAGCATAATATAAAGGAAATTGGAATTACTGGAGGCCGTGCCGAACAAGTAAAGACAATGCTTGACCAAGATACAAACTTACATTATATAGTGGAATTTGAAGCTACTCTAAAAGGAGTTCGGTATCAGCTGGAAAAAGAAAACCACAATTTCGACAAATGTATCATTACAAATATTGGTACAGGAACATCTATCCATTACATGAATCAAATAGAGCATATGAGAGTTGGAGGAACAGGGGTTGGAGGAGGCACCTTAATTGGCTTGTCAGCTCTTACTACAGGTATCATTAATTACCAAGAGATACTTCAACTTGCTAAAAAAGGAAGTAGAATGGGTATTGATCTTTTAGTCCAAGATATTTATCAGGGGATGGAAACACCGATCTCTCCTACCTTGACGGCCAGCAATTTTGGCAAGGTTGGAATTAATGATGTTTTAGAATATAGGACAGAGGATATTTTAGCGACAATTCAAGGGTTGGTTGGTGAAGTAATTACTACGCTTAGTATTCAACTTGCAGAGCAAAATGAAGTAGAGCAAATTGTATATATCGGCACAACATTAGATAATAATGAAAAACTGCGAGATATTATCGCCGACTATACGATATTAAAAAAGAAAACGCCTGTATTTTTAGATGACCATGGTTTTAGCGGAGCAATTGGCGCGTTAATGAATGTTACACAATAGTTTTACTAGTTACTTTTGAATATGCAAATAATGCCAGTAGCAAGCTCAATACAGCGGTTGCTGCTGGCATATTCCTTATGCATTATTTTTTTGTATACCTTCTCTTGCCAGGGCATCAGCCGCTTTATTTTGCGTATCAGGAACCCACTTGATAAAGAAAAAGTCGAACTCTTTTATTAAAACAAGTGCTTTTTCCAAGTATGGCTGATATTCCGCATTTTTCACAAATTCTTTTTCTACAGAAGCCACGACAATTTTGGAATCGGATCGAAATGATACCATCCCATTCGTTAACTTTTTTGCTTCTTCTAAGCCACGTACAAGTGCTATAAATTCAGCTACATGGTTATTGGCCATACCTATAGGTTCGCTCAATTTTATGAAATGGTCTTCCCCTTTAATAAAGATCCCTATGGCACTAGGGCCTGGGTTTCCAGCACTTGCTCCATCAATGTAAACTTCTAGCATGTCTAAACTCCCTTCACTTGCATATTATCGCTTATTTTTAGTAAAATGAAACGTATACGAAAAAGAGGTGATATATTTTGATCAACCAGGTCACCGTCGTTAAAGAAATCGATGAATTATTAGAAGATTATTGTGATGGCTGCCTCGCCAAACAACAACTGCGTACAGAACGCGGCAAAGCCGGTGCTCATAAATTTTGTATTGAATCCTGCACGGTTGGCGAACAATTGCACTTCTTAGGACAAGAATTATTAAAAGTCTACAGTAAATAGATTGTACTATAAATTAGAGTATTGAGAGTATTTTTCTCAATACTTTTTTTGTACTAGGAATTCTTAATGGAATGAAGGAATATAGTTAATTTTAACAAAGGTGAAGCCTACAAAAGGTTAAAATGAAAAGATAGATGTTATTTTAGAGGATTATGTATAGAAAATACTTGTCGGCCATTTTTAGTTAAGTAATTTAAAGGATAATGAAACCATGGTCAATGTAACAGCTACTATGGCTGTAAATGGTAAAGCATTAGAAACAGCAAATTTATTTTTCCAGCCGCTTAGATGAATAATTACAGTCATTGTAAATTAATAAGAAGTTATATAGAAGCAGGGATTCTGAATACTAATATATATCAAATTCTCAAGAGAGTTGGTAAATAATCAAAATTAATTTTAAAATTTCTTCATTGTTGAACTCTTCCTATCTATAAGTATAAAAGGCCACCTTACATATAAAATTTAAGTTAATGTTAAGAAAAATTAGATAAATATTTTTATATTTATTGACTAAATATTGTATTATTTATACACTGTTTTAAAACATTATTCAAAATGTTGTACATAATTGGGAGATGATTTGATGAAAGTATGTAAATTTGGTGGTACTTCAGTAGCGAATGCGGAACAAATAAAAAAAGTTGCATCAATCGTTAAATCGGACAAATCAAGACGCTTAGTCGTTGTATCCGCTCCAGGAAAAAGATTTCCGGAAGATATTAAAGTAACAGACTTGCTTATCGACTTAGTTAATGGCGTTATTGCCGGTGTTGATTATCAAGAGAGACTTGAAAAAGTTGTATCTCGTTTTCATGTGAATGCAGTAGACCTAGGGTTAGATGATACGATTATTGAAGATTTAAGAAGAGATTTGAATAATCGCATTCATCATAATTTACAGATCAGCGAGCAATATTTGTTTGATACAATAAAAGCTTGCGGTGAGGATTATAGCGCCAGAATGATCGCAGCATATTTGAATAAAATAGGTGTAAAAGCAAGATATATTGGCCCAAAGGAAGCAGGGCTTATTGTGAACGAAGCCCCTTCTAGAACAATGGCAATAGATGAAGCGTATAAGAATTTAGCAGCTTTAAAAGATTCAGAAGATATTGTTATTTTTCCGGGTTTTTTTGGATTCACAAAAGCGGGTCGGCTGCGGACATTTGACCGAGGGGGTTCAGATATTACAGGCTCTATTTTAGCAGCGGCTGTTCAGGCAGATGTATATGAAAACTTTACTGATGTAGATTGTGTATTTACTGCCAATCCTAAAGTTGTTAATCACCCTTCAGAGATTCAGGAGATTACATATAGAGAAATGCGAGAATTGTCTTACGCAGGCTTCTCGGTGTTTCATGATGAAGCACTGATGCCAGTTGTGAAATTGGGTATACCGGTTCATATAAAGAATACAAATAATCCAGAAGCAAAGGGAACAAAAATAGTTGAAAAAAGGCACGTAAACCCACATGCTATTACAGGCATTTCAGCTGATGCTGGATTTTCAATCTTATATATTAGTAAATATTTAATGAACAGAGAGATTGGTTTTGGCCGTAAACTACTCCAAATTCTTGAAGAGGAATATATCTCTTATGAACATACACCTTCTGGTCTTGATGATATTTCTGTTATTATAAGGAGCCATCAATTAACACCTGAAAAGGAAGAAAGGATTATTAAGAGGGCATACAATGAATTGCATGCAGATGATGTTTATTTCCGACATGGATTTTCAATGGTCGTTCTTGTAGGAGAAGGTATGAATAACAGTACGGGGCTAGCCGCAAGAGCAGCGACTGCCATTTCGAGAACAGGGGCTAATATAGAAATGATCAATCAAGGATCATCTGAGGTTAGTTTAGCATTTGGTATACTTGAAAAATACGAAGATACGATTCTTAGATCACTATATGAAGAATTTTTCGCTATGGCAGCGTATGCCAATTAAAAAATAAACTTATATTAAAAGGCAGTTGCCTAAAGATAAATCAAAATACATCATTTCTATTAATAACATACATTCAGATGCACAACATAGACAAACAGCATTGAATGACAAAATATTAAAATTTTTCGTTAAACAATGGTTTGCATTTGCATTTTTGAATATTAAACCTTTTAATAAGAAGTAGTTGAAAAAACAGGAGGTGAACTCTCTGCGTTAAAACAAATAACGCAGAGAAATCATATTTGGACAGTGAGATAGCCAGTAATTTAGTTCTGTTTGTGCTTTTAATTGCAATGACAGGGTTTTTTGTCGCCACAGAATTTGCGATTGTAAAAGTAAGGCAAACGCGAATCGATCAACTTATTACGGAAGGTAATAGAAAAGCTATAAAAGCCAAGAAAGTATTAAGTCATTTGGACGAATACTTATCAGCTTGTCAATTAGGTATTACGATTACAGCCCTCGGCTTAGGCTGGATTGGAGAACCAACAGCCCATAAAGTCTTTACACCCCTAATGGAGATGGCTGGTATTGATGGAAGCTTAGCTAAATGGCTTTCTTTCGCCTTTGCCTTTGCGGTTGTCACGTTTGCACATGTAGTTATTGGGGAATTGGCGCCAAAAACTTTTGCAATCGAGCAGGCAGAAAAGATTACATTAAGGTTTGCAGGTCCTTTAATTATTTTTCACATTGTAACTTATCCACTCATCAAAATATTAAATGGTTCAGCAAGGGTGCTAACAAGTCTCTTTGGCTTGAAGTTGTCAACAGAGCATGAAGAGGCACATAGCGAGGAAGAATTGCGCATGATTTTATCAGACAGCTATAAAAGTGGAGAAATAAATCCATCTGAATATAAATTGGTTAATCGCATTTTTGAATTTGATGAACGAATTGCGAAAGAAATCATGGTTCCTCGTACTGAAATGATTGGCTTTAATAAAGAAACCACATTAAATAATGTATTTGAATTAATGAATGAAGAACAATATACTCGTTATCCAGTTATGGATGGTGATAAAGACCATGTCATCGGCATTGTTAATATGAAGCATCTCTTATCAGCTATTGTGATGGATGCCAAAAATGGTCAAAAAACAGTTGAAGAGTATATGCAGCCTGTCATCCGTATTATTGATACGGTGCCAATCAATAGTCTTTTACTAAAATTTCAAAGGGAAAGCATTCATATGGCCATTTTGTTAGATGAATACGGAGGTACGTCAGGCCTCGTAACTATAGAGGATGTTATAGAAGAAATTGTCGGAGATATTCGAGATGAATTTGATGAGGATGAAGAGCCTGAAATTCAAAAGGTAGCTGATGGCCATTTTAAATTTAATGGCAAAGTGCTATTAGAACAAGTCAATACTATGTTAGGTGTTCAAATAGATGAAGAAGATATAGATACAATTGGCGGATGGTTTATGTCACAACATGATAATATCAAGGAAGGCGTATTTTTTGAGAAAAATGGCTTCCAATTTATTGTAAAAGAAGTGAATAAACATCAAATCATTCGTGTCGAAGCAAAAAAAGTAAGTGTTTAAAAAGGGTTATTAGCCATTAATTTAGACTAATCCAAGAGAGGATATTATGTTCAATATATGAGCATATATCCTCTATTCTTTTATATAATAGATTAGTTAAGGTGAAGTATATAAAGTATTTAGATGGATAGGAAAAAGCCCTAAATATATGGCTGTTAATTACTTATTACTGTAGGGTGTAACATACTGAAAAGCAATGCTATAATTCTAAGAAATATTTTTTGATAATAAAAAACTTTTGATGAATCTAAATCCCCCAGATTTATCTCATATATGAAAGGAGTCAAATTTTAATGAATAGTCCAATATAATATTCCCCTATTAAGCCAAAATCAAAATGAAATATCGGGGGATATATAATGAAAATGAATAGAAATTTTTCTTTATTACTATTGGGTCAATCACTCGCAAACATAGGCGATGTTTTATATATAGTCAGTGTAATAAGTACAATTTTTGTATTAACAGGTTCTGCAATTGCAGCATCGTTCGTGCCTTTTACAATTGCTTCTTCTATGTTTATATCCAGTCTGTTGACACCTCTCTTGGTTGAGAAATTAAATCTTAAATGGTTACTTGCTGGGTCACAAATTGCAAAAACTATTTTACTCTTTATTCTTGGGTTAATGTTAATAGGTCTAACAGCAGCTAATTATTATTTTATCTTTTTAATAATAGGATGGATTGCTTTTTTTGACGGTTGTGCAAATCCAATAAGACAGACATTGACTCCTTACTATGTTAAACCTGAGCATCTAATTCAAGCTAATGGAATTTCTGAAACTATTACGCAAGTAATACAAGCAGGAATGTGGTTCGTAGGAAGTTCATTGTTGATTATTGTTAGCTCTCAACAACTTATTTGGTTAGTTGGTTGTTTATTTATAATTGCAAGCATATTACTTTGCCTTTTAGAAAGTGTTAGCAATCATGAAACAACCGAGATAAAAGGTAAATTAGAAAAGATTAAAGAGGGGTGGAAAACTTTATCTAACACTCCAGTGTTAAGAAGGATTGCTTGGATAGAATTTTTGGAAACAATTGCAGCCACAGTTTGGATAGCTGCTATTTTATATGTGTTTGTCAGCGATGCATTGAACGTTGATGAAAAATGGTGGGGATTTATCAATGGAGCTAATTTTATAGGTTTGATTTTAGGAAGTGCTTATTGTATTAAATTTTCTTCTTTTGTAGAAAAGAAAATTGGAACCTTTATTTTTGTTGGTTCATTCTCAAGTTTCTTATTCACAATATTATTTAGCCTAAACAGCATTCCTCTAATTTCCTTACTTTTATCACTCTGTGTGGGACTCTTTGGGCAAATTAAGAAAATTCCTCAACAAACGGTTATACAAACTAGTGTATCAAAAGAACAGTTGTCCACTGTTTATACCTCCTTAGGGGCTATCGGAACTGGGATTTTTGGTGTTGGCTCTCTTGTTATGGGAGTATTAGCAGATTTTTTAGGAATTAGAATAGTATTCGTCATATCGGGGCTATTACTTGCAATTGTAAGTATAATTGCTCATAAAAATAAGCAATTGTTTGTTAGAAATGTTATGGAACGATAAAGTTAAAGATGAAGTTTTAAATTAACTAAAACTTCCTTTGTTTTTAACGAATGTATGAAAATTTATGAATTAAGACCATCACTTTTGATGGTCTTTTCTGTTGAACTTATTGTACGAGGCTTTAGTAAAAGAAGAAAGGGTTCTACATATCAGATATGTAGAACCCTTTAATTTTTTATCTTATTTATTAAGTCTTGATAAGTAAATAGTTAATAGCTCCATTTTTATATACAGCGGCATTAAACGCTAACTATAAAACTGATAGAAACTTTATCTTAACTTACAAAAATTTCGCAAATAGCATTGTTGATTTATAATTTCACCACATTTGCTGCTTGGGGACCGCGATTTCCTTCAATGATATCAAACATTACTTCTTGTCCGTCATCTAAAGTACGAAAGCCTTCTTGTTGAATGCCGGTGAAATGGACAAAAACGTCATCGCCGTCATATTCTATAAAACCATAGCCTTTATCGTTATCGAACCATTTTACCTTTCCTTGATGCATCCATGATCCTCCTCACAACAGTCCATATTTAATTAAATGAATTTCTGAACACTGATTAAAATCTGAATAAAATCTTCAAACGAGCAAGTTAAGGCTCATTCTAGTATTCATCAGTGTTGGGTAAACTATACATGATTATATAAAAATTGTCAAATAACTCTCACAATAGTTGAGCTAAGAGCTTTTTAGGCGAGATTTGAGCCTAAGAGAAGTATACTAAATAGATCATGTCTATTAAGCGGAATCAAAGCTTTCAAATGGCTGAAGAAAGGCTTTAAAATATGGTAGACTTTATATATCAACTCCATTAGAAAGAGAAGGAAAATTATGAGTCACTTAATTGTATCTAATTTTACTAAAACAGTAGGAGATAAAACACTGTTTAGAAATATTGATTTTACTATAACAGAAGGTGAAAGAGCAGGGCTTATCGGGATTAATGGTACGGGGAAATCAACATTGCTGTCTATTTTAGCAGGTGATTTGGAAGCTGATACGATAGAACTTGACCATCCAAATAAATATAGGATTGCATACTTGCCACAAAATCCAACTTTTAAAGAAGGAGAAACCGTTTTACAGGCGGTCTTTTCTGGTGATTCCCCAATACTTGCTCTTAATAGAGAATATGAGGAAATTGTTTTTGCTTTAAGCAGCCAGCCCGATTCCACATCGCTGCAAGAAAAGCTATTTCGGCTTCAACAGCAAATGGAACAACAACAGGCTTGGGATATTAATGCATTAGCTAAATCATCATTGACAAGGTTGGGCATCGATCAATTTGAAGAACAAGTGAGTCACTTATCTGGTGGCCAGCAAAAACGTGTAGCATTAGCCAAAACTCTTATAGAGCCGGCAGATCTCTATTTATTAGATGAACCAACGAACCATTTAGATGTACAGTCAACGGAGTGGCTTCAGGATATGGTTTCTCGTTTAAAGGGGGCAGTCATTTTTATTACACATGATCGCTACTTCCTTGACGCTGTGTCAACCCATATTTATGAGTTGGCAAACCAAACACTATATAAACATACAGGGAATTATGCAGCCTTTTTAGAAGCGAAGGCACTACGGGAAGAGATAGAGAAAGCAACAAATGCGAAGATGCATAATCGTTACCGTTCCGAGCTTAAATGGATTCGTAGAGGAGCAAAGGCCCGATCTACAAAACAGAAGGCTCGCATTCAACGCTTTGATGAATTATCCAAGAACCTGGACAAAGTAGAAGAGGATGACTCATTAGAGATTGGTCTTGCAACAGCAAGATTAGGAAAAAAAGTGATCGAAGGTAAGGAAGTTTCAAAAGCTTATAACGAAAAACAATTAATAAGCTGCTTCTCCTTCCTTTTACAACAAGGTGATCGTATTGGTATTATAGGGCCAAATGGTGCTGGGAAAAGTACATTATTGAATATCCTGGCAGGCAATATTCAGCCGGATGAAGGAACTATTGAATTTGGCTCGACTGTTCGAATTGCACATTTTACACAGCAGCTTCCTAAAATGGACGGCAATATGCGTATGATTGAATACATTAGAGAAACAGCAAATGATATTGAAGATGCTTCAGGTGAACACCATTCTGCAGCTGCAATGCTAGAGCGCTTTTTATTTCCAATGAACTCTCACGGTACGATCATCCAAAAGTTATCTGGTGGCGAAAGAAAAAGGTTGCACCTGTTAAAATTACTAATGGAACAACCGAACGTTTTATTGCTTGATGAACCGACAAATGATTTGGATATTGAAACTCTATCAATATTAGAAGACTTCATTGAACAATTTCCAGGTGTGGTTGTAACAATATCACATGATCGCTTCTTCCTTGACCGAATTGCGAAGAAGTTATGGATTCTAAAAGATGGAACAGTAGAACAAAGCCTGGAGGTATATAGCGATTACTTAGCAATTGAGCAAATACAAGAACAGCAATCAGAAAAAATTGCTCAAACTCCAAAGGCTAAACCAAAAGATAAAACACAAAAGAAAAAGGTAACTTATAAAGAAAGATTAGAGTGGGAATCGATTGAAGGGGAAATTGCAAAAGTGGAAGAAGCCATTATGGCATTAGAAGAGGAAATTGCTAAAGCCGGCTCAGATTTTACTTTGCTTCAAAATTTAACTTCTGACTTAGAACAGCAAAATGCAAAATATGAAGAGCTCATAGAAAGATGGGAGTATTTACAAGGGATTATGAACGAATAGGAAGGAATGAAAGAAAATATGAATATTAAAAGTATAGAACCTACACCAAGCCCAAATACAATGAAAGTCATATTAGACCAAGAGCTTCCTTTTGGGACAGCCCATAATTATTCTGAGAACAATAAAGAAGACGCACCACAAGTAATCCAAGAAATATTGAAAATCGAGGGTGTGAAAGGCGTTTATCATGTTGCTGACTTTTTGGCAGTCGAACGAAATGCTAAGTATGATTGGGCTCAGCTATTGGCCGCCGTGCGCAATGCTTTTGGAGAAAATAACGAACTTTCAGAGGCTCAAAAAGTGGACGAACATTATGGCGAAGTATATGTACATGTCCAAATGTTTAAAGGTATGCCATTACAAGTAAAAGTGTTCGATAGTCTATCTGAACAACGTTTTGGTCTTTCAAAAAGATTTGTTGATGCATTTAACGATATGCTGAAAAAAGATGAAAACTATATTATGGAGCGTAAATGGGTGGATTATGGTGTCCGTTACGGTGATAAGAATCAAATTGGGCAGAGCTTGGTGGATGAACTGGAGGCCGCATATCCTGAAAAACGTATCCAAGAAATAATCGAAGCAAGTAAAGAAGAAAAGAACATAGTAACAAGAGAAAAACGAAAAATTACTATCCAGGAGTTTGAAGCAGATGATTGGGAGACACGTTTCCAATTGCTTGATCAAATGGCTGACCCAGATACAAGTGACCTTCCATTATTGGACCTTGCGTTAAATGACGAAAAAATGTCAATACGCCGCTTGGCAACGGTATATTTAGGAATGATTGAGGACAAAGCAGTCGTACCATTTTTAAGTAAAGCATTAAAAGATAAAAGTGCTTCTGTTCGTCGCACAGCTGGAGATTGCATGAGCGATCTAGGATTTGTTGAATTTGAACCAGCAATAATAGAAGCTCTGCAAGACAAAAATAAGCTTGTTCGCTGGAGGGCTGCCATGTTCTTATATGAAACAGGTACCCCAGCAAGCCTTGAAGCATTAGAAAAAGCGAACAACGATCCTGAATTCGAAGTGAAACTGCAAGTGGAAATGGCCATTGCCCGTATTTCTAAAGGGGAAGAGGCCATGGGATCTGTCTGGAAACAGATGACTGAAGCTCGAGCAAATAATGATGTAAAATAAGTGGATTGAATCGAACCTATTTTAAAAGAAAAATGCCAGCATAATCAACTTCGATATGCTGGCATTTCTATATTATATTAAGAGCTGATTATATCTTCTCTCCTTCGTCCTTTTGAAAAGTACATGGAATAACTGTTATAAAATGATACAACACTAAACATAGCTAGCAGAAGTCGGATGACTATACTATAAATGGGTGCAAAAATGCTTGCAGTTAGTAATAAAAGTCCTAATACGCAGAGGAAAATGGCTGTATTCAAATCCTTCATGTAAACAACAACTCCTTACTTTTGTATGCTTATAAATTCGCTATGAAGGATGGATTAACCTCTTTTTTTGAAAATTTTCACATTAATTATTTGTTTAAAAAAATCCTTATAATATCCATCGTTAACACTTTTAATCTATTTTTAAGTAATTTTGAACATTTTAGAGTTCTCTTTAAAATAAGTAATAATAAAGTCTCTAAATTCTTTTGCAGATGGAGGTAATAGACCATCTTTTATCCATGACAAGCCGACAGTGTAGGTAGGACGGATATCAGCTATCTTGACGTAATGTAAATGGTATTTTCTGCATACCGAAATGGGAAGTAATGCTACACCTTGTCCAAGTTTGATGATTTCTGCCAATAGGCTAGAATCTACTTCAAAATTATTTATTGGTGTAAAACCTTCTTTTTCACATAGCTCGTTTGTAAATCTACTGTATTCCTCATTACCGGCTAGAGATATAAAAGGTTCATTTGCAATATCTCTTAAGGAAATCTCCGAATGATCTGCCAGCTTGTGACTAATAGGCAATACAAGGACAATATCCTCATCTACCAAAACGCAACTTGTTATTTCTTCATCCACTATAGGCGGGCCTGCAATACCTAAATCTATGTCTCCCTTTTTCAAGCTTGTTATTATGCCACGTTTAACTCCAATACCCTGTTGAATTTTTGTTTCAGGATTAAGGGTGATATATTCACTAATTAGACCTGTGAGAAAACGAGGATTGGAAATAGATATTTTAATTGTGCTTGCATTTTCTTGATCCTTTGACTGAATCTCCATTTTTGCATTTTCAATTTCTGTAAAAATTTTATTCACATGTCTCAAAAGAATTTTTCCGGACGAACTTAATTGAATATTTCTTCCTTTCCGGTCAAATAACTTCGTCCCTAATTCATCCTCGAGTCTCTTAATAGTAAGGCTTAACGAAGGCTGAGCAATATTTAGCTGTTTGGCAGCCTTAGAAATATGCTCAGTGTAGGCAACTGTCTGAAAGTAGTGTAACTGAAGTAACTCCATGTTTTAAATACCACCTATTTATTATAATAAATACATTTATATATTATTATGTATTAGATTAAATGTAAAATGCGATTTAAAATAATATGTGTAAGGAACAAAAAGAAGAAAATATAACATATCTAATTTCAAAGGGAGTGTTTATTAGATGAGGAAGGAAGAAGTAGTTAGACAGTTTACTACTCCGTTAGATGCAGGGGCGTTCCCGGTTGGACCATATCATTTTTATAACCGAGAATATTTAAATATTTTATATAGAACTGACCTTGAAAGTTTAAAGAAAATCGTACCCGAACCTTTAGAGATTAAAGACCCACTCGTGAGATTTGAAATAATGAAAATGCCAGATGTAACTGGTCTTGGATCCTACACGGAATGCGGGCAGGTCATACCTGTAAGCTTTGAAGGAGAAGAGGGTGATTATCTACATGCCATGTATGTAGACAGCTTTCCGGCAATTGCATCCGGTAGGGAGATAGCGGCATACCCGAAAAAACTAGGCAAGCCTAATTTATATATAGATTCAGACGCCTTGGTTGGAACATTAGATTATGGTTCTTTGAGAGTAGCAACAGCTACTATGGGTTACAAACATTATCCTCTCGACCATTCAGAGGCACTAAAAGAAATTGTTAAACCAAACTATATGCTTAAAAAGATGCCTGGATATGATGGGTATCCAAGAATTTGTGAATTGGTCCGAAGCCAAATTACAGATGTTAAGATTCTCGGAGCTTGGTCAGGACCTGCGAGGTTGGAACTGTTCGCCCATGCATTGGCTCCAATGGCGGATTTGCCTGTACTTGAGGTAGTGTCAGCTTCACACATCCTGACCGAGCTTTCATTAGCGTCGCCAACTGTTATTTTCGATTATCTAGCGGATAAATAGGCAGGCATTAATAATTGGTCAGAAAAAAATAGATGTACTAAAATGAAAAAGATAAGGGGAATTTAAAATGCGAATTGCAGTGTTAGGAGCAGGTTCTTTAGGAACTATTGCCGGTGCATATATTGCTGCTGGCGGACAAGATGTAGAATTGATTGATGTTTATCAAGCACATGTGGACGCCTTAAACGAGACTGGAGCAAAAATAACAGGTACTATAGATTTTCATGCAGAGGTAAAAGCGATTACACCAGAGAATATGTCAGGGGTATATGATTTAGTGCTACTTTTAACAAAGCAGCTTTATAACCATTCAATCTTACAAGACTTATTGCCATTTTTGAATGACCAAAGCACAGTACTTTCATTGCAAAATGGTATACCTGAAGAACAGGTAGCATCTATTGTTGGGAGAGAACGAGTAGTAGCAGGTTCTGTAGAATTTGGTGCGACTTTTATTAAACCAGGTGTATCAGAGCTAACAACGGAGTTTAACCGCTTTAAAGAATATGCCTTTCAGATTGGTGAATTAACTGGCGAAGTAACAGAAAGAATAGAGCAAATCAAAAAAATCTTAGATCTTGTAGGTGGAACTCACATATCTACTAACCTAGTTGGAACAAAATGGTCCAAATTGTTAATTAACAATGCTTTTAGCGGATTATCTGCGGCTCTTAATACAGAGTTTGGTGGGGTACTTGATCATGAGATTAGTGTAGAAAGTGCAGTGCATATTGCAGATGAAACAATTAAAGTGGCACATGCTAATGGTGTGGAATTTGCTGATATGGGTGGTTTTGATATAGCTTCATTAGAAGTGAAAAGTGAAAAAGATATTCCTGAACGTATTCAAACACTTCGTGATATTATGAGATCGTCACGACTGTTAAAGGCAAGTATGCTGCAAGATTTGGAAAAGAAAAGAAAAACTGAAATTGACTATATAAATGGGGTTATTCCTCGTTTAGCACTAGAAAAAGGAATACCGACTCCATATAATGATATGGTTGTTAGTTTGGTGAAACACGCTGAAGAAACCAAAGAATTGCCGGTATTCGATTCTAATATTAAATTTTTTGAGGAATTAAATAACTAATAAATGATTTAAAAAAGGGTGTAAACCAATCCGGTTTACACTCTTTTTCTTATAATACTGGAAATCACTCATATAGATAGAAATTTGGGGTTATAATAAAATTGCAAGTACTTAATAATATTATTCTAAAAAAGTAATAGGCGTAAATGTAAAAAATTCTAAAACCAAATTTATTGTTTTTAATATTAATTATTTTTTCAAAATTACAGATATTTAAGTAATTAATAAAGGTGAAAATTAATATTATCATCAAAAAGAAGAGGTGTCGTTTACATTTAGCAAATTAGGCAATAGAAGAGAGGAGAATATTATTATTTGAATTGTGTCTAACTTGTGTCTATAATGTATATATTCTATTGTAAAATAAATTCAGGGAGGTTATTCAAGTGGTATCTATTACATTAGTTCCGCATGATATAAGCTTTGCTGAAGAGATGTCTAATATGACAAGCGATCCAGCAATTCGGCAAGCTCTTGGTATGACAGATGCCCAATGCTCATTGGAAGGGACACGTGATTTTATACGCCTTGTTCAGCTAGAAGAAAGAATGGGCCAACAGGTTTCACGTATGATTTTTAATGAAAGAAATCAATTAATTGGTGTTATTTCATTAAAGTTGATTGATGAATTACAAAAAACCTGCCATATTGGTACGTGGATAGGCAAAGCTCACTGGGGTAAAGGATATAATGAATTGGCTAAGGCAGAGATATTAAAAATTGCCTTTTTACAATTAGATTTGGAATATGTATTTGCGGGAGCACGTTTAGGAAATATTCGTTCTCAAAAAGCACAAGCCAAACTACCTTATATAACATTGCATGTTGAACGGCAATTTGAACATGAATGGAAAAAACTTGAACAGCAGGAACGAACCCCATGTATCTTAAATATGATTCGAAGAGAGGATTTCTTAAACTGGTATGAGCAATATAAGGCTGTCAGCTAAAATCTTGCTGAGAATATAAAAGTTATCTAATTCACCTTTTTTGGTATTAGATAACTTTTTTCCATTGTTTGCTTTTTTCTTCTACTATCTATGGTAAATTAATAGAGAGAATGAAAATGAATCAGGAGGCATATATGAGCTTCAAGAAAATCACCGTGTTTATCGGCATAGTGTTAGTCCTTTTAGGAGGAATATTTGGTTTTCGTCATTTCAAAACAACAAAAACAAGTGCTAAAACGAACCTCACATTTCAGGATATAAGGAAGAAAGATTTTTTACATAAACAGCAGGCTGTTTTATATGCTTCTCACACAACAGAACTACTCCAAGAGGGAAAAGGGAGCGGGCAAGCTATTTTTATAGATGAGGATGGCAATGCACAACGTTTGCGATTAGACGGAGTGGAAAGCGGAAGTACATACTATCATAAAAAGAAGCTTTATATAGAAGACGCTAATCAAATTTTTTTAATCGGAAAGAATACAAAAAAACAAAAGATGCCTAGCGAATTGAGAGGTATAAAATCGGGTTATCTGCCAGCAACGGATCAGTTTTATAGCTTGTATAATACAGGTTTCAGCACGAAATATGATTACAAAACATCTATTCGTTTTGGCAATAGTAAAGAGAAACGATTCCACGTATCACAAGTCCCTAGCTTTATCTCTGGTGTAGGGGAATTATCAGATCGTTTAGTTGTACTCACCCAAAATTTAATTAATGATCATTTTTCATTGCAAGAGGTATTTCTTCGAGAAAAAGAGGCCAAAGTTATAAAACTAACAGAACTTCCATTAAAACATCCATCTAATCTAGATATAATAAGTCCGATTATGGCCGATAAAAACAGCTACTATTTTGTGATGACGGATTATCAATCAGAAAAACGAGAAGACCTTTCGTTGATTATTTATAATAGGCAAACAAAAGAAACGGAAATTAAGCCATTTATCAGCTATCGTTCAGAAGAACAAGTAGATAATGGATTGCCTAATAACTTTAACCATTCTTCTTATCTATACAAAAATCATTTTTATTATGTAAATGGTTTAGGAGAAGTGTATCGGTATAATTGTAGGGATGGAAAAATACAGAAATATTTGAACTTAGAATTTGAGTCAATAGCGAATCACAGGCTTGAGCAAGTTAGATTCCAAAATGGCCGAATCCACCATCTTTATTCAGATGAGGAAGGGAACTTTTTTATAGAAACATATAACTTGTCTTCGACAAAAAGAGAAAAACTTCAAAAAATCAAAATGAATGGTTTAATCCCTCAAAATGATAAAGATTACTTTTTAACTAGCATTGAAATATTAAACTAGAAAACGATTCTCTAAGGAGAATCGTTTTTTTTATGAAGATCTTAGGATATGCCGTATTTGCGGTTCACTTGGATTGTCTTCGTTTTCCAAGAGGACTTATGAAGGATCAAATCACGAATGATTTTAGAGCCCATCATGCTATACACTGTTCCATTGCCTCCATATCCTAATAGGTAATATTGATGCTTATTCGTAGGGTGTTCTCCAACAAATGGTAAATCATCTTTCGATTCTCCAAATGTCGCAACATAGGAATATGCAATCTCTAGAGGCAACGTTGGAAATAAATTCTGTGCTTCCTCAAGCAGCTTTTGAGATTGTTTTTTTAGCAGTTCATCGCTTATATCACTATTGGGATTCTCTTCATCTAAACCGCCGACAATAATTGAACCATCTATCGTAGTTCTCAAATAGAGATAAGGACGTTTTGTTTCCCATATGAGTGCTCTTTGATACCAACTTGTTAAGTCCTTGATTGGTTTTGTTACAATGACATATGAACGGTTGAGGATGGCGCCTTTTCTCTTACCTACTGGTGTTGGCTCATAGCCGGTTGTATAGACAATATGCTTTGTACTGAAAACACCATCTGATGTTTTAACGGATAGAAGTTCGCCGTTTTCTTCAACATCTAATACAGAAGTAAACGATAATAGGTGACCACCGAGATCTTCAATTTTTCGTAATACACCAAATACTAGTTTTAATGGATTCACTTCTGCATCATGGTATGTTAAAAGGGCGGCAGGTTTTGTAAATGGCATCTTACTGCCTATTTCATCCTCATTCCAATAGCTACAATCAAATCCATTCTTTTGTAAAGTTTTATATTCGCGCTGTATTTTAGAAATATCCTCTTCCGTACTTGCACTTGCATAGCAGATGCTAGGTCTTCGTATAAAATCTGCTTCATCAGGCAATTGGACAGCCAAAGCCTCTAAATCGTTCATGGCTGTATCACACGACTTGTAAAAAGATATAGCTGCTTTCTCACCAATTTTATCAATTAACTCACAGAGCATAATGTCATTCTCATATTGAAGCAATCCTGTGTTGGCGCTCGAACTACCTTCTCCAAATGCTCTTTTCTCTAATATAGCAACCTGTAAACCTTCTTTTGCAAGCGCATAAGCAGTTAAGCAGCCAGACATGCCCCCGCCTACTATAATAGCATCATAACTTTTAGATGGTGTTACTTCTTTCGGTTCAAAAGAAGGCACTGTATTTGGCCAATAAAGTTTTCCGTCATGTATTTCCATTTTATTCACTCGCTTTCTATAGGAGTTTTTACCCTCTTTCTCTTAAAGTGTAACGTGTAACGTGCTATGATATAGTTATATATAGAATAAGATACAGCTAACAGGTTGTTAAAAAGTGCATGTATAGAGTTGAACAACATAGGCGCATTTATATAGCTACTTTTCACCTACAGTGATTGAAGTATGCTCTAATTAATGACATTTTCATAAAATAAAAAATAACTGGGGGTGTAATGTGTGGAAATGTTGGAATCTTTAAAAAATATGAAGTCTATTTCAATTTTTAACGAGAACATTGAACGTGGGGAATTTCATAAAACTATGCGGGATATTGCTTCACTTTCCGGTGTATTAAATGAACTATCTGCCAAACAAATGTATCAATCACCATTGGAAATTATTCAGTTTTTGCGTGTGCTCGAATTGCTAAAACTACAAGCAGTTGGCTTAGCGGAAGCTATTGATGGTGAAGAGATGTTACTCTCTCGCTACTGCGAGTATTATCAGGAGGGTGTAGCGCCATCTAATGAGCGAGTTAAACAGATTATCAATACGCTTTCAAAGCACAGCTGGATTTCTAAGGAGTCAACGCAGCTAAAATTACTTGACCGAGGCAAAAGGATGATCGACTCATTAATCAGGCTAGCTAATGATTCACTTGCTTACCATATGCAAGATGATATCTCACGTTTGCTATATCAAGCTAAGCGAGACACAGAGATTAGTGAAGCATACGATTCTCAGGGAGTATCTGGTGATCATACGTTAGCTTCAATGATTCAAAATTTAGAAGATGCAACAGACCAAATCGAATCAAGGCAATTAGAGTTCTTGGCAGATAAAAACGCATTGCCTCAGTTAGAAAAAATTCATTTTCTCATGATGGAACTTGATAAAAAGTTATCCGAACGCTTATTAGAAGAAGAGGTATTAAATCAAAGCCCACTTATTAGCAGAGGGAAATCTTCCATCAAAAAGGGGACAGCCTTAAGTAGTAGTCTGTTAAATAAATATAATCGTTTTACTTTGATGAAAGATACCCCTTTGACAGGAAACATTTCACTTGAGAAAGTACGTCAATTTATCATTGCGATGTACGAGCCTCCTAACGACTCTAATATTCCGAATGCTCACGAAATTCTGAGCTTTATGGAGCAGGGGCTTTATGAAGATGAAGTAATTGATGGTATATGGTTGCCCATAAAATTTACAGCACCCATCAGTCATTTAGATATTGAGGACAGTATCGACTATTTGGAGAACTATGAACCTCAAATCTTAGATGAAGATATAAAGCAAAGTGAAATATTATTTGAGGAGTTATTAATCAATCAAGATGAAATAGATGAAGCTTTTCAAGAAGCATCATGGCAAATGACCAAAGCCATGATTTCAACAGATAATGTAGAACAGTACTTAGAAAATAATGAAGAAGCTGAAGTAGAACAGCTGATTATAGAATCAGCATCTCCGGGCTGGGGAGACAGCATTCGGACAATGCTCGCGCTGTCTGCATTAGTAGGCAATCACAAAATAACAGAGGAATCAAAAAAAGCAGTGCAAACATACGACAAGGAATGGGAGTGGATTAATGATGACGATAGAAAATTTACAATTAAGCAATACAACCCAGAATCTAAATCCGTTAACGATGTTGCAAAATCTTAGAGCATTTCTAACAACAGAAGAGGAGCTTGTATTTATGCAGCTATTGTTCTCTTCTTCCTCTGCCATTCGAGGTCAAAATTACGGATTGAAGAGAAAAGAAGCTGAAAAAATGCTAGGTATTAAAAATGATGATCAAGCATTTTACTCATTTATCAATCGCTTAAATCAAGCAATCTCTAGATATTTTAAAGTGATTTATGATGAAAAAAGAGACCAGTTGATTATCATGATGCGTATACCAGCTAAACAAGCAAAAACTACTTTAAATAAAGAGGCGCTTGCCATATTACTCTATATGTTTTATCAACAAGAGGTCTTAAGTCATGAATTTACGCTACTCCAGCAATTACTGACTGACTTTGGGCACGAAATGCAGCATGCAAGTCGTAAACTGCAAAATAATATAGATATTTTAAAAAAGATTGGTGCTGTAGAAGAAGTACAGCGAACACAACAGGAACAGGCATACAAGGTAACGGCGATCGGGGTGCATATGTTTTCTAATTCTTTCTTAAGAAGAGCTACAGAGTTTGCTCAATCTTCCCAGTTAAGCAAGGAAGAAGTGGTTAAATTCTTTAGACGCTATAATTTATATGAGCAGGAGGAGAACCAATGATCCCATACAGTTTGCAATTTAGTGGCATACGAGATTATAGACCAACGAAAATCTCTTTTGGTAGAGATAGTGAACATGTATTGATTGCTGGTCCAAATGGTGCAGGTAAATCCACTATTACATTCGCGATTGGGGCTGTATTGTACTCTTCTCAAGTTGAAATTGAAGGGCTCCGATCGGCCAACTTGGCTCCTAACCAAACATGGAATGCAGAGGTGTTTCTAACATTCCATAATACTGGTCTTTCACTGATTGACGCTGCGCCGTATGTAGGTTTTCAGCTTTTGATTCAACAAAAGCCAGGAAATATGATCCAACGGCAATACGCTGTGTATACAGGGGAATATCCGGATGAAATGAAGTTGATAGCGACATATCGATCAGGCGATAACGAAGGTAGAAATCTATCCATGTATCGAGAAGATTTGCAATTTAAATATAAAATTCATCCAGATGTTTATTACCTTATTTGGTATCAAAACGAAGTCAATCAATTTGCGGCTATGTCGCCTGAAGAGCGATTTCGGCGGTTGAGTGAAATGTACCATATAGTAGACTTGCAAAGGGAATGGGAAGCGACCGTTGAAACCTATAAACAGATGGAAGCAGATTTTAAGTTAACAATTGGCAATCTGAAGTTAATCGAAAGCCAATTAAAAATGGCAGAGGATGCCTATAAACACTTTAGTAATAATAAAAAAACGCTGAAAAAAAATGGAGAGAAACATATATGGTTAATGCACTGTATTCGAGAAAAATTACGATTCGAAAAAAATAAACATGAAGAAGATATAGCCATAAAGGAAAAATATATAAATGGACTAGTAGAAAAACGAGACATCATGCAACAGCAGTTGGCAGAATTAAAGGATAGAAAGACAATGAAACAACAGCAACTGAACGAAGCAGAGCAATACATTCAACAATTAAAGAACAGTGAAAAAAAGCTAAATCAAAAAAATGAAGTTATAAAAAAACAAATTCAACGATTACAAGAAAAATTGAAAGACACAGAACAACTCCGAAAAAAAATGATGTATACCGAAGAAGAAATAGTCGTAGAAATGGACAAGTGTAAAATACGAGAGAAACAGCTGGCTAAAGATATCGATTCATTCTTACATTCAAAAAAGCTTCATTCCAGGACAATCAATGACTTACAGTATAGAAAAGTACAAGAAGAATTATCGATACAGTCTCTTGATGAGCGAGAAGACGACTATCAAAATATATTATCTCTTTACATAAGCAGCCATCAAGTAGAAGTAAAGCTATTGGAGAATAAAAAAGAATATAATGATTTAGCAAAAGAATTGCCAAGGATTGAAGAAGCAGAAACAATTTTGACTGAAGAAATTAAGTTGCTAAAACAAGATAAAATGCTATCCCGTCGCCAATTAGATGCAATATCGATCCTTAGGAAACAAGGAATCACTACCTATACATTGAGAGATTTAGTAGAGTTAGATGAACGTGCAACTTTGAAAGATGAAATAGTGCTTGACCCTATTAAATACACTATATTTTACATGGCAAGGACATGTGAGCCCGCGAATGATTTATACCATGTGCCTTTGCCATCCATTATACCAACTAAGTTTATAGACAGTTTGCCGACAATAAAATTAAAAATAAAAAAGGGACTCAAAGAGCAAGAAGTGATTTTAGCATCAAAAGTACTTTTTTGGGTGGATCAATTTTTACAAACCACCCCTCTCTTGAAGATAAATGGCATTGAAGATGTACGAGGCGTCAGAGGGAGACAGGAAAAGGATACATTCATTCTTAGTCCGAGATCCTCAGAAGAAAGATTGATTTTACTACAAAAAAAATTCGAACAAAATCAACAAAAAAAATTGGACATCAATGTCAATTTAGCCAAATATGAAAAAGAAATTGGTGACTTGCAAAGTGTATTAAAAGATGTAAAAAAAGCAGAAGCATTCAATTTAGAGCTAGACCAACGAAACGATAAGATAAAGCTTATTGCAGAAATAAACAAGCAGCTGGAAGAACAGCAAAATCAATCAGAGGATGTACAAGAGAAAATAATACAGCTACAGCAAGAGTTCGCATTTGTAGTGCACCGTATGCAATTTCTAGAGCAACAACTTGATATTTATTCGCGGATTGGTGAATTAAAAGAAGAACAGCAACAATTAACCAACCTAGAACAAGAAGAAAGAGACATACTAGACAAATTACATCTTATTAGAGCAAGTAAAGAAGAGTATTATGTTAAAGTGCAATCATTGCATGACTTTACAAGAGATTTTAACCGCAATATAAGAGATTTAGGGTTTGATATAGATGACAATAAACGGGAAATGACTAATGTGGAGAAGGATAGAACACATTTAGAAGAAAAAATAGAAGCTAATCAAGCGGAAATTACCCGCTACGAAATTCTTCTGCAGGAGCTAAAACACCTAATTCCTGATTTATACAAAGTAGCAATGCAGAAGCAAATTGATACTAGCCAGTCGATGCCAATACTGCTCTCGGAAAATGAAAAAGCGCGAGTTGCCTTTGAAAATGCACGTAAGGGAGAAGTTGATCCACAAGCCGAAGAAAACTATAAAAAACGGAAAGAAGAGTACGAGAAAAAACAATATAATGCCGCTTTGATGGAAGAATTAGTAGAAGAAAAAAGGCTTTTGTTAGTAGATAAAGAAGATAAGTTGGATACAACGGTCCATGTACTTGTTGAAGCTTTGAACATAAAATTCCAAGCCTATATGAGCCTATTTAACTTCGAAAGCGAAATCATGTGGGAACGATATGAAGACAAACGGGGACGAGCTATTTTTAAATTATATGTAAAGGCGCATAAAGCGGGTCATGGCAGAAGGCTAGAAGATGTGAGTGTAAAAGCGAGAAATGGAAAATATGGAAAGGGTGTATCGGGCGGGGAAGAATCATTAAGCTCACTCCTATTTGCACTCACCTTATTGCAACATTTAGATACAACACCAGGTTATATAATACTAGATGAATTTGATAGTGCATTAGATGAAAACCGAAAAGAAAAAGTTTTTGAATTGTATGCTAGAGAACTAGAGCGCAAGCTTATTATCCTGTCACCTAAAGCACATGATGACAGGTACTATGAAAAGTATAGCAAGGTTTTCATCGTCCAGCATGACGCAGTAAAAGTGGAAAGTGCAATCAAAGGTATTCAGCTTGTAAAATAAGACTTATTCTTTTACAGTTGGCATGGAGTATAGTATACTAGGTATATAAATTAATATTTAAATGTAACACATGGTGGAGTCAGTCAATCTGGCACCGCCATGTGTTTTTTTATTTTCAAGGAGGGAAAATATGTTTATTTTACAAATTGTGCTTGTATTACTAGCGACTAAATTGGCCGGCCATTTGAGTGTTAGGCTAGGGCAGCCATCTGTATTAGGGAAGATTATTATTGGTATTGTTATTGGACCTGCTTTATTAGGATGGATTGACGATACGGATATTGTGAAACAATTCAGTGAAATCGGTGTTATCCTCCTTATGTTTTTGGCGGGACTTGAAACAAATTTATCGGATTTAAATCGAAACAAAAAGGCTGCTTTACTAGTTGCAGTAGGTGGTATCATTGTTCCTATTTTATTGGGATATGCAGGATCCATTTATTATGGTTTATCAACAGCGCAAGCTATATTTATAGGATTGCTTTTATCCGCTACTTCTGTCAGCATTTCGGTCCAAACATTAAAAGAACTTGGTTGGTTAAATAGTAAAGAAGGTTCTACTTTGCTAGGTGCGGCAGTTTTAGATGATATTATTGTCGTCGTCATGCTGGCAGTAGCAATGAGTTTCTTTGGGGACTCTGATGTTAGCATTACTTGGTTGATAGGTAAAAAAGTCATCTTCTTTGCTATCATTATTTTAGTATCAATCTGGGTTGTACCTGCGTTTTTGAGACTGTTTTCAAAATTAAAAGTAACAGTGCCATTGCTTAGTGGTGCGTTAATTATTTGCTTTGGCTTTGCCTATTTCGCAGATTCTCTAGGCATTGCAGCGATTATTGGATCGTTTTTCGCGGGGATTGCCATATCTCAGACCAAATTTAAAGAGGAAATTGAGGAAAAGGTTGAGCCGATTGCAAATGGCTTATTTGTACCATTTTTCTTCGTAAGCATTGGCTTATCCGTTAGTTTTGCAGGTATCGGAAATCAAATATGGCTTATCGTTGTATTTTCATTGATTGCGCTTCTTTCGAAATTCATCGGGTCGGGTCTTGGCGCAAAAATGTCAGGCTTTTCTATGCGATCATCAATGGGTATCGGAGCAGGTATGATATCTCGTGGGGAGGTAGCATTAATTATTGCAGCAATGGGACTAGATTCAAAACTATTGCCAACAGAGTATTATACGCCAATGATTATTGTTGTCGTTATTACAACATTAGCTACACCACCACTCCTTAAAGGAATATTTGGGAAGAGACAAGAAAATTAGAATACAAAAAACGCTCAATCATATGATTGGGCGTTTTGTCTATAGACTTAAGATTATTTCTAACTAATAACAAGATAATATTCTCTTGTTTGAAACACAGAGAATAATATATAATAAATCTATAAAAACGGGGCATTAGCAAACTCCAAATATTTTCTCGGGGATATAGTATAGCGGGAATACGCCACAATGGCATTGTGGAATCAGGGGTTCGATTCCCCTTATCTCCATTAAAATTACGTTGTTTTTAGGTCGATTTTTTAACCAACACACTCCATCAATTCAGTAATTTGAATTGTGGGGTGTTTTTTTAGGTTTTTTGGATAAATCATTTAAAAGCCAATGTTCAAACAGCGTTAAGTACACAAATGCAAAGGAGAAAAGATGATAATAAAAAATTAAACCAAAATATATTTAATGTCACATATACGTCGGTTTTTATAGTAGAAACGGGTCAATTAAATTTTAAAAATTATCAATCCATATCAAAATAAATCGGGTAATGATTTACACAGCCGTCATTAAACTTTGCATTGCAAGAGGGGCAGTGATTTGAATGCATATACTGATGAATAGTGAGCTCAGTTTTACAAACCCCACATAATATGGCTTGTACATCAAACATTTCTTTAGTCCATTTTTGAATTGGATGATTGGCGTTTGCATCATGGCATTTATAACAAGGATAATATTCGCCGCAGCAAGCAAATTTGATAGCAATGACATCGAGAACTGTATGATAGTGAGTACATCGTGTTTCTTGATCAATAACATTTCCTAAGACTCGCAATTTACAATCTCCTTTAAGTTTTTCTACAATTGTAACATATCCCTTTCCAACAACTTGAATAAAATGAAGTTTACATCCATATATTTAACAGAATGTGGAGGTGGATAGATGGGGATAGGAATTATTGGTTTTTTGGCAACTGCCAGCGGCCTTGGTGTTGGAGGTATACTTGCAACTCTTTTTAAAGGAACAATACGAAAAGCGGCTGCTATTAATGGCATTTGCGCAGGTATTCTACTGGGGCTGCTTTTTATCGAAATCATTCCAGAAAGCTTACAGTTAAGTGGTGTGTTGATATTTGGCATAGGTGTATTTTGGGGAATTATTGCGTTTAGCGTATTGCATGGATTCATGCATGGTGAGATGGAATCAATGAATTTTCAAAGGGAGCAACATGGTAGGGCAGGAGCTATTTTAGCCTTAAGTATAGCAATTCACAATCTACCTCTAGGTTTGTCATTAGGATTCGGCGAAACAACTGGAATGAGTAGTTCATTACTGTTTCCTATTATTTTACATAATATTCCTGAAGGGCTGGCAATATTTATTCCTTTATCGCTTGCAAAGATATCATTTAAAAGACACATATTCATTCTGCTAGCAGTGTCATTTCCAGTAGGACTTGGAGCAATTCTTGGGAGTATCATTGGAGCGTCCTATCCAATTTTTTGGGCTATTCTTCTAAGTTTCTCTATAGGAATGATTATAAGCGTAGTTTGGAAGGAAATTATAATGGAAGCAGCAGGACGCACTTCATTTTTATATGTTTTGAAATATCTTATTTTGGGTATGTTCGTCATGGCAAGTTTTCTTTTCTTTTTTCCACCAATATGATAATTGTAATAGTCGATGAATGACATTGGGCAGTTGGAAAAATACCTAATTACTCTCATAATAATTATACAAGCAATAACAAAAGGGGGAAAAGTTATGAGCGAATCAATAAATATGACAGAACACGATAATCATAACGAGGAGTTTTGGAATGTCATCACACATGGTGTAGGATTTTTGCTTTCCATTCCCGCTTTATTTTTGTTAATGCACAAAGCGAATCTTGTTTCATCATCAATATATATGGCAAGCTTTATAGTATTTGGATTAACAATGATGATTCTTTATCTGTCTTCCACTTTATTTCACGGATTCAAGAAATATAAGCATGTTTTTTCAAAATTAGATCACTTTTCTATTTATCTTTTCATAGCAGGTACATATACGCCAATCGCACTAATTGGGGTTGGGGGCAAGCTAGGCATAACCATTTGCTTGATTGAATGGATTCTCACATGTATTGGAATTGTCTGTAAATGTTTCTTCATCTATCGCTACAAAAAGCTATCCTTATTATTCTATATAAGTATGGGATGGCTTGTAGTTATTGCTATTAACCCATTAGTTGCTCATATTACATGGATGGGATTTTTGATTTTGCTAACAGGTGGCATTTTTTATACAGTCGGTGCTTATTTTTACCAAAACAATAAAATTCCCTACAACCATGCAATTTGGCATTTGTTTGTCTTAGCAGGTAGTGCATCGATGTATTGGTGTATTATTGATTATTTATAAATTTCAAAAGCGCAAAAGGCTGGAACATAAAAAATAGCTCCTTCCAATGTTGAATAATTGAACTTTATATAATCATTATAAATGGAACGGAACACGGATGATCGTAATTTTATGTAAGTTTTTCATTATGACTACATTCAAGAGAAAAATTATTAAAAGAAAACCGGCAAATGTGAAATTGATTTCACATAGAGTTCGGTTTTTTTAATACCTAAAATACTCTTGTCTCAGTATCTTTTCTTGTGGCAAATATCAAGATACTGCATAACATAAACAATACGTTGGATAGAGTGGCAAAATATGCTTCTTTCAATTTAGTGATTTTGTATTATAGTTAATATATAGATTCACTTAAAATGATATGTTTTTGATAGATTATAATATTGAAAGAAGGAAAGCATATGAAGAAATTTCTTGCCGTATTGCTTGGAATCTTCATTTTTTTAGGTGCTGCCATTTATTATATCCATTTAAATGTATATGCATCAGGTGGTACGCCGAAAGTTGAGTCACAGCAGCAATTAAAGCACGAAATCTTAAAAAACTTGAATGAAGTAAAACCAGAGTTCACCATTCAAACAAAATACCCCATCTATAAGGCTAAAGAAGCAGAACAACAGCTGAAAAGCGTCTTCAAAGAAATAAGTTCTGTCGGCAATTATGGTTTTGGCAATTTAGATGGTTACTCTTACTATATATCTTCCAATATGGGCTTTACTAAAATCGAAATAAAAACATTCTATTTAACTACTGCAGATCAAGAGAAAAAGATACACCACAAAGTAAAAAAAATAATTCAAAATAATCATATTCAGAAGATGACGGATTTTGAAAAGGTATTTTTCATCAATGGCTATTTGGCCTCCCATATTGAGTATAGCGAAAATGCAACTCATGGTGGTCATTCTGCATATGCTGCATTATTTGACCATAAAGCAGTATGCCAAGGGTACGCATTAGCTGCAGATTTGCTTTTAAGAGAATCAGGACTGCAAACCAAATACATTACAGGTAAAGTTAAAGGTGAAAACCATGCCTGGAATAAAGTAAAGCTGGATGGTAAATGGTACAACCTTGATATCACTTGGAATGACCCTATGCCTGACCGAGGTGAACGTTACAGACTTAACTACTTTTTGATTAGTGATAATCAACTTGCAAAAGATCATATGTGGAATTATGACTCGCTTTTTCAAGCGAAAAGCAAAAAATACGAAGGTTTGATGAATGCTCAAGCATTTGCAGTAGACAACAATAATGTTTTTTATACATTACCAAATGAATCAAACCTATATAAGTGGAATACAACAACAAGTCAAAAATCAGTTCTTCTTCAGCACGTGATGCCTCTACAAAATATAGAGGCAAAGGACAACTGGTTACTATTAAAAGACTACACAGGCAATATGTCCAAAGTGAAAGAAGATGGAACACAATATAGCGGAACGATTTTCGCAAGCATTAACCAATATACAGAGTCAGCCAGCAAATGAATTGCAAAATGGTTAAATGTATTAAAAAGTCTAGTATATATTTAGATTAACTTTTATCAAACCTTTCGAACTGCTTATAGTTTGAAAGGTTTTTTACTAGTTCTATAAAGTTTGGTTACGTCCAGAGTTTTGAAAATTGTTATATTATAATAGAAAAATATCCAAAAGGAGTGCGAGGGATGCACTTACAAGGAATTACGCCTCTACATGATTATGAGAATATTTTGATCGTTAATGAAGAAGGAAGAACAATCTTTTATGATATGGCTGATCTATCTATACTTCAACATTTAGGATTTAAAACTGAGAACTTCATTGGGGAAAAAGTGACCCATCTATATAAAGATTTACCTAACGAAGAAAGTACCATATTAAGCGTGCTTCAATCAGGGGAGCCGCTGTGTGGTGTAACCCAGCGATTAACCGCTCAGAGTGGTTTTTCATATTCTTCCTGAAATGGCTAACACCTATTCTTATTGTTTTAGTCATCATCGTTTTTAAAGGTATGTTTAGTCCAATTGGTATGCCGGCTCCTCCTTCAGTGAAAGATGCTTTTTGAATGCCTTTATTCATGCATACCAAACTGGAGATGTCGTAACAGGCATTTTCTGTGCACCCATCTTTATCGCTGCCATAGTTGGATATGGTTATAAAGGTGCTTCTATGAAAAAGATAGCATGGCGAGGAGTAGCAATTGCTGGGGCAGGCTTATTCATTGTCTATGGAGGTTTGTTATACCTTGGGGCTACAGGGAGCAGTGTATTTCCAAAAGATTGGCTGATACAGCGCTTGTTTCGGAGCTAGTCCACACAATCTTGGGGGACTTTGGAGGTGTACTCTTAGCGATCGCCATTGCTTTGGCATGTCTGACGTCGCATTGTATTAATCTTGCTTGGTACATTCAATCGGTTCATACCTAATTCAGGTTCCTAAGAGGAGCGATACTTTTGACGTTTATTGTTAGTCTTGTTGAGACATTTGGAGGGATAGGCATTAACGTGCCATTGCTATTTAATGGCTTAGAGTATTTGCCACTCAGTTAGAATAGATTTGCTTGGTTGGTTCACGCCATTTTAGGATTTGTAGCAGGCGGTCTATTATATAGAAAGAAATCATCTGATCATGAATTAAATGATGCTTTTGAAGATCGGGAAAAGGAAGAATTAAAATTAGAGAAGATACATTAGGTAGAATAAAATTAGAGAAGATACAATAGGTAGAATAAAATTAGAGTTGAGTATGATTTATTTCTTTTGAGGACAAGAAATCAGCAATTTTTAGATGAAGTAATGTTTCCCCGCTTTTAAATTTGCTAGGCAGTCACCTATAGGCACCCCTTAGCATATGCTAATTAAGTAATACATCTACTATGAGAGGGGCAATACATCATTGAAAGGAAATGAATTTCATTATTTTGCAGGAGGCAATACCTCAAAGGGTTTTTATAGTTTATTTGAATCTGCACTTAACAAGTTAGAAAAGTTATACATCTTAAAGGGAGGACCAGGAAACGGCAAGTCGACTTTAATGAAGAAGATTGCTGGGTCAATGGTGGCAGCAGGCTTTGATACAGAATATCTTCACTGTTCATCAGATGCTGATTCATTGGATGGTATAGTCATCCCTTCTTTAAAGATTGGAATAGTTGATGGAACAGCACCCCATGTAATTGAGCCAAAGATTCCGGGTGCTGTTGAGGAATACGTTAATCTAAGTGCAGCATGGGATACCAAACAGCTTGCAGAAAATAAGGATGTCATTCAACAATTATCTGCTGAAAAACAACAAGCTTATACTACTGCGTATGAAAACTATAACAAGGCGCTTGCAATCCATGATGAATGGGAAGCTATATTTATCAGCAATACAGACTACGATCAGTTAGATGAATTAGCAGAAGATCTTCAAAAACAATTTTTTGGCGATCTAACTTTAAATAAAGATTCTGCAATCTTTCATAGATTCTTAGGTGCTGCAACACCTATCGGAGCAGTGGATTTTGTACCAAACCTTACAGAAGGTCTGCGCAAGCGCTATTTCTTAAAAGGAAGACCAGGTACTGGTAAATCTACACTACTCAAAAGATTAGCTAAAACGGCGAAAGCTAAGGGCTTTGACGTAGAAATATACCATTGTGGTTTTGATCCAAACAGTCTAGATATGTTGATTTTTAGAGAATTGGGTATAGCAATCTTTGATAGCACAGCGCCTCATGAATATTTTCCTACCCGGGAAGGTGATGAAATCATTGATTTATATAACCTAGCCATCACTTCGGGTACAGACGAAAAATATGAAAGCGAACTTCAAGAGATTCAAGAAGCCTATAAAAGTTCAATGGATGAAGCGACAGTCTACTTGGCAAAAGCAAAAAATGCACATGAAAAACTAGAAAACATTTATGTAAATGCTACTGATTTTAAGATTGTCGACCAAATTACAACTCAATTAGAGGAAGCTATTCAAAATAAAGCTGAAGTGTTCAATAGATTGTAATAAACCCTCAGCCCCTAATAACAACACCAACTTGATGAGACATTAAAACAACTGATATTAGAGTTAGAAAAATTGGGGAACGAAATGCTAACTATTAAAGAAACACAGGAAAAGGTTATTCAACTTATTATTGAGAAGCTTAAATAACGATTAGTTGGGTTATCTTTATTAAGCTCCAATTTGATGCTTTTTGCATTAAGTTGGAGCTTTTATCTTTAATAATAAATTGTGGTTCACAAGCTGAAATAAATTTAATAGTTTACATAATTATTATGAATGAAACTCAATGTCGAATAACCGTTGTCGAAATTTGGCTGGTAGTTAAAGTGCTACTTAATTAAAAAGTAAACAATCCCTGTACTTCATTCGACATGATTCACCAGAATGAGATAAAAGGGCAAGTAAAAAGGATTTCTGTCGAACTATAAAAATTTCTTTTGTTGAGCGACTTTTCTATCAGGCTTAAAGAAAGATTTATACTGAAGCAATGTATACACCATCACTATTACAGTCCAAGCAACAAAAAGAGTGCCGAAAAGATTAAAGAAGGAATGAGAACCGAGAAAAAATGTATACCAACTCAATAGACAAAAAATAATCATTCCAATATATGCCCACTTCTTTAATTGCATATAGCCGTATGCTATGCCCGATACAATGCTGGCTAGCAATATACAAAGCAAATCCTCTGGAAAGTCAGAAATGCCGAGGATAGGTGCGTGTTCAATTGAAAGAGGCAACTGCTGGGTAAAAAAAGTAATGAATATTAAGAAAGTGCTTCCTAAGATGAATAAAAAGCTAATATAAGTAACTCCCGCTGGCCTTTCCATTTTAATCCTCACTTTCTTAGAACAGATTTCTTTAATATATAATGAAAGTGCTCTAAGTATGTCTTTAGAATTAAACATTTTAAGGCATCTTGAAATCGACTTAATAAGGAAATACTAAAAGACCTTCAGAATTATCTCTGAAGGCCTTTAACTTAAGAAGTTTTTTCTTTCAAAGTTTTGCGTTTACGTGTTGTTTTCTTCGGCTTTGTTTTATCAAGGGATGCTTGTAATGCTGACATCAAATCCGTGACATTATCAGGCAAAGGCCGCTTAGCTTCAGATGCAGTAACCGTACTGTCTGCTTTTTTCTCTTCAATTAAATCCATCAAACGCAGACGATATTCATCCTGATATTTATTAGGGTCAAATGCTGTTGTGAGTTGATCCACTAATAGTAAAGCAGTGTCCAATTCTTTTTGAACAACAGTTTGTTCACTTGGAATGTTTGGTACTTCACCGATGCTTCTTACTTCGTCTGGAAAGTGAATTGTTTCCATTACAAGTGCATCTTTAAACACTCTTACGATGGCTAATTGTTCTTTTGAACGAATAATTATCTTGGCCACTCCGATTTTACCTGATTCTTCTAGCGTTTTTCTTAATAAAGTGTATGCTTTACTGCCATTCGCATCTGGTGACATATAGTAACTTCTTTCAAAATAGATTGGATCAATTTCTTGAAGTTTTACAAAATCAATTATTTCTACTGCCTTGTCTTCATTTTCTTTTCGTAAATTCTCAAGTTCTTCTTGATCTAATACCACAAACTTGTTTTTTGCATACTCATATGCTTTAACAATTTCATCCTCTGTGACTTCTTGATCACAGCCCTCACACACCTTTTTATAGCTGATTGGAGTATTGCATTTTTTATGAAGCTGGCGTAGCTTCACATCTTTGTTTTCTGTTGCAGCATGCAATTTGATTGGAATATTTACCAATCCAAAGCTGATACTTCCTTTCCAAACGGTATGCATAATCATCACCCTCTTTTCCTTTAGTATTGAATGGATGTTAGGTTTTATGTATGTCAAATTAAATTAAGTGAAAACTACTGAGCGTATAAGCTTTTCATATCTAACAAAATGGGGACGTAATTAATGCTAGTTGATTCAGGTTAAATGGAAAAAGAAAGAAGGTGCACTCTTTTGAAACCAATGCTTTTAACTGCTACAGAGACTATTCCTTCTGGTGCTGACTGGCTATTTGAAACAAAATATGATGGGTTTCGCTGCATTCTTGAATGGAATAAGGATATAGAGCTATATAGCAGGAATGAAGGGAATCTAAGTAAGCAATTTCCTGAGATTTTAGATTTTTTAGCATCTATTAAAGAAAAAATGAAAAGTTATTTACCATTAGCTCTGGATGGCGAGCTAGTTTATTTAGCCAATGATTACAAAAGTGAATTTTCCATCGTACAAAGCAGAGCGCGTCTTCGTAGCAAGGAAAAAATTAATGATCAACGCAATCATTTTCCATGTCAATTTGTTGTTTTCGATATATTACAAATAAAGGGAAAAGATATCACGAATCTTTCTTTCTTAAAGCGAAAAGAAAAGCTAAAGGAACTATTTGAAAAAGTATCATTACCGGTTACTGTGATGCAGAATAATTTAGCATCAGTGCAAATGGTAGAACCTTTTGAGGATCCCGATCAATTGTGGAAACAACTAGTTATATATAATGGGGAAGGATTGGTTGCGAAAGAAATATCAAGCCAGTGGATAGAAAATACTCGTACCAATAGCTGGCTAAAAATAAAAAACTGGCGATATGTAAATGTTATGGTTACCGCATATGAACAGGAAAATAACTTTTTTATAGGAAGTGTTCTTAGTGAAAAAGAATTTGTGGAAGTTGTAACATTTAAACATGGCATGAAAGAAGAGGAGATAAAAACTCTTTCCCAGTTATTCAAACAAAATGGAGTCCAAATAAACCAAAACCGGTGGGAGCTATCTCCATCGATTGGTGTTAAAATTGCCTGCATCGATTTTGTTGGAGGGAAATTGAGAGAGCCTAGATTTGAAGCATTTCAGTTCAATATAGAGCCAGAAGATTGTACATGGCATAAACTAGAAAAAGATCTATACCCCTTACCTTCCTCTGTTGAAATAACTCATCCTGACAAACCAATTTTCCCATTGGTAAGGATTGAAAAGGATGATTATTTGTACTATTTGCAAGTTATTTCCCCCTATCTATTGCCATTTTTATTCAATCGTCCACTCACACTAATTCGTTACCCACATGGTGTGCCGGGGGAAAGCTTTTACCAAAAAAGTGCCCCAGCCCATGTACCTTCATTTGTGACAGTAAAAGATAATCAGCTATATTGCAATAATGTTGAAACACTTCTTTGGCTTGGAAATCAACTAGCAATTGAATATCATATTCCTTTTCAGCCAGTGAATTCAAATGGTCCTACGGAAATTGTCTTTGATCTTGACCCTCCCTCTGTTGAAGCATTTCATTTAACCCTTGAGGCTGCAAATCAAATGAAAGTAATTTTTGATGGGCTAGGTTTCTTATCTTTTATAAAAACATCAGGAGGTAAAGGAATGCAGATCTATATTCCATTACCTGCAAATTCTTTTACCTATGAAGACACAGGATTGTTTACAAAGTTTATCTGTGACTTTTTAATCGAACAAACTCCATCACTTTATACAATTGAGCGGCTCAAGAAAAATAGGAGGAAAAAACTCTACTTGGATTATGTACAACACCGTGAAGGAAAAACCATTATCGCTCCTTATTCACCGAGGGGGAACGAAAGCGGGTTTATTGCAACTCCTCTTGAGTGGGAAGAAGTGAAACCAGGCTTAACACCGGACCAATTTACAATACCAGAAATGATCGAAAGGGTACGCGCTAAGGGTGATCTATTCCGTCATTTTCGGAAGAATGTGAACAACAACGAGGAAGCGCTAACGCGATTTTTGAGCGGATTAAAAGGTGAGTAAAGAGAACGACTATTATAAAGCCATACCAAACATTACTAATTGAAGTGAGTACGTTTGTTCAGTATAATTAATAAGAACGTATATTCTTATTTTGGAGGCGTGAAATGAAAGAGCAGCTGATAAAAGCCATGCAGTATAACCAATTGATCGAGGTGGTATATATGGCTAAGGGTGGTAAAATGACTAAGAGGCGAGTTCGAGTAATTAAGATTGTAGGCAACAAGTTTCAAGCGTATTGTTTCAGTAAGGGTAGTATACGCACGTTTATCATTGAGAATGTTCTCTCTATGTTTCCAGTAGTCCGTCAAGAGAAAAAAGTGATTTAAAAAAAGAAAACTCCTCAAGGATTTCTAATATAGATTATAACCTTCAAAGCAAAAACGTCAGTATACTTGCTTGGAGGTTTTTTTGTAAAATAAATCACTCCCATTTAATTATTTTAATATATTTTTATATCCATTATTATGCTGTATTTATATGTAATTGGATAAATAAGAGAAAAGAAAGAGAAGCTAAGATGATTTATGGAGCAAATGTACTTGGATTATTATATAGATTGAGAAGATATTTTCTAATATGTAAGATAAATTTAAGTATTTTTGCCTATTTAATTTAAAGAAAATGTCCGATAGTTAGCCCTTTAAAGAGGGTGGCGAGAAAAAAAGGTACTTTTGGATTAATGTGAGTATTATTTACCATTTTGGAAAAAATCTCTTGATATACCTGGTTTCATACATAAGGAATATGTTATCTCACATTCAAGATAATAAGTATATTGATATAATTTATGTTGACCATAGTGACCTTGTCAAATAAAATTTTTATAGTAATCAATTTTCCATTTGCTAAGTATGGAGGAAATTTTAAGAAATAAGGAGCTGTTGAGAATGTCAGGACAAATTCGTATGACCCCCCAAGAACTAAAAAGTAAAGCTACAAAATATGGGTCAAGCAGTGATCAAATTAGAACAATATTAGATGAGTTATCAAACCTTCAAGAACAATTACGTTCTGAATGGGAAGGTAAAGCATTCGAACGATTTGACGACCAATTCGAACAACTGAAACCAAAGGTTAAGAACTTTGCACAACTACTTAATCAAATCAAAGATCAACTTGACCAAACAGCAGATGCTGTAGAACAACATGATGTACAACTTTCTAAAAACTTCGGATTACAATAAAAATTCGTTATCCAGCATTTTGCAGTCTTACCTTCAACTCTAACGAAACAACAAAAGTGAGGGTTAACTGCCCGGAGAACAAATATTTAGCAAGATCGGAATGTTTGCGAACGGAATAATGCTCAGCTGCGTAGAAACGACTGCTGAGTGAGGTGTCATTTTATTCAACGATGGTTCACTGGTATAAACGAAATAAATTAGTAGCAAACCTACTAGCTTGAGGGCCGTTGAAAACTTTCGACGGTCCTATTGCTCTTTAGATGAAAAATAATGAGGTGTAGAAATGAAGAAATATCGGTTGCCATTTTTTATTGTTTTAGCTCTCCTTTTAGCGGCAATCATTGCATACATACCATTTCAATCGGCAACAAAAGAAAGAACTGAAAAAGCAGATTTTAAAATGGATGTCGCAATTGTTAATCTGGATGAACCTGTAGACTATAATGGGAAGAAATATAACTTTGGAGAAGAATTTAAAAAGAGTTTGGAAAATGACGATTCACATCGTTTCCATTTAGTAGATACAGCAGAAGCAGAGGATGGCATTGCAGATAAGCGTTATAATATGGCAATTACCATTCCAAATGATTTTACAAAAAGAGCACTTTCAATCGACAAGGTAAGCCCTGAGCCAATAGAGCTTTCCTACAAACTAAACGAATCTGATAATGAAATTACAAAAGCACAGGCTCAAAAAATATCAGGTGACTTATTAAACTCATTTAATCAAAAAGTAATTGATGTCTTTTTTGCAAGCGTGATAGGGAACCTGCAATCTGCTCAAAATAATGTAAAAGGCATTGTGAAAAAGCAAGACCAACTAGCAGCAACTTACACCTCAGATATCCATGATCCATTAAGAGAATATTCTTCTACCTTAACGCAAATTGAAGACAGCACGAATGGAACAAGAAACTCATTTGTAAAACTGAACAAAGGGTTAAACAACTTTGCACAAGAAGCTCAAAAAAGTGTCAATGGTACTTCAGGATTAACGAATACGATGACAACGATGCAACAGTATATAACGGATGGAAATGATGGACTTAATTCGCTTATAAGCAAAATTACCGAAAACAATGATTCTTTAATGGCCGGCAATACTGAGGAAACATTAGAATATATCAAAGACCAACAAAAACAATTAAACGAATCATTTGCAGCGGATACAGGTTTACTAACAGAGATTCAAACATCTTTAAATTCTACAAGAGATGAAATATCTCGCTCAACTGTAACTTTAAAGGAACGAATTTATAATGATTTATCGAAAGAAGCTTCAGATTTAATTAATGAATCATTAAACGATTCTTTATCAGATCCAAAAAATGAAGCAAAATTGAATGCTCTTTTCTCTGTTCCCAAGGGCACGATTGAAAAAAATATTTTAAACAGCATTGATCAACTACCTTCCCTAGACGAAGAGCAATTAAAAGATTTAGATGTATCAGATACAACGAAAGATCAATTACGTAAGATCATGGCTGCAGCTAAACAATATGCTGTTGAAAACAAGCATCCAATTATTTCAAATGGCCAGTTATCTATTAATGATTATATGCAACAAATGAAACAAAAGCTTGCGACCGAAGGGGCAGTAATCGCTGACGAAGTAAAAATTCCTGCTCAAGAAGCTGGCAGCCGAACATTCGCTATTAGTGCTCCAAACGGATTTGTGACAAAGAATATTGTATTAATGCTGCCAAATGGCGTCGTTTTAAATAATATTCAACCAGGTAAAATTGATTTGCCCACCGTACCGCAAGGAAAAATGAAAGTATATGCAACGTTTGTCTTAGCTGATTACGCTACAGATATTCTGGCTCCAGTTCATTGGTCTTGGTCAATTAATAGCCATAGCGAAGAGACAAATACAGCATTGATGAAGAATATGGTGACACGTGTGTCACTGCCAGCTAATTCACTAAATACAAACGAGGCACCTGTTCCCTCGCAAGATGCACCAATTATTGAAGAGGATGCCCAAGAGACAACTATCGAAAAACCAGAAGATAATAAAGATACTGGCAAGACAAATGAATCTAATCAAACAACTGATAAAAATGAAGAGTCAACGAACGTACCAAAGGAATCAGAGGAAAAGAATCCAAATGTACAATCAAACTCTTCGGAAAATACAACGATTAAGGAGAAACAATCCACAAAACCAGGCGATACAGACGAAAAAGAGTCACCTGAAAAACCAAAGAGTACCGAAACAAAAACTATTACCGATAATGCGATACACCATGAGGTTACAACAATACTTGCATCGCAGGAGGATATTCCGACTCAACTAGTCATGTCCATTTGGAATTACCAGCGCTTACAAGCATTATTGAACCTTTATTATAGTATCGATGTAACGAATCCAGAGCAATTTGCACAATTAAGCCACTCCTCATTTGAGCAAGTAGGTAGTGCGAATGCTGATTCCCTTTATTATGCTCTTTCGAATAAAGGGATGAAGGAATTCATCATTTCTACTCTTAAACAAACATTAATAGACCGTACTACTGCAAAACTAACGAATGATATGGAATCTCTTAATAAACAAGTCATTTCTTATAATGATGCACTGAATGGTATTGCAGAGAAGATACCTAACCTATCGCAACAACTAAATGATTCGAAAGAAGTCGCAGAACAACAAGTAGCTGATATTGATACACTAATACCAACTGCTGCAGAATGGAAAGAAGCAAGTGGTCATCTAGCTGATACTGGCTCGAAGTTAACTGAGCAAAATGAAAAAGGAGGAAAAATAAGCATAGAATTGGAGGAGGGTCTTAGTGATTTATTAACCGCAAGCGACACGGTAGCTAGTCGAGCAGAGGCAGCATCTCTTCAAGCTGGCACTGTTTATGATACATTTGATGGCATAAATCAAAAAGCAGAGCAAATTAAAATAGGTGGAACAAACATTGCTCACAAAGCTGATCAGTTAGCTAATAATCTTATTCAAAAGGTATCAAATGATAATGATTATGCATCAAACTTTAGCAATGTCCTTGCGAATAGCAAAATTGGTAATAAATCAAATGAAGCACTCTATGCATTCTTATCAAGCCCTATTGATATGTCAAAATCATCGATAAAAAATGCACGAGATACTCGTTCTACATTCTATTTACTTATAATTTCTTCATTCTTAGCTTTGTTTACAGCATATGTAATTGCTGGATTTAAACGATTCAGCTTTAAGAAATCAGATTTTGAAGACGCTGCACAACAAAGTATATTTGCAACCAATTTGCCAATCACATTATTTACAACAGTCATTGCTGCTATTGAAGGGTTAGTTGTTGGTGCGATTTCCCTAAGCATTAATAAGTCAGCCATTGTTTCACCGTCGATATGGATGGCGCTTACAGCATTATGTATGGTTTTATTCGTACTTGCAGCAACATACTTACTTCGCCAATGGAAAATGGTTGGTATGTTTATTATCTTATTGGTGATTAGTATGTACCTATTCTTTACTGAAGCGCTTGGTTTTGACTTTGAAAGATCCCATATTATTCAACAATTTTCTCGTCTATCACCATTGCATTATTTAGAAAAAGCAATTTCAACTATTTTAAATACAAATAGTAGCAGTCTTTTAACCATATCTATAATCGCTATTTTAGGTTTGATTTTCTTTGTATTAAACCTATTTGTTTTTAAATTTAGACTTCCGAAAGAAGAAGTGATGTATGAAGCGTAAGGGGATTATATTACTGTTAATTGTGATCGCTTGGGTCATGCAAGCAGTATCTGTCCAAGCTGATGAAAAGAATGGACAGTTAGACATTGATATCCATCGCATCAATCAAAACAAAACAAAAGTCGACACAACCGATCATTCTGTTGAAGGAACGGAAGATTTATTTACTGATGAAAGTCTGCAACTGGATAAAGAGATCAGACAAAAAGAGACAGATAAGAAATCAGAGACGTTACATTCCCTTTTTCGAAATGACTTTATGGAACAACAAACACCTTCAACAGATCAATTATTCAAGCAGCCGATTAGTCTGAGTAATATACAACGAGAAGAAACTGCAGAGAGTCCAGCGATTAGCTGGCTCTTTGTCACTATTATTGCTCTGGTTATCAGTCTTTTTTGTACAGGACTGTTCCTTTTACTTAAAAAGCTAAGTGTAGGTGAAACACATGATGAATCATAAACGCGTCACAATTGACTTTATGCAGAGCGGTGGCGGCAGCTACGATATTGCCATTTCTCAAAAAATGACTGTCAAACAATTATTGCAGGCTCTTGCCGCAAGTTTGCATACTTCAATTGATTTGAATAGCGTTATTAAATTACCTTTAAAACAAAAAACAATGATGCCTGAAGACAGATTCATGGATTATTCAATATCCAATGGAGAACTACTGGTCGTCTACAGCGAACAAGACAAAAAAGGGGAGTCATAATGGAAGACAAATTAATTTTAGGAGCGGTCGAATTATCTGCAAAAAAGAAAGATGACCGACTAATTCTATCTTTGCCACAAGCTGATACCTCTCTTCGCAATACACAGGAATTACAGCTTTTAAATCAAGACAAAAATTACTTTATACAAGCTGATGTTCAGGTGCAAGACGAGAACTTAGAGTTTCATTACTTATTAACAGATATGCGTTTTTTTGAACAGATAAAACAATTAGACCGAGAGCACAAATTACGCATGCTATTTAATATAGGGCGTTTCAGCTCTATGTTAAACGGGCGTACAACTCTCGTTTTACATCCGGATAATCTAGTCTTTGATATCAACTTAATGCCTTATATGCTCTATCGGGGCATAAAAAATATTCTTCCGCCATTCCAGCATGAAGAAGGAGTGTTTTTAAAGACTTATAAATGTCTAGCGATTGCTACGTTTTCTAAGGAATTTAAATTTGATGATCTTATGAACGGTGCTTATGAACGAGCAAAGCAGACATCCTTCGAAAAAGCTGTCCATCAGTCACAGAACGTAGAAGAGCTGCAAGCATTATTAAAAAAATATTATGAGGAAGAACATAAGAAAGCAGCTCTAAAGTTTGAAAAAGTATCAAAAGCTCAATTTAAAGGTTTTAAAATTGCAACGATTGCTTTAGGTGTTGTTAGTATTGTGTTAATTTCTCTTGTTTTATATGCTTTTAGCTCTAAAATCCCAACAGAAGAGCTGTACAACCAAGCAAATGCATCCTTTATCAATGAAAATTATATAGATGTAAAAGAATCTTTAAAAGACCAAAAAATAGAGGATATACCCAAAAGTATAAAAAAGATTTATGCGATTTCTAGTATTAAAACTAGTTTGCAAGAGGAAGAAAAACAAACAAACGCAATAAATTCTATATCGTCTATTTCAGATGAGCGTCTTTTAAATTATTGGATTGATATAGCAAGAAACGATTTTAATGGAAGCTTAAAGATTGCAAAAAGCTTAGATGTAAACGATTTGAAAAAGTTCAGCATCATCTTGTATGAAAATCAGTTGAAAAAAAATACAAAGATGAATCAAACAGAAAAAGAGGATAAATTAAAAGATCTTGAAGTTCTATTAAATGAAATAACTGAAGAAGAAGCAGCTGCACAAGAAGCTCAAGAATCTGAAACGCAAAAAGCAGCTGAAGAAAAACAAAAACAAATAGAGGCACAAGAAAAACAGAAAGTAGAAAAACAAAAGAAGCAAAACAAGGAAAAACAAGATAAAAAAACAGACAAAGAATAGGAGGTGAAGGAAATGAAATATATATTGACGGTATCTAAAGGAGACTCCTTCCATCGATATGAATTCCTCGCATCTCAACCAGAGGAAATCACGATTGGTGGAAATACAAAAGCAACTATTACGATGTCATCTGCAAAGAGCGAGATTATTTGCAAGTGGGATGGCCGAGAGTTAACTGCAGATGATAGATTACTAAACTTTAACCAAGTCGAAACGATTGGATCCCTCTCACTTATTGTCTATGAAATGGAAGAAATGTGTTTTGATTTACTAGATATAACACAGTGGACAATCGGAAATGAGGAAGATGATTCAATTTATTTACATAAGGAGAATCCAGGAAGAATATTTATCCAAAAAACAGGGCAGCAGGAATATGCCTTCTTTGCTGTTAATAGCAAGCTTATTGTCAATATGTATGCTAAAGAAGAAGGACAATTTTTTGATGGTGATCTGTTAGTAATTGCCGATATTTTATTCACTATTCAGGATGCACAGTTATTCGTGTATAGTCCGAAAAACAGCTGTAAGATTCATTTGCCAAGCCTGGCCATTAAACATCCAGTAGTAAAACATACGTATCATCGTTCACCGCGTGTCCGATACCACCAACCTGATGAGGAAAAAATTATTGCCAATCCGCCAACAAGGCCATCTAAACCAAGCGAACAGCTGGGAAGATTGATTGTGCCGCCATTAGTGATGTTGGCTGCCATGATTTTGGTATCCATCTTTAGGCCTTATGGTATTTATATTGTTGTTATGCTTTCAGCGACCATTGTGACTGTCATTTTCTCGGTTACCTCTTATGTACGAAATGTGAAAAAATACAAAAAAGATATGAAAGAACGAGATGAAAAATTCAATGCATATCTTCGAGAGAAATCGAAGGAATTATATCTTGCACAAAAAGAGCAGGCGGATGCATTAACCTATCATTTTCCACAGATACCTGAGCTATTACAGCTGTTGCAGGAGCAATCTGCAAGAATGTATGAAAAAACGCCATTTCATAATGATTTCTTATCCTATCGCTTAGGTAAGGCACCAGTGGATGGTAGCTTTCCCATCAAAATTAATGTAGAAGAATTCACTTTAGAAGAAGATCCGCTGATGGAAAAAGCCATTGAATTAGAACGTCAGTATAATCATGTTGACGATGCACCGGTTATAGCTGATTTAAGAAGCGGTGCAGTAGGTTATATCGGAAAACGTCCACTTGTCTTGCAGCAACTGAAACAAATGATAGCACAACTAGCATTCTTTCATAGCTATCATGAATTGCAGTTTGTGATGGTCTTCAAAGAGCAAGAGAGGAAAGAATGGGATTGGATGCGTTGGCTGCCACATGCGAGCTTACAAAATATAAACGTCCGTACATTTGTTTATCACGAACGTTCTAGAGAGCAAGTAATGAACTCACTTTATCAAATGTTAAAAGAACGCAAATTGGAAACAGAAAAGAAGAATACCCGAGAAGCAAAAGTTTTCATCCCACAAATCGTTTTAGTGATTACAGATGAAACCATTATTATGGATCATACCATAATGGAAATTCTTCAAGATGATTGCAGTCAGCTGGGTGTTTCTGTTGTATACGTGCAAGATGTTGTAGAATCGCTACCTGAGTATGTATCAACAATTGTACGAGTTAAAGATTCAACGACAGGGGAATTATTTATTCAAAATAATGAATTGAAAAAGCAGTCCTTTGAATTGGATTCTGTTGTTTCAGATAGTCTGCTTGAAGAGTTGACGAGAAGGTTAGCAGGCTATGAACATCTGCAAAGTCTAGAAAATCGTATTCCTGAGAGTATAACGTACATGGAAATGTACGGTGTGCAAACAGTTCAAGATTTGCAAGTATTAGAACGCTGGCAAAAACATAAACCATATAAAAGTCTAGCTGTACCGCTTGGACTTAGAGGAAAGGATGATTTGGTTTATCTTAACCTTCATGAAAAAGCACATGGACCGCATGGTTTAGTAGCAGGTACTACAGGTTCTGGTAAATCGGAAATCATCCAGTCATATATTTTATCTTTAGCAACTAACTTTCATCCTTATGATATCGGTTTCTTATTAATCGACTATAAAGGAGGGGGGATGGCAAATTTATTCAAAGATTTGCCGCATTTACTTGGCGTGATTACTAACCTAGATGGTGCTCAATCTATGCGAGCGTTAGCATCTATTAAAGCCGAGCTTCGAAAACGCCAGCATATTTTTGGTCAACATGAGATTAACCATATTCATCAGTATCAAAAATTGTATGAAGAAAATAAGGTACAGGAACCAATGCCTGAACTCTTCATTATTTCGGACGAATTTGCAGAATTAAAAGCCGAACAGCCTGATTTTATGAAAGAACTAGTATCAACAGCGAGGATTGGACGGTCTCTTGGTATTCATTTAATCTTAGCAACTCAAAAGCCAAGCGGCGTTGTAGATGATCAAATTTGGTCAAACTCGAAATTTAAACTCGCTCTTAAAGTACAAAATGAAAGCGACTCAAACGAAGTCCTCAAAACGAAAGATGCAGCTGAGATTACACAGCCAGGGCGAGCTTACTTGCAGGTAGGGAACAATGAAATCTACGAGCTTTTCCAAAGTGCATGGAGTGGAGCTACCTACAAAGGCAACCAGACAGCAGAGGATGTAGAAGATTTTACTATCTATACAATTAACGAGCTAGGTCAGTATGAGGTGTTAACAGAGGATTTAAGTGGCTTATCACAACAGGACGTACCAAAACGGCAATCCACAGAATTAGAGGCAGTAGTTGAAGAAATTCATCAAGCTGCAATAGTACAGAGCATTCAAGCACTGCCTAGACCTTGGCTGCCACCGCTAGAAGGTAGAATTAGCCGACATGAATTAGGCGATGTAGTGAAAGAAAAGCAACGTTTAACAGCAAAAATTGGCATGATTGACTTGCCTCATGAACAATCGCAAATACCATTTGCACTGGACTTTGCACGAGATGGTCATGTCGCTATTTTTGCAAGCCCAGGCTATGGGAAGAGCACTATGCTACAAACAATAGCCATGCAAATAGCGGAGAATTATACACCAGAAGAAGCCCATTTTTATTTACTCGATTTTGGAACAAATGGTTTACTGCCACTTCGTAAACTACCGCATACAGCAGATATGATTCGTTTAGATGAAGAATTGAAGCTGCAAAAATGGATGAAACGCATGTCAGAGCTTATCAAGGCACGTAAAAAGCTTTTAAATCAAATCGGTGTCTCAAACGCTGCGATGTATAAGGAATTAACGCATGAAGAATTACCTGATATTCTGATTTTCGTAGATGTAATGGATGCTGCAAATGAATCGCCATTAAAAGATGATTTTGATAGTTTGATGACTATCATTGCACGAGATGGGGCAGGCCTAGGCATCTTCCTTATTCTAACTGCAAGTAGGCAACTAGCTATTCGTACTCCAATCTTGATTAATATCAAAACTCAAATCGTACTGTATATGATTGATCAGTCTGAAAGCAGAGGAATTATGGGGAAAGCAGATGTATCCATTGAAGAGATGCCAGGCCGTGCGTTGATTAAATTAGATGAGGTCACACTCATGCAAGTAGCACTACCTGCAGAAGGTTTGGATGATGTACAAATTGCTGAAAACCTTCGTAAGGCAATTGATGAGATTCAAAATCAGTGGCATGGTAAAAAGCCTGCACCAATTCCAATGGTACCAGAAATCGTAACAGAAGATTTCTTCTGTGCATTGCCGTCTGTTAAGGATGCTTTAGCAAATAATAAATGGCCAATTGCTGTGGATATGGAAAAGGTAGAAGCGGTGTCAATAGACTTTAACTCACATCAGCATTTACTCGTTATTGCGGATACTGAAAGAAGATTTATGCAAGCATTTGAAACCATTTTATATGCAATGGATCAATCGAATATTGTTCCTCAGCTATTAATAGTCGACCAAGTAACAGCCGCTTATAGTTCCTTGCATAGTGGCCAATCGCAATATGTCCAAAACAATGATGATGTAGTTGCATTAATTGAACAATTACTTGAAGCACAGCAGGCGAGACAACAATCTTATATCGAACAAAGAGAAAATGGCATTACTTCTTTAAGAGCGTTTGTACAACAACTAAGCCCTATTGTTGTGTTGTTTACTGATATGGAGGCAATTATTAATCAACTGTCATCCACATCGCAGTCTCAATTAGCGAAGGTTATCTCAGAAGGGGCTACTTACGGCCTGCATCTAATTTTCGGTATGAATAGCCAAATGACAAGAAGCTATGATGAAGCCTCAACGGCTTTGAAGAAATTAAGTACAGCATTATCAATGGTCCGATTAAATGATCAATCCGTTTTAGAAGTACAAAGACCATATCGTGAAAAAGAGTTGAATGCTTCAGAAGGCTATATGATAAAAGGTAATCATGTTGAGAAAGTGAAACTATTATCCACAATGAAAGTAGGGGTGTAATATGGCGTGGGAAGATTTAAATTTCTTTAATTGGTTCTTAAATGGAAATGAAATCAAAGCTAAACAATATCGTCAATTATCGCGGGCTCTAACAAATGATAAGGAAAGGTTGGAAAGCCGCATAGATGATATTGAGGGTTCTACAGATGCCTATCAGCAAGAACATCCATCTTTAAAGAGCGAAGGATTTCCTGCAAGTTTATATAAGACAAAACAATCACTCGTTGATCAAAAGATGCTAAAGCTAATGGAAGAGTTAAAAGGTGAAAAAAAATCCTATACCTCAGCGATTAATATTGCCAATGAACGAGCTGGACATTATCAAAGGCTGGGAGATGAAGAGAGAGAAAGAGAAAGAGAACGAGAGAGAAGAGAAAAAGAAAGAGAACTAGAAAAACAAAAAAAGTAATAGGAGGGTCAATATGTCTCAAGATGTTGAAATTAATGGCAGCCAATTAAACGAAGCTATTGCTCAAGCAAAAGTAATCAAAAGAGCACTTTATGATGCAAAAGCAAGCGCTGAAGGTTTTTCCAGTACAATAAGCGGTTCAGAATGGTCGGGTCGTGCCAAAGATGAATTCTCAGCTTTTTTGGATATCATCATCCAATATCACGATGACATTTGTGGGGCAGCTCAAAAAAATCTGGAATCCCTAGAGAAATTAAAAAAACATATGGATGAGTTGATGCAAGAAGACATTGTTGTTGAAGTGGAGGGGATTGGATGACAGCAAAATTTACTGCAGAGGAATTATTACTCCTTGCCTCTGCATTTGATTGCCGCATGCTTTTTGGCTTGCCGGATAGGCAATTGCTAGTAATGAAAAATCAACAAGGCTTTGAGGAGGCAAAACAAGGTCTTGTTGATAAAAATATTATGGATGTTGAAGGTAAGTTAACGAAGGATGGCTTCACTCTTGTAAAGGTGTTAGAGCAATATGCTTCAAGTGACCGTTATATAAGGCTTGATAACCTGATGACAGGCTTTGGCAAGGATGAGCACCTCATTACTATCAAATGGCTCGAAGAGGGGAAACTCCAGTTGTTTGTTCACCAGGATATTGCTTTTCTAAAGAGAATTATGGAAGGCTACCCACTCTTTAATCGCGAACCCTTACAGGAGGATACGAGCTATTTAAAGAGGCAAATTCAAATGGAAGAGACTGAAGAATACTTTGAATCAGGGAACCCGACTGTTCAATTGGAATGCTTTACTATTAATTATGAAGAACAATCCTCAACTGCTGAGCAATGGATGTTTTTTGAAAATAATGGGCAGCTGCAAGGTATTGATATCGAAAATAATATAGTCTATCAGCTGAGCCAATATTTTCTTGTGAAGAAAATTTACGATTTTTATCGTTTTCCTTATAAGGAGGCCCACATCCAATGAGTCAAGAAATAAAGATGAGTGTAGACGAAATGGTGTCTTTTCTGAAATATATTGAAAAAATTATTACAGAATTAGAGGTCAACATGAAACCTGCTATCGAAAATTTGAACAATATTCAATTCTACCTAGATGGCAAGGCAAAAAAGAATATGGGTTCCTATACGGATGCGAATAATCGGATGCTGGAGTTAAACAATTTATACAGCCGTGCTTTCTCTGTAGTCAACGGCATTATGAATAGCATGATAGAAGAAGATGAAGCCCTTGCCACAGAAATAGCGAAAGGACTGGGGCTGATCGAAGAGTGAAGCTATTATACGAAGCGGACAAGTGGTCAAAAGTTGCTAGTGCTTTAGAAAAGGTTAATGAAGCCCACAAATACGATAATAAATATGAAAAGTCAGATGATCTATTCAAAGACTCCAAAGCTGAAATATCAGAAAAGGATATAGATCATGCCATATCTTTTAAACCCAAAACCTATGAACCAGAGGCGAAACCCATTCGCCAAGATTATAAAAAGTTATATGATTATGCTAAGGGAATTGGCAAAGTAATTGATGAAAAGGTAGATGATCCCTTCTATAGATCGATAGACAGGTATATTCAATCAATGGCTGATCTAAATATTTCTTCTTATAATACAACCAACACCATACATGTTGAAGAAGGCTGGTTGTTCAAAACCGATAAAACAAGCATTACAATAGATGATTTATATGAAGCAGACACCACTTATTCAGAAAATCTTAAAGAAGAATACAATCAATGGAAACTGCAAAATAAAGATCAAGAAGATGTTTCAGAAGAAGATTATCGTACTGCGGCGCTTAATACAGGAGCCTTCGAATACGAAGGCTTACGAGCAGGCCAAGAGAAGAAGGAATTTTGGTTTAACCTTATTGCTGCGGGACTTGTTATAGGTTTGACGATTGTCTGTCCCCCAGCAGGACTAGTAGCCGGTGGTATTTACACTGCTGTTGATGTGGGAGGAGCCATAATAGGGGAAGATCTGATTTCGGGAAGAAAGCTCTCGGACGATGAACGAATCATGCGAGGCGTTTTTGCCATTGCTCCCGCAGCAGGCGGACTGGCTATACGTACGACTCTCAAAAATGTTCCCGCTCTTGCTAATGTGGTGGTTAAAACATCGAAAGCTCTGGATAAAGCTGCCAAGCCTATCAAAAATTCTGTAGACAATCTTGCATTAAAAACAAAACAAACTGCAGCAAACGCCATTCGAAATGCAAATCATCTGGGAAGACAACATGCCAACCAGCTAAAATATATGCTGAAGCATCCAGTGAACGCAGCAGTAACATCCAAAGCAGGAGAAACAACCATCAAGAAATCAGCTAAATTCATCGACGAAGCATTGCGGCCAGTACATATCAAGACAGTACAGACAACAACAGGTGAGAAAGTAGTCGCAGGACTTCAGCGGGGTGAGAATACAGGTGAAGTTTCGAAGAAGGCAGATGATTATGTTGCTAGGATGAAAGCAGATAAAGAAATAACCTCAGTTAAAAATGAAAATCTTAAATTTGAACATGTTGGAGAATATTTTGATCATATAAATGAAATTGGAAAAAGAAATGATCTAACTAAAGAGGAAAAGCTTCAGAGAATTCATAAGGCTTATGATGCTTTAGGAGATACAAAAGGTGATATTACTGTAGTATCAAACACAAAATATTTAATGAACGAAGCATTTGATAGTGATACAGGTAGAATGCTTATTGATTGGCCGCCTAAAATGGGCTTTATCGAAGACTCAATGCAACCTATAAATAGAAGTAACCCACTTCCAGAGCAATGGGATAGGATTGGCGGAAAAGGGGGTGAAAATTTCACTATAGTACCAAAAAATGGAGTGCCTTATTCATACGACCAGCGTGCTATACCTTATTTGGATAACCCTACTGCTCGACATACAGGACAATTTAAAAATGATTTATATTTTAAGGCAATAGATGCAATTAAAGATGGGAATTTAGAAGATTTAAATCAAATTTTGAAAATGAATGATAAACTACCACTTACTATTACTGATTTTAAAATAATTAGTAGTTATTATAAAGATTCTATAGAAAATTTAAAAAACTCTTTCGGAGATTTAGATGTAACATATGGATTAAAAGGTAACGCAGCACCATGGATTAATAGTAATACTGGTAAGAAATTAATGGAAGGAGGTGCTGACCAAATTGTAACACCATTAAGTGGCACTATATTAGAGAAAATAGGAATCATACCTGCATATTAGGAGGAGAAAAAGTGACAAAAGCCGAGTTTATTGAACGCATAAAAAAAGAAAACATTAGACCAGGTGAATACCTCATCGTGTTAGATAAAATAACAGACGCTCCTTTAGTATTAGGGTGTGTATTAGAGGATAATAAATGGAAAGTTTATCAAACGAAAGAACGTACCGGGCATTTTATTATTGAAGAATTTAATAGTGAAAATGATGCGTTTGATTTTTTTTATGAGACAATTTTATTCTATAGCTAAGAGAGATATTTTTTTCATCTTCCGTTTTGAGATGATTAAAAATCCGAAGAAGATAATAATTTTTTACAAATAAATCAAAGTAAAGTAGAGGGAGAGAACAATGAATATTAAAGTTAAAAGGAACACTGGCATTATGGGTGGAGCAACACCTGTATCTTTAAAAGTAAACAGTCAAGTGGTTAAAAAGTTAAAAAACAATGAAGAGTATTCAATATCTTCAGATGCAGGAAAAGTAAAGGTTAAAGCAAATCAATGGTTTTTCGGGAGTGAAGAAAAACAAATAGAGAGTGGCAGCAGAGTAAACATTAAAATAAATAATACAGCTTTATTACTATATGTTATCTCACTAATTATTGTATTTGCAGGTGGCTTTACGAGTTTAATTGCTTTAAGTTTTATAGGATTGATTGGAATTGTAATTACAGTTATTTATTCTACAAAACGCTGGTTTAAACTTGAAATTGAAAGCATTGCTAATTAAAACTGATTAATGAATAGTAAATAATCTATCTTGCGCCAAAAGCACTTCATTGCTCTTTGGCGCTTCTTAGTAATCAAAAAGTGTGAAGTTACTTTGATAGAAGAATATATTCTAAGTATGATTTTTGAAGACATGTAACAAAAGATATAATTATCATATCGAAAATAAAGCTAAAATAGATGGTACGTTTAAAGACACTTATAACAGTCAAATGAGAGAGAAAATGAATTTCAAATCGTGACAAGCGATTTACTAATTGGTACACAATTGAATTTACAGAGAGTAGATAGAGAAGAATGGAAAGGTTGGGTTTCAAAGCTTGATGTAACCTTTGTTGAAAAAAAGAGACCGTTTAATCCTTTTGATTTAGCGTAATTATCTCATCTATAATCTAGTATTAATGTTAAAGCAATACCGCAGTACCCCCTAAGGTGTGTAAATCATAAGGTAAAAGAAATAATTAAATATGATAGTAATAGTGAAACGAATGCTATTGACCATATTGTAACTCCTCTAATTGAATTGACGATAAGGGAATGGGAGGTGAATAAGTTGACTAAGGAAGAATTTATTGAGCGAATCCATAAGGAAAATATTAGACCCGGGGATTATCTAATGATGTTAACTAAAATAACGGATGTGCCTTTAGTGTTAGGATGTGTACATGATAATGGCAAATGGAACATTTTCGAAACTTTGAACGTGGAGGTCACTATATAATTAAGGAATTTAATGATGAAAATGAAGCATTTGATTATTTTTATGAATTTATATTAAATCGTTTTAAAAACTCATAACTAAATTCACTTGTAATCCTTAATATTTTTATTTTCAAGAGATCTGTTTATAAGAGTGAAATTTAAACCAATAATAAATGTAGGGAGAGTTATTTTGATATATGAAGAAGTAGCACATATAATAAAAGACCAAAAATTATAAAATTACTTGTTTTTTGAAGAGCCTAACTATGAACCAAATCATGTAGGAATATTAAAAAAAGATAATATCTATGAAGTATTGGCTACCTCTAAGAGAGGTGCTATATCAGGGATTAAATCCTTTAATTTGGAAGAAGAGGCGCTTGAAAATTTTATTTCAAGACTTGAATCTTTAAACCGGTTACTCCAAAAAAATCATTCAAAGGTTATTAAAGTTAATTTTTCGTATTATCTGAGCTTTAGTCCATAAAGGAGAAGTTAATGGATATTAGGGAAACTTTAAATATAAGGGGTAAATAGATTTATGATTAAAGATTTGAAGTTTGGTTGGTACTGCAAAAACTTAGTTAAAGAATATAAACTATTTGCCAACAAAGATGGCTCTTACCATGTGATGTAGATAACAAGTAATATTACAATACAAGAGGAAAGAAAAATACTTAATTTCTAAAATTATCCAAAAAACAAGCTAACATTTGCAGTAAGTATCATTTAGTAAAGTATTTGATTTGGGGGAAGGAATATTGAAAAGAGGCATATATGGAAAATACAATAATAAGGAATATAAAATAATAGCTGATATGAATGACAACATTCTAATAATGACTGAAGATAAAGCTAAAATTGACCAAACATTTAAGGAAACTAACCGAGGAGGAATTTTTAAGAAAATTGTTGAACCACAGGAACTATCAGAATGTGAATCTATATTCTCTTATTGCTTAATTGATGATGTGAAAGTAAATCTGATCCAAGAACGAGAATATCAATATCAAATTGAAACTAGTGATTTATTAATCGGTATAAAGCTGAATTTGCCTAGAATAGATAGAGATACATGGCTAGGGTGGATTCCTAAAAGTAATGTAACATTGATTGAAGAAAGGAAACCGTTTAATCCTCTTGATTTAATGTGATGAGTATCTAATTTTGTTTAAGTTAATAATTAAGTGAGTAGTGGTTAAAATGATTTGGATTATATGGAGTTTATAATGGATTTGAATATGAGTTAGATGTTGATATGGTAGAAAATATTTATATTATACCTATGGACATAAGTAAAATTGATAATTCTTTTGAAGTTAATGAAAGCGGTAACTACTTTGAAAAAATTGCGATCCTGATGCACTGTCAAACTGTGTTAGTATTACTTCTTTTGGCTTAAAAAATGGTGAAAAAAGTTCAAATTCTTCAAGAACAAGAAAATACATATCAGGTAGGTAAGTTTTATTATTAAAAATTATTAATAAACAGATAGGAGAATTAGTTACATGTTAGAAAGCAAAAGGACAATTCTAGTTAAATATACAGAAGATGAGATAGGATATTTAGAGAAATTACTTAGTAATCCCAAAATGGTCAGATATATTGGAAATGGAAAAGTACGTAGTAGGGAACAAACAATAAATTTTTATAATTGGATTGTTGAGCAGTATAAGGAGAATGAGAATTACGGCCTTAAAATCATAAAAGATAAAACTTCTAATAAAAATATAGGTCACGCAGGACTCGTTCCACAAATCGTTGAAGGAAAGGAATTTGTAGAGGTGGGTTATTGGATTGAAGAAAATTATTGGGGAAAGGGATATGCATCGGAAATTGCTCAAACTTTGATAACTTATGGTTTACAAAACTTGAAACTCCCCGAATTAATTGCTCTCATTCAGAAAGGGAATGCTGCTTCTGAGAAGGTAGCCCTAAAAAATGGCATGAAAAAAGAAAAAGAGATAATATTGAATGGGAAAATTGCTAATTTATATAAAATCTCGTTTGAAAAATAAGAAAAAAACACGCTTGAAAGAATTCAAACGTGTAAGTAAATGGAGGTAATTAGGCAGTTGGCAGACCGTCTAGTCCAATTATAATCCGTTTTTCACTTAATTATTCACAAATTAATTTAAACCTTTTTCTTTAATTTGTTCCCATGTTTTTAATGACATTTGTTCAAATGCCTCCTCGAAGTTTAATCTAAGAGGTGATATACATTCCAGGCTATTTCCATCTGGGTCTTCAAAATATATAGCTGCATGAGCTTGTGGATTATTATTTAACACTTATGGTTGCTCCTCATCAGAAAAACCAAAAGCTGATTTTATAGCTATGCCTCTTTCTTCTAACCAATTTTTAATATCATTCATATTTGGTCTGTCAATTCGAAATGCAACATGTCTTAGCGATGGATGATAAGGAGTTCTCACTTTTTCTGTTTCCCATAAACCTAACCAGCTTTTTCCTTTATCAATCCAAAAAAATACGACTTTTTCTGATTGATAGGCAATCTCTAGATCTAATTTTAGATAAAATTCAACTGATCTTTTTGAGATTACTTACTGGTAAATGTGCTTCATACAGTCCTTTAATCATTAAATTCCCCCGCCTTCATTTATATAATTTTATTTTTAATATAAAGAAAAATCGAGTTATGCGACATACAACTTTAGATTGAACTTATACTATAGCCAGATTTCTTATTCTACAAGCCGCAAAATTGTAAAAATATTTTCAAAGGATTGCATGGAGCACTCCTTTTTATTTTGAATTGAGCAAGGCAGATAATGATTGTATATACATGATACATTGCAGTTGTCCTGTATGGTGTTTAAGTAAAAACATATATTGTTAATAAAAGTAAGAGATTGCATGCACAAGCTTAATGAGAGGAGGTGGTTATAATCGCAGGTGCAATCGTAGATATTTCTCATCATCAAGGTACTATAAATTGGTCGAAATTTTCAAAAGCGGTCGATATGGTAATTATACGAACACAGGATGGATCTAGCGTTGAAGATACAATGCACACTTATAATGAACAACAAGCTATAAAGTATAAGGTGCCATTTGGCGTTTATGCATTTAATCGTGCTTCATCTGCCGCTGCTGCTAGGATAGAAGCTAAGAATTTCTATCAACGTGCTAATAAAAATACAAAGTTTTATGTAATAGATGTTGAAACATTTTCAAGTTCAGGATCAATTGGTGGTAGCGGGGAGAGTATGCGTTCTGTTATTAATGCATACGTTGCACAATTACGTGCTCTGACCAAGAAAAAGATTGGCTTATATATCGCAAATCATTTATACGACGACCTACATTTAGATGTGACTAAATTTGATTTTGTCTGGATACCTAGATATGGAGTAACACCCCCTAGTCATCCATTTGATATGTGGCAATATACAGAGACTGGTACTGTAGAAGGTGTTAGTGGAAAAGTAGATTTAAATCGATTAGCTGGCAAAAAAACGTTAGCTTGGTATATAGGAGATGATCCTAAGAAAGAAGAAGGTACAGAAAACATTAAGAAAGGAGAGTTGACTATCACACAGTATGAGGAATTAAAAAAGAGAATTGAAGAACTAGAAAAGGCTTTAGGGAAAAAAGATAGCAAAGTGAGCGAGGTTCATAAAGAGGGTTGGGCTTGGGCAAAAAAAGAAGGCATTATGGATGGGCAAAACCCTAAAAAGTTCGTTACACGCGAAATGCTGTCCAGTGTATTATTCAAGAAATTTAATAAAAAGAAATAATTACTAGCCCCTATGACTGAGATCCAAAATCTCTTAGGGGCTTTCTTAGAGATGCTACTAAACTTTTAAATGTAAAATATGCTGCGGACCTTTAGGGCCTTCATAAAATTCATTCTTATCTTCAAACCCTGTCTTCAAGTAAAGGTTGTAAGCAGGAATGTTTTTCTTATTAACACCAAGCACTATTTCATTAATTTCTGGTAAATTTTCTTTCACAAATTCAGGCAATAGCTTGAGCCCCATTTTTGCTAAACCCTTTCCTTGATTTCTCGAATCAATTGAAAAAGCAGTGAGTAAACGGGCATTAGAATTGTTGCTGTACTTCAAAAGCTTAGCCCCATCTTCTAAAGCAAAATAACCAACAGGTAAATGGTTCTCCATAATTAATATATGTTTAGTACTATTAGAAACTTGGGGGTTTTGAATCTTATCTAATGGCATACTTGTGAATTCCAATTGTTCTGTTGATAAATGGTAAGCTGATAACTGCTTCTCATATGTATTTTTGTATTCAACCAATTCAATTGAATTTTTTAAGGTTTCTGTTTGCATCCAGTCGACCTCCTAATATTTAGTTATTTCAGTATAATCTAATAATAGGTTATATACAATAAATATAGAGGATGGATAAAACTCTAAGAACCAAATCTCTCTAAAGTAATGAGACGAAACTTAATTAGGCGAAAGCATAGTTAGCTTTTTGAGACGAGTTTACGTCTTCTTTTTTTTCTTTGCTTTTTTCTGTTTGTAAGTTATATAAGAAGTTCTTAATGATGCGTAACTTCCGATGGCAGAATAACCATAAAACCATCCCATAAATAGGCCAGCAAGTAAATCGCCTCTATGACTAATAAATACTGAAATAAATAATCCTAGCACGAGAGCAACTGTTGGAACCCAGAAAGGCTTTATATGAAAAAATCTTTTTAAAAATTGTGTAATAATCATAACAACAGGGACTGCAATCACTGCATCCCAAAAGTTTGTATGTATCGTTGGAAAATGTTCCATTGTGCACCTCACTGTATAAATATATTTGTTTACAATATTTCCATCTAGGCAGGGGATTATACTAGAGAATTAATCTGCCTCGAACTTAGGCGAGCTAAAAGGGAGCTTTTCGGAGTCTACTTACACACTTGAATTAAATATTTGTCCAAATTCAAAGCCTATACTAGAAGAGAGATAATATGATTGATACAGATAACTTGTATAAAAGCCTTTATTATCCACTATTTAAAGGAACACCAAATAAAAAGGGATTTAAACGTTTTCTATAGAAGTTATTAGTAATTTTAAAAAAGGTGGTCTTTGTTATGAATATAAATACAAATGCATCTCCAATTGCCTGTAAAATAAACAATGTTTTCATTCATGTTAGTGACCTGAAAAAATCTTCAGAATGGTACTGTAACTTACTTGGTATTCCATTTATTGAAGATCGTATTGAATCACCTGTATTCAATATTCCTCTTCCTTCAGAGACTGGACTTACACTGGATGATCATAGTTTTGACCCTGGATTTAAATTAAATCCCTCAGATCATGTATTATTTAATTTTTTCGTAGCGGATATTAATGAAGCGTACGATTTTATTGTGGGCAAACAGATTACCATTACAAAAGAAATTGAGCGTATTGGTGATTTCGCTTATTTTAACTTTAGCGATTTAGATGGCAATATATTAATGATTTGTAATAACTAAATATCAAAGAGTCATGGTTTTTGCACATGGCTCTTTAACTAAAATAATAAAGGAGACCAAATTTGATGAGAACAAATAATTTTCCATTAATAGAAACGGATAGATTGATCTTAAGAGAGGTTAGCAAGGATGATGCGGATGATCTGCTAATATATTTATCTGATAAGGAAGTAATGAAGTATATGGGGCTAGAGCCATTTAATTCTGTTGAGGATGCATTAGATGAAATTGCGTGGTATAAGTCAATATTTGAAAAGGGAACAGGAATGAGATGGGGAATTTCGTTAAAAGGGCAGGATAAGGTAATCGGTAGTTGCGGTTTTCTAAATAGGGCTACACAGCATTACCGTGCTGAAATCGGATATGAATTAAGTAAAGAACACTGGGGAAAAGGAATAGCCAGTGAGGCCATAGAGGCAGTTATTAGTTATGGATTTAAAGAGTTAAATTTACATAGAATAGAAGCATTAATTGAACCACTTAATTTACCTTCTCAAAAAGTATTGGAAAGAAAGGGGTTTATAAGAGAAGGACTTCTGAGGGGCTACGAGTTTACTTGCGGGAAATTCGATGATGTTTATATGTATTCGTTGCTGAACCAGGATTTTAAAAGAAAAGAGGAAAAAGGTAATCACTCTACTTCTGTTTAAGTCTTATTTTTAAGGGGAAAGTTTGATTGGCTCATTTTTAGCGATACAAAGCTAGGAGGGATTGAATGGATATTGGAAATGAATATCTGAAAGTTATAAAAGAGAGATTTAAAAGAGTAAAAGATTTAGCAGATAAAACGATAAGTCAATTATCAGAAGAAGACCTTCATTGGAAAGTAAACGAAGCTTCCAATAGTATTGCCATAATAGTTAAACATGTGAGTGGAAATATGATATCTAGATGGTCCGATTTTTTAACGTCAGATGGTGAAAAACCTAACAGAAATCGTGATCAAGAATTTAAAGAAGATATGCCATCTAAACAAGAAATGATCTTAATTTGGGAAAAAGGATGGGATACCCTACTAAATACATTAAAAGAATTAGAGAGCCCAGATTTATTAAAAAATATAACCATTCGCGGAGAAAAACACACTGTGTTAGAAGCAATTGAGAGACAAATGGCTCATTATTCTTATCATGTGGGACAGATTGTTTATATTGGTAAACAAATAAAAAGTGAAAATTGGAAAACTCTAAGCATCCCGGTAGGTAAATCAGAAGATTATCTTCAACAGATGCTAATTAAACATCAGTCTATAAAAACAGAAGAGCATAGACAGTGAATTATTATTAAAAGAGAGTAGCCTAAAGTTGCTCTCTTTGTTCCTAGTTTACGACATATTTCCACCTTCACTATAGTAAGTCACGATATTAAGAGAGTTGTCACTACAGGGGAGAAAGTTGAGAGCAAAATAAAAAAGACAGGATTACCTGTCTAATCATTTTTCTTATCAATCTTGTTAATAATAACTCGCAATAATTCATTCTTTTCTTGTTGAACTTTAAGTAATTTAACTAAAAACCAAATAATAAATGCAACTGGTATTAAGTAAAAAATGATTGGTAGGATAAAAATAAATAAGTTGAACACTGCCACACCTGTTCCCATTCCCATTAAAAGCCCCTCCTTTTTTCATGGACTATATCCTTAGCTTATTAAGAATACTTTTCCTCTAGATATTTTAGTAGTCTCAATAATATCAATAGCCTTTTGTACATCTAATAAGTCAAATGTAGAATCGACCTCCATCAAACGCAATTTATTTTCAGCTATTAATGATATTAAAAGTTTAAAAGTATCTTTCCACTTATCTACTGATACATCTTTATTCCAATTTCTCAAATGAAATAAATTTGCATTCACTTTTGCTTTTTTCACAATATCTGCCCAGTTTACCTGTTCACCTGATAAAAGACCAATGGTAATGAAATCTCCATTAGGACGTACACTAAATGCTAGGTCGTTTCCCGATGAACCTCCTATAGAATCTATAGCAGCGTCAGCCCCCAGTCCGTTTGTTAATTCCATAACTGTTCCATATAGGGGAACCTTAGAAGTATCTATTACATAATAGGCACCGAGACGAAGTAACTCATCTGTATATTTGTTGTTTCGAGTTACTGCAATCAACCGAAAACCTAATATCTTTGATAATTGAGCAAAAATATGGCCAATTGCTGAACCACAAGCATTAACCAATAAAACATCATGTGGTTTTAATTTTAAAGCCTCTGTACAAACCAACCATGCAGTAATGGGATTAATGTACATTTGTGAGGCAGTAAAATCATCTATGAAATGAGGTATAGGGACGGCAAATTCCGATGACGTTTTTACAAATTCTTGCCATGTACCTTCGCCGCGTAAAGGTAGCACACGTTTACCAATAAGATTGGTAGAAACTAAAGAGCCTACCTCTTCTACGATGCCAACTCCTTCATACCCTGGAATATTAGGTAAAGATATACGGTGAGAATATGACCCTTTAATTGGTATTAAATCAGAAGGATTGATAGGCCGGGCTAACATTCGAACAAGGACTTCATGATCTTTTGGTGGTTCGATATTTTTAGATTCAACTTTTAATACATTTTTAGGACTACCGAAATTATAGAATTTAATACATTTACCTTCCAATACTATAAGTCTCCTTGAGATAAATTAGTTTTGTTTAATTATATCATTGTAAAAATAGTCTATTGTCATAAAAAAATTATTCTCCAAAATGATGATTGTGGCGTTTATTTTTTGGTGGATTGGGTAAATACCCATTAGGTACTTTTTAAATCATAATTTTTATAGATGCAGGAGGGGCGAATGGAAAATCATATTGAACAACTAAAAGTGGAATTTCAGGCACTAAGTGTAGATTTGAATAATTTAAAACGAGAAATCTATGAGGTACTTGAAAGTTTTAATACATAACAGTCCATGTTTTCTACCTATTTTTATACTTAGTATATTCAGTAGAAAATATTATCTTTTAAAGGAGCTAATTTAGCTCTTTTTCTTTTTGCTTTTTTCTTTATTTTTTGTATTTATGTATAGTGTAGGATTCACCCCATTGCTATATAAAAGCTCTCTGTTTAAAAAAATAAATACAATGATAAAGGTAATTATTTCTTTCTGTCGAATCTATAACAAAGCTTTATAAATGAAACTGAAGAGTAGATGGACTAAATAATTATCGAGAGAAATTTACACTTTGAAACTTTCACCATGGAAACAGTATGACACTTGGTCATGGAGGGAATTTACATTACTGCTTTTGCTCGAATTTTTATTTGTAATAGTAGTTGATAAATATGGAATTCAATCACTTTATCAATTTTGGTTTAGCAATACATTATACTCAGGAACATTGACAGGTTTGACGATTGCCATTGTACTTTTAACTGGATTATATGTTATTGCTCTACGCCCACAACGACTTTCATGGAAAGAGGAAGGGATATGCAAATTCTCGGCCAAATATTGGTGGAGGATACTGATATGGTTGCTGATTACAATTGTATCAAGCGTAATCGTAGTGATATTGACGAGTTTTCTAGGTAATAGTGTAGAAAATAGTAAGACAGAGAGCTTGCAGCAAAATATTAATTTGCTCACTGTTCTGATTGGTATTATTTCTGCTGGCGTGATATCTCCAATATACGAGGAAATATTTTATCGAGGATTTATTTACAGATGGTTAAGAGTAAGACTAGGAAGGAATTGGGGTATCCTGATCAGTTCGCTAATATTTACAGTAGCTCATTTTCCAACTGTAAATGCAATGCCTGTCAACTTTATCAACGGTATTGTATTCGCTTGGGTGTATGAAAAAACAGGTTCTGTCATTCCAGGAATGATAATTCATGGGCTAATGAATACAACAGCCATTTTATTAACGATATCGGAATAATACTTTTTTATTGCTTTTTGAAAGGATAAAAAACAAAAGCATTATTGTTAAGATTTTTAAATACTTTTAAAAGGGGCAAATTATGAGCAAATGTGAAATAGAAATACTATTGAAAGAGTTTGGTAGCTGGCTTGATTTTGTGGAACAAATTGATGAATCTATCTGGGATAAACCCCTGGGTGAAGGTAAATGGGCAGTCTGTGATGTAGTTAGCCATATCTTACTTTGGGATAGATACTTTTATGAAGAAGCTATTAAACCAATTGCTGAAGAAAAGCCAGTAACGGTTGAACACCTAGATTTCGATCTCTTTAATCAAGAGGCACGTGAGTTTGCTAAAACAAAAACCAATCATGAGTTGGCCAAGCTAGCAAAAGAATATCGTAAATGTATTATAAACTCTATTCAGGAGCAACCAGCAGAAAAGTTTACAAGGCAGTATAAAGATGCTCAAGGAAATAATTTCGTTATCGAAAACTACTTAAAAGATTTTATTTGGCACGATCAACATCATATGAAGCAAATAGCTGAGATAGGAAAGAAAAGCAGGATAGGTTTATAACCTTTAAAGGTATTATTTCATAATTAAAGCTCCTTCCCATATTTGGGGAGGAGCGAAGTTTTTCTTTCGCTTATTATTTTTAGTAGCATCCGTTAAATATCATTGTCCTTAATCAACAATTATTAAACTTGAAGTGCTTCTAATGATTTGGACGAGTAAATAGCAACTTTGCACCGAATCCGATTAAAACGATACCTGTTATTTTATCAATCGTACTTTGAACTTTAGTAGACATGAGCCATTGCCTTATATAACCTAATAAGAAAACTATTGCAGTAAACCATAGGATTGATAAAAGTGCATAACCACAGCCCATAATTATAAATTGGAGGCTTGTATTGAGACCTGGTGTTACAAATTGAGGTAAGAATGTTAAAAAGAAAATAGCAACCTTAGGGTTTAATGTATTAGAGATTAAACCTTGTTTAAAAGCAGATTTTTTTTGAGGAATCACATTCGTTACACTTTCGGAACCTTTTCCTTTTTTCTTTTTAATAAATGATGAAGCACCTAGGTAAATCAAATAAAAAGCCCCTAGAAATTTAATAATCTCGAATGTAATTGCTGATTTCATTAAAATAACAGAAAGTCCAAAAGCCGCAGCCAAGGTATGGATTATTGAACCACTCGTTAAACCAAGAGCCATCTTTAGTCCATCATTCTTTCCGGTACTAATTGTTCTTTTTGTGATTAATGCAAAGTCTACACCTGGAGACATAACAATAAAGATCGTTAGTAGTAAATATCCGAGAAAGTCGTTCATACTTGATCTCCCCTTGAAAAGTAATAGTTTATACTAACGTATTTATATTCTTATTTCAACCAGTCTAGGGAAAAATAAGACAAGATTAATGACATGTTATTTTAAGAATGGTGTAATTTTAGTATGAAAAACTAGTAGGAAGATTTTAAATGGAAAAAGTAAATAAAAATGGATTAAAAAGACCAGAGAACAGTATATGTTAACTGGACTTTTTGGTTGAAATTATTTCGATGTTTCACTATGCTTTTTTTTCTTCTCAGGCCTTGCAAATAACCAATAAATAATAGCAACTATACCGATTAGTGCCAAGGCAAGCCCAACAAGCATCGCCATTGCTAAAATAAATCCAATATCCCCAAAATTCATTTTAAGTCTCCTTTTTATAGGTAGTATTAGTTTTGTATCTCATCATTATTACTGTTCATTAATGGCAAGATTCCCCTTTAGCAAGCGGATGTTTTTTGGGCGAGCTGACTCGATTAAAGAAAAGTCATGCGCATAGGTTAGTTCGAATAGATGTTGTATAAACATTATATGTAAATTTTGTGGAATACTATGGTAATATTTTTATGAAGAGTATTATTTTATAATAAGTGGTGGGCTAGTATGTTTAATTATATATGGGAAAAAGATGAGGAAATCGATATTGAAGAATTAGAACCATTTAATGATGCTATTTTGAAGGAAATAGAATCAACATTAGGTGTAAAGCTGCCATCTACATATGTAGAATTAATAAGAAATAAAAACAGTGGAACTTTAGCTTTTAATGAACTTCATTCCAGAAAAGTACCTGAAGGTGAGCTTTAATACAGACTTTAAATGGAATTGCTATAGATGATGGAATTGGTGAAAATAAGTATTTACTTGAAGAATGGGAACTACCGAAAGGACTAATCCTATTAGGCGCTGATGGTCACTCTTGGGTAGCTTTAGATTATCGTAATTATGATGGTGATAACCCGCCCGGTTGAAGTCTTCATCGACATCCTCATATTCATTATCGTCTTCAAAAGGTTCTGGCTCTTTGTATTCCGAAAAGCCTTATGAGTGCATGTTAAAAGCCTACAGTTCAATCTATGTAGGCTTGAAAAAGTTAATCTGTAACTAATTTTGAATATAGGCTTAAATCAATAAATTTCCCATTTGATTTTTCACACTTTCTCATTGTTCCTTCAAATGTAAAGTTCAATTTTCGTAAGACTTTTATAGAGTTAATATTTTCTGGTTCTACCTTTGCTTCTATCCTGTTTATATTTAATGAATTAAATGCGTACTCTATTAAAGAAGAAATGGCTTCAGGTGCGTACCCTTTGCCCCAATATGCTTTACTAATATCGTAACCGATTTCTACTTTTGCGTTTTCAAAATCAATAGAATTATAACCACATGAACCGATAATTTGATTTGATTCCAATTCAATTATTGAATAACGAATAGCTCTCTTTTCTTGAGATAGCTTATCAAGTAAATTAATCATTTCTTTCGCTTGGCTTATATTATTGAAACTATTGATATTCATAAACTTCGTCACTTCTGGATCTGACCAAATTTTAAATAAGCTTTCTGAATCTGAAGTTGTCATTTTCCTTAAAAATAATCTTTCTGTGTATAGTTCTTTAATCAATATTTTTACCTCCGATTTTATTTTATTATGGGGAAAAGATATTGATATCTGCGCATAGTTCAGTCCCTTCTTTGTAATATCAATTTTATTGTAATAGTTCACATATATTGACACAAGTATGTTGATAAAATCACCAAGAAATTTAGAGTTCTAGCAATTATAATTAGTAAAAGAATAAAAGGGTGGGAATTCTATATGAAGAATAAAACATATAATACTAAAGAAATATTGGAGGTTTTGTTTAAATCCTGGTCTTTAGAATCCAGTTCAAAATGGAGTAAAGAAAATGCCGCAATGGGACAATGCGGCGTAACGGCATTAGTAGTAAATGACATATTAGGCGGAGAAATAAATAAAACTAAATTGCCTGGTGGATGGCATTTTTATAACATTATTAATAGAAAGCGATATGATTTTACTGATACTCAATTTAAAGAAGATATCCTGTATATGGATACTCCTTCAAATAGAGAAGAAGCCTATAATGATACCAATGAAAAACAGTATAAGTATTTAAAACATCAGGTTTTCCTTAATTTAAGTAAATAAAATAAATATCAAGATATTATCATAAATAAATAGACGGCCTCTCATGTTACTAAAAAAAGGAGAATAGCCGCTTTTTTTTATTTTATTTTGGTTCTGGTCCATACCATTTTTCCATAGCTTAGATCGAGGTTATCCAAGTTGTACTTTTTCCTGCAATGAAGCTTCTTCATAATTCTAATATCGCACTTATAAAACGCCTACTAAATATGGAATATAAAACGACAACAGCAAATGTTAATAAAAGGTATACCATGAATAAAAGTACGCCTTACTCTATATCAAAGACATTGGAATCGCGCGTTTTTTGTATAGTTAAGTATTATACATTCGAAGATCGTTACTCAATTATAGCCTGTGGTATTCAATAATAAATTAATGATTATCTGCATTTAGTTTTGGATAATGGTGAGCCGAGGCATTCGGAAATTAAGTATGTGCAGATATTCAGTAACTCCCTTTTTATATTTATTTAATACTTATACGACGTACGATTATCACATTTAAAGTAGCCAACAACTGCTAAACAATAAGAAACTAACAAGGAAAAAGAATTATTTTACATATTTATCTCTTCTTTTATTGTTCCAGATAATAAATAATGGTAATAATACAGTGACCGGAATATATAAATACTGGAAATGATCTCTAAGAAATTCTACAACACGGATATTTATAAAGCCTATGCTTCCGAAAAAAAGAATAATATGCAATAAAGCCATCGCCAATTTTGGGTGCTTCCGCTCTTTTCGAAAATATGTTATTCGAATACTTAAAATAATTAGGCTGCATGAAATAATGCTCCAGGCGAGCCACATATATAGAAAGAAAACATCTAGTCTTTTGACAAAAGTAACTTCAGTTGATTTTAAAATGTATAATACTGGCTCAGTAATATATGGCAAGGATGCTTTGGCGAAGTACATTTCTACAATAAGAATTATAAAAGTAACAAATAGTGTAATAATAAGTTGGTAAATTAAGATATCTTTAAAACGCACCTTATCTTCGGTCAATACAAATTTTCGTAATATTAAATAACTCTCTAAACCTGTAAATGAAGATAAGCCAAAAAGGGTCCCCTTTATCCATTGGTGACCAGTACTTGTTCCAATAGGGAATATTTGAGAAAAAGATAATTGTGGTAAAGTATAAGATAAAAAAAATACAAATATAAAGACAAAAGGTATTAAAAAAACGGGCATGTTTACAACAGTTGAGGGTCTACTGACGCTGATGTAATAAGAAATAAACAACATTATTACTAATGTAATCGAATTAGGTGTTTTCTGTTCTACCCATATATTCAAGGTATATTGCATATAAATGAAAGAGAAGATCAGTAAAAATATCCAAAATAAAATAAAAATCCACCGTGTTAGTTTCCCAGGTTCAAAGTATTTGTAGAATTTTTCATATAGGCATAACTGAAAAAAAATTATTACTGCAGTGATTAAGAACATTATCCAACTATCACGACCGCTAGCATTAATAAGTATTTCTGGATATGCAATAAATATAATACCTGTTGTTCTAAAAAAGAGCATGAGAAACAGCTGAACTTTTGTAATAGTAAAATTCATGTTTTCTTTCCTTTCGGATCAAAACTGCTTGGTTGTGAAGTTGATCTTGAATGCTTTTTGCGGTATATAATTTGTGGAATTTTCTTAGGCTCAAAAGGCACAATTGGCGAAAAATATGGTGATTTTAAAGAGCTTAAATTACATAAATGTATCGTAAGAATTAGGAAGCCAGCCATTATGCCGAAGAAACCAAAGAGCGCAGCTGCGAACATAAATGGGAAACGCAACACTCGCACAGAGGTATTTAACTCTACCGATGGTACGACATAGCTAGATATCGCAGTCAATGCTACAACTATTACTACCATGTTGGAAACTAATCCAGCGTTGATTATGACATCTCCAACCACTAATCCACCGACAATACCTATGGTTTGAACCAAAGATTTTGGTAACCGTATACTAGCCTCTCGAATTAACTCAATGATCATTTCAACAATTAATGCTTCAACTATTGGCTTAAAAGGAATTTCACTTATATTTATTTTGAGTTTCTTGCTTAATTCGATAGGGAGAATTTCATAATGATAACTGACTATAGCAATATACAAGGCAGGTAGATAAACAGCTGTAAGGAAACTAGCGATTCGAACCATTCGATAAAAGGACCCTACAATAACACGGCTATTAAAATCATCAGGCGATTGGTAAAATGAAAATAATGTGACAGGTGCAATATATGCAGTAGGCGAATAATCGGTCATTATAACAATTTTTCCTTCAGAGAGATTAGCAAATACTCGGTCTGGTCTTTCTGTATTCATAATTTGAGGGAAAGGTGAATAGGGAGAATCCTCAATGAAATCATTCAACTGGCCAGATGTATATAAACCATCCGCTTGTTCTTTTATTCCTTCTAACTTTCGTTCTAAAGCAGAGAGATTGTCTTGGTTAGCAAAACGGGCTAAATACATATAATAAATATCTGCTTTGTTATCTATTCCAACAGTCACTTTTTTTACGATTAAATCAGGCACACGCATTCTTTTTCTAATTAGCGCCAAATTTGTGTCCTGATCTTCAACAAAACCTTCATGAGCACCTCGTAGGATAGCTTCGTTTATCGGCTCATCTGGAGATCTATGAGGTAGATTTGGCATTGTGAAACATACCATTTCTTGAGATCTCAATAAAAGTAGCACCGCGTATCCTTGACAAACATATTCTACTAACTTTTCGAGGTTATAACTTTCTTGATGAGTGACTGTTGTCGCATCCCAGTCTTTTTCATTAAATGTTGTTTGCACTTTCAACGTATTCACTATATCTTGTACATCTTTTACATTGACCATTGAACTATAGTAGCAAAGAATGGCATATTGATCTTTTGGGAACGAGATTTCTCTTGCTACAAAATCAACTGAATTATAAAAAGTGGCTTTTAATTTTTAATCATCGATTCTAGTTGGAGCATAACTTCCTCCTCTTAGTCTTTTGCTTTTGAATACAAAAAGACCATTACTTTCTATTACAAATCTTATTTTTCATTATGTGATAACTTATACTGTTTCAAACAAATAAAAGCTATAGAAAAAGTATTGGGTTTTTATATACAAAAAAACACAAACATGCTAAATATACTTAGTTTAATAAATGGCTTATCGAACAACCCAGAGCATCGAATTTACGCACTTACTGCGTTTATTTGGTGTTCCTTTTTTATTGCTTTAGTAAGGGGGGACTAGCAATGGAAGAATGGGCAGTTAACTTGCTTGCAAGAATATAAAAAGAACCGCGCAGTGTTACATCAGATATAATGTATCAATTAGGTCCTGATTGGTCAGGAGATAAAATTGACTTACATCAAATAAAACCTGTAGCATATGGAGGTAGCTCGAAACTAGCAAATTATATGGCAGTTCCTCGAGAAAAACATAAAAAAATCACCTCATGGTTTAATGATTATTAAAAACGAATTGTGGAGGTAAATATGTCAGAAGTAAAAAAGGTATTAGAGAATCTTAAAAATCAATTAGATGAAAATCTTACTCGATTAGACCCAGAAGGTTTAGTTGGACGTGATGGTACTATAATACGTGAAAAATGCATTTTTAACCCACCTTCAAATATAGAAGAAATTTCTTCACTTGAAAAAGAGTTGGGGATAACTATTCCACAGGATTACAAAGATTTCCTTTTATATCATGATGGAATGACACTTTTTAAAAGCTATCTTGCTGAATTTAAATTCTTTAGCTTAAATGAGATGCGAGAAAATTTTTTGATTGTTCAAGAAGATTGCAAAGAATTTGTTCTTGAATTAACAAAAAATTACCCAATAGGTGAATTTTCAGACATTGGATATATCATGATTGATAATGACAAGGTTACAAAAGAATCATCAAAGGGTGCTATATACGTGAATCATATATCCCCAGAAGAAACAAACGAGTCACTTGTATCTTTTGTGGAAAACATTATAGATAAAACAGGTGAATTCTTCTGGGAAGATGCAAACCTTCCAGAATATTAATCTTTCTATTTAAGCAATAAACCTGGTTTTGCTCTTGTTGCATATCAAGATATTTTATACATTTAGTGAAATGCTAATTATTGATGAAGAATTAATGCTTGTTGTGCAGCAAATCGAAAAAATCATAGTAAAAGAATTACCGATGTTTCCTATACAATAGGAAATTAATGAGCTATATAAAACAACGCGGCTTTCCATGTAACTAAAACATGTGAATAGCCGCGTTTTATAATAAGAGAAAGTTTGTTTTAAACCAAAAAATCACGTAAAAAATGAAAATCCGTGAAAAAATATGTAATTCGAGATAAAATAGAAGAGCACAAACCTTATAATTCAAGGGATTATGAAGGAATATGAAAGGGGACGAAATTATGAACCCATACGAAGAATATATGCAAGGCATTGTACAACCAATGCGAGATGAATTAGTGAACGCCGGTTTTACGGAATTAAGAACGCCGGATGAAGTGGCTGAACATATGCAAGAATCGAAAGGTACCTCATTGATTGTTATTAACTCTGTATGCGGCTGTGCGGCCGGTCTTGCACGTCCAGCAGTTATTGAAGCTATACAGCAAGCTGAGTATAAACCGGATCACTTAACGACAGTGTTTGCTGGTCAAGATGCTGAAGCGACAATGCAAATGAGGGGCTTCTTTGAGGAAGTGCCACCAAGCTCTCCTTCTATTGCTATTTGGAAAGATGGACAGTTGGCTTACTTTATTCCCCGTGAACAAATTGAAGATCATGCAATGGAACAAGTGCGCGATCATTTAGTAGGCGTGCTTGATCAAATATGTGCGGAATAAAAACTATAGTAACAACAGTGGGAAGGCCCAACCAGCATTCATTTGAATTAGCGGAAAAAGCCTGTAAAGCACTTGAACTACCATTCATCGAAAGAAAGAAGAAGTCTCTTCAAAAAATAGCGGAAGAACATCATGCAAATTTAATTGTTGCGGGTAAACTCTCATATGAGTACCTACCATTTGAATCTGAGGAACCTTTTTTCTTTCATCCTAGCTCAGCTGCCTTTCGCTTGAAACGGATAGCGAGGGGTGAGCATGAGCCTTTCTTGGATGTAGCCAAACTGCAAAAAGGAGATACCTTTTTAGATTGTACGTTAGGGCTTGGCTCGGATAGTATTGTGGCCGCTTATGCAGTAGGTGATATAGGATTAGTCATTGGCTGTGAAGGCAACCCGAATGTAGCGTTTATTGTACGTGAAGGCCTGCGGTCGTATGACAGAGCGCAATTGCCGCTACTTTCTTGTATGGATCACATACAAGTTGTTAGTAGTTTAGCGATTGACTATCTTAAACAGCAACAGGATAATGCATTCGATGTCGTTTATATGGACCCTATGTTTGAAGAGACAATAGAGGAGTCAAAAAACTTTTCACCGTTGCGTGTTGCAGGACTGCAAAATTCATTAACAGATGAATGGGTGGATGAGGCAAAAAGGGTAGCAAAAAAGCGAGTTGTGTTAAAAGCTCATTTCCGTTCTCCGTTGTTTGATCAATATCGTTTCACACGAGACATTCGCTATAATGCAAAATTTCATTATGGTGTGATTGAACTATAGGCCTGCGATTATTAGCAGGCTTTTGTTATACAAAAAAACAGTGGATACTATCCACTGTTTTCTCCTGAATTTCAGGTTTGTAGTTTGTTTTAAAAATTAGGGTACTCTAAACTAATGACCAAAACTAGCACTCAGTAAGGGTTTACATCCCTTGCTGAGTGCGTTTGTTTTATAATCGCATTAGTCTGTAATACAAAGAGACATTAAATAGAATAATAGCAATAAAAATCCGATACCCATTGCGATTGACATAAAATTTGCCCTCCTTTTGTACAAAAACGAACGCTTTATTTTGCATTAAGGGCAGTGAATAATTAAAAATGAAGCCCGTAAATGCCCGAATGGTTCTACTACCAATCTGATTGTCCCAGATTGCAGTGTCACTTTATTTCTACTATATTGTACAATGATTTAGAAAAAGATGAAACCTTTACTTCTGATTTTCGTATATACTAATAAGTGAAAAGACAATATTTGTTCAACGGCAGGTGAAAAGTATGAGAAATAAACTTCAAAAATTCCTTGTATCAACAGTCGCCGTTCTGACTTTAGGTGTTATCACATCTAATCACTCCATTTGGGAAAACTTATTAGAACACGGCGAAAGTCATAAAACGCCTTATACAAAAGATGTTTCAAAAGAATACATACAACATGCTCAGCCAGAAGTAGACCAATTCACAATGTCTGGTCAGCTAATAGATCAAGCAAAAGAACAATCATATTTAAAATTTGGGAATCGTATTGGTCCTAAGATAAGCAATGAATTTGATCATATTATATTTCCCAAGATTGAAGAAGCTATTCATATGACAGTGGATCATCTGAATGTCAACGAGATGCGTGACTTGGCGATGACTGAAAAACCAAGTGGTGACTATTCTGAAAAGATTTTTCATATTTATCAAGCATCATCAGGACAAGATATGATTCGTTTCCATGTACGAACGGAACGCAGACCAGTAGATGGCTATTACTACAATTTTCATTATCACACTTATAAAGACAAATTTGCTTCTCATAACAATCTAGGTGAGATTTATTGGTCTAAAGATACACCACCAAAATGGTTAAGCTAAATTCTGAATATTAAAGAAAAAATTTTGTGTACTCAATAGAAGTATACGTTATCTATATTTCTACCAATTACTTTAAAACATCTTATCTTTTGCAATAACAGTTTGTCAGTAAAGATAAGTTCGTGAATGGCTTCTTTTTTAAAAGGAAACAAGTACTTTAACACAGATATGCTTATAAAGATTTGGCGTCAATAGAAATAACAAAAAGCTAAATTGTTAAATAAAAGCCAGATGCAAAGTAAAAATGCATCTGGCTTTTTGTTTTATTTTACGTTATTTCTCGTCAATGTTATCATGAAATAGATAAATAAATTGGAGGCTATACTTAATGAAACAATACCAAGACCTTTGCCGCCATATTCTAGAAAACGGAATCGAAAAGGGTGACCGTACAGGGACTGGCACAATTAGCGTGTTTGGCTATCAAATGAGATACGATTTGCAAGAGGGTTTCCCCTTAATGACAACTAAGAAAACCTCTTTCCGATTAATTGCAACCGAGTTGTTATGGTTTTTAAAAGGTGATACGAATGTACGTACACTAATCGAAGAAAACAATCATATTTGGGATGAATGGGCTTTTGAAAAATGGATTAAAAGTGATGCATATGAGGGGCCTGATATGACAGACTTTGGGCATCGTGTATTAACAGATGAGACATTTAAAAAACAATATGAAGAACAGATGGCCATTTTTCAACAGAGAATATTAGAAGATGAAGCATTTGCAAAGGAATTCGGCGATCTTGGTCCCGTTTATGGCAAACAGTGGCGCTCGTGGCCTGACGGTATGGGTGGTACGATAGACCAAATACAAAATGTTATTGAATCTATTAAGAAGAATCCTGATTCCAGACGGCATATTGTAACAGCTTGGAATCCTGCAGAAGTAGAGGACATGGCGCTGCCTCCATGCCATTCATTCTTTCAATTTTACGTAGCGGAAGGTAAACTCTCTTGCCAGCTATATCAACGAAGTGCAGATGTTTTTCTAGGTGTTCCTTTCAACATTGCTTCGTATGCACTTCTTACCCATTTAATCGCTAAAGAATGTGGTCTAGAAGCTGGGGATTTTGTTCATACGCTGGGTGATGCTCATTTATATAAAAACCACTTGGATCAAGTGAAGGAACAACTTTCACGCAAGCCCAAGACATTGCCAAAGCTTGTTATTAAAACGGACAAGAATTCAATTTTTGATTATGAAACCAAAGATTTGGCTATAGAAGGATATGACCCTTACCCGCGCATAGCAGCGCCTATTTCTGTCTAAGGAGATGAGTTTATGATTTCATTAATTGTAGCGCATGATGAAAATCGAGTGATTGGTTATCAAAATAAAATTCCTTGGTATTTGCCAGAGGATCTTGCATTTTTCAAAAAAACAACAATGGGTAAACCAATGATTATGGGGCGTAAAACATTCGAATCTATCGGCAAGCCATTGCCTGGAAGAACAAGCATTGTTGTGACAAGAGATCCATTATATCAAGTAGAAGGTGCAACGGTGGTACATTCTTTTGAAGAAGCTTTGAAAGAAGCAGAAAAAGAAAACAAAGAAATTATGGTAATCGGTGGAGAGCAATTATTTAAAATGGCGCTTCCAGTTGCAGATATCTTGTATATAACGAAAATACAACATGCCTTTAAAGGGGATACATACTTCCCGGTCTATGGTGATGAATGGAAGAAAGCTTCTGAGTCAGAGATACATGAAACAGAAGACCATATCAAATATTCTTATATTGTCTATAAAAAATCATAACTTAAAATAACGTAGAATATCTATAGTGGATATGGGTAATTATTTAATTATGGTGTTATTAAACTTTCAAGGTATCTCTGCATATTGTATAGATAAATACTTCACAAAAAGTTCTTATTCTCCCCCAAACAATTGACAAATGTCACATGTTTGAACAGCTGTAGACGGGTAAAATAAAGTATAAATACTTAAAACAGTGGATGGAATAAAAGGAAGTGTCATTATGGGACGAATTCAAATTGTAACAGATTCGACTGGAGAATTAACTAAAAGTGAAATTGAACTATACAACATTCATGTTGTACCGCTATCAATTCAAATAAATAATGAAACATATATAGATGGTGTTAATTTAAATCCGATTGAATTTTTAGAGAAAATGGCAGAGTCTACTGAATTGCCTAAAAGCTCTCAGCCAGCAGTAGGGGTGTTTAAAGAGTTATTTGATGAGATTGGAAAGAATGGCGATGAAGTATTAGTTATTACTATGACAGGAAGTATGAGCGGCACCGTGAAGTCTGCGGAAGCTGCAGCTACCATGACTGATACAAATGTAGTCGTTGTTGATTCTCGATTTACTTCATTTGGGCTTGGCTTTCAGGTGTTAGAAGCAGCACAGATGGCTAAAGAAGGCAAAAGCATGGATGAGATTCTACAAAGAATCGACTATGTGCGAGAGCATACCCACCTTTTTGTTGTAGTAGATACACTCGAAAACCTGGTTAAAGGCGGACGTATCGGAAAAGGGATGGGCATGATCGGTTCTTTATTAAACATTAAACCGATTGCCAACTTAGAGACAGGCGACTATAATCCTGTTGCGAAAGTGCGAAGTCATAAACAAGTAGTCAAATATCTAACCAATCAATATATCCAAGACACAGAGGGACGTGTTGTTCGAGGTGTTGGCATTGCACATGCGAATGGTTTAGAGATGGCAAACCCTCTAAAAACTAGGATTGAAGAGACAGGCTATCATGATGTAAAATTTGGCTATACGTCGCCAATTATTAGTACACATACAGGGCCAGGTGCAATTGGCTTTTCTTACTATACTGATTAATTTAGGCGGCAGGGAAGTTCCCTGCCTTCTTTCATTTTGAGCGACAGAGCCGATGTGAAAGGAGGGCAAAATAATGAAGAAGTGGATAGTTTATTTGCTGTCTGTTGTAATGCTCGCTGGCTGTGAAACACAGGACGCCGTGCATAATATAAAAGAAGAAACCAAAAAAATATTGGTGACACAAATGTTTAAACCCAAGGATGTCCAGTACGTAGCACTCGGGGATTCGCTAACCGAGGGAGTAGGCGATGAAGCGGAAAATGAAGGATATGTCGGTCGTTTAAAAACCGATATGGAAACATGGCAAGGTGTAAGATCTGTGACAATCCATAATGAAGCTAAAAAAGGTAGAAGAAGCGATCAACTCATTGACCAATTACAATCTGGGAAGCTTGACGATACACTGAGGAAGGCTAATATAATCACGTTGACTATTGGCGGTAATGATTTAATGAAGATTGTACGTGAACATATCACAGAATTAAAAAAGAAAGACTTTGATAAAGGAAGACCCAAATTTCAGCAGCGTTATGAGACCATAATGCAAATGATTAGGGAACGTAATCCAATAGCCCCTATCATCTTGATCGGTGTATATAATCCGTTGACGATCTTTACCAAAGAAGAGTCGGAAATGAACACAATCATGGATGAATGGAATTCTGATATTAGAGGCTTTGCGGATGATGATCCATATGCTGTTTTTGTAAATGTAGAGGATTTATTTGATACAAACGCGAATTTGGTTTATCATACTGATTTCTTTCATCCCAATGCTAGAGGGTATGATCAAATGACTGCTCGCATTATTGAAACACTTGAAGAAGAAAATCTAAAAAAACTATCACAAGGACAATTTGATTTTCAGGAGGATAGTATAGATGAATAAATGGAAAATAGCCTTTCTATTGCTCTTAACACTTGTGATTGTAGCTATTGTATCATTCTTCTATTTAATTACAAGACCGATTGATACAACGCCTAATCCAACTGTTAAGCAATTACCTAATGGCAGTCATTTAGAAGTACAAACGACCAAAAAAGATTTTGAAAATATGGCAAATCGATTGATTGAAAGTTCGATGAAAACGTCTAAAATTCCAGTCACAATGGAAGTTGATCAAGACGTCACATTAAACAGTACATTGACCGTATTTGAAATGGAATTGCCGATTACCATGACGTTTGAACCCTCATTAGAAGAGGGTAATTTACTCTTGAAACAAAAAACTGTTGAAGTTGGCATGCTTGATATACCGCCAAATACAGCTCTCAAACTATTGAAGGACTCCGTTGATTTGCCTAGCTGGATGGTGATTCAGCCGAAAGAAGAACAAATTTATTTTAATCTTACGGATATTGATATCCCTCTTGGTGAAAACTTAATAGGGCATGTACAAGCAAAAGAATTCAATTTAGATAAGAATCGCATTATACTTGATGTAATCATTCCTACTAAATAGGGAGGGCGTAATATATGTCAACATCTATTGCAACATTTGCAGGAGGCTGTTTCTGGTGTATGGTAAAACCATTTGATGAACAGTCAGGTATTGAATCCGTCATATCAGGCTATACAGGAGGTTATGTTGAAAACCCAAGCTATGAGCAGGTATGCACAGATTTAACTGGTCACTATGAAGCAGTACAAATTACATTTGATCCAGAAGTTTATCCATATGAAAAGTTAGTTGAAACATTCTGGACGCTTATCGATCCAACCGATGCAGGCGGCCAGTTTCATGATCGAGGCAAATCCTATATGACAGCGATATTTTATCATGATGAAGATCAAAAGAGAATTGCAGAAGAGTCTAGAAAGAGACTAGAGGAATCAGGGAAATTTAATAAACCCATTGCGACGAAAATATTAGAAGCTAAAAAGTTCTATCCAGCCGAGGAGTATCATCAACATTATTATAAAAAAAACCCGACTCATTACGAGCTTTATTCCATTGGGTCAGGAAGAACAGCATTTCAACAGCAAAATTGGGGGTCTCATAATGAATAAAGAGGACAAATTGAAAGAATTAACGCCGCTGCAATACCATGTTACTCAAGAAAGAGGGACAGAAGCTCCTTTCACAAATGAATATGATGAGCATTTTGAAGAAGGGATTTATGTAGACATTGTTTCTGGAGAACCGCTCTTTACGTCGAAAGACAAATATAACTCTGGGTGTGGTTGGCCTGCCTTTACTAAACCTATCAAAGAGGAACAAGTTTCCGAACATAAAGATACAAGCTTTGGTATGCAGCGTATAGAAGTACGTAGTAAAGAGGGGGATTCTCATCTTGGTCACGTATTCCCAGATGGGCCGCAGGAAACAGGTGGACTTCGTTATTGCATTAACTCAGCAGCACTTCGTTTCATCCCTAAAGAAGATTTAGCTTCTGAAGGCTATAGCGAATATGAAAAACTGTTTGATTTATAAAAACGATAAAAGAAGGCAACAGCGTAATACAGCGTTGTTGCCTTCTTGGGTGTTACTTATAAATAGAAAAGTACTCTACCGGGTTTGTGCAGATAAAATCTGTGTCTGGGATCTGTTTACTGGATTCATTTAATTTGTTTAATAGATGTATCGTAGAAGCAAGAGATGTTTCATCCTCTTCCTCTAGTAGAAATGCAACACCGTATGCAAAAAGAGAGCCCTTCACTTCATTTTGCCATTTGAGTACTCCATTTAAAATGAACTTTTTGTTTAAAAGGATAAAACAAAATTGATATTTCATCTGAGGTTGTATGGCCAAATTCATCGATGAGATAATTTTCATACCGCCAAAGCTGATATTTTCGATGAGAATCTTGTTTGAACCTACTTCGACTTTTTCGTTTTGCATTTCTATTAAGGTCATATCTGCTTGAACGTAAGTAGGTAATTGAAAACGTATAAATGCACGCCGTTCCTGGTCAATTATAGTGAGTTTACAGGCACTACTAGGAGAAAGAGAGCCAGTTTTTAGAATTTGATAGAAATCTTTTTTTTGTAGAGGCTTTGAAAAAAGATAACCCTGTATATAATGGCAGCCATTATGGAGTAAGAATTGTAACTGTTCATATTCTTCTACACCTTCAGCCACAACAGTCATTCCCAGCTCTTTCGCTAAATGGATAATCGAAAGTATGATGCCTTTATCCACACTACCCTCACTGGTTATATGCCGTGTGAAAATTTGGTCAATCTTGATAATATCTGGTTTGAAAGTCCGGATTGACATAAGGGAAGAATAACCTGTCCCAAAGTCATCTATTGCTATTTTAATCCCTAAATCTCTTAATTGTTGAAGTGAAGACAACACATTTTTTTCATTCTGGAGAAGAGTACTTTCAGTGATTTCTAATTCGATAAATGTTGCTGAAATATCATATTGAGAAAGTAGAGTTTTTACATATTCGGCTAACCCTTTTTTCATAAAGCGTGTTGGTGAGATATTAATAGCAATTGGTTTTAAATCAATTCCCTCGTCTTTCCAGTTTTTAAGCTGGGCGCATACTTTTTCAATCACCCAATCTGTAATAGCATTTATGAGGTGGTTTTCTTCCGCTAAAGGTATAAACTCACCGGGCGAAACATATCCCCATTCAGGATGATTCCAACGTAATAGTGCCTCCGCTCCGTATATAGCACCACTGATCGGTTCAACTTGAGGCTGATAAAAAATTTCAAATTCCTCATTGTTAATCGCTTTCCGCATATCTTGATCTAAATTATATTTTTTATAAGAATGGATACTGTCTGTATATGAATATACTTGATAGTTTGCTTTACCTTGCCGTTTTGCATGATACAATGCTGAGTGCGCATTTTCCAGTAATGTTTGCTTATCTGTACCATCTATACCATAAAAGCTAATGCCAATACTTGTTGATAGATGCATTTCAAATTCCTGTATGGTTAATGGTTTTCTACTTACAGTAATAAGCATTTCAGCTAATGAGTATACCTCTTCCTTATCTTGGATTTTCCAAAGTAATACGATAAAATCATTGCTATTGAGCCTTCCGAAATAACTGTTTGGAGGCATTAGTTTACTAAAACGATTTGCAAGAGTTTTCAACGCTTCATCACCGATATGATAGCCTAAAGAATCATTTATTATATTTAACCGGTCAATATCCAAATAAAGCAAAGCAAATGGGTGTTTTCTGTTACATAAGCTTTCCATCACTTCGTAGATACTGTGCTGATTTGGTAAATTTGTAAGAGCATCATAACGTGCCAAATGGTTGATTTTCTCTTCTAGAAACTTTTCATGGGTGATATCAGTTACAAATCCAAAAAAAATTGTTGCATCTTCCTTTTCATTCGTGGTGGGGATTGTTTGCTCGAACAGCCATTTAACATCACCTGCACCATCAATTAATCGATAGGTAAACTTTGCACTTTCTCCTTTCGCGCTTTTCTCTAAGTAAGGACCGATTTCATGGTGATGACAAGGGTGGACCATATTTCTCCAGATATCTTTATCTGTATATAAAGTTTCTAATGGAATTTTTAGGATATCTTCCATTCCTTTGGAGGCAAAAATCATTTTTCCCGTTTCTGCATCCCTCATCCAAATGCCAGCTGTTAGATTGTCAAAAATAAAGGCATAACGTGCTATAGTATCCTTCAGTTCCGATTCTAGCAGTTTCTCTGCTGTCTCATCTTTAATGACCCCATTTAGTTTATAAGGCTTTCCATTCTTCCATAGGACGACTGCTTTCACTTTTATGTAGCGGAGATTGCCCGTTAAGCCATGATAAATACGAAATTCAGCTGTGTAATCTTTCCCTCTAATAGCCTTTTGCACTTGATCATAAATTAATCTATAATCATCTGGATGAACTAATTTAAAGGGTTCTTCCATTTTCATGCTGGGTGTTTGTGGCAATCCAAAGAGTTTAAAAAAGTGCTTTGAGCATTTAAGACGGTCTTCAGCTATCCAATATTCAAAACTTCCAATTTCGGCTATTTGCTGAGCGTTGTTTAAATGCTTTTGGCTGGAAAGTAAGGTGTCTTTTAATTTCACTTGTTCAGTCATATCACTCATCACTAAATAGACAGCCTCTACCTTATCTTCGTAAATTAATGGGATAAATGTAAATAAGACATGAAGCGTACCATAGTTATCATTAGTAACTTCGATCTCATATCGTTGGGTATGGCCTGAGACAGCATGTAAAAATGCTGTATGTATAGTTCTGTATGATTTCTTTGCAATAGATTCAAAATCTTGTATTTCATTTATTTCCTCACCCAAGATAGGGAAAGTTTCTTTATTCTGTATAATTACCTTCCCACTGGAAGAAAGGATTAGAAAAGTATCTGGATGGTTTTCTGCTAGTGATGAAAGCATATTTAATAGAGCAAAAGTGATTGGACTTTCTTCTTGAGAAAAAGGGTTACTATTAGGTATTAAAGGTGAATTAAAATGAATTAAATTTTCGAAATTTTTATCTGCCAATTCAATCACTTCCTTCTATTTTTTATTAAATATATAAAATAGTTGATAATTATGAATTATAAGTGCAAAGAACTAGAAAGTGAATAGGTTTAAAGGCTAAAAAAGATATTTTACATGCTATATTAGTAAAAATGGCATTGCTAGCATGATATGATAGACTAGTGAAAGTAGATTCCCTTATTTCCTTAATTAGAAACGCAAAGTGTATTACTTTGCACTTGAAAATTCAACTTTCTGTGTAAATTAGAGTCGAACGGGTACAATTATGTTAAATATTCTTACTGAAACGGAGGGGAATCAAGTGAAACCTTCATTTTACCAATATGTATTAACATTTAGAGGCGGAAAAAATGATCCAAAGGCAGACTTTGCGGAAGCAGCATTTGATGATCATAGTTTTCCTAAAGCAGAGGAGGATTTCTCCGCTCTGTCGAAATATATAGAGGAAAACGATAATGACCAATTAAAAGCCACAGTTTTTGATGAGTTATGGCAATTATATGAAGAAAAATTTTCAGAATAATATTTGTCAGATGTCAGACGTTCTTGCTACAATAAGGGTGTATGTATTATAAATATTGATTATAATAATAAATGTGTTATAGTCAAAAGAAAAGGGGATACAAAATGAGTATTCATATTAATGCCAAACAAGGCGATATTGCAGAGATCGTATTACTTCCAGGAGATCCACTTCGTGCAAAATATATTGCAGAAACTTTCTTAGAAGATGTTACTCAATACAACGAAGTTCGTAATATGTTCGGCTATACAGGTACATATAAAGGCAAACGTGTTTCTGTACAAGGTACAGGCATGGGCGTACCTTCCATTGCAATTTACACAACAGAGTTAATGCAAGAGTACGGATGCCAAAAACTGATCCGTGTTGGTACTTGCGGCGCTCTAAAACGCGATGTAAAGGTTCGTGATGTGATTCTTGCTCAATCTGCTACTACAGACTCTAAAATGAATGAAATTATCTTTAAAGGCATTGATTATGCGCCAACAGCTGATTTCGATTTATTGAAAAAAGCTTACAAAGCAGGAGAAGAAGCAGGTTTACACTTGCGTGTCGGTAACGTTTATACTGCTGACCTTTTCTACGGAGAAGACAATCAAAACGAAAAATTAGCAGATTATGGCGTATTGGCAGTCGAAATGGAAACAGCTGCACTTTACACACTAGCAGCTAAATTCAACCGTCAAGCATTATCTGTTCTAACAGTATCTGACCACCTTCTAACAGGTGAAGCTACTTCATCTGAGGAACGTCAAACTACTTTCAATGACATGATGGTAGTTGCTCTTGAAGCAGCTATTCAAGACTAGTTGTAGCAACCGTTTTATAAACCATACATTTTTAATAAGTGACCAAAAGTGACCATTTTAAAAAAGTGGTTAACATTGGTCGCTTTTTTACTGCTAATAAAGTATCAAGGTTTACTTCAGCAAAATAAGGCATATTATATTTGTTGAATAGATTATCAATAATGACATGAAAAGTAGGTGAATATAATGGGGAAATATCAATTGGATACCAAAGGTCAGGCAGCTGTGACAAAGTATCACGAAAAAAATAAGCCCGCCAAATTTGATAAAAAACAGCAACTTGAAAAAATACGTGCGGAGTATTTGAAAAAGAAGCAACAACAAACTGAAAAATAATGCGAATGAAAACATAGGAGTCTACAATCTTCCTATGTTTTTGTTTTTGGATAACGCAAAAAATCCCCATAAATTTCAGCTTTAGAATAAAGATAATATTTTTGGCAAGGATTTTTACATACTTCTGAAACTATTGTGTCTAAATTACGTAGATATAGTAATTATTTGTTGATAGGAGCGCTTATTATTTTATCTTATTATTTTTTATGTGGTTTAGGTGCATTTTTAGTAATAGCTTCATTGTATTATTTTGTCCTTATGTATAGCCTTAGAGAATTTGAATGGACAATTTTAAAATTTTTTGGACTCTTTCTAATTGGTATTTTTCTCTTATGGATTACTATTCCAAGTTTAAAATCTGTATTAACGAGGGATTTTGAAGTTCTTAAAGGAAAATGTACTGTAGAAATCACATCATCAACATTTGGAAGACACACTAATGATACAACCATCAATGTGCTTGATACAGATGAACAATTTGAGTTTCAAGGGATTCCTGATCTTGATGCTTATGGTACATCCATACCTTGTTATTGTAAGGTTACAGTGACCAAAGACCACATGTGGGGAATGAAATATAAAATTTTTGATTTAAAAACGAGAAAATTATTGGAATCTCGCTTAGGTGAGTAAGGATTTTATATATTATACATATAGATAATAAATTAATGCAGATAAGGCAAAGGGCGAGTGTTTTCAATACGGCCCAAATCTTAATTTAATGATTTTATTTGATATTTAATGATAATATGTTTAGGAATAAACTTTATTAAAAAGTTAATCGTTGTTTGAAATAGGAGGAACAAAATGGCTAAAATTTATCTTGCAAGTCCATTCTTTGATGTAGATGGTAGAGAGGAAATTGTACATGTAGAAAAAGCAGAACAGGTATTAAGAGCATTAGGGCACACGGTCTTCTCACCAAGAGAAAGTCAATTACCTGAATTCGAATTTGGTTCTTTTGAATGGAGAACGTTCGTATTTAAAAACGATATGGAACACATTAAATGGGCAGATATGATATTTGGGATTATTGGAGAAAACTATGATGATACCGGTACAGCCTGGGAATTAGGCTATGCTTATGCTATGGGTAAACCTGTTTTACTGTTTAATCCAAAAGGAGAAATCATTAATTTGATGATTACTGATAGTTTACATGCTTATTTTGAAGATTGGAATGAAGTTGAAAGTTATGATTTTGACACTCTTCCAAGTAAACCTTATTTAAAAGAAGTGAAATAAAAAAGGTGAGGGCTAATGCCCTTACCTTTTTTTATTGTGAATGAACTTGCCGTTAAATATTTCAATACAATGTATAAGAATTATTTTTCTATAATAAAAATAGTTTCTAATTTAAGGAAGAGATCTAGGACCGGGAAATACAAGAAAACTTTAATGATTTCTAAATGCCTATCGTATATGAAAAAAGGATCTATGAGTAAGATTATCACAGACATTTCTAACAGTGCTTTACTACAAGAAGGAAATGGTTCTTAAAATATAGAATTTAAAGAATATGCAATAGCAAATGAAATAAAGAAAATTAAATTGAATTCAGTAGGATTACTTGGAACCAAATATACAATGATCCAAGACTTTTACAAATCAAGAATTGAAGACAATGATATAAAGGTATTAATTCCAGTTCATGAGGATATAGAACTTATAAATAAAGTGATTTATGAAGAATTATGTTTAGGGAAAATCAATCATGCGTCAAAAGAATATTTTAAAAAAGTCATCAAGAATTTAATTGATAGAGGAGCCGAAGGAATTATATTAGGATGTACAGAGATTGGATTATTAATAAAAGAAGAGGATTCCGAAGTTCCAATATTTGATACAACAGTAATTCATGCTTTTGAATCAGTTAATAAGGCAATTGGAAAGTAAAAATTTCTTCTTTATCTCATCGAATATCTTGAAAGTAGGATGGAAAAGGTGAAAAAAAATATAGCCATTAGAAAAATCAGATGAACCAATAGAATAAAACATAAATTGGTTATTTTCAGTTGCTTATCAATAGTGTAGAGCCTCTCCAAACAAATATGAACTAATTGCTAGTATTCTTAATCTTCATATATATTTTCTTAATGTACATTTTATTTTGTATAACTCTAATATTATTATTTTTCAATACAAAATCAAGAAACTTATATACCCCATAGGATTGCTCCTATAGGGTATATTTTTTAAAACTATAATCGGTTTATTGATACATATTTTTAAAATACACTACGAACTAACCCACCGTCTATTCGTAAGGCAGAGCCATTAATGGCCGAGGCAAGGGGACTGCTTAAGAAAGTAACAAAATGGGCAATTTCTTCTGGTCGGATTAATCTTTGAATGATAGAGGTTGGACGATTTTCTTTCATGAATCGAGTTTCCGCTTCTTCCATTGTCAAATTTTCGTTAGGATAAAGCGTGTTTAACATTGTTTCTACTCCTTCAGTTAGAGTGGAGCCCGGCATAACCGTATTAACTGTCACGCTCGTTCCTTTCGTTAGCTCAGCTAAACTACGAGAGAGTGAGAGCTGCATTGTTTTCGTTGCACTATAATGAGCCATTTCAAGAGATGGCATGATCGCTGCTTCACTGGCAATAAAGATGACTCTTCCTTCTTTCTTCTGAATCATTTGATTTAAGTACCAGCGCGTAAGTCGAACTCCACTCATGATATTCGTTTCGAAGAATTTAAACCATTCTTCATCAGAGATATCAAAGTATTCGGCAGGTTTAAAAATTCCTAGGTTATTAATAAGGATGTCTATCCCAGCATAGTTCTCGATAATTTTTTGGCAGCCTTGTTCTGTTCCTAGATCAGCTACTGCTGAATGAAGAATTGCATTTGGATATTTTGATTTAATTTCTTCAATAGTTTCATACACTTTTTCTTCCCGACGTCCATTAATCAGTACAGTAGCACCTTCTTCTACTAGCGACATAGCGATCGCTTTCCCAATGCCTGATGTAGATCCAGTAACTAGCGCTGTTTTTCCTTTTAAATTTAGTTGCATGTAGTTCCCTCCTAGATTATTTTCTTAGACATTAACTTATTTTTTATAGAATAAATTTTGTTTAAATTTTTCTTCGTATGGAACACTCCACATACTTTAAATACCTTAGAAAAAAGATATAGACGAATAGTAACGTCTATATCTCCTTATTTCTTATTAAAAGTCAAAGTTGTCCGGATCTGGACCAACGCGATGATCTTGATTCAAGCTATCAATTTGTTCCATATCTTCAGATGTTAACTCAAAATCAAATATTGATGCATTTTCTACAATACGGTGTTCTTTTGTTGATTTTGGAATTGTCACAATACCGTTTTGTAAGTCCCAACGTAGGATAATTTGAGCAATAGACTTATCATATTTATTGGCAATTTCCTTAAGCTCTGGGTTATCCAATAATTGACCTTGCATCAATGGAGACCAGGCTTCCAACTGAATACCATGTTCTTGACAGAATGACTTAAGATCTTTTTGAGTCAATCGTGGGTGGCATTCCACTTGGTTGATCATCGGTTTAACCTCTGCATCCTTCATTAAATCTTCAAGGTGATGAATTTGGAAATTACTCATCCCAATTGCTTTAACTCGTCCATCTTTGTAAAGAGTTTCTAAAGCTCTCCATGCATCTTTATATTTACCTTCTACAGGCCAATGAATCAAATATAGATCTAGATAATCCAATCCGAGTTTCTTAAGGCTTGTTTCGTAGGCTGCTAAAGTAGATTCATACCCTAAGTCGTCGTTCCAAACTTTCGATGTTACAAATAATTCATCTCTAGATATGCCGGCTTCTTTAAGTCCTTCACGGATTCCTTGGCCGACTCCTTCTTCATTACCATAAATAGCTGCAGTATCAATGCTCCGGTAACCATGTTTAATGGCTGTTTTAACAGCATTAACCAAATCTGGGCCTTCCTCTACTTTAAACACGCCTAGACCAAACCATGGCATTTTTACGCCGTTATACAAAGTTGTTGTATCTTGTAAGTTTTTCGCTACCATAAATAAACCTCCTGATTGTTATAAACTGAAATGGACTTAATTATATTTCGTCATACAGGAACCAACTCTGTCTTGTCAAATAACGTTTATTTATCCTGTTAAAGAGGAGAAACGTGCGGATTACATCTCTTCCCTTTAAATTAGAAAAAACACCTTATTGTTCCACATATTGCATGTTTCAAATATGTTTTCAAAGGAGCATTTATAGCACCTGTACGAACTAATAGTATTACCAACAATAAAGTTAACCATTACTCATAATGTTCGATTGTCCCACATGATTTGAACGTAAAATAATCAATAACGAATTGATAATGGTTAAAGCTTGCTGTACAAAAGCTATTATGAAATATATTCACCATAAAGAAAAGTACGTACTTATAAGTGCTATAGATACTTACAAGTTCCAAAGGTACATTTTAGTGCCTATAGATTGGATCAAGATATAAGAAGTGACGTTTTAGTTTGAGGATAGAAATTTTTTAGGCTATACGAGTAAATCAAATGGATAAATGGATTAATACGTATATCATTACCCAAAAAATTCATACTAACCCATGATTGATCTGATCAATCAACTCATTTAGTCATTTATATGTTGTGTCATGCGAAAGGGGATAGAATGATGAAATATGTGAGTGCATTCATACTAAAGCTAATTATGACTGCAGCAATACTATTAATCATTAATACAGGCATTTATGGAGGAGATGTTTCAACGACTCTCTGGATTAGCCTTGTCCTTGCCATTTTTGCTTTTGTTTTGGGAGACATTCTTATCTTCACCGTCTTTAGTAAGCGCTATGCCTATGTAATGGGCAATACTATTGCCACCTTTTCGGATGCTGTTTTAGCATTCGTCATTATTTATTTCATGGGTTCAGCTTTATATGTAGAGACTGTGGATATTCTTGCCGCATCATTGTTATCCTCTATTGTACTTGGGGTAGGAGAATGGTTATTCCACAAGTATATGGAAACAAAGGTGCTTGAACCAAAACCAGTGAGTTGCAATGTATCTTTTGATTAAGTGATGTGAAAAGACTGCCAAGGAATTTTTGGCAGTCTTTTTCTTTTCGTTCGCTTTAATTCCTGCTATTATGATAGAAGGTGTGTTTTATACACTCTTAGATTGAAAGTGGTGAACGAATATGGATGATAAAACGAAGCAAGAACAAGAACAAAATGAACCACAATCAGAACAAGATGCTAATCATGGGAAAGTCACAGGAAAATACATACGTATGAAGCCATTTGCTTTCATCATGATGATCATGGTTTTGGTTCTTGGTACATCAGGTATAACGATTTTTGCGTTAACAGTTGGCGAAGATAAAGTAGTGGAAGTTCGCACACCAGCACATGGCGAATTCCAAAAGTTGTTTAATGCATACGATGAGCTATCAAAAGGTTATTACAAGAAAATTGATACAGACAAGCTAGTAAACGGTGCAGTAGACGGAATGATCAGCGCATTAGGAGATCCATATTCTGACTATATGAATAAAAAGGAAGCTTCAGCGTTTAATGAAAGCATTTCTTCTAGTTTCCAAGGCATAGGTGCTGAGGTGCAAGAGAAGGATGGCCATATTGTGGTCGTATCACCGATTAAAAACTCGCCTGCAGAGAAATCAGGCATCAAAACGAACGATATTATTAAAAAAGTAGATGGCAAATCTATTGATGGAATGACAGCATCACAAGCCGTATTATTAATTCGCGGTAAGAAGGGGACAGAGGTTACACTTGAAATCCAGCGTGGAAGTTCTAGTAAGCTAACCACTTTTAAAATCACTCGTGCAGACATTCCTGTGGAAACTGTATATGCCGAAATGATGAAAAATAAAATTGCTCATATTCAAATCACAAGCTTCTCAGATGGTACTTATAAAGAGTTGCTTAGTGCATTAGATGATATGGAAGCAAAAGGTATGAAAGGGTTGGTTCTGGATGTTCGTCAAAATCCAGGTGGCTTGGTTGAATCAGTAGAGAATATTGCAAATCTATTTGTTCCAAAAGGACAACCAATCGTACAATTCGAAGACCGTTCAGGCAATAAACAAGTCTATAAAGCAGAAGATGGCCGTAAGGTAAAAGTGCCAACAACTGTTCTTATCGATGGAGGAAGTGCATCAGCTTCTGAAATCTTAGCAGGAGCATTAAATGAGTCCTCCCATATCAAATTAGTAGGTGAAACTTCATTTGGTAAAGGGACGATGCAAACCGCTGAGAATCTACCGGACGGATCTAATCTTAAATTCACAATGGCGAAATGGTTAACACCAAAAGGTAACTGGATTCATGAAAAGGGCATAAAGCCTAATGTAAAAGTGAACTATCCAAGCTATGCATCTCTTCCTTATTTGGACCCTGATAAAACCTTCAAGGAAGGTGCATTATCTGATAGCGTTAAAGTTGCTGAAAAATTACTTCAAGCTGCAGGTTATAACCCTGGTAAAATTGATGGCTTATACGATGCCTCAACGAAGTTAGCGGTGGAACAATTCCAGAAAGACAACAAGTTGAAGGAAACAGGTATTCTGAAAGGCGATACAACGTACGCATTAATGAATAAAATTCGCTTGAAAATCAAAAAAGAAGATCCACAGCTGAAAAAAGCAGCAAGCATTGTAAAAGCTGAAATGAAATAGATTAGTTAAGGAGCTGGCATTCATTTGTCAGCTCTTTTTTGAAAAGACTCTATCACTATATTTAGTAAAGATACATTTACGAACTGTTTGCCCCTTTTTGGAGGGAAATACAATCTCTGCTGAAAGAGCAGTTAAATAGAAGGAGATTTAAAATGAAAGATGTATATTTATTCAGCGGTTTCTTAGGAAGCGGCAAAACAACCTTATTAATGAATACCATTCGCCAATTGAAAGAACAGAATTTAAAACCAGCTATTATCATGAATGAGCTAGGGGCTTTAAATTTTGATTCACAAGCAATCGAGGAAAATATACCTTTAAAAGAAATGTTAAATGGATGCATTTGTTGTACAGGTGCCGAAAAAACGGAGGCACAAATTCAATCACTGTTAGCGGATTCTGAGTTTGATGTGCTTATTATAGAAACCACTGGAGCAGCTCATCCAGTCGAAGCATTAGATGCAGTCTATTCACCGCTATTTGCAAATGAGTTAAACATTAAAGGTATTGTCACTGTCGCTGATAGTAAACGTTGGTTAGAAAGAGAAGGTATGTCAATTCAAACACGTTCCTTATTTTTAGAACAGATTCGCCATGCACATTTGATTTTGGCAAATAAGATGGATTTACTGACAGAATCAGAAAGAGCGAAAGTTACTTTTGAGATGCAGAGCATTAATTCACATGCACTGATCATTCAAACAACGAATGCCTCTCTACCGATTAAATATCTTCAAAGATTACAAGCTACAGCTAGGCCGACTTCTATTCAACAAGCAAACATAGGGGAGCATCTGCATTTAGGTTCTCGTCTTGTTACTTTCAAGTCTGGGGAAAGTTTTACACAAGAAAAATTTGAAGAATGGATTAAAACGCTTCCTAATTCTGTTTATCGAATGAAGGGCTTTGTACCAATCGAAGGAATTAGAAATCCTATGCTGTTTCAGTATGCATATGGATTAACACAATGGCTTCCTGAGTATGTAAAAATGGAACCAAATCTAGTGATTATCGGAGAAAATGTGAATGAATTAGAACTGCCTAAAGCCTAAAATATTGAGATGTCAACCCTCTTAGAATAGCAATAAGGTGATAGACTTCAACTATCTTCCAAATAAAACCCTATATTACTGAGGGTTCAGCTCCTTGCTGGAGAAAGTGGCAATCCTTGGCGATTTTTTTGCTTGATTCTTCGTTTAAGCTTGGAACACGACAAGGAGGAATGCAAGATGAACAAACTAACAAAATGGGCAATCCCATTCAGCTTACTTTTAACAGCAGGAGTGCACAGCGGAGCAATAGATGCTTCAGCGAAAACTGTTACGAAAGAACATACGAAGCAAACTTCGATGTCAAATCATACATGGCATTACCAATCAACTAAATATAATACACATCGTAATATTATGTTGAATAACTGCTTTACAAATGGTACTTCAAATACGAATTCGGTAAAACCTACAACTAAGCCGAACGTAGATACAACAAAACCAAATACAGATACAACAAAACCAAATACAGATACAACAAAACCAAATACAGATACAACAAAACCAAATACAGATACAACAGCTAAGCCAGATACAGATACTACAACACCGTCAAAACCAAATACTGATGCACCAAGCAAACCATCTACAGACTCAAATGCAACATCTGCTTCTCAATTTGAAAAACAAGTCATCACATTGACTAATGCAGAACGTGCAAAAGAAGGTCTGCCTGCTTTACAAGCAGATACAAAATTGATGGGCTCTGCGAAAGCTAAATCTAAGGATATGGCAGACAAAAATTATTTCGATCATACAAGCCCAACTTACGGTTCACCATTTGACCAAATGAAATCTCTTGGTATTACGTATAAATCAGCAGGCGAAAATATTGCCAAAGGTCAAAAAACACCAGAAGAAGTAGTAAAAGCTTGGATGAATTCAGAAGGTCACCGCGCTAACATTATGAACAAAAACTATACACATATTGGTGTAGGTTATGATGCAAAAGGAAACGTCTGGACACAACAATTTATTCAAAAATAGAATAAAGTATTTGAATTGAGATCAGGGCATCCTGATTTCAAGTTAAGAGGCTCTCGGAATATTTATCATTCTGAGAGCTTTTTTATGTCTTCATAAATCAAAAACCAGCATAATATGCAACCTATATAAATAAAGGATCAGTCATTTAATGGTTGGATTTTTGTTTGAAATGTAATTTTATGTTCCATACTGAAAAAAGAAAGAATGTAAAGGTAACTAGAAGGTACCAACCATATTCATCAAGAATAAAAGAGGAGGTATTAAATGCTCCAGCTAGAATCGATGGTTGAAAAATTAAAAGCCACTTTTTATAATTCAGTTGATTTTATAGCAAGGGAAATCTCATTTCCAAAAGATCAATATGCTATTCTCTGCTACTATAGCTCGATGGCTAATAAAAAAGATGTACAAGATATATTGAATGTGTTAAAAGTGCAAACAACGTTTAATGAAAAAGACTGGGATGCAACCACCTCTTCACGAAAAGAAGCCTACAATCTAGAAACATTGGTGGATTATGTATGTCAGGGTTATACAGTACTTCTTTTATTGAATACTCAGCAAATGGTTCGTTTCTCTATGCCTAACTTGCCCCATCGTTCTCCAGATGAGCCCACAAATGAAGCTATTTTACGGGGTGCCCATGAAGGATTTGTGGAAGATACAGACGTAAACTTAGGGCTAATTCGAAAAAGAATGCGAGTACCCGATTTAATTGTAAAAAAAGTAACTATTGGAAAAGACAACAAAGCAGATATTTATTATATGTATTTAGCCCGTTTTGCTAATCAAGAAAACCTTAATGATTTAGAGCAGAAACTCAATAATATGAAAGAAAAAGCCGATGGATTATATGCTTCAGGACAATTGAATGATTTTGTTGAAGATAATCCTCTATCGCCTTTCCCTCAAATTATGAATACTGAAAGGCCAGACAGGGTATTTGCTAATCTTTCTGAGGGGAAAATTGTTATGATGTCTGACTTTTCGCCAACTGCTTATATAGCACCTGTAACATTATTTTCATTTTATCAATCGCCAGATGACTTTAATAGTCGTGTAATCGTCGGTTCATTTTATAGAATGGTTAGGGTATTTAGTTTTATTACTGCTATTTTTTTACCTGCTTTTTATATAGCCATTGTCAGCTTTCATTATGAGGTTCTTCCAATTGAATTAAGTAAAAAATTAAAGTTAGACATTAGTGAAATACCTTATCGGCCAATTTTTGAAGCTTTAATTGTCGAAATAATTATTGAGTTAATTCGAGAGGCTAGTATTCGCTTGCCACAGGCTTTGGTTCAAACAATTGGTATTGTTGGTGGTTTGGTTGTAGGAGATGTCATTATAAGTGCTGGTTTAGTCTCCAATATGGTTGTAATAGTAGTTGCATTAACTGCAATTTCTAGCTATGTTGCACCATCAGTAGAGCTTAATACGTCGGTCCGTGTATTGCGTTTTCCGTTTATGTTTGCGGCTGCATTACTAGGATTCTTTGGAATTTTAATCGGCGCACTTATTTTAGGTGTACATTTATGCAACTTAAAATCTCTGAAATCACCATATATTTATCCGATTGTTCCATTTGATCCAAAGAAAACGAAACAAATACTATTTCGTGGAAAACATACAACTTCAGGTACTCAACCTACCAGTTTTGATCCGAAAGGGAAGAAACCATGAATTTTACCATAACTAAAGTCCAATTATTTATTATGCTTTTTTTTAGAACAACGGGAATTATTTTTATTGCTTATTCAGAGGCTCTTCTGAATGCTGGCGGACGAGATGCATGGATTATGTTCTTTATTGCAGCCGCTTTTGTTTTTCTTCAATTATGTTTATACGAAAAATATCATAAATACTTCGAATTAGGGAAGATAACACGTTGGATTTATATTCTTAGCTGGCTTGCTTTACTAATATTATCTTTAGTGTATATTCAATATACTTTAAATATTTGGGTGCTTGGAAACACTCCTAATTCTGTAACATTGCTTCTAATGCTTTTAGTTTCTTATTATATCAGTGTCAGCAGGCCGTCAACCGCAGTAAATATGCCAGTTTTCATCATTCCTTTTGTCTTTGTATTTATATTTTTCCTGTTATTTGCATCACCTGAATTAAAGGTAAGTCAACTCTTTCCGATTGGCACAAGTACTGGGCACCAATGGATTATGGGTACGCTATATGGTTTAGCTTCCTTTACTGGTTTAGAAGGTTATTTAGTATTAAGGAAACATGTACTGACAGAAGACAAAATGCGTTTTAAAGATATTCTAATTTATCAAACTGTCATAACTTTATTTTCTGGCTTCTTATTATTAGTAGTAAAAATGTATTTTGCACCGGCTTCATTACCTTATATAACTGAACCTACCTTATATATTTTGAAATCCATTGAAGTTACGTTTGTTAAAAGACTCGATATTTTCTTTTTGTATATATGGCTAGGTTGGAGTCTCATTTCGTTTAGCTTGATTGTATTTAACATTCGAGTTGCTTATTTCCAAGTGCAAAGGAAGAATCAGAAATTTCCTATGGCAGTATTGCATATTTTGATTTTTTTCGGAAGCTTAGCTTTTTTGAATATAAGGTCTGTAGAATTTATTAGAGCTCATTTCCAATATATTTATATTCCTTTTACTGTTATTTTACCGATCTTGATTATTTGGAAAAATAAAAGGAGGGAAGCAAAATGCGCAAAATGATTATCTTTCTTCTTTTAGCTTCTGTTTTACTTAGTGGATGCTGGGACCAACGTTTGTATAAAGAGCTCTCTGTTATTTCTGTAGTAGGGGTAGATGGCAGCATTGGAGATATAAAAGCCTACTATGCATACCCTAGTTCAAGTAGTGACCCAACAAAATATATAGTGCTTGAAGGAGTAGGGAAAACAGCTAGAGAAGTAAGGATGAATGCAAATAAAAAAACTGAGCAAACAATGGATATAGCTGAATTGACTACTATATTAGTTAGTGAAGATACGGCTAAGAAGGATTTATATTCTTTATTGGACGTATATTATCGATCTGCTGAGAGTCCAATGACAGCAAAAGTAGTAATTACCGATGGCTCGACAAAAAAGTTCTTAGAACTTAAAGAAAACTTACCAAAAGAGATTGGGGAGTACTATTTAGATTTTATTCAATCATTTGAAAAATCCTCAATATATCCTGTAACTAATTTAGAAATCGCGGCAAATCAGATGTTTGGTGAGGGTAGAGATCTTGCATTACCATACCTAAAAGCGAGTGGTGATAAAGGGCTTCCCGAAGGAGAAGGTATTGCATTATTTAATGGTAAAAATTATACAGGTGAGCACCTTACAATGAGAGAATCCACTTTTGCAACATTAATGGGATATGGGAAATCAGATATTATTGAGTTGGCATATCTAATGAAGAAAGATGGAAAAGATATATCAGTAGGGTTTAATGCCATTAGATTTAAGAAGAATATGAAAGTAACACAGGTTGGTAATAACATTAAAGTGAATTATAATATTTATATGCCGATTGTTATGACTGAATATCCGCCGGACCATTTAGATCGTAAGCAAAAAAGAAAAGAGTTAGAGAAGTATATAGAAGGCAGAGTTGAGAAAGATATAGCTAGGATGTTTAAAAGAAGCCAGGAAGCGTCTTCAGATGTAGTAGGAATAGGTGAAGATATCAGAGCATATCATCCGAACTTATGGAGAGAAGGCAAATGGAAGGAAATATATAAAGACATTAAGATAGAAGCAAAAGTAAAGGTTAAAATCGTGCGTAGTGGAAGTATTAGATAATTGTAGTGGGAGTTACCGTCATGGTGGATGGAACTCCCTTTTTAAATGTGTAATTGTTATAAACTTTATGCATTCTCCATCTTGCGCTGTACAAACCGAAGTCGAATACTTAATGTGACAGCACCCATAGCCAGCCCTGCAATTAAACCAATCCAGTAACCATAAGGGCCAAGGTTCGTCATATTTGCTAGTAATATACCGACAGGCAAGCCGATGATCCAATAAGAGACGAGTGCCATAATGAATGTAATGGTGACATCTTTATATCCTCGCAGTGCTCCTTGGATAGGTGCTTGGATGGCGTCTGAAAGCTGGAAGAAAGCAGCATATGTTAAGAAATGGCCAGCGAGTCTTATTACTTGATCATCATTGCTGTACACGCTAGCTATATGACCTTTGAATATAAGTAAAACAGTAAGAGAAATCATACAAAAAGTAACCGCAGTAATTGTACATAAACGACTATATGTTTTGGCATCTTGAAATCTCTTGGCGCCTGCTTCAAATCCAACCAAGATTGTCGCACCCATCGAGATACTAAGCGGAATCATATAAAGAAGACTGGCGAAGTTCATAGCGATCTGGTGTGCGCCGATTACTTCTGTACTATATTTGCTCATCATCATTGTGACGACAGAAAAAATACTGCTTTCTGCAAATATAGCTAAACCTATCGGCAAGCCAAGCTTAACAATTTCAAATGCTTTGGTTGGGTTTGGCCTAGGTAATTTTGAAAAAAGTGAAAAACCTACAAACGGTGTCTTTTTCATTGTAATAATGATGGCAGCACCACAGATTAGCCAATAGGTAATCGCAGATGCTACACCCGAGCCAACGCCACCCAATTCGGGGAATCCTAAATGTCCGAATATGAATAAATAGTTAAAAACAATATTAATGGGTGCTGCCATCAATGTAATTAACATGCTGACTCTCGTTTGACCGAGTGCATCAATGAAGCATCGCAATACACTGTATATGAATAAAGGTAATAAACCAAAGCACATGGCGATTAAATAATGGTAGGCCACGCGGTAAACATCTGGCTCAAGTGACATGCCTTTCAATAATGGTTTTAAGCTAAGCGTTAGTCCAGTAAAGATAATAATGGCTAACAGAATCGCTACATAAAAACCTTGTTTAACAGTAGCAGATGCTTCTTTCTCTCTTTTTGCACCTACAAATTGTGCTACAATAGGTGTGATTGATGTTAAGATGCCTGATAAACCAGTATAAACAGGAAGCCAAATAGAAGAACCAATTGATACGCCAGCTAAATCTTGTGTACTGTATTTACCAGACATCAATACATCGAAAAATGACATGAGGTATAATGCCACTTGGGTAATTAAAATTGGCAGCACGATGGTCGACATTTTCTTCCATTTCGTGCCTACTTTTGTTGTTTCATGCATTTTGTTCAACTCCATTGAATATGAATGTTTCTAAAAGGGAAAAAGACGTTGATTTACTTTAAGGAGATTTAATATGACAAATCAGACAGTAATTTTAACGGGCGGGGGCACCGCAGGCCACGTCTCGCTCAATCAAGCAATCATACCATCTTTTCTAGAAAAAGGCTATGAGGTTCACTATATAGGTTCAAAAGAAGGGATAGAAAAAGAGATTATTGATCAGGCATTTCCCAACTTGCCTTATCATCCGATATCTAGCGGTAAATTAAGACGCTATTTCTCAATGAAAAACTTTACGGATCCCTTCCGTGTATTAGCAGGAATTTCGCAGGCCTTGTCTATTATGAGGCGCGTAAAGCCAGTAGTAGTATTTTCAAAAGGCGGCTTCGTGTCGGTGCCGGTTGTGATGGCGGCTAAAATGTCAGGCATTCCAGTTATCGCACATGAATCTGACGTAACACCAGGCCTTGCCAATAAATTGGCTTTGCCATTCGCTTCACATATCTTCACTGTTTTCAAACAAACATTAAAACATTTACCTGCAGAGAAATCGGCATGTACAGGTTCTATCATACGTCCTGCTTTATTTGAAGGAAGCAAGGAGAGGGGCCTACAATTATGTGGGTTTGTGGCAGATAAAGAGACCATTATGATTATGGGGGGGAGCCAAGGCTCTAAGTTCATTAATGATGCGGTTCGTGCCAATTTAGTGGAACTTCTAAAGAAGTACAATATCATCCATCTATGTGGTAAGGGGCATATCGATACAGCACTAGTTGACTTGCCATCTTATAAACAGTTTGAATATGTAACAACTGAATTGCCAGATTTACTACATGCAACTGATTATGTAGTATCTAGAGCAGGGTCTAACTCTATCTTTGAATTTTTGGCACTTCAAAAACCGATGCTATTAATCCCTCTTTCTTTAGAAAAATCTCGCGGTGATCAGATTTTAAATGCCAAACTGTTCTTTGAACAAGGATTAGCCGAAGTACTGCAAGAAGAAGAGGTCAATCAACAAAGCTTCTTAAAAGCGCTTCAATTGTTAGAAAAACATAGTGATTCGCTAATCAAAAATATGCAGGAAGCAGAATCTCCAAAAACACCAGATGAAATGGTGGATCTGATACTTCAATATGCAAAAACGAAATAAGATACTCAGGCAAGGAAATTCAAAGGAATAATTTCTGTAGTAATATTAAAAGCCCCTCATTCTATATAGAATAGAGGGGCTTTTGTTGGCAATACCGGTAATTTACATGGCTTGTTCTGTAGACTCGCCATTTCGGGTAGCCATATATAAATAAAAGGTATCTTTTTGGATTTTGAATAACTCAAATTGTTTCTCACCTTGATTAATTTCCTTATATAGAGATGGGTGGCTTTCTTTAGCATCTACAGCATAACCTAGCTTTAATGCAGCACGAATTGATTTAGTATTTTCTTTGCGGATTTTTAAGAACACACATTGAAAATCGAGTTCAAAAAATAACTCTTCTAAAAACAATTCTTTCGCCTTTTGATTATAGCCTTTACCCTGATAAGGTACGCCTATCCATGTTCCTAAGAAGCCTGCGCCATCTTGCACATCATACAAGGTAATGCTGCCAATCGGTTGGCCCCAATCGTCTAAAATCGTGCGAGAAACTACTTTACCGTTTTCTTCATCTTCCATAAGCTGGTTTGTCATAAACCAGAATTCATCGGCTGTCTTAGCCTTTTGACGAACAAAAGGGAAGACAGATGGGTGACTTAACAACTCAAAAAGCTCATTACATTCTTGTAATTCACGTCGCTTAATCATATTGAACGCCTCCTTTTGGGGGTGAACATCGAAAACCCAGTTCTAGCCCCAACGAAATTTTTCATTTAATGTTGCATAAAAAATTTCGGGGTGGGAATCGAACCCACTAGAACCAGCGATCACTGGTGGCGCACCATTTGCCTTCCCTATTGATTCTATATATTATAGACTCATTTATGAAATTATTTTGCTCTTTAACTATACTAAGATTTGCGCAAATTGCAAAGAAAAAAATACAGTTTTTAATAAAAAATTTGAACAAAAAATGATAATTGTGAACAGCGTTTTTTTGCTGGAGGGAAACATAATTTTGGATGAAAAGTATAGTAGTATTCCCTTATTTTCTTTAATATTCACTTAATTATGGAAAATTAATATGAATTGCGTATAATATAGAGTTAAGAATAGATAGTTTTTACTATAATGACCTATGTTTTTACTGATTATTTGTATAATGTAGCTCATGCTTAAGGAGTTTTGCAAGAATTATTCAATAAAATATGAGCATTCAATTATGTTTATAAAAAAGCAAATAATGTTGTACTAGTGTCCTATGGCTGCTTGTACAATTAAATATTAGACTTACATGAAAAGAGGGGACCAAATATGATTTTAGACATTCAAAAAGTCCACGGTTCAGGAAATACTTTTTATTTATATGAAACTAAAAATGATAAAGAACTAGATTGGGCAAATTTAGCTATCTGGCTTTGCGACAAAGATATAGAAGATGGCGCAGATGGACTGCTCTTAGTGTCGCCATCTTCTAACGCATTAGCCAAAATGAGAGTATTTAACGCAGATGGCACAGAAGCATCAATGTGCGGCAATGGACTTCGATGTGTTGCACGCTATGTATTAGAAAAACACAATCTCCCTGAAGGACAAATTGAAACGATGAAAGCTATTTTACATGTTGCAAAAGAACAGCCTTTAGCGGAAGGAATTCCTACGTACAGTGTAGAAATTTCACCTGTTTCCTTCGAACTCACTTCACTTCCAATGAATTATGATAACAAAACAACTCTTATTAATGAGGTCAATGTTGCTCTTGACGAGCAGCTACAATTTACAGCCATTTCAGTGCCAAATCCACATTTAATTTCCTTTGTTCCAAAAGATTTAATAGCCACTTCATCACATCAAGAGAAAGTGGCATCCTTTTTAAATGGTCCAAATCGTATTTGTCCAGATGGCGTAAATGTGAGTTATGTATATACAATGGGACCTGACGAGATATATGTACGCACTTTTGAAAGGGGAGTAGGCTTTACAAATGCTTGTGGCACGGCGATGACTGCTTCAGCTTTAGTATCTCGCCTACTGAATTACACATCCAAAGAAAAAATTACTGTCATGAATCCAGGTGGGTTCGTCCAATGTATGGTCGGCATAAAACAAGATGATCAATATAATTTAAGGTTAATAGGTAACGCAACGATTACTGCATTATATACGTTAAAGTCTGAAGGCGCTCATTATTCATTTGAAAGCAAAGAAGAGTCAGCTGAACAGCTCGCCTATCTAAAACTTAGCCATGAAGCGAAGGAAAAACACAAGACATTATTTGGCGTTTGATGTTTGATGAGGAGGGAAAATGCATGATGCAAGAAGCATTTATTACAAGAGAACAATTTCATGCAATATATCAGTTAGACCAATCTCTTGTTTTTCTCATGAAAAAGGATATTAACGGTTATCGATACGTTTATACAAACCAAGCAGCAAAGGATTTTTTTTCAGATAAGCTGGAAGGTAAATATTTAACAGAAATAGTTAATCGAGTATCTGTCCCATTAATAGAGAAAAAATATGAGGAGGCCATCGCTAATAATCAACAAGTGACTTATCATGATTTCTATTTGGAAAATGAAAGAATTCAAACAAATAAAACAGTTTGTATACCTATACAATACGATAAAGATACATATCTATTAGCTTCTACTTCAAAAATTGAAGAACTAAAAATAGGAACTTCAGAAGGAACTGCCAGTAATTCTGCAGCCTTTAATAGCTTGAAAATAAGCCCATCAATGATGAAGCACCTCTTTGATACGTTCAACGTTGCAGTAAATATATGTATTACTGACACGCAGGGGGTCATTGAATATGTCAATGCTAGTTTCGAACAAACAACGGAGTATTCTGCTTCGGAGTTGATTGGCAATACCAATGCCATGTTGAATTCGAGAAAACAATCTCGCGCATTTTATAAAGAATTATGGTCCCAAATATCGAGCGGTTTTATATGGCGTGGAGAAATGTGTAATCGAACCAAGTACGGCAGAAACTATTGGCTAGATACAACGATTGTACCTATCACAGATGATCAAGGGGAAATTAAGCATTATTTAGGTATAAGTTTTGATGTATCTAATAAAAAAATGCAACTGACGAAATTAAAAAATACTGAAAAGCTTTTTCAGCTTATTACAGAACATACCAAAGACTTTATCGTCATAACAAGCGATGAGGGCATTATTCAGTATGTTTCACCTAATCATGAGGCAAAACTAGGCTATGGGAAAGATGAGTTAATAGGAAAGTTTTATATGGATCTACTGTCAAAAGATAGTGCTGAAAAAATGCAAAAAGAGCTAAAGCAACATGGGGAATTCGACAGTATAAAATTAGAATTAGAAATTTGTTCAAAGGATCGCCGTACCTTTTGGACTGAAGCACAATTGACAAAAGTAAGAGATTCAAAACGTAAGGGTATATATCAAACTGTTCTAGTAGCTCGTGAAGTAACAGAACGAAAAGAAATGGAAGAACAACTGCGATATTTAGCTTATCATGATGCCCTGACGAAGCTTCCTAATAGAAGATTTTTAATCGAGAAAGTTACCGAATACATCCGGATTGCAGACAGCTCAGGAAGCTCTTTAGCGCTATTATTTATTGATGGCGACAATTTTAAAGAAATTAATGATACGTATGGGCATGAAATAGGTGATGAATTTATAAAAAGCTTTGGAGAAGCACTTTCTTCAAGCGTAAGAAACAGTGACCTTGTGGCAAGGATAGGTGGAGATGAGTTTATTATCGTCTTAACAGATTTATCGATAGATGAGATGAAAAGGAAAGAGCAAATTGGGCAAACAATCAGTCGTATACAAGACATTTTGCATACTGGTTGGATGATAGGACCACATACCTTTTCCCCTACATCATCAATTGGAGTTGCCTGCTATCCAGAGCATGGTTCTACAGTAGCTATGTTGCTAGACCAGGCAGATCAGGCATTATACTATGCTAAAAGAGTAGCAGGAAAAGACTCTTATCATTATATGGAGAGTATACAAGAAACAAGAGATTCAACCTTAGTACGGTAGCTTGCCCACCATCTATAATAAGCACTTTTGTTGTTGATTATAGAACGTACCAATTGAAACAGCGTTTAAACGTACAATTCGTGTCATAATTTATGTGACACCTCAAACTAGTAAGAATGGTGGCAGTGTGTATGAATAAACGAATTTTATTAATTGAAGATGAAAAGAATATTGCAAGATTTATAGAGCTGGAGCTTTCTCATGAAGGTTTTAGCGTATCAATATGCTTTGATGGTCGAGAAGGTTTACAAAAGGCACTAGAAGAAAATATGAAAATCGATGTGATTCTCCTTGATGTCATGCTCCCTGGTTTAAATGGCATTGAAGTATGTAGAAGAATTCGAAGCCATTCCCAGGTGCCTATAATACTTATTACTGCGAGAGACGCAGTAATGGACCGGGTGGCTGGTCTCGATGCAGGAGCAGATGACTATATCGTAAAACCATTTGCCATCGAAGAGTTGCTTGCTCGTATACGTTCTATTTTAAGGAGAACAGCAGCCGCCCCAGAAAGTAGAGACTTGCTAAAATATAAAAATATCACAATAGACCAAGCTGCCTATACAGCATATGTAGATGAAAAAATGATTGAGCTTACCAAAACAGAGTTCGATTTATTACGCCTCCTTATTGAAAACAAAAATCGAGTTTGTACAAGAGACCATATCCTGGAGCGCGTTTGGGGTTATCAAAGTGATGTGGAGACAAATGTTGTAGATGTTTACATACGACATTTAAGAGCGAAACTTCCTGACAGTGCCAGCACTTATATTGAAACAGTGCGGGGCGTAGGTTATGTGATGCGTGAATGAACAGAAAAATTTTATTCTCTTTCCGTAGATCATCGTTGAAAACTAAGTGGGCACTTACCTCGGCGGTTGTGATTTTCATTAGCTTTGCCATCATTTGTTCCGTGTTGTACTGGTCCATGCACACATGGCTTTTATCGCAAGAACATCAATCAGTCAATCGGACAATGGATGATTTACAGGTCTTCTTTGAATCTCAAGGAAGCGGTATGACAATTGATGAAATTCGCTCGAATCGTGGTTTAATGAATTCAATTATCGATAAAAATCAAACAGTACGTATTTTAAATAAAGATGGCATTGAAATTTTGCGGATTAACGATACCATCAATCAGATACCGGAAATCAAGAAACAAGTACCCTCACAAGGCTATATTGTAGAAAAGGAAAAATTAGAAGGAATAGATTGTTTTGTAGCTACAAGTAAATTGCAAATGTCGCCTTTTTTGGGGTATATACAATTGACACACCCTTTAGACTCTTTTCATTCGTTGATGAATTATCTTTTAATGGCGATGTGCATACTCGGTTTAGGGGCATTGATTATTTCCTTTTACATTGGTCATTTCCTTGCGAACTTTCTTTTAAGACCGCTTCATGAGCTAAGGTTAGAAATGCTGAATGTCGCGGAGGAAGGGTTTGGTACGCCTATACTAATGGAATATAGCTATGAAGATGAGATTGGTGATTTGCTTCAAGTCTATCGCAAGATGATGGCAGAATTAGAGCAAACATTTCTATTACAACAGCAATTTGTCCAAGACGCTTCCCATGAACTTAGAACACCTATTCAAGTGGTAGAAGGGCATCTTTCGTTAATCAAAAGATGGGGGAAAGATGATCCAGCAGTTTTACAGGAATCTTTAGAAACCTCTTTAACAGAAATTAAGCGAATGAAAGATTTAGTAGAAGAAATGTTAGAACTAGCTAGAGGTGAGGGTGTTGCCCAAGATTCTCATTGCAATGTGGAAGAGACGATAAGAGAGATAGTTGAAGAACAGCTACATTTATATCCTTCAGTGAAGATTGAAATAGTGAAGAATCACTTTACAAATGTTTATGCAGCGATTTCCCAACGTGCATTGGGCCAAATCGTCCGAAATCTGCTCCAAAATGCCATTCGTTATAGCAACCATGATGCCAAAATTTTTGTGTGCTTGACAATCGAAGGGAAAAATTGCAAAATCGAAGTCGAAGACCATGGTATTGGTATAGCTGAGTCTGATTTACCTTATATCTTTGAGCGATTTTATCGTGTAGATCAAGCAAGATCTCGAGAAGAGGGTGGCACAGGTTTAGGATTGAGTATCGTTCATATGCTCGTCAATAAATATGGCGGCAAAATTTTTGTTTCCAGTAAATTAGGGGAGGGAACTAAATTTCAGATAACATTCCCGTTAGAAAACAACCAAATTTGATGTCTTTTATGTAATTATTACATCATTCAAGAAAAAAAATGCTCAATTCTCTCAAAAACATTGAATTTTTTGTGAAGAGTAGTAAGATTGAAAGGAAAATTGTTCTTTTAAACCAATCTAACTTGCTGTACCGAATTGGCTGGAAGAATGATAAAATATACAGTGGATTTTCTGAAATTAAAACTTTAATTAATGGAACTGCCACTTGGCAAAAAGTTGGAGGTAATTCTCATGTCAAACAACGATTCACTTGCAAGTTCGCCGTGGGCTGCGTTTTCTGGTCCTAACCTTGGCTATGTAATGGATATGTATGATCTTTATCTGACAAATCCTGAAGAAGTAGACCAAGACCTTGTAGCACTTTTCAAACAATATGGTGCACCTTCTGTAAATACTTCAAATTCAACTGCTACTTCAACTGTTGATGCAGGCAATATTGAAAAAGTATTGGCTGCCGTACAGTATGCAGAAGCCATCCGTGAAATCGGTCACTTAGCAGCTGATCTTTACCCATTAAACAACCAACCAAAAGATTTTTCTCGCATTGAAGCAAATGCATATGGATTGACAGATGCAGACCTAATTAATATGCCTGCTTCTATCTTATTAAAAGACGTTCCTGCAAGCGTTCACAATGCGCTAGATGCAATAAATTATTTGAAATCAATCTATACAGAAAAGATTGCCTATGAATTTAGCCAAGTAGTAAATAAAGAAGAAAAGAATTGGATTCAATCAAAAGTTGAAAATGGCGCTTTAAAAAACAATCTTTCAGCTGATGAGAAAAAAGAAATTCTAAATATGTTAAATAAAGTAGAAGGATTCGAACAATTCCTTCATAAAACTTTTGTCGGCGTTAAACGTTTTTCTATTGAAGGAGTAGACTCATTAGTTGTACTAATAGATGAACTCATCCGTCGCTCTGAAAATCGCGGTACGAAAGATGTAGTAATCGGTATGGCACACCGTGGTCGCTTAAATGTGTTAACACATAATGTGCATAAACCTTATCAAATGATGCTTGCAGACTTTGCACATGTACCAAGCGAGTTATTCTTGCCAAAAGACGGCTCATTAGAAGCCACAAGAGGCTGGTCTAACGACGTGAAGTATCATCTTGGTGCAACATATAAAGCACCAAACGGATCTACTATTAAAATGGCTTACAATCCTTCTCACTTAGAAGTAGTGAGTCCTGTGGTTACTGGTCAAGCACGTGCAGCACAAGATGCTACAGAAAAACCAGGCCTTCCTGAACAAGATAAATCTAAATCGCTTGCTATCTTAGTGCACGGTGATGCAGCATTTGCGGGGCAAGGCATTGTGACAGAAACGTTAAACTACTCTCGTACATTAGAATTTAATACTGGCGGTTCTGTGCATATTATTGCAAATAATATGATCGGTTTTACAACTGAACGTCAAGATTCACGTTCTACTGTTTATGCATCAGATCCTGCAAAAGGTTATGAAGTACCAGTTATTCATGTCAATGCTGATGCGCCAGAAGCAGTCGTGCAAGTGGCTCGTTTTGCAGTTGAGTACCGTGCAATGTTCGGCAAGGATATTGTCATTGATTTGATTGGTTATCGCCGTTATGGCCATAACGAAATGGATGAACCAATGATCACCAATCCAACAATGTACAATATTGTTCATAATCATGAGACTGTTCGTGCTTTATACGGCAAACAACTTGTCTCTGAAAATATTGTGACAGAAGAAGATGTTACAAAACTTCAAAAAGATATTAAAGATGAGCTACAAACAGCGCTAGATTATGTCAAAGAAGTGGGCAAAGGCCATGAAACAAGCCTTGAAATGCCAGAAGCTGTGAAAAATGGCGCACCAAAAGACATTGCAACTGCTGTTGAAAAAGAACGTCTTGAAAAAATGAACGAAGAACTTCTGACATTCCCAGAAGACTTCCATGTGTTTAAAAAACTAGGGAAAATCTTAAACCGTCGCCGTGATCCATTCCAAGGAAAAGGTAAAATTGACTGGGGTCATGCTGAAACACTTGCTTTCGGTACAATTCTGCAAGAAGGCACACCAGTACGCATTTCTGGTCAAGATGTACAACGCGGTACGTTCTCTCAACGTCATCTTGTGTTACATGACGAGCAAAACGGCAATGAATATGTGCCATTGCACCATATTTCAGGTTCACAAGCATCATTTGCACCAATCAATAGTCCATTATCTGAAGCAGCAATGGTTGCTTATGAATATGGCTACAATTTAGAAAATGAAAAAGCGCTTGCTATTTGGGAAGCACAATATGGTGACTTTGCGAATATGGCACAAGTCATGTTTGATAACTTTATTTCAAGTACTCGCTCAAAATGGGGTGTTAAATCAGGCGTTGTTATTTCACTACCACATTCAGCTGAAGGCCAAGGGGCAGAGCATACAAGTGCTCGTCTAGAACGTTTCTTGCAATCATCAGCTGAAAATAACTGGACTGTAGTAATGCTTTCAAGTGCAGCAAACTACTTCCACTTATTGCGACGCCAAGCTAAAACATTAGGCACAGATGCTGTTCGTCCACTCATCATGATGAGTCCGAAGTCACTTCTGCGCAATCAGCTTGTTGGAGCAGATGTAGAAGAATTAACAAACGGCGAATACCGCCCAGTAATTGAACACAATACAACAGGCCAAGATGCAGAGAAAGTGAAAAAAATCGTATTTGCATCTGGTAAAATGGCAATTGATCTTGCTGAAAAAATTGGTAGTGGAGAAGGTTATGAGCACTTGCACTTAGTACGTGTAGAACAATTATATCCATTCCCAGAAGAAGAAATCGCAGAAATTCTAGCGAAATTCCCGAAAGTCAAAACGCTTGCTTGGACGCAAGAAGAACCAAAAAATATGGGTTCTTGGTCATTTGCAGATCCATACATGCGCGAATTAGCTGGTAAAGGCCAAAAAGTGGTGTATGTTGGTCGTGACGCGCATTCAAGTCCTGCAGAAGGCGATGCGGATTCTTATAAAGAAGCGCAAGCAAAAGTTATTGATGAAGCATTATCAAGTAAGTAAGCAACGTTAAAAGACAAAGGAGGAAATGAAAGTGGCAGACATTATTGTTCCAGAATTAGCAGAATCAATTACAGAGGGTGAAATCGTACGTTGGGTTAAGCAAGTAGGGGACCACGTAGATAAAGGTGAATTCATCGTTGAGTTAGAAACAGATAAAGTCAATGCAGAAATCATCTCTGAAGAAGCAGGCGTTTTAACTGAAATCCTAGCTCAAGAAGGCGATGTAGTAGAAGTAGGAGCTGTTATTGCTAAAGTAGAAGCAGGCGGAGCAGCTGCAGCACCTACACCAAAAGAAGAACCAAAACAAGAAGAAGCTCCAAAAGCGGAAGAGCCAAAACAAGAAGCTCCACAAGCCGCAGCACCTGTAGTGGAAGAAACAACTTCAAATGACCGTGTAATCGCTAGCCCAGCCGCTCGCAAATTAGCACGTGAAAAAGGTATTAATCTTAGCGAAATTTCACCAGTAGATCCGCAAGGCCGTGTACGTGTTCAAGACGTAGCAGCTCATGGAACTGCACCAGCTGCTGCTCCTAAAGAAGCGGAAGCATCAAAAGCAGCACCAGCTAAAAATGTTGACGATTCTCGGGTAGAAGTTGTGAAAATGACTCGTCGCCAACAAACTGCTGCAAAACGTTTACTAGAAGTTTCTCAAAGCACTGCAATGCTAACAACATTCAACGAAATTGATATGACAAATGTTATGGCGCTTCGCAAACGTAAAAAAGATGCCTTCCAAGAAGCACACGACGGCACACGCCTAGGCTTCATGTCATTCTTCACAAAAGCTGTAACAGCTGCTCTTAAAAAATATCCAGCTGTTAATGCTAAAATCGTCGGCGACGAATTGCACTACAATAAATTCTATGATATCGGCGTAGCTGTAGCGACTCCAGATGGATTAGTTGTTCCAAACGTTCGTGATACAGACCGCAAAAACTTTGCAGAAATTGAAGCAACAATCGCTGAACTAGCAACAAAAGCGCGTAACAAAAAGTTAGCTCTTTCTGACCTAGAAGGTGGCTCATTTACTATCACAAACGGTGGTGTATTCGGTTCATTAATGTCTACACCAATCATCAACGGCGACCAAGCTGCAATCCTTGGTATGCACAACATTGTCAGCCGCCCAATTGCTGTTGGCAATGAAGTACAAATCCGTCCAATGATGTATGTGGCACTTTCTTACGATCACCGCATTATCAACGGTCAAGAATCAGTTGGCTTCTTGAAAACAGTAAAAGACTTAATCGAAAACCCAGAAGATTTATTGTTAGAATCTTAATAAAACCTGTAATATCGAGGGTTTGAAAGGTTTTAAGAATTGAACGAATAAAGAAAGCTCCTGAGAAATCAGGGGCTTTTTTAATGCTTAAAATTCTTTTTGACCACATTTTGACCAACAGATTTTTTTGAGTAGGTTCTTGTAAGTAATTATGAGTAAGTCTGTTGTTTTTTCGATAGTTTCAGTGGTCACATGCGTATAAATATTCATCGTAGTTTCGATATGTGCGTGACCTAATAATTTTTGGACTACTTTAATATCCACCCCGGCAGCAAACAACAAAGAAGCATATGAATGTCTTAGACCATGAACGGTTATACGCGGTAAATCATATCGTTTACACAGTTTGTTTAAAACCTCATTAACATAAGAATTGCGTAGGGTTCGAATGAATTTTCTTTAGTGAAAATAAATCGGGTGCTAACTTTTTCGCCTGTTATTAACCTTAGCTTTTTATTTTGTCTAATTAGGTCTTTCAAAATATTATATGTTTCTGCATCTAGATGGATATCTCTCAGGGATGATGGGTTTTAGGTTTTAGTATCTGATAAATGCCGTCAGAGTCATAGAATAGTGTTTTAGTAATGCTGTTGTTTGTGTATCATCTTTCAAGTCCTTCTCCTGTAGAGCTAAAAGTTCTCCTTTACGCATTCGTAAGCAGCAATGTGCGAAAGAGGGCGTACTTTTTTAATGACTCATTTTTCTTTACTTGCTCTAAAAAATAGATAGATTGATCTTTGTTCCAAAAGTTCTCTAACTTTTCTTTTTCCTCGAATAAAGTGACTCTTGGATATACAGTATTATTAAAAGGCGACATCTTTCGATATATTCCATTCAGGAAGCAAAATCAAATACATTTCGCGCCTGAATAATAATAGGCTTATAAGATTTTAACTGAGTCGACATAAAGTCAATGAATTTCTGACACTCTTTCTTGGTAATATCTTTTAAACGTTTATCACCAATATGGGGGAGGATCCATTTATTAAAATCTATTGACTTGCGATAGACAGTTGAGGGTTTTAGATGTTTGGAGTACTCTTCCTCGTACTATAAAAATATCTCTTTGAAGAAATAATGTGACTTTAGATTTCTTGATTGTTTTTTCTCTTCGACCTCTAGTTTTTGGGCAGCTAATTTTGCTTCACTTAGCTTTTTAAATCCTCTTCTAGTGGTTCTTACCTTTTTCTTAGTTATAGGGTCAGTTAAAGAAAGTTTAATTAACCATCGGTCACCCTTAGCGGTGCTATATTTTGATATGATGCCATTATTAATTCCTCCTTAACTTATTACATAAATCATTGCATCAAGAATCAGTTTACGTTGTGCTATTTTGCCACATGAGCTATCAATATTGTGAAGTATGAATATGATTATAAACATAATGATTTAGCCTACGAGCTGCGAATGAGGCGCTAACTCGAAACTTCTTTTAAATTAATCTTACGGCTTCATCAAAGACCTCTGGTAAATTCAGTTCCTGAAGCATAAAAGTAGGCACTGCTACATGTAAAGAGAAGTTGTTAGCTTTGAATTCTTGATACTGGATAAAAGAGGGGGTAGGGGCAGTTTAGTCTGAGAAGGAATTTACTTCAATTTGTAGAATTATTATCAAGGTATGCAAAAGTAAGGGGGAATAAAGATGACGAAGAGGAATATCCAAGTATCCCTTAGAAAAGAGAACATAAATGATGCGGAAAAAGTGTTAGAGCTTCAAAAAGAAGTTCTTTTAGAAAGTGAATTTATGATTTCGGTAATAGAAGAGTATGAAGAAACATCGGAGCAAATAAGAAACTGGATTGAAAAAATCTTAGAGAATGAAAGAGAAAAGCTAATCGTGGCGGAAAGCAAAGGGCAGATTGTTGGTTTGATTGTTTTTCGCTCAAAAAGTAATAAAAGACTTTCTCACACTGGTTCTTTTACGGCAATGGTGAAAAAAGAGTACCGTAATCAAGGCATTGGTAAACTGTTGATTAAAGAACTTTTAAAATGGGCGGAACATAACCCTTTAATAGAGAAAGTTAGTTTAGGGGTTTTATCAACAAATCAACGAGCTATCGAATTGTACAAAAGTATGGGATTTGTTGAAGAAGGACGTAAAATTAAAGAAGTTAAATTTAGTGATGACTTATATGTAGATGATATACTTATGTATAAACAGGTTTAATCCTGTTATCGTCCAACCTCTTTTTCAAACGGAGTGCTGCTATATAAAGGTAGTGCACTTATACTAATGGGTAGTTTTAGTTTAATTAGTAAAATAATAAGTCGACAGTAAATCTGGCTTTTTTGTGTCCCAGCCGGAAGATAAGTGTGCCTTTATCACAGCTAATCGTGAGTATGTAAAAGCTTATTCTGTAGATAAATAATATGGTAAACAACTTGAGAAAGCTCAAAGCCTTGTCTTCTTGTGAAGGACAGGGCTTTTTTATTTACTTGAATAAGAAAGAACCATTGGATTAGGGATGATGTTTATATTTATTAATTTAAATAATAGACAAAGATGTATTATTAGTATATCTTTAATGTGATATAAGTTCAGAAAGGAAGGGTTAATTTTGTATTATCTCATTGCCGTTTATTTAGAACAAAACAAAACTGATATGTATTATTCTGAGTATGATTTTAGACGCTGTGAGAGAATTGAAGATGGAGGAAAGAAATTTTTGATTTCAAAGGATAAAGGTATGATTGATTTAACTAATGCTTATTATATATTAATAGGAGAGGGGAAACCTGAACATAATGTATAATTATTTTTTTAAATATTTTTATTAAATGCGGCCTCCCATGTTACTAAAAAACATGAGACTAGCCGTGTTTTTTTGTTTTTATATTGCTGTTCCAAACTTCATACATAACTGAAGTCCTGTTTGTGGTCATTTAATAAAGATGGGTAATTCTTATTGAACTAATGAAGTATGTTATGGATAATATATCCATTTTGTAGTATTGTGAAGAAAGATAACTTAACTAATAAAATATAAGGTAAAGAAGGAGATTATAATGAAAATAAATTTAATGATTTTTATATCATCCATAAAAAAGCAAAAAGAAAACAATATCGGAGAAATAGTTATGAAAACATTTGAATCTAACATTCGACCTGTAAAAGGGGACATTTTAGAAGATCCAGGATTCCATCCAGGATTTCATAATGGATATGAAGTTGTTAAGGTTACAATGAATTATGCTTTAAATGAATGCTGGGTTTCACTATGCCCTCTTGAGTTAGAAAGGGAAGAAATCGAGATAGAGAACTATATAGAGAGACTTAAAGAAAACGGTTGGTGTGTCGTCTCAAAAGAAGAGAGGAATCTCTTGTCAGAGTAGACTTCATTGAATCAACCGCCTGAAATGACTTGACTACCATAGGGTATAAAACAGTATAAAAACATATAGTTTGCGCTCTTCAAAAACGAGAGTTTTCTGAAGCTTTCCCTACTTTATATAAGAAGAAAATAAACAATATAAATGCAGTTTAATCAACGGTCAAGAATCAGTTGGCTTCTTGAAAATAGTAAAAGACTTGATCGAAAACCCAGAAGATTTATTGTTAGAATCTTAATAAAACCTTTAGTATCTAGGGTTTGAAAGGTTTTAAGAATTGAATGGATAAAGAAAGCTCCTGAGAGATCAGGAGCTTTTTTTGTTAACTTTTTTAGTGAGAGCACCTATTGGGCACATGAACTTTTGTTTGATTGCTCAAATAATTTATGGGTAAATCGGTTGTATTTTTTGATTTTTTTGGCAGTCACGTGAGTATAGATATTCATTGTAGTTTCAAAATGAGCATGGCCTAGTGATATTTGAAATACTTTCATAAATCCTGCAGCGAATAAAAGTGAAGCACATGAATGTCTTATTCCATGTACAATGATGCGAGGGAGTTTATATCGCTTACATAGTTTATTTAATACTTCATTTACTTAGAATTTCAATAAGGCTCAAAAGAGGTTTCTTTCGTAAAAGCTATTGCCCAATTTGTTGGAGAGTGGCGGAGACTAATCATTTTCTATCCAATTCTTAAATGCGAATTGTGTGAAGAAGCATAACAAGCTTGTTAAAGAATCGATTATTCAAGATAACGCAATAAAATTAGTGACGTTTGATAAATTCCATTCTACGAATACAGAAGAAAAAGAAATAAAGAACATGCGATGAAAGTGGCCATAAGTTATAGCGAAGGTGTTGTATTTAATACTTCTATCCAGTCTACAGAAACGGAAGTAGGAAAATCACATTTAGCTATGAGCATCTTAAAGTCAGTCAATCAGTTTGGCAATCAAGAAATATCAAGCCTATCTATTGATGTAGTTCGAATGATGGAACTTATAAAAGGTTCATTCAACAATAACGAAAGCATCTACAAGAGAATATTTCATAACTCTTTGTGGAGAAGTGGATTTGCTTTCCTAGATAATTTAGGCGCTGAAAAAGGAGATATTTACTCAACTAATCATATATCTGAATACATCAGTAAGTGCATAGAAGCATTTTCAATGCAAAAGAATATAAAACTACCATTGTCACTACAAACATCTCAGGTAAGAGATTATCAAACATCCCCCTATAAGAGGGATGTTTCACTAATATAACGGCTGCTGGTTATGACAAGGCGGAAATCCATTTATATCCTGAATCATATGAATATCATACTGCTTTAATGCAAATTGTGATTGATACAAATATTCAATTATAAGTAACTTTCCGCCAGATGTACCACATAAAACACCTGAAGTCCCTTGGCCGTTGGCTAATGAAATGCCAACAGGCTGACCAATCAAAAAACGAATTTTTTGTTGCCATGGCATATTCTTCACTCCTTTAAATACATCATATTAAAATTTAAAAAATAGGTGCCGGTATTGTTATAAATGATGTGGGAGAAATGATAGGAAGTTGCTGCTTAGTTCGAATAAAGAGCGACATATCAGGAAGGAGGAGCAAATACATTGTGAAAGTGGAGCATCAACAAATCTGATTACTATATCAGTAGATTCGAGCACAAGGGCGCTTATTTTGGAGTGTTTGAAAGAAACTATTTGATGTCTTTATAGAATGTGCTCCAAGTAAATGGCCGCTGGAACCACTTTGTATCAAAGTTTCATTAGACAATGTTTATATTATATATGGCGCGTAGAAGCATACAGTGACAAGCCTATAGGCATCTATTACATCTGGTGTTGAAACCACATTGCTGGTTTTACATGGATTCAAATGAAAAAGCCAGGTAGTTGTTTCCATCCTGACGAAAAATGAATGGGAGCAAATGCGACTTTTCTAAACAAGCTGGAGGCCAAATAATCCAAGTAGATCAACCACCAAGTGGTTATGACAAGCAGGAGAAGTCAGTATAAAGGTGAACTGACACATTCAGAAATTAGTACACACAGAAGTTTTAAAAATATCCAATAGAATGTTTGTAAAATAAAAAGAAAATAAAAGGGAGTTCCATCAAAATTGATGGTAACTCCTTCTTTAAATTATCTTATACTTCCACTACGGATGATTTTCACGTTTAATTTTGCTTCAATTTTGATGTTTTTATATATTTCCTTCCATTTTCCTTCTTTCCATAACTGTGGATGATAGGCCCTGATATCTTCTCCAATTCCTAATACATCAGAAGATGCTTCTTGACATTTTATAAACATACTAGTTATGTCCTTTTCTACTCTTTCTTTAATAAAATTTTCTAAATGTTTTCTTTCATTTTTTCGGTCTAATTGGTTTGGTGGATATTCTGTTATAAGTATTGGCATGTCGATATTATATTGGACGTTGATATTTTCCCCATCCTGCATTACTTTCTTTTTTTTCTTGAAGTTAACGATATTAAATGCAACCTGCACCTTCTTATCGTTTTTGTTCCAAAAATACGCTAACTCAACAAAATGCGCTTTCCTATCTCCTAACAATGTCGCAAAAATAGATTCTCTTAGGTTTAGATGCTCGCCCGTAAATTTTTTTCCATCAAATAAAGCCATCCCTTCACCTTCAGGCAGGCCATGGTCACCACTAATGATATATGGTTGTGTCCTCAAAAGCCGTAATCAAATCATAATAGTATTCACCGATTTCTTTAGACGAAGTTTCTTTTATTTCCAAGAATTTTTTTGGTGAACCCTTAGTAATGACCACTTTAGCATTCATCGGACTCTGAGCTGAGCGGTAATAAACATCTAATAGAGCATATAAATCCTTCTGAGCGCTTTCTTCATTAACTAATAAAGTAGTCAATTCAGCATTATCCATCGTTTGCTCAGTTTTTTTATTAGCATCTATTCTTGTTTCTCTCAATGTTTTACCAGTTCCTTCAAGTACTATATATTTAGTAGGGTCACTATTTGAACTAGGGTATGCAAAGTAGCTTTTTATATCTCCAATATGTCCTTCTATTCCTATCACGGATATCACTGAAAGTTCTTTATACAAACGTTGATCCCAACATCCACTAAGTAAAAAAGTGCTTATAAGAAGAAAAACAGTCACTTTGCGCATATAGTTTCTCTCCTTTTAAAAACTTCATTATAAATAACTCTTATTTTTCAGTATGTAACAAATTACAAAATTTCAATCAAAGAATAGTCATAATGAAATTTTTATACACTCAATATTTGAAACTAATCCAGCATTATTCATCATGGTAAACTAAGCTACTTTTAGATTCTCATCTTGAATAGATGTTCTAACATCCTCCCATTCCTTTTGACATTTATGTTCACTCCTTTTTAACTTGATGATGAAATGCTACTGGATGCGAGTAAGGGGTGTTGTTTAAGAGCTAAATATTAGACAAATGTGTATTTATGGTATATTGTTAAGGTAATAAAAGTACTTTATAGAAATAAGTTGAATTTGCATATTACAAAGAGTAATCGTGTATGTGCGGTACTTTTTGTAATATGTGAATTTTTTCTTTAAAAAGCTTATATATTAATAATTTTTTAATGGAGGTCATTTAAATGACACAAGGTACAGTAAAATGGTTTAACGCAGAAAAAGGTTTCGGATTCATCGAAGTTGAAGGCGGAGCAGACGTATTCGCTCACTTCTCAGCAATCCAAGGCGACGGATTCAAATCTTTAGACGAAGGTCAAAAAGTTGAATTTGAAGTTGAAGAAGGACAACGCGGACCACAAGCTACAAATATTGTTAAACTTTAATTTTAATTAGCGTGTTATAAACTAGAGGGACCTTTTCAATAAGGTTCCTCTTTTTTATTTGACTTGGCTCAGTTATATTAAAAGCGAGGTCTCTCAAGCTGTGAAAGGAGAAGGGGGAATCCGAGTAATAGATGAAATGAAAATAAAGTTATTTAGCATAATATGGACGAACAAAAATGCCCCGTACGAATTTAGAACGGGGTTAAAAATATAACAATGAAGCCCTCAAAAGGGTTTTAACGGCGGTTTAATACAACTGTTTACATTACTCTTGTGATTCTTTTCCGCTAAATTCTAATATATTAAGACCCTCGGATGCTTCTGGTGCTTCAAAATATTTAGAAACATGAATAAATGTCTCTTCTGTGTCAAAAGTTGCTCTTTCAGGTTGTTCGAGACGTCTTTGAGCAATTTGACGTAAGCATTGCTCATTATTTAAATTCAAAAAGATTAATTGATGGTTTGCATTGACTTCTGACGCTATATCTAAAAACCATTTTCGCTGTTTTTGAGTGTTACCTGGAAAATCCATTACTACATTTGTCCCAACACTTAATATGTTTTGGACATGCTTTTTCACCAACGTCTTCATTTGCGCTGAGAATTTTAGATAGTCATCAAATGATGTGATTTGATTGGGATAAAGAGAAGCAAGCCATTCATCCTCAGATAACAGTACTGCATGTTTTTCACTAGCTATTTGTTTTGATTTAGTGGATTTTCCTGCTCCCATTTTTCCAGTGAAAAAATATAAAGTACCCAATTTTTCCATTATGTTTATCCTCCAAGCTAATTTTAATGTTAGTTGTTCTACATTATTTACAAACTAAGTTATTAGTAATTACTTTTTCTTCTTTAAGTATGATTAATCCTTTTCAAATATTCAATATTTACATTTAGTTGGTAAAGACTTCTTTTAGAGCAAATAATAAAATATTCGATTACTGATTTAATGAGAATTTGCTAATATTTCCCTATGTTAATTAAAACCTAAAAAACAGTGGGGTCGGGAGGTTTTAAGGATTGAATGTATAAAGAAAACTCCTGAGAAATCAGGAGCTTTTAGTGCTTAAAATGCTTCTACAGAAAACTACTGGTTCGGTATGATTCTATATATCATTACTAATAGAATGAAACCTACTGGAACAATGAACTTTTGGTAAAAGCATATTATATAAGAGTGAAAACACCTGTTAGAAAAATTAATCCCAAATATTTGCTCGTGGAATATTTGCAGTTCTTAAATAATCTAGCAATTGCCCAGTATGGACTGACTCATGATATGCAACTCTTAGTAACATATCGCCAAGACTTCTTATGTAACCTGCATCAGAACGATCAATTTTGATATTTGTTAAATCTTCTTCCGAAAATGATTTAATAGTCTCTAAGAATTCATTTCTAAAAGGTTCTGCAAAGTTTATCACCATTTTTACAGTGGAAAAAGGTTGTTTCTCGAAAGGGGAATCAAATGCTGCAAGACTTCCTTGATTTTTGATAGCCAAATGGTAATAATGTTCACTCTCTAAAACATGCCTTATCATTTCGATAATGGTCATAGCCTCATTATCAGGTTTCCAATGTAAAAAATTTTGGGGAATAGATGTCCAAATCTTAATACTTCTTCTTCGTATTTCCTTGAAATTTAAAAGAATTAAATCGATTGAATTCATAAATTATCCTCCATTTATTGGTGTATCTATAATATACACAAATGAACGTTCGAACAAAAGAGTGAATTTTTTAAAAAGTAATGCAACACTATCATAAATAACTCCAAGTCTTAAAGATAATCTTACCAAAGCTTCAAAGTAAAGGATATGAATTTGTAACAATTTAGGAGATTTTAAAAGCACAGAAAATATTAAAAAATTAAACAAGCGAAATATTATGAAAGAAAATCAAGTATATTTTTTAATGAAATAAAAGCCATCTCATTTTAATATCAATGAGATGACTATTGGTTGTTTAATGTTTTTAATATAGTTATTTAGATTTAATAATATGATCATTAACAAATGCTTTTATGAAAAAGAATTCATTGTCATTAGGATCTCTTTTATATTCTGCCTTAAAGCATTCTAAAGAATTTTCTAATGAGGAAGACTTTACAACTCGGCTTGCTGTTGTTAACTCTTCCCAATATATATTCATTTCTTCGGCATCACAGATGGATTCATGTCCAAGTAGGAACCAGTCAGCATCGTATTTTTGAATGTCTTGAATCATTGGTGTTAACAATGATTGCTTAAAATGAAATAGAGAATTTGTGGTTGTACCATAGGCGCAGTCTCCTAAAAAAATGACTTTTTCATCGGGAATGTAAATAATTGTTGAGTCGTCTGTATGGGTACTTTGGATTCTTTCAAGTATGCAAACTTTATTTCCTAAATCAATAGTTAATGTATTTTCAAAGATTACATCTGGAGAATTCAATTTAAAAGTATTTCTGCTTGGAATATCGGTTTGTATAATCTTCATACATTGCGTACTCATTTGATTATTATTCACATACTTTTGGAGTGAATTATCATCATAAGAATAACTTTGCCATTCTTTTATTAATTCGTTTGTCTGGTTATTTACTATAATAGTTGCATCGAATTCATTCATTCCCAAAATATGGTCCCAATGTGCATGAGTAATAACCAAATATTTAATGGGAGGTGCATTTAGTTTCTCTATTTCTTGTAAAAATTCTTTTGCGTGCTGAGTAGCGTTTCCAGAATCTATTATTAGACTCCATTGATCACCATATATCAATCCTAAAGTTGGTCGATCTCGATTATCTTCATTAGGTAAATAATATATTCCATCAGTTAATTTATTTAGCATGATATTTCTCCTCTACATAAGATATTAATTATATGAAAGAGAAAATCTTCGTGTGAATTCTAAAATGAATAAGGTAAGATTCTCTCAGTTATATTTTTACCATTGGACTTGTACCTCCTTTTTCACTTAAGAAAAATAATCGTTGACTGAGTATTAAATGGACGAATGGTATTTGTTGCTTGGTAGTGAGAGTACCGAGAATGCAAAGATAACAGGCTAACATTAAAGTTGAGATGAGATTTATCTCACTAAGATTACTCAGCAACCACTTTTGATTCTTCTCTAGTTATATTATTATTCTTTTGTAACTGATTTTCTTGCTTAACAATATAATTTTGAACTGGGATGTTTATATAAAAGAACAGCCCGATAATTAATCCTGAAAAAATCCAATTTGCAATCTGTTTAAATACCAACATTTCTCCATATCCATCAAGCCCATAATTTTTAAGTAGAAATACAGTTAAACCTGACATAAACAGACCTCTGATAATATAAATTACTTGAATGTATTGAAACCATTTAAAAATTCCTTTTTGAAAAAACAATGTTTTACTTGCCTTTCGTTCATGCCCTTGTAAATATACAAAATCAATTGCGAAGTATAATGAGACAGGGCGTTTCATTACTAGTAAAACAAAATAAAAAGAGGAATAAAAAAGACTTAGGTAAACACCATTCCAAATCATTTGCTCTGCTGAACCAGATAGAAGATCGACTGTCGTACCAATTGCTAGTGTCCCTAAAATAAATATACCTGTAAAGTTAAACTGTTTATCAATAATAAAACTATAAATGGTATATACAAATCCCGGAATAGTTGTAATTAGCATCGCTATGTAGTCACCAAAAGGTTCCCTGCCGAATTTCCAAATAAAATATGGTAAAGCTGCATAAAAAATAAGGTCCATTAAAATAGACTTTTTGTTTGACTGCTGTTTTTTAACCATATTCCCTCCAAATCTTCAAATTAATTTCCTAATACACATTAAAAACATATTAACATAAATATCCAAAATTGTTTATCACATAATAAAAAATTTTCAGTTTTTTGTTAAACAAATTTTTAGTTTAGATCATTTAATGTACCGGAACGAAAGTATTACAGGATAAAGAAGGGCATTATCGGCATTAACAAACAAAGTATGTTATAATATAAATTGTAATTACTACTATTTAGGGGAGATAAACATGCTAACTAAAATTAAAAAAGTTAAGTTTCAACCCGAATTTAAAAATCCAGTTTATGAGGTAATTCTTGATTGCCCAGAAGAAAATAAACTATACATTAAATTTGACTATAAATATAAAAATAAGACTTTTATGCCTTCTCGTGTAAATTATAATAAAGAAGATAAGGGTGTAAAGCTTGCTTGGTATACTCAAAAAGTTGAGAAAATGACTGTACAAGAGTTTTTAGGTCAAATTGCTCGAAAGGTAAATAAAAAGTACAATTTCCAATTTAAATAAAACAATAAAGTGTTACTATCACTACTGAAAAAATGCTTAAATTTATTTTGATAAAAATAATGTTAGACAAATGAAGATTTAAAGTATATAATTAAGTTAATAGGAAAAAAGTTGAATTCGCATATTACAAAAAGTAATCGTGTCTGTTCGGTACTTTTTGTAATATGTGAATTTTTTCTTTTAAAAGCTTATATATTAATAATTTATAATGGAGGTCATTTAAATGACACAAGGTACAGTAAAATGGTTTAACTCAGAAAAAGGTTTCGGTTTCATCGAAGTTGAAGGCGGAGCAGACGTATTCGCTCACTTCTCAGCAATCCAAGGTGAAGGATTCAAATCTTTAGAAGAAGGCCAAAAAGTTGAATTTGAAGTTGAAGAAGGCCAACGCGGACCACAAGCAGCAAACATTGTAAAACTTTAATCTTTAATTTAGATTAAATTACAAAAATTAGAGAAATCCTTTCGAGGATTTCTCTTTTTTTGTTTTCTTCCCTTATAACTACTGCTGTCATTGCTATTAGCTAGAAGTTGATCTAACAATAGGGTGCTAGTGTCAATCATTCACTTTTCCTCTACTACGGAATTAATTATTCTGCATAATATATCATCTTAGTCGACAATTCATGAGTTATAGAAATTTCTTATAAATATTAAAACCAATTTTACAAATCCAAAGGGCAAATAAAAACCAAATTAGAATGAAAAGAATACCAACTAGCCAGTTTTTTTGTTTTCCGTACCTTTTTAATTCATCGGCAGCTTTTAAATTCTCCTGTATAATTATAGAAGGTATTAATTTTAAAGCTAATAAAATTCCAAGAGGAACAATAACTAGGTCATCAAGATAACCTAAAATCGGAATAAAATCAGGGATTAAGTCAATGGGGCTGAAGGCATAAGCCACTACACAGATTGCTACAGCTTTAGCGTACCATGGGGTTCTAGGGTCTTTATAAGATAAATAAAGTACAAATAAATTCTGCTTTAACTTTTTAGCATAACTCTTTAAATGTGATATTACCTTTTTATTATTCAAATGAGTGCTCCTTAATTTATTGCCTATTATGGATTGACTTTGATTGAAGTGAGTACATAATATTTTACTAATTTCCTAGTTCAATTTTAATATCTCATTTATAATTATCTAAAGTAGAGTAATATTTTAAATAAAAAGAGCGATTTTGAGTTTAATTATAACCGCACACAATTAGAATGGATAGACCCTTGGAGAATTAGAACCTTTGACATGAAATAATAATGAGTTATTAGAAGCTAAATATATCGTAAAACTTCTAAAGAACTTAATAAATAGTTTCAAGACTTACAAAGTTAGGTAAGTGAAGAGTTGAGGGAGAAAACATATAAATTAAACATTACCAGTGTGCTCTTGTGCTCACAAGCTGCCTTGTTTCATAAAAAGCGAAGGTAGATTAATGTTTTAAAACGCGAAATGCTTCTGCCACTTTATTAGCAAACGATAAGGGATTTTCTACAGATTGGAAATGAACATATAAAATAGTCGGATTCGTATAAATCCAATGATTATGAATAGCGCTTATGGTTAAATTGTTTCGAACCAATAAATTAACAAAGGCAGGGAGTTCTTCCTCTAAAACAACAACTTCTCCAAGGTTCAGTGCATTGCCATTTTGGTCTAATGACTCAAACGTTATCCCTGCGTGGAGTACACTCTTACTGGGACGGCCTTGAATCGTCACTAGAAGATTTCGGGCAATTTCTACTGAACAAACTCCATGTTTCATGTTTGCTTGCCCATCAACAATTTGAGCATATTGTTGGCATAAATATTGAAAGTTCGCCATACTAAACACCTCATTTCTCCTAAATATTATGAAGCATCATTAAAGGCTAGAACACCTAGGCCAACGATTAATCTGACGAATTGAAATATCTATTATTTTAAAAGTTTTCAAAGTAAAAGCAATTCCGATTTTACTGTTTTTACTTTATCATGAGAGAAGGGGGAGATTATATTGAGTCAAACACTATACCTACTTCGACATGGAGAAACAGAATATAACACACAAGGTCGTTATCAAGGAGAATTGGATTCTCCGTTAACCGACGATGGTAAATTTCAAGTAAAGCAAAATGCAAAAATGCTAAAAAGTATTATGGGAGATCCAAACGAGTGGAGGATTATTTCTAGTCCACTCGGGAGGGCAATTCAAAGTACAGAAATTATCTGTGAAACAATCGGTTTTGATGTTAGTAAAGTAGAGAATGATCATCGCTTAAGCGAAGTTGCTGTAGGGTCATGGGCTGGTTTAACAACAAAGGAAATTGAAAAGACTTGGCCACATCTTATTGATAATAACGATTTATATAGTTGGTATTTTAATTCACCAGATGGAGAGAGTTATGATTCAGTTGTAAATCGTTTAACGGATTGGCTTGAATCTATCAAAAACGAACCTAAAGTAATTGCGGTGTCACACGGATTAACCGGGAGAATATTGCGTGGAATATATGCGGGGATGTTAAAAGAGGATGCTTTAAAACTAGAAGTATCTCATTCAGTATTCTTCAAATTATCGAATAAAGAGATACATAAAATAAGTCTAGAATTCGATGACTTTTATTAGATTTCTAAGCTCATTTTAATATATTCTATAAACAATCTAATTGGTGGTGGCATAATATTTGGAACTTAAATGGCTAGATTGGGCGAAGCAGCTTCAATCCATTGCACAGGCAGGGCTAACCTATTCTAAAGATGCTTATGACATGGAAAGATTTGAATTGATCAGAAATATTAGCGTTGAAATTTTAGCAAAGCATACAAATCTTGAAAACGAATTGATAAGAGAGCTTTTTGCCAATGAAACGGGTTATCAAACGCCCAAAGTTGATATAAGGGCAGTAGTGTTTAGGGAAAACAAAATATTAATGGTGAGAGAAAACACCGATGGACATTGGGCATTACCTGGCGGCTGGGGTGATATCGGGTTAACGCCAAGTGAAGTTGCGATAAAAGAAGTAAAAGAAGAATCGGGGTTCGATGTTAAAGCAACAAAATTAATAGCTGTACTAGACAAGAAGTGTCATCCACATCCTCCTTCGCTATATCATGTTTACAAAATGTTTATTCAATGCGAAATTATTGGAGGAGAGCCCCAAGATGGTATGGAAACAAGTGCAGTTGAGTTTTTTGAAGAAGATGAATTGCCATCTTTATCAACAGCAAGGAATACAGAAACACAGATTCAATTAGCATTCAAGCATTTGCACAATCCTCTAGAACCTGTTTCTTTTGATTAAAAATTATTTAGAATATTGAGGTGAGAGAATATGAATATTGAGCTGACTAGATTTAAGGTAAAGGAAGGAAAAACAGAAGTAGTAGATGAATGGTTAAAATTTTTGAATGAAAATATGAAAGATGTACTAGTTACACTAGAAGGCGAAAGAATGTATGTTGAAACGATTTTCAGAGAAACACTTCATGGAGATGAATACTTGTATTGGTATTCCGTTCAAGGTGAGGGTGGCCAAGATGTTGATGAGTCAGAGCATTGGATTGACAAAAAGCATTTACAGTACTGGGATGAATGTATAGATACAAATTTCAAACCTGTTGACCTTACTACAGAGGTTGTTATGATACCTGAGAAAATTAGAAGTGTTATGACCGTTTGAAATGTTGATGTGAACTTTCATATGAAAATAGATAATTAACATGGAGGGATGCATCCATGTCTATTAAAGAACTGGCAGAAAAGGTATCATCTCAATTTCTAACACGTTTAAATAAAGATCGTCCTTTCATAATTGGGATAGACGGACTGAGTGGGGCAGGGAAAACTACATTAGTGAAAGAACTTGCACGAGAATTGGATAATCAAAAGTATAACCATACTACTTTTCATCTAGATGACCATATTGTTGAAAAAAATAAGCGTTACCTAACAGGGCAAGAAGAATGGTATGAATATTATTATTTACAATGGGATATAGAATATTTAAGAATCAATTTATTTGAACAACTACATGAGGATAGTGAAATATTATCTCTATCGTTCTATGACAAATATACTGATCATTCTTCAATTAAACAGATTAGATTATTAACCAACAGTATTGTCTTAATTGAAGGGATATTTTTGCAAAGAGCAGAGTGGAGAAGCTACTTTGACTTTATTTTATACTTGGACTGCCCTCGTGAATTAAGATACAAAAGAGTATTAAATCGTGATTCATATATTGGAGATTACCAGGCACGACTCAATAAATATAAAAAAAGATATTGGTTAGGTGAAAACCATTATCTCGATAAAATAGATCCCATTATAAAAGCAGATATAGTTATAAAGGGGTAAATAAAAATGGTAGTACGATTCATTAAAGGTTAAAAGAGGGTGGCAGTATGCCACCCTCTTTTAAGTTATCTAATTCTATGATAATTTAATCGTCGTCTAACTATGTTCTTAATAAAAATCATTAATTCTTTCAATAAAAGGCTTACCATCAACAATCCCATTGTTAAATAGTTCTTGTGCTGTTGCAAACATTTGTGTGTAAGAGTCTTTAGAACGTGTAAGTAGGAAGCTTTTTTCTTCTCCGTATAATCTACTTACCCACCACTCCTATCATCTTTATAATATAATAAAATCTCCTGATGTTCGTCTTCAATCGCTTTTCTAACTTCTTCCCATGATTTCAAATCCATTTTCCTTCCCCTTTTCTAAATTAACTATTTTCCTAAGTTTCTTGTGATATAGCACTGTTCATAATCAATTTACTAAAAACGGATGCTAAGACTTGTTGAAATAACATACCAAATACAACGGGCATGGCTACCTTGCTTGGAAAGTATGTGGTGGCAACAATAACGCCAACTGCAATGTTTCTCATCCCCCCCGTAAATACTAAAGTAGTCATTTGAGGATGATTTTTTAAAATATAACGTCCGATCAGTAAAGCAAACATATATCCAGAAACAGCAATAAATAGGACTAGAAGCAGGACAGAAACGAGATGAGAATCAAAGTTTTTCAGGTAAGGAGCGATTGCACCACTATTAATCATGACAACAGAAAATAAACACAGCTTAGATAAAGGAGCAAGTTTCTGGCCAAATTTCTTAGGTATTTCCCCCTTAGAAAGTTCATTCGCTAAGATTCCCAAGATTGTAGGCAATACAATCATTAAAAGTAAATTAATGATCAGTGATACAACATCTAATTGAATCTTTTCACCTGAAACAATGTGAAGAATAGATGGAATGATAAAGGGAGAAAGTAACGTATCAATTAATATGATGGATAACCCTAAAGGTAAATTACCCCTACATATATTGATCCAAATAACGCTTGTTACACCAGTTGGAACTGCAACAGAGAGTACAAAGCCGACAGTCAATAAATGATCATCGAATATGACAGTTGATAATAGATAAGCCCATAAAGGCATCAAAATGTGTAGAAATACAATAGAGAATAAGATAATGACGGGATGCTTAACAAAAATTTTTACATCCTTAAATTTCATATTTAAGCTTCCTGTGAATGTCATAAAAGCAAACAGCCATGAGACAAGGAATAATAGATGATGTCCAATATGCTCTAGCAGAACACCTAGGACTAAACTTAATGGTGTCAAAATAGCTATGTATTTTTGAAGAAATACATTTAGTTTTTCTAACATGCAAAGACCTTCTTTTTTTATAATATATTATTATTTTAACTTAATTAACTCACCAAGGGAAAAATCTGTAGAAAGGGGGACAGACTATTCAAGTTTCTCTTTTTTGATTAGCAGATGCAGAACAGTAAGATAAGCTTTACTATTATCAATTAGTAGATTTACAGTATGGTATGATGAACTCTGGGACAATTGAAGAAGAGGATGTGAGTACCATTTCAATTTTACTATTTATTTTAGCGGGGCTTGCTGAAATTGGAGGAGGATATTTAATATGGCAATGGTTAAGAGAGGGTAGGCCTTTGTCGTTTGGCATAATCGGTGGAGTTATTTTATTCTTATATGGAGTTCTTGCTACTTTCCAATCCTTTTCAAGCTTTGGAAGAGTATACGCTGCTTATGGTGGAATTTTTATTTTTCTTTCCGTTTTATGGGGATGGGGAGTTGATCATAAGACACCAGACTTGTATGACTGGATAGGTGCGGGGATTTGTTTAGTTGGAGTAGCAGTGATGCTCTTTGCACCGAGACATTAAAAAGCAGATATTAAATTTTGCCTCTAAAATACGTTTAACCTACCTAGAGTGAGTGAGCATCTTAGATTGACTGGAATGGGCCATTGCACCGATTTTAGCATATACTATAAGTAGTGAGTTTATAGCCATAACTGGAGTTTGAGGAGTGAATTTATGGAGCTTAGAGAGTTAAAGTATTTTATTGCGGTTGTGAAAAATAAAAGTTTTACTAAAGCGGCTGAAGATTTGCATGTGACACAACCGACACTTAGCAAAGTAGTGAAGTCGCTCGAAAGTGAATTTGATGCGGCTTTATTTTATCGCTATCCAAGGCATATCGAATTGACGGATGTTGGTGAAATTGTCTATGCTCAAGCATTAAAAATGCTAAGCATAGTTGAGGAATTGGATACTGCATTGGAAGATGTATTACAAATGAAGAAAGGTACGATTAAAATTGGTATGCCGCCGCTAATTGGCATTCTTTATTTGCCGAAGCTTTTAAAAGGATTTCAGGAACGATATCCTCATATTAGCATTGAACTTGTGGAACGTGGGGCAAATATTATTAAAGAATTGGTAGCAGATGGTGTTTTAGATATTGGCTTTGTAATGCTACCGGCGGATGAAAATGACTTTCAGGTGATTCCCTTTGCATCACAGGATCTTATGCTAATTATCAATAAGTCGCATCATTTGGCAGGAAGTAAGGAGATTAGCCTTAGGGAATTGGCTAATGAAAGAATGCTTTTATTTAGCCAAGATTTCACGCTCCACGATCGTATAAAGCAAGAATGTGAGCAGGCGGGTTTTGCTCCTCAAATTGCTTATGAAAGTTCACAGTGGGATATCATAAGCCAGATGGTAGAATACAATTTAGGCGTTGCAATGTTCCCAAAATCATTTGCTGAGAAAATTAATCAAGAAAAAGTGAAAGCCATCCCAATTGTTAAGCCTCAAATACCTTGGGATCTTGTATTGATTGCAAAGAAAGATCGTTATATCTCGCATGCAACAAGAGGATTAATAGGCTTTATTACATCCAGTCATTCCAATTTGGAATAGCAAACATAAAAAAACGATATTTTACGAATGGCCATTTGTGAGGTAAAGTGTTCTTATAAGTTGAGCTTAGAAAAGGTGAGCAAAGTGAAAAAAATAAGTAAAATAATTATTCAAATAGTGTTCCTTTATGGGATTCTTTTGATAGGAGAGGGCATTTCAGCTGTACTACATTTGCCAATCCCGGGAAGCATCATAGGCCTCGTACTATTATTTTTAGCACTTAAATTTAATATTATTAAATTAGAGTGGGTTGACCTTGGAGCTGGATTATTGACTGGGGAACTTGCTCTATTCTTTATTCCTTCTGCCGTAGGTGTCATCCAATATGATCAAATTTTTGGGGTTGTCGGCATTAAATTGGTGACTGTAATTATTTTAAGCACCATTCTTGTTATGATCTGTACGGGAGCAGTGGCAGATTATTTACATAAAAAGGATGTGAAAGAATAATGAATATTTTTATTGCGTTCATCAGCCTCATTGCCACGATTGCTATCTTTCTAGTAAGTAAGAAAGCATATCAGAAAACGCATCGGCTTTTGCTGTCTCCATTAATTGTCAGCCCCTTGTTCCTTGTTATTCTATTACTTTTAACAAGAACTTCATATGAACAATATAATCTAGGGGGTTCAGTGCTAACAAAATTATTAGGTCCTGCAACAGTTGCATTTGCTGTGCCAATATATAAAAATCTAGAATTGATAAAGAAACATGCGAAGATTATCGTAGCAAGTCTATTTACAGGTTCATTGGTTGCTATTCTTTCATCCTTCTTTTTTGCAGTATGGATTGGATTGTCAGCAGATATGATAACTAGCTTAGTTCCTCGTTCCATTACAACACCGATTGCCATGGATATTTCTAAAATGATCGGTGGCGAACCATCTATGACGGCCGTATTTGTTATTGTCACAGGTTTGACAGGCAGCATTACAGGTGCGATCATCATTCGATTATTCCGTATCAAAACAACTGCTGCAAAAGGGTTGATGCTCGGAATGGGAGCGCATGGTTTAGGAACTTCAAAAGCCTTCGAAATGGGGGAATTAGAAGGGACTTTTTCAAGTGTAGCAATGGTAATAGCTGCATTGATAAGTATCCTTTTGTCTGAAACCTTTTTTCCACTACTCCGCTTGTGTTTTGCTATGTAAAAAAACTCACTTTTTACTTCTGTGAAAAGTGAGTTTTTTTGTAATATCTAATTTTATTGGTAAATCTTTAACTTTTGACCATTGTCCAAATCATTGGTGTCCAATTGATTCCATTGTTTAATAGAGGTAACTGCAACACCATATTTATTGGAAAGAGAACGTAATGTTTCTCCATTTTTAACGATAACCTGTGTTTTGTTTTTTGGTGAATGATCATACTGCGTAAGATGGAATTCCTTAATCAATGCATTTAATTTTTGGTGATAGCGTGTATCTGTTGCATAGGTACCAGTTAGATACTTTGTTGCATCTTTATAGGATTTCGTTTTACTTTTAAATGTTTTTTGATAGTATTTAGTGTTCCAAGAAGTCCCGTTGTGCAGTAGCTCAGCGTAGTCTTCTAAAGACGCTTTATAGCTTGGGTATTTTCGGAATTTTGCTTTAATCTGATGCATTTCGCCTTTGCCATTATCTTCTGATGTTGTCATCTTTACTGCTTGTCTTTGATATGTTCCTTTTATGCCAAAGAGATTATGATTTGGTGGAGAGCTTAAACCACTTTTACCACCGTTGCTTTCGAGTACCGCTTGGGCAATCATAACAGACGCATATAAATCATGTTCTTTTGCAATATCACGAGCATCATCAGAGATTAATCCGATAAAACTTTCAATACTTTGTTCTTTTGGAGTAGGCTTTGGCATCTCTTCAATTGAATTATTGTACTGAGAAATGATAATGAAGATTGAAGTCGCAAATAGAATGGTCGCAAATAAAGTGAATAAGAAAGTTTTTTTCATTATTTAACGGTTCTCTAACAACCTTCCTCCTTTTTATAGGATGCTATCTATTAGTTTAACAAAAGTATAGAAAGTTTTCTATTAGATTGTTTATCGAGATAGTTTCTGATTGAATTATATTGTCATAATCTTTTGTATACGGTAGATTAATGGTAACTAAGAAAGAAAAGAGGGTGTATGAATGTTTAAAAAAACAGATGATGCAATTTGGGATGGACGTCTGGATGATTCGGAAAACAGAGAAAGCTTCCGTTATCATCAAGTGGTGAAGTGCCAGGTTTTAGATGGAACTGAAGAAAATGTAGAGGATATGGTAACGCTTATTGGATTTGCGTGTGATGAAGGGGTAAGAAGGAATCAGGGAAGAGTAGGGGCGAAGAAAGCGCCAGATACAATTCGTGGACAATTAGCCAGCATGCCGTTCAGAGGTCCTTTTAATGCAACTGTAATAGATGCTGGCACGATTGTTTGTGAAGAAAATGAATTGGAAGCAGCGCAAGAAGACCTTGGGAAAACAGTTGCCAAAGCATTAAATAGGGATGTGCCTTGTATTGTACTAGGAGGTGGCCATGAAACCCTTTACGGTCAATATCTTGGGGTAAGAGAACACGTAGGTAGGGAAGCCAAAATTGGATTACTTAACATCGATGCTCATTTTGATATGAGGCCTTATGACGAACAACCATCCTCTGGCACAATGTTTAAACAGATATTGGATCAAGATCCACATGCGAAATATTTTGTCTGTGGTATTCAACGTTATGGTAATACGACAGAGCTTTTCCGACGTGCCGATGAGCTAGGTGTTACTTATTTGTTTGAAGATGAGATGACAGACGAAGCGACGAAAGCTTCAATCAAAGCTTTCGTCAATGACTGTGATGTAGTCTTGCTAACCTTATGTATGGACGCTATCAGTGCTGCACATGCACCAGGTGTGAGCGCGCCTGCTCCTTTTGGGTTGGAGCCTCTAACCGTACGCACACTGATCCGTGAGATATGCAAAGAAAAGAAAGTGACTAGTTTTAGCTTATGTGAAGTAAATCCGGTAGTTGATGAAAATAATCGTACGTCAAAATTGGCTGCTCATATTATAAATGAAGCAACGATGTCTTTTTTGGGGAGATAGGGCTTCTTAGACGTGTGAAAGGTTCGTTAATTTGGGGTTTTTACTTTGTTAGGAGGTAATACTATGGCAACATGTCTTGTATTTGGTGGTACACAATTTGTAGGCAAAGCTATAACAAAACGTTTGATTCGTGAGGGACATGAAGTCTATGTCTTAAATCGCGGAACGAGAGAAGCTCCTCAGGGTAGTAAAGCTTTAATAGCAGACCGTAATAATATAAACAAATTATCAGCAGTTCTATATAATAAAACGTTTGATTACGTATATGATATCTCTGCTTATACACCTGAGCAAACAAGGAACGCCATCCAACTCCTAAAGGGAAAAACAAAACACTTTATTCATATAAGTAGTGCATCGGTTTATTTAGCTACAGATGATTATCCACTTGATGAAACGAGTAAGACAGGTATTAACCCAATTTGGGGTGATTACGGGGCAAATAAATATCTTTGTGAGCAAGAGTTAATGAAAGAATACAACCAAAGTAAATTTCCTTACACAATCGTACGGCCTTTTTATATCTATGGACCTGGAAATAACCTGGATCGTGAAACATATATCTTTAAACGTCTGTTAAATAATTCTCCTATTATCATTCCGGGTAAAGGTGAAAACGTAATACAGTTTGGGCATATAGACGACTTGGTGGAGACTTTAATTCGAATATCTGGAAACAGTAAAAGTTTAGGGCAAATATACAATGTTGGAGATGGAAGCTCTATTTCGCTAGAGGGTTGGGTAAAAATGTGTGCCCAAATCATTGGAGTGGAGCCTACCATTGTTTTAGTGGATGCAAATGAAACGGGTTACTTGTCAAGGGAATGGTTTCCATTCAGAGATGTCTCTCTTTACGGATCTACTGAGAAGCTGTTGAATGATTTCAGTGCAAACCAAAAATATTCATTGTTTGAAGGATTAAAACAAACATTCGCTCACTTATTAAAAGAGGAATTAATAGATTCTTACACTATGTCAAATGTTGAAAAAGATATCCTTGAAAGAAGAGGATACAGTATTAATGTTAGATAAGAGGAATCGCATAAATAATGAAATATTGATATCAGTATAATAATGTACTTATAAAAGTGAGGAGGATTTTTACCATAAAAAAGTAAGTACTTTCGTTGCTTTATTTTTGCTGATAATCGCTTTATTTGGCTGCAGTAACAAGAATGAAACTAGTCAACAATGGAAAGAGAGTAATATTTTCGAGTCAGGCAATTATAAAATGGTTGGTATAAAGGGTCAAGTAGGTTTTATATATGATAAAAAGAACATGCCTATCGTGGAAGGGCAGCAAAACAAATATATGTGGCATTTATGGGGAGAAAAAAATCAACTAGAAAAGAAGTTTAAAGTGCTAGGTACGCATGAAGGAAGTAAAAAAGACGTAATCATTGTTCCTGAGACAATAAATAACTTACAAATAAGTCCTAATAATAGTGCTGACGTTAGTATTCCAACCAGCATGGAATTCAAGAAAAGTGGAATGTGGAAACTTGATGTTCTCTTGGACGGTAAACTCTTCGATACTTTTTTTGTAAAGGTGAATAATAAATAAACCATCAAACTTAGAAGCTATTCACCTTAAGTGAAAATAATATTAGAATAATTTATAATGAGGAAAATAGATGGAAAATGAATTTTTTAAAATATTTGATGAAGAAAGAAATATAATAGGGGTTGCTTCGCGTAAGGATGTCCATGAGCTTGGGTATTGGCACGAGACCTTTCATTGTTGGTTTGTCACAAATATTGAGGGAAAGGATTATATCTATCTGCAGTTACGCAGTGATACTAAACAAGACTATCCGAACCTATTGGACATTACTGTAGCCGGGCATTTAATGGCTGATGAAACTGCCCGTGAAGGTGTTAGAGAGATAAAAGAGGAAGTAGGTATTGATATACCCTTTCATGATTTAGTGCCATTAGGACTCATTAAATATTGTGTTATAAATGAAAATCTCATTGATAAAGAATTAGCACACCTCTTTTTGTATAAAAGTGCGCATAATCTTAATGACTTTACTATTCAACCGGAGGAAGTTTCAGGTATGGTCTTAGTGGAATTTAATGATTTTAGTAAGCTTTGGTTAGACGAAAAACAGGAAATTAAAGCTAGCGGTTTTAAAATTGATAAAGAAAATAATAGAGCTGATTTCGTTGAGTATATCGGTAAGAATCAATTTGTCCCTCACCAAATTTCGTACTATATAGAAGTTATAAATAAAATAAAAGACCAAATTTGATGGTCGCAAGAGAATATATCTACAGGCAACATAGTTCTAATTTCTGAGCAAATGAAGTCTATTAATTAAGCCCGTGATAGTCCTTAGAAAAATAAGGATAAAGGGAATGGGATATTCCCTTTCCTTTATCCAAAAATCTGGCCGCCGTTGACATGCAATGTTTGGCCTGTGACAAATCGAGAATCATTCGAAGCCAGGTAAACAAACGTTGGTGCCACTTCAAACGGCTGCCCTTGACGATCCATTGGATTTCCTGCAAGCACCACCTGATCTGGGGAGAAGCTTGATGGAATAAGTGGCGTCCAAATTCGTCCTGGAGCAATAGCATTTACACGAATGCCTTTTGTAACTAAGTTTTTGGCTAATGAGCGAGTAAAGCCAATGATAGCTCCTTTTGTCGCACTATAATCAATTAATTGTTCATGCCCATCGAATGCTACGACTGAAGATGTATTAATAATGGATGCGCCAGGTTGTAAATAAGCAAGCGCTGCACGGGTTGTGTAAAAAAAGGAATATATATTTACTTTAAATGTATCTTCGAACTGTTCGTCTGATATATCCTCTAGATGGTTTTGTTGAAATTGAATACCAACATGATTACAAAGAATATCTAGTTTTCCAAATGTGCTTACTGTTTTTTCGACAATAAGACGGCATTGTTCTTTTTGACGGAGATCACCCGGCAATAACAGCACTTGACGGCCTAATTCTTCTATTCTTTTTTTCGTGCGTTCAGCATCCTCATGTTCATTTAAATAGGAAATAGCAACATTTGCTCCTTCTTTTGCAAAAGCTATAGCCGCTGCTGCACCCATACCACTGTCGCCGCCAGTGATTAATGCTACTTTTCCTTCTAATTTTCCGCTCCCTTTATCATTAGGATTTTCAATGATGGGTTGTGGTACCATTAGCTTTTCGACGCCTGGCTGCCGAAATTGCCGTTGTTCTGGTACCGTAATGGCAACATCTTGATACTGCGTGATCTTACCGAAGTTTGGATTCATTGGATATGTTGACTCATTTGTTTCACGGTGGTCCAATTAACATTTCCTCCTCTAATTCACAAACTAACTATTCAAAGTACAGTATGAGAGAATTATTCAAAATGTGCTTACTGTGAGGCACCAATATACAGTGACTTTGAATAAGATAGAATGAAAACAATAGGGAGAAATAGGGAGATGATGGATTGGAGAATTATTATTTTAACGAGCATGTTAAATTCTTATTAATTAATGAATCGGATGAAAAGGTAGAAGTAGCATATGAAGAGTCCGTTTTTGAATTACCTTTAATTGGTCCAAGCCCTCCATTTTATGCTCATCCACGCTATACCGAAGAATATCCGTTGCTTTAAAGGAATTAATAAGAGCTGTACAAATTTGTGCAGCTCTTTCATACGTAACTGTGGAACGAGTGGATGGAGTCTCTACAAGGGGGAGGAAAGAGAAGAGCAAAAGCATACGAGCTATTACTCTGCTTGAGGGAGAGTGTTTTTTCCATATTCCATTGAATCAATTGCTTTGATTAGTTTGTCAGTGAAATGCTCTGTTTTAAGCTGATAGCGGTGAAGCTTTTGATTTAATTGTAAAATCTTTTCAGTAGATGCATACAGATTAGATTCAGTATCATCAAAGTAGGATGTGATTGCATCTAAATCAAAAATTGCTTCCTGATCATCTACAAAACCTGCATTTTCAATAAGCTGTTGATAAATCTCTCTTGTTTGCTTTTGTTCGACAGAAATAAAATCAACTAAGTTTTTACGGATGGACGAGATCATTTCTGATGTGTTTTGGAACTTATATATAATTTGTTTCATTTCATTTAATTGGTTAGTATAATTATTTGTTACTTTTTGAGTCATTTTATCGTTTCCTTTCGTGGTCTAAATTTACTATATAATATTGTATACCCATTCTGCAAAAGAATACACAAATGTAACACAATTGTAATAATGAGAATTTGTATGTAAGCGTTTCAATAAAATAAACATCTAAAAATAATTAAAAAACCTTTATTTTATAGGCTTTCAAGGTATTTATATCAAGACAGAATATTTGATGGATTACAAAAAGATATATATTAAATAAATGTTAAATTAATTAAGTCTTTTTACTCATAAATGATTATTTTTTTCTTTACGTAAAAGATAAAAGGAGATTACAAGATGGTTAAAAATTTTTCTTTACCACCAGAATTAAAGGATTCGTTAATAGCGGCAAGTCCTGTTGTATGGCTTAATCCCCAAAAAAGTGAATCCTATTCAATTGATCACGCTATGATCGAAGAAGCCGAAAAGAGATTGATTCGTTTTGCTCCGTACATTCAAAGAGAATTTCCAGAAACATTATCTCTAAACGGGTTCATTGAATCACCATTGCAGCCAATGCTACAACTAAAAGAAGAAACGCTTATAAAAGGTAATATCTTTATTAAAAGAGATGATGGATTGCCAATCAGCGGCTCAATTAAAGCCAGAGGTGGTATATATGAAGTGTTATATTTAGCTGAAAAAGTCGCTTTAGAACATCATTTAATAAGTATGGAGGATGACTACTCTATCTTTGCTAAGCAAAGAATGAAAAACATACTGAGCAAATACAAGATCGTCGTGGCATCAACAGGAAATCTAGGTTTGAGCATTGGCATTATGAGCCGGAAACTTGGCTTTAATGTGATTGTACATATGTCGCATGATGCAAAAGAATGGAAAAAAAGCATGTTAAGAGCGGTTGGAGCGCAAGTTATAGAACATGCTGGGGATTATAGTTTAGCTGTTGCTAGGGGCAGAGAAGAAGCAGAGCGAGAAGCGAACAGTTATTTTATTGATGATGAAAACTCAAAACACCTATTTGCAGGCTATGCTGTAGCAGGACGCCGACTAAAAAAACAGCTAGACGAGCAAGGCATTAAAGTGGACGCCAACCATCCGTTATGTGTTTACATCCCTTGTGGAGTAGGTGGGGGACCAGGAGGCGTATGCTACGGCTTAAAAGAGAACTTTGGAGAACATGTATATTGTTATTTCGTAGAGCCAACTCAATCACCTTGCATGCTGCTAGGCATGGCTACAGGCCAGCATGATCAGATATCTGTATATGATCTAGGCTTGACCAATAAAACTATTGCCGATGGTCTTGCGGTTGGGCGGCCTTCTTCTTTTGCAGGGAAATTATTAGAGCCCTTATTGGATGGGATACTCACTGTAAGTGATGAAGAGTTAATTACCTATTTAAAAAAACTTTATCAAAAAGAAGGTATTATAATTGAACCTTCGGCAGCAGCGAGTATAAAGGGCCTATTTGTTTCATTGCCAACCTCTGCTAATAAAGAAGCAACACATATTATATGGTCAACAGGTGGAAGTATGGTGCCTAAAGAGGAACAGAAAAGCTATATTGAGTAACAAAAAATAAACCTAGTCAAAGCAGCTAGGTTTTTTATTTTTCTGTAAAATGGACAAGAGGCATGTTTTTGAATAAAAATTTAAAATGTTTATGATAATTTTAGTATTTTGAATGTATTCATAGATATTGATTTATGATATCGCGAATAGTAATATCATTTTTATGATTAACCAGTAAATAAATTATCAGAAATGTTTAAGAATATTGCCTGTAGAAATTTATGAAAACGTTTTGATTAGATGGATAGTAGTTTGGGCATGACTATTTAATATATTTGTGATGGTTTGATTGCTGATCTTTATGCTAGGAGTTGCCTATATGTTTTTCATGTTAAATATTTTAGGAGTCATTATTGTAATGGGCATTGTTTATTTATGTTCGCCCCGCAAAAAAGAAGTAGCATGGAGAGCGATCGCTACCTTGTTAGTGCTTGAAATACTAATTACGTGGTTTATGTTAAAAACCACTATCGGCGGCTGGATTATTAATAAAATTGCCTCATTCTTTACATGGCTGATTGATTGTGCAAATGAGGGGATTGCATTTGTCTTCCCGAGTGCCTTGGCAAATGATACAGTCGACTTTTTCTTCAGCGCGTTATTGCCGATCATCTTTATAGTTACCTTCTTTGATATTTTATCTTACTTTGGAATTCTGCCTTGGATCATTGATAAAGTCGGCTGGCTAATATCGAAAGCATCAGGATTGCCAAAGTTGGAAAGTTTCTACTCTATTCAAATGATGTTTTTAGGTAATACGGAGGCGCTTGCAGTAATTCGAGGCCAATTGGCGAATTTAAAAGAGAACCGTTTATTAACTTTTGGAATTATGAGTATGAGTTGTATTAGCGGATCGATTGTAGGGGCATATCTGTCTCTCGTGCCTGCTGAATATGTATTTTGTGCTATACCGCTAAACTGCCTGAACGCTTTGCTTGTTGTGAATATGTTGAATCCTGTGAAGATTTCTAAAGAAGAAGACATTATTTATCAACCAGCAAAAGAGGAGAAAAAGGATTTCTTTTCAACTATTTCGAATAGTATGCTAATCGGCATGAATATGGTCATTGTTATTGCTGCTATGCTCGTTGGTTATGTAGCTTTAACAGCTGCAGTGAATGGTTTATTAGGAATTTTCGTTCACGGGCTGACCATTCAGAAGATTTTCTCTTATATTTTCAGTCCTTTTGCTTATTTACTTGGTTTACCGACTAAAGATGCGCTTTATGTTGCTCAGTTGATGGGTACGAAGCTAGCTACGAATGAATTTGTGGCTATGATGGATCTTAAGAAACATTTAAGTTCATTAGCTCCTCATACAGTTGCAGTAGCCGCTACCTTCTTAACATCATTTGCAAACTTTAGTACAATCGGAATGATTTATGGTGCCTTCAGCTCTCTTTTATCTGAAGAAAAATCAGCGATTATCGGTAAAAATGTTTGGAAATTATTAATAAGTGGTATTGCTGTCTCACTTTTGAGCGCTATGCTTGTAGGTTTATTTGTTTGGTAATAGATGAGTTCCTATTCCTTTGGGGTAGGGACTTTTTTGATAGATCAATGATGGATAAAAAAAGATGGATTCAGATTAAATAATCTGTCCATCTACAATGATTTGACCTGTTTTTTGGTCATATTCCACTTCGCCCATAGCACCAAGATTAATGCCCTTTGGCAACTCTCTAGTTTCTACCATTTGTCTTTCGTTAATAATTGCTAAGTATTCACCATTTACCAGAACTACTTTCGTCATATTAATCCAACTCCTTAAATGTTTTGTTAATTAAGAATACCCGTTCGATAGAAAGTTAAACATGCAAATATAAAAGAGAGACACTATAATGAAAAATAATAGGAGGAATGAATGATGCAAAAACTAAAACTAGAAGATATAGAATTTATGCTACAAGAAGCGAAGGGAAGCTTAAAAGAATTACAAGAAGTTGATTTGATTGATGAACAAACAAAAGAATTAATATTGCTTACAAAGGAACAAATTGAAGACTTAGAAGAAATGAAAAAAGAAGCTTCAGAATAAGGTAGCATACTTTTAAAACTCAGAATAAATGAATACAATCTTTTTATTAGGAATAGTCTACCTCCTCCTACATATATATTATAAATAGGTCTTGCTGGAGGAGGAATATTCTTGAATGAACAATTAACAAAACGTGCAAAGCGCTTTTTTAAATATGTTGAAGAATTTACGGCTTTGGAAAATCCTGCTGTCCGTTCGATAAAAGATTACAAACAGATTTGGAATATCAATGATTTATACTTGTACGAATTGCTAGATTCTAAAGTGCAGCTAAAGCAGCGAGCAGAGATACATAAACCTATTCTAGAGCAAACATTTCTGGTCGCACCCAAGCCATATCCCGAAATATCCCCAAAAATTGCCCTTATTTATAAAAAGGAACATACCGCACCTGTGTATAAGCACGCTTTCCAACTAGAAGAGAATTTATTACAAAAAGAAGGAGCTAACTGGAATCGGCATTCTAAAACTATAGAATGGACAAAGTGGGTTGTTAGAAAGAAGAATTACGATAAAGCCTGCAGCCTTTATAATGAGCTTTGTGAATGGGTTGAAAAACTCAACGGAGATAGCGATTTAGAGGTTGTATTGGCAAAAGGCTTATTTAATTGGCGGAATGGAGAGCATGTGATCGAGTTGCCTGTATTCACACAATCACTTGCTTTAAATAAGAATAAAGATACCATTACAATTAATACGAAAGACGACACTTATTCCTTTGATCAGCATTTATTGGAGAATTTTTCAGAAGAGCAACAAACACAGGTTGCAGCTTTGTTAGATAATATAGTACCTGACAAATTCTTTAATGATGAGTCTGAAATTCTAAATAAAATTGCCCCCTATTGTCATCCTGAAGCAGAGGTAGGGGATCAAGCACATGAGAAGAAACCAATATTAATCGATGAATCTTTCATTATTATCCGCCACAAAAATCAGATTCGTTTAAAAAAGGACTTACAAAACTTAGTACAAGACCTTGAACATGAAAATAGTGCACCCACTGAAGCACTTTATTCAGTATTAGGCTTACCACAGAAAAAAAGAGAAAGTAGCAGCGTAGCCAAAGGACAACTATTTTTGCCGCTAGATGTACCAGAGGAACAAAAGCAAGTAGTAAAAAAGTTAGAACACATGAGTGCTATCAGTGTCCGAACGAGCAATAATTCTGCTAAGTCAGAAGCTATTAAGAACATAGTCGCCCATTACTTAGCTAACGGAAAAAAAGTGTTGGTAGCTACAAATCGAGAAGAGCTAGCTGCAATTAAGAATGATTTGCCCAAGCATCTTCATCCGTTATGCGTTCACATAACAAGCGACGTAAAAAACTCAAAAGAACAAATTGAGCAATCCATTCAAGTAGTAGGAGAACGGCTTGATAATACCAATATGCGAAAAGGGCTTGAAAAGGTAAAACAAAAGCAACTAAGACTTCAAATGAGTGTCGAGCAAGAGCAAGCAAGCTTAAATGAGCTACGGCAATATCATTTGTCTGAAGGAAAGCCTTTCCTATTCGAGAATAAAGAGTGGTATAAACATGACGTAGCCAAATATTTATCAACTGACTCAAAACCATTTGATTGGATTCGAGATGATTTGCCGCTTGTTATGAAATTCCCGCTTTCTCATGAAGAATGGAAAGAATTCGGTCGCATTCATAATTCTCTTACAAAAGAGGATACCATTTTGCTCCATACGACTGTTCCATCCCCTGGTGAAATGATGAATGAAGCGACCTTTAAAATATTGTTAGAAGAAGAACAAAAACTAGAAGAATCAATTGACGTACGCCATATCCTGCCGATTGAGTTAGAATCCTCAAAAAAATCAGCATTGCTTATTATGCAAGCTTATGTGGATGATATTCTAACAAATTATGAAATAGTGGAGGATGAAAGTGTTCATGGTTTCTTGGAGGATGTGTTAGGAGACGAAAAAAAGAAAGAGGATTGGAAGAATGTAATTGATCAAATTAAAGCATTAAATAATAAGGCGTTAGAGATGTATCATGAAATAAGTCATCATCAAATACGACTACCGAAGAAATTGACGGTTGATATTAAAAAAGATTTAAGAATGGTTAGAGACCGTATGCTTGCCGGAAAGAAGCCAAATGCACTTTTTATGTTGGGTAAAGGCAAAGCTACGCGATACTTATTTGAAACGCCTGTATTGAATGGAAAACCACTTCGCAATTTTGAGGATGTAGCAATTATGCTACGGTATATTGAATACCGCACGTTAATTACACAGCTATCTAGAATGTATAATGGCAAAATCAGTGAAGTTAGATTCCCGCAAATTGATATAAGGCACCCTCAATTCCCTCTAATTTTGCATGAAAAAATAGAATTGTTGGAACATCTTATAAATATTGCTGATACAGATATGGCCTTATCACAAAAATTGGTGTCAGAAAAGTTGGAGAAAACTAATCTATTTAATCAACTGTGTTATGAAAAATTAAAAATAGAAATCTCACATACACTAGCGTATTTAAAATATGAAAAATGGCAAGAAAATTTCTTTGATAGAACCCAACAGCTTCGTGCAATAGCTCAACTTAAACATATGCATCCAATTTATAATGCTTTTCTTAATGCAATGGTAAAAAAGGATCCTTCGAAATGGAAAGAACTTTTAACAGAGTTGAAAATACAACGAAAATTGCAGCAAGATATTCATAAATGGAAGCACTATATAGATTTATTATCTCACAGTCTGCCACTAACCGCAGGTGATTTAATTGATCTCCTAGGTGAAGCGAAGGTGCCAGAAGACGATGCTATTGAATCATTTGTGCTGAAAAAGATGGCGACATGGCTATCAGGTAGCAGACACTTGCAGCCGAATATATTACATGCAAAGTTGAAACAGGAAAGAGTACTTCAAAAGAAATTAACGGAAGAATTAATTCAGCCAGTCTCTTGGCTATCGACGCTGAAACAAATTACTCCAGCAGAAAAAACAGCAATCACAAATTGGCGTTTTTACAATAAAAAAATGAAAAAAGACAGAGCCAAATTTGCACCACATTTTAAACAGGAAGCGGACAATATTCTTAAACAAGCGCAGTCAGCTATTCCAGTATGGTTAATGCCACTATCAGAGGTAACTAAATATTGGTCTGTTCCAGGGAATTATTTTGATGTTGTGATTGTCGACGGAATGGGAAGCCTTTCAGATCTCCAAGTATTATTGCGAGGAGAAAAAGCAATTATCTTTGGAGATGAGGCTACTACTAATAAATTGTCATCCAAATTAAGCCAAGAGGAAATTGCGGTACTAATGAACAATTACATTACAGATTTCCCGAATTACTCGTTGTATGATGGAACAATGTCTATGTTTGAAATTGCTCAACATCAATTACCAGACAAAGCAAAAATAGAATTACCGAATACTACATCCTTCATTCTAACGACCGAGGACCATGCGACATCATCTACCTTTGTAGCAGACTTGCAGAATGAACTGATGACGAGAGGGTATCGTTTCATGCCTACTATTAAAACAGGACCATTGACAATTGACTTGGCATTAGAGAGTTCTCATGGGCGCTTAGCGATCATATGTGGAGGAAGAAAGTGGACTAATCATTCAGAAATTGATGAGTTAGAATGTTGCCAACATCAGATGGAGCAGGCTGGTTGGACATTCTGGCATATAAGCGGTAGAGAATACTACTTAGATCATTCAAAAACAATGGAGAAATTGCTTAGTCTTATAAACTTCATGAAAATCAAACCGCAGAATCTGGTTCAAAATCAACCAACTCCCAGTCTCCACTTTCAAATTAATCAAAAGCCTACTTCAGTGGACCAAAATTAAATGGTGAACTGATGATAATAGCTTTAAAGGAATATAGCATTTTGACTAGGGGGTTCTCTTAGTCAAAATGCTTTTTTTGACGACTTAACGTGTATGCTTTAATTAGATATTGCATAATAATGAATTTTACAGCTAAATGGTAGTCTTATCAGTCTTGTAAAAGGGGTGCTGTTTACATATATATTTATTTAGGGCATTATAAGAATGTGAGAGAAGGTTGAACAGGTTAAAGTCAAACAACATTGTGTAGCTGTTCTGTTTGGATTATGTTTATATAAGAGAGGTGTAAATGAATGAAGCATGCGTTGATTGTTGGAGGAACAGGGATGTTATCAAACACATCTCTTTGGTTAGTGAGTAAAGGCTATCATGTATCTGTAATTGGACGGGATGCTAAACGAATGGAAAGCTTAATTAGCAAATCAATCGATTCATCACTCATGACACCTGTATTAGTGGACTATAATGACGAAACTTTTTTAACAGCAAAACTAAGAGAAACAATAGAATGTAATGGGCCAATTGATTTAGTCATAGCCTGGATACATTCGTATGCTGAAAGTGCATTAGAAGTAATTGCAAAAGAAATCTCAAATCAAAGCGACCAATACTGGCAGCTATTTCATATACTAGGGAGTAGTAAAAAACCAAATGAAGTAAAAGGTAAATTTAGTTTGCCTCACCCCACTCGTTATCGCCAGATACAGCTTGGATTCATCCTTGAAAATGGTCAATCGAGATGGCTTACAAATGATGAGATTTCACAAGGAGTAATAGATTCTATAAAAAGCGGTAAATCTATTAATATCATAGGAACCGTTGAACCTTGGGGGAAACGCCCTATATAGCATTTTTAACATGATATTCTGTTTTTAAAGACAACTATCTAAAGAGCTTATAAGTTCAAGGATAAATATGAATCAAAACATCATGTTATTCATATTTAAAGGAGCATATTTGTGATTAACTGGAAGTTAAAAGATGTAGATACATTAGAAAATCAAGGGAAATGGAATGAAGCTAAATCAATATTAATAAAATTGTGTAAAGATAACCCTTTAGAACCGAAATACTTTATTAGACTAGGTTTCTTATGCTGGTATCTATTAGTTGAAGGTCATACGCTAGATGGAGAAAGAGTCAATTCAAAAGAATTGGTTATTACTTTAGAGGAAGTTACTAGTTTTGGATTAGAAAATTTTAAGAATAATGAAAATTTTCTGTGGAGTTTTGGTTATATGATTTCTCAGTTTCCTTATTATTTTGGTGACTATTTCTCTTGGGAGAAGAAAGGATGTAAGATGTTGGAGCGTGCTTACAGATTATGCCCTAATGATCCAATTTTTAAATATTCTTATTTAGGCTCTTTTCCTAATACTTATAATAAGATTACCGTTGAACGTTTAAACGTTCAAGCTGTTTTAGATCATAGATTTCAAGGAACAGGATTGTTTTCACAGTATTTTAAAGATATATGGAGTTAGTACAAATACAAATATTGCTTATAAATGTTGATACATAAAACGAATTCAATGTAATAACATTTAGATAACAAAGTAGTTAGATTTAGAAACGATAAAGAAAGGAATAGCGTGGCATTAGCTGATGCCATGCTAGGAAATTATAAAAAGTGATAGTTAATCTTTTCTTTTTAATTTTATTCTTAATAAGTATAGGATATATTTTTTATAGTATTAAATTGACACAGAGGAAATTAAACAAACGGGGTTCGAACTATGTAAGCGGTGCTGATTTTTGGATTAACTTTATTTGCGGAATAATTGAGCTATTACCCTTTAAATACCGAAAATATTTTTATATTACTCAATCAGTCCTTATATTAATCTTATTAATATTTCTATATTATACCTATCTTTCACGTTGAACGACTCTGGTATCCAATTGGTTGCTTAAGGATTGTATATCACACTTACATATTTATACTGGTCTAAAATAATGAAATTAAATAAAGGTAAAGGTAAAGGTAGGTGAGGGGAAGTTTATTAGTAGATTGCCTTGTTATGTAGTTAAAAGTCTATTTATAGTAATAGGTGTTTGTCTTTTTGTAAGTTGTATAGTACATATCTAAGTTTTATAATAGTATTCCTTGAAAAAGCCGGACTTTTATTGGAAGGCTAATTTAGCCTTCCATAGTAGTTTGGCTTTCTCAATTTTAAAAGATATTTATCACACACTTCTAAAAGTTTGGAGATAGCGGGAAGAGATAGTAACCTCAATTATTGAAAGTAGATTTGTACAAAATTACAAATCTCTTTTCATTATCCAAGATCCCCCGGCATCTTCATAAACTTTGATAAATCCGCTTTTTTCATAAAGTCTTAAAGCATTTTGATTTAGAGGATCGACGCTTAACGAAATAGCCGGATAACCAATAGAATGAGCAAACTGAATCATATTAAATAACAAATTTTTGCCGATTCCTTTCCCTCTATATTGATTCTTTATTGCCATTCCAAGCTCAGGTGTATTCTCATCCACAAAGCCATAGCCAGCATTATCTTGGTCTAATAACCTTACCCATACTGCTCCTACAGCATTATTTTCTTTATCTATAGCAACTAGTGCATGGTCATTTTCCTTGCCCCAATTTATCAAGTATTTTTCTATATTGGGTTCTTTCAATATATCTAGACTAGGTGCAGGTTGACCTTCAGGAACAAATATAGACTGGTGCAGCATTTCCCATAAGAATGGAATATCTTTTTCCATAGATGGTTTAATTGAATAATTCATGCTAGTCACTCCTTAAAAATCTGAAAACTAAGTTAAATATTTTTAATTCTTTGTTTAAAAACCTAGATTCGTCAAAAACTATTTTGTAGAGTTTATTTCATATAGATAGAAAACATAATCAGTAGGTACACCCAAGAAACCTTGTTGGCGTATCATAGCAGAAAGATTTCCGCGGTGATATGTTCCATGGTTGACTACATGTTGAACCAATTCGGAAAGATGAGTATTTAATCGTCCGAATTGAGGATGTTCAGGGGAAATTTCTTTATCCAAATTACTTTCACTATTAAGAAATCCTTGATATTCCTTTGCTAATTGATAAAACAACTTTTCCATTTCCTGTAGACCTTTATTCTTTGTATGCTCTTGTACTTGAGCGATTGAAGCTTGAATCTCAACCATAGTTTTTTGACGCATTACACCAAGCCAAATGGTATCAACCATATAAATATGATTAAAAGTCGCTGCAAGAGAAGGGAAAATACTTTGAACTTCCTGATTAAAAATTTCCTCAGGCAATTCCTTTAACCTTTCGAATAATTTGTTATTAGCCCAAACGTGATAATCATACAACTGTAATGCATGATGTTTTTTCATTTATATTCCTCCTACAATTTTTCAATATGGTAAAAATCTCGTCTTTTCATATCAGATGTGTAAATGGATAGGCATATCCTATATATTCTACTAATTTATTGAAATTCCTTCATGTTCAGAAATTAACAGTAGTATAGAAAGTAATATGTATTTAACCTTAACTTCATTTAATTCCATAGATTTAATATACTCCAAATTGAATAAACTGTAGTATTAAATTATGGTGGACTTAAGTATTACTGAACGGGTGGGAAAATATGAGATATTATTTCCAGAGCTATAAGCTTGTGCTGAAAAAAGACATTATGTTAGTTTTAATTGCTTTGGTTTTGTTATTCTTTACATTTGGCTATTGGTTGGTAATTCCAGTCTTTTACGTTAGTCTTAAAATTTCAAATATAACTAATAGTATTATTATTAATTATTTATGTATATTATTTTCAGTAGGTTTTTTATTTTCTTTATATTTTTTACCGATAAATTTAAAGGTTGCGAGAAATATAGCAATTTCAAAGAAGCATAGTTTTCTTAGCTGTTTTCTAATGATAGAAGTAGTGTGGATAGTAGTTGCTGCTATACTCTTTGGAATAGCTATAATAATTTTTCTTCATTTAAATTATATATAACTAAAGAAAGTTTAATGAAATCACTTCTACTATGATAGTATTGGATTTATTAAAATGGGGTATTTAAATGACACCAGAACAAATTGTTAGAGAATTTTTTAAAGAAGTACGATCAGGTAACAATCCTGATTACTCAGATCAATTTATGGCAGAACAAGTATATGCCCATCAAATTGTATCTGAAGAGGAACAAACAGTGGTGAGAACACCTAAGGATTATGCTGAACATGTAAGAGAAATGATTGAAGTATATGGTGATTTTTCATTAGAGATTCAAGAATTTTTAGTAGATGGAAATAAGGTATATGTTCGATGGAAACAAAAAGGTACGCACGTAGGAGAAATCGATGGATATCAACCTACAGGCCTCCCAATATTACAAATGGCAAGTGCGGTATATAGAATAGAAAATGAAAAAATTTCAGAGTATTGGATTCAGATTGATAGGTTAGGTACTCATAAACAGTTAGAATCCAATAAACTCTCGTTCATCTAAGGAGTACATAATTAAAGTATTATAAGCAAAGACAAGTTTCTCTTTGTATAATAAAAGTCTCTTGTGTTGCTCACCTGTTAGACAGAAAAAAACAAACCCCTTAATATATCAAGGGGTTTGAAGAGTATCTTAATGCCCTTAACAGGATTCGAACCTGCGACCTAAAGTTTAGGAAACTTTTGCTCTATCCTACTGAGCTATAAGGGCGTAGCAATATGTTAACAATCACTATTCTACTATAAAAACTTCAAACGAAAAAGTATTTTTTTCGAAAATCGAAAAAAGCATTGGATTATTGTCAATCCAATGCCTTATTAATTATTTTTTCTTTATTTCGACTCTGTGTTTTGTGATGGCAACTTTTTCATCATCACTTAAATTAGTGAAAACTACAGAAGAGATAATGGAAGGAACCTTCTTTTTGATTGTATTAAAATCGACATCCATTAAACGATCACCTTTTTTGACTTTTTGTCCGTCTTTAACAAAGGGAGTAAAGCCAAGCCCATTTAAAGCGACAGTTTCAAGACCTATATGGAGCAGGATTTCTCTTCCTTGATCGTCTAATAAGTTGATAGCGTGCTTTGTTGGAAAGACACTGATGACCTTCCCATTTACAGGTGATACTACTGTAGAATTTGTAGGAACAATGGCAAAACCATCTCCCATCATTTTTTGTGAGAAGACTGGATCTGGCACTTCTTCTATGGGGATAATTCTTCCTTCCAATGGCATTGTCAATGATGAATCTTCAATGGTATCCTTTTTAAAAAAGCCTTTAAACATATTTAAACCGCCTTTCATCTTTTTAACGTCTATATTCCCATTTCTGTTAAAAAGTAAAAGTGTTTTGTAGGAGGAAACAATACGTGACAATTAATGAAATTGCCAAACGAGCGAATGTTTCGAGGACAACCGTATCCCGTGTAATTAATGGGACTGGTTATGTTCGGGATGAGTTAAAGAAGCGGGTGTTACAGGTAATAGAAGAAACAGGCTATATTCCAAGTGAAAATGCTAAATCATTACGTACAAAAAAGACCAATATTATAGGTGTGATTCTACCAAAAATCAGTACAGAAACATCGAGCCGTTTGATGAATGGTATCGATCAAGTATTGGCACCAAAGGGTTATCAAATACTATTGACTATTACGAATCAAGAACCTGCAAAAGAAATTGATTTTTTGCATTTGTTGAAGGGAAGAAATGTTGATGGCATTATTCTTTCTGCAACTCATATAGATGAAGCTTTGCGTGAAGAAATAAAAAAATTAAAAATGCCCTTTGTTATGGTTGGCCAAGAAATGGAGGGAACAGCGGGCGTTGTGTTAGACGACTTTCAGGCAACATACGATTTGGTAAAACTATTCATTGAGAGAGGTCATAATGAAATTGGTTTTATTGGAGTTACAGAAGAGGATCGAGCAGTGGGTTACCTGCGCAAATTGGGCTACCTGAAAGCTTTGAAAGATAATGGTCTAGAAATAAAACACCATTGGATACAAGAAGGTAATTTTGATGCTGCTTCTGGTTTTCAAGCGACCGAAAACATGGCTGAAGAAGGAGAGCTTCCATCGGCTATTATAGCAGTAACGGATCGTTTGGCTATTGGTGCAATGCAATATGCGAAGGGACAGGGGCTGTCAATCCCAAGCCAATTGGCAATAGCTGGTATGGGTGCTTCTGAAATCTCAACTTATATAGAGCCACAATTAACAACAGTTGATTTCTCACAAGTTGATGCTGGGGTAGAAGCTGCTGGCATTTTACTGGAGCAACTTAGTGGCCAGAAAACAGACACAGTAACAGTCAAAAATAATTATAGAATTCTTGTAAGAGAAAGTATATAATGTGGGGGTAATTGTACAAGCCCTCTTTTTTTTCATTTGTAAGGAATCGATTCCATAACTAACAACATAAGATGGAAATGAAAGCGTTGAACTTGTTACAGAGATAACAGTTTAAGATGTTTAATATTGTAAAAAGAGTGGAATCGTTTTCAATAAGAAAAAAGGGGTGGGTATATGTCTGAAAATCGGCAAATTGCTGAGGAAGTAATAGAAGCAGTTGGGGGAAAGGATAATATTGAATCTGTTGCTCACTGTGCAACTCGGTTGCGCTTAATGGTGGCAGACAAAAGTAAAATTGACCAAAAAAAAGTGGAGTCAATCGCAAAAGTAAAGGGTGCCTTTTTTAATTCTGGCCAATATCAAATTATTTTTGGGACTGGTACAGTCAATCGCATCTATGATGAAGTGACTCAGTTTGGCTTTACGACACGATCTGCTTCTGAGCAGAAAAAAGAAGCAAGGAAAAAAGGATCTCGACTACAGCGTATGATTCGAACATTTGGTGATGTTTTTGTCCCTATTATTCCAGTACTTGTAGCTACAGGATTGTTTATGGGTGTGCGTGGACTTGTCATGCAAGAGCAAATATTGGGGCTCTTTGGCATGAAGCCTGACGATGTTTCGGAGAATTTCATTTTATATACACAGGTTTTAACGGATACTGCATTTATATTTTTACCTGCATTGGTTGCATGGTCTACATTCAAAGTATTTGGCGGTACACCGATCATTGGACTTGTGCTAGGGTTAATGCTTGTCAGCCCTTCATTACCGAATGCCTGGGATGTTGCAGGTGGCGATGTAAAGCCGATACACTTTTTCGGATTTATTCCAGTAGTTGGCTACCAAGCTTCTGTAATTCCTGCATTTATAGCTGGGCTCATCGGTGCAAAGCTTGAAAAGTTTTTGCGTAAGCGCATACCCGAGATTCTAGACCTTATTTTAACGCCGTTCTTAACTTTGCTTGTAATGAGTGTTTTATCACTGCTCATTATCGGCCCAATTTTCCACTCTGTTGAGCAATGGATTTTATCAGCAGCGACTGTTATATTATCTTGGCCATATGGAATTAGTGGAATTTTGCTTGGTGGGCTCAATCAGTTAATCGTTATTACTGGTGTACACCATATATTCAATATGCTTGAAATTCAACTATTATCGAAGTATCATGATAATCCCTACAATGCAATCGTGACCTGCGCCGCTGCTGCTCAAGCTGGCGCAACATTAGCAGTTGCTTTAAAAACCAAATCGGCTAAATTAAAGGCTCTTGCTTTTCCTTCGTCACTATCTGCTTTTTTAGGGATTACGGAACCTGCTATTTTTGGCGTCAACTTGCGTTACGGTAAGCCATTCCTTATGGGATTAATTGGCGGAGCGGTAGGAGGATTTTTCTCATCCTTACTCGGCTTAAAGGGAACAGGGATGGCTATTACAGTATTGCCTGGAACGCTGCTGTATTTAAATGGTCAGGTATTTCAATATATCTTTGTAAACTTACTGGCCGTTGCGGTAGCCTTCATCTTGACATGGTGGTTCGGCTATTCCGATGATGCCAAAGAAGAAAGTAATGAATAGATTAGTAGTGAGGCAAGGTTTTCTTTTGTTCTCACTTTAAAAATATATCGTAGTACGGAGGTTCGTTTTGCCATGTCAGAACAATTTGGCCACCTGATTAATCGAGCTTATGACGAAGTAAAAAAATATAAAGAATTAGTGCTAAGTGATCCTTATCGTTTATCCTATCATTTAATGCCATCTGTCGGATTTTTAAATGATCCTAATGGGTTAATACAATACAAAGGTTTTTACCACGTTTTTTACCAATGGAATCCATTCGGTACTATGCATGGTTCAAAGTTTTGGGGACATTTCTCATCACCAGACCTAGTGCATTGGCAAGAGGAGCCTATAGCTCTTGCGCCTACAGAATGGTATGACAAAGACGGCTGCTATTCAGGAAGCGCTGTTTGTGATGATGGCCATCTTTACCTCATTTATACTGGTAATGTTAAAGGAGAAAATGGTGAAAGGGAAACGTACCAATGCTTAGCAGTTTCGACAGATGGCGTAAATTTTGAAAAAAAAGGTCCCATTCTTCGAGTGCCTGAGGGATATACAGCACATTTCAGAGATCCAAAAGTTTGGAAACATGAAGGACAATGGTATATGATACTAGGTGCTCAAAATCTGGAGGAAAAGGGCTCTGCTGTATTATTTACTTCACCAGATCTTTATCAATGGGAAATGATTGGTGGCATAGCAGGTGCTGGTATAAATGGTTTGGAGGAGTTGGGTTATATGTGGGAATGTCCGGATTTATTCCCACTCAATGACCAGCATATTCTATTGATTTCTCCACAGTCTCTAATAAAAAATGGAGAAATGGCTCAAGAGTTGTTCCAATCAGGCTATTTTAATGGTGAGTTTTTGTATGAAACCCATCAATTCAAGCATGGTCCTTTTAAGTTATTGGATTATGGATTTGATTTTTATGCTCCGCAAACCTTTAAAGATATACACGGAAGAACAATCCTTTTTGGTTGGATGGGTATTACCAATGAGATAGAACAGCTCCAGCCAACTATTCCCAATAAGTGGCTGCATGCTTTAACAATGCCAAGGGAGCTTCAGTGGAGAAATGGACGCATATTCCAAAGACCACTGGAGGAGTTGCAACTGTTGCGTAACAATGAAGTGTTGTATAAGGATATACAGATGAAACAGCAAGCTATTCAATTCGAGGGTATTCAAGGCACTTCTGCTGAGCTATTTATAGAGTTCTCTCCGAGAGAGTGTCACGATTTCCAGATTGACCTACGCCATGAAGCAAGGTTGACCTATGATGATCAAACAAAAGAAGTAACGCTATATAGAAGGAATATTGATAATAGTGGAGAGCAATCTAGAAAGTGCAAAATTGAAGGTCTGTCCAATCTTCATTTCTTTATGGATGAGTCGTCTATAGAAATATTTATTAACGATGGCGGTGAAGTGATGACAGCCCGCTATTTCCCAAAACCTGAGGATCACTCTATTACTTTTGAAGGTGATGCTACGTTTAGTATTACTAAATGGGATCTTCTCCAACATAAGAATGAAGAGTCCTCACCTCAACAGGAGTTGATATTTGCATGAATGGTGTTCTATGTTTCGGTGAAGCGCTTATCGATTTTATACCGTTAAATGAAGATAATATAACCTATCACAAAGCTCCAGGAGGTGCCCCTGCCAATGTTTCAGTAGGTATTGCTAAACTTGGCGGGCATGCTACATTCTTAGGTAAGGTAGGGGAGGATGTATTAGGTCGATTTTTGCAAGAGACATTAACAGACTACAAAGTGAATACGAACCACTTAATGTTTTCAGCAGAAGCTAGGACAGGATTGACTTTCGTTACATTAGACCCTTCCGGTGAGCGACATTTTAGTTTTTATATTCAACCAAGCGCAGATCAGCTGATTACAAAAGATGAAATTAATGCTGAGCTCTTTGAAAACCATAATATTTTCCACTTTGGATCTATTTCTCAAATCAATGAACCATCCAAATCAGCAACAATGCAAGCAATACGGTTAGCTAAAGAAAATCATATGACTATTTCTTACGATCCTAATTATCGTGAAAGTCTATGGCTACATGAAAATGATGCAAGAGAAATAATTTTATCTACAATCCCATTGGTGGATGTGTTGAAAGTATCCGACGAGGAGCTAACATTTTTAACTGGCTGCAAGACAATTGAAGAAGGGATAAAACGGTTACCGAACATCCCACTGGTCTTGATAACAATGGGGAGCAATGGTTGTATGTATTGTTTTAAAGAACAATTAGGCCATGTATCTGCGATAAAAGCGAAGGCGATCGACACGACTGGCGCTGGAGATGCATTTGTATCGGGCATACTCTATTCCTTATATACCTCACAACAGCCGCTACAGCAATTAGCTGTAGAAGAATTGGAAGCAATGATTCGTTTTGCAAGTATATCTGGTGGCTTGGCTACAATGAAAAAAGGGGCGATGTCTGGATTGCCCACATTAGAAGAAATTCAATCCTATCAATTAGATGTTGATTAGTACTACCTCCATTAGAGTATTCAACAACCAAATATGTGTGAATTGTGAATGAAAGGAATGCCCACTGGCCAATCTAACCAGTGGGCAGTTTTTTTATTGAAGTGTTTTGGCTTCTTTTAACTCAGCGATATCAACCTCTGAACGCTCTTCTAATGAACGTCTTAAATGGACGGTTGCTGTTTTTTCATTTACTAATTTGTCTATCCAGACAGAAACACCATTATACGTTACTTCAAATTCCTGCGGAGAGGCGACTATTTCTTGTGCGCGTTGATAATCCAAAGTAGTATCCCCCTAGTCTATAATGTAGGTTTTGATGCATTTTTTGTTTTGTGTTTATAGGCTTTCTCAAGCTCCAATAATTCTTCTGCCGTTTCTTCTTTGACTTGTTTTGGTGCAATAAGTTGATTTTTAGGCGTTTGAGCCATACGTCCTGAATTATGGCTTCTACCTTGCTTATTGTCTCTTCCCATTTTGGCATTCTCCTTCCTTTTATAAAAGCATTCTTAATATGGCATGTTGTTTTTGCTTTTATCCATAAAGGCTACGGGGAATAGAAAAACCGCAGCAAATAAATGCTGCGGCGATAAGATTAACGATTTAAATTGAGTTGGAAAATGCCAAATCCTCTTACATCAGTTTTACCTGTATAAGTGAATAAGCTTCCTTCTTTAATATAATCCACAGCTTGCGGTGAAGTTGTGAATGTTACATTTACTTTTTGAGCAATTGGCGCGATGGACCAGTTATTGTCTGCTGTAGGTGTAATTTCTTTAACTTCAGAAATATAGTCCATTAGAATTTGACGGTTTTCATCTGCTGAGTCTACTACTAATTCACTCTCTGAAATGCCAGGGAAATGACCGCCGCCACTTGCACGATAGTTGTTTGTTACCACAATGAATTCTTGATTTGGATCAATTGGTTTTCCATCATACGTTAAGTTGACGATACGGCTTGAAGTAGGATTTTCCAACTGTCCAGTAGTTGAGTACTTCGCAGGCTTTGTAACATCGATTTGATATTGTACGCCATCGATTACATCAAAGTTATATACTGGGAAGGTTGGATTTAATAATGATTGTTCTGTTGTTTTAGATGTATCAATCGTATTGAATGCTCCTGCAACCATTTCTAGCCATTCTTTTACATTAGAGCCTTTCACTTTTAAAGCTTTAAGCGTATTATCATATAAATACAAATCGCCGGCACTACGTATTGTTAAGTCGCCTTTTTTGATATCTGTGTATTCGTCTTTACCATTACGACCTGCTTTAAATGGTGCGCCAACAGATAAAATTGGCAAATCTTTTAACTCTGGTTTATTTAAAGCAACATATTTTTCAACAAACCATTTTTGTGCACTTGTTACAACTTGGATAGATGGATCATCTTGGACTAGTGCGAAATAGCTGTAGATATCGTCAGTTGTTTTGCCGATTGGTGTGTTGATATATTTAAGTGTTGCTTCATGGTCTTTTAAGATTGCTTTTTTAATCTTTTCATCTGCTTTTTCTTCAAGAACTGATCGTGTTTGCGCTTGTGTTTTAGATTTTGTAATCGCCCATTTTCCTTTGATCTTCTTCAAAGTTAAGTCGATAATTCCTAATGCGCCGCCACCAAAGCCAGCTTGTACTGCAGGTACACCGTTAATTGTTCCTTTTTTGTTATCTACACCTTTCGCAGCATTGCCTTGTTCATCCTTAAAGATAGAGTCTAAACTAGCAATATCCTTTGCTGGGAAGACTTTATGCGTATGTGAGAAAGTTATAGCATCTATTCCTTTTACTTTGCTTAATGCATATATTGTATCTTCTGTATTTGTCACATCTTTGTTAAAGCCAGAGTGAGGCATTGCGATGACAACATCTGCGCCTTTCTTTTTCATAATCGGCACATATTTCTTTGCAGTTTCAACAATTCCCTTTACAATTACTTTGTCATTTAGATTAGCTTTATCCCATTCGCTGATTTGAGGCGGTACAAAGCCAATATAACCAACTTTGATGGTTTGTGTTTTTCCTGATTCGTCTTTTACTTTTTTGTTGACGATTTTGTATGGTGTAAATTGATTTTTATCATTATTCGGATTATTATCGTGATCATCTTTGTATACATTTGCATTTACAAAACCAAATGTCGCATCATTATAAACTTCTTTTAGGAAATTTAGACCGAAGTTGAATTCATGATTTCCAAGTGAAGCCATGTCATATTTCATAATGTTCATCGCTTTTATCATTGGATGGACTTCGTTCTTTTTCAATGGATCGATTGTTGCTTTGTATGTTCCAAGCGGTGTTCCTTGAATAAGATCTCCGTTATCTACTAATACAGAGTTCTTCACTTCTTTACGAGCTTTATTGACAAGCGTTGCTGTTTTCGCCAATCCTAATTGAGGAGCTACGCTATTTTTGTAATAGTCAAAGTCTAATAAGTTCGTATGCACATCCGTTGTTTCCATGATCCGAAGTTTTACCTGTGATTGTACTTTAGTTTTTGCCGTTTTAGCTTGCGCTTCTGTATCCAACATCGGTGTTAATGAAGATGCAATTAGACTTAGAGCAAGTGCGCTTGATAAAACTTTAAGGCCTTGGAACTTTTTTGTTGATTTCATACATTTCACCCATCCCTTTTAATTTTTTAAACCCCTTCAAAATATACCATAGAAAATATACTGATAAATTAGCATTTTTCCTCCAAAACAAAAACAGTAAAATATACATAATAAGCGTTTCTGACTAAACAAGTAAATAGTATCGGAGGACTAAAGTGGGATGTTCGTTTTAAAGAAAAAATAGTTAAAAAAGGTTTAATCAATAGAATATCTTCATTTGAGTTAGGAAGAATTCCATTCAACTATTTTATTTCTTAGACAAGCTTCTTCTTATTCTTAATCTTGTGTTAAGAAAAATAAAACTCGTATGACCATTCTATTGGTATTTTTATTCTTTGCTAGAAATTTGTATAATTAGTAGGTATAATGTATCTGAAAGAAGAACTGATTTTAAAAAAATATTTTGTGATCTTCCTAACAGACAACTTTTTTCCTATAAAAATTTCTTTAAGAGGAGGGATTTCTATAACAAACTTTGATTATGGAGGCTTCTTGAAAAAATTTCGGTTGCCGATTGGATTGCCTATTGTTTTACTTGTAATCTCGTTTTTATTTAATAAGCAACTCTACGGTGTATTTGGTGCAGAAAATTATTTATCCATTCATTTAATGGTCGAGATATTTATTATTGTTTTTTCCTTTTCGATTGCTATTCAAGCATGGCTGATCGTACCATATGTTTTATCGAATAAAAGATTATATATTGGAGCTCTTTTTTTATCTTTAGGTTTAACGGAGTTGTTCCATACTTTAACATATCAAGGGATGCCGTTTTTTCTAGAAAAAAGCTCTAATTACTCAGCTACATGGTTTTATATCATTGGACGCCTTTCATTAGCTGTTGGTTTGTTAAGCATATACCTGTTTAAGCCGAAAAATTCTGTACTCAAGAATCGATATATAGTGTATGGTTTATCATTAGCCTATACCGTTTGCTGGTTGGGAATTATATACTCTCCCAAAGCATTGTTGCCAAATCTATTTATTGATGGAGTTGGAACTTCTCAGATAAAAAATGGGCTACAATATGCTGCTGCTTTTCTACAACTTTTCTTTGTGGCTTATATTTTTAAAAGCAAAAATAATGTTCAGAAAAAAGAAGTTGAAATGCTGGTACTTGGTTCTTTTTATTTAATATTAGGAGACCTAGTGTTCACCACCTATATCAATGTCTATGATTTCAGAGCTATGCTTGGCCATTTATTTCAACTAACAAGCTATTACTTTTTTTTGAAAGCACTTCATCATACTTCAGTTGAAGAACCATTTGAGTTATTGATGGAAACCCAGGAGGAGCTGGAAAGTTCTCAGGATTCTTTAAGATACACAATTGATCATGATGAGCTCACGGGCTTGCCTAAACTGCACTATATAGAAACTAAACTAGCAGAAATGTTAAATATCCACAAAAAAGCTGCTGTTTTAATGGTGGAAGTAGACCGTTTAAAGGTTATAAATGAATCGTTTGGTAGTAGGTTTGAAGATCAAATTATTCATGGCGTTTCTAAAAGATTGAGTTATGTAGAATCGCAGAAGAGGTTACTTGGCAAAGGAAATAACGGTGAATTTATTCTTATTGTTCCAACTGTGTCAAATAGAGAAGAAGTCACTGCTATTTGTGAACAAATTACACAATTAATGGAAGTTCATTTTCCTGTGCAGCATCATCAGGTGAAAGTAGAATTAAATATCGGGATTGCAATTTATCCAGAGCATGGCAGAAATGCAAGCGATTTATTTAGACATGCTCAAGTTGCTATGCATCAAGCAAAACATCAAATAAACCGAGTACTTTTTTACGAAAAAAATATGGAAAAATGTTCAGAACAAAAAATGTTGCTAGAGCATGATTTACACAAAGCACTTGAAAATCAAGAACTCTTCCTTGAATATCAGCCACAGATTGATGTACGAACAGGAGAAATAATATCTGTTGAGGCATTACTCAGATGGAAGCATCCAACAAAGGGGATTATTTCTCCTGCTGATTTTATTCCGATAGCAGAAGAATCAGGGCTAATTGTGCCAATAGGTGAATGGGTGCTTCAACAAGCATGTAGCCAAGTGAAAAAATGCCAGGAGGATTGCCAGCTAACGATTGGTGTATCGGTAAATTTATCGATCCGCCAATTCTTCCAGCATAATTTAGCTCATACAGTTAAAAGGGTTCTAGCAGAGACACAGCTTCATCCTGCTTGTCTAGAACTTGAAATCACTGAAAGTATGACGATGGATAGAAAACATGCAGTCGAAACGTTATGCGAGTTAAAAGAATTAGGAATTAAAATTGCGATTGATGATTTTGGAACAGGATACTCATCTATCGCCTATCTGAAAGATTTGCCAATTGATACATTGAAAATAGATCGTTCATTTGTTATGCAAATACCAACAGGGGATACTGTTCTTATTTCGATGATTATTTCTCTGGCAAAACATCTAAATTTAACAATTATTGCAGAAGGAGTGGAAGAAGAGCTCCAGTGGGAATTTCTTTCAAGAGAAGGATGCAATCTTATTCAAGGTTACTTATGTGGAAGGCCGATGCCGCTCCATCAAATTATAGAAACAATTCATTTTCAACAAGCTGCCCAAATTTAAGTAAGCAGCTTTTTTTTTTTTTTGAAAAGAAGGTATTATGTTTGAGGGAAAAATATGATTTGAGAACTCGGTTTGTAAAACCATCCGACTATCAGGTAAATTCCATATTAGAGATAAAATATCAATTTTTGCAACGATTCTTTTTTAATGGGGTATTTATGCTACGATTAATAAAACAACTTGGAGGTTATAGTATGAAAAATTTAGTCAAAAAATTTGTAAAAGGTACGATCGCGACTAGTGTACTTGCATCTGGTTTATTAATTGGAACAGCGTCTTTTGAAACGAGTGAATTAGTAGGTACTCAGACTGTTCAAGCAGCTAGCAAAAAAGTTTCGAAAAAAGGGGTTTTTACACTTTCAAAGGGATTTACACTAAAAGAAGCCCAAAATGAATTAAGACCTGAAGCTGCAAGACTAATCCGTATTTACGGCGAATCAAACAGAACAGGAAAAACAACAACATTTAATAAATATGCAAAGAATCATATAGCACCTAAAACAGATACGAACTATTTACTAGGCTATAAATATTCAACGGATAGATACAAAGAAAGAATAAAACTTAATCGTAAATCTAATAGCAAAAAAATCATTCATCTTTACGGCAAAAATTTAAAGCTGGCAACAACCTCAAAAGTAAAAAACTATGACTCCAGAAAAGGAACAGGTTGGGCAAATATTCGATATCAATTCCAACCTAAAGATTTTAACGCAATGGGTAACGTATCGGTAACTCTTAAGTTTACCAAAGTGAAGAGCGGTAAATATGTACTTGAAGACATTCATTTCTATTAAGCCTTATAAATGATTATGGCTTGGGCATGCTAATCCAGAGCAATAAACATTGTTCACTTCATAAATATGAGGAGGATAGCCCATGCCAAATGTACAAGTAAATTGTTCTGTTTCCGATTGTTTTTTCCATAAGGTTGGTAATGTTTGTGGTGCATCAGCGATTAATGTCGATATGGATTACCACTCCAGAGATAAGGATACAGAGTTTGCAACAGAGTTTGATTTTGACAAGATTTCCGAAAAAGCTAACACTTCTAAGGATACTTGCTGTAAAACTTTTAAACCAAAAGAAAAGTAAAAGAAAACTCATGAACAATTGGCAGCTATGCGATTCATAGCATTAGGGATTCCACTATAACGTGGGTCCCTTTTTTTAGTCATTTGATTTCCATAATATAATCTCGTATACTTTTTTCTGTATAACTAAAGAGTAAAGGAGACGCGTCATGACATTTGAAGAAATACTACCGCGTATGAAAGCAGGAGAAAAAGTAATAAGAAAAGGATTTAATGGAGCTGAATTATACATAAAATTAGTAGGGGAAAGCACACATGATGGTGAAAAGCTAAATCCTTATTTTTTAATTAATGTATCTGGTGAAGGCTACACTATGTTCACGCCGACAGTTTGTGATTTATTAGCTGAAGACTGGGAAATTGTCGATTAAAGACACTTCTCACTATATGATTGAAAAAGTATTATACATGAATATAATTGAGAGTCCATGGATTGCCATGGGCTTTTGTAATGAGGTGCAAAAATGAAATTTGATTTTAAAGGCAAAACCGTTTTTGTTACGGGAGCAGCGTCTGGAATTGGGCATGCACAAGCAAGGGCGTTTCTTGAAAGTGGAGCGATGGTATTTGCGATGGATTTAGACGAAGAGGGATTGAATTCTATAGCAAAAGAATATAAGCAAAATTTTGCTTATTCAGTAGGAAGCGTAGCGGATAATAGTCAGGTATTGAAAGCTGTCCAAAAGGCCATTTCGCTTTTTTCTAAAATTGATATCTTGCTAAATACAGCTGGCATTTTAGATGGCTATGCAAAGACATTAGATACAGACGAGGCTTTGTGGGATGCTATTTTAAATACAAACCTTAAAGGAACATATTTAGTAACGAATGCAATTCTTCCACAAATGATTGAGATAAAATCAGGGGTCATTATAAATATGGCTTCCATTGCAGGTCTTGTAGCAGGGGGAGGCGGAGCAGCATACACAGCTTCTAAACATGCAATTGTCGGTTACACTAAACAGCTAGATTTAGATTATAGTAAAATGGGGATTCGTGCTAATGCGATTGCTCCAGGTGCTATTCAAACACCTATGAACAAAGCGGATTTCCAAGGTAATGGAGAGATGGCAAAATGGGTGGCAAGAGAGACACCTGCAGGTAGATGGGCTCAACCAAGTGAAGTAGCAAATCTTACACTGTTTTTAGCACATGATGTCTCAGACTATATACATGCAGCAGTCGTCCCAATTGATGGAGGTTGGATTGCAAAATAATGTTTTCTATTTAACAACTATTTGATATACTTTTCAAGTAAGCAAATTTGCTTGCATTGCGGCACTTTTGGTTAGGCATAGTCTAATCTCCTTTGGTCGCAGTTATGACTAAAATAGCTTTTGGCTATTTTACAAAGGAGAATGAAAATGAATAAAACGTTTTACAATGTATCTACACGCACCTCTGTTTCTGAAATCACCAAAACAGCCCTCGTTGCCGCCCTTTATGTAGCGGTCACCACCGTTTTAGCTGTCGTCAGTTTTGGCGCCATCCAATTTCGTTTAGCTGAAATGTTTAACTATCTAGCACTTTACCATAAACGTTACATAGTAGCCGTCACTCTCGGTGTTATTATTGCTAATTTTATGTCTCCGACATGGCCAATCGATGTGCCAGTTGGTGGGCTTGCTACATTTTTAGTCATTCTTTTATGCCGAGCGGTAACGAAAAAAATCAAGAATGATATTACAAAAATGGCAGTCACTGCTTTAATTTTTGCTTTCTCTATGTTCACGGTTGCTGGGCAATTATCTATTCTTTATCATCTTCCTTTTTTCTATACATGGTATACAGTTGCGCTTGGTGAGCTGCTTTCGATGGCAGTAGGTGGCGTAATTATGAATATATTGAAAAAGAAAATTGATTTTACAAAATAAAAGTTTCATTAAAAATTGCTCTTCTCAATTAATGAGAAGAGCAATTTTTATAGTAAAATGTTTTCTGTTTTTAATGTCACAAAAGGTTATTCTTCTTTACTTTCCTTCATTTTCCATCTTCGCCCTGGCCAGTAAGCATAACGGCCAAGTACAGCAGTGATAGCAGGAACAAGGAGTGGACGAACAACAAATGTGTCTAATAATACGCCGATCGCTGTAACAATCCCAAATTGCAGGAGTACTTGAATAGGCAAGGTAGCCAAGACTGCAAAAGTTCCAGCTAGAATTAAGCCTGCAGAAGTAATCACGCTACTTGTTTCACTGACCCCATTTGCGATGGCTAATCGATTACTTTGTTTATTTTTGTTTTTCCAAATACTTGATATCATAAAGATATTATAATCTTCACCTAATGCAACTAAGAAAACGAAAGAGTATAAAGGAATTAAGCCCTGAATTGCTGAAATGCCTAATACATCGTGTACCAGAATCCAACCAGCGCCCAACGCAGATAAATAAGAAAGTAAGACCGTTAGGATCAGGTATACCATCGCAACAATAGACCGCAAGTACATTAACAACAATGCAGCTATAATAACGATTACTGTTGGTACAATTACCTTCATATCTCGTTCCGTTGTCTTCACTGTGTCATATTGCTTAGAAGTTTCGCCACCTATCCAGAGATGATCTTGTGGTTCCACACCTGAGTCTTTTAGTATGGTAGAAACTTTCTTGTTTAATTTTGGTATAGTATCAACAGCTTCCATACTGTAAGGGTCTTCTTTTAAAGTAATATCATAAGAATGATATTCTTTGTTTTTAACCCCTTCTTTTTTCTCTGAAACTTCTTCGATATACGATAGTTTGCTCAGCTGATCTTTAATCTCAACTTTTTTACCTTCTGTATTGATGATTAATTGTAAAGGTGCTAGTTTTCCTTGTGAAAAATGTTCGGACATTAAATCAAAACCTTCTCTAGAAGGCATATCTTTTGGAAATGATTCTATTAAATCCTGTGTATATTGAATACGTGGAACGAAGGATGCTAATGCACCTAATAGGACAACACTTAAAATGATGACAGTCCACGGTTTTCTTGTCACCCAATGGCCAATTTTTCTGCTGAACTTTCCGTGGGGAGCGATTCTTCTTACTTTTTTTCCTTTCTTTTCTTCTAGTTTCTTCGTCATTTCCTCTGTTCGTGGGACGAAAGGATAAAATGCTGCACGCCCAAGAATACCTAACAAAGCAGGTAACAGTGTTAATGCCGCCATACCCATAATGAGTATAACTAAACTAAATGGAACTGCGAAGCGATGGAAGGATCCATATTGTGCAAGCAGCAAAGTACTTAGACTAAGCACGACGGTTAATGCACTTACTAAGATAGCTCCACCTGAATGTTTAATGGCATGTTCTAAGGCTGTAAACTTATCCTCTTCCTCTAATAAGCATTCTCTGTATTTGGATACTAAGAATAAACAATAATCTGTTCCTGCGCCGAATAATAATACGGTCATAATGGATACGGCTTGTGAATCAACTGTAATAAAGCCTTCTTTAGCGAGAAATCCTAAAAGAGGATTCGTCACACCATAAGCAAATCCTACACCTATCAATGGCACTAACGCTAAGAGTGGGGAGCGATATAACAGCACAAGCAATATTAATACTAATAAAACCGTACCAATCAGTAACGTTACATCTGCTTTACTGAATAAGGCAGTGGCATCTGTAGAAATTCCTACAGGACCTGTAAAACGAACATGTAAGCCTGAGTCACTAATTTTACGATCAAATAAAGATTTAGATTCTACTTTAGATAAATGTTTTTTTAATGAAGATAAATCACTTGTCAATTCCTCAGTAGAAGCTTTTTTATTCATGAAAACAGGCGTCACAATTGTTTTGCCGTCCTCAGAGGCAGAAGCCTGTAAACCTTGAGGCGGAAGTTTTCCAAGTGGAGGAAGAAAATTTTGGGCTGATAACGGATGTTTTTCTAGATGTTGATATAATGATGAAATCTTTTGGTAATCTTGGGTGGTTAACCCGTCTGTCCGATGCCATACAATTAACAATGGTGTACCTGTATTATCAGGGTATTGTTCTTTTGCAATTTTTTCTGCTTTAACTGACATAGCATTGTCAGGCAAATTAGCGGCACCATTATCTGTTTCTTTGTTAACGCTTGGAAACACGGCTGTAAGTACGGCTACTAAAAGAACCCAAACTGCCAAAGTAATCCATCTGCCTTTTTTACTTGAGACAGCTGTTACAAATTCAATAAAAAACTTTTTCATTAAGTAGAGCCCCTTTCGGAAGGATTTAAATTAATTATATATACTGGTAGGTTAATTATCAAATCTATTTTCTTATTAATATATGATGACCTAATATCCTTGTATGTAAACATGCGATAAGATAAAAAATTCCCGCTATAAAAACTAGCGGGATAATCCTATTTTTTAAAGAAGCCATTCCAAAAAACATCTAATATTTGTATAGCAGATGTCTCAGCCGACTCGAATATGGAAAGTCCATCTGCTTGCTTATAATTCCCCACTCGAATAAGTGCAAGATAAGCATGCGCTGCAAATTTTGTGTTCACATGCGGTATTTCTCCAGAGTCTATTGCTTTTTTAAATTCATTTTCAATCCCTTCGTACATTTTTTCTTCTGCTTTTTTCATTTCACCCATTTGTTCTTCTGTTAAGGATTGTTTAGATTCTCTCATAAACCCATCCAAGTCAAGGGTTGTGGTTGCTTTTAAGTGTGCCGTTGTCACATCTAATAAACGATCATACAAGGGCTTATCTGAAGTGAGCAAAAATAGAATTCGTTCCTGAATTCTTTCCATTAGTGCAACCATTGTTTCTTTAAACAATTCAGCTTTGGTTTCATAATAGTAATATACGGTTGCTTTAGTCGTTTCAGAATTCCGAGCAATATCATCCATCGATACTCTTTGGAAGCCATGCTCCAAAAATAAACGTGTAGCAACTTGTAGGATTACTTCCCTTGTCGATATATCATTATTTTTTTGTTTAGGCCTTCCAACAGGGCGACCTCGTTTTTTAGAAGCCATAATCCTTCTCCTTATCTATGTCTACTTAATTTATAGCCATCATATTTAGCTTTTCGTAAATTATATCCACTGTTATTTTACCATTGAATAAGCAAGAGTTCTAAAGAATAAGTGTAATTTATATTAAGTTTCTGCACGAAAGTTAAGCTGCAACTGTTTAAAAGAAGGATTCTTTTTTAAATCTAACCTCAAATCTATTCATACTATAAGATTGCTAGGAATACGATAGTAGAAGTTAAAGGTGGAGATGGAGGTGGAGATGATCACAAAGTTTTTAATAGATTTTATTCACCCACATTCTTGTTATTAAGCACACCCTTACTTTTTACAACTCTATTCATTCGCTGAATAAGCTAAAACAATACAAAAAAAGGAGAAAAATATGAAGGAATTCCACCAACAAACATCCGCACAAGTAATGGATTTGCTTTCTGTGACTAAGGAAGGCTTGAATGAACTAGATGTTCAGCAGAGATTAGAAGAATATGGACCGAATGAATTAGAAGAAAGCCAAAAGATTAGCACCATAGCTGTTTTCTTTGGCCAGTTTAAGGATTTGCTTGTAATTATTTTAATGGTTGCAGCATCAATCTCGTTTTTATTAGGTGAAGTGGAAAGCACCATTGTCATCATGATTGTAGTTATATTGAATGCTGTATTAGGAACAGTACAGCATGTCAAAGCTGAACAATCTCTCGACAATCTGAAAGCCTTAACTTCCCCAGTAGCAAAGGTGTTAAGGAATAATGAAATCATCGAAATATTGTCTGAGGAAATAGTAGTCGGCGATTTGCTATATTTAGAAGCAGGCGATTATATTAGTGCAGACGGTAGGTTAATAGAAAGCTTTAATCTTTTAATTAACGAAAGTTCTCTCACTGGTGAATCGTTGGCTGTTGAAAAAACTACCGATCCTATATTCGATGAAGGTGTGACAACAGCGGATAAAAGAAATATGGTATTCACCGGCAGCTTTGTGACAAATGGTCGTGGGACGGTTGTAGTTACCTCAACAGGAATGAATACAGAGATTGGTAAAATTGCTAATCTCCTTGGCACAGCAAAAGAGAAAAAGACCCCACTTCAAATCAGTCTTGATCATTTTGGCGAGAAGCTTGCATTAGGCATCACACTCATCTGTTTAGCTATCTTTACGATTGACCTTATACGCGGACGTGCCTTGGTGGAATCTTTTATGTTTGCTGTTTCGCTTGCAGTAGCTGCTATTCCGGAAGCATTAAGTTCTATTGTGACGATCGTTCTTGCCTTTGGTACTCAAAAAATGGCCAAAGAGAATGCAATTATACGAAAGCTTTTTGCAGTAGAAAGCCTTGGTAGTGTATCTGTCATTTGTTCGGACAAGACCGGTACCTTAACGAAAAATAAAATGATGGTTCAACAAGTTTATATTGATAAAGAAGTACAAGCATTTAATGAACTGGATATGAAAAACAAATTGCATAAACAATTTATTACTCAATCGCTCCTATGCAACGACTCCTTCGTAAGGGAAGAGAAGGAGATTGGGGATCCTACTGAGATTGCACTTGTAAAATTAGGCAAACACTATAAATTAGACGAGCTTATGCTTCGTAAACAACACCCAAGAATGGCCGAAATCCCTTTTGATTCTGACCGAAAATTAATGTCAACTGTTAATGAAGTAAATGGTAAAAGAATGCTTACGACAAAGGGCGCATTAGATGTTCTTTTACAACGAATGAATAAGATAGAGACAACAAATGGCATCGTTGAAATGACAAGCGAAGACAGACAAAGAATTGAAAAAGCCAATCACAACTTTTCAACTAAAGGGCTGCGCGTTTTGGCGATTGCTTATAAAACCGTGAGGCCAAAACAAACGATTGATTTCGAAGATGAACATGATTTAATCTTTCTAGGGTTAGTAGCAATGATGGACCCACCAAGAGATGAATCAAAAGCTGCTGTAGAGAGCTGTATTCAGGCAGGCATAAAGCCTGTAATGATTACAGGAGATCATAAAATCACTGCAACAGCCATTGCTTCTCAAATTGGTATTTTAAAAGATCCAAGTGAAGCCATTGAAGGGCATGAAATTGAAAAATTAACAGATAAGGAACTACAAGATTATGTGGAGGATTATTCTGTTTATGCCCGTGTGACACCTGAACATAAAATTCGAATTGTTAGAGCATGGCAGGAAAAAGGCAAAGTAGTTGCAATGACCGGGGATGGAGTGAATGATGGTCCGGCTTTAAAGCAAGCAGACATAGGAGTAGCAATGGGTATTACCGGAACAGAAGTGGCGAAAGACGCTTCCTCAATGATTTTAACTGATGACAACTTTTCAACCATTGTTAAAGCAGTAGCGAATGGGAGGAGCCTTTACACCAATATCAAGAATGCCATTCTTTTCTTACTTTCAGGAAATGCTGGCGCTATCTTCGTCGTTTTGTATGCGACGGTTTTTGGATTATCGGTCCCATTTGCACCAGTTCATCTTTTATTTATCAACTTGTTGACAGATAGTTTGCCCGCAATTGCTATCGGACTCGAACCAAATAATAAAAAGCTAATGAAGGATAAGCCTCGAAACATTCACGAACCATTGTTAAACAAACGGTTTACGACACAAGTAGTACTTGAGGGCTTACTCATTGCTATATCTACCATCATCGCATTCAAGCTAGGTCTTTCAACAGGAAGTACATTGACTGCAAGTACGATGGCATTTGCGACACTATGTTTATCTCGTTTGATTCACGGCTTTAACTCTCGTTCAAAAGAATCCATCTTTGCCATTGGAATCTTTTCAAACAAATATACATGGGTGGCCTTCTTAATCGGGGTTATCAGCTTACATCTTGTTTTATTCTTACCATCTCTAACTACTGTATTTAAAGTAGCACCATTAAGCGGCTTGCAAATGGGCTATATTTATACACTATCGAGTCTACCCTTCATAGTGAATCAGTGGTTTAAGGTTTTGTTTGTAAGAAGGAAATAAGTAAATTAACCGATCCTTTGTTAAAAGGGTCGGTTTTTGCAGTTATAAAAGAGTAGACAGATGTAACACATTCTTATTTTAAAAGCCATCGATGGAACTTTTAGAAAGTTTAATATATTATTGTTATATATCTAATTAAAAAGGAGATTTAACAATGCAAAGAAAAGCATATACAGCAAAAAGTGCAACCTCATCAGGTCCATATTCACACGCAATAGACACGGGAGATTATGTATTTTTCTCAGGTCAGACAGCAAAGAATACACCAACTGCTAAAGATCTAACTGGAGATATTGCTGCTCAAACAAAACAATGCTTTGCGAACTTAGTAGAAGTCATGGAAGAAGCAGGACTTTCCCATGAAGATGTGGTAAAGGTAAATGTTTATTTAACAGACATGAACAATTTCAATGCAATGAATGAAGTGTATAAAACTTACTTCATCGAACCATATCCTGCAAGAACTTGTGTAGCAGTAGTTGCATTGCCACTAGGCGCAGAAGTAGAAATTGAACTGATCGCTAAAAGATCAAATTAAGAAGCAATGGCCGACAAACAGTTTAAGCTGTTTGTTGGCCTTTTTAATTGGGATAAGTCTTAATTAGAGTTTGAGTGAGCCTAGATAGAAAGGACGAGTGTCCTGAAAGATCGTGAGTGCCTGACTGAAATGGAGAATGAGTGACCTTAATTGGAAAATGAGTTACCTTCTAAGATTCGATCGATAACAGGGTGTAAGCATGTTGTCATTTAGGAAATCAACAGGTCATTATCATACACCCATCATTAAATGCATAGGATATTGCCAAACTTATAGACACTATTTGTTATTAAACCAAAAATGAGTTGCATTGCGACTTGTTTTGATCAAAAAATGAAAGATCAATTAAAAATAATAATATTAAGAGTGACCTTATTGTGTACCTGATTTTTTATATTTAGAATTATTAAGAATTACTTTTGAAGCTATACGAAAGTGAAATAGGCTTGGTAGATCGAAAATTATAAAGTTACTAAACAAATAGTAATGTTTAAGGAAAGTAGATTGAGTTGAACGTCTGCTTTTGAAATAATTGGTACTAATCAACATGCTATTATTGGAATAAGATCCAAAAGAAAAGAATTTTTATAATATAGGAGGGTGCCCATGGATAAAAATGAATTAATCTCATTATTCCACAAAGAACTTCGACAAGATGCTCAAGTGAAAGGTTATATAAGAGAGGAAACAGAGCATGTCGTCCGTCATATTTCACAGTTTGGCGAAAAAGGGTTCATTGTCTCATCTAATGTAAACGAAGGTAATATAAAAGAAATTATTAAGAACGAGTTAAGCTATTTTAGTAACCTTGAGCAGAATTTTGAGTGGAAGGTGTATAACTACGATAAGCCAGATAGTTTGAAAGATATTCTTAGACAAGAAGGATTCACAATAGAGGATCCTGAAGCACTAATGGTCATGGAGTTAGATGAACAGCTTCCCTTGCTTAAAAACGACCGACACGTCAACTTAAAGGAAATAACGGATTATAAAGGCATTCAAGACATTATTTTTCTAGAAGATGTTATCTGGAATGTACCGCATACTGAGTTGGGAGAAAGACTTTGGAGAGATAAACAAAATAATCCTGAATCCCTATACCTGTATGGAATTTATGAAGATGGTCAGCTTGTAAGTGCAGCTTGGATGTACTTAGAGGAAAATTCCTCTTTCGTCAGCTTATGGGGAGGTTCAACTTTACCGTTGTTCCGAGGAAAAGGTTATTATACAGCTCTTTTAGCTACTCGTGCAAAAAAGGCATATGAAAAAGGGTATCCTTTCCTTACTGTTGATGCCAGTACAATGAGTAGACCCATCCTAGAAAAATGTGGTTTTCTATGTCTTGCATTTTCTTATGGCTGCCAGTCACCTTCTACCAAGCAGTAGAACCTCTTATTAAAAAACTCGATAATAAAAGCTCATGAGTTATTCCGTTAAAGACAGAGAGTCCTAAAATAAAAAAGCGCCAAATGAGAAATATCCATTTGGCGCTTCTGCTATTTAACTATAAAAATAAAATACAAAATGAACAATAGAGCAAGTATATACATAATCGGATGGAGCTCTTTACCACGTTTTTGCATAAGCAAAGCTAATGGATAGAGAATAAAGCCGAACGCTAATCCAAGTGCAACACTAGAAGTGAGTGGCATCATAATAATGGTTAAAAATGATGGAATCGCTACTTCTACCCGTGACCAATTAATGTTTTGTAGATTCATAGCCATTAATCCGCCCACAATAATTAAAGCAGGTGCAGTTACTTCGTTTGTGATGACGGAAAGGATAGGTGAGAAGAATAATGCGATTGCAAAGCATACGGCAGTAATGACCGAAGTAAAACCTGTTCTTCCGCCTACTGCAATACCAGCAGAGGATTCAACACTGGTTGCAGGTGTTGAGGTACCGAGTATTGCACCAATTGCTCCAGCAGAAGAGTCGGCCAGCAGTGCACGTCCGATTTTCGGAATTTTGTTGTCTTTCATAATGCCTGCTTGGCTAGTTAAAGCAATTAAAGCACCAGCAGTATCGAAAAATGCAACAAAAAGGAAAGTGAAAATCACGGCTAATACTTCAGGGGCGAAAATATCCTGCAGGTGAGGAAATACCACACCAAAAGTTGGTTTAAGACTTGGGATTGTCCCCATAATATGCGTTGGGATTTTTACTAAACCAGTCAACATACCGATAATAGTAGAAATAATCATCCCGTAAAAAATAGCACCTTTTACATTGCGGACTAACATAAGGATGGTGATGACTAAACCAAAAACGGCAAGGCCAGTTGTCGGAGAAGTTAAGTGACCTATGGATACAAAAGTATCTTTATTTGGGATAATAATTTTTGCATTTTTAAAACCGATAAATGCGATGAAAAACCCAATGCCCGCTGCTATGGCATGTTTCAAATCTTCTGGTATCGCATTTATTATTTTCTCCCGTATTTTTAATAAACTTAAAACGATGAAAATGACGCCTGCTACAAAAACCCCAGTCAAAGCAACTTCCCATTTAATTCCCATACCTATACAAACAGAGAACGTAAAAAACGAATTCAACCCCATACTTGGTGCAATAGCTATTGGATAGTTTGCTAGAAGTCCAATAAGTAATGATCCTATGATAGCAGTTAGCGCAGTTGCGGTGAAAATAGCCCCCTTGTCCATTCCAGTTTGGCTAAGGATTAAAGGATTGACTACCAAAATATAAGCTATTGAAAGGAATGTGGTAACCCCAGCCAATGTCTCTTGCTTATAGCTGGTATTCCTCTCAGTAAATTGAAAAAAGTGTTTCATGATGACTATCTCCTATTCTATTATATAAAAAAACTTTGGCTACCAAGTGCCAAAGTCATCTACAAAGGAATAAAAAATAATTATTTCATTTATTTGATATTCCTTGTAGACAAGCTATTTATGGTAGCTGGTAGAAACGATCAAGCCTTATTCTTGAACTTATACAAGGATATTTAGGTTTTAAAAGTAATAGAAAGATAATATCAAGATTTAATGTATACGTCAATATAAGCTGCAAAATTTATCGAATAATGTCGAAGTTGGATAATGTATAAATGATGAAAATAAATACAAGATAAGCTTTGATAGGAGGTTTTCTAATGGTAAATAAAAAAGTCAACAAGCAACATAACAAGAGGAAAGAAAAATACAGTAATGAATTTATAGAGGAAGAAAAAGTGCCAAAAAAAATGACTTTTAAGGAAAAAAAGGAAAAGGCCATTGAAGTTGCAAGCCAAAATTTGCAATAATAATTAGAAGCCTTAATGAAAATCATTAAGGCTTCTAGTATTACTTGTTTACTCTCTCATCCGATTGCTTATTGATTTCAGCAATGGCATTTTCTCTCCATTCAGCCGCAAATTCTTCACGGAAATTGTCAGGACTATTATACGGAGAATTAGTATTTCGGTAATCTTTAGCATTAGGCAGTTGGCTATTATTGTTTTTATTCTTTGCTTTATAACCACACTTTTTTGGCATGTTAGATCACCTCCTACATAAGATAAGTTGCTCTTTTTCCTTCATTTTATGCTAAGCCTTTTGCCGCTCTCTTTTCACATATTAGCCAGTATTGCATATGCTAAATGGTATATGAAAAGGGAAGGGGACAGAAAATGAGTTATAAATACAAAGAGGTAGAATATGATAATCTAAATTTGGTTAAGAAATTAGTAAGCGATTACGAAATATGCCCAGAGTGCGGTAGTGTAGGAAGCAGCGGAAGAGATGGAACAATGAAATACAATAACAAACAAGGTAAATTCGAAAGAACATGCAAGTGTGGATGGGAAGCCAAAGTTGAGATAGAAAAGTTATAAATAGTCAAAACGATCAAGCCAAAGTAAATGAGGTAAATGTAGTAATAATTAAAAAATACATAAAATGTTTTTTCTAAATTAAATAATGGCAGAAAACTCAGTAATCAACTTTCAAAAGTTTAATTATAAATTACTTCTCAAACGGAATTTATTTTCGTTTGAGAAGCTCTAAGAAATATCATGCAAATAATTATTTTCTAAAAGAAGTAGATATTATTGTTAACATTCAGGAAAGAGATTTATTTGTTTTATCTGTGGATTTAATAATTTAGAAGAATCTCCCTATTCTTTAGATTTAGCTGGAAGTTTTGAAATCTGTCCATGTTGTGGTTTTGAATATGGAGGAGATGATTATGATTGTATTGAATTTATACATGAAGGTTTAACTAATCTGGAAATTGTTAAAAACTCTCATTTATGTTGGAGGTATGCATGGATAAGAAAAGGAATGAGATTGTTTGATCCAAAAGCATTTTCGAGAGAAATGAAAAATGGTGATAGTATAAAGGATGATATTATAAGGAAACAATTGAAACAAAATTTAGGAATTGAATTACATATCTATTAGTAGTAAACCGCTTAATGTATAACATATAAGCGGCTTTTTTATGATTAAAAGCGATAAAATGAATAAGTAAAATAGGAAATTAGTAATTAAAATAAATAAATTATTTTCAATAATACGATTTTATAGCAAAAAGAACGTATGTTTGGTATAATGTTGATAGATAGTTCGGTACTCAAGGGTGGTTGGCTTTCTCCTAAATAGATCAGACTAATTTGTCCATAACGTGTGGCATCGTCTGTACAAGGAGGTGATGCCATGACGGTATATGAATCATTAACGTTTGCGATTGCATTCGCTACCTTAATCATTACAATTCTGTCATTCAACCATAAAAAATAACCCATCCTTGAGTTAACGGCTCTGATGGGTTGTCATATCCTAAATGAGCTAATCCCCCTATCGGGAATCAACTATCATCTATTTAACCGTCCGATGCTACAACATCGGCGGTCTTTTTAATATATGCAGTTCTACTTTTAGTATACGAGTATACTGACTATATTTCAAGTTTTGTGTCCGGACATTCACAATTAGTAGATGTCTTGTTGGTCGATTGGTAGTTTCGTTTTTAACTAAAGATGGTATGAAAAGGAGAAGGACATGAAATTTGAAATGTGATTTTAACTCGACCATAGATAAAAGATAGGATGTGTATGTCTTGTGATGTTAGATCGTATAGAGGAATACAATGACAAAGAAAATGAAGCAGATTCTTATTTTTATGCATTTTTAGAACCGATTTCACCCAAAATGGCTCAATTGGCCAAAGAACTAGAAAATACAATTTTCAATAGTCCACGGATGATGTTGACTCATTCTAGGGTGTTATCGGAGTACATCTTGAAGCAAGTCATTAAAATTAAAAAATTTGAAGAACCAGCAGATAATCTGTTAGACAGAATTAATTTATTACAGCATAAAGGATGCTTGTCAGAAGACATTTGCAATGCCTTACACCATGTGAGGAAAATGGGTAACCAAGCCGCACATGAAACCCGAGCATTCCGATTCTCTGAAGCCTTATTATCATGGGAAGCACTATATAAAATTATCAAATGGTATGTGGACACATATGGAGATGCAAAATTTAAAGTCCCCCTTTATCAAGATCCGCTGCCGACAAATCAAAACCAATCTGCAACAGAAGAAATTGAAGATAGATTACAATCACTTGAAGAACTTCTTATGTCGCTAAAAGAAAGAGAAGAAGGAAAAGAAGAAGAGGAAGAAGAAGTACAAGGAGACGAGAATCGAGTTATTAGAGCAATATCCTATCAAGGTCAGCAAATTGATATACCTTATTTTCTTAGAGATATTTATTTGTTGCCACAGCGATTTCCTCATGCAGAGAAATTTTTAATACGCTTAGGTGCAGAGCAACAGGTCCGCGTGATGAGTGAACTGCCTAGTAATTTAAATGATTTAAAGCAGCATTTAAAAAGAAACCAAGAGCAGAATATAGAAAATCTTTTTAAGGATTTAAAAATATTTGTTGAAGAAGAAGTAGAGCGCAAAAGAATGCAAACGGAAAACGAAGGTAAATTATTTTTATTTTTTAAAGACCAGTGCATTGTTATAACTGACGAACTTTCTATTATCAAGCTTTCAAACAATGAATTTCGAGGAATTCCTCAACTTATCAGGCAGTTAAATGAGGATGATATTTGTACAGTAGGCCAGCTTCCAAAGGAATTAGTGATTTTAACTAAATATGATAAGGTTGGTAAGGGGACGGTTGAAAAATTATTTAATCAATTGATTGAAAAGCAAAAAAACATGCAAGAAGCAGCAGTCCAATAAATGAGTTTTTATTAATATAATAAGTTAGATAGCCTAATTGTTTGAAAAAAGAACATTGGGCTATTTTTTTAATGCTAGTTTAATTACCAATGCGAAACGAAAATGATATACTACTTATACTTTCAATTTTTGTTTTAAGTAGGGAGGCAATATGAAGAAGGTTGCAATCATACAAGATCTATCATCTTTCGGCAAATGCTCACTAACCGCTGCTATTCCAGTACTTTCTGTAATGGGCGTGCAGGCTTGTCCTTTGCCAACAGCTATATTGTCAGCACAAACGGATTATCCTAGTTTTTTTTATGAAGATTTTACAGATAAGATACCTCACTTTATTGAAGAGTGGAGCAGTATGGATGCGAAATTTGATGGTATACATACAGGATTTGTCACCGGAAGAAAACAAATAGATCATATTTTTAAATTCTTGGAAAAATTTCAAACCGAAAATACACATCTATTGGTAGATCCAGTGATGGGAGATGGGGGGACAGCCTACAAGCTCTATACCGATAATCTACTATCTAGAATGAGAGAGCTCGTAAAATTAGCGCATGTTATCACACCAAATGTTACAGAGTGCTGCTTATTAACAGGTTTATCCTATGAAAAATTATATAGTTATCAAAATGATGATTTTATACAAGCGTTAGAAGAAGCAGGTAAGAACCTACAACTAATAACCGGAGCTAAAGTAATTATTACTGGAGTTACTCCGCCTAAGTGCGAGGGGACAGGCCGCTTCATTGGGAATATGTACATAGATAGAGAAGAAATAAACTACAAGGCTATGCCGTACAATGGATTAAGTTATTCGGGTACTGGTGATTTGTTTGCTTCGGTCATTATGGGTGGGATAATGCGAGGAGATCATCTTAATGATTCAGTACATCTAGCAGAATCGTTTCTAGCTGCTGCCATACAAGATACTTCAAGAGAAGACGTCCCCAAAATAGCAGGAGTTAACTTTGAAAAATTTTTAGGTATGCTTCTTAAAAAAAACACACCTCTCTAGTGCTAGAGGTGTGTTTTTTAGTTCTCATTTAAATGTTGGTATTTTCTTCAAGAACATACAGACCGGAATGGATACAAGTAGTCCAATAGCATTTTGAACAACGTCTCCTGGAATAGATGCAGCTGGTGCAATCCAATTTCCATAAAGGAAGCCTTCCCCAATAAAGTAAACAGCAATCATTGGAGGCATGGAAATAATCGTTGCAATAAGGTTGAGCATTAAGCTGTTTCCACTTCGCCCTCTTGACCAAGCGATTTTGCCTACAATAAATCCTTGTAAGCCACGTGCAACAAAGGAAATTGGTGCCCAAAGCGTCCATCCCGAAACCAAATCAAATAGCCCCATCCCAAAAGCGCCGGCAATTGCTCCTTTTTTTGGACCAAATAAAATGGAAATAATAAATAGCATGCCTGTACCGAGATGAACCAACCCGCCATTTGCTGTAATCGGCAACTTTATATTTAGTAGCATGGTGGCCACGAAAACTAAAGCTATTGACATGGCACTTGTAATTAAATCAAACGTTCGAATTCTATTTGTGGAATGCCCCATTGTTTTTTGCATACTTTTCCCCCTAATAAATCCTCAGCTATCAACTTAAAAATAAAAAAGCTGAATTCTTTAAATTATTTAATAAACTGAACTGTAAATAAGATTATCAAATGGTTGATCTTTTTAAAAGTATCAATTTTCATAAATTTAAAGGGGTCAGCATGATATGAAATCCTCTAAAAATAAACAGCTATATAATAATTTTTTATAATCATAAATACTATAAACGTCTACTTATACTAATAAAAAGTTCGACACTAACACGAAATTATATATCCTACTAAATTGTTGTAAATCCTTTTTTAAATTAACTAAAAATGAGTTACTTGGTATAAATTTTAGGGAGAAGGGGTAGAAAAGAAGTAGAAGTTAAAGGAGGTAATAGGTTTGTCAGAGAATAAAAAACAAAACAAACAACAACAAGATGTAGAGCGCGAAATATTAACGACTCGCCAAGGTCATCCTGTAACGGATAACCAAAATATCCGAACAGTTGGTAACAGAGGTCCAGCAACACTTGAAAATTATCATTTCATTGAAAAAATTTCTCATTTTGACCGTGAGGAAGTACCAGAACGTGTGGTACATGCCAGAGGAAGCGGCGCATTCGGCTACTTTGAAACATATGGCAAAGTAGGGGATGAACCAGTTGAGAAATATACACGAGCAAAAGTGTTCTCAGGTAAAGGAAAAAGAACACCATTGATGGTCCGCTTTTCGACAGTTGCAGGATCTAAGGATTCACCTGAAACTGACCGTGACCCTCGTGGGTTTGCAGTGAAGATGTATACAGAAGATGGAAACTGGGATTTAGTCGGCAATAATTTAAAGATTTTCTTTATTCGTGATGCGATGAAGTTTCCTGATATGATTCACGCTTTTAAGGCAGATCCAGCTTCAAATGTGCCAAATCCACAAAGAATGTTTGATTTTGTAGCGAGAACACCTGAGGCTACACATATGATTACTTTCTTGTTCTCTCCATGGGGAATTCCAGCAACATATCGCCATATGCAAGGTTCTGGTGTTAATACGTATAAATGGGTGAATGAAAAAGGCGAAGCAGTGTTAGTAAAATATCATTGGGAACCGAAGCAAGGTATTCGAAATCTAACACAAGAAGAAGCACATCAAATTCAAAGTAAAAATGTAGGGCATGCAACACAGGATTTATATGAGGCAATTGAGCGTGGAGATTATCCAGAATGGGAATTATATGTTCAAATTATGGAAGATGATTATCATCCAGAACTAGATTTTGATCCTTTAGATGATACAAAGCTTTGGCCTGAAGACAAATTCCCATGGTTGCCAGTTGGCCGTATGGTATTAGATCGAAATCCGGTTAATTTCCATGAAGAAATTGAACAAGCTGCATTTGGTACAGGTGTATTAGTAGATGGCATGGATTTCTCTGATGATAAAATGCTCCAAGGCAGAACATTCTCTTATTCAGACACACAACGTTACCGTATCGGGTCAAATTATCTTAAATTAGATGTCAATGCACCAAAAGTTCCTGTGCATACAAACCAGCAACGTGGCCAAATGGATACTAGAGATCCTCAAGAGTCTGGTGAAAATCCTCACATTAATTATGAGCCTTCAGTACTTGGTGGTTTTAAAGAGGCAAGCAAGGAGGGGCGTATACAACATCGTCCATCTTATAATGCTCAAGTTATGAGCGAGCCAATTGACCGCCCGAATAACTACGGACAAGCAGGCGAAACTTATCGCAGTTTTAAAGATTGGGAACGCGATGAGCTAATTAACAACCTATCTAATGCGCTTGCTATTTGTGACAAAAGAATTCAAGATGCAATGATTGAACATTTTTCACAAGCCGATGAAGATTATGGTCGTCGTGTTAAAGAAGGTATTCAAGAAAAAATGAAAGAGTTAAAACAAACTGAAACAAAACTTCCTGGCCGAGAAGCGGGAATTTCTAAATATGGAGAAGGCACTAGAGCTGCCAATGAAGCTACAAAAGAAGCTGTAGATAAGAGCCATAAAGCGGATCCATATTAAATAAAAGTATAAAGCCTCCCCCTGCACCAATTATGGTGTAGGGGAGGCTTTATTTAGGAATTATTTAAGGATAGAAAAAGGAATTTTTCAAAACAAACACACTCATGAATCCGCTTACTATCTTTAAATTGTTCGATATCTTTCCCAACATAATGAGCGAAAGTATTTACTAAGTATAAATCAGGTATGCTGCTTTTATAGTTGGGATGCAATTCATCTTCTTCGAAATAAACGTGATAATAGGAATCTACAATATTAAATTGCATTCTTTTATACCATTTTTGTACCCAAAGATCATTGCGAGTCCATGCCTCCAAACGATTTAACCCTAATTTCTTCGCTCTATTTTCAGCTGCAACGAGTAGTTGTTGTCCAATCCCTTGTCGGTAAAAATCAGGATGGACTGCGATATGCCAAATCATTCCCCCTAAACCTTCACCACGAGAACATACCGTTTGTTCTTCTGCATATTCAACATCAATCAAACCAACAATTTGCCCATCATGCTCTGCAACTAGCTCAATAGATGGATTTTGATAGTGTTCTTTCTTCGTTAAAACATTATCAAAATAAGCCGTCTGCAAAAATGCAAGCGCGCGGCATCTTACCCAACCAGTTTCATCACGATGGTTATAGTCTCTAATTATCAATTTTCCCTCCGTTTTTAGGGACCACGCAGTTTATAGGGCAGTTATACGTGAACCCTTACAAGTAATGTACCCCGCATATTGTATTTAAGTTTGTCATTATATAACGCCCCCTTTACTTATAGTTATTCAATATTAACAGAATATTGTTACTAGAGAAAGCGGAGTATTAAGGTTGTGAAACAATGAGTATGTACATTTAAAAGGATTGCCATATGACAATCCTTTTTTCTAATGAATTATTTAGCTTGAGTATAAGGGATAGCGGATTTCTCAGATATTAAATAATAACCAGCTTTTTTATACTTAATATAGAGAGTACCACCATCATCTTCTAGGTCAGTTGAAATTTTAATAGAGCCATCCTTGCGAATATATTCTTTCTTCACTTCCACTCTACGATGTTTGCTAGCGTAATAAGCAAAAATTAAATCGCCTCTAGAAACATTTTTTACAAGAATATAGTCATCTTTCGTATCCTTTTTATTATGGAAAACAACGTCTTTACGTGTTAGTTCAGATGTTGTTTGATATTCTTTTGGCTCAACTTTGTAGTGAACACGGTTACTTGTGTGACCCAATTTATTAGTGAATTCTATATAAACATCTTTATATTTGTTATCTATATGGAATTGGGTTGTCCCTAAATTAATGTCTTTTGTATTAAATGTAAACTGATCAAATGATTCAGTACTGTTTCTAGAGTCATACACTTTAAACGTATAAGGGAAAAATGTATCTACTGGTAGGAGTAATTCAAAGAAATTATTATCTGTATAAAATAGCATGTCTTTCGTTAATGTTAGCTTTTCTTTGGATACAGAATAGTCATCTGTTACCTTATAGCGGCGAATTCTTTGACTATATAGTTTATTAGTTTCATCAATATCTATGTCTAAGGCCGATATATATTGACCCTTAATTTCAGGCAGAACAACAAGCCTCAAATAATGTTTTTTAGTAGGAGGCAATGTAAAGCTATAACGTTTTTTTCCAGTTGCCTTGACTTCTCCCAATTTAACAAGGTTATTTCTGTCCGCTACTTTTGACGACAAAGGGAAAAAAGGTGGCTCATATGAATAGATGGCGTATTTTGTAAATTTATTTTCATTCCCCATACCATCCCATTTTAATGTTCCTGCAAATACACCTGCCTCTTTATTGATATCTATAAAGGAACGATTCTTCGGATAATTCACCATTATATTCGCTGTATTTGAAATAGGTACAATGATAGGATCTTTTGAAATTTTATTTCCTACAATTGCAAAAATTTTTAATGATTTGGCGCCAGCTGGCATTTTGGGCATTTCAATCATTTTATTTTTGAACGTGACATTCGTTACGCCAATTTTCTTAATAGTTTTTCCGTACCTATCGGCATAAGATAAGAAAACATTAAAGGTACGATTATTTGAAATTAATGAAATACTTTTTTGAGGATTAATTCTGACATTAAATCCAGGAGGAAATTTCACTGTGCTACTCCGAGTCAACTTTTCGGTATTTACATTGTTGATGACAGGGCTTGCTGCTGAAACTGGTAGACGCGCTCCAATAACAAGAATGAATAATAGAATAGATGAACCTATAAAATATTTAATACACTTCATTTTTAAACACCTCTTTTTATCAATATTTTCACTCTATTATAAACGAAAAATCTTTTCTAAGTTTTAAAAAATAAAAAAAGACAATTTTATTACTAAGTTAGACTTATAAATATTATGAAATTTCCCAAGAATCAAAGGGTTTAATGCATAGTAGCACGAATGTTATATAGTATAAATGTAAATTACCTGGAGGCTAAATTATGTTAAATGATACGTGGTTTACTGTGCAACAGATTGATACACATACATATGCAATTAGCGAATATGGACACTGGGAAAAAGTACATTCGTTTTTATTGTTAGGTAATGATAAAGCTGTACTTATTGATACAGGACTAGGAATTGATAATATAAAAAGAATTACAAATCAATTAACTGATTTACCAATTGAAGTTCTTACAACGCATGTCCATGCTGACCATATAGGAAGCCATGGAGAGTTTGAACATATTTTTGTCCATGAAGGGGATAAAGATTGGTTAGTGCATGGGATTAAAGGCTTGTCTATTGAGCAAATACGAAAAGATCTAAGCAGAGATATAACAATACCTACCCCTAAAACATTTGATTCAGAAACATATAAACCATACCAAGGAGAACCAACGGGCTTATTACATCATGGAGATGTAATAGAGTTAGGGAATAGAAGGCTGGTTATCTACCATACGCCTGGGCATTCACCGGGTCACCTTTCGATTTTTGATGAAACTAATGGTTATTTGTTTACAGGAGATTTATTATATGATGAAACGCCAATATATGCTTTTTATCCATCGACCAACCCTGTAGATTTAGTCAACTCGTTAGATAAAATATCAAAGATTCCAAATGTCACGATCGTTTTCGGATCACATAACACATTAGGGCTCAAACCTAAAATTTTAGAAGAAGTAAAATTGGCAGTTGAGTATTTGTGGGCAAATAAGCTTGTTAAATTTGGTACAGGTATCCACCAATTTAACGGGTTCAGTATTCATTTTTAATTCTAAAAACTTATAGGGGCGTTTTAAATGGACAATAGTATGGATTATGGTTTGGCTATTTTAAAACCGGATGGAGTAATTAAGCCAAAGGTATACGACAGTTTTAAAAGAAAATTAGAAAAAAACAACCTGGAGATTGTTTTTAAAAAAAGGGCTCAACTACAAAAAAAAGATATTTTATCTCATTTTTCCTCTCCATTTAATATGGATGAGTATGCTGATTATGTATCTAGTGGTGAAATTATTTCCTTTCTGGTAAGAGGTCATGGAGCATCACACAAATTAAGAGAAATTAAGTTGGCATTCCGTAAAGAATATGGTTTTACATCAAATGATATGAGAAATCTTTTGCATACTGCTGATCATGGTAACGAATATAATTTGCAGTTTAAGTTGTTATTTCCATCCTGCAACATTGTTGTATATTCGCAGTATGCAGATTTAACTGTGAAATTAATAGGTTCTACTAATGAAATACTTAATCAATTACTAAAAATAGATCAGGAATCTAATTTAAAGTATATTGGGTTGTTATGTGAAGATTATTCTATAATTGAAGCAGTAAGGGAATTTAATAAACTAAACAGCGGAAAACTAGAAGTGATTACGGTTTATACCTATAAAACTAATTTTAAAGATATCGATATTGAATTACTAGGATATTTACCATTGAAAAAGACTCCAACAATTAGTGGTACACCTATGCATGGATCCATAACTGAATTTTTCGAATGGATACGAGATAATGAAGGTTTAGTTATCCTTAATTATCTGCCTTTAAAGAACATAAGCTCTGAAATGTTAAATTATTTGAAGGCTTTAGGTTTATATGGAGTTCAAGTTTACGATCCTAGGCGTACTTTGACAGAAGCTGAAATTCTTGAAGATATAGTAGAGGATGATTTTGACCTTTTTGTAAGTGGTGGAACAAATGGATTTGATGTAGCTGGTGCAATCTCAATAGGAAAATACGAATTTAATCAATTAACCAATTTATATTGCCAGAAGAAAAAGTAAAACCTCAAAAATTGCATTAAAGCAGGGAAGAACGCTATTCAGTGCATAAGAAGACATACGATAAAAAAGATGGTAGGGTCAAAAGCGGTTTGATTCGCTTAATCGTTTAAAGATGAAAAGGTGTTTACAATAATTATATGTGAGGCAAGATAAGAATTTCCCTCTCAGAATAAGGAGATTTTAAAATGTATAATTTTAAAAAGATTGATAACGAGAATTTACTTGAAACATTCCCTTTAATAACTCAACTCCGTACAGATATAAGCGAAAAGGACTGTGTAAGTCTATTTAAAGTAATGCAAAGTGAGGGGTATCAAATGATAGCTCTTACTGATCACGGAGTTATTAAAGCTATAGCTGGCTTTAAAATCCAAACAAATTTTTATAACAAAAAACATTTGTTTTTATATGATTTAGTAACAGAATCCTCAGATAGATCAAAGGGATACGGAAATGCAATGATGACATATCTAGAAGAAATAGCTCTAAAAAATCAATGCGTATATATTGCATTAGAATCGGGATTAGCTCGATTAGACGCACATAGATTTTATGAAGATAAAAATAACTTTGATAAATTTTGCTATTCGTTTAGAAAACCTCTAAATACATAGTAGGGAGCGTATAAGATGAAGGAGCTAGACACAGAAAGAGTAAGGATTGTTCCATTAGACGCTGAAAGCTTAAGATTATTTATTGATGATATATGTAAGCTACAGGATGTTTTCCATTTGGAAAAAAGTGAATTACTTTTGGATGAAGAAATAAAAGATGCGATGAAATATAGATTATCTAAAGTATTGATAGATTCCTCAAACTATTATTGGCATACAAATTGGCTCATAATATCCAAGGAGCTAAATTCTATTATAGGTGGAATTATGTTAAAAGGGTTACCCGATGAAAATGGTGAGGTTATTATTGGGTATTTCACCTTCCCTTTTTACCAAAGGAAGGGATATATGACAGAGGCAATTAAGATATTGGCTTCTTGGATTTTAGGGCAGCCTTATGTTAAACGTGTAATTGCTGATACGGAAAAGGAAAATAAAGCTTCACACAAAGTATTAGAAAAAAATGGAGCGAGATTATATAAAGAAACTGAGGACTTATATTTCTGGGAGTTATCTAAGAAAACTATGAATCTTCACATAGAGTGATTTCCTAACTAAATTATAGTTTAACAATAACGAGCCTTGATCAATTATTGCTTAGACTTTTTTCCCTATTCTGCAGTGCTTTAATAATCGCTGGAATTATAACAAATACAACTATTCCACCTATTATTGCTATAAAAGTACGTAGGCTAATAACATTTGTTAAGAAAAGCAACAGTAGAGTAACAAGAAAAAATATTCGCCAATAGAATAGAAAGTTCTTCAAGACTATTCACCTCCTAATGAACATGTTAATTCACTATTCAATAAGTATTTTCTTCGCTATGTATAATTGAAGATTTTTAATATTTAAAAAAATAGCTTATAATATATCCCTTAACTAAGGAGTATACCATTTTATTATGCTATATTAAAAAATATGTTGAATGAATATTGAAGTGATTTATTAACAATATTTGAAGGGGTTTATTGATAATGATCATACTAGATATAAATGAATATAAAAATGTAAAAAAAAAATTAAATGGCACTAGATGTCCAACGTTCATTTATTCAATATTGGATGGATACATTCCTGGAAAAGTTTATGCAGATTCTCATTTATATCAAACAGTCCTTTTTGAAACAACAATAGGTATCTATTATATTGTAGGTGCAACAGAAAATGTAGAATTTAATGATTTTTTTTTTAATCTTTATAGAAAAAGGAAAGAAGAAGGCTTACGATTCACCCTCTTTTCTTCTTCGAAAATATGGGATTCAGTAATACTGGGGGAGTTTGAAAAAGAAATAAGACACTTGGTCAGATTTTCATTTAATTATGATGCTAACAAGGAAGTAGCCAATGTAATCAAATTACCTATTAACTATTCTCTAAAAAAATTAAACTCAACAGTAATAGAGAATAGCCAGGAATTTGATAAGAATTATTATGTGGAATACTGGGGATCTATCAACAATTATGAAGAGAAGGGCTTTGGGTTTGCTATTCTCCATGATGCAAAAGTAATTAGCGAATGCACGTCAATTTTTGCTTCTGAACAATTTGCGGAAATTGATATTGCTACTCATAACGACTATAGAGGACAAGGGTTAGCGAAAATTATCGCTAAGATATTTATTAACCATAGTTTGAAAAATAATATAATTCCTCGATGGGATTGTGATATATCCAATACAACATCTATAAAATTAGCAAAGAAGTTAGGATTTACTAATCCTATAAAATATTCAATTTTTACATAGAAGTTAACAGGTTTAAAGGAGCGATTAACATGTATGAAGTAAAAAATGCTTACTTTTTTCTATATGAAACTTCCACTCTCATTCTAGCTGGTTGTTTTATTCTTGCATTTCTTTTAACAATATTTTGGATTAGCCGAAAGAAAAAAATGAAAAATAGTAACGATTAAGCTATTCAGGTGAAAGAGGAGGAATTGCTTTAGTAGGTTATGGTATCTTGGCATTAGCGGGAAATTTAATTAGTGTGCTGTATTTAACATACAAGAAAAAATATTTAGATAAAAGTGAAGGGCAGAGATATTATGGTTAAACATAAAATATATACAATGAGCGTTGCCAGTGTTTATCCTCATTATGTTAATAAAGCAGAGAAAAAAGGTCGAACAAAGCAAGAAGTTGACAAAATCATTTGCTGGTTGACAGGTTATAACGAAGGAGAGCTAAAAGGACAATTGGATCAAGGCTCGGATTTTGAGACATTCTTTGCAAAAGCCCCTCATTTGAATCCAGCACGAAGATTAATTAAAGGGGTAGTTTGCGGTATCAGAGTAGAAGATATTGAAGAACCATTGATGCAAGAAATCCGTTATTTAGATAAGATGATTGATGAGCTAGCTAAAGGGAAAGCGTTGGGGAAAATTTTACGCGGATGAGTTCTCATAAGGATGAAAAGACCGCCAATTTGGTGGTTTTTTATTTGTTTTAATATTAAAGTAACAATTTTTATTTAATGTAATAGAATTTTTATTTATTGTTTTTCAATAAATAATGTGTTAGTTTTTTAGAGAGGAATAAAAAAGTGAGGTGCTCTTTTTGAAAACAGGATCAACATTATTTTTGAAAATTGCTATTTTTTTGATGGGAATTCCAGTTCTTGCTCTCTGTATTTATTTAGTGTCTTGGTTACCAAATAATCCAGTGAATCCAGATTACAGCGGTATGTTATATCCTGTTTTGGTAGTGATTTTTGTATCAGCTATTCCATTTTATTTGGCTCTGTTTAAATCATATTGTCTGTTAAATTATATTGATAAGAATCAATCTTTTTCTCAGATATCTATTAATTCTTTAAAAAGTATAAAGTATTGTGCCGTTACTATCAGTTTTCTATATGTAGTCATCATGCCATTCGTTTATCTTATTGCAGAAAAGGATGACGCTCCAGGTTTGATTATCATGGGGATGGTACCAATTTTTGCTTCTTTAGTAATTGCAGTCTTTGCAGCAGTTTTGCAAAAGCTTTTACAAGAAGCCGTTTATTTTAAATCAGAAAACGATTTAACAGTCTGAGGTGTAGGTAATGGGCATAATAGTAAATGTTGATGTGATGTTAGCTAAAAGGAAAATGAGTGTTACTGAACTTTCAGAGAAAGTAGGCATTACGATGGCGAATCTTTCAATACTGAAAAATGGAAAAGCAAAAGCAATCAGGTTTTCAACCTTAGACGCAATTTGTAAGGCATTGGAATGTCAACCTGGGGATATTCTTGAATATAAAAGTGATGAAGAAGTTTAAATCGATAAAGTTACATTTAATTAATATTCAAACATAAATAAATATTAGTTATCTGAGGCAGGTTTAATCAAAATGAATAAAAAAGTTATTCTATTCTTTGGGGCTATGTTGTTAGTTAGTGGTTGTGCAGGCCTAGCTGATTATGATATTGATTTGCCAGGAAATTACTCAATCATCAGAACTTCTGGACATGAAATCACCATTGCTCCTAAAACTGATATTGGGTGGGGCCCAGCCGTAGTTCCTACTGAAATAATTAAAGCGGGTTGGAACAAAAATATGTAATAGCTAAACAAAAAGATTTAGAAGATAACGAGTTATATTTTTGGATAATCGATACAAAGACAGGAAATAAAGAAAAATTTCTAAATAAGAATGAGTTTAAAAACAAGTTAAAAAAATATAATATAAACGTAAAAATGAAAGATGTAGATTCTTTGAGATGAAAAACCAGTATTCTCTCAGCGATAGCGACAAAACTCACCCAAAAGATCAAAAAATCAAAACCCAAGAATCTGAAAATAAATGATTCTTGGGTTTTGATATGTAAGAGCTTTAAGCTTCTACTAGGTGATGGTTAAATGCATAAACAACAGCTTGGGTGCGATCTTGTACTTCTAATTTGGAGAGAATATTACTAACGTGTGTTTTAACAGTTTTTAAGGCAATAAAAAGTTCATCAGCAATATCTTGATTTGTTTTACCCTGTGCTATTAACAATAATACTTCATGTTCACGTTCAGTCAATTCTTCATGAAGTGGACGATCATTTTTCTGACGCATTCTTGCCATCATTTTACTTGTAACCTCTGGTTCTAAGATGGGCGTGCCATTGAAAGTACTTCGAATGGCATCGGCGATTTGCTTGGCGTTAGTTGTTTTCAATAAATAGCTAATAGCACCGGCCTCTAATGCTGGGTAAACCTTGTCATCATCCAAGAAACTGGTGACAATCATAATTTTAGCGTCAGGCCATTCATTCACGATAGCTTTAGTGGCCTCAGCCCCTGATAAGATTGGCATCACCATATCCATCAAAATGATATCTGGTCTATGCTTTAAAGCTAATTGAACTGCTTCTTCTCCATTAGCAGCTTCAGCAATGACTTCCATATCGGGTTGTGCTTGCAAGTATGCTGATACGCCGATACGCACCATTTCATGGTCATCGGCTAGCAGTATCTTGATCATTGGAGATTACCTCCTTTTCCACTGGAATTTGAATTTCAATCACCGTTCCTTGCGATGGTACTGAGACAATTTTATATGTTCCTCCTATTTCGACTGCGCGCTCTTCGATATTGTGCAGGCCATATGAGCCGGCTTTTTCATCAGTTGTTTTGAAGCCGATACCATTGTCTTGAACACGGAAAATAACACGCTGATCTCGTTCGACAAGAAGCAGCTCCATTTCGGTTGCTTTTGCATGGCGTAAAGTATTGGAAAGTGTCTCCTGAGCAATCCTGAAAAGATGATCTTCTGCACCTTTAGAGAGGGAAACTTCCTCTAATCGTTTGTGCATTTTGAACGTAACTTTTTGCTGTAACTCGGCTAGCAATTCTTCTAGCCCTTGTTTTAACGACTTGTTTTTTAATGCTACAGGACGAAGGTGAAGTAATAGCGCCCGCATTTCAAGCTGGGCTTGCTGAACAATTTCTTCCGATTGCTTTAACAATTTTTTAGTCGATGGTGTTGCATCTCCTGCTGTTTCATTAATGGTCGAAAGTAGCATTGAAGCTGCAAAAAGTTGTTGAGAAACAGAGTCATGAAGTTCCCGGGCAAGTCGGTGCCTTTCCTGTACAATACGTTCTTGAATGAGCTGATCTTGGTTAACTGCCTTATCATTTGTCAGCTTTTTCAAGCTTTTGCGCTGAGTAGCTATCAATTCACTTATCTCATTTAATGACTTTTGAATTGAAAGGGGGCCACTCCAATTAGGCGGGATAGGATCACTTTTTTCAATATTATGAAGTGCATTTTCAAACGTTTTACTCTGCTGGCGAAGGATGAATATACCTCCTATAGAGAAGCTTAGGCTAATCGCAAAAAGCAGAATAAGGAATAGAATAGCGACCGGCAAATTCCAATACTTTTCTTCCCAAAGTGTTTTCCATTGATTGAAATGGCCATCAAAAAGAATAAAGAAAATAAGCGAGAAAATAATTATTTCTCCGAAAAATAAGCTCATTGTTCGGGCCAAAAATTTCGTCATTGGCGAATCACCTCGACATTCCCAAATAATGTGGAAACCGTGATGATGAGTTCAGCCGAAGAATCCTCTGCATTCTCATAACCATTTCGAACGGCAATCGTATCGTTCCAAATTCTGGGATAATTCTGTCCGAAACAATGCGCATCGCCGATAAACGTAGAATAATGCAGGCGTACAGGTATTTCATAAGGCACAAGTACTTTCACTTTTCCAAAGCCTTGCCGTACAGATATCAATGAAGCCCCCTTAGGTAAAACAGTCTGAGTCACATCAATCAGCAAATCACCGGCAAGGCTTTGTATATGTACATCTTGCCATTCGTATGACTCAATAGGTGTACCTTGAAATGAAAATAATTTATTCTGAATAAATGAGTTCGCTTGTTCTGCCGGTTGTTTAGATACAGATATGTGAAATTCTTCACCTTTTCGAAGTTTCCATAGAAGGTATAATAACACTCCGATGATAACTAGGCGTAAGCTCCACATTGAGAGTAGGGCAATACCCAAAAAAATGACACCTAACCAAAACAGCCATTTGCGTTTTCTGCGTATGCTGACATACATAAAAAAAGCACCTATAATGGCAAACATTATACTGCCATTTCCAAAAAAAGTAGCTTCAATAAAAATTAGCAAAAAGGCCGTAATTCCAAGCATTGTAAGTGTTTTAGTTGAAAGGTGGGTCATTGGTTGCCTCCTTTCCAGTTAATTAAATAAGAAAAAAGAGAAGTACCAGCTTCTCTTTTTTAGTATAACGATAGTCCAGAAGAAGTCCAATCATTATATGGATTCGATTTCCTCATTTTTTGAGTTATTTGCTTCCAGTCGCGCTAAGCGTTCTTCCATAGATGTGATTTCATGTTGACTGTCAATTTTTTGACCAAGGTGATCGATATAACTCTGCATAGCTTCAAAAGTTTCAAGTCGACCATTTATTTTGTTTGAAGATTCTGGTTGGAGAAACTGGTTCATTTGATTATGTGCACGAACGACATTTTCTTTACCCATCAATTGTAATTGACGCACTTTCATATCTTTAATTTTATGCTTCATTTCTTCATACTTACGTTCCAAGCCAATGAGCTCTTCGGTAGATTTATCAATACTGTCCTGAAGAACGATGCTACGTTGTGAATACGCATCAAATTCTTGTTGGGCAAATGCGATTAAATCTTGTTCACCGCTTTTATTAGCCAAATCCAGTTGCATGCTTCGTTTATTTTTCATTTCATTTGTATCTGCTAATTCTTTTTCGAGTTTATGTTGCAATGTACCTTGTCGCTCTAATAATTTGCCTGTTTCCTCTGTTTGCTTTTCTGCTTCACGGATATACTGATTTAACATCTTAATTGGATTTTTATCCTCTTTTTTATCAAACATTTCATTTAAATCTGCTTCCACTGTATATTTTAGGCGTTGCCATAAGTTAGCCATATTTTTTCCTCCTCTTATTTTGTGATTTCATTCCATTGTTTTTCAAAGTTTGTAAATGGATCATCTGATGCAGTGAAAGTTTCGTTTTCAGAATGTTTCCACTTACGATAAACCACCCAAATAACAGCTAGTGCTGCTATTCCGATGAACCCAGGAATATTAGCTGCAGCTGTTAATAAACCTGAGATGGCAACAAGTGCCCAAATAATTTTTGAAAAAGTGGAGCTGCTTTGTAAATAGAAATGCACCCCCGTAAAAAGAATAGCGGCCGAGATAGCCAATCCTGTTAGTGGACCTAATGAACAGAGAATGGTAATGGCTGCGATACTGCCTATGACGAATAAACCAATTTTTTTCATTGTTTTTTCCTCCTTCGTTTGTACCTTTATGTTACGCTGAATTTCATTATGTACAAACGGCCGGAGTATTGATTTTACTCTAGGTCTTGAGGCTGAGATGCTCTAAGACTATTTTGACCGCCACTTCTAACTTCGATAGAATATAAAAGAAAATACAAAAGGAGATATACATATGACTATTCGTAATGAATTGATGGCATATTGCCCATACAATGAGCAAGAAAAAAAAGATAAAGAACTTATGCTTCGGTATATAGATCAATTTTCAGATGTTTTGACAAGAGATAATGAATTTGCACATTTTACTGCATCAGCTTGGATTGTGAATAAAGAGCGAACAAAGGTATTAATGGCTTTCCATAATCAATATCAATCGTGGGCGTGGATGGGTGGACATGCAGATGGAAATGCAGACCTTTTACATGTTGCCTTAAAAGAAACAGAGGAAGAAACAGGGCTAAAAAATATTAAACCTTTAATGTCGGATTATTATTCAATTGAAATTTTAGGTGTGGACGGACATATGAAGAAAGGTAAGTATGTTGGTACACATGTGCATCTGAATGTTACCTTTTTAATAGAAGCAGATGAGGGCGAAGGTACAACTATAGCGCCTGATGAAAATAGTGCGATTGAATGGATGAGTTTAGATGAAGCAATTGAAAGAAGCTCTGAACCATATATGAAACAAGTCTATACAAAACTAAATGAAAAACTTAGAAATGTGCAGGATTAATAATATTCAAATGACTTGTTATAGAAAATAAAGAAAACTCCACACTAAGTGGAGTTTTCCTTTATCTTTTAAAGCTTTTGCCAATCATTGAAGGCACAAATGACTTTTTGAAAAGCATATCCTTTGTTTGTTAGCGAATACGAAACCTTTTTTAGTGATGCTTCAATATAATCTTTCTCGACTAAATGGGCATCTATTAATTCTTGGAGGCGCTGTGATAATAGTTTGTCCGATATACCAGGGATGGCAGAATAGATTTCATGATATCTTTTCGGGCCATCTAATAAAACGTGAATAATCCGCACCATCCAGCGTTTTCCTAAAAATTCAATTGTTTCATGGCAACAGTCCAAATCAAATCCCTCCCTATAAACTAATTGTAGCATACAGGCACGAAATATTGACAAATTAACTTACTTAAAGTAATATATTTTCGAATACAATAACTAACTTAAAGTAAGTTTTGGAGGATACTATAATGACAAATTCAGTATATAAAGTAATGCAAGAACGTAAATCTGTACGTAAGTACGACCCTGGTTTTAAAATTTCAGCAGATGAGTTAAGAACAATTTTATTGGAAGCTACTTCAGCACCTTCTTCTAGTAATCTTCAACCATGGCGTTTTTTAGTCATTCAAGATGAAGCGAAAAAGAAAGACTTGCGCAAAATTGCTAATAACCAAGAACAAATTGAAACTGCATCTGCGGTAATCGCTGTTTTAGGCGATACTAAAATGTATGAAAAAACAGAAGAAATTTACATGAAAAACGTCGCAGAAGGGCATATGGAGCATGAACGTGCATCACTACTAATCCAAAATGCGCAAAACCTTTACCCTCAATTGCCAGAAGAAATCTTAACAAATATTGCTACATTTGATGCTGGCCTTATTTCTATGCAAATCATGCTATTAGCAAAAGAGCATGGCTATGATACAGTGCCAATGGGCGGTTTTGATAAAGTGAAGTTTGCAGAATACTTCAATCTTGAAGAGAATGTAAAACCTATGCTATTAATCTCAATTGGGAAAGGCACAGCACCTGCTTACGGATCATCTCGATTAGACATTGATGATATTACTACATTTATTTAATAAACATGATAATGCTCATCCACCAGTTTGGATGGGCATTTTTTATACAATTATAGCGATGCCTATAGGCATGTGAAATTTGGAGTATGAGCTACTTTAAAAAGAATTTTCTTTTGGCTTTCATTTTAGGTATGATAGGACAAGGAGTGATGTTATGAACTTTACGACAGAAAAATCATTTATTTTGGCTTCAGCTTCCCCGAGGCGCAAAGAACTTTTCAAACGTTTGAATGTACCTTTTAAGATTTTAGTGGCAACTGTAGAGGAAACAAGTATAAAAGATGATAACCCAGCTCAATATGTGAAGAAAGTGGCGCTACTTAAAGCAACTGATGTAGCGAAGCGCAATCCAGGGCATGTAGTGATTGGAGCGGATACTATCGTAGTAAAAGGACAAGAATTGCTACATAAGCCAAAAGATGCAAATGAGGCCATCAAGCATCTCAAACAGCTCCGTGGAAATGTGCATGAAGTGATGACAGCGGTTGCCATTATAGACGATGTTGGAAATAAACTAGCCTTTGTAGAAAAGACAGAGGTATATTTTAAACAAGTGCCCGATACCCTTATTGAGGCTTATGTAGCAACAGGAGATTGTTATGATAAGGCTGGAGGTTACGGTATTCAGACAGATGGCGTGTTCTTGGTTGAGGGAATAAAAGGAGATTATTTAAATGTAGTGGGATTGCCCTTAGCTCGGCTTACAGAATTGCTAGTGGAAACAAAGTTGATTTCTATTTAAAAAAATAAGAAAGAGGATGAAGCATGACAGGAAAGACACACATCATTGGCGGTATTGCAGCATGTCTTGCTTTTGGTCAAACAAGTGTTGATTCACCATTGCTTTTGGGAACAGCTGGCGCAATCGGCGCATTAATTCCTGATATTTGCCATGGAGGAAGTATTATTGGCCGTACATTTCCCGCATTGTCCAAATTGATAAATGGATTATTTGGGCACCGTTCATTTACACACAGTTTACTATTTTTATTGATTGTTGCTTGGGCATTACACACATACGTAACCAATGATGCAATTAAAATGGGCCTTCTAATCGGCATGGCGAGCCATTTTGTGCTTGATATGTGTACAAAGCAGGGGATCCAGCTATTTTTCCCAATAAAAGTGAAAGTTCGTTTTCCTTTAACAACACGAACAGGGAGCAAAATAGAAGGAGCAGTGGCGCTTTGCTTACTCATTGCATGTCTTTATTTCAGCTTTGAAATAATGCATTTGCACTAATAAATAGAACAAACCTGCGAAACCATGCATGTTTGTTCTTTTTTTCTTCTAATAAACCAAGCCTTTTCCTATATACAAGTAGCAGCACCGATCTGCAAATATCGACAAAATTTAATGAGGTATGGTAGATTTAAGATGTATGAACGGATAATCAAAAAGTTCTATATACAAATTGAAGGAGTGGTACAAATGGAATTTCAACACATTACAGTTGCAGGCAGTGGTGTATTAGGTAGCCAGATTGCCTTTCAATCTGCTTTTCATGGTTTTCAAGTAAGTGTCTATGATATTAATGAAACTGCGATTGTTAAAGCGAAAGAACGTTTGTTAAAATTGCAAGATGTGTATGCAGATTATTTTAAAGATGAAGAAAATGCAAAGGCTGCATTAAGTCGTATAACATATAGTACAAGCCTACAGGAAGCAGTAAAGGATGCTGATTTACTTATTGAAGCAATTCCTGAGTTGACTGAAATTAAAATCAGCTTCTATCAAGAATTGGCTTCTGTAGCTCCGCAAAAAACAATATTTGCCACGAACTCTTCAACTTTGCTTCCTAGTCAATTTGCTGAATATACTGGAAGACCGGAGAAGTTTCTAGCACTACACTTTGCAAATGAAGTGTGGAAGAACAATACAGCTGAAATTATGGGACATAGTGGAACAGACGAACAGTATGTAGATCAACTAGTCGAATTTGCCAGAGAAATCGGCATGGTGCCACTTCGTATTCTGAAAGAACAGCCTGGCTATATTTTAAATTCGCTTTTAGTTCCATTATTAAATGCAGCCCAAGGCTTATGGGCAAAAGGTGTAGCGGATCCTGAGACAATCGATAAAACATGGATGCTTGCTACAGGAGCTCCTATGGGACCGTTTGCAATCTTAGATGTTGTTGGTATTGAAACGGCTTATAATATTGTATCCACATCAGCAAAAGCACACCCAGAACTTCAACCAATTGCCGACCGGTTGAAGAAAGAATTTATTGACCAAGGGAAACTAGGAAAAGGGTCCGGCGAGGGGTATTATAAATATCCAAACCCTGCTTATTTAGATCCGAATTTCTTGAAAGCATAAAAATAAGAGAGGCAATCAATGATATGATTGCTTCTCTTATTTTGTTTAAAGAAGTATTTCTCGGGAAATTTTTTCTCATTTTTCTAATAATTTATTTCGTATAGCGATTAGCATAACAAGAAGCAACAAAAGCATCTGGTTTTATTTTGGGTTCTACTCCAATTGATTCAATTCGATTCACCATTTCATGTACAAATTCACGGGTTTTGTTGCGTTGGCCTGAACCGATATCGATATGGCCCTCCATTGTAAAGGTAGCACCATTATAAATATTCGGTAAAATAATCTCGATCAGCTGCTTCTTTCTTTCCTCTGTAAAAAGGGACACGATTTCTTCTGTAAAAGAGAGTTCTAAAGATATGCGTTCATGCAGATGTACCATTTTACGAGGCACAAGTACACGCCTCATGCATGCCCAGACTCGTTTACCTTCATCCACCACCACGATTCCAGTAATGAAAATGGTATCTACTTTATGAACTTGAGAATCTGTCCCGACAATTAATCTATAGTTTCCTAAGGGGTTACGATTCATAAAGTATGCAATTTCACGAAATACGTCTTCAAAATCCATATTCTTTTCTTGAAGATTTTGAAAAGGGTCGGCTTGAAACAGATCCATTTAATCACGCTCTTTTCAATAGGTATATAATAGTATATACAGAAGCAGTGAGGTTGTGATTAATCTGCTTCGCATAATACGCTAATTTTCTACAAGAATACCCAAAGAAAAGGCAAAACATACTTCATGTTTTGCCTTTATATTTACTTTGTTTAGTCAATAATTCTTTCCCAAAATCGGGCTTGTGCTATACCTTCAATAAACTGTTCAAATTCCGTGAATGTTAAATCATATACGCCTTGTTCTTCCATCTTTATACGCGTATATAATAGTGATTCTGGACTTAAAACGGCTAATGCAAGCGGCTTGTGGTGTACATAAGTCATTTCGACAAGTTCAAGCACTTTAGATGGAATAGTTGGATTTGGACTTATTAATATTGCGGAATCATATTGTGCTGAATCAACAGTGCTATAAGTTTCAGAGGCCTTTAGCATCTCATTTATACGATGTACTTTTTTATCAATAATACTGTAATTAATTTTATGTTCTACAAGTTGTTGGACCCATTCTGTTAATTGCTGCGTATTAGGAGTACCATTTAAAATAATGGCGACACTTCTAGTATCAGGTTTGCATACTGTATCTGCCATTGTTAGGGCAGGGGACAGCTTGGTTGATTTTACTTCTAGGTTCTTGTTAGGTATCTTAGCCCCTACATTATCAGCTACTTTTTTAGCTAAATAATGATCGATATGATTAATAAAATCCACCGCATTATTTTTGACTTCCTGAGATTTACATTTGCCGATTTCATAAGTAAAAGCTTCTAATAGGTGTTGTTGTTCATAAGGCATTAAGCTATTCAAAAACTGCTTTGCTTGTGAGTAGTGATCCTGAAAACTTTCTGTTTGCTCTCCACGCTTGTTACCACCCATGTTTTCTTGACTTTCTTCAAAAAAGCCTTGATTTTTGGGTGTGGGAGCCTGTTGCTCATTGGTAGCCTCTGGGATAAGAAAGCCATTATTATTATTGTTGTTGTTTTGGAAAGGACATATCGGCTGGTTAATGGGTATTTGAAGAAAATTAGGGCCCCTTAGCCGTTCTACCTGTGCATCTGTATAGGAGAGTATCCTACCTTGTAAGAGCGGGTCTTCAGAAATTTCGATACCTGGGACTAGATGTCCTGGATGGAAGGCGACATGTTCAGTCTCTAGAAAACCGTTGTCGACATTCCGGTTTAACGTCATTTTTCCAATAATTTTAACAGGCACGTCTTCTTCAGGCCAAATTTTAGTGGGATCAAGGATATCAAAATCATAAGAAAATTGGTCTTCTTCCGAAATCAATTGCAAGCCTAATTCCCATTCTGGATAATCACCTTTCTTGATTGCTTCCAATAGATCTTGGCTTAGAAAATTGGGATTTTTGCCACCAATTTTTTGTGCTTCATCCCAGACCAATGAATGGACGCCAAGTGAAGGTTTCCAGTGAAATTTGACAAAGTGAGTCTTTCCTTTCCTATTTACCAAGCGGAATGTATGAACGCCAAATCCCTCCATCATACGATAAGAGCGAGGAATTGTGCGATCGCTCATCTGCCACATGACCATATGTGCAGTTTCGGGATTTTTAGCGGCGAAGGTCCAAAATTGATCATGTGCGTTTGTACCATTTACAAATTCTTGATTGAAATCCGGCTTTACGGCACGTACCAGTTCGTGGAATTTCCTTGTATTTTGTATATAGAAAATAGGTACATTATTTCCGACTAAATCAAAATTGCCTTCTTCCGTATAAAACTTTGTTGCAAAGCCTTTGACATCTCTTTGAGTATCATTAGTTCCTCGTGAACTCTGCATGGAAGAAAAACGAACGAATACAGGTGTTATATTAGATGGATTTGTAAGGAAACTCGCTTTTGTATATTCCTCTAGGGACTCATATAATTCGAACTGACCGTATGCCCCAATTCCGTTGGCATAAAGAACACGTTCAGGGATTTGTTCTGAATTAAAGTTTACTTTTTCACGCAAATAAAGTTCTTGCTTAATTGTATTTCTTTCCTGTTTCTTCTTAGTTTTTTTATTTATGCTACTATTGATTTTTTTATCTGCTAAAATACTTCTTTCATAATCATCATCTCTTTTTTGCATACATATGCCTCCCATGTCAATCTACCTTTGTAAATAGCCCAAACATATATCCCTAAAACATATTAGACAAAAGAATTATTGGACAACTGGTAAAGCATGATGTATAATAAAGACAATAATTAAATCGGCTCATCGTAAACAATACATTCACCTAGTAAAAAAAGTGATCGTGTTAACTCGATACTTCTTTGCTAGGTGAATTTTTTTGCAGGGGATATGTATTAATTATTAATATTTTTTAGGAGGTCATTACACATGACACAAGGTACAGTAAAATGGTTTAACTCTGAAAAAGGTTTTGGATTCATCGAAGTAGAAGGCGGCAACGATGTATTCGTACACTTCTCTGCAATCCAAGGCGAAGGCTTCAAAACTCTTGACGAAGGCCAAAAAGTTGAATTCGAAGTAGAAGAAGGCAACCGCGGACCACAAGCAACTAACGTTGTAAAACTTTAATATTTATAAAAGCATCCTCTTACAGGGTGCTTTTTTTTGTTTCAAAAATTGAACGCACCCCTTGGTGGTTATTCCCATATGTATAGAATGAGGAGGGAATATGATGGTTTCAACTGAAACGTATATTATTGAGGGCCATTCTTTTATTGCTGTTTCTGTTTTTTTGCCTAAAACCACTTTGCTAACAGTATCAAATGATAAAGGCTATATCATGTGCGGAGCATTGGATGTAGGTTTATTAAATCAAAAGCTGGCGGACAGGAAAATTGTTGCTGGCAGGGCGGTAGGTGTGAAAACTATTGATCAGCTATTAAACGCACCGCTTGAATCAGTTACCTTTGAAGCAGAGGCATTAGGAATTACAAAAGGGATGATTGGCAAGGATGCATTATTAAAAATGGTATAATGAAGGAAATAAACATAGGCTTCTTTTTCTTTTCAATACATCTATTACAAGCGTATTCCTAAATGGAGTGCGCTTTTATTATGTGTAAATATTTTCAAGCATCGCTTTAAATTCTATTATCATTTAATTATTATCTTTAAATACTTTCTAAAAGATAAAAATCCTATTGAGTATAAGACTTAGGAATTAGCTATAGAAAATATCAACATTGATAAAAATTGAATTTTAAGTTAATAATTAATCGCTTGGTTGCTTACTTATATGCCGTTAATTTGTAAAAATATTTTGTTTTGTTAGAATAGTTTTATGGGTATAGGGTATAGAAGTTAAATAGATAGAAAGCAGAGGGGATTTAGATGTTGAAGATTGAGCATTTAACAAAGAAATATCGGGGAGGAAAAAAAGCAGTAAATGATTTAAATCTTGAAATAAAAGAAGGGGAATTTATTGCGTTTATTGGCACAAGCGGCAGTGGGAAAACGACAGCTCTTCGCATGATTAATCGAATGATCGAACCTTCTAGTGGAACGATTACATTAAACGGAAAAGATTTATCAAAAATGAATCCTGTCACTTTGAGAAGAAGCATTGGCTATGTAATACAGCAAATCGGATTAATGCCACATATGACCATTCGCGAGAATATAACACTAGTTCCAAAACTACTAAAGTGGTCGAAAGATAAAAAAGATGAAACAGCAGAGAAATTAATCGGCCTTGTCAATTTGCCGGAGAATTATTTAGATTTATATCCTGTACAGCTCTCAGGGGGACAACAGCAACGTATTGGCGTGCTACGGGCACTTGCTGCAAATCAAGATATCATCTTAATGGATGAGCCCTTTGGAGCGCTTGACCCTATAACACGGGATACACTGCAGGATTTGATGAAAGATTTACAGCAACGTTTAGGTAAGACTGTCATCTTTGTCACGCATGATATGGATGAAGCCATTAAACTTGCTGACCGAATTTGCATTATGCACAATGGTGAGATGGTTCAATTTGACACACCGGATGAAATTCTTACACACCCAGCAAATGATTTTGTTAAAGAGTTCATTGGTTCGCACAGGCTTATCCAGGAGAAACCAAGCGCAAAAATAGTAGATGATGTGATGATTAAGCCTGTCTCTATTACTCTTGAAAAGAGTTTAGATGAAGCCATTAAATTAATGGTATCAAAAAGGGTTGATACACTGTTCGTAACAGATGGTCATGGACGTTTATTAGGCTATTTGAATGTAGAGATGATCACATCAGCTAGACATACGACCCAAAGTATTGCTGACACAATGAACCGGGAAGTAGAGTTTGTAAAAACAGGAACAAAGCTGCAAGATTCAGTGCGTCGTATTCTAATCCGAAATTTAAAGAATATTACAGTGATTGATGAAGAGAAACGATTAATTGGTTTGATAACACGCGCCAATATAGTAGATATGGTGTACGACACTATTTGGGGAGAAGAGAACACAGAACAATAGTTAATAGTAGAAAGGACTGGATATTATGATTGATTTTTTAACGGAAAATAGTGGCGCGATTATTCAAAAGACTTTTGAGCATTTCTATATTTCAATTATTGCTCTGTTGCTGGGCATTATTGTGGCGGTCCCTCTTGGTATAATCCTGTCTAAAACTGAAAAAGTGGCCAAAGTAGTACTTGGCATTACTAGTATTCTTCAAACGCTACCCTCATTAGCTATTTTAGCTATGATGATTCCATTTATTGGCGTTGGTAAGGTACCCGCAATTATCGCCCTCTTTATTTATACTCTGCTTCCCATCCTAAATAACACATACATAGGTATGCGCTCAGTCAATAAAGATTTAGTTGCTGCAGGCATTAGTATGGGAATGACTACAATTCAGACCATCCGCTTAGTAGAATTGCCCATTGCCATCCCTGTTATTATGGCAGGTATTCGTTTATCAGCTGTGTATGTGATTTCATGGGCTACGCTTGCTTCTTATATTGGTGCTGGGGGTCTCGGCGACTTTATCTTCAATGGGCTTAACCTCTATCAGCCTGATTTCATCATAGGCGGTGCAGTGCTTGTTACATTGCTTGCGCTCATTAGTGACTTTATTTTATCGAAAGTTGAAAAATGGGCTACGCCTAAGGGATTAAGGATTGTAAGATAGGAGGAAATGAATATGAAACAATGGTTAAAAGGAATTGTAGTTATCTTGCTTGTGTTCACAATTACTGCATGTAATAAGTCAAACCAAGATGTGGATGAGATCAAAGTAGCTTCTATGGTAACAACCGAAAGTCAAATTATGGGTAATATGTTGAAGCAATTAATCGAGCATGATACGAATGAAAAAGTAGAGCTTATTAATAATTTAGGATCAAGTGTTGTAGCGCATCAAGCCATGCAAAATGGGGATGCCAACATTTCTGCCGTTAGATATACAGGGACGGATTTGACGGGGGTACTTCAAGCAGAACCGCTTAAGAATCCTCATAAAGCATTAACGTTTGTACAAGATAGGTTTGATAAAAAATATAATCAAACGTTCTTTGATTCGTATGGATTTGCCAATACGTATGCATTTATGGTGACTCGTAAAACAGCAAAGCAATATCATTTGAAAAAGGTAAGCGATTTAAAGAAGGTTGCTAGCAAGCTCCAAGCTGGGGTTGATACCTCTTGGATGAACAGGCCAGGGGACGGTTATAAGGCTTTTGTAAAAGAATACGGTTTTGATTTTAAAGATGTTTTCCCTATGCAAATCGGCCTTGTCTATGATGCCGTTTCAGCCGGAAAAATGGACGTTGTGCTGGGCTACACAACAGATGGCCGTATAGCAAGTTATGATTTAGTAATTTTGGAGGACGATTTACACTTTTTCCCTCCATATGATGCCAGTCCTTTTGCAACAAATGAGCTACTAGAAAAAAAACCAAAAGTAAGAAAATCCATTGAAAAATTAATAGGAAAGATTTCGACTAAACAAATGCAAAAGTTAAATTATGAAGCTGATAATAATTTAATCGAGCCAGCAGTTGTCGCCGAAAAATTCTTAGAAGAGCATAATTATTTCGATGAGAAAGGGGGAGATGGGCAATGAAGGATATGACAAAGTTGAATACATTTGAGCAATTTATGTACTACTTCCAAGAAAACGGTATGTATGTGTTAACCCAGTTTACGACCCACTTTTTAATATCTGTTTACGGTGTACTGCTAGCGGCGTTGTTTGGTATTCCGATTGGGATACTAATAGCAAAATATAAAAAGCTCGCAAGTCCTTTGATTACATTAGCAAACATAATCCAGACTATCCCAGCCCTAGCTTTGCTCGCTATTCTTATGCTTGGTATGGGGCTGGGGAAAACAACGGTTATTGTTGCCGTATTTCTATATTCTTTGTTACCGATTATTAAAAACACATATACTGGCATCACAACAATAGAAAATAATTTAATTGATTCCGGTAAAGGCATGGGTATGACGCGTTTGCAAGTGCTTTATATGATTGAATTACCTCTATCCTTGAAGGTAATTATTGCGGGAATTCGTATTGCTTTAGTAATTGCCATCGGGATTACAGCTATAGGGGCATTTATTGGAGCAGGTGGTCTTGGCGATATTATCATTCGCGGTACAAATGCGACCGACGGAACAGCCATCATTTTAGCAGGGGCTATTCCTACCGCATTTATGGCAATAATAGTTGATGTTTTGCTAAGTGTTGTGGAAAGGCGAATGGACCCCATGAGAAGACGTAAGGGAGATCAACTTAAGGTACAGTCTTTACAAGAATAAAAACTTCGGTTTTTAAAAGAGGGATTGGCTTATGCCAATCCCTCTTTATTAATGTGCGTTCGATTTTGATTCCAATTTTAGCTTTTCATTTAACAACAAAGCTTCTGCAACTGCTTGTTCGTCTTTCACAACGTCACCTGGTCTTCTGCCTTGACCGATAATGTAAGTAGAAAAGTTAATGGAGAGAAAATCAAATGTGTATTTAAATTGCTGGATTAGCGGCAATGCTTTAATGCGTGGAATGTCGCCACCCACTGTTACTACAATTGCGTTAACAGTCTTTAAGTGTTCCTTCAAATCTGGATAACGCTCGTCACGGATGGCTTGGCTGAGGCGGTCAATCATGTTTTTCATTAATCCAGTCATGCTATACCAATAAACAGGTGTAGAGAAAATCAATACATCACTTTCTAGGATGGCTTCAATGATTTGATCATAATCGTCAGCAACTGGTCTAAAACCTTTCATATCATGTCTCAAATCATGGATAGGTTTAATCATAATATCTTTTAAATAGATGCGTCTGTGAGTTACATTTTTTGTTACGATATCAGTGAGAATTTCTGTATTACCATTAGCGCGAGAACTTCCTATAAAGGTAGTGATTTTCATACAATTTCTCCTTTCTATCGTTCTTATTCTCTATTATAACTTAATAAAGTTTTAAATTGTTAGAAATTTCAAAAAGTGGACAAAAAGAATCACAAACATATCGAATAAAAAAAGGCTTAGCTGGCCACTCTGAGAGAAAGGAGTGTTTTAAATGAAATTATTAAAAAATACTTGGCCTATGTTAGTCGTGCTTCTCATTCTAACCGGGTGTTCGACAAACAAACAAAAAGTAGACAACTTAAAACCAGTAAGTGGAGAAAAAAATACAACCATTCACGCAACGGCTAAGTTTATTAATACAGAAGGTAAAGAGTTAGGGAAAGCGAATTTGACAGAAAATGAAAAGGGCGTACAAATCGATTTGAAGTTACAGGGTTTACCACCAGGAGACCATGGGATCCATATTCATGAAAAAGGGATATGTGAGAAACCAACATTCGAATCTGCAGGAAGTCATTTTAATCCAACTCACAAAGTTCACGGATACTACAACGCAAAAGGTTATCATTTAGGCGATCTTCCAAATATACAAGTGGAAGAGGATGGAACAGTAGATGTAGGTTTTGCGACCAAGGCCTTCACCTTAAAAGAGGGAGCGCATAATACATTGTTTGACAAGGATGGAAGTGCGTTTGTTATTCACGAAAAAGCAGATGACTATAAAACTGATCCGAGCGGTAATTCAGGCGCACGAATTGCTTGCGGAGTAATTGAAAAAAATAATTAACATCTTAAAAAAGCTAAGGTCATATCATTTTGACTACCAGACGAGAGAGCGACAAAGCCACCTTCAAGCTGTCGCTCATTATTCTCAATAAGTAAAGACGATTAAGTATGTTGTTTCAACAACGGAGACCATGATAAGCTGTCGGTTGGTTGCGTCTTGATGTCGAAGAAAATGTGTAGTTACTTATATCTAGTGTTATCCGTTAAGGATTAGAACTTTTTCTAGAAAATATGGGTGATAACATTATAAAAAAATCAGTAATAGTCTTCTGCGTAAAGAAGAATATTTATTTAACCAAAATAAAAACCGCTTGAATATTACCATTCAAGCGGTTTTTTTTATTTAATAAGTCTGTAATACGAATGCTTTAAGCAAATCATCGTATTCGCTATTCATATCTTGGTCTGTCTTTTGAATTGTCCATTTACCATCTGCTTCTTTTAAAATGAGTGCATATTCACGACTATCATCTTTCAAACTCGTATTGTTCATAATTTGATCAATACGGCTAAATGTGTAATTTAAAGCATCTTCTTGAGCTTTTTTATATTCTTTATAGCTATATTTATTTTGGTTTTTCTTAGCAAATTGTTCGCTTACTTTTCGAGATTGTTTATAAAGATCTGATGTGTCGAAATTTTTAAAGCTAACATTTATTTTAGCTTGTTTTGAATCACCATAAGCGATTTTATAAGTAGGCTCAATTTTTTTATTTAAAGCGTTTCGGTATTTTTCAATAAACATTTTTTCCAAACGCATGGATGGTGTAAACTCACCAAAGCCTTCCTTCAATTGATTGGCAAGTTCTTCATCAAACTTTTGGCTGTCTGCTAAGACATCATTTGTGAGTAAGGATTTAAAATCTGGATTGTCATTGCTTAAGAAAACTTGATCAACATAAGCTGCTACAGCTTTCTTGGCATTCTCTGAATCATTTTTATACTTCGACGGATCCACTGATACTACTAACTCTTTATGTTTCTCACCTTTGTCATCATAAATGCGCGGTTGATAATGAAGCTCATACTTTTCTTCTTTATTGACAGGGTAAAAGAGGTCACCACTCGCTTTTTTCTCAGGAGAGATACTTCCTGATAGTTCTTTAAAAGATTCTTCATCCGGTGGATTTACATAGACAGAGTCAATTTTTTCATCATCTTTACTACCATATAAACTAAAGTTTGAAGAATTTACTGGGATTTCATTTTTAGATTTATTTTGGACTGTCACATTTAATTTGAGATATGTCTTTTCATCGGTTTCATCATACTTGGTAATTGTTACATATTCTCCAGAATTAACTTTAAACGCAATATCACTCGCTTCGCTTCCAGATTTGTTTGTTTTTTTGCTGCTTCCACATGCCGCTAAGGCAAGGGTAAGAATAGCCAATAGGCTTAGCAGCCACCAATTCTTTCTGTTAATAGGAAACCCCTCCGTTTTCTTTTTAATTTGCTGAACCAAATGGTAACCAATCTTTCACAATAGAATCATCATTCTAAGGTATTCAACTGCAAAATTTTTGTGAAATGCTTATAAATAAGCAGTGAAAGGGTATGGATTCTTCTAGTTGCCGTATGTATTTGTTCGTATTCCGCCCCTTGAGAAAAGAGACCTTCACTCTCATGAAAGTCTCTTATACATGTCTTGCACGGATGTATGTGAGTAATAGAGAAGCACTAGCCTAGCCAGGATAGCGCTCTTCACTTGAAGAGGTATCCTTTGTATGATGGTTGTGTTTTTCATCTTCAACTTGTTGATTTAACTCCTCCATTGGGATGGGATCAACCGTTTGCATTTCAGGGTCTTTGTCATAGATACTTTCTTTATCAGACTTTACTTCATCTGGTGTATCCAATGGTCCTTCTTTTAAATTTTCGGCTTTGTCATTTTTTTTCATTTTCATCATCCTTTCTTACTTTACATATAGCCTCAATTCAAAAAGTTAAACCATTTTTTAAACAGAATTCGGCAATTTTTGTGTGTAATCGGTAATAGTGGTGATCAGCTGATGGTTTCCTATAAAGGATAAAATGTATTAATTCTAAATTCTAGTTTTTCTTATAAAATAGTGTAAAATAGAGAAAAAAGAAACAGTACTAAAAACTCTATTTATACTAAAATACTCAGAGGTAGGTGAGTACAAATTGCCAATTTACAATAAATTAGTCCGAGATTTTATCCCGCAAATCATCGAAGGAAAAGGGGAAAAATGTATAGTTGAACAATTAAGTGAACAAGAGTTACTACAGAAAATGAAGCAAAAATTCATAGAGGAAGCCTATGAAGTAAACGAAGCAAAAAATAGGGAAGAGATGAAGGAAGAATTGGCAGACCTTTTGGAACTTATACATACAGCATTAGAAGTTTATAATATTTCATTGAAAGAATTGGAAGAATCACGTTTAGCTAAAGCTGAAAAAAGTGGACGTTTTTCAAAAGGTATTTATTTGGTTGAGGTGCTAGATGAGTAGAATATATAGATAGATTAAAATGCTAAATTAAAAATTTTTAAAAAACATTGACAATTCTATTTATTGCGTTATTATATACTTATACAAACTTAATATGTTGATTTTCTTATCCAGAGAGGTGGAGGGACTGGCCCTTTGAAGCCTCGGCAGCGGACTATTATAGTACTGTGCCAATTCCAGTAGCGTAAAGCTAGCAGATAAGAGGAGCGTTTTTTTTCGTATGGTATTCCAACCCTCTTCTTATTCATTAAGAAGAGGGTTTTTTCTATTTAGAGGATAGAAGAGTTGGAGTCAATTAACTAAATGAAACTAAGGGAGAGATTTTGATGACAAAGACGTTAGTAAAAGCACCATTTAGAGCTGATCATGTAGGTAGTTTATTAAGACCAGAAAGCATTCACCAAGCACGTAAGGACTATCAAGAAGGTAACATATCCGCAGAACAATTACATCAGATTGAGACGGAAGAGATCAAAAAAGCGGTGGACAAACAGATTGATGTCGGTTTACAAGCAGTAACTGATGGAGAGTTTCGACGTAGATTTTGGCATACAGATTTTCTTGAACATTTAAATGGTGTTGAAGGATATGTCCCAGAATACGGCTTCCAATTTAAAGGAGAAGAAACAGAAAAATATGATGTTCGTAATAACGGAAAGATTTCTTTTAACTCAAATCATCCGCATATTCAAGATTTTCTAGAGTTCAAAGAAATTGTAGGAGATCGGGCAATTCCAAAACAAACGATACCGAGCCCAAACCAATTATTCAATGCTGGCATTAGAAACCTTGACATTTATCCAGATATCGAGGAATATGCGAGCGATATAATCCAAACTTACCGGGATGCAATCCAAGCCTTCTATGAAGCAGGTTGTCGTTATTTGCAACTGGATGATGTCTATATTGCGGGACTGAATGCTGAGAATATTCCATTTAACGACAGTGGATATTCACGTGAAGAATTGATTAACCTTGCGCTTCGGGTAGCAAATGGAGTGTTAGAAGGCAAACCGGAAGATTTAATAGTAACGACACACTTATGCCGGGGGAATTATCGTTCAAAATGGGCATTTGAAGGAAGTTATGCTAAAATTGCTCCAACTTTGTTCGCAAATGAAAAAGTGGACGGATTTTTCTTAGAATATGATGACAATCGTTCTGGCGACTTCACACCACTAACCTATATTCCAAAGGGAGGGCCGCAAGTAGTGCTTGGAGTATTTACTTCAAAATTTGGCGAGTTGGAAGACAAGGAAAACATCAAAGCTCGTGTAGAAGAGGCAACACAATTTGTACCACTCGAGCAGCTATGTATTAGCCCGCAGTGTGGGTTCGCTTCAACCCATCATGGTAATATTCTAACGGAAGAAGAACAATGGGCAAAATTAAAGTTTATTGTTGATATATCAAAAGAGATTTGGGGCTAAGGTATTGGGAACAGCTAGTAAAGCTGTTCCTTATTTTGATTCATAGATGGCTTTACTGATTTAGCTTGGAGTCTAATTCAATTTTAGGGTTAATACTTTTTAGAGTAGCTAAAAATTGCAGCTGCTCCTTTGGAGATGCAAGTGCCATTTTATTGTCTGCGTCATAAATGATCTCCAATCGATCTATTGAAAGGGCAGGGGCAGCAAGCAGATTTTTGGTTTTAGAAATTGTTTTAATCTCTTTGATAGGAACTTTCTTTTTGAAGGGGCCATTTCGAATAATCAGGTAGCTTTGATTAACTTTATATCCTGTACAAAACCAACCCCATATGAGCAAAATTGCTAACGGTACAGTAAAAACAAGGACTACATAATCCCTTCCTGCAACAAGAGGTGCGAAACAAGCAATGATTGTACCCCAATATAAAGGGTATTGCCATAAATCTTTTTTAGATGGGTAATACATCTGATAAATCCTTTCGCTAATTTATTTTTAAAACATTCATATATGGAAATTAATTCTTTATATTACTTTATCAAATGTAGACCCGCATTTCATTCTATTTTAGTTCCAATAATATGAAAATTCTTTGCATTCCCTTATACTAATAGAAAGATACATACAATACATGGGGGTGTCCAAATTGAAAACACGAGTAACCGAGATTCTTGGTATTAAGTATCCCATTGTCCAAGGTGGCCTTGCTTATTTGGCTTACGCCGATTTATGCGCTGCGGTTTCAAATGCTGGCGGTCTCGGACAGATTACAGCCGCTACTTTGGGATCTAAGGAAAAACTTCGAGATGAAATCCGAAAAGTGCGTACATTAACAGATCGTCCTTTTGGCGTCAACTTCGCTATTTCAAAACATCAAAATGCATATGAAGAGCTTTTAGAAACCGCAATTGAAGAGAAAGTACCTGCTATTTCTATTACAGGTGGTAATCCAGCACCAGTGTTAAAACGCGTTAAAAATGAAGATATTCGCACTCTAGTCTTGGTTTCAGGAGTAAGGCAAGCTCAGAAAGCGGAAGAACTAGGAGCAGATATATTGATGGCAGTTGGTCAAGAAGGTGGCGGCCATTTAGGACGCGAAGATATTGGCACAATAGTTCTTGTACCGCGCGTTGTTGAATCCGTATCTATTCCTGTTCTTGCTAGTGGCGGTATTGGCGATGGTAGAGGATTGCTTGCAGGCCTCTCGCTTGGTGCTGAAGGTATTGAAATGGGTACACGTTTTATCGCCACTAAAGAATGCGTCCATGCAAGTGAAGTGTATAAGCAAGCGATTATTCACGGAAAAGAAACAGATACTGTCGTAATCAAGCGGTCACTTGGTGCTCCTGCTCGCACCATTAAATCTCCTTTCACAGAAAAAATACTTCAAAAAGAAGAAAGCGGAGCAACTTATGAAGATTTGAAAGAAATGATTAGTGGTGAAGCGAATTGCAAATATATTTATGATGGCGAGCAAGAAAGTGGTTTTGGCTGGGCTGGCCAAGTAATTGGTTTGATTGATCATGTGCCGTCTGTCGCTCAACTATTTGACGAGGTGATAGAAACAGCAGTGAGCGGGCAAAAACGATTAGCACGAATTTTAGGCGAGTAGCCTATTGCAGCCTCTTTATTAGAGGCTTTTTGTGTTAGGTGAGCTGCTATATCATAATTAATCTGTATATTGGTGACAATAGGCTTAAAAAGATAAAATGATGGAGGTTACAATGAAAATTACAATCGAATGGACTTACAAAATTCCACGTGGTGGTATGGAGACAGTCTTTCGCTCTGATCAAATGGAAGCTGGTAAAGCACTTAAAATGGCAGAAGATATTGAGAAAACAGGACGTATTAAAAATTTACTGTTGATAGACCCACATGGTAGTACATGGACAATGAAAGAGTTAAAACGCTATTTGAAAGAAATTGAAGAGGAGCCACACAATATTACAGTGTATTTTGACGGCGGATATGATTTAAAAACTGCGGTTTCGGGACTTGGTTGTGCTATCTACTTTGAACAAAATGGCAAACAAAAACGACTGCGAAGAAACGTACAGGCTGTTGGTCATAAATCAAACAATGAGGCAGAGTATGCAGCGCTACATTTGAGCATTATCGAATTGGAACTTTTAAATGTACATCATATGAATGTACGCTTTTTGGGAGATTCACAAGTCGTAATCAATCAAATGAGTGGTGAATGGGCAGTACTCGAACCGAATTTACTAAGTTTTACAGATCGTATAGATGCAGCGTTAAAAAAACTAGGCATTGAGGCAGAGTATGAACATATATCACGCAAAATGAATGGAGAAGCAGATCGACTTGCTTCACAAGCATTGCAAGGCATTGAAATTGCCGCACAAGTAGAATATGTATTAGAAAGCGATTAATCATAAAAACAAACATTAAGAAAAAGAGTGAGTAGCTTGAAAGTTTTAATAATAGATGATGAAGAAAAAATAACAGATGTCTTAACATCTTATTTTGAAAGGAACGGAGATCAAACCTATGTAGCGAATACAGGAGAACAGGCTATTGAGATTATGGACAGTATACCGCTTGATATGATTATTTTAGATTTAATGCTACCGGATATAGATGGGGAAGAAATCTGTCGGTATGCCAAATTGAACTATCAAATACCCGTCATCATGCTGACAGCCAAAATATCAATTGAAGATAAGGTGAACGGCTTTAACAGTGGTGCAGATGACTATGTGGTAAAACCATTTCATCCAAAAGAGATACTGATTAGGGCTGAAAGACTGCTTCCCTTAAAAACACAGCAAGATGTGATTAGATTTGGAGACCTAACTATTCTTAAAGAATTGAATACAGTTAAGAGACAGGAGGAAATGATACAACTAACACAGCATGAAGCAACGATTTTATGCTTGCTTGCTGAAAATCCTAAAAAGGTATATAGCCGGGATGATTTACTGTACAAAATGGTTGGTGGTGTACAAGAGAATAATCCGCGTGTTGTTGACCAGCATATAAAAAATCTCCGTAAAAAGCTGAACAATGACTATATACAAACAGTTTTTGGTATTGGTTACAAGATGAACGAAATGGCGGATGGGCATGAAATTTAATATAAGAATCGCCTTAATTATTGCTGCATTTTCATTAACAATGCTTCTTATAATCACTGCTATCCTGTTATATAAAGGCCATGAACATTTAATGATGTTAAAACTTAAAGATGCAGAAGAAGTTATTCATCATTTTGACATGGCGCTTGCTGAAACAGCTGTCTGGTCAATCGGTTTGTTGTTTATCATTATTTTGGTATCCAGTTTTTTCATAGCTCGGACTTTGACTAAGCCAATTCAAGAGCTGAATCATTTTGCTTTACAGTTAGTCAAAGGGAAAAGAGATTTGAATATTACCTATACTATTGATGATCAGATTGGCCAATTAGGACAGTCCTTGAAAACATTAGATAAAACATTGAGTGTTTATGAGGTTCGGCGAAAAGAAATGACACAAGATTTAGCCCACGAAATTCGTAATCCTTTAGCATCCGTTAAGAGTTATTTGAGCGCTTTTGAGGATGGCGTATGGAAGGCAACTCCTAAAAGGCTTGAAGGGTGTATTGAAGAAATTGATCGCCTTATCCTGCTGGTAGGTGAGCTGGATACATTAAATGATATTAATAGTCCAACTTTTAAAATCAACAAGCAACTTCATCAGGTTGCTCCCATTATAGAGAGTGCTGTCATATCTCTTGCAAGTGAACTGCTTGAAAAAAAAATAGAAGTAAATTTGACGCTGGACCAAAGTATTTTTGCTTCTGTCGATTCATTACGCTTAAATCAAATCCTGCATAATATCATCAAGAATGCCCTTTTCCACCTTCCTGTAAAAGGGACTCTTGCTATTCAGTTGTTGATTAAATCACAAGATGAACTTCAAATAATTATCTCAGATAACGGAAGCGGTATGGACGAAGAAACATCCAGCAAATTATTTGAACGACATTATAGAGGGCAAAATAATTATAAAGGTTCTGGAATTGGCATGACGATCACGAAAAAGCTAGTCGAAGCACATGGTGGACAAGTTTTTGTCAAAAGTCTACTAGATAAAGGTACTACATTTATGATTTCTCTACCTATTTCTTCATAATTTCTACATATGTTTACGATATCTTTGACATGTTAATAGAAGTAGATAGAGGAGGAATTTAAATTGAATAAAAAATGGACCATGGGATTCTTATCCCTTACAACTGCATTTGCATTAGTAGCATGCAATGATCAACAAGGCGACCAAAAGAAAGGAGAGCAAGCAAAGACAACTGAACAACAGAATACGAATTCCGATCATATGAATATGGATCACTCTAGTTCTGGAGAAGTACCAACTGGATTGCAAGAAGCTAAAAATCCAACATTTATAATAGGCTCCAAAGCGATTATGCATACCAACCATATGCCTGGAATGGAGGGAGCGAAAGCAACAATTGTTGGAGCATATGATACAACAGTGTATGCTGTTTCTTATAAGCCAACAGATGGTGGAAAAGAAGTGAAAAATCATAAATGGGTCATCCAGCAAGAAATCAAAGATGCGGACAATAAAAAGTTTATAAAGGGTGACGAAGTTACAATAGAAGCAGATCATATGAAAGGTATGAAGGGTGCAAAAGGAACTATTGAATCTTCGAAAGATACAACTGTATATATGGTTGACTATACGCCGACAACTGGAGGCAAAGAAATGAAAAACCATAAATGGGTTACAGAGGATGAACTAGCTGAAGAATAGATGGATAAACTCTCCAATCATAATTAAGGTTGGAGGGTTTTTGTGTTTATGATAATAAGAGATGGGAATACTAAAAATGAGTGCAGATTATATTAATTACAGGAGGAATTTTAATGACATATGAAGAGTGTATACAAGCGTGTATTGATTGCATGGAAGCATGCAATCGTTGTTATGATGCGTGCTTGAAAGAAGAAAATGTAAAAATGATGGTGGAGTGTATTCGAACGGACCGTGAATGTGCTGATATTTGTGCCCTTGCAATTAAATCAATGCAATCTAATAGTCCATTTGTAGCACAAATCTGTAAACTATGTGCGGAAATATGTGAAGCATGCGGAAATGAATGTAAAAAACATGACCATCAACACTGTCAAGAATGTGCAGAGGCTTGCTATCGATGCGCTGAAGCTTGCCGGAGTATGGCAAAATAACTTTCCTTTAAGTGAGAGCTAGAGTACCTCTAGCTCTTCTTGTTGTTTGTGTATAAAAACAAAGGTATTAAACTCTGTTTAATAATCCTCGTCGTCTTTTTACATTGTTTTTTTATTGAAAGAAATAAAATATAGATGAATGTACATACTACCCATATCAAAATTATGGGAGGAAAAAATGATTAAGAAACCATTTATACTAGCGTGTATTTTACTGACAGTTTTAGTGCTTGCTGCTTGTGGCAATAGCGATACAAAAAAAGTAAACAAAAATATAAATTTAGCTCCTGATGATCATTTAAATATGGAAACTAAACATTCCGTTACGGAAAATACCGATGTGGAAGATTACAACACAGGGATTGTCCCTCCAAACATAAAAAAAGCTTCGACACCAGCATATCCTGTCGGTAGTCGAGTAGCCGTATTGGCTACCCATAAAGAAGGGATGAAAGGAGCAAAAGGTACTGTTGTGGGTGCTTATGATTCAACAGCTTACCAGGTAGATTATGCAAAAACATCGGATGTTCGAGAAGTAAAGGGCTACAAATGGATTGTGCAAGAAGAGATACAAAAATCGAACGATAAACTGTTGCAACCAGGAGAACATGTCACGTTAGAAGCGGATCATTTACCAGGAATGAGGGGCGCAAGAGCAAGGATTATCTCGGGCAAAAAAACAAACGTCTACATGATTAATTATCAACTGACTACAGGAGAAGCGAAAGAAAGAAACTATAAATGGGTAATAGAAAGCGAATTAATGAAAGAACAATAACTATTTTTATTAATCAATGACCATAGAATTACAATTTTATAGTTTACTAATAGTAAATGAAAAAGTAGAGCAAATGAAAAAGCGAGAAATGATTGCTCATCCCTCGCTTTTCCTTATGATATATATTTACTTACATTATGTAATGTTATGATATCATATATTTTGCTGAAAAAACAATTATATTCTGTTATTCTTGAAAGAAAAGTCGTATTGGGAAAATGGAATGAAGTAATATCCATCATGTTTGTTTTTGAATATACGCCCAAAGTCATTCAACTAAGTAATCATTCTTCAAATAATTCGTCCGCCAAATTATCAATTTCTGTTTTTAACTGTTTAGCTCCTTCGGCATCTATGGAAATAGTGTCATTCTCGATTATCAATAAATCACCTACTTGTACATCCTTTGGTAATATTTTTTTAGGGTAGTCCACAGTTACTCCATCTATTTCAATGATAGCTAAATCTCCCTCAAATCGATCCACAATTCCTTTTTGCACTTATTTTTCCTCCTTTTCACTTATATTCTTCCCATTACTGCTAAATGTAATTGTGCCATCTTCGTCTGTTCTGTAAATTTTAGCATGAGCTTTTTTTAAGCGGTTGAGAGCCTCTGATGTTGGATGATCATAACGGTTATCTGTACCCATGCTAATGGCAGCATATGTTGGCTTTGCTTGTGATAAGAAATTAGCATTTGTTGCTTCTTTTGCACCATGATGGCTAACTTTTAACACATCCACTTTAGGAATCAAATGAGCAGCCAACATATCTTCTTCGGCTCTTGTTTCCGCATCTCCTGTAAATAAAAATTTATTTACGCCGTATTGCATGAGTAGTACTGCACTCCAATCGTTTAGATCGCTCTGTACATATTCTTTTATAGGACCAATGAATTGAAGCTTAAGCATATTTTCTTCAACAGGAATTGATATACCTTCTTTTGCTACATGTATTTTTAGTTGTTTTGCTTTTAGGTTGTATGTGTTACACGAGGAGCAAAGACGGATTTAACAGGAAAAGCGTCTATAACATCTGCTAAGCCACCAATATGGTCAGCGTCCGGATGAGTTGAGATAACTGCATTCAATTGTTTAACATTAAATTTTTTAAGATATTGTATAACATTTTCACCTTGTCCTTTATTGCCGCCGTCAATTAGTATGTTTTCCTTTGTTGATTGAATTAGAATAGCATCTCCTTGGCCAATATCTAAAATATGTACCTTTACTTGTTCAGCAGAATCAAATTGATTGGGAGTTGGGTTCCCGTTTACTGGCTGTTTTGTTAATTCCGAGCACCCGGTAAGGACTAATAACCCTACTAGTACAAAGTAGAGTAAGAGTTGATATTTTTTTGTCATGTTTTCATTTCCTCCTTCCTTTTTACTTTAATGACACAACTAAAAAAGAGCAAAACTTACGTTTGCTCTTTATAACTTAATTTAGTTTATTTTCATCGTCTGTCTTTTTGGTGACAGTAACTTCATCTCGTAAATCTTGTGTTGAGTTTTTAAATTCCCGAATAGTATCACCAGCTGCTTTGCCGATTTGAGGTAATTTGGAAGGTCCGAATACAATCAATGCAATGATAAGAATAACGATTAATCCGGGCACACCGATACTAGCTAGTCCCATAAGAAACCCTCCTATTAATATAAAATTGCTATTGCTTGCTTTTAGTATACCCCCAATCGACAGATATGAAACACACAGCTAGAAAAAAGTTTTATTGAATTTGTTGTAACTCATGTTCAATTCTTTTTTTCTCTTCTATTAATGCGTCTGCAGGCAGCATAGCTTCATAACGCATATCCACATACTTTTGCTGGATTGCCATATATTCTGTTTGTATCTTCTCGATTGCTATATGAATGTCATTAATTAATGGAGCTATTTTTTCTTTGTCTTCTTCAAGCATAATATATTCGTCATTATTTAACATCACTTCTACTTTAAAGCGTTCATTTTCAATAGAAAGGTTAAAAAATAATTCAGCAAGATGATGTTTAAAATGTTTTTGATACGCTTTTTTTATTGGACTGCTTTCAGGCAAATCCTGAAATAACTTTCCGATTGTTGCCCTGTTTTCAAATATCTCATCATAATCAATTAAACCAATTTTCTTTAGAAAACGAGTGAATTCAATATCAAACTTAGATTGAATAACCCTTAATTCTGCATCTAAATACTTTAACTTGTCTTCATTGCGCAGCATTCTTTTACGCAGTTCACTTTGTTTCATAGATATGCCTCCTTTTTCCAACAATACTATCATATCAGATATAGCCATATCCATATGCACCGAAGGTTTTGAAAAAAAGAATATCGGAAAAATACTCATAAGAATAATGAAAGATGGAAATAGCTGATAAAAAGCTAAGAAGAAGGTGATGTGGAGAAGTGGCTAAAATGGAGCAGTATGTGTTTTATTTTGATGCTTTTTGGTTGTATGGCACCCAATCATTCTGTCCAAACAGGCGCAGTCGACAAAACTGGAACATTACAATTAGTAAAATCTATACGTGATGAGGAAGTATATCAAAAAGGGAAAGAACTATTTGATAATGGGGGAAGTATAAAGATGTCAGAAAAGGAATTGGCAACTTTAAAACCATACTACATTCAATTTAGAGATGATAATCAAAACTCAGTAGTGAGTAGTTACTCCGTATGGATAGATAGAAAAAAAGACCGCGTATTTTTTACAGACTATCAGCGTCCATATTCTTATTATCAGGTAGAAGATGAAGATAAAGAATTTCTTACAAAGCTACTCTCAAAAACTGATCTAGCTAAGGAATGATATACTAGTAAGAAAAAGTGGAGTGTAGAAAAAGATGTGGATTTGGTATGTGGTTAGTTTAGTTATCAGTTTATTTGTGACTTTTATTATTTTCAAGATAACGCATGTTGTATTGTTTGTTTTCCCCCCATTGGCTGTCATTCTTGTTCACTTATACTACAAGAGAAAACCTAACAATAGAAAGTAGATAAAACCCTTTATTGAGGCTCAAATAAAAAATTGAGCCTCTTTTTGTGTAAAGAAACCGATAAAATAAACAATATGATCTCTAATATCAAAAATATTTAAATTAGTGAAAAAATAATCAAATTATCTGTTAAAATTATAACTAACTACAAATATATGGAGGGAAAAGAGTGAAACCAAAGGATTGGTTAATTATAACTGTTACTATCGCCATTGAGGCAGCAATTACTTTCTTTGCAGCTAATAAATTTTCTGTACGTTTCATCGAAGTTATGTTCTTTATAGGTTTGGCTTGTACTATTATCATCTACTATTTTTCTAGCAGTGGAGGTAGGGCTTCTGAAATTCGTTCGGCTCAATTGCGAGGTGAGACGGGCTATATTCAAAAAAGTGAGCCTTTTGTGTTCAAAAGAGGTCCAGTTTTTAATGCTTCTATTTTATATTTATTGATCGGGTTACTATTATTTATTTTGCTTATTTCGGGTGTAATTCCTCCAGCTGGTAATTAAATAATCTAGGAAGAAGCTTCGAGAGAAAGATAGTTAAGGAGAGTTTAAGTGAATAAAGAGAACGAATATACGAAAATAAATTCGGAGCTCGTTTGATAGCGTATTGAAAACAATGATTGTATTGAGCAGATTGTAGAGGTAGGGGAGAGAGCTTTGATTAAAAATCAAATTGAATATTATGAAAAGGCATCAAGGCGTTTTAATCCACTAAAACACTTTCAAATGCGTACTCAGGAAATGGAGAATAAATCGAATTATGGAGTGAGAACTGCTTCAAAGTGGAATGAAATTGTAGGGCAGTATCTAAAGGATGAGATTTACCCGGTAGTCCATCCAATTGGACAAGAGACATTCTCATTGTATGCAGTGTTTCCAACAGGGATATTTGAATATGCCTTAGATATAGATGGTGCTACTTCGCTTATAAAAAAAGAAGGTATCAACCCAACAATTTTTAATCCAACTCAAATTATTGCTTCGGTTGACGAAGGGAATATAAATAAAGATTTGAATAACATAAAAACGAATCATAAAAATCCTGTCATGATACTTCAAAGTCAGCGTTTAACGGGGAATATGCCTTATTGTATCAATGGCAATCATCGTATTTTTGAAGCTCATCGAAATAATGAAAAGTCAATTGAAGTGTACCATTTTAAAGACTTAGAATTTGTCCCATTTTTCTATGATGATCTAAGCAAGGCGATGTACTATTTGGAAATGGATTTTAATAATGTAATCAATGATAAAAAAGACTTTTTGAAAGATCCCTATGGTGCTTTTGCAGATGCTTTTTAAGATAAGATTTGGAGGATTTAAGAAGTATTAAGCAAATGAGTAATTGATATAAAAAAATATAAGAAATGGTGTTGAATAATGTTTTTTATTCAAATGTCTGGCTTCCCTGGCTCTGGAAAGTCCACACTATCTCGACAAATTGCTAAGAGAACAGGTGCAGTCATAATAGACCATGACATTGTAAAATCTGCTTTATTAAATTCGATAGAGAATATTCCGGTTGATGTCAAAACAGGTAAGATATCATACAATATTGATTGGTCTTTAATTGAATTTCATTTATCTCAAGGCCAAAATGTAATTTTTGATAGCCCCTGCCTTTATAAAGAAATAGTTGATAAAGGAATAGGTTTGTCTAAAAAGTATAGCGTGAAATATAAATACATTGAGTGCTACCTTAATAACTTTAATGAAATTAATTATAGATTAATAAAACGAGAAAGCATGACAAGTCAAATTAGAGGGATATGTTCTGAAGAGGCTTTTAAAAAACCTTAGAAAGTAGCAAAAAGCCAACTGATTATGAATACCTGATTGTAGATACTGGCAAAACTATAGAAAGCTATATGGATAAGGTTATTAATTATATTAACGAATGAATTAAATTCTTTCTTTGTATAATAGAAGTGATAGATATTTTTTTGGCTGTCAATCTAATGATAACAAAAGTGAAATAGAAAAAAGAAAAGCATTCATATGAATGCTTTTTTAACAGATATTTTCTTTATCATTGATATCCTTCACTACATCCTCTAATGTAAGACTATTTAATACCTTCTCCATTGCTGATTGGGCTGTTATAAATAAAGGTTCAATTGTACTTTGGATGTTCTTTCCTACTGGACATTCGGGATTTGGATTGTCATGTATAGAAAACAGCTCTTTCTCCTGAACCACATTCACTGCTTTATAAACATCAAACAGTGTAATGGCAGATAGATCCTTTGCGAGTTCGGCTCCTGCTATGCCAGGTTGGACATTTACCAACCCTGCGGTTTTAAGCATGCCCATAATTTTTCTGATGACAGCTGGATTTGTATTTACACTACCTGCTAAGAATTCTGAAGTACTTCTCTCTTTTTTATTGATTGCAATAAGAGCTAATATATGAATGCCTACTGAAAATCGACTACTAATGGACAATATTTTCACCCTTTACTTATAGATGTACCACAATAATACACCTGTAATTCTTTTTATTACAAGTATATTAAGAATGAATGAACGATTAGAAAGAAAATAAAAGTGTTGACATATGTTTTAAATGTAATTATTATGGTTACAAGTAACTGGTGTGGTTACAACTTATTTATGGAGGTACTTAAAATGAAAATTGGTATTATTGGTGCAAATGGTAAAGCTGGAAGTCTTATTTTAAATGAAGCTATTAGTCGTGGACATGAAGTGACTGCTATTATAAGAAACGCTTCAAAAATTGGTGACAAGAACATTGAGGTTCTTGAGAAAACTATATTTGACCTTACATCTAATGATTTGAAAAACTTTGAAGTAGTTGTGAACGCATTTGGTGCGGCTTTAGGAGAGGAACAAGCACATGTGGATGCTGGACATGCATTAATTGAGGCACTAAAAGGCACTAATACAAGAGCAATAATTGTAGGTGGAGCTGGTAGTCTTTATGTAGACGAAAACAAAACAGTTACAGTAATGGAAACACCTGATTTTCCTGAGATATTTAAACCAACTGCAAAAGGACAAGGACGAAATTTACAAGAATTAAAGGAAAATTCTAATATTAAATGGACATTTATTAGTCCTTCTGCAGTATTTGATGCGGAAGGAAAAAGAACTGGTTCCTACAAATCAGGTAAGGATCATCTCTTAGTTAATTCAAAAGGGGAAAGTTATATCAGCTATCCAGACTATGCTATAGCAGTAATTGATGAAATTGAAAATCCACAACATGTAAATGAACGATTCACAGTTGTTGGAGAAGCAGAATAATATCGACAAATGGATTTATCTATACCCTCTAGCTTCTATTAAAAAGAGCATTGAATTTACTTCAATGCTCTTCTTTAATGTAATAAAGCTATTAAATTATTATTAAAATCAGTAGCATCTCTTTGTACTAAGCCTCATCCGCATCGGCAATGCCAAGAATAATAATACCAATCATTACAATAGCAATTACAAAGTAATGCTTTGGTGTTAACTTCTCTTTTAAGAAGATACGAGACAAAATGACAGAGAAAATACTGTAAGAAGCAATAAGAGGTGCGGCGATGATTGCGTATGATCCCATTGCATAGACATAGAAGAATTGGCCGGTTGTTTCTAAAATGGCAGCTAATCCTTTATCTCGTTCCTTAAATACATTGAAAGAAACTTTTTTGAATAATTTTAAATAGATAAACACGAAAACAGCGCAAATAAAGAATGTATATTCATATGCTAACAATGCAGTATCCTCAGACATTAATTTTAATTCATCCAGATAAATACCATCCGCAAATGTGCCGGCCCCATCTAATAGCGCATAAATAATTGGGAATGATACAGCCATAAAACCAAGCTGATATTTTTTATCTACTTTCACTTGATTTAGGCGCATCATTTTATCTTCCTCATGTTTTTCGACAACTGCAATTCCAATAACACCTACAGTAATAACAATAACCCCTAAAATATGAATCCAGTCAATGTCTTGTTGGAAAAATATAAATAGTAAAATAGCTGTAATGGCACCAGAGGAGTTTTGAACTGGTGATGAAATCGATAGTTCAAGATAACGCAATCCTACATAGCCAACAGTCATTGAAACGATATAGAAGAAAGAGACAGGCAAATATTTAACCATATCAAACAGGTGGAAGTCTATATCTTTATAAAGATAAAAGATGGTTGCATGGATACCCATAACAAGACCGACCATTACAACAATTTTCAAATGGCTGAATCGATCTTCGCTATTGGATCCTTTTTTATAAAATAAATCTGCTCCTCCCCATGCTAGAGCAGTCAAGATTGAAAATAAAAACCACATATACAATTGGCTCCTTCTTTTTTTATATATAACTTTAATATTATACGGGGAATTATAGAATCTGAAAAGAATTTTTTGTTTCGTAAGGCTAAATGATTGGAATTATTCATTTTACGAAACCTCCAAGCTAAACGCTAGACATGTTACAATAGGGGTAATATTAAGTATAAAAAGGAGCCGACATGATGATAGAAAAGGCAATAGAATATCTAAAACATTACTACGGCTACAACCAATTTCGGTCAGGGCAGGAAAAAGTAATAGAAACCATTTTATCAAATGAACCATGCCTATGCGTTATGCCAACAGGTGGTGGGAAATCGGTTTGTTACCAAATACCAGCGCTGATAATGGAAGGAACGACGATTGTCATCTCTCCTTTAATCTCATTAATGCAGGATCAAGTGGATACATTGAGAGAAATGGGCATTGAAGCGGCCTATATTAATTCTTCTCTAAATGATTATGAATACAGTGAAACAATGATGAATCTTAAAGAGGGGCGATATAAGCTTCTATACATAGCGCCAGAACGATTAGAGTCTGAGAGTTTTAGAAACTTGCTTGCCTCTCTTTCAGTGCCACTTATTGCCATTGATGAAGCACATTGTATTTCACAATGGGGACATGATTTTCGGCCAAGCTACCGTGCAATTGGACGACTTATACATTTATTTAAAGAAAAACCGGCTCTTGCTGCGCTCACGGCTACTGCTACTCCTGCAGTAAGAGCAGATATTTGCGCTCAATTGGACATACCTAAAGAAAATACGGTACTGACAGGATTTGAGCGAGACAATTTAAGTTTTTCAGTCATGATCGGACAGAATAAAGAGCGTTATCTTAAAGACTTTTTGAAAAAGAATCAATCAGAAAATGGCATTATTTATGGTGCTACTCGAAAAACAGTAGATCATTTATATGAGGTTCTGAAAAAAGCGGGTATTCCTGTTGCAAAATACCACGCTGGTTTATCTGAACAATTACGGCAAACAGAACAAAACCGATTCTTGCATGAAGAAGCATCTGTTATGGTGGCAACAAATGCTTTCGGAATGGGTATCGATAAATCGAATGTCCGATTTGTTATTCACTATCAAATGCCGAAAAATATGGAAAGCTATTACCAAGAGGCAGGAAGAGCAGGACGGGATGGTTTGCCAAGTGAATGTATTTTGCTATATTCTTCGCAAGATGTCCAAACCCAGCGTTTTTTAATTGATCAAAGTGAAGATCGTGAGCGAATAGCGAGTGAATTGCAGAAACTTCAGAGCATGGTAGATTATTGTCATACAGAAAGCTGTCTTCAGCATTATATCGTCCATTATTTCGGTGATTCTTCTGCGGAAGCTTGCGGGAAGTGCAGCAACTGTACAGACGAAAGGGAACGAACAGATGTGACAGTGGATTGCCAAAAAATTTTGTCTTGTGTCATCCGAATGGGACAGAAATTCGGAAAAACAATGGTAGCTCAAGTTCTAGTCGGCTCGAAGAATCAGAAGATGCGGCAATTTGGCTTTGACAAACTCTCGACATATGGTTTGTTAAGTGAAATGAGTATTAAAGACGCAACTAATTTTATAGAATTTATGATTGCAGAAGAGCTGTTGGCAGTAAATCAAGGTAGCATGCCAACCATTTTCGTTACAGAAAAAGGGAAAAATGTATTGCTTGGAGAGTGTAAAGTCACAAGAAAAGCAGTTATTGTATCCAAGGCCATTTCAGTAGATGATCCTTTATTTGAAGATTTAAGGATATTTCGGAAACAGTTGGCTGATGAAGCACAAGTGCCGCCGTTTGTTATTTTCTCTGATAAAACACTGCGTGACATGTGTGCGAAAATGCCTAGCAATGAGCAAGAATTTTTAGAGGTAACCGGTGTAGGGGAGAATAAGCTTGAGAAATACGGTGAGTTGTTCTTGCATAGAATCGCCGCATTCCAGGTTAGCCAATGAGGATTTTAAATAATATAGGGTTTTGAAGAATCAAATTTTTTTTAAGAAGTAAAAACGCATGCAAAAAGCCCAAAGCAAATTGGTGACTTCAGAATTTGCTTTGGGCTTTTTTAATTACATTTAATTCGTTGTCAGATGCGCATGCTCTTCATCTAATAAAACAATACCGGTCACACCATTAACCGTTTCAGAATGAATAATTTTATCTTTCAGTATCGGCAGTAGCTTGGGGGAAAGTGCTACATGGATGCCTTCTACCTCCATGATAATATCCGTGTGAATAGGCGTATCAATATCCGCTGCATATTGTAGCCCATCCCTGTTTGCAACTGCGTAAAAACGTAGCAAATGATATTTGTTGTCTTTTGTTAGGTTTGTAATGAACTTTTTTCCTTGAACGGTTAGTTTCATCGTGAAATCATCCTTTTCGCAAATTCAGAAGTCCTCCTGCATCATGCCGAGCTCTATGACTCCATTATTCCACGGCACTATCCAATTTAAACAACGGAAATTTATTTTCTAGTCATCCATTCGGCGACGATAAAGAAAATAATAAAAAATGCAAATGCGCCTGCAAAGAACCACATAGGTAACCCAGCTACCATGACTTACACCCCCGATTATATGCTGTCCTTATAGTAGCATATAGAGAGGGCTTGTATCATCAATCAGAATAAACGATAAGCTTTATAAGACAAATAGTAAAAAATCGTTTAAAATGGAGGAGAAGTATAGCTGATAATCTCAGTTATGAAATATAGAAGTTTTAAATTTTTAAAAGGGGCTAATAAATAGTATGATTCATTTAAATTGGAAAGATGCACCAACTATCAAAACCATTCGTTGTACCAACACGGATGCAAAAAAATACTTAGTATCAAATGTTTTAACAGTGGGTAAAGAGTATGAAGTGAAAAATGAAACAGAAGAGTTCTACTTCATTATTGATAATACAGGTCTTGTTGGCGGTTACTATAAAGACTACTTTGCATAATGAAACACTTCACATTCTTACAATGAACGGTGTGAAGCATCAGTTCAAACCATTAATTCATAGATATGAGTAAATGGTTTTGAGAACATATATGCGGATCACTACATGACTCTGCTTTTCGCATCCTTCTAGGAAGCGAAAAGTTTTTTTATATCATTAAGACAATATTGAAAGGGGTTTTTGATATGCAGCAATTAATACAAAAGGAAAGAAAAAAAAGAAAAAACAGAGAGTATAATGAAGAGGAACTACTTTTAATTGGCGAGGGAGGATATATTTCCCCTAATGACCATCTGTGGCTTGATGTGTTATTTACAGTGACGTTAAAAAAGCCAGTTTTGCTGAAAGGTCCAGCAGGTGCTGGAAAAACTAAAATGGCCGAATCTATTTCAGATTTTTTCCATCAGCCCATGCATAGCATTAACTGTTCTGTAGATTTGGATGCTGAAAGCTTGCTTGGTTTTAAAACAATAGTACAAAAAGATGGTGAAACGTTTATCGAATTTATAGAAGGTCCTGTCATTAAAGCGATGAAGGAAGGACATCTTCTTTATATCGACGAAATTAATATGGCGAAAGCTGAGACACTTCCAATCTTGCATAGTGTTTTGGATTATCGGAGAATGCTGACTAATCCTTTTACCGGTGAAGTGATTGTTGCACATCCAGACTTTAGTGTAATTGCAGCTATCAATGAAGGATATATTGGTACTGCACCGATGAATGAGGCACTGAAGAATCGATTTGTATCATTTAGTATTCCTTATTTAAACGGAGAACAGCTTGAGGAATTATGGAAAGAAAGATTTCCTGATTTATCGGAAAATCTACGTATCTTGATGTTGCAATTGGCGGAAGACTTAAAGCAACAAGTCATTAATGGATTGTTGAGTGAAGAAGCAGCTTCTGTAAGAAGCTTGCTCGATGCAACAGAACTAGCACAGTATATGGATCCGCTTCGAGCTATTCGCTACGCAATAGCTGAAAAACTTGATGATCCAAGCGAGAAAGAATTAGTGCTAGAATTAGCGAAAACATGGATGAAGTGAGGGGTCAATTGTGGCTGAGCTAAGTCGGTTTATACAATTTAATAACGAACAGATCAATCCCCGTCAGATGCTTCAGTATGAACAGCTCTCTAAAGCTTTATCTAATACACCCTCATTACAATTAACTGAACGTCAATTGATTGAGTTAAAGCCGCAGGAGCAACAAATTGCTATGAGTGTTTTTTGGCGACATCGTAGCAAGCAAATCACACATCTAGGCCGACTTTCAGATATTTATTTGCTTTCGATTGGTTTTTGGAGAGAGTTTAATGTACGAGTGTGGTTGGAGATGGAGGAAGAATTCAAGGATCATCCTTATAAAAAGCTAATAAAGCAACTTGCTTTAATGATTGAAGAATTTCGATTAATGGATGTGGTTGAAAAGAAGCGTCCGGGGACTAAACAAGCCTTTGAGACTCGACGGAAGGCTTATATTGAATCACATAAACACCGTTTTGAAGTCAACAGCCAGAAAGGCTTTATAGCAGATAGTTTTCTTTCTTACTTATTTTTAGCAGCGCACGAAGGTATGATCCGTTTGCCTGAATCTGAAGTGGCAGATCAATTTCAGCCTGTTTTAATTCTCTTCCAAGAAATCTATGACGTCAGAAATACAACACAAAGTATAGCATTAGCAGTAAGAACTGTTTTTGCTATTGAAGAATATTTGGCAAGAGACCTTGTGCTGGATTACTATGCATTAATGGATGCCATTCCTGAGGCGGCTAAGTTCCATGAACATAAAGGTGTGAAAGAACAAGCATGCGGTGATAAAGACAATGCTAAGGAAACGATTGAGCAGCTTTTTAGAACGTGGCACAGAGAAACACAGGAAGAGAATGGCGTACATCTACGATATGAATTAGAGCGCGGTAATGCAGGCAAGGCATTGAGTATAGAAGCTGAAGAAGGACAAGAAGGCAATCAGATTTCTGAAGAAGGGGTAGGGAGTGCGTCCGATTCATCGGGCAAGGTATTTGAAAACGATTCTAATGATATAAAAAAACTTCCGCGAACAACAAAGCAAGCAAAGAAAGAGTACGGAGAACAAAATGCCAATGTTATTTTTGAAGAAAAACGCATAGAGCCTGCTAAAGACTTTCAAAGTTTAGAAATGTTAAGTGTATGGCGAAAGGAACAATCACCAAGTGTAAAAGCACTGACTGCGGAATTTCGCAAAAGAATGGCACAAAAAGAAATCGCAAAGAGAGATCACTTAACAAAGGGAAGACTAAATGCCTCTAAATTAATGTCACTTGTATTAGATGAACATCCAAAGCCCTTCTATCAAAAAAATGCCAAGTCAAAAGAGCTCGATGCAGTATTCGGATTGTTAATTGATGGTTCAGCTTCCATGATGGATAAAATGGATGAAACGAAAAAAGCTGTATTGTTATTTCATGATGTTCTAAGACAAATGAAAATTACGCATGAAATCGTTTCATTTTATGAAGATGCGTATGAAGCAACAGCGGAGGTACAGCCAAATACATTTGAATGGTTGCATAAGCTACAGGATGGGCAGAAGGACAATGGTCTTTCTATAATGGCTTTAGAACCTCATGAAGACAACCGTGATGGCTTTGCAATCCGTTGGATGATGAAGCAGTTAAAAAATAGAGATGAAAAGCACCGCTTCTTGCTGATCTTCTCAGATGGTGAGCCTTCTGCATTCGATTATGCACAAAATGGGATTAAAGATACGGCAGAGGCCGTACTGGAGGCTGAAAAGCATGGTATCCAAGTACTGCATCTCTTTTTAAACACAGATATGCCTAGCGAGGAGCAGCTCCACCTTTTCCACACAATTTATGGTACGCACACAGTTTCAGCTAATAGTGTAGAAAAGTTTACTGAAATAACTATCAGGCTACTTCGTAAATTAATTTCGCTTGTTATTTCGGCTGAGTAAAATAGAGCAAAGTATCTTTATTTACACCTATGATTATATAATTGTTTTAATTAAATAAAAAAGGGCTATTCATTAGAATAAGCCCTTTTTTTATTACATAGAATTAGGAATTAAGGCGTTAAAATCAACATTAATTCTGCATTAAAATGAAATGTAACGTAAAGGATTTACTAGTCCCACTTTTTGCCCTTGCCAAGATGTGTTATGCATTTCAAAATGTAAGTGGCTACCAGTTGAACGGCCAGTAGAACCCATATAACCAATTACTTGTCCTTTTTTAACAGATTGTCCAACACTTGTATTATAACCGCTTAAATGCCCGTATACGGTTGTCCAAATGTGCCCGTCAATTGAGTGAGTAATCATTATTACATTCCCATAAGTAGATAATGGGCTTGCGCGGAAGACAACGCCATCTGCAGCAGCAACGATTGGTGTACCTTGTACATTTGCAATATCTGTTCCGTAGTGGACTTCAGCACCTGCACCAATATCACGGACACCAGAGTTAGAAGTTATAGTGCCAGTTGTTGGTCTAGTCCAAGTACCGCTTGATACATTAGGTGAAATTGCTGGTTCACTGTGCTTGGAAACCGAAGCTGTTTTTGCAATACTTGGATTTTTTACATGTGAATTTGTTTGTCGGGCTGATTTAACTTGACGATCTCTTTCAGCCTCTTGACGGGCTTTTGCAGCTTCTTGACGAGCTCTTTCAGCTTCCTGACGAGCTACTTTTGCTAAACGTGCTTGTTCTTTTACGATACTTGCTTGTACTTTCTTGCTAATTGTTAGTGCCTCTGAATATTCCTTTTCAGCTAACCGTTTACCAGCTAATAATTTAGCTTGTTCTGCTTCTAAACGATCTATCACTTTATTTTTATTTTTCTTTTGACTTTCTAATGAATTCCGTAATGCTTTTAATTGATCGCGATTATTTTGTTGTTCAACAAGTTTTTGTTTGAGTTCTTTTTTTTGTTCTTCAAGTTTCTTTTTATCATTTTTTTGTTCATTTATAATATCACGATCAGCGGCTACTAATGTATTGACAGCTGAAATTCTGTCTATAAAGTCAACAAAACTATCAGAACCTAGTAATACATCTACGTAACTAACAGAGCCACCATTTTCTTGAATAGAGCGAGCTCTATCCTTCAATAAAGCATCACGTTCTTTTATGTTTTTTTCTAATTTTGTAATTGATGCATTTAGTTTTTCTATGTAACTTGTTGTAGATTCAATTTCTGCGAGGACTTTATTGATTTTTTGGTCCATATTATTTATTTTTGAATTTAGCTTGTTAATCTGGTTCATGAATACAGCAATTTTAGATTTAGTTTGATTTATTTTTGAAGATTTTCGTTTAATATTTGAAGATAAGTCTGATTTTTTTTGATTTAATTCTTGTTGTTGTGTTTTTAAATCATTGAACGATTCCGCGCTAGCGCTAACCGATGGAATTGCTACAGTTAATGCTAATGTTGCTGCAATAATTTTGTTCAAATTTTGTGATTGTGCTTTCAATTAGTAACCCACCTCTAGTTAATAAATTAAATAATAAACTGATTATTCGACATTAAGATTCCAAGATGTATTCAATTATTGTGTTCCATAGATGTAAAGCAACAATGTTGCTTTTTTATCTCTATTAATAAATATCTATTTACCCACATCAAAAAACCAAGAATATAGTCTACTCTCGTTGGGCATTTCGAAATTTAATGCTTTATCTACAACGATCTCATCCTGTTATTCTTAACTTGTAATCAGTACTACCAATTTTCACCTCTATTTCTCTGATCTTTTTTTTCAATAAATCAATTATATCTGTTATATTCCATTTCTTTCATTACAGTTTTATTTAAATATATGGTCAGATCAACCCTTAAATTGTATTATCTGTCATATAAGAATGCTGAATTAAAGATTTTCTTCATCAATTTATATTTTTATGTAGAAAGTGATAGAAGGTAAAGTAGAAATAAAGGAACCTAATTTTTTTGAGAAGAGGATAGAAATCTAAGGGCTGAGGTGGAAAATGAAGAAAGTTTAGGTTTATTTGCTTTATTAATTATTGTTTTAGCAATGATTATTACACGAATTCCGTAAAACAAAATCCTTTCCTAAGGATATTTTAAGTGAGGTTTATTTTAATAAAGTTCAAGCAAAATAACTATATGATACGCAAACAGATAGGAGAATAGAGATTGATGAAAGTGAATCGAACTCTATTATAAAAATTTTAAAAAGAGTAGAACTAAAGAGAGTTCTTAAGAATCCTAAAACAACCGATACTTATATGGTATTTGTCGAAAAGGGTGGCAGTTAATTCCAGTTTTATGTGTCAGACAACGGGTTTTGTATGGCTTGTTGCAGAACCGAGGGAATATTATAAATTTGTTGAAGAAAAATTCTTAATGATTTATTATCCCGTATATAGAAGCAAGACCCACAACCGTAGAATGAAAGCAAGAAAGACCAAACCCTAATTGGATCTGGTCTTTCTTAATTAGTTTTCTCTTTTTTGTTGTTGATTTGTATGGATTGCTAATAAACGCTGTTTTAAATCTTCTTCCATTCGGGCAATTTCAATTTCGGCTGCTTTCCGTTTTTGGCGTCCGTCCTGTTGGATTTGCAGAGTTTCTTCTATAGTGGAGATAAGATTTTCTTGTGTTTTCTTGAGTGTATCGATTTCAACTAATCCACGTTCGTTTTCTTTGGCTGTTTCGATAGTGTTTATTTTTAGCATTTCAGAATTTTTAAGTAGCAGATCGTTAGTTGTTTTCGTTACTTCTTTTTGTGCTTCCACAGCTTTGCGTTGGTTATTAAGCGTTAAAGCGATGGCTATTTGATTTTTCCATAACGGGATTGCCGTCATAATGGATGATTGTATTTTTTCAGCAAGGGTTTGGTTTGTTTGCTGAATCATTCTGATCTGAGGCGCAGTTTGAATAGTGATTTGGCGTGACAGTTGCAAATCATAAATTCTTTTTTCAAGACGATCTACAAATTGAGTGAGATCGTTGTATTCTTGTACATCCATTTGGTCTTGTGAATTTTCAGCTTTTTGTCTTAATTGTGGAAGAAGGTCAGTCATAATTTCTTCTTTTTTAAGTTCAGCAGCTGCAATATAAACATTCAGTGCTGTAAAATAGGTTTTGTTTTGCTCATATAATCCGTCAAGCATATGAACATCTTCCACTAAACCAGCCTTAGAATGTTCGAGTTGAATGCCTATGCGATCGATTTGCGTGCTCAGTTTTTGATATTTTGTCATGAGTTCTTGAATCGAGTGCGAAACGCGACTAAAAAATTTTCTGAGGCCTGTTTTCTTTTCTTGGTGCAAAGCTTCAGGCTCTAATTCATTTAGTTTATCCATTAAACTTTTCAAAACATCTCCGACAGGACCTATATCTTTTCCTTGTACATGATCAAGCATTTGATGAGAGAAACGCGACAATTCAGTTTGTGCGTTAGCCCCATAAGTTAAAATCGCTTCATAATTTCCAACTGGAATTTGTTCGGCTAGTTGCTTTGCTTTTTCTTGCTCTTCTTTTGGCAATGTATCGAGCATTGTCTTTTTAGTTTCATTTGAAATTGCCTTTGTTTGTGCGGACTCTGGCTGCAAATCAAAGGGATTGCTAAGTAAATCATCTATTGAATGTGAAGTATTGGAAGGTGAATCCTTCATGCTAATTCTCCTCTCGATGCATCAATTTTTCTTTTGGCATTGTGTTCAGTTTTGCAAAATCTAGCTCCATTTTGAGCTCTTCAATATCGGATGCCAGAACTGTCTGTAAATCCTCTTGCATCACGTTATTCAAGCTTTCTAATGTATCTCGTGTCTCTTGTAATGTTAAATGTACATCTGCACTTTTGATTGGCTGTGTGGAGAGAAGAGCATACTTTTCTGTTAATTCGCTTGCAGAGTGAATATGTGCATAGAAAAATTGTTCTGCTTGGTAAAACTTCCTTGGGTTTTTGCGTACTATATTAATGATTCTTTTTGCCATCCGATTCATTTCTAACAATTGCTTAAATATAGAAATGGATCGAATCTTTGTATAACAGCGATTAATATTTCGAAGCTCAGTGTTCGCTTCACTCAATTGCATTTCGATATGTTTATATTCAGAATGGGTAAGACCCCATTTTTTTAGAAATCGAAACTGCTGTACATATTTTATTACAACATTTGATACCCCATAACCAACGACCCCTAACAACGTACTGATTCCAAAATTCACGTCAAACCATAAGCTAATTGACCATGTTGCAACCATCACGAGGATATTAAGTATATGTCGAATTGTTATTTGTTTAAAGTTAAGCATTATTTTATCTCCTCCTGCCATAATATTAAATACGAATGATTGATTAGAAAGTTTCATTATTCACCGAAGGATTTGTTTTATAATTTATTTGTTTCTATTATTTTAATCTATTCGTTGCTTAAATGCGAAAGGGAACGCTTAGGCAAATATTTTGGCAACCAACGATTCACGTAATACAATGAAATATATTCCTAAGGAAGAGAATATAACTTTTTAGACTACTGTTATGTATACGAACTGTTAAAAAGTAAAAATGAAGGATTGACAAGCATGTACAAGGTTATTTATATGAAAGCAGATTATGAACCATGGTGGCAATTTGATGGTTGGGAGCAAACAATACAATCAGTAAAAGAGTTTGATGATTTAGCAGAGGCCAAGAAATATTTGGAAAAAATATTAACAAATTTTGAGAATAAATTTCCATTTAAAGCGATGAAAAAAGAGCGTTTTTGGGCATTTTGGTCAGAAGATGAAATTGAATTTTGCGAGGCCTGTGATGAAGATATCCAGACGTACCACGGGGTCGTGTGGGAAGAAATAGGGCAACACACTAAAAAGTTATAAACTTTTTGAAAAATCACCAAAATTGTTGACATTGGAAATTAACGTGTTATACTTAATTTAACAAATGAAATTGATTTACCGCAAACTTCCATTCACATATTACAAAAAGTGATCGGCTTGTCTCGGTACTTTCTGTAATATGTGAATTTTTGTTTTAGGTAATGATTTTTATTTGTTCACTTTATTTTTGGAGGTTTTCTCACATGAAACAAGGTACAGTAAAATGGTTTAACTCAGAAAAAGGCTTCGGTTTTATCGAAGTAGATGGCGAAAATGATGTTTTCGTACACTTCTCAGCTATCCAAGGTGATGGCTTCAAAACACTTGACGAAGGTCAAAAAGTAGAATTTGAAGTTGTTGAAGGCAACCGCGGACCACAAGCTGCAAATGTTGTAAAACTTTAATTCACAACTAACAGGGGTAACTTGCTTACCCCTTTCCTTTAAATAGATAGTTTTATATTTATATATTACAAAGAGTAGCTTATAAAAGATGCTTTTTGTAATATGTAAAATTTTAATTTCGATTGAAACTTGCGTATTAAATTTATTTTTGGAGGTTTTCTCACATGAAACAAGGTACAGTAAAATGGTTTAACTCAGAAAAAGGCTTCGGTTTCTTAGAAGTTCAAGGTGAAGATGACGTATTCGTACACTTCTCAGCAATTCAAGGCGAAGGCTTCAAAACTCTTGAAGAAGGCCAAAAAGTAGAATTCGAAGTTGTTGAAGGCAACCGCGGACCACAAGCTGCAAACGTTGTAAAACTTTAATTCTTTCAAAAGCATCCTTTATGGATGCTTTTTTTATGTAGTTTTTAATAGAAACAGAAGAGAGAGTAGTAAAGTACAAAAACCACAATAAAAAGTGTGTTCATTTAAGAACACACTTTTTATTTAATCTAATTTATTTGCTTCTTTCCATTCAAGGAATTCATCATACGAAAGTTGTTTATCTAAAATAGAGCCATCTTGACGAATTTCGATAACACGATTTGCAATCGTTTGGATAAATTGATGGTCATGAGAAGTGAAAATCATAGCACCTTTAAAGTTGATCAATCCTTCATTTAACGCTTGAATGGATTCAAGGTCCAAATGGTTAGTTGGTTCATCTAATAAAAGTACGTTGGAATGAGAAAGCATCATTTTAGAAAGCATACAACGAACTTTCTCGCCACCTGAAAGAACAGCAGGGGATTTCTTTACTTCTTCTCCAGAGAAGAGCATACGTCCTAAGAAGCCACGTAGAAATGTTTCTGTTTCGTCTTCAGGTGAAAATTGACGTAACCAATCAACCAATGTTTTTTCATTACCTTGGAAGAAATCTTCATTATCAAGCGGGAAGTAGCTTTGAGAAGTAGTTACACCCCATTTGAATGATCCTTCGTAGTTTTCGTCTTCTCCAGCAAGAATTTTAAGAAGTGCTGTTTTTGCAAGAGCATCGCCGATTAAGATAATTTTATCTTCTTTATTCATTGAGAAACGTACATCTTTAAATTGTACTTCATCCTCAATTGATTTACCTAGGCCTTCAACAGTTAATACATCATTTCCAATTTCGCGTTCCACTTGGAAGTTGATATACGGATATTTTCGGCTAGATGGTTTGATATCATCCAGTTGAATTTTTTCAAGCATTTTCTTACGGGAAGTAGCTTGTTTTGATTTGGATGCATTCGCAGAGAAACGTGCAACGAATTCTTGGAGCTCTTTTATTTTTTCTTCTTTTTTCTTGTTTTGATCATTTAGCATTCTTTGAGCAAGTTGGCTTGATTCATACCAGAAATCATAGTTCCCAACATAAATTTGGATTTTGCTATAATCCAAATCAGCAATATGCGTACATACTTTATTCAAGAAATGACGGTCATGGGAAACAACGATTACTGTATTTTCAAAGTTGATAAGGAACTCCTCTAACCATTGAATAGCTTTTAAATCAAGATGGTTTGTCGGCTCATCCAATAGAAGAACATCGGGTTTACCAAATAGGGCTTGCGCTAACAAAACTTTTACTTTTTCGGATCCTGTTAAATCACGCATTGTCATATAATGCATCGATTCAGGAACACCTAATCCTTGTAAAAGAATAGCTGCATCAGACTCAGCTTCCCAGCCGTTCATATCTGCAAATTCACCTTCTAATTCAGCGGCACGAATACCGTCTTCATCTGTAAAAGGATCTTTCATATAGATGGCATTCTTCTCTTGCATCACATCATATAATCGTTTGTGACCCATCATTACTGTTTCTAAAACTTGGTAGTCCTCATATTCAAAGTGGTTTTGTTTTAAAACAGCAAGACGTTCATCAGGATTCATGCTGACATGGCCATCTTGTGGTTCAATATCACCTGATAATATTTTTAAAAATGTTGATTTACCTGCACCATTGGCACCGATTAAACCGTAGCAATTTCCTGGTGTAAATTTAATATTTACATCCTCAAACAATTTACGGTCGCCATAGCGAAGTCCTACGTTACTTACTTGAATCATGTATGTAAGTACCTCCTTATTCACAATGTATCTATTATATCACGGAAAATAAGAAAGCCAAACCCTCAAGTAAAAACTGCTGATTCAGAATCTAATGCATTCGGTCGAGATAGGGAAAAGTAGCTAATTAGTAAAAACAAGCTTCTAAATTTCTTTCGTAGTTAATTCATAGGAAATAGAAAGGAACGTAAATTTTAGTTTATTCTGTTGATAAATATTAATTATAGACTTAAATAAGTAGGGGGAAATTAATATATGAGAAATAAGAGCAAAGTTGTTTGAAATGATGGGAGTAGGGGAGTTTGAAATAAGAACAGCTTTACCAGAAGATATGGAGAAATTAATAATCTATACAAAATATAAGCTGAATTTCAAAATGAAATTATAGGATTTTAGACTTTCATAATGCCAAAACAGCATCAAGGTTCGGTACTATATAAAATTTTGGCAATATTCAAGAAGGTAGTAAAAAGAAAGCAATGAAGAAATTTGATGGTAGCTATCACGATTTAATATTGATGTCACTTTTTGTGTATTAGAATTACTAAGACTAACTAATTTTAACAAGTTCATTGCTGTAGAAGATTCCTAATTGTTACCTCTTTAATCTTCTCTTTAACAAATCGCTTCTAAAACTACTCATTTTAAAAATACAAAAAAGAAGAGAGTAGTCTACTCTCTTCGAAAAACTTATTTTTTCATTGAACCTGTTTTTTCTAGACGTTCATACATTTCAAATGCCCGACTTAAAATATGGGGTGTTTGTGCATTGCCAGTTGCTTCAACAGCTGCATTATAATATTCCCATAATTGTTCTTTAAAGTCAGGATGTACGCAGTTATTAATAATTAGCGGTACACGTTCTTTTGGTGCTAATCCACGAAGATCTGCAACACCTTGTTCTGTAACAAGTACATCAACATCATGTTCTGTATGATCTACATGCGTAACCATTGGCACGATAGAAGAAATGCTTCCACCTTTAGCATAAGATTTTGTTATAAAGATACCTAGGCGCGCGTTACGAGCGAAATCGCCTGAACCGCCAATTCCGTTCATCATTTTGCTACCTGATACATGTGTAGAGTTAACGTTTCCATAAATATCAGCTTCTAGGGCAGTATTGATTGAAATAAGGCCTAAACGACGGATTAATTCAGGTTGGTTTGAAATTTCTTGTGGACGTAATACTAATTTATCTGCATATTTGTCAAGGTTACCGTATACTTCTTTTCCTTTTTCAGCGGAAAGAGTAATAGAAGTTGCTGAAGCAAAATCTACTTTACCAGCATCAATCAGGTTGAATACAGCATCTTGCAATACTTCCGAATAAACTTCTAAATGTTCAAATTCAGATTCTTTGAAGCCATCTAGAACAGCATTTGCGACAGATCCTATACCTGATTGGATTGGTGCTAAAGTATTTGTTAAACGGCCAGCTTTAATCTCAGAACGTAAGAAATCTAAAATATGGTTAGCCATAATTTGTGTTTCTTCGTCTGGTGGAACAATTGTAGATGGTGCATCGAGGTTTTCAGAGATTACAATTGCTTTTACTTTAGATGGATCGAGCTTAATGCCTTTCACACCTAGGCGGTCAGAAGTTTTTGTCAATGGGATTGGTTCACGGTTGCCTTGTTCTCCTGGTACATAAATATCATGCACACCAATTAAAGATTCGGGCTGTGCTACATTCAGTTCAATAATAATATTTTCAGCAACTTCCGCAAGAATAGGATTGTTACCGACAGAAGTAGTAGGGATTAAATAGCCATCCTCTGTGATTGCAGTAGCCTCAATAATAGCATATTTGAAAGTACCAAAAATATTTTGACGATATTGCTCAGCGCCATGAGATAAGTGCATATCAGCAAAAAGAATTTCACCATTGTTGATTAAAGTTCGAATACCCTTATCCGCTTGGAATGGGCCGCGTTTGCGAATCCCACCAGCTATAGCTAAGTCGTGGTCAACTTCTGGTCCCAATGAAGCGCCAGTGTATACATCAATTTTGAATTTCTCATTTTTAGCGCGTTCAACTAAGGCAGCTGGCACTACTTTCGCATCACCTGCACGAGTAAAACCGCTCATGCCTACTACATCGCCATCTGAAATGAGAGCAGCAGCTTCTTTTGCTGACATAACTTTGCCAGCTAATTCTTTCATTCCAATACGATTTTCAAATGTTGCTTCCATTTTTCATTACCTCCTAAGTGTATTGTTCTTCCAACTTGTTATGATAATATATTAATTCAAGTTGAGTTTGAATGCTAATATGATATATATGAGTCTATGTAAATTGAAATGTAGGCTGAATCATTTATAACATTCTGAACAATAAATGAAATCGGTTTCTGTATATATTTTTACATATGCTAATCTTTTTATCCACTATTTTTTTCTAAAATTTTTTTAGACAATAAAAATTATTTATAAAATTCAGTTATTTAAATTCATTTAATCATCTTTTTTTCTTTTAAATTTGCATTTTAATTTCCAATTTTATAATCCCAAAAAAAGAATAAAACCTTTGTAAATAAAGAGATTAAACTAATAAATGATATTAGAATAATGGAATAAATTTATTATTTATTTAAAAAAGGTATTTATTACAAAATGTGAATTTTAAAGTAATATATTTTATACTATATTAATTTGATTGATTTAGAAGATTAAAGTGCTATTTAGAATTTTGTTGCAAATAATAGAAAATTCATGGAAATTAGAAGCTTATATTTGAGCGTGCTATCGAAAGGCGTCTAAAATTAGCAAATGATTAGATTTATATTAAATTATATTAAAATTATTTTTGAAAATATTTTTCTGGGTGACATGAAATTTTAGAAATAGATTATTTTGATGAGTTTTTAATTTTTAAGTGTAAAAAAATTAAAGCCCTCCTTAAACATTCGAAATGCTAAAGAGGGCAAGATGATATAGGATTATTTATCGTTCTGAATTAGCTTTTAATACAGCTTGTAAAAAATCAATGCCTAATTCTGAAAGGTCACAGCCAGAGGCATTTGGATGGCCACCGCCTTGATAAGCTTTGGCGATGTTTGAAAGATTGACTTTATTGCCGATTGAACGTAAAGATACCCGATTTTTAACAAGGCTGATGATAAAAACAGCATCAATTTCTTCGCAATATTTTTCTGCCAAAAAGTTTCCTAATTCACTATAATAGGAATCCGTTTCCACAACCCCAATATTTAGTGTTCCTTCATGGCCTTTCAAATTATACTCTTTTACGATCACCATTTGTTTTGACTTTTTCTTCAAAACTTTTTGAAGCTCTTCCTTAGAAAATTCTAAATAAGCTGAGTCCTCAGGTGTAAACAATTCGCCGTGTATAATATAATCTAAACGGGCTTTAATAAATTCGTGTCTCCGCCTTGCGTAAAAAATTGTATTTAAGTCTGCTGCTTCTTGTATTGATAAAATATGCCAGTCCCATGTATCATATAAACGGATTTTTTCAACTAATTGAACTAACCGGTTATAGTATGTTTCTTTTTCTTTAACGGTATATTCATTAGTAGTAATTGAGCTTTCAAGAGATTCATCTTCTTCCATTTGAAGGAGAGGAGATACTTCATAATCCGCTTGGTGTAAGGCCTTGAAAATGAGAGTAGTAGCAGACATTTTTACATCATTTAATGTAGGGATTACCGAAGCCCATTCATAATCATTTAAAGCAATAGCTGATTGGTGATGATCAATTAACACAATATAACGTCCGTCTGGATGTTTGTTTATTTGATCAATCATTTTCGCGGTTTCATCATTTACGCTAAGGTCTGTAATAATCAGTAATTCCTGATCATTCAGTTCATTTAATTTAGCTTGTACAGTTTCATCAACTTTTCGGGTTTCTACATAATAAGGGGTATGTGGGATTCCATAGGCACGGAGGACAATGGATGGACCTACTCCATCTAAATCTGTATGAGTGATAAGATGAATATGTTCATAATTATGCAGTTTTTTAGGCAATTTTTTAAAATTCAATACTTTTCACGCCTTTCTTTCAAAACATAGCTCTCATTATAGCATTATTTGAAGCAGAAAAAAAAGTCGGTCATTCTCTAAAAGAATGACCGATCGTCTTTTACTTGAAAGCTGAAATTTCGGTAATTGTTTTTCCGTTTGCTACCTCTTTTATAAGACCAATATTAGGAGCATAGTAAGAATAATTTTTTCCTTTTCCGTTTTTCACCATAACTACGTGTTTGAAGTTGCCGGCTTTCGTTTTAACTGTTTGGTTGGTACCAAGAACTTTCATCACTTGGCCATCGGAACCTTGCCATGTTTGTTGTTTTTTTATAGGGTATTTAATGGCTAAAGTTGCAATACCATCCTCTTTGTAACCTGTAAATAGCCCTTTTGTTGTTTCATATTCCATCATGCCATAGTTGTCCGGTTCAGCTTTATGTAGCCAAAAGTTTGTAACTGTACGATTGTCGGCATACGCTTTTTGGAATGTTGATTTATGTGTTTCTTTGAATTCCGACCCTTTATTAAAAGGTGTTCGATATTCATATGTCTTGTTAATATTGCGTGCATAGTGCGTATTTTTATGGGGAGCTAATGAATCGAGATCACTTGTTTTAACATAGCCTTTACCAAAATAAAGAGAAACCTTTGTCCATCCTTTTTTTGATCCTTGTAATACCGCAATACCTTGCCCTTTTTTTAATTTTTGAATGACAGAGCTGTTGGCTGAAGGTTTCTCGTATATCTTTGTATTTGTTGTTGCTAATTTAAACGATTTGAGAGAAGCGGTTGTATATGGATTCTGGGTTGTTTTAGAGACCGCAGATGCATTGGATTGTGCTGGCTGTGCTGCAATAGAATATGTCCCGAATGTAAATGTAGAGAATAGAGCCATCGATAGTAGTAATTTTCTTTTCATGTTCATTCCTCCTCAATCATCTATATGTATTCATTCTACAAATAATGACGTAAGATTTAGGTTAATACTTTTCTATAACCTATTGAGAAGTTTCTAAACGTAAAATTAAAGGATTTCTCGGATTAAGAGAGAATAAATAGGGGAAGTCTTATAAAATGCTGACTATGTAACTAAAATAAGAAAGGCCTACATTTAAGTAGAACCTTTCTGTGTGTTTATTCGTTTATATAGGGGGATTACCAGTTGGATTTAATAAATTCATCTCGACCCGATTCAGCGCGATCTTGTTGATAATGATCTGGATTCTTTTTATAAAAATCTTGGTGGTAATCTTCAGCAGGATAGAATGTCTCAGCTGCCTTTATTTCAGTAACAATAGGTTTTTGGAAGCGGCCGCTGTTTGCTAAATCAATTTTTGATTTTTCGGCTGATTCTTTATGTTCTGGCTTATGATAAAAGATTGCTGTACGGTAACTGCTTCCGCGATCTTGAAATTGGCCTCCATCATCAGTGGGATCAATCTGTTGCCAATAAATTTCAAGTAATTTTTCATACGGGAAGATGCTTTCGTCAAATACAATTTGTACAACTTCTAGATGACCAGAAGTGCCTTTTTTTACGTCCTCGTATGTTGGATTTTCTAAATGGCCGCCCATATAGCCTGAAACAACACTTTCTATGCCATCCCATTCAACAAAAGGTTTTACCATACACCAGAAACAACCCCCAGCAAAAGTTGCAGTGGAAAGGTTTGTATGTGTCATAATTGTGGCCCCCTATAATAATAGTATTCATACTTGATTGTTTTCTATCTTTAGTATGTAGTTAATATAATAACTTTTTCAAAAGTAAGTAGCAATGAAAGGAGAAGCGTTATGAAAGAAACAAGACATAAGCACATACGCAAGAAACGGAAATTAAGAAAAGGTAGAGTCTTTTTCTTACTTATCGTTGTAGTGTTCATAGCAGCAGGAGCATTTGCGTTTACTCAATATAAAGCAGGATTGAATTTAGCGAAAACATCAGGGGATATGCAGAAAATCGCTAAATTTAACGGAGATCCACAAACTAAAAAAAATGTAGAAAATATTTTATTGCTTGGCGTGGACTCAAGAGGCGAGGCTAACTCAAGAACCGATTCAATGATATTGGTTTCAGTGAATAAAGATACAAACAAAATTAAAATGGTCTCATTTATGCGTGATATATATGCAAGCATTCCAGGATATCAATCGTACAAGTTAAATACAGCATACTATCTAGGAAAAGTAGACTTATTAAAAAAGACGATTCAAAATATGTTCGATGTAGAGATTAACCATTATGCATTAATTGACTTTAAAAGTTTTGAAAAGTTAGTGGATATAGTCGCTCCGAATGGTGTAAATGTATATGTTGATCATGATATGTCTGAAAACATTGGTGTTTCATTGAAGAAAGGTGAACAAACGTTAAATGGTAAGGAATTGCTAGGGTTTTCTCGTTTCCGCCATGATAATAAAGGTGATTTCGGTCGTGTTGATCGCCAGCAAAAAGCTTTAGAAGCACTAAAAAAAGAAGCAATGTCACCAAGAAACTTTAAAAATTACCCAAAACTATTAGGCGCTATTCAAGGATATGTGCAGTCAGATTTAACAGATCAGCAAGAACTTGCATTAATGCTTTCTATCATAAAAGGAGGCAATCCAGATATTACGCGATTGACTATTCCAGTGCAGCATAGTTATGAGTATGGATATTATCCTCAAGCAGGCTCAGTCCTCAATATTAATATTGAGCAAAACCAGCAAGCCTTAGATAAATTTCTTGATTCTTAGTAATTAGAAAGGGTTATAATGGTTGTAGACATTGTAAGCTCGCAAAGAGGGGGATCTTGATTGCAGACAGAGAAAAAATCATTTTTTACCACTCGCTTCATCCAATTTATGGGTGGTAAAAATTTGTTATTTGGTTTGATTACTTTATTATTAGCAGGATGTATTATTTGGATTTATGATAGAATATCCTTCATCTTTTATCCGATCGTTGTTTTTCTAAGAACAGTCGTCCTGCCGGTTATATTAGCGGTGATTGCTTACTATTTATTGAGGCCGATTCTTAAAATTCTTATAAAGTGGAAGGTTCCAAAAGTGGGCGGTATCTTCTTGATTTATATTGTAGGAATTGGATTAATTTCTCTCTTTGTAACGCTCATCTTTCCATTTTTAAAAGAACAATTTATGAATTTGATTCAAGAATTCCCAAGCTACTTTATGCAGGTAGTACATTCTGTACAACACCTTTTGGAAGACTCAAGATTAAGTGAAACACTTGCAAAATATAATTTTGATTTGAATTCTGTGTTGAATAATATCTCGAATCAGCTCAATGAAATGGTAAAAGATGCGAGTAGTGAGATTGGGACAGGTCTAGCTAGCGGCGTCACCGGATTTATTTCAACCTTAACAGGAATTATCTTGGCAATTGTTACTGTTCCATTTATTTTGTTCTATCTTTTAAAGGATGGCGAAAATCTACCGAATTATCTATTGAAGCTTTTGCCTCCACGCATGAGAAAAGATACTGCTCATGTTTTGCACGAAGCTGACCATCAAATTAGTAGCTATATACAAGGACAAATCCTAGTGGCCATTTGCATCGGTATAATGGTGACAATTGGATTTCTAATCATTGGCTTACCGTATGCTGTTATATTAGGGGTATTAGCGATGATGACAAGCGTAGTGCCATATTTAGGTCCTGTTATTGCCATTACGCCTGCAGCAATCATTGCAGTCGTCAACGCTCCTATCATGTTACTGAAGTTGGCTGTTGTATGGACAATTGTCCAATTAGTGGAAGGTAAATTTATTTCACCTCAAATAATGGGGAAATCCCTACATGTGCATCCAATAACAATTATCTTTGTATTACTGACATCTGGATCGCTATTTGGCGTACCAGGAGTGGTTTTGGGAATCCCAGGGTATGCAGTCCTTAAGGTACTCGTATCGCATCTATTCTATCTATTCAAAAGACGTTACAATAAATATAACGATCAGCCTTCACTGAATTATGAACTGGATGATTGGGCAAAACTTAGAGAAGAAGAGAAATGAAGTGAAAAATAAAAACATCCTGCAGATGATACGTTTTCATCTGCAGGATGTTTTTTATGCGTGCACTTTATTGAGTGTTGCAAGCCGTCCAATTGCATCTTGAAGCAATGATTCATCTTGCACAAGTGCAATTCGAACATAATTCTTACCAGCTTCTCCAAAGACAGAGCCAGGTACTAGAACAACTCCAGTTTGCTCTATCGTATCAAATACAAAGTCAATATCATTTAGCTCTTGATTAGGATATTTAGCCCAAATAAACATCCCACCATTTGAAGGCGTAACGTTCCAGCCAAGCGCCTCTAGTCCTTCAACTAGGATTTGATGACGTTTTTTAAAGATAAGGCGTAATCTTTCAGTAATCTCTTCAGCATGATCTAATGCTACACATGCTGCGTCTTGTATTGGTTGGAATGTGCCAAAATCGAGATTTGATTTTAACTCATGGAAAATAGAGATAATCTCAGCATTCCCTACGATATATGCGATTCGCGCCCCTGCAAGGCTAAAGCTTTTTGATAGCGAGTTAATTTCAATACCTACTTCTTTTGCGCCCTGCGTAGCCAAAAAGCTTATCGGGCGATCTCCTTCAAAGTAAAACTCAGAATAAGCAGCATCATGAATAACTATAATATTGTGCTTTTTGGCAAATTCAACCACTTCCAAGAAAAATTCATCCGAAGGATTTGCTGGGACAGGATTACCTGGCAAGTTTAAAATAAGCAATTTTGCCTTAGATGCGATTTCTTCTGGTACTGCGGAGAAATCCGGTAGGAACTGATTTTCTTCTAAAAGAGGCATATAATAAGGGGTTGCTCCAGCCAAATGTATTCCTGCATCATATGCTACATATGCAGGATTTGTTGTGAGTACATAGTCTCCTGGGTTGCAAAATGCTATCGGTAGATGGATTAAGCCCTCTTGCGACCCCATTGTTTGAAGGATCTCCGTTTGAGGATTCAATTCCACATTTGATCTGCGTTTATAATAATCAGCAACAGATTGTGTAAACTTCGCTGTGCCGCTTAATGTATAGCCATACGAATCTGATTTAGCTGCTTGTTTTGATAGCTCTTGGCGAATTCTTTCGTCAGGTGGCAGGTCAGGACTGCCGATGCTTAAATCGATTAAAGACGTTCCCATCGCTGCCTTTTTATTTGCGGCAGCTTTTAAATCTCCGAATATGGCTCTTTTAAACATAGCCATTTTTGATGAACGTTCGATTTTCATTGAATTCACTCCTAATCTTATTAACTCTCTATGAGCTTACTATATTTACACCCATAAAGATTATAGAACGAGGCTAAAACTAGAGAGAAATAATAGAAATCTCATTAGTTAAGCTCCGTTTATTTTTCATATAATTTTATCACGATAAGCTGCTATAATACAGATGAAATTAGTATGATACAGATGAATGAGTTTTACTATTTTTAGTAAATTTAATTTATTCGAAAAATTTTTACAAATAGCGAGGTATATTTGCATAATTTTTGATATACTAATGGGGAAGTTAGTCTATGTGTCTAAATAACTATCATTATAGTTTTGTTAGTGAAGGTAGAGTTTTTATGATAGAGCAGCTTTTTATTAATCGGCTTTATTAAAAACTATTTACTTTTAACGCATAGAGGTTAATTTCAAACTTTATAAAAAGAAGCCTTTGCTCTAATTAATAAGTATGAAAGGAGTTAGTGTGATGGGGAAAACGATAAAGTGGAAAATTATTAGTGCAGTTATGGTATTGGTACTAATTAGTCTAGTGGTTTTGAATCTATTTAGTACATATATTGTTAATGAGAAAACTAACAACAATCTTATTTCACAAAGCAAAGCAATAGTAACAGAGATGTCGGCATCTATTGATTACTTTTTACAAGGATATGAAAAAGGTGTTGTTCAATTTTCAGCAAATCAAGAGCTTGAGGGAAATACGAAACAAATCAACCTAAAACTTTCAGAATTTTTAGATAATTATGGCGGAGCTACCTCTGTTTATTTCGCAAAACCTGATAAGCAACTTGAAATCCAGCCTTCTGTAGAATTAGGAGATGATTTTGATCCTACAACGAGAGAATGGTATACAAATGCTGTGAATGACCCCAAAAATGTTTTTTGGACAAAGCCTTATTTAGATGAAGCCACCAAAACATATACCATTACTGCAGCTAAAGCAATAGAGAAGAACGGTAAGTTAATTGGTGTTGTAGGTGCAGATATCCTACTCTCAGATTTATCGAAAGAATTGTCAAAAAGAAAACTTGGTTTTGACGGTTATCCAGTATTAATTGCAGAGGATGGGACAGCTATTGTTCACCCTTCAAAAGAAGGCAAAAGCTTAAGCCGATACAGCTATGTGAAAAAAATGATGGTAAACAAAGAGAAGGTTGGTGTGGTGGAAGCATCAAATCAAGGCAAAAAAATGATTACGGTGTATAACACATTACCTAACTTGAATTGGAAGGTCGCTGCTGTTTATGAAAAGGAAAAAGTAGAACAGGCAGCACACGATATAAGAAACTTCTTTCTTATTTTTTCTATTATATTATTAGCCCTTTTATTTATTGTCTTAATTCTTATTATTTCTTCAATTACTAGACCTATTGCTGTTTTAAGAAAGTTAATGGACAAGGCATCTGGCGGAGATTTAAATGTTGCTGCAACCTATAATGGTTCTAATGAAGTAGGACAGCTATCGAATGATTTTAACTCCATGATAAACAGCATGAAATCCATTGTTCAAGTGGTAAATGGAACATCGCAAGAAGTAGGCCACCACTCTCAGCAACTTAACAAGCTTGTCGAAGAAACAACAGCTTCGAGCGAAGAAGTGACTGCTGCAATTGGAGAGATTGCTAAAGGAGTGAGTAACTCAGCTGAAAAGTCAGATCTTGCATTTGAACATGCTAATGCTTTAAGTAATCAAATTAACCAAATAAAGAATAAGACAATATCAATGCAAGACATTGCTGAACAAGCACAAGGAGTTAACAAAGAAGGTCAATCTCAAATGGAACAATTTCAGGCTGCCTTTTCTAGCTGGGAAAGTAATCTAATTAGTATGGCGGAAAAAATTGCATCTTTGGAAAAACAAATACTCTCTATTGATACAGTAATGGAAACCATACGAAATATTTCAAATCAAACGAATTTGTTGGCTTTAAATGCAAGCATCGAAGCGGCTCGAGCTGGTGATCAAGGGAAAGGGTTTGCAGTTGTAGCAGAAGAAGTAAGAAAATTAGCTGAGCAAACAGCTAAAGCCACAGAAGAAGTAAGAGAAACAGTACAGGCTCTGCAAAGAGAATCCAAAATAGTCACTGAACAAATGCATTCTACGAAAGACAAATTTCAAGATCAGTTGGTTGTGGTAGATTCTACTAGTGAATTGTTTAACAATATCTCTTCTTTAGTTTTACAGTTAGAAGAGGCTATTGATAATATTTCAAATGACACATTTAAGATCACAAGCTATAAAGATGAAGTAATAGACATGATTCAAGAGATGACAGCCACTTCTGAAGAATCAGCTGCAGCTTGTGAGGAAGTAAGTGCCTCTTCTTCCGAACAATTGGCAGCAATTGAAGCAGTTTTAAATTCGGCAGAGAAGCTTTCACACTTGAATAACAAACTTTCTGAATCAATCCAAAAGTTTAATTTATAGTTTTTAATTATTTGAATTTTTATAATAATTATGTTACGATCAATATAATTTTATATTTCTTATCAAGAGAAGCTGAGGGGAAGGCCCTATGACGCTTCAGCAACCTCTGTGTATGCAGAAAGGTGCTACATCCTGCAAGATTAAATCTTGGAAGATAAGAGTGCACGCATATCAATGCCCCTTTTCTTCTTGTAAGGAAAAGGGGTTTTTGTTTTATAAAGAAAAGGGGGTTATTTAATGCCAATTAATATTCCGAAAGATTTGCCGGCAACGGAATTATTAAAAAAAGAAAAGATTTTTGTCATGGATGAAAGTAGATCAAATCAACAGGATATCCGACCGCTTAACATTGCTATTTTAAACCTAATGCCCGAGAAAGAAAAAACCGAACTGCAGCTTCTTCGACTTTTAGGCAATACACCATTACAGGTTACTGTTACATTTTTACATACCGCTACGCATATCTCTAAAAATGTTAGCAAATCTCATTTAGATACATTCTATAAAACATTTAATGAAGTAAAAGAGTTTCGTTTTGACGGATTAATTATTACAGGTGCTCCAGTTGAGACGTTGGCCTTTGAAGAGGTGGATTACTGGGAAGAGATGAAAGAAATTCTTGAGTGGTCCAAAACTAATGTCACGACAACACTTCATATATGCTGGGGAGCGCAAGCAGCGCTTTATTATCATTATGGAATTGATAAATACTCATTAGATCAAAAATGTTTTGGTGTTTTTCAGCATACTGTTCAAGAGTCAACAGCAAAACTAATACGAGGGTTTAATGATGTGTTTGTAGCACCACATTCACGCCATACTTCTGTTTCGGTTCACGCAGTGGAGGAACATCCTAATTTATCTGTACTCTCTAAATCAGAAGAAGCAGGTTTGTTTATTGCTATATCAAACGACGAAAAAATGATTATGGTAACAGGTCATTTAGAATATGATGCTGAAACTTTAAGTGAAGAATTCAAACGCGATTTGGCTAGGGGTAATGACATAGCTATACCGAGTAATTACTATCCAGACGATAACCCTAATAATCAGCCGTTAAATACCTGGCGTTCGCATACACATCTTTTGTTCTCAAACTGGCTTAACTACTATGTTTATCAAGAAACACCTTATGAATGGGCATAGGTTAACTCTCATTCTCTATTGCTTATCTTTCTATTTGTTATAATAGACGAAAGAAGATACAAGAAAAGAGGATTATATGTGTTTGTGACTATTGGTATTTTAGCGCATGTGGATGCTGGAAAAACCACCTTATCCGAAAATTTATTATATCAATTTAATAGCATAAAAGAACGAGGGCGGGTGGACCACCAAAATGCTTTTCTAGACCATCATGCCATTGAAAGAGAACGGGGCATTACGATTTTTGCAGAACAAGGAAGGCTTGAAATGGAAGACGATACATATACCATTATCGATACGCCAGGGCACGTCGATTTTTCTCCAGAAATGGAGAGAGCAATTGCTGTAATGGATTATGCCATACTTGTTGTTAGCGCTTTAGATGGTGTACAGGGACATACAGAAACAGTTTGGTCTTTACTTAGAAAACATGACGTCCCCACCTTTATTTTTATTAATAAAATGGATGCAGATACAGCAAATGGTGAGGCAGTTTTACATGAGTTGCGGCAAAACTTGTCAAAGAACTTTGTTCCAATAACAAACGAATTTACAAATGGTAGAGTATCAGATCAACTGATTGAATGGGTAGCAGAGAGAGATGAAGAAATACTTGAAAAATATTTCAACCAATCTCTGCTTGAAGGGGATGTAAAGAAAGCTTTTCAAAAGATGATGATAGAAGGAAAGGCTTTTCCCTGTGCTTTTGGCTCTGCCTTAAAAGATGAAGGAATTACCGAATTCTTTGAGCAAATTATGCTTTTAGCGAGAACCAGCTATGATGAGGCACTGCCATTTTCAGCGAATGTGTTTAAAATCCGCCATGATGATAAAAAGCAAAGAATTACATTTATGAAAGCACAAGCAGGAAAGTTATCGGTTCGAGATGTACTTGAACTAGGTGGAACCCCTGAAAAAGTAACCGAAATTAGGCTTTACAATGGGAATAATTATAAGGTAGTTAAAGAAGTCCAAGCAGGAGAAATATTTGCAGTGACTGGCATTTTAAATGCAAATATTGGAGATGTCGTTGGAACAAAGAGCAATGCGCAAATGCCTTTTGAACTCATACCAACATTGCAATCTACTGTTGTGAATGATGGGACTGATCATATTAAGGACGTATTAGCATGCTTTAGATTATTAGAAGCAGAAGATCCTTCTTTAGAAGTGAGATGGATAGAGAGATTTCAAGAAATCCGTGTTCATGTCATGGGAGCTATTCAACTTGAAGTACTGAAAGAAGTAGCAAAACAGCGTTTTTCTCTCGATATCCATTTTGAAAGCCCCCAAGTTTTATACATGGAAACCATCAGTAATACTGTAACTGGGTACGGCCATTTTGAGCCGTTAAAACATTATGCAGAAGTACATCTTCTGATGGAGGCAGCCGAAAGAGGTGCAGGCATATTATTTGAAAATAGATGTCATGATGATGATTTATCTACCGGGCATCAGCGTTTAATCGAACACCATATTTTTGAGAGGCCGCATAATGGACTTTTAACAGGCTTCCCTCTAACAGATGTCAAATTTACATTACTGACGGGCCGTGCACATGAAAAACATACAGAGGGTGGGGATTTTCGTGAGGCCACTTTTCGTGCAATACGGCAGGGACTCGAAAAAGCGAGTATCCAATTATTAGAACCATACTATTACTTTAAAATGAAGGCGGACCAAGTTCATATCGGACGAATGATGACAGATGTTCAGCAGGCAAGCGGTACTTTTGAAGCGCCGATTATGAATGGCAATCAAGCTATTTTGGAAGGAAGAGTACCTGTCTCTACCTTTATGGAGTATAGTACTGTATTTGCTGCATATACAAATGGCAAAGGTGCAATAACATTGAATTTTTGTGGGTTTGATCAATGTCATAATCCTGAAGACACCATTGAAAGAATTAATTATCGAAAAGACGCTGATCCGGAATATTCATCATCCAGCATTTTTTGCGCGAGAGGCAAGGGGTATGCTGTTCCTTGGGAAGAAGCAGAGCAAAACATGCATTGCTTGAAAAAATGATCGATGAAATCGTCAAGCGTAGATTAAAGTAAAACACAAAGTTATAATTGAAAAGGAAACCTTAGCTAAGGTTTCCTTGTTTTTTCTCAAAATAGAAATACATAATACTTTTTATAATAGTATATGATAATATATAAATTATAATATTCAGTATATTTTAAAAACGTTAATTGAAGTTGTTTTTTGGAGGTGAAATATGACAACTACCTATGTAAAATGGGGAGAATCTAGAGTTAAATTAACTTGGAAAAAAGAATACTTACTTCCCCTAATTAATGAAATAACAAGTGTACATGGTTTTTGTTTTTACGATGATAATTTTTTGTTGGTTGATTTAAAACATAGAGGATGGGATATTCCTGGTGGACATATTGAAGCTGGTGAAACACCAGAGGAATGCTTTAAGCGGGAGGCGAGGGAAGAAGCTTATATTGAAGGGGAGTGTACTTTGTTAGGATACATTATTGTTGACCATAGTGAAAATCCTGCATGGACAGATGACAGCCCATATCCCCAAATAGGATTTCAGGTATTTTACAAAATGGAAATAACACGTCTACTTCCGTTTGAAGGAAAGTATGAATCTACACAACGAATATTTATAAATCCTGAGGAGGTTTCAGCGTATCATAGCGAATGGAATATTCTTTTTCAAGAAATATTAGATCATGCTACATCTATACAATAGAAGAAATTCTATTAGGAAGGTAATAAGTAATAATTCATTCATTTATAAAAAAAGACTGCAGACAAACACAAAACTAGTGTCTATCTACAGTTTAGATATCATGAAAATTTTTATGGGCGTAGTGGGAGTCGAACCCACAACCCCCTGATTAAGAGTCAGGTGCGCTGCCAATTGCGCCATACGCCCGTTTGCCTTAATGACATATATAGTGTAACGCCGTATTCTTATAAAGTCAAGAGGCAAACTTGGTTATATTGATACTGTACTAGTGATGCTCAATCTTATCTTTTTTAAATACCTCAACATCTACAAGGCGGGCACCAGCTTTATGCAATATCCCCTCAATTTCCTTGACTGTTTGATCTGTTGCTCCTTTGGCGAGTGTCACGATAACTCTCCTTAAGTACCAATCATCATCATCAATAGAGAACACGCAATGGACAGGCCATTTTTTGCGGATCACTGATAAGGTTTTTGCAAGGATACCTTCTTGATCTGGCAAAGCAATCGTTAACGCACAGCTTCCTGTCTTATACCCCCATGCTTCTTCTAATAGTTCAAAGACACGAGAATGAGTAAGAATACCAGCAAAATTATCGTTTTCATCTAGTACGGTTAAATATGGTAATCGCTTGATTGTAAAAAACACTTCATAAAATGAGCTTTCCATTCCGATAGTACCATCAGGATCCGCCGCTAAATCACGGATAGGAATATCTTCATCATTACCATGTTCTAACTTATACTCTAAAATCGCGACCTTAAAGGCATTACCAACAAACTTTTCTTCTTTATCATCTAAAATTGGAATACAACGATAACCCGAGGAGTAAAGCTTTTTTAACACAGATGAAATTGAATCACTTTCCTTGCAAAAAATAACATCATGCTTATTTACATATTTTTGTTTGACAATCATTGTATGACCTCCAAATTCTGTTTATACATTTTTATTTGTAAAAGAAGCATCACGGCTAATAAGCCTAGAGAGTAATTAACCCCTTTTAAAAGCATACTCGCTATCATATGCATGAGCTTTTTAAACTATTCCCTTATAATTGGTTTTACAATCCTCATTATGATAATTAAATAGTTTTCTGTACAAAAATTCAGAATTGTGTAATATTATAGTAGAGTAAAATTGGATAAAGGAGGCTATTAAGTAAAATGTCGTATAATCATAATAGTGTAAAGGAACGCCTAAATTCTATGGAATTGCCTGTCATTGCTGCACCTATGTTTTTAGTGTCTGGAATTGAGTTAGTTGTTGAAGGATGCAAATCGGGTATAGCGACCACTTTTCCTTTATTAAATGCAAGAACGAATGAAGAGCTAGAGAAGTGGATGAAAGAAATCACTTCACAGTTAGAGGATGCAGAAAACAAAGGAAGTCTTGTTGCACCGTGGGGAGTCAATTTGATTGTACATCATACAAATACACGTTATCACGAAGATGTGGAACTGGTAAAAAAATATCAGCCTCCGCTGGTTATTACATCTTTGGGAAAACCAACAGATATTGCAACCACCGTACATGAGTATGGAGGACTTGTTTTTTCGGATGTCATCAGTATAGAACATGCGAAAAAGGCAATGGAAGCAGGAGTTGACGGACTTATATTAGTATGTGCTGGAGCAGGTGGTCACGGAGGTACATTACATCCTATGGCCTTCGTGCATGAAGTGAAAAAATTCTTTAACGGCATTATTATTTTAGCGGGATCTATATCATGTGGTGAAGATATACTTGCTGCTCAAGTGATAGGTGCTGATTTTGCCTATATGGGGACAAGGCTAATTGCTACTGCTGAATCGATGGCAAGCGGAAAATATAAAGAAATGACTGTTGAAGCAAGCGCCAGTGATATCATTTACACGGATAAAATTAGTGGGGTAAATGCAAACTTTATTGTACAGAGTATTGTCAATGCTGGGTTAGAACCAACTGATTTACAAAAGCCTCAACAACTAGAGATTGTACACAAAGCTGATGAGGCAAAAGCCTGGAAGGATATTTGGAGTGCGGGCCAGGGAGTTGGAAGCATAAAAGAAATTTTGCCAGTTTCAGAGCTAGTTGCTCAATTAATAGATGAATATCAAACAAGCATAAAAAAAATAGTTAAAAAGCAACTGGTAAAGAGAAACGAAGCTTAATAGTGAGAGAAGCTTTTATGTCAAAAAGACATAAAAAGCTTCTTTTTTTGTTCTTTTTAATAATTATTAGTTTACATAATATTAATTAAGGTTTAAAAAAACGAATTTACTATATTTTTATTAATTTTATATACCTCGCTAGTCTATATAATAAAAACAAAACAAAGCACTAAAGAGCAAAATCCAACAAAACCGTATATAACCTAAAAAAATGATAAGAATAGACGTGAAAAAGTAAATGAAATTTTTACTAAACTTCCTATTTACATATAACATAAGAGTAAAAGGACACAGCTATTTCAAATTCAAAGGAGAGTCGATAAAATTGAAGGCATACTACTATGCACTTCTTCTATTGCCCATTATGATTATTATTAGTTTGCTTATTTTAATTTTTTATCCCAAGCTTTTCACATCAATTCATCAGCAGGAAGAAAAATCATACACTTATTTAGGGAAGAATGCGCCCCTTCCAACGGAACTAAACCCAATTGTAGAAGAAAAGAAAAATACATTAATTAATCAGGCAGCAAAAAAGAAAATCGATATAGTTATCACAGAAGGAATTCGATCATTTGCAAAGCAAGATCAAATCTATCAACAAGGACGCTCTAGACCAGGGCGAATTGTTACTTATACAAAAGCCGGGGAGTCATACCATAATTATGGACTTGCATTTGATTTTGCGTTGGTTGATCATTCTGGCAATATTATATGGAATACGCAATATGACGGTAACCAAAACGGCAAAGCAGATTGGTACGAAGTAGCTGATCTTGGAAAAAAATTAGGCTTGGAATGGGGCGGTGATTGGCCGAGCTTTAAAGATGATCCACATTTTCAGATGACATTTGGTATAAGTATTGAACAGCTAAAAGAAGGGTACCGGGTAAAAACAGTAGAAAAAGGAAAAAAGTAAGCAACCTTTCTCGGGAAGAGAGCAATGAACATTAATAGCATATTTTTTATACATTCGACATATTGAATAGGAACAGTGCATAGGAATAATGTGTAAGCAATAGACAACCTTTGCTTAATAAAATAAAAAGGGGTCAGCATATGAAATTTATACTACTATTTCTAACCAGTATTGCCGCTTTTGTTTTCACTTTCATTGTTCCTACACTTGAAGCGAAATTTCTATGTTTAATTGGTTCATTGTTATTATTTAGATTAGGAATTTATATGATAAATCAATCTGAAAAAGAAAGAACTGCCGAATTAGAACAGGAAGTAGAGGAATTATTACAACATCTTCCTTTTACACATAAAACGATATCAGATGATTATCTGCAAGCATTATTTATAGATGAGGCTTCCCAAACCCTTTTCACTGCCATAAGAAAGGATACGGGGGAATCTTTTGATGTGAAAGAATATCTATTTCCTGAAGTGTATGAAGCGGCGATTGAAGAAGATGGGAACCAACTTGCTTTTATAGCAAGAGGCGGAATACTTGGGGGCTCTTTATTGAAGAACGTAGACCATATCGAAGTTTTCGATACCCAGAAAGAAGACGATGATTTAAATGATGAAGAATTTAGTGAAGAAGAGCAAGATGATATAGAAGATGGCATTTCGAAAGTAAGCCTAAAATTAGTATTGGACAACCTAGCACATCCTATTTTTGAATTTATCTTTTTTGAAAGTGAAGAACCTGTTGACCCTGATTCAGACGAATATAAAGATGCTTTTAAAGCATGTAATCAATGGTATCAAATGATAAGTATTCTAATAAAACGCCAAGATCATCAAAAGCAAGTACTTGTTACGAGATATGAAGAAGCACAAAAGGTTATTTAATGATTAAAATAACCTTAAAAATCCTATTTGAATAAATAATTTAACCAAAGATAGAATTAATTTTTTCGAAATAAAATTAAATAATTGGTTTAAAAAAATGTATAGAAGGTATACTATTAATGATTTCACTTATAAATCCTTTTCTGGTAGGAGGGGTTAACCAATGGGTGAACCAAGTCCAGGTGAGTAGTAAAGCTCGACCGCAGATTAAAATGTACCATGCCAAAGAAAGGAAACGGAGTGAAGACCCGTGGAGTAGTCTTGGGCAACATAGCGATTCTTTAACCATTTAATCGTCATTTCGATGATGAGGAGGAAGAATTCCATGAGTATGCCGCCAAAAAAGCGCTAACAAACAAGAATTCAAAATCTCTAGACCAGATTAAATAGTAATGATCAAGTTGAAACGGAGTGAAGACTCGTGGTGTAGACTTGTCAGTTATTTTTAATCATCGTAAACCATATGATCAGGAGAGTGAAGTCCGATGAGCATGTAGAACGATTGTTCCACTGTTTGCGGAAGTTCAGCTACTGTGGGCTAGATTAAAAGGTCAAAAATGAAGCTTGCATAATTTAATCGCCGAAGAGGATAAGTGAAATCAAGCTCGGGGAATTTATTTCCCGGGCTTTTTATGTACTTTTTTGAATAAAATCATGAGAGATATCAATACTATCTAGGATTCACAATTTTAAAACTACATGTCGGGAGGAAGAACATAATGAGTAAACAACAACAGCTTGATCCAAAATCTCAAAAAGTTCATCAGCTCTGGAGTAGGATTAAACATCAAAAATCTCAAGTTAACGGTCAGACAGAAGTAACCTTGTCTAATCGAATTTTGAGAACCCTTGCAAAGGCAAGACATTTTTAATCCATGTAGATATTGTGCAATCACCACCAAAAAACATGATCAGTTTATACTGATCATGTTTTTTCTTTTTATAGGCTAGCGACACACTTTTTTAAATAGTGACATATCCTTTAAGTGAAGAGGTGGTGAAGGATGAAACCAGGAGAAAATATGAAAATTTCTCATAAAGCGGTTGAAGTTGAACAACAAGAATGGAAGAAGAGACGGTTAAAAGAACGCATGAAGCAGATGCTTACGATTGCTTCACCAATTATTCTCTTGTTGGTGTGGGAATGCCTTTCCCGAACCAATTTGATTGATGTTCGATTTTTTCCGCCTCCAACTAAGATTATTGGAACTCTTTTTTCAATGATTTATAGTGGTGAATTATTTCACCATATGTGGGTTTCTCTCTACAGGATATTCTATGGCTTCTTACTCGGGGCAATACCAGGTATTGTCATTGGCTTATTAATGGGCCTATACTCTCCCATTCGACATTTTATATCACCAATTGTCATGGCGTTGATGCCAATACCAACATTGGCGCTTTTGCCAATTATTATTATTCTTTTTGGAATTGGCGATTTCTCCAAAGTGGTGACGATTGCAGGTAGTGTATTCTTCCCAGTAGTAATCAACACGACTGCAGGAGTTATAAACATTGACTCCATTTACTTAGATGTTGCAAAAAATTATGGCGCGAGCTCTAAGGACTTCTTCTTTAAGATTGCGCTTCCTGGATCGCTCCCGGTTATGATGGAAGGTATTCAGATGGGGCAGGCAATTGCGTTATTAACAATCGTAGCAGCTGAAATGATGGGTGCCACATCTGGCATAGGCTATTTGATATGGACTTCTTACAAAGCATTTATGCTACAGGAAATGTTTGTAGGGCTTATTCTCATCTCATTTTTTGGCTATTTATTTTCTTTGCTGCTTCGTTTTATCCAAAAGAAGATATTACCTTGGAGGTGAGTAAGTGGACACCAAAATTTCTATTGAGAATTTAACTAAAGTATTTTATAAAAAAAATGCAAGTGTTACAGCTTTAGATGAGGTATCGATGAATATTACAGAAGGAGAGTTTGTCTGTATTGTAGGGCCAAGCGGTTGTGGGAAAACAACTTTGCTTCGAATACTGGCAGATTTGGAAACATTAAGCGCGGGGAAAATTGAAATTAAACAAGATAAGAAAGATCGTCCTCTTCAATCAATGGTTTTTCAAGAAAGAGGTATTATCCCATGGCTGACAGTAGAAGAGAATGTTTCCTTTGGTTTAAAAATGCGGCATCTGCCCATACAGCAAGTAAAAGAACGAACAGATTATTATTTGCAAAAAGTGGGCCTTGATCAGTTTAAAAAGCTCTATCCAAAAGAACTGTCTGGTGGTATGAAGCAAAGAGTTAGTATTGCTCGAGCCTTTGCCAATGATCCGGAAATTTTACTAATGGATGAACCCTTCGCGGCTCTTGATGAACAGAATAAATTCATCTTGCAGGAAGAATTACTTTCGATTTGGGAAGAGACAAAGAAGACAGTTATTTTTATTACACATAGTATAGATGAAGCGCTCCTGCTGAGTGACAGAATTCTATTAATGAGTGCACAACCCGGTAAGATAATAAAAGAAATAAAAAATGATAGCCCGAGACCGAGGAAGATGGAACAGATGCGCGCAAATCAAAAAACTGCAGAACATTTTATAGAGATATTAAACCATCTGCATGAGGAAGTTCAAAAGTCTAGAAGCTAGGATGGAGGGAATAAATTGAAGAAATGGCTTAAAAGAGGGCTGGTACTACCACTTCTACTTCTAGCAATATTGATTGCAGGTTGCACAGAAAAAGGAAGTGATACAAAAAAATCAGTAGATAATACTGTGAGTAAAGAAAATCCATCAGGCGATCTTGCACCGTTAAAGAAAAAGGTGAAAGTAAAAATTGCTGAAGATGGAGCGGCATCTGGTGCAGGATTTTATATTGCCAATGAAAAAGGGTATTTCAAAGATTACAACATAGAGGTAGAATTTGCTCAATTTGCAAATAGTGATGATATGTTGCCAGCACTTGCTGCTGGAGAAGTTGAAATGGCGGGCGGCATTTCTACAGCATCATTCTTTAATGCTATTGCTCAAGGAATTGATGTAAAAATAGTAGGGGATAAGGGGCATAATATGCCAGGTAAATCCTATTTTACATTCGTTGTAAGCGATAAAATGAAAAATGTAATTAAGGATTATACAGATATGAAAGGTAAAAAAATTGCGATTTCTTCTAGAAACTCAATTGATGGTTATATCTATGAATTAATGCTTCGCCATGCGGGACTTACTGAGAAAGATGTAGAAACAGTTGTTATGTCTGACTTTGGTAGTATGCTAGGAGCGTTACAAAACGGCTCTATTGACGCTGCACTTAGCATAGAGCCCCTGATTGCACAAGGTGTTGAAAAAGGGATTATCCATCGTTTTAAGGATGCAACTGATTTTGCTCCAGATTCGCAGATTGCTTTAGTTTTGGCTTCACCGAAATTCGTGAGCACAGACCGTGATGTGTCACTTCGCTTTATGCTTGCTTATCTAAAAGGTGTCCGTGATTATAATGATGCCTTTACGAAAGGAAAAGGAAAAGCGGAGATTGTCAGTATTATGACAAAATATACAGCTCTAAAAGATCCAGCCATATGGGATAAGGTAAATGTAACGGGATTAGATCCGAATGGTGAAATGCGTATGGAGGATATTCAGAATCAATATAATATGTATAAAGAAAATGGGGCAACAAAGGGAACATTTGAATTTGATAAGGCAATTGATACTTCACTAACAGAAGAAGCAGTAAAGATAATAGGGAGTTATAAGTAATAAAAAAAGGAGTAAGCAAATGCTTACTCCTTTTAAAATTTAGTTTCTTTTATATCGGAAATTTTGAAGAAGCTGTTATTTTCATCGCCATCCACATAATCGTAATATACAGAATATGTTCTGTCATAGGTATTTAGAGATTTATTTCCATTTTTCGTTTCGTTAATATATTCTTTGGTTTTCACAACAAAATCTGTATCACTTTTACGGTCAATAGAAACAATCTCTAGTTTATTGACTTCCTCTTGATCGCCTTGCTTATGTTTTTTTGGAATTTGGTTTGATAAATTTTCATATAACTTTGTGTCATGCATGATTGCTTCGTTTGCAAGCGGTTCAAAGTTGCCTGAGGCAATAGCTTCGGAACGCATAACAGGATAGTCAGAAATAAACTGAGTTAATTTTTCTTGTTCTGCTTTTGACATTTTTTGACCTGTTACTTTGGTTTCAATTATATCTTTAGTTTGGTGCTTATCAGCTTTAGATATAGCATCCTTCGATTTTTCCGTTAAGAAAGCATCTTCTTTTTGATCCTGACTTTTTTGATTCGCATCGTTACCACAAGCTGTAAGAACTGAAGCAGCTAAAAATAACGAACATAACACTGGCCATTTCTTCATTTTATTGGTCCTTCTTTCAACAATTATTTCTATTATCATACCCTATTTTATACTGCAATAACACTATAGTATGAAATGGTCTAAAAGTGTTGAAGCTTTCATTTTATGACATGAGGTTCTTTCTATCTTTATTGGTTACAATTCAGTCTAAATGATTAAAAAAGAATAAAAGGGGGTACTATTGAAGGTCGTCCGTCTATGCTTGCTAAATTGTTAATTCACTTTAATATATGCAAGAAAATGCGAACAGGAAATTTGGTTTATGGTTAATTTAATATCTAAGTCTTCCTATACATATTGCTTTGTTCAACTAAAACATACAAATTATGAATTAAAAAAGGATCTTATTTATTACATTTAGATGTCAGCATAGCCTGATTTTTAAAATTCCTGTAATGCTAAATGCTTTTATCGCTACGTAAGATGTATAGCAAACAAAAAAGCATAATAGACTACAGATTTAGAAGTCTTCTTCATAGGTACATTTTAAAAAAAGAAAGGTGATGTATGATGATTAGAAAATCTTTGAGTTACTTACGTTTAATGGGTATGTGTTTTGGGATTGCCATTGTAGGATCAATAGCAGCAGGATGTTCGAGCGCTAAATTGATAGAAGGAAAAAAAGTACAAGCGGGAGTTATGGTAGAAGAAAATGAGAACATCGTCGATAAAAATGTACAATCAATAAAGCATGTATTAAAAACAGAATTTACAAGCCCTAAGCAGGAGTATAATAAAATCCTTCATAATCCTGAAAACTTTACAATAATAGAAGGAAAGAAAATGCTGAAAGCTTCATACGGTAGTGAACTGCATAATTATGTTGAGGGATTATACAAGCCATACTTCACAAAAACTGGATTCTCCTCTTTTTTTGTAACATCAGCATTTAACTATACGCTGAAATCTAAGGATATAAAAATAAATGTGAAAGATATGGAGATAGAAAAAACGGATAAAAATCACAACTATCATTTTGTTGTGAGTGTTAACTATAAGAAGGGAGATCATGCAATAAAGAAGTATCAGATTAAAGGGATTGCTACTTTACCTGAAGAAGGTAAGATTGCTCAAATTACTTATAAGGATGATGGAGGATTACTTAAAAATATAAAAAAGAATAGCTAAAAAATAGGAATTTGAATATAGAGGAAGTTTTTAACTTCCTCTTTATTTTGTTTTAGAATCATAAAGTAAAATATATAAGGTCTTTAGTCCCTAAACTAAGTAGGCGAAAGATTAAAATTTAGGTATAATAGCTATAGGGCTAATTAAAGTATAGATATCTATTGAGTAGATATAGAATATTTAGATAAAATGTAGCTAGTGTTAATTGGTTTTTTGACTTCTTTCTTCAAATGAATGAAAAGAGTTTAGAGGTTTAAATATTCTGATAAGTGCATTGGCAACATTAAGATTTTCTTATTATAATATATAAAGTACATATACATAGTACATATACAAAAAAGGGAAGAAGTGATTATCATGTACATAGGCGGTCGGCAAGATTTAGCTGCACTTGACCAATTTACAATAGAACAGGTCGGGCTTCCAGGTGCTGTATTAATGGAGAATGCAGGTTCTGCTATCGTGTCTGCAGTTTTGTCATCGTACCATGACCTAGACGCACGCATTCTTGTGTTAGCAGGTAACGGTAACAACGGCGGCGATGGATTTGTAGCTGCCAGAAAGTTATGTGATCATGGATATAATGTGGAATTGTGCCTTCTGCCTAAAGAGGAGACGCTAAAAGGAGATGCACTTACCCACTTTTTAGTCTATAAAAATAGAGGTCTTCCCTATTCAACAATGGCAACAATGGATAAGGATAAGCTTCAGACAAAAATAAACTGTGCTACTATTATTATAGATGCAATGATAGGTTCAGGGATGCAGGGCATAATTAAAGACCCATTTCGTTCAGTCATTGAAATGGTAAATGAGTCTACTGCTTATGTTTTAGCGGTAGATATTCCTTCAGGCTTGGAGGCTGATACCGGACTAGTTACAGAAATGGCCATCAAGGCTGATCGTACTGTTACTTTTGTGATGCCAAAAAAAGGATTCTTCTTGCAAGACGGACCAATGTATATTGGTGAATGGGAAATTGCAGATATCTCAGTACCTTATCAGCTTGCAGAAAAATCCACTCAATCTCTGCCAAGGCTAATTACAAACGGAGATGTCTATGCACAATTGCCAAAAAGACCATCTAACAGTCACAAAGGAACATTTGGCCATGGTATTGTGATAGGGGGCTCTAGTTCATATGTAGGGGCGCCTATTTATTCCGCCAAAGCTGCATTTCACTCAGGAATTGGGCTTGTGACATTAGCTGTGCCGGAAGAAAATTATACAATTTCAGCATCTCAGTTGCCAGAAGCATTATATATAAAGCTTTCAAATAAAGATGATCACATATCTCCAGCATCGCTTTCTGATATTTCATTTTCTACATATAAGGCAATTGCTATTGGCCCTGGACTAAGTCGTTTTAAACATGGTGGAAAAATATTGGAGATCTTATTTAGTAAATGCCATGATCAGCCTATTATTATAGACGCGGATGGCCTATTCTATCTTAAGGATTATCTCCATTTAGTGAAGGAATACAAGGGTCCTGTTATTATTACACCCCATCCGGGTGAAATGGCGGCGCTTTTAGAGTGTAGTGTCGAAGAAATTGAAAGTAATAGATTAGGGGTAGCAAAGCAATTTGCAAAAGAGCATGGTGTATACGTATTATTGAAAGGTCATCGCTCTATTGTTGAAGTTCCAGATGGTAATACATGGGTAAATCCCCATGGACATGATGCGCTAGCACGGGGAGGAAGCGGTGATGTATTAACCGGCCTTATTCTGTCCTTTATATGTCAACATGCAAGCCCTGAACAAGCGTTAGTATGCGCTACATTTTTACATGCTAGAGCTGCGGAAGTGAAAGCAGAGAAATTATCCCATTACAGTGTAACTCCAAATGCTATAATAGAAGGGATTCCTGAAATTCTAAATGATATGCGATAAAAAATATAAAGATTAGAAAGGAAGATGGCAGTGCGCAATCTAGCCTGGTATATTTCACTGGCCATCTCGTTTTTTGGCTGTCTTGCGATCGAGTTTTTCTTCACAGGAAAGCCTACGCAGTCAATCAACCATGCCAATACAGCTGTTGTACCAATAGTATTATTAATTCCTTTTTTGTTATTAAGTTTATTTATAACCTGGACAGTCGGAAGAAAGTACTTTGCTATTAGACCGTTGCGAAGACCGGGGATATTACTCATTGCTATAATCATTATTTTGGTTATTGGCATTACAGGTGAATATCAGACAATTCAAGAGACAATCAATGGATTTGAAAAAAAAGGGAAAACCATAATGTCTGTTTTGAAACATCAAAGCTATTTTAATTATTTTACAGTGAATTGGTATTTTAATGAAAATTCCTTTTTGCTAGTTCATCTCATTTCATTTTGTCTAGGTTTTGTTGGCCGCAAAAACGAATGGCAGCTAGAGATAGAGGAAAAAGAATATAAAGCGAACAATGAGTAGCGTGGCAAACATAGTCACGCTATTTTTACTTCCGTATACGCGTTTCAAAAGATATCTGGTGAAATCTATAGAAATTCTATTAGGATATAGTCAAAAGTCGAATATAAAAATTATGCTATGATAGTAGTATATTATCCTTGAAAGGAAGATGATTATGAAATCACCATTTACATTTATTTATTCTGCTCCAACAACTATCGTAGAAGGAAAGAAATATCCTGCAATATTTTTACTGCACGGAATGGGAAGCAATGAAGAAGACTTGCCACAGCTAGTGCAAGAATTAAAAGAAAATTACTTTATATTTAGCTTGCAGGGTCCAATCCTTCAAGAACCAGGATATGCTTTCTATCATGACAAAGAATTCGGAATACCGGATCGCCATGTATTTGATCAAGTTGTTATCCATATTGCAAAATTTATTGAAGAAGCAGCTACTGAGTTCCCGCTTAACTTAAAAGAGCTGTATATTTTGGGCTTTAGCCAAGGTGCCGTGCTTGCCAATTCTTTAGCATTTGTAATGGGAAATCAAAAACTAGCGGGAGTTGTAGCATTAAGTGGGTATATTCCAGACTTTGTAAAGACAGATTATAAAAAGCAATCCGTTGAAAGCCTTCCAATTTATATTGCACATGGCACTATGGATTACGTTCTTCCATATCAATGGGGGGAAGAAAGCAAAGGCTTCTTCTTAAGCTATGATGCAGAAGTAACTTTTAAGGGATTCGAAGATGGTCATGGAGTACCTCCATATATCCAAGAAGAAGTGATACAGTTTTTTAAAAAGAATTCTTCAAATCAATAACGTTTAAACACTATGATAATAGGGAATATTATTAAAATTTAAAACTTTTAAAAAAGAGGAAAAAAGAACCAAAAAAAATTTTTTCTTCTTTTTTAATGTCTATTTACCTTATGGTTAATAAAGGTTTTATATTCATAAGAACTATTTGAGGGAATTTAATGCATACTTTTGGTACAAGTTGATGATTGTAAAAAGAACCTTTTACCTATGGAAGGAAATCTGAAAATACTTCTCAACGTCACCTCGTGTTGATTTTTGTAATTTTTTAGGTTAAAGTTTGGTTAACGTTAAAAAACCAAAATGAGGTGAGGAATATGAAAAAGTTTAGATGCCCTGTATGTGGTTTTATGGGTTTAGCAAAGAAACCGTATGATAGTAACCTTAGTGGATCTGGTGAAATTTGCCAGTGCTGTGGATTTCAATTTGGTTATGATGACCAATCCAGCCAAGCAAGAAAAAGGATCCAGGAATTCCATGATAGTTATCGAATTAAATGGTTATTTGAAGGTGCAAAAGTATTTCATCCCTCAAGTTTTCCGGTTGAATATATTCAAAAAAACAGTACACGTATGACAGAGACGCAATTGATCAGACAGCTAAATACAATTGGCTTTAAACATAATGTACCGAATAAAAAATTGATGAAGACCACCATGAATTAAAAAATAAGGATTAAATTAAGTTTTCTAAAATTTCCTTATGTTATACTAATACCAAGAAAGAGTATGAAAATCCGTTCAGTGAAAACATTGGGCGGATGTTTTTTTATATTGTCTTTGGTCTTTTAGGTCTAGTATATAGATAACTTTGGGGGGTGTATTTTTATCAAAAAAGGATTGATATTGGTTTGTATTTTATTGAGTTGTATACTTAGCAGCTGCAATACATCCAATGAGAAGGGATTACCAGGTGACCGTCCTCCGTCTGTTTTTGTGGAATTGAATGGGGATAAGTATAGCACCACTCAAGGTTCATACTGCTGGACAAATATGTGTGTTGACAAGGTAGGTCCTCCAGAATTATTACAAAATAAAAAGCCAATCAGGAGTACATCTAAGGCAATAGCCCAGATTAAAATGGATTATAAGCCACAGCCAACAGAAGTTCACTTGTATTTAATGGAAGGTGATGACGAAAAGAAAATACAGTTAAAAGATAACGGGCAATTCAAAACCCCAACTAAAAAGGGTGTATATTATTATGTATATAGTGTATGGTGGGATACCGATGAAAAAGAGAAACAATACCATGGGGATGCGGCTTATGTTTTTTCATTAGAGATAGAATAATGACTAAGTAATTTTGAAAATAAAAAAGAGATTAGGGGAATCAACCTCCAATCTCTTTTTTATTAGCTATTAGCTATTTTTAAGTCCAGTATTGGCTTTCACAGTTACTTCTGCATACTTGCGAACATCTGATTTTTGACCTACTAGTGAACCAATCCAACCTGCTAAGAAACCGCACGGAACTGAAATGATTGCTGGATTTGTAAGAGGGAACAATGCAGTCCCTTTTAGAATTGCCGTTCCTTCTGGACTCCAAATGTTAGGGCTTAATGCTACAAGAATCAATGCTACAACTAGTCCAGTTACCATTGCTGAGACAGCACCTGTTGTGTTGAATTTCTTATAATAGATAGTGTAAATAATAACTGGCAAGTTTGCACTTGCTGCTATACAAAATGCTAGCGATACTAAGAAAGCTACATTTAGTGTTTGAGCGCCTAATGCAAGAAGGATAGAAATTAACGCAACCCCTATAGAAGCATAACGTGCAGCTTTCATTTGTTCTTTTTCTGTTGCTTTGCCTTTACGAATAATTTGGCCATAAATATCATGTGCGAAAGCAGAAGCACCTGATAATACCAATCCAGCAACAACTGCTAAAATAGTCGCGAAAGCAACTGCACAAACAAATGACATTAACAAGTCTCCGCCTAAAGCTTGAGCAAGAAGTGGTGCGGCCATATTTCCGGCTGCATTGGCTGAAACAATTTTTTCAGAGCCTACAAATGCAGCTGCTCCAAAACCAAGGAAAATAGTGAGGACATAAAAGATACCAACAATCCATGTTGCGCTGACAACTGAGCTCCGGGCTGTTTTTGCATCTTTTACAGTAAAGAATCGCATTAGTATGTGAGGTAAACCCGCTGTACCTAAAACCAAAGCAATCATCACGGATAATGTATCAAAGCCGTTAGTATATTTTACACCAGCGTTGAGATAAGCTTCACCATGTGATGTTGATGTTTTAACAGTTTGGAACATTTCAAGAATATTAAAATGGAATTTTAAGAGTACAAGGAATGAGATAATAACAGTACCGATCATTAAAAGTACAGCTTTAATAATTTGTACCCAACTTGTAGCGGCCATCCCGCCCCATAGAACGTAAATCGTCATCATGACGCCAACTAACAATACAGCTATCCAATAGTCAATTCCAAGCAAAAGCTGTATAAGTGCACCAGCTCCAACTAATTGTGCAATCATGTAAAATAACACAATTACTATTGTACTTATAGCAGCAGTACCACGAACTTTCTTTTGATTAAAACGTGCAGTAATCATATCCGCCAATGTGTAGCGCCCCAGATTTCGTAAAGGTTCAGCTACAATATATAAAACAACTAAATAGGCGACTAAATAGCCAATACTATAAAAGAAACCATCAAAACCAAATAAAGCAATAGCACCTGCAATTCCTAAAAATGAAGCAGCAGATAAATAGTCACCAGCAATCGCAATACCGTTTTGCCAACCCGTTAAGCCACCGCCTGCAGTGTAGAACTCGCTAGCTGAATTTGTTCTTTTCGATGCAATATACGTAACAATCAAAGTGAGCACTACAATTGCCACGAAGAATAAGATCCCAATAGCTCCCATTAATAGCCACCATCCTTCGCTTTTTCAATAATTTTTTGACTGTCTTGATCAAATACATTTGCTTTTTTGACATAAAGCATACAGAGTACCCACGTCATAATAAATAATCCTAAAGAATAAATCCATACCCATGTAATGTCACCAAAGGATTTTCCATCCAAAATTGTTGTGAAAGAGGTTAAGATAGGCAATAGAATGTAGAGACCTAAAAATAGAATTGAAATGGATCCAATAAACCTGTTTTTCTTTTTTACTAGAGTTTTAAATTCAGAACTTTCTGAAATAGATACATACTTTTCTTCTGTCAGGCCTTTTAAAACATTTGGTTCATCCCCCAAATGATCGCTCACAACTTGTTTTTCTTCTAACGAGTGAGCTAAGTTTTGACTCATACAAAATCCCCCTTTAAAAATATGAAGTTGGAAGTGCTTCCAATCCCTTGAAATAATCATATGCAAATTTGACAAAAATAGCAACATTTTTTAGAAAATTAATTATTTTTGGAAAATAAGTAAAAACCACTATTTCTAAAGAAGAAATAGTGGCTACCTATATAATAGAAGAAACTTATTCATGTACCGTTTTGCTTCGATTATTTTTAAACTGATATAACAGTATACCAATGGCAGTCATTCCTTCTGCAATAGGAAAGGCTAGCCAAAGTGCTTTACCCGTAAATGCTGCAGGCAATAAATAGAGCAATGGGAGGAATAGTATGAGGGAACGCATAAGAATGATAATCATCGATAAACGTATTTTCTTAATCGATTGATAAAATTCTGCATACAGCAAGTTATAACTAAGAAACAAATAGCCAATAAAGAAAAGATGTATGCCTTGCTTTGTAAACTCTATAATTGCAGGGTCATGCACGCTAAATGCTTGGATTAACTGATCATCAAGGAGCCATCCAACAAGAATAATGAGTATACCGGCAATAATCCCAGCTAGAAGCCCCAATTTCAAGACAGCTTTGAGTCGTTCTGTTAATTTTGCCCCATAGCTAAAGCTTACAATTGGTTGTATGGCTGCACTTATACCAAAGAAAAGCATGATAAATACGGCATGTAAATAATTGATTACAGCATAAGAGGTGACTCCAATTTCACCAACGAAATGACTAAAGGCAATATTATAGCCTACGACTACAATAGCGGTAGAACCTTCTGTAATAAAGCTTGGTGAGCCAATTTTTAAAATTTCTTTCATATTACTAAAGTTAAAGTGGAATGTTTTCAAATTAAAACGTAAATGGCTATCACTTCGTAAAAAATGCAAAAGAAGTACACATAAACCTACGACTGTTGAAAGGGCTGTTGCATATGCAGCTCCACTAACGCCCATGTTCATCTGAAAGATAAAGATATAGTTCAGGATGATATTTAAGACTGATGTGGTGATTAAACCAATCATAGCTAGTTTCGGATTTCCATCGTTTCGTATAAAAATGCTTAAAACATTTTCTAATACATATATGAGACCGAAAAGAAGAATGACGTGAAGATAGTCTTCAACATAGGGAAGAACTTTAGTACTTGCGCCGAATAGCAGTGCAATCTCTTTTTGTTTCCAAAGACAAATAATAACAAGTACACCAACAATGCTCACGGTCATTAATAGGCTCTGCATAAAAATGGAGCGAGCTTGCTGTATGTTATCCTTGCCCATTTCGATAGAGTAAAGGGTTGCACCTCCCATTCCAATCCATAGAGAAATGGATAACAATATAGAGAAAATAGGAACTGCTATATTGACTCCCGCTAAGGCAAGCGGTCCGACTCCGTTGCTGACAAAAATGCCATCAACAAGAATATTGACAGACATTAAAATCATACCGAGTAGTGAGGGGAATAAATACGATAAAAATAGTTTGTGAATTGGGGTTTGCGTTAATTTGATTGATGTATCACTCATAGATGCCTCCGTAAAATGGAGCACTTCCTTTCTAGATAGAACGTTTCTTTTCCTTTTCTAATATGATTTTAAAGTATATAGTTACTATATAGTCAATACGTATGCACTTAATGGAGAGGTGGAATGTTATGTCAGAACAATCACACAAATATTTTACTACTGGAGAGTTTGCTAAACTTTGCCATATATCAAAACAGACCTTATTTTATTACGATGAAATCGGTTTACTTTCACCCTATATTAAAGAGGACAATGGATACCGTTATTATACCTATTCACAGTACGAAGTTTATATAGTAATTGAACTGCTGAAAGATTTAGGCATGCCTCTTAAAGAAATTCGTAATTTTTTAAATAACAAAACGCCAATTGAAGCTATTCAATTACTTACTAGCCAATTGGACGAAATTGACAATAAGATTAGTAAGCTTCAGCATATTAGAACAATAGCCGAAACGACTATCAAAATTATCAAAGAAGCATTAGAAGTGGATTGGGAAAGTATTACCGTTGAAAATCTTCCTGAGAGAACATTGCTCATAAGCCAGCATCTACGTCATGCAACAAATCGTCAATACTTGAATGCTGTGACTGATTTTATTGATTTGTGCAATAAGCATGAATTATATACGGGGCATCCAATCGGAGCCATTTTAGCAGAGGAAGAAATATTGGCTGAGAACTTTGGAAATTATAGTTATCTTTATACCGAAATGCCTTCGAGTATTGAAAAGGTCTCCACAATTGTTCGACCAGCAGGACAGTATATTATTGCCTATCATAAAGGAAACGATAAGGAAATTGCTCCATCCTATCACCGAATATTTGAATTTGTAAAAGAGCATCAATTAGCAATTAAAAATTTTGCGTATGAAGAATATATTTTAGATGAGGTTGCTGTCAATGGTGCAGAGAATTATGTGACTAAGATTATGATTCCAATTAAATAGTCTATTTATTCTCGTTTATACTTATAATTTCTACTTAAAAATTAAATTATTCTCGATTGTTTTAATTACGCTTCCTAAGAGAATTAATTTTTATTAGTAGAATAGTTAACCATTACATTTCGACAAAGTCGAGTCTTCTGAGTAGAGGATTCGACTTTTTATTATCTTCTTTCATTAAAAAGGTTCCCAAATGTATATTTGGGAAAGTTATTTATGATAGAATAGAAGATATTGAGGTGACGTGAGATGGATCAAAAAAAACCAAAAATACTTAGAGATTTTTTAATTTATTTAACAGCTATTAAAGGAAAGTCAAAACGCACTCGAGATGAATATGAATACGATTTGACCTTATTTCTGCGATTTACTCTTAGCGTACAACAAGATAAATTAGAGCAAATTGATACAATAGATATACATTCAATTGATGCCTCGTTCTTAAAGGAAATAACACTCGAAGATATGTATCTTTTTTTAGAATACTGCGAGGAGAGACGAAAAAATAGCGCACATACCCGGGCAAGGAAGGTAGCGACATTGCGCTCATTCTTTAAATACTTGAAATCCAAGCGCCATATAATAGAAGAAAACCCGGCAGATGATTTGGAAACACCTAAAATAGGAAAAAAGCAGCCGATTTATCTCAGTTTAGATGAAGCGAAGACATTTATTGGCGGCATCCAATACAGCGCACATTATGATAGAGATTATTGCATGATGACATTCTTTTTGAATTTAGGTATTCGTGTATCTGAATTATGTAATCTAAATATGGACTCTATCCATGAGCGTACACTGACTGTGAGAGGGAAAGGCGATAAAGAAAGGTCTGTTTATCTCAATGATGCATGCCTTAAAGCGCTGAAAACTTATTTAGAGCATGAAAGGAACAAAATGAAGAATGCTGATAAAAATGAGGCTTTATTTCTTTCTCAAAAAGGAACACGTTTAACTAGGCAGCGAATTGCAAAGATTGTAAAAGCAATCAATTTATCATCAGGGTTAGAAAAAAAGAAGCTTTCGCCACATAAATTACGCCATACATCTGCTACGATGATGTATAAAAGTGGAGCAGATATTAGAAGCCTGCAACAAATTCTAGGCCACTCTAACGTATCAACGACTCAAATTTATACACATGTGGAGAATGAAGAGATCCAACGAGTAATTGAAAACAATCCTCTAAATATTTTATAAATAATAATATTATGTAAACAAATAAACAGAGACATTATATAAACGGTTAAGTTATGACTACCGATAAACAGCGAGACCATAATAGTATTCATTTTGTTTTACGCTCTATAATTGAAAACTAAATTTAGCTAAAATCGATAGTAACGCGCTGAAATATTAATCTTATATTTAATAATATTAAAAACCACCGTTAAAACTCTTTATTTAGCGTTAAATATTATGATCAAACTAATAGATGTTGAACCTTTTTTATTGTAGTTATATGTAAATACAAAAGGTATTATAGGTAATATTAAATCAAAAATGTACTTAAACTAATGAGGCCGTATAGTTTAAGTACAAGTGAATAGAATATTAATTCTTTTAAAAGAAGTCCAATAAATCTTATCGTTAAAACAACGTGGAGGCGTCAATCCAAAAGTGTTATGGATGTCTTATTTGTGTAGTTAGATTTGTATTTCAATTAGAATCTTCAAAAAATCTACTCTTAAAAATCAAAATAATCTACAATCATTTGTACAACTAAAAGAACTGTTACTAATCTAAGAAGTGGTTTTACATGTTTCGTTTTTAATTTACGAGCTAATCTAACTCCGAACTGTGCACCAACAATGGATCCAAGCATTAATGCTATGGTAAGTGGCCATAAAATTTTACCCGTTGATATGTAAGTGATGGCAGATCCAAAGCAACTTGCAAAAACCCCAACTCTTGCTAAGCCAATTGCTCGGATATAGGCGATTTTTTGGCTTGCATATAAATATAACGCAAGTGTACTGCTTCCTGGTCCAAACATTCCGTCATACATTCCTATACCAATTAGTGCAGTTCCTGATTTTTTACTTGCATGAAACTGTTCAGTTCCATCAAAATTACCCGTATTCATGAAGGAGGTTACAAATGCAATGCTTAATAAAATGATTGCAATAAGCGTTAGGGCACTTCCGCTTAAAAAGGAAGCAATGAGACCACCTAATATACCTCCTCCAAGACAAAATATTAGGACTAATAATGCTTCTTTTGTGGAAACTTCTTTTTTCTTTAATATGACAAGAAAGCTTGAGAGTGAACTGATAGTATTGGAAACCTTGTTTGCACCAATTGCTGAATGTACGGGTAACCCCATAAGTAACATAGTGGGTAAGCTAATCAGTCCCCCTCCTCCGACCAATGTACCGACTATATTACCTATAATTCCAATCATAAAAAAGATGATAAATTCCATTGAAAAACCTACTTTCAAAATTGCATCATAGAATCAGTTTACCACGTATAGTCTTTGGTCTGAATTCAAATGAAACAACTTTTAAAATTCTATGACTGGGATGATGAGGAAGAATTCGAATTAATAATAAGTAAATGATATGGAGCATAATATTTGATATGTTTTTTAATTTAACTAAAGGTTTTTTATTAAAAACAAAATGAAAAATACTAAAAAAAGCATCCATTTTGATTATCTTTTTGTCAAAATGGATGCTTCTTATTAAACTTAAACAAGTAAGGTTTAAAAGTGTTTTTGTCTTAACTTTTTTGTGACTACACCATTATCATAAAAAAGATTGATTTAATGGATGTATTTTTATCACTCAATTCCCTAAAAAATTTTCAGTAAAAAATGGCCTCGATGCTTGATCAAATGCCACGCCTACACCAAGCGCGTCAAATTTATTATTTAAAATGTTTTTACGATGGCCAAGTGAATTCATTAATCCTTCATGTGCATAGACACTGCTGATTTGCCCTTCAGCTATATTTTCTCCAGCTGTCATAAAAGCAATTCCATCATTCTTCATCCGATCAAAGGGTGATCCACCATTTAAATCTGTATGGCTGAAATATTGGTGAGAAGCCATATCATCACTATGTTTTTGAGCCGTCACTTTGACCTGAGCATTCCATGATAGAGGAGGCAGGTCATTTTTTACGCGTGCTGCATTTGTAAGGTCAAATAATTGATATTCAAAGCCTTTTGTAAGGCGTTTACTGCTTTGAGGGTAAAAGTTTTTCTTGTTCTCTTCTAAGTTTTTACCAATAATTTGTACTGCGGTTAATGTATTCTTATTATGCTTATCGAAAAATACTGTCACGTAGCTACTGTCCATTTCGTATATGTCATACTCTCCGTTATTTTGCATTTGATAAAGGACAAAACCTTTTTTAATACCTTTTAAGGGAGTGCCAAGTTTCTTTTCGACAGATTGTTTAGAATTACCGATTTGTATCCCTTGTTTTGAAGATACCAAATTTTGATTTGTGTATAATCCAGCCACAAGGTGATTGGAATCATAGGCGACCATAAAAAAATTTTGATAGTTTTTATGATACGTGTACCATTTAGCGCCATATTCATTATAGGTAGAACGCTGCGCTTTTCCCATCTGTTTTTCGACGCTTTCTTTTGTGTTCCCAATTTCTATATTGTGTACAGAGAGGGCTTGATGATTAGGTATTTTTAGGTCAGGCTTTTCGACGTTCTCAAGCGTATCCTGCTTTTTTGATGTTAATTTTAAGTCGTGTACCTTTGCTGTTATAAAATCAAAACCTTCTCTAAAGGTATTTGAAACAGATGACAGATCCTTAGTATTAATTTGATTCTTTTGAATAATGAAATATACTCCGAGGAGAATCAAGCAAAAGAAGATTATCCTTAATAACTTCACACGGACCCACTCCTAATAATTTACTTTTTTCAACTTTATATGCCTAGCATATTATTGATTTTATAATGTCTTAGGAATGATAGCAAAAAAGACATGAGTAATTTCTATATACGATTTAGAATTTCCTCAATCATATTAGTCGTTTTTATACTTCTATTGAGGTAAATCCTCAGTTGAAAATTATTCATAACTAACATGATTTGTCAAGTGTAATGATTGATTAGAGAGTCAGGAGAGGATTGAAAAAAATCTTTAGATTTATTTTTAAAATAATTTAATTATGTAAAATATTAGATCACTTCACATTCTATATCGTTTATTTTACTTAAAAAAGGGAATAGATAAGCTGTACAGCAAACATAACCAGAAGTGGAGTGAAAGAAATGGCTTCTGAAAAACAGAACAATCAACAAGAAGATGAGTCATTAGTAGATGAAGGAGTTACAATTGGCCAACCGGAATCTGAAACAGGTCCTAATCCGCCGGAAAGACAACCAAAAGCAATACGGACAATCGGATTCGTCGTTTTAGGAATTGTCTTAATTGTCCTTGGATATACGCTAATCTACCATTTAATGTATTAACATGACGAAGTTATTAGAAAAGATTGAATCTCAATATAGAGGTTCAATCTTTTTGTTTTGTTGAAGCAAAAAATTTAATATTTCCACCGGGTTAAATCTCCTTTTATGGGAGGTTTTTGACAGTGTAAACGTCTTGGTTCCTGATGGCTGAAGATATTGATCAAAGCAAGAGGCAAGAAAGCTATTCTTGCAGGAGGAGCAGAATTATTATTCACCGGTAAAACTGAAAAATAGTATTGTTTATTGTTTAAGCAATCTTAGGTGATGAGGTTGCCTTTTAGTTTGGTAAGAAACATATACTTTTAGAAGGCTACCTTCCATCTGACTAATGTGGATCTATTCTTGTTAGCACGACCTATGATAAACTATTTTAACAGAATCTTCTAAATGAGAGGGTACTTATTGCTTTCTGAATTAATAGCTAAGAAGGAAATGGAAGAAGCAGGACCAGCGAAACATAGAAGTTTTTCTTACTATCATTTTAGTTTTAAATGGATAACGAAAATGACCGGTTGTATAGGATATTGCTTCTAAATTTAATTACGTAGAAAAGGAGGTTAATATGAAAAAAGATGATATAAAAAACAAAGAGGATTTTGAAAAAACAAAGAAAGAAAGCAATGATGTATTTAATCGATCTTTTATAGGTACTCCCGCCATTGGCGGAATGATAATTATGGGAATATTAATTCTCTATGTTATATATAATATGTATTTCAAGTGACTAATATTATAGTTGCATACTTGGTTCAATACCGTTAGGGTAGAATTATAAAGTGCTTTACTAGTAATGCGCAATCTCCTACTTGGTACTAGGAAAAACACATATGAAAAGTGTCCTAAAGATAATTCTTACCTAAATACATTTGATTTTTTGCAGGTGATATCATAGCAGAACTACGATATTATTTGGAAAATATAATAATAAGAAAAGAAGAATAGCCTGTCTAAAAGGAAATGCGTATGTTTCACTAATTCCAAGTAAATAATGAAACGTGAAAGAGATGTACTTTTTTAGAACATCTCCTTCTAGCTATAGATAGAGAAAGAGGTAGAAGTGATGTTAGAACAAATTATAAACGAAGCCAAATTACATACTAAAGAAGGAAAACCGGCATCTTATATTCCAGCCCTAGCGCACCAATCTGTAGATCAATTTGGTATATCTTTAATAGATGAATATGGAAATTATTTTGAAAGCGGAGGAACAGATACTCTTTTCACATTGCAAAGTATTTCAAAAGTAATCAATTTTATGGTTGCTTGTGAGTATCATGGTTTAGATTTTGTTCTGGATAAAGTTGATGTAGAGCCAACTGGTGATCCTTTTAATTCGATAATGCGATTAGAGAGCTCTATTCCTGGAAAGCCTTTCAATCCGATGATTAATGCAGGAGCTATTACAATCGCTTCCATGTTACCCGGAAAAACGCCCGAGGAACGCGTCGCTTATGTTGCAAACTTTTTAAGCCGGACTACTGGCAGTATTCATAAAGTAAATGAAGAAATCTATAGTTCCGAAATTGAAACAAGCCACCGAAATCGTGCAATTGCTTACTATCTAAAGGCAAATAATTATTTACTTGATGATGTAGAAAAAGCGCTAGAGACTTATATCTACTTATGCTCCTTGGAAGTGTCAACTAGAGATCTAGCAAAAATAGGATTAATGTTGGCAGGAAATGGTATTTATCCATTAACAAAAGAAGAAATAATCACTCGCCAAACTGCTAAAGTCACTAAAGCATTAATGACAACTTGTGGACTGTATAATGCTTCAGGCAAGTATGCTGCTTCTATTGGAATTCCAATGAAAAGCGGTGTATCTGGCGGAGTCTTATGTTCAGTACCCGATGGAAAAGTGGAGCAACTTAAAGGGAAAATAGGGATTGGTGTTTTTAGTCCTGGAATTGATGAGATAGGGAATAGTGTAGCAGGGATGAAAAGTATTGAAAAACTTTCAAAGACATATGATTTGAGTATTTTTTAATAATTCCATGAGGAAATCATGTAAGCCGGCCGATAACCATTGACCGTTATGAGACGTTGCATTATAAAAGTTTCAGTGGTATTAGAGTCCTGGAATAGCAATTCTCATGGTATACATAATATGTCTTTCTAGTATTTACTGTACTGCTAAGTTGCTTGATCTTAGACCTCTTTAAGTTTCGTTGAAAGAATTACTGAATTTTTAAAATATTATGGTATAATTGAACTCTATTAATAGAAAGGTGTGATTGATATGAAATGTGCTAACTTCTATAAACAAATTTGTATGGATAAGGTGAACTGCGAGTAATTCAACATTCAATCAGAATGCTCGCAAATTTTTAAATTACTGGAGGAGCATTCATGTTAAATAAAAAAGGTTTTGATCTGTGGGCAGACCATTATGATGGAACGGTACAAGTAAGTGAGGAAAATAACTTGTATCCGTTTGCAGGCTACAAAGAGATTCTAAATGACATTTATAATGAAGTGATGCAAAAAGAGAATTCAAAAGTTCTAGATATCGGTTTTGGAACAGGCACTCTGACGAAGAAATTGTATGTGAATGGTCATCTAATAAATGGCATTGATTTTTCAACTGAAATGCTTTCCATTGCCCAAGATAAGATGCCTAAAGCAAACCTCATGGAGTGGGATATATCTAAAGGCTTGCCCGCTGAAATCTTAACAAACCAGTACGATTATATTATTAGTACGTATACGCTGCACCATTTGACAGATGAAGAAAAGGTAACATTCATCAATAGTTTGCTACCTCTTTTAAAAAAAGGTGGTAAAGTGTTAATTGGTGATATTGCCTTTGAAACGAGAGAGCAATTGGAGAAATGTCGCCAAGAAAACTTAGCTTATTGGGATCCTGATGAATATTATTTTGTATATGAGGAATTAAAACAGTCCTTCAAAAATCTCTTTGAATTTTATCCGATTTCACATTGTGGAGGCATTTTTATCCTCTCAAACTAAATGGGTTCAAAGATAAATGTTATAAAGATCCGATTTATTTTCCTTTTCGCTTTGTTTCAGCTATAATATAGGCATAGATGCATATATTAAAAATACCGGTAGTGCGGGTACACTAACGGTATAACAATAGCAGGCTCCATCAAAGGGGTCAGCTAGTAGAGGGAATAATCCACCGAGCTGCTAACTCAAGGGTGGATTATTTTTTTTGGTTAAATGACAGCATTGCAACAATTAAGCTAGAAAAAGCTACAGCAAACATAAGCGCTTCGAAAACTGTCATACGGCACCACCCCCTTTCTAACGGGGAGTGAGCCGACCACCCTTGAGAAATCCTATACTATTGTCTCTCTATTATAACATTATTTGTCCTCTAAACTTTCATTTTTCACTTTAAAAAAGTAAAATAGTAAGGAATTCTATTGATATAAAAGGGGAGTTTCTATGAATGATCCGCGTTTTAAGATTGCTCACCGAGAAGCAGTAATTGGTGTCTTGCTCGTGCTCATCAATTTTGCAATATGGTTTGGCTTTGCATATGGGCTTGGATCAGCGGACCCGAAAGAATATACATATGTTTTCGGTTTTCCGGCTTGGTTTTTCTATAGTTGCATTGCAGGAACAATCTTTATGATTTTACTAATTATTTTTGTCATCAAGGTATTTTTCAGAGATATGCCTTTTGACGATGAAGGCGGTGATAAGTCATGATGCACTGGCAGGTAATTTTCCCGCTCTTTATTTTTCTGGTTATCATCTTTTTAATAGGTATATGGGCAAATAAACATGTAATGAATTCGAATTCTTTCTTGCAGGAATATTTCTTAGGCGGGAGAGATATGGGTGGTTTCTTACTGGCGATGACCATGATGGCCACTTACGGTAGTGCTTCTAGTTTTATAGGTGGTCCAGGTGTCGCTTATAATACGGGTCTTGGATGGGTATTACTTTCAATGGCTCAACTGCCTGCAGGCTACTTTGTACTGATGATTTTAGGGAAAAAGTTTGCTATTATCGCAAGGAAATACAAAGCGATTACGTTGATTGACTTTTTGCGAGAACGCTACCAAAGCAATTTTGTTGTAGTGGTGTCTGCATTAAGTATTATTATCTTTTTATTTTCTTCCATGGCGGCCCAATGGGTGGGTGGTGCACGGCTTATTGAATCGTTGACTGGCTTACATTATACAACTGCTCTCTTTATTTTTGCCGCTGTAGTACTCGTGTATGTCATTATCGGCGGTTTCCGTGCTGTGGCATTAACAGATGCTGTCCAAGGTTCTGTCATGCTGGTTGGTAGTATCATTTTACTTGTAGGAACGATTATCGCAGGTGGTGGCGTTTCTAATATCATGCATGATTTAGTTGCTGAAAATCCGAAATTAGTATCACCATTCGGTGCAGATAACAGTCTTACCCCCCTATATGTTTCAACATTTTGGATTTTAATTGGGATTGGCGTTATCGGTTTACCACAGATTGCTGTTCGGGCTATGTCATATCGTGATACAAAAAGCATGCATGCGGCAATCATCATTGGAACTATTGCTCTTGGTACTGTTATGTTCGGTATGCACTTAACAGGCGTTTTAGCTCGTCCAGTCCTACCTGGCATTGAAATAGGCGATAAAGTAATGCCTCTTTTAACATTAAAAGTTCTTCCGCCATATTTAGCAGGTATCGTGCTGGCTGCGCCAATGGCAGCGATCATGTCGACGGTCAATGCATTGCTTATGCTTGTGAGCTCAACAATTGTAAAAGATATATATCTTAATTTTATTAAACCAAAGGCGACTGATCCTGAAATCAAAAGAATCAGTTTCCTAGTGACAGCTGTCATCGGGATTGCTGTTATATTTGTTGCGTTAAAGCCTCCAAGTTTACTTGTATGGCTAAATCTATTCTCATTCGGTGGTTTAGAAGCTGTTTTTGTATGGCCAGTTGTGTTTGGCCTATATTGGAAGACGGGAAATAAATACGGTGCGATAGCCTCTATGATTGTCGGTTTAATAAGTTACACTACGCTTTACGATATTACACTGAAGAAAAACATTCCAGACATATTGGGCATGCATCCTGTTACATTGCCAATTTTATTTGCGTTGATTACCTATGTCGTTATTAGTATATTCACACGTCATAAAGTGAATCAAAAACAGCATATCATTTAATATTTTGCCAAGCTTCTTCTTAGAAGCTTGGTTTTTTTGTGGAAATAGGTTCTAAATTCTCTTGAAACGGGCATAGTATAATATACTTTTAATTTTTTTAGTATAATTACAGCATCCGAATGGAGAGGATACATATGAAATTCAAACAAAAATTGATATCAGCTGCTTGTGCCACTGGCTGCTGTTTCTTAATACAAACAGCTACTACCCAAGCAAAAGAAACGTCAACTCATCTACAGGATGTACTTATTTCCTATAAAGATCATCAAGGTAAACAGTATGCGGAACAACATGTAGAGCATGTAGAGAAACACTTAGGTGATATGAAGATGGTTAGAGCTAATGTAAATACAAAACAATATCGTCTATTAAAAAATAACCCCCATATAGAATGGGTCAAAACCAGTACAGATAAGATGCATATTGCTTCCACTTCAACCATTAAATCAGTAGCGCCGAATTACAAACCAAAATGGAATATGAATTATGTCAAAGCACCTACCTATTGGAAAAAGGGATATCTCGGAAAAGGTGTTAAAGTGGCCATTATTGATACTGGAGTAAACGAAGTAGAGGGATTAGGAAATGTGGTTAAGCGAATATCCTTTGCGAAAGATAATCCAGCAACAAAAGATATAGATGAATCAGACCCATATGACCGTGGAAATTATGGCGATGGACATGGAACAAGCGTAGCGGCTATTCTTGGTTCACAGCTCGATAAAAAAACACAAAGTTCTAGTCATCTGAATGTAGCAGGAGTTGCTCCTAATATACGAATCTATTCTTTAAAATATGCAGATGGAACATCCAATGGACAAATCGGCGATATGATTGAAGCTATTCAATGGTCCATAAAGCATCATATGCAGATTATTAATATTTCATCTAGTATCTATACAGACCATCCAGGCCTAAAAAAGGCAATTAACCAAGCTGCTAAAAAAGGAATTATTATTGTAGCATCCGCCGGTAATGATGGCCCGCATGATGCGCCTACCTATCCGGCTCGTTATGAAAATGTGATAGGGGTTGCATCTATTGGTAAAGATAAAAAAAGCAGTCCTTTCTCAAACAGAGGTGCTTCAGTGGACTTCGCGGCACCAGGCGATGATGTCGCAACGTTGAACGTGGTTGGAGAAAAAATTGTCACATCAGGCACCTCATTTGCTGCACCTCATGTGACGGGACTCGTGGCACTTTTAATAGAAAGATATCCAAATAGCTCATCAACCACTATTATCAACAAATTAAAGAAAAGCGCATTGGATTTAGGAGCAAAAGGGAAAGACAGTAAATATGGTTATGGATTGGCACAATTACCGAAAATTCCAACAAAAAAGTAAGACCTCGCAAGCCTTAAATATTACCACTATTTAGAAAAATATTGGTATAATATTGTTAAAGGCCCAAAAGGAGGTTCCTTTATGAAAGAAAAGAATTTTCAACAAACAGTGGGCTTTAGTGTGAAGGACACATTGGCACTTTATTGGCTCTATGCCACACAATCTAAAGCAAAATATTCAGTTGAAATCCATCAAGAATTTGAAAATGAGTTCCCTGGTCGTAAAGTAGGGTATGAATATGTAGCTCGTATTGCTAAAAGGCTTGAAGCAGAAGGGGCATTGTCATCAAGGCAAGAACATAAAAAAATTCTTTATAGTATTACAGAGCTTGGTCGAAAGCGTTTAACACGTTATAACGAATTATATTACGGTCGTTTCCATGAAATTGTTTTAGTCCTAGATCGCTTTTATTACGAATTAACCCGAAATGGCGAAAAGCCTCCAAGGCCAGCTCATCCATTACCCGAAGAATTTCGAAGCTATTTTTCAAAGCTGATTTCGGTGAAAGACGCGGTACGTTATTTAGCCTTAAAGTTAAGCCAAACACGTTCGAGTTTTTATATGGCGGAGGTAGGTCAGCAACTAGAAGATCTCTTTGGCTGGTGTCCTTCCAATGGATATCTCTACCAAATTGCCTGGGAACTAGAAGAAAAAGGATACTTGGTTGGTTCTTGGCCGGATGAGAAGCGAACAGTACGTAACCTGAGGAGTACAGATGAAGGGGCATCATTTTACAAAACGATCGCTATGAATTTGCAAGAACGTATTACAACTATTAGAAGATATCTGCATTATATGCTGAAATTCTTCACTGACCTGAAAGTAGAGCAGCTTTAAAAGAGACCTCTTTAGAGAAATCTAGAGGGGTTTTTATATTGTTACAAATAATTATATTATGTAAACTAATCTAGAAAAAATGAAGCTATCATTTTAAAGACAGCCACATTCATTCCTAACTAAAAATATAAATGTCCCACATCGAGACTACCAAGTCGATCCCACTTAATCCAAGCAAGAGCTAATTCCATACCAATTTGAATATAAAAAGTAGATTCTTGCTCAGTATAATCACTTTCTTTGCGGTTATAAATAGATAAAATTTCTTGCAGATCTTGCCCTTTTAAATGAGCTGTGTAGATTTCTTTATAAGCCAATAGCTCAGGTTCCTGACTTAGTGCTGCTTCATCGAAATCTGCTATGGCATGTGCTAAGTGGCGGAGTGTATTTGTATCGTAATAGAGTATAAACGCTCCTTTTACCGGTAAATCTTTTACCAATGATTCCGGGAGTGAATCGTACATTTTTTGCGTTTCCTCATTAAGGCCAAAATGCTCAATCTTTGCTATTTCAATATGTAATGCAGATAAATAAGCTGCAACAGCTAACTTATTCTGCTCCATTAAATAGGCAACTTTTCCAATGCCTCGGTATAAGTCGCTGTTTGAAGGTTGTTCTTTGATGGCTGCTGTATACATATTCAATGCCTGATCGTATTGACCCTCATTTTGCAACTTCAACGCATGCTCTACCATCTTTTCAACATTGCCCAATTTCATCAACCTTTCCTTATGTAGATAGCTTCATTATAAAGGTTGGAGTAAGAATAGGGAATGGCAAAGAAGTTCAATTACTAATAGAGGTTAATTTAGAGGAGATATTTACTAATATGTTGAATTAGATTTCGTATTAATACTCCTAAAGAGAGGTTTAAACATGTATAAAATAATTCAAGTTGACAAAATAGAAGCTCAGTATTTAAATCAAAGAATAATTGAAGGCCTACAAAAGATGAATGGGCGAATTAACTCTAATAATTACGAAGAGCTCTTTGTAGCGTTAAAAGACTCAAGTATTGAAGGTATTGGTATTAGTTGGACTAACTCAAACCATCCCACTGCAAAATATATAGATTTCTGTTTTGCTATTCCTATACCTCAGCTTATGGAAAGATTATTGAAATATACAGCACCGCATAATAAAGTTATACTTTCATGTTGGGAAGATGAGATAGATAAAATTGGAATCGCAAAGGAATCTGGTTTTTCAGTTTTTAGGAAAACTTATATGGAAAGGTATTCAATCAAGTATATTATGAATAGACTACAAGCCACTCCAATACCGCATACAGGTTATTCATTACGAGAAGTATTGAAAGACGCCCGATTAACTGAAGATTTATTTCGTTTATTGAAACATAATTACGAACAAACACATTTGGCTAATGAGGCAAAGGATGTTTCATGGGAGCTTTGGCGAGAAAAACTTTTAAACGATAATCCAGATCTTGATTTAAGTTATATTATTGTGAACGATAATCAAATATCAGCTTATATGTTCTTACATAAAACGGAAGATTATCATTATGAAGTTGGTTGGATGGGAAAACGAAGGCATGTTGATATTTTGCCTGGATTATTGAAGAAACAATTAATAGATCTAGAAGCAGAAGGGATTCAAACCGTAGAATTTGAAATTGATACCACTGATTATTTCGCCTATGAATTTTGTGAAATACTCGATTTAAAATACAAGAAAAGTTGGGATTCTTTTTTATGGAAAACTAATAGATGAAGTTATAAAAAGAACATTTGTTCCATGTACTATAAAAGAGCATTTTTATTAAAAAAATGCTCTTTTAATATTTAAATAACAATAATATTATCATTTTAAACTATTTATCCAATGTCCAATTTGGCAAAAATAATCTCCAAAGAACAAATGTTCTCGTTTGGTTGGTGGCAATATATTAAGTTTTTTGTAACATGTCAATAAAATTCTCTGCTGCCTGCGATAAGCTATGATCCTTGAGCCATATTAATCCAACTGATCCTGTTAACTCTGGAGTATGTGATATTCGGTAAGCATTAACCGGATATCCGTCATATCTTTCAAGAAGGGTTTCTGGAACGATAGAGGCTGCAAAGTCAGATGCGATGAGATCCATCAACAAACTAATATCTGAACATTCACCAACAATATGCGGCTGTAGCTTCGCGCGAGAAAAAGCTTCTACAATTAAGTAGTGTACACCTAATCCCTCTGTACTTGGAAATAGAAGAGGATATTGTTCTATTTCAACAAGTGATACTTCTTGATCTGTTAAAGTTTGCTTCTTGGATGTGATGAAATAAAATGGCTCATTACATAAATGAAGTACAGAAAAATCGTCCAGATTTAGGGGCAATCGAATAATAGCTAGCTCCACCACCCTGTCTCTGACTAACTGACAAAGGTGGGACGATTCATTCTGTTGAATTTTATATGTAATCTTTGGGAATCGGTTCTGAAATTGTTCCAGCAGCTTAGGCAACCCACTAACAGAAAATGTGTTAACACCTATAGTAAGCCTTCCATTTACCCCCTCACCAACCTCTTTTACCTCGGTTTTGGTTTCCTCCATTAATTGAGTTATTTGCAAAGCATTTTTATATAATGCTTTTCCTGCCTCAGTCATTTCTAAAAATTTCCCGCTTCTCTCGAATAATTTTGAGCCCAGTTCATCTTCCATTGCTTTCAATTGCTGGCTTAATGGGGGTTGAGACATATGAAGCCTTTTAGCAGCAGCGGAAATTTTCCTTTCCTCTACCATGGCAATAAAATAGCGCAATTGTCTTATATCAATCAATTATATTCCCTCCTTATAGTTAAATAATATATGAAAAACATAAGTAAAACTAATTTTATTAATATTTTTCATATATTTAGGCGCGTGATAACATATTTATATCGGCGAAGGCACTCCTAAAACAGAGTCATTACTGCCGTTAATGGTTAGACAATTTAAGATGAGGTGAATTCAAATGGATTTTGTACAACGAACAATCGATTTAGCGCGTGAAAATGTGGAAGCAGGTGGACGCCCATTCGCTACAGTAATAGTTCGAGACGGTGAGATTATTGCTGAGAGTCCAAACTTAGTGGCACAAACGAATGATCCGACTGCACATGCTGAAATAGTCGCTATTAGAGAAGCGTGTAAAAAGCTGCAAACTGAACATTTAACAGATTGTGATATTTACATCCTAACTACACCATGTCCTATGTGCTTAGGTGCAATGTATTATTGCAGCCCTAGAAAAGTAATTTATATAACGACTCGTGAGGATTACGCTCCATATTATAAGGATGATCGCAAGTACTTTGAATTGGAAACATTTTATGATGAATATAGTAAACCTATTGAAGAACGCCGATTACCTATGGTTCAACAGGCGAATGAAGATAGTATTAAAGTGTATCAACGTTGGAACGAGTTAAACTCATAATAAAAGGTGAAAGGATCGGTGTCTGTGAATTCTACTTATTGGTTAACAAATACACGTCTAGAGACAAGTTATCTAGTCAATGAAGGTAAGGTAACAGGAACGAATTCGGAAAATTTCAATTTATTGATTAAAGATAAGAAAATAACAAAGATAATTGCTGCTTCTGAAGAGATCACAGACAATCTACCGCAAAAAGATGCGAAACAACTACTTGCTCTACCTTCTTTTATTGAAAAACATTGTCATTTGGACAAAACCTTACTTGGCGACCGTTGGCGACCTGTGAGACCAGTTCGAAATATTTTTGAACGTTTGGAAATTGAAAAAGAAGTTCTTCCTTCTCTAGAGACTACTACACAAGAACGTGCAGAAATGTTGCTTAAAAAATATGTGGAATTTGGCATTACTCATGTGCGTACACATGTAGATATCTATCCTGAGGTAGGTTTAAAGAATTTAGAAAATGTCCAAAAGGCATTACGAAAATTTGAGGGGAAATTAACATATGAAATTGTAGCCTTTCCTCAGCATGGGCTGCTACGTACAGATTCAAGAGACTTAATTAGAGAAGCATTAAAAAACGGAGCGAGTTTTGTAGGTGGTGTTGACCCGGCTACAGTGGACGGGGATATAGATGTTTCCCTAAAAACCATGGTGGAGTTAGCCGTAGAAGGTAACGCTGGAATCGACTTACATTTGCATGACCCAGATCACTTGGGGATTTACACAATGAAAAAACTAGCTCAGTTAACAAAAGAAGCAGGTTTGCAAGGGAAAGTAGCGATTAGCCATGCGTTTGGTCTCGGAGATATTCCGATATCACAAGCAGAAGAAATGGCCGGATTACTAGCTGATGGCGGAATCACCATTATCTCTAGTGTACCGATTGATCGTAAATTCCCTCCGATGGGCTTATTGCGCGAGCATGGCGTACCGGTTGCAGTAGGGTGTGATAACATTTTTGATGTTTGGTCACCTTTCGGCAATGGAGATATATTAGAACGGGTTGGACGTTTGGCTGAGATTTCTCATTGGGTGGATGAACGTTCACTTTCACAAGCACTTTATTATATTACGGGCGGTAAGACACCTTTGAATCAAGAAGGTAAACAAGTATGGCCAAAGGTTGGCGATGAGGCAAATCTTGTTTTGGTAGAAGCATCGTGTTCTGCAGAAGCTGTCGCTCGCAGATCTAAACGAGTAGCTACGTTTTTTAATGGTGAAATGACTGCAGGTTCACTCGAAGCATACTAAGTGCATAAGGGGTGTAATGTTCTAAGTTTGTGAAGGATCTTTTTGTCTATGAATACTTGGCAACATACAAGTATTCATAGACAAACTTATATTTACTTTTAAACGGAAAGATAATCTATACATAGACAGCATGAATACTAGGGGAATTTATAGGGATTAATTTGATGCTTTATGCCACTAAAAGTGAAGTAAAGTGTTGAGGGCTTGCAATAGCCTTTATTTGATTTAACACAAACTTACTGAGAAATAAAGGGGAGTGGTTTTTTGCGATTATTATTAAAAAATGTACGTTTGGAAACAGGATATCTCTATGACCAAACATTTGTCACAGCGACAAAAACGAATATATTTGATGTTTTGATTGAAAATGGAGTATTTATTGAAATTGCTCCCAAGATAGAAGTAAGCAATGCAGTTGTAATAGATACCAAGAAGCAGCTACTAGTCCCATCGTTTAAAGAAATGCATACACATATTGATAAAACCTACTTCAGTGGCGAATGGAAGGCACCCACTGTACCTACAGAAGGGATTTTTTCTCGTTTAAAGGAAGAAGCATTATTATTACCGAAGCAATTGCATGTAGCAGAAGATAGGGCACACGCGATGGTCCAGCACTATATTAAAAAAGGACATACACATATTCGAACACATGTGAATGTTGATCCACAAATTGAAACGAAACATATAGAGATAGTTAAGCATGTATTAGAAAGCTATCAAGATCAAATTACGTATGAAATAGTGGCATTCCCACAACATGGTCTATTACGTAATGGTTCTTACTTTTTATCAATTCTCGAGAAAGCATTACAATTAGGGGCGACTCATATCGGAGGGGTAGACCCAGCTTTAGTAGATCGGAATAGTAGAGAAGTGATAAAAACAACTTTTGATTTAGCTGAAAAATATGAGGTAGGCATAGACATTCATTTACATGAGCAAAATACATTAGGTGAATTTGACATTCAACAAATTCTAAACGAAATGGAACAACGCTCTTTTAAAAAGGATGTAACAATTAGTCATGCGTTCGCTTTAGCAGACTTACCTGAAAAATCTTTAGATCAGTTAATAAGCCGAATGGCTGCTAATCAAGTTGGCTTAACGACAACCATTCCAATTGGTCCAGGTCCCATTACAATCCCTGTGAAATATTTGTACGATCAAGGCGTAAAAGTATCATTTGGTCATGATAGCCTTGTGGATCATTGGTCGCCTTTCGGAAGTGGAGATACTATTCAAAAATTAAATCAATTTATAGAGCGCTTTGGTTATATAGATGAATGGCATATAGGACAATCCTTTAAATATGCGACAGGAGGCATCACACCTTTAAATCATGCTGGAGAACAGCAATGGCCTAAAGTTGGAGATACAGCGAATGCGTTACTTGTGGATGCAGTTAGTTCCGCACATCTAATTGCTAGACAATGTCCTATTTCCACAGTGATCTCAAACGGGAAGGTCATTCATGAAGAAGAGATAGATTTAAGGGAGGAATTTCGATGAGCACATGGGTACGGAATGTTCGACTGGAAACAGGGGAAACAACATATGAAGATGGCAGTATTAAAACCGAAACTAGTTTGTTTCATATTAGAGTATCAGCAGAAGGATTGATTCAAGAAATCATGCCTGCTTCATCGAATGTATATGAAACAAATTCCATCGATATGAAAGGAAAACTAGCCCTTCCTGCATTTAAAGAAATGCACAATCATTTGGATAAAACATATCTTTCTGTAGGATGGAAAGCTTGTCGTCCAGTGAATAGTTTGTCTGAAAGATTAGAGTTGGAAGCGGCAGAATTAGAAGTCCTTTCTGAGACAGTGATGCAAAGAGCTTCTGCTATGATTGAATTACATTTGAATAATGGTGTGAATCATATCCGAACACATGTCAATATCGACCCTTTTATAAAGCTAAAAAATCTAGAGGGCGTTAAAAAAGCACTGGAGTCCTATGAGCAATATTTAACCTATGAAATCGTTGCATTTCCGCAACATGGCTTGCTAGCTCATGATGAAATGCCTGACTTATTAAGACAAGCACTAGATTCTGGTGCCACAATCTTAGGAGCGCTTGATCCAGCTGGTATTGATCAAGATATTGAAAAGTCATTACAAGTAACCATGGATATTGCTAAGGACTACAATGTAGATGTGGATATGCATCTACACGATAGAGGACAAGTAGGTTTTTATACGATGGATAAATGGCTGGATATGGTGAATGAACAAAATTATAAAGGGCATACAGCTTTCAGTCATGCGTTTGGCTTAAGTAAATTATCGTCACCTTTACAAAAGAAATTCGCGAAAAAGTTAAGTGAATATGATGTGGAAGTAATGTCTACAGTCCCTATATCCCTTAACCATCAGTTAATACCTATAGATATTTTGAAAACAGAGGGTGTTAAAGTTGCTTTAGGCTGTGATGGCTTTTATGATTCATGGAGTCCGTATTTTTCAGGCGATATATTAGAGAAGGTACATAATTTTTGCCAATATACGGGTAAATCCAGCGAACGTGCTTTACGCAATAGTTTAAGCTTGATTACACAAGGTGTAACTCCTTTAAGCACAGAAGGACAACAACAATGGCCGAAAGTAGGTACAGAAGCTAGTTTCGTATTTGTTGATGCAAGCTGCAGTGCAGAAGTAATAGCGAGACTGCCGAAAAACAGAAGGTTAATGCATAAAGGTAAGTTATATCAATCGAAAAATTAGAGGCAAGTATGTAAATTTAACAAGAGGTTATAATTTTAAAAATCATAAAACAAAAAAATCTGCGACAGAGCGAGAAAAAGTTCTATCGTAGATTTTTTAGCATGAAGAATTTTAAGTATATGATTTATTTACCTCATTTAGATACTGTTACACAGAGTCAAACCCCTTAAATGGGTATAATAAGAGGGCTGGGAATTAGTTCGAAATTTCTTTTTAATACTCAAAAGGAGGAGAGATAAATGGAAGAAACAAGGATGGAAACATATTTTAATACAAAGGATATTGCCAAACGAAATGCCCTTTTAAAGCAAATTGTATTTGACTTGCCAGAGCAGGGAAAGGACTTTTTTCTAAAAGCATACAAAAAAGAACGATATTTGGATATGCGGCTTACGGCCATTAGAGGATACGCAGCCTTCGCAAGCGAAGAAGAAGTGGCCGTTTTAATGAACAAGATGTTAGAAATCTTAAAAAAGCGTTCTGAAACTACACCATATAATTATGAGGAATATGAAATCTTACGATCAGATTTTTTAATGCCTTACCTTCTGGAAAAGTATTCTTATGACTGTTTCAAAAATTTTAATGCACTGCTGGAGAAACAGTACGATACCATGCCTGATGTTTTTAAAGGGATTTTCACCTGCAATGATAAAGGTGAACATATCCAACTGATACCTCCCGCAATAGTACGGAAACAGATGGAAGGTTTCTGGCGAAAGTGAGAAAGGGTAAAGATAAAGAGATACTTAGATAAGAGGGTTTTTAATGATTAACCAGCTTACCCTAACTGGTTTAAAAGAATTTTGTACATAATGTCTTAAGAAAGAAGGTAGTATTATGGAGACATCTGGAAATTTCTCAGGCAAGGCTGATGTATATGCGAAATATCGCCCAAGTTATCCTAAAGAATACATTGATTATTTGTTTTCAACTAACCATCTGAAAGATGATCGGATAGTGGCTGATATTGGTTCAGGTACGGGAATATTTAGCCGCCAGTTGCTTGAAAGAGGTTTACATGTTATTGGAGTAGAGCCAAATGATGAAATGAGAAAGGTGGCAGAGCAATCCTTAAACCAATATTCTCGTTTTAGTTCAGTAAAAGCAACTGCAGAAAATACCACGCTGAAAGGGAACAGTATAGATTTAATAACGGTTGCCCAGGCCTTTCATTGGTTTGATAAAAAAGCCTTTAAAATTGAATGTCAACGGATATTGAAACAAAAGGAAAATGTCGCTCTTGTTTGGAACAGCAGAGATTTAACTAGCCCGGTTATTAAAGAAAATGAAGAGATTTGCCAAAAGACATGTTCAAATTTCAAAGGATTTAGCGGTGGAATAGAGGAAACGCCAGAAGTATTTAGCGACTTTTTTAAAGAAGGAAAATATGAGTTTAAAAAGTATTCAAGTGAGATGCTTTTTGATTATGAAGGTTTTTTGGGAAGGAATTTATCCGCATCCTATGCACCGAAAAAAGATGATGAAGAGTATGAAAGATTTGTTTATCTACTTACAGAGTTATTCGAAAAATATAGTAAAAAAGGAAAGATTGCTCTCGAAAACATAACGCGAAGCTATCTAGGCAATGTCTAATGGGCGAACATTTTATAGTGTAATGTCTATTTAAATTTAATAAGTTAGTTAAGATAAATATCCTAATTTGAATAGAGAGAAAAAAAGAAAGAATTATATTAGCTAATGGATTTTATCTAAAAAGTTTTAACATCTCATTTATTTTAAACAAATGACCAGGCTTTCACTGTTAGTGAGCCTGGTCATCTGGAATCTCTTACAACTGGATATTAATACTGCAAGGTAGATTGATTCTTATTTAAAGAAACTATCTTTTATACAATATTAATACCAGCACTTGCATTACCAGTAAGTGTCGTAGCAACTGCAAGACCTGTAGTAGTTACTGAGTACACCATTAATAAACGATCACCAGCCGCAACTGGGACTGGAGCTACGTTTGCTGTTCCAGACGCAATTGTACCTACTGCAATTGTTGAAAGAGCTGGAGTTAAATCAACAAATGCTGTTGTAGGACTGAAGACATTGCTTCCTGCTGGAGCACGGTAAATTTGCGCTCTAACTTGAGCTGTTCCCAATAAATCTAATGCTATTGTTGCAGTGAAAGAAGCAGAAATAGATGTTATAGTTCCTGCACGTGGAACTGAGAATGCTTCTGTTCCAGTAACAGCTGTTAAGTCAATATTTGTCCCAGCTAATGTCACTCCTGGAATAGCCGTACCGAATCCAATCAAACTTACTGTACCAACTAAACCACCTACAAGCGTTGTTAGGACAACAGGTGTAATACCTGAAGAAAATGGAATAATCGAGCCTGTCGCTACTGGTGTAGTAATACATGCTGCGTCAATAGCTTCGAATGGACCAAGTTGTGCAGTACATTCCATATTATTATTTGAAGAACAGCCACACATTGAATTATTTATACACATTTTTTCACCCCCTTTCTTCGTTATTCTATTCAGCTAGGATTATCTGGCAAGGGCAGTTATCTACTTTCTAGATTTTATATAGGAGAATATTAGAACTTTTATTTTGTAATTTTAATTGTTTGGGTTGATAACTATCAGCGATCGTACTTTCATTCCAACATAAATAAAGTCCAATATGTATTTTCATACTTATTGGACCAATTAGCATATGCACTTGTAGTTTTATTGAAAGTTAACTACGACCTCTTAGATTTAAATTAACTCCATTTTCGAAAGAAATTAAAAAGCGACGCATTCTTCTCTTTTTTAGTCTCTTCACCAATGGGGTCAACAATTATTTCAAACTGCTGATTGATTTCTTGTCGAGATTCATTTTCAAATTCTTCAATCTTAGGCTCGCAGATATCAACACCAGTATCTTGTAAAGAGGATGATATATCTAATTCAGACTCTTCATAGGACTTTTCAAAAAATTCAACACCAACATTATTATTTAATGTCTCAATGTTACTTTTTTCGTCAGTAATGACTTTGTTATCTATATTTATGATGTCTGTTTGTTCATCTTCAATTAGATCATTCGTATCAAGTTCGTTTTTTGTAGTTTGCTGAATTTCATCGTTTGACAAAGAATTCGGTTCATAAACATCCTTTGGTAACTCCTGCGAATTCGATGTGTTCTTAAAATGGATCGTGTATTCATTGGTGGTGTTTCTATATAAACCATTGTATATTTCGCTAGGGTAACTGTTGAACGATTGAAAATATTGTTGATTAAAATGTCGTTCATCAGAGCGAATAAATTGATTTTCATTCTGAGAAGAAGACGTTCCTTTGTTTACATCTAGTTGGTTCTTTATTGCTTTACCTGCTAGGCTTTGTAGCATTTTATAAGAAGGCTGTTTGGAATTCATTGTAGATTGATCAGATGTAGATTTACTATTTGAATAATTATGGGAGGAGGTATCCTTATAAGTTGCTTTCGGTCTTTTATTATTCTTGTCAGCTAATAATTTATTTAAAATTGTTAGTATTTCCTGATTCATTTCCACAATTGTTTGATTCAGTGATTCTATTTGGGTGGAAACATGTTTTACAAGCTCTTCGTTACCTTTTATTCGAGCATTCTGATTTCCATCCGTTTCTTCTGTAATACCTTTTAATTCTCCTATTTGAGTTTTTAGGTCATCAAACTCTTTTTTCATATATAAGTAATCTTCTACTGGCTTGCCAACTTTTAATGAAGTTAATGTCTCTCTATAAGATTGAATGCTTTGTTTTAACTTTTCAATATCTTGATTAGAGTATAATTTTGAATCTTCCATACCGTTTCACCCCCTTCATTTCATATTTTATTTAAATCACTTGATTTCTGTTACTAATAGAGAAATACCTATAAATTTATTCCATTTTTTATGTAAACAGCCGTCAACATAAATTAAAACCTACTAATTTTTATAAATATTAAGCTGAACTATTTTTTTGCCTATGCACTTAAAGCTTGAAAACATATGCTACAAACGAAAGACAAATAAATCTACGGAGGTGACAAAATGAAGCATGTGATTCCAAACCAGTTGCAGGAGCAAATTTGTATTAACGTTGATAAGGTTTATGACTGGATCGTAAAAGAAATGTCATTTGATATTTCTCCTACGGGTACAATTACCTTCCCAGGCGTAACACCAACAACTGATCTAACAGGTGCAATTGTTAGATGTAATGTAGTTCCAGCCGCAACTAATCCAATTGTTATTTTGAGCCGTGAAAATCGTGAATTCTCTATCGACGGTTCAACGGTATGTCTTCAACAATTAAACATTCAAAAGAACTTTGTTTTGACAATTGTTGTTACATTACCGAATGGCACGAGATTCACTAGTAACACAATTCCAGTTTCACGTTGCGAACAAGTTACACTATGCGCACCGAATGGAACAGATGTAGAGATTTTATTCACTGATCTAGACTGTTTCGTATGTACTACTGGAACTCTAACAGCTGCAGCAGGTACAATTACGTTCTCTGCATTAACGATTACTGTATCTGTTTGCCAAAGTATTCAATCTACTTTCCCGGTTACAGTTGAGTTCTTAGCAACTTTCTGCGAACCAAGAGCAGATTTGCCATTTGCATGTCCTGGACCGGTTCGTCCGGCGCAGTGCCCACTTATTTTCCCAGAAGTTTAAAAGTGCTAATAGAGAGAGAATAATAGTGCTAACCAATAGAAGTAAATCATATTGTAAAGAGAGGATAATCCTCTCTTTTTTTTGTTTTAAATGAGCAATCAATTTTTGCAAGGGGGTACTCATAAATGAATCATGTCGAAGAGAAGATTAATGAGTTGAAAAAACAAACAGATTTTTATATTCAGGAAATCAAACAAAAGGTAGAAAAGATTATGGTTCCTGATCAAGTAAGCGTCATTAGTTATTTTACAGCCTCATTCAATATTTCTTATATTCTCGATGATGAGAGTATATGCTTGGGAACTTATCATATTCGCAATTTAGGTAATCAACCTATAACTAACCCATCTATACTAATTAAGCTCCCTGAAAATTCTCCATTCTCTTTCTCAGGAAGGTATGTTAATGAACATTTCGCCACAGAATTAAAAGCGACCGGTAGCTGGGAGCGATTCAATGATCAATCAAGTAAAGATGAATTTTGGCTTAAACCTGTAGGGAAAACAGCGATTGAGCCTAATGAAACACTGTCATTCTCAAACTTTCAGATAAAATGGGCACATAATTTATCCTATTCAGGAAGTATTATGGGTGTTACATATTGTGATCAGTTTAAAGAAGGTATAACGGTATTAAATCCTATTAATCTCAATGGAATTAGTCCAGCACAGGAGGATATTTATGAGTGAGTTTGAAAAAATGAATTACGTCCATGATCTTATGAGGGAACACCTTACTAATATTTCTCAGGAGAATAATAATAGCTTTGCTTATCTTGAAAAAAGCACATTGAATCTATTGATTGCCTATTTAATATCAGATGAGAAGAAAAAACCTCTAAGTATTAATCATAAAAAAATAGATAGAAAGATTATCAAGCAGCTGGATAAAGCTATAGGGGATAGTAAGGAGCAGTTTGAAGAAGTGATTAGGTTACTTGAAAAGTTATCGTGAATGGAGATGCAAGAATGGATAATGAGGCAGTGAAAAATAAAGATCCTATTCAATTGCAGCAAATGATAATCTTTTTAAAAGCCGAATTAGCGAAATATAAAAATGAAGCTAATAGACTCAGGAATAGTGATTATAACTCATTAGTACTAAGATTAGAAAGAGAAAATATGCAATTAGTAAAACAAAAAAAGGAACTTTCTCTAGAAATTTTAAAGCTAAAAAGAGAAAATGAAAGAAAATTAAAATCCTATCATGAAAATATTCAAGCAATGGACACTCAAAAGAGAAAACAAATTTCTTCAATCGAACGTTTATTAAAACAAGTAGATAAACTTCGTGCAGAAAATAAACTAATAAAAGAGACATTAAAATTAACTATAAATCAATTCTTTACCATTAAATCAGATGCTAATTATAAAATAACAGCAGATTACTTTGAAAATAAGTGGAACTCTTTTACTAGAGAAATGAACTTACAAATGACTACAATAAATGAGGCTTTTGAAAGATTTTCTATGGATCAAGCCAATTCAGAGAAACATAATAAATATTTATTAAAAGAAATAGAGAAAAAAAGCTATGAGATAGAAAATTTAACGGAGGAGTTAGCAGAGGAGAAAAAAAATAAATCTATGATCCAACCGGACTCTCTTTCACAAATGGACTTCCAGGTAAAAAAGGTATTGGCTGAATCAATTTCATTTGAAAAGCAGTTGGATCAAAAACTACGCCTTCTTGATGACTTGGATGAAAAATTGAATATGTTAAGCATAGAAATAAATAAAGAAAAAAATGTATAAAATTATTATGTATACTAAAAGTACCCTAAAATAGACGCTCATATTGTCTATCTGATAGGGTACAATTTAGGCATCTATTCCATGTGGTTTCGGTTTTTGGTCTTTACCATTATACCAACCCTAGGAAAGCTGCCTTTTTTTAGGGTATAGGAGAGCATTTAGTTATGAAGTTAGACAGATAGTTCCAGTATCTATACCCGTAGGCCCATTAAATCCAGGTATTGTATCAATTACTGTATTTGTCGCGATATCTATAACAGAGACAGTATTGTCAAGCTGATTTGTAACATAAGCTAATGTTCCATCCGGCAAGATGGTTACTTGGTCAGGGGATGCACCTACCGAGATTGTATCAATTACTATGTTTGTTGAGGTGCTTATGACAGATACTGTATTACTGCCTTTATTCACGATATAAACAAGTGAACCGTCAGGCGTTATTGCTGTTCCGACTGGACCAGTTCCAACAGGAATGGTCGCAACAACAGTATTTGTCACTGAGTTAATAACTGATACAGTATTACTGCTCTCATTTGTAACGTAAGCTAATTGACCGTTTGGTGTAAAAACAATTGATCTTGGGCGAGTGCCGACAGGAATTGTAGCAACCACAGTATTTGTCGCTGTGTTAATAACTGATACCGAGTTGGAGTTTTCATTCGCAACGTATGCAAAAGCGCTATCAGGAGTAAAAGCTATACCTTGAGGTTGCAACCCCACTGTAATAGTTGCGATTACGGAATTTGTGGTATTATCAATAACAGATACAGTGTTGGTTCCGTGATTCGATACATAAGCAAGCAATCCATTAGGGGAAATTGCCACTCCAAGAGGTTCAGGACCTACAGGTATAGTAGCAACTACAGTGTTTGTGGCTGTATTAAATACCGTTACATTATTCGAGAAGAGGGCAGGGACATAGCCAAATGCCCCGTTTGGTGTAATAGCTACTTCTAGAGGTGCTGTTCCGACAGATATAGTAGCAACTATGGTATTTGTCGATGTATCAATAACAGATACCATATTATCAGGTGTTTCTAGCTGACCCGCGTCTGTCACATACACTAGAAAATGGCACACTGGTGTTGGTGGCTCAGGTATAAAGGGATTCTTACATATACAAGGACAACAAAAACCACAACAATGACAATTACAATTTGGATTAGATTTAAACTTGAACCTTTCAAAATTTTCTCTATGCATATTTTTATGTCTCCTTTCTATAATTTAGTTTATTTAGTTTTGAGAGGACTTCACATAATTACAGCTTAAGTGGTTGCATTATAGAAGACAAAACAGGTCATTTTCATTTTATGTATAATTTATCTGTTCAAATAGGCATTAGCAATTATTTTTAAGCATCTATACCTAATTAACGTAAAGAATAGTTATGATAAATATAAACGAGAGAAGGTTAATGAAGTTAAATTGAAAATAGGTTATCTAGGTATAATATGTCGTGATAAATAAATACTAAATGCGCAAGGTAACGTTTATGTATAAGAATTTTCATCTTAATTAAAAGTTGTTATGAATCAAAATTATATATCTGATGTAAATAAGCATAAAAAATTCATTTATAAAATTTTATAAAATAAAAAGAAACTGGATTCCCAATATAGGTTGCAGGGAATCACGTATTTCTCTTTTTTAATTTTTAGTTTACATAATATAAATTATAGGAAGTTATATTTCATAATAAAGTATACTTATAATAGTGAGATATTTGAGATTTTTTATAACAAAAAACCCAGCATTTCAGCCAGGCTTTTTGTTTATGGATTTTTATGACGTGTTTTAACATGTTCTTTTTTAGAATGAATCATTGAGTTGGCTGTGTTCCAAATTTTTTCTTTAATCTTTACTCCAAATTTATACCATTTAAACGATTGGATATGTTGCAGCCATTTTTGATGCTTTTCATGGCGCTTTGAAATCTCTTCATCTGGCATTTCTAATCTTTGGATAGCTTTTGTATATTGATTCATTTCCAACTTGAATTTAATGTCAAGCAATAAAAAAGGAATAAGTGCTAGAATAAAAATTGCTCCAAGATATACCAAAACCACTGATCAACCTCCTATATCTTTTCTATTCCCACTATTTCCTATGTATATGCATTCCATTCATTTATAAATCAAAAAAATTTAAATAAAACTTAAAAATGTTTTAATTATTTTGTAACACTTGATTTCACTTTTCATCTGAACTGTAAGTTAAAAGATAAGAGTTGGAATATATGCTTGGAGCCTATACCCTTTTACGTTAAGGAATGCATATTATCGAAAAAACGCTCTGGTTTGTCCACTAACACGCTTTTGCAATACCTATATAGATATAGACACTTTTTTAATTGGTTGCTGTCTGAAGGGATTGTGGCTGCATATGCAACTTCAATTGACTATAAAGAATTAGAAATTATGAAAAAAGAAAGAATTTAATTTTACTTGGATTATTTGAGAGGAAAATATAGCTGAAGGAGATCAAGTTGAGCATCGTGGACCTGCAATTGTAGAGTTATCTATCCATGCTTTAATATCCTTGTTTAATTACTTGACGAAGGAATCAGAAATGGAAAACGAAGATTGTTACTTCTATAGGAATGCTATGAATAAAATAGTTATCCATAAGAAGCGTGAAACAGCTAATAGACGAGCAAGAAATATCAGCTCAATCATCTTAAATAAAGAAGAAATTTTCGAGTTCCTAAAATTCATTAAAAATGATTATGGTAATTTACTCGACTCTCCCCTTGCTCAAAGACGTTATGAAAGAGATAAGTAACGAGAATTGAGGATAGATGAACAGCTGAAAGGTCTGTATTCATCTATCCTATTTGTACATCAAATGAGCTCATTTACCACAACAACAAAGTACGGTGTTATTACGAACTAACTAAACGCTGACTCACCTTCATCATCCAAGTGGTGTTAGCCCCCATAGGTTTCTTAAATAAATTCAAGTGCATCTATACATATAATTACGATCAGATAAAAAGCAAACATGTATACGGAAATTCTAATACAAAGTTAGAATATAACTTTTTTGGCAGGAGAATCTTTTTTTAGTCTAAAATCATATTTGTTTGCATTTTGATATTTTGGATCTATATAACTTGATTTCTTATCACTTTTTGAAGCTTTTAGAAATTCGGGAAAAGATTTATGTTCTCTCTCTTTCCATATCCAAATACCGATTTTTCCTTTTTCTTTATGATAAATATTCTTATCTAGTTTATTTTTTTGATTGGTTGTAAAATAGTTAGAGATGAAAATCCGTGAAGGGCCAGCAGATAAAATATTCTTCTCAATTACATTGTTTTTTGTATCATATTGTAATAATAGCTGTCCTCCATTTAACCCCTTTGTATCATTCCGATAAAGAATATTTTGAGAGATAGTAGAATTGGTTGTACCTCCCCGATGTTTATCATAGCCACCAATTGATATCCCAGTGTAAAAATTTTCATATATAGTATTGTTTATTATATTAATATGACTAGCGTATTTTTTAGCATGCTCAGAGGTTGCTTCAATTCCAATATCACTTTTATAAATAGTATTCCGTTCAATGGTTATATTCTTTCCCCCATCTACATAAATACCACCAGCAGAATAATCCTCTCCATATGCTGAATTGCCGTAAGAGGATATTTCATAAATTATATTGTTCTTTACTATTCCATTTCGCACATAGTCCACTTTTTCGTCATTGGAAGTTCCTTCATAACCAATCAGATCAATCCCGATATTATTACTCCGCCGAACTATATTATTCTCCACTTTAAAGTCATAAATATTTCCATTTAGAACAAGAGATTCACTTAATCCCAGTTTCAAATCCTGCAACGTATTATTAAAAATATTTATATCTTTTATTTTGCCTGTTCCATATATAGCAATCCCATGGGCATTCCCATCATCTGTACGAGTTTCAATGCGTTGGACTGTATTATTTCTTAATTTTATATGGCTACTAGTCCCCGTAACATAAATCCCCATTACTGTTTTGTCTTCTAAATCAGTAGATAGATCCTGGATAGTTAGCCCACTGATGGTAACATAATTTTTATTATTAATCGTCACTAAAGCGGTATCCTCTTCACCATCTTCCATGTTCTTTCCACTTAAAATAACCTTCTCCTTATTGTGGGCCTTAAATAAAATTGGCTTCGAATTAGTACCACTATGTTTTACGATAAGTTTTTCATGATAAACTCCTTTACGTATAAGAATAGTAGTACCTGCATTTGCTTCTGATGCAGCTTTTTTGAGTGTGCGAAATGGCTTTGATTTTGTACCAATATTTTGATCACTTCCATTTGTCGCAACGTATATAGCCTTAGTATTAGCCTTGGCCTGCTTCTCTTCTTTATTGGTTATAACAAAAACAACAGCCAAAGAAACTGCAGCCAAGAGAATAAAATAAATTTTTTTCATTAAATCATTCCTTATTTAATATATTTCTAACTTTCATACTAATTTAAGATATATTAAATATAGCAAAAAAACTTAAAGCGTGTAACGGGATGGCAAAGGCTTCCTTTATTCATTGCCTGTCCTCAGCTCCGCGTAGATACGACCAGAAAAAATAAAAATACATGTTAATAACTTTATTACAGCATTAGCATATATTGTGGCAATTTAATTAGCCTCCAATTTCTAGGTGTATATTCCCCTACCATACATCATTATCTCGGTGTTTCCTCGTTATTGGCATACTGTAACCTGCTCCTTTTGCTTCTTAAAGAAGAAAAGGTAAAGGCATCTCTAGGATGTTTTTACCCTTTCTATGATTAGGTGAACAATTTATATTTAGTCAATCCACAACTTAATCAATAATTGAATCATTGGATAAAGGTATTACCTTGACAGTTAAATGTAGAATGAACTTCTGCCGTTTGAATGAGTAATCAACGATTTGAATCAATTTCATTATTCTTTATTGTGCTTCAATAAAAGCTTTGCTAGTGGTAGCGATATCTGAAGATGATAAAGCGGGAATTACATTATTGTCTATTATTTATAGTAGTATGTTTCTCTTGTACCGAATGGGATTTAATACAATATACAATCTAGCTATTTTACGCCTGACATAATCTAAATGCCCATTCCCCTACAATCCCATCATTATCTCGATCATTCATATATCGGTATAATTAGTCTATAAACAAAAACAAATATAGTTATGCCCTAATAATTTCAGGCAGTAATCAAAAAATTGCATAAAAAAATAAAGCGTTCTCCTATTTAGTGGAGATTCGCTTTATTTTTTATCTACCCTATACTTAGTTCCACTAAGGGGACATGTGTTACAGCGCCTGCTTCCGCACTTTAACCTATAAGATAAACAACATGTTTTTCTTTGTCTGATGTTAGCATTGTCCTTAATAAAATCGTAACCATACTTATTTAAAAAATTCGAGTTAGAAATACCTAAAACATTTTCAGGTGCTTCATGAATAAGGTAATGGATATCTTTCTTAGCACGAATTCTGATTTCTATGTTGTAATGAGTCGAAAGAGTCTCATAAAGCCAATAAATATAAATCGCAATATTCTCCCAAAGAATATCTTTAGAGACTTTAGTTTCTTTTTTTAGATGGTTCACTATAAGAAATAAATGTTCAGCAAAGAGTTCTTTGATGCATTCTTTTCTCCATTCATTTCTATCTTCAGTTGAAGCAAAAGTTGTTGTGTGGTTAAAATAAATCTTTGGAAGCCATTGTTCCTGATTTTCAATACTCTCTAAAGAAATATTTTGAAATGAAATATCAAGTTTTTTATTATAAACAGTCATTGAATAAAGAAAGATAACAGCTAAAAATGCGTATCTCTTCATAAAAATAGATGCTGTTGTTTGGAGATTCGGTGCTACAATCAAATTCGATAGTTTCTCCAAATAAATAGAGAGCATATCCCTGTCCATTAATTGCGCTAACTCAATCGTAAGCTCTGATCGGCTCTTTGTTGAAGTAAATCGAAATTCTCGTAATTGTTGTTTCTCCTGCTCAGTAAGATGCGACTCCATTTAATACCGCTTCCCCTTTTAAGATGCTTCGTCCTTTTCCGTATGGGATACACATGGGTGTACCAAAAATCGGATCATTGATGATTTCACTCTCTAAATCAAAGACATTTTTCACGAGTGACTTTGTTATAATATCTTCAGGTTTCCCTTTTTTATATACAGTTTGATTACGAACAGTAATAATATAGTCAGCATATCTGCAGGCTAGATTAATATCATGTAACACCATGATAATTGTTCGCTTTTGTTGTTTATTTAGTTTATATAATAAATCTAATATTTCTATTTGATGAGTTAAATCTAAGTAAGTAGTTGGCTCGTCTAATAAAATAATATCCGTATTTTGAGCTAGTGTCATAGCAATCCAAGCCCGTTGCCTTTGACCGCCAGATAATTCTTCGATAGGTTTATCCTTCAAGTGTTCAACACCCGTAGATTTTAAAGCATTCATAACGATTTCTTCATCTTCTTGTGACCATTGACTATGCCAACTTTGATGAGGGTATCTCCCCTGTTTAACAAGCTGTAAAACGGTTAGCCCTTCTGGTGCAACCGGTGACTGTGGTAAAATAGAAAGTTCTTTAGCAACTTGTTTATTTGTAAGTTTGAAGACGTTTTTCCCATCTAATAATATGGAACCTTCACTAGGTTTTAATAGTCTAGCGATGGAACGTAGAAGTGTCGATTTACCACAACCATTAGAACCAATTAAAATTGTCACTTCGCCTACTGGAATAGATAGGTCGAGGTTTTTTATAATGATAGAATTTCCGTAGCTAAGCGTTAGGGATTTTGCTTCAATTGTTTCTGTCATATTTTCTTCGGACTCCTTTACTTTTTGGGGTTTCTAAATAATAAATAAATAAAGTAAGGCGCACCAATAGCGGCAGTGAAAACGCCTGCTGGTACTTCAAGTGGACTGAAGGCAGTACGTCCTATAACATCTGCAATCATTACTAGAAGTGCACCAATTGTAGCGGCAGTAGGGATTAAAACACCAAAAGATGAACCTACTAGTCGACGTGCGATATGAGGTGCCATTAATCCAACAAAGCCTATAGCTCCAGCAAAAGCAATGGCCCCTGCAACTAAGGCAGTACTCAAAAATAAAAGTAAGAAACGCATTTTTTGAACGGCGTGTCCAAGGCTAGATGCAGTGTCATCTCCAAATTCTTGAACATTTAAATGTCTCGTTATAAAGAAAGTAATAAGCAACAAAAGAATTGTCCATGGAATAAGCATTTTTACTTGATCCCAATTAGCTCCACTAACGCTCCCTGTAATCCACATATTCGCTTCAGTTGCTTTATAGATTGGTCCAAGTAACATTAGCATCGTCGTCATAGCCTGCATAAATGCAGATACTCCAATACCGATTAAAACTAGTCGAATTGGTGTAATACCATCTTTCCAAGCGAAAATATATACTAAAAAGCCAATACTAGTAGCACCGATAAATCCTGCAACAGGAAGCCATTGAATACTTACCGTTAATGAATGGTTCGAATCACTGAAAATAGCTAAAAAGGCAACAACAGCTGCTCCACCGCCAGGCGAAATCCCAATAATATCAGGAGACGCCAGTGGATTTTTTATCATTCCTTGTAATATCGCACCAGCTACTGCTAAAGCCATTCCTGCAAAAGCAGCGATAAAAATTCGAGGTAATCTAAAATCTATCACGACTAATTGATCAAAATCATTACCTCCACCAAATAAGATTTGTAACACGTTCAAAGGATTAATATAGGAATCCCCAACTGAAGCACTAAAAATGAATATCGCTATCGTTAGAAATACTAAAAGTATGATTTTCTTATATGCTTTTATATCAAGCAAAAAAGATAGTCGATCTTTAAGGAGTCTAATTGTTTTGAAGTGATTCATGCTTTTTTGAACCCCTTTCTTGCAATGTAAATAAAGAATGGTGTTCCAATGAATGCTGTCATAACTCCGACAGGTACCTCTTGAGGCATGATTATATAACGGGCAGCCACATCTGATATTAATAACAAAATACTCCCGAATAAAGCTGCCATAGGTATTAGCCACTTATGGTCATTACCAACACATTTTCTAGCAATATGTGGAATAACAATTCCGATAAAACCGATTGGACCAGCAACTGCAACAGAGCCTCCAGCAAGTAAGATAACGATTATACCAACAATTACTTTGATAAAACCTAAATTCAAGCCCAATCCTTTTGCTATATCGTCACCTAATGCTAGTACATTCATTTTAGGAGAAATGAATAAAGCAGCAATCCAACCCAAAGCCAGGTAAGGAAAAACAGAGGTTAATATCTCTAGTTTTCTTCCTTGCACAGAACCGGCAAGCCAAAATAATACCTGGTCAAGTTCTGCTTCGTTGGTTGCTAGTAAACCTTGAGTGAAAGATGAAAATAGTGCACTTATAGCGGCTCCAGCTAAAGTGATTTTAATAGGAGTTATTGCGTCCCTTCCGGAAGAACTAATTCCTAATACTGCAATTGCAGCTATAGTAGCTCCTAAAAAGGCCATCCAAGCAAATGACTGTAAACCAGAAATTTTAAAGAAAACCATAGAGAAAACGACTGCAAATCCCGCACCTGCATTGATACCTAAAATACCAGGCGAGGCTAGCGGATTTTTTGTTAGCGTTTGCATAAGAACGCCTGTTATAGCTAAAGAAGCTCCAACGCTTGCAGCGATTAATGCTCTAGGAATGCGTAAATTTCTAATAATAATATGCTCATTTGAGTGGTCAAATTGCGTAAAAGCATGTAATGCAGTTTCAATAGAGGTATCTGCGTAACCATATACAATGCTAATTCCTATACATAGTATCAGGATGATAACGCTAATCAATAAAGCTATTGTCTTCGAAATAGTATTCTTAAATATCATATGTAGTTAAATCTCTTTCCTAAATTTAATATTCAAAGCGTATGAAATAATTTCCTAAATAGTTATTGACATCGAAAATATCGTGCCATATGATTATTACAACGCAAGTGATAATGATTATCATTATCGAATTCAGTTATTATCTTATCATATACATTGGAGGAAGAAAAGAGATGCCAAGTACATTTCGTAAAATGATTGCACTGTTAGCAATCATTGCTGTATTTACACTAGCTGCTTGTGGAAATACAAAAGAAAAAAATAAAGACCATGCTGCTTCAAAAGAAAAAATAGTATCATATTCAGTTAAACATGCAATGGGATCAACAGAAGTAAAAGGTATGCCAAAACGTATTGTTGTATTGACAAATGAAGGAACAGAAGCTTTACTAGCAATGGGTGTAAAACCAGTAGGAGCAGTAAAATCATGGGCAGGAAACCCTTGGTATGATCATATTAAAGGTAAAATGGATAATGTGGAAGTAGTTGGCGAAGAGGGCGCAATTAATATTGAAAAAATTGCTTCATTAAGACCCGATTTGATCATTGGTAATAAAATGAGACAAGAAAAGGATTATGAAAAACTAAGTAAAATTGCCCCAACTGTTTTCTCAGAAACATTACGCGGTGATTGGAAAGAAAACTTTGAACTTTATGCCAAAGCCGTAAATAAAGAATCTGAGGGTAAAGACGTTTTACAAAAATACGACGATAAAGTAAAAGCTTTAAAAGCTAAACTGGGAGATAAAACAAATCAACAAGTATCAGTTGTTCGCTTTTTGGCCGATAAATCTCGAATTTACTATACTGACTCATTTTCTGGTGTCATTTTTAATGAGCTTGGATTTAAACGAGTGCCTGAACAAGACAAAATGTTTAAAGCTGACAGTAAGCTAGGTAATCTTGCTATTGAAGTAGGAAAAGAAGCTATTCCTAAAATGGATGGTGATCTAATTTTCTATTTTACATACCTTCCAACTGGTGATGATTCAGCATTAGCAACTGAAAAAGAATGGACACATGATCCACTATGGAAAAATCTATCAGCAGTAAAAAAAGGTCATGCATATAGAGTAGATGATTCTATTTGGAATACAGCAGGTGGCGTTCTTGCTGCGAATTTAATGCTAAATCAAATTGATAAGATTTTCTCAAAATAACACTACTAAAAATAATACCCGGATGGAAAATAGAGTATTTTCTATCCGGGTTTCTTTATGGGTAAAAGTAAATTATTTAGACTAGCTTATTTACCTTAAATACAGGTATTACTTCACTATAACTCCCCGAAGAGATGCCAGATAAAAAAATCTCCTACAGCTATTTCCGTTTGTAATTTCATGATGCATAAATCGTTTCTTCAGGCTTTAATGTATAAAGCTTAACATTTTTAAAAACATTTATCCTTTGCTAAAGATACTGTTCTAAAATTTATTTGTAAATTTTAATCTTTAATAAATGAATAAATATCATCCTCGGAAAGATCAAATAAATTCATTCTAATTGTGTCGTAATGTGAAGTTGAAATCTCTAATACCTCTCTAAGGGAAATACTGATTAGATAGTAATTTCCATCTTCAATAGCCAAGAAATCTCCATCAGATAAATCTCTTAAATGTAACATTCTACGGTCTTTTACTTTTACTTCAAATACATCACTCGGATTAAATTTTTTAATTCCTAAAGATAACATAGTTTCTTTTAAATTTTCATCCATTTCCTTTTCTTTCACTTTAATAAAATCAATGTTAATTTTATGTGGATTTAAATCAGATAGAATTAATTCATTATTGGATGAAACACCAGCAATTACTCCGGAGCTAAAAAAAATCTCAAGTTGGGTTTCGTTGCTTGTTTTTTCATTAAATATTTTTATACCAGTAATAGAATAATCTTTCTCGTCTTTTTTTTCATATTTTCTTATAACTTCCCTTTTATATGAAACGCCAAAAAAATAATCCGAATCTCCAATTACAGGAACTATATCTTGCAAAATTCCTTCCTTTATTTGTTTCAGATAAATCGAATATTCGCTTGGTAGTTTTTCTAAAACGGCTATCAGCATTGCATTAAACCTGTTTACATCAATTTCAATACATTCTTTTTTACGAAAAAAATTGAACAATTTCAGCCCTCCTTGTAACTTCGTCATCGTACTTTCTGTAGAATAAATTTAACATATTGCTATTTCAAATAGAGTTTGCGGTGATTCAGCATATACATCCGTTGTCGGGTATGTCTATATTATTCTGTGCTTTTTTTCAACTTGTACAGTGGGATACGTCTTTTTTATCCTAATGTTTTAGCGAAGTTCATCTATTTAATTTTCCTTTCTATCAGTATTTATACTATTCTTCCTCTTTTCATAAAAACCTCTAATATAAAGTATTATTAGTTGGTTTAGTTCATTAGCTAGAAAATAAAAAAGGAAATATAAAAAGATGATGCCCGAAATTGCAGACATCATCTTTTAACTTATAAAATTAACGTATTACGTTAGTAAAGCACGCTATCTGAAGGTATTAAGGCATTTATCTAAAGCCACGTTCATATTGTTTGGGTTCATTTATTTCCTTTTTAAGCTTTGCGGCTGCATCTAATGCCCAATATGGATTACGCAACATACCACGACCAACAGCAACTAAATCAGCTTCTTCGTTCCCGATTACAGCATTGGCTAGAATAGGATCATCTAATCTTCCCACTGCAATAACTGGAACATTCAGAGCTTCCTTGATTTTACGAGCTAGCGGTACTTGATAAGCTGCCTGTGTACCAGGTCTACCCCCTGCACCAATTGGCCCTTCTCCACCTGAAGAGATATGGAAGATGTCTACGCCTGCATTTTGGTATTCTTTCGCAAATTGAATACTTTCATTAATGCCGTATCCCCCATCCACATACTCACTTGCAGATATTCGCATAATTAATGGCATATTTTCAGGTATCTCTTTTTTAGCTGCTTCAATAACTTCCCGACCAAACTTAGTCAGATCTTTTCCATATTCGTCCTCTCTCTTATTTGTTAATGGAGAATGGAATTGATGAATTAAATAGCCATGAGCACCGTGAATTTCAATGGCATCTACTCCAGCTTTTACTGCACGTTCTACAGCCTTACGAAATTTTTCGACCATTTCTTTTACTTCATCAGTTGAAAGGGCTCTTGGTGTCTTAGAATTTTCATCGAATGGAATTGCAGAAGCAGAAACCGGTACTTCAGCATCTTCTGCTTTACGTCCAGCGTGAGCAATCTGGATACCTACTTTGGCTCCATGTTGATGGCAAGCTTCTACAATGCGTGCTAATGGAGCAATTTGTTCATCTGACCATAAACCTAAGTCAAAGTCAGTAATTCGTCCATCAGGTTCTACATCTGTCATTTCAATAATAATAAAACTTGTTCCCCCAATTGCTCGAGATACATAGTGTATATAATGCCAATCTGTAGCAATACCGTCTTTCTTTTCAACTGAATATTGACACATAGGAGGCATGACAACACGGTTCTTTAACTCTAAACCTTTGAACTTATAAGGACTAAATAAATGTTCCATTTGAAAACTCCTTTTTCTTTAAATTTAATCGATTTAATAAACGAAAAAGATTCTTTCGGAAATTAAATGCATGACGCATGCATTTAATTTAAGGCTAAACAATACTTCATGTCAAGTCAAAGTACTTCATCTAAAATGCGGTACTTTGACTTCATTAGATTTTCTTATAACCCCTCTGTTAACTGTTTCATTACAGCTTCAACATTAACAGTAGAGAGATTTGATTTTAGTATTTTATGGAAGGAGGCTAGACTTCCTTGAAGTTTTTGCTCTCCTATATTAGTTAGACGTGTATAAGTACCCCTACGATCATCCGTGCAAACTTGTTTTTCTAATGCCCCACAGCTATTCGCTTCCATATTGCCTACAAGCCTAGACATTGCACTTTGACTCAATCCTACCATCTCTTGTAGTTGTTGTAATCTGAGCTTTTTTTCTGGCGCTTCAGAAAGGTGGTAGAGTACGTAGAAAGCTTTTAATGACAAATTATAATCTATTTGTAGGACATCCTCTAATTCTTTCTTTAATTTACTTTGTATAGAATCTATGACCAACCAGTACTCCATAAAATCATTATTATTCTTCATTCTATTCCACCTATTCAGCATTATATTATGGCTTTCCGATTAAAATTTATGCATAAACTAATATATCTCTAAAAAACTTGTTACATAATAATTTCTTTAACATAAAATTTTACTATGTATTCGCATAGATAGTCAACTTGACATTAGGTTTATGAAATTAAGAATAATGTTGATCAAATTAATAAGCTATTTCTATTTATTTCGTTCTTATCAATAGCTTCTATTAATGTTACCTATACTCAATTGAAAAATTCCATATGAGGTTTCTTTTCTTTGTAATAATCTAATCTGTCCTGCAGTGCACCAGTATGAAATTCGAACTTATGGCCATCTGGATCTGTAAAATATATAGATTTTTTATCCTTTTCGTCTCTAGGGCGACCCGAAAGTATGTTTACTCCTAATTTCTCTAATTTGCTATAGATATCATCGATTTCCGCTTCTTCTACGGAAAAAGCTATATGAGTGTATGATTGATTTATTTCATTACGAGGAATATTCTGTTCCTCATTCAGGGCTAGCCACATGCCATTTAAAACAAAGTAAGCAGTACTTCTTCCTCTAACCAATAACTTAGCTTCAAAGACATCCTGATAAAATGCTATAGATTGATCCAAATTAGACACAGAAAATAAAAAATGATTGAATCCTTTAATAAACAATATCGTCACCCCTATTTATTAGTATATACACTGTTATGAAGATTGCTTAGTATGCGAAGATGGATCTTTACTCAAAGCCACCGATAATATCATCGCAATAATACAGGCAGTGCCGACCCATTGAAAAAAACCAAAAGATTCTTTTAACCAAAAAACTGTTGTTAATACGGCCGCTAACGGTTCCAGGCTCCCTAAAAGGCTTGTTTCTTTAGGAGAAAGACTTTGCAAGCTTTCTATATAAAACCAGAATGCCATCATTGTACCAAAAATAATAACAAAAACTAAATATAAATAAGATTCCACTGTTAAGCTAGTAAAGTCCATTTGCCAAGGAGGGTGGATAAAACTTAATGTAAAACCCCCAATAACCATTGCCCAACCAACAATGACAAGTGATTCAAATTGTGCAAGAAGAGGAACGGCATATAATGTATAAAACGCAAGAGCTAATCCAGACAAGACACCCCACACAATTGCGGGTATTGGTACAGATAGACTTGAGATTGATCCATTTGTTAATAAGAAAAAGCACCCTCCTAATGCAAGAAAAACAGTTAATACATCTTGTCTTGTAAATACAGCCTGCTTACATAAAACCAAATAAATAATAATCATCACAGGTGCTAAGTATTGTAATAGTGTTGCAACGGCAGCATTCCCGTATTTAATCGATACCATATACGTATATTGGACCGAAAGCATACCTAGTAACCCGAATATAATGAGTTGAACAGCTGTTCTTTTATTTTTCCAGACGCCAAAAACTTGGGAACGGCTTTTTCCAAAAAACTGTATGCTTAAAAGTAAGAATCCGGCTATGAGCAATCGTGTCGTAACGAGCCAATTTACATCAATCTTGCTTTGGTGAAAAAGATTCTGTGCAACTGTACCTCCCACTCCCCAAAATATAGCCCCCATAATTACGAGTAACAATCCTTTTCTTCTAGTAGTTCTACGCATATTCATACTCCACCTCTTATATAATAATAGTGTTATAATAAGTAAAAAATAATTATAATAATACATAAAAAGAATGAAAAAATATAAATATATTGAGGTGATGATGTGCAGGTGAACAATTTCGAAGTAAATCAAAGTTTAAAAGAGCTAACCCAACATCGTACTGTTGAATTACCAATTGCATGTTATGAGACAAAGATAAACCAAAACATTCATGGTTATATACCGCTCCATTGGCATGAGGAAATTCAATTTGTGTTGGTTGTGAGCGGTGAAGCAACTTTTCAAATAAACGAAGAGAAATTAATAGTACGAGAAGGAGAAGGTGTATTTATAAATAGTGGCTGCTTGCATATGGCAGAAGATAAGAAAAAAACAGACTGTGTCTACATTTGTTTAAATGTATCGCCTCATTTCGTCCTCCCACAAGAACTCTATACGACTTATGTTCTTCCTTTTATTCAAGCAACTAACTTATCTTGCATCCTTGTTGATTCAAATACGCAGTGGGGTAAAAACATAGTAGAAGCCATTCTTAAAATCAAAGAGTTGATGGAACAAAAAGTGCAGTTCTTTGAAATGGATATAAATATGCAACTAACGGTGATTTGGAAAAACCTAATCTTTAATGGTTTCCAACCAGAATATATTCAGACAGAAAAGTTAAAAAGTCAACGAATGAAGCAAATGTTAAGTTGGATTCAGGTTCATTATAGTGAGAAAATCAAATTAGAGGATATTGCTAAAGCCGGTCAATTGAGCCGCTCTGAATGCTGTAGATACTTCAAGCGAACTTTAAAAACGACTCCATTAAATTATGTAATTGATTATCGAATTCAAAAAAGCCTTCTCCTTTTACAACAAGAAGAGACTAGTGTGACAGAAGTTGCTTATGAAGTAGGTTTTAATAGTACCAGCTATTTTATTGAAAAATTTAAGAGATCAATGAATATGACACCGTTAGCATATAAAAAATACTTAATGGAGGATTGAAGCATCTATTTCGGGGAATTTCTCAAAATAAGCAAAAGAAAAAGACCTATCATATCTACTATGCTAGGCTTTTTTCTTAATATTTTGGTTGCTTGCCGTAAAAACAAAACAGGTGATACATGCAACGGATGAAACCATCATGCCGAACAATAATCCAAAACCCTTCATAAATATGTCCTCCCCTTGATAAGAAGGCTTGATGGTAACAAACCAATAGATGAATAGCATTAAAAGGAAAAAGTAAAAGCTGCTACCAACTGCGCTCATTTTTAGACGATTTCGTTTGGATCCTTGCCAAGCTTTATTTATAGCTATCCATAGAAGAATGCTAGTCAATACAGCTGCAAACATTAATATTATGTGTAGATATGGGATGGGACAGAAAATCAATAGGTAAAGAATTAGGCCTGTTGAGAAGAACAATACAGCATTCATACAAAATAAAAATAGGCCAGAGAGCCAATGGTTTTGGAACCAGTTTGCGTTTTTTAACTTATGTACAAGATTATTTTTTTTACCAAAATGTTCAATGAATGCCTTTCTAAAATAAATGATGAGTAAAACTCCGATACATCCAATCATTAATATAGACGTCATAATACTACTCCCCTTTAATCAACTTTTCAGTTAGATAATTGTTTGTGGCAGGCTTAAAAGGCCATAGATCGGCATTCAGTTTTTTCAGACGGTCAGATCATTCTCTGCTTTTATGTGAAGAGCTCTTTCTAATGTTTCTTGTAGGACTGCTGCGAACAAAGTAATGACAACAGTAACAAAAATGATAGCAGCCGCAATAAGTGCGAGGCCTGGGTGAAGAGCATTTTGTTGGAGAAGGATGAGCACACCGATTGTATACATTGAAATAATCGTTAACGCACTCTTCTTTATACATTCTAATGCCTCGACAGCTACCTTTGAAAAGGCGGTTTCCTCCTGAATAAAATTTAGTAATCGATAAGCTTGATATAAAGCGATATAAAAAGGTATTGCAGTGATATAAATGCCTATTAGAAGAGGTAATGCCAAGTAAGCATATGTTGGGTTAGCTTCTGTAGCTTGACTGGCCATGCTCGGTAACCAAAAAACGCAGCGTATTAAGAGGAATAGGCCAATCACAATAATAGAAAACCTCAAAAAAATTAACGATCCCCTTTTCATAAAGAACCTCCATATTTTGTTATTACAGCTATCATACTAATTTATTTATCGTTTTTCAATAAAAATATATTCTTTTTCACTATTAATTTTTAATTGTGCTTTTAGAAACGAATAAAGATTCATATTTAGATGCTTTTACTAAAAAACACGCAGGCCCTTAACAAAGGGCCTGCGTGTTTTATTTCGTGAAAGTATAATGTCTTTCCACATTATCCTCAAATTTAATTTCTAATTCAATTTTCTTGTAATCTGAACCTAAATGGAAGACAGAGATAACTTCATTTAAAACCTCTTGGTCTGGGGTTTTTGAATCGAATGTTAACTTTTTAAATAGTTTTTGTACATGTTCGTACGCCGCGTTACCTTCTAACAATTGATTTTTACGATTATTTTCTACTTTTACCTCTGCCCCGTCACGTTCATTTTCATATTCAATATTGTAAAATTGATTAGCCCCATAATCTACTTCTAAATCAAATTCGGAGAAGCTAAAAGGAGCACCGTTGACTTTTTTATTAGTAGTATCGTTACTATTTGGTGGCGCAGTTGTGACAGGTTCGTTTTCACCGCTGTTAGAGACTGGTGCATTCTTGTGTACATTTGATGCTTTATCTTTATCACCGCAGCCCATTAGTGAAGCAGCTAAAAGAGGAATCGCAAGAATAGCAGGCCATTTAGACATGTTCTTCATCTCCTTTATAGTATTAGCAATAGTATTTGCAGATAAAGGGATGAATAAACATATAACTACCATTCTTTATAAATAAACAAGGTTTGTTCATTTTATACCTTTAAATTGTTGAGTATAGCAAACCGATCCATCATTTTTTGACTGGATGAAGATAACCCTCTAAGTGTTACTGTATTACCATTAACATGAAACTTCTGAATTACTTTATCAATGGCCAATACCGCTGAATCATCCCATATTTGAGCATTGGAAAAATCTATTATCACTTCTTTATGCTCTACATTGTAATGAAAAGAATCAATGAAACGGTCTGATGAAGCAAAGAATAGTTGCCCTTTGACTATACAAATAATTTCTTCATTCACTTGTTGTTCTTTTACTTGCAAACGGGATATCTTCGCTACGAAAAATAATGCACTTAAAATGACGCCTGCAAAAACACCTTTTGATAAATCATGGGTAGCAATCACAATAATAACCGTGACAAGCATTACTATCGCATCCATCTTAGGAGCTTTTCTTATATATGAAAAGGACGACCAATCAAAGGTTCCTATTGAGACGATAATCATAATGCCTGCTAAAACAGACATCGGAATTTGAACAACCAAATCACCAAGAACAACAATCAAGAACATAAGGAAAATGCCTGCTACGAATGTTGACAATCTGCTTCTCCCACCAGAGCTTACATTTATGACCGATTGGCCGATCATTGCACATCCTGCCATACCGCCAAAAAAGCCATTTACAATGTTGGCAATACCTTGTCCTCTCGCTTCTTTATTCTTATTGCTTTCGGTCTTAGTCATATCATCTATAATGGATGCTGTTAGCAAAGACTCTAATAAACCAACGATTGCTAAGGCGAACGAATAAGGGAAAATAATTTTCAATGTTTCAAACGAAAAAGGAACATCAGGAATAAAGAAATTAGGTAATGATTTAGTAATTTCACCTAGATCACCAACTGTACGTAGATCCATATGTGTATTCATCGCTATCGCTGTTAAGATAACTATAGCAATTAAGGGTGCAGGAATTACCTTAAAAAATCTAGGTACTATATAGACAATTAACAATGTGATACCTATAAAGACATATGTCATATTAGGGACATGAATAAAGTTCGGCACTTGAGCCATGAAAATTAAGATGGAAAGCGAGTTAACAAAACCAATCATGACAGCACGAGGAATGAATTTCATCAGCTTTGCTATTTTAAATATGCCGAATAGTACTTGGATAACCCCTGTTAAAATGGTGGCTGCCAACAAATAGTTAAGTCCGTGCTCTTTTACTAATGGGCCCATCAACAATGCCATAGAACCAGTAGCAGCAGAAATCATTGCTGGTCTTCCTCCGACAAAAGAAATAATAACTGCGATGCTGAAAGAAGCATACAACCCCACCATTGGGTCAACGCCAGCAATGATTGAAAAAGCAAGTGCTTCAGGAATTAAAGCTAAAGCTACCACAATACCTGCAAGAATATCCGCTCTTACATTAGAAAACCATTGTTTCTGGATGCTTTCTAACATATATTCACCTCATTTCGATAATATCTGTTTAAAAGTTATATAGCTTGAAGCTTTTTAACTTTTTCAGACAACAAAATGAAGTATAACACCTTATTTCCCAAAATAGAACCATTTTGGAACTATTTTTGATGATTTATAGTATGTTATAATAGAAAAAACGACTTTTATATAGGAGAGCCAATATGTTAATAGGATATATGAGGCCTTATATTGAGGATCAAAACTGTGAAAAACAAATCCAAACACTTCAAAGCTTTCAATGTGATCAGTTGATTCAAGAAGAACATTCGTCTGCAAAGAAAAGGATACATTTGCAAAAGATGATGGAAAACATTCAATCTGGAGATAAAATACTTGTAAACAGATTGTTTATCTTAGCAGATTCGACGCGCCATTTAGTTGAACTATTAGAGATTGCCCATGCTAAAGGTGCTTTCTTCTATTCGATTCACGAGGGTATCGATACAAGTAGCGAAGGCGGCTATTCATTTGAGGAGATTGTTAAACATTTACTTGATTTTCAAAGTGACGTCATTAGTGAAAGAACAAGAAAGGGTTTAGATAGAGCAAAACAAAAAGGAGTATCAGCTGGACGCCCTAAAAAACCGGATGAAAATGTGAAGCGCGCCATCCAAATGTATCAAAGTAAGCAACATAGTCTTACAGAAATAAAAAATGAAACAGGTATCAGCAAATCAACCTTATATAGGTATCTTGAACGTTAAATATAATTTAAAAACACCAGCGACTCCCCAAATATTTCGGGAATGCACTGGTGTTTTATATTATCCTTCTGTTAAAGCATAGTACTTCTTTTCTATTCCGTTAATTTCAACGATTAAAACATCATTTCTTTCTTTCGTTGAGTATATCTTAGTTCCTACTGGAATATTGTTAGCCATCTTATTCTTAAAGGTTTGGCCAGAGCCAACAGAATATTTACTTTCCACTTTGCCAATTTCTTTATCTTTGATTACATCCAATTGATTAACCCAATCAATATTTGTTTGATAAAGAGTATCATGGACCATTAACAGATCGGCATTATTATCTTCTTTTAATACTTCCGCTGCTGTAGGCGGTGCACTCACATTCTGTGTTTCCTTAACCTTGCTCCCACACGCTGTCACGAAAATAGATACTGCAACAAGAAGTACGATGAATGTTCTATAGCTCATCGCTAATTCCCCCTTGAAACTAAATTAATAGCTTAGTTTACATTTCCAGCTTGCATCGCGTAATTTCTTACTATCATACCATTGGTTTGTTTCATGTCGAGCTGTTCATAATAAGCTACTAAATCATCATCACAACATAAATCCACCATATAGATATCTTCTAATTCATGCAACATGCGCTTTACCAATTCTTTGCCGATACCTTTACATTTATACTCAGGCAACACTTCTAGAAGTGGAATATACGCGGACAACACACCATCGCTAATCGCCGTTATAAAACCTACTACCTTATTTTTCTCTTTATCAAGTGCAAGCATCACTTTATTGCTATTTTTTAGTAATTGTAGATGTGTTTTCAGACTAGGCGGGTTTGGCCAATCCACGAAAAAGCCTTGTAGCATATCTGAAGAAATGTTATCTAGAGAATTTGTATAAATCATCATCAGTCAACTCCTGAATTGTATTTTTCAACATCATAGAAGCAGATGATTAATCAAAAGTATAATAACAATATAGCGACCCCCACATTTTAGTTCACACTATAAAGTTCGATAAAGTAAAAGCAAACCCCTGCAATAATTTGAAAACTTTTATAAAACTTCTTTAATGCCAAGACTGATTGAAAGGTTTAAAACGGAGCAATACTTTTCCTCTGATCTCTTTCATATAATCGATCGGCCCAAAGTCTCTAGAATCCATAGAATGATTGCGATTATCTCCCATAACAAAGACTTTACGTTTTGGAATCACGATATCAATTGACGGACTATCCATTGTTTCTTTTATGTATGGCTCTTTAACCATTTTTCCATTGCGATAGAGTGTTTTTCCTCTAATTTGAATATGGTCTCCCGGCAAACCAATGACACGTTTTATATATAAGTCATGGCCCGCTATAATGTCAGCATCAAAACTGACAATATCATTATATTTTGGTGCATGAAATTCGTAGGAAACTTTGCTGGAAAGCAGGTAATCCCCTTCATGTAAACTGTTTTCCATACTATCTCCTACGACGACCTCGGGCGTAAAAAAAGTCCGAAAGAGCATCACCAAAAGAATCATTACTACAAGAGTAAAAATAAAATATTTAAAGTCCTCTATTAATGCAGCATATTTTTTCACTAAAATCGCCTAATTTCTATTAAGAATATGGTTGTGGTTAATTCTATTATTATCTATACTACCGTCCTTACGCAATGCTATAAAAGGAGAGATGTCTCAAGCTCTCCTAATACCTGATAAAGACATAATGGTCGGAATAGCAATCATGAGAATGACAAAAACCCACAGCATTCCCTCTAAATTTGAGTCGTTTCCTATTGCCATTTGTATAGATTGCCAGATATAAACCGATTGAAAGAGAAATAGCATTGTTCTAATAAAAACTAAAAGGCACACCATTTGTTTCGTTTCTCTTTGCTGTTCGCTAGTAAGCTGGATGTGCGGGTTCTTATGATAGCTTGGTGATTTTTCTAAACAATATAGTCCCACAGCCAGAATGCCAATTAATAATGGAAGGAAAAGCAAGAAAACGCGTGAGCCGAGTTCTATAGGCTCTCCTCTTATCCCAAAATCAATAGGTACTTTCAATGGAATGCTTGAGAACATAAACCATACATAAGAAGCAGAAACTACAAATAGTCCAAACCCACTTAAATTGACGAGTTGCAACAACAAAAGGCTTCTTCCTTGAAAAGTTGTATGGTGTTTCATGCTAAATCTCCCCGCTTCTTTTTATAAAAGTTATGGTTAGATTGGACAATTATACAATTATTATGTATGTTTCTAAACCTGATAAGATGAAAATTTGGTAAAATGATTACAATTAAGATAAAATAGATAATGGTAAAAGAAGGAGTGAATAATATGGTAAAACAAACAGTTACATTAAATAATGGCAATGAAATGCCTGCAGTAGGCTACGGTACATTTCGTGTAAAAGATAGCAATGAGCTTTCAGACATGGTTGTAGTAGCTATCAAAGAAGGTTACCGCCACATTGATACAGCACACATCTATCAAAATGAAGAGAGTGTTGGTCTAGGTATTAAAAAAGCAATCGATGAAGGACTTGTTACTCGTGAGGAGTTATTTGTAACCTCAAAAGTTTGGAATGACGGGCTTACATATGATGAAACAATCGCAGCTTATGAAGAAAGCCTTCGTAAATTAGGATTGGATTATTTAGATCTTTATATTATTCACTGGCCAGGACTAGATGAAAATTATGTAGAAGTTTATAAGGCGCTTGAAGAACTTTATAATAATAAAAGAGTCAAAAACATAGGTGTCAGCAATTTCCATGTTCATCACCTAGAAACATTGCTTTCAAAAACATCAGTAGTTCCTACAGTAAATCAAATCGAATTCCAACCTAAATTAACACAAGTGGAAGTACGAGAATACTGCAAAAAACATGGCATTCAAGTTGAAGCTTGGTCTCCTCTTATGAATGGCGAAATTTTAAACCATGAAGTTCTTGTTGATATCGCAAAAAAATATAATAAATCAACAGCTCAAATTGTATTAAAGTGGGACTTAGAAAATGATGTTATTACGATTCCCAAATCAATGACACCATCAAGAATCCGTGAAAATCTTGAGTTATTTGATTTTGAATTAACACAAGATGAAATCGACAAAATCTCATCCTTAAACGAAGGATTCCATTTCGGTCCGAATCCTGACGAATATAACTTCAATAATTAATCATAAAAGGCAAAAGCTCTTAGAGCTTTTGCCTTTTGTTGTTTTTTATTGAGGTAAACTGTCGTTGACAATTTTACGATAGTATTTTGTTGAAAGGATAGCGAAGATAGAGTAAAGAACAATATAGATGCCAATCGTTACAACTAGTGGGATTACTAATTCTGTTCCAAATAACATCCAACCAGATTTTACTGCAAAGTAGCTATGGCAAACACCAACAACTAGTGGGATGCCAAAACTAAAGAGTTGCTTGCGACGTATTCCTTTCATGATTTCGTCTGTCGTAAAACCAATTTTACGAAGAGTTTTAAAGGATTCCCGCTCTTCTTCTGCTTCTGTCATCTGTTTAAAGTAGAGGATGCTGCCCGTCGCAAGCAAGAATGCTAGTCCTAAGAAGCCAGTCACAAAAATGAGTAATCCAATATTTTCTAGAGAATGCTTGTATGTTTCGCTCTTGATGGAAAATTGTTCTTCCTGAGAAAAATCCCCTTTACTATGTGATGTGAAAATACCACCTTTTGTTGACTTTTTATAAAGTGAAATGGCTTTATCCATCTGTTCACTATTAATAATCGTGTAGCCAGTATAGGTACGCCAGCCTGTTTGTTTAAGAATTTGTTTATTAGTCTTAATTTGATTAAACAACTGATCTGACAGTACAATTGTTTTTTTTCCGCCATATGTTATTTCTGAAGGGACACTATTCTTTGCTTCAACCCCTATTAACTTCAAATGTTTAATCGAATTATTTACTCTTAATTTCATTTGGTTACCGATTTCTAATGGCATTATTTTTTGGAATATGGAGTTGTAACCCAGTATATAAGCTTCGTTTTTATTTAAGCTAATAGAAGGTAATTTTTTCTTTACATCACTTTCTTTTAGAACAATTGTATCAGAGTACTGATTACCTTTGCTCGCTTGTTTTGCTTCTTCATTTTTCATCACTGGTGTGAAATCGATAGGGACATTTAATAATTCATAATGATCTGTTCTATAATTGATTTCTTTTGCTTGTAGTGATTTTTCAAAAGCACTACCTTCATCATTGACAACACTCATATCATAGGGAGTATATTGCTCTATTTGTGCCCCTATTGAATAGTAGGTAATGGACGATAGAGAAAGAACTGTAAGCGCGAGTGCCGTCAAGACCGTAATAATTGATAATGACAATGCATTACTTTTCATTCTATGCATAATGGGCGAAACAGCCAGGACATCTTTTAATGAGAGATGTCCATTTTTAGAGCTGCGAATGGCATTCATAATTAAAGCAATAGAAAAACGGAAGACGAAATAAGTACCAATAATGACACTAGCCAATACGACTCCCATTTTGATAAATAATGTGTTTTCGTTTGCACTCTCGTTTATATTAAAAATGGTAGTTGATAAATAGTACCCATACACAATAGCTGCTAGGCCTACTGCACCTAAAATGAGTTGAATTGGACTCATCTTTTTCATTTTTTGCTCACTGTTACTTGTTGTATGGAATAACTGTAACAACGTTGAACGATTTACAACCCATGTTGTTTGAATCAATACAATAATAAATAATCCAGCAAAAACAATTAGTGTTTGGACTAGTGCTATGAATGAAAAATCTAGCATTACTAATCCATCAACATGTATAATCTTCAAGAAAATTAGCGCAAAGAAACGTGAAAATAGGAACCCGATTAGAATGCCTGCTACTAAGGCAGCCACCCAAAGCAATAAGTTTTCAAGTGCAAGAATATAAGAGATTGTTGACTTTGGCATTCCAACAATTTGGTATAATCCAATTTCCTTACTTCGTCTTTTTAAAAATAACTGATTCGCATAGAAGACGAAGAAAAAGACAATAACCACGAGCATAACAGCGCCTACTTTAAAGCCTGCGCCTGCCTTTATGCTTGACTGAGTTAATTGATCAATCGCATCATTGTGCTGCAATGTCACAAATGAAAAATAAAGGGCTGAACTGAAAATTAATGCGAAAAAATAGAGATAGTAATGTTTAATGTTCTTTCGCATGCTGCGAAGAATTAATGTACTAATCTTCATAGCCATCACCGCCTAGAACACCTTGCGTATGCATGATGTCTTGGAAAAATTGCGTGCGTTTTTTGTCGCCTTTATATAATTGTGTGTAAATTTGTCCATCTTTTAAGAAAAGAACGCGGCTGCAGTAACTAGCAGCGACTGGATCATGAGTGACCATCATAATAGTTGCACCATTTGTTTTATTTAAAGATGCTAAGTTCTCTAATAGAGACGAAGCAGCTTTTGAATCAAGTGCGCCTGTGGGCTCATCTGCAAATACAATACTCGGTTTAATAATTAGCGCACGAGCTGCTGCTGTACGTTGTTTTTGGCCGCCTGATAATTCATTTGGGTATTTATTTAATAAATCTACAATCCCCAATTGCTTAGCTAATTCTTGGCACCGGTTTTCTGCTTCTTTTTCATTTGTTTTACCAACCGCGAGTGGAAGTAAGATATTTTCCTTAACTGTTAGCGTATCTAGAAGGTTGTAATCTTGAAAGATAAAACCCATCTCAGTACGGCGAAATGAAGCAAGTTGTTTTGATTTCATTTTTTGTAGCATTTGCCCATTGATCTCTATTGTCCCCTGGGTAGGATTATCAATTGAACAGAGTACATTTAAAAGCGTTGTTTTCCCAGAACCTGATGGCCCCATGATCCCAACATATTCCCCTGCTTCTACATCTAAGTCAATCCCCTTTAACACTTCTTGTGCAGACTGTTTTTTTCCATATATCTTTTTGATTTTACGTCCTTTTAAAATTTCCATATTATCGCCTCCTGATTAACTATTTATATTTTACAAAACTCTTGATCAATAATCGTTCGATTGACGTGACATTTAAAAAAGCAAAGTGACAAAAATGTCACTTTGCTATGGTTTCCAAGTAAGGATTGGATGTCGGGAAAGTAAGTGTGAACGTACTCCCTTCATTTATTGAAGATTGTACAGCTAGATTAATTCCTAATTTAATAGCCGCATTCCTTGCGAGGTAAAGGCCCATTCCTGTTGATGCGCTCTGCTTTCGTCCCGTCGTTCCTGTAAAGGATTTATCAAAAATTCTAGGTAAATCAGAAGGAGCAATCCCTTCTCCAGTATCTTCAATGGACAGTATTTTATGTCCTTTTTCGTCAGTAGACATACGGATTGTAATAACATCTCCATTATGGCTATATTTCACCGCATTGGTTAGTATTTGTCTTAGCAAAAAGGATAACCATTTTTGATCTGTTAAAACCTTTTCTTCATTACCCTCTACTTCAATAGCCAAATTTTTCGCAAGGCACCAGGATTGTAGCTCCTTTACTTCAAGCATAATAACAGATGAAAGGTTTATCTGCTGCATCATAGTATCCTGCTCGATTTCAGCCAGTCGCAAAGTATGAAGCGTTTGATCTAGAAGTAAATGAATTCTGAGCCATTCAACTTGAAGTGGTTTTTGATATTCTCTTGGCAAATCTTCAATCATAAGTTTCATTGCTGTGAGAGGCGTTTTCACCTCATGGATCCATGCTAAATGCTCATCGCGCTCTTGCAATCTTCTTATATTCAGTTCATTTTGATAATGCTCAAACTCCCGTTCCATTCCCTTGATTCTAGCGAGAAATATATCATTCATACACTGATACTCGCTAAGATCTTCATCCATTTCCTTAATGGCAATAGATTCTCTAAAGTAACGCCACAACAAAAACACTAGGAAAAGGAAGATTGTCGTTAAATTTATATACATGATGGATATCAGCTTAAAGCCTGTATCTAGGTAGATTAAAAAATTAATCCATACTAAGCAGCCTATGAAAAATAGAATCCAAGGAAGCCGATCTTTTAGATAAAATAAAAACAATTAGGACACGTCCTTTATAATCGCCATATAACCAAGCCCTTTTTTTGTTACAATCACATCCGCCAGGTTCAATTGTTCTAGTTTTCCTCTTAATCGGTTAATATTAACCGTCAGTGTGTTGTCATTGACAAATCGTTCATCATCCCAAAGCTCACGCATTAAATCATCTCTAGAGACAATTTGGTTTTTATATTTTAATAGAATTCGCAATATCGATTGCTCATTCTTGGTTAAATCAACGGTTTGGTTTTGGTATGTAACAGTGCTAGAAGCGTAATCGATTGATGCTCCATTCCATATTACATACTCATCTTTTTCTCCTTCCTCTGCATAAGCGTAGGTCCTTCGTAAAATAGCTTGTACCTTTGCTAGTAGAACGTCCATATGGAATGGCTTTTGAATATAATCATCCGCTCCCATTCCCATTGCCATCACCATATCCATGGGCTGATCGCGAGATGACAAGAAGAGAATTGGTACATTAGAAATAGCACGAATTTCTCTGCACCAATGAAATCCATCGTATGCAGGAAGCTGAATATCAATTAAAACAAGCTGGGGATTTATTTCATGATATGAATGCATGACATCCTTGAAATTTTCAGGCTGTTTCACGTTTAAATCCCACTTTGTAAATTGCTGTTTTATTAGTTGAAATATTGACGTATCATCTTCGATTAATAAAATAGTAAATGCCATATGTAAGCTCCTTATCAAGTCCTTTAAACTTTATTTATCATACCACTTCTTTTTAAATATTATCATCCTCATTCTAAATCTTTAATAGTTGAGTAGGACAACAATAATTAATAATAAAAGGCACAAGCCCTTACAGCTTATGCCTTTTAGAGAAACAATTAAAAGGTTATATTTTAATTTCAATCGATGTGCCGGAGTCAATCTCACTTTGAATGGTGATTTGTCCGTCATGGGCTTTTATTATATCATGTGCAATCGCCATTCCTAGTCCAGACCCCTTATGTGCAGCTCCAGTATTTGTACCCCGATAGTAGCGATCAAAAATCCTTTCTAGCTCCTGCTTTTTAATACCCTTTCCATTATCTTTAATCAAAATATGTGTATGGTCTTTCTTATCAATGCTTATTTCTATTTTCACATGATCATTGTTATGAACGATAGCATTATAAATTAGATTATTAATTGCCCTTCGGAAAAGAATTTCATCCACTTCTTCCATTATGACCTCTTGATTAACATAAAATTGTATTTGTCGGTTCCCGTATTTGGGGTCATTCAATATATCAATCACAATTGTCCGCAAAAGAGCAACAATATTCATTTCTTTTTTGTTCAAGGAAAGTTCTTTGTTCTTTAATCTAGTTGATAAATTTAAATCTTCCATGACGTCTTTAATGTATCTTGACTTTTCCTCAATTATTCCTGCATATTCCCTTATTTCATCAGTAGAAAAAGTATAATCTTTATCTTTCATCATTTCTGCATAGCCTTGAATGGAGGAGAGTGGAGTTTTAATATCATGAGAAATGTTGGAAATCCATTCCTCTCTCATTAAATCGAGTCTTTTCCTTTCTTTCTCACTTAACTTTAACTGGTCAGCTAAATGATTTAAATTATAAAAAACATTTTTATATAATCCTCTTGGCTTAGCGTGGTGATTAAATTCATGATTAGCGAGTTTTTTGATACCTTCAATTAAGGTATATAATGGCTGTGTTAACCTTTTGCTGAAGAAATAGCCGATCATTAACGCAATTAAGATATCTACAAGGAAAATAATTGTCCCAATATTAAATAATCTAATGATATCTTGATTGTTGTAAGAGATAAATTGGCGATCTAAGTGTTGATTTTCAATTCCTATCAAATAGCTAAACTGGCGTCCATTTATATTCTTTTCCCCTACATAAACGACTGTTTTTCCATTTATTTCTTTATATTTATACATTTGAATAATATCCGCAGGTATATACTTTCTCTTACTATTCGGAGGATTTCTAAACCCATATACCTCTTTGCCGTTTTCATCTAAGATTTGAATCCAGGCATTCTTTTTTTCTAATTTCTTTTGTCCATCTTTAGAAATTGTAGCTGCTTGCTTATGAGTGATGATTTCTTTATTAAAGGTTCTTGTGAATTGTTCGGGTGATATTTCATGATTTTGAAAAATTGGAACACCAAAAGCTTTCTGTGCTATTAGCATACCAATCCCAAGGAATAGATTAATGAAAATAATTAAAATAACTACCAATACAATAGATAATAAATATCTTCCTGTCAGCTTCCACTTCATCTATGCTTCCTCTATAACCAGCTTATAACCTAAGCCTTTAACGGTCATCAGAAATTGTGGTTGAGAAGGGTTTTCTTCGATTTTTTCACGAAGCCTACGTATATGAACCATGACTGTATTATCCATCCCGAAAAAATCTTCTCCCCATACTGAATCATAAAGCTGTTCTTTGCTAATTACCTTGTTTTTATTTTGTAGGAAAACCTTCATTAAGCCAAGTTCTTTTGGTTTCAATTCAATCACTTGCCCATTCTTTTTCAACTCTGCCTTTTCTTCGTTTAATTCAAATGGACCTGCCTTGAATGTTCTCTCTACTATTGCTTCAGACTTCATGTATTCTGTGCGACGTAAATGAGCCTTAACGCGATACGCAAGCTCTTTAGGGCTAAATGGCTTTGTAATATAATCATCCCCACCAATGGCAAAGCCCAATATCTTATCTATTTCTTCCGTTTTAGCTGATAAGAATAGAATAGGTACCTTGGAAATATTTCTGATTTGTTTACAGACATCATAGCCTTCACCATCCGGTAGCATAATGTCCAATATAACAAGATCTGGATTATTGTTTTGGAATTGTTCCAACCCTTCTTTAGAAGTAGTTGCCGTTATGACGTTTTCAATTCCTTCTTTTTTTAGTACGGTTTTGATGAGGCGTAAAATATCTTCCTCATCATCAATGATTAGAATCTTATTATTTGTTGCCACGTTATATGACCTCCAGACTTGTCTTGCTTATTATATTATAGTAAAAAGGAATCCTTTTTCATAAGGATTCCTTCATAATAATTATTTTACCAACATCTCATTAGCTTTTTTGGGAATATCGCCTTTTTTTACTTCCTGATATGAAGTAACACCTTTATCATCTTTTTCAAATAAAGTTAAATAAGCATTTTTCCGAAGCTGCTTTTGAGCAGTAAATGTTAATGTTTTAGCTTTACCATCCTTGTCAAAAGCGGGGAGTTTATACTCATAAGATACATATGTTTTACCATTATCATCTTTATCTTTTAACATCGTTCCTTCTCCAGTAATTTGAGTGTAGTACTGTTCTGCTCCTACCCTATTGAAGTTAACATTCTGAAGAATAACTAATCCGCCGACTATAATGACAATTGCTACAATAAATCCAATTAATTTTTTCATGATTTTTCCTCTTTTCTATTTAATGATTATTTTGTAGTAGTTCCTTACTGTTAAGAAATAATAGACAATGTAAATACAAACATATGCGCCTATACAGATGCTGACAGGGATCATCAAATTTGTTTGCATTAACTTAGATAGCATGGTTAATGCCACGATAGAGTGAGCAATACCTGCTATTAATGGCAATGCAAAAATGAATAAGATTTGTTTTGAAATGGACCTTTTCACTTCTTTTTTGTTTACACCAATTTTGTGTAAAATTGCATAACGATCTTTATCTAAGGTAGCCTCCGTTAATTGTTTAAAGTAGATAATGCTTCCTGTTGCTGCTAGGAATACTAAACCTAAAAATCCTGCAATGAAAATGATTAAACCTGTTGATTCCAAACCTTGGGCATAATTTGAATAGAAACTTGAGAAATTTGCTTCAGGTGGTAACAAGTTTTCTACTTTTTTTGTTAAAACTTTGGCATCCTCTTCATTACTTATCTTGTAAACTTCCATATTAACTAGTTTTGTGTTACTTGCAAATTTTGAAAATAGTTCATCACTAATTACAATTGTCATACCTGCTGTAGGTGTATTTAACACATTATATTTCTTCAAGTTTTTGAAGGTAATCTTCTCATTTTCATCATTCACTTTTAAAGGAATCGATGCTCCAACATACTTGGGTGAGAAATCTTCTGAATAGCCAGCTTCTAGTGCAGCTGCTTCATTTCCCTGTAATGATAAAGATTCATCTCTTTTTTGTAATTTAGCTAATTGGTTAAAGGTTTTGTTGTTGATAATGCTGTATTCCATTTCATCTGGTAAATTGTTGTTATGGAGATTGGTTATATTGACATCCAACATGATTGTAGGCAACGTCTCATGATAGACAATTTTATGATTTTTAGCTCCCGATACCTGCCCTTCGATCTGCTGAGATACATTCTTGTTTTTAGCAATAAACATCATGCTATTAGGATTAACTATTTCTGCATTACTACGATTGTTATAATATAAACTATAAGCAGCTCCAACCGCAGTTAATGTAGTTGCACTTAGAACAGCAATAATTGTTAATGTACGTGCATTTCCCTTTATTCTGTATAGTAGTTGTGATGTACTGATTAAATTGATGCCATTCCAAAAATGGTTTTTATTTTTTCTTAATAGTTTTAATAAATAAACCGTTAATGTACTAAACAACAAATACGTACCCAAAATAACTGTGACTAAGATGATAACTGGTGTTACCAAAAAACCAATTTTCCTCCATACTTCAGACACTAAAATATTTTGTAGTGCAAGCCAATATCCAATCCCAACTAAGAGAACCGAAAGTATGGCAGTGATTACAGACGACTTGGGTTCTTTTTCGCCTTCTTGCTCCGCTTTAAATAACTCAATTAATTTAAACCGATAAATTAATCGATATCCGTGTATTGATGTAACAGCGGTAATCAGTAAAAATACGATAATCGTATTTACTATTGCTTGAGAAGAAATAGCTAGACTTCCAATGGCTTCAAATCCCATTACTTTCATTAAAATGATGACAAAAACCTTTGACAGGAACAAACCAAGGATAATGCCGAACACTAAAGCAATGAGACCCATAATAAAATTCTCGTAAAATAGCATTCGGCCTATTTGCTTCTTGCGAACTCCAAGTAAAGAGTAGAGACCGACTTCTTTCTTACGTTTCTTCACAAAAAATGAGTTTGAATACCAAATAAATACAGCAACGAATATGATTAGCACAATGGAAGCACCATTAAAGACTGAGCTAATTTTATCGGATGATTCTGTGGTTTCTTGTATTGATTGGTCATACTTTAAAGAAACAAAGGTAAAGTAAATGATGATACTAAAAATCATTGAGCCTATATACAAAGAATAGTTAGCAAAGTTTTTTCGAATATTCTTTCGGGCGATGCTAAATAGCGTCATTTTATTGTCCACCTCCAAGAGAAGCAAGGACATTTAGTATTTTTTGAAAGAATTCTTCACGGGAAAGTTGCATTTTTTGAATTTCCGCATAGATTCCTCCATCTTTGATAAATAAAATGCGTTTACAGAAGCTTGCTGCGAAGGCATCATGTGTGACCATCATTATGGTTGAATGATTCTGCTCGTTAAGAGCTGTTAAACTTTCCAGTAAATCAGTAGCAGATTTTGAATCCAAAGCCCCTGTTGGCTCATCCGCCAAAATAAGACTTGGTTTTGTCACCATTGCTCTTGAAGCAGCTGTTCTCTGCTTTTGCCCGCCAGAGATTTGATATGGATATTTATCAAGTATTCCTTGAATACCAAACGTTTCGGCTATTTCTTTTACACGGGTTTCGATTATATTTGGAGACACTTTGGACAATGCCAGAGGTAATAAGATGTTTTCCCTTACTGTTAAAGTATCTAGCAAATTATAATCTTGAAAAATAAAACCGAGGTTATTGCGTCGAAAATCTGATAACTGTTCTTCCTTCATGGTTACAATATTTTGCCCAGCGATGATCACTTCTCCTGAAGTGGGTGTATCGATGGTAGAAAATATATTCAGCAATGTAGATTTCCCTGCACCTGAAGGACCCATGATACCAATAAATTCACCTTCATTTATTTTAAAGTCAATATCCTCTAATGCTTTATATTGATTTCCTTTTGTCCCATACACTTTTTGAACATTTTTTGCGGATAAGATGTTTTTCATTGAAATGTCCTCCCTTAATGACTACATTTCAGATTATAAAGGGCCTACCTTACACTGTTTTAATCTAAACCTTAATTAAACCTTAAATATAAAAAATTGTTCAGAAATACAATAAAACCTGAGTAATATCAAAACTATATATTTCTTATTGTAGTGTTTATATTTTTTATATGGACTGACGAGGTATATAAATATTGGTTATGTTTAACTATTCAATTGTACAAAATAAAAAAGGATGCGATATCCCCACCCTAAGCTCATTATTGGTTAATTTTGTATTTTATTTGATTGAAGTGATGCAGATCATGTTCTGCAAGACCTTTAAAATAATCATATAAATTTAGCTTTGTTTGTCCAATAGTTATCTCTTCATTCCAACGTGTATCTGGAATTCCCTCTATTTTTTGAAGAAGTTCACTTCTTACTGAAATAAAGTCGTTTATAATTACCTTTTTTTCTTGTTCTCTAGCTTTACCAGCAGATGTAGCATTTAATGTTTTTACATCCGGCCCTATTGGAAGTTCCTGAACTGAAAATAGGTAAGGTAAACGATTATTTAGGACAAATTCATCCCAAGGAATTAAATGTCCAATGATTTCTGCTACAGTCCATTTCCCTTCTTCTATTTTCATCCTCCATTTCTCTTCTCTTAAATTATTCAATGATCGCACAAATTCTATAGCATATTGATGATGTTTAATTATCTCATTTTGTCCATTTATCATATAATCATCTCTTTCCTTATATAATTTACTATGTAAGGTTCCAAACAAATAGAGTGGTTTTCCAAATGAATTAGCTATAGTTTATCATCCTTAATAATAATTTTCTGTATCTAGATAAAATAAAGCCCCTCAGCTAATTACTGAGGGGTTTTTAGTTCTATTCTGCTTCGTCTGCTTTTTTCTGGTTAAATTCTTTTTTGATTGCATCTAACAAGTAAGGTTCAGTTATCAAGCGTAATGCTGTAAGAGCAAGTGCTTTAGCACCTTTAATTAACGCTTCATCACCCTTTTTAGATTTTGCAGCCTCTCTAAATTCAATCGTGTGAGGTACAAGATCATCTGGACCAATTTTAATATATGGATGTATAGTAGGGACTACCTGGCTGATATTACCTGCATCTGTAGAGCCGATTCCATCGCGTCCACCAGCTACCTTTTCCCCTAATTCTTCTATTACATCTTTAAACACTGCATTGAATGTATCATTAAGCAACAGATTATCTACTTCATTTTGGAAGCCAATAATATTAAGTCTAGCCCCAGTTGCGAGGGCTGCTCCTTCAGCGATAGCTTTTACACGTTTGGTTACTTCATTCAATCCTTTTCTTGTTGCTGCTCGAATGAAAAATCTAGCTTTTGCATATTCAGGAACAATATTCGGCGCATCTCCTCCATGTGTAATAATGCCGTGTATTCGAACATCGCTTGTCACATGTTGCCGTAAGGCATTAATGCCATTAAACAATTGAATAACAGCATCCAGTGCATTGATACCTTTTTCAGGGGTTGCTGCTGCATGCGCCGCTGCGCCGATAAACTCGAAATCAAGCGGATCTACTGCAAGCGAAGGCGATGTTAGATTGGTTACACCTTGGGGATGAATCATCATTGCCGCATCGATTCCTTCTACTAATCCGTGTTTCACAAAGCTACCTTTCGCGCTTCCATTTGGTCCTCCCTCTTCAGCAGGTGTACCAAAGACAACCGCTTCTCCACCAACTTCATCCAGCACTTTGCTTAAACTGATAGCAGCAGCAACACTCATGGTTCCAATAATATTATGCCCACATGCATGACCGATTCCAGGAAGAGCATCATATTCAGCTAAAAAAGCAATTGATGGACCTGGTTTAGTAGATTTATAGCGAGCAACAAATGCTGTTTTGTGACCAGCCACATCTCTCTCTACTGCAAAACCTTCTTCTTGGAGAAGGTTTGTTAATTCTTCAGAAGCAAAAAATTCCTCATTTCCGATCTCTGGATTATTATGAATCTTGTGGCTTGTTTCAATATACCTTCCTTGATTAACATCAACATTGGTAGTTATTGCCTCACTTAAATGTATAAGTACTTGTGTCATATTAGATTCTCCTCATATTTTATTAAACTTCTAGCAACAATCTTTCTACCAACCTATTTTCTTCAATGGTACAAATGTTGGGATCAGTGTGCCGCCATATTCTTTATTGATAAATTTCGCTGTATCTTCCTCTTGGTATAACTCTGCAATTCGTTTTAATGTTTTGTTGTTTTTATCTTTGTCATTCACTGCGATAATGTTCAGATAATCAATTGCTGTCTCGCTCTCATGGAAAATTGAATCTTTGATTGGATTAAGGCTTGCATCTCGAGCAATACCATTATTAATAACGCCTGCATCCACATCTTCTAATGCTCTCGGTATTTGAGCAGGAGCAGTAGGAATAAGCTCAATTTTTTTAGGGTTTTCAATAACACTATCTTTAATAGAACCTAAGCCATCATAACCATCTACTAATTTTATAAGGCCAGCCTGCTGTAGTAATAAAAGGGCTCTCCCTTGATTTGAAACATCATTTGGCAAAGCAATCTTTGCACCTTTTTTGATATCTTTAATGTCCTTCAATTTGTTTGAGTAAACAGCCATTGGTGCTAAACATGTTGTAGCAATTGGAACAAGTTTAAGATTATGTTCTTTAATAAATTGGTCAAAATAAGCAACAGTTTGGAATGAATTGGCATCCAACTCACCATCTGCTAACGCTGTATTTGGAAGTACGTAATCATTAAAAGATACAAGCTTAATTTTGATTCCTTCTTTAGCTGCTTTTTTCGCTACATAATCCCAAATTTGCGTATCTGTCCCCGTAATGCCGATTTTATATGTTTTTGATTTTCCATCTGCCTCCTTCCCGCTGGATTCGCTTGAACAGGCTGCCGTAAAAATAACTAGTGACAGCACAAGAATGGATAGTAAACATTTTTTCATTTTAATTTCCTCCTTAGATTAACCTCTTCTTATTTTTTTCGATAAAATGTTGCCAAATGACTGTAGCCCCTGAACCAAAACAATTAGTATGGCTACGGTAATTAGCATGGTGGTCGTATCAAAACGTTGATAGCCGAACGTTATGGCTAAGTCGCCAATACCACCGCCGCCTACGGTTCCTGCCATAGCCGATGCGCCAATCAGACCAATTGTCGCGATGGTAAAATTCACAATAAGTGAACTAAGAGCCTCAGGCAGTAAAAACCTGAAAATTGTCTGAAATGGAGTAGCCCCCATAGCATCTGCCGCCTCTAAAACACCTTTATCAACCTCTAGTAGCGAGCTTTCAACTAATCGAGCAATGTAAGGGCCTGCGTAGAAGACTAGTGGAACAATAGCTGCAGATGTTCCAATAGATGTTCCGACAATGAGCCGGGTAACTGGGATGATGGCTACGAGCAAAATAATAAAGGGCACAGATCGGAAAACATTGATCACTGCATTTAAAACCGTGAATACTGGAAGGTTCTCAATGATCTGTCCTTTACGAGTGACAAATAACAGGATGCCTAGCGGAAGGCCGATAATGATTGAAAAGATAAATGAAAAACCAACCATTTGAATAGTTTGAATGAGCGCTTCAATGATTTGTTCAGAATTAACTAGCATGTGCTACCACTTCCTTGTAAAGAATTTGTTGAGCTTGCATATATGATAATGCTCGTTTCACTTCCGTATCGGCTCCTTGGATTTCAACAATCAGTTTGCCAAAAGGAATACCTTGCAGTTCAGTAATATTGCCGAATAGCACATTGATTTCCACATCGAGAATTTTAGATAACTGTGATAAAAAAGGACTGCCTGTAGACTCGCCGACAAACGTAATATGGAAAATATGATTTAGTGCTTGCTTGCGTTCCATCATATTGAGAATTGATGGTGGAATTTGATCATGCATTACGGTACTAACAAAGTTTTGAGCAGTGTTAGTTTTCGGCGCGGAAAAGATATCAAATACTGTTCCTTCCTCGATCACTTTCCCCGCTTCCATCACAGCCACTCTGTCGCATATTTCTCGAATTACAGCCATTTCATGCGTGATCATTAAAATCGTAATCCCATACTCTTTGTTAATCTTCTTCAAGAGTTCCAATATGGAACCCGTTGTCTGTGGATCTAGAGCAGAGGTCGCTTCATCACAAAGTAGAATTGAAGGCTGTGTTGCTAAAGCCCGCGCTATGCCTACGCGTTGTTTCTGGCCGCCGGATAGTTGATCAGGATAGACTTGAGCTTTGTCACCTAAACCAACGAATTCAAGTAATTCTGAAACCCTTTGTTTGATTTGATCCTTAGGAACTTTACTTAAAATAAGCGGCATGGCTACATTTGCATATACTGTTTTGGAATTGAGCAAATTAAAGTGTTGAAATACCATACCAATGCTTTTCTTTACTTCGCGAATTCGCTTTTTGCTAATGGTTGTTAAGTCATGGCCGTCTACTATGACTTTTCCGGAAGTAGGTTTTTCTAGTGAATTTACACAACGAATTAAGGAGCTTTTTCCTGCACCACTGAAGCCGACTACGCCAAATATTTCACCTTTATTAACTTTTAAATTAATCGAATTTAATGCTCGTATCTCCTTTCCTCCGCTGTTATACACTTTAGAAACATTTTGGAATTCTATCATCCGTTCAATCTCCTTCCGATTTTTTCAACAAAAAAGTCCTTCTCCATGGAAGAAGAAGGACAGTAAGACATATGACTTCATATGTACGGAAACGTCTTCTTATCTTCCAAGCTTAATCGCTTGCTGGAATTGGCACGGTGCAAAAATGTCCGCTGCCGAGGTTTCAAAGGGCCAGTCCCTCCACCTCTCTTGATAAGAGCAATATTTAATTAAGTATATGTGGTACATCTGCTAAACTGTGTTTTTAATTCCCCCTTTCAAATTAATTTTGCCATAAAAAAATCCTTCTCCATGGAAGAAGAAGGACACAAAGACATATGGCTTCATATGTACAAATACGTGTTCTTATCTTCCAAGCTTAATCGCTTGCTGGAATTGGCACGGTGCATATGTCCGTTGCCGAAGCTTCACAGGGCCAGTCCCTCCGCTTCTCTGGATAAGAAAAATGATTATTTGATTGATTTTTACTATACATGGTCATTTTTGAATTGTCAATATAAAATAATATTTTAAAAGATTTTTATTTTTCTTATTGCTGTTTCTTTTATTATTTATATAGACTAACGAGGTTTATATATTTATTATTTTTATCTATTTTCAATGATTATTTATCTAATAAGCACTATATATTTTAGAAAATTTTGTTAAAATGTTATTACCCACATTTTACAAAGGAGTAATTCTATGAAAAAAATACTGACTTTTTTTTTGCTTGTAAGCTTTGTATTTCTTCTTAATTTTCTTATTTTAGGTCTTACTCGTACATTGCTACCTTATTGGACTTCTTTCTTTATCATTTGTTTAGTCATTTTCTTAGTTAATTTCTTCCGATCAATGAATAAAAATTTAACAGTAACATTTATTTTTATGGGTGTTGCATTGGGTTGTTTAGGTTTATGTTTATTTTCTTTTTTGATTACTAGTGGATATGAAATTTACAAATAAAAGTGGAAAAATACTCTTTCCAATTTAAAAGCCGATGAAATTTTACAGCTAAGTAGAATTTCATCGGCTTTTATAGATGGTTTAGAGTAAATAAAGTAGAAGAAAGAGACTTTAGTAGTTTCGTTTAATAATTATTTTCCAAGCTTATAATCATACTGATAAACTACTTTCCCTGTCTCTTTGTTGATTTTATATTGATAACGCCCCGTCCAAGCATAGACAAACTTTGTGTCAGCGAATACTTCTAATGAAGTAGTGGCATTTTCAAGTGGAGCATCTAAAAGTTGCTCCCAGATCAAGTCTCGTTTTGTAAGATCAAGCAAGGCTAAGGTCTGACGATTATCGTTTCGCTTTTTCTGATAAACAATGAGCTGCTTTTCAACAGGTTTACTTTCAACTAGCCTTACGCCCATTAGCTCGGGGTAAAGTTTTTTTATTTTATCGCTTCGCTTTTCAACGCCAGCTACACGTTCATCCCATCCTACAGGTAAAGTACGTATTTTATCAGCATAACCCGGATCTTCTTTTATCTCATTCGTAGCTAAATTTAATTTAAAATAACGACCATCTAAGCCGTAAAGATAGACTTTATTTGGACCTTTAATGGAATAGTCAGTATACATGTAGCTTAAATTATCTGCTAATACAGGGAATTTATGCAGAAAGTCTTTTTCATCTGCTTGCTTTTTCCCTGTCTTGGGATCTATAAAATAAAGGGTTTTCTTTTTATTATTTAACAACAACAAGCCTTCACTAGTCTCTCCTATTAAGTATTCTTGCCAAGTAGAGATCCTACTCCAAAGCTTTTTGCCAGTATGAAGATCAATAGCACTCATTAAGAAGCCTTTGAAGTTGGTGGTTATTCCATTTTCTGTTCCATTGGGAGTAGTTTTACTTATTTTAACGACGGATATTGGCTTTCCTTTTAAATCGAATAGTACAACAGGTGATTCTAATTCGATTCTTTTAGGTGCGAAAAGTCCATTAAAACCCCATAACAGGCATGAAAAAACGAAAAACACCGTTATTAAAAACGAGCTGAATTTGAAGAACATTTTACCTAAGGTTTGTTCTTTTTTCTTCAATTGATAAATTTGGCGAGGTATAAAAATAAATAATAATAGGATAACTAAGGCAGCAATCACTGTTAACAGAATGTAATCAGACCGCCAACCTGTTGGCATCCAATTGGCTAGATAATTTGGCTGCAGGAACTTGAGTAAGGCCGAACCGAGTAGAAAATTAAAGAACAGTACAATAATTAATTTTTTAAAAATCTTAATTATTGAAGAAGGCTCAGTTTCTTCGTTTCTCTTCTTCGCTACTATATAAATCATCTTGATAGGCAAATATAATAAACGGAGGTAGAGTATGATTAGAGCCGTATTATGTATTATATTAGTATTAAAGTTTAGTAGTATTAGCCACTTTTCAAAAAAATTTGTTATTATATCCATTTTCCAATCCTTTTAATTAATATTTTACTTAATTATATCATTCTCTTCCTATTTCTCACAGTTTTCACATGTACATGACCCAAGATTTGCCTCACCAGCCTCTACCAACTCTCATCTGTTGTTGCAGAGCACCTATAGCTAGAAAAATAGCTGGCATATTTCCTGAAGCCAGCTATTTTCAACATACTTTCGTCACAAAAGCTGGATCTCTATTAAAATAGTCCCTCCCAAAAATTTTTTAACCAAAATACCCCTTCTTTACAATATCTTATCTTTCTATCAATATCTGCTTAATAATAATTGATTAAAGTATAGTTAGACCAAATAAAGGAGGAAATGTTATTCATGAAATCATTCTTATCAAAAAAGCTAATCTCGATTGCAGCCGTATCTACTCTAGCACTTAGCAGCTTTACTACTGCTGGGTCAGAGGCAGAGGCAAAAAGTTCTTCTAAGAAAACAGCGCCTAAAAATGTCATTTTCCTAATAGGTGATGGTATGGGGAACTCATATACTTCCGCGTACCGGTATTTGAAAAATTCTTCAAACTCAAAGTTTAAAAACCAAACATCATTTGACAGGTACTTAGTTGGTCAACAAATGACTTACCCAGAAGATCCGTTACAAAATGTAACTGACTCTGCTTCTGCAGCAACGGCTATGTCAGCTGGGGTAAAAACGTACAATAATGCAATAGCAGTCGATAATAATAAGAAAGATGTGAAAACAGTCCTCGAATCAGCAAAAGAAATGGGCAAGGCAACTGGTTTAGTTGCTACTTCTGAAATTACACATGCTACTCCCGCTGCTTTCGGATCACATGATGAAAGCCGTAAGAATATGAACGGTATTGCTGATGATTACTTTGATGAATTAGTAAAAGGAAAACATAAAATTGATGTATTACTCGGCGGAGGCAAATCTAATTTCGTACGAGAAGATCGTGATTTGACAAAAGAATTTAAAAAAGATGGCTATAACTATGTTACCTCGAAAGCTGAATTACAAAAGAATAAGAATAAACAATTACTCGGATTATTTGCTGATGGCGGTATGGACAAGATGATTGATAGAAATGCCGAAACCCCTTCTCTCGCAGATATGACCAATTCAGCAATAAAACAGCTCAGCAAAGATAAAGACGGCTTCTTCTTAATGATTGAAGGAAGCCAAATTGATTGGGCAGGCCATGACAACGACATCGTTGGCGCTATGAGTGAAATGAAGGATTTTGAAAAAGCATTTCAAGCTGCTATCAATTACGCTAAAAAAGACAAAAACACATTAGTTGTGGCAACTGCCGATCACTCTACTGGCGGATTTTCGTTAGCAGCAAATGATGACTATAATTGGTTCCCTGAAGCCATTAAAGCTGCAAAGAAAACCCCTGATTTTATGGCAGCACAAATTGCTGGTGGGGCCGATGTTGAAGGTACATTAAAGAAATATAGCGGTTTGTCTTTAACGGAAGATGAAATCAATTCTGTAAAAGAAGCCAACACAGGTAAAGTAACAGATATCGATAATGCCATCGAAAAAATTTACGATAAGCGTTCAAACACAGGCTGGACTACTGGCGGGCATACTGGAGAAGATGTAAATGTTTATGCATTTGGTCCAGAATCAACAAAATTTGCAGGCCAAATCGATAATACAGATCAAGCGAAAATTATCTTTAATCTAATTGAGAAAAATAAAAAGAATAAAACAAAGATTAAAGATAAATAATACTCAGCTTTTAACATCTTTTCATCCCAAAATAGGTATATTTTCTATTAAATCTGTGAGAAAGCAGGCGTCTAAATGGCGCCTCTTTTCATAAGTTGGAGGGTTTTCTTTGAAGAAATTGTTATCTATGACCTTGATATGTCTCTGCTTTGCCACATTAACTGCGGGCTGCTCATTCCAATCAAACTCTTCAACTGATATTCATGTTGAAGCTGCAAGTAATAAGGATTACCTAAAAACTTATCAACCTAATCCTCAGGTAACAGACGATCGTACACTTTTAAAAACCGGGGACGATATAACGGACAAACGTGGATATGCAAAATTAGAGAGTCTTAATCTAGCTCAAAAAAACTATAAACTTGGAGACATCACATTAACCATTCGTGATGTTAAAAAAATTCATCTTGAACCAACGTATAGTATGATGGATTATTTTCATGTTTTAACACAAGATGAAACATTTAGCGTAGTAAAAGCATTCGTAGAAATTACGAATAATAGCAATAAAAGTTTACTTTTCTCCCCTGTTGGATCACTGACTGCTAATACCGGACAAAAGTGGACGTTTAAACATGATATATACCTGGACGATATAACAGGAGAAATCAAGCCGCATGAAACGAAAAAAGGTAATATTGGTTATGTTTTAGAAAATGGTAGTAACCCTAGGGAATTCACCCTTCAAACGAGTGATATTTTTGATAATAAAGAGCAAAAAGTAACAGCTGGCACTAAAATTATACTTACTTTGCCAAAGTAAGAGTTTATGCCAGAAAGACAAAAAGAGGAAAAATAAGGTGATTCTCTTTTAGCCATTTACATATTTGATATACGAACCAGCTAGCAATTCTATATTGTTTGCTGGCTTTTTTACAATAATATGTAATGAAACGAAGGAGATTTCGATATTGTTTTCTTAGTTCTCTCCGGCATCTAAACTAGAAAAGAGAGTTTTGCGTTTTTTGAAATTGTTTTTCTAGAAAAGATATCTTGAAGCACACTTATATCTGTTGGTAATTTATTTTCTTTCGGAATTATTTTACAATAATTATCTTGACAACACTTAAGCGAAGACATAATATAAATGAAGCAAAATTAAAACTAATTGATTATTCGTTAAATTGTTATTTTGCGAACAATTGATTTTTTAACATCTTAATCACTGTGTTTTTCCCCTTTCATATCTAGCTTTAGGATTTACAATAAAAAAACCAGAGATTTTACTCTCTGGGCTCATGGAATATTCAACATTCATTCATATTAAATATCTTATTTATATTTTTAATTACTTAGTCTCTCATAAATACCATCAAAAGTGCTAAAAATGGTAAAATTTTAATGAACACATTAGCAATTTTATTTTCCCTTTCATTTTCATCATTTTCTAATAGATAACAACATATAATCGCAAGCACTAATGCAGCGTGTTGTATGATCATAAAAATATTAATTCCATTCTTTATAATTAAATAGATTACAAAAAGTATATATATTATAAAAAATACAAAACTGAATTTATAATAATTCTTCTTCTTCTTCTCTATACCTAAAATCATAAGCAATACCGTAATTGCTATTAGTACAACTGAACCGATTATTTCAACAGTAGGCATTTCAAATTTACTCCCCATTAAAAATTAAAAAACTGTAGAGAAACTCAAGTTTCTCTACAGTCTAATTCATTAAAACATAAAGAATTTATATAACGTTTTGTTAAAAAGTTATTTGTCTAGTAACCTTATGTTTGGCGAGCCTGTACCGAAGGATGCATAGTAAATCACCTTTATTATTTTGTTATATTGTCTATATCATATTCATAATTTTTCTAAGAAATCTTCTTATTGAAAGAAATAATTTTCCAACTCAAAAAAAACATAGCCTGAAAGAACTCCAACAAAAACGATTCTACCTATTTTAGAATAGTTCTGTTTTTCCTCTAAATCACTTAATCTATACGTTAGAACTCCAAGACATCCTAAAGCTACAATTAATTCGGAGATAAAATGAGGAGAATGAAGTTTCATTCCTTTCATATTTAACACGATTAATATCATTAAAAAAACATATAAATAGCCTTTCGCTCGCATACTTTTCACCTTTTCTTAGAATAATTAATGTAATCTAGTTTTAACTACATATTTTGCATAACCGGCTGCACCATGATAGCATGATGCATATTTAAAATATTTATTTCTTCCTCCTTGGATAATCCCCGTTCCAAATCGTAGTAATAAATATGTCCCCCCTAAAGCTTTTTTCACTACTTGTAAACCAGCCTTTAAAGCTTCTTTTCTTACGATTTTTTCTATCTTATTTTTTAGAGTTTTAGATTCTTCTATTATTTTTTTTGCTTGTTCTGTTCTATTTTGTTTTTTTGCTTTTTTCACATCAGTGTAGGCTCTTATAGCATCATAAACGGTTAAAACTAACCAAGTAAAATCTGTGAATGTAGAAACTATTTCATCAACGACATAAGCTATTCCTGTTACTAATGCATAATAAAGTCTATTTGGTTTTAAACCATTAGAGTCCACTTTCATTACTGGATTACCATTCACGTAGCTATAACCATTCTGTGAAAGTGGCTCTTCATCATCACCTGGATGTGGGTCTAATGTTAAGAATGCTCCATTTGCTGGGTTGTAGTAACGTGCTTGTAAATAGTAATTCTTCGTTTCATCGTCATAATAGTAACCCGCGTAACGAACTGGATTTTCTTTTGCTAAAGTACCTTCCACTGCTAAAACATTCCCATAAGCATCGTAGATATAAGATCCCACTTCTTTGTCCTCATTATCTCGAATACTTAAAACATCACCACGATGATTCGTAATAAATTGATATGCTTTAGTTTCAAATGTACCTGTATCATTCTTCGCTTTCACCATCATACCTAATGGGGTGTAACCATTCCACTCGTATGAACGATATTCTGTGATGACATTATTGACTTTGATAACTTCCATATCCAATACTTCATTGTTATAGAAATATTCATGTTTGTTGTTACCAACTGTTTTCGTTAATCGTAAGCCATTTTCATCATACGTATATGTTGAGATTACTTTACCGTCTAAAGTTGCTACTTTTGTTAAACGTTGCTGTTGGTTATATGTGTATTGATAGTTTTCATCTTTTGTTAAATTACCATCAGCGTCATAAACATATGCTGTATCATTTTTCTTTGAAATTTGATTCGCATCGTTATAAGTGAAAGTTGCTTTTGTACCATTTAAGTTTGATTCTGTACGATTTCCGACTGCATCATACGCGTACGTATTTAATGTACCATCTGGTAATGTTTCTTTGGTTAATTGGTCGTTGTCATCATAGACAAAAGTACTTACTTGGCCATTGACCGTTGATTTTTTGATATTTCCGTTCTCTGTATACTCATACAAAATTTTGAATGGTTGCTGTGTTTTCGTTGTGTACGTCAATGAGCTAAGTAAGTTTACATCATTCATTTGCGCATCTTGTTTCCATAAATCATTGTTTAATGTAAGTGTTGTTCTGTTATTCTCTACATCGATATCACTTTGATAATCATGTAAAGCATTGGTATTCACTTTATATTGAATATGGTTGATATCGTCACTATTTTCTTTATACGTTGTGTCTTGTACAACGGCGAAATCATTGTCATAACTTGTAGTGACTTGATTGATCCGTTCTTGATTATCGTATGAATAACCTTGTGTGAATAAACCTAACGTATAATTCGCTAATAAATTACTTTCTGCACTATAACCATAGGTTTTTAAAGGAAAACCGTCTCTTGTAATGGCTGTATTATTCCCATTCACATCATACGTATAAGAAATCATTTCATTACCATTCTCTACTTGTGCCAATTGCCCATCACTATTGTACATATAGTTCGTTATCACACCAGAAGGTAAAGTAGACTGACTCATTTCACCATTTTCATCATATTCATACTTAAATGTCATGTTTGGTATTTTAACCGTTGTCACTTGGTCATTTCCATTATATGTGTATGTTTTTTGACGATTTAATGCATCGGTTAACATCGTCAAATTGTTATTATTGTCATACGTATAAGTTGTTTTATGACCGTTTCCATCTGTGACAGATAATAGAGTAGATGGATACACAGGATCATACGTATAAGATTTTGTATGGGCATTCGCATCGACTTCTTTTACTTTTTGACCATAAATTGAATAACTAACTGATGTTGTATTGCCTTTTTTATCCGTCGTTGTAATTTGACGATTTGTATCATTGTAATCAACTTGTTCAAACGTACCATTCGCATACGTTGTTTTTGTTACACGACCATATATGTCATAGACATAATTTGTTTCTTCATCTTTCACTTTTGAGCGAGTTAATGAAGGACCATCATATGTATTAATGGTTTCTTCTCCATTCACATCGACAGTTGAAGTAAGCTGATTTAACTCGTTATACGTATTTGTAATGGTACCCTCTTTTGTCTCGTTCGTTAGAAGATTTCCATTCGCATCATACGTATTTGTTTCTGTAGTTCCATCTGGATTAATCACTTCTAAAAGATTATATTGCGAATCATATTTATAATTTGTTGACTTTGCCACTTCTGTTTCTTCTTGCGGTGATATTTCTTCAGCAACGACAAATGAATTTCCTACTTCATCCCGATGATACGTCGTTAAATTATCATCTGTATCTTTGATAAGGTATTTATATCGATAAACCCCTTTATAGTTTTCATCCTCTTCTAATTGATTAAACTGATACGTACTTGTAACAGATATTTCTGCATCTGTAGCTTGTTTATCAAAAACAACTAATTCATTGTCATTATATTTAAAAATGGTCTCATTTTTTTGTCCATCGATATATTTCGTCAGTTGACCATTCGCATCATACGTAAAACTTTCGACAATCGTATGTTCTGATTTAACGCTACCAATAGTTGTTTTTGTTAATTGATCTCCTGTATAACTATACTTCGTCCAATGATCACCATATTGTACTTGACTAATACGATCATCTGTATAAGAAATGACTATTTTTTCTTGATTACTTGTTCCTTTCGTTTCAGCTACTTCAGTAATTTGACTCTTTTCATTTCGTTTAAAAGCAATTTGATTTTTATAAGCATCTGTGTAGGAACTGATGGTATACGTTCCAGCTGTAGAACTTACTTGATATGTTTGGATAAATCCATGATTATCTGTCAGTGTATAAGTGTTATCCACTTTTTTCAATTGTTCATATAATCCTTTAGGTGAGGTGAAGGTGGCTCCTTCTTTTTTAAATACATGGACTGTTCCATCTTCATCCGTATATTGTACGTCACCATTGGCCAACTCTACTAGATTTTCATTCCCTACAAATGTCCAACCTCGCCCTAATACAGAAGATTTTGTAGAACGAGAGTTATACGTACGGGTAAATTCGTATCCTAATTCACCGCGTGTGTAAAGTGATTCATCTGTAAATTGTAAAGCCATATTTTCTGTTGTTACATTGACATTGGCTGTTGCATTGCCAAATTCGCTCTCATCATATGTGAAGTAGTCTTCTAATCCTAACAGGTCTTCGTGTAAATTTGGTTTCACACTTCCTTTAGAAGAGTCTGGACTTATACCACGTTTTACACCTTCCATCTTAGGGTTATCTTCTTCATCTGCCGGTGCTTCGGAATCATCATAATAATAAGCTTGAACAGTTGCCGTATACGTATCATCTAAATCAAACAGTTTTTTAGTTGTATACTTTAAAGCATGTTTTACGTGGAATGTCTCTTTGACACCTGTTTTTTCACCACTTATTATTACATCGTAAAAATTAGCATTCTCTACCTTATCCCACTTTACCGATAAACTTGTTTTATTTTCAGTTAAATCATCGTCATTTGAAGTAATTGTCACATTTTTTGGCGCATACAAAGGTATATAACCATAATTTATATCTGAACGTTCAGAATCACCAGCTGGAGAAGTGGCAATGATTCGAATGCTGTAACGTTTTGATGTATTACCATATGTTAGACCTGGATACATCGGTAGCTCAGCACCTGTGCCATTGCTAGTCGTTTTATCTAATGCAGCTTGATGAAGTGTGGTTTTACCTGCTACAATCTCATCGTCAGTAGGCCAGATCTTTTTCCCTTTTGTGCTAATAGAAGTGATATCTTTCCCTACTGTAAATTCATCATATTTTGTTCCGTTCCAAATTAATATTTTATAACCCGTTGCATTTGCAACTGGCTTCCATTTAATATCTAGCCAACCGCGTCCAGCATTTTCATTATCAGTTTCAGGGTATTGATAACCAGTTACAATTGGTCTCTCTGGTGCATTTGAAGCAAGGGGTATCACCTTTTTAGCAAACTCCGACTGGGGACCGTCTCCTGTTGGATAGACTGCGACAACACGGAACTTATACTCTTTATAATTTGCTGTTCCCTTTGCTGCAAAAAAGCCAGATGGATCATCAGGAAATTCTACACCAGCCCCTTCTTTTGCAAACGTAGTAGTTGCTTTATAAGGACTTTTAGGGAATATCTTTTTGCCCTTTGAAGACCAACTATTAGCTGTACCTGAATAGACCTCTTCGTACTTTGCTCCATCATATAACAACAATTTATAGCCTTTAGCCCCATAAACGGACGACCATTTCACATTTGTATAGCCATTATTCGAACCATCATTATAGGCTGTTGCAGTGACAGTTGGTTTTGGACTGTCTTCATAATGATAGGAAACAGTAATTTTTGGTTTGTTTGCATTTTCTTCAGCGCTAATTTTCTTCCAATATGTTTTTCCGTGACCATTCGTGTGTAATTTAAACCCGTTGTTACGTGTTTCTCCAGACATCCATGATTGTACTGTGCCAGTAACATTAAAATTTGCCCATTCATCTCGTCCTACATTTACACTTGTAATCTTTGTAGAAGATGGTTTGTTATTCCAAGTCAAATCAGCAGTATGCCAAATATCATTGACAGCATCAACCCAGAGTCCATTCTTTTCACTTGCATAATAAGCGTGTGTAACATACGTACTTAATTGTGCTTGATCAATAGTAGCACCTTTTAAATCATTTAAGTCGAACTTAATAAAAGCATAGTTAGTACCAGATGTTGCATCATAATAACCTGTTTGTAAAACATATTCACCCTGTGTAGGATCCCACATTTTATTGAAATTCGCTGTAGGATATTTACTCGTAGCATACGTATCTCCTAGTGCAGGAACAGTCATTTTAGTGCTAACGGATGGATCGATATAAACTGGATAAACCCTTTTAGAAGAAGCTAACCAATCTTCATTTGCATTTAAAGTTAACTCATAAGTATTATCTTTTTGTTTCGTAAGTTCGTAATGAACTTTGTCTGAGTAAACCCCTTCTCCTTTAGCTTTATCTATATTAGAATCCATCATCATAGGACGAGGAAGAGTAAAGATGGCATCTACATTGTTCGCATTCTCTTTAAATGATATGGAACCATCGGATTCTAATTTCGCAATTAAATCCGTTTGAATTGTATATTTAAATTGGTGAATACCTGTATATTTCTTGACAATCCAATCTTCTTTTACTTCTTCATTAAATGTAATGTGGCGTAAATCAATTTGAGGATAGATATCTTCATAAGTACTTTTATTTTCTTCAGTGATATTTTTCGTTTTGAGTGTAGGGGCAATGGATTCACCATCTTTTAAAGCGGAGTTTAATGTAAATTCTAGAGAATGATCGCCTTTTTTATACTCAATTGTCGAATCACTTTTTATTGATTGAGGAAACATAGATTCTAATGATGTCTTTTCAGTAGATACATAGCCCGTTCCTGTAGAAGTTAGATTCTCAGAAATGTCTTCATAGCCAGTTGCATCTTTCTTATGAATTGGATCTGAATATATTTCCTTATAATAATTTCCGTTATTGTCTTTGAACGTCTTAGTGGTTTCTGTTCTTTCTTTTTTAATCTCTCTGAAAACTGGTGTGTCCAACTTATCAGTCGCTTCAGTTCCTTTTGTTTCTTCTGAATCAGTAGATGTTTCACTATTGCTTTGAGCAAATGCATCGATTGCAAATTGAGGAATAAAGCTTACTAACATTGCAAGAATAGTAAAAACAGAAACTGATTTAATAAATTTTTTATTCATTTGTTACCTCCATGGAATATTTATGTTACAAATAACACAAAACCATCATATATTAAATTTATTAATAAATATATATATATTGTAAAAAAACAGTATAAAATGTTAAATTTTTAACCATTAGTTTGAAATTAATACATATTTTTTTAGATGTCATTAGGAAGTAGTACAATTTGTATATTTAAAGAACAAACTCAAATACAGTAACTAATAATTATCAGTCTAGTACATTTGACTTGGTGGATATAAATTTCTCTAAACGGCGGTAAACTCCCTCCATGTGATATTTTGCTCAATAAAAAAGCCTTTTCATCTATCGAAGATAGATAAAAAGGTTCCTTTACTATGTTTTTTCTATTTCAGTCACTATCTGTTCTACACAACGAGAATGGCTTCAGAACTTTGCACTAAAGACTATTATTCAACGCGAAGACCTCACAAAGTTGTTAAGGATGTAACGACCATTGAGAACTCGATGTGTTACCTGATAAATCTTCTATTTCCTTTATTTCTAAAGTGTGTCCTGCGGTATTTTTATTCAACTGAGCTATGATGGTGACATTATTTTTATCCACTATTACTTTAGAAGGCACCATACCATCAACAAGGAAATTTTCTTCAGTCGCAATTACATCTTCAGTGAATGTAAGTTCAACAGTTGCCATTTCTGTTGCGGCATCTTTTGTTGTTTTAAATTTCATTGGACCTGGCGGTTCCGTATCATTGAATAGGATTTCTATTTCACCATTTGGCACAGCTTTGCCTACAGCTGACTTTACGTTTTTAACACGTATGGTATAGTTTTGGTCTACTTTCAATTGCGGTACACGCACTTGTAGTGTTTTTCTATCTTTTGACAGCACATAACTCGATGTGTTCTCTACTGTGATATTGTCTATGGAAACAGAATGATTCACAGTCTCTTTATCCATCGGTGCACTAAAACTGACTTCAATCAATGTAGGATTCACTGCTCGAATTTTTTGTATCGCTGGATGTTGTGCACCTTCTAAAGTTTTATTCACCTCAAGCAACTTTTCTGTTGCTGCTACGCGTGTATCCTTAGACACTGTCTCTTCTTTTCCTTTATTGCGCAAAAGCTCTGCCTTTGCATCTGCTAGGCGAGACTGTGCGGATGCCAGATTGCCACTAGCTATATCTTTTTCCGCTTTCATTGAAAGATAATATGCTCTCGTTAATGGCTGCACTTCTTTTGGCAAGGAAAGATATTCATCAACCACTAACTCTTCAGCATTACTGCCATAAACGAGCTGTCGTATCTCTCGTTCAGCATGTGCCATTTCTTTTCCAAAATCCGCATAACCATCGCGAATTTTTTTCCTTGCTTTTTTTTCATAAACACTCGTCTCAATACGTAAAATCCCATTAAAGTTTGAACCTAGCGCATTCATATGTTTGCCGTATTTTAACGCTTTTATATAATTCTTAGCATGCAATAGATATAAATGTGCTTTCTTCAGATCTTTCACATACTTTTCTTTATTCTTGCTCTTGTCTTTTTCTACAAGTTTTTTGGTTGCCTTATAATAATTCATCCCTATCATAAACCTAATGTTAACATCTGATCCTGACACTACTCTTGGCGAATTGATATAAGTATCTTGTGCAACTTTTGCTTTTTTCACGGCTTTAGATACAGATGCCGAGATATTTGTTGCTGCTTTTGCCTCAAATGTTGGCACGGCGGTAAGTGCAGAGCCCAGAAGCGCAGAAGCAACAACCCACTGAATAACCTTACTCTTCATGTTAAAGTCTCCTCCCATTATACGAACTGATTTGATTCACAGATTATATTTCTACCATTTTATCATAGAAGGTATCTGTCCATAAATACTTATATTCTATAAAGTTCCAACCAACCCATTTTTTAAAAGTCACTTAACAAGATGCTTTGTAGAACAGATTGAATAGCATCTGCTTGGTACAGGAATAAATATTGTTCCCTGACACAGACCATCCTCATGGGCTCTTTATTAAATGTCCCTACCGTGCCGTACTCTACAACTACTTAATAGGAATAAGTTACCCACCAATCAACAAATAGAGAAGGGTCGTAAAGACGTTACGAATTACACTTAAATATTGTTCCCTTTTGCAGTAAACTTGCCAGACGGTTGTAAATCGCTCAGTAGTTATAAATCCTCGAAAAGGAGGAGTAAATTAAATCATCTTTAGGTATTTCAGGTCTCGGTATTTTAAACCAAACAAAAAACCCAGCCTATATCAGACTGGAATTTTATCTTCTATCTTCTCAGAAAACTGGCTAGAAGTCCTTATAACTCTATATCCTCTTGATTCTATTACTACTAGCAAATAAATTAAAAATAAAGCATAAACAAAGGCTCCTATTGTATTCAATACTTGATTATAAGTCTCCAGCTTTGCAAAATAACTAGAAATATCACTATCTAGTCATTTACTATAACTCACCATCCTACTTATCAAGAAATTTACGATAAATTTTTATGTTTTTTTCTTTGTTTTTAATTACTATTAAGGACGATATCCATTAATAATAATTTCATATAATCCTCCAATCAACATACCAAGTGTGCCTAGCAAAAAGAAAATAGAAACATATTTAATAATTTTTTAAAGAATAGATTTTTCTTGAGAACTAATATAGATACTGGATATCAAAAAAACTAAAGCAAATAATCCTTTTAAAAAAAATTCTAAATCAAGCATTATTCAAGAATTCCCCTCTTCCTATTCCCTAATTACTTATTTCTAGGATCTAACACTATATTTGATACTACATCTACTAAATCATTCTTTAATGAAATATACATTAAACCAAAAAAAGAGTTACTAATAACAATTCTCCATTTGCTATGGATCAGCAAATGGAGAATTAGCCATCTTTACAAAGCAGCTATTAACAACCGTATAAAATGACGGGATATGTTCAAGGTCAAACTCTTCTAAGAATGATAGTACATTAAAAACTTCGTATACAACCAGATGGCAAGGTTGCAGCTATAAGAAATATAAAGCTCACTACTTGTAGTGAGCTTGTATTGTGATTTTTACATTATGACGCCTCGCTCAATTAGAAAAACAAATAAATCAAACTTTTCTGAATTGTTAAAGACTGACTAACGAATTTTGCTTGACGAGTCTCTATGAATTTATTTCTATCTTTTGTAATACATAATTGAACTATTATTTGCACTAGAGACAAGAATAATGAAATGCCAATACAATTGTATTTTTAGCATCTTCTTTTCCTTCTTTAACTTAAAAGACCTTAATCCCCTAAGAGATTATGGTCTATATATTTCTTTTAAAATAATAGAGTAATCCAAGTTAATTATAATTAATTAACATAAATATCGTATTCCTTTTCATAGTTAACAATTTAGAATCCTTTTATTTTTTATATAACCATATTTCGGTAGTGTTCATTTGCAATTCTGATAGCATAACTTAGTCCACCTCTGTATAAGAATCATCCCAATTGTCTTTCAAGAATCTATAAAATATTGTAATATTGTAAGAATATCTTAATCAAGAATTGATGCGTCATACAAAATTTTAATTATCAACACAATTATGAGAAATATGGATCCCCAAAATAGAAAGTTAGTCCATAAATAAAAGTTAAATTTTGTCGAAAAAGGAGTTATCTTTCGAAACGGTTCCCATTCTGGGTCATAAAAAAATTGTTCCTTAGTTTTCTTACGAGTTGCAAACCAGATGGTGAAAATGGGTAATAAAAGAAAAATTATACTCCATATAGGGTTATCATGCATAAATTACCACCACCATTTTTTTCGTGTTTTTACTTTCTTCTTTTTTCACTTATTATATACTTTGCTAATTATAGGTATTGCTTCATTCGAGATTATGTTCTTCTTGGTAATAAAGGCAGAAAAACTTGATTTTCAGTAAAATCGCCTCTTCATAGTCTCGGCTGTAAGTAATAATTCTTTGTCTCGTTGTGATAATAGTATCCAGCGAAACCAATTGGGTTTGTCGTAAATCAGGAATAATTAACGGGTCTGGATTAGCTTGGAAAATAGATTCGACGCTAACGTCACCTTTTTCAACATTAAAGAAATTATCTAGTTTAACCATTTTAAATATATCATTCAGAATGTCTCACCATGGGTAGTAAAGACATTTACTTAAATTTCATTTTTCAATAGAATGAACTAACTACCGTTTAATCTTTATTAATTTGTAACCAATGTAAAGAATCAAGAACCAAATCGGTGCAACAAACAATGCAACCCGCATACCAGGAATGAACGCCATTAAGACAACGACCATTAATAAGAATGCTAGGGCAATATATGAAGAAATTGGATGCCAAGGCATTTTGAATTTCAGCGCTGCAACTTCTTCTTTTGATTTTGCTTTACGGAATTTAATTTGTGTACATAAAATAATTGTCCAGCTCGTCACAACGGCAACTGTTGCCACTGCAGAGATGTATGTAAATACTTGCTCTGGTACGACATAATTTAAGACAGCGGCTATTAACAACATCGCAGACGAAAATAAAATACCACGGACAGGTGTACCATTTTTGCTTACTTTCTTGAACACTTTTGATCCCTGATTTTGTAATGCTAAGTTGTATAACATACGGCCTGAACCATATAGTCCACTGTTGAATGCTGATACCGCTGCTGTAATGACAACGAAGTTAATAATATGTGCTGCTGCGGGAATACCAATTGCATCGAAAATTTGAACGAATGGGCTACCACTTGAACCAACTTCATCCCAAGGATAGATGGCCATCATAACACCTAAAGCGCCAATGTAGAAAATTAAAATACGCCAAACAATATTGTTAATTGCCTTTGGCACTGAGCTACTGGGATTTTTCGCTTCTCCAGCTGTGATACCAACTAGTTCTACACCCCCAAATGAGAACATTACTAAGACGAAACACATTAACAATCCTTCAAGACCATTTGGCATGAAACCGCCATGTTCCCAAAGATAACTTAAGCCCATTGGCTCACCATTGTTACCGACACCGAAAATAATAATACATAAACCTACAATAATCATTGCAACAATTGCCACAACTTTAATCATCGCGAACCAGAATTCGAATTCACCATACATTTTTACATTCGCTAAGTTAACAAGTGTCATGACGACAAGAACGACAAGTGCTGTTACCCATTGTGGTATATCTGGGAACCAGTAGTTAATATACACGCCTACCACTGTTAATTCTGCCATCCCAACGACAATCCACATGAACCAATATGTCCATCCTGTTAAGAAGCCCGCGAATTTCCCTACATATTTATCGGCATACTTGCTGAATGAGCCAGAGACAGGTTCAGCGACAGCCATTTCACCCAATGCGCGCATGATCGTAAAGATGACTAATCCCCCAATTAAATACGCTAGCAATACAGCAGGACCTGCTAATTGAATCGTTGAACTTGAACCATAGAATAAGCCGACGCCAATCGACCCACCCAGAGCAATTAATTGCATATGACGGTTACTTAAACCACGTTTCAACTGTGAATCTTCTTGATAATTTTCTTTCATACTTCCTTACTCCTCACCCTGTGAAATTTTCAAAATGTTTTGTGCAAAAAGGATAAAAAAAAACGCCCTTTTGGATTAACCAAAAGGACGATTCAACTCGTGTTACCACCTTTAATTTGTAAGCAACTCACATTGCTTACCTTAGAAAGTACGGTCAGTCATTTACTGACGATACTCTTGCACATGATTACGGATGCTTACCGGTATAGCCTACTAAGAAAAATCTTTTCGGTACACAGCTCCAAGATGAATTCTCAATCGTTTTACATGCACCTCTCAACAACCGGTAACTTTCTGTTTGTAAAAATGAATTGATACTATTTCTTTTCATAGCCTTTGTTTTATACAAATGTTTTTGAATTGTTTTTAATTTTATACTTAATAAATTTTTTGTCAATATAATTAATAAACTTTTTTATAAACCGATTAAATTATTTCTGTAATTTTACTATATAAATACAATTCAAATTATAATACAATTTAACCCTATTGAAAATAATGAGAGGGGCTTACATGTTTAATGAAAAAAATACCGTCGTAATGGTTTCTGATGATCATACGGTCTTCCCAATATCCTTGATTTAATGCAGTGATTGGTTCGAACATCCACTCATTATATTTCTCTTTTTTCTGATACTTTAAATCAATGAATGAGTAGTCATAAGGTATCTCATTGAGGATAAATTCAAGACTATTCTTGCTATACTTTTTATCAAAATTCACTTGATTAGAGACTGTTGCATATCTTTCTGCTATTGTTCCATCATGCATATAAAAACCCATTATATAACTTTTCTTTTTATAATCGCTTGGTAGATTCTCATACATAGATTGTATTTTCCATTTCTGAAAGATATTCCTATCAATATCTTTTCCTGCAATTTCGATTTGACGGTTTCGGACATGATTGTTGTGTCCCCACACTATTATTTTTTTATCTATTATTTTTTTATCTGGGTAAACCTGAGTAGATAACCATAGCAAGTTTTCTTCCATCATTTTGTCTCTAATTATACTACCGGTTTCCTCTGTTGTGGTTTCCTCTGTTTTTTTAACCTTATAATATTTTTCCAACATCACAAAGCGGTTTTCTAAAGTTTTCACTATTACTTTTTCAAGATTTTTTTCGTTCGGATATTCACGCCTTAATTCTTCTGAATGGGCATGTATGAATGCTATTAACTCTTGATAGGATTTCTTATAATTACTTAATGTTTCCTTTGAGAGGCTCATTCCCTCTTCCATTGTATTATCATATGTTTCACGCCAGTTAAATTCTAGCTTTTTATATTGCTGCGCAAGATCATTATTATAGGTTTTAATCCAATTACTTAGAAATTGAATAAAATAACCTGAAACCCTCATATCAAATCCTCCAAAAGATAGGTCATTTGTGTTTCGTTGTTGTATTAAATAATCAATTAAGGGTTTTGTTTCTTGATTATTCCACGGAGAAAGAAATGCAGATAATATTTCATTTGAACTCATATACTGGTTGATTGAACTTTCTGCAGAAACAGCAGCTCCCTCACCAATATTTCCTTCGAATAGCACAACATCAAATCCTAATTCTTCGTGCAAGTATTTTATTAATCTTACTTTGGACTGGCTATATTCAGAGATGCCATGTGAACTTTCACCGAGAAAAACATACTGTTTGTCCTTTAATATTGGCGACAAAAATTTCAAGTCTGAATAATCATTGGATGTCAACGAGCTAATTTTATGACTATGGGTTATTAACCATGATTTTTCAGCATTTTTATGAGTATAAATGACAGATATTACTACGATAATAAGGAGAACTATAATCGTAAACGAGTATTTATAGGAGTTCTTAATGACTTTTCACCCCTCCAAATTTAGCATTATTTGTAATTCCTTCTCTTATATAGGTTCGTTATGAAAGCGTCTATATCCTTCATGAGACTATATAAATAATCATCCGAAATTTCAAAGACTAATTTCAAAGGGAGCAATGATATGAAAACAATTTTATTAATCCAATTCGCTCTTTTTTCAACGTTTTTTGGTGATATTTCACATAATGATTTGGATCAAATTACGAATAATAAACATACGATTTCTACTTATTACAAATGGGGACAAGTTGCTATTCAAAAAACAAAAGAGCAATATCCTCAAGCTAAAATTATTGATTATTTTCATATTGGAAAAGTTTCCATAACAGATTACTCTATAGAAAAGTTTAGATTTTGGATAAAAGATAGTAATAAAGAATTTGGAGTGTATGTTGATCTTAAAATTGATAATACAACTGGAGAATTAATCGGAATTAAGTTTAAAGAAACCAATAAGTGATACTAAAAAAAACCGAACTGACCCAAGGCACTTTATCAGTACCGTGAATAGTTCGGATATTTTTATGGATGAATAAGTACTTATCCAGTTTTGTATGTGATTACCGTAAAATATAGGTGGTCAACATGGTAAAGAAGGGTTTTCTTTCATTTTCATTGCATGTTTCCCTTTCTTCTAAACGTTTCTCCCTTTTTTACTATTATAAAAACTACCGGAACTAATATAGGTATCATTGAAATAATAGCTAGAGACACTGCTAAATGGTTTTCAACCCACTTAAGATTGCCCAAAACATAGCCTAAAGTAACCCAAAAGAACGTCCATAGAACTGCGCCTATACTATTGAATTTTAAAAAAGTATAAAATGGATAATTTGTATACGCACTTACACAAGGAATAGTTGTTCGCATAAACGGAATAAACCGTGAAATGATTATAGAAATATCTCTATAACGTTGGATAAATGCTTCTGCTGATTGTATTTGGTTCTCCTTTAAGAAATTCAGCCTCGGCTTTTTATGCTGCCATTTTCTTATTAAAGTACCTATATAATAGTTCTGACTATCTCCGCTTATTGTTGCAAATATAAAGAGAGCTAATAAAATCCATAGATTCAATTCCCCTACTGCAGCTAGTGCAGCGCTTGCAAATACTATAGAGTCCCCCGGCAAAAATGTTAAAACAATAAACGCGGTTTTTAAATAAACAACTAGAAATAAGAAAATGTAAACTTGCACACCATATATATCTGTTAAATTATCTAAGTTTTTATCTAAATTAGAAATAATATGCCCTATGTTCATTATTCCTTCTCACATCCTTGTTATTTAAAGTATAGTATATGATAAAGAATCTTATTAAATCCTTAAGTTTACTCCTTTACACCTCTTAATAAAATAAGTCAATTTAGATACTTATTTAATTGCGTATAGACTTTATTATCTGATAATATAAATTTAGAATATTAAACATCTATAGTAGTCCACCCTGTTTTAAATTGAGTGGATTTTATTTTAACTATAATCCTAGTAAACCTCTAAGTCTTATTTATTTTAATTGTGGGGTGTATATATGAAAGAGATATTTATAAGAACTGATCTACAGCGTAATTGGCTGCACAAACTTGAAACATTACGAGCCGAGCTTTCCGCAGATTCTTTAGAAATTGATAAAAATGCTCTTTTTCCAATAAGAAAACTCGAAACTCTTAGAAAAGCGGGTTATCCCAAAATTACTTTACCTAAAGAATATGGCGGGGAAGGTTTTTCTGTGTATGACATGATTCTTCTTCAAGAAACGTTAGCAAGCTATGACGCAAATACTTCGTTAGCAATTGGCTGGACACTAGGCATTATCGGCGAGCTTTATGAACATAAGCTATGGGATCCAGCGCTATTAGAATCATTTTCAAAAGAAGTACAAAAAAATATCTTTATTAATCGGGCCGTAAGTGAAGCTCATACCGGTAGCCCAACGCGCGGCGGCCGTCCAGCTACACATGCTGTACGTGGAAAGAATGGTTGGACTATAAACGGCCGTAAAATCTTCACAACTGCTTCACCAATTTTAGACTATTTCCTAGTAAGCGCTTGGATTGAGGAACAACAAGTAATCGGCTTTTTCCTTATCAATAAGGATGTTCCCGGGTTATCAATCGAAGAAACTTGGGATGTAATGTCCATGCGAGGTACGGGCAGCCATGATTTAGTGCTTGAAAATGTCCAGGTGGAAGCTTCAGCACTTGTTGAATATCCGCAAAGTCCCTTTGGAGGCACTCATATCAATGGCTGGATTTTGCAAATTCCTGCCACATATCTTGGGATTGCACAGGCTGCACGTGACTATGTAATAAACTTTGCCAATCATCATCAACCTAATAGCTTGAATGCGCCAATCGCTACTCTTCCTAACGTACAGCAGCATATAGGAAATATTGAATTAAAGCTGGATCAAGCACGCTTTACTTTATATGGGGCTGCCGAGGCATACGATGATTTAGAAAGGCGTCCATATTTAACAAATGAACTGGCAGTGGCGAAACACACTGTTACTAACGCAGCAATTGAAATTGTAGATATTGCTATGCGAATTGCAGGCGCAAAAAGTCTTCAGAATTCAAATCCTTTACAACGCTATTATCGAGATGTCCGGGCTGGTCTTCATAATCCACCAATGGATGACATGACTATTACGAAGCTGGCACAAACCGCGATTGACCAGGGTAAACAATCAAAATCATAATCATAAATTCCATATAAACAAAAATAAAAAAGCCTATAAAATCTTAGTAAAAGAATTTACAGGCTTTTTATCAACTTTTGTCTTGTTCATCTATTAGTTCATGAGGAAATATTGTTAATTCATTTATAAAGATCTCTTTGGCCAAATAAAATATGAAATCGATATTACAAAGTCAATACCTATTATCAAAGTCCATAATTGTAGGATTTCATAAAAAGGCGCATTTTGCACGTGATTATTTGTTATTAAAATCATACCAAATAATAATAATGCACCTATTATATAAGCAAAAACATGTTGTCCAAATGATTTCATACCATGACGGGCAAATTCGATCCCATATCTTTTAACAGGTTTAGAGCCATCTTTCATAATATAATACCGAAATTTCTCATCAAGCCAAGCAATCATGCTTTTACCAAATGCGATAGAACTGCCAATATAAACAGCGGCGATAGCATGTGCAGCTGTAGGCTTAGCACCAAAGTAAATATCCAATCCTGCTACAACCAGCAATATTAAATCGATTATAGGGACAGACGCCAAAAACAATAGGCTTAACTTTTTTCGCTTAAATACATACCTTAAAGTTAGTCCGACTAATATAACCACCCAAAATGCGATTTCACAAGCAACGATTAACCAGGCGATCAAGTTCAATTCTTCAACTCCACTTTTTCTCTTGTACATCGTTCAATGTTACAAGTTACGTTCTCTTATAAATTTTCTTTGAAAAATAGTCCTGTTTACTTCATTATTATTACTGTATTTTACAAATAGCAATTTGACAATCGTTTTTTAAAAGAAATTAAAATATTCTGTTACTGTCATTTTTTTCATTTTTATATAGACTAGCGAGGTTTATAAAATTGCTCTTATATAAACAAACTAGATAAGGTTGATTGAAATTAAGCAAATAATTGTAAGGATTTTTTAAAACTAAAATGGTGCCTGCCCATTTTCATGAAAAATGGGATCAGACACCATTAAATAATGTTCTAAACTATTATTTCTCTTAGTCTTACGCAGCTACATCTCGTTTTGTAAATACACCAAATGCAAGAAGCATAAAGACAATGAAGTAAATTAATAACATTGTAATAGAGAATCCTAGCGTCATACCATCAACCATTGGGATTCCATCGAAGTATTGAGATAGATCTGTATTGGCAAATAAGATATATTTAGCCCAATTGTATTGAGAAGCAATGATTGCTGTAACTGAACTTCCCATAAATAAAAGGAAGATGGATAAGCCTGTTGCTAGAGAGCTATTTCTAAATACAGCAGAAATCATAAATGCCATAGTAGTAATCATGATAACATCGATTGAAGCTAACAAATATCTCTTAATTAAATACAGCAGCATATTTTGTTCAACAACTGTACCGTTGGCATATGCAAGGTGCGCATTATTTCCATCACCTGTACCAAATAATGCAAATCCTAAAATGGCAGCGGTGATAAATAAAATAGCTAATAAAAATACATCAAATAAAATAACAGTTAAATATTTCGAAAATAGAATTTTCGTTCGTTTGATTGGACGTATAAGCAATAGCTTGATCGTTCCCCATCCAAACTCGCTTGCCACAATTCCTGCTGCGATAATGATCGTAAACAATCCAGCAAAGGAAATGAACGACGCACTGTCATAAATAAATGACCACCCTGTTTCCTCTTGCTCAGGAGGTAAATTATGATCTAAACGATATTGATTAATAGCTATATCTCTTTCTAGGCTTTGTTTATAGGTGTTTGCTGATTTTGGAAGGCCTTTCATTTCCTTCTTATACTCTTTTGTTTCCTGTTGTAATTCCTGCTTCCACTGTGGATTTGTACTCTGGCCTGAATCTCCGTAAACTTTTGTCAGGATGCCAGTCCCTAGCACTGCAAGGACTAGTAGCCCGATCATCACGTAAGTTCCAGGTCGTTTAAATATCTTTATCCATTCATTCTTAATAAGATTAAGCATGCTTCTCCCCCCCTGTTGTAACTTCTATAAATCGATCTTCTAATGATTTAGCTATTGGTTTTACTTCATATATTGCAATACCTGCTTCAATGAATTTTTGAATCATTTTCGGTACATCTTCTTTTTCAAGCTCGATCTCATATCCTTTGTCTACTCTTTCATATGGAATGTTTTCTAGTATACCGTCATTTTCCAAATTGACCTCGAAGAAGTATTTTTGCTTTGTGTCATTTACATAATCGTGAACTTTTTGAATGTCTACGAGCTTTCCATTTTGTATAATCGCTATACGATCACACATCATTTCCATTTCAGATAATAGATGGCTAGAAACAATTACCGACATTCCTTTTTCTTTCGTCAGCTTTTTCAAATGATCTCGAATTTCTCTTATCCCTGCTGGGTCAAGACCATTTGTAGGTTCGTCTAAAATCATTACTTTTGGATCGTGAAGTAAACTTTGGGCCAGGCCTAATCGTTGTCTCATTCCAAGTGAATACGTTTTAACTTTATCGTGAATACGTTCTTTTAAACCAACAAATTCGACTACTTCGTCGATCTTTTGCTTAGATATACCTTTTATCATACGAGCATATTGCATAAGATTTTGATAACCAGTTAAAAATTTATACATCTCTGGATTCTCTACGATGCCTCCAATATTCATCAGAGCCGCTTCGAATTCTTTTTCTACATTTTTTCCGCAAATTAAGATTTCGCCTGATGTGATTCCCATCAATCCAACCATCATACGAATAGTTGTTGTTTTTCCCGCTCCATTAGGACCAAGAAAACCAAATACTTCTCCCTCTTCAATACTGAAGCTCAAATCATCAATAATTTTCTTCCCTTTGATTACTTTAGTTACATGGTTCAATTGCACAACCGGACTAGCCATTCATCTTCGCCTCCATATTCTTTGCAGTATCCTTAAACCAATCTAATACCGATAGTCCTTCTTCTTCTCTTAACTCCTCTACATTTTTCTGACCAATTATTTTCCCGTGAAAGATGACAATCGCTTCATCAAGTAGAGGTTCGATTTCGTCGATTTCATGTGTCGCAATAATCACTGTTTGTAAATCAAAATTAATGTAGGACAATAAGCTCTTCACGATGGAATCGCGAACCATTGGATCAAGACCTGAAAATGGCTCATCTAAAAGAAGTACAGGTGCATTTCTTGAGAGCGCCAAAACAAGTTTTAACCGGCCCCTAGTTCCCTTTGATAATTGTTTTATCTTTTTTTCTCGTTCTAGCTTCATTTCTTTCAATAGTTCTTCTGCTTTTACAGGATCAAAATCAGTAAATTGAGTAGTATAAAAATCTATCATATTCGCTACTGTAAAGCCTGGATAAAACATATCAAGTTCTGTTAAATAAGCCACATTTTTAGAAATTTTTCTTGATACTTCTTCATTTCCAACTTCCACTTTGCCGCTATTTGGATAAACAAGACCAGCAATCATTTTTAGAGTAGTGGACTTCCCACTGCCATTAGGTCCCAGTAGCCCATAAATTTTGCCTGTTTCGAATGTAAGAGAAACATTCTTTAAAGAAAATTCTTTTCCATACTTTTTCGAAACATTGCTTAGTTTAACGGCCATCCTGCTCCCCCCTTAAATATTGCTTTAACCCTTCCGTTATATCTTCTTCCGAGAGCCCAAGTCCTCTCATACTTTGGACAAAACGATCAATAATTTCTCTTTGTAACTGAGTTTTTAATGAATCCACAATCTCTTCATTTTGTATGACAAATGTTCCTTGGCCACGCTTCGTTTCCACAATTCCCATCCTTTCCATCTCACTATACGTTCTTTGGACTGTGTTAGGGTTAACACCTGATACGATCGCCATTTCTCGTACAGACGGAAGTTTCTCGCCTGGTTTGATCTCTCCTCTTACGATTTGGGATGACAAATGATCGGCTATTTGGATATAGATGGGCTTTGATGCTTGAAATTCTTTTGTCATCTTCTACACCTCAACTTTCCGGTCGAGAAGCAGACAGGATATTACAAATAATCCAACAGAAATAGCCACATACAAAACAAGAGTTAAAACCGGTAAATTCATTGTATTTAATCCAAGCGTATAACCCGCATGACTGTATTTAAAACTCGCACCCATTATAACGGGGATCTTCCATTTAGTTAATATGTCTTGTAAAACATCGATACTTTCTAAAAAAGAAGAAATTAGGCTCAGCAGTATGAATAAAACAAACACGAAGAGCCAGCGCCAATTTTTCATTTTCGGATATTTACCTAATGAGTGATAAACCGTCCAATAAAACAAACACCAGAGAGAAAAATACAAGCTTATCAATACTAAACCGGCATTTAGTGTGGTCAATTCGATAAATAAATCTGCTTTATCCAAAATAAATAAATCTTTGAAGAACAGATAGATCACTAACCCAACGCAAGTTATAAATAATTGAGCAATCAGCTGATATGCAATGGAAATAACTATCTTTGACAGAATCAATAATTTGCTGTTTTGAGGGTTATAAAGCCATAATTGGGTTTTCCCTTCTAAACGAAGCATAGATAGTAGCATCCCCGGCAAGAAAAATACATGAAAACCAAGTAGCATGATGACGGCTATTGGAAGAAAAGATAATGGCTGGTGAAAATAAACTTCTAGTGCGAATGGTAAAATCAAAAACAACGCAAGAAATCCAATCCATAAAAAGAACCAATTTTTTGAAATATGAAAGTCCTTTTTCAATAGCCCTTGAAAAGCTAACATGTAATACACATCCTTCTGTCACTCTGTCTTAGTGTCCTAATTAAATAGTACACTAAGACAGAAATAAAAATCAACAGAAATTTGAAGAAAAATTATATTACTGGAAAATAAAGTATTAATCTATAGCAAGCTATAATTCATTTCTGATTCTCTTTAATAAATTTAGTGCATCTTGAGTTGATTGAATTAAAGCTGGTTTACCTTTCTTGACTCTTAACTTCATAGCTTCTATAAAACAGGCTTCTGCTTCATCTAATCTCGTTAATTCTAAGAGACATTTCCCTTTGTGCTGCAAAACAAAGTCCAGATATTCATCGGTTTCATTTTCTTTGCTTAATTTCATCGCAAAATTAAAATGCTCTATAGCTATTCCATGTTCATTATCATACTTATACGCCTCGCCAAGTCGAATGGAAGTAATAATTTCTTTTGTTGTGCTTTTTTCTTTCTGAGCATACAAAAGACAGTATTTTAAACAAGCAATGGCCTTCTTTTGCTTTCCATTAATTCTATATAAATTACCTAATGCTCCATTTAAAATATATATTTCCTCCTCTTTTAAATCCTGTTTCAATAAGTATTGAGCTTGAATAATCAATTCTTTTACTTTGGAACCGTTAGTGGGTTTTTCTCTTAAATAATCTGTTGAATCAAAATATGTTAAATTATTTATCTCATTCATTTCTTCCCTAAAATTTAGTATCGTCAAGTTGAAGTCCCCCTTGGAAACTCGTTCAGTCTATATATTAATACAATATCTCCCAATTAAAAACCTTGTTTTTTCAGAAAATAAAATAATTTCTCCACTAGTATGTTTTACAAAGTAGTTAACATATGATACAGTACTATTATGTTATACAAAGTAGTGAGGCGAGCAAATGAAAGAAACCCAATTGTTAAAGGGCGTATTGGAGGGCTGTGTTTTAGCCATCATTAAGCGACAACAAGTTTATGGCTATGAGCTAGTACAAATTATGAGGGATTATGGATTTACTACAATTGTAGGCGGGACTATCTATCCTTTACTGCAGAAATTAGAAAAACAAGGGCTTATTAAGAGCAAGGAGTTAACTTCACCAGATGGGCCTAATAGGAAATACTTTTTTATTACAGCTTATGGTGAAGAGCAATTAATGAATTTTCAAGAACAATGGAATTCATTAATAATAAAGGTTAACCGAATAGTAGAAAATGAGGAGAGTGAATAAAGTGGCAAATTCTTCAGCCGAACAATTGGTTGAACAAAATAATCATCTTAGAGAACTGTTGTCCAAAGAAAATAAGGCGTACTATGAAGATATTTTAATATATATGCGTACTCTTGGTCTTTTCTATAATGAATTGGAAACAGAAAAGCAATTAATGATGATATTACAAGATATATTAGAAGCACAGAAACATGGTGAATCTGCAGAAAGCTTTTTTGGAAAACATCCTAAAGAATTGGTAGACCAAATAACAAAACAGTATGATAGACCCTCTTGGAAATCCATCTTTAAAATGAGTGGCTGGCTATTCTTAATTAGTTCTTTGTTTGTATTCATAGGAAGTTTTACAGCTCCCCTTTTACAAATAAACATCTTTGTTCTTTTAATGAACGGGGTATTTTCAATTGCTTTGATCTATGGTGTGTTTAAATTAATACATGTGAGTATTTATATGAAGGCAAAATTACCGAAGTTTATACAATTTTTCATATTATGGTTGATATCTATGCTATCATTCGGCGTCTTTTTCCTCATTCAGTTTTATGCACCTAAGCAAGGTATCGTGAAAGTTGGTCCTCCAATAGATTGGATTCTGATCATTGGTGTCGTTTTGACTGCTGTCTTGTATATCTCTACCAAAAAAAAACGAGAATTCTATGGCGCCCTTGCTTTTATCTTAACCTTAGGAATCTTTGGTCTATTATTAAGAATTCCTCAAACAAGAGAGTATCTGCAAAATGATCAAAATCAGATTTATATGATGCTTGGCGTTATTCTCCCATTTGCTTTATTTATATTGATTAATTTGTTTACACTCTGGAAAATGAAGGATGATCAAAAGGCTTAATTTTTTTAAAATTTGGTTGAAAGGCAGAAAATCTTTTGAAATCTTATTATATTCTTTGTAGAATAAGAAGAGAAAGATTTAACGAGGAAACGAGGTTGTCTCATGTCATTACAACATCCAGATAAAAAAACTTATTCACCTGAAGAACTACTAAAGGAAATACAGCGATTAGCAGAACTCTTACAAAAAGAGGATTTGACAGAAGAAGAGTATCTCAAAGAAAAAGAGAAACTCATGGAAAAATTAAATAAATAATTAAACAGGCAATTCTTAAGTTCTTCGGACTTAAGAATTGCCTGTTTTCTTTTCTACTACAATACTTTTTCTAAGAAATCCTTTGCACGCTGTGTGGAAGGATTGTTAAAGAAGTCTGTTGGTGCAGCATCTTCAATGAGTTGGCCACCGTCCAAGAAGAATATCCTGTCTGCCACTTCACGAGCAAATCCCATTTCATGCGTGACGATCAACATGGTCATCCCTGTTTTAGTCAACGATTTCATTACATCTAGCACTTCTTTGACCATCTCTGGATCTAGCGCTGATGTAGGTTCATCAAATAACATAAGATCAGGTTCCATCGCCAATGCTCTTGCTATGGCTACACGCTGCTTTTGGCCGCCAGATAACCGATTTGGGTATTCATCTTTTTTCTCCAAAAGACCTACTTGCTTTAACAGCTCTTCTCCCCTTTTTTCAGCATTCTCCTTTGAGATTTTCAATACTTTCATGGGAGCATACGTCAAATTCTCCATTACCGTCTTATGTGGAAACAGGTGAAAATGCTGGAATACCATGCCTACTTTTTCACGGATTTTCATTAAGTCTGTTTTTTTCTCAGTGATCAACTGATCGTTAATTTGGATATCACCGCTGGTTGGTGTTTCTAGCATGTTGATACAGCGTAAAAATGTTGATTTACCAGAGCCGGATGGGCCGATGATCGCAATTATTTCTCCATCTTGAACAGTTGTTGAGATTCCTTTTAGCACTTCATTATTGCCAAATGTTTTGTGCAAGTCTTGTACTTTAATCACCTATTCTCATCCTTTTCTCAACCAATTTTCCTGCATATGATAGTATCAGAACAATAATGTAATAGATTAAACCTGCTACTAGCAATGGCTCGATATAGTGGAATGTAGCTCCACCCACAATATAAGCCCGTCTCATAATATCGAGTGCTCCAATTACTGTAACGATAGCAGATTCTTTTGTTAACGAGATGAACTCGTTCATTAAAGCAGGAATAATATTTTTTAATGCTTGTGGCAAGATAATGTCTTTCATCATGCTCGTATAGGATACGCCAAGCGCTTGGGCAGCTTCACTCTGCCCTTTATCTACGGCCATAATACCGCCACGAATAATTTCTGAAATATAAGCAGCTGAATTAAGTGAGAAAGCTAATATTGCTGCTGGCATAGGGCTTATGTCAATGCTTGGGAACATTTGCGGTATTCCCATATAAATAATGATTAATTGCAAAACAAGCGGTGTACCGCGGAATACAGATGTATAAAAATCTGCAAGCCATTGTAACGGTTTTATTCCGCTTAACTTAATGAGTGATAATAATACACCCAAAATAAAGCCAAAAACACACGCGAACGCGGCTATCTCTAGCGTCACGCCAATCCCTTTTAAGATATAAGGGATGGAGTCTGCAATGGCTGAAAAATCTAGATTCATCTAAACTACCTACTTCCCTTAATTAATCAACTTTGAACCATTTGGCTTTCATCTTATCGATTTCGCCAGAGTCATTTAATTCTTTTACAGCTTTATTGAAATCTTTCACTAATTTGCTACCTTTAGGGAAAGCTGCTGCTTTTTTCTGGTTATCGACACCGTCAATCGTCGAGAATTTTAGATCTTTATTTTGTTTAACATAATTTTTAGCTACAATATCTTCTAATACAATGGCGTCTAGTCTTCCTAATTTCACTTCTTGAATCAATTCTGGTACTCTGTCACGCGTTTCTACTTTTACGCTTGGCACTTTATCTGCAATTTCCTTGGCTGTATCTTCTTCAATGGATGAAACCTGCGCACCGACTTTTTTACCTTTCAAATCCTCAAGTTTGTCGTATGACACATCTTTTTTAGTAATGAGATAATCTTCTGTATCGTAGTAGGAATCCGTAAAGTCCACCACTTTAGCACGTTTTTCATCTGGGGTAATACCCGCCATCGCAAAATCAATTTTTTTTGCTTGTACGGATGGAATTAAACTATTAAACTCCATATCTTGTATTTTCAATTGATAACCCATTTTTTTAGTTACTGCATTGGCGAAATCAACGTCAAATCCTATAATTTCATCTGACTTTGCTGCATCGATGTATTCAAATGGTGCGAAGTCTGCTGATGTGCCCATCACTAAAACCTTTTTTTGATTGTTATCGGAAGATGAACCATCCTTGCTGGAATCTGATCCGCACCCTGCGAGAGTTAATGATAATACTGCTGCTGCTGTAAATAACCATTTCTTTTTCATTGTCTAAATCTCCTATCTCGTCATTCTTTCAATAAAACCACTCTATGTAACGTCGTGTTTTATTATGAATTCAAATGAATAATTATAGATTTTAATTTATAATTATAATAACATATTAATAAAAAAATAAAAGTATTTTTTGCATAAAAATAAATATATTCTATTAAAAATATATTAACAGAATCTTTAAATAATTACAATTACATTTGTATTATTTTGTCTAATTACCTTATTCCTCAGGCAATAATCATTTCGGATTCAATTGATAATGTTATGAAGGCAGTCTAAAGCAAGATTCAGCCAGGTTTCTATCAGAAATCTCATTAAGTCGTGATACTCTGTATTTCCAATATGTATTTTATGATGTCAGCGAGTTTATTACGTTAATTTATTGCCATCCCATGCATTGGCGTATTCTTCATTATCCTGCATGAAATTTATTTATACAGCTAACCAAATTAAATATAACTACATTTAAAAAGCCTTCTTCAAACTAACCACCATTCGGACACTCATTAAACCGATAGCTTTAAGCTTTCCGTCAATGAATGTTTTTTGTATGAGAATAGTCAGATTAATACAAACTGATATTAACATTTATTTCGTAAAACCTGATAATGAGGAAATTGAAAGGAGTATTCATAAATGCCACTTGTCACAGTATTTGGAGGAGAAACATTTGAAGTTGAAGCTGGTAAAAAATTAGTTTTAGCCCTTGAAGATAATGGAATTGAAATCTTTCACCAGTGTGGCGGAAAAGCTAAATGTACTACTTGTAGAGTGGAAGTCTTAGCTGGCGAATACAAAGATATTTCGAAAGTAGAAAAAAACGCCTTTGCTATTAAGAATATTGACGAGAATTTATATGAAGATTGTTTACGTTTATCTTGTCAAATTCGTGTAATTGAAGACATAACTGTTAAGCCAATTATAACTTCAGAAATTAAACAAGGCTCTAGAGGACCTAGACCTGCAGATTAACTATGCTAAGATAAAAAACGCGGTGTTAAAGCTAATACCGCGTTTTTTTATAATTCCCTAATATTATTTATTTGGTTATTGTAACCTTTCTTAGCTTTTCATAGCTACATAACGTTTTGATAGCCAGGTAGTTGGATATCAATAAAGCATCAATTGGCTTCTTGCCAATTTCTTCTCGATTACTCTTGCAAATCTAAACCTATTCATTAGCTATATGCATAGTAAAATACTTTTCAACCTCGTTTAAAGTGTAATTCTTAATCAAGAAAGGCACTTCTATATCTCCTGTTTTTTATGCATAAAAAACCAGTTCCATTTAGGTACTGGTTAAATGCTTTATATTACTCCTAGTGGAATCTGTAAATTTTTACCTTTAATAAATATCTTACCATTAGCATGGCCTCAAACAAAAAGAAACCAATGACCAAATATTTCCCTACATCGATAATGTAATATCTAATTGAACTTAATGGACCCGTCGGCAAATGCATCGTAAAGCTTAAGTACATACCAAATGTAAAGTTTCTTGCCCATTGTGAAGTTTGGTATTGAAGTACTCCCTTTTTTATTCCATATGCCTTCAACCGTTCAATTAAACGTAATATTTCAATACTCTCTACTATAAGAAATATAAGTGAGACAATAATCCAAAGTACAAATAAGCTTTTGCCGTCTGATATTTTCGTAATACATAGCGATAATCCAGTGATTGAAAGAGCTCCGTGAATAATACAATTTGTGCTTTTCCACTCTTTTATCTGTTCACGAAATGATTGTGAACGCATCGCTCTTATTAAAAGCCATATGCTCAGGCAGTAAAAGATCAGATCTATAAGCAAAATGAATGAAATACTCCCTTTATTAAATAGGTCCGGGAATAATGTAAAACCTGCAATCACTAACGATTGGGTCGCTACGCTTGGCAATAGTGCTACACCATTTATCTTATTTGCAAAAGATTTATTTTCAAATAAAAATAAGTAATTCCGAACTACTATGACAATATATCCTACATATAGAAGAATAGCCATAGAATAGAGAAATATTTGATCCCATTTCATCTGAGATAAGTGATTGTCCATATTCATTAAAACAATGGATGTTGCAGCAATCCATGTCCCTATTCCAAAACTGTTGATTGGGTCTATAATATGTTTCTTTGCAAAATCTCCTCTCTTTAGATTGAGAAGCAATAAAACAAATAGTAAAGTATAGATGATGAATAAAACACAAGCATATATCAAACCAATCACTTCATGATAATGGGGAAATAACTGAATAATACCGATTGATAAAATCCCCATTGCCATCACTACAGCTCCTGCAGGTGTAGGAATAGAAACTTCACTTACTTTAATAAATAAATTCAAGAGAATAAATATACAGACTATCGTAGTTAGTACAATCATAATAACACAACCCTTAACAGAAAATACGTCTTCTAGTATACCTCCATTCTTAATTAGATACAAAAAAGCCCCGCTCTCGTTAAGAAAACAGGGCATACGATTACTTTACTTTAAACCATTTATTCTTCAATTCTTCTACTTTACCTTCCTTTTCTAGCTCTTCCATAGCACGGTCAAATTTCTCTGTTAGTTTACTACCTTCAGGAAAAGCAGCTGATTTGGATTGATCTTCTTGCTCCTCAATAACATAATAGGTTAAATCCTTATTATCTTTTAGATAATTGTCTGCTACTATATCTTCTGTTATGATCGCATCTATTCTCCCTAACTTTACTTCCTGCACAAGTTCAGGAATACGATCTCGGCTTACTAATTTAACACCTTTGTACTTTTTCGCTAATGTTTTCGCTAATTTCTCTTGAATAGATGCAGTTTGAGATCCCAACACTTTCCCTGCAAGATCTGAGTCTTTTTCTATACCACTTCCTTTCTTCGTAAGAATGTATTCCTTTGTATCATAGTAGGAACTTGAGAAATCGACTACCTTATCACGTTCTTCATTTGGCGTCATACCAGCAAGTACAAAATCTACTTTGTTCGCTTGAAGCGCAGGAATCAGGCTACTAAACTCCATATCCTTCACTTGAACTTGATAACCTAATTTCTTCATAACCGCTTTGGCTAGATCAATATCGAAACCTATTATTTCATCAGAAACTTTCGCATCAATGTATTCGAAAGGTGCATAGTCTGCTGCTGTGCCCATAACAAGAACTTTTTCTTTATTTTCTGCTTGTGCATCCGAATTTTTCTCCGTATCTTTTGTTCCACAGCCTACCAACAATACCGCTAGCAAGGCTATTGCAGCAAATAACCATTTTTTCATTCTACTCACTCCGTTTATCCATATATTTTTGTATTGCATGATCAAGCATTGTTAAGCCCTCATCTATTTGTTCTTTCGTTACTGTTAAAGGAGGTATCATTCGTATCACATCATTGTCATTACCACAAAGATAAAAGAGGACGCCTTCTTCTAGTGCATTATCCAATATCTCCTTTAATGCTATCCCATCCCCTAAACCTGTTTTTGGATCGATTATGTTAATACCAATCATTAAGCCAATTGCTCGAACTTCCCCGACCACGTCATATTTTTCTTGAATGCCTTTTAAAAAATCGACTGCATAAGCCCCTACTTCTTTTGTATTCTCGAGCAAGTTTTCTTCTTTCATTACTTCAAGCGTTGTTAATGCAACTGAGCATGAAATTGGATTACCACCGAATGTCGTCCCATGTGAGCCCATTGGCCACTTCTCCATAAGTTCTCGGCTTGCAACAGTTGCACTTAGAGGAAGACCTGAAGCAATCCCTTTCGCTATTGCCATAATATCTGGTGTGACACCGAATGTTTGTGCAGCAAACCATTCTCCTGTGCGCCCAAAACCAGTTTGAACTTCATCAAATATAAGCAAAATACCATACTCATTGCAAAGTTCCCGGAGTTTTTGTAGCCATTCTTTCGGCGGTATAATATAGCCCCCTTCACCTAGCACAGGCTCTACGATAAATGCCGCCACTTCTTCTGGTGTAACCTGATGCTTAAAGAGTGTCTTTACATTTTTCTCAAGCAGATCCACTGTATATTGCACTGGATCAAAGCCCGTGGGAGCATCATCTACATTGGCATACGGTATCGAATAGACATTAGATGGGTTCAAAAATTTACGGTATTTACTTTTGGATGTTGTCACACTTAATGCACCAAGAGAACGGCCATGAAAACAACCTGTGAAAGAAATTATATAAGGTCGTCCTGTAGTGAATTTCGCTAATTTTATTGCTCCTTCAATTGCTTCAGTGCCACTATTTCCATAGAAAAAACAATCTAAATTTCCCGGTGTGATTTCCGCTAGATTCTTCGATAACTTTAATATAGATTCATACATAATAACGCCAGATGGACCATGGACTAATTGATCTGCTGCATCTTTTATACTTTGAACAATTTTCGGATGACGATGACCAGTATTTGCTACAGCAATGCCTGAAGTGAAATCAAGATATGTCTTGCCGTCTGCTCCAAAATAGTAACACCCTTCTTCCTTTATCACCGGTAAATTTGGATGATCTTTTGCCATACTAGGAGCTAGATAATCGCCCATCTGTTCATATAATTCTAACCAACTCTCCATGATGACCTCCTTATTAACTGAATTGACTTTATATTATATTTATAAACATAATAGCATAAATATTCATTTAGTAAAGTGTTTTTTAAATTGTTAGAAATAGGGTTATAAAAAAACGCATCTCTTTTTTGAAATGCGTCCTTGTTACTTTATGTTAATAATCTAAAAGTGTGCCTAAGAAGTTTTCTAAAGATGAAGCTATTTACTAAAAAAGCCACACTTATAATAAGTGTGGCAGTGTTCTTAATCTATTTTCCTACGATTAATAATAATTCACGAATCGTTTTACATGCAATAGCAGTGGATGCGCCTGTTGGGTCATAAGGAGGGGATAACTCCACAACATCTGCTCCTACCACATGATTCAAATCATCAAGTACCTTTAATCCAGCTAACAATTCTTTATACGTAATACCACCTGGTTCAGGTGTTCCAGTGCCTGGGAAAGTGCCCGGATCTAATACATCGAGATCGATAGTTATATATATAGGAAGATTCTCTAATTTTTTTACGATTTCAGGTAATGTTTCTATTGAAAAACGTTCCATATAGGTATGGTCTTTCGCCCATTCGAATTCTTCTTTAAGGCCTGAACGAATGCCAAATTGAAAGATGCGTCCGTCGCCTAAGAATTCATGGCAGCGTTTAATAACAGAAGCATGTGATAGTTTTTCACCCATATAGTCTTCTCGAAGATCTGTGTGTGCATCAATATGAATAACATGTAAATCCGGGTATTTTTCGAATGCAGCTTGGATGGTTGGGTAGCTTACCAAGTGCTCCCCACCGACCATTACAAACTTTTTCCCGTCATCAACAAGGCCTCTTGTAAATAGTAGAATTTCATTCATTGTTTTTTCAGTATTACCAAGTGGTAAATCAAGATCGCCAGAATCATGCACAGCAATATCTTCTAAGTCTCGATCAAGGTAAGGAGAATACGTTTCTAACCCATATGAGTCAGGGCGAATAGCTTGCATTGCAAAACGGGTACCTGGACGAAAACTAGTTGTCCCATCAAATGGAATCCCAAATAGAGCTAGTTCAGACTCCTCATAGTTGTTGTCACAGCCAATAAATGTTGATATATTCATTGTTTTACTTTGCAATCTTCAATGCCTCCCTTACATAGCTAGGCAGTGCAAAAGCCCCAAGGTGTAAATCTGTATTATAATATTTCGTTTTCAACCCGAATGCATTCCACTTTTGTGCATCTAAATTAGTAATCGGGTGTTTAGTTTTTGATGCAAATCCGAATAGCCAATGGCCTGAAGGGTATGTTGGCATATGATATTGGTAAACTTCTGCAATTGGGAAAATGGTTGATAGTTTATGCCGTGCTTTTTTCATATTGTCCGCATACTCCGCAAAATAAGGTGATTCATGTTGATTGATTAAGATTCCATCAGTATTTAAAACTCTGTAGCATTCTTGATAAAAGGCAGTTGTAAACAAACCTTCTCCCACAGAAATTGGATCTGTTGAGTCCACAATAATCAAGTCAAATGATGCATCAGCAGCTTCTTTTACATAAGCTAGGCCGTCTTCAAATTTTAGAGACATGCGCGGATCTTCTTCTACCCCTTCAGCAGTGACAGGTAAATATTCTTGGCACAAGCGAAACACCCGCTCATCTATTTCCACCATAACTACTTTTTCGACTGTAGGATAACGCAATACTTCACGCGCTGTACCGCCATCCCCTCCCCCAATGATCAAAACCTTCTTGATATTTGGGTTTGTAGCAAAAGCAGGATGGACAATCATATCGTGGTAGATGAATTGGTCTTTTTCATTTACCATCATTAGTCCATCAAGTGTGAAAAATGTACCAAACTCTTTACCTTTATAGAAATCGATTTTTTGAAAGGGCGATTGCTCACTATGCAAATGCTCATCATAGGAAATTGAAAACTTACAGTCCTCGCTCCATTGTTCTGTATACCAATTCATTATTTTGCACCTTCTAATTCATATTCTTCTGGTTTCACTTGAATTTTGCCTAATTCACGATTAGCAAATTGGCGAATTTTTTCAACGGTTCCTCGAGGAAAATCAAAGGATTCCACTTTTTTTGCTTTAAGCTTTTCAGCTAAGTAATCTCCGGCTTTCCATGGGCTAACTGACTCCCCGCAAGTATAAACATCTACCGATGCAAAACCATACTCAGGCCATGTATGGATGGTTAAATGAGATTCAGATATAATCACAGCTCCCGAAACTCCATACGGATTGAAATGATGAAAAACAGATTCAACTATCGTTGCACCAGAATAGTCTGCTGCTTCACACATATATTGTTCAATTAATGCGTTATTCTCTATTATTTCACTTGGACACCCGTATAACTCAATTAATACATGTCTTCCTAAAGTATTTAATTCTAAACCCATTTACTTTTTCTCCTTTACGACCGTAATATGATTTTTTCTAGGTGAATCTGATAAAATATTACCAAAATTCTGGATATAATAATGATACTGTTCGATAACTTCTTTTGAAACGTATTCTCCAGGTATAACAAGAGGTATTCCTGGTGGGTATATCATGAGAGAATCAGCACTTATTCTTCCTATTGCTTCGTGAATGGGTATTTCTTCATGTTCTGCATAGTAAGCCTCTCTCGGTGTTAAAAGTAAAGTGTTTGCACTAAAAGGCGTAACGTGCGGGTATCGGATACTTTTCCCTTTGCCGTATTTGCGCTCAATATCAATTAAAGCAGTCACTAGCTTTTCTAAAGATTCTTTTGTATCAGCTGGAGTGATTACAGCCATAACAACATAACCTTCTGCTAATTCCATTTGAATATTATATTTTTCTTTTAGAAGCGTGTACACTTCAAAACCTGATAATCCGCTTTCATTCACTCTGATGACAAGCTTTGTATAATCATGCAATTGACTAAATCTATGTTTTACATAGCTATTCTTTAATACTTCAAAGGAAGTATGTTCTTCTATTTCAATGATTGTTTGTTCAATGATTTCTTTTAAAGAATGATAACGAATAGCACCATATAATGCTAATTCGTGCCTAGCAACATCCAAGGAACTCATTAGAAGATAGCTAGCACTTGTCGATTGGAGCATATTCAATGATTTTTGAATTTGTTCTCTCGAAATTCGATCGCTGTTTAAAAGCAAGATAGAACTTTGCGTAAGCGAACCACCAGTTTTATGCATACTCATTGTGACCAAGTCTGCTCCTGCTTGGATGGGGTCGGGCAAAGAGTCAACAAATGATAAATGCGTTCCATGGGCGCTATCCACAATCACTGCTATATTTTGCTTATGTGCAAGTGTGCAAATTTTCTCCAAATCATTCATCGTCCCAAAATAAGTTGGATACGTAACGAGCAGAGCTTTTGCGTTTGGATGTAATGTTAATGCCTTTTCAATCGTTCTTACAGAGACACCATGGGAAATTCCAAAGTGTTGATCCACTTCAGGTTCTAAAAATACTGGACAGGCGCCGCTCAAAATTATGCCATTCATTACTGATTTATGACAGTTTCTTGGAACCAGTATATGATCCCCTGGCTTACACGCCGATAGAATCATAGCTAAGATACCAATCGATGTTCCATTGACTAAAAAATACGCCGCTTTTGCCCTAAAAGCTTCTGCTGCTAACTGTTGTGCCTCTTGAATGACTGATGACGGATGGCTTAATAAATCCAATTCTTTCATCGAATTGACATCCATTTTCATCGTAAAGTCACTAAAGACATCGTTTAATGGGCTTTTTAAAGCTCCCATTTTATGCCCCGGCACATCAAAAGGGGTGGTATTTTTCTTTGCATAGTTAACAAGCGCTTCAAACAACGGCATCCGTTCTTGGGAACAAATATCATATTTTTCGTTAAGGATTTCTTGCAGCACTTGTGCCATTAACGAGTTGCTCCTGCTAAATCGCCTGCAACGGCTTCCCTTAAAGCACTTACTTTATCAAGCTGTTCCCATGGCAAATTTAAATCATGTCGCCCAAAGTGTCCATATGCTGCTACCTGTTTGAACTGAGGATTCCGAAGATTAAGCATATTGATAATTCCTCCAGGTGTTAAATCGAATGTCTTGCGAATAGCTTGCAGTAGTTGATCTTTGTCTACGGTTTCTGTTCCGAAGGTATCAATTGCGATACTTATTGGCTCACTAACCCCTATTGCATAAGAAAGTTGGATTTCACAACGTTTGGCAAATTTAGCAGCTACAATATTTTTAGCAACATAACGAGCTGCATAAGCTGCTGAGCGGTCTACTTTTGTACAATCTTTCCCTGAAAATGCGCCGCCTCCGTGTTTTGCTGCTCCTCCATAAGTATCCACGATAATCTTACGGCCGGTAAGACCTGCATCGCCATGTGGTCCTCCAATAACGAAACGCCCTGTTGGATTGATTAATGTATTTACATCTTCATTCATTCCAAATGTGCGAATTGTTTCTTGTACAATCTGTTCGTTTATATAATTCTTGAATTCAGCCATATTTACATCTTCATCATGCTGAATAGAGAGTAATATTGTTTCTATTCTTGGTTTAGTCGGATTTGTATAGTCGATCGTCACTTGAGATTTCATATCTGGGCGTGCCCATTTAAAGTCTCCAATTTTTCTTAAGAAAGAAGCTTTTTTCATCAAGGTATGAGCGATTTCAATTGCAAGCGGCATATATGTTTCTGTTTCATCCGTTGCATAGCCAAACATTATCCCTTGATCTCCTGCTCCAATCTCCTTTAGATCACTTGAAGAATCGACACCCATTGCAATATCTGGTGATTGTGTATGAACAAGTACTTGAATATTGCAAGTATGTCCGTCAATACCGAATTGTGCATCACTGTAACCAATCTCAAGTAGTGTGTCACGAGCAATTCTTTCAATATCTAATATGGCAGAAGTTGTGATTTCTCCCCCGATAATAACCATATTTGTTGTAGTAAATACTTCACATGCAACTCTTGAAAATGGATCTTGAGCTAAAGCTGCATCTAATACAGCATCCGAGATTTGGTCTGCGATTTTATCGGGATGTCCTTCTGACACAGATTCCGAAGTAAATAAAATTTTTTCAGTCAATATAATCCTCTCCTACTAAAAAATGTAAATATTAGCATACAAAAAAGCTCTCCAACCATTAGAAGGAAAGCTTCGATTAATATCAACTGCTTATCCTCTTATCGTTCACAAAACTTTGTACATTTTGTGCTCAGGTTGAGCCCCATGAACTGATAAATATCAGTTTGGTTTGCCACCGTATCTTAGACCCCTCGTCTCAACGGTTTTTAATAAGAGCAACTTTATTTTGCTAAGGCTTATAGTAATTGAATTCTTTTTGACTGTCAATCTATTTTTAAAACTTTTTTATTTTGTTGAATTAAAAATCTACTAAAAAAGCCCTCAATAATGATAAATAAAACCCCAAAACTCTTTTAACACTTAGAGTTTTGGGGTTCTCACGATAGAAAATTAGCGGTTCGGTACTCGAAGGACACGCATGGCATTTAACACAGCTAGCAATGTAACCCCAACGTCAGAGAATACTGCTTCCCACATAGTGGCAATGCCAAAGGCACCTAATAGCAGGAATATACCTTTCACACCTAATGCAAAGAGAATATTTTGCCACACAATCACTCGTGTCCGTTTTGCAATACCTATAGCTGCTGGTATCTTAGAAGGTTCATCGGTCATTATAACGATATCTGCTGCTTCAATCGCTGCATCTGATCCTAATCCTCCCATTGCCATTCCGACATCAGCACGAGCTAATACAGGTGTATCATTGATACCATCCCCAACAAAAATTAACTTTTCTTTAGAATTTTTCTGGGCATCAATTTTTTCGATTTCTTCTACTTTGTGTTGCGGCAATAATTCAGCATGCACCTCATCAAGCCCAAGTTTCTCGCCCACAGATTTCGCTACAGATGCTGCATCACCAGTCAGCATGATGGTCTTTTTTATGCCTAGTTCTTTTAAAGAACGAACTGCTTGAACAGAATCTTCTTTTAGTTCATCTGCTATAACAATATACCCAGCATAATTACGATTTAGGGCAATATGAACAATCGTTCCAATCTCACTAGGTTCCTTGAATGCTATGTTTTCTTTGTTCATTAGTTTTGCATTTCCAGCTAAAATTTCTTTCCCATCAACTGTTACTGCAGTACCGTGGCCTGAAATTTCATTGTACTCTTGTATATTGTCAACGCTTAATTCTTTCCCATATGCATTTCGTATTGACTGTGCGATCGGGTGATTGGAATGAGTTTCAGCAAAAGCAGCATATTCCAATAGGTCTTCTTTCGAAATATTACCAGATGGGCAAATGGTCGTGACTTCAAATACGCCTTTGGTTAAGGTACCCGTCTTGTCGAACACAACATACTTCACATTATTTAGAGCTTCTAAATAGTTGCTTCCTTTGACCAAGATACCCATCTTAGATGCTGCTCCTATTCCCCCAAAGAATCCTAATGGAATAGAAACCACCAACGCACAAGGACAAGAGATAACTAAGAATACCAGCGCCCGATAAATCCAATCCGAAAAAGTTGCGCCATTTAACAATAGCGGTGGTATGAAAGCTAATGCAGCAGCTACAATAACAACAACCGGTGTGTAATAACGAGCAAATTTCGTAATAAAATTTTCGGTTGGTGCTTTTCGACTGCTAGCATTTTGTACGAGATCTAGTATTTTAGAAACTGTCGACTCGCCAAATACCTTAGTTACCTCTACACTCAATAACCCACTTTTATTGATAAACCCACTTAGTACATCAGAACCAGACTGCACTTCTCTGGGAACTGATTCACCTGTTAGCGCGGATGTGTCTACCATGGAGTTTCCTTCTAAGACCTTTCCATCTAATGGAACCTTTTCGCCTGGTTTAATGACAATGATATCCCCAATCTTTACTTCATCAGGGGAAACTTTTTTTATTTCATTTCCGACTTTTATATTGGCATAGTCCGGTCTGATATCCATCAAATCGCCTATGGATTTCCGAGAACGGTTTACAGCAATGCCTTGGAATAATTCGCCCACTTGGTAGAACAGCATAACAGCCACACCTTCAGGATATTGCTTGATTGCAAACGCGCCAATAGTTGCAAGAGCCATAAGAAAATGCTCATCAAATACTTGCCCACGCAAGATATTCCTAAAGGCCCTATAGATGACATCCCCACCTACGATTAAATAAGCAAGAAGAAATAGAGCTAACTCATATATACCTAAAACAGGAGTAAACATGCCAAGCGAGCCTATAACTATACCTATTCCCAGTCGAACCAACACTTTTTTTGTATTTCCAGTTTCATGATTGTGTTCATGTGGATCTTTGTCGTATTCTTCAATGGCTTTCACGTGTGGTTCAATCCGGTTAATTAGCTTCACTGCTTCATTTATCACCAATTGTTCCGAAGTGGCGGATTCGGAAACTTCTATTATTAATTTTTTCGATACAAAATCTACAGAAGAACTGGTAACTCCTTCTAATTCTCCTACACTTTTTTCTATCTTTGCTGCGCAATTTGCACAATCTAGTCCATCCAAGTACAGAGTGTGGTTATGAGTATTTCTCGCTTTCCGTCCTTTTTCTAATATATTGATGTGTGGCTCTAGCCTGAGAATATTACGCCTTGCTTCTGCAATGGTATCTATTTCTTTTGCCTTATCCATCTCCATCGTTAATGTCTTCGTGGCAAAATTAACATTACACGAAGTAACGGATTGAATACCATTTACACTTTTTTCAATTTTCATCGCGCAATTTGCACAATCAAGTCCTTCTAACAGAAGTTCATGCTTTACTTTTTTGTTTTCCAATTTATTCACCCTCCTTTCTTTTTTTTCTGCTCTTTCATACAATCCCTACCCTTTTTAACCAAGCTATTTACTTTTATTTGCATTTCCATCACCTCTCAATAATATATGATCAAATATTCATATGTTAAATGTATGCAAACTTAAGCTCTTAATTACTTCACTAGCAATATATGAACAAATGCTCATATATAGTATTGACTACATTATATTCATTAACATAAAAAACGTCAATGAATAAACAGAATTTTAATTAAAATACAAATAAAAAGGATTTCGGATAAAATAAAAAACCTACACTAAAGTGTAGGTTTTGCCAAAGGAAAGGATTTTCCCAGCCTATTATAAGGAAATGACAGGGAATACTAGTTAGAATTTTGCTTTGATTTTTTAATCCATGATGGTGATTTTGTGTTCATAAAGTTCACCAGGATATTCAATCGACAGAAAAGAAAGTAAAGGCAATCGCAAATCCTTCGTTATACGAAAATGCACATCGTTAAGATGAATGTTGCGACCTAGCTTGTAAATAGATTCGTAAAGGGAATCCTTAGACAGCCATAAAACCCCTTTTTCTTTCTTAGAAAGGTACTCTACTACATAATCCTTATTCTCCTTATTAATAGTTAACGTTAGCATTACATCAATCCCTTCCTCTAACTACTATTCAGTAATGAATAGCCATATTATTATTTCGCAAAAAATGAACCTTATAACTTGTCAGGCCACGTAACTGCGATTTAAGTTTTCTATAATATGGTATGAACGCTGAAAAATTGACTGTTTTTTGATAAAAAAGTATTTTTGTTTAAATTCAAGAATAAATCAATAAAGCAACACTAATACTTCGAATACTTGTAAAAAAGAAAAAAATACCCGTACCAATTTTGCTTATAATACCTATTTTCTAAAATGTGCCTTGGAAGTTATAATAAGAATCAATCGAGCTTTCATATCCCATTATCACTATAGGCACCTGTTTCATATCAACAGTAAACAAAAGAAAAATCCTTCGCATTATTTTACAATTACCATCTTACGAAATATTTATAATTGATCTTGCATTTATTGAATTAGACAGATGGCTATACTATTCCAACTGGTTCTATTGGAAATTCATCCTTCTTTCTGGAGGATGATGAAAATGTTATGATTGAAATTATTACTAATCATTCTATATTCTTTTGTAATTTCTCTAAAATTTAATTCCAAAAAACAAAAACCCTGAGAGAAAACTGAAAATCAGTTTCTCACAGGGTTTTATCTTTCTGTGGCATAGCAAGCTCAGGTTTTCTACTGGACCAGCCCATTACTATTATTGCGTAATCCTAGAAAAATTGGCTAGAGTGGCAACTTAAAAATGTCAGCTAATTTCATCCATATAATAAGTGATTAATGCTTACATATTTATTTAGTATTTCCCTCTTTAGCTGATAGTTTTAAAATATGAGATATGAAGCCGTCTGTTTTAACATCAATTACATAAGATACATTTGAATATCTTTCCGACAAGCTATAATTTTCTTCTCGCAAATCTTCTTTTAAGCCATTCTCAGTAATTATTTGAATGCCTTCCCCTTTTTCTACATAGACAACCGTATAAATACGGTGTGGTTGCTTTTTGAGCTCTCGAAGTGTAAGTACACCACGTAGTGCACGATTGCCTGTCTCTACTTCATCAAGGGCCATCTTTTTAACGCCTCCGCGTTCTGTAACAATCATTACCTTACCTTTATGGTTTGGCGGAATGATATTTGCTGCTTTTACCATATCCCCATCCAATAAATTCATCGCTTTTACGCCAGCAGTCCTTATGCCTGCCACCGGTACTTCATCAAGTTTAAATCTGATAGCATAGCTCAGATAAGATGTTAAATAGACTTCCGCACCCGAATCTGCTATTCCAGAAGCTATTATAAGATCATCTTTCTTAAGATTCATCATTTTAAATGGCTTATTATAGCGTTGTACCTGGAAATCTGCCAAAGCAGTTCGTTTAATTTGTCCATTCTTCGTAATGCTGACAACATATTGATCGGTATTAAAATCTGCAACGCCTTCAACATTTATAATTTTTTCTTCAGAGTCTAAAGGAATTATACTTGAAATATGCTGTCCTAAATCTTTCCAACGAATATCTGGCAGCTCATGGACTGGAAGGAATATATAATGACCTTTATTTGTAAAGGCCAATACATGCTGTTGCGTATTTAATTGTGCCTCGTACAGTAAATGGTCGGATTCTTTCATGGCAAAATCTTCACCATTTGAAGCATTATACGAACGAATACTTGTCCTCTTTACATAGCCATCACTAGTAACTGTCACGACTACGTCTTCACTTGGCACTAAAACATCTAAGTCTACTTTAATTTCTTCAATTTTTTCTTCTATTTCTGAGCGTCTTGGTTCTTGGAACGTTTTTTTCACTTCTTTTAATTCCTTTTGTAGCACGCTCACAAGCTTCTTCTCGCTCTCTAATATACTCTTAAGTTCAAGAATCTTTTCTTCAAGTTCTTTCTGTTCTTGCCGAAGTTCTGTGATATCTGTATTGGTCAATCTGTAAAGCTGTAATGAAACAATTGCTTCCGCTTGAATTTCAGTAAAACCAAACTTCTCTTGCAAATTATTCTTAGCATCTTTTTTATCTTTTGAAGCACGGATAGCTGCGATAACTTCATCTAGAATTGATAGTGCTTTCATCAACCCTTCTACAATATGTAAACGGTTGTTAGCTTTATCTAAATCATACCGAGATCGTCTTACAATAATTTCTTTTTGGTGAGCAATGTATGCGTCTAATAGCATCTGTAAACTCATCATAGTTGGACGACGATTGTATATAGCGATCATATTGAAGTTATATGTAACCTGTAGATCGGTATTTTTCAATAAATATTTTAAAATCGGTTCTCCGCTGATTTCTTTCTTTAATTCAACTACTATTCGTAAGCCTGAACGGTCAGACTCGTCACGTACTTCTGCAATGCCATCTAAGCGTTTATCTAATCGCATTTCATCCATTTTTTTAACAAGATTTGCCTTGTTTACATCATAAGGAATTTCAGTGATAACGATTTGCTCTTTAGCACCCTTAAGCTTCTCAATTTCTGCTTTAGCTCTAACAATGATCTTTCCTTTGCCTGTTTCGTAGGCTTTTTTAATCCCGTCAACCCCTTGAATAATGCCACCTGTTGGAAAGTCAGGTCCATGCAATACCTGCATTAGTTCTTGAACAGTAGCTTGAGGATTTTTCAAACGCATTAATACTGCATCTAACACTTCAGCTAGATTATGCGGTGGGATGTCGGTCGCATAGCCCGCGGATATCCCTGTTGACCCATTGACTAATAAATTAGGAAAACGTGAAGGCAGTACAGTTGGTTCTAAATCTTGATCATCAAAATTTGGCACTAAATCCACTGTATCTTTTTGAATATCCCGCAGCATTAGAGCTGCAATAGAAGATAAACGGGCTTCTGTATAACGCATAGCAGCAGGCGGATCACCATCGACAGAACCGTTATTGCCATGCATTTCGATTAACATGTGGCGGGCTTTCCAGTCCTGGCTCATACGTACCATAGCTTCGTAAACAGAACTATCACCATGTGGATGATAGTTACCGATTACATTTCCGACTGTTTTAGCCGATTTTCTAAAGGGCTTGTCGTGTGTATTGCCTTCCATAAACATTGCATATAGAATACGGCGCTGTACTGGTTTAAGACCGTCTCTTGCATCTGGCAAAGCACGGTCTTGAATAATGTATTTACTATAACGACCGAAGCGATCACCGATGACTTCCTCTAAAGGCAAGTCTTGAAATATCTCTGACTGCGTCATGTAAGATCCCCTCCATCATGTTGTATAAATTCGCTTTCTAATATCGTACTGTCTTCTTCAAGGCCAAAGTCCACATGCGATTCAATCCATTTTCTTCGTGGTTCTACCTTATCACCCATCAATGTGGCAACGCCTTTTTCTGCTCTTTCAACATCATTGATTTGAACGCGAACCAATGTCCGTGTTTCAGGGTTCATGGTTGTTTCCCAAAGCTGCTCAGCATTCATTTCACCAAGGCCTTTGTAGCGTTGAAGAATATACCCCTTACCAATTTTCTTAATTGCTTGTTGAAGATCTTTCTCTGTCCAAGCATATTCAATTACTTCTTTGCGCCCAGTCCCTTTAGATACTTTATAAAGTGGCGGCAAGGCAATATATACTTTTCCTGCTTCAACAAGTGGTCTCATATAACGGAAGAAGAAAGTTAAGAGTAATACCTGTATATGAGCGCCATCCGTATCGGCATCCGTCATGATTATAACTTTATCGTAAGCAGCATCTTCAATATTGAAATCTGTACCAACTCCAGCACCGACTGCATGGATAATGGTAGCAATTTCTTCGTTTTTCATGATGTCCTGAAGCTTTGCTTTTTCCGTATTGATTACTTTTCCTCGAAGAGGCAAGATGGCTTGGAAAGTACGGTCACGGCCTTGTTTAGCTGAGCCGCCCGCAGAATCGCCTTCGACTAAGTATAATTCATTTTTGGCAGCATTCTTAGATTGTGCTGGCGTCAATTTTCCTGATAAGATGGTTTGTTTTTTGGATTTTTTACCATGACGTGCGTCTTCTCTTGCTTTCCGTGCTGCTTCGCGAACTTGCTGTGCACGAATAGCTTTACGTACAAGCGATGCACTAAGCTCCGCATTCTCTTCCAAAATGTACATTAATTTTTGGGATACGACACCATCGACAGAGCTACGTGCTTCAGCTGTGCCAAGTTTGCCTTTAGTTTGACCTTCGAATTGTAATAGATTTTCAGGAATTCGGACTGAGATGATGGCAGCTAACCCTTCACGTATATCTGAACCATCCAAATTTTTATCTTTTTCTTTTAGGAGTCCGACTTTACGAGCATACTCGTTAAACACACGCGTCATTGCAGCTTTTGCGCCTGTTTCGTGTGTGCCTCCATCACGCGTGCGAACATTATTAACAAAGGAAAGGATAGTTTCGGAATAACCATCATTGAATTGAAAAGCAAATTCAACTTCAATTTCATCTAGTTCGCCTTCAACATATTTAACTGGATGCAATACATCTTTTTCTTCGTTAAGATAGGCTACAAAGGCTTCAATTCCATTTTCATAATGATACACTTCTTGTCGCTCGGTTTCTTCATCAATAAGCTCTATTTTTAAGCCCTTTAATAAAAAAGCTGATTCACGTAAACGTTCAGCCAATGTATCGAATTGATACTTGGTTGTAGAAAAGATTTCTGGATCAGGCTTAAAATGAATAAATGTGCCTGTTTCTTTCGTTTTGCCTAGATTAGCAAGTGTAGTTACGGGCTTACCGCCATTTTCAAAGCGCATGCTGTATTTATGGCCATCTCGGTAAATGGTTACATCAAGCCATGAAGAAAGGGCGTTTACAACAGATGCTCCTACACCGTGCAAACCACCACTTGTTTTATAACCACCTTGACCAAATTTACCGCCTGCATGCAAAATGGTAAAGATTACTTCAGGAGTTGATTTCCCTGTCTTGTGCATCCCAGTTGGCATGCCTCGTCCATAATCTCTTACACTAATACTTTGATCTTTATGGATTTTCACAACAATATGTGAGCCAAAACCCGCTAACACCTCATCAACAGCATTGTCGACGATTTCGTATACAAGGTGGTGCAAGCCTCTGCTGTCTGTAGAGCCAATATACATACCCGGACGTTTTCTTACGGCTTCTAAACCTTCTAATACTTGAATATCATCTTCACTATAAGAGGTGATTGTTTGTTTATTTGTCAAAAAATATTCCCCCTAAACACAAACATCCGTTCTACTTTTATAAATCATATACACAATAATAGATACTGTCAACTTCTTGTTCAGTTAGACTCAGGTTTTATTGTATCATTCGTTTAATCTATTGGACAATAAGAACCGGCAATTATTGAGAAAGTTGGTCATTGTGTACGCTTACAGTCTCGTGATAAAATATTATTACAATCTAATAATACCAACTACTAATGTTGGAGGGAGTTTTAAATGAATAGTATTTTAGTTGTTGTATTGGCTTATCTAATTGGTTCCATCCCATCCGGTTTATGGGTTGGTAAAGTTTTTTATAAAACCGATATCAGACAGCACGGAAGCGGAAACTTAGGTGCTACTAATACCTTCCGTACGCTTGGAAAAAAAGCGGGTATAGCCGTTACACTTATGGATATATTAAAGGGCACACTTGCAACTATACTTCCTATTCTAGCTGTTTTCCAAGGAAGTGGTATCCACCCACTCGTTGCTGGCATCATTGCTGTCGTCGGGCACATGTTCCCTATCTTCGCTGGCTTCCGAGGAGGCAAAGCTGTGGCTACGTCTGCAGGTATTTTACTTGGCTACCATTGGCCAATCTTTATCTTGCTCCTTATCGCCTTCCTTCTTTGCTTAAAAGTGTATAAAATGGTGAGTCTAGCATCTATGTTTGCAGCTGTTGTAGCTTTTATTTACGCACTTATTTATGGTATTTTATATAATGAATATCTTTTACTTATCATTATTTCCATTATTGTAGTCTTTATTTTTTATCGCCATAGATCTAATATATCGCGCATAAAAAAGGGAACTGAACCAAAAGTAACATGGTTATAAAAAAGGAGTGTTCTTATGAAAATTATCATGTCTGAACAAGCATTTCAGTGGTTTTCTGATGAAATGGATGTAGCGCAAGGAGATACCATTCGTTTTTATGCTAGATATGGTGGCTCAAATCCTTTCCACGAAGGGTTTTCTCTCGGCATGAGTCAAGACTCGCCAATTAATCCAAGTGTTGTATTAGAGCATAATGGAACTACTTTTTTTATTGAGCAAGACGATACATGGTTTTTTAACAACCATGATTTATATGTAGATGTAGATCGCCAATTAGATGAACTTAAATTTGATTACAAGTAGATAACGAAAGCAAAAAGCATGCCTAATTCGGGCATGCTTTTTTAAACTACTCATCCAAGAGTTATTTGATTTCTGCAATTTCTTTATATTTATTAAACCACACCGGATTAATCCGTTCAAAAGCAACAGGTCGGAAATTTTCTTTTTTCACCACAATATGTTCGGATGTTGCTGTTGCCGCAATCGTTCCATCACTATGTACGATTTCATAGCCATACACAGTACGAAGACGTTCCTGTGATACAATCCATGTACGTATAATCGCTTTTTCACCATAACGTAGTGCAGCTTTGTAGCTAACATTTACATTCATAACAGGCGATACATAGCCTGCTTCTTCTAATTGAGTCACGCTAAAGCCTAAATCATGAATCAGCTGCGTCCTCCCTAATTCCATCCATATAACATAATTAGCATGGTATACAACGCCCATTTGATCTGTCTCCGCATAACGAATTTCAATTTCTTTTTCACTTACAAACATGTTGTTCACCTCATGTTAAGTATACCGTTATTTTGAGAGAAAATCCTTCCATAGCTTTTCTTCTTTCATTAAATCTCCTTTGTCTTATAAACTAAAACAAGTGCACAAAATTATTGTGCACTTGTTTGAACCATATTATTTAGATAATTTGTTACGTAAAACCATTTGTAGGATACCGCCGTTACGGTAGTAATCTACTTCTACTTCTGAGTCAAAACGAGCAAGCGCTTTGAATGTTTTAATATCGCCATCTGGAGATGTAGCAGTCACAGTTAGGATATCACGAGGTTTAACTTCATCTGTAATATTAACTGAGAATGTTTCTTCACCAGTCAATCCTAGTGATTCTGAGCTTTCTCCATCAACGAATTGAAGTGGTAGAACACCCATCATTACTAAGTTTGAACGGTGGATACGTTCGTATGATTCTGCGATAACTGTTTTAACGCCAAGAAGGTTAGTACCTTTAGCTGCCCAGTCACGTGAAGAACCCATACCGTAGTCTTTACCAGTAAGTACAACTAAGCCTACACGGTTTTTAGCGTATTTCATTGCTGCATCGTAGATATACTCTACATCACCTGTTGGCCAGTAAGTAGTGAAGCCGCCTTCTGTACCAGGTGCAATTTGGTTGCGGATACGGATGTTTGCGAAAGTACCGCGCATCATTACTTCATGGTTACCTCGACGGCTACCATAAGAGTTGAAGTTTCGTGGTTCTACGCCATGTTCACGCAAGTATTTTCCGGCAGGTGTATCTTTACCAATTGCACCAGCAGGAGAAATATGGTCAGTTGTAATAGAGTCACCAAATTTCGCTAACACACGCATACCCATAAGCTGTTGAATTGCTTCTGGTTTTGCAGATAGGTTTTGGAAGAATGGCGGATTTTGAATGTAAGTTGAATTCTCATCAAACTCGTAAAGTGAATCTGTAGAAGTTTCAATTGCATTCCATTTTTCATTTGCATTGAATACAGTTTCATATTCTTTTTGGAACAATTCACGTGTAACAACTTTTGAAAGAACGGCATTTACTTCATCAGATGATGGCCAGATGTCATCAAAGAATACATCATTTCCATCTTTGTCTTTACCGAATGAATCTTTACGTAGGTCTACATCTACAGTACCAGCAAGCGCATAAGCTACTACTAATGGTGGTGAAGCCAAGTAGTTAGCTTTCACTAAAGGATGTACACGGCCTTCAAAGTTACGGTTACCTGAAAGTACAGAAGTCACGAATAAATCTTTAGACATGATTGCTTCTTCAATTTCTGGTAATAGTGGACCTGAGTTACCGATACATGTTGTACAACCGTAACCAACTGTATTGAAACCTAGTGTATTTAGGTAATCTTGTAAACCAGAATCTTCTAAGTAGCCAGTAACAACTTTTGATCCTGGAGCAAGTGATGTTTTAACCCATTTAGGAACAGTTAAACCTTTTTCTACTGCTTTTTTCGCAACAAGACCTGCAGCGATTAGAACGTAAGGGTTAGATGTGTTCGTACAAGAAGTAATCGCAGCAATTGCTACAGCACCTGCTGGAATTTCAACATCACCCTCTGCAAATTTAGCAGTTGAAGTTTTTGTGAATTCATCTGGAGTTAAGCCAAAACCTTGAACGCCAGCTGGAGCCACTACTACTTCGTGGTAGCGTGTTTTCATATCTGAAAGCGGAATTAAATCTTGTGGACGTTTAGGACCTGAAAGATTAGTTTCGATTTCATCTAAGTTAATTTCTAATACATCTGTGTAAGTAGGTTCTAATTCTGGGTCAAAGAACATGTTGTTTGCTTTTAAGTAAGCTTCTACAATATTGATATGTTCTTCGTCTCTGCCTGTAAGGCGCATGTAGCTTAATGATTCATCATCGATTGCGAAATAACCACATGTAGCACCATATTCAGGTGCCATGTTAGAAATTGTTGCACGATCCGCTAAAGGTAATGCAGAAACGCCTGGTCCGAAGAACTCAACGAATTTGCCGACTACACCTTTTTTACGCAATTCTTGAGTTACTTTAAGTGCTAAGTCAGTAGCTGTAGAACCGCTTGGCAATTTGCCAGTTAATTTCACACCAATTACTTCAGGAATTGGGAAGTATGATGGTTGGCCTAACATACCAGCTTCTGCTTCAATACCGCCAACACCCCATCCAAGAACACCAATACCATTGATCATTGTTGTATGAGAGTCAGTACCCACAACAGAGTCTGGGAATGTTTCGTAAGTGCCATCAGCATTTTCATTCACGTGAACTACTGGAGCCAAATACTCTAAGTTTACTTGGTGAACGATACCTGTTGCTGGTGGAACAGCACGGAAATTATCGTAAGCTGTTTGAGCCCATTTCAAGAAATTGTAACGCTCAGCATTACGTTCGAATTCAAGATCCATATTCGCTTTAAGAGCTGCTTCGTTACCGTATTTGTCAACTTGAACAGAGTGGTCGATAACAAGGTCAACAGGAATTGCTGGATTGATCTCGTTTGGATCTCCGCCCATTTTTTTCATTGCATCGCGTAATGATGCAAGGTCAACTACTACTGGTACACCAGTGAAGTCTTGAAGAACAACGCGAGAAGGTTTGAAAGGCACTTCAGCATTTTCGTCTGCATCTTTGCCCCATTTCGCTAAGTTTTCTACATGGTCTTCTTTAATTACATAGCCATCATATTGACGTAATACAGATTCTAATAAAACTTTGATTGAATAAGGAAGGCGTGATACTTGTGCAATACCAGCTTCTTCGATTGCAGCTAAACGATAATAGTTGTAAGATTTACCGTTAACTTCGAATGAAGAACGACTGTTGTGCAAGTTATTGTTTGCCATGTTCGGTTCCCCCTTTAATTATCTACTGAAAAGGGCTTCATATAAGCTTCTTTTCTCCAATACCAATAATAATAGAAAACAACACATAAGTAAATAACATTAATTTTATAGATTGATATAAATTTTTCTTATGGCCTTGGTTTCCAGTATTGAGGTTTTAACTTTTGAGTTATTGCTAAAATAGCATTTGTAAAAAAATAGATTTTATCCACATATCCAATATAGTGTTATTTAACACTATTTAACGGGGTACTCCCCGGGGGACAAGGTGGGGTTTTATACATGTTTTATAAACGTGTACCCCACCCGGGACATTTAAAACATTTAATTAGAAAATAACGCTGGACAGGTGCGTTTACATAGATTATACCTTTAACTAATTAATACTGAAAGGTATACAAAACATCGTAAGAGCTAACTATCAACGCATGCCTAGGAACACCTACAAATACAGCTGTACCTTTTGTAAATATAACCAAACTGCATATTAGCATATTTTTAACAAAAGGTAATAGTTGTTATTTTTTTCTTAGGGAGTAAATAAACCACCATATAGATACAAATAAATAATAAACAAACATAGAATTCATTGACGCTTCTACGTTCCCCCATCTCTCATTGAATTGATAATATAATATCCAACTACCAACATAGACAACGGGCATAACAATAAATAACAAACCAAACCACATAATATATTTATAATCATTTTTTCTTTCCATAAGTTCACCTTCGCTTCCCATGTTTTAAGTAATAACATTTAATTTATATAAAAAATTAGTGTATTTATGCAATATAGGTATTATGTTATATTTATATGGGAATTCAATACTAATTAAGAGTGCAATGGTTTAATTCATCTAAAAAAGGGGGTTACGCTTTGATCTTTCTAATATTTGCTTTCTTCATTTTATCTGTATTGTTAGTAGGTATAATTTTTTTATTAGTTTTCTTGGTGTCTTTTATACAAGGAATGATTGCTAACAAAAGAAATGGTTTACCATTATTAGATGAGCGAATGAAAAATGTAGTATTAGTTGCTATCGTTGTAATAGCCTGCATGTTTTTCTATGAAGTGTATCATTAAAGTTCTAAACTTAATTTGCTTATTAATGGCCACTAATGTGGTCTTTTTTATTGTTCATTTTTAAAATCAATGAGTTCTCGTATATCTTCTATCGCAAAGGCTTCCCCAATTTTCGATAACGCTGATTTAGGTATTCTCTCCATTTTATTATTAGAGAGTTCTGAAATGGTCCGCCTGGACAGACCTGTCATTTTTTCTAAATCACGTTGCGTAACATTGAACTCCTTCATTAATTGCTTCAATTTGATATTGATTATATAGCTCATCCATATAGCCCACCTTAAAAAAATTTAACTTTCTTTCATTGGACAAGGTATTTTCTTGGTACGTTTAACGTACATTATTACTACCAAGTCAAATACCACATCAAATACCAACGCCACTACCAAATTAGATTCCAGTCACACTACTTTATAACCTACCAAGCGTACTACCTGATTAGGTACAAATCACACGTAAAAAGCTATGCCAGATACCCTACCAGTTTAACTACTACTCTAGTATTCAATTAGGTATAGGCGAAATCCTTTAATATCAATACTTTATTGCTTAATTTCTTCTTCCAGTTAACATCAACTAATACTACGTATTAGAACCACTGTGGCGCGAGTCAAATAGAAAACGAAAGGAGATTCAAGATTGATTAATTTTCCAAAGACTATTTATATAGCTTTTGCGGGATGTGCGGGAAGAATACAGCTCATAAAGGTACTCGTTGCACACGATGTGGATGTTAAATAAAAAGGGGGTAGTATAAATGTTATTCGAAATTTTAACTACAACTGTAATGGGCGGGATTGCTGTAAAAGCTTATCTGGCCAAAAATGATTTGAGTGAGAACGACAGCGGGAAAATCCAACGCATTCTTTCTCTGTCTGGCTTAAATGTCAAAGATGGAAGAGACACATTAACGACTCAACTTGTCCGTAAAAAGAAGCATGAATGGGGATGGGAATACAAATACCGCATACCTTTCGGAAGAAGCTTTGAGGATTATGTAGCGAAACAAAAAAATATTGAGGATGGCCTTAATAACCGTAAGAAACAGGTTACTCTCCAAGATTTGAAATTCGATAAGAATATCCTTAAAAACATCCTCATGTTGAAACAAACTAAGCTTACTGAACAAAAAGAAGTTGAGATGTCTTTTGACGGTTTGCTCTGTATTCGTGTTTATGACAAGCCATTACCTAAACAAATTGAGTGGGACGAAAGCTACTTGAAAAAAGGTACATGGTTAGTGCCTATTGGAAGTATGCGTAACAACGACACCATTAAACATGATTTCGATAAAGATAAACATTTAATAATTGCCGGAGCGACTGGATATGGAAAAAGCGCAATTTTAAAACTCATTGCTACAACTTTAATTGATCAGCAGCCAGAACATGCCGAGTTATCGTTAATCGACTTAAAGGGCGGTTCTGCTTTTCATCGGTTTAGGGATTGTAAGCAAGTCAAATACTACTCGCGGGATCCGCAAGAAGCTGAAGGAGTTTTGAAGAACATTCAATTAGATATGAATGAATCATTTGAAACGGTAGTAAACAACGGGTTCGAAGATGTGAAAGAAGCTGGTATTAAAAAACGTCATTTCATCATTATTGATGAAGCTGCAGATTTAGCTGACTATGGGAAAGCAATGGATATTATAACAGATATTGCCCGCCGAGGAAGATCTGCTGGCTATTATCTTATTTTTTGTACCCAATATCCAACTACACAAGTCATACCCTCTCAGACAAAAAGAAATATTATCGCCCGTTTGTGCTATGTGGTCGATACAGATATAGCTTCCCGTGTTGTTTTAGATGAAAGTGGTGCGGATAAGTTGCCTGATATTCCAGGTAGAGGTATTTATAAAAATAACGTGAAGCGTTACGTTGTGCAGTCCCCTTACATCTCGAATTCAACCATTCAACAACAGATTTCCCCATATATCCAAAAGGAAGAGGAGGTTCCTAGTGCTATTGAAAACCCATCTAAACGAACGCCAAGAACAAATCCTATTACTTTTGAGCAAATTTGATTACATGACTAGAGACCAACTACGCGTGTACTTTGGTTTGCGATCCGTTCGCAATGCAAATCGTATTTTTAAGGAACTGTCTGATTACCTGTCTGTTATCCGCGATGGCTATCAATCCATTTACTATCTCAATAAATCTGGACGTGAATATGTTGGCTGTGAAAAAATCCGTAAAAAAACTGGTAATGTAGAGCATACTGTCATGCGCAATGAATTATTTCTCTTTAATCAATGTCCGGCTGATTGGGTAAACGAAATTAAAGTATCAGATGGTGTTACAACCGTGGTAGCAGATGCTATGTATACACACTTACATACGAAACATTTTGTTGAAATTGATAACCTACAGACCATGCGTGAGAATCGCTTGAAAATAGAACGTTACAAATCTTTAGGGATAGCTTTAGAACAGCAGTTAGGTCACCCTCCTGCTCTTGTATGGCTTACCACCACAGAGCTAAGAAGGATGCAAATAAAAGAAGCTTGTGAAGAATTACCGTTCGTTGTGAAGGTATTTATATATGAAGAAATCCGATAAAGGAGAGATGGAATGTTCTTTAATAAAAACAAAGTGGAAGTTGTGCCTGAAAGTAAATGGACTGATTTTGGTAGCCAACATGCTACACGTAAGGACTTAGCTATTGCTGCATGTGTGCCTGCTGTAGCTAGTCTTGGAATGGTCGCATGGAATAGTTTGACTAAAGTTTCAACTGCTCCTCTAGAAGCGGCTAGCAACAATATAGGTATAGAAGAAATTACACGCACTACAGTGTCAGGTCCAGCTATGCCTCCAGGTACTCCAGATACTTATACAACTATACCGACAGGCGCTGTTACAGACCATATAGCAGGCACTTCATTAGATGTGCTTACAACGATCATGAATCCCATTATTGATATCCTCGTCGCCCTAGCATTGCCCCTCGCTAGTCTTATGATGGTCGGTGCATGTTTCTTTATAATTTTAGGACAAAAGGAGAAAGCATACTCAATATTTTTCAATAGTGCGATTGGTTATGTATTGATTCAGATGTCACCAATGCTTCTAAACATATTGAAAACTGCAGGTACAGCAGTTCAACCACATTAAAAAAATCCCCTCTTATTTAAGGGGATGAGATTCTTTCACAATTACTTGTGATATACCTTTTTATTAACTTCCGCAACCGTTTTATATTCTATATTTAATAGGCGTTTTATTTCTTCGTTAGTCCAATTTCTTAACGCCACGTTGAAATATCTATGGTATTCAGTTGCACCGCGATATAACACTTCGTAAACGGTAATAAAATCATCTTCTCTTACTTCTTTTTCTATTCGTACCCCCAAAGATCCTAGTTGTCTTTTGACATTCAGTTTTTCTTGTTTTATTTCTTGAATCTTACTCTCAAACCACATATCGAAAGCTCCATGCGATTTAAAACTATCTAAAAACTTACGATCACGCTCTAGTGTCCGTATTGTTAAATCTAGAATAATTTGTTTATGCACTAGATCGCTGTGTTCCCTACTCATACGACTTCTCGTTCTTTTCTAAGGACTGGCATCACTGCAAGAACATTATCTGTAATAAAAGTACGCTTAGCATGCTTAGTGAAGCAAAATGCTTGGAATCTGTCACCAAAAATTTTGATTAGCTTTACTCGTCGTTTAGTTATCTCACCTGATTGAGAAATGTACATTAAATCAACCAATTGATTATGCTGCATCGCTTTCATTAACTGCTCTTTCATCTTGTCTCCCCCTCAAAATAGAACGCTTGTTTGTCTAATTATAAAGAACATTTGTTCTTGTTTCAAGACAAAAAAAGCCCTATTACCATTATGTGTAACAAAACTTTAAGTTATGTATGCAGTTAAAAACAAAAAAACGCGGCTAGTCTCATGCTTTTTAGTAACATGGGAAGCCGCGTTTTTAATGTCAATCAAAATAAAATAATTTAATGTTCTTATTTCAAGTAAACAAAAAACCTTACCGATTAAAGTAAGGTTTTAAATTTCTCTTTCTTTAGTTAAAAATGGATTCTTTTTTGGTTCTACTTCCTTAGTATTTTCTGAAACTTCGTTACCGTCTTTTCCTGCTTGCAAAAGTAGAGAAACTACTACATACAGAAAAAGTGCTAAATATACTGAATAAGCTACAACTAAAAGGCTCCAAACACTTGAAAAAATTATTTGTGTTGGGCTAGATATATTATAAAAGTTTGTAGGTTGTCCGGCCTTTCCTTGGATATACACTTGAAAGACAATCGTGAAAACAATACTGGAAATACCCGTCACTATGGTGGCTATGAGTAAATATAAAAATTGCTTTGTATATTCTTCATCACCCAATATTTCTTTCACTAATTTGGTAGTCATAATTGAAGCTATAATAGAAATAGAAGTTGCAAAAAAGCCTAAAGTTATACTTGAAACATTTAGATATCCAGATAGTGCTTGTTCAAATCCATTAAGGGAAAAGAAGTTTATTTTTTTAATAAACACAATAATAGCCACGACAATGGAAAAAATGCCAAGCATCCAAAAAAACATTAGAAATTTTCGCACTTGGTCCCCCTCTTCCTATTATATTTTACTTTTCATTTTCTCATATTCATTAACCATCTCACTAAATACGCTTATAGGATTTAGATGCTTTTCTTTGCCGAAAGTGAATTTTAAATAACTCTCTAGTTTCTGATCTAATAAATCTATTTTTTCAACCCTAGAATCTTCATCATCTTTACCATGAATATGAAACTTCTCAACATCTGATGAATCAATGTATCTCTCTAAAATGCTATCAGAAACATCCTCTGGAATATGGCTTTTTTTAATCGGCTGGCTTGCTATTGTAATTTCAACATACCTAATTTCATTATTTGAATCGTTCTTACCTGTTACTTTTTCCAATATGTGCTTAGCAGCTTCTCCTGTTGTTCGTACAGACATTTTTCTAAATTGCGTTTTTTCTTTACCTCGTCGCTTTGCTGTTTTGTCCATGATAACTTGTAGGCTCGTTTCTTCTTCAACATCAAACTCTTCCATCCAAGTACGAATTACTCCACCTAATGCTGTAGGGCTTAAAGAATCTCTATTACGTTGAATCATAAGGACTTTTTTATTTGTATCATAAAGCACACTTACTTGATGTCCTACATATTCATTATCTAAAATTGTTATTACGTCAGATTTTCCATGCAAAGTAGTTTTTACAGGAAGATGATAATCAATAAGTCTATCGAATACAAGATGATAATAGCCTAAATTGTCAACGCTAATGTCACCTAACCGAACAAATTCTCCATTGTATTCATAGACTAACTTTTCAAATGTTGATGACCCCTTATTGGTTGAGTAATTATTGTAAATAGCTTCTAGAATCGTTTTAATACCCACCCTCGATTCCGAACCGTCTTCTTTTTTCCCGACTATAAAGAAGTAATTAAACCCAATTTCTTTTGATCTAAGCTTGGTCTTTGTTGCCTTTTCATTTGAACTTTCTTGCAATTTCAGTTGTTCTTGTTGCTCTTCTAGTTGGTCTTGTTCGTCTATTATTATTGTATTATTCACCATTTAAACACTCCCCTTTTATACCATTTTATTGTAATAAAAGTGAAATGTCTTTAATACTTTTTTACTACGTCCTAATCCTTTCCAAAGATAATTTTTTAAAAAGCCTCCTCCCCCATGTGTAAGATGGGGATTATGAAATGTTATTTATCTACTGTATAGGCTTTTACATACTCCCGATTGGCTGTGATAAAGACACACTTGTCTTTATCTTTAACCAAGAAACGAGGTGTACCATTCTTTGCATATACAATAGCCTCGATATCAATTTTGGTATCTTTTTTGTATCTGTTAAGTTCTTCTTTAAATTCAACATCTGCATATACCCCTGCGTTTGTTAATAAAACTAAGCGATCAAACTTTTCACTGTAATAGGTGCTTTCTTTTGGTTTGGCTACTGGCTTAGAAACACCTTCGACTTGGTTTTTTGTATATCCTAAATGCCCTGCCATAACTTTTGCAATAGCTTGACATAATGCTTCAAAGTTATTGCGATATGCAGCTGCATCCTTTTCCGATGTCACAAAGCATACTTCTAAAAGGATTGCTGGCTTATTAGTGTTACGCAGGAAATACAATTCCTTTCGTTCCTTTGCTCCCCTGTCTACAATTCCAAGAGCTGTTGCCATGGCCGCACTCATTTTGGCTGACAATAGTTTTTGGTCATAGTATAAACATTCTGTTCCTGTTGCCGCAGGAGTAGCGCTGTTAAAATGAATAGCAACATCTAGTTCACGATCTTTATTGTTATGGAAATTCACGATATTAGCTAAGTTTTGATTTTGCGTTGTAGCTGTTGTTTCGTGATACTTATAACCCTCACCGTTGTACTCCTTAGTTACAATATCGTATACACGATTGACAACCTTTTTAGCCTCTTCATGCTCATTTAGAATGCCAACCGCTCCCGATACTTTATCACCGTGTCCGCTACTGATTACAAATTGTTTTCCCATATTATTTCAACCCTTTCTTTTTGAGTTCTTTTTCTTGGATTTTTGCTACTTTGCTTACAAGATAAGTGTTTTTCCAAATCCCATAAACAACTAAAGCGAATGGTACTGCTGCTAAAAGAACGTTGGTAAACGCATTAATAGAATCATCTGTATACCACTTGAGATTAATACCTACTGATTGCAAAAATAAAAGGACTGCTGATAGCAATCCTCCGAATAACGCAATATATTGTTTTAACTTGTCTGTTGTCAATTTCACGACCTCCTATTTAAAAAATGCTTTAAAAACTGCAAGGATTCCTAAGATAATAGTGACTATTCCTCCGGAACCAATAGCCCCGTAAAGAGCCACTGTTACTTTGCCCTTCAAGTCCAATTTTTTAATCTGTATTTCTCTATCAGTTTCCGCTTCATACTCCACTTGCTTTAAAACGTGATCAGCAAAAGGTTTTAGTAATTCACGTGTTTCCTTGCCATCTTTCATCACTGTGACTTCCAGGTCTTTTTGCCCTTTTTGGACACCTATCAAATCTGTCTTTATCGATGTCATTTCTTGCTTAAATACTAAGTGTTCTTTTTCTAATATTTCCAACCTCGGTAAAATGTCCTGATGAATTACTTCGCCATGTTGTTGCAGTTGTTCTTTATGTTCTTCCAATGTCTTATACATGGAATTACCCCCTCCTGGCATTCCCCTCTCCCCCATTCTCTCTATCTTTTGACAAGAAAAATACCCTCCACAGATTGTGGAAGGTAAATTATTAGCTACTTTAAATTCGCTTGAATATAAATGGAAAAATCATTACGTCTAGTCAACTTCCCTATGTTTATTTTTCCCTCCTCTTTTAGTTTTTCTGCTGACTGATAAGTTAAATCGGCTTTACTTTTATTCCAAAATTGAAGTAAAAGCGAATTACCTGTTACTTTAAGCAACCGATTTAAAAGCTCTAATTTATCCATTGAAAACACCCCCTCTTTATCTAAATTCTACTAATCGAAGAATTAACCTTTAATATTTTTTGTTAATTTAGATAAAACTAATATATCCTCCATGGATATTGGGGAAGGCATATAAAAAAACACATTCAACAGAATGTGTTTTAATCAATTAAAATAACCAATTTTTCAATAATTACCCCCACTTTTCTCACTTGTGAAATATAAAATTCATCATCTCTTGATACCATTATACAAATAAACTCTCTCCTATTTATATAAGCATTGATAAACCATTCTACTGCTGCATCATTAAAATAAAAATCCAACTCAAGGTCAGTTAAATTTCCTTTTACTTTTTCTTCAACTATTCCTTTAGATTGAAATTCAAAAGAATTATTTTTTGTAAAGATTTTTATTTTATCAAATTCCCTTAACACGGCTCACTCCCTCCCTCTCTATACTGATAAAATTCAAAAGAAATGGATATTACCCTTTAACAATTATCCCCTTTTTCATCAAAAATAACGCTAGTCGATTAACTGCGTTTATGTCTTATCATCTTCCTCTAATGTCTTAAACATGGAATTACCCCCTTCTGGCATTTTATCTTTCGGCAATAAAAATACCCTCCACAATGATTGTGGAAGGTATTGAAACAGCAATCTCCTATTGAACTTGCTGTTTTATTAACATAACCTTTTTATCCGAGTCTGTAATAAAAATAGTTTTATAATTTTCCATGTCACTGGTTTCCTCGCCTTTTGATATTAGCAAACTTGTAATAATATAGTGATTCATATGCAATTTTATGAAATGTTTATATGCATCATCTCGTTTACTAAAGTTAATTTCAATTGAATTTTCTCTAACGCCAAAATTACCTCGAGTCTTAAATATACGTTTTTCACCTTGAGCAAGAATATCTATCTTATCAAATTCTTTTAACATATCTTCCATATCATCCACTCCCATCTATCTACTTAATTCGACAAAAAAGGAGTAAGTACCTTTATTATATTTGTGGTTGTTTTTGGCAATAAAAATAACGCTAGTCGTTTAACAGCGTTTATGTCGTATCATATTCCTGATGTTTATATAGCCGTGTAATCTTCTCCAGTTATTCGTTTATACTCTTCAGGTGTAATTTTACCCTTCTCGACAAACAATTTAACTTGTTCATTTGTGTAGAAACCGTCTTTATAATACCAACTAACCGTCTTAAACCAATCCATATTACATCAAGCCTCCCATCATTAGAGCCATTAGCATTTGAGCATTTTGTTCTTTAAGTTCTTTTAAATCCCGCTCAATTTTCTCTTCCTTAGCAGGCTCTATATCAATGTAATCATAATATAGCTTTGAACCATCATACTTTAATAAAGGAGCTTTCCCATATATGTTTTCAGTTTCCGGAAGTGACTCAACTAGAAGTCCTTTCTTACTTAGTTCTTCCTCAGTTTGACCAAGTCCATCAATTTCATCAAATGGGCGATTGTGTATTAGACCTATTTCATTGTTATCTTTTATTTCTACAAATATCATTATATTACCCTCCTATTTTAACTGCTGAATAACTCTTAATAACTTGTTTTGAACCTGATATAGATAATTGGCTATTGTTATCTATTATCTGAGGCTTACCAGATGGTAGAGTTACATAGCTCTCTTTTGTTGTAAAACTCCACAAATCAATTGTGTATCTCCTAATAATATAATCACTTGTATTTACAGTTTCTTTTGTATATACGTATAATGTCGCACCTTGAAGTAGAATATCAGTTATAGCTGATGAGAATTGCATTGTAGAAACCACTGAAAGATTGGAATCATTTATTTTAAGGAGTGTATTTCCACTCGCCATATACGTATACCCGCCCCATTTTCTAGGATATACTTCTCTACTTCCATACATCAGTAAACTTCTATTAGTAGAGTCACTTATTGTATTGGATGCCTCTTGAGTTACCGAGTTACCGTCACTTGATAATCTAAATTTTTTAATAAGAACAAGTTCTGAGCTATTAGGATATTCGAATATATAAATAGTTCCATCATCAAATGGATAACTGTATGCAACCGGATACGTATAGTTAGGATATACGTTTGTTGCTGTATAATCAGATAATTTAACAGTGTATACATAGTTATAAGACATCATTATCAATCGTCCATTGTAAACAGCGTACATAACAGATGTGTTGCTATTTGAAAAAGTACCATAAGAGATCTGCTCAATGTTTCTGTTCATAATGTACCATCTGTTATGAGTAACTAAGAACATATTTGCCGATGTGGTCGTGGGATATGGATCAAGTAACAAAAGTCTCGTAGCATCCGATGGAAAGAAATATTTAACGTCGCTAGATTTAGGAACCCCATCGGAGTTTACCGGGACACTTATTATTGCATTCTTAGATTTATCAGAAGTATAAAACAGCATATATAAACGGTTAAGCGTTTTATTATACAGATAATCATTTAGAACAGTGTATGAAGAATCGTAATACTCATAACTCATAAACTTCTCACTTAATAATTTTGTTATTCCCAAATCCGATAATGGCAATAAACTACCCTTACGATATTTTCCGCCACCATAAGGGCCACCATGGTCTCTAAGATCTATCATGTTTACACCTCACTTGTACATACACCATCTGAGTCATAAGCCAGTGTGAATGTATCCGTTCTTTCTGCAGTTGTTCCGTCTAAACCATAATATGTTACTGTTCTTGTTGTGTAATTTGGACTGGTACCTCCACTTAATACCGATTTTTCAACCAATGTTCCATTTGACTTACGGTATATCATTATGGATGTAAATATGCCATTAGCGTCTTTACCACTTTTGACAGTTTTGTAACTAGATTGTTCTATCCCTTTACGAACTGCATTTTGAGTAGGTACTAATGAGTTTGAGTTACCATTAATATCATCAGTTAATTGTACATGACCTTTCTTTGCATTTGTCGCATCTTCCGCCGAATGTTCATTAACTTTTTTGTCTAAAGCTTCAAGATCTGTTTGTTTAGCTGATCCATCAGCCTTACTTAAAGAAGTTTGAACATCACTAGCAAAGTCACTTTGAGGAATACCATCTAAAGGTTTAGAATATTTGGCTTTAAGTTCTTCTTTGGTTGCCAAGTTCGATGTATCTACATTTACTTTTATATTTCCTTTTTCATCTGGTAACTGGCCGTTAATTGTTTTTACTTCTCCGGCTTTTTCTTGTAGCTCTTTAATTGCTTCATAATCCGAGTTAAATTTAAAATCGAAATGTCCTGCTGCAGGATATTCACCATTTCCAAATCCTTGTATTTTCTTTTCTTCAGATGGTTCAACACCAACAGCATTCCATTTTAATGGTTTCTTGGTAAATGTCATTTTACCCCTCCTATATTGGCAACACAGATTCTTGAGCAGGTATTAGAATAAGGCTTAAAGTACCTTTATCGAATCCATGCTCTCCAAATTCAGGTGTGTCATATTTCTTTGAGAATCTAAATGTTCCTGTAAAATTTGCTGATGCAACACGAACATCACCAGGAGTTACTTGTTCAATTAGCTGGATTAACTGACCCGTAGTTAATTGAGAGTCATTCACAACTTTTAACGGGATTTTTTCAACCACTAATGCAAGTGGTTCACTTCCACCCTTTTCAATAACTGATTTGAATTGCAGATCAGTCGGCGAACAATTCAACGTATTAGCCATCGAATCAATGATAGCGTTCCAGGTTCCATCTGACTTACTTCTGATTCTTTTCGATTTAATCATCATGCGATATTGAGCATCATTCGCAAGACCTCTAGGCTGGTTTGTGTCAGCCCCTATTAAATCCAGTTCTTTCCCTTCGGCTTTATCTACATCAACCCATTCTCGCATCGTCTGAAGCGTTTCTTGCACATCTTCATATTGTTGGTTGAATACATATAGAATCTTTACTATGTTAGATGCAGGGTTTTTGCTCAAGGCATCAGTTAACATATTAAGCATGTCTTTAAGCATTGATAACCACCTCAATGTCATCCAATTTAAGTTCGGCCACTTGTCTTTGAGTAATGATAATATTTTCAGTGCCCAAGGAATCCGAATTTAAACCAATTTGGATTGATATGTCATCTATCCCTGCTACCTTATATAAAGCGCTGTAAAGGCGAGATACTATTACATCCGAACCCATAGTTAAACCTTGTTGTTCTTCTCCGTTCGAATCTAAACCGCCAATTACAGCGATTAAAGCATCCTTTAATTGCGTAATACCATCTGCTTCAAATTCTGCATTCGTTTGTACTTCTAATTTCACAAACACTGTTACAACTGAAGCAAAATCAAAACGGATATCGTGAGTATTCTGTGAGTTATCAGCAATTAGAGTAGATTGATCACCTACTGTTTGAGTAGTGGCTGATATACTATCAAATAACGCTTGTGCAACCGCCTCTTTGCTACCACCTAAAACATAAGCATGTACTGACTTTGGGGGATTGCCGTCATTATCTACTTCCATGGATTTGTTATAAATAACATTTGCCGAACGTACTCCTGACACGTTTCTTAATGCTAATTCAATTGCTGATGCAGTACCTTTTCCATTGGATTCGTTTGCCTTGAGAAGACGATTACGATAGGAGGTAAGGGATTCCATATCACTCCCACCAGTTGCTGCTACAGGATTCGTAACAGAGTGAATATCTTCTACAGGGTTCACTATATTTATTATGGTATTTGCTGAAACATTGGTATAACTACCGGTATCGACGCTAATTGCTTGTCCCACACCATTACCAGAGTCGTCTAAAGTTACATCATCTAGTAAAGCAAATTGGATATCCCCTTCTGTTGAATAGGTTTCTTCAGCTTGTATAATGTAGCCTGGTGCTCCAGTGAATTGTAAAGGTACATAAGAATTTGTAGCTGGATTTCTTGGGATATTTTTATCTCCGCCATGATAATCCAACGATACGCCATCGGCTTTTTTGATAAAACGACTGTTGTAAACAGCTTCTACAACGTCCCAAAGCTTTGCATAAAAAAAAGCCATCACTCTCATGATGATGCCTAATGGTGTATATGATGATAAATTTGTGTTTTCACCAAATTGTTCTTTAAGCTTCTCTTCCATCTCATCTAATAAATCCGAGTATGTTTTTCGAGAAAAACCATTCTTATTCAGAGCCACTTAAATCAACTCCCTCTAAGCTTATGTTCAGCCCATCTGTTTTAACGAGATCTAAGTCAATGGTAGAGGAACGGCCTTGACGGGAGATCATTATATTTTCTGCTCCCTCTATGATATTTTGGTCTGTTAACACTTGCAAAGCTTCTAACACACTATCTGAAATTTCTTCATCTTGGACCAATTTGTTTTGCATAAAAGAAGTGTCTAACCCGATATTTTCATCCAGTTCAAACTCTCCCTTTCGTATGCTCAAATTCATCAATGCCCCTTGTGCGATTTCTTCGTCACCTTCTACCATTACAAGGTTTCCGGCTTCATCAAAAACAAAATCACCATCTACAACCTTTAAAGTTTTCACCCATCAAACACCCCTATAATTATGGCATCATTACTACTCATCAAATCGTAAGAATCTGGATCTATGAATTTAACACCATCTAGATTATCCATATTACGTTGAATAACATTATAGAAAACAAGTGGATATTGACCACTTTCACAATCACTTTGGCAATGACGCATCACTGGACAATCTTCAATAGGCGATTGTTTAAATAAATTGTCGTCTTTGTCAGCTGTTAAGAAGAGAGGTTGAATATCTGCTCGTTTAGTGGCCGGATTATATTTAATTAATTTCGCTGGTGCTGCAGTTGCTACTGACAACAAAATTTCTCTTTGAAGATTCGTAAAGAACCTAGAAAATTCGCTCATTATTCAATCACCTCAACTTCTGTAATAAAATCTGTGCCATCATACATATGCTGGCCTTTTCTAGCCCGATACTTGCCGTTAGCCGTTTTGCTTTCAATCTTTATGATAGATGCAGTGGTAATGCGATGTTGCAGTAAACAACGGACGCTGTAGCCTTTAAAATCATCATCCTCATATTGTTGAGGTGATTCAATTAGGCCTGTCGAAGAGCTCAATGTAAAGCGCTCGTCATTCCCTGTTTCAATGCTTCGAATAACCATCTTCCCGCGCCGCCAATACATAACCGCATCACAATCATTTACAACTGCATTCAATTTATTTTCAATTTTGCCTGTCACTTTGTAGCCTTTTTTGTATACTTTATCTCTTGGCAGATTAAACTCAGCAAATTTAATCCCTAGAATACTAGATAATCTTTTGATAATAGTAGATGCTTTAGTTCCTTTGGCAAATGTAATATTCAATGTCTGTTTGCGCCATTTAGCTACCTTCACCGTTTTAAAGTTAGTGGTCCTCGTATACTTACGACCATTTGTACCTACATGTGTTGTTTTAATTGGTTTCTTTAATTTCACACGTTTATTCACGAAATACTTCTTAGCTGCATCAGCTGTTTTATGATCAACTTTAACTCCGCTATAGTCTTTACCTTCTTTAAACTTGACCGTTGTAACTTTGTCTACACCTTCATATTTCGTTGTAACTGAAGTGATTTTACCTTCTACAAGCAATCCATAATCATCTTTATAGCCAGCGCTTAAAGAAACGTTATATCCTTTTTTTATTTTGTTAATTGTGTCCTTGGTTAGATTATAAATCTGGAGGTTGCTTATATTCGGTTTGCTATCATCGTCAAAAGGGACAGTAAATCTAATTTCCAGATCATCGCCATTAAACTTTAAATGGCCTTTAGGTGTTTCAATAGTTACCTTTGTAATTCTACGAAACAATTGATTAGTCATCCCACTCACCTAAATTATCATCATCTTCTATTACATCATCCAATTCATCATCAGATAAATCATCGATTGTTAGAAAGACGGTTTTATAAAAATTCTCTTTCGAAACATCTGTAGCAATGCCTGATTCATCAAAAGGCACTATGGAAGGTGCGGGTAGTCTCTCATCGACAATTGATTCAAACAATGGCCTATTTAGTACCACTTTCTCACCAAGCACAATAATAGAGCCTTCATCATCCCATAAATCTACGGTGTAAAAATCGAATGTCTCGTTATAGTTAATCCCCATCGTATAATTGTCTTGTTCTAGGTCTATCTCAAACTGTACGGGTATTTCAGAAACATCTAAGTCGATATAACTTCTTTTCATTGCTTCACCACCAAAAAGAGTACCCGTTAAGGTACTCTTGATTATTTAACACGCATTCGTCCCCCTGCTGGAATAGAACGATCCGGCCATTTATTTAACTTTCGTAAGGCAGCTATTGTAGTACCATATTTTTTAGCGATGTTAGAATAATTTTCACCTGGCTTGACTGTGTGATATTTTTTTAAAGCCTTACCAGTCCCTGCTTTGCCTTTGTTTGATTTCACTGTTTTCTTACCAGACGTTTTTTTCTTCGTTTTCTTTTTGATATACGGTGTTTTGGTAATTCGAACTTTTTGCAGTTCCATAGTGAATTCAAAGCCATTTCCGACACTCGATGTGTAAGTTCCTGAAAAGCTTGTAATTAATACATCTTTCGCATTTAAACGCCCGACATACTTAATAGCTTTCCCATCATTCATGAGATTCTTTAAATGCTTACGTTTATCGTTAGAGTTCTTCACTTTTCCTTTGTCGAGGATTTTCCCACTAATTGAAAATGTATCAGGATTCCTTTGAACACTATCATTCAAAGGTAATCCATCTTCAACTGGATAGGCGGTGACGTTAACGGACGAGTTAAACGTTTCTTGCATACTATCAATATGATAATTGTGTATTTTCGCCATTAATACGCCACCCCACTATCGAATAAACCTCTCATCTCTTTGAACGCTGCTTCTAGGGCCTTATTCACCGCACGTTCTATTGCTGATTCAGTCGTTTCATCTTTGGTTTCAACATTGACAGTAATTTGCGGGCTAAAATGAATAACCGTTTCGCCTTTTTTGTTCAGTAACTCATTTGTTTTACGATTATTGTTAACATGAGAACCGAATGGAAGATCTACAAGCTCAGGACCTTCTTCGCCAACAAGAACTTGGCCAAAGTTATTCTTCCAGCCACCAGTAGCAAATCGTTTCTTAGGACTGCCACCCATACCACTAACATGGACGTGATTCATGTGGCCGGTTGCCCAACCAGGCTTACTACCATCGCCGTATTTCCTTCCAAATACAGTATTGTCACCAATCGTGTAAGAAACGCCTGGCAATCGAGAAGCCCATCTAGCGACTTCCTTATAACCACCGTTTGAACCAAATCCACTTAAATCGATAGCGTTATGTCTACCGTGATCATAAGTGTCTCCTGGTCTATGACCGCTCGTTATTATCAATCCTCTACCAAGAGGAGAGCTCATGATTGTTTTGGCAACATTAAACAAAGAATCATAGACACCGTACTTATTGCTAACGGATCCACCACCGACTCCGCCACCAAAGAAAGGTATTTTATTCGTAACATAGGAAATAGCAGCATCTTTTAATTTAGATAACGCTGCCGTACCAACACCTAAAATGTCACTTTTTAGACTGTGTTCTTTAATGTAGTTACCGATTGCTTCACTAGGATTCGTTATAAAATCTAAAGCCTTACTACCAAACTCCACGGCTTTTGAAGCAACGTTTTTCACTTTGTTTCCAATGCCTTTTGCATAACCAGGCATAGAACCTTTTAAGCCACCAGACATCATCTGTGAAGTTTGAGATGCCGTTAAAACTCTTGTTCCACGGGGTAAGTCTACGATTTCAGCACCTTTTGAACCAACTAAACGAGCATCCCCATATGGAGTATAAGCTAACTCTGGGCCTTCTTCTCCAACAACAGATGGTCCACCAGGATGATAGTTAGTTCCTCTAGCATTTGACGCTATACTGTTGCCTTGGTTATTGATAACCTTTGACTTAGCAGAAGTTGTATAACTCGTGTTGTTTGTTGAAAAAGTCGGAATACTAGCATCAGAACCAAGAGCTTTTAATCCCTTGTTAAGGAAACCTGCAATTCCATTCCACACGCCCGCTAATCCTTGCTTAAACTTATCCCACTTAGTCAACACTTGGCCCGTTTCCCAATCGACTTCTTTTACGTGTTCTTCAGCTTGTTTTTTGGCTTCATTCACAACATTTTTATGCATATCTTTTGCGGCATCTTTTGCAGCATCACGAGCTTTTTCAGCGTTATCTTTAATAGCCTCATACTGCTTTTTAGTTATAGACTTGTTGTCCTTATATTCTGTGTCTGCTGCTACAATAACTGCTTTATATTTTTTTTCAGCTTCTTTGATAGCCGCATCTTTGGCCTTTTTAGATTGCTTAACAATGTTTGCTGCTTGCTTTGCGCTAATTCTTCCACTTTCGTTTTTTAGCATCGTCATAATTGTACGTTGCTCTTTTGCAGATTTAGATAGCGTTTTGACAGCAGAAGAACGCATCTTTTCTTGTTCTTGGTTAATTTCTTGGCGTTCTTCTTCAGTAATCTGTCTTTTTTCTTTTGCAGCCCTTTTAAGAATACGATTGATCCTACTCTGTGATTTACGAACAAGATTCTCACGAGCTTTATGGTTGGTATCCATATTCTTTAAAATCAACTTTTGTTCTTTTTCGGATAGACCAGACTCCTTAATAAAACTGCTTAATGTTTTTGTTGTCTTACCGAACTTAGTCTCCATTGATTTTTCTATCGTATTAGCCATCTTGCCATAGGTATCAATCAAAGAGTCCGCTGTTTTAGTGGATACCTTTTGTCCACGATAATATAAAAGATTTAACTGCTCTGAAGCCTTGGTATTAAGCTTTTCATATGCTTTTATAGCACTTGTTGTTCCTTTAGAAACGCCTTCAAAGTTCAATCCGTCTTTTAACGACTTTTTAACTTTAGGTAGATTCTTTTCAAGAGACTTCTGTGCACTTGCACCAAACTTTTCACCAAATATGGATCCTGCAATACCACCAACGACACCACCAATAGCTGTGCCTACTCCAGGAATCACCGAACCAAGCGCCGCTCCTGCAGCTGCCCCTGCTGCGCCACCAGCTAATGAACCACCATTTGAGCCGAGATTCTCTTTTCCACCCGCAACTAATAAACCGGCTCCAAGTAAAGTGCCAAGGATAGGAATCTTTTTACCAATAGATGTTCCTGTTTTAAGGAGACCACCCTTGCCGACTTTTCCGAGACCACTTTTCCCCGCTTTCCCAAGGAAAGTAACCTCTTTACCATTCTTTGTACTGCTAGTAAGGACGGTTCCACCTGTACCACGTGCTTCAGCGTTTGCTAATTGAGCACTTGTATTACGTCGTAAGGCAGCTGTTTCTACATCGATTGATTTTGCACTTGTAGCGTATTCGCCCGCGCTACCCTTCCGCCACTTTCTCAATTGCGCGCCAGCTGAAAGAAGTTTTCCATAACCTGTTACTGCTCCGCCTACCGCTAAAGCCAGTAGACCTATTCCTGTAGCGGCTCCTGTTGCGCCAACCGCTATTAATCCCCACTTCGCAATTGATTCTTTTGTTTCCTTGTTTAGGCTATTAAACCAATCAGATAAACCTTCAACTTTTTCTGCTGCATAGTTGAAGGTAGGAATTAATGCTGTTCCCAAATCAGTTGCTAATGTTTCTACTGAACCAGTTGCATATTCAATGGACCCTTTAAGGGTATCCATCTTCTTCTTGGCTACATCTGCAGCAGTAACACCTTGCATTGCTCCGTTCATGTCCTCAAAGCCTTTTTTACCGGCTTTAGAAGCAATCGTAGCTGCTCGAATAGCATCTGTGCCAAACATAGTCTTCAACGCGTTAATCTTTTGTTCTTCAGACAAACCTTTAAGCGAAGTTTGAAGCAATCCAAAGATTTGTTTCATATCTTTCGCTTTACCATGCTGAGTAAAGAATGCTGAAGAAACTAATCCAGACTGTTTAACTAATTTGTCGTATTCTTTTCTTATCTTTGTTGACGATGCACCTTCGCCAGCCTGTACGACAGCTAATTGTTTTAGTCGGTTTACAACACCATCATAAGAAATCTCAGTTGGTTTCAATCCACGTTTAACTAAATAATTGTAACCATTTGTAATACTGATTTGCGCTAATCCCAACGCTTCCATTTGCTTTGCTGCCTCTTCTGTTTGAGGAGATAAGTTTAGCAACATGGTTTTGAGTGATGTACCTGCATCCGAACCTTTAAGTCCATTTTGCGCTAATACTGCAAGAGCAGTAGAAGTAGATTCAAACGATTGACTCACCATATTAGCAACCGCTGCAGATTGAGATAATGCAAATGACATTTCCCCAACGTCAGTTGCAGAAGCATTGGCCGCACCGGCAAGTAAATTGGCCGCCTTGGCAGAAGTAAGCGAAGTATCATTAGTAAATAAATTTAAAGCTGTAGACATCGTTTCCGCAGCCTTAGCCAGATCTAACTCCCCGGCAGTAGCAAGGTTAAGAGAATCTTTTAATCCTCCACTCAAGATATTTTGAGTGTCTACACCCGCTTTAATTAATTCTTGAAGGCCTTGCGCTGTCTCAACAGAGCTATATTTCGTGTCTGCCCCTAATTTCATAACAGTTTTCGATAATCGATTACCGTACTGTTCCCACTCATCAACAGACATCAAGGCTTCTGAATCTTTCATGCCTTGCTCAAAATCAGCTGCTTTTTTAAGAGAATAACCGACAGCCGCTCCACCCACTAGAGTTAATTTACCGAATGTGCTAGTGATTTCTCTACCAAATTCATTGATACTTTTACCCGTATCTTTATATTTCTTGCTTAACTTTTCTAATCGGTTAGACGTTTGTGAAAGATTATTTGCATGGTTCTTTATTTTTCTATCTTGTCTTTCTACACTTCGTCCTACTTCTTCGTTAGAATCTGCTAATTTCTTATTTTTGGCCGAAACTTTTTCTGCTGCTTTTTCAGCTTCACCGAGACTACGATTACCTTTATCTACTTGATTTTTTAGTGATTCTGCAGCATCTTTCGAATGCTTATATTGTTTACTTAAACCTTCTTGCTGTTTATCAACATCCTTGATTGCCTTGCCAGTTTTATTTAAGGTATTTTCGTAGTGTCTTGCCTCGTTTGCAGTATCTTTCAAATGCTTGTCGACGTCTTTTAAGCTTCTATAATCAACGTCGACAGCTACTTTCATGGTGGTGTTTCGTAAAGTTCTAGCCATCTACACCACCACTTCCTTTCAATGCTTCTTGTTTCATCTTTGCTAGATGATAAGCAAGGCCAAGTTCATACGCTGTCATCACTTCTACTTCTTCTTTTGTTGCAATGCCCATAATAATCGGAAGATAAATTCGATAATTAGATTCGATGTAATCCTTATAATAAGCGTCTGTTTGAGTTTTACAGCAATGTTCCAAGAAAGCGGTCAGCTGCGTTTAACACCTCACGATATCCTTCGTTTTCATCCCAGTAATCCCAGTTTGTTTGCGGTGAAGCAATAACTTCGTTCATCAGCTTATCATTGTAGATTGTCTCTACAATTCCGTTCGGTCCTTTTGATTCGTCTAGAATTTCCTGAACACGTCTTGTACCTGGGAATTGAAAAGTATATTTCACTCCAGAACCTTCGTGTGTATACTCCTCTTGTTTTAAGAATTTCGTTGTTTTTTCTTCTGTTTTAGCGTTTGCCATGGTTAAATTCCTCCAATTAATATGTTTTTGGGTAAATAAAAAGAGCGGATTGCTCTACTCCTAAGCATTAATAGTTTGTAACTTCAAAATCGCCAACTTTAATTGTATAAGTACGTGCTTCAACACCATCAGAATAAGTGGCATCTGCAATTTTAGTCACAATGCCTTGTGTTCCACCGCGTCGTTCTTTGTTGACTGGATCATCAACATAGATAGGGAAAAACTTCTTTGCATTTGAATATCCGTTCAAGATTTTATTGAATGCAGAAGTCTGATTTAAAGTTAATGTGATAGTGCCAAGTTTTGAGTTATTTAAAGACCAAGAAGTTTCTCCTTGGGCATTGGATTCGGCATTTACACGATCTTCATCAAAGTTTGCAGTAACGAAGGTGCCTTTTTTGTATCCTGTAACGATTGCATTGTTGAGCGTGGTAGTGATTAAACTAGCATCATAGATAGCTGGTTCCATAGGATTAATTCCTCCTTGTTTTTAGGTAAAAGAAAAGCCATGTCCATTAGTTACTGGACACGACCGAACCTTTTACATTGATTTTGTGTATTGCTCCTTGGGCACTGTAATCAAACGTTAGGCCGCTATAAACACGACGAAGAATGTCTGCCGGTTTACCTTCATCAAACGACTTTGTATAAACGTTAAAGTCATATTTATCTTCCTCGTTTACTTCGATGATGCCTTGTTGGCCGGCAGTAGTTAATGTACTTGTTGCAACTGCACCAATCAGGGATACTCCATTTGAATTGGAGGGAACTTTATCGTTATTAGCTAACATCGATTGTAAATTGGTTTCCATATTAGCTTTAATCCAATCTCGACCATGATAGAAGTCGATGTATTCACCAGTTGCAACTAAACCTTCTGAGGTTTGTGGGATACCCGCTTTAAGCACATAAGCATTAGCACCTGCTTCATGAAGCTTGTCTAATGCATTTGGCGCAATCTCTATTGGCGTCACACCTTTAAGATTTTTTCTGAATTTCCATGTGATAGAGCCCACCATTAAGTTGGCTGCATCCCCAATAACTGCTCCATCCAATCTTTCACCGTCATTGGTGTGGTAGTAAATAATCGTATGAGCATTATTTTTGAATGCTTCTACTTCTTCTAGATCACTTAATTGTACAACCGCAAATTTAAAATCATGTAACTCTACTTTATTAGATAGCACAAGTCTTTCTGGTGGTGTACCATCAGCTAATAAAGCAAAGTGCCATGACTTGTCAAAGTATTCATCTAACACTTCGGCCAAGGACTCGCCAAGGGCAGGAGTCTCACCCACATAGGTTGCTACACAAATCACATCAGGTTTATTTGTTTGCACATAAATCGACTCAGCCAATTTATAAGTAGCTGTTGTGATATCGTAATCTGCCTTTAATTCATCTAATGATGTGTCTATGCTGTACTCTTTGTATCCAGCCTTGCTACCCGCTACAAGAATTAATGGTCTCCCAAGACCAATAACTGGTGCTGGATGCAACACATCAATGACTACATTAACGTCTTTTGCTGTCATTATTTAAAACCTCCAATATTATTAATTTCAATTTGATCAATCGGTGTAACTGCATCTGAATAAGGATCTTGCACACGCATTAATACGTCAAAACCTGCCGAACGTTCATATTCAATCGATATAAAGTTATCTCTCCTATCAAAGTCCGTTACATCGACAATTACTACTTCTTTTTCTGCAAAAAGAGCCCTTCCTACAGAAGATTTAAAGTAGGATTCACACTTTTTAGCCAAATTTAAAACGCTCAATGAACTTGTATCATGCCATGTTAGGGATACTGTAAGTTCGAATGGAGCGTTATCATCGTCATGCTGTATGGTGATTTTAGGACTCGTGATTGAAAATGTTGCAAATGGATAAGGCGGTTGATCACCAGTGCTATTAGCTTCAATGCATGGGTAATTTGTTAATGTTCTAACTGCTTTAATGAGAGAACTCGTAATTACCTTATAATCAAAGTACTCAGCCAAATGCACTCACCCACTTCAATTCATATTGTGAGAAATCTGCAAACCCTTCATAACCTGTTTTACTTTCAACTGAATACTTTTGGTTATCATGGACGACTTCTGCCTTGCTAGGAATATCCATGTTTATGATGAGTTGGCGGCTTTGTTGAGTTAACCGACCGCCAGACTGATAGATCTCATTAGCTGAATAGGGAAGCATAACTCCTCTAGCTTCAATTGGTTTTGGATTTATTGGTGTTTTATTCCCCTTCCATTCACCTGTTTCCTCATCATAGCCACCATTATTGCTTTTGTCGTTCTCTGTAGTGATAATTTGTATGTCTGTCTCATAATCCTGCAGCATATCACCAAACTCAAATAAAGGAGCCATCATCCCTCACCACTTTCCATGTAACGTGTTGTTTTAGTTGTCCCGTATCAATCAGCGGATTTGAAGAACCCTTATTTGCAACTGTTAATGCTGCATTCTTAGGGGTATGAAGGTCATTCATTTTCTTTTGAATATCCCCCGCGATAATGCCGCCTAATCGCTCAAAAACATCTCGCGCTTTAATCTCCAACTCACAAACTCTTTCAATCTGTGATTCTAGGAAATCCATCCACGCATCGTTCTTCTCATCGAAGGTCGATCTAATAAATGAACGTTCAGGAATGTTGACTGACTCTTTCAAGATGAACATTACTTCTATGCCACCATTGCCTTTTGCGATAGCCAAAACGTTCTTTCCTTTCGGTTTGAACAATTCATTTCCGAAATCTGCAGGACGTTTTAAGCCCGCTGCTTTCGTCGGAATAGCCAAATACTTCTTTTTGGCCCGAATCTGCATACCGAACTCATGAACATAAGCAAGCATCGCATAAAAAGAATCATCTGAACCAAAAACACCGATTTCAATGGCGTATCGATCTAATTCATCTAATTCTCTTTGCAACCGCATTAATTGTTCGTTATCATCGAATATTTCCATTAGATCACCGTCAAATTTACTTTTTTATCACTATATAGCTTCAATAACCGCTGATATTCTTGTCCATACACCGTAGATTCAAGCCCTTTGCGGTTGTCGACACTTCCTGAAGTAAAGGTCCGTTTGATAGGCCCTACCGTTTCAGATTGAGTTTGACGTATATTAAAAGAGCCATAATGAGCCGCTAGATAGCGAGTAAGTCTCTCTTTATATTTGTCCTTCACCTTTAATTCAGACACCTCTAACGAAGCGTCCTCAATTAATAAAAGCACCTGTTCATCTGTTAAGGATGAGAGGTGCTTGGCTATTGCTTTTACATTTTCAACAGTAGTTAGTGGCACCATAACTTACCACCTTTCGGCTATTCACCCTTTATTTCAGCAATGCGTTTATCAATGGCCTCAAGAACTGTTTTACGACTCTCATTTTCCTTCATAGCTTCGAGCGTATCGACATCAAACGTATCGTCGATGTATTCGATAGTGTCTTTTGCACTTGGTTTACCTTTTGAATATTCAAAAACGCCCTGTTCATCTAACTTTGCCATCAGTGGATGTGCTAAGAAAGCTTCAAAGGCGTTTTCTTCTACGTTGTTGGTACCGATATTTAAAACTGTTCCATTTGCTTCATACGAGTGATTTCCTTTATTTTGGACTAACATATTATCTCCTCCTTAAATACCGTCTACACGGCAAATTGCCATAGGATAACGAACAATTAAACCTGTTGTACGTTCCTCAAAAGGTACTTTTGTACGTGGGAATGCGTATTCTTGTGGATGACGCATGATATCCATTGGAATACCAAGCTCCACGACGTCTGCAGAAGAATCAAGAACCACAAAGCAGTCCGTTCCTGCTGTCCCTTTACCTTTTAGATCATTTACTGTTTCGATTCGTGCAAAAGTATTTTCTGATTGCAAGTATTGCAGTGCCGTTTGCTTTGTAAATTCGTTATAGATTTTACGTTGCAACTGTTGTTTTGCACTAGGAGTTAAAAGCAATGTATCCGCTTCATGACCGTTTAAAATGTCTACTTTACCTTTAGCCGTTAAGAGATCATCGATAATCTCTTCACCAGTTTTATCTTTCCATGCCGTTTTAGTTGATTCACCTTGAGATGCTGCAAGCACTTGAATACCTGTAATATCAGTTAAACCTTTGATGTTGTATTTTGCATCGCCTGAAAATGCGATTTGGTTTTCTTTTTCAGCAATAGCCTTGCGTACCAATTCAGCTTTTGTTGTATCGATAGAAATACCAAGCATGTTTGCTTCCCTTACTTCTTGGATATCGACACCAAATGCAGCTGCAATTGAGTAAATCTTCACAGTATCTTCTGCAAGATCAGCATCTACTAACGGAACATCAGATGCTCCAGCAGCTAGAATTTTAGCAGCACCTGAACGAGTCAAGATGTTATAGGAGTAAGTGCGAGCACCTGCAGGTATATCTGTTTTTAAAGCAAAAATTGAACGTGCTTTTAATTCGCTTTGTTTCGGTTCAAATACGCGTCTATCCAACGCTTTTAAGTCACGTGGATTGATTAAAGAATCTGTTGTGTATTGCATATTGGTTGTTCCTCCTTATGGTAAGTTGATTTCAATTTCTACTAGTTGATCAGCAGATGCATTCATTTTAAAAACTGCATTCGCTACAGATACAGTACCATCAGCTGTAAATTTTTTTGTTGTTGGGTCCACTTTGACTGGTTGCCCATTCAACACTTCACCACCAGCCATAACAAAAATACGGCCACGTTTTACAACTGCCACTGGATCTCCTACTTCATATTTTTGGTCGTCTTTCTTTTCGATGTAATCATGACCTTCTCTTGCTAAGGCTACACCAATGACTTTTCCGCCATCTTTAACCGGAGTAATAGCATCACCTGTTGCATTTAATTGAACTGCTTCACCATAACGAACAACTTCTTCTGCGGCATACGTATCTGCTTCATAATCTTGGTAGTTTGATAGTTGACCGGCTTTACCTGCGACCGGCATGTAATCAAAGTAATTTGTAATTGGCATTATTGTTCCTCCAATTCTATTTTTTTATTTTCAAATTTTTTATAAGCATCGAAATAAATTTCGTTCTTGTTGCCATTGAGTGTTAATTCGTAATACATTCCATCAGGTAGGTTAGTACTTAATAACGCTTTAGCATTTTGCAAAGTTTTGGAGTACCAAACCACATATACGTCTTCTTCAGTAAACGAGGCAAGTGCGCCCTCATCTGTTTTATCAATATGTGATCTAGCGTATTCATAAACTAGTTCTTTGCATTTAGGAATAAAATTACTAGGATTCATTTACGACACTCCTATTTACGCATGTTTAAGCGTTGATTTTTTATATCTTCAAGCTCTTTGTCAGTTTCTGCGCCATCTACTCGAGTAAATAACGATTGGTTACCTGTCGACTTAAAGCCATTCGCTTGCACTTGAGCAGTAGTCGCATCAAAGAAAGCATTGATATAATCATCTGATTTGCTATCACCTTTGAATTCTTTGTTAATCGTTTGGATAACAGCTTCTTTCACTTCGCGATCAGTTTTGCCTTGGAAGTCAAATGAATCACCGAGGAGCGGTTTTGCAGTAGCAATAAGCTCTACACGTTGTTCAACCTTCTTGTCGAGTTCATCAGCAGATAGTTGTTTCTCTTTCAGCTGTTTGATTTCCGCTTCTTTTGCTTTGATTGTTACTTCTTGGGCATCCGCTCGTCCTTGTAGAGCGTCTACGTCTTTCGCTTTCAATAATGCTGCATCTAACTTTGCTTGTTGAGCTTCTAAGTGCGATTTAACAGCTGAGTCTACTTCATACTCAACTGAATCTATTTTATACGTTGCCATATTTGATTGGCCTCCTTTTTCATTTTCAATTTGCCATGCGTCAGAGTCATTACGAATCCCTATTTCAGGACCAGCACGACCTTTCTCTACTACTGCCACATGATTGATTTCAATGTTTCTTTGTACCGCGTCAAAGCGCTGGCCATTGTATTCCCCATCTTGACTTACGATGTCACTTAAAAAACCGATGGAGACCTCACGCTTGCCGTTTTTAATCTTTTGGATTAAATCACTGTCTGTTACAGTGAACGACACATAAAGTTTGTCTCCATCGACTCTGGAATCTGTATGTGTTAGCCCTTTAGATAAATCTTTGTGATTATTCACCGTGACTAACTCTTGTGGATGCTCATCCGTAACGGATTTTGTACGAGCGGATATCATAGTACTAGCAGACAGGATATCTTCTGGCAATTTAGCTTCATATGTCGTTGCCCCATCACTACGACGATACGGAAAAACACCAGTACGAGCAATTGGCACATCCTTAAATGTGATATAGCCCTCTGGTGTTTCTAGATAATCTTTAATATAGGTACGGTCAAAGCGTTGCAGTTTCGTTGTTCTCACCACCTTTCGAATTTGTAAAAATAATTAATAAGTTACACCATTAGCGGCTAAATCAGAAAATGCTTTGCTTATTTGTTCTTTAATTTCACAAGGATTAACAGCTATCGTTATATTAATTGTGCAGCTTTTGATTTCAGTGCTTTCATTTTTACCTTCTCGGTACGAATGCTCCATCATCAAAGCTACAGCTTCAGCCTGGTCTAGAGTCAGATTTTTAAGTTTCTCATTACTACGTAAATTTGAAATGTGTCTGTCTAAATCTTTATGCTCAACTGCACCCTTTATCATTTATAATCATCCTTTCTTATTCAAATACCGGATATGCTGTACACCTACATCTATACGGTTCCCCTGGCAATCCCTCAGCAGGAGGTTGTTTGTAACTAAACACTCTGCTACCCAACGCTTGGTGGCTCTTGCGTACCCTTTCATCATTAGAAGTAACCCATTCAAATTTATTCACCCCCATGTGTTGATGTCGCTTTGCAACTAGCTGACCATGAATAGTCCCTGATTGATCCACTGCAATAAATTGCGCTCTCGATTGGCTTACATGGAACTGATTCACAAGTTGCTCACGGATCTCTTTTGTACTGGTGCCATTCTTCATACCTTCATACACAATAGCTTCAATCTTGCTATGGTGCTGTTCTGCAATGGATTTGATGTAACCCACATTTTGATTAATTGAAGATTGGACATAATCATCAATCCAATCCTCAAAGCTAATCGGATTAATGCCAGCTACCCTTGCCTGGTCGTTCATGTTTTTCATATTGAACAAATTCAAGCCAGAAACGAAGCTATTGGCGATATCAACTAGCGTGGAATCATTGAAAATGTTCAAAGTCATCGCCTTAATCAAATCAAGTATCCTTTGCAAAGCAGTGAGTTCATTTGCATCAGCTTGATAGGCCACTATTTGCGGTTTAATACCTTTGTCAAACTCTTGCAAAGTTATCCTGTGCATTTCTTTAACCAATTGGAGCAACCTACGTTGATAAGTAGCTGCTACGGCGTCCGGAAATCTTGTAGGTGGTATTTTCTTCATAGTTAAATCTCTTCTGGGAATAGAGTGCCATATAAAGCAGGGGATAATATCGCAACTCTGTTGTCATTTACTACAAGGTACTCGCCTGTCGTTCCCGTGTGCTCTCTTCCTTTCATGTCACACAGGGTAATTATTTTTGCGAAATTTGATAGAAAGGGGTCGTCTCCGTAATCTCTTGTTGTAGTTTCGGTACGCATGTCCCAATGTACTAAAATTCCCTTCCTTCTTAAATCACGTAAATACTCTTCCTTTACATCAATCACCTTTGTAATTTCCATTTACTCAACATCTCCTTTCCTGTTTTCATATCCCTCGTAAACTGACTTCGCTATGCCTTCAAAATCAGCACTATCTCCACTGTATTTCAATTCATCAGTTAAACCGAATTGCCCAAAACGAGCAGAGCGTACTTCATCAACTGATAAAACACCATTTGAAATGTATTTCTCGTCCGTTTCCGCTATTAACTTGCGAATCTCGGCATCTGTTTTGCTGTCAACTTGCCATAAAGGATTGAATTTGATTTCCCATTCAACACTTTCAGGATCCACGTTAAATTCTTCAGAACGCATAATCAATCGAATAAGCTGCTCAAGAAGCGGCTTCATGACGTTTTCTTGATCTGCTGCAATACGAGCATAATAGTTCATGACATCATACTGTGCACCTGCAATTGTTCCTGCTTCTTGGCCCTTCAATACTGTCTTAGGCATTCTTGCACTTGCAGACATGACATCCCAAACGAAGTTGATAAGATTGTCAATTCCACTAACGTTGGTTGTTTGTTTGCTAAGTTCTTCACTATCGCCAATCATAGCTAATGCTTCAGTCTTGAACATAAAGTCCATGAGTAAAGAAAGTCTTCGTTTGTCAGCCTCATCTAGGTCATTGATATCACTCGATTTGTACACTTTGAATGTGTAATCGTAAAGTATTTGCCCAACGCTCCATAAGGTCGTATCAAACACCTTGAATACATCGTTCATGGCTTCAATAAGCGACTGGCCCTGTTGTTCTCCTTCAATCCATCTGGTACGAGCATGAAGCAATCGTGATGTATGCACTTCTGCATTACCTTGATGCTCGCTCTGCATGTTTTTAGATGAACGGTCGATAATGAGCGACTGCAACTTGCCATAGTCATAGCTAAATACATCCTCATTTAAAATGAATTCGCTCACCTTAAGCGAACTAAATGCATGAAGATAATCAACAGACTTTACAATGTCAGGCATTGGCTTAGCTAAATCAACAATTGAACGTTGAGTGACACCCAGTGAGATAAAGCCATCACCTTGAATGCGCTCTAGTTGAAATAGCTGCTTAAATTGATCCTTTGCTTTTAAATCAGCAAGTTTACTCATGATATTACGAGCCAGTTCGTCTTCTTTACACCGTAGAGAGAACCAATTCCTAGTCATGTCCTCTGCCGGAATATCCACCACGTTTTGCACGATACGATTCCCAGCATATAAGTTGTTTAAATCTATTGGAGCCATGCGAGTGTATGCACCAGGTACAAGTCGGGAAACTTTGTCTCGATGGGTACCACGGCCAACACCATCCATAAAGTCCGCTACATACCGCTCCATTGCATCTAATCTTTGCGTTACTGCTGTTGTTTCTGTCATTTAATCACCTATTTTCCTAATAACCTTTCGTATCTATCAATTGCACCCTTCAAATCGCTAACTTCATAGTCATCTAGCGCGTACCAAATAGCACTAAATGTATGAGGATCAATATTAAATTCATCCGGGATAATTTCATCATTCTTATTTTTCTTATAAGTCAGCGATTTCAGTTCATAAATCGTATTTTTACAGGCATCGGAGCAGATAATACGCTTAAACCGTTTTATTTTACGTGTATATTGCAACCGCGAACCTTGAAATTTCTTTGTCGCCACCATGTTAAAGCCTTGTTGACGGTAGAATTCAATCGTTTTTGGCTCTGCTGAATCCGCTCGTATACGCTCTCTTGTTTCTTTAAATTCAGCAATTTCCAAAGCAGTCTTATCGTCGGTCATCTTGTTTTTGTAATACTCATAATAGATATACAGATACTTACTCTTCTTATCGACAGCAACACGGATTAAAGCGTTATACGATTCTTCAAAGCCAAAGTCCATGCCAGCACGGAAGGTTAGAAATGGCTTTCTGGTTTTTACAATCTTCATTACTTCCTCATGTGGCATCACTTCAAATTGTGGTAGCACTTTAATGCCATTTACACCGAAGCGGCCTTTTCTGGCTACTCGATATAAATCTGGATCATAGTCCTTCATTTCATCCAGCTGGTCAACATAACTTTCAGGCAAAAATAAATTATCATCAGCTGTTGAGTGATGATAATACGTGTCGTTTGTTATGATTGTTCGTTTTTTGTATAGCTCTTCGTCATCTAATACCAATCGATTGTTTAAATCATCCTTAAAGAAATGCTTAAACGACCAATTATCTGTACTGACAGGATTTGTTGAAAGTATCATATGAAGATTTAATGTAGGATGCCGTAAACGGCCTAATAACTCTTTAAAGCCTGCATATTTAACCTCACTACATTCCTCAAGCCATACAATTGAAATGTTATTGATGGATTTCAACTTTTGCGGCTTGTCCATCCCTTTGAAGATGATTTTTGACCCATTAGGAAAGCGGATTTGCATAGGCGAAACCATACATTTCACTTTGTGGTCTAACCCTAAATCAATCACGATTTCTTCTAAGAGGGAGTAAGTAGAATCCCTATGCGTATCATATACTTCCCGAACAACCAAAGCCGTCCGCTTCTCGTCCAACAATTTCAAGATGAGTTTTAATGCAACATGATAAGACTTGCTAGATCCATAACCACCTACAAGAAATTGGAACTTGGTGGACCAATCGAACAGAAAGTCATCAAAATGCGGATTGACTTCCTTTTCCATCATCTCTCACCCTTTCGCTTAATCACAATTTCTATCGGCTGGTCATCATCTTTAGAAATGTCAGCTTTTAGCTTATCGATTTCCGACTTTGTTTTTTCTATCTCCAACTTAGCCTTTTCCTTTTTCAGCTGCTTTAGCTGCTTTTCATCTAGAAGATCCATATGCTTCGACAAATACTCTAAGGCTTTCATCTTGTCGGCTAGTTTCACCGTAATACCGTCTCTGCCTTGCTTAACTTCTGCAATTAGAGTGCCATCAATATGGGTGGAATCGGCTAGTCTAACATAGCTGTATGCTTGCTTAACTATATTTCCATTTGCATCAATCTTAGGGAAGCCATCTTCTTCATAAACAATCTCTTCTTCAGTGCCGAATGTCATGTATTCCGTAACATCAGCAAATGCTATGTCTATCCACTTTTGAATGAGGACTTGTTTACTTAATAAAGCTTCATTTGTTATTTCATCGCGCACACGGACAATTTCATCACGTATCTTAGGTTTCTTTAGGTGACGAGAACCTTCCACCATTGCCGTAGTATAAGCACACTCGTATGCTCTTTGATAAGCTTTTGTAGCATTCCAACATTTCACATAATATGCTACAAAGAGCCTTTGTTTATCGGTTAAGTCATTATCCTCCCTCACAACTATTTCCGATTCACAAGGCTCTTTTTTTACGTACTTTTTATTCGGACTAGCTTTGTTTTTTGTGTGCACACATCTTTGTTTTGTGTGCACACTTTTTTCATCCACTTCACTGTCGATTTTGTTCCATTTTCGTGTTTTCCATGACTTTACTGTATTGATAGTGACATCATATTTTTTAGCAATATCCTTATACTTCATGCCATTATCATAATCGACTTTGGCGAGTTCATATTTCTCAACCACTCATTCACACCACCTCCTGGATAGGTCATTTTTTGCAAAATAAAAGCACCACCTTTAAGTGGTGCCTTAGCTATAAAAATAGTTTTATGTATGTATAATACATTACAATTAAAGTGACAACGGTTGCTATAAAATTTCTAACTATCGCCGGAACCTTAATCATACTTAAGATGAAACTGGTTAGCCCGTATGCTATTACAATTGCGAGTGCAAAACTCATAAGTTGCATTCCCATAGTATTCAGCATCTTTGTTAAAGGGCCATCGATTTTATCCATATTTTTCTCCTCACTTCCCCATCAACTATATTAAAAAACGACAAGGGAGTATATTACATTTCTGATAACCATAATAAAAAACGTTCCGAAGGATGCTTAACTACTTAACTTCGCTATTTTTATTTATTTGACTACAAGCAACTGTCATCCAAAAGCCAATTTGAAATATGAAGAATGATGTCAAAAAAGGGTGATTGAATATTGTTTCTATTTTTGATTCCCCCTATACTATTTTTAGAAAGGTTGTGAAACTATTGAAAATAGAAATTTTGCCAAAGTTCGTAGATGAAGCCGCAACTCCAGTAGCACAAAGTGTAGGTAATTCCATAGCTGGTGTTTGGAACTTGGTTTTTGGTAATCATGTATCCCTTTGGTTAAAAAAGCAAGAAGTAAAACACCAAAGAAATTATGAGGATTTTGTATCCCGAACAAATTCTAAGGTTGAGAGTATCCCGGAAGAAAATCTGAAAGAACCAGAGATGTATATGATTGGTCCAGCTATAGAAGCTTCTAAATATTATATTGATTCAGAAGAGTTGAGAGAAATGTTTGCTAATTTAATTGCTGCTTCTGTAGATTCAAGAATAAATGAAAAAACTCACCCATCTTTTGTGGAAATTATAAAACAACTAAGTCCTTTGGATGCTTTAATACTAAAGAATTTTCTTATAGGAGAAATATATCCTATCGCTCGTATCAAAGTAAGCAACCAAGTTAAAAGTGAATATAGAATTATTTATGAAAATATTATGGAGTTTACACCAAAAGAAGATTTCGAAGCAACAATTTCCTCTATTAGCAACCTCCAAAGGCTTGGATTAGTAGTCATTGACTATAATCAGTACTTAACACAACCATTCACTTATGATTATATTGAACAGTCACCAGCATATTTAAAATCTCAAGAATATATTGACGACACTTTTTCTAAAGTTGATTTTAATAAGGGTATTATATCTATAACGCCTTTAGGTCGTAACTTTGTTCGTACATGTTGCGCTAATTTTTAAAGCAAGATTAATCAAGTTAACTACTCTTTTAAGGACATCCTTATGATGTCCTTTTTATACGGAACTTTATTGAGGTATATATCATTATTATGATTTCGCCATCTCAAAAATTCCCTACACCATTTTACATATATTTTTTATCCCATTACAACATCAATGGGTTTTGTCATAATGTCTAGGATTTGTCTATTTTGTCTTATTTGTACGACGATGTCTTTTTTGACACTTTGCACATAATCTTTTGATAAAGCTAAGTGAGTTGATATGTATCGGTAGGTCATCCCATCCAATAGCAAATCATAAATGGTCTTGTACAGTTCTGATTCTAATATCTGAAAGACGTATTCTAATGCATACACTCTTCGTTCGAGGCGGATTAAACGTTCATATTGCTTTTCTTCCCGAATATCCATCTGTTCTAGTTCAGCTCTACTTTTTATCGAAGATCCACCTGGCATAGCTGCCTCATCCCCATATTTAGCCACTCCCCAATTTCTCATAGGGATAGATTCACCAAAAAGAATATTTTGCAGACGTTTGATTTCTACCTTCATCCAGCGGTAATCACGTATCATGTCGTTGATTGCTTCTGTTGTAATCTCAGTAATTTTCCCCATATCCATCTACCCCTTTATATTAACGTCTGCTCCGAACTGCACCGCCGCGTTTTTCGTATATTTGCCGATTGGTACCCATTAAGTCCAGTAGATCTCAATGGGACAGTTTCTCAGTTTTCTTTTTTCTTGCTACATCTTTTCTCTTTGTCTTAGGTGCTCGTTTTGACTTTGTTAATCCTTTCCCAACTAATTCTCTCCTTAATGTCCTCATTTCCTCCACCGCCTATATATTTTTAAATGCAAAAAGGGATGCTGAAAGAAACAGCCTGCTTGCACTGTTTCCTGTCAACATCCCCGGTATTTTCCGTAAGGAATAAATATTGTAATGTATTACTATTTTATCATGTCTTGTCCTCGGTACCTAATAGTTTCGTTACGTTTTATATCATGAACACAGCCATTTTGATAGACAATTTCTACTTGTCCAAATGCAATCGGCGTAATTTTTGTTAATTTACCTTTTTCTAAAATGTAGACCCCATTCTCTTTTAAATCATGCTCTTTCGGTGTCATATCATATCCCCCTTCAATTCTATGAACCTACTGCGTATTTCAAGTAATCTAGCACTATACCATTTTCCGACTTAATCTTTTGGCATTGCTCAGAAAAGTATTGATATGGAATGGACTTTTTGCCACCTTTTTGTGCAACGTCCCAGAATTCTTGCAATCTCTCAAACGGCAAATAATAGATTTCACCCTGTTTAGATGCGAATGAGACAATTAAGAATGCAGCTGCTCCTTGTTCATGCCATGATTTCAAGAAACGGTATTGATGATCATGCAGGTTTTTTAGTGGGAACCGTGGCTCTTTTGTTTCCTTTGCATCAAATACAATAGATCTCCCATCACTAATGCCAATATAATCTGTAAACTCACCTTTCGTTAAGGTACCGGACACTTTACTTCCTGCAACTTTGAGTATTTTTACTGGTGTCGGAATTTTTTTAACGTCCGCTTTCCTTGTGTTCAGATATTGCTTGTTTGTTATATCCAGCAATCGCTCAAGAATTGCTCCACGATTAGCGTAAGTTCTATTTTGACCTCTCAATAGTCGCTCTCCATTCTAAAATAAAGTCATCTGTTCCTGTCTTACTACTTGATTACGGATAGAAATTGCAGAAACAATAATTCCTTCTATCACGATTTCCCAATTCGAAATAATTTCTTTAATCTTGCCGCGTTTCCACTTCATATCCCAATACTCAACTTCTTGACCAGCTTTCCAACCGAAGTCATGTGACTCGATCGCTTTACGAAATTGTGGAACTAGATTGTTCCATTCAGGATAATTCTTCTCGGCTAGGAGCTCGCTCATCTGTTTGCTGATTCTCTCCCATTCAGGCATGATTATCTCCCCTTTTAGTAGAACAAGTCATTCGAACTTTTCATTATTAATTTCAGAACCTTCTGAAACCTTATAACCCTCTTTTTCCATAGCTTTTATAAAATGCTCTGCAAACGGAACGACTGCTGTAGCACTTTTATTGAACTTCTGTTGCATATCAACATAGCTTTCATATCGTCTTCTTCTGCCATGCTGACTATTAGACCCTTCAGACATTACCCTCGGTCTACTTGCTTTAATCTGGATGCCTGTTTTTCTAATGTTCATGGGTAGCCTCCTATTCAGTTAACTGGAATCTTGTAATTAAATCAGAATAATAAATAAACACGTTGGTCATAATAAAGATGGACGGTCCATTAACCGTCGTTCACACCGTTATTCCCCACACGCTTGAATTCCATTTCGAGCGTGTAATTCGTTTATCTTCCGAATAAATTTTTTTGAATCTCTTTGTATAAACTGCTCTTACAAGGATTATAATGTAGGAGAACGGTGTAATAACCGTTGTAATCGCCTATCTTATCGCACGTTTGACTCACCTCAAGCGTGCTTTTTATTTTCTTCGGTTGGTGTATTTCCCAATAGGATTTTGTTCTTATAATTAATATGATAATCACTTATATCCAGAAGAAAAAAAGCATTCGAAGTGTTTATTCAATAGTGAATTTCTCGGAATCTGGGTCATATAATGTCTGTAGTTTAAAAAGGTGGTGAAGAGATGTATCGTTTCACTATTGAGCTGAGGATCACTGAACGTGAACTTCTTATTATCCTCCTTGTTGCGAAAGTATTCGGTTACTAAGGTTTAAGGATAACAACATGATTTTCGTTGTTATCTGAGGATGATAATAAAATTAATAGTGAAATGGCATCTTTTCTTTTAAATATCTAGAGTAAGCATTACCAAATGCGATTATTATTTGCATCTTGGTAATATCTTTTTGATTTAACTACATATCCATAATCCAGTAGCTTTAAATCCTGGTATGCTTTTGTTGGCGAATCAAATATGCACTCCTCGGTAACTTCAGTTTGAAAGGAATTAGTTTTTCGATTGTACGTTCGTTTTCCATTCGCTGATTGAATGACCCAAACAGGAATTTCAATTCCCATTCCACTGCTATATTCCATGTAATTTCCTCCTTCGCTTTTTAGTCGTAATGTGAACTAAACATTTGTCTTATAGATAACCATTATTCCGTAGCCATCATTGTTCAGACTCATTTTAATATCAATAATTTCAACGTTTTGATTTTCTGCTAACCACTTATTGATTCCATCTTCACCGTCACAATATATTTGAATCATCATTTTTCCTCCTTCTCATTTTGTTTCAACTGCGTATTTGACGGCCCTTTTGTTTCTCATGTTGTATGTACTCACCGTATTGTTATGATAACTAGACTTTTAGAACACCTGGCTTATTCGTCAACCAGGTATTAAAAGGACCGCTCACCCTATCGATAAAAATAACGATTTCCTCATATCGATTCTGTGCTTCCACAATGTAGCCGACTTCGTCAATGATTTTTCGGACTTCTACTTGGTAACCAAAACCTTCTAAGTGAGAAGCTTCTTTTGCAGCAACTTCTTTTAAGACTTTGAGCTTGTGTCTGTTTTTCATTTCCCCACTCCTTTTTCTTTTTTTAATTTCACCGGTATACCGTTTCCATTAACTTGTGGAGCGTCCTTGCGCCATCCTTCCCGTTTGAGTGTGCTGATTTCTTCTCAGTTAAAATGGCCGCAAACGATACGACGCTCTCTATCGACAATCTTGTAAAGTGTCATGATCGTTTCCATCATCAAGCACCTCAAATATGGTCATTTGATTTTTTAAGAACTCTTCATACGCTTGTTTTTTCTTACATATTGGTCCAATACCTCGCTCGATTGACTTTTTGGATTTCAAAGGTCTATTACAGCGTGGACACAACATTGTTAAGCACCTTCTGAGAGCAGTAGATTCCTTGAACATTAAAAACCGAGTTGTGGTATTTAAACGAGATTGCTAGAATATGTTGCTCTTCTGGACAGTAATATATGATTGTTAGGAATAATCTCTTTGAAGTTTTAATATATTTATATAAACGACCCTCAAATTCTAGTTGAGGACTGACAGATTTATAGTTTCGATATATTTCAGAGAGTGATTGATAGCTTTGATCTTTGTTAATGCTGACGACTTTCATTTCTTTCACCGCCCTTGTTTATTTATTGCGTTTATTCTTTTCGTATCTATTCCATTTCGAAAAGCTTCGGATTTCCATATAAATCATTAAGTTGAAACCCAGCAGAGCTACTATAAGAGCACATAGGTTGAGGAATTCGTTTGTCATAAGCACCCACCTCCTATTGTTCTAATACCCGTCTAATAGCCAATACAGAATGAAGTATGCGATATTTTACGAAAATGAGAGGACGTCCACCAATTTGATGGACCCCTCTTTCCTTCAGCTCAGCCATCAGGATTTCCCGCTTCAATTCATTTAGCATATGGCTTTTCTGCCAACACTTTCGTGATATTCAAGGATATAGTCACTGTATTCGCTATATAGACCAACTGGAGCCTTATGCTTTGCCAGCATGTCTTGGACATCCTGTTCGTCATAACACACTGTTTTGTTTACCATGTCACAGTCTTCGTTTAGCCAAAAAATGAGCGCGTAAGGGATTTGATTGAAGCCAATGAATGTTGGAGTCACTTTTCTCCCTCCTCAAACGGGTTATCTATTTCATAAAAGTCACGACCGATAAAGAAGTTACCGCCTTTGTCCGGAAGAGGAACACCTAACTCATCTGTTTCAAATGTAGCTGCCTCTTGTGTTATTTTCGTACCGCAATCATGACACTTCATGTAACGATTGGATTCGCGATTATATCGATTACCTTCATTTCCACATTGAGGGCAAAAATAATGTGATTTATAAAGTTTATAGCCTTCTTCTGTTTCACGTATGTCACAGCTTTTTGGTTGTCGCTCTCCCAGTATTTCGAACGGTTTATGTGATAATGTTTTGGTTGCTCCCACCAACGGTAACTGCCGAGAGTGTTTTGGTTTGCTAGCAATATCATTTTTTGGAATCGATACTCCTTCATGCCATACTCCATCTCCACAATTTACAAGACTCGTTTGGTCAGCTGGTTCTGTAATGGTTGCTACGACTTCTTTTAAGGGTGTTTCTTGAGTATTGGTAAGACGTTCAAATGAATGTCCACATACACCGAAGAAACCTTCTATAGCCATTTCAATATGTTTGTCATTACCTTCAGTTATGTTTAAAAATGAGTTATTTAGCTTTAATTCAATGTTCATTGTTTTCCTCCTTGAAGAGCAGTTGCTCTAATTTATTGTTTTCATATTCACTTTCTCGATCACGAACCGATTCTTCTGGCATGAACAATTCCATACATAACTTTTTCAACCGGCTCCCTACGCGACTGTCATCACCTTCTGCATAACTCTTGATTTGCCCATCTTTAGATTTGTATTGCTGCGTCCCAAATTCTTCAATGGTAAGGTTAGACGTAATTATTGTTGGTAGCTTTTGTTCAACCCGATAATCAAAAATGGTATAAAGCAGTTCCTCAACAAATTCGGAAGGTTTTTCCGCAGCTAAGTCATCAATAACGAGCACATCTACTTTTTGAAATGCTGAGATTACATCTAAATCGTTCATATTACTCCCTTGGCTGTACGTTTTACGAACTTCTTTTGACATATTTACCGCTTTTACTACCGCTACGTTAACTCCTAATTGATGAACAAGGTCATTTGCTATGCTGATTGCTAAGCGTGTTTTTCCAGAACCCTTAATGCTTGAATAAATATATAGGCCCTTTCCGGCACTTTTCATCTCTTCAAAGTTCTTGATGTAATTAACTGCAGCTAAACGATTAACTTTGCCGATTTGCTTATGCTGCTCAGTTGTATAAACACCGTAATTAAAATTATTCAGGTGAGCGTCCTGAAAGAGTTTTGGAATGCCAGCTGTAGAGAGTTTCTTTTTTAACTCCAGTGCTTTTTGACGTTGTCCATAGCATTTACAAGGTTCTTTCCATTCGAATTTTTTATCAGCTTTATATACCACTTCATCATCCAATTTCCCATTCTTTTGGATTTCTGCAGCTATGCTCCAATCTTTGAACCATAACAACCCAGAGCCATCACATTTATGGTAAGGACACTTATCACTCGCTTGGTTGATCTGTTCGATTGGATTCTCCCTGTAATAACTTTGCACGTCGTTCATGCGCCGCTTTAATTCTGGACTCTTTTCCATCATCTCTTCCAAAGCTTTGTTTATTGGTTGCACTATTTTCACTCCTTTTGCGATAAAGTTCCAAAGTTCGCAAGTCTGATATATTTTGTTCTTTCCAACTTCTTAAGACTTTCCCCATATAAATCGCTGGGCTTTTCACATCACGCTTAAGAGCTGTCATTTTCAAAGCTTCGTAGATTAATTCTGTTGGATATTCTTGGTACAAGTAATTTATTTCTTGTTGCTCCATAGATCTGACTAGGCCAAAGTTGTTTTCATAGACTTTTATTAAGTTCCCAAAATTAGGATCTATCCTAAATCCTCCTCCTGGGTTGTGTATATTCGTTGTAGCTGTAGTTTCTTCATTGCTGAGGAGGATGTTGTTAGTATTATTTAAGTTAATATTATTTAAAGAATCAGTATTACTATAGTTAGTATTACTATTAATGGATTCTCCTACGTAGGGAATCCCTACATAGGGTTTTCCTACATTGGATTTTCCTACGTAGGATTTTCCGTCATAGGAATCATGTAAATATGGTTCAACTGTATAGTTATAGCCTTTAAGGTGTCCCTTTTCATCTCGAATCCTTTCACCTCGAATTAGGTAACCTACTTCTAACAATTCCTTAATAATAGATTTAACTGAATCCGGTCCATTTTTAGCACGCTTAACAATATCGGTTTCATAAAACTTCCAATCATCTGGTTTGCTAAGCAGATACAGCATTAAACCTTTTGCTTGCCATGAGAGATTCTCGTTATTCGTAATTTCATTATCAACTTGTGTGAAGGCACGTTGCTTACGACTTTTCCGTAGAATATTTTGAGTATCTTGGTTCATGTCGTACCTTCCCTCCTTTAAAAAACTTTAAATTGTGTCAATTCTTGATGTATCTGGCTCAACCGTCCCTTTGTAATTTGAATATTATTCTGGTCATCTTTCTCCATGTATTCATGTAACCAAGAAAGTTGATAATCCAACTCAAGATGTAATGCTTTTATTGTCTCTACTTTTTGATTTGCTCTAGCGATTGCATTGACAATCGATTCTATTAAATTCATAGTCCTGCCCCCTTATAATCTATTCGTTTCGCAAATCGCCAATCTATTCCTGACTTTAATCACCCGATAGCCTTCGTAACGCTTCATATATTCGAGTACTAGCCTTTTAATTTCATCTTTATCGCCCTGAGCTTGTTCAAAGATCCATGCAGGCAAGCACACTTTTGTTTGATTATTCATCTAACAAAAATCCAATCTCATAAGTGCTTGATAACTTTTTTGTGGCTCTGCAATATGCACACTTTTCACATCTAATAGGAGTGGCTAGACCTTGCTTCGTTTTAAGCATGCTTGGTAGATATGTTTCGACATACTCAAGTTCAAAATTGAAGCGACTTTCATCAAAGTGAAGAATTGCCTTGTCAGGAGGATTCTCCTTTGTTACTGCCACAATATAAGGAGTTAGTTCATAACCTGTTGATTGCTTTATGATTTCTCTGTAAATAGCCATTTGTAGCACGTAGTCAAAGGATTCAACGAACGAAACGTACTTCTGATACTTATCATTCCAAAACCGCTTAGAAAGGCTCTGTGTGGTCTTCAAATCACTAAAGAAACCTTGTTGCAAATTGATGTTATCAACTTTCACTTTCCAATCAGCCCCGAATAAATGACCTGTGAAAATTTGTTCTTTCTCACCTGATAAAGCAAACATCGCAAAATCGTCACTCTTCAATGTTTCAATCATTCGATCTGCTTGTTCAAAATCGGCATATTTTCCGCCGCGGTTTTTAAATATGGCATCATGTTCTTGCTCACAAAAGTTATTGAATGCTGCATCACTCTCAAATGCCGCATGAGTGTAAGAACCAACCGTTAATGCATTAGAATAAGGTTCGATATACTCGCCGTTTAATTTCGCAATTTCCGTAGCTTCGCATTGCATCATGCTTTTGAATTGGGAAACCGAGAAATACTCTCGGTTCGCCTCCTGTGAATGGTAATTCTCACTGTTCAAAGCTAATTTCATCGTCATCTTTTGGGTCCTCCTCTACCTTCGTTTCAGGCTTTGGCGCTTCTTCTTTTTTCGTTTCAGTGAATGCTTCCGCTAATCCACTCGACTCTTTTTTACCAGCGCTTTTGTCAAACCAATCCTCTGCTTTGGACATACCATCTCTTAGCGAGTTGAAAATCTTAATTAAGTCAAGGTAATCACGCTCTGTAAATGCCTCAGCATTGTATCCAAAACGTTCTTCAATCATTGGTTGTGTAACTCGATGCTGTTCCTTGAAAGCGCCTAGCGCGCTTGCTATACGTTCTTTTAAAGGTTTGCTATTTTGCCCTGCTAGTGTCCGTTCACATTCTTCTACCGCCTTATCAACTATGTCTCCTGGAATAATTCCTAGAATGCAGGCTCTTAATCGTCGCGAACCATCGCTAGCTACCCGTTCGTAAATATCCCGAGGATCTTCTAATTTCTTGAGCTTACCTTTTGATTTGAACGAATGTTTCACCGTAAATACTTTTTCTTGTCGGACATTTGTTTCAAGATCCCAGGCATATGCCATTGCTACTGATTCACCTTCACGTTGCTCAAGCTCTTTAATTCCGAATGAAAGGTTTCCCCAATTTTGTGCGAGAACTTCTGCCAATCGAATAGATGGTCCGGTCACTTTCGTTCCACCGCGTGGGTACTGATACATCGCAACATTTGCTAATGCAGGCCGTTTACAGTTGTCTAGAATTCGTTGTTCAGATTGAAACGTGTTACGCGGAAACTGCTTCGCCATGAAAATTTGTCCTTTGACTTCTTCCATCTCACGAGAAATGCTAGCTTGCGCTGGTACGCCATGCCCCTGACTTTGACTTGGAAATGCTTGTTGGTACTGATATTGTTGTGATAAGTCATTCATTGAAAGTTCCTCCTTATTTGTGGTAAGATATCTGAAAATATGATTGTTTAAGGACCACTTGTGCGAGTGGTCTTTTTTATATTTCTTGGATGGCCCCACTCTTTTTGAGATGGTTTTCCAGGCACGTTGTGCAGCAAAAAAGTTTATCTAGAAAAAGGACTCCTTCGTAACCTTGAAAAACTGAATCCTTACATTCTTCACAACGTCCTACTGGCGAAGCGTACGTTTCTTGAAAGCCTTGTCCATTAACCATTGGATTTTCTAACACGATGAATCCTCCTTACTTTGTTGGATATTCAACACTTAGTGCTGTAACACAGTCAATTGTATTAATGAAGCCTTCTTCAACTAGCATGTCGTATACAGTTTTATTACTGTTATTTGTCATTAATGTTCGGAAATGTTGAGGCTCCAATACATCAATAGCAAGTTCAGCAATCTCATGCTGTAGCGTGTGCTCATCAAACAGATAAAAGTTACTGTCAAAGAAATTCTCCAATTCATCTGCGGTCATCTCGACAACTGCATCATGTAGGCTACGTGAGAATAAAAACTGATTCGCCAAATTAGGATTATGAGAGTAATCTAAAATCCCGTTTGTTAGCTGCTTTACCAAACTAATCGCACCTTTCTATTTAATTTGATGCCATTAACTCGCATCATGAAGCACATGATTTGATAAATAAATTGGAGGCCTTATCACCTCTTTGTTTATATTTCATGTGCTTCATGACAGGAGTTATCCTGTCGTGTTATACTGAATGTACAGTTGATTTATCACGTAGCTGGCTAACCCCTTAAGTTAGCCAGCTATTTTTCATTTTCATCCCTGTACATAAAAACCATTGAGGTGAAGATGATAGTACCCGCTATAGCAAATAGCACGATAAATAAAACTTCTAGTGGATCATACATATAACCTCACCGTATCAGCAGAGATGCCTTCCTTTCGCATACTCATTGCTATATCTCTCAAACGCTTTTGATTTTCACGTTTGAGTTGCAATTGATGTAATGATTGGATGGATTTTTGAGCATCCAACAAACACTGCATGGCTTTTTCTAAGTCTCCCTCGCCTACTAACGCATCTGCTTCAACTAGCAAATCCTCAACACATTCCAGTTCAACTACTACTTTTTCTACATCCTCTGCTCTATATATTTGCTCCAATTATTAGCCCTCCAATTAGTTTGTTTATCCAAAACGTACCTGTCCGTCGTTTTGTTTATTTTTAATCCCACTCGTTCATAATGATTTCTTTAATAGCTGTTAATGATGGTTCATAAAGCCATACTCTTTTACCACGCGGACCACGCTGGCGTTGATATTGTTTAACACGCGGATCCGTAAGTATATATTCTTCTAAAAAGCTCTTTTCGAATGGCAGGGCCTCCGACATTTGATTGATATCCCAAAAGAGAAATACTGGTCTTGAAGCTTCACGGACAAGAGTTTGAAATTCTTGTTCAATTTTCTCCTCCGTAATACCGCTCATTTCAAAAAGCACCTTAATTACTGAACTTTCAGATTGTTGGATTTGCAACTTCCATTACACCACCTTCAACAAGTTCAAGCTGTTTGTATTTGTTGCAATCATCGATTTCCATTTGTAAAGCAGTTTCCGGTCTCCACGTTTCAATGAAGCGTAATGCTTCAGCAAATTTCAGTCTAGGTAATCCTGTGTAACGAGCGATTTTGAAATACTTTTTAAAATCTCTCCAGAAAGCTTGAAATACTTTTCTTCCTATTCGCCTATATGCTGACGATTCGATACCGCCCATTGCCTCTAACGCTTTTGCTTGGCCTGATTTGCGAATGGTGTATTCTTGATCGCTATCGATTCGCATAGTCTCTTTTAGCTCGCCTATATCACTTTTCAAATTCTTGATATCCTGTTCATGTTGCAAAGCCGCTTGAAGAGCCAGTTCCAGATTATTAACAGGTTGTATGTATGAACCTGTTTTGCGAATAGCAGGTATGACGTCTATAGCTAGCCAATCTTGAAATTGTTCTGCAACCTCATTCGATGCTTTGAATGCAAGTTTGTAAACAAGAGGTTCAGGTATTAAGCTGCCTTTCGCCACTTGTGGCGAATTTGGAGGCAAGTAACTATTTACGCGATTCCATCTTACGTACTCAGTTCCATTTTTCGTATCCGTAATACCTAAACACTTAGCAACTTGTTCCGCATCGAATAAGATGGTTTCACTTTCGATTTTTGCTCCGACTTCGAATAATTCGTTTTTGAAGATTTGTAAAGTTTTGTGCTCATTATTTTGCATTTTTATTCCTCCCCTTCTGATCCCTTTTGCTTATTGAAAATTCCATTATAAATACTTAAAATAATAAAGAGTGAAATTTATTATTTAAAATATTATTTTGAGTTAAAAAAAAGGAACTCAACGCTTTTTTCAAGAGCGTTAGCTATTTTTAAAGCATTTGGATATTCAGGGGCCTTGTTGATACCTCGCTCCAAATGGGCAATCGCTCCTTGAGACATCCCAACTTTTTTTGCTAACTTAGATTGTGTTAGTTTTTTAGCTAACCGCGCATTTATTAGATTTACATTTGCTTTTGTTTTGCTTTCGATTTTGGCAACCATTTTCCCACCTCCCATTTATTATTTAAAATAATATTCCGTTGCCTTAAAAACAATATATATTATTCAAAATAATAAATCAAGTAATTTGTGAAAAAAATTAATATTTGTAGTAATATTTAAGGTGTGCTTTGCGTAGAGCAGGCAACTATATATAGAAAGGAAGTGAGTTTTTGAAGGACGTAAAATTCGATGTCATGCTCCGTACTCTTAGAAAAAGGGAGAACATGACTCAAGGGGAACTAGCAGAGAAATTAGGCATAACACAAGGTTCTTTATCCCATTATGAGCGGGGAGAGCAATTTCCTGAAGTACCTGTATTACTTAAAATAGGCGAGTTTTTTGATGTCTCGTTAGACCAACTTATGTATGCAGTTATGAAAAGCGCCAATGAAGTAATAGATGAAAACAACAGGCTTTTAGTGGACCTTGATAATAATATTCCTATTCCTGAATTGAGGGGAAAGTATAAGTTTGTATCTGATGGTAAAGAATTAACTGACGAAGAAATTAAAGCAGCGCTAGAACAAATACAATTCCAGCGCTTTAAATCTCAGTCTAATTAATTTTCTCATTAAATTTGGTGTTCGATTTTTGGAAAACAATACTCGCTAATAGTAGTTTTAAATCTACTACCTGGATTTTTTGATTTCTAGGGGGCTCAACTTTTGTTTTAATAGCGAACATCTCCTTGTTTTTCACGAACGTGTGTTCTTATTTAATTTCATTATACCATACTTTTACTATTTAAGTATATTTAATAGTTTGATAATTTTCAATAACTTTTTATCATTATGTTGGTTTTATAGTAATCATTTCTATATTTATAGTCAATAATATCTAATGACTATAGTCAATATGAATGAAAACTTCTATTGTTCCTACTCCAAAACGTACCTGTCCGTCGTTAAGGAGGAACATAGATATGGCAAGACAGAAACTACAAAAGACTAGAAAAGAAAATATTTATTGGTATCAAGATAGTGATAAAAAGAAAAAGTATGCGTATAGATATAAATATTACGATCACGTAGGAAAAAGGCGAGAAAAATCTAAACAAGGATTTAATTCAGATGTTGAAGCTGAACGAGCATTAACTAAAATTAAATCGACTATATTAAATGGTGGAGAGAAAATTGCTCTTAATGAACAAATTACAGTTGAGCAATGGATGGACGTGTATCTGGATCGCCAACAAGCAAAGTGGAAAGTGTCCACTGCAGCTAATTACAAAAGAATCACTATCCTATATATCAAGCCGCTACTAGGTAAATATAAAATGTCCAAGTTAACCCGTGGGATATATGAGAAAGAATTCGTTGATCAACTGACGAACATGGGCAAGTCTGCGAAAAGCATTGAGTTGTACCATGGTTTCTTTATGGGCGCTATTAATGCAGCTGTCGATGAAGAAGTTATACAGCGTAACAAGATGTCAAAAGCTGATTTACCAAAAGTAGCTAAACAAAATGCTAATGAACTCGAAGGTAATTATTTGACTGTACAAGAATTACAAAAACTTTTAAGTTGTGTTAAACGTGAGTTTAGTTTGACAAGATATATGCTCATACTGCTACTAGCCAGTACCGGTATGCGTAGAGGTGAAGCTTGTGCATTACGTTGGTCAGAAATCGACTTGCAAAACAAAAAGCTTTCCATTAACCATACGCGGGATCATTTTGGTGAACGGACAACTAAAACAGATAATAGTATTCGTACTATTGACATTACTGATTTCTTGGCATCACAATTTGAGAAATACAAAGTATGGTGCAAAGAAAGAAAGTTAACTTTTGGCATGAAACATGCTGAAAGTGATTATGTATTTATCTCTCGTAATTGTAATCCGATAAACCAAAACGAAGCATCCATTGTTTTGGATCAAGTTACCGAACATTACGATTTAAAAAGAATAACGCCTCATGGTTTGAGACATACATTTGTTTCAATACTTATTTCGAATAATGTACCCGTGACTAGCATTGCTAAGATTATTGGCGATACACCGCAAACCGTCATGAAGACATATGCTCATTCGTTTGAAGAAAATGAAAAGAAAGCAATGAAAGTTCTATCCGAGATTACTAGTATCAATTAAGGCCCTTCTATACTTAAAAATGGGGTACAAAATGGGGTACCTACTCGTGTAAGTACCCCTCAACCCCTACCACTACTTGGATTTCCCCAAAGCCATGTGATAGATTTTTCTTATCACTTCTCAATTTTCATAAAAAAGCATGCTTCCTCATTATGTCACTACCCTGTTACAAGGATGAATACACCTATTTTTTAGAAAAATATATATAGAAGATAGGGCTTTTATGGGAATATAGAAATAAAGAAGTAATATAAAACAAATAACCGCAGTTTTATTTATATGCGTTAATTTAACTCATATAAAAATTAAAGAGTTTGCACAAGAGGTTTTACTAATAAAAAACGAACTAAGTATGACATTTAATCTCATACTAGTTCGATTTCTGATTATTATTTTGCTTGATTCCTATTCATTAAGAAAAATTATCACGAAAATTTAGTTTTGTGTTCCATTCCAGATGGCGCTTTCCGCGGGCTTGGCTTCAATCTCGCTTTCCTGCAGTGCTTTCGGTTTAAGCTTTTACCGCAGCAGTCGCCGTCTCTACTTCACATCATTAGATATATTCATCTCTACTTAGTACTATGTTCTAAGAAAATACTTATATGAATTTAAAATCTAATTTTATTCAAAACTCTTAAGGAAAATATTATCGATCAAATGTAACTCCCTCTGTAACACCATCTAGCATGATTTTCGTATCTCTAGGCTTTGTTTCAGCTATTATTTCACCATTCCTAATTGAATATAGAACGGAAGCTTGCTTGCGGATTGCATCGTATTCACTAGCTGCTTCTAATACAATCAAGTTTGCTGGCTTCCCTTCTTCTATTCCATATTGTTCTTCTATATCAAGCGTTTTTGCACTGTTGTTTGTGATTAAATCAATTGAATTCACAATTTGGTCATAGCCCATTAGTTGGGTAACATGCAAGCCCATATGTAACACTTGTAGCATATTGCCTGTACCTAGCGGATACCACGGATCAAATATATCATCATGGCCAAAGCATACGTTGATCCCCTCTTCTTGCAGTTCTTTCACACGAGTAATGCCTCTGCGTTTCGGATAAGTATCAAAGCGTCCTTGAAGGTGTATATTTACCAGTAGGTTTGCAACAAAATTGATATCTGCAAGCTTTAATAATCTAAATAACTTTGATGTATAGGCTCCGTTATAGGAATGCATAGCTGTCGTATGGCTTGCAGTTACTCGGCTGCCCATTCCGAGGCGGTATGCTTCTGCCGCAACTACTTCCACAAAACGAGATTGTTCATCATCTATTTCGTCACAATGTATATCAACAAGGCGATCATATTTTTCAGCTAACTGAAAGGCAGCTTTTAATGAATCCACACCATATTCACGTGTAAATTCATAGTGTGGAATACCGCCAACCACATCAGCACCCATTTTTAATGATTCTTCCAACAATTCATAGCCATTTGGGTAAGAAAGAATCCCTTCTTGTGGGAAGGCTACCAGCTGTAAGTCAATAAACTTCGCCATCTCTTCTTTTACTTCTAGCATTGCCTTTAGTGCTGTCAGATCTGGATCTGTGACATCAACATGTGTGCGGACATGCTGAATCCCCTGCGCTATTTGCCATTTCAATGCTGTTTTTGCTCTTGTTTTTACATCTTGGGCTGTTAAAGATTCTTTTCTCTCCGACCATCTTTGAATCCCTTCAAACAATGTACCGCTTACGTTCCAGTTTGGTTCGCCTGCTGTCAATGTGGTATCCAAATGAATGTGTGGCTCAATAAATGGAGGAATCACTAGGCACCCTTGCACATCTATAATTTGTTGATCGTTGTTTTCAATTTTTTGAGCTATTTTTACTATCTTCTTATTTTGTATATGGATTTGCCATAATCCTTCTCTTTTTCTAAGCTTCGCATTTTTAATGATCATGCTTCTTTCACCTCATTGATTGTCATTGGTTTTACACTTGAAGTAGATTCCGCTTCCTTATTTAATAGAAGGGATAACACTACATAGATTAGAGCTGCGCTGATAAGCCCGTTCAATGGCGGTATGCCTGGTATGAATTTCGCTGCTACAAAACCGATTCCCCACGCTACAATTGCATTCCAGTTGAACGCTTTAAATTTCATTGTTTCAAACTCTTTATACTTGCCTCGGTGTACGATAAAGAAATCTGCAATAATAATCGCACCAATTGGCGGTAGTGCAGCTCCAAGCATAGTGAGGAATCCAACAAAATTGTTGTATAGCCACATAGCTAGAAATGTCCCAACAATGCCGTTAACAATAACTACCTTACTTTTCTTTATTTTTGTAATGTTAGATATCCCTAAACCTGATGCATAAATGGCGTTGTCATTCGTTGTCCAAATATTTAAGCCTAGCACGATAATTGCTGGGATGATTAGCCCTTGTAAAAACATCACTTCTGAAATATCTGATTGCCCTGTTGCAATCGCTCCAATCGCCCCAAACAAGAACATTAACGTATTTCCAACAAAGAAAGCTAGTACTGTAGTGATCACACTTGTCTTTTTCGTATTTGAGAATCTTGTAAAGTCTGGCGTTAAGGTACCACCACTGATGAACGATCCTACACAAATTGTTAGAGCAGCTGCAAAACTCATTGTTTCTTTTGGCTGATGCTGCATGAGAGCGTCAAATCCGCCAAGCATGTCCACTGCATCCCATGCTGAGTAGCTTCCTAATATAACAATCAAAGGTACGGCAATAAAACTTAAGATCGTGAGTGCTTTCATGCCGAAAAAGGCAGTTGCCGTCATGAGTAATCCCATGATAATGATTAAAAGATACGTATCTATGCCAGTTGCTTTATGAACAGGTACAGCGAACATCGCAACCCCTACTCCAAACCAGCCAATTTGGGTTAAGCTTAGGATAAAGGAAGACAGATAAGAACCCTTTAATCCAAATGCGTAACGCGTCAATAAGTGTGTAGATAAACCTGTTTTCGCAGCTATATAAGCGAGAGTACCTGTGTATGCACCTAGTAATAGATTACCTAAAAGAACAATGACAATAAATTGTTTCATTGATAAGCCTAAGCCAAGTGTTCCTCCAGAGAGCATACTGGCTGAGAAGAAAGTAAAGCCAAGCATTACTACCAACATTCTAAAGAAACCGTTTCGGTGTGACGCGGGCACCGCCTGCAATGAAAAGTCTGCGTCTACTTTTTTGTTTTCCATACAAAACATTCCTCCTGTTTTAGAACAATCTAAAACTGGTACCGAGAATAGGATCTCTGGTATCGTACCTGCAGGGAAAACAAAAGAGGCTTCTTGCCATAATTCTGACAAGAAGCCTCTTTTTCAGCATAGAAAAAGGGCATAATCTAACACCAACTTTTTCTAAGCAATTCCGCTGTCCTTGTCAGCCTCTCTGGACTGATTTAAAGGTACCAGTATTAAGTTAAATCTATTATCACAAATAACAAAGCTATAGTCAATAGATTTGTTATTTAAAGCGAAAGTGATGTTATTTTTAAAACTCTAAACTATATGGTAATGTCGTTAGATTCATTAGCGTCCTTCCGTTTCTCTAGAATCAAAAGTGCACCGATGACACCAATTAATGAGAAAATCACCGGTATAATAAAGCCGTATTGATAACCAGTACTTACAGACGACGAATGAAAATGATCTAAAACACTACCAAAAATGCTTGGCAATAATACAGCGCTTAAAAAACCACCCGTATTTGCAAAGCCTGATACTACGCCCACTTCTTTTATATCGAAAGAATTTCTTACCACGGCGAATGTCAATGCACTCGCTCCATTACCATATCCAATAATAAAGAAAAGTACATAAAGCATGCCCATGGGAGGTTTACCCCCTAAAAACAAGAAAGCGGTCCAGCATGCAAAGACAAACAATTGAACAATTATATAAGGCCTTTTTATTGTACCTATACGGCTAGTTATCCAGCTTGTTAGCGGAGCGCCGATTATTGCTCCAAATAACCCAATCATGACTAGCTGGCTCGCATCCTGACGACTCATACCATATAGATGCATTCCAAATGGAACTGCCCACGAACCAATGAAACCGACATAGGTACCGACCAACCCAAAATGGCATAAGAAGGTTGCCCAAGCTTGGCGCTCGGTAAAAATTCTGCGCAATAAAATCAAAATCTTTTCTCGCTGTGGCTTTTCTTTTTTAATTGACTGTGTGGTGTCTCGAGAAATACTCTTCTCCATCTTTTTAGGATGTTTAACTAGCACTAAATAGAGAAGAATCCCACATAGGCATAGCAATATGCCAACTGTTAAGAATGGAGTTCTCCATCCTGTAGCAGTAATCCAGGATGAAAATGGAACAGTTGCAAATAAAAATCCAAGACTCCCGCTCATACCTGCTAGCCCTAGCAAACCCACAAATTCTTTCAACTTGAACCATTGACTTAATATGAGTACTAGATTAATCCAGATAGTAGCGTCACCTATTCCTACTAATAACCTCGCAAAGAAAAGGAAAAACTCATTAGAAGATAGACTATACATTAGGGTGCCTAGCCCATTTACAATAGCTCCACCAACCAAAAAATAGTTTGGGCCAAATCGATCAGAAAGAATTCCTACCGGTATTTGCAGACCGGCATAGGCCATAAACTGTATGCTTGTCAAAAGGCCTATTGTTGAGGCAGGTATACTAAATTCACCCATCAATTGATCTGTTATTAAGCCTGGGGCAGTTCGCTGGCTTGCTATTAAAAGATATGTAACTAAAACGGTTGTGAAAACAACCCATCGGAACTTGCTATCCTGCTTTTTCAAAAGCAACACTCCTGGCTTTATAGATTTATTTTTTTCATTTTACTATACATTCCATGCAAAACTGTAATACCATTTTTTATCTTTATATCGCTACTGATAAATAAAAACAGACGGAGAAATATGAACTCTTCTCCGCCTGCTTTCACTTTAAATTTTTATAATGTTACACGAGTACCTGTTTTACCTTCAAGAGCTTCTTGAAGTTTGTCGATAGAAGTGATTACGACATTTTTGCCGCCTTTTTTCAAGAACAAAATAGCAGCTTCAATTTTTGGACCCATGCTTCCTTTAGGGAAGTGACCTTCGTCCATGTAACGCAATGCTTCATCAATAGTCATTTCTAAAAGGTTTTGTTGTTGTGGTGTACCGAAGTGAATCGCTACTTGTTCAACACCAGTCAAGATGAATAGGTAATCAGCATTGATGTCAGCTGCAAGCAAAGCACTTGCAAAGTCTTTATCAATAACTGCTTCTACACCTTTAAGCATACCATTTTCTTCAATTACAGGAATACCACCGCCACCAGCAGTAACTACTGTGATATCTTTTTCTAATAATGCTTCAATTGCTTCTTTTTCTACAATGCGAGTTGGTTTTGGAGAAGCAACTACGCGTCTGTAGCCTCTGCCGCTGTCTTCAACGAAGCTAACATTTTCTTCTGCAGAAATTCTATCAGCTTCTTCTTTAGTAAAGAAAGGACCAATTGGCTTAGTTGGATTTTCAAAAGCTGGATCGTCTTGAGAAACAACTGATTGAGTGATAACAGTTGCAACAGTTTTATTAATGTTTTTCTCTGTCATTTTGTTTTTAAATGCTTGTTGGATTAAGTAACCTAAGTTACCTTCAGTTTCGGCATCTAAAACATCAAGTGGATAGTTAGGAATAACAGATTCTGCCATTTGAGATTTGATTAATGAATTCCCAACTTGTGGGCCGTTACCATGTGTGATAACTACTGTGTTACCTTGTTCAACTAATTTAAGAACTGGTTCACAGCTTTCATTGATATTTTGTTGTTGTTCTTCAATTGTACCTTTTTGGCCTTCTTTAATAATCGCGTTACCGCCGATTGCTAAAACAATTTTGTTCATTAATTTCTCTCCTTAAAGTAAAAATAATAATATTCTTGTCAGAAAGAAGGAGAGGACGATGCCTCTCCTTCATCATTTGATCAGACTATTGTGGGTCGATAAGACCTAATTTAACTGCATAAGCATCGATTGCTTTTTCGAAGCAAGCTAATGGTGCACGAACAGTACCTGCGCCGATTTGGCCAACTCCAGCTTCTTTGTGTGCAATACCAGTGTTGATGACTGGTTCAATTCCTAATTCAACAACTTTTCTTGCATCGATTCCTAGGCAAGAACCTTGGAAATCCCAAGTTGGAATAGAGAAGTTAGGGTTTTGGTCAATACAAATTTCAAGCATTTCATTACTTGTTTTTAGTGCATCTTCAAATCCGCCTGCACCTACAAAACGTGTAACACCAGGAGCAGCGATCATAGCAAAACCGCCGACACCGAATGTTTCCGTGATTGCACTATCACCCATATCTGAGCATGCCATGTCTTGTGAATAGCCAGTAAAGAACAAACCTTGTGGTGTGTTTACAGGAGCAGTAAACCATTGGTCGCCCATACCTGCGATGCGGATACCAAATTCGTAACCATTACGGCACATAGCTGTTACAACAGTACCATGTTCGATAGTTCTAGCAGTATCCATAATTGATTTACCTGTTGCCATTGCAATATTTAGGAAGAATTGATCTGTATCTGCTAAGAATTTAATTACAGCTTGTTTTTCTTCTTCGCTTGCATCTGTTTTTAAGATATAAGGAGCGATTTCTTTTAAGAAAATAAGTGAACCAGCGATATTACGTTGGTGGAATTCATCACCCATTGTGATAGCTTTAGCGATCATTACGTTGATGTTCATGCCATCTTCAGTTTCTTTAAGAGCTTTAGAAAGAACTGGTCCAAGAACATCTCTCATCCAAGCTAGACGATTTGTTACTTCTTCAGAGTAAGCACCGAAACGAAGAACTTTACCGATACCTTCGTTCATTGTGCAATAAGCACGGTTTCCACCGTCACGGTTTTCTACAACTAGAACAGGCATGCTTCCAGAAGTGATACCGCCCATTGGTCCAACAGCATTTACGTGGTGGCAAGGAATGAATTCTACTTCACCGTTTTCTAACATTTTGAAAGCTTCATCTGCATTAGATGCCCAGCCTTCGAATAATGCAGCACCTACGCAAGAACCTTGCATTGGGCTTGGCATGTTTTCCCATTTAGTCGGAGGGCCTGCATGAAGCAAGACCTTTCCGTTTAATTCTTCAATAACTGATTTCGCTGGAACCACATCTAATAAGAATGGTGCACCTGCAACAATTTTATCTAACACGGCGCGGTTAGCTTCATCGATTGTATTATATTGTCCGTACATACTATTTTTCCTCCAATTTCAAGAACTGTACTTCCATTTTTTGATTCTCTTACTTAAGCAGATTAACGAAGAACACTTAATACTTTGCGCATTCTTTCATTTCCGCCAGCAACTGGACGCCAGTCGAACTGAACAACTCTACCATTATTAGCAGTAATTGCTTCTGTGAATTTTTTCAAACCAACATTGACTACGCTTGGTTTTTCTTTCAATAATTTTTCAATTGCTTCTGAAACAGTGAAGTCTTTTGAAGCTGTTTCTTTACCAGCAACCACTTCTTTATCTTTTTCTTCAATTTGAATATCAAGCATGCCAAGTGCAGTGCGAACAGCTTGGTTGTTGCTGTCTCTTAGAATAACGCCAGCACTTTCAAGTTTTGCTTTTTGATCAGCAATATCTTGAGGGTCTTGGTTAGTGCCGCAAACAGTTGCAACAAAGTAAATTTCTTTGCCTTTTGCTTTTGCTTCTTGTTGAATTTTTTGGATACCAGGAACCAAAGCGCTTGCCATATCTTCATGAGAACCATAACCAAGTACAACGTCGAATAAGATAATTGCAGTTGAGTCATCTTCTGCAGCTTTTTTGAAGAATTGAATTCTTGTATCTGGATCGATCATTGGGTGTGGTTTACCTTGTGTATAAATATCATCACCAAGGTCAGCTACTTCAAATCCATCTGCACTTAATAAGTACCCTTCATCATGATGACCACTTTGAGCCAATCCAAGGCCTCTGCTGATAAGAGTAGCAGCTTCATAACCTAATGTACCGCCAGAGTATAAACCTTTAATTGTTTTTTGGTCTGCATTTAGGTTCACAGATGGAACTTCAATAGCTGCACCATAGTAATTAGGTTTAACTGTATTGCCACTTGCAAGATCTACTGCGATAGCTGCAGTTTCTTCAAGTGTATTTGCATAGTAGATGTTACCTTCATGGTTGTGTGGTTCTTCACCTAAGAAGATAGCAACTACTGGTTTTGAAACGCTTTGTAGCAATTCAACAACTTCATCACGCACTTCTTTTGCTGGTGGCTTAGAAATCATTGTGATAACTTCTGTATCTTTGTGGTTAGCCAATGCTCTGATTGCATCCAACATTGTAATTGCACCAATCTTATCTGAAAGGTCACGTCCACCTGTACCGATAGCAGAAGAAACGCCTCCGCCTAAACGATCGACTTGTACAGATACTTCTTGGATACCAGTACCAGAAGCACCAACGATACCGATGTTGCCTGGTTTTACAACGTTAGCAAATGCAACTGGAACACCTGAAACAATAGATGTACCGCAGTCAGGACCCATAACAAGCAATCCTTTATCATGTGCTTTTTCTTTTAGGCGACGTTCGTCTTCAACAGTTACGTTGTCACTGAAAATTAAAACGTGCAAACCGTTATCAAGTGCTTTGTCAGCTTCTTCAGCAGCGTATTGACCTGGTGTAGAAATAAGAGCCATGTTTGCATTTGGCAAAGCTTTCATTGCTTTATCCCAAGTTTTTACTGTTTGGAATTCTTCTTTGCTGTTGTTGATAGATTGGTTATTTAAATAAGTGTCAATCTCTTCAAGGATTTCTTCGATTTTTTCGTCTGCATCTGTATCGACAACGATACACATATCGTTTGCAGCTGCTCTTTCAAGATCTTCAGAGTATAGACCTGATGATTTGAAAATATCTTTATTCGCAGGAGTCCCCATCATTACTTGGACTTTATTAACGCCTTCCATTGTAGAAAGTTTGTTTGTGAGAAGCATTAAGTTTACTGAATCCTGGTAGGAGTTCTGTTTAATAATTGTATGAAGCATGTTGTTATGCACCTCTTTATAAAATTTGCTTTTGTAATAAGGGTGGCAAATAATTGCCCCTTATTCATCCTTTATTCCGCGAAAGGATTTTTATGGTCATATGCATTATTGTGAATGACATCTGAAGTTAAGTACTCATAAATATCGTCAACAATTTCAATGCCATTTTCTTCGTATTTCTTAACTCTTTCAGCACTTCTTTGTCCTGGATAATAAACTTTGTCATAACCAGGTGCAGGTTTTATGTTATTCAAATCCTGCATAGTAGTAGAAATGCCTTCTTGGAATGCACTTAAAGTTGTGAAGAAATCTGGATTAATGACAATATGCAATTGGCCAAGATTACGATACTCAGTCAAATCGTGGTACATAGAAGACACCTTGCCGCCAAATGGAAGGCCCAGCAAGATACCTGAAAGCACATCCACCATCATCATAAGACCATAGCCTTTAGGACCTGCAATAGGCAATAATGCATTAACTTTAAATGGATCAGTTGTAGGTTCACCATTGCTGTCTACTGCCCAAGTTTCAGGTATTGGTTCATTTTTTGAACGTGCATGTAAAACTTTTCCCCAAGCTTGAACGGTAGTAGCCATATCAAATGTGATTTGGTCTCCATCTTTACCAGGAGCAGCAAAGGCAATAGGATTGGTACCATAGTAAGGTTCCGCTCCGCCAAATGGCACAACCATAGGATCAGATTGACAAACAGAAATTCCAATTAAATTTTCATGTGCTGCTTGCCCCACAAAGTAAGAAAGTGCCCCACTGTGGCTTATTTTCTTAACACCAACAACAGCAATGCCGTTTTCTTTCGCCATTTTGATAGCTTCATCCATAGCTAGCTTAGCAGCTACATGACCTACCCCATTGTCGCCGTCAAAAACAGCAGTACAAGGACCTGTTTTTTCGAACTTGAAGTTAGGTTCATTATTAATTCCGCCTTTAGCGATTCTTTCGGCATAATACTCAACTCGCATAGCTCCATGTGAATGAACGCCTCTAGCATCAGCATGAACAAGAACGTCCGCAACCCCATTGGCATGCTCTTCTGTGAGTCCAGCTTTATGAAGTTTTGTTGAGATTAAGTCTTTTAATTTTTCCTTTGTTACTTTCATTGTGCTCCACCCCTATGATCCCCATTTGATTTTATTCTGCAAAAGGATTTTTATGGTCGTATTGATTGTTATGAATAACATCCGATTTTAAATAATCATAAATATCATCTACAATTTCAATACCATTTTCCTTATAATCTGCAATCACTACATCATTATTTTGTCCAGGATACAATACTTTGTCGAAACCTGGAGCAGGCTTAATGCCATTCAAGTCGTCCATAGATTGTGCAATATCTTTTTGGAAGCCTGTGATTCCCATAAAGAATTCTGGATTAATAACAATGTGAAGTTGACCTAATTTACGGTATTCTGAAAGGTTTTCATACATAGAAGACACTTTATTACCGAATGGAAGGCCTAGTAATACACCAGATAGTACATCCACCATCATTGCTAAACCATAGCCTTTAGGACCTGAGATTGGCAATAATGCGTTTACTTTGTAAGGATCTGTTGTAGGTTCACCGTTTCCATCTACAGCCCATGTATCAGGAATTGTTTGATTTTTAGAACGAGCATGTAGAATTTTACCCCAAGCTTGAACAGTAGTAGCCATGTCTAATGTCATTTTACGATCGTCTGTGCTTGGTGCAGCAAAAGCAATCGGGTTTGTGCCATAATAAGGCTCTGCTCCGCCGAATGGAACTACCATTGGGTCGGATTGACAAACAGAGAATCCAATTAGGTTTGATTCTGCCGCTTGATTTGTGAAGTATGAAATAGCTCCACTGTGTGAAATGTCACGTACGCCTACAATAGCGACGCCACTTTCTTTAGCCATTTTAATGGCTTCATCCATAGCAAGTTTAGCTGCTGTGTGGCCATTACCGCCATCACCATGGAAAACACCTGTTGCAGGACCTGTTTTTTCAAATTTGAAATCAGGATTTGTGTTCATGCCGCCTTTAGCAATTCTTTCAGCGTAGTACTCTACACGCATTGCGCCATGAGAGTGAATTCCTCTTTCATCCGCAAATACAAGAACGTCAGCTGCTGTTGAGGCATGTTCTTCATTTAACCCTGCTTTATGAAGCTTATTTTTGATTAAACTTTTTAAATCTTCTTTGCTAACTCTCATCGTAGCACCTCTTTGCTTTCGATATTATCTCTCATTAACGGGCTTTTAACCCCACCTCAAGCTATTAGGCTCAGGTGGAGTTCCGTACAGCCCGATTGCTATATTAACCCTCAGCAAAAATTAAAATGCGCTGAGCATAAGGCAAAATGATATTATAGTGATGCGTCACGGTTGCAGTCTTTAGAGTATACATAAGTTAATGGTTCTCTACCCACTGCATAGCCAGCTTGTTGTACATAAGGACCCATGAAAATGTAGTCGTCTTTTTTAACTGGAATCCATTCGTTGTCTAGGTTATACATACCTTCACCAGACAACAGGTAAGCGCCATGTTCTTGAACATGAGTTTCGATGAATGGGTGGCTTGCTGCAGGATCGAATGATAAGATATGGAAGTTCATATCGAAATCAATATCCATTGGTAGCAAGTCTTTGATATGAACATTTGTCATATCATCGTAGTCTCTGTAGTCGATATCGTTTGAATGGCCAGATACAACCCATGGTTTACGGCCTTCAAGTGGTCTATATTTTTGTTTATAAAGGAACAAGCGAGAATCGCCAGCTTCTACATTTTCTAAATACATTGCAACGCCTGGAGGGCAATATACATAGCCGCTTTCTTTTAGTGTGTACTCTTCATTGCCAGCTTTAACTTTCACTTGGCCGCTTAGTACATAAACAAAGCTTTCTACATCGTCTTGGCCGCAGAAGCCTTCGCTGTTTTTGCCGCCTTCATGCATTGTTACGATGTAATCAACGAAGCTTGCGCCTAATTTTGGTGAACCTAAGATTGACATAGAGCAGTTTTCAAAACCAGGTACCACATTATTTACTAAACCTTCTGGAGCGATTAATGCATATAAACCATGTTTAATAATTGATCTGCTTGAAAGTAAGTCTTTAGGATAACCCATTTAAATACATCCCCTAATCTATTTTTTATATTATTTTTGAAGATTATTTATAGCCTAATTCATACAATGCACCAATAAGTGCTTTTACGCCTTCAGCTAAATCAGCAGGCTCTGTAAATTCCGCAGGGTTGTGGCTGATTCCTTTTAGGCTTGGTACAAACAACATAGCTGTTGGTACAAACGGTGCAAAGATTTGTGAATCATGGCCTGCACCACTGTGCATTACTTTATAGTTCAATCCATTTTCTTCACATTGTTTCTCAATAAGTTCAACCACGTTTTTATCCATTGGAACAGGATCTGCGTCCATCCACATATCAATATCTGTTTCCACACCATGCTCTTTTGAAATCTCGTTCATTCGAGCAGTCATGCTTTCTGTAAATGATACAATTGCATCTTTATCAGTATGGCGTACATCAATTGTGAATAGAGCTTTCCCTGGTACTACATTGACAATGTTTGGCGTTACTTCCACTTTGCCGACTGTAGTTACAAGAGGATCTCCAACTTCTTTTGCCATATTAATGATTTCATAAATCATATGGCTTGCAGCATACATAGCGTCTTTTCTGTAGCCCATTGGTGTTGTACCTGCATGGTTTGCTTCACCAGAAATTTCGATTGTATATCTTCTTTGACCGACAATACTATTGACAACTGCCACTGATTTCTTTTCGGTCTCAAGAACGCTACCTTGTTCTACATGCACTTCTACAAATGCTTTTAGATCTTCACGAGGTCCTTTGCTTTCATCTCTGAAGCCAAAACCTGCATTTTTCATTGCATCTACAAAAGGAACGCCTTCGAAATCGCTAATTGATTCAACTTCTTCACGTTTAGCGCTTCCAACAATATTTTTAGAACCCCAGAAAGCATAAGGGAAACGACTTCCCTCTTCTTCAGCCATTGAAACAATCTCAATGTTTCGAAGTGGCTCTCCGTAAGTTTCTTTTAAATATTTAATCGCAATAATACCAGCGATAACCCCGTATGCTCCATCGTATTTACCGCCGTTAACAACGGAATCAACATGAGAACCGGTTAAAATTGTTTCTGATTCATCTTTACCTTTTAGTGTACCGAATAGGTTGCCGACTTCATCAAAGCGAGCAGAAAGACCAAAGCTTTCCATCCACTCTTTTAAAGCGTGTTGTGCTTCGACCCATTCTTTTGAGTAAAGCAGACGGGATACACCGCCTTTAGCATCCTTACCAAAACTGCCTAGCCATTCTAGCTTTCCAGCTGTTTCTTCAGGTAATGCAGAAAAATCCATTGCATCTATTGCCAAATCACTCATCTTCCTTTCTATCTTTATAGGGAAATCACCAGTACATATTCTCCAAAAATGGGGTTGAACTGTACTATGTAATTTGCGCATAGCCTGTAAAAAGCTGTGTTTATAAAATGCCGCATTTAATTTTGGACATTCGTACTTGTTTATTTTTACCCTATATCGTGATAAAAATTCCACTTCCTATTGTAAGTTTTTTTATCCAAATAGTCTTTATGATACTTGGATAAATATTATTTATCTTTTTATCCTCATAAGACAAAAACCCTACCAACATCCTTGTTGGTAGGGTTTTTAAACACAATGTGATTACTTTTCTCTTTCGCGTTTCAAAAAGTTGATGATTTTTAGACCAACTTGTACAGACAGAGTTTCCTCTGAATCATCAAAATTAATGCCAGTTATTTCTTTTATTCGATCCAACCGATACATTACAGATTTATAATGGATAAAAAGAACTTTTGCCGTCTTAGATGCATTTTGTTGGCATTCCAAGAATGTTTGCAATGTAATCAGCAAATCTGTGCGATTTGATTGGGGATATTCAAGCAAGCGCTGTAATGATTGTGGGATAAATTGAGTTAACACTTGTGGATCATCAAATTGGCTTAAAAGCCTGAAAATCCCTAGCTCTGCGAATGCAGTAATGGATTTTTGACCATTTAGCTTTTCACCAACATCGAGAGCATCTTGCGCTTCTTTGTAGCTTTTTGAAATTTCGATAATACTTTCTGCAACATTTCCTATTCCCACCTGTACTGCTACATCTTGAATTTGTTTCTCGATAATGTGTTGAATATTAGCAGCTGTTTTTTGAACGCCCTTTCGCCATGACTTATCATCATGTTCATTTTTCTTTTTAACTTTCCACAGCACAGTTACCATATTGCCTTTGTTAGTAATAATTCCCCCAGGGAGATAATGATTTACCGCATCATATAGCGCTGCATGGCTTCGATCTAGGAGATTACTTTTGTTGCTCTCTTTAGAATACGACGTCTCAGTAAGTGGATGAATTTTAAATAAGACAGCTACAAAAGAACCTTCAAAATCCCAGCTGATGACATTTGCTTTTTCGTATATGGATTGCATTGAACGGATTTTACCGCTAATTAACTCATCAACCAAATCGTTTTTAAATTTCTTCTCAACTTCGGAGACCGCAAATTGTTTAACCAATTCAAGCGATAATGCATTAGCAGAGTTTTCAACAGCGATAAAATCAAGTTCTTCTAACGACTTATTGATTTCACCAATTAGCAGATATGTCTTTATATGATTGATGGTTTCAAGCGGAACAACGATTTGGTGACTTTTTTGATTTGGGATCTCTTGATATTTTACGATTTGACGATAATGCGGATATTTAATATTGATCGTTTCCTCATAAAAATGAACCTTTTCCACCAATTCAAACGTTTCAAGGTAAGGTACAGTTGAAACAATGCAATGAAAGTTTCTGTCGAAGAGCGCAACAGGATTACCGATCAAATCGGAAAGAGTCGCAATTATACTATCTATACCTTTATCAGCCAGAGAGATTTCAGTAAAACGGTCATGAATTTCTTTATAGTATTGCAATTTCTTCACTTGACGATTAAATAGTTCGCCCATTACAGGATACATTACATCGATAAAAGGAATTTCTTTCGACATCTGTATGACTGGCATGCCTAATTGTTCAGCAGCACCAACCAACGGATTAGAGATATCTGTATCAAGATTCTTAATGACGAGAGCACTAACTTTCTTTCTTGCCAAGCTTTCAATAAACTCAATTTGTTCTTTGTCATTGAACGAGCGAATGGAATAGAGGCTAGTTAATATAACTTCACCGCCTTTAATCCATTCAACGATATCAGGTCCTTCCATAATGGTAATACCTGAAACATCATTATTTAAAAAACGCTCACCACCTAATACGATTGCATTTTGAAGTGGGGCTAAGTTTAATAGGTCGGATACTTTAAATTCCATTTGCCATGGTCCTTTACATTAGTTTATTAATCATTAACCTGCTAAGCTTTTAAGCAGCATAGCCTAGTTTTTGATAATGCACGTTTAGTTAAGAAACGACTGCTACATGAATTTTGCTTTATACATGCAAACATTCATCATATTATTATACAATAATAACACAGCAAATGAAAAACATAGTTCATTTAGCTATAATCAAATGATCGTTTATAGCCAGTATATGGTTATACGATTTAAAGAAAGTGTGAGTGAAGTATATGTTAAAAACGACTGTTTCCTTTAAAAAGGAATTTAACTTCGAGTTGAAGGGAGACTTCTATCCAGCTGATGAAGCAAATAAACCAGTAATTGTCTATATACATGGTGGTGGCTTGTTTTGGGGCTCACGCGAAGATTTGAAAGCGGAACAAATTGAGTTTTACCATGAAGCAGGCTACAATATTTTTTCTATCGATTATCGTCTAGCACCTGAAACGAAAATTTCAGAAATTCGTACGGATATCGAAAGTGCTCTCTCATGGCTTGAAAATAAAGGCACTAATGAATTTAAATATGATCCAGAAAGAATAGCTGTTATTGGTGGTTCTGCAGGTGGGTATTTAGCTCTCTTATCTGGATTATTTAATCAAAAGCCTAAAGCAATCGTTTCTTTCTATGGCTATGGCGACATTACAGGCAATTGGGCAACAAAACCTAGCCCACATTATCAAAAAATGACAGCAGTACCGGCTGATCTCGCAAAAATGCTGGTTTCAGACCAACCGATATCAGTAGGACCTATAGAGAAACGCTATGCGATCTACATGTATGCTAGACAAAGTGGCAATTGGATTGAACAAATCAGCGGTCTTCACCCTGTAATATTCAAAGATAAACTACTACAGCATTGTCCTGCAGCTTTAGCAAATGCTGAATTTCCTCCTACTTTGTTGCTTCATGGGACAGACGATGAAGATGTCCCATATGAACAATCTGTCGTAATGCAAGAAAAACTGCAAGAAGCTGGTGTACAAAGTAAACTAATCACCATTCCAGGTGGAAAACATGTTTTTGACGAAAATTGGGGTAATTCTGACGTCCAAAATGCCTTTAAAGAGGTTGTTCAATTCTTAGATCAATATCTATAAGAAAAAGAGCTAAAGAATTTTCATTCTTTAGCTCTTTTTAGCATTACATATTTTTACGCTTTTTTACTATCGTCTTCTACACCATAACGATCCCATTTGATTAAGTTTTCCATTAAGAGTGCTAAAATAATTCCCATTAGCAAACCACTGCTAAGCAAAGGTCGGATAACACTTGGAATACTTTCAAAATAAGAAGCAGGAAGTGTCATTATGATTATACCTACGAACAATGGAACCGCAGAACGGTATGCATTGATTGTATTGAACTTAACTTGTCTGAAGAAAGCGAAAGAAGAATTCAAAAGAAGCAAGTAAGAAACAAACAACGCTGCACTACCAATGCTCAGCGGCAATAATGAGAAGAAATGACCAAGCGGCGGTATTAACCCCATAACTAAGAACATAAATCCACCTAAAATAAATGGCATTCTTTTCAAGATACCTGTTTGGCTTAAAAATCCAATAGAAGACACATATGGAGAATAAGGTACAAGTCCAAACAAACCCGCAATAAAAGTGAATATACCTGTAATAACGAATGAAACTCTATATTCTGAGTTCGTCGTTTTCACCTTATACATGCTTTCTGTCCCTTTTAGTGCTCCAAATGTATTGGCTGAGTTTAATAAACCTGCTAAGACAGCAGTTATGATAATACCTGGATCCCATGCAGGTTTACCTAAAGGAAACAAATCAAGACTAAATGAACCTGATTCGCTTGTTGTATTACCTGAATGGAAAATCAATGAATAAGCAATCCAACCAACAATAATACCTATTAACAAACCATAGCGTCTTATGCTGACCGGAGCTTTAACACTAATCACAATAACAAGTATAGCAATAATGATAGATAACAAAGAAATCGGCAAATCAATATGTGCATTATCTGCTCCGTTACCAAAAGGAATACCTAGCATTCCCTTTAAGAAAATCCGAATAATTTGGCATCCAAATAAAAACATAAATACGCCCATAACAGCAGGGGTAAATAACTTTGCAAGATGTGGACCAAGACCAGTAATACCAATAAGAAATGTTAAAATAGCTGATATAATGACACCTACAGTTAAACTTCCGCCTAAAACGTCCAAAGGCATTCCTTGAGCAGCTGCAGTAGTGCCAAGCGCTAAAATTACGCCCCACCATAGACCTGATTGCCCTTCCATGATTGCCCGTTTATGTCCTACAAGTGCCTGAACGATACAAGCAAGACCCGTTACGATAAATGATAGTTGTAGCATACTGACAATTTTACCTTGTGGTAAATCAAATGCTGCACCTACCGTAATCGGGATTACTACTATATTTGTAAAAATAAAAAAGAGCCATTGCAAGCCCGAAATCCAGTTGCTAGATTTTAATAATTCTTTCATGTGTACACCTCTTATACAATATTATTCCAAAATAGAAAGAGCTTTAATGCCAAGTAACATCCCTAATAATGTGTCTGTACCGGATGTATGCCCTAACTTTTTCATTTCCAAAAGCGCGTCGTGTAAATTTTCATTTTGTGGATTTGTCATGATTTGCATCATGTTTATAAGATGGGAATGAAATTTGCCTTGTGTGGCGTACATTAAGTATTCTAAGGCAATAGAAGTTGTTCGCTTCATCCCATATTCCACTAAATACGAGTGTAGCTTTTTTTGGAAACTATTCTTTTGACTACCGAGTGCCGTAAGAGCAGCACATAAACCAGTTAATAAATCATCTCCACTAGGTGTTAAGCCCAATCCTCTACCAATCCAGAAATCGAAAACGCTTTTCGGTTCTACTGATTCATCACCAGAGGCAAGCAAACTTAACTTATCCAATTCCTTTAAAATCGGCTGAACCGATTTGAAATTCTTAGTTAAGATATACTCCTTAATAAGTTGATTGTCTTCTAGGTTTTGTGTAAGACCCGTTTGCCAGTTGTCTGTAGTAAGCTCTACTGCAATTGCCCGGATAATTTCATTTATGCTAGTAGAATTAACCTCTGTATGTTGAAGAACAGGAATTGTTATAGCTGCCTTCTTCAATGAAATGGAAAGATTCGGTGCTAAAACAAGCGCATCCAATACGGAATTCCACATTACTTCTTCGTTTTGGATTACCTGTTGGGCAAGCTTTTGGGCTCCTTCCTTTAAGGTAATACCAAATGGAGGGGTACCGTTCTCCGATGTCCCAATATGAATGAGATGTCCACCGAACGCCAAATTAAAACTGTTGTTAAATACACTATGGACGTTACCTTGCGGATTATTTTTAAGTATAGGATGAATCTCAGCACTTATTGTGCGAGCTTGCCACTCCATGATCTTCCCTCCTATCGATATATTGGCCTATATATTAAAACATCCTTATAAGTTTAGTACATTACTACAAACTTGTCATTGTTTAAAATGACTAAAAAACCATTTGTTTTTTGTTTATTGTTAACGTATAATAGTTACCTACACATAACCTTACAATGAGGGATTAACTATGAAAACAATGAATGACTTATTTATATTAGATGTTATGAAGGATTGTGTTGTGCTAGCTGGACATAGAGGTCTTGGCCGTTCAGTACAATTTGTGAACATTTCTGATACACCCGATGTGATACAATTTTTAAACGAAAACCACTTGCTTCTAACAACTGGTTACGCTTTTAAAGACGATACAGAAAAGCTATATGAACTTATCCAGCAAATGCATGCACGTAACTGTTCAGGTATTATTATTAAGACACATCGTTTCTTAGGCCAATTGCCTGAAACGGTTAAAATGCTGGCTGATGAATTAGCCTTCCCTATTATCGATTTGCCAACTGAGCATACATTAGGAAATGTATCAAGACATATACTAAATTATTTAAATGATGCGGAGTCAGAACAATTATATTATGCCATGCATGTGCATAAAGAGTTCTCTGATATGTTGATTAAAGGGTACACTTTGTCAGCTCTTGTGGAACAGTTAGGATTTTTCCTTAAACGCCCTGCCTTATTATTAAATCATCGTGGAGAAAAAATTGCTCATACACATGAATTTAATAAAGAGCCGATGAAGATTGTTGAACAGGAAATCATCCAACTGGTAAAAAATAATCTTTATGAAGCGCGACATGGAACAACGTATACCCTCACTTCTGAAAGCTATAATTCAGCTGCAAGCTATCCTGTTAAAACAAAACGACAGCATGAAAGTATGCTAGTAATTGTAGATGCTTTGACCCTTCCTTATCCTGCTTCTAAAGTGGCGATTGAACAAGCAAGCAATGTCATCTCTTTCACTCTGGTTAAGGAGCAAGCAATTGAGGAAAACTCTCGATTATTTAAAAATAACTTTTTTGCAGATTTAATTGAAAAAAGGATTAGCTCAGAGGAAGAGATTATTGGAAGATGCCAATATTACGGATTATACCCGCAATTAGAAACTATTTGCATTGTTTGCAACATTGATCCTGTGGGAAGAAACTATGAAACGCTTCAACTGTATGAAAAAAAGGTAAGCGATTTGCATAATAGTATTTATGATCAGTTAGAAGATGAAATGGTTAACGGTGAAATGAACGGAACATTATTTACGAAGGAAAAGTATTTTGTGCTGCTCTTGCAATTTGAACAATATTCAGAAGCTGAAAGACAAAAGTTACTGAATATTGTACAGAACATCCAAAGTATTGACGGAGATTTTTCATTGTCGTTTGGAATTAGTAACCCTACTCCATCGCTCAATGACATTTCACTGATCTACCAAGAGGCAGCCGAAGCTATTTCAAATGGGTACGATTTGAAAAAAACTTCTTTTATTCATTTTTATAAAACAAGAGAAATAAAAGAATTATTCAATATGATACCAAAAAAGAATTTAAAAGAACTATATGAAAATACACTTAAAACCCTTGCTTATCCTAAATCAAAAGAAGATGTGGAATTAGTCAAAACTATTCAAGTTTATCTAGATTCACATTGCGAGATATCTGAAACCTCTAGAAAATTATTTATTCATCGAAATACAGTAAAGTATAGGATTGAAAAAGCAGAAGACATGCTAGGCCGTTCTTTTCACGATCCGCAAGACTCTCTGCGAATAAGAGTGGCATTATTGATCGGTACCCTTCTTGAAGAAAATGAAGATCCGTCAATATTATTTTAAAAAAAGGATTGGAGATAAATCTCCAATCCTTTTCCTTTTATTTCTCGAATATTGTTCCTTTTTTGAAAGGAGAATTTTTAAATCCAAATTTCGTGATTAAGTAATAAGCAATACCAGCTACGAAGAAACCAATAATCCAAGCTAAGTCTACTTCAATAAAGGCTGCTGCTGCACCAACCAGCATTGCAATGATTGCTGCAGGGTTAAACCCTTTATATGGACCGTTCGCATTATATAAATCCGCAACGTCTACTTTACCTTTTCTAAAGATATGGTATTCAACCAATAGAATAGCAACGATTGGTCCTAAGAATGCTGAGTAGATTAAAACAAACATATTTAAACCTTTTGCTGAAGATTCTTGAACAAGCATCCAAGGGAATGAAACAAGTGCAAGTACCCCAGTTACAGTAACAGCTACTTTGTATTTCGCTTTTGTTAACAATGTAATAACGTATGCAGGCGGGATAATATTAGCAACCATGTTTGTTGCAATAACACCTAACACAATGAATGCTGAAACACCGATTGTGATTGCATCATTATTAATAATGATTGCTAATGCTTTTGAAGGGTTTGTAATACCAGTTACTGATGCAAGCATTGCACCAATTGTAATAACAAATCCATAAGCAATCATGATTGGAGAAAAGTATAAGAATCCTCGTTTTGTATCACTATAACCTGCTTTTAATTCACGAGAATAGTCAGCAGCACTTAGGAAAATCGCTGCGTAGTTACCTAAGAATACCATGATGAAACCGAAGAAATGTAGACCCCAAGAACCTTGAACATGGATCCAATTTTTCGCTACTTCAGTACCATGTGAACGCACTAAAATGATGAATACGTACAATAATGCTACCATGATAACGACAGAAGCAAGAGTTTCTACCCATTTAATAGCATGGAAACCGAATAAAGATAAAACAATTTGCAATAATACAAGAGCAACGAAGCAAATAGCAATATTATCAAAAGCACCATTCGTTGCGATTGTTAGGATTTCGTTTAATGCAGTACCACCAATCCAGCTTTGAATACCATACCAGATTATCGCAGGAACTCCTCGCAATAAGGATGAAATGATTGTTCCTTTAAAACCGAATGACATTCTTAGTTGTACAACATAAGGAACGCCTTCTTTGTAGCCTAGTCTGTCATTTAAGATGAAAATGGTTGAAATAATTGCGATGGCAATAATAGCTGCCGCAAATGTTTGGAACATGTTTAATGTTGCAGCACCAGCTACTACCAAACTCGCTCCCAAAGTCATATTCCCAAGGTTAACACCATCACCAATCCACATAAACATATATGAAAGTGGATTTACTGTTCTTTTGTCAGCCGTTTTCGGGTGTAGAGTTTCGTCTTCACCGCTGTGTGGCTGTACCTCATTTGTATTATTTGTCATTCTAAAATACCCTCTCATTTAACACGGGCATTGCACAGCAATACCCGCGCCCATTTCACTTTTTTAATTTAAGGAATTATTTTTGAGCAGCCATCAATTTTCCGATTGGCTCCCCGACAATGCCTTCATTTAAGTCGAACACAACGTTACCGCGTACAATTGTTTTAGTGACACGACAATCAATTTGTCTGCCTTCATAGGCACTAAATTTGTTTTTATAGTAAAGATCTTCTCTTTTCACTACATAAGATTGGTTAGGGTCAACAAAAATAATATCCGCATCTTTACCGACAGCGATTTCACCTTTGTTTGGTAAGTTAAAGCGTTCAGATGGATGCGTTGCAATTAAGTCAACGAACTTGTTAACTGGTAAACCGCGTTGTTTTACAGCTAAGTCAAACATCAAATCGACATTATTTTGAACACCACTAATACCGCCCCATGCTTCAAATATGTTGCCTTGTTTTAAGTCTTCAGTACAAGGAGAGTGGTCAGATGTAATCCAGTTAATATTGCCTTTCATTAGCTCATCCCAAAGTTTTTCTTGGTCTTTTGCTTTTCTTAGTGGCGGCTGACATTTTGCGCGTGGCCCAATTTCTTCCACTTGTTCAGCAGTAATAGCCAAATAATGAGGACAAGTTTCTAGTGTTACGTCCACACCTTCTTGTTGTGCTTTTACGATAACTTGTACTGCTTCAGATGTACTAATATGCACAAGGTGAAGTTTACAGCCTGTCTCTTTGGCAAAAAGGATTGCACGGGAAACTGCTTCTACCTCAGTAAAGATAGGACGTGATTCCACGTAATCCATTGCAGTAGTACGGCCTTCTCTTACCATGTCTTCAGCAAGTTTTTTCGTTACAGATGGATTTTCTGCATGTATGCAAAGCAGTTGGTCTAACTCAGCCAATTTTTGCATTCCTTTATACAATGTATAATCATCTACATTTGTAAAGTCACCTGGAATATCACTCGTTATGTCAGATAAGAAACATTTAAATGCAAGTACTCCAGCTGCATCTAATTCTTCCAACTTGTCCAAGTTATCAGGAACTAGACCTCCATAAAACGCATAATCCACATAGTTTTGTGTTTTGGCTGCTTCCAGTTTAAGATCTAATGCTTCTTTATTAATTGTAGCAGGAAGAGCGTTTAACGGCATTTCTACATAACTTGTAGTACCACCGGCTGCCATTGATTTAGAGCCTGTTTCAAAACCTTCCCATTCTGTACGACCTGGTTCACTGATATGCACATGCGTATCAATCATACCCGGCATTACAAATTGTCCTGCTGCATCAATCACTTCTTTAGCATCTTCAGTGATATGTTCTGCAATGCAAGAAATTTTTTCATCTTTGACTCCAATATCTACTTTGCGTACGCCATCATGAAAAACAACGTTACCGCCTTTTATTAATAAATCAAACATACTTTAAGTACTCCTCTCTCGAATAAAGAATAAGCTTATTGCACTTTATCGACTATAATTTTGCCGTTTTCAAAGACTACTTCGCCATTAACCAATGTGTTTTTAACTTTCCCTTTGAAAGTCATGCCCACATATGGAGAGTGTTTGTGGCGATAGTATAAATCTTCATTATGAAGGGTAAAGCTTTCATTTAAATCAACAATTGCCAAGTCAGCATCATAGCCTGTAGCTATTTTACCTTTTGTAGAAAGTCCAAAGCGTTTCGCTGGGTTTTCAGCTGTTAGTTTTACGATTTTTTCTAATGGCAGATTGCGTTTATAGTACCCTTCTGTAAGCAAAATATTCAGTGTGGATTGTGCACCTGAGATTCCGCCCCAGCCTTCAAAGAAATTATCTGTAATAGTTTTCATAGAAGCTGGTGCTGGAGAATGGTCTGAACCGATGACATCAATTTCGCCATTAGCTAGTGCAGCCCATAACTCTTCTACTTCATCTTCATCGCGTAAAGGAGGAGCACATTTTGCTAAGCCGCCTTTTTCTTCTAAATCTTTTACTGTTAATGCAAGATAGTGAGGACATGTTTCAACTGTTACATTCACGCCTCTTTGTTTTGCTTCTTCAATGATTTTTACAACTTTACGGCTGCTCGCATGTACTACATGTAGTTTACAACCTGTCGCTTCTGAATAAGAAATAATTCTTCTAACTGCTTCAATTTCAGAAATGATAGGTCTAGACTCTACATAGTCTCTTGCAGAAGTTTTACCTTGACTAATTTTTTCTTCAGCAAGCTGCTCACAAATGACAGTGCTTTCAGCATGCACAGCAAGAATAGAACCGAATGAAGCAATTTCTTTCATTCCTTTAAAAATGGTTTCATCATCACTGTGATTAAAATCAGCAATGCCGCTTGGAGACATGAAAGCTTTAAAACCGATAACGCCATTGTCATGCAATCCCTTTAAATCTTTAATATTTTCAGGGACTAGGCCACCCCAAAAACGAGGATTAACAACAGCTTTTTGATCAGCAAGTGCTTTTTTCAAAGCTAAGTTTTCAGCGTTAATTGTCGGAGGAGTACTATTTAACGGCATATCGAAAAATGTTGTTGCACCACCTGCAGCTAAACTCTTGCTACCTGTCTCTAAGCCTTCCCACTCAGCTCTACCTGGTTCATTAAAATGAACATGTGAGTCTATTAAACCCGGAAAGACATGAAGACCTTCTGCGTTAATTTCTTTAAGGGCATCTCCGTCAATTTTTCTTCCGTATGCCACTTCTTGAATTTTTCCGTCCTTAATCGCTATATCTCCTAGCTGAACAGAATCAGCACTTACTATATTGCCGTTTCGTATAATCAAATCATATGAAGTCATAATTCCTTCTCCTCTCAATGTCTGTTTTGACTATTTCTAATATAGTTTGCATGGCTTAGCTAGTTTAATACGCAAACACTTATTATTCAAGCAGCGTATAAAGAGGCAAAGTCTTTACTAATATTCTTGAAATGTTCAAAGATTCGTCGTAAAAACGCTCGAATTTTGTCATATACTAGATACATAGATTATTATAATCATTTTGTATTAGTTGGTCGTTAGACACTTTAAACAAATTACACAATAGCTAGTGTACATTTTTTCTAATAGATTTTCAATTTTTGTTCACTTTGAACAAATCGTTTATTTACAATAACTATCTTAAAGTAATATTTAATTTTGTTTTGTTTACCCGTTTTTGCTAAATTTTACGTAATAAAAACCAAAATATTCTATTCTTTGTATAATAAAAGCCTCCAATTCTAAAAGAATTGGAGGCTTCGTAAATTTCTATTTATATAGTTGAAAGCCTAGCAGCAGCGTGAAACTTTACCATCTTTCCCATTGTAACGTTCTTCCTGCGCTTCGCAGAAAAACTCCTTCCTGCTTTTTATTTGCTGATCTGGATTTGCCTCTATCATATGTTTTACATATGTTTCATAGCTCGGAACTCCAACTAAAAGCGAGATAAATTGATTTCGTTGTTCTAGAACCTTTTTTAAAATAGTTAGCATATTAGCTCCTCCTTTATGCACTTCGTTTATACACTGTTTCATGGAGCGTTACTTTTTTATTACCTAATACTTTGAACCAAATTCGTAGAGCGGAAATAAAGACAGTAATCACGACAATCATAAAGATGGCACAAAGAGCAGCATCTACATAATCATTGACTAAAACTTGACGCATTTGAGCTATAGTAGCTGCTGGTGCCAATACTTCCCCTTTATCAAGCGCATTTTGAAATACTTTCGCATGTGATAAGAAGCCGATTTTAGGGTTGTCATGAAACAGTTTTTGCCACCCCGCTGTCATTGTTACAACTAACAATAGAGTGGTCGGTAACAATGTGACCCATGTGTAAACTTTTTTCCCCATTTTAAAGAGAATAGTTGTTCCCAAGACGAGCGCAATCCCCGCGAGCATTTGGTTGGCGATACCAAATAACGGCCAAAGTGTATTAATTCCACCTAATGGGTCTACAACACCCTGATAGAGGAAATACCCCCACCCTGCAACACATAGTGCCGTAGCAATAATGTTCGGTACCCAGGCATCAGTCTTTGCGAATGGTTTATAGAAGTTCCCTATTAAATCTTGAATGATAAAACGGCCAACCCTAGTACCTGCATCAATAGTTGTCATAATAAACAACGCTTCAAAAAGAATGGCAAAGTGATACCAGAAAGCCATCATAGTCGTTCCGCCAATTACCTTCGAGAATATGACTGCCATTCCGATTGCTAATGTAGGCGCTCCACCCGTTCTTGAAAGAATAGAGGCTTCACCCACCTGATCGGCAAGCCTTGTTAAATCATCAGGAGTCAATTTAAAACCCCAATCACTTATTGTAGCAGCTACAGTAACAGCATCAGTGCCAATTGCAGCTGCAGGGCTGTTGATAGCAAAATAGATACCTGGTGTAAGAACACATGCTGCTATCATGGCCATCACAGCTACAAAAGATTCAGTTAGCATAGCTCCATAGCCGATTGCTCTCGCATGTGATTCGCGCTCAATCATTTTTGGAGTAGTACCTGATGAAACTAATGCATGGAACCCTGATACCGATCCACAAGCTATAGTAATAAATAGGAATGGGAAAAGGTTACCCGAAAAGACAGGACCAGTACCATCAATAAATTTGGTTACAGCAGGCATTTCTAATGAAGGAGCTACAATTAATATGCCTAGCGCCAGGCCGGCAATAGTCCCTACTTTTAAAAACGTACTTAAATAATCGCGCGGAGCCAGCAAAAGCCATACCGGCAAAACAGAAGCAATAAAACCATAAGCGATCATCATAAGAGCAATTGTTTCGCCTTTAAAGGTAAACATTTGCGCTAACGTTTCATGTTCTGATACATATTGTCCGAAATAAAGAGATAAAATTAATAGAATAATTCCAATAATTGAACCTTCGCCCACTCTTCCCGGACGGATATACCTCATATAAATCCCCATTAGAATAGCAATAGGAATTGTTGCTGCGATGGTGAACATACCCCAAGGGCTACCCGCCAAAGCCTTAACAACGACTAGAGCCAATACAGCTAATAATATGACCATAATGCCTAAAATTCCTACCATTGCTATAATGCCTGTTACTTTGCCAATTTCATCTTTAATCATTTCACCTAACGATTTTCCGTTGCGTCGCATTGACCCGAATAGAATAATAAAATCTTGAACTGCTCCGGCCACCACCACGCCTACCACAATCCATAGTGTTCCAGGCAAATATCCCATTTGTGCAGCTAAAATAGGCCCAACTAGCGGACCTGCTCCTGCAATAGCTGCAAAATGATGTCCAAATAAAACCCATTTATTCGTAGGAACATAGTCTTTTCCATCGTTGTTCACTACTGCTGGCGTTTGTCTAGAATCATTGAGCTGAAAAACCTTATTCGCTATAAATTTACTGTAAAAACGATAGGCAATAGCATAAACGCAAAGAGCTGCGGTCAAAATCCATATTGCATTGATACTTTCACCACGTTTTAAAGCAACATAACCAAAACTTATTGCCCCAATAGCAGAAATTACTCCCCATAATAAGATGGATCTTAATGCTTTCAACTTTCCTGCCCCCTTTTGATTCTAATTCTGTATAAATCTCTTTTTCTCTCCTCCTGACAAACGATTAATATACAGTTTATTCTGAATTATATAATAATATAATCTGCAAAACAAAATAATTTTTATGTTTATATATATAAAGAATAAACTCGACAATTTTAAAGTATTTCACCAAAATAAAAGGCCTTAATCATTTAGATTAAGGCCACTGATTTTCTATTCTATTTATCTACTTTGTTGATACTTAAAGTTGATTGTAGTTGACAGCTAGTTTTGCACCAATCACTGCATTATTTTTCACTAATGCAATGTTGGCATCAAGACTTTTACCTTTTGTTAGTTCTTTTACCTTTCCTAATAAGAAAGGAGTTACATTTTTACCTGTAATTTGTTTTTCTTCTGCTTCTTTTAATGCAGATTCAATCACTTCATTAATCACAGATTCATCCATTGCATATTCTTCAGGAATTGGATTGGCAATAACAGCTCCGCCTTTAAGGCCTAAATCCCATTTCACTTTTAATGTTGAAGCAATTGTCTCTACATCTTCTGCTTTAAAGTTGACTGGGAATTCACTTTTGCGTGTATAGAAAGCTGGAAGTACGTCCGTGTTATAACCGATTACCGGTACACCTTTTGTTTCAAGATATTCCATAGTTAATCCTAAGTCTAGAATAGATTTAGCTCCGGCACAAACTACTGCTACATTTGTTTGACCCAATTCCTCTAAATCTGCTGAAATATCCATAGTATTCTCAGCACCTCTATGAGCACCACCAATACCACCCGTAACAAAAATATTGATTCCAGCTGCCTCTGCACAAATCATTGTTGCAGCTACAGTAGTAGCTCCAAGTTTTTTTGTAGCAAGTAAATAAGCTAAATCACGACGTGACGCTTTCGCTACATCTGAGCTCTTGCCGAACATTTCTAATTCCTCATCTGATAGGCCAATTTTTATTTTTCCATCCACTATAGCAATCGTTGCTGGGACTGCCCCATTATCACGGATTATTTGCTCTACTTCACGTGCTGTTTTTACATTCTGCGGATAAGGCATGCCATGAGAGATAATGGTTGACTCTAAAGCCACAACTGGTTTCCCTTGTTCTTTTGCTGCACGTACTTCCTCAGATAAAGTGATGTATTCATTCATGATAATTCCTCCATGTCTTTTTGTAATTGTATTGCGGATAAATTTTGTCTAACCGTATATGGTGATGCCAATGTTTTAGAAGCATTCACACTTGCAGCTCTAGCTATTTCGGTTAAAGGTTTTCCTTCTAGCCAAGAGTAAATAACAGCAGACGAAAACGCATCTCCAGCTCCTGTTACATCAGCAATTTCTTCGACTGGTATGGGTGGGATATGTAGGATTCCTTCATTTCTATTACCTATCATAGACCCCTCTTTGCCATTTGTGATGACTACATTAGCAATACCTAAACCTAGCCACTTTTCAACAGCCTTTTCCCAATCTTCATTTGTTTTAATTTCAGTTTTAAAGTAAGTTTCTGATTCATCTCGGTTGGTAATTATCCATGATACCCCTGCCAAATCATCTGGCAAGCGATTCATTTTCGGAGATGAAACAGGAATTATTACTATTGGCAAGTTATGGCTTTTAGCAAAGCTGCACAAAAATTGAATGGTCTCCTTAGGGCAATTTAAATCTGCCACGATGCATTTGGATTGACTTAACAAAGCTTCATTTTTTAACAGCAAATCAGGCGTGATAGCTTCATATACTTCCATATCTGCAAGGGCTATGATTAATTCACCCTGTGCATCCAAAACAGCAGTGTAAGAACCTGTCGCCTTTTCAGGGAATTTAGCTACTGTATCAAGCTTCATATAAAGAGATGATGCGTCTTCAATGAATGACCAATCCATATCGAGACCACTTGCAGAAAACAGCGACACATCACAACCAAGCCTTCCTAAATTCTCTGCAATATTACGGGCCACTCCTCCAGCATTTTGTGTAGTATAACTTGGATTCGAAGTACCTAATTGAGCGTTATCTTTGATATGAAATTTCCGATCTATATTGGCTCCGCCAACACATATGATCTGTTCGGATTCACTTAAAATATAGGCCCTACCCAAAATATTACCTCGTTTAGTTAACCCAGAAATCATATTAGCAATTGATGGACGAGATAAGCCTAACATCTCTGCAAGCTCTTGCTGAGACACATAAGGATTCTTGCGTATCGCATTCAAAATCAACTGCTCTTTATCAGTTATTTTTTCAGGCATCTTATCACCTTTCAAACATTTGTTTATTAACCAAACATTTGTTTAATCATAATATCTTTTCTTTCTGTTGTCAATAAAAATATGAAAGCCTTTTCATTAAAATCAACAAAAAAAGAAGCAGGAATAAACCTGCTTCTCTGTATCGTTAATCTTTAAACGTAAAATCCATTTCCTCTGGTTTAACAACTTTAGACTTTCTGACAAATTTATAACCAAAGAACAAGACTAAAAATAGTGGGATACCTAGATAAGCTGCTACTACACTACCCCAGTCAACTTTATCAGCTAAAAAGGCTTGGAAGTTTTGTGCAATAATCACAATTATACCGCATGCAACCGCGAAAATTGGTCCAATCGGGAACCACTTTGCACGATAAGGCAATTCATCTAACGAATGTCCTTGCGCTAAAAATCCTTTCCGGAAACGATAATGGCTTACTGAAATACCTAACCAGAATATAAACCCAGTAATACCAATGGCATTCATTAACCACAAGTAAACAGTTCCATCACCGAAAAATGATGCTAAGAATGCAAGTGCGCCAATTGCACAAGTGAAAATCATACTCACTACTGGTACACCGCGTTTATTTAATTTACCAAAAATTCGAGGCGCTTGTCCCTCCTTCGCCATTGAAAATAGCATACGAGTTGAAGCGTAGACACTTGAATTTCCTGCTGATAATACGGCAGACAATATAACTGCATTCATAAGCGACGCAGCGAAAGCAATCCCTGCTTTTTTCAATACTAATGTAAATGGACTGACCATAACTGAATCATTTTGCAAATTGGCATTTGTATAGGGTATTAATAATCCTATTACAAAGATAGCAAAAACGTAGAATAATAAGATACGCCAAAATACGCTTTTGATTGCTTTTGGAACATTCTTGGCAGGGTCTTCACTTTCCCCTGCTGCTACACCGACAATCTCAGTCCCTTGGAAGGAGAAACCAGCTGCAATAAAGACTACGAATACTCCTAGAATGCCTCCTGAGAAAGGAGCGTCACCCATTGTAAAGTTTTTAAACCCTACTGCTTCGCCACCCATAATTCCGAAAATCATTAAGACTCCGACAATTAAGAAAATAACAATAGCACTAACTTTGATTAACGATAGCCAATACTCACCTTCACCATAGCCCTTAACTGATAAATAATTTAGCAAGAATATAATAGCTAAAAATCCGCCGCTCCAGATCCATGAGGGGCTATCCGGAAACCAAAATTTCATAATCATTGTAGATGCGGTCAATTCTGCAGCAATTGTCATCGCCCAGTTAAACCAATATAACCAACCTATTGAAAATCCAAAAGCAGGGTCAACAAACTTGGAGGCGTACGAACTAAACGATCCACTAGTTGGCATATATGCAGCCATTTCTCCTAAGCTTGTCATAACGAAATAGACCATTGCTCCAACTAACATATAACCGAGCAGTGCTCCACCTGGTCCTGCTGTATGAATGGCTGAACCACTGCTTAAAAATAAACCAGTACCAATTGCACCGCCAATTGAAATCATTGTCAAATGGCGAGATTTTAATTTTCTCTTTAAATGTGTTTCTTCCTGTGCTCCCGCAGATATTTCCCCTTGTTTAACCAACACTTTTTGTTCATCTTGTTGCAAAGTCAATCAGAACACCCCTTTGTAAGCGGTAACATTTATTAGTATGAGGCTTTAAAGCAGCAAATTTGCTAATCATTGTATTCTACAAATATAGTTTTCAAACCGCTATACAATAAAGCGACCTAAAATAAAGTGTCAGCCTACTGATTTCTAAAACTTTATACTAGAAATATAATTTAAAATTGTCGAAAGTGTCAATGTTTTTTTCGACAACTTTCGCTTCTGTACAAATAGAGACCTATTAAAAAGGCTACTCTTATGCAGTATTTTGCATAAGAGCAGCCAAGAAAATCATTTTATATTCACGTTTATTTTAATGAATTGGAATTTCGATAAAATCAAAAGCAAGATTTAGAAAGAAGATAGAATGTATAAAAACAAAGAGCAATGCTTGCTTATTTAACTTTTTCCCTACATTATGATCCATTAGCTCCAACACCCTTCTTGTTTTTTGTTATTATAGTCTAGATAATATAAATATGCAAAATATTTTTTATTTTAAGTTTTTATACAATTATACTTTAATTATGTCATGATATATGTAAAGACACAAAGGAGCTGTTTATTTAATGGAGAAAGCATTAATTATTATTGACTATACGTATGATTTTGTAGCTACAGATGGGCTGCTTACTTGTGGTGAGCCTGGACAAAGGATTGAAGAAAAGATGATTGAACACATTAATGAATTTGTAAACAATGGCGAACTAGTCATCTTTGCATGCGACTTACATGAAGATAACGATCCATTCCATCCAGAAACTTCACTTTTCCCACCACACAATATTAGAGGAACAAAGGGCAGAGAATTATACCATAACGTCCAGACTCTGTATGAAGAGATAAAACACCTGCCTAATGTCAAATGGATGGACAAAACACGTTATAGCTCTTTTGCCGGAACCAATCTGGAACTGCTATTACGAGAAAGAAAAATTAATGAATTATATTTGGCTGGCGTGTGTACAGATATCTGTGTATTACATACAGCTGTCGATGCTTACAATTTAGGATATCACCTTCATATTTATTCTGATGCAGTTGCAAGCTTTAACGAAGATGGCCATACATGGGCTCTAAGACACTTCAAAGAAGCTTTGGGAGCGAATGTTTTATAAAAAAAAGAACCCATTAAACAATTCCTCGTTTAATGGGTTTCTTTTTGTTATGCTTCGGTTTTTCTTTTAGCGATAAAGATGGAGAAAATAAATCCTATAATCGCAAAAATAAATGCCCCTGTATAAACAGAGTGAATGCCGCCAGCTATAATATTTATAATACTTTCGATTTGTTCTGGTGAAAATAACTTCGTGTCAAATGTACCGTTTAAATTGATATGGCTTGCATGCATGTCAGCAAGTTTACTACTTGTAGCAGTATTGAACAATACACCAAATACCGCTGCGCCAATAGATTGGCTAAATGTATTCGTGAATGAATTCAAACCTATTCCAATACCAAACTGTTCTTTTTTAACAGAAGCTTGTACTGTAATAATTAGCATTGGTGCGATAAAACCCATGCCCAGTCCTAAAAGCCCCGTTGATAGATAGACAAATAACGGTTGTGTTGTAGAAGATAAGAACATCAGCATAAATGTCGCAATCAATAAAAAGACAGTACCTGTCATAATGTTTGTTTTACTTGTTATACGTCCAATTAAATTACCTGCAATGATGGCGCCAACTGTCCACATCACTGATAACGGGGTTAGCATTAAACCAGCTGCAGTAGCGTTTTTGCCTAAAACAGCTTGTGCATATACTGGCAAGTATGCCGATAGGCTGATGACGATACCAAAGCAAAATAACGTCAAGCCATTAACTATATTTAACTTCTTATTTTTAAATAATGAAAGCGGGATAATTGGCTCACTTGCCCGTCTCTCAACAGCAATAAATAAACCTAGGAATAATAAAGCTAGAATGTACATAATAATTTGTTTAACTGTAAGCCATTCTTGTGTATTACTCCCTGTAATCAAAGCATATAGCAAGGAAACCATTCCGACAGAGAAAAGAAAGGCTCCTGCATAGTCGATTGAACGTTTAACAATTACACGTTCTTCTTCGTAATATTTAGCAATTAAAAATATAGCACCGAGTCCGAATGGAATATTTAGCAAAAAGATAAAGTGCCATGTTAATTGATCGACTATGAAGCCCCCAATCAATGGACCTACAACTCCGGCAACTCCCCATACCATACTGATATACCCTTGGCCTTTTGCGCGTTTTTTTTCTGTTTCGAAGAGTTCGCCAACAATAGTTAAGGTAATCGGTAAAATGGATCCTGCTCCAATCCCTTGAATAGCACGGAAGATGATGAGCATTTCCATTGAAGTTGCGATACCACACAATAAGGAACCTAATAAGAAAATACTAATACCTATCATAATCATTCTTTTTCTGCCAAATAAATCTGCTAATTTACCAAAAATAATAGCGGCAATCGCGGATGTTAGTAAATAAGCAGAATAAATCCAACTAATTAGTTCAGCCCCCGAGAGGTCTGAGGTAATACTTGGAATGGCAGTCGATACGATTGTCCCTTCAATCGCTGCCAGCGCCGTTGCTAATAAGACAGCGGCAAAAACTTTATTCATATATACAAAACCTCTATTCTAATAAATAATCGTCAAATATTAATATTATCATGAAATAAGTGTTTTACCTAGAGGTGAATTACTAGATTTGATATGATGGTTGTGACTTTAAATAGAAAGAGGAAATTAGTTTGTGGGAAGATTTTAAGAAGTTTGCTTTAAAGGGTAATGTCATGCAATTAGCTATAGGGGTAATAATTGGTGGAGCTTTTAGTAAGATTGTTTCTTCTTTAGTGAATGATATTATTATGCCTATTTTTGCACTTTTCCTTGGAAAAGTAGAATTTAAAGAGTTACATTACCATAAAATCATGTATGGTGTTTTTATTCAAAATGTTGTAGATTTCTTTATTATCGCTTTTTCCATCTTTTTAGTAACAAAGATAGCCTCGAAACTTGAATTTCATAAAAAAGAAGAAAAAGCAGCTGATGTACCAGTGGAGACTACAGAAGATGTTTTGAAAGACATAAGAGATTTGCTAAAAGAAAACCAAAAATAATACTTGAATGGAACAGGAAAGGCGAACATATATACAATCTGGCTTATATGATTCGCCTTTTTAATTTGGTTTAATTAATTTTCACCTATGACAATTAAATTTTTATCTCTTAAAGTTGAACACTTTAGATAATTCGCTATATATTGGAATGAAAATTTGGACAACGATTGGGATTAGTATAGCACCAATAAATAAATATGCTATAAGACGAAATATATTATTAGAATCTTCTACTATTCTGAAAAGAAGAAAAATACTGAAAGCAACAAGAACTATAGGAAGACAACTCGTTAATTTGACCAGTCCCTTTTTACCTTCCGCCTTCCATTTATTATTGTTAATGGCAAATCCAGTCCAAGTAGCGGGGATTGCCACTACAGTGCAAACCATTGCCAATATTTCAAACATCGTTTGTAAATGTCCCTTGGTTATTGATGTACCTACCCATAACAGAATTGTTCCTAAAGCCAAAAATATGACAAACCATTTAATAGAATATCCCAAGTGTTCATGCTTTTCTGCTTCTGTTTCTCTATCACTAAATATAGGAGAGGTACCTGGTAGACCACGAAATAAGTGTATATTTGCTTGTGAAGATATATGTGTCCAACCAGAAGATGAAAACAACTCAAAATACTCTTCGGTCTCCTCTTTTTTTAAAGTACGGTAATCGATTGTATAGATATAATCTTTACTCTTCCCTTTTTCAAGCGTATACCCCATAAACTTAAAACCATTTACATGCCAACCTTTCAAAGAGTATTTTCTTAGTTTCTCCAAATCCTTATCTTCTGAAAAAGCCAATCCGCCTGAAATAACATATTTTTGAATCATTCCTCAGCCTCCTTTAAACCCATTTCTGCTAAATGAATCATCAGTTTTCTTATTTCTAAATTTTTCACTAATACATCTCTACCTTTTTGAGTAAGTAGATATGTCTTCCTTCTGGGATTTGTACCATCATACAAATAGATCCAGTCTTCCTTAAGCAACTTCTTGATAATTGTATACATGGATGCAGGACCTATAGTTATCGCCCCAAATGTCCTTTCTTCAATTAAACTCATAATTGCATAACCATGTCTCGGCTTAGCTAAAGCAGCCATTATATAGAACATCGAATCGGTTAATTGTTCAGTTGTTTTCAATCAAGCACCCCCTATATCATCTTTTGCTATATCATAAAGTGATACATTTAATTACAATCAATGTATCACTTTATGATATAACTGTCAATTGCTATCTGAATACATATAACTTTCAAATAAGTATCATACCAAAAGCCAAACATGTGATGAAATAAAGAAAACCCAACCAACGCGCCACGTGTACGCGAAGATTGGGTATTATCTGCTTTAAAAATATTTATTAAGATAATTTCAATTTACTTATTTTCCATCTTCAATAATTGTTTCCATATCTACAGCAATCGTATCATATGGTACTTCTTTATAACCACTATAACTCTTAACAACGACGCCTTCTTGGTTTACTAGGAAAAAACTTGACCCGTGAATTACTTGATTAGAGTTAGGATCATCTTTGACAAATGTTTTAAAGGATTTAAGTCCAAGATTAGCAATATCATCTTGTGAGTACCCTGTAAGTAGGTCCCATTTAGAAGTGTCTGGAACAGGATATTGTTTTAAATATTTTTTAAGCTTTTCAGGTGTATCTGTTTTAGGGTCCACACTAAAGCCGACAATATGGTAATCCTTTAATCCCTTTTCTTTAAAATCCTTTTGAATCGCTGTCATATTCATGGTCATCGGTGGACACACTGTTGTACAGCTCGTAAAGATAAACATGGCAAGCCAAGGTTTTCCCTTTAAGCTGTCTAGTGAAACTTTCTCACCATTTTGGTTGGTATAGTTAAAATTTTGTACTTTCCAATCCGTCTCAGCCTTAAAATTGCCACCGCCGCATGCAGATAATAAAATCGCCGAGACGATCAATAAACATGGTAAGAATAGTATTTTTTTCATATAACTTTCACCTCATGTACGATATTCCTAACTAAATTGTATCATAGAATATGACTCGCACAAAAAAATTCTTTGGTCAACTTTGTGAATCTTCTACTTCAAATCTAAGAGTGCCTCGTGAATTGCTTGTAACTTGGTTTCCACTCGATGCATGAGATAGAATGACACAAAAATAGGAAAACCTATTTCTTGTATGAGTGAGACCCATTCAGCCAACGCATTTCCTCCTCCCTTATTAAAGCGCCTACCCCTTTATCACAAATAGCTTCTTTAATACTTTAGAAATTCAAAAAATCCAATCTTTATCATTGAGCAACTTAACTTTCATGTAGTTCAATTATCAAAGATATTCAATTACTCCCCCTACTCATTTCCTATATAGACATTTCTAGTGAAAAGGAGACTAATAGATGCAAATTTATTACTTTCCTTTTATAATGGTGATGAGGTGAATAGTGTGTTAAACGGCTGGTTTTTAGTCTTTATATTATTTTGGGTAGTTGTACTCGTTGGTCTATTTGCTATTGGTGGTTTTTTCATGTTCCGCAAGTTTTTAAAATCTATGCCAAAAGATGATGGCAAATCCACACTTGATTGGCAAGATTACTATGTACAAAAAACTTTGCATATGTGGCAGCCAGAAGAAAAAGCGTTGCTAAATGAGCTAGTAAGCCCAGTTCCAGATTTATTCCGAGATGTAGCAAAACAAAAGATAGCTGGAAAAATTGGTGAGCTTGCTCTTGAAGAAAGAGCAAAAAAAATTAACATGGACCTCATCATTAGAGGATACATACAGGCCTCGCCGAAAAGGGATCATAAGTTTTTGCGCAAAAAACTCAATCAAATGCAAATTGATATATCCCCTTACGAAGATATTTTAGAATAACAAAAGGTTCTTTTCCTTTAAGGAAAAGAACCTTTTGTTATTTACAGCTGTTGCTGTAAGTGTAATTGTTTTTCCAACTTTTTGTATTGGATCAACATAGCTATACGCCAAGGTGCAATCATAGAGTAAGCAAGCAAGAAGAAAATTCCTCCAAGCTCTCCTAAATGGATAGTATTGCTTAAATAAACTTTAACAACAGTTCTTATTATCAACAACCCTATTAAAATAAAGAAGAAAGCTTTTGATGGTTTAAGATATACTTCCCCATCGACGATATGGAATTTAGAAGTAGCTATTAGAACGGTTGAAAAAATAACTCCAACAATAACTACCTCAAATACTTGCGGCCACGGCACTCGGAAATAATCAAAACAAAACATTAAAGCACCTGTAGACATTGCAATTGGCGGTATAATTATCTTCCTTGCACTTGCAGGCTTTTTAGCAGATCTCGCACGGATAAACATCATCATGATGCCCATGAATACGACAGCCACTGTTGAGCCTACCAACATATATTGAGAAGGTATGGATTGTAGCATAAAGGTCACCTATCTTTTAATAATTATTCGGTCATTTGACGTATAGTTGCGGCTAAACGTTCCCTCTCAAAAGGTTTAATAACAAAATCCTTTGCTCCATATTTCAGCGCTTGAAGGATCATTTTTTGTTGGCCTAATGCACTTACCATGCAAATTTTAGCATTAGGATCTTCTTTAATAATTTCTTTCGTTGCTTCCAAACCAGACATAATAGGCATTGTCACATCCATTGTGACAATATCAGGGTTCAACTTAAGATATTGCTCAATTGCTTCTTTGCCATTTACTGCTTCACCAATAACTTGAAATCCGGCTTCTACTAGCATGCCTGATATCGCTTGACGCATAAATGCTGCGTCATCTACTACTAAGACTGTTGACACCTTTTCACCCCATCACCATTCCTAAACTAGAATCCTTGGAAACCACCAAATAGTGGCGATATTAACCGGTTAAAATAAGTCATACCATCAAAAAATAGAACTATGCCGACTACTATCATAATATAGCCACCGACTTTAACGATTTTTTGGCTATTTTTTCTAATCCAATTCATACGAGAAACAAAGAACGAAAGAACAAAAAATGGAATAGAAAAGCCTAAAACATAAGCCAACATATACCAGATTGCTGAATCTGGATGAGTAGAACCCAATAGCATAATAGACCCCAGAATTGGACCAGTACATGGAGTCCAGCCTGCCGCAAATACTAACCCAATTAGTATAGACCCAATGTATCCTGATGGTCTACTTTTTAACTCAAATTTACGGTCTTTCATTAAAAATTTCGGCGTAAAAATTCCAGTAATCACTAAACCAAAAACAACAATAAGAATTCCGCCTACTTGGCGTATTAATTCATCATATCTTACAAATATGCCTTTCACAAATGAAGCTCCAAAGCCTAATGCAATGAAAATCATTGAAAATCCAATTAAGAAAAATACGGTATGCAAAATGGCTCTTCTTTGCATCATTCCTTTTTGATTCTTTAGTTGATCAAAGGATACACCGGTTATGTAAGATAAAAACGCTGGATAAAGAGGCAGCGTGCACGGCGAAATAAAGCTTAAAAATCCGGCTCCGAACGCCAGAAAAACATTAACGTCAGTATTCATTTATGTACGTCGCTCCTTTTGATTATTGTTTCTATCGTAACAAACTTTGTACGAAATAACATAAATTTAGGTTGTGACATATTTTTGAACTTTGTGATGATACACCTATTGATTTAAGTTATAGTTGTTAAAGCGATTGCCATAGAGTAGGCTTTTCTCGATTTAACACAATACTTTTGGCCCTCATTAGGATACTTTCAACAGAATATTTCTATACTGAGGCAATCTATTGCTATTATTATAAGGCGGAATGACAAGAAAAGGGAAGTCTTTTTGGTGCAATATCTTGAAATCGAAGAAAAACCAGCCTCCCATTGGAAACTGGTCATGAATTTCATTACATACTTACTAGTGAACTTAAGATATCTTGTGCTTTTTCAATTTGCTTCCGAACTTCTTCAAAGCCTGTTCCACCCTGAGAGTTACGGCGCCTAACTGCTGTTTCAGGAGCTAATACTTTGAATACATCGCTTTCAATAAGAGGGCTCGCTTGTTGCATCTCTTCTAATGATAGATCCAGTAAAAAATTGCTACTTTCAATACAGTAGTATACTAACTTACCCGTAATTTCGTGTGCTTCCCTAAATGGCAAACCTTTTGTCACTAAGTAATCTGCTAATTCAGTAGCATTTGAAAAATCTTTATGAACTGCTTTATTTAAACTATCTTTATTTATGTTCATAGTACGAATCATTCCCTCAAATATACGCAGTGAGCCGGTAATTGTATGAAGTGTATCAAACATGCCTTCTTTGTCTTCTTGCAAATCTTTATTATAAGCAAGTGGCAAGCCTTTCATTACCGTTAGCAAACCGATCAAATTGCCATATACACGGCCTGTTTTTCCCCTTATTAACTCGGCCATGTCTGGATTCTTTTTCTGTGGCATAATACTCGAGCCAGTTGAAAAAGAGTCATCTAATTCAATAAATCGGAATTCCTCGCTCGACCAAAGAATAATTTCTTCCGCCAATCTAGATAAATGTGTCATCAGCATTGAGCTATTGCTTAAGAATTCAATTATAAAATCACGGTCGCTTACAGCATCTATGCTATTTTGGTAAATATCTGAGAATCCCAATAGATTCGCAGTCAACTCTCTATCAATTGGAAATGTAGTTCCAGCTAAAGCTCCCGCTCCTAGAGGTGATAGATCAATTCTGCTGATTGACTCACTAAACCGTGATTTATCTCTTTCAAGCATCCAAAAATAGGCCATTAAATGATGTGCAAAAGAGATAGGCTGAGCACGTTGCAAATGAGTATAACCAGGAGCTATCGTTTCAATATGTTCTTTTGACTTTTCAATAATTGTATTTTGCAAAGATTTGATAAGAGCAATTGTTTTCTTTACGTGTCTTTTTAAAAACAGGTGCATATCCGTTGCAACTTGGTCATTTCTACTTCGTCCCGTATGAAGTTTTCCACCTACAGGGCCTACAATATCGATTAGCATTTTTTCTAGATTTAGATGAATATCTTCTTGCTCAATGGAATAGTGGAGCCCTTCTTCTTCTGCCTTCTTCTGTAGTGTATGAAGTCCTTTTTTGATAGCGACAACTTCTTCTTGATTAAGAATTCCCGTTGTCCCGAGCATAGTTACATGGGCAATACTTCCTTCCAAATCTTCCAAGACTAATTCTTGATCGAAACTAATGGAAGCGCCGAATTCATCTACCCACTTTTCGGCTGATTTTTGAAAGCGCCCTCCCCATAGTTTGCTACTCATACTTGCACCTTCTTTGCTTCTTTGTTGTTGATCATCGCATTAACTTTTGTAGGAAGGCCAAATAACTCAATAAATCCAATCGCTGAATTATGATTAAATGCATCATCTTTTGTATAAGTAGCTAGCTTTTCATCATATAGAGAATTGGGTGATTTACGACCTTCGACAATTGCATGGCCTTTAAACAATTTAACGCGTACAGTACCGTTAACAAACTTTTGCGTTTCTTTAATAAATGCTTCGATGGCAATACGTAATGGTGAAAACCAAAGACCTTCATAAATTAATTCAGTTAACTTCTTCTCGACTACTGGTTTGAAATGAGCCAATTCTTTTACCAGCGTTAAATCTTCCAATTCTTTATGAGCAAGAAGAAGAGTGTGAGCACCAGGCACTTCATATACCTCACGTGATTTAATCCCAACTAAACGATTTTCCACATGGTCAATGCGTCCAACTCCATGTTTGCCTGCTAGTTCATTTAGTTTTAAAATCAGATCTGCCAACTTATACTCTACTCCATCGATTGCAACAGGTACTCCTTTTACAAATTCAATTTCTAATGTATCTGCTGTATCAGGCGCATCTTCTAGGGATACAGTCAACTCATATGCATCTTCTGGCGGTGCTGCCCATGGATCTTCTAAAATACCACATTCATTGGCACGTCCCCAGAGATTTTGATCAATTGAAAAAGGGCTATCTAAATTGATAGGAATAGGAATGTTTTTAGATTTTGCGTAATCAATCTCTTCCTCTCTACTCCATGCCCATTCTCTCACAGGCGCTAATACTTCTAAATCTGGGTTTAAAGATTGTATAGATACTTCAAAACGAACTTGGTCGTTCCCTTTTCCTGTACAACCATGTGCCACTGCAGATGCGCCTGTTTTTTGTGCAATTTCAACGAGTTTTTTTGAAATAAGCGGTCTTGATAACGCTGATACAAGCGGATATTTCTGTTCATACCATGTATGACCTTGTAATGAGAGCAGCGCATATTCCTCTGCAAATTCATCTTTCGCATCTACCATATACGACTCTGAAGCACCGACCTCGAGTGCTTTATTCTTTACAAAATCCAAGTCCTTACCTTCCCCTACATCTAAACAACAAGCAACTACTTCATATCCTTTGTCCTTCAACCATTGGATTGCTACAGATGTATCCAAGCCTCCTGAATAAGCTAATACTACTTTTTTTGACATTGCCCATTCCTCCTTTATGTATTTTTATACACATTTAATTTATATTTATGCATTCATGGTAACATGTAATATTTATTAATTCAAGTGAATGTTCATACATTTTTATAAATTATTTGTTTTTTCACTTGAATCAGTCTTCTTTACTCAAATTTCATTCAGTACTATCAACATAGGAAATCTTCATTTTTAAAACACAAAAATAGCGGTAATACGCATAGTACGTATCACCGCTGTAAGAATAAAACTCTTACTTTTTATAAAAAAAACTCTTCCCCAGCTTCTCAATCAACGCCGGTGCTATAGCATAAAATTTGCTCGTAATGCCCATAACACTCGGCAAATTGACTTCCCTTATTCTTGTTCCTATTGTACGGATTGTAGCATCCGCCACTTTCTCAGGTTCGAGTAATATGTTTTTCATAGCACTCCTATAGGAGGCTGTACGGTCCGCTTTATCTAGAAACGGTGTATCAATAGGACCTGGATGTATGCAGGTTACAGCAATGCAATAGGGTTTCAGCTCCATACGCAATGCATTAGTATAACCAATGAGTGCATGTTTTGTTGCTGCATAGATAGCAGACTTTGGAGTTGCTACTTTTCCTGCTTGCGAGCCTATATAAATCAGCTGCCCGCCTCCTTTTTCTTCCTTCATTTTTGCTGCTAAATACTTCGTTAATAAAATGGGTGCCTGTACGTTTACTGAAATCATGTCCATAATATCCTGATTCTCTGTTTCTGTGGCATACTCAAACGTACCAATCCCAGCTGAAAAGATTGCAACATCTAGCTCTGGCAACTGATTTACTAACCCCATCACACCTTCTACATTTGATAAATCACTTTGTATTACGGTAATATTTTTTGTACGGACCTCTTCTAAAGCCGACAAATTTCGGCCTGTTGCAATTATATTATCACCACGTTCAGCAAGCTTTAATGCAATGAGACGTCCTACTCCAGACGTTGCACCAGTAACCAAAATGGTTTTACTTTTTTTCATACCAAAATACTCCATTGGAATCCGTTTCTTCTCTAATTAACTCACAATCTAGCAAATAATCGATTTGGCCGATTGTTTGGGAAAGTGTCAGACCCAGTTGTGATTCATAATGTGTAGGGAAGATTATTTTAGTCAGCTCAAATGTATTTTGAGGCTTTCCTTCTAGTAAACTTAATACTTTCATTGCTCGAAGATGCTGCTTTTCAAGCCTTGCATTCACTAGTTCTGAAACATTATGAATATCGCCACCATGTCCACTGTATAGGACCTCTATTGGTAATGTTAATAGTTTTTTCAATGAATTGTTATATTGTAACAATGATTTAGCTCTTTTAGACTTTGGATTTAACGGTGGTTCTATTAACGGATTAGAAGCGATACGATCGAGGAGCAGGTCACCACCAAAAATACTTCTTTTCTTTTCGTTCCAAAAAGCAAAATGGCTTTGTGCATGACCTAGTGTTTCTATTGCAACGAGTCCGGGATGACCTGGTATTTCATCTCCCTCGTGTATAAGATCGGTCAAGGTACGCTCCCCAAGCATTTCTATTGAACGTGTCATTTTTTTTACCCATCCAAAGTATTTTTCTGGTACCCCTTCTTCTTTCATTCGCTCAAGATAAAAGTCATTATGAGAATTTAAAAAAACAGGATCACGTCGAAGCCATGCATCTATATAAACATGTCCAAATACTTTGGCGTTCGGAAATGCATCTATTAAACCAATATGGTCAGGATGGTGATGCGTTAGAATTACTTGTTCAATATCAGTCATTTGATAACCGGCATTTTTTATTCCCGCTTCCATTGCTTCTAAAGCAATACTTGTTTTGGTTCCCACATCAATAATGGAAAGCGCATCATCTTTTAGTAAATATGAGTTAACTGTTCCTTCTGGGTATGGAACAGGTGTCGTTATTTTTTGTATCATACGAAAACCCCTTTTGCTTAAATGAATTACTATTCACTTTATTGTATCTCTTTTTAGAGCAATCGTCATTCTTTTGATTTGACAGATTTAACAATTTTGCCTATAATCTCATTTACATATCTAAAAGCAAAGACGAAGAATAGTACACAGAAAATTTGTTTCAAGAGAATGCGGCCATGTGCTGAAAGCTGCATATTCAAATTTCTTTGGAACCTGCTTCCGAGCTGCTATGCAAACATAGCCGTAACTCTGCGATAAAGGGCAATAGTTGTGCTGCACTCGCAGCGAAACAAGGTGGTACCGCGGATTCTGCATTTTCGTCCTTATTAGTGGGGATGAAAATGCTTTTTTATTTGCAAGTATAATTTCCGCGCTTATAGAAAAATTACATGTAGGAGGCGATTTTATGGAGACAATTGTATTTGCAGGCGTTGGAGCAATGGCAGAAGCAATCATTCAGGGCTTTGTGAAAGAAGGTGTCGTACCGCCGAGAAACATGTACGTTATGAATAAATCGGATAAAGAAAAGCTACAAAAAATTGCTCATAAATATGGAGTCCAAATCGTTTGTGAAGATCGCGCCATTTTAGCGAAAGCAGATCTTTTAATCCTCGCTATGAAACCAAAAGATATCCAAGGAGCCATGGAGAATTTATTTCCTTATCTAGGTGTAAATACCACTGTGTTATCAGTGGCAGCTGGTGTCTCTATGCAGTCCATTGAAGAGAAACTTGGCAAACGGCCTATTGTGCGTGTTATGCCAAACACATCTGCTTCAATTGGAATGTCTGCAAGTGGTATAGCGTTTAATCGCCTAGTCACTGATTCACAAAAAGACGTATTTATAGGCATGCTTGAAGCCATTGGATTAGTTATTGAAGTCGAGGAAGATGAATTGCATGCAGTCACGGCATTATCGGGCAGTGGTCCTGCCTATCTATACTATTTGGTGGAGGCTTTCGAACAGGCTGGTATGAAATTTGGTTTAAGCCAAAAAACAGTACGCAATTTAGCTGTTCAAACGATTGCCGGTGCTGCAGAAATGTTAAAACAAACCAATGAAGAGCCTAGCGAATTAAGAAGGAAAGTGACAAGTCCCGGCGGAACAACAGAAGCAGGCATTAAAGCATTAGAAGAGCATGATTTCAAAGAAATTATTATGGCCTGTGTACAAAATGCTGAAGCTAAATCGCGCGAACTATCAGCTTTATTGGATAAATAAAATGCAAATCTGTATTAAAAAAGCTGTTGATGTATATATGCATCGACAGCTTTTTGTCTTAATTAGACTATTTTATTTATTTTTAGTTTTTTCATTGCTACGATTTGCTGTTTTAGAACGGCTTGTAATCAAAGCCAATAATAAAAAGAAACCTGCAATTGAAAAATATAAACCTGAATGGTTTGCTTCTACACCTGTTTGGGGTAGTGTATTTTGTACAAATTCTGCTTTATTACCATCATGTGAGCTAGCAACAGTTGCTGAATTACTTTCTACACTCATTGAATTGCTAGAAGAAGCCGTTTGTGCATGGGCATAAGAACCTTGTCCCATCAAAAAAGTGAGTCCTAGAATACCAGAACATACTAGATTTATACAATATTTCTTTATCATTTTTTCACACCTCAACATTAATATACAAACTTGCTCTTTGTAGACTTTACGTCCCATCGCCCCATTATATACCTAACATCGAGATTAGGCTATTTTTTTTCTTATAAGTTTGCTATTTTAAAACGAATTTTGTATGACTATGCCCTTCCTTGCTTTTCTTCACTTCTAATAGAGCGGGCATTGCGTCTTTTAATTCGGCCACATGTGAAATAATACCAACAATCCTACCATTATTCTGCAGATCAATCAGTGTTCGAATTGCTTTGTTTAATGCTTCTTCATCTAAAGTACCAAATCCTTCATCAATAAACATCGTGTCAATTTGAATATTACCTTGGAATGATTGAATAACGTCGGACATACCAAGAGCTAATGATAAGGATGCGTTGAACTTTTCGCCACCTGATAGAGTTTTTACATCTCGTTTTTGTCCAGTATACGCATCATAGACATCTAAGCCTAAACCACTCTGTTTTCCCCTTGCTTCTTGTCGGTCACTTCTAACAAGTCGATATTGTCCCCCTGACATTGGATGCAATCTCGTATTGGCTGCATGGATGATTTGCTCTAAATATTCAATTTGCAAAAAGCGTTCAAAAGAAATCTTCAGTGAATTCTGACCACGTAAGACATTATACAAATCTATAATTTTCGCGGTTTTTTCTTCTAGCTGTTGTATCTCTTTACCGCTTTCTTCTATTACTTTTACCAACCGGTGCCCATCTGCTTGATACTTTTTAATAGCGTGGATTTGTTCATTTAAATTCTTTGCTTCCAATTGAATAGCTGCAAGCTGACGCTCTAAATTAGTTTCATCTTTTGTTTGTTGGCCTGCATATTCTTCCAAGCCTGCTTTAATTTGCTCCTTCAATGCGTATAAATGCAATTTATATGCTTCATAGGAAGATTCCATTGTTTCAATGTCTGAAAGTTTTATCCTTGCTGCTTGATAAGCACTTCCTTGATCAAAACCCGCAGAATAGACCGCTTCTTTAAACTGACTTTGTGCCTCTTCTAAGGCTTGTTTAGCCAAGATATAATTTTTCTCAGCACTATCAATTGTTGCTCTAAGAGAGACGACCTTATTCTTCGACTGTTCTATTTTCTTTTCTATTACTTCATAATGCCTAACTAACTCATCTTTTTTAAGAGATAGCTCTTTAATTTTATCGGTCAATGCTTGTATAGAGGAAAGGCCAACTGGTATCTCCTTTTGTAAGCTTTCGAATTCTCCTCGTACTTGATAAAAGCCCTCAAGATTAGCATTTTTCTCTTGTTCAAGGGTGGCGTATTTTTGTTGTAACATTTCCCTCTTATCATCAAGTAGCTGCTTCTCTTGTCGAAGTACTTCTAACTTCTTCTTTTGTCTCTTTAAATCGTTAACTTCTTGCTCTAATAGTTGAAACTCTTGGGAGATTTTTTCACCATCTGTCGGCGCCATACCCAATCTACGTAGCTCTTCTTCCCACTGAAGACTTTGTTGTCTACCGGCATTTACACTGGCTTGGTATTCAAAGTAAGCTGTAGAAGCTGTATCCGCCTCGTATTTCAACGCAGACAATTGCTGCTCTGTTAGCGAAATATCATGATTGCCTTCTAGCGATCGATGTTCCAAGCTTCCGCAAACAGGACATGGTTCACCATCCACAAGCTTCGTGGCAAGGACACTTGCTTGGTTATTGATCCATTTCTTCTCTTCACGCTCATAGTTTTCAAGTTTTGATTCATACATTTGCTTTTTGGTTTTTTCATCTATGAGCAACTGTTCTAAAGATAACATTTGTCTCTGCCACTTTTGCCAAGTTGATTGTTTTTCTTTTAATTCTGTTAGAGTGACGACCTTTTCATCATAGGTTTCTAATGGTTTAAGAAGGGCAGTAATTTGTGTTGCATGCTGATTTCGTTGATTATCAACCGTCTCTAAGTCAGCTGTAATCAACTTCAATCGATTAGCAAAGTTTTCAACATCTAGTTGCCTTTTCGATAATTTTTCAGAAACCTTCTCAAGTTCATTGAGCTTCACCTCTAGCTTTTGCAATGTTGAAAGCTCAATAGTAAGCTGCTCTATCATTGGTATATTCTGTTTTGCTTCGTTGAATTCCACTTCTTGCTTTTGATGCTCCATTGCTGTAAGTCGATATTCTTCTTCCAACTTGGCTAATTCTTGTTCTTTCTGCTTCTTATCTTGTAATTTTTCATAGTATCTTTCTTCTATCGGAATAATATGGCTGGCTTTTTTAGCATTTTCAATTCTTTGCTTTATTTGTTCAAAATGCTCTTTTTGTTCTTCTAACCGTTTCAGCTCTGCTTCTTTTTCCTGATAGGATATTAGACGTTTGTTAAACTCTTTTGTTTCAACAAGAAGGGTATGATGTAAGTTGATTTTCAAGTTAAGCTCTTGGGTTAGAGCTTCTTTTTCAGCCTGCTGCTCTTGGTAATATTGTACCTCTTCAGCTAACGCAAATAGCAACTGATAAATATTAATATGTTCTGCGCTTAACACTTCGTAGAGATGTGAATTACGTTCAGGTATTACGGATTGAATTTGTTTAATATATAAGTCTCTCTTAGCGTGCGCTTTTTCTAAAGAATTCATTGCTAAGTCTCTTTTGATTTTTAAACTATCCGCTAAATGGCGATAGGATTCCGTTTTAAAAATTTTCCGCAGAATAGCTTCTTTATTCTCCGTTTCTGACGTTAGCAACTTACGGAATTCTCCTTGTGGCAACATAACTATTTGTTTAAATTGATCCTTCGATAAACCTATCAGTTCTTCCATTTTACGATTTATTTCTGTGAGTTTTTGTGATTCAACTACTGGCTTTTCGCCATCAGATTCCACTTTAACAAATTCCAATTTATCGCCCGTAGCATTTTTATTTCCTTTTTTCTTGTGAGCTAATTGACGAAAAATACGGTAAGTACTGCCCTTAATTGTAAATAAAAGTTCAGCCGATGTATGAATATCTTCTGCTGCAAAATGGCTACGTATTTCCCTTATTTCTGCTCTGTCCTCCCCACTAGCAGAACCATATAAGGCAAAACAGATTCCATCAAAAATTGTTGTCTTCCCAGCCCCAGTCATTCCTGCAATAACGAAGAGTCTATGTTCCCCAAGCTCCCTAAAATCAATGATTTCCGTTTGTTTGTATGGACCAAATGCGGTTAATTTCAGCTGTAATGGCTTCATTTGGATTCCACCTCAATTTCTTGCTTGTGAAGTAATTCTTCTTGTAATACTTCTTTGAACAGGTCAAGTGTATCCGAATCTGGTTCTTGTCCCGTAATTTCATAATAAAAAGACTCGAACAAAGTCACATCATCCATTTTTCTCTTTGATATATTTTCTTCTAATGGTTTATTTCTATAATCCAACAATGATATGCGTTCAACATGCATCGCATTTGGATAGACGGATCTAATCTTTTCCATTGGAGATATTATGGGACTTTCATCTAACAACTTGATAAACAAATAATCTTCGCAAGTCTGTGACACTAATATTTGTTCCATTGTATTTTCGATTGTTCTCATATCACGTTTTGGCATTAATGGTTTCTTGGTTGTTGTAATTTGCCCAGCACCATCTATTTCAACAATCAAATAACTCTTTTTATGATTTTCTTCAGAAATAGAATACTTCAACGGCGAACCCGAATATCTAATTTTTTCTGAATCGACAAAGTGTGCTTGGTGCAAATGCCCAAGAGCAGTGTAATGAAAAGGCTCAAAAAGCTTGGCATCAATGCATTCAGATCCCCCTATAGATAAAGGTCTTTCAGCGTCAGAAGGATTTTGTTCTTCTGCCCCATTCTTTGTAACGAAAGCATGTCCAATAAAAATATGTCGGGCTTTAGGATCCATATTAGGGACAATTGATTCAATAATCTTTTCCATCGCTTGTTGCTGTGTTCTTATAGCTGGATCTTGGAAAAGATATCGAACTTGCGTTGGATCTGTATATGGTACAAGGTGAAAATGAACTTCTCCCGTATCATCTTTTAAAATAACCGGTGTTTGATCTAACGTCAGATTCCCAATTAAATGAAGCCCACGTGAAGCCATAAAACGCGCACCAAAGTGGATACGATTAGGACTATCATGATTACCTGCTATTGCAAGAACTGGTATCTCACGTTTGATCACTATTTCAAAGAATATGTTATCTAACAGTTGGACTGCCTCAGTTGGTGGAACAGCACGATCATATAAATCTCCTGCTATGATAATAACGTCGGGTTTTTCCTTATCAATTTCTGCAATAAATTGTTGTAGTATATATGCTTGGTCTTCAATCATGGAGACCCCTTGTACATATTTCCCTAGATGCCAATCAGCCGTATGGAAAATTTTCAACAGTCTCACTCCATTCGATAAATATTTTCTTTATCATACCATATATGTTGCAAACGAATGTTCTGAAATAATAGGGCTTTTTGATGACTCTTTATACAAAAAAAGAACATCACGTTATAAAAGTGATGTTCTTTCTCTGTATAAATATTTTCACCGCTATAATACTAGGCATGAAGAATTTGTGCTTCAGTAGACCAATCTAATTCATCAAGGAAATGTAGAGTATCTTCAAACACTTTTTCACGTTCTTTACCTAAAGTTATAATATGGCCAGAATTTTGATACCAGATGATTTCTTTTTCATCTGCTTCAACAGTTTCATATATATATGGTGCACTCTCTTGGTATAAAGAGTCATCCAATTTGCCTTGTAGTACTAATGTAGGTGAATGGATTTCTTCTATTTCATCAGAAGTATGCTGAATCATCTTTTGGACCTCATCCAAAGCCTGTCTTGGCATAGCTTTTAATGCGTCTAATTCGATTTGAATTTGGTTCTCGTCTTTACCCTCTAGTTTTTTATATACTTGCGCATAATTGTATAAACGTTCGAAAAGACCTTCTTTTGATTTACGTTTGATCGGTGCACACATTGATACCACACCTTTAACAGGAAATTCTGCTCCAACTTTTAAGGTGAAGACTCCTCCTAAAGAAATACCTGCTACTGCAATTTCCTGATAGCCAAGTTCTTTCAAGTGATGATATCCCCGTGTTACATCTTCCCACCAATACTTCGCACCATATTTCAAGATTTCTTCAGCGCTGACCCCATGACCACGATACATAGGCGCATGGCAAGTATAGCCTTGCTTGTTTAAAAATTGACCTAACTTTTTAACGTCTTTTGTGCTTCCTGTAAAACCATGCAATAACAAGACAGCTCTGTGGTCCCCTTTTAATGTAAATGGTTGAGGTGCTAATAACTTCATTTTTTAAAACTCCTTTTTATATAATGAGCATATAATAGTTAATTTCTTGTCAAATAAAAATCACAATTTTAATCTTTATTTTGAGGAAAACGCTCAATATTTGTTCACAATTAGATTACATCAAGACTAACACCTTTTATTTATAATGTACAGTATATTATCTTATGTTTTATCATGCATTTTTGTAATGATTATTATGAGAAATATGTCTTGTTACACTGATGAGTTAAAGTCTCTAATAATTCTACAAGGTGTATTGTATACGCTATAAAATGCATATTTTTTCACAGTCAAAGGTTGAGAAAGAAAGACAATAAATTTTGCTGTTGAACGTGAAAATAATAAACTACGATTTGAATCTCCTAATAACATAGACTTGTTTTATTCAGGAATCTTTTTATACATGTTTTTCACAAATCGTATATAGTAAAAAAAGAAAACCTCGGAAGAAGTTAATATCTCACGAGGTTTTCTTTTTCTTCAGTTTTTAGTTATTCCACTATTTCTCATACTCTAAATTTATAGGTCAGATCTTGGAGACCTGTCGCTTGTTTATTAAGTTCTTGTACAACTCCATTAATTTCTTGCAGTGTTGCATTTTGCTCTTCCACAGAACCAGAAATGTTTTTTGCTGAGGTGGCAGACATTTCTGCTCGTGTGGCTATCTCTTCTACAGATGCGGTAACTTCTTCAGCAGCAGCTGAAAGTTGCTCTGATGTTGTAGTTACATCTTCTAAGCGTGTCGTCATTTCATCTACTGACTCTACGATATCATCAAAAGAGTTTGCAGCATCCGTTATTATATGAACACCTTCGTCTACATTTTTAAGATTCGAATTTACCGATTTTGCAACTGTCTCAGTGTCCATTTGGATTGTGGTAGTTAGTTTTACAATTTGCACTGCTGAGTTCTTGGATTCTTCTGCTAATTTTCGAACTTCATCCGCTACTACTGCAAAACCTTTACCATGATCACCAGCTCTTGCCGCTTCAATAGCTGCATTTAAAGCTAAAAGATTAGTTTGTTCTGCAATATCTGTTATTAAATTCGTCATATGCTGAATCTCTTCAGCTTGTTTTTTCAAACCGATTATCAAGTTATTTGTCTGATTAGTAGAATCTGAAATTAACTGAACTTGGTTCTTCGCAACATTTAAGATTTTACCGCCCTGATTTGCTAGTTCTGTTGCATTTTTAGCTCGATCAAAGAGTGTCTGTGAAGCCTCTGCGATTCGTTGAACACCAAGTGATGTTTCTTGCATGGCTTTGGCTGCTTCCTGCGCTACATCTACCGAGTCCTGTGCTCCTCGGGATGTTTCATCGACATTATCAGAAACTTTATCTGCAGCATGTGAAATTTCTTCTGTGGATGCAGCTAATTCTTCAATCGAAGAAGAGAGCTGGTGAGATCCCGCTGCAATATGTCGAATAATACCTTGCAAGTTCTTTTTCATTTCATTGAAAGAAGCAGCCAATTTTCCTACTTCATCGTTAGATTTTATAGGAATATCATCTTGCAACAAATCACCTGCTGCAATTTGTTGTGCACCTTTAACGACATCCAACAGTGGCTTAACAATAATTCTTCTTACATTATTAATAAATAGCAGGGCTGTTAAAATACCGAGAATTGCTATTACAAAGTTTAAAATTTTCGCATTTTTCGCGATATAATCTACCTGATCCTGTGCAGCCTTCAGCGAGTCTTGTTCATACTTATCGGCTGATGCTACAATCCCCATTAAATCATGACTTGCAGATTCTGCACTCGTTAATTGTGAAGCTGCATTATCATCCATATTTTGTTCTTTAGATTGAACAATCCCATCAATAACTTTGTTGTAATCTGTTGTTAAGTCATTCATCATCTCTGAATAGTCACGAAGCTTTTTAGTATTAGCATTCTTTTTTAAATCATTAATCGATTTGGTTGTTGCTTCTTGGTAAGACAATAATTTTTGTTTATTAGATGCATTGCTGTCTAACAAATAACTTCTCACATATAAACCTTCAAAGGCAAGATTTGATTTAATTGCATTGATTTGGTTAATCGTATGTATATTTGTATTGATAAGTTCATTAAAAGAACCAACCAATTTGTTCATTCTATTTGCATTTACACCCATCAGAATCAGTAGAAAGAGTAATAAAGCAATAAATCCTACACTTATTTTCTTTTGAACAGACATAATTCTCTCATCCCCTTTATTATTCCAAATAGAAGTACAAATAAAGTCCAGTAATTGTGTTACTAACTTCTACTTATAGAATTCCCACCCTTCAAGATCTACCTAGAGTTATAGTGACATATCTAAGTACTAATATAATAGCATTATTTTACACAAAATATATTAGTCCAAAGTACCCAAATTTATTGATTTATTAAACTTGAATAAATTTTTGAACTTTTTATACAACATTCTATCAAATTCCTAACAAAACCGAGATATTTAATATAGCTTATCGAAAAATATATTTACAAATTAGCAGCCATAGTAAACTCGATGAACTAGCATAGATTAGAGCTTGAATACGAATGGACGTAAAATAACATTAAAAAAACAAAAACCACAGACACCTGTAAGAAATTTACAATGCGCTGTAGTCCCATGTTAGCTATCAACAATACGAATAATATTTACCTTTTGGCATCCCATTCAGCATAAAATTGTTCTAAATAAGTTTCTAGGAATTGATGCCTTCCTTCTGCTAGGTTCTTTCCCATATTAGTATTCATTGTGTCTTTTAGTTTTAATAATTTCTCATAAAAATGCATAATCGCTGTATCTTTACCTGATCGATATTCTTCCAGTGTTAAGTTATCTCTAGGTTTCATATCAGGGTGATGTATTGGTCGCCCTTTAAAGCCCGAATAGCACATAACTCTAGAGATGCCTATGGCACCCATTGCGTCTAATCTATCTGCATCTTGTACAATTTTACCCTCTAGAGTCCTCATTTCGTTTTTCTGTGTTCCACCTTTAAATGACATAGTCGTAATGATTTCTAGAATGTCAGCTGCCGTGACATCATCCACTCCATTATCTTTCAACCATAGTTTAACTTTATTAATTCCAGTTTCTTCATCTTTATTTAATTTTTCATCTGCGACATCATGCAATAAGGCTGCAAGCTCACATATAAAAATATTTGCACTTTCTTTTTCAGCAATTATCATCGCCAATTCTGTTACTCTGTGAACATGCCACCAATCATGGCCACTACTATCTCCACCCAGTTCTGCGTATACAAATTCTCTTGCTGAGTTAATAATTTTTTCTTTAGCAGCACTTCCGTATGTATTCAATTTCTTTACCTCCTTTAAAGCTTACTTATATAAAATAGCCATTTTTATATTTCTGAATAACATAGTCTTTTATAGACTGAATGCATTCAGCTGATAAAGGACTCTTGTTTTTGCTAATTATATCTCCATATGGTGTACCATCCACCATACGTATCATTCCTGAAAATTTTTGTTCTTTTGTTTCGTCATATCCTTGAACATGAATAAAACAGGTTATCGGCCCGTGAAAGGCATAATCAATAATGGTAATTTGTTGTTTCATTCTGCCACCCTCTTTTGTTTTAAAAAAACCGACTTCCATTAAAGAAGTCGGTTTTGCTATCATCGGCTTAGTAAGCTAATCCGTATAATGCTTTAATATGTGATAAGTAGCGAATATTACTTGCTTCTTTCATTAACGTAGCTGACAAACCTTTTAGTTGTGTATTATTAGCACCAACTGTTGCTACGCCATCTTTACGGCCTAAAGATGCAAGTGTACCAGAGTTCACTGCTACAAATGTTTTCATTGGTTGACCTTTCAATAGAGCAAACAAGTTATAACCCGCTGTTTCACCCATTTGCCATGCTACTTGAGCTGTTGGAGCATACAGTGGACGTGCACCTGGCTCAGGAATCATAACAGAAGAGTCACCTACTACGAATACATCAGGATGTGAAGTAGATTGTAAGAACTCGTTAATTGTTGCTTTACCACGATCTACTTCTAAGCCAGACTCTGCTACTACTGGGAGTGCTGCAACTCCGCCTGTCCATACAAATGTATTGGCAACGATCACTTGACCATCTTTTAATGAAATTTGGTTACCTTCTACAGAAGTAACAGGAAGTCCTGTTAAGAATTCAACACCGCGTTTTGATAAAGATTCAGTAGCTCGTTCAATTAAAGTATCTGGTAATACAGGAAGCACTTTTGGTCCTGCTTCAACTAATTTTACATTGAACTCTTTAAAGTCTACACCATATTTTTCAGCAACTTTTGGCATATTGTCGATAATTTCACCAACAAGTTCAATACCAGTCAAGCCGCCTCCACCGATTACGATAGTTGCATCTGCAGGATCTTTTGTTTCTGCATAAGCTTTAATTTTTGATTCAATATGGTTGAAGATATTGTTTGCATCGTTAACAGATTTAAGTACCATACTGTTTTCTTCAAGTCCTGGAATTCCGAAGAATCCTGTTTGGCTGCCAAGTGCAACTACAAGGATATCGAAAGAAAGAGATGAACCATCATCTAATTTAACGAATTTGCCGTCTGGAGAAATTTCAGTCACTTTAGCAATGTGAAGGTCAATGTCTTTACCTTTGAATAATTTTTCAAGTGGGAAAGAAACTGCTTTTTCATTGATTGTGCCGCCAGCTAAACGGTGAAGTTCTGTAATAATTTGATGAGTAGGAAATTGGTTGACAACCGTTACTTCCGCGTCATCTTTTGTTGCGTATTTGCGGAATGTTAATGCAGCTAAAACGCCACCGTATCCTCCGCCTAAAATGATGATTTTTTTTGACATAATAAATCCTCCATGTTCAGAATTAATAATTCTATTTTAAATGTTTATGTTCTTCGTTCACTTGGATGAAAGCATTCGCAAAACGGAAAAGTTGTTGTACTTGAGGTTCTTTAATCAAGCGAAGCATACCGAAAAGGCCAATTGTTTCAGTGCTAGCATCAGCACGGTCTTTCGCTTCGATTGCTGTTGCTGCTAGTCCTTTAGCAGATTTTACTACTGGGTTGGCCATTTCACTAACAGCACCAACGATATCGTTTTTCAAAACTTCATCTGTTGTTAAAGATTGAGCTAAGTCATAAACTTTTGTAAGAGTAGTCATCATTTCTGTCAATTTTGGCAATTCATTAACCAAAGCAGTGATTGATTCTTGTACCTCAGGTTTCAATAATTGATCCAATACATCCAGTTTTTCTTGGCTTACAGCTTTTTGTTCAGCTTGTAATTGATTAGTCGTTTCTGACATATCCAATTCTCCTTTGCAATAACTATTATTAACTACATATTTCAAAGTAACCTAAAGAAGCATTACTTGACAATCCTTAGACATCTAACAATAAGACGCTTTTGGCCAAGCATGCCAAAACACATCCAAATTACACACTTTCACTCAAAAAGTGTGTTTGCCAATCATGTTAAGCGCCTTGAAAATCAGTATGCTTCGAATATTTAAATGGAGTATTCTCCCCACTTTTAACCTACATAATGAATAATACACCTTTCTTCACAGACTTTCCATCTTAAAAGAGTATTTTCTGTGAAAAAAGTCAAAATGCATAGTTTTCTTTTGGTAAATTTTATATAATTAATTTCTTTATATTATTGAAATCTATTTCAGGAACGAAATGTATATGCTAGAATAAAATAGTAGAAATAGAAATCACTTAGAGTACGATAAAGGCTAGGAGGCAGTTGTATATGAAAATGAATTACTTTGTCCCCCCTGTACTAGCTTATCTGATTGTTTGTATAATTTGTACCACCCTCCCAGCTCCTGAAGGATACAATTCAGTCGGCTGGAAATTATTTGTTGGTCAAATTTACGCAATACCCATGTTGTTCATTGTTTCCTTGATCATGTTCATTTTAAAGAAAAAAACACCAGAAGCAAAAAAAAGAATGGATTGCTAAAAGCAATCCATTCTTTTTTTAAAATACATACGTGTATGTAAAACCTTCAAATACTGTTTTCTCTTATACGTGTACTAAACCGATCCGATTAGCTACACGATTCGTCAACATATTTGTTGCCTTTGGCAGAACAGCTTGGAAAATCGGGTTTAACACAGGTGCAGCAAACCCTCCAGCTTTCACCTCTAGATAACCAGTCATTTTCGTTTTTTCTTCACTAATTGCTTCTCCTTCAAAGTAACCGTTACCAGTAAACTTATCAGTCAAACCTGTTAATGTAAATGAAATTTTATTAGGCTCATCCCAGCTTGTAATAGTAATCTCCACTTTTACTTCTTTTTTCAATACACCAACATTTCCTGCAAATGTCCAATTTGAATGTTGCTCATCCATCATTTCATGTTCTCTATAGCCAGGCACTAAAGTTGCCCAATTTTCCATTTTACTAACAAAATCCCAGACATCTTTTTGTGGAACATTTACTTCTACTGTGTGTGAAGCTGTTGCCATTATGATCACTACTTTCTATATTTTTAGTCCACCATCATTATACATAAAAACATTTCAAAGGAATACTGCTAAACCATAATTCGTATAGCAATACAATTATTGCACAGTTTAAAAAGACAAATTCAATTGAAAAGAGTGGATGATGTGGCATTAATCTTGAAAACGTTGCTTCTCATTTTATCAGGTGTAATCTTATTAAGAATTTCAGGCAGAAAATCCATTTCACAGATGAACTTAAGCACCACCATCTTAATGATTTCTACTGGAACAATTCTTGTCCAACCGATTGCAGGTCAAGGAGTCACTCATACAATTATGGCTGTAGGAATTCTTGTATTATTAGTTCTTTTTTTAGAATATCTTCAATTAAAGTTTAATGCCATAGAAAAACTTATTACGGGAAAAAGCAAAGTGGTGATCGAAAATGGAAAATTAAACATTCGTAACATCAAGAAAGTTCGATTGACAATAGACCAGTTGGAAATGCGACTTCGCAACCAAGGTGTATCGCGTTATCAAGATATTAAAACGGCTACTATTGAACCTAATGGTTTGCTTGGTTACGAATTAATGGATGAAGCCAAACCCTTAACTGTTGGAGAATTTAAAAAAATAATGGAAACTTACCAACGAGATATTTCTTCACAAACAACTACTGATCCTGCAACACAACAACCCACTATTTTTGATGAATTAACTGAAAAGCCTAAAGAATATGATCATCCTGATTATCTTCAATAAGATTACTTCACATTAAAAGCTTAAAAAAGTGCCCAAACGGTACAATAAATAAATTGTATCAAATGGGCACTTTTTATTTAATCGTTGTTTTTAGAAGTATCTGCCTCAGTTTGTTTACCTACATTATACGTATCACTTTTCGCCTTGGCAGCATTATCATGTTTTGTTTCCTCAAAATCATCTGGGTTCAAATCAAAACTCAAACCAGATTCCTCACGAGCTTCTTTCTTGGTAGATAAATTTTTCTTTTCATTGTTTGCCATGTTTCTTCACCTCCACATCTAGAATGCTCGAAAAGCACTCATTCATGCAGATAAATGCCCACAAGTGTAAAAAGGGTATATCTGCCGTTATGCATATATACCCCTTGAATCGATATTCTATAAGCTAATATCAAAAAAATTCTTATTTTATCTTGGCCAATCTTGCTACCGCAGTTAAATCCTGCTATAAGTTCTTTCCTCTAAGTTAAGCAATGCGAACCCTAACTACTTTCGAGTTCTTATACCTGTAGAAAAATTGCCTAATTGGAATAATACTTTGAATCAAATAAATACTTTTAATTATTCGTTGAGACGCGAAGGATTTGTTTTATTTGTTGGTATATCCTTGTTTTCATTATCATTTTTATCTTTTGCTGAGTTATTTTGCCCTATTACATCTAAATCGTCTGGACTTATATCATAGCCGTAACCAAATTCCTCACGGTCTAAATTGTTTGACTTTTTCTTTTTGTTGTTAGCCATGTTTTTCACCTCCACATCTAGAATGCACAAAAAGCATTCATTCATGCGGATAAACTCCCTAAATTGGACAAAGGGTATATCTACCGTTATGGCAAATATACCCTTTGGATTGGATATTTTATTAGCTAATTTAAAAAAGTTCTTATTTCAACCCGATCATCCGGGGAATATCTATCACGTTTACTGTTGCCGCGGTAAAATCCTACTGGAAAGTTCTCTAACTTAAGCAACGCGAACCCTACCTACTTTCGCGTCCTTGTAGCCCTATAGCCACGCCAGTATGAATAAGTATCTTCAAAAACAGATCGTAGAATGCCAATAACTTTAAAATTAGCTAATCAGCATAAATTATATTATCTCTTACTTTTCTCGAATTGTCAACCCAATTGAATAACTATTAAATTAACAAATATGAAACGACCAGTATATCTATCGATTTCCTTTTAATAACAACCACTAATTAAATACAAAGGTTACTTTCCCTTGTTCAAGCTTTAACTGAGCCGAAAAGGTCATACCTTTTTTGGATTTAAAACCCTTGATTTCTTTCGTGATTCCATTCTGGCATAGTTCTTTAATCTGGTTTGGTGATATCATTTTGCTGGCCACTCTTTTAGATATAATTAAGCTACAACCTTCTTTATATTGAGAACAACCATAAAAATTTTTTCGCGAGACCAACTTACCCTTATGGCAAAGAGGACATACAATATCTATTTTTTCTTTACACAAAGATTCTTGAGGGATCTGAATTGTTGTCTTCTCCACTTTATCAGGCGTGGTCTCTATTAAATGATGGAGAAATTTTTTCACACTGTTTAAAAAAGCTTCTTGCGTGCCAGTATTATTACCAATTTTACGCAAATAGTTTTCCCATTTAGCAGTCATAGACGGACTTGCGAGAAGTGAGCCTTCTAATGTTTCACAGAGTATGCGTCCTTTATCTGTGATGGAAACAATGTTTTTGGCGACATCAATATAACCGTGTTTTTTTATTGTTTCAATAATACCTGCTCGCGTGGCCTCTGTCCCTAAACCCTCCACCTCTTTCAAAATATCACTTTCTCCTGAATCCTCGATTATTTTACCACAGGTTTTCATCATTTGAATTAGTTGGCCTTCTGTATAAGGTTTTGGGGGTTGGGTAGTACCTTCATGGATATGAAGGATAGCCTCCACACTTTCATTCTTTAAAACTTTAGGCAAATACGGTTCTTCTTTCTTTTTCGCTGGAGCTGGCCATAATTCCTGAAAGCCTCGAACAAGTTCAATTTTTCCTGTAGTCTTAAACTCAATACCAACTACATCTGTAATAATGATTGTCTCTTCATATAGATAGTCATGGTGGAACATTGAAATAGTCGTACGGACTACCTCTAGGTAGAGATTTTTTTCTTGAAGCGATAAACCGTTTAACTTAGCTGAAGTAGGAATCGTTTTAGTAGGAATAATAGCATAATGCTCATCCACTTTAGATCCATCAACATATCTTCTTTGTGGTTTAGTATGAGTTGCTTCAAATCGCTGGCCAATGAGTTGTTGATATCCTGATAGCCCTCCAGAAAGATAGTTAAATTCTGCATCCGTAATGTATTGGCAATCTGAGCGTGGGTAAGAAATCAGCTTTTTTTCATACAAGGATTGAGCGATTTCCAACACCTTTGCCGGGCTATATTTCCACATCTTGTTGGCTTTTGCTTGCAATGTAGAAAGTGAATGGAGCTTTGGCGGTCTAATGGACTTCTTCACTTTCTTTACATCTTTAACAATACCATTCAACGGAGTATTTTCTTGCACTCCTGCTTGCTTCAACAATTCTTCTACTTCTTCACGCTTGTCCTTTTTTATATTAGCTTTCCCTTGGTATATTCCTTGCTGCGAAGCAAATTCACCAGTTAGCTCATAAAATTTGGCAGGCTTAAAATCTTCAATCTCGAGTTGTCTCTGATAAATCATGAAAACAGTTGGTGACTGAACACGGCCGATGGACATCGTTTCATTGTACCCTTTTGCTTTCAGAAGCATTGTATATAAACGGCTTGCATTCATGCCGACTAGCCAATCACTAATTTGGCGTGTTTGCGCTTCTTGATAGAGCAACAGATCCTTTCGGTTATCGCGTAAGTTTGAGAAACCTTTTCTGATTTCCTCTGCTTCTAGGGAATTAATCCAGAGCCTTTGAACTGGCTTATTTCTTACACCTGTCTGTTTTAATATTGAATAAAAGATATTAGAACCTTCCCGATCGACGTCACAAGCATTAATTAAGAGGCTCGCCTCCTTGAACAACCGTTTCACCTCTTGAAATTGTTCCCACTTTCCCTTCCCTACTCTAAATTCATAGCGATCGGGAATCATGGGCAATTGTGAAAGCGACCACCGCTTCCATTCAGATTTATAATCAGCAGGCTGCTTTAGTTCTACTAAATGGCCTATACCCCATGTAATCGTTGCTCCATGAGGTAAAACTGGAGAAGGTTTTAATTCTATGTAATGTTTTGTTTTTCTAGCAACTTGAAAAGCCTCTGCATAAGCCTTAGCCTGCGAAGGTTTTTCAGCGAGTATAACAACTTGTTCTATTGTCATTCAACCTCCTGTCTCTCTGCTTAACTTTGACTGTCAGCCCTTAAAAGAACACATATTCTTATAATGCTACTCTTATAGAAATAAATCAATATATGTTGTTTAAGAAATAACCTGCCAATTGCGAATTTCAAGACGCCAACGTTCTGGTAAATGTTCTACTTGTTACTAAGCTGGTTGTCATGCCCGCAAAGAAGATAGCCACAATCGATAGCAAGAATGTATTAGCAGAAAGCAATAACCCGCCAAGCGTGATGACGAAACTATCAAAGATAAAAATGAGCAGGCCTACATTTAGACCGGTTTTTCCATTAATAAAGAGAGCAAGCAAATCACTACCACAAGTACTGATACCCGCACGTAACATGATTCCAATGCCAAGGCCTATAAGTATACCTCCGATTATTGCACTAAACATGGCATCCATCCGCATAAGCACTCGTAAAGGCTTAAATAAATCAATCATCAAAGAAGAAATAATTAAGCCATGGATACTATTATAAAGATAAGCACGATTTTTAAACCAAGCAATTATAAAAACAGGTATACTTAAGATGATAATCATTAATCCAGGTGTTAAATTATAAAGATAATAGAGAATTAATGATAATCCAATAAAGCCACCGTCCAATATTTGATTAGGTGCCAAAAATAAATTAATTCCTAGAGACAGTAAAATACTGCCACTAAATATAATTTTCATCTTTCTAAGCAGAACAATGCCGCCTCCTTGCAAATATTTATTAGTTAATCTTATGAGTAGATAAATTAATATAGAATTGCCTTCCCACCCTTATGATTTTTGTTTTGTCTTTTCTGAAAAATACACCTTGAAAAAAGTTACAGAAGATTAATTTAAAACAGGCCTATCATGGCTGCTCATTTAGTAGCAGGGATTGTCGGTCTTTTTAGCGAAACAGCAATAAAAATTGACTTTACAGAAATAAGTCACATTTTCATTGTTATCCAATGGTTAGTCAGGATATTACGGCGGCTAGTGAATCTTTCTTATTTACTCTTGAAATATTTTTAAGAAAAACGAATGTTATCTTTCATGATTTATAAAAAAACCCCATAGCAATTAATTCTAGCCTTATAAAAGAGACATTGTCTGTTCTACATTAGACAATGTCTCTTTTTATATACTCTTCAAAAATGTAGTTCTGGAATAGTTTGATATATGCACTGAGTCCTTTAATTCAACCCCTTTTTGAGTATTGATGCATTGCCATTTAACCCAACCTCTGAGCAATGAACAAGCATATTATACAAAGAATAGGAGGTGAAAATGTATGGTTTCAAGTTGGTTGAGAATAGCATCTATCTATTTTGCAATTAGCGTAGGCTACGGAATCTATATGTATGCAACCGACACATATGATTGGGTGATTTATGCACACCTGCTTATACTCGGATGGCTTTCTAATGCAGTAATTGGCTATGCATATCAATATACTAATTCCGGAGAATTGGAAAATTGGCAGTTTTACCTATTCAATATAGGGCTACTCTTATTATTTATCGGGCTAATATTTAGTTCAGTCGTCCTTGTTTGGATAGGGCTTGTGTTAATCGCATTATCTATCCTTCTCTTTTTAGTTCGGTTGTTCTTGTAAAGCTTAACAGTAGATTCCTTTTAAAGGAATCTGCTTTACATAGTTTATTTATGATTTAATGGAATGAATTTGAACTCTTTCGTATTAAACAATCCTTGATCAGTCAGTCTTAAAGCTGGAATGGCAGGTAGTGCAAGAAACGAGAGTGTAATAAACAAATGAAATGATAGGTTTGTATCTATTTTACCTAGCGCCTTATGAAGATCTTTCATTTTATCCACTACTGCTTTTGCGTCTAGATCTGACATTAATCCACCGATAGGCAGAGGGATTGAACTCAACACTTCACCATCTGCTGTAATCGCATAACCGCCTTGTATCTTATTTATTTCATCTATAGCTAGCAGCATATCTTCATCGTTCGTTCCACATACAATCAAGTTATGAGAATCATGTGCAAATGTTGTAGCAATAGCTCCCCTTTTTATACCTATACCTTTGACAATGCCCTTTCCTATACAATTTAGGTTATGATGACGTTCAATGACAGCTAATTTTAATAAATCGTCTTTAGGTGAAGGGGCAAATTCATTATTTTTCACAGGAACTTTTTCTACTTTTAATTTAGTCTCTAATTCATTTGGGATAATTTCAATTATATGCACTTGCTCGTTCGGGTTAAGTGGTATCGCCAAATCTTCTTTTTTCACGAGTGGCAGTTTAACGGAGTGTAAAATTGAATGAGGTACAGGGATTCTTTTCTTTCTCTCGGTTAGCATTTTTCCATTTTCAGCGACTTTCTTCCCACTTTTCCATACAGCTTGAGATTCGCATTTTTTTAAATCCTTTAAAAGCACAAAATCTGCTAGATATCCCTCTGCTAATGCACCTTTTTTATTTAGCTTATAGCATTCAGCCGCATTTAACGTAGCAATTTGTATTGCTAACAACGGCTCCATTCCTGCTTCAATCGCAATTGATACAGCATGATTAATACTGCCTTCTTTCATTAGTTCATCAACATGCTTATCATCGGTACAAAAACAAAATCGCCTAGCGTTATTTGCGGTAACAGCGGGTAAAATAGCCAAAACATTTTTAGCAGCAGACCCTTCTCTCATAAGAACATACATCCCTTGTTGTACACGAATACTTGCTTCTTTTGCTGAAATACTTTCATGATCAGTATGTATGCCAGCCGCCCGATAACCTCGAATTTGAGTCTTCGTCAATTCAGCTGCATGACCATCTACAAGTTTTCCAAGGTTCTTGGTTTCCACAATCTTTTTTAGGATATCATCTTCTCTCTTGAAAAAAGCTTCATAATCCATTACTTCAGCCAATCCAAGCACATCATATTCATTCATAAACAGCCCAACAGCTTCTGCATCTAGTTTAGCGCCTGCATGTTCAAAGGAAGCAGCAGGGACACTGGAAGGGACCATTGTATATATATCCATTTCTGCCTGACGTGCACTTAAAAGCATATATTGAACCCCAAGCGTACCTGCAACATTTGCAATTTCGTGGGGATCTGTAATAGCAGTCGTAACGCCAAATGGTAAGATTACACGGCTAAACTCAGAAGGGGGTAGTAAAGTGGATTCTATATGGATGTGAGTGTCTATCAAGCCAGGAATAACATGTTGGCCTTTCGCATCTTCTTCTTCTAAAGCTTCAAATTTACCCTCTTCATCAATCGCTACAATCATTTCATTTTTCACTACGATGTCAGCCTTTCGCCAAACAAGGTTAAACACATCCGCTACTTTTGCGTTACGTAAAATAAAATCTGCTTGCTTTTTATGCTGAGAGCTTGAAATCTTATCTTTAACTTTTTGTATTTTGCTATCCACTTCTTCTTTATTCATCTAAAAACCTCCTTTTATAATTGATCAATCACTACCTTTATATGCCCCACCCTTATAAAAAAATGAATTGAAAGAAAAAAATGTAAATCCATTTATGTAAGAAGAGTTCACTTTAAGAGAAAGTGAACTCTTCTTACCATCATTTATGAATATGAGTGCTATCTGAATAATTAGTGCGCAAATGCACTTTTTGAATTTTGCCAGAAGCCGTTTTAGGTAATTCATCAATAAATGTAACACTTGTAATTGCTTTAAAATGCGCTAATTTGGATCGAGAGAACTCAATTACCTCAGACTCTGTTAATGTGCTACCTTTCCGTAATACAATGTATGCATGTGGGGTCTCTCCCCATTTTTCATGCGGAACAGCGATTACCGCAGCTTCAAGGATATCTGGATGGTCATACAAGACGCCTTCTACTTCTATAGATGAAATATTCTCGCCACCGCTTATAATGATATCTTTTTTACGATCCGTAATAGTTAAATAGCCCATTTCATTTATATGGCCTACATCTCCTGTATGCAGCCAACCATCTTTGACTGTTTGAAGTGTAGCTTGTTCATTTTTCCAATATCCTTTCATTACACCATTGCCTCGAACAATGACTTCTCCGACTGTTTCCCCATCGTGTGGCACTTCTTCTCCTAGTTCATCTACAACTTTTACTTTTGTGCCAATCATGGGTGTTCCGGCTTTCGCCTTTAATTCATACTTTACCTCTTTTGGTAGATGCTCATATTGAGGTAATATACGTGAAATTGTACTTAGTGGCGAGGATTCTGTCATGCCATATACTTGGACAAATTCCCATCCGATTTCCTTTTCTACTTTTTCTACAAATGCTACTGGAGGAGCAGAACCCGCTATTACTACACGAAGTTTATCAGATCGTTCAGGCTGTTCTTCATCGAAATATTGAATTAAACTGTTTAATACGGTAGGAGCCATATGGACAACGGAGACATTGTGTTCAGCGATTTCATCAAAAATTGCTTTTGGAGAAGATTTTCGTAAAAATATTTGGGTTGCTCCATTGGCTGTATAATAAAATGGTGACCCCCATCCATTCACATGGAACATCGGCAAAACATGAAGGAGCACATCTTCATCTGTCACTCGTAAATGGTGCATTGTTGTAATTGCATGTAAGTAATTGTTTCTATGTGTTAGCATCACACCCTTTGGATCGCCTGTTGTTCCACTTGTATATAAGAGGCTTGCTATGTCATTTTCTTCAAGCGGCTCTCTTGGAAAAGGAGCTTCACTAAAACCAGTAAGCCACTCATCATAACCAAGTTCGGATGTTCCATTCTCCTTATAATGAACTACAATATGCTCTACTGTTTCTAGTTTATCTTTAATAGGTAAAATTAAATGATAAAAATCTTGATCAACAAACAATATTTTTGATTCACTATGATTTAGGATAAATAGATAGTCTTCAGGTTTCAGTCGAATATTAAGAGGTACCATGACTGCTCCCAATTGATAGATGGCATAAAAACCTTCATACATTTCAATGGTATTAGAAGCTAAATAAGCAACATGATCGCCTTTTTTAACTCCCATTGAATGCATCCCCCGTGATAATCGGTTTACCCGACCATTCAGCTCATTGTATGTAAGCTCTCTATTTTCATCTATAATCGCTTTTTTCTCTCCATAAAAATCCACTGCACGATCTAAAAAATCTGTAAGCACTAATGGCACATTCATCGTCCTACACCTCATTATCTTTTAATATACCATTTATTTTACAATATTCAGATAATTATGTCATTAAAAACCTTGCTTACGAATTTTTATAGTGTAAAAAATACTCTTCTAGTATAATGCCATACAAAAACCCAGTGAATTATTCTCACTGGTTCATAATATATACCTTTCTATTATCCGCCATTCTTCTATCTTTTCATTGAATGATTTGATGTTCTTTCCAGGTATTGGACTAGTAGAAGGCATTTTTGCAAAATCAACATCTACATCTTTTAAAAAATCTAAACCAATATACTTTTTAAATACATCAAAAGACTTTCCTCCATTAAATAAGATCAAGCGAATAGATGGATATATTCTAAGTATTTTACTAAAATCATTCGGAACAATCTTTTTAATCGTAGAATCAAGGCTTCCCTGCCGTTCACATGATTGTATAGTGTCCCACAAGCCAATCCTGTGCTGAATAAGAAGTTGGATTTTCAGTTGATAGTCATTTGGAATATCAGAACCTAGAATTTCACCTATAATTGGCCAAAAATGGTTGCGGGGATTGCCATAATATTGCTGCTTGGTAAGCGATTGTTGGCTGGGCATAGAACCAAGAATCAGCACACGGGTATCTTGGTCGATAATTGGCTCCAAAACATTATGAATTGGCATTCTTCAACCACCTTTTCTAAAATCTTTTGGCATCTAGTCTGCGATCCAACAAATTAAATTCAATCACCATCTCATTATAAGAAGTGAAGGTTGCTTCATAAATAGAATCTACTAAAGAAATATCAATTGTTGCATCAAAGTTTGTACTAACTACCTGGAAGGTATCTCTAAAAGCTTCCATATTCTCTTGGAAATCCTTGATCTCACCCATCTCTTGTATAGCTGGATCAGTAAATGTATATACGCCAAAAGAATGTTGGTTCGCACAAAATTTTTCGAACGCATCAAATCTAGCTTTTCCTTTTTTCTTGGCGAGACGTTTTAATTCCTTCATGCTTTTTAAAACATTTTCACCCTGTTCAGCCAGTAAGGTATTGATTGTTGAATTCATAAAATAACGGCCCTTCTATTTAAATATTTTTGCTTACTTTTATCATATCATAGCGAGGATTTTTTCACATATGAGCTGTTTGATTCCACTAAATTGTGTATTAAAAAGTAATTCTTTAGCCTGAATACCTAATCTATTTTCTTTAACTAAAGAATTGTCGATAAAAATCGAATTAGTAGTATTGACTACATTTGCCAATCTAGTTTATAGTAATAAAGTTGTTTAATAACTACATTACAGAAAAATTTTACTAAGGCAGGAGATAAAATTGAAAAAAAGCAAGTTAGCGCTTTCATGGCTGAAAAAAAGTATTTCAACCAAATTGTCACTTTCACTTCTAGTTGCGATCATTATTGTTTTTTCAGTAACTGGCGTGATGAATTATACCTATACGAAATCTCTTCTTATACACGATATTGAAGAAGAGCTTTCAACAAAAAGTAATGCCACTGCAGAGTCCGTTAATAGCATGTTTTCTGAAAAACAAGCGATTGTCCGGCAAATTGCAGCAAACCAAGAAATTACGGACTATTTACATACTACTCATTCACGTAACGAAGCTAGAACAGATTCTCATTATAAAACGGTTATGCAATCACTTGACAGGATACCTAAAGCTGATGAGTCTATTGCTATGGTATGGGTTGCCAGTATTGATGGGAACTTCTTAATTGGGAACAACAATTTATTGCAGGATAAAAGTTTTGATATTAAAACGCGCCCGTGGTATCAGCCTGCTTTAGCAGATGATGATGTATATTTTACTGAACCTTATATGGATCAAGTGTTTGGCAAGGTTATTTTAAGTGCCATTAAACAAATAAAAGATGGTAATAAAACGTTAGGATTTGTTGCAATTGATTTGTTTTTAGATGATCTTCCTGGAATTATGCAGTCATATAAACTAGGTAAAGGTGGCTATTCATTTTTACTAGATAATAATGGAACAATTCTGTATCATCCTGATAAAAAATTAATCTTAGAAAAGAAATTGTCTGATTTAACAGGCGATATGGGAAAAATCGGGCAAAAAATGGTAACTGGAAAAGAAGGTCTACAATTAGCTTCAGTTAAAGGACAGAAGCAATATGTCGGTTACTCCCAGGTACCAGCTACAGGCTGGTCAGTAGGTACGTCTATACCACAAAAAATAGCACTTGCTAGTCTAAATGAGTATGTTAAAAAGATGATTTTATTCTTTGCAATCGGCGGCTTGCTTCTTATTTTAATTGTCTATTTGCTTTCTAAAAAAATGCTTCAATCAATACCGTATATGTCCAAAGTTATTAAAGTGCTAGCAACTGGAGATTTGACACCTAGATTGAAAGTACAATCAAGCGATGAGCTTGGACAAATGGCAACAGATATTAATCTTATGATTGATTCATTTGCTGACACCATTAATCAAGTGAACGACTCTGTTGGACAATTAGCCGCTTCATCAGAAGAATTGACTGCTATCTCAGATGAAACCGTAAAGTTTTCAAATGAAGTAGCTTCTTCGACTCAGCAAATTGTAAAAGGTTCTGAACAACAAATAGAGGGTGCAGACCAAACATCCTACTCAATGGAAGAAATGGCTAACGGCGTTCAGCGAGTTGCAGAGTCAACAACAAATGTTTCTGAACAGACAAACATGTCAGCAAATGAAGCAACAGAAGGCTATAATAATATCCAACATGCCATGGACCAAATGGAACAAATTAGAAACTCAGTTGGTGATGCTTCAAGCGAGATCCAAAAGTTAGAAGTGTATTCGAAAAATATTGATGAAATGGTATCAGGTATCACCAATATTGCCTCACAAACACAATTATTATCTTTAAATGCTTCAATTGAAGCCGCTCGAGCAGGCGAACACGGTAAAGGATTTGCAGTAGTGGCAGCAGAGGTGAAAAAATTATCTGCAGAATCACAGGAATTCTCTTCTCATATCGCTGCTATCATTCAAAAAGTGCAATCGTCTACAGCGACTGCTGCCAAGTTAATGAATAAAGGCGTAGGAGATGTCGATGAAGGCTCTGCTATTCTTAATACAGCGGGAAGTTCATTTAAACAGATGACAAATGCATTCCAGACTATAGCTGATCAAGTTTCTGAAGTTTCAGCTGCAGCAGAAGAAATTTCTGCCGGTACAGAAGAAGTCACTGCAGCTATGAATGATATTTCATCAGTAACCAGAAATACCTTTGAACATACTAAAGGCATTGCAAGCGCTGCGGAGCAGCAATCTGTCTTTATGGAAGAAATCTCTTCTTCAGCTAAGACTCTAAGTGAAATGGCAGAAGATCTACAAACAGCATTAGCTAAATTTAAAACTAATCAATAAAAATAAAAAGCAAAAATATGAGGGGCATTGCTCTAACATATTTTTGCTTTTTTTCTCTTTTAATTTCTTCATTTTCTGTAGCTTCTTTTTGTATTTATTTTAAGTAGACTATCGAGGTTTATCTTTTTAAAAAAATTCAAGTAATAACAATATTATTGGCTATCCCCCATCCTTTTCATCATAAAATCATGTATAATATCGTTAGCATAGAGAAAAAGAGGCGATCAATTTTGCATAGTTTAGCAAAAGAATTAAATGAAAAAATTCAATCAGAAAATCCATTTGTATTTGAGATGCTATCGGATTTAGGAAAAGCATTATATTATCCAAAAGAAGGAATCCTAAGCCAATCAGCCGAAGCTGGGAAAAAGGCTCATAAATTTAATGCGACTATCGGAACTGCTCTTGAGAATGGAGAGCCGATGCATTTAAATGTAATTCAAGAAACTTTATCCGCTTATAAGCCTTCTGACCTTTATCCTTATGCCCCACCTGCTGGCAAACCACAACTTCGTGCAGAATGGCGTAAAAAAATGCTAGTGGAAAATCCTTCATTAGAAGGCAAATCCTTTGGCAATCCCATTGTGACGAATGCATTGACACATGGTTTGAGCACTGTTGCTGATTTATTTGCAGATCAAGGCGATGCGCTTATTATCCCTGATAAAAATTGGGAAAACTATGATATGGTGTTTGGCATTCGACGCCATACAAATACTGTCACTTACCCTTTATATAATAATGAAAATAAATTTAATGCAGATGGATTGTACGATGCGATTATGGCGCAAAAAGAGAAAGGCAAAGCCATAGTCTTATTGAATTTCCCTAACAATCCAACAGGCTATACACCACTAAAAGATGAAGGCGATGCGATTGTGGCTGCTATCCATAAAGCAGCAGATGCTGGTATCAATGTTGTAGTTGTTACAGATGACGCATACTTCTCCCTTTTCTTTGAGGATTCTTTACATGAGTCTTTATTTGGTGCATTGAGCAATTTGCATGAACGCGTCCTAGCAATTAAAGTAGATGGCGCTACAAAAGAAGAATACATTTGGGGATTCCGAGTTGGTTTTATCACTTACGGAAATAAAAGTGAAGCAATCTTAGCTGCTTTAGAAGATAAAACATTGGGGATTATCCGTGCAACAATTTCAAGCGGTTCGCATCCTTCTCAAACATTCTTGCTTCATGCTTTACAAAGTCCAGAATTTGAAGCTCAAAAACAAGAGAAATTTGATATCATGAAAGCCCGCGCCAATCGTGTTAAGGAAGTCTTAAATAATAGCAAATTTAACGCTGTATGGGATTACTATCCATTCAATTCTGGCTATTTCATGTGCTTAAATCTAAAATCTGTTGACGCGGATACACTCCGCTTACATTTGTTAGACAACTATGGAGTAGGCACAATCGCACTTAGCGATACAGATTTGCGCGTTGCATTCTCATGCATTGAGGAAGAAAATATTGAGGAATTATATGAATGCATCTATCAAGGAATTAAAGATTTAGAAGCGACTAAATAATTTATAGAGGCAAAACCAAAATAAAAAACCGAGCTTCATGTGATAAAAATTCACATATGCCCGGTTTTTCTTTTTATTTTATTATAATTGAATTCAATCATAATAGAGAACTTGCAAAAAACAATTTAGTATTCCGCTGTAGATGCGATTACCAATCAATTAAAATTGATTTTGTAGAAGGACTAATATTTTTTTTGACAAACATCTGTAATAGTCATAAAAACTACCACTTTTTATTGAGCTTGCTGCAATTGAGTTTCATTTACAGCATTCTCTTCTCCCAAATCACTTTCTGTATTGGCAACATACATTGCGCACACGGCATCTCCTGTAACGTTTACAGCTGTACGCGCCATATCTAGAATTCGGTCAATACCAATAATGAGAGCAATCCCCTCTACCGGCAATGAAACTGCATTTAACACCATTGCCAACATAATTAAGCCTGCTCCAGGAACAGCAGCTGTACCAATACTTGCCAAAACTGCAATGATAACAACTGTAGCTAATTGCATAATTGTTAATTCCACCCCGAATACTTGTGCGATAAAGACAGTTGCTACTCCTTGCATAATAGCTGTTCCGTCCATATTGACAGTTGCTCCAAGTGGCTGAACAAAACTTGAAATCGATTTAGGTACACCTAGTTTCTTCTGTGCAATATCCATTGCAAGCGGTAATGTTGCTCCACTACTTGATGTACTAAATGCGACAGTCATTGCTGGGAAGAAATCTTTGACAAATTGAATCGGATTCCTCTTCGCCATAAATTTTACCGCTCCACCATAGACGAAAATAAAGTGCACAATCAACCCTAAAATAACAACTATCATATAAAGGCCCATTGCTTTAATTGCATCAAATCCTTGTTTTCCAATGGCCGACGCAATCAAGCCAAAAGTACCGAACGGAGCAAATTTCATCACTAATGTCACTAAGTACATCATGATTTCATTACCTTCATCAATAACTTTCCATGCAGTTTTTACCCGGTCACCTAAGAATGCCAGTGCAATACCGATAAAAACAGAGAAGAATATGATTTGAAGCATATTGGCTTCAACAAATGCTAGAACAGGATTTGCAGGTATAATGTTTAATAATGTATCAGTTACTGCAGGAGCTTCATTTGTTTCGTATTGAAGCCCATCTGTTGCAAAAGTGCCGACTGTTCCTGGTTTTATAACTGAAGCCAACACAATTGCAATAATAATAGCAATCGCCGTTGTCGCTAAGAAAAAGACAATTGCCTTTACGCCAATTTTCCCAAGTTTCTTTGGATCGCCAATATTTGCCGTCCCGAGTGCAATAGAAAAGAATACAAGTGGAACAACAAGCATTTTAATTAAATTAATGAAGATCGTTCCAAGTGGGGAAAAGAAATACTGATCAACTTTAGGAAAAATGGATGGGGCTGCAAAATTCATCACTAAACCGACAACTGCGCCGACAACTAACGCGATTAAAATATTTCTAGCCAACTTCATCTTTACGCCTCCTTTTATAGAATATTCTAATATATTAAAATATTAATAAAATTATATATCATTACATCGAATTTTGTAAACAAAAATCCAAATTTTCTAATCATATTCTATAAAAGGATATATATTACATTCGATCGGCTTCTTATAAGAGCTTAAGTTTTTCTCTTGCTTCTTGATCTCCTTGTAACGCTGCTTTTTGGTACCAATATTTTGCTTTCTTAAAATTAACTGATGTACCAATCCCTGCTTCGTAGCAAAAACCAAGATTGAACTCTCCATCTACATCTTGTTGATCTGCCGCAAGCTGATACCAGCGCATCGCTTCTACCCCATCGCCATTTTGAAATGCCTCATGTCCTAGACGATTAGCAGCAAACACATCCCCTGCAAGTGCTGATTGTGTAAACCAATGATGCGATTTGGTTTTATCTATATCGACTCCCACTCCATTTTCGTACATATAACCAAGCGTATACATCGCCTCTGCAACGCCCCTATCTGCAGCAATTGAAAAGAGTTCAAATGCGCGGTGTTCGTCTTTTTCAACAAACTCTCCTCGTAAATACATATCTGCATAGTTATTCATCGCATCAGCATGTCCTTTTAAAGCCGCTTCTTTATAAGCAAGGTAAGTCTTCTCCCAGTCTTCTCTTACAACCACTCCATCATAATAAAAATTGCCTAGCCAATAGATCGCATCCAGATTCCCTGCAGCTGCAGCTTGTTCATACCATACAAATGCCCAATCATCTTGGCGAATAGTTTTATAGAATCGACCGAGTAATAATTGTGATACAGAATCGCCGTTCATGGCTTTTTGATATAGATGACATGCTTCCTGTAATTCTTTTGTGTTCCAATAGCTGTTAGTTTCAGTCTTTTTTTGCTCAAGAAAAGCCTGTAACAATAGAAGAAAATCACGATGTATAATTTCACTATATTTTCTATCGTATACAGTCAGTTGAATGAACTGCCGGAAGAGCAATATGTAGTTGTTATCGAGACTTTCCTCTTTGAAAGATGCTAATATCTCTTTTAACTCATTAAGTGAGCATTCTTTCAATTCTATTTGTGAAATATTGTTAAGGATAGTTTGGTATTCTTTTATTTCAATTAGCTGTTTCAATTTTTCTAAATTCATTTGGGGATTGTTCTCCTTCTTATTTACATAGTAAAAGGCTACGCAAGAATTCCATACTCACATAGCCTTACCTTTATTTGAGTTTCTATTACTAATATTAAGAACTAAGTATCTTCCGCTGTTTAAAATTTTTTGAACAATGGAAGCCACGGTTTTTGGCCTTGAGTTTTTTGTTGCTGTTCCATAGGTGATTCATCTGATACTTCATCTTGTGTTATTGCTTTTGTAGCATTTGGCTTAAATGGAGGCGGCCCCATTGTTGTCTGCACTGCTTTAATGAGCGGCGGAGGGGGTACATCTGTAACATTCTTATATTCTTCGCCATTAAAGGGTGTCATAGCCAATCCAATCCCTCCTTTCTTCATACCATAATATATGAATGAAAGGAGTAGGGATTCTTGGCGACCGCCCGGCAGCACGTATGCATCTGATAAATGAAATAATAAAATGGATTGTGTTATCACAATTTGTTTAACTTTTTTTAATCACTTGTTTGTGGAACTAACGAAGTATTTATATATTGATCAAAAAATTGAATTAAATTTTCAAAAGCTACTTCAAAATCTGGTCCGATAGTGGAAATTTGAAAGATATGCTTCTCCTTCAAGTATACACTTTCATCATGTAAAAAGAATCCGTTTAATTTAGCATCATCACTAAAGTTTTGAAGAGAATGCGGAAAAACAAAGGACATAATGGTCGGATAATTTGAAGAAACACATATTTTATAACGAGATATACTGGAATCCTCTACACTATCTAAGCGACTCTTCAATATTTTATATCGTTCTGGATATTCCTTTAATGCCTCCACTGTATTAGATACGAGGAATGCTGGAATTGTAAATGGGATTGGATGATAAAAATAATGTGCTAAATTTAAATAAAGTGGCGCATCGTTAGTTTGTGGTACCTGATTTAAAAATACAAAGGAAAGGCCACTTAATGCACCGAGTGCTTTCCCACTTACAGCAGATGCCATATAGAGACCTCTCATTGAGAAAGCTAAAGCGCCAAATGTACTAATACAATCTACACAAACCTTTACTTGGTATTGTTCCGCTAACCTCGTGATTGCTTGGAGATTATTGCATTCACCTGTTGATGTCTCACCATGTACAAGGGCTATCCACCGATACTCACCTGTTTTAAACCTTTCTTCAATTTCCGCTAGTTGAAATGTCTCACCCCATTGATATAAACAACTATGAAATTGTAAATCCCAGTGTCTTGCTTGCCTGATGAGACGTTCTCCAAATTCCCCATTTGAAAGAATGATTCCCTTTTGCTGTTGGAAGTCAGCTTTCATTTGTCCAAGCATTGCATCGTTTGCTAATGTTCCTGAACCAACAATTGTTGTAACAAATTTCGCTTGTGCTTCTTGTAAAAGCCGATCCAATAATTCTTGATAAAGATTCTTAAAATTCCCCGACCTATGAGACAAGCTAGTGTTGGTCAAAGAGCTTGTTTGTAAAACTGGACCTGGATAAAAATAATGTTGTTTCAAACGAATTTTTTCAGCCATTTGAGCACAATTTTTTCGAGTTAAAATCATAGGTATAAATTTCGCTTGTGATGTTCCGACTTCAGAACCAAAAGATGTAAAACCTAAGTGCTTATAAAGCTTCTCTTCCTTTGTAAAACCTGAAATTATAGCTCCAGAATAATTTCTTTCATATACGTACGTATAAATAGCTTTTGCTAACTGTCTGAATACACGGCCGTTCCTAAATTGTTTTTTCACTGCTAATAAGCGAATTTCACAAAGCTTTTCGCAGTCACTGCTATCTAAATAATCTTCCACATTCCCTATTTTCTCATCTAATGAAAAGGGACGTTGATCGCGAAAAGCGAGCATACCTACAATATCGTTATTTCGATATACTAATATATATGTATTTTCATTATGAAATCGATCTTGTAATTTCCCATCATTATTTGGCGAATGTTGAGAGATTTCTTCAACAAAAGTTTGATAATTAAACCGAGCAATTTCATCGAATTCTTTATCTGTTCTTGCTATTTTGCAATAATACATGATTAACTCACTCTTTCCCTAAGGTTTTTGCGGTGCTTATATGTAATGAGCAAAAAGCTCAACAATAACGGTGTATAGACAGGTATATGGAAGGTGAGAATAACCAAACTGCAAGCCACAAAACCAAAAATCATGCCCCTTGTAAGGTTTTTGAAAAGTGGCAGAGCGATAGCAGTAGAAGTAGCCAATATCATTAAAAGCAGTGGATTCAATACGGCCACACCACCAATCAATGCTGCTACCCCTTTCCCACCTTTAAAATGGAGCCAAACTGGAAAAAGATGCCCTAGAATACATAGACATACACCACAAGCAATTACAAACTCATCAAGCATGAGTATATGACCTATCATGGCTGTTACAGCCGCTTTAGCTGCATCTCCTATAAAAGTGTAAAGGAACGCAAGCTTCCCCAATGTTCTACCAGCATTCCTTGCTCCTAAATTACCGCTGTTTAGATTAGCAAGAGATACACCATACCATTTGCCGATAAACCATGCTGCCATGATACTTCCTATTAAATAAGAACTCAAAAGATAGAAAAGTATTATCATTTAATTCAGCAATTCCAATTATAAGGATAGTTGCTTTTTCACCTGCCTTCTAGGTTCTTTTTATATTTATTCGCTATTAGTACCCTAAACCCTTGCTTTTACAATAAAACTTTCGCAAATTTTTTCTTTTCGCATATGTTGTATATGAGAATGAAAGAGAAGGTGGGGGTTATTTGTTTATTTATGTTGTAAAAACTGGAGAATCTATTTTTTCTATCTCCAGAAAATATCAAGTAACCATGGATAGTATAAGAACTATCAATGGATTATCGAGTGATACAATCGTTCCGGGCCAAGATTTATTGATTCCAACAGACCAGTATGTAGTCCAACCTGGAGATTCACTTTTTACAATTTCTCAAATGGCGATGGTCTCAGCTGATCGAATAAAAGCTTATAATGGACTTCAGTCTAATGAACTATCTGTCGGGCAAACATTGTATCTACCTCCAAGAGAAAAATACAGCGCCTATAGTTTTGGCTATATTACTGTTTCCACTCCTGAAAGTAATCAATTAATTACACAAACATATGCTCCACTGAACACCTATTATGGCATTTTCGAACACCACGTTCTAGCGGATGGCAGCTTGAGCGAGCTGAACGATCAAGGCATCGTTAATATGTCCCTGGACAATTTTGTTGCACCTATAGCAGTGGTTACAAACCTGACAAGCACAGGATTTGATCCCGAATTGACCGTCACTATATTATCAAATGCCACAGTTAGACAGCGTTTGATTACAAATATTTATAACCTACTCCGAAACAAAAATTATTCAGGCGTCAATATAGATTTTGAACAAATCCCTGCTTCACAGCGTGATAACTTTACAACTTTTTTAAGAGAACTTCGCACTCGCATTCAACCAGGAGGGTTTTCACTATCTGTTGCTTTACCGTTTAAAACAGAAGAAAACGATCCGCCTTGGAGAAGAGGATATGATTATAGGGGAATTGGAGCAGCTGTTGATTTTGTATTCTTGATGGCTTACGACTGGCATGAGCTTGGTAGTGATCCTGGTCCTGTAGCTCCTATTCAAGAAGTAAGAAAAACGGTAAATTATGCGATTCAAACAATCGGGGCAAGAAAAATTCTCTTAGGCGTCCCTAGATATGGGTATGATTGGACTGTTGCAAACGGCCAAGTAGTCAGTGCAAAAGCTGTATCAGTGGCTGAGGCAATCAAAACGGCTATGCGACATAATGTACCTATCTCCTACTCAAGAGAGTACCAGCAACCGTTCTTTACTTATTGGGATGCAACTGGTGCTGAGCATAGGGTATGGTTTGAAGATGCAAGGGCACTTGCTCAAAAACTACAAATGATTGTTGACAAACGATTAAGAGGAATTGGATCATGGCATCTTGGCTTGCCATTTACACAATCAGCCGTATTATTTAATGAATTCTTCCGCATACGAAGAATTTTATAAAGAAAAAAGCAGGGAATCATTTCCCTGCTTTTTCTATCTCGATTTTTTCATTAACTATGAAGGGAAATTCTGAATAATATCATTTATAACCGCAATACTTTCAATAATTAAAATAACAAGTACAGCGGCCAAAAAAATAACTAACATTCTATTTTGCTTGTTGAGCAAAATGAGAATCAGTATGATAATAATCAGCACGACAAGCAAGAGTAAATACATATTCCCCCTCCCTCAAAATTAGAATAAAAACCTACTACTCTAACTATCATATGAAGGATATATAATTCTTGTTGATTATTTTTAAGACTTTAACCTTTATTATTGAGTGAAAAATTGGATACCGAATTCTGCTAAATTCTGTATCCAATCAGATTTTATTTTATCAAAGAAAGAATTAGAGATTTAGTCCTCTTTTTTTATAAACGGCCACCAGTTAGCTTTCCCAAATGTTTTAGCAAGCACTGGAATAAACAACGGTAAAATCACTAGTGCATACAACACTAGGCCAATTAAAATAACCGTTGCTATTTCTAACAATGATAGAACACCTGCTGGCATCATAGCAGCAAACGTACCTCCAAGAATAACGGCCGCTGAGATGATGACAGTGCCCATTTTGCGCATGGACTCTAGCATTGCTTCACCCACCGATCGATCTTTGTATTCATTGAATCTGTCCATTAAGAAGATACTGTAATCAATGCCGAGCGCGATTAAAATTACAAATGCGAAGAATGGGACTGCCCAGCTAATACCGTCATAGCCAAGCAAATTCACGAATATAGATTCTGTAATAGCCATTGAAGTATAGTAAGTTAGGATTAATGAAGCAATCAAATAGAGCGGCATAATAATCGATCTTAGTAATAAAAGAAGGATTAATGCAATACCAGAAAGCATAAGAATGACCGTCCTAGTATAGTCCGCATCTGACATTTTGCCCATATCGTTATAGGTGCTTGTAATTCCTCCTACTGCAACTTTAGCATTTTCAAGCTTCGTATCTTTTGTAGCATTGGCGACTGCTTTTTTTATAGGATCAATTTGCGCAATCGCTTCGTTTGAATAAGGATTTTCTTTAAAGACAACATCCAATGTCATAGTTTTGCGGTCTTTTGACATATAGGCATTAAGAGATGGTTCAAACTCTTTACTGTGAATCGTTTCTTCTGGTATATACACGCCTGCCATATCATCTGGCGATGAAGCTAATCCATCTAAATAACCTTGAGCCCCTTTGAGCCCTTTATGGACTTTATTTAATCCAGTAGCACTTTTATTTAGACCATCTGTCAATTGACTCATCTGTCCGCCTAAATTTGAAAATCCATTTAATAATTGTTGTTGGCCATTTTTCAAATTAGAAAGCCCACCTTCAAAAGTAGACATATTTCCAACAATTTGGTTTTGACCATTTGCAGCTTGGTTTAAACCACTTTGTAGTGAACTTACTGCTTGGATAAGCTTTCCAAGCCCCTCCGCCATTTGCTTTTGACCATTTGCCATTGGTTCTAAATTAGCATTAGCTTGATTTAGCCCAGTTTGTACTTGCCCCAAGCTGCCGGTTAATTTTCCAAGACTTCCGGCTATTGCTGTCGTACTCTGTTGTACAGTAGACACTGTTTGTTTTATTGTAAGGTAATCTTTATTTTGATTTAAATCTGGTTTTTCCTTTTCTAAATTAGTAAATGATGGGTTTAATGCTCCCATAGTTTGTGCTAGTTTAGAAAGATTGTTCCCTATTGCTTGGTAGCCTTCTTTCAATTTTGATAAACTCTGTGCACTTTGTTGATAGCCCGTTAGAAGCTTTTTACTCCCATCAGACATAGCAACCAAATTATTTTTGATATCCCCAAGCCCTTTATTAATCTCGCCTGCACCCATTGATCCGTCTCGGATGCCCTTCTCAATCTTTGTTAAACCTGTTTGAACTTGACCCATACCATTTTTTAATTGGTCTGTACCATTGATAAGACCATCAATACCATCTGTGGCTTTTTTCAATTGTGGACCAGACTTTGATAACTCTCCACCTGCAGATTTCAAGCCGTCGCTGATTTTTTTGATGCCTTCGTTGCTTTTCCCCACGCCCTCCTTCAAACCTTCAGCTTGGTTTGCAACTGCTAAATCTTTTATTTTTTCTCCTGTCGGACGTGTAACAGATCGAACAAAGTCAACATCATCATTTTTAGCTACTTCTTTACTGATTTTTTCTGCTAATCCCAAATACTCCGCAGAATCCATTGCTTCGTCATTTTTAATAACAATTTGAGTTGGCATAGATTGGCCTGGTCCAAAGCTATCTGCAATAATATCAAATGCTTTAATTGAAGGCACATCATCACCTGCTTCATTCAGCGAATTATAAGAGAGATCGCCATCATAAGCTACTAAAAACGGTATAGATACGGCTCCTACTATTAATAGAGCAATTAACGGTCGTGTTAATGCAAAGCGCCCGACAATCCCCCAAAATTTACTATCTTTGTGTTCAAGTTTTCCTTTTGATGGCCAGAAAATCTTTTTTCCCATAACCGCCATAAAGAATGGGACGACTGTAACGAGGGCAAGCAAAAGAATAGCTACTCCAATAGCAACAGCAGCTGCAGATTGATACAGCTTGAATGTTGATAGCCCAATTGCTGCAAAACCTATCATTACGGCAAGGCCACTAAAGAACACCGTCTTTCCTGCAGTTTTATACGTGGCAACTATTGCCTCTGCAACGCTTTCTTTTTCCGCAAGTTCTTCTTTAAAACGGCTAAAAAGCAAAATACAGTAATCCGTTCCGATACCAAACAAAACTGCTACAAGGAAAATTTGTGTATATTGAGAAATTGGGAAATCCCATTTATCAACAAGGAATGAAACGATAGATTGAGATACTAAATAACTAAATCCTACTGTAATAAGCGGTATTAATGGTGTAATGATAGATCTGAACACTAATAACAATACAGCTAGAATAAATACAACTGTGATGCCCTCTGTTTTCTTTAAGCCTTCTTGCGAATTTGTATTAAGGTCTTCATCGATCATCCAGCTGCTCGTATAGTAATGTTCTATTTTCACACTCTTTAGTTCTTTATAGAGTGCTTTCATTACCTTTTGAGGATTGCGGTCACCAACTTCCATCGACAGTGAAGCCATTATTGTTTTCCCATCTTTTGAAACGAGTTGATCTTTTAAAGCTTTTTCATCAAAATGAGTAGTTATATCAGTAATACCCAGTTGTTTTTTATCCTTTTCTAACTTCTGAATGGCTTGTTTTACTTCTTTTGTGTCCTCTGTGGACAATTTTTTCTTATTATGAAATACAAGTGCTACTTGTGATTTATCATTGTCTTGCATATCATCTAACATACGCTTTGCCATGGAAGAAGAATAACTGCCCGGAACATCAATGCTACCTTTCTCTTTTACAAGATTGGCCATATTCGGTGCTGTCATCATTAATACAGCTGCAATTGCTATCCATGCAATAATAACAAACCATCTTGCTTTTATGATTGCCTTCATTCTTTTTCACCTTCTTTATTATTCATATTGATTAAAATATGGGAAAGCTTTTCATATGTATGCATAAAGCTCTCAATTTCTTTCCTATCAAACTTTGTAATGAAATGCTTGACTAGCTGATGAATTTTTTCTTCTGTTTCAAGGTAGAGCTCCTTGCCTTTTTCTGTTAGAGATAAATATACCACTCTCCGATCATTCTCATCTCGAGTTCTCTCAATTAGCCCCTTATCCGTCAAGCGCGTAATAATTGCCGTAATGGCACTTTTATTGACATGAAAAGCTTCTGCTAGATCTGTTGATGTACAGCGGTCATGCTGAAATATAAATCTAAGCGTATAATGCTGGTCATTCGTCAATTCTTTACTTAGCTGGTCTTTTACAAGTGACTCACCCATTCGATTCACTTGGAAAGAAGTTTTGATATATTGGTCAATAAGCTCTTGGATATTGTCATAAGCCAATCTGTTCACCTCGCTATTTAGTTCAACAATTTAACTATTCATCTGTTAAACTATAAAAAGAAACAATTATTTTGTCAATTGTTTTTCAAATTATTACAACCTTGAACACAGCAAAAAAACGGCAAGCCGAATTTGGCATTGCCGTTTTTTAATGGAATTTTAAATACAGTCCAACTATAGAGTATATAATAACCGTTGAAAATAGGACCGTCATATGAAGAAGTGAATAAACAAATAGTAAAGTTGCCCACTTTTTAGGATCTTTTTTATGGTAACCATAAATATTCATAACAAGCCAAGCTATGCTTAGCAATAAAGCTACTAGCATTAAACCCTTGCTTAGAGTTCCAAGCAAAAAGCAGCTTGCTGTGAGAAGAATTAAATAAATATTTGTTGTTATATATGTGCGTTTCATACCTTTCGCTACAGGAAGCATAGGAACCCCAGCAGCACTGTAATCGTCTTGTTTACGAATTGCAATTGCATAGAAGTGCGGCATTTGCCAAATTAAAGTGATTACAAATAAACCAAGAATAGCCGGATGCATAATGTTTGGATGGATTGCTGCCCAACCAATTAACGGAGGCATAGCTCCAGAGATGCTACCGACTTCTGTATTATAGACTGTATAGCGTTTCGTCCAAATAGTATAAGGGAATACATAAAAGAAAATTCCCGTAAAGCCTAACAATGCTGCAAGCGGTGTCGCTAAATAAAGCGCGAGCAACCCAACAATCGTTGATCCAATAGCAATAAACCACACTGTACCGATTCTAATATCTCCAGTCACTGTTGGCCGTTTTTGGGTGCGTTGCATAATAGCATCTATATCCCTATCGTAGATATTGTTAAAGGCCCCTGCAGCAGCAATAACTAAAGCAGAGCCAATGATTGCTGAAACTATACGAAGCCAATGATCAAATGGATTAATTTTATACGTATATAGTGCGAGTGTTAAACCGGCAACCATTGGAATTAAATTCGACTTAATAATCCCTGTTTTTACTGTCTGCGCTAAAATTTGCATGAAAGAAGGAGGCGTTTCTGCTTCTCTCTGTTTATATTTATGTTTGCTCCCCATTATTCTATTTTCATTCCTTTACTAACTAAAATAAACTATATATAAGAATAGTAATGACAACAATACTTTTATTGTAACAAAATTCGCCTTTGATATATATCTTTTTATTTTAATTCACAAGAATGCCATGAATCTATTTCAAACTTGATTATATTTCTTTTGTCTGGAATACTCAGTAGCAAAAAAACGCTTTAAATTATTTAAAAATTCTGTTACCTTATTGATGAAGATATAATTGTGATTAAGGGGGCATTCATAATGCAATGGATAAAGTTAGATTCCTCAAAATTAGAAGCAGTTGGATATGACGAGAGCGCAATGATTTTACGGATTCAATTCATAAAAGATGGTATCTTTGAATATTATGGCGTTCCACCATTCGTTCATAAAGACTTAGTTGAAACTAATCACCCTGAAAGAATTTTTAAACAATACATTAAAGATAAGTATCGTTACGTTCGACTTCAAAGCCAATCCTAATCATTCACCCAAGCAAGTTCCACCCGCTCTACATAAGATAAAGAACAGTCAGCGGGATGTGGATGTAGTTGGTGGTGCATTATTTAGAATACTAAATGCATTTTAGCCTGAATACTTACACATTTACCCAATGAGTGTAAAGCGAGATGCATATTATATTAATACCTTTTCAAAAGGAGGTGCATAAATATGGGCTTTACATTACTAGTTGTTCTATTCATCTTGTTAATTATTGTCGGAGCATCTTACATGGGTTACGGTTACGGCGGCGGTGGAGCTTGTTAATTATTCCAAAGTCATCCACAAAAATAGTAGTGTAGTCGTTTAACTGCGCTCAAACTAAACACATATAAAGTTAATATGGCACTCTAAATAGGGAGGAGAGCGATAAACGCTCTCCTTTTTATTTGTTCTTTCAACCTGTAATTTTTAAAAGGGGTGTAACGAAAAAAGTGCTATAAAACATCTATAAAGTTATGTATGATAAAGAGAATATAATAAAAGGGGTGATTCGTTGAACAGTTCAGTAGAGAATGTCCAATATGAGCATGTAAAACATCCTTTCCTGCAAGGTATACGAGACTGCATTCCTACACTGTTAGGATACATAAGTATTGGGGTGGCATTTGGCATTGTGGGCTCATCATCACAATTAAACATGATAGAAATTGCTTTATTGACCATATTGGTCTATGCAGGTTCAGCACAATTTATCTTTTGTGCGCTTGTTCTTAGCGGGACTCCACCTCTTGTGATTATTTTCACGATTTTCATTGTAAACCTTCGACACTTTCTTATGAGTCTTTCTGTTGCGCCCTATTTCACGAAATACAGCTACCTGCGCAACATTGGTTTTGGCTCATTGTTGACTGATGAGACTTTTGGCGTCGCAATCACCAAGTTAATGCAGACAAAAGAAATGAGTGGAAGATGGCTGGATGGGCTTAATATTACCGCTTATGCAGCTTGGATTGTATCATGTCTTGGAGGTGCACTGCTTGGCAAATGGATTACAGCGCCTGAAAAGTGGGGGCTTGATTTTGCTTTAATAGCAATGTTTGTAGCGCTTCTCGTATTGCAATTGCAAAGCGCTGGAAAAACAAGGCTCGCAAAAAACTTATGTTTAATCGGAACTGTTGCAATTCTTATGTATGTTTTTTCCTATTTTATGCCATTACATTTGGCTGTTATACTTTCAACAATCTTCGCAGCTACTATTGGGGTGGTGATGGATCGATGAGTATGAATATAATGATATGGACAATTATTGGCTGTGCAATTGTTACATGGCTCCCAAGAATTATTCCATTTCTTTTTGTAAAACACGTAAAGCTTCCGGCCATAGTAATGAAATGGCTCTCTTTCATTCCAATATGTATTTTAAGCGCGTTAGTTGTAGAAAATTTGCTTGTTTCTGGTGAAGGAATAACTTCTCTTAACTGGTCTGTTGTAATTGCTTTTATTCCAACGCTTCTCTTGGCAATATGGACAAAGAGTTTATCTGTAACTGTATTAGGTGGGGTTATATCTATGGCAATTATACGAATATATCTGCCAATCTGAGTGTTTATTTTAGTCAAAGGTACACATTATATGATATTATTGAAACATAATGTTTTAACTAGATAAAATAAAAGTACATAAGGAGTCTTTAGGTATTCAATTATTCGAATCTTTAAACTTCTTTTTGTTAAGGGGGCAGATTATTGGAGTTACTACTTCAATTAGTAATTATTATACTCGCAACAAAAATAGCGGGAGCCATTGCTGTTCGATTTGGACAACCAAGTGTGCTCGGTGAAATAATTGTGGGGATTATTATCGGACCTGCAGTTTTGGGATTGATAGGCAATATCAATGATAATGAATTATTACATACCTTTAGTGAACTTGGTGTTATATTTTTAATGTTCTTCGCTGGCGTTGAAACAAATATTAAAGATTTAACCTCTAACACAAAATCCGCATTAACAGTTGCAGTTTTCGGAGTAGTGCTGCCACTTGTGGGCGGCTATTTAATCGGTGAAAGCTTTGGCATGGATCCTACACATTCATTATTTTTAGGTATTGTGTTGACAGCTACTTCGGTTAGTATCTCCGTACAGACTTTCCGTGAGCTCAATCAATTAAAAACACGAGAAAGTGCTACAGTGTTAGGCGCAGCTATTGCTGATGATATACTTGGCCTGATTTTACTGGCAATCGTTATCAGTATTACTGTCGGGGGAGATGTATCGATCCCAACAGTGTTATTGAAGCAAGTAATTTTCTTTGCGGTCATTATTCTTGCGAATTGGAAAGTTGTTCCTGCCATTTCTAAAATTGTAGCAAAATTTAAATCTACAGATATTTCGCTAGTTTTTGCAGTCGTACTTTGTTTTGCTTATTCATATTTCGCCGATTTCATGGGTATAAGTAATATTATCGGTGCATTCTTTGCAGGTCTTTCTCTCGCAGCAGACAAATCTCGGATCGAATTTGAAGAAAAGCTTTTACCAACAGTAGGTGTTTTATTTATTCCCGTTTTCTTTGCAGGCATAGGTCTTGCCGTTACCTTTAAAGGAATTGGCGAGCATATTGGGCTGATTGTTATTCTATGTGTTGTTGCTGTTCTAACGAAAATTGTGGGTGCAGGCATTGGCGCACGAATTACAGGTTTTAAAACAATATCAGCAATTTTAATTGGGATTGCCATGGTTTCTCGAGGAGAAGTCGCGTTAATCACATCTGGTATTGGTTTAGAAAAAGGGTTATTTACTCAAGAATACTACACACCACTGATTATTGCGGTTGTCTTTACTACTGTTGTAACACCGCCTTTATTAAAATGGATTATTTCCATTAAAGAAAAAAGAACTTCAGTTTAAAACCATTATAAAATGCTAAAACCCAAGAATAACTATATTCTTGGGTTTTCTATCATTATTAAGCTGAAAATACTAGGTAAAGAAGCGTATGAGATGTTTAAAATTGAATATCTGATGCATGTTCTTTTAAATAAAATTCCACTAATCTTTTAAGATCTTTATGTTTGATCTTTACATACTCTTCCCCATCAATTTCTTCAATGGGTAGTTCTGAGATCGCCTCTTCCATCGTTTTGCAGAAATATGCTGTGCCGTCTACCATAAATGTCCATTTCTCTTGCAAAAGACCCACTCCTTCTATGCTCCTGAAGCTTATTATATAATCTCTTTGGAGCCAGGTCAAAAACTTAGTGGAGCTCTAATAGTCTCATTTGATCAAAGTTGATAAAGCAACTCGCCAGTAGCTGGTATTGGTCAATCAAAACAATTCTTGGATTCTCCCTTTTGATGGTATGTAAGTAGTTTTTGGTTGCAAGAGTTAATCCTTCAAAAAACAAATCATATTGGCACAAGTGTTTTTCTATCTCTTCTTCGCCACTATATTTTACGATATAAATTGTTTGATCCGATTGTGAAATACTATAAGAAATGGTAGTACCAATAGATTCGACCATCTGTGTTTCTTTTGTCTTCACAAGATTGATCAATGCTTCGCCTAGTTTAAGTAGAAAAGTGCCATGTACTGCTGATTGAAATACTGCATCTGTTGTATCCTCCTCATTAAAATAAATGATGATATTTTCATAGAAGAAATCTGCATAATAGGGTGTTTTTAAAAGCTCGAGATTACCGGGTACAAATTGAATTTCCACTAATTATCAACTCCATATTTTCTATTATATGCATATTTTTTCTCCACTCAATACCATTTTATCTTAATTCAATTAGAAAAGCCGCCTGAATGTTTCATTCAAGCGGCTTCTTTTTTAAAATGGATATTCTCGCGGTTTTGTTTGAACAGAAACCCATTTTTGATAAGTAAATTCTTCCACAACACTTGGATTACCGAATCGACCTACACCACTGTCACGCATACCTCCAAATGGCACTGTTGGTTCGTCGTTGACAGGTTGATCATTGACATGAGTCATACCAAATTCCAAATATAATGCATAATCTGTTGCTTTTTCTATATTACTGCTGAATATAGAAGAGCTTAGTCCATATCGTGTGTCATTTGCCATCTCAATAGCCTCTTCATCGCTATCAGCTTTGATAATTGGAGCAATAGGAGCAAATAATTCTGTTTGTGCGAGTTCACTGTCATTTTTAACATGTCCGAAAATAGTTGGTGTTAACACGTTCCCTATTCTTTCACCTTTTAGCAATACTTCAGTACCTGCATCAATCGCCTTTTGGATATTATCAACACCTTTTTTTACTTGACCTTCGTTAATTAACGGTCCAATGATTGTTTTAGGATCACTCGGATCTCCATAAGGAATATTTTTAACTCTTTCAACGAATTTCTCTACAAACTCATCATACAAATCTTTGTGAACAATAATGCGGTTGGTAATCATACAAATCTGGCCCGAATGTAGGAACTTCCCAAATGCTGCCGCTTTTACTGCTTGGTCAATATCTGCGTCCTTTAATACAACAAATGGTCCGTTTCCTCCTAATTCTAGAGCAACACCTTTCAAAAGACCACCTGCAATAGAGCCAATCCGTTTGCCGACTTCTGTAGAACCAGTAAAACTAATTAGTGCTACATTTTTGTTTTCGATCATTGTATCGCCAATCGTAGAGGATTTCGTCAAAATTGATTGGAAAACACCAGCTGGCATTCCCGCTGCTTCGAATGCTTTAGCAATCAATGAACCTGAGCAAAGCCCCACCTGCAAGTCTGCTTTATGAACGACCGCATTACCCAGCGCAAGCGCTGGAGCAATCGTACGCATCGATAAATACATTGGAAAGTTAAAAGGAGCAATGGATGAAATGACGCCAAGCGGTAAACGATAAGAATAATTGACCTTATTCTCAATAATGGAAGGCGTTTCAGTAACTTGTCCTAATTTATCAACCATTTTTAATGATTCTTCCATTACGGCGACCGTATTATTATATTCAATATTACTCTTTAAAACACTGCTTCCTGACTCAATAACTAAAAGATCTATTATATCATCCTTATTATCTTTGTAATATTGGATTGCTTTTTCCATGACATCACGACGCTTTTGTGAATCTTTTGCCCACTCTTTTTGCGCTTTTTTAGCATTGTCAAAGGCTACTTCAACTTGGTTTTTTGATGCCAGTTTGACGGTGGTTAATACATCATTGTTGTATGGATTTTCTATATCGAAAGTATTGTTTTCTTTCCCTTCTTCCCATTGACCGTTTAAAAAGCTCTTATTAAGTTCAGTATATTTATTCATAGTTGTATAACTCCTTTTTATAGTCTCTCCATCGATTGTAGTATGTGATATATAAAGGATGTAATACTACAATACAACTAGACGAGTAGCTTTTCTTGCTTAACTGTGCTAGTATAAACTTCTATTAATGTAAGAGGACGTGAATTATTTTGATTAAAATTGAAATGCCAAAACCTGATGTAGTGATTCGCCAACGTGAACAAAATCCAAAAGAAGGAGAAGCAATCATCCCTTCAGTCTTTGGGTTTATAGACTTCCATAAGGTTCCTCGTGATAAAGGTGGATTATTGCTATTCTTTAACGATGCCAACGAGCTTTTATTTGTAGGTAAAGCACGCAAAATGCGCCCACGATTAAAAAAACACTTTGAAGATAATGTATCTCCACTAAAAGATCACCGTGATGAAGTGCACAAAATTGAAGCATTCATCATTGATGACCCAATGGAAAGAGAAATCTACGAAACATATGCAATTAATAAGCTTCGCGCGAAGTACAACACGGATAAAGTGTTCTATTAATCATTTGCCTAATAAGGGAAAATATAAACATTTGAAAATCATTTGAAACATATACACCTCCTAGTACGTATTACGTTAAAAGGAGGTGTTTTTGTGAGAAAATGGATAGTTTTTCTTTTTGCCTTTATCGTTCTATACTTTGTCTGCCACTTTACATCTGGTATCCTTCTTACTGCCTGGTATGCGCCTAATTTAACGGAGGCATGGCAAGCAAGCAAATCTTTGCCAAGCAATGTTGTATTTTCAGGTCCTGTATTCTTCCCTACTTTTTTACTTGGGGCGATTGCTGCTGCAGGTGCATTTTTTATAGCAACAAAAGTAAAAAGGAGCGCATAAAATGCAGCTCCTTCTTAATCTGTATTCAATTCTAAAAAAGGTGGTGGTGGTTCTAAAGGCATTCGTATATCCCCATCTTTTAAGGACAAAGCATAAAAAGGATTTTTTACAACAACAAGAGACTGTACTTGGCTTGGTTCTTTTGGTTTCAAGTTTTCATACTCTTGTATAAAAATAGAATAATCTAAGCGTACGCTTTCAATTGCTTTTATATCCTCTACTACTCTATCTCTTTCTTCTATTGTCATCCACATTGAGTTATTTAATAACTCTTCTTTAGCCAGTATAATAACCAATTGCTTTGCTTCTACAATATCATCAAAAGTATTTAATTTCTTAATAGCTTGTTGAATCTTTGTATGAGCTGCAAGTCTTTCATATTCTACAGCTGAAATACTTTTAAGTATCTCTTCTAATTTATTGCGGACCGTTTGGTTGAGCTGAATTAATATTTTGGGAACCAATTCTATCAAAAGCTCTTCTTGACGTAGCACGGACTTGTACTTTCGTTCAAGTAGTTGTTGAGTTTCGTTCAGTTCTTTCGCTTGATTAATAAAATAATGGTCTTCTTCCCGTTTGCCGAATAAAAAAGATAAAATAGATCGTCCATTTATCCTTTTGTATTTTTGATCTAGCATATCAAATTGAACAGTATACTGATATCGCATTTTCCGATAATCTCTTACTTTTTCAAGATAATGTTCCGCCAATTCCTTAAATTTTCTGAAAGTAATGTCTTGTTTAAATAAATCGTGGTGTTTTAATGCTTGCACGAGCTGATAAAGTGTATGAATCTCTTTAAATAGGCAACTTAATGTTTCATATTCTGATATCATCTCAGCGACAAATTGATTTTCTTTATACTGAGTATCTTTTATTTCCTCAATTTCTTCTATAAAACTTGTTAATGTTTGCAATGATGAGTTATAGGGTTCTCTTTCTTCTATAATTTCTAATTCGGCTCGAAATCTTTTGAGCCAATGAGCCAAACGTTGAATAATAAAAGGTATTCGTTTTGAACGATCGCTCGCTGATTGCTCTATTTCTTTATATATCATGTCAATATTGCTATACTGCCACTGATCTTTGTCATTATGAGCGAGTGCTTGATTTGCTTGTAATGCAGATACAGATACCCTTTTTCTTATATAGTTTTCAATCTGTTGGTCTTCTAAAACCGAACCAGTTGGGCTCATAAAGTTAGAAATAAATAACGGCTTTATATGGTTTGAGCTCTTCTTTATTAAGTTTAATTCCACTTCCTGGATCTCACTATTAGCGTTTACAATCCAGAAAATATCCTCTGCCCGCTGTAAAAAGCTCTCTTTTATATAAGCAGTTCTATTCCCTTTAAACTGTACTAGCGTAGCATCCATAATGGTCACAGTCTTTAAGAGCGGATTTTGAATAAATATTTCAATAAAATCCAACCCTTCACGCAATATATTGGCACCTGAGGTATCAATAGAAGTAAATAGCCCCACATGTTCAATGCCAAATGACGCTACTTGTCCATCATAAAAGTGAGCACGTACCTCTTCCTTTTCGGCATATCGAAAAATAGAACTCACTGCTAAATGCGCCTCTTTCAAATGACTTAAAATAGGTCTTTTTAATAAAGTGTTCAAGAGAGTAGTTTTGCCCGTTCCTCTCATGCCAACAAATAGAATGGTCGGATTTTGGACCGCATCATCAATAATATACCCTAATGCTTTTGCTGTATCTTTTATGTATGTATTCTGAGTGAGTAATAGGTGGATTTTTTTTATCTTGCCTATGAATTGGTGGATATCATCAAGGGGTTTTTGAGAAACTCCATGGGTAGGCACATTTACTTTTAATTTACTCACATTTTGTAGGTCTTTATCCACCATTTTTCATCCCCTCGCTCTTTTTCTACATTATATAGTATACATGATATATCAGTAAATTCGACATTATTTTTCGAAATTTGTTTCTAAATATGTTAATTAAATGATAAACAAACCTATTTTTATGATATCTCATTGCTATAACTTTATACTCTTATTAAATCAATAAATTTTTACTAGCATGTATTACTATCCAAAAAAACATCACCGATTTTTTTAATCGGCGATGTTGGTATATCTTAATTTTTTGAGAGCTTCGTCTTCATTATGGATCGCCAGTTGACATGCATAATCCTCGCATATTTGCATTTCAAATGGTCCTTCATCTTTTATATGCCAAACATCAAACGGTCGATAGAAGGAAAAAAGAGCATTCTTTATACCTCTAGTTGGATTGTTGATGTGGATTTCACTTGATGGCCCTTGGTAGGCAAGTAAAGCTTGAAGCAGCCAAAATGTACCTCCAGGATAACGATTAATGTCAGAGGCAAATGTTTGAAGAATCCCTTCTCCCAAATTACGATATTTATCATCTTCCAAAAGCTTTCCTAGTCGAAACATTTGAACGGCAAGCGTACTATTCCCTACCGGATAGGCATTATCGATTGCCGTTTTTTCTCTTACAATCAAAGGGCTTGCAGCATGACTTGTAAGGAAAAATGCTCCTTGTTCAGCATCATGAAAGTTCTCAATTGTTTGATCTGCCATATGATGTGCTCGTTTAAGATATTCATTTTTACCAGTAGCAAGATATAATTCATTAAGGGCCCATAGATAGTTTGCATAATCATCTAAAAATCCAGGTTGAGAAACTTTTTGTTCTCTATAGCTAACATATAGTTCGTTTTCTTTTACTACGTTTTTTTGTAAAAAAGCATCCGCTTCTTGCGCCAATTCAATAAAGGTTTTTTCTTCAAACACTCCACCAGCCTTTGCTAATGCGGCAATCAACAACGTATTCCATGCAGTCAATATTTTATCATCTACATGAGGATAGACTCGCTTTTCTCTAGCCTTTAATAATTTTAATCGGCATTCTTCTTGCTTTTCTGTTGATAATTTTCTATTCTGTGTATGAATTAAATTTGGTATATTAACCTCTTCGAAATTACCTCCTAGTGTCACATCATAATCCTCTGCGAATGCCTTTCCTATTTCTGGACCAAGGATGTCTATAACTTCATCATAATCCCATGTATAATATTTACCTTCAACTCCTTCGCTATCCGCATCAATTGCGCTATAAAAACCGCCATCTGGATGTTGCATTTCACGTTTTATAAATTTAATTGTTTCATAGACAATCTGTTTGTATTTTTCGTCTTTCGTTATTTGATATGCTTCTGTGTAGCACTGTATTAGAAGCGCCTGATCATATAACATTTTTTCAAAGTGTGGTACAAGCCACATCCGGTCCGTTGAATATCTTGCAAAACCAAAGCCGATATGATCATATATCCCGCCTCGATAAATTGCATTCAATGTTTTAGTGGCCATCTCCAAAGCTTCTTTTTCTCCTGTCATATTATAATACCTTAGTAAATATAATAGTTGGCTTGGATTTGGAAACTTAGGTTCTGTTCCAAAACCGCCGTAGACTTTGTCGTACCCCTGCTTTAATTGGCCATATGCTTTACCAGCAGCATCCTCATGTATTGCAGACTTCTCAGGTTTAGACAGATCTGAAAGAGCATCCATAATTTGCGCTCCTACTTCATCAACTCTATCTCGTTCTTTATGATATGCCTTTGCGAGATAAGGCAGAATTTCCATCATCCCTGGCCTTTTATACATACTGTATTTTGAAAAATAAGTCCCTGCAAAATAAGGTTTCTGATCTGGCGTTAAAAAGACATTAAGTGGCCATCCGCCGGAGCCGGTCATCATTTGACAAACATTCATATAGATTGAATCAATATCCGGTCGCTCTTCTCTATCGACTTTTATACAGATAAACCATTTATTCAATAAAAATGCAACCTCTTCGTCTTCAAATGATTCATGAGCCATGACATGGCACCAATGACAAGTCGAGTAGCCAATGCTAACAAGGACAGGCTTATCTTCCTCTTTAGCTACGGCAAAAGCCTCTTCCCCCCATGGATACCAGTTAACAGGATTGTATGCATGCTGTAGTAAGTAAGGAGAAGTCTCATTTATCAGTCTATTAGCTTTTTTCTCATTTGGCATTTTTGTTCATCACTTCTTTCATATAAAAAATAGAGAGGCATTGCCTCCCTTAAATAAAGTTTACCCAATAATCCTATCATTATTCGCTTCATATTTGTCCTTCAATTCAATACTATATACTGATTTCTTTAATGAGATATATGAAAATTAATTTCCAGTTCAATGTTATAATCTATAATTATTTGGAGGTATTATTATATGGACTCAACATATAATTAACACTTCTCCTGGTACGTTTGAATTTTTCAAGATGGAAACAGGAGCTCCTTTATGTAATACGCATCAATTTATAGAGTTTAATGACGCCTATACCCTTTTCACCCTGTTGATTTAAAGTGAGAGTACAGGCTGAATTCTACATCCTAGTATTAAGTGAACTGTATTTAAATAGTTAAAGATTAGTAAGATTATCTTTATCATTATTAAAAAGCCTTATCAAACTATTCAGCCCTTAACGTAGATTTTCCTTTTTCAGTAATTATTTTGTTTTCTCAATGAACTAAAACCTATCAAACCAATAGTTAGTATAATTCCTCCACCAGCCCAAAATACACTAGTTGTAGAAAGAATCGCTAAGACACTACTCATAATACCCAACGATACTGTGTCACTTGTATAATTAATAGATGATGATATACTAAACACTTTACCCAGCATATTATTTGGTACTTGTTTTTGGATTAATACAATTCTTCCAAGTCCTTCACTTGCCTGACCTACTCCAATAAGAATCGTTGCTAGATAGATCATAAAAATCGTTGGTGATAAACCAATTACTAACAAACCACTCCCCCATAGGATAATCCCTATATTAAAAATTATTAATGGATTAAGTTTTTTCAATGTACCAAGCATAATAGAAGTAGCAAATGCTGCTGCACCAAGTATACCTGTAATAATTCCGTAGGTTGAAATATCTTTCTCTAAATTTTTATCTAAATAAATAGGTAATCCCACACGCCACAGCCCTGTATTTATCAGTATGCTTATAAATTGAACAAGTATAATAATGAGAATACTTCTGTTTGACTTTAAATAAGCTAAAGTCGATTTAATTTCACTTACTGTTCCTTCTTCACTTTGACTAGTATTAAACTGAGGAACTTGATAGTTAATTAACAAATGAAATACAGTCGAAATACTCATTAAAATGAATGCTAGAGTGAAAATGTGTATTTGATCAGTAAATTTAACAACTATTCCTACTGAAGCTGGGATTAGAATACTAGCTCCACGTTGAATTGAATCTAAAAGAGCGTTGCTTCTCTGTAATTTAATATCTGTAACTAGTTCAGGTAACAAAGCACGAAAACTTGGTTCTGAAAAGCAATTAAGAATGCTAATTAGGACGGCTGTACATATTAAAATAAAATAATTTATAAATCCTAAAAAAAATAATATTGGAATAGCAAGAATTAATATCGCACTAAGAGAATCAGATATAACTGTTATTTTCTTCTTATTCCATTTATCCGCCTTTACTCCACCATAAATACCAAAAACAATAAATGGTAAAGTTTGCGCCATAATCATCAAAGACAAATAGAATGGTGAACTATTAGTCAGCTTTATTGTTAACCAGATTAGTTCCAGACTAAACAATGTTAAAGAGCTTCTTTTAAAGAGTCTTCCAAATAACAAAAAAGTAAAGTTTTTTTCACTTAGAATATCCTTATAGGGAATTTTCAATCGCTAGTATCCTTTCATTGAATAGGCTTTATTTGATAAATAACAACAGATTTTCGAGTCGTATTTATCATTTCCCCATCTTTTAATTTGTAATTTGCATACTACTTTGATCATCTATCGAATTAGAATTAGCAAAGATATTTGGTTTTTCCCTTCATAAACTGGACTAAGGTCTACAATATATTAGAAACTACTTCTCATGATCAGTTTATACCTGATAAGGTTGGTATTGGTAAAAGCTATATTGTCTATATGGATGCGTTCAAAACAGTACCGCTTACTTTGATTATTTAATATAAAAATTATTGTCATCATTGACCCCAATATTAATTTTAGAATCTAACATTATATCTAAAGGAAACACAGTAGCTACTTTATTAGAGAAAAACCATCTTCTTTTCGGATTTACTAATAATAAATAGACTGGCAAATCTCCTTTTGTCATAAAAGATAATGTATTATCATTCGTTACTTCTTCTCCATCCCTTTCAACAATGGAAAGTTCCCTTAATTGTTTTGCAGCCTGCACTTTATCTTTAACAACTAAGCTTATTTCAGACATTTTTATAATATTTGCTGCAGTAAAGGGAACATGGGTCGATGGATTATCTAATCTTGCAATAAATTCTACTATGTTCCCCGATGGATCTTCAAAATATAAAGAATTTGCTTTTATACTTGCGAAATATACTTCATCTTGATCTTCTTCTTTTAAAAGCGTTACTTTTTGTTTAACCCACTCCTTAGCAGCTTGAAATTGATTTTTAGGGATATCAAATGCAAAATGGTAAAAAGGTTCTTCTGCCTCATGAACATTGGTAAACTCAACTATTGTAAGACCAAATTTTATTTTAAAGCTACCATTTGTAACGATTTCTATAGGTAATTCTAGAATATCCCTATAAAATTTTTTCATTTCTTCTAGTCGCTTCGTCTTAAGTATTACTTGATTGATATTCAAATATTCTTCCTCCTTTCGATAAATAAAATATAACATTCTATATTTTCAAATAATACTAGACCTAAGACTGAACAAAGTCAGAAGAATATTCTTCATAATTCCTTATTTCATTATTTTGAGATTTTCTATGATACTCTATTATTTGTAAGCAAAAAAGCATTCCCATCGAGGGAATGCTTTTTGCTTACGAGATACACTGTTTATTAGTCTATATCCGAAACTTTAACCAATTGCTTACCTAAATTTGCTCCTTTAAATAGATCAAGAAACGCATCAATAACATGGTCAAACCCTTCTACGATCGTCTCTTCGTATTTGAGTTTCCCTTCATTTAACCATGCTGCAAGTGCGCTATACCCTTCTCCAATTCGGTCGGAGTAATCACCTAGTGTAAAACCTTTCATAAGGGCACTTGTTTTGATAAGTGCTGTTTGAACTCGAGGCCCCATATCCACTTCTACATCATTATAGGTTGATATAGCTCCACAAACAGGAATTCGTGCAAATTTATTAAGAAGCGGGAATACAGCATCTGAAATTGTGCCACCCACATTATCAAAGTAGATGTCAATTCCTTCGGGACATGCTTTAGCTAAAGCTGTTGGAACATCTTCTTTTTTATAATTAATGGCTTCATCAAATCCTAGTTCATTCAATAAATATTGACATTTTTCATCTGTTCCAGCAATTCCTATTACTCGTGTTCCCTTTATTTTAGCAATTTGTCCAACAGTCGACCCCACTGCGCCTGCAGCTCCAGATACAACAACAGTTTCACCTGATTTTGGCTTCGCAATATCAAGTAGACCAAAGTATGCTGTTAATCCAGTCATGCCTATAATACTTAGATTAGCTGTGACTGGTGCTAAATTTTTATCAATTTTTTTTATTTCTTTCTCATTAACAATAGAATATTCCTGCCATCCAAGATTACCTAGTACTACGTCACCTTTCGAAAAACTTTCCGACTTAGAATCAACTACTTGGCCAATAACACCCGAAGTGATTACCTTATTTAACTCAAACGGAGCTATATATGATTTGGTATCCTGCATTCTACCGCGTAAATATGGATCAACCGAAATATAAGCTGTACGGATTAATACCTCCCCAGCTGAAGTTGTCCCGATTGGCGTATCAATAAAATCAAAGTCATCCATTTTCGGCATCCCAACAGGACGTTGTTTTAAAGTAATTTGTTTTTGCATTTGTTGATTCATATTCATCCTCCATTCAATTATTACATATTTCATTCATATTGTTTTTTAATGCAATATTTTTATCATACGTTAAAATAAAAGTATACTCTTGTCCATTAAGAAGTCAATAAACGTGCTTTGGACATTGATAATCTCTAAGCTAAATTACAAATTATCCTTCCAAGAGTTTGTTATACAATAATACTCCTTACTGAAAAATCATAAAAAAAAGACACTCATTCGAGTATCTTCCTTTCATTCTTGTCATTCAACAACTGTATAGTTACTATTTTCCATGCTAATAACATACTCAGGTTTTGGGGGCTTGCCGCCATGTTCTTTAATTTGCTTCTTATGACCGGCAATATGCTCTGGACTTTTCTCCCAAGCTTTCCATGCCTCTTCTGAATCCCAACGAATAATCATCACAACTTCTTCTTCGCCACGCCGTGTATTTTTCAATAACAATTCTCTACTGATAAATCCTTCGCGTTGCTCAATTAATGAAGGTCCTTCACCTGGTTTTTTTGAAAAACGATCAATAATATTATTAGCATGTCCTTCAGTTAGAATCCATCTGCGTATTTGTACAAACATTTTTCCGCCCCATTTCTTCTATATGATTTTTGTATCTTATTCATCTAAAAATTTTCATCTATCAATATAGTTAGTGTATACAAATGTATACAGAAAGTCAATTGAATCTATCACTTGGATAATCATTTAGTTGAAATAGAGAACAAATATAAAAACCGATTGAAAAGATCAATCGGTCTTATAGTCTTTATGATTTTCTAAAATTTCTTGTAACTCATCTGCCTTCACAGGTCGGCTAAATAGGTAACCTTGGAATTCATGGCAGTCATTGTCGCTTAATAAAGAGAGTTGTTCTTCTGTCTCCACACCTTCAGCTATCACATTTAATTTGAGGCTATGGGCCATATTTATGATTGTCTTAACAATAGCCTCGTCTTTTATTTCTTCATTGATATATCGAATAAAAGACTTATCAATCTTTAACGTATCAAGCGGGAATGAGCGTAAATAACTCAAAGAAGAATAGCCTGTCCCAAAGTCATCTAAAGACAGTTTAACACCCATTGCTTTTAGCTGTTCCATCACAGGGAGCGCAGATTTTGGATTTTGAACAATCGATTCAGTAAGCTCTAATTCAAGATTTTTTGCTGGCAATCCTGTCTCTGATAGTATTGTCTGGACAGTTTCAACGAAATCAGGTTGTTGAAATTGCCTTGAGGAAATATTCACGCTCATTCTTAAATTATCAAAGCCTTGGTCTATCCATTTTTTTGCTTGCCGTGAGGCAACTCGTAGAATCCAATAACCCATCGGAATAATTAACCCTGTTTCTTCAGCGAGTGGGATAAAATCGTTTGGCGGTACCAGGCCAATTTCTGGATGATTCCATCTGATTAGCGCCTCCACTCCTGTCATCTTGCCTGTATTCACACCAATTTGTGGTTGATAATATAACTCAAATTCATGATTTTCTATAGCTTTTCGCAGACCTATTTCTAAATTCATTTTCTTCGCCATCATATTATTCATCTCAGCTGTGAAGAATTGATAATTGTTTTTTCCAAGCTCTTTTGCTCGATACATAGCTGTATCTGCATTTTTAATAAGAATCTCATGCTCCATTCCATCTGAGGGATACATACTTATACCAATCGATCCAGTAATAAACAAATCATGCTCGCCAAGTAAAAACGGACGGTTGAGTTTTTCCAAAATCTCTTTTGCCAAACTTACGACTTGTTGATGTGTAGTATGCGACACAACGATAATATATTCATCGCCCCCTTGACGTGCAAGCATATCTTTTTTTTGTATACATGTTTCCATTCGTTTAGCTACTTCAATCAGAAATGCATCACCTACATCATGGCCTAATGTATCATTGATATATTTAAAGCGATCTAAATCGATAAACAATACTGCTAGCATTTGACCGCTTATTGCAGCTTGTTCAATGCACATCGTTAAATGCGTATTTAATAGCCTACGATTCGGTAAATTTGTTAACGGATCGCGATAAACTAATTCCGTTATTTTTTCTTCTGTTCTTTTTCTTTCTGAGATATCGCGCAGAATGCCGCTGAAATATGTTTCATCGCCTTTTTTTAATGCAGAAAGAGACAATTCTAATGGAAATTCTTCATTATTTTTTCGTAATCCTTTTAATTCTACCATTCGACCTATTACATGCGGCTCTTTTGTTCTAAGATAACGATCTATTCCTTTACGATGTGCTTCACGATATTCCAAGGGAATAATAATTTCAAGCTGCTTTCCAAGGACTTCCTCTTCTTTATAACCAAAAATGATTTCTGCTGCTTTATTAAAGGAAATAATGATGCCCCTTGAATTACATAAAACAATAGCATCACTGGCAGTAAGAATTATCGACTGATATATGCTATCTTTGAACTCCAATTCAGTAGACGTTTGTTGAAAACGACGATCTAAATAAAAACCTCCGATAATACAAGCAAAGATGAACAGCATACCGCCGGCTACTGTATAGGCTAAAACACCACTATCAATAGCCGTTCTCTTGAAATGGAGCATCTCATGGTTTGGTTTCATTTTCATAGCTGCCATTCCTGTGAAATGCATGCCTGCGATTGCACCCGCCATGACTACAGAGCTCATCCATTTTTGCAATTGCATCCCAACTGTTTTAGATTGGAAATAAAAAAATAAATATAAGGATACGACTGAAGCTGCAAATGCTATCAACCATGATAATAGATATAGAATAGGGTCATATGAAATATCCACCCCCATATTCATCGCCTTCATACCTATGTAGTGCATCGATACAATACCGGTTGTGATAAATAATGAACCTATTAGTATATAAATCTTTCTTTTAAGTCCTCGGCTAACAATTAGAAAAGCAACTGCACTTGCAAGGATTGCTAATATAAAAGATAAAGATACCCAAAATACACTATAGGATACTGGCATAGGCAATTTAAGCGCAAGCATTGCAATAAAGTGCATTGACCAGATGCCTGCACCAAAAGTAGCAGCTCCAACCCACCACCATAACTGCTTAAGCCCTCCTTTTAACGACATAAGCCTAATAATAATATTTAAGGCAGTATATGAAGAAATTATAGCTATACTTACAGATAACACTAAAAGGGCACTATTGTAATGTCCCATCATATTCATATATTAAATCCCTTCTGATAAAAAATTGTTTACTAGTCGTAATAATCTTTTTTTCATATGCTAAAATTGCACTTTTTTATTATACAGAGTTTTTCCGCTTTTGAAATCAAAATCAAAATATTTTGTACGTAAAAACAAGCAGCAATCATTTGCTGCTTGTCTTGTTTTCCTATTTTAATCGAAGCTATCGCGCCAAGCTTTTTCAGCCGCTTTTTCTCTTTTTTCTTCTTCTTTCCGGTAAATCTCTGTTCGTCTGCGCTCATTTTTTTCTTGAAGATGTTCTAACTCTTCTTTCCCTGCAAATTCCATACTAATTTCTGCTTCTTGAATATTCTTCTTTGTATTTTCAATCATACTGTTAATTCGCGCGCTGCTATTTGATCTTCTGTGATTTGAATTATCCTGTTTTGCCATAGTTATCCTCCATTCAAATGTGTTCACTAGTAGTTTGTTTTTGAATGGATAAGTTATACCTCTTTCGTTCTATTCTCTCTTAAGTCTTACATAAAATAAAAAGAGAATTTAGCAAAAAGGAGTGCATGAATGTATACGGTTCATTTTTTAGACGGAAAAAATATAGTATTAAGCCAACTTTTAAGGCAACTGCCAAAAGTTGGGGATGATTTGCGCATTAAAGGACGAAAAGGTAAAGTGTTAGAAATTATATACAATAACGAAAAATCGGTGAATGTTAATGTTCATTTTGAGGTAAAAAAGAAAGCTCCTGCTGTCGCTGTACAATTCGGAAAAAAGAAAAAGTAATAGTTGGATGCTATAGTTATGAAAGAAATCCCCCATTTATCTCAATGGGGGATTTTCTTTATTCTTTCAATTGAAATTGCATTACATGATTTTCAAGTTGGCATGCCATCTCATTGGTGGTACTTGAACGAGTGGATACTTCATCAATCCCAGCAGTCGTTTCTTCTGCAGCCGCAGAGATGCTGTTCATCGTGTTTTCAATACCGCGAATGGAAGTAGCAAGTTCCTGGATCATCTCAGCTACATGCTGTGCCTGATCCGTTTCCTTTGCCATTAAATTAGATATTACCGTTGTTTCCTTTACAGTTTCAGCAACTGAGACTGCTATTTCGCTTAATGCTGTGACAGTTTGACTAACCGTTTCTGCACCTTGTTCTATCTGCTTGGTATTGTCTTCTACTGATTCCAGTACATACTGAATTTTTTTCATAATATCTTGTACGAGCTTTTCGACTTGTGATGCTTCGCCATCTGATTGTTCGGCAAGCTTACGCACTTCTTCCGCTACTACCGCAAAACCTTTTCCATGCTCACCTGCTCGAGCAGCTTCAATCGATGCATTCAGCGCCAGCAAATTTGTCTGTGAAGCAATGCCTGAAATGCTTGTCGTAATGGTTTGGATTTGTGAAGCAGATTCGACTAAATCAGATATTGTTTGGCTTACTTCTTGGGAACCGCCTCTGATTCTCTCCATATCACGGCTGATTTCAATGGCACGTTGCTCACCTTGCTTGGCCACTGCCATTGTTTGATTTGATTTTTCTACAGTTTGATCAGCTTTTTGCTTCATTTCTATCGATTCTTCTGCAAGCGATATTAATACCGTCGAAGCGTTTTCTGTATGGTGCATCCCATCAGTTACAGCTATCGAGACGTCCTCTATATTATGGGCAACAATCTGTACGGCATTATTCATTTCAGTTAACGAACTTGCAGTCTCTTGCGCATTTTCACTCAATTGATGTGATGTAGTATGCATCGTGGCAATCATCTGTTCCAAATTATCGCTCACTTGATTTAACGTTTGAGCAAGATCGCCAATTTCATCATTACTTTTAATTTGGTTATTGGAAACAGAAAGATTACCTGAAGCAATTTCTTTTGCCTGTGAAATTAATTGAGAAATCGGCTTCGTCTTACGGCGAATTAAGAAGAATGTTACGATTGCCGCTAAAAGCATAGGAATTATACTTACTAGAATTCCCTTACTCACCACACCCCATGTTCTCGTACTAACAATATTTGCATCAAAATCTATTACACTAACAGCAATAATTTCTTTCGTCGGATCATTATCCTTATAGATAGGGGCATAACCAGATAAACGTTTCAGCCCTCCGTATGTATACGGTTCTGTATAAGTGGAATGTTTCATACTAAGTAGGGTACTCATCGCACTTTTGTCAATATGAAAGGAATCTCCCGTATGAAAACCCTTGTCCGTTAAATTTTGATCTAATGCTAGAATGTTTCCTTCTAAATCAAGGATATACTGTGATTCAAAAATATCCTTATGTGCTGTTGTCCAATTAAGCTGTTCACTGATCCGGTCCTTTGCTTCTTGATTCCCGGATAATGCTTGATTCACGTCTTCTGGTTTTATTAAACCAGTTGTAATATTAGCACAGCCATAAGCCTCTATGCCTGCCGCTTCATATAGTTTATCGTAAGCAGTTTTATATGTAGCGATTGAAGAAATCACCATCATCACAATCAATATGCCAGCAATGATAGAACCTAGTTGAAAGGTTAATTTTCTTGTAAACTTCATAGTTGAATTTTCCTCATTTCTATTAAACAGCCAATAATCATAATCAATTGGATAATTTCCAAATTTTATTATAACGAAAGTAGTGCTTAAAATATAGCTTTTATGTGAGAAAAGTTTGTGACAACTCATACAATCGTCTCGTTTTCATAAAAAAAGAGAGACTGGATTTCCCAATCTCTCATATTTTTATATTTTATTTATTAAAATGCTGTTAATGTTGATAAGAATACATGCCACTCCAGCTTTTTAAGAAATCAATTGTGCGTTTCTTACCAATGTCAATTAGTAATTCTTTCGTTTCTCCATCTAAAGAAAATTGTGTAGCGCTAAATTTCTCAACTGGTAAAAAAATAATGTTTTTTTCATGTACACGAGAAATATATCGCTCATCATGCGCATCCTTCATCGTCGCAAAAAGCGCCTCAAATAGCTGTAATCCATTTCGAATTTTATGTGGCTCCATATCCTTTCGTGAATTACTTAGCTTAATGCCAATAACAGGCCGCTCCTTATTGACCTCCTCATCGAACAGCCAGATTGGAAAATTGCTGAGCACTCCGCCATCTACAACAATAGATTCGCCTTGCCCAACATATAGTTTGACAGGCTCAAAGAAAAACGGAACACCACAACTCATCCTTAAAGCTCTAGAGACTAAAAAAGATCCAGGTTCTATATTATAGGTGTTCAAATCATCTGGAAACACAATCATTTTTCCATTCGTTAAGTCGGATGCTATCAAGCGTAGCGAACCTTCTGGAAGATCACTAAACGTATAAATGTTTTTTTCTGATAACTTTTCATAAAACCATCTTTCAAGCTCTACCCCTTTGTAAATCCCCATTCGAAAATAGAGATTAATCCATTTCATGAAAGGTAGATTAAACATCATTTTTCTTTGATCCAGAAAAGTACTTACATCTAATTCATCAAGCATGGTTTCAATTTCATTTGCTGTATATCCGGCTGCCAAAAAACAGGCCACAATAGCGCCTGCACTTGTACCTGCTACACGATGGAAATATATATCATTCTCTTCAAGCATTTGAAGAGCACCCACAAAAGCAAAGCCTTTAATTCCTCCACCCGAGAAAACGCCATCAACTAGCAAAGTGCAGTCCCTCCTCATTACACTGTAATAGAAGGTAAGTGATTTTAGAACAAATAAAAAAAGATTTTCTTTAACAGAAAATCTTTCTAGCTTAAAAGATCTATTACAACAATTTCGGGTCGATTAAACAGACGAAACATTGACCCGCTATTTCCTAATCCACGAGAGATTACTTGAATCATATTTCCTGTTTTATGGACACCTTCCACTCTCGAAGGGAATAATCGATAGCTATGATCAATCAAACCACCGATAAACGGAATGCGGATAATGCCGCCATGTGCATGGCCATTGAATGTTACATCAACTCCACGCTCTGCATAAAGTTTATGGTGTTCTGGACGATGTGCAAGCAAAAGAATAGGTAAAGAATAGTCAATCCCAGCAAGCGCATTATCTAACATTACTTCTGGATCTTTCCCGCCTGCTGGGTCTTCTATTCCGGCGATTTGAAGATACTTGCCGTTATGTTGGAACAATTCATAATGATTAGCTAAGATATGAACGCCCATTTCTTTGAGGTGGTCGCGAAGGTCAAACCAACCTTCAATTAACTCTTCGTGATTGCCTGTTATGAGATAAACAGGTGCAATGTCTAATAAGGACTTTACTGTGTTAAGACCTCTCACTTCATTGAAAAAGAATCGGTCCACCAAATCACCAGTGATAAAAATTATATCTGGATTTTGACCATTCACATGATCGATTAGATGTCTTTGATTCTTTCCAAATCGAGCATGATGCAAATCTGATATTTGAACAATCCGCAATCCTTCCAATTCACTTGGAAGCTTGTTAACTCGAATCCTATACGTTGATAATTGGAGCCATTGCTGATTTAGATAAAGGAATCCCTCAATCAAACCAAATGCTGCCAAGAGTTTTAAAAAGCGTTTCATCTCTACTCAACCTTTCATGCATTATAGCACTATTGTTCCTCCTAAATAGCTGGACGAAACATGGCCATTATAGAATATGAAATTTTAACACTTTCTATCACGGAATCGTACAGGTGAATTATTAATTTTAAGAAGCGCTTCACCAGCTTACTTCTTATTACCAAATAACCCTGCTGCCTTTAATGCTAATTGCACTGATTTACGATTTAACGTAGCCTTTTGTACTTTAACTTCTTGTTGCAGTGTATTGATTTCTTTTTGAAGCTGCGGGATTTGTTTTTGAATTTGTTTTTGAAGCTGAGCAATTTTTTTTTCGCTTTTACTTTTTTCAACAGCTTTTTCTTGTTCAAAAATTCCTGCCCATCGTCCAATCAATTCTTCATGTGAACATGCAACAAATGATTTGACTGCAGGGTAGTAATCTACCTTTTCAATTCTTTGATCGAATACTGTATTTTTTACATTTGGATCTTCTTTAAATACGTGGTCAAGCCCATTCTCATTCAAAAAGTTTATATAGCGATCAAAGTTTTCTGGCGCCCTTCTACTAACTTTTTGGAAATCTGCTTTTTCCACCACATCCAAAATATTAGTATTATCATCTATATCATTGGCCCATAAGTAAGTGAAATCATGATATTCCGCCAGTTCTCTCATACGGCCGTCCTTAGGAATGATAATGCTAGGCGTTCCAGCTAAGATTGCTGCTACATTACCATGAAGACGAGCTCCAAAGCTTAGGTCAGCTTGTCCGACAAACTCAAGCCAGGATGGAACATTCGTAAAATAACGGACACGATCTTCTTGATATAGTTGATGTGCTACTTTATAAGGGAAGTTTGATCCTTTACCAGGCAGGTCAGGTCCGCCTAAATAAATCATTCGAAGTTCCCGTAGCCATTGTGGAATATAATAGTGGTCAGGGAAAGCGTGGGCACTGCGGTCAATAAAGTCTAAAACATGTTTAGGAGATTTTGGCGAGTTATTAATCGTTACCATTGAATCCTGCGTGATTGTAGTATTGCGGATCGGCAAATCTCGACCAAAACCAAACATTGATGGGCAACCAATTACTGTATGGTCTTTCCCTTCTGTAAACCCTAATTTGGTTAAATATCTTGCAGTAATATCGCCTCGGACACCAATAATCGAAGATTTATTAAGAACTGCTTTTACAAAATCCTTAACGTCTTGATCAAATTCAAACGACTGATTAAGATTTGGTTCAAAATCAATGCTAAGCCCTACCCCAATTACATAGACAGGTATCGTCAAGCGATTAATCAATTCGGCATATTTCTTAAGTTTCGGTGCGAAGCTTGGTCTGAAAGCATCCGCAAGCGGTATAATATAGCCATCATAATTTGCATTGATATAATCTGCTCTATTTGGATTGATTTTATAGTAATCAGGCGTCAGTTTGACGTCCTCTGTGGTTAATGTTCTGAAAATACTATAGGCATACACTAGATTCCCAACGTTGCTGCCAATCGAATTATGGACAATTTCATAAGCCGGAGTAAAGTTTTCATAAGGAGACATACCAGCTCTTATTAAATAATGTTTCATTCTTTTCTTGATCTTCCTTTCAAAAATATGCATTATTCGACATGTTTACTACGTTATCATATATTCAAAGTGTTGTCTAACTAGCTCAATTGCTAGAGGCTTTATTAAAACTAAGTACCCAATAAAAAAAGACAGCATTAAATCAAACTTACTGGTTTAATACTGTCTCTTTTTTTGAGATGCTTTCATCCAATCCAGCTATCCCATTTTGTTTTAAAATATTCTGTAATTTATGTTTAGTATCCTCATCCGTAACAATACAGCTAACTGAAAAAAGCTGCTTTTTTATAACTAATTCATATCCGTTATTAATCTCCTTACTGTACCCATAATAAGGATGGTTAAAGTCGATAGGTTGGAAGTTAAATGATTTCATTTTTCTCCAAGGAATATATTTGTTTCCTATTACTAAACCTTCGTCAACTATTGCAAATAGATTAAGAAGGTTTTTTATATTTATTATTGGGATAACAGCTAAAATAAATGTGTTGATTGAAATTAAATAACTATAGATTAACGCACCATATGCAATCATTAAAGCTATTACGTATAAGAACGCACTTTCTTTTATTGCTTTAAGGGATTGACGAGCATTTTTTCTCTGTGGAAATATTTTTATATTCTCTTGGTCTTGAATGGTTAATGGAAAAATTACAGGACCCTTCAATTTATATACAAGTCGTATAAAATTTGCAGTAAAGTAAAGGAGGACAGCTAATAAGATAAGATAAAGCAATAACATGAATAACATCATAATAATCACCCCCGAATATGTATTATTTTAATTTTACCTTATTTTCCTTTATGTAGAAACTAAAAATCCTCTTATCATTGACTGATAAGAGGATCTGTTTTATTGAAGGTATCTCCCATAGTCTGGTACGGCGATTTCATCAAACTCTTTCACAAGCTTTTCCAAACTCTCCGTTAATAATTCGCCTGCCATAGGAAGACCATGCCCTGTCACAGCAACTGATGGTTTTAATGCTGCTAATTTTAAAACCGATTCCTTTGCGGCTTTCCAATCCGTTGTTAAGTATCTTGGCGGACCACTGATCTCTTGTTCTTGCGTCAGTACTTTATTCAAATATTCTTGCTTCACTGTAATGAAAGCATCGGCTGCGATTAATGCTCTATCACTATCTCTAAAGAAGGATACTTGTCCAGGTGAATGCCCAGGTGTATGAATCCATCTGAACTCTGGCATATGCGGTACATTCCCATCAGAAGGCAAAGCATGTACATGATCTCCTAGGTTTATTGGTTCATTTGGGAACATAGGTGACATTTTGGCCACCATACCACCTTCCACAGTCGAGTCTGGCTCTGGATAGCTTTGTTTTCCAGTTAAATAAGGTAATTCTAGCGAATGAGCATATACCGGAACATTCCAATGCTTGACTAAATCGACTACTCCACCAACATGATCAAAATGACCATGCGTTAAAATAATTGCTTTTGGCTTTTTATTTGAACCAAAGCGTTCCTCTGTAAGCTTTATGATTTCATTTGCTGCACCTGGTGTTCCAGTATCAATTAATACAAAGTCATCTGAGCCTGCTTTTCCCAAAAGACATATGTTTACAATTTGAATTGTATAACAGTACAAATCTGAAAGCACTTCTAAACCCAAGCCATTGCCCATTGAACTCATTGGTATATGCTTATAGTCACTGCCATAGCTTAATTCTTTATCCACTATAACTCCTCCTATACTTGTTCAATATTTGTTTTACTTTTTAGGTTGGCTTTTAGACCTGATAGTATGTACGTATTGATTTAAATTTTAGGGATTATTGACCAAAGCAAAGAAACTGGCTGTAAGGCAGCCAGTTTCTTTATCTACTATTTTTTTATGTGCGATCCCAGAAGCGTTCCATCGCAATTGCATTTACAAATTCTTTATGGAAGTTTGGATTATTTGCAGCAAATACTACACCTGATAAGTTATTATTTTGAGTTGTTGGAATATAAGCTTTACCTGTTGATGCTACTCCTATTGGTTTGTAATGTTTGTAAGCTTCCTGAACGAATATGGCCATTTCGCCATCAAACATAGGTTGGTCTGTTGAAGTACCACCAACAACATATAGAGAATCAACTAAATATGGACTTGAAGTGAGGAACGTTTTATTGACCATAATTGACGTACCGTCATCTCCCTTAACTTCTCCAAGCTTATCACTAATAACATCCACAAATACGCCGTTTTCCTCTAGTGAACTCAACGCCTCTGATACTTCTTTTCCATTGAATCCATTGCCAATTAATACACCTACTTTACGCGTATAAGCTGAACTATTCATATTCGTATATTGACTAAGAGATGGATAGCTTGTGTCTACTGGAACATGTGTACCACTTGGACGATCTACGCCTAGATTGTCTGCTACAATATAGGCCATTTCTTGGTCAACATTTACAAGTTGATCTACACATTGTTGACGTACAGATTTACTTAATACGCTACCAATTTGGAAGCTCAAGGCTTTAATTGTATGTTGTTTTTCAATCTCAGTTAAACTATTCCAGAATATTCTTGTTTGCGTATAGTAATCAGTAAACGAATCACTTCGTGCTCTCGTAATTGTTCCATCTACCTTTTGTGGGTAATGCTCATAGCCGCCTTCTTCTGGTGGTGTTGTGTAAGGCGAATTATCATTTAATGAATTATTATGATATTTAGTTTGATCTACATCAATTGGATACCGCATAAAGCCTTGTTGCGAGTTATTATGGAACGGACAAACCGGTCTATTTATTGGCAGATCTTGGAAATTAGCACTACCAAGACGGTGGTATTGTGCACTTTGATATGCGATTAGTCGGCCTTGCAATACAGGGTCGTTGGAGAAATCGATGCCTGGAACTACGTTTGCTGGATTGAAAGCAACTTGTTCGATTTCTGCAAATTCATTATCAACATTTCTATTTAAAGTCATTTTTCCTATGAGCTTAACTGGTACAAGCTCCTCTGGCCAGAATTTTGAAGGGTCGAGAATATCAAAGTCGAATTTGTGTTCATCCTCTTGTGAAATCAGCTGTACTCCTAATTCGTATTCTGGGTATGCACCTTTATCAATCGCTTCTCTTAAGTCTCGGCGATGGTAATCTGGATCTATCCCGCCAATTTTTTGTGCCTCATCTTGCAATATTGAGTGTACGCCTAGAACAGGTTTCCAAACAAATCTAACAAATGTAGCGACTCCCTCATCATTGACAAATAAGTACGTATTGATCGACCATGATTCCATCATACGATAGCTTCTTAGAATACCGCGGTCCGACATTACCCATAAAGCCATATGAAGGGCTTCTGGATTGTTTGCAACATAATCCCAAAATGTATCATGTGCACCTGCCCCTTGAGGCATACCCGTACGAGGTTCAGGTTGATATGCATGAATTACATCTGGGAATTTCATAGGATCCGTATTAATTAAGACAGGCATAGCAATTGTTGTTAAATCATAGTTACCTTCCTCAGTATAGAATTTAACACCTAAGCATCGTAAATCTCGTGCCGTATCTTTTGATCCTCTGCTCCCTTGAACAGTTGAAAAGCGAACAAATAATGGTGTCTTTTTGCCGGCCTCTTGCAAGAAACCCGCTTTTGTCAATTCCTTCATTGATTCATAACACTCAAATTCACCATGCGCTCCATATCCTCTCGCATGGACCTTTCTTTCAGGAATCGGCTCATGTACAAATTGAGTCATTTTTTCAAAATAATAGTAGTCATGGTGCAAAGAAGGTCCACGAACACCCGCAGTTAATAATTCTGAATCATTCGCCATCTTTCTACCTTGATTTGTTGTTAATGGCTTGCCGCCATTTTTTACGCGGTATTTTTCCAATTGTTCATGCTTACTGTTTTCGTTTACATTCATTTTAGTTGATTTATCTTGTTCCACAAAATCACCCATCCTGTTCCTGAAATATTTTCTTCTACATTCTTGAATTTACCCTAAATTTTGGACGATAAACTTTTTCAAAAAAAAGAAATCACCTGCCCAACAACATTGTTTATATTACTAGCTCAATATTTTTTACCCAGCTATGTTCTTTTAAAACGCATACATAAATATTTAACTATCAAAATTTTAGTTGTTTAGTTATTTAACTCTAGAAACAAACTCGACATGCACCCATCTATAGGCAAAACATATAGTAATATCAACTGATAAATAGGGGGTAACTATATATGTCTAACCAAAACTTCATAGAGCAATCTATGTATTTACAGGGGTATCCTTTTGCACCAACAGAATTGCCATATATTGAAAGTATCCTTACTACTATCCGTCATTCTCAGATCTCTCTTCAAGCATTTCCTGATCTTCACGCAGTATCACCAATAACTATTTTCGATAAGGAGGTGATCTGTTGCCAGAACTTTTCAAAATGACAGCCACTGAACTGGCTCCACTTATTCAAGGAAAAACCATATCCCCTGTAGAGTTGGTTTCTCTATTTCTCCATAGGATAGAGAAATATGACACAGAACTAAAAACATATATCACGCCATTACCTGAGCTCGCCTTAATTCAAGCAAAAGAAGCTGAAAATGAAATTATGCGGGGAATCTATAAAGGTCCCCTACATGGTATTCCAATTGGGATAAAAGATAATTATTGTACAAAGGGTATTCGAACTACCGCTGGCTCTAAACTTCTTGAAAACTTTATTCCTAATCAATCCGCAACAGTAGTAACAAAATTGCTCAAATCAGGTAGCATTATGTTGGGTAAACAAAATATGCACGAATTGGGAGCCGGAGTTACAGGTACTGATTTAACGTTTGGCTCAACAAACAACCCATGGAATAATGATTACATGCCAGGTGGCTCCAGCAGTGGAGCTGCTGCTTCTTTAGTTGCTGGCCTTACAACGATTGCAACAGGTTCTGACACATTTGGCTCTATACGTGTCCCAGCCTCCATGTGCGGCGTTTATGGTCTAAAGCCGACCTATGGTTTAATAAGCAAGTACGGTATTATTCCTACTGCTATGTCATTAGATACAGCAGGTCCTATGGCACGTTCTGTATCCGATTTAGCCCTTATGCTCCAATACATGGCAGGCTATGACCCGCTCGATACAGCAAGCATTCGGGTGGAGATACCGAACTATACAGAAAACTTAACAAAGGGAATAAAGGGGATAAAGATCGGCATTCCTTCATACTACCTCAGAGGATTAGATCCTGAGGTCGAAAAACTATTCCTTCTTGCGGTGAACAACTTAAATGCTTTAGGTGCAAATATAGTACACATTGAGATACCAGAATTGGAATTGACAACTTTTGCAAGTTTCACAACAGTAGTAAGTGAAGCGGCTGCTTATCATACTGACTGGCTTAAGACTCATCCAAAAGATTACTCCACCGATGTGCATGCCACGCTCTTATCTGGAGCCTTAACCAATTCGACACAATATTTAGAGGCTCAAAAAGCAAGAAGAAAAATGACTTACGCTCTTCAGCAAATATTTGAAGATGTCGACCTTCTAATAGGCCCAGCCATACCTATAGAAACACCTGCTTGGAGTATGGATTGGGTATCTCAGAATTTAGATGTGGAAAATCGTTGTATGCCGTTTACTGCTCCTGTCAACCTAACGGGTACTCCGAGCTTAACTGTGCCGATAGGTTTTGATCCCAGAGGACTTCCTGTAGGCATGCAAATCATCGGGAATCATCTCTCTGAGGAATTACTATTACAAACAGGGCATGCTTTTGAAACTATAATATAAAAAAGGACATGAAATGGGCTTCATGTCCTTTTTATTTGTTATATAGGGCGTCATCTGAATTGACTGTATATTGGCTGCCATCATTTGTTCTTCGCAGATAGTCATAATCCACCAAGTATCTTCTCAAAATAGCAAAGTCATCATACATTTGCTGTAGGTTTTCATTTACTTCTTTTTCTGTGTATATTTTATTTTTTTTAAAGCGTTGAATGATGATTTCTAGAATCTGCAATTTGTTTTTTTCTTTTTTAGGTATTGTCAGCAGCTGTCCTTTTTTAAAGTAACGCTCTTGGATAGTTTTATTCATAAGCATCTCCCCTACTCACTTACATCTTTACTGGATTTTCTGTTGCCGTATAATCCCCGCAACTAATGGTATAAGTGTGCATGCAAGAACGGCAGGGAGAAACCATATACCAAACCCCTTCCACCATCCCATCGCAATGGAAACGGACTCAAATGCAATCAGAGAGAAAAGAATTAGGCAGATATTTTTTATTTGGTTGAGCATTTGCCTACTGATTAAGTAAAAGCTTGTTGCATTTTCTTCGTTTAATCTTGCGGGGTAGTTATGGATTTCCGGGTGCTTTTCAATTGGCAACATAATAAGGAAGATGATCAAGCTAATCCCCGGCAATAAAAAAAGTTCCCATTTTGAGCCCATGCGGTCCACCTTGCCTGCTGCATTGTAATGAGCAGGAACCTGTTCTGGCAAGCGTCCCCATATAAGCACTAGAAAGATAATTGACCCAGCAAAGAACAAATAGCCAAACATATCAAATATTTTTTCATTTTTAGTTTTAGGCAGGTGAATTTTTGGTCTTTTTCCCATGAAATTTCTTCTCACCCCTTTATTATGATTTAGTTGGAATTTATGTATGTATAATCCAATAATAACATAATTCAATAAAAATTTTGCTTTTATTTCAATATCCCCATACGAAAGAGCCCAATACAGCATAGTGTATTGAGCTCCAACTTATTTCAAATAAAAGATACCGCCATTAATAATTTCACATTTAATCTTCGCTGCATACCGTTCCTCTAGTGCTTTTTTTTCGATTTCGTAGCACTCAGGTTTATCTTCTACATCATTATAGAAGTAATCGAGAACCCTTTGATCTCGAACCCATTTTTGTTTTGCTTTCTCTGCCCAATTATGGTCATCGCATTGGATGATATTATAAAGTAACTCATCAAGTCGTTCTATTCCTCTGAGCGGTTTTATAATATATTGTAATGGAAATGCAGCATCCGGTATTTCCGGGACAAATGACAGTTCTTGAATCTGTTCATGGAATTGTTCGATTACTTCCCCAGTCATTAAATTCAAGCCAAAAGAAAAAAGCATTTCTTTTGTTTGATCACAGTAATAGGAAACTTTATAGTTTACACCGAGAAAAGGCGTTAAAAATATTTGGCCCTGATTATCATCAACATCTTCATATAAATGGACATATGCACCGAGTTGCTGTGCTACACGAAAGATTTGATTAAGCCGATAAGAACCAAATCGTACGATCTCCCCTTTTACATCTTCCAAAACTTCTTCTGGATGTGTAATACATGTGAGTTGGGCAGGGCAAGGAACCCCATTCGTACTCTCAACATATTTCCAATAATAAGGCCGATTCATAATTCGTTTGTCCATGTCGATTGTCAATTGAGCCGTAATATAATGAGGATGCCTTTCGATAATAGAACAGTCTGTTTCTTCAAAAAAATGGCTCAGATATTCGTTTACTTGTGAAGAATACATGCTTTTCCTCCTTTCTAACATTTTCCTAAACCTAAATTGGATGTTTATAAGTTAAGATATCATCTAACTCTCCGACAACTTTTTCAAAAACGTCAATTTTCAAATGCAGTAGATCCAATATTTTTTGTTCAATCGTATCTGCTATTGCCAAATTATAGATTTGGACATCGTGTTCTTGTCCTAAGCGATGTACACGGCCGATTCGTTGTTCTAGCTTCATTGGATTCCATGGTAAGTCATAGTTAATAATATGGTGGCAGAATTGAAGGTTAATACCTTCGCCTCCCGCTTCCGTAGCAATTAATACTTGCGCCTTTTCCTTAAACAAATATTTCATATAATCGCGTTTACTTTTATTATATTTACCGTTAAATAGTACACTGGTTATGCCGTTATTATGCAAGAACCATTGAAGAAAAATCTGGGTTGCACGATATTCTGTAAAGATAATCACCTTATCCTCGGCACTACGTACAATCTCTAACACTTTTTCAGCCTTAGCATTCGTTTGGAGTGCCATTAATTGTTGTATTACTTCTTCGACGAATGCAATTTCATCTTTCGTATTACAGTTTTTCATCATATTTTCTAGTGTAAGACATGTAGCTTCTTTACTGCTGCACATTTCTTTTTGCAATGTAATCTTAGAAAAGGAACCTGAAAAGACAGGTGAGATGTCTTTCAACTGAAGTATTAAATCATAAACTGCTCTTTCCTTTTCAGTAAATTCAACAGGGATATTATGCACTTTTCTTGTTGTCCACTCAATGCCAGTATCCTGACGCCTGTTTCGGACCATTACTTGATTAACAAGTTCCTTTAAAAACTCGTCATTTTCTAAATCATGCTTGCTTGCTTTAAATGATGATTGAAACACATCGAAGTTGCCTAGATGACCGGGTTTTAGAAGTGAGATGAGATTGAAAAGTTCAAATACGTCATTTTGAATCGGGGTAGCTGTTAATAATAGACAAAACTTTTTCTTTAAGCTTTGAACAAATTCGTAGATTTTAGTCTTATGGTTTTTAAGTTTATGCGCTTCATCAATAATAATCATGTCATATGCCTCTGCATAGATAGCCTCTTTATGAGGACTTTTTTTGGCAGTATCCATACTCATGACGAGAATATCTGTATGCTCAATGGAAGTGTTCTTTCTATAGGGGATGGCCGGTATATAAAATTTACTCGTTAACTCATCAGACCATTGATTGACAAGAGATGCTGGTGCAAGAATTAGAGCTTTTTTAACAAGGCCTCTCATGAGGTATTCTTTTAATATTAGACCTGCTTCAATTGTTTTACCGAGTCCTACTTCATCCGCGAGTATAGCTTTACCGTTCATCCTTTCGATCACCGTCTGGGCGGCTTCTAGCTGATGTTCAAGCGGTGTTACGTTGGGCAAATATTTCAATGACTTTAAGCCAGTAAATTCAGTGATAAGATTCGTTTTAACAACATCGTAGCACATTTTGTACAGTTTCCAGCTATCCCACTGTTGTGTGTTGAGCCTTTCAGCGAATTCTTCCTCCCAATTAGGCGATTTTTCCACATTCATGCGATCACCTCTTATATTCTTTTGTCTTAACATGTGCCAATATCGCATAAACTATGTTATTTCCTTAATAAATTAAGCAGGCATTAAACCAATTCATTTGTCGTCCTACTCATATACTAAGAAGAGGAAGGAAGCATAAATTAATTATGTATTCATTTCGTTTTAATTCTCATTTGCACAATAAAAAGGAGGTGTTTTTTGAATGAGTGGAAATAATAATTCAGAAAACAGAAGAAAAAGCAGTAATTCATCCTCTTCCAACTTCAAAAAACATCCGGCCGTAAATGACTATAGCTTAGAAGATTTAACAAGTGGTAAACCATTGGATGTCGTGGTAGCTGCTTTATTACTTTCAGGGAAGTTAAAAGTGGATGGAGTTCAGCTATTCCGTGAATCACCAGCACTTATAGTGACATTAATAGGGAAATTTAAGACTGGTGATGATAATAAAAATAATAACCCTAATAATTTTTCGCATGGCACTAATGGATGGAACGATGTTTTTGATGTTTTTCAACAACGCACACAAAAAGGTGATGATTCTTGAATAATAAGAATAATAATATTTTTGGAAGTGGAGCTTTTTCGAATGCTGTCATGCTAGTTGTATTAATGTTTTTACTAATTTACGGTTCAACTAAGGTAACTAGAGTACCTGTTATAACAGAATTGATTTGATATCACTAGACAACCGCACAAACAGCTTCTCTTGAAATGAATATACTACTAATAATCCAAGTGATAACAGCCATGGCTTTGGTGAAGCCATTTGCGCGTTTAGTCACTTGGAAAATTCCTCCTATAACTTCAGGCAACGCCCTTTGTCTGAAGGCTCAAAATATAGACACTCCCACCTTTTTCAGTTTCAATTTGCCCAAATGCATATTTGGGCATTTTTCCATTTCATTTGCTGAATTTCAGCATTCAACTAAAATTAATCATATTATTTTTTTAATGATTGTTTTAATTCTCCGTGTAGCCAGGTAAATTCATCGAGGTCCCTCACAATATAAGCATTCGGAATAATCTTTCTTACTTCATGAACCATTTTTGATGCGTCTTCAGATAAGTAACGCGCACTAATATGGTTTAGTAGCAAATTTTTAACCCTTGCTTTTTGTGCAACCTTGGCTGCAATTAGATTGGTTGAGTGCCCGTAAGCAGCCGCTCCTTCTTCAAGAGAAGCATCAAACGTGCTTTCATGAATCAAAACATCGGCTTCTTCACTAAGTCTGATACTATTTTCAGAATACATCGTGTCCCCTAAAATGGTGACAGTAAACCCTTTCTTAGGCTCTTCGGTAACATCTATACTTCTGACAACTGTCCCATCCTCTAATACAATGTCTTCTCCATTCTTAAGTTTTCCCAATAATGGCCCTTTAGGTACGCCAAGTGCAACAGCTTTATCCATGAGAAGAGTACCCTTTTGCTGTTTTTGCTCAATTCTATAACCATAGCTTGGTACCACGTGCTCTAATAGCATCGCCGTAACTATAAATTGCTCATCTTCAAATATAATTCCTTCATTCACTTCTACAAAGCGAATAGGATAACCCAAATGTGTGCCTGTAATTTTGAAGGTAAGAAGAATCCATTCCTCAATGCCTTTTGGTCCATATATGGTTAAAGGTCCATCCCCTCCCAAAAAGGAGCGAGATCCAAGAAATCCAGGCAGTCCAAAAATATGGTCGCCATGCAAGTGTGTGATAAAGATTTTATCAATTTTACGTGGTTTAATTGTTGTGTGTAATACGAGGTGCTGGGTAGCTTCTCCACAGTCAAAAAGCCAAATAGTCCCTCTTTCTTCTAATAATTTCAGGGCAAGCGAACTCACATTTCTTCCTTTTGATGGCATGCCCGCACCAGTTCCTAAAAATTGGATTTGCATCTATTATCCCCTCTCTCGGTGATCATCTAAAAAATCTTTGCTAAAGCTTGTTTTTGATTCATAGGTAGGTTTTTTTGCCTGTTTAATGCCTTTTGTAATCATATCCTTGCCGAATTTATATTGCAATTGTTCAACAACTTTACGAATTGGCTCCTCTTTTGCGTATTGTTCATATGTAAAAAGAGATAGTTGTTCTACTGTGTTTGACTGATCTACTACATTGCTAACTGTCACACCAAGCAGGCGTACAGGATTTCCATTCCAATGTTTTTCAATAAGGGAGAGTGCGATTACTTCAATATCTTTTTTCTTAAAAATAGCGTTTTGTGAAGTTTTGCTCCGTGTATAATTATGCCAATCAGCATCTCTAATTAAAATGGAGACCGTATGCCCTGCTAATTTCTTCGCATCCAACCTTTTAGCTACGCGCATACATAGTTCTTCTATAGCAGTTTGAAGCTCTGAAAGAATCATTAAATCAGAAGGAAATGTCATGGAGTGCCCAACTGATTTAGTGTCGTAGATAGAATTAGGATCGACTTCCCTTTGATCTATTCCTTGTGCTCTTTTCTTTAAACGAAGACCATTTTTGCCAAGATTCGCTTTCAATAAATAATCTTCGCTTCTCGCTAAATCGCCAATTGTTGCAATGCCGATTTCTTTTAGTTTGTTGGAAGTGCTAGAGCCAACACCGTGCATCTCAATGACAGGCAAATGCCATAGCATTTTTTCTACATCGCGCTTCCGTAAGATTGTAATGCCCATGGGCTTTTTCATATCAGAAGCCGTTTTAGCTAAAAACTTGTTCGGCGCTATGCCAATTGAACAAGGCAAATCAAGCTCATGCAATATACGTGTTTGGATCATTTTTGCAAGTTGTATTGCTTCAATTCCATGTGCAATTTCCGTTACATCTACATAGCCTTCATCGATCGATACAGGCTCAACAAGGTCGGTGTATGAGCGTAGGATATCGAACATCGCTTTTGACGCATGGCGATATCGTTCAAAGTTAGGTGGCAGCACAATAAGATTGGGACACTGTCTCTTTGCTTCCCATACAGCCATTGTCGTAAAAATGCCTTTCGCCCTTGCTTCATAAGAACAAGTAACGAGTATCCCTTTCCGTTCGCTAGGATTACCCGCAATGGCTACAGGCTTCCCCTTTAGTTCAGGATGGTATGCTTGTTCAACAGAAGCATAAAAACTATTCATGTCGATATGAAATATAATCCTTCCACGACCATTCATACAATCCCTCCATCGATCACACGTTCTCTCTTTAGTATACCAAATTTTTCAGTTTTATTTCGATAAAAAAGCAAGCGAGATTTCCGCTTGCTCATGATTTATTGATTAGGCTTTGCATATTCACCGTAATGATGGACAAAGTGATCCAGACCATCTCTTAATTCTTGACCTGACATTGCTACGCCGTGTCCTGTGATTGCCACTTCAGGCTTTAATTGTATTAACTTTTTTATCGACTTTAATGCTTCATCAAAGTCTTGCGTCAGATATTTTGGTGGCCCGCTAATTTCCTCTTTTTGCGAAATCACACTTGTCAGAGATTCTTGCTTAACTGTTATAAACGCATCTCCTGCGATTAAGGCACGGTCTTTATCTCTGAAGAATGAGACATGACCTCTCGTATGTCCTGGTGTATGAATCCAACGAAACTCAGGTAAGAAAGGCACACTCCCATCTGTTGGCAATGCTTGTACATGATTGCCTAAGTTAATCGCATCGTTCGGAAACATAGGAGACATTTTTGCAACTAACCCAGGATCTGAACTAGCATCGGGATGGGGATAATTCATTGCTCCTGTTAGGTAAGGCATCTCCAATTCGTGTGCATATACTGGGACTTCCCACTTTTCGATCAGTTCAATAATAGATCCGACATGATCGAAATGGCCATGTGTAAGAATAATCGCCTTTGGTTTATTCTCTTTTCCGAAACGGTCCTCTACCTCTGCAATAATCTTGTCAGCTTGCTTTGGAACCCCCGCATCTACTAGTACAAACTCATTGCTATTCGGCTCGCCAACTAAGCAAATATTTGCGATCTGTGTTGTATACATATAAAGATCAGGGAGCACCTCGACCCCTTTACCACTTGCAATGGAAGTAGCAGGGATGAATTTATAATCATTGCCATACTTCATCTCTTGTTCCATACTTAATCTCCTTTCTAATTCTGTTTGTGATCTATTACCCTTTCTTTCAGAAAAGAATCATTGCCCCCACTGAGTCCATGGATATTAAGTTTATTCTTCCTTTTTTCCTTGCTGCTCTTTTTTATCGTTCATTGAGCGGTAAACCATTGTCTTCATACTGCCCTGAACAACATTCTCCAAGAAAAATGAACCAACCAATTCTAAATATTTGTCATCATCGTACATTTTTTTATTTTGTAGTTCCATTTCAGCCAAGCCATCATATGTTGCTAAAAGTGCATACGTGTAATCTTCTCCCACAATCGGCAGTAGAATATCGACTATGTGATGATAATTTTCATTGCGGTATTTTTTTAATTCCTGCAAGTTCTCAACAGCTTCCTTGAATTTTTCTTGTTTGATTTCAAACGTTTGGTAAACATATAGTGGCATTCTATTTTCAACTCCCTTTAATTAATTTCATCATAGATTCTTCTAAATAATAGTTGTAGAATAGACAGCTTTTGAATAGCATGTACTAAACACTTTTCTTGAAGGAGATACTTAATGGGGATTTTTTTTAGCTATATTTTTCTAGGTTTATCCTTAGCTGCACCAATTGGTCCTGTAAATGCTGCACAGTTGGACAAAGCGTTGAAATTCGGCTTCTTGCATTCATGGTTCGTTGGTTTAGGTGCTATTCTTGCTGATGGGATTTATATGCTTGTGGTTTATTTAGGGGTTGTACAATTTCTTGATACGCCTTTTATGCAAACTCTATTATGGTCTTTTGGATGTTTTGTGCTTATTTATACAGGCATTGAGAGTATGGTTAGTGCTGGTAATGTACAAGTTACAACAAAAAAAAATAACGCTTCATTGTCAAAATCGTTCTTCTCTGGCTTTTTTATGTCCATCTCAAATCCACTAACAATCCTATTTTGGTTAGGTATTTATGGTTCGATATTAGCAAAGACCATTTCCGAAAATGATAATATGCACATTGCCCTCTATAGTTTCGCTATCTTTTTAGGATTATTGCTGTGGGATGTGACAATGGCTTTGACTGCTAGCAGCTTTAAAAAATTTGTTGCTGGAAAGCTGTTAGTGGCCATTTCTTTCATTTCCGGATTATCTTTAATTGGATTCGGTCTTTATTTTGGCATTCAAGCCATAAAACTAATGTTCTTCTAAATGCCTTTTGGATAACTATTTACTTTCTTTTTGGTACCTTTTTTCTGAGTGAAATGGCGAATAATCAGCACAATTGCAACAAAAGCTACAAATAATAAACTCATATAAAAACCCATTCTTGTTGACTTATGAAGCAATGTCCCGCTTATTGCTACAAGGATTAACGCCATGCCAACAAAGCGTTTGATATGATCAAAACTGGTTGCTTTCACGATCTTTGGCAAAGAAATTAAAATAAAGAGCCAATTGTATAAAAGCATAAGACCGGCGGCAGTAGTGATGTATTCATATACTCGGTCTGGCATAATCCTTGAAAATATAATAGAAGCTATCAATCCACAAATCGTCAATCCAAGAGCAAATGGAGGCACTTTCAGTTTTCCTTGTTTAGAAAAGATTTTTGGGGCATCTGAATCTTCAGACATCGTTACTAACATGCTTGTTACTGCAAATAATGATGCTGCCATTGTTGAAAAACCGGCAATAATAATAGCTCCGTTAAAAACATGTGGAAAAAAAGATAACTGGTATGGATCCAATGCGATAGCAAATGGGCTTTCTTTTGCATTGAATTTTTCCAATGCCGCTAACGAGGATGCGAGGAAAATGGATATTAAATATATAGTTGTGAGTATAGCTAACATCACGTTGCCTGATTTCTTAACATCTTCCTTATTTTTTAGCCTTGTGGAGAGGATACCCATGATTTCAATACCTCCAAATGCATAAAAGCCAAATATAAGTGCACCCCATAGCCCCATAAGCCCATAAGGAGAAAATTCTTTAAAATTACTCGGCATGCTAAAATCATTTTTGCTGCCGCCAAATAAGCCGAATATGACTGCGATGGCCAAAATAATAAACATGAAAATCGCAGCTACCTTAATGACAGCAAATATATTTTCAATTTTTTCAAAACCTTTCGTACCAATCACTACGACTAGCACACCGAGAATTGCATAAATTGAAGCAAAAATCCATAAAGGGATAGAAGGAAACCAAAAACGAGTAAGTAATGAAAGGGCAGTCAATTGACTACCGGTAATAAGAATTTCTGAAAACCAATATACCCATCCGCTACTAAATCCTGCCCAATTGCCGTAAGCTATCTTAGCATACGAGCGAAATGAACCTTTTTGTGGATTATGCGCAGACATTTTACCAAGAGCATCCATTACAATATAAGTACCTAAGCCTGCTAAAATGAAAGCAATCATAATAGACGGCCCTGTTTTTGTTATACCTATTCCCGAACCCAGAAAATAACCGGTCCCAATTATACTTCCTACTCCAACAAGTGATAGCTGCCACCATGATAGCTTCTTTTCCTTTTTATCATTGCTTTGCGACCCAATACGTGAAGGAATTTCCATCAGAATCCCTGCCTTTCTTATCACGCCTATTTTAAGCAATATATTTAAATTTATACGCTTTACTCTTGTTAGTATAGAAGAAGAAGCAGATTGGCTCATATCATCGCGATTAGTTGTATGAACTAAAAACAAAAAGAGCCATAAGCAATGGAAGCTTATGGCTCAAAATAATAATAATTTTATATTTGGACTTCTTCGTCTTTAAGGTGTTGCAAGTAGGCTTTAATATCTTTAATTCCTTCCAATGTATCAACTAGCACATCTGGCGAAATCAATGTAATCAATCGATCATCTAGGTTTGCTACTGCCTCAAAGAATTGAGTTTTGGCATAATTAACAAGTCCAACTTGTTTCAGAGCAGATTCTTCAATGTCTAGAATTTCTTTAGCATCTGCCACCATCAAACCAAATATTAATTCGTCTGATTGAATGACTATCACTTTCGCAGTCGATAAATCGGCATTTCTTTGATATAAAATGCGCTCACAATCTAAAATGGGACGCAATTCGCCTCTAATCTTTGAAAAACCAACTAAATACTCAGGAAGATGCGGAATAGGCGTAATATGTTCCGCCTTTTCTATTGCGTCCACACGTTCAACCGGCACTGCATATTCTTCTTTTCCACATGAAAAAACGATAACTTTCATAGTTTGCTTTCCCTCTATTTCACTTTAGCAGAACATTTTACGATTTCTACAAGAAGCTCAGCCAATTTTTCTAGCTCTTCAATAGGCATTCTTTCGGATGTTGTGTGAATATTTTCATAGCCCAATGCCAAGTTAACTGTTGGTATACCAAAGCCTGCGATTACATTGGCGTCGCTGCCGCCACCTGATTGCATTAATTTTGGTTCACGGCCAATATTGCTTGCAGCTTCTTGTGCAATTTGAACAACTAAATCATCCGGACCAAATTTGAAGCCAGGATACATACGAGCAACTTCTACTTCTGCTTCGCCACCCAATTCTTTTGCAGCTGTTTCAAATGCTTCCTTCATATGATTTTCTTGTTGAATTAACTTTTCTTCTACAAGTGAACGACATTCTGCTAATACAGATGCTTCATCACAGACAATATTTGTAGCTTTACCGCCTTCAAAACGACCGATATTTGCAGTTGTTTCAGAATCGATTCGGCCTAACTTCATTTTGGCAATTGCTTTTGCAGCTATAGTAATAGCAGATACACCTTTTTCAGGTTCTACACCAGCGTGCGCAGTTTTTCCTTTTAATGTAGCAAAGATTTTTGTTTGGAATGGAGCTGCTGTAACAATGCCCCCTACCTTACCGTCAGAATCTACTGCAAAACCATATTTTGCAGTGATTTTGTTACGGTCTAATTCTTTTGCTCCTTCAAGACCTGATTCTTCACCAGCTGTAATGATGAATTCGATGTCGCCATGCTCAATATTTTCTTCTTTTAAGCGTTTAGCTAATTCAAGCAGTCCAGCAATTCCTGCTTTATCATCTGCTCCAAGAATAGTTGTACCATCTGAATAAATATATCCATCTTCTTTAATCACTGGTTTAATACCTACACCAGGTACAACAGTATCCATATGGCATGTGAAGTAAATCGGCTGAACATCTGTTAATGAGCCTTTTAATGTTGCGATTAAGTTTCCTGATGCATGGCCGTTGCGGCTCGCTGAATCATCTTCAAAAACATCAAAACCTAATGCTTCTAATTTACTAATCAAAACAGGCGAGATTTTTTCCTCATGATATGTTTCGGAATCGATTTGAACTAATTCCATAAATTCTTCTACAATACGGCTTGGCATGTTGCAAGACTCCTTTATCTATGTAATAAAAATGGTACTTTAAACCCTTAACTTACTACGAAGTCAAAATTCCTAATGAAAAATAACTGCCTTAACTGTTAGGATGGGTATGCTTTAAGCACAGTGGAAAATAATATTCCCACTGTGTAAAGTTTCAATAAATAGTTTATCATAATTCAGTCCAAACACCTATGTAGTTGCCTCAGGAGGCAACATTAACATTTATTATTATTTGTTATAGAGGAATATTGCCATGCTTTTTATATGGCCGTGTTTCTTGCTTGGAGCGAAGCATTTCAAGTGATTGCATTAGTTTTATACGTGTTTCTCTCGGATCAATCACATCGTCTACTAAGCCATGTGATGCCGCCACATAAGGATTGGCAAACTTTTCTTTGTATTCGTCAATTTTTTTCGTACGCATTGCTTCTGGGTCACTGGCGCCTGAAATTTCTGCAGCATGGATTATATTAGCTGCTCCAGATGCCCCCATTACTGCAATTTCAGCATTTGGCCATGCATATACCATATCCGCTCCAATAGATTTAGAGTTCAGCGCTACATAAGCACCACCATAAGCTTTTCTTAGAATGACAGTTATTTTAGGTACCGTCGCTTCTGAATAGGCAAAGAGAATTTTTGCACCATGACGAATGATGCCGCCGTGCTCTTGTTTGACTCCAGGGAAAAAGCCAGATACATCTTCAAATGTAATGATCGGAATATTGAAAGAGTCACATGTACGAACAAAACGTGCCAGTTTATCGGATGAGTCGATATCAAGCCCGCCAGCAAGTACTTTCGGCTGATTGCATACAAGGCCCACTGATTCACCATCAATTCGTCCAAAACCAACAACCACATTTTTTGCAAATTCTTTCTGCACTTCCATAAATGAATTTGCATCCACCACTTGTTCAATAACTTTCCTAACGTCATAAGCTTTTGTTTGATCAACTGGTACAATGTCTAGTAATTCTGAACGGAAATTATCGTCGTTTGAAGAATCTTCCCGTCGTTGAGTTGGCGTTTTCTCTCTATTATTTTGCGGCAAATAACTAAGTAACTGTTTCACCTGTTCCAATGCATCCGGTTCTTCAGACGCTCGAAAATGAGCATTGCCGCTAATAGTATTATGGACTTTAGCACCGCCGAGTCCCTCTGAAGTAATTTTTTCGCCTGTCACAGTTTCAATAACTTTCGGTCCTGTAATAAACATTTGGGATGTATTATCAACCATAAATATAAAATCCGTAATAGCAGGTGAATAAACCGCTCCCCCTGCACAGGGTCCCATAATAACGGAAATTTGTGGGATGACGCCTGAATAAATAGAGTTCCGATAGAAGATATGTCCATAGCCATCAAGCGATAACACACCTTCTTGAATGCGGGCACCTCCGGAATCATTGATACCAATAAATGGAGCACCATTTTTTGCAGCTAAATCCATTACATTAGCAATCTTTTTCGCATGCATCTCGCCAAGCGCACCGCCAAATACGGTGAAATCTTGAGAAAATACATATACCGGGCGTCCGTTAACCTTGCCGTAGCCTGTAACTACGCCATCTCCTGGTCCCTTTTTCTCTGCCATGTCAAAATCAACTGTCCTGTGATGAACAAAAGGATTGATTTCTACAAATGTACCTTCATCCAGTAGCAAATCAATGCGTTCACGTGCTGTTAATTTACCTTTTTCATGCTGTTTATCAATGCGAGATTCGCCGCCCCCAAGCTCAATTTCTCTTTTTCTATCATATAGTTCATTGATTTTGTCATACATATCCATGGTTAACTCTCCTTCTTTTCGTTACGTTCGACTAATTCATAAAGAACGCCATTCGATGATTTAGGATGAATAAAAGCAACTTTAGCCCCGCCCGCGCCGTTCTTTGGCTTCTCTGATAAAAGGGTTGCTCCTTCTTTTCGAATTCTTTCCATTTCATCCTCAATGTTTTCTACTAAAAGAGCGATATGATGTATACCTTCTCCTCTCTTTTCTAAATATTTATATATAGCGCTTTCATTTGTAAGCGGCTCAAGCAATTCTATATGCGTATTGTTTGCATCTATAAATGCAACTCGCACTCCCTCTGACTCTACTTCTTCAATATTTAATAATTTCATTCCTAATACATTTGTATAATATGTAATACGTTCATCTAAATTCTTAACGGCAATGCCTATATGATCTATGTTTTTCAATGCTGACACCCCTTTTGTATTCTAGTCTATTGTAGCTGAATTATTCAGAAAACTCTACTAATACTTGTTTATTGAATGAGATTTGGTAAAATATTTTTAAGAGATTAGCGAAACAAGTGAAACTTCAATTTAGGTTCCGTTTTCCATATATTGAGGGTAGGCTGTCTTTGTCCCTCTTGAGGTTATGGATTAAAGTATTTATGTATCGGTAAAAAGGAGAGAGAACAATGAGCAATAAAACTATTCAAAAAGTAGTCGTTATATTAATGGCTCTTATTATGGTCATGTCCATTCTAACATTCGGTTTAGCAATGATTCGATAATAAAAGAGCAGACTCTGTAAATAGCAGTCTGCTCTTTTTTTATAGTCCTAGCTTTTGCTTAACTTCTTGTATTTGTAGAATATGCCTTTTTTCATGGTAGCCAACAAAAGGAATCCATTGGTCGAGACCCATCAGTCCAAAAGCAGGATGAGGAAATGCTTTTTGTTTAAGTAATTGTACGTCTACTGCTTTTTCTACCTCTTCTAACTGCTGATGTGAGGTTGATAATTTCTCTTCCAGCTCATTAATGCTAGCAAATTTATCAGATGGTAATGCAGTGGCAGGAGCGTTGACTTTAACATCGCGATTAACAGTTGCTTCAATAGGTTTATGACTTACTGTAGCATTCTCCCCTTTTTCAGCATTTTGCTTTATCATCATCGCTACATTAGATTCCAACAAATATAAATGCTCTACAATTTCCTTGATAGACCATTCTTCTGATGAAGGTTTTTTATTTAAGTTTTCATCAGATATGCCACTTATTTCTGTTAATAGTTCTTCTCTTGCTTGGTCATTGATTTTCATTCTGAAAGCTCCCTTTAAGTTTAGATTCACTTCTTTACACTCATAGTTTACTATACTAGTACCTCTATACTGAAATGACTGGGCTCTGTTAATTTCTTACTACTTCTAAGATGTCGTTATAGTATTCTTTATGAGCTTCACATTTATGAATCTTTTCGTCTAGTTTGGCAATTTCCTGATCCATCCCCATTATCAAATCTTTAATAAATAATTGTGTCATGGCACTGCTAATGCTATCAAAGCTTTCAATTAATAACCGTCTTTTTTGAGATAGAACTCTTTGTTGTTGAATAGATTTCACTGCTTCTTCCGTTAATCGTTGAATCTCTTGCTGTATATCCTTTATCAATAGAGTAGCCACATCATCTGTATATTCTTTTATATCTATCATTCTTTCCCTCCTCTACGATTTTCCGTTATTCATAGAGTATGGAGAGATTCATAAAATTATTCATCTTTTAATATATTCTTTCTTGAAGAAATGATAGATCTGAATGAGAAAGAAGCATACCACCTACCAGTTTATCAAAACAAAAAAAGCTTCCAATAGAGGAAGCTCTTATTACTTTTCAATTATACTTCATCACAAAATTCTTCAAAATACGCTTGGATTGAAGTAATTACAGACATAGGATCATGTCCTTCGATTTCATGACGGCCAATTTCAGCCACTGGCTGCCCGTCTTTCAGCATAACAAATGATGGAGATGAAGGGATATGGTCTTCACCAAAGTGCATACGTGCTTGAGCAGTAGCTTCTTGGTCTTGGCCTGCAAATACGGTTACTAGATGATCAGGACGTTTATCATAATTAATCGCGTGTACTGCTGCTGGGCGGGCAATACCCCCTGCACAGCCGCAAACAGAATTGACCATAACAAAAGTAGTTCCAGGACGGTTGAAAGCATCCTCTACTTGTTCGGCTGTTTTTAATTCTTCATAACCGTTTCCAGACAATTCACTGCGAGCTTGGCGCAGCATATCTTGCATAAATAAATCGTAATCCATATTCATGTGTATTCGCTCCTTTTTTTACATCACTATTACTATAACAGGTGTTCGTCCACTTTTCAAAATGATCGTTTCAGGATTATAGAACACGCGCAGCTTCCGTTATAATATGATCTATTTCCTCTACAGTATCTTCTTGATTTTCGACAAGCAAGCTAAAGATATACATTTTGCCACTTTGCCCAATGAAATAACCGCTTAAAGTATTTACACTTTCAATAGAACCTGTTTTTGCAAATACACGCCCATTTGTCAGAGGAGAGGTCAGTCGATTTTGGAGGGATCCCCCTATTAAGCGATCATTCTTCCCCGCGATTGGCAAACTATTAAAATACGTATTAAACCACTTTTCGTCTTTATAAATCTTATATAATAATTCAGTTAAATCCTCTGCTGTCAAACGATTTTCTTGCGATAAACCCGACCCATCGTCCAACACAGTGTTTTTTATAGGGATGTGAGTAGATGCTGCATATTTCTTAATAGCTTTCAGTCCTGCAGGAGTACTACCCCTTTTTTTCACTTCTTTTCCGAGGGTCTTTACTAAAACATTGGAGATACTATTATTACTCAACTTCATATATGGAATCATTATTTCTTTTAAAGGCACCGACTGCTTCTGTGCAATAAGGTGTGCGTTTTTTGGAGGTACGGCTCTGTAAAATGTGGTATCTGTATAGTCTACTTGCTGACTTTTTAATGCCTCTTTAAATAATGTCATCGTCTGTTTTGTTGGCTGTGGAACAGCTATCCATTCTCTTACTGTCTGTTCCCTTGGCAAATTACCTGTAATATACACTTTACGTGTGCCAAATGCCCTTTCGATTTTGAGCGTATTCGGCTGTCCGTATGCAACTGTTTTTGCCTCATTACGAATAATTAGTTCTCCTTTAGCAGGTTCTATGTGCAATGTAGGCTTTTTCCCCTCTTTGTTACCCTTTGCCTCTATTAGGACGGAGGCTGCATCGTAATCTTTGTTAGGTGAAATCATTAATGCTGTGACAGGGGCAGCATAATAATAAGATTGGTCTTCTTTTTCAATGTGCGGAGTAAGCAATTTTTGATCAAAATAGAAATCATCAGCTACAATACGTCCATTTATTTTCTTTAATCCTTGACTATGAAGAAATGCGGCCAGTTCTTTCAAGTCGTTCATAGAAAGAGTAGGATCACCTTTCCCTTGAAGATACAAATCGCCTTGCAAAACACCTTTTTTCACTATTCCATCCATAAAGACATTCGTTTTGAAACGATAATTTTCCCCTAGCTCACTTAAAGCAGCCGCCGCTGTGAAAAGTTTCAAATTCGAAGCAGGTTTTTGTGACCTATCCCCATTATAATTAAATATAATTTGACCTTCTAAATTACGAATGACCATACTGACATCAGCAGCGGGTAATTCTTGTACTATGGTGCTTCTTAGATTCCCATCTATTTCTACATCATTTTCAAAATTAGCATTGGCTATATTTGTGAACGGCATTGCAATAAGACATAGAATAATTAAGAAGAATATATACTTTTTGTACATATTACCCTCCCCCAATAGAGCTTTAGGGCAAGTATATGAATAAGTCACGCGAAATATGTCGAAAAAAAGAGTAACTGAGCTATATCTTCTCATTTACCCTTTCAACTTATTAATCCTCGTACATCATTTTCTTCGTCATCCCACCATCGATGGTAACATTTTGAGCTGTAATAAAATCGTTTTTAGGATGAGTAAGAAACATACACGCATTGGCAATGTCGTCTGGTTTCCCAACCCTGCCACTCAAATGCATTGCATGGTCAGTTTCGGTTAGTGCCTCATAATCCTCTGTTTCAATCCAGCCTGGAGATATACAGTTGACCTTAATGCCATCTGGCCCAAATGATCGTGCTAATGCATGCGTCAAAGCCACAATGCCTCCTTTTGTAGCAGCATATGCTTCTGTATTCGGTTCAGACATAAATGCGCGTGTTGATGCAATCGACACAATGGATCCGCCATTTTCTTGTTTTCGCATATATTTTGCTGCTTCTCTCGAACATAAGAATACACTTCTCAGGTTGGTATTCATTATGTCATCCCATTCATCAATAGTAGATTCATATGGTGATACAGGCACGAATTTCCCTGCGTTATTGACTAGAACATCAATCTTACCCCAATGGTTTACAGTTTCGCTCATTAAATGGATGATATCATCTAGTTTTCGCACATCCGTTTGCACAAATATGGCACGGCTACCCAATTCCTTAGCAAATTCTTCTCCTGTAGGATTGATATCAGCCAACACTAAATTTGCATGTTGTCTTGCATACATTAATGCGATAGATCGACCTATTCCTTTTGCGGCTCCTGTAATGACTACTGTTTTCCCTGCGAACATATTTATTTCCCCCAGTTATTACTATTTTTTTAATATTTAAAATATTTTATTTAGTAGATGTCTCTTTTAAATGTTTCCTACTATAATGAAGATTTTATTGGATTATTAAATTCAATTTTTAGAATGAAAACTACGATTAAGCGTTATCAGCTTATTTCATCCGAGAAGTACGAAAAAACCGAGCTAAATTCACTCAGTCTTTTCGTCAGAAAATAGTAAATCAACTGCCTGAGATACAGTCATCTGTCCTTCAGTTATTTGTTTTTCAAATTGAGAAACTCGTTGTTTTGTATCATCATTTGCATAAAAAGTGTCGATTAAACGATCTCGAATCATAGCCTGGAACCATTCAGTTGTCTGTTTGGTGCGACGGCTTGACCAAAAACCCGTTTTCATACAGGTTTCCCGAAATTCTTCAATCGTTTCTTGTATTCTTGATAACCCTTTGTTTTCAAGAGAGGATACAAGGTGTGTCCTCGTATCCCACCCAGGTGTGGCAGGCTGTAAAAAATGCTGTATTCGTTTGTACTCTGACATGGTTCTTTGCGCTGGACGAAGATTATCCCCATCAGCTTTATGCACAATAATTGTATCTGCTAATTCCATGATGCCTTTTTTCATTCCCTGTAGTTCATCTCCTGCTCCTGTCAGGACAAGAAGTAAAAAGAAATCTACCATACCTCTTACAATTGTCTCGCTCTGGCCGACTCCCATCGTTTCGATTAGTACGATATCGTAGCCTGCTGCTTCGCATAATAGCATGGTTTCTCGTGTTTTTTTATGCACACCGCCTAAGGTCCCCGCTGAAGGAGACGGACGAATAAATGCATTGGGCTCGCGTGAGAGTTGCTCCATCCTTGTCTTATCTCCAAGAATGCTACCTCCATTGACGGTGGAGCTTGGGTCAATAGCGAGTACAGCAACTCTATGTCCTCTTTCACAGAGCATTTTGCCGAAAGCTTCAATGAAGGTGCTTTTCCCCGCTCCTGGAACACCAGTTATGCCAATTCTAATGGAAGCACCTGTATAGGGAAGCATCTTTTTAAGTAAGTCCTGCGCATCCGATTGATCTTCTGGATGAGCACTTTCAAGAAGGGTAATGGCTTTTGCCAAATGCAGACGCGAGCCTTCCTTTATATTTTCAGCTAGTTCGTCTAGATTCTGTTTGACTTTCGTCTTTTTAACAAACTTCTTTCGTTTGGTTTCCTGCATCCCGTCATGTATCGATTGAACCCCTGGCTGGACAAATAATGCTGATTTTTTATCAGTCATTTACTTCCTCGTACCCTAAATTCTTATAGATAAGTTCAATCATTTTTTGAGATGCAATAGGCAATACTGTACCAGGTCCAAAGATTGCTTGGGCACCGCTCTGATATAAAAATTCGTAATCTTGAGCAGGAATAACACCACCGACAATCACGATAATGTCCTCTCTGCCTAGTTTTTTTAATTCATCGATGAGAGCGGGCACTAATGTTTTATGACCAGCTGCTAGAGACGAAACGCCAACAACATGAACGTCATTTTCTGCCGCCATTTGTGCGGTTTCTTCTGGTGTCATAAATAACGGTGATATATCCACATCAAAACCAAAGTCTGCATATCCAGTAGCAACAACTTTAGCTCCGCGATCATGGCCGTCTTGGCCCATTTTAGCGACTAAAATCCTTGGGCGTCTTCCCTCATTTTCTAAGAATTCCTCAGTCATTTGTTTGATCTCTTCTATAGCTTCCTTATCAGAATAGTTGGAAGCATAGACACCGCTAATAGAGCGGATGACTGCTTTATGTCGTCCTGCAACTGATTCAATGGCATTCGAAATTTCTCCAAGCGTGGCTCTTTCCCTTGCTGCATCTACAGCTACTGTAAGTAAGTTTTCCTCCCCTGTTTCTGCAGCTTGAGTTAAGCGATCTAATTCATAGCGTACTTTCTTTTCATCTCGTTTTTCTTTCATTAATTGAATTCGATCAATTTGAGATTGACGTACCATCGTATTATCGATATCTAATATTTCTATAGGATCCTCTTTATCTAAACGATATTTATTGACGCCTATGATTGTTTCTGTTTTAGAATCAATTTTAGCTTGCCGCTTTGCGGATGCTTCCTCAACTCTCATTTTAGGTAGCCCAGTTTCAATTGCTTTTGCCATACCACCTAGCTCTTCAATTTCCTCAATCAACGTCCATGCAGACTTTGTTAATTCGTCAGTCAACTTCTCAACATAATAAGAACCGCCCCATGGATCAATTGTTTTGGTCATTTGCGTTTCATTTTGCAGAAAAAGCTGTGTATTTCGTGCAATCCGAGCAGAAAAATCTGTCGGAAGTGCGATGGCTTCATCTAAAGCATTTGTATGAAGTGACTGTGTATGCCCCATGGTTGCAGCATTGGCTTCAATCAATGTCCGTGTCACATTATTAAACGGATCTTGTTCTGTTAAAGACCAGCCAGATGTTTGTGAATGTGTGCGAAGAGCAAGGGTCTTAGGATTTTTAGGGTTGAATGAAGACATCATTTGAGCCCAAATGCGACGAGCTGCACGCATTTTGGCTATTTCCATATAATAATTCATGCCAATCGCCCAGAAGAAAGACAATCTAGGTGCAAAGTTGTCAATGTCGATGCCTGCCTTCAGTCCTGTACGGACATATTCTAGCCCATCCGCTAAAGTATAAGCTAGCTCGATATCGTTTGTAGCTCCCGCTTCTTGAATATGATAGCCGGAAATAGAAATAGAATTGAATTTCGGCATAAATTTTGATGTATATTCAAAAATATCAGCGATGATTTTCATCGACATTTCAGGCGGATAAATATATGTATTACGCACCATATACTCTTTTAAAATATCATTTTGGATTGTGCCTGCAAGCTTATCTGGAGTGATGCCCTGTTCTTCAGCAGCTACTATATAAAAAGCAAGCACCGGTAGCACTGCACCATTCATTGTCATGGATACAGACATTTGATCAAGCGGGATTCCATCAAATAGTATTTTCATATCTTCAACAGAATCAATGGCAACTCCTGCTTTACCTACGTCCCCCGTCACACGAGGGTGGTCAGAGTCATAGCCTCGGTGTGTTGCAAGGTCAAATGCAACGGAAAGGCCTTTTTGGCCCATTGCTAAGTTTCGGCGATAGAAAGCATTCGATTCCTCTGCTGTTGAAAAACCAGCATATTGCCGAATCGTCCATGGACGGCCAATATACATAGTTGGATAAGGCCCTCTTGTATTAGGCGCTATTCCTGCTACATCATGAAGATGAGCTGCGGTTTTAATATCATTGAACGAGTAGCTGGTTTTAACTTCTATATTTTCATTTGTCATAAATGTAGATTGATTTTTTGATGGAAGTTCTTCACGCAAAACTTCTTCTATGTGAATAGTTGAAAAATTAGGTTTCATCGTTGAACCTCCTTCAATGTTTCAGCAATATTCTTCAACTTTCGGATCATATTTTGGCCTTTGTATAAATATCCGTTTAAACCTTTTGTGTGCCAATCCGTATCAAATTTTCCCGCCACATCCAATATAATTGAGGCTGGTTTTTCTTCCAATAAAACAGGGATTGCATTCAGAGTATCCTCATCTGTTGCACAGAAAATGACATAATCCTCTTTGCTATTTTTTAACCACTCCTTAGCTTTTTCTATATCTGATGTAGGCTCTATTACGTTAGAAATCATACCGGCAGTAGCTAAGACCCCTGTAGCAAAATCTATACGCGGCTTAATCTTTTTCAAATCGCCAAATGGCAAAATTGCTGCTTTGATTTTTGCATCTTTCATTGTTCGTCTTAAACCTTCGAATGGTTCTGCAAGACGTTGAACCTTATAAAATGTTTCAACTGAAGCCTCTTCATTAGCATCAGCAAAATCGTTTGTGCCAACAAGTATAGTTTTCCTTGTTTCCACTTCAAGAAGACGTTTAGTCATTGTTTCTTCAAGCTCTTTTTCTAATCGGCCACTTTCTACATATTGTGTATAGCCACCCATTGCTTCAATTTCAACGAACTTTTCCCAGGCTTCTTTAGCTAAATCGTGCGTTAATGATTCGATATAATAAGCACCGCCAGAAGGGTCCTCTATCTTGGTAACATGCGATTCTTCGCGTATTACCAAGCCCACATTTCGTGCAATCCGAACTGATTGGCTTGTTGGCTTTGTTATAATATTATGAGGGTGTACTGTTAAAAGATCAGCTCCACCTATAGCCGCAGTAAATGCTTCATTCCCTGCCCGTAGCAAGTTTACGTAAGGATCTAATTTTGAGAATCTTCTAAGTGATGTTTCTGCATAAATTTTCACAGGTTTTGGATTTTCGATACCATAAGCTTTCGTAAACGCTTTCCAAAGTATTCGAAAAGCTCGTAGTTTTGCTATTTCCATGAAAAATTGTGTATCAACAGAAAAGGCAGCGAAAAATTGATTTTCAAGCTGATTGAAATCTGCTGCTTTTTCCATTCGTTCACTCGCTATAGCAAGAGCTATCGCTAATTCTTGTACAGCGTTTGCCCCTTTGTAATGAGCATCAATTATGTTAGCGCTTACCTTTCGAACATTCTGAAAACCGTTGATTTGACAGTGCTCATTAGATAATACAAAACCTTTGGCTTCTTTATTTTCTATAAAGTCAAAAACATTTAGGATTTCTGGATCTGCAGTCCATATAAAAAATGGATGGTCATTAAGTAATCCTGCGAGTTTTTTCAGAGCCTCTTCACTCCACTCAAAGCCCGCTTGGTCAATCATTAAATATTGATTACCGAATGATACAGAATTCTTTAATTCAGAGATGTATTCATCAATACAATCAGCGTAGGCGGCTTGGGCGATCGCAAAAGCACCTTCACTCCTCATCTCTCGGACTGTGTTAGCTTGTGCATCTAATTTTCCATCTAGTGTATTTAATAAGTCTTCCATAGTATAAAGTGGTTCAATTGTAATACCTTCAATAGTTTTTGTGAAAAGCGACTCAAAAGGCTTCCCTTTTAATGCTTTAATCGAGGCTTCTTTCCATTCCTCATAAGATGGTTTTGGGAAATTTACTTCTTTCATATTTGTCATACGCACGCGTAGATGCTTCCCCCCTTTGTCATTCTTACTACTATTTTACACAATATGTACATAGCTTAAAAGTAAAAGAAGTCTGAAAACCATTTCAACTAGGTTACCAGACTTCATTTTAGTTTATTTCTTTTTGTCATATGAAAAGATTTTGATGGAAGGAGAAATGAGATTCTCAACCAATTCAAAAGTATTAATCATTAATAAATTGACATTGTATCTTTTGAATAGCCCTCAAGCAATTCTTTAACACGAGAAAGGAATTTGCCACTCACTAAACCATCTAGAATACGATGGTCAATCGATAGGCATAAATTAACCATATCTCGTGCTGCAAACATGCCGCCTTCCATAATCACCGGGCGTTTCACAATGGATTCAATTTGTAGAATCGCTGCTTGTGGATGATTGATGATGCCCATTGATTGGACGGAGCCAAATGCACCGGTATTATTAACGGTGAATGTGCCGCCCTTCATATCATCTGATTTCAGCTTGCCAGCACGCACTTTCGAAGCTAACTCATGAATTTCCTTGGCAATGCCTTTAACTGATTTGTCATCTGCATTTTTGATAACAGGAACAAATAGGGCATCCTCCGTTGCAACAGCAATGGAAAGGTTGATATCCTTCTTCTGGATAATTTTATCGCCTTGCCACTGTGAATTCATCATAGGGAATTCTTTTAAAGCTTGTGAAACTGCTTTTACAAAGAAAGCAAAGTATGTGATGTTATAGCCTTCGCGTTTTTTAAAGTCACCTTTAATTGAATCACGGTAATTCACCAAATTAGTGACATCAGCTTCCATCATTAGCCACGCATGCGGAATTTCTTGTGTGCTATTCACCATATTTTTAGCGATGGCACGACGGACGCCTGAAACAGGAATTTCAATATCGCCCGTAGCAGTTGGCTCATACGTTTTTTCTTCTTTAACAGGTACTGGTTCAGCCTGAACTTTAGGTTGCTCTGGAGTAGCAACTGGTTTTGCTTCTACTTCTGGATTTGGTTTAGTAGCTGGCATTTCTCCAGAATCAATGATCTTTTGAATATCTTTTCTTGTAATCCGACCAGAAGTTCCACTGCCTTCAACCATATTCAAGTCGATGCCATGCTCTGATGCCATACGAACGACTGCAGGAGAATACCTTTTTTTCATACTTTGATCGCTTGCTGATTCTTCATTCTTTGTTTCTGCAGGAGAAGAAGCCTCTGTTTTTTCTTCTGCAGCTCTTCCCTCAATTTCAACCTTACAAACAACTTCGCCCACCGCAATGGTGTCACCTTCGTTTGCGATTAATTCAATGATTTTGCCCGCAAAGGATGATGGGAGTTCAGCTGTTACTTTATCTGTCTGCACTTCCGCTAATGTATCGTACTTTTTCACTTCGTCGCCCGGTTTAACTAACCATTTTTCGATTGTGCCTTCCGTTACACTTTCTCCTAGTTGTGGCATTGTAATTTGTTCAATTGCCATTTTAAAACCCCCTTTGCTTAAAATGCAGCTAATTCACGCATTGCTACTTCTACTTTATCTGGATTAATCATAAAGAATTTTTCCATTGTTGGCGCGTAAGGCATAGCCGGTACATCAGGACCTGCTAAGCGTTTGATTGGCGCATCCAAATCGAATAGCGCATGTTCCGCAATAATCGCAGAGACTTCGCTCATGACGCTACCTTCTTTATTATCTTCTGTTACAAGCAATACTTTACCCGTTTTCTTTGCAGCTTCAATAATAGCCTCTTTGTCTAATGGGTAGATCGTACGTAAGTCCAATACATGGACAGAGATGCCGTCTTTTTCCAAACGTTCAGCTGCTTGCAATGCAAAATGCACGCCAAGGCCATACGTAATGACAGTCAAATCTTCGCCTTCTCGTTTCACATCAGCTTTGCCGATTTCAATTGTATAGTCCTCTTCTGGCACTTCGCCTTTAATCAGGCGGTACGCTCTTTTGTGTTCAAAGAAAAGGACAGGATCGTCATCGCGAATCGCTGCTTTTAACAATCCTTTCGCATCATATGGAGTTGATGGAATGACGATTTTTAAACCGGGTTGATTAGCAAATACTGCTTCTACTGATTGAGAATGGTAAAGCGCGCCATGGACTCCTCCACCAAATGGAGCACGAATAACCATTGGACAATTCCAGTCATTATTTGAGCGGTAGCGGATTCTAGACGCTTCCGAAATAATTTGATTGACAGCAGGCATGATAAAATCCGCAAATTGCATTTCAGCAATAGGTCTTAAACCATACATCGCTGCACCAATACCAACTCCGACAATTGCTGATTCGGCAAGAGGTGCGTCAATCACACGTTCTTCACCGAACTCATCGTAAAGGCCTTGCGTTGCTTTAAACACGCCGCCCTTTAAACCGACATCTTCTCCAAGAATAAAGACACGATCGTCTCTTTCCATTTCTTCTTTCATCGCTAATGTAATGGCATCAATATATGATAAATTCGCCATCTGCTACACCTCCTCATGGTTTCCGTAGACGTATTGCAATGCATGTTCCGGCTCCGCATATGGAGCGTTTTCCGCATAATCAGTCGCTTCGTCAACCTCAGCCATGATTTCTTCTTGCATCTTTTCTTCTATTTCTGAAGTTAGAACGCCTAAATCTTTTAAATATGCTGCAAAGCGAACAATCGGATCATTCGCACGGCCTTCTGCCAAATCTTCTTCTGTTCTGTATTGACGATGGTCATCATCAGATGAGTGTGCAGTTAAACGATAGCAGATCGTCTCAATTAAGCTTGGTCCCTCACCGTTTCTTGCACGATCTGCTGCTTCTTTCATCACTTTATACACTTCAAGTGGATCGTTGCCATCTACTGTTACGCCAGGCATACCGTAGCCAATCGCACGGTCTGAGACATTTTCACACGCAACTTGCTTGCTAAGCGGCACTGAAATAGCATAGCGATTATTTTCCACCATAATAATAACAGGAAGCTTATGAACACCAGCAAAGTTAGCCCCTTCATGGAAATCACCTTGGTTTGAAGATCCTTCTCCAAGACTAACAAATGTGACAAAATCTTCTTTTTGCATTTTCCCCGCAAGTGCCACACCTACCGCATGTGGAACTTGTGTCGTTACAGGTGAAGAACCTGTAATAATGCGGTTTTTCTTTTGACCAAAATGACCTGGCATTTGGCGGCCGCCAGAGTTAGGATCTTCCGCTTTCGCAAATGCAGAAAGCATCAACTCTTTTGCTGTCATGCCGAAATGTAGCACAACGCCCATATCTCGGTAATACGGTGCAATATAATCTTTTTTATTATTTAAAGCAAATGCTGCGCCGATTTGAGCTGCCTCTTGTCCTTGGCAAGATATAACGAATGGGATTTTACCTGCACGGTTTAATAGCCACATTCTTTCATCAATACGTCGGGCAAGCAGCATTGTTCTATACATATCAAGTACTACTTCATCAGATAAACCTAAAGCAGTATGTTTATTTTCTATCATTATGATCTCTCCTTAGAAATGAATTGCCATTCCATCAACAGCAAGGGCCGCTTCACCAATTGCCTCAGATAAGGATGGATGCGGATGAATATGCGCAGAAATTTCAAAAGGTGTTGCATCAACTAACATTGCAAGGCTTGCTTCTGCAATCAATTCCGTTGCATGCGCGCCCATAATATGCACACCGACTAGATCGTTTGTCTTTTTGTCTGCAATCATTTTGACGAAGCCTTCAGTCTCACCAAAAACGAGCGCTTTACCAATTGCCGCGAATGGGAATTTACCCACTACCACATCAATCCCCTGTTCCTTCGCTTGTTTCTCTGTATAGCCTATACTGGAAATTTCCGGACTTCCATATATACAGCGTGCAATTTTATGGGCTTCCATCGGCAATGTTTCTTTGCGAGCAATATGGTCTACAGCATGAATACCTTCGTGTGAAGCAACATGAGCTAATTGTAAGCCGCCGATTACATCACCAATAGCATATATATGTGATTCCTTCGTTTGGTAATGCTCATTGACTTGGATGAAACCTCGTTCTACTTGGATATCTGTATTTTCAAGGCCGATGTTTTCAATGTTTGCTTGTCTTCCGACAGACAATAGAAGTTTTTCAGCTGCAAAGATTTGCGTTTTGCCATCTACTTCAGCTGTAATCTCAAAACCATCGCCTGTTTCTTTATACGTATCAGGTAGCGTTTTTGCATTTGTAACTATCTGAATGCCACGTTTTTTCAGTGATGTTGCCATTGCTTTTTGGATGTCATGATCTTCTGTTGGCAATATCGAATCCGAATATTCAACAACCGTAACTTCCACTCCAAAATCATGTAACATAGATGCCCATTCAATCCCTATAACTCCGCCACCAACGATGACAATTGATTGAGGTAAGGTTTCAAGTGACATTAAATCATCTGATGTTACAATATTTTTACCATCAGGCGTTAGTCCCGGAAGCGTCCGTGGTCTAGAACCTGTGGCAATAATTACGTTTTGTGGGATTAACATTTCATTTTCCCGACCGTCTTTAAATTCGACAGAGATTGTGCCAGGCATTGGCGAAAAAATCGAAGGGCCTAATATTCTGCCATAGCCTTCGTATACATCAATTTTTCCTTTTTTCATCAATGCTTGGATTCCTGCATGAAGTTTATCTATGATACTATTTTTTCTTTTTTGAGCCTGCTCAAAATTGAATGTGACTTCTTTTACATCTACACCAAAATTCTCTGCATGCTCTTTTGTTGTCCGGTATACTTCTGCGCTTCGTAGCAAAGCTTTACTTGGTATACAACCTTTATGTAAACAAGTTCCCCCTAGTTTCCCTTGTTCCACAATGGCAGTCGATAGACCCAATTGCGCGGCGCGAATCGCGGCAACATAACCTCCAGTGCCTCCACCTACTATGACAAGGTCATAATTCTTAGCCATAAGAACACACTCCCTATTTTATACTAATATCTTTTAATATTAAAAGAATTGAATAGCTACCGTTTTTCACGGCAGCTATTCAATTTTATTACCTGGTACTAAATTATATCATAAAATGCTAGATTGTCATCTCTTGATACTTATCCGCGTTGTGATAAGATATTTTTTTCGTTTTTCAAGAATGTGCCTCTTGATTTAGCCATTCTTTCAATTCTATCCTCTGCCATACGATTTGCAGCTAAGTATGTTGGAATATTATCACGTTCTGATATTTCAACAATTTTTGTAATGCTATCATAAATACCTTCAACTTTTTTCATAGCGCGATCATAGTTGTAACCGTATAATTCATCAGCTACATTGATAACACCACCAGAGTTGATTACGTAGTCTGGAGCATAGATAATGCCTTTTTCGTGAATGATCTCACCATGTTTTGAGTCTTTCAATTGGTTGTTTGCAGATCCTGCAATTACTTTTGCTTTTAATTGTGGGATTGTTTCATCATTGATGATTGCTCCTAATGCACATGGAGCAAAGATATCCACGTCTTGTGCATAAATTTCTTCAGGGCTAACAGCAACTGCACCAAATTCATCAACTACACGTTTGACAGCGTTTTCATTAATATCGGTTACGATAAGTTTTGCGCCTTCTTCGTGAAGATGCTTGCATAGTGAATAAGCAACATTTCCAAGACCTTGAACAGAAATACGTTTTCCTTCTAAGCTATCTGTTCCAAATGCCGCTTTAGCTGCTGCTTTCATACCTACATAAACACCGTATGCTGTTACAGGAGAAGGGTTGCCTGATGAACCGAATGCAGGTGAAATTCCTGTCACATAATTTGTTTCTTCATGGATTAAGTCCATATCAGCAACTGTTGTACCCACATCTTCTGCTGTGATGTAGCGTCCGTTTAAGCCTTGGATGAAACGGCCTAATGCGCGGAACATTTCTTCATTTTTGTCTTTAAATGGATCTCCCATGATTACAGTTTTACCACCACCAAGGTTAAGCCCAGCTGCTGCATTTTTATATGTCATGCCGCGCGCTAAACGAAGTGCATCCTCAATAGCTGCTTCTTCTGATTCATATGTCCACATGCGAGTACCACCAAGCGCAGGTCCTAGTGTAGTATCGTGAATAGCGATAATCGCTTTCAACCCTGAAGTTTTATCTTGGCAAATAACCACTTGTTCATAATCATATTTTCCCATATATTCGAAAATTTCCATCTTAATAATTCCTCCTTCGAAGTTATAAAAAATCTGGTTGTATCCAGTCAATAATATATAATGCAAAAAGCGTGCCAAAACTTTTTGCCTTATAAAATAAAAGTTTAAACAATTTCGACGTTTTTTTCAATGCATAGCCATGCAGATGTGTGCAGTTATTTGCACGCCATTTTATGCAAGTTCATATTTTTCTAATTTATAATACAAGCTTCTAATCGAAATTTGCAACGCTTTAGCAGTCTGAGTTTTATTATATCTATTGTCCTTGAGAGCGGTTTCAATAATTCTTTTTTCATATTGGGCCATTGCTTCATCCAATGTTCCGTTATATATTTCTTCTTCTACTTTGCCCTCTAATGTTGAAGTTTTTTGCGCCGAAATTTGCACATAGTTTTCCTGTAATTCTGTTTCAGTAGCAGGCATAAAGATCATTGCCCGCCCAATCACATTCTCTAATTCTCTTACATTACCAGGCCATTGATAGTTTCTTAACTTTTGGATTACTCCTCTAGTCACCTTTGTTACATTTCGACCATACTCACGGTTGAGTTTTTGAAGCAGACGATCTACAAGCTGCGGGATATCTTCAAGTCTGTTTCGAAGTGGTGGTATATAAATTGGCATGCGATTAAGCCTGTAGTAGAGATCCTCTCGAAACGTATGGTCATGAAGCGCTTTTTCCATATTGACATTTGTGGCTGCAATAATACGGACATCTATAGGAATGGGTTTTGTAGCGCCCACTCTAACAATCTCATGTTCTTGTAAAACACGTAAAAGTTTGGCCTGGGTGCTAAGCGACAGCTCGCCAATTTCATCTAAAAAGATACTACCTCCGTTCGCCTCTTCAAAAAGGCCACGCTTGCCGCCTTTTTTAGCTCCGGTAAAGGCACCTTCTTCATAACCAAATAATTCGCTTTCCAATAAATTTTCAGCAATTGCCGCACAATTGACTCTAATAAACTTCTCATAGTGTCGATTACTTTCACTATGTATTGCATGGGCAAATAATTCTTTACCTGTACCTGATTCGCCCCTTAGAAAGACCGTCACCGGCGTTTTTGCAGCGAGCTTAGCTTGTTCTATCGCAAGCTTCATTTCTTCTGAATCGCCGATTATATCATCGAAAACATACTTTGATTCTAGTGTTCGTATAATTGTTTTCGCTTGGCTCAATTCTTTAGATAAGTTGCGCATCTCTGTTACATCATGGATGACCCCTACGCTGCCTTTAAGCTCATCTTCAACTAGAATTGGCGCCACATTGACGATAACTTCTCTTTTGGAAGGGCCCAGGCGCAAATTAACTCCGCGTATCGGTTTTTTGGTTTCAAGCACTTTTAAATGCATACTCTCACCTTCTGAAATATCAGTAGTTGCAGGTTTACCGATAATCTCTTCCGGTGACAGGCCTGTAATCCTTGTATAAGCTGGATTAACTACAATACCCCTTCCCTTCTCATCTACTACAGAGATCGCGTCGTCGCTCGATTGTATAATAGCTTCTAACATCTTTTTTACTTCTTTCAGATCAGTAATCTCTTCCGCTAAGGCAACAACTTCAGAAATATCTTTAAAAATTGCAAGTACACCAATTTGTTCTGACTTTTCATCTACCATGGGAATTTTGGAAAGCACGACCTTTTTTCCAGATGGAAGAATTAATTCTTGATTTGTCTCTGCTTGACCTGTTTCAATCACCTGCTCGAGTTCAAGAGCATTCATAACGTCTTTATAATGCTTGCCAACTGCTTTTTCTATTGGTGTATTAGTAAGTCGCATAGCACTGTGATTATAAAAAATAATTTCTCCTTTTTGATTAACGCTCATCATGCCTTCATCTATGGAGTTAAAGATAATTTGCTGTCTTCTAGAAAATGCTTGGATTTTTTGAATATAATAATCTTTCTCCTGCAAAAGTTTGATAATAATCTCAATCACGCTACCCGGTATCACAGTCGTATTATGTGGTAACTCCTCGATCAATTCGTCATAGACCTTCGGATTACCAGTCACATCAATCGCCATATCGATAGAAGCATTCTTAAAATCACGCCAGTCATTTGCTGTAGCAATTCCTGACTTTTTAGCTTCTTTTATGCCTTTAGCATTATCATTCTTATCGATAACAGCCACTGTTTGCCAGTCTGACGAATGTGCGAGTAATTGTAGAATTGCTGTACCTCCTTTTCCTGCACCTACAATCATAATCCTATGCATTCTACTTCACTCCTTCCAAATATGTATGAAAATTCTTTCATATGGTTAGCTATCATCTTATCGGAAGTTTCCTATCTTGACAATGTGCAGGATACAAGTAAAAATGGATTATATTAGAGGAGTTGAACCAAAAATGGGGCGTTTTATTGCTTTTGTCATTCTAGCCATACCCGCTATTATGGCAGCAGCGGGCATAAAATTAATGCGAGATACATTTTTCGCCAAGTTATTCGATCCGATTCCATATCTTTGGCTACAATTTGTAATAGGGATCGTATTGTTTTTAATCGGCTTTGGATTTTTTGCCGGCTTTTTATTAAACCGTGATCGTAGAAATGGACGAGTTGCGCCAAAATATACTAAAAAAAAATAAAAATGTGCAAAAAGCACCGACAAGAATGTAGTGTTCTCTTCGGTGCTTTTTGTATAATTATCTGAGCTTTATATTGATTTACTTAGTTTCTGCATCTTCCGCACTTTCTCTGGATAGTCAGTAATCCATCCGATAACCGCATCATGCGGTTCCTCCAAAAATTGTTCATCACCTGTAATGTTATAAAAGCGGCACTTTCTTCCTTGAGCAGTAAGTGCATCAAGATACCTTTTTTTATAATAACGGGATTTATTCGCATGGATTACATCTACGTATGGCAATTTGTCTAACTCTGCCCAGTTCAATTTCTTTGTTGCAATTAAGGCGGTTTCTATTCTTGGCGCTATTTCTTTTGCTTTTTCTAGCAATTCAGGATGAAACGATGAAATATGTAAATTTGGTATTTCACTACATTTCTCCACAGTCTCTCTTAGAGCGCTTTCATCTTGAAGCAGTGACTCTTTTAATTCCACATTAAGGGGGACAGAATGGACTTTGTGCCAACCTAAAAACTCATCAAACGTGCTAATTTTAGCTCCGTTAAACCTTCTAAAGAAAAATTTCCCAACATGTAATAGTTTAACCTGATGATAGTACAAATTCGAAATCAGCTCATTTTTCCCTGTAAGACGCCTTAAATTATGATCATGAATAACAACCGGAATATGATCTTTTGTCGCTTGAATATCTAATTCTATACCATCTGCCCCTGATTCTAACGCTAATTCAAAAGCATCTAGCGTATTTTCAATACCTCGAGCAGAAGCGCCTCTATGCGCAAAAACGAGCGGTCTAGACATTTAAAACACCACTTTCCAATTTAAATTCTCCTTTCGTCATTTGTTGAATAGTTGATCTTTCAGAACCTATTTGGAGAGTTGTCTCTGGATATGCAGCTTTGGTAATGGAAATTTTCTCATTACCACTCCTCTTCAGTAGATGCAAAATCTCATCCATTTCATATTCTAGTATCTCAATTTGAGATTCCTTTTCTTTAATATTACTAGCAATCTTATCGTATGTTTGGCGCTGAGCTGGCATCATTTTATGCAAGAACTTCTGCAATTGAGCTAGCTTTCCTCTTAAATCTTTCAGGTCATGCTCCAGATTCTCTATTTCATCACTTTTTTCTTTAATCTTTTTTAAGCTGTCTTTGCGATCCGGGAGTGAAATAATCAGGTCTGTTTTACGACCAAGCTGATTGCCAACCCATGCTGCATGAATCGAATTTTTTGCGCAAATTCTCCCACCTATAAGTTTACCCTTATTCTCATCGACTCTGATATTTTGAGCCTTCATATCTGTACTGATGGCATACGTACTTATAAAAATGGTTTCTTTCGCAGCTAAATAGCAGTCATTGGTATATTGTACATAAATATTTTGACCTGCCATCACTTTCGTTATTTTGTTGCCATATATACCTCCACAAACATAGACATCTCCGTGAGTAGATTGTATAAGTTCAGCTCCAGTTACACCTTCTTTGCTCTCAATCAATATGTCACCTGTCGCCTTGACTGTAAATCCAGGTAGAATAGTTCCTCGAATCGTAATCGAGCCTGTGAACTCCAGATTGCCTGTTTCGACTCCCACATCACTCGGTATTTGAAGGTGTTCCTGAACTGATAAAGGAGGATAAGGTTGCTCGATGACACCATCAAAAAGTGCATGGATGGTCACTATACCACTCGTCTCTTTTTCATAAATAGATTTTACATCATAAACCAACATAAAATCTTTACCATCCATTGCCTCTATTCGTTGGCCTAAAACACTTTTCCCCGGGATTCCTTTCTTCGCAGGAATTTTTTCTCCTAACCATTCATCTTTTTTCACTTCCTGAATAAAGTTGATATCATAATGGTTTGCACGGCCATTATCAAGGATTTGTGGTTTCTTTTTTGGAAAGCTTTTATATGTAATCTTCGCATCTTCACCCGTTTGGGGAGGCTGGCCTTTTGCTATGACTGTTGGTTTGCCTAATAGAACAGTTTCAAGCGAAAGGGTTAAATAACCATATTGGACACCCGCATTTTCTGCTGCTTCTTTAATTTGTTTATTCATAATTAACTCATCTTGAAATAAAGTTGCAGGATGATCATTAATATACATAGTAGCTGCCATACCGTCCCGTGCTATAACGATTTCAATTGGTGGCAGCCAATAGCCAATTTCTTGTTCTTCTTTTGAACAATTTAAAAAGACACTTCGCAATGCTTGAAAACCATTTAATTTAATTCTTTTGAATTTTTTTAATACAGGTTCAAACTCTTTTAAAGAATAACCTTCTTTTTTAACTATAACATAGACAATCGCTTCTTTTTCCACAAGCATAATCCAATCATTTTCAAAAAGAACCAACTTAAAAACCTCCCATCATCCTATAATTATAGCATTTATTTCCTAATATTATTTCAATAGAAACAAAAAGCACACCTCCAGTTGTTGAATTTTACGTAAACTCAATAAATGGAAATGTGATATATAATACAATTATATTTAATAGTAGTTTATTGCTTTATAAATTTATTACAATGGCAATTTACTATTATTCTATATATCAATGCTTTTAAACCTCTCTAAACTGCCACCATTTCAATACGAATCTTATCAGCAATCATAGCAATGAATTCTGAATTGGTTGGCTTAGATTTAAGGTGATGGACTGTATAACCATTGGTATATAAGGATTTTGAACACTTTAACTAAACAAATATTTAAGTTATTTGTTGGTATACGTTTGTACATTCATTGATAATTAAATATACATCTTACCTAGAATTATAGAAGGAAAAAAGATAAGTTGCAACATATACGTTAATTTTTTTCAATAAATAGAGTAACCGTTTTAGCTACTCAATAATATTCCCTATCATAAATAGTATCTACAATTTTTATTAACTCAATAATATTTTCACCTTCATAACCAACATCACCTGTAACCATTAAAAAATCACGTGCAAGTATCATTTCTTTTCCATATTCTTCTGTAATTACTATTAAATTATCACCATGTGAGCGAGCCCCTAATAGATGATTAATATCAACATAACGATTTTCAAGGTAATCTATTCTAAGACTAATTAGAAATAGTTCCTCATTCATATCAGTTATATAAGTTCCTTGCAATTTATGATATGCGTCTATTCTTTCTTGATTTAATTGTCCACGCTTCTCATTCATGAATATCACCTCAATGATATAGTTTGCAATATTAAGGAATTTATGTAGCAAAAGTAAATTATTTAAACAAAAAAAGAGTACAGCCTTATTATATTAATAGGAAATTACTCAAAATTAATATGGTCAGAATAATTGTATAACATAACTGCTTTCACTTTCGATATTCGGTTGAATTAACGTTTAATGTACGCTGATTTGTTTACTTGCTTTGTAGCATGTTCATAAAGCTTTATCTACTGTTTATTGAATTATGACGAGAAGAATTGGAAGTGTAAATAATTTAAGTGATGAGCAATTAGCTAAAGGGAGAAAAGTAAGAGGTTTCTTTGCAGATAACAGGATGAGTTAGAATGACTTTCTGAGTTAAATTAGATTGTAGAACTATATAAATGGAAAATTTAATAAGAATAAGTAAAATATTATAGTTAATAGATATATTATAATGGTACAATAGTCTTGAATATGTTTATAGGAGTGGTAAAGTGAGCAAAAAAGTGAAATGGTTTGTTGCACTATCGGTGATTGGATTAATCTCCCTATTCATTATAATTAACTCAATACAAAAAAGGGAGGATCTACAAAGTGATATTGAAGATGATTTAGCACACAACTTTGAAGTTTATGAAAAAACGTTAGATCCACAAGATTTACCTGAAGGTATTTCTGTAGAATTTGCAAGTAAAGTCTATGCCAATTTATTAAACCTAAATCATCATTTGGGTATTCTGCCAGATATGGTTTTAGAGTGGGATAAAAATAATAATAGGAAAAAACTTGAGATTGAATATTACACTGAAAATTTTATTAAGTGTCTAGAAACTATTAAATTACAAGCAAAAACTAAAAAAGAACAAGAATTAAAGAAATCCATTCTAAAATTGAAAAGTTCTTCTTCAGAAATGGCTGAAAATTTTTTAGCTAATATGAAAAATGACAACTTAGATAAAACTGTCAATAAAGATTTCTTGAAAGTTCAAGATGATGCTATGGAAGTATCTACTCTTATTTTTAACGATGGACTTACAAAGTACTATATTAGAGTAACTTACAATAATATGAATAAACCTTTTAATTTAAACGACAGTGAACCAACGAGTTTTTTAAGTAAGGAATCTAAAAATAAGTTTAATCCTTATTTGGCTTCATATACTGTGTTAAAAAAAGATACCTTAGAAGGCTTAGAAGAAGAGGAAGAACCTATCTTTACGCCTAGTACATCACAATCCACTTCAACAGATACTAATTCAAAATATGAACCATCAATTGGAATGACTGATTATGAAACAGTTGATTCTACATGGGGAAAGCCAAATAAAATTAATAAAACAAAAACTATATATGGTGTTAAAGAGCAATGGGTATATGATAGAGGCTATTTATATTTTGAAGACCATTATTTAACTAGTATTCAAACATCAGAATAAAATTTTATTATTTTACCTTCCACAGACTGTGGAAGGTATTTATTATACTAGATAACTTGTAATATTATCGTTAATTGGATTAAAGGTCAGAGGAAGATAGATTATGTTTTTACTTCTCTTCTTCAGTATAAGCTTTTACATATTTACAGTTTGCTGTCACAAAGGCAAATGTATCTTTTTCTTTAACTAAGAAACGAGGTACACCACTCTTACTGTATCAAGTGCTTCAATATTAATTTTAATATCTTTTTTATATCTTTTTAATTCTTTTTTAAATCCAACATCGGCATAGACCCCTATATCTTTTAAGGAAACCAATTGATCATATACTTTGCTATAATGTGTGCCTTTTGTTTCCATTTTTAGGTTTGTTACTGGCTTTGAAATTCCAGCAACTTTTTTTTGAGAGTAACCTAAATGCCCAGCTATTACTTTTGCAACTACTTGGCACAATGCTCCAAAGTTATTACGATATGCAGTTGCATCCTTTTCAGAGGTTACAAAGCAAACCTCCAATAAGATTGCGGGCTTATTAGTGTAACGTAAGAAATACAATTCCTTACGTTCTTTTGCTCCCCTGTCTACAATTCCAAGAGCAGTTGCCATAGCCGAACTCATTTTTGTCGACAATGATTTAGCGTCATAGTACAAACATTCTGTGCCAGTTGCAGCCGGAGTAGCACTATTAAAATGAATGCTTACATCTAAATCACGTGTTTTACCATTGTGGTAGGAAACTATATTAGCTAAGTTTTGATTTTGTGTTTTAGCTGTTGTTTCATGATATTTAAAGCCAACACCGTTATATTCTTTGGTAAGAATATCATAAACACGATTAACTACCTTTTTAGCTTCGTCATGCTCATTTAAAATCCCAATTGCCCCTGCAACCTTGTCACCATGTCCACTGCTAATTACAAATTGTTTTGCCATATGATTCATTTCCTTTCAATTCATGTATAAATACCTTATTTAAATAGTTATCACGTATTAATACCGTAATTTGAAATACGTATTGTTAACGTTAAATCTTATCCAATACAGTATTGATAGGCTAATTTTATTTTAAAAAAATAAAGACATGCCATTAACCACAATGACATGTCCTGTTTAATACTCTAAAATCACATTATGTATAGGTTTTACTTTAATCCATTGTCTTTTAATACTTTCTCTTGCTCTTTTGCTTTGTTACTTACAACATATGTATTTTTCCAAACACCATATAAGACTACAGCAAATGGAACTATTGCTAATAAAACGTTAGTAAAATTGTCAATTGATTCTTGATTAAACCAATCTAATTTAACTCTGAGTGACTGGAATAGCAAAAGGATTGCACTAAGCACTCCACCGAATAAAGCCACATATTGTTTTAATTTATCTTTTGTCACTACTTATCTTCCCTTTCAAATGAAACTTTCTCTATACGGTCTACTCTACTTTCTAATGAGGATAGACTTTTATTAATACCATCCAGTGCAATAGCTGTTTTTTCTTGTGACTCATTACTACGTTCTAAGTGTTCTAAAAGTCTATTCTCACGTTGATCTGTACGTTTCATGACGTAAATTAACAATCCAATACATAGAATCGCCCATACAAATTGACTTGTTGCAATTTCTGATAAAGTAGCTATATCCAATCCATTCACCTTCTTTCATAGTCCTGTCCGATTTATCTAGTAGTGATAATTTTAAATAAGTTATAAATTGATAGTAAAGAATAATATAGTTAAAAATTGATTAAATAACCTTACTAACCTCACAAAATAATTAACCATAAAATTAAAATTGATAATACTAATCTGACATATATATACATACTGTGAGTCGTATAATATATGTGCTATCATTTTGTAACTTATTCAATATAGCTAACCTTTTTCATAATAAAAACCTTCCACAATAATCTGTAGAAGGCATATAAAAAGCACACCCAATACTGGGTGTGCTAAGGTAGGTTGATTTTTTAGTTTACTGTGATTTGGCTCAATGTAAACCCATCTATAGATTCTATTTTCCCTCTCCAAAGGAACCCTTCTCTCCCTGGTAAAGCATTTCCATCTGGTGAAAAGAAGTGAGCATCTATGAGATTAATAAATTCATATTCTTCAATCTTTTCTTCAATATCTTCTTCAATATCTTCTTCAGCCTTTGCTTTCTTTACTTCAGCTAAGGACTCTTCAATTCCTTGTCCAAGCACAGGAGCAATGCCTTTGGACTCTTTTAATGATTGAATTAATTTTTCTTGATATTCATCTTTACCTATTATCAATCCAGAAATTATAGTACCGTTCACATTTATAGTTATACCGGCTTGGAATCCTGAAATTGTATTAGTTAAATGAATCAATGACTGTAAAAATACGTCATTCGCCATTATTTATCACTTCCTCTCTATCTACTAAATTTCGACAAAGAGGAAGATTACCCTTTAATAAATTTCGACTAATTTAGATAAAATAAATTGACTACATTGATTGAAAAGAGATACATAAAAAATCAAAAATCTCCATGCTATCTCGTAAGTTAATTCGATTTTATCTTTTTTTCCTTTTCTTTTTCTTTTGATTCTTGGTTCCTTTTGTTTTTTTTAGTCCTTTTATTTCTTCAGTTTCATATGTTTTATTTGTTTCTTCTGATAACACCACTTTAGATACTCCTGTAATCAAAGATAAAATAATTAGACCACTTACTGCAAAATACAATCTTTGTACTATCAAGATTTCAACATGTGCTATGATAAAAGTTAATATACTAATAACTAAAATTAATAGTACATCTTTAACTAATCCTACTTTTTCTTCTTTAGATACTTCGAGTGCAACTGTTATTGCTCCAACACCAATTGCGATTGATACATTAAGTTGCGAAAGAGTAATTAGCAAACCTTTAATTTCATTATCAGGAATGACATATGCACCCCACGGAATTGCGAAAAAAGTAACTATTGCATACGTTATAAAAAATTTTCTATGTCTTAAAAGTTGATCTAATTTATGCCCCATGTTACCACCTCTTGACATAATTATCCCACAATTAAAGATCGAAATATATATCGAAATAAGTCTAAAATAATCACACGCCCTAATTTTATGGTATTATTGCCCTTTGAAAGGGGATAAAAGTAATGAGAATGAGAGATATGAAGCAACTATTAATCGAGAATATTGGAGATCTTGATTTTGAATATGAAAGAGTAGATTCCAGTAAACTTGAAGTAATTGATTTTCAAAAAGCTATTCAAGCAGTAAACAACCTAAAGGAACTAAATTTTCTTGAAAACGAAATCAACAAGTTATCAAGTTTAAAAAATATTTATCATGATAAGTCAATTAGTGACCGGATAGTGGTTGATAATAAATCTTTTAATGATTTCAACAACATAATTGAAAAAATTGAAGAAAAATGTACTGCTGCCTTAGAAGCCTTTGACCAAGCCATTCCTGACCAACGTGAATATTCAATTAGCGTTAGACTTCCAGATTATAAAAACTTGGACCAATTAAGTAAATTCTTCTCTAAACTGAATAAGTCTTTAGAGCAATCGATAGTTAATGAAGAAGTTAAAGGCAACATCACTATTCAAAATTTCGATTCTGGTTCACTATGGATAGAATTATTGGTTGGTGGTACTTTTGCATTTAAATTTGTAGGTGCTCTTACTCATACTGCTGCAGTTATACGAAACAAAATTTATCATAATAAAATAATGGAGCAACATTTAAGAACTCTTGATATTAAAAATGACAGTCTTGAAGATTTACAAAAAGGTTTATCCAAAAGCATTGATGCATTAGTTGAAATTGAAACGAAAAATCTATTAAATCAAGAAGGAATTCAGTGTGACCCTGAATACCTAGAAAAAATGAAGTACTCAGTAAAAACTTTAGCTGAATTAATAGATGAAGGAACACAGATTCATCCTTCTTACTTAGCTGAAAAAGAATATACCGAATTATTCCCAGATTTCAAAAAGCTAGATCAAATCGAGTCAAAAATTAAACAGATTGGGTCTATTAATGAATAAACAAAAAGCAAGATCTCATTATTAATGGGATTTTGCTTTAATTTAGAGCGCCTTTCTGTAATTCAATAACCATCAAGGCTTCTAAGGGACAGGAATTTATGAAGGGTTAAACAACTTAAATTTAATTATTTGTTTAGTTACATACTCATCATTACACAATTATAAGTATTTGTGTTTTACATCTAATTCGACTTCTTTTACTATTTTTTCACCAAAATTCATCTTTCTTCTTTCTTTAGTAGAAGTAAATATCACAGTTTCAATCCAAATTTGTGCTAATAATATCTTGTATTTTTCTTCACGACTTAGATTACCATGCGATATTTTTCTCATTTTTATTTCAATTTTATGCAAGTCTTTAATTCTACCGCTTAAACTATCACTTAAAATTTCGTAACAATCTTTATCTTCATCGAAATTTAATTTATGTGCAAATTCATTTCTTATTCTATTTAATTTGTAAATTACATCAAATAAATATTTCTCTAAAATACCTAATTCATAAATTAACTTAAGCTTACTAGCAAACTTTAAATTCGATATTGTTTTGACATTTGGCATAAAATATTCAATTAAATCATTTAATTCACGCTCAACATACATCTGTGACTTTAAAGTAGCAGATAGTAAATCTGAAGATGAAATTTCTTTGATCATCTTCTTTTTATCAAAAGTTGTTTGTTCTAAATTTTCGTTTGAAATATCCGCTAATCTATACTGAAATTCTAATTTGTCTTTCATGATAAACCTCCCTTTTAGGTAATTATAACTGAAAGGAAGTTTATTTTTTTGAAAATTATCTAAATAAAATTATGCTAGTCGATTAACTGTGTTTATGATACTCCACTTTCCCCAATTTCCTTTTCAAAAAATAACAATTTTAATCTGATGGAATTAAAGTAATATCATTCTTCACTATTTGCCAAACAAAACCATCAAAAAACTCTAATTTTCTATTTTTCAATCGTAATTGAACATCGCTCGTACCCGCACCTCCACTAGACAATTGGCTATCAGTATACTCTTTTGCTGATTTTAAAACTTGTGCATCTTTTGCATCTACTTGGATCGTTGTAGAATAGGCTGTTAAATCTAATGCTGGAATTCTGCTGAATTTTTCATCAGTATAATTTTTAGCACTCTGTACTTTTTCGTCGACTTCAAGCGTGGTCGCATATTCTTCTAAATTAATAGAAGTAATATCAGCAAGCTTTTCATTTGTATAAGTCTTAGCTAAGTTTAAAATGGCTGTATCTTTTTCATTGACGGATTGTTCTCCTGCATCCAAACGTACCTGTAAGCTGCTAAAGCCCCCACGTGCATTAATAACTTCAGCGGTCGCATTACCAGTAGTCAATCTGTCAAATTCTTGTCTCACTGTTTGAGCTTCCTCAAAAGATTTATCTGCGAGTTTTTTAGATGTAACGGCCAGTTCTTTTGCTAGGGCTGATTCTTCGGCGGCCGTGTCTATTTTGTCAATCAATCCTTGGACGTTTGTATTTGCTTCTTGAGATTGCTCCAAAGCTAAAGAACTGTTAGTGACTGCTAGCTTAGAAGAGTTTATAGCTTCTTCAATTCCATCGCCGGTAATATTTTTTACTAATTCTTTTACAGCAGCTATATCATCCAATAACTGCTGAACTGAAAAAAGTGTAACCGCATTACCTATTTCATCAAGTGATTTTTCGATTGTTAAAACAAAAAAACCAGCATTCGGCGCTTTTATAATGCCGTCATCCTGGTTAATCAAATGTACTTCAATTGTATATTTTCCTGCGGCTAAATTAGATGAAATGGTAAAGGCAATAGAGTTTCTTTCATAATCAATTATTGGCGGCTCTGTATTGATGAGCGCACGTTGATATCCGACAGCCACTTCAATTTTTTTGAATGGTTCTAGGTCAACAAATTGATTATTTTCATCCTTTATTGCCAATTCAATACGAGTAGCATTATCACCACTTTTTATTGTATCTATATCATTCAGTAACTCTACCCTCATCTATCTTCTCACCCCCTTTCGCGTCTTTAATTAGATTATTAATTTGCAATTGAGCTTGCTCTAATAATGTATTTAATTCTGCATTCTGTACTTCAAGATTAGCTACTTTCAATCCTAATTTTTGGATTATATTTTGATAAACTTTCTCATTATTCATTTGTATTAGCCCCCTTTTAATTCGAATATTGTATGTTTTACTTCTTCCAAATCAGCCAAAGCCATTTCTTGAGTATATAAAATTCTGCAACATTATCCATTGGATTCTCTCTTATTTCTCGTTCACTTTTCAAAAAGTTAAAAAATACTTTAATATTCCTCGTGTAATTTGCAATTGTCGTATCAGATATTGGCTTTTTAAAATCATTTCTACGATCAGGATAATTAAAGTTTAGCGACTTTTCGGTTGCAGTTACCGTATATTTACCTCTTTCACGTAAATATTGGATGTATTTTCTAATATGAGTTGACTTAACCTTTCCAGCGTCGTCAATATTCATTTCTTGTTTCAGATAATTAATAAATAAAGTTAATGTTTGCTGATAACTTTTTAAAGTCTTAGCTGCTAGTTGTTTTGAATCACAATACAACATGAATGAGTCAAGTTGTAATTCAATTTCAGTTATTTTATTTTCAATTGAACGCAAAAAAAAGCACCCCTTACTCGTCGAATTTAGTAAACCCAACAAATAAACTGTGCTTGTAAATAGTACACTTTTATTTATTTAATTATTGATTCAAAAAGGTAGTTTATAGATATATAAATCTATAATACAAATATTCCCTAACTACCTTAAACACTTATATATCAAGGCTTTTAAACCTCTTTAAACTGCCACCATTTCAATACGAATCTTATCAGCAATCATAGCAATGAATTCTGAATTTGTTGGCTTAGATTTAAGGTGATGGACTGTATAACCAAACATCTTCGAAATCGATTCATAATTTCCGCGGTTCCATGCAACTTCGATGGCATGGCGAATTGCACGCTCTACACGTGATGGCGTCGTATCAAATTTCTTTGCAATATCTGGATAAAGAATTTTGGTAATGGAACCAAGTAAATCTACATCGAGATAGACCATTTGGATGGCTTCTCGTAAATATGCATAGCCTTTGATATGTGCTGGAACGCCTATTTCTTTGATTATTGCCGTTATGGTTGCATCTAATTGGCGCTGATCCATCTTTTGTGGAGTGGAACTTTGCAGGACACTAACCCTTTTTTGTTTTTCCACTTTTTTACCGCCTACTTGCAGTATTTTAGACGCTAAACGATCATATTCAAAAGGCTTTAGCATAAAGTAAGATGCACCAAGCTCTGCCGCTTGTTTCATTACATCTTCTTGTCCAAATGCAGTCAACATTATTACTTGCATACTATTAAGCTGTGGGTTTTCATGGATTGTTTCCAATACAGCCAACCCGTCAAGGTGCGGCATAATTATATCTAATAACAGCACATCCGGCACTTGGCTTTCCAGCATTTTCAAACATTGTTTGCCATTTGTCGCTGTGCTGATTACATCAATTTCTGGTTGCTGTGACAGATACTCCTCCAGAGCTTTCACCAACTCACTATTATCATCCACAATTGCAACTTTTACTTTGTTCATACAGGACTCCTCCTTCATTTTTCCCAAGATTCAATCTGATTTTTGTTTCTTGCATAAATCTAGACATACGTTTGATACAAAATGGTAAATTCGACATCTTTACGGATAGCCCTTCAATTTTTTGAAAAATGAGTATGAAGGAATATGAATAATTTCAATTTCGACAATATTATGTAAATTAATTCGTGGTGTTTATTGACTATTATTGTAACAGATTTTTTGTAAAAAGAATACCAAATAAAAAGAAGAAAAAGCTGCCTCTTTCTTAGAGACAGCTAAAAATAAATTTTATGCAGGTTGATTTTTAAGCATTTCAGTAATTGGCAACGCGGCGCCTTTTTCAGGGCTTTCAATATACATGTGAGTAACTGCCCCGGCAAAATGACCATTTTGAATAATTGGGCTTCCGCTCATTCCTTGCAAAATTCCACCTGTTTTTTCTTTTAACACAGGATCTGTTACTTCTATTTGAAAACTTTTGTTGTTCACTTTTGTAATCGTGATATCGAAGGTTTCTACCTTTTTTCCTTGAATAGTCGTTAAAATTTTGGCTGGTCCTTTTTTAATTTGAGATGGCTGCATAATTTCAATTGCTTTTGGCAATGATGGTTGTAAAGTGTTTTGCCATTTTCCAAAAATGCCATATGAACTATTTAGCTCAATATCTCCAATTTCGCCATTTCCGTTCTCTACAGAAGAAATTTTGTAACCCGGTTCTCCTGGAATACTTTTCTTAATATGTTCGATTCGCGCATAAAAAATGGACCCATCATTAAAATTCGGCGGTTCCTGCAAAATCTGGTCAATAATCTGATGGCCAAGCGCTCCATATTGTTTTGTTTCTGGATCTAAAAAAGTGAGTGTTCCAATCCCATCTGTCTCGTCGCGCAAAAAATTCATGACAGAAGCCATTTCTTCTTTCCGCACTTTGACGGTTTGATCTTCCCCATCTCGTCCAACTGTCATCTTAATGGCATCTTTAGATGAGCTTTTCAAGATTTGATGGATGTTCTCAAGCTTCTTGATTTTAGTCTTATTCACTTTCTTGACGATATCTCCTCTTTTTAGCCAGCTTCCTTCTTGCAACAAGACATCATTTGAAACCGTCACATTTGCCAACTGCAATTCCACACCGATTGAATCACCCATTGGTATCACCTTCTTAGCGGCGCTTGCCAACGTGGACATGGATACCAGCATTCCCAGCAAAATGATCAAGCTCAAGAAAGAGCGCTTTGCATTTCTCATATGCCACCTCCTTTTTTAATTATCATGGCTATAATTGAGATAGTTATGAAAGGTAAATATTTGTGCACCTATTTGGCGTATAAAAAAACACCTCACATTTATGTAAGATGTTTTGCTATTTTATGCATGCATTATTTTCTTTCTTTCATTTGCAATGTCGATCAATTCTTTAGCATGTTGGAAAGTCAGATCTGTTACTTCTGCGCCAGACATAATTCTGCTAATTTCGCCAATCCGATCATCATCAAAAATCTCAGTCAAAGATGTAAATGTTCTGTGTGCATCTTCTTGCTTTTGGATATAATAATGATGATCAGCCATTGCGGCAACTTGAGGCAAATGAGAAATACATAAAACCTGTGAATGTATTGAAACCGCTGCAATTTTTTCAGCAATTGCTTGAGCAACTCGACCGCTAACGCCAGTATCGACTTCATCAAATATAATGGAAGTAATACCATTAGATGAAGAAAAAATCGTTTTAAGCGCTAGCATGACACGTGAAAGTTCCCCGCCAGACGCAATTTTCGTCAATGGTTTAGGCGGTTCTCCTATATTTGTCGCAATATAAAAGACAACACGGTCAATTCCATATTGATCAAACTGACCAGGGGCCAATGTTTCAAAATGAACACTAAATTCAGCTTTTTCCATATACAATTCACGTAACTGCTGCATAATGGAAAAAGACAACTGTTCCCCTACATTTTTGCGAATACTTGTTAGTTTTTCGGCGGTTTTTTGCAATGTTTTTTGCAATGTCATTAATTGCTGTTCTTTTTTTTGGATATTTTCATCTCTGTTTAAGAGAGATGCCAATTCCTCGCCTATTTTTTCACGATACGCCAGAATTTCTTCTAAAGTATGCCCATATTTACGCTTCATTGATCCAATAAGCGCTAAACGTTGCTCTACTTCATTCAGCCTCTCTGGATCAAATTCAAGCTCATCCAGAATATTTTTCACTCCAAATGCAGCTTCTTGCAAATTGTAAAATGCGTTCGATACAGCTTCTGAATACTCATTAAAGCTTTCGTCAACAGTAGCGACATCCTCTAATGCGGACATAGCTTGGCCGATCCAATCAAGCCCTTTTGATTCACCTAAAATGGTTTCGTGCGCTGTACTTGCTCCTTCAAATATTTTGTTGAAGTTTAGCAGTCTTCTGCGTTCTTCCATTAATTCATCTTCTTCATTAGGCACAAATTTGCATGCATCAATTTCTTTGATTTGAAACTGAAAGAGATCAATTTTTTGTGCCACTTGTTGCTCATTTACTGAAATCGCAGCAAGCTCCTTTTTCAACAGGCGATATTCTTCGTATTGCGAAATATACAGCGTTTTTTGATCTGTAATTTGATCTCCTGCAAATTGATCAAGCAACGAAAGGTGATGCTTATCATCCATTAATTCTTGGCTTTCATGCTGGCCGTGAATGTCGATTAATGTTGCACCTATTTCCCTAAGTAATGATAGTGGGACAAGTTTTCCGTTGACTCGGCAAACACTTTTACCGTTATCATTTAAGTCTCGTCTAAGGATGACCGAGCCTTCTTCTATATCAATGCCAGCTTCCGCACATTTAGAATATGCTGTATGCATCGATGAAGATAGGGTAAAAAGTCCTTCTAATTCGGCTTTTTTCGCCCCATGGCGAATAAATTCCTGAGATCCTCGCCCTCCTGCAAGAAGTTGCACAGCATCGATAATAATAGACTTCCCTGCCCCAGTTTCTCCAGTCAAGACCGTTAATCCTTCTTGAAAGTCGACCGTCAGATCTTCAATAATAGCGAAATTTTTAATTGACAGTTCTTTTAACAAGTTTCACACCCCGTTTACAGCTATAACATTTCCAACAAGCGATCTTTAATAAGGTTTCTTTCTTCATCTGCTCTGCAAATAATAAGAATTGTATCATCGCCGCAAATAGTTCCAAGAATCCCTTCCCAATCTAATCGATCCAATAAAGAACCGATTGCATGTGCGTTTCCTGGCAATGTTTTCATCACAAGCATATTGCTTGTACCATCTATAGACACAAAGGCATCCGCTAAAGCTCTATGCAGTTTTTGGATCGGATTAAAGCGTTGGTCTGCCGGTAAACTATATTTATAACGCCCATCATGCAATGGCACTTTTATTAAATGAAGTTCTTTGATATCTCTTGAAATGGTTGCTTGTGTCACATGGTAGCCTGCTTCTTTCAGCATATCCACTAATTCATCTTGTGTTTCTATCTCATTATTTGCGATCATATCGCGTATGCGAATATGTCTTTGGCTTTTATTCAACTGTGATCACCTCGTGCATAATTATGCTTATCTTAAATAAGGTAACATTTTTCCTATTGTTATACAAGAAAAAACACGGCCGTGAGTCGTGGCCGTGTTATTTCAATTGTTGATGTGCTTCATTTACTAACTTGTTGAAATCAGTAAATGAATGGACTTCCTCACCATTCTGAGGATTGTATAGATGGAATAAAAATTCAATATTTCCCTCTCCACCTGTAATTGGTGAGTAGGATGCATCTTTAACTACGAAGCCAGTATTTTCAGCAAAGTTAGCCACTTTTTCTAATACTTCAAGATGTGTCTTAGCCTCTCGTACAATTCCTTTTTTCCCAACTTTATCTTTCCCTGCTTCAAATTGCGGTTTTACTAGCGCAATTACATCGCCCTTTGGTAATAACAATGTTTTCAAAACAGGTAAAATTAATTCAAGAGAGATAAATGAAACGTCGATTGTTGCAAAGTCTGGTAAACCAGAATCGAAGTTAACTGGTGTGACATAACGGAAATTGGTTTTTTCCATTACCGTTACACGTTCATCTGATCGTATTTTCCAAGCGAGCTGGTTTGAGCCTACATCTAGTGCATAACAGTGTTTTGCACCATTTTGCAGAGCACAATCAGTAAAGCCGCCTGTAGAAGATCCGATGTCCAACATAAGCTTTCCTGAAACATCTACTTCAAATATTTTTAAAGCCTTTTCTAATTTGAGACCACCGCGACTCACATACGGCAATTGTTGGCCTTTAATTTGAAGATCAGCATCAACTGGAATTTTTTCGCCAGCTTTGTCTACACGCACTTCTTTAGAAAAAACTTGGCCTGCCATGATCAAGCGTTTGGCTTTTTCACGTGTTTCGCAGAGGCCCCGTTGTACAAGCAATACATCTACTCGTTCTTTCGGTATTTTCGTTGTCATTGTGTTTCTAAACCCGCTTGCTTCTTAGATTTTTTATTGATAAGATGAAGCACGCTTTCTACAGCGTCTTCTTCCGTCATATGCAAATCACGTAGCAATAAGTCCACATTCCCGTGTTCAACAAATACATCAGGAATGCCAATGCGGTCAACTAAATCCGTATCATAACCATGGTCGTTTGCAAACTCTAACACGGCGCTCCCAAAACCACCTTCAAGCATAGCTTCTTCTATCGTAAGAATAGGCTTTTTGCTTTCAAATAAACGATGAAGCATATCTTCATCCATAGGCTTAATGAAACGAGCATTAATAATTTCCGTTTTGATACCTTTAGTAGCTAAGAGATCAGCTGCAGCTTTTGCCATTGGAATAGTGGTCCCGAATGTAAGAATTGCTACATCAGCACCATCCTGTAATACTTCCCAAGTACCAATGTCAATCGGTTGCAATTCTTCATCCAACGGTACTCCTAAGCCATTACCTCTTGGATAACGGAGTGCAATTGGACCTGCATCGTAATCAAGTGCCGTTTTTACCATATGCTGCCCTTCATTTTCATCTTTAGGCATCATAATCACCATGTTCGGCATGTGACGTAAAAAGGCGATATCAAATACACCTTGGTGTGTTTCGCCATCTGCTCCCACCAAGCCTGCGCGGTCGATACCAATAAATACATTTAACTTTTGTCTGCAAATATCATGTAAAACTTGGTCGTATGCACGTTGTAAGAATGTAGAGTAAATCGCAAGAAATGGTTTCGTACCTTCCGCTGCCATCCCAGCTGCCATCGTAGTAGCATGTTGTTCTGCAATCCCAACATCAAAGAACCTATTTGGGAACTCTTTTGCAAATCCCTCTAATTTGGAACCCACTGGCATTGCAGGAGTGATGGTTACAACACGAGGATCCTTACGTGCAATGCGTGTGACTGTATCAGCAACCAATTTTGACCATGCAGGAGCTGTTGTTGAAGATTTAATAAAATCTCCTGTTTCAATTTTATATGGTCCAGTGCCATGCCAAGTACCAACAGTATCGTTTTCAGCAGGCGTATAGCCTTTCCCTTTTTTTGTTACAACGTGAATAAGGACAGGCCCTTGCGTTTTTTTAGCATTTTGTAATGTGTCTTCAAGACTTTCAAAGCTATGACCATCAATTGGTCCAAGATAGGTAAAGCCTAATTCTTCAAAGAAAATGCCTGACACAAGCAAGTATTTCAAACTATCTTTCACACGCTCAGCTGTTGAAGCTAACTTACCGCCAACAGCAGGGATTTTCTTTAAAAGTCCCTCTAATTCATCTTTTGCTTTATTATATTGACTCGCCGTGCGAAGGCGGCCTAAAACATTATGCAGTGCACCTACGTTAGGCGCAATAGACATCTCATTATCATTTAGAATCACAATCATATTTTTTTGTTCATGTCCGATATGGTTCAAAGCTTCTAACGCCATACCGCCTGTTAAAGCACCGTCACCAATAATTGGAACAATATAGTTATGTTCACCTTTGACATCGCGGGCTGCTGCCATTCCCATTGCTGCTGAAAGGGATGTAGAACTGTGCCCTGTTTCCCACACATCATGTTCGCTTTCACTGCGTTTTGGGAAACCACACAATCCCTTATATTGTCTAAGTGAATCAAATTCACAAGCACGTCCAGTCAAAATTTTATGGACATACGCTTGATGGCCGACATCGAAAAGTAATTTATCTTCTGGGCTATTAAAAGCACGATGCAAAGCTATCGTTAATTCAACAACCCCAAGATTTGGGCCAATATGCCCTCCCGTATGAGCGCACTTTTCAATTAGAAACTTACGTATATCTTCACTAAGGTCCTGTAGTTGTTTTGTTGTACATTCTTTTAGAAAGGATGGACTAGATATCTGTGTTAAATCCATCGCCATCACACACCTTTTCATTATAGATTCATCGCACATTGTTGTTTTACACCATTATAACAGTGATAAAGTAAAACTTCACACATTGGGTGTCTTTTTTCTTCCCACATGAATTTAAGGATCATTCTATATGATCATTAATAGACCTAACCCAGTATAGAGTAAGAACTCGATTGGTTCAACTTAGTCTCATCATTTGAGACAGCTTCGTTCTGCCTATCTTCACTGTTATAAACAGCTTTAAGAGAATTCCCCAAACATACATGGAAAATTGCTCAATAAAACCATAGTAAACAATTGCACAAAATATTTTGAGCTGTTACTTGTTACGATGAACAATATATTCAGCAAATTCTTTAAGTAAAATACTATCAGAAGGCAATTTATCTAACGCTTCGATTGCTAAACGGAAATGTTGTTGCAATTTCTTGTTTGCCCCATCAAGTGTTAATAATGCAGGGTATGTGCTTTTGTCGCTTGCTACATCTTTGCCTGCTGTCTTACCAAGCTGCTCTGTGGTACCTACTACGTCTAAAATATCATCTTGTATTTGGAAGCATAATCCAATGTGATGGGCATATTCCGCCAATATGCTTCTTTCATCTGCTGTTGCATTAGCAAGTATAGCACCAGCTTCAATGCTAAAGCGAAGGATAGCACCTGTTTTATTAATATGGACTTTTTCTAGTTCTTCTAACGTCAGCTGCTTTTCTTCACCCTGAATATCTAGAATTTGACCGCCGACCATACCTTCTGCGCCAGCTGCAATACTTAATAGGTTGATGAGTTCTAAACGTTTCTCAGCATCCACATGTTGCATTCTAGCTAGTATGCCAAAAGCTAGTGTATTTAACGCATCACCAGCAAGTGTGGCAAAGGCTTCACCGAAAACTTTATGATTTGTTAATTTGCCGCGTCGATAATCATCATTATCCATACTTGGCAAATCATCATGGATTAAAGAGTAGGTATGAATCATTTCAATGACAGCACCGACAGTGTAAGCTGCATCATCTTTTACATTGAAATGATCCATAACAGCTAGCACAAATAAAGGACGGACTCTTTTACCCCCTGCGTTCAGCGAATAAAGCATTGATTCCTTCAGTATTTCCGGTGCTGTAATAATTTTCACAAGATCGTCCATATGTTTTTCGACGAGTGGAATATTACTTTTCATGAATGATTGGAGTTGTAGCGTCATTGTTTATTTCCCTCTTCTCCTGTAGGCTCGAACGGCTTTTCTTTGCCGCTGTCATCCATAATAGAGACAAGCTGTTCTTCTGCCTTTGTCAATTGATCATGACAAAACTTTGATAGTTTCATTCCTTTTTTATACATTTCAATTGCATCTTCCAACGGTACTTCACCTGTTTCTAATACTTGTACAATCTCTTCTAATTCATTGATTGAAGTTTGGAAGGTTTGTTTTTCATTAGCCATTTTTAGTCTCCTTTCTTCGTAACAGATACAATGGATGCTAAAGCTTTGCCGTCATGCAAGTGTACTTCAATTTGATCTTGTGTTTGAAGGTCATCAACTGATTTAACAACAGTACCATTCTGGTATGCAATACTGTATCCTCTTGTCATGATAGAAAGTGGATTTAACGCTTCCAATGTTCTGATTGCAGAACGAAACTCTTCTTTTTTTTGATTGATTTGCCCTACAATTGCTTTTTGCAAAGCACTTTCTAAATTGATTATATTTTGCTTTTCTTGCTTGATTTGTGTTACCGGCGTGCGCATTGCCAAGGCTTGATCCAATCGCTGAATAAGCTGTTTTTGGTCTTTCACATAACGTACTGTCCCCTGTTGAAGCCTTTCATCTAAGCGCATGAGCTGTTCGGTAAACGGTCGATAGAGCCTGTCAGGCAGGCTGAGTGGATAGGATTTTTGTAAACGGTCTAACCGGCTCCGTTCGCTTCTAATTTTAGATTGAGTCAATTGAATTAGTTGAGCTTTTTTGGTGAGCAGATATTTCAAAAGTTCTTGGCTGCTTGGGACAGCAAGTTTTGCGGCTGCCGTCGGTGTTGCAGCTCTCGCATCTGCTACAAAATCAGCAATGGTCGTATCTGTCTCATGACCTACACCACTAATGATTGGCAACTTACTATTAAAGATAGCTCTTGCAACAATCTCTTCATTGAAAGCCCATAAATCCTCTATGGAACCTCCGCCACGACCAACAATTAATGTATCGATATTCGGTGTATTATTTGCCTGTTCAATTGCTTTTGCAATGCTTTTAGCAGCATTTTCCCCCTGAACAAGTGCAGGAAAAATAACAATATCCACTAACTTATAGTGTTGTTTAATCGTCGTGCAAATATCACGGATAGCAGCACCAGTCGGAGCTGTCACAACTGCTATTCTTTGTGGAAAGGCTGGAATTTGTTTTTTATGGCTATCAGAAAATAGCCCCTCTTGCTGCAACTTCTCTTTTAATTGCTCAAATGCTAAGTAAAGACTACCTATACCATCCGGTTCCATTTCTTCAGCATATAATTGATATTGCCCGCCACCTTCGTAAACCGTTACATCCCCTTTAATTAAAACTTTCATGCCATTTTCCGGCTTGAACTTCAATTTTTTAGCGCGCATAGCAAACATAACCGCTTTCACTTGCGACTTTTCATCTTTTAAGGTGAAGTAAATATGGCCAGACCCAATATGATGCTTAACATTGGAGAGTTCACCTTTAACGTAAACATTCCGCAAATGGGGATCTGCATCAAACTTTTTCTTGATATATTTTGTAAGTGCTTGCACTGATAAATAAGGCATTGCCAAAATACGAAAACTCCTTATCTATACACTGGTAAAGATACCAGCGTTTATTCCTATTTCCCATTTTACAAAGATAGTTGTACTTATCAGTGAAATGGGCTGTCTTTCGCTAGAAAAACAGCCCATGTCTTCATATTATTTGACTAAAGGTTGTCTACTTGACTTCTTTTTGGCAGATTGCAATGTATTGTAAAGAAGCATTGTAATCGTCATAGGTCCGACTCCACCAGGTACAGGGGTAATAGCTGAAACTTTCTCAAAAACTGCATCGAAGTCAACATCCCCACAAAGTTTGCCATGAATATCTCTATTCATACCTACATCAATCACCACTGCCCCATCTTTAACACCTTCTTTGCCGATTAACTTGGCACGGCCAGTCGCTACAACCAATATATCAGCTTGCTTTGTAATAGCACTTAAATCCTGTGTTTTAGAGTGGCAATACGTAACTGTTGCATCTTTTTTTAGTAGAAGCTGCCCCATCGGTATGCCAACAATATTGCTTCGGCCCACAACGACAGCATGCTTGCCTGCTACATCAACATTTGAGTATTCCAGCAGTTTCATAATTCCAGAAGGGGTGCATGGTTGGAATGAAGGTTCGCCAATCAGCATTTTACCTACATTAATTGGATGGAAACCGTCAACATCTTTATATGGAGATATAGCATCGATGATTTTTTGTTCATTGATATGTTTAGGCAACGGCAATTGCACTAAGATGCCATCAATCGCCGAATCAGTATTCAATTGTTCGATTTGAGATAACAGAGTATCTTCTGATATTTCGGCTTCAAATTGGATTAAACGCGAATAAATTCCTAGCTCTGAACAAGCTTTTTGCTTATTAGCCACATATGTATGCGATGCAGAGTCATCGCCGACCAAAATCACTGCTAAGCCAGGGGTAATGCCTTCACTCTTTAAGTCGTTCACTTCCTGTTGAATCGTTTCTCGAATCTTTCCACCAATTTCTTTACCATTGATCAATTTGCCTGACATTCTTTCCACCTCTATTTAAGGATTTTAAGCAAATTTAGAAAGAACTCCATTCACAAATTTGCTGGATTGTTCATCGCCAAATGTCTTACTTAATTCAATTGCTTCATTTAAAACAACACTTTTTGGTGTTTCAGGTGTAAATAACAGCTCATATGCTGCTAAACGCAAGATAGTGCGTTCAATTTTTGCTACACGATCAAAAGTCCAATTTTCAAGTTTTTCAGCAAGTGCTGCATCAATCTCCTGCAAATGCTCAGTTGTACCAATCACTATTTTTTCATAGAACGTATCTGTCTCTTCACCCATGATATGCTCCATTGCTTCTTGTACTGTCAGCTCTGTATTTTCTAATTGGAAAAGGGTTTGTAATGCTTTTTCCCGCGCTTCTCGTCGCTTCATCTAAAATGTGCTCCTTTTACTACTACATCTGACCATTTTAATAATTGTCATTATGTGAAGTGTTTCATTTATTTACAATAGATTTATTTTATCACAAAACACCTATAGAAGCATGGATTCTTGCATGTTTTGAAAAATTCGACAATGGGGCTAAAATACTGTAAAAAAAAGGGCTCTTAAAAGCATAAAGATACCTTTAAGAACCCTTCCAAGAATGGTGTGAGTTCTCCTCCACCAGAAGCTTCTATTATGACTTTTATTTAGTTTTTCATATCACTTTGATCAAATAGGATCCCTGTAATATGTACATTCACTTCTTTTGTTTGGTGAGAGGTCATATTTACGATGGCTTCGCGAATATGTGTTTGCACTTGTTTTGCAACTTTAGCTACTGATACACCATATTGGACAAAGCAATAAACATCGACGACTAAGCCTTCTTCTGTCCATTCAGTCTTAATGCCTTTGCCATGCACTTTTTTGCCGAACTTCTCTACAACACCTGTCGCAAAGTTGCCTCTTGTTTTTGAAATACCATCCACTTCAGTAGTCGCAATACCCGCAATCACTTCAATGACTTCAGGTGCTACCTCAATACGGCCAAGAGACGTCTTGTCAGCGGGTGTTTCTTGCGGTACTGAATGTACAATTTCGTCAGCCATTTAGCTTGCCCCTTTCTTTCTTATGAATTCATGACATCATTTTCTTCAAGGAATTTCGTATTGAATTTACCTGATTTGAATACTTCATGATCCATTAATTTTTCGTGGAAAGGAATAGTTGTATGAATTCCAGGACCCTCCACAATGAACTCCCCAAGTGCACGCTTCATCTTTTCGATCGCTTCTTCACGAGTATCGGCATGAACAATCAATTTTGCTACCATTGAATCATAGTATGGTGGGATCGCATAGCCTGGATACATAGCAGAATCAATACGTACGCCAATACCACCTGGCGCTAGGTAATTTTCCACTCTGCCTGGAGAAGGCATGAAGTTTTTAGATGGGTTTTCTGCATTAATACGGCACTCAATTGACCAACCGTTTACCACAATATCTTCTTGTTGGTATGTTAGTTTTTCGCCAGAGGCAATTTTTAATTGCTCACGTACAAGGTCAACTCCAGTAATTTCCTCAGTAACAGGATGTTCAACCTGGATGCGCGTATTCATCTCCATAAAGTAGAATCGATCTGCCTTATAGTCATAGATAAATTCAACTGTACCTGCACCGCGATAACCACAAGCCTTCGCTGCTTTTACAGCTGCTTCACCCATTTCAGTGCGTCTTTCTTCAGATAATGCAGGTGAAGGCGCTTCTTCAACAAGCTTTTGCATTCGACGTTGCACCGTGCAATCACGCTCACCTAGATGAATCGTATGACCATATTCATCTGCAAGCACTTGGATTTCACAGTGGCGGAAATCTTCAATGAACTTTTCTAAATAGACGCCTGGATTACCGAAAGCAGCTTGTGCTTCTTTTTGAGTGATTTGAACGCCTTTAATCAAAGATTCTTCATCGCGTGCCACACGGATACCTTTACCTCCACCGCCGGCAGTTGCTTTAATAATGACAGGATAGCCAATTTCTTGTGCTACAGCTACTGCTTCATGTTCATCAGCAACAAGTCCTTTAGAACCTGGTACTGTCGGCACGCCTGCAGCAATCATAGTATCTTTAGCAATATCTTTAATTCCCATAATATTTATAGCCTGTGATGTTGGGCCGATAAACGTAATACCTGCATCTTCACATGCTTCGGCAAAACTCGCATTTTCAGCAAGAAAACCGTAGCCCGGGTGGATACCATCGCAGCCTGATTTCTCTGCTACTGTTAAGATACGGTCAATCTTTAAATAACTATCGCTTGAAAACTTAGAGCCGATGCAATAAGCTTCATCCGCCAACTGTACATGCAGCGCTTCACTATCTGCTTCTGAGTATACTGCTACAGAGGCAATACCTAATTCTTTGCATGCACGGATAATGCGAACTGCGATTTCTCCGCGATTTGCAATTAATACTTTTTTCAACATAGAGCATAGCCTCCCTTAGTTTTCTTTTACTAGGAATAAAGGCTGGCCATATTCCACTAATTCACCGTCAGTCACTAGGATTTCGACGATTTCACCTTTAACTTCTGCTTCAATTTCATTGAATAACTTCATCGCTTCTACGATACAAACAATGGATTCTTCTCCAATTTTGTCTCCTACTTGGACAAAAGGTTTTGCATCTGGGCTTGGCGCTTGATAGAATGTTCCGACCATAGGTGAAACTATTTTATGCAATGATTCAGTTGAAGCTGTTTCAACTGTTTTCGCTTCTTGTTTTTCTACAGCTGGAGCTGCTTTAGCTACAGGCGCTTCAACAGCTGGTGCAGCTTGCACTGTTTCAATTGGTTTTGGTGCTTCGGGAGTATGATTTGAGATAACAATCCCGCTATTTTTTTTGAGTTTGACTTTTACTTCGTCAGCCTCATACACGAATTCTTCAATTGAAGAAGCATCTACTAATTTAATAATCTCGCGTATTTCTTGAATTTTCAACATATGTTACTCCCCTTATATTGTGATATAGTACAAGTTTTATTTTATCGTGTTTGGTAATATTTTTAAACAGTTATTTGGGAATATAGATATCTTCAACATTTTGGGCATAATTCCTCCTTTTCCTTGAAGATAATTCTAAACACTTATTAGAGCTGTATTTACAATCTGCATTCATCCATCTTTAAGAATAAATCACACACAAAAAAAGACGGAAAAACAACCAGGTTGTTTCTCCATCTTTAGAAGACGTTTTATTTAGTTAATTGTTTCGGATTGGAAATCTACTACTACTTTTCCTTCATTAAACTCTTTTTTCACCATATACACAATCTCATTCGCTTTTTCTTTTGATAATTCATTTGCCTGTACTGTTACACGGATTTGATCGTCTTCAGCCCGAACAAATGCATCTGAGTATCCCAATGTCCGAATCAACATTTCAAGCATCGCTTCATTTGATTCATTTTTTGTAATCGCATCAATCTCATCGAAATATTTGTTCTTTTCATCTGCACTGTATTGAGAAGAAGCAACTTTTTGAGTTAGTGTTTCTTTCAGTTGACTGCGCTCGTTTTGCAGCTCCATTCGCATCTCTTCAAATAAGTGGCTTTCTGTAGTAACAGGAGTTGTTTTGCTTGTCTTACTTGCAAGTTCGCTAATCTTTGTATCTTTCAATGAATTATCACTGAAAATAGCAAGTCCGTTAAATGGCGTTACTGGATTAGATAAATAATAGACCGAAATGACTGCTGCCAAACTTAATAATGTTAAAAACCATACTGCTTTCTTTTTTACTCTCATGGGGTATCCTCCTTTTTTTCCATTGAACGTACGACAATACGATGAGTTGGTATTTCAAGTACACTAGATAAGACTGCTACAAGATCATTTTTTACTGTTAAAGAATCAGCTCCTTCAGCTACGACTAACACGCCGGTTACTTTCTGTTTACTCTCTCCATTTGTTTGCTGCCAGTTAAAATATTGTCCAAGGGATGACTCTTCCTTTTTAGGCTGGTCGTTTGTCTGGCCATAGTAAAAATAAATCATCACCTTACCAACACCTTCAATGGAACTAAGAATAGAAGTGAGATCCTGGGTCCCTGTTTGTTCGCTGCCAGCATTCGATGGATCTTTGTTGGTCTGATTCGTAAGCGAGAATATTCCGCTTACCAGAAGTATTGCGACTAAAATTCCTGCGGCAAGAAACGGTTTTTTAAAATTTGCTGCTTTTCCAAGGACATCTCCTCCTTCAAAACATTAACGACTAACACAATCTATGAATCTTGTTTCCGCAATATGCAAAAGTGTTACAAAAAGTATTGAATACTATATAAAGCAAGCACCATTTTTAATAATAGCGTGGCCTCCTCTTCCACATCTTTAGGAAGAATAAGAAGCAGGATTTTTCCGATGAGGCAATACACTAGCAAATTAAATAAAAAACTCGCCACTATGCCCCCCCTTTCCCCATCTGCATCTGAACCATAAGCACGACCATCATAATCGTGAAGAAATAGGCAAATGCAATAAGGAATGACACAGCACATAGAATGAAAAGTGTTTTGCTGACATCTTCAATTAATCCATTCACCTTACTGTCTGTGAACGGTTCTAGAACAGCAGCTAAAAAACGATAACAAAAACCGAGTATTAAAATATTGAGTGTCGGAAGAATCGTTACACTCCAAACGCTTACAAGTAAACCAGTACTCGTAGTAATTAAAGCTGTCGACGAGTATTTTTTAAATGTATTGAGAGATTCTGTGACAAGGGAACCGATGATAGGGATATTTTGTTGCAAGAGCCTTTTAACCGGCTCAGCTATTTCTCCTGAAAATGTACCAACCAAAACTCCATTTGTAGCAAGTAACATGGTATAAATTAGGACAGATACGGATACTACGCTCAAAACGGACATTCGCAAAAAATCTGACATTTTGGCAAAAGAGAGCTCAGGAAGCATTCGCGTAATAAAATCGAAAACAAATGTGGCGATTAACATAGGGATTAAATATTTTGTAACGACCACTAAAATAGTCTGTAAGAAAATAAGGAAAACAGGACTAATGGAAAGCACTGAAAATATTCCTGAGCCAAGAAGCAAAGAGGATGTTAAGAGTGGCGACAGAACAAGATAAACATCCATTAGCTGTTCTGTTATATGTTGCATTTGTGTAAAAGCCTTAAAAACAGGTCGAATAGTTACCATTATCACTACTATTAAGAAAAAAAACCTTGTCCACTCTTTCATTGTTGGAAGCAGCCAATTAATACATAAAAACAGGATAGCGTAAAGAAAAAATGAACGTAGTGCGAAGAATTGCTCTTTAAATGGTTCGATTAAAAACGCAGCCACTTGTTCGATTATTACACCCCCTACGGTGCTACTAACTTTTCCCATTGTTTTAAAAATGATGCTAATTCATCGAGCCAAAGCGTGACAATCCAGATTTTTATAGCAAGATGACTTATAAAGGCAATGCTTTCATAATCGTTTTCATCTAATATGTGCGATACAATAAGTGAACATAGGTAAAGCAAGGAACTACCTAATATAAGCGGCATATATGGCAAATCAAATAAAAAAAAGGTCTTTAATTTTTGCCAAAAAGGTAATACAACTCGCATCATCAAAAAACTTAATAGAATAAAAAATAAGACAACTGCAAAGAATTGATGCATTGTCGGTATTACTATTCTTATGCCAATAAGGAAGAGGAACGTCATTAAAACATAGAATAAGAATTCCATTATGACGTCATCAGCCATTGGAAGAAGGTAATAATCTCATCAAAAAAGAGACGCAAAAATCGAAGCAACTCGATTGTGATATATAAATAGGCAATAAAATTAAGAAAGAAAGAGAATTCTTTTTTACCTGTTTGTTCAAAAAAGATGTGTAAAAGTCCCAGGACCAGTCCAATACCAGCTATTCTAAGCAAATCTTGAAGTTCCGAAGTCGCCCCTCCTCTCTTTACAATTTATGAGAGGGAAAAGAATTTATGCAGGGAAATTATGAAGAAATCTTGATAGATCGCACAAAAAAAGCACTTAAGATAAGTGCACGAAGGATTTGTATTTAAATTTTCATTATATATGTTTGAATTTCCTGACAGTCGAGAACTTTTAAATTAAATAAATTTATGATAACAGTAGACTTTCTTTTAGTAAGTAAATTGTTAATATGTTAATTGACATTATTCGAGTAAAAATAAGAACTTCCTTCTCTGAATCTCGTAACCGTTCTTTCAAATTCCATTCTTATTGGCAGTTTGTGTTTTAGCAATTACTTTTGAAAGTTTTAGCAGCTTAGGCAATTAGCAGCTGAACAACTTCGCATGCCTTGAATTAGAATAACGGTTAAAATAGTGGGCTTACTTCTTCTAGTACATAAAGACATTATAATCATCAAAAAATCCCAGCAATATGCTAGGTAGTATGTTATATTGATACGGAATTAATAATATTTAAAAAGAACACAGTGTATAATTACATCTAAAAATGAGGGTTGACTTTGCTTGTTTTTACACTTTTTCTTCTATTCTTTTCATCTTTAATGTTAATCGGTTTAATTTTCTCGATAATTTTTTTGGTATCGTTTATTAAAGAGATGATTGAAAACAAAAGAAATGGTCTACCAATTTGGAATGATCGAACGAAAATTGTAGTATTAGTAGCTATCGTTTTAATCGTCTCTACTTTTTTCTATGAAGTGTATTTTTAAAGTTTTGAATATTTAATGACCACTTATGTGGTCTTTTTATTATTCTTTTTCGAAATCAAGTAAGTCATTTATAACTTCTATTGCACAAAATAACCTCATATCATTGCTTTTTTCCCTCGTTTTGTTCAGTTCCTATCGCTAACCATTTGAGTGGTTCTTTTCAAACTCAACTTTTCCTCATCTCCTTTTTTAAAGGTAGCGTAGCATCATGGGAAGAATTTACTAAATTTAAAAGTACCCGTTAATTTAGCTGAAGCAACACGAACATCTCCTGGTGTAACTTGCTCAACAAGTTGAATAGTTGATAAGGAATAGTAAAATTCTCATAAAAAAAAGCCATGCAGTTATGCATAGCTTTAATTTATAGATTAAGCACGAGAAACATAAGAACCATCAGATGTATTGATGATTAGTTTGTCACCTTCGTTTACAAAGAATGGTACGTTTACAACTAGGCCTGTTTCCATTGTTGCTGGTTTTGATCCGCCTGTTGCAGTATCACCTTTAATTCCAGGATCCGTTGCAGATACTTCTAGTTCAACTGTGTTAGGTAGTTCAACGCCTAGCACTTCTCCTTCATACATCATGATATGAACTTCCATGTTTTCTAGAAGGTATTTTAATTCTTCTTCTAATTGGCTTGCAGTCAATTCGATTTGCTCATATGATTCCATATCCATGAATGCATAAGCGTCGCCTGATGCGTATAGATATTGCATTTTGCGTGTATCGATTTGTGCTTTTTCCACTTTTTCGCCTGCACGGAATGTTTTTTCTGCCACGTTGCCATTACGTAAGTTACGTAATTTAGAACGTACAAAAGCTGCACCCTTACCTGGTTTTACGTGTTGGAATTCGATAACACGGAATAGGTTCCCGTCTACTAAGATCGTTAACCCTGTTTTAAAATCATTTACTGAAATCATTTCTGTATATCCTCCAATAATAAATTATAAGATGATTAATTCTTTTGGTGCATGTGTCAATTTTTCATTGCCAGTTTCAGTAATTAGCGTATCATCTTCTATACGCACGCCACCAACTCCTGGCAAATAGATACCCGGTTCACATGTGACAACCATGCCAGGCTCTAATGTGACATTGGATCTAAACGATAATCCAGGACCCTCATGTACCTCTAAACCAATTCCATGACCTGTAGAATGGCCAAAAGCATCACCATAGCCATGTTCCTTAATATAATCGCGGCATATTGCATCCGCTTCCTTACCTGTCATACCTGGTTTGAATTTTTCAAGTCCGAGAAGCTCTGCTTCCAAAACAATTTGGTAGATTTCCTTTAACTGTTCAGAAGGTTCGCCCACAGCGACTGTGCGTGTCATGTCAGAAATATAACCATTATATAAAGCGCCATAGTCTAAAGTGACGAAATCACCTTTTTCAATTATTTTATCAGTTGCAACGCCATGTGGCAATGCAGAACGTACTCCTGAAGCGACAATCGTATCAAATGAAGAAGAAGTTGCACCAAGTTTACGCATATAGAATTCAAGCTCATTTGAAACTTCAAGCTCTGTTTTGCCTGGTTTGATAAATTGAATGATATGTTCAAACGTTTCATCTGCAATTTGGCAAGCTGCTTTGATTATCTTTAATTCATCTTCTGTCTTAACGAGACGAATTTTTTCGATCAAATCTGTAACGCCGACTAAGTCAGCTGGAATAACCTTAGAATACGTTTCGTACATGCTATAGCTAACTACATCTTTCTCAAAACCAAGCGATTTAATGCCTAGTTCTTTCACGACTGCAGCAATTTCTTCAATGATTGTCCCCTTGTGTTCAACAATGCGATAGCCTGTAATTTGTTTAGATGCTTGTTCTGTGTAACGGAAGTCAGTGATAAACACTGCCTCTTTTTGTGATACTACCGCTACACCTGAAGTCCCTGTAAAACCTGTCATATAACGTAAATTATAATTATTGGTAATAAGCAAACCATCTAAATTTTGCGAATTTAACGCTTTCACTAATCTCTCTACTCTTTCCATTATAATCCCCCTTTTTATCCCTCTAAAAACATTCGAAGAGCTGCGCTATATCCAAATGTGCCAAGCCCTGTAATTTGCCCTACACATACAGGCGCTAAGTAAGAATGATGCCTGAATTCTTCTCTTTTATGTACATTTGAAATATGAACCTCAATAACAGGCACCGAAACACCAGCAATTGCATCTCTTAGTGCGATGCTCGTGTGGGTGTAAGCGCCGGGATTGAAGATAATGCCATCTACACCTGTATCTTCAGCTTCATAAATCCAATCAATCAACTGGCCCTCAACGTTTGATTGCTTGCAATCAATTGAAGCATTGAACTCAGCTGCTAGGACTTTTAATTGGGACTCAAGGTCTCTTAATGTTGTATGCCCATAAACAGCTGGCTCTCTCTTGCCGAGTCGATTAAGATTAGGACCATTCAAGCATAAATAATTCATCGTTAGCCCTCCTCCTGCACTGATAGCCTTATTTTAGCATAATCCTAGACAGATTGGGGCAGTTTATTTCGAGATTCTAAATTTCTCATTTTCGCATGATATGTGGCTGTTTCAAATATCCAAAGCAAATGAAGACCAATAACAACAGCAAGCGGGATTGAAAAGTGACGAATGTAGAAGGTATGTTGAACAGACCATTCAATGAGCCATACAATCACAATCGCAAGGAAAATAGCTACAATATCCATGCGTACTTTTTTCAATAATTCAGCGATCGCAAATAAGACAGCAGCAATAATTACAACAAATATCCAGAGAATAAACCATTTGACAAGACCATGGGAATCACTAAAAATATGCCACTTTTTTGCCCAACCTATCGGCGAAAGTTTCATAAAGGAAAACCAATCTAATATCTTTAAACTAAATATAAATGTAAGCGAACTGAATAAAACAGTCCACAGGTAAACGTTAATTCTCATCTAAAAACCCTCCTTCCCCCTGAGGATAGACAAAAAATAAATATAATATGCTTTCTCTAGTGCAATGTTGATTTTTTTAGTACAATAAAAACAGTTTTTATCCTGTGAGAAAGCGCGGTGTCGTATGTGAAAGGTCAACAAAATCTCCCTGTATACGGTGGACAAGCTTTAGTGGAAGGTGTCATGATGGGCAGCAAAAAGCATACCGTATCAGCTATTCGCCGCAATGATGGGTCTATCGACTATTATTATGTCGAGCGAAAATACAATCCTACACTTCAAAAACTTAAAAAAATTCCCTTATTAAGAGGTATTATCGCCTTAATTGAGTCGGCCGCGAATGGATCAGAGCATTTACAGTTCGCCAGTGAACGCTTTAATGTCAATCCAGGTGAAGAAATAAAAGAAGAGAAAGAATCAAAATCAAAACTCGAGATGTGGCTGGGTGTAGCTGCAATCGGTATCCTATCATTTATTTTTGGCAAATTTATTTTTACGCTGATCCCTGTCTTTTTAGCCCAATTATTCCATTCTTGGCTGCCAGGAAAAACAGCTCAAATTTTATTGGAAAGTGGATTTAAATTAGTACTATTAGTCAGCTATATCTACCTAGTCTCACTGACACCTATGGTTAAGCGTGTGTTTCAATATCATGGCTCTGAGCACAAGGTAATCAATTGTTTTGAAAACGGCCAGCCGCTAACTGTAGAAAATGTGCAAGCACAGTCTCGGCTTCATTATCGATGTGGCAGTAGCTTTATGTTGTTTACCGTACTTGTTGGAATGTTAATCTATTTTTTAGTGCCAACAGATCCATTTTGGCTGCGTATCCTAGACCGCATCCTATTAATCCCAGTTGTTCTAGGTGTTGCTTTTGAGGTACTGCAAGCAACCAATGCCTGTAGGGACATTCCTATCTTACGCTTCCTAGGCTATCCTGGCCTTTGGCTGCAATTGTTGACAACAAAAGAACCGCATGATGATCAAGTAGAAGTAGCGATTGCTTCTTTTAACAAACTGTTAGACATTGAGAAAGATCCTGCAAATATACCAGCAGCTGATAAAGCTGTCTAATAAATAAAAAATGCAAAGGCTATTGAGCCTTTGCATTTTTTGTTTCTTTTCTTTTTCGAACCATCCAAATACCGAAGTAACCGATTAACCATGCTATCAAATAGTACATTGAAAGGCCCCATGCGAAATAATGAAAAAAAGATAGCATGATAACCCCAAAAGAAATGTACGAAATAAGCAATGCTATAAAAGGATTGATGTGGTTGATTGCACACGCTATTCCTTGAACTAGGAAAGCAAATGGGAAGATTAAATATAGTCCAAAGATAAAGAACGATTTATTGACATCCCCTTCACCGAACAATCCTAAAAACGACAATACTGATAACGTAAGGATTGTAAAGGCCGGGAACATCAAGCCGGCGAGTTTGTTATTCATCTTTTCACCTCTAGCATTGCTTTCTTTTTATTATTTTCTAAAATTCCATTCATCCGATTCATAACGTGTTTTCGCCAGATTTTCGACAAAGGATTGCTGTTCTTCTGTCAATTCATAAGGGACCAACTCAATATCAAGCGCCTCTTGAAACCCTTTATAGAAAGCTTCGATGCAATCTTCTACATCAACTGTACGGTTTGCCAATTGATTGATTGCCACTGCTTTTTGAGGCAAATGCTTTTGCATGCGTTCTCTGTCTCTGTCTGAAGAAAAGTTGAAGAGTGAAATTAATTTCTCTTCATCCAAATCAATTAAGATGGCGCCATGCTGCAATATTACACCTTCTTGTCTTGTTTGAGCACTGCCAGCAACTTTTTTGCCTTCTACTACAAGCTCATACCAGCTTGGTGCATCAAAACAAACTGCACTTTTTGGCTTTTTCAGCAAGTCTCGCTTCTCTTCTGTATCAGGAATTGAAAAATAAGCTTCCAACCCAAGGTTTTGGAATCCTTTCAATAACCCTTCACTAATAACTCGATAGGCTTCGGTTACAGTCTTTGGCATCTCTGGGTAATCCTCTGTCACGATTACACTATAAGTGAGCTCATGTTCATGCAAGACAGCTCGTCCCCCGGTGGGGCGTCTGACAAAGCCTAAATCTAGTTTATGTATTTGCTCAAAATCGATATCCTGCTTTGCACGTTGAAAATACCCAATGGAAAGTGTCGCAGGGTTCCACTCATAAAAACGGATGACTGGAGGAATCAACCCTTCACTATGCCAATGCAGAAGCGCTTCATCCATCGCCATGTTATAAGCAGGACTGCAAGGTCCCGAATTAATAAAATACCACTTCGTTTTCATGTATACCATCCCTTCTTCACAACTATTTATTTTAACAAACCCATTGGACTATCGCTAGTTCTTCTTTTATAATATGTATGATAGATAGAAAGGGGTAAGATTTTGTGAGCTGGTTATATACTATACTAATTATTGTAGGTGTAATTGTTATTTATACACTAATCAATGCACTTCGCTTAAAAAAAGCAGTCACTTCTTTAAATGAAGAAGAATTCAAAAAAGGTTATCGCAAAGCGCAATTAATTGATGTGCGCGAATTGAAAGAGTTCGAGGGCGGTCATATTTTAGGCGCACGTAACCTGCCATCTACTCAACTACGCAATCGTTATCGCGAATTAAGAACCGACCAGCCTGTTTATCTTTATTGTCAAAGTGGTACTCGCAGTTCAAGAGCCGCATTATTTTTAAAGAAAAAGGGCTATGACCAACTCTATCAATTAGAAGGCGGTTATAAAAAGTGGAACGGCAAAATTAAAGTTAAATAACCAACAATTATACAAGTTGCATATGGTATTTTATTCTAGTGTGAGAGTCTGATCTACTAGCTATTATGCTAGCAAGAAGGGGTTGCATCTGACTCATTCTTTGGTAACGAATTTGGATATTGCTCACATTGATACCGATAAGAGCGTATAAAGAAGAGAATCTTCTTTATACGCTCTTTTAATGCAGCAAGATAAGCATTGAGAACAAAGTCCCTGATACCCCTAAAAAATAAGTGCATTAATCTAATTCAGCTTACGAAGTTAAAAGTAGAAAGGGTTCTACATATTAGTCATGTCTAATATGTAGAACCCTTTAATTAGTCTATCTATATAAGATTAGGCCTTGCTAAAAATATCCCAATGCACTTTCTTATTATACTTCTACTAAATCTGTCTTTTTCACATATTTCAATACTGGGTGACGAGCCGCACGTGTTTCGTCTAGACGGCTAATAACAGTTGTATGCGGAGCTTCTTGAACGACTTCAGGTGTTTCTTCCGCTTCTTTCGCTATTTGAATCATGGCATCACAGAATGCATCTAACGTTTCTTTTGATTCTGTTTCAGTTGGTTCAATCATTAACGCTTCTTCCACATTTAATGGGAAGTATGTTGTTGGTGGATGGTAGCCAAAGTCTAACAGCCTTTTGGCAATATCCAACGTACGGACACCCAATTTTTTCTGACGGCTGCCACTTAGAACAAATTCATGCTTGCAGTGGCGATTGAACGGCAATTCATAATAAGATTCTAATCTGCGCATCATGTAATTGGCATTGATTACCGCATTTTCAGTCACCGCTTTCAAGCCATCAGGGCCCATAGTACGAATATAGGTATAAGCTCGTACGTTGATACCGAAGTTACCGTAATATGGCTTTACACGACCGATTGATTTTGGACGGTTATAATCAAATGTATAGCCTTCCTCTGTTTTGATTAATACAGGTTTTGGCAAGTAAGGCATTAATTCTTTCTTAACGCCAACCGGGCCAGAGCCAGGTCCGCCGCCACCATGAGGTCCTGTAAATGTTTTATGCAGATTCAAGTGAACACAGTCAAATCCCATATCTCCCGGGCGAACTTTTGACATAATGGCGTTCAAATTCGCACCATCATAGTATAACTTGCCGCCAACACCATGGATAATCTCAGCAATATCTAGAATATCTTCTTCAAACAAACCAAGTGTATTTGGATTGGTCAACATTAAAGCAGCCGTATCTTTCCCTACTACTTCACGTAAATGTTCTAAATCGACTAAACCATTTTCGTCAGAACGAACAGTCACTGTATCAAAACCAGCTACAGATACAGAAGCAGGATTCGTACCGTGCGCTGAATCAGGAACGATTACTTTTGTACGTTCATGTTCCCCGTTTGCTTCATGGAATGCGCGAATCATCATAAGCGCTGTCCATTCTCCGTGTGCACCAGCTGCAGGCTGTAATGTCACTTCATCCATGCCTGTGATTTCAACTAAATGTTGTTGTAGATCATACATAAGTTCAAGTGCACCCTGCACTGTTTTTTCGGCTTGCAGTGGGTGAATATGTGCAAAGCCTGGGAAACGTGCAACAGTTTCATTGATTTTTGGATTATATTTCATCGTACATGAACCAAGTGGATAGAATCCAGAATCAACACCATGGTTTCTGCGTGAAAGTGCCGTATAATGTCGCATAATATCTAATTCCGATAGCTCAGGGAGCTCAGCTTCTTCTTTCCTAATCAAGTTTTCTGGCAATAAACTTGAAAGATCCATATCAGGTACATCCAACTCAGGCAGGCTGTAACCTACACGACCCTCTTTCGACAATTCAAATACAAGCGGTTGGTTTTCCTTATGCATGTTGTAATGCCCCCATTTCTTGGACAAGTGTATCTATTTCTTCTTTTGTCCGTTGTTCAGTGACTGCGATTAATACATGATTAGCAAGTGCTTCTGAAACCTTGCCAAGGTCAAAGCCACCGATCATTCCTTTTGCAAACAGGTGATCGTTTAATTCATCAACAGAACCTTCCACTTTAACAACGATTTCATTGAAATGCGGCCCTTTGAAAGGTAATTCAAAACCTGCTTTTTCAAATGCTTCTTTAGCATAATGTGTCTTCAAGATATTGTGCTTCGCCATTTCTTGAACACCTTTTTTTCCTAGAGCAGTCATGGCAACAGAAGCTGCTAACGCATTCAACGCTTGGTTAGAACAGATATTTGAAGTTGCCTTTTCGCGACGAATATGTTGTTCACGCGCTTGTAGAGTTAGAACGTAACCACGGATACCATCTTCATCGATCGTTTCTCCTACTAGTCTTCCCGGTACTTTTCGCATCAGCTTTGTTGTTGTTGCAAAGTAGCCACAGTGTGGTCCGCCAAAACTTTCCGGTATACCAAACGGTTGTGCATCACCAACCACAACGTCTGCACCCAGTTTTCCTGGAGGCGTCAATATGCCTAGCGCTAATGGATTACTACTTACAACAGAAAGTCCTTTAACCGCATGGATTGCCTCTGACATCGTCGCTAGATCCTCGATTTGGCCAAAGAAGTTTGGATATTGCACCATGATGGCTGCTGTATCTCCATCTACTAAGTTGTTCAATGCATCCATATCTGTTTTACCGTCTTTAAGCGGTACAGTCACCACTTCAATAGACTGACCGTATGCATATGTTTTTACTACATCTATTGTAATAGGGTGAACGGCTTCAGAGATTAATAGTTTTTTACGGCGTGTATGCGCACATGCAAGCATACCTGCTTCTGCCATTGCTGTTCCACCATCATACATAGACGAGTTAGCCAAATCCATACCTGTTAATTCTGCTATCATTGTTTGGAACTCGAAGATAGCTTGCAATTCCCCTTGTGAAATTTCAGGTTGGTATGGTGTATAGGCTGTATAAAACTCTGAACGGGAAATAACATGGTCAACAATAACTGGCTTATAATGGTCATAGACGCCTGCACCTAGGAAGGTTGCATATTCATCATGATTCGCATTTTGTCTTGCAAGGCCAGCTAATTCTTTCAATAGTGCCGTTTCAGCTTTAGCAGGTTTAATATTGTATTCACCTTTAAAACGGACTTTTTCTGGAATGTCTGCAAACAGCTCGTCAACTGTTGAAACACCAATCGTATCAAGCATTTCTCGTTGATCTTGCTCTGTCATAGGTAGATACCGATGTAACATATCTCATAAGCCTCTTTTCGTTATTTTTTTAATCTTTTATAAAATGGAGTTGCAACTGTCTTCGCTTTTACGCGTTTATTGCGAATTTCAACTTCCACTTCTTGGTCTAATTCAGCGTATTCACTTTTAATAAGCGCTAGCCCAATATTTCTTTTCGTCAAAGGCTGCTGTGTACCAGTAGTAACTTCGCCAACTTCTAAATCCCCGACAAACACTTTATATCCGTGACGCGGAATGCCTTTGTCGATCATTTCAATGCCAACTAATTTTCTAGGAACACCATTAGCTTTTTGATCAGCTAAAACAGATCTCCCTATAAAATCGCTTTCTTTATTGATTTTCACAACGAAGTTAATACCTGTTTCAAGCGGAGAAATCGTATTGGACAACTCTTGACCATATAACGGCAGGCAAGCTTCAAAACGTAATGTGTCACGTGAACCTAATCCACATGGCAAAACGCCTTTTTCTTTCCCTGCTTCTAAAATCTTATCCCATAATGCTACAATGGTGTCATTTGCTCCATAAATCTCAAATCCATCTTCCCCTGTGTAACCTGTGCGAGAGACTAATGTATCAAATCCAGCTACTTCCACATGTTGTTTGAGGTGGAATGGTTTGATAGTCGATAAATCAACATCTGTTAATTGTTGCAATACTTCTTCTGCAAGTGGTCCTTGAAGTGCCAGTTGGCCAATTTCGTCTGATTGATTAGTAATTTTTACATCTCCAGACACATGCTTCAAAAGCCATTCGTAGTCTTTTTCGATATTTGCTGCATTAACAACAAGTAAATAATTGTTTTCTGCCAATCTATAAATCAATAAATCATCTACTACTCCACCATTTTCATAGCACATCGTCGTATATTGCGTACCGTCTATTGCAATTTTTGAAACATCGTTTGTCATAAGCTTTTGTAAATACGCTAAACTTTCTGAACCTTCAACGAAAATTTCGCCCATATGCGACACATCAAACAGCCCTGCTTTTGTTCGAACTGCTTCATGTTCTTCCTTTATAGAAGAAAACTGCACCGGCAAGTTCCATCCACCAAAATCAATTGTTTTACCACCATACTTTGCATAAGATTCAAATAATGGCGTGTGTTTTAAAGTCGTTTCCAATGTCATCCCCCTTATCCATAAAAAAGACAGAGAAACCCCTATAAAGGTTTCTCTGTCCTGTTCACCTGAAAGTTTAACCATAAAGGCTGGCCTCTTTGGTGGCTAAAATTAGCTCTCTCCAGAGTTGCGTCCCGTACGAGTCTTTTTGCCTGAGAGATTCATAGATACCTACTTGCTCCTTCGGCGACACTAAAAACATGTTCTCTCCCCGCACAATCATCCGCTTTTTATATTGGTACTCTTCCAATGTTGTATAACACAATTGCTTGAATATATCCTACCATTGAATAATCAATTCTGGCAATCATTTTCTAAAGATTGTTTGAGGAGAACTCCACGCTTTCTCCACACTAATGTGATCGCCTTTTAATCGGTTAATTTGGAACGCGGCATAGTCCACAATTTGTCTTAAAGACCTGCCTTCAGTTCGTACCGTTATATGTGCAGCATTTAGGTAATATTTTCGCCTTTTTAAATAAAGCTCTTCTAACTCTTCTTTTGTCGACTTTTGAACGATGGGCCTATTTTTATCTCGATGTACCCTTTTCCAGATATCAGAAAAAGCTGCGTCCAAAAATAAAACCAATCCTGTTTGCCGCATGATTTTTCGATTTTCCTCACTGATAGAAACTCCGCCACCTGTTGCAATTATACAAAATTCATCACGAAATTCTTTCAGGAATTGCGTTTCTTTTTGGCGAAAATAGGCTTCACCCTTTTGTTCAAATATTTCCGGAATAGTTAACCCTTCTCGCCTAATAATCTCCTTGTCCATATCATAGTAAGGCATTCGTAGAAAATAACTAAGTCTTCTGCCAATCGCACTTTTCCCGCTACCCATAAATCCGACAAGATATACTTTTTTCATTTTTTCACCTTCTTCGACTAGCGAATGCCCTATACCAAAAGTTCACTTTTAATTATAGTAGCATGAACACTTGTCGATTCCAATCACCTTTATTTTTTGACAGCATTACACAAAAGAACAGAATGGGTGATGATAGGCGCAGAAGCATATCTTCGGTCCCAATGAATGCTAAAAAAATAGTTATGAAAGAGAAATGGTGATTTTTAAACTTAAAAGGAAATTGCTAAAAAGAATTGTATAGAAGTCAATTATTTTATGTCATGATTCTTATTTTCTTTCAACGAGAGCAGGATAGACTTTGTTTGATTTAAATAGGCAATTTTTAATTCATCATACGAGCGATAATGCGATTCATATGATGCCGCTACAGCTAGCATCATGTTAGTGATGAAGAATAAAAAAATCATAGCTGTTAGCAGCAAAAAACCTTGTTCATTCCTGAATCGGGACAATAAATTTTCTTCTCCTTTCACTTCCGCTTTTAAACGTAATAGTCGTTTCAAAGATAGAATCAGCATATTCAAATTCCGCATATTGAAGTCCAAATAACAAAGGTTGATATCCTCCAACTCTTCGAATATCCGAACCAATAGACTTTATGCCAATAATTCCTCGATTCGATGAATAAAGAGCTGTATATTTTTCGCTTAAAGAGAACTCTCTAGCATGTATAAGTTCCTTTGAAAGTTGATACACGAACATTTCATATTGCAATTCACTTTCACTTAATATGCCACTCTTTTTATGCCCATACCATACATAAAAAAGTAGGAAAAATTGAGCAAACATCATTAATATCATAAGCTGTAGCATAGAATCCAGAATGGTAAAGCCCCTTTGATTATTATTCTTCTTTAAGTATTTGTCTCTACACAGAGCTGTTTTTCTTCTATGCCCGAATAACGAATACAAATGGAGGTTTCATCCCCTTTCCAATGGTAGATGACATCATCAATTTCTACATTTCCTTGGTACTTTTGAAATCGAACAATATTTCCAGCTGCATACAAAGCTGCTTCTGCCGCATGCAGGCTCAATTTCTTTTTATAAAGCGACGTCTCTAATTGATAGTAAAAAGGCAATAATGTACCAAAAATTATAAAGACTATTACAAGAGTTAATAATGATTCCGGCAATGAATGACCGTTTTCATTGTTCAATTTGCACCCTTCCTTCACCTAAATAAACAGTTAATTTGACGATCCTATTATTAATAGAAAAGTACATAGTGCCTGATTTTTGTACTGTTAATTCTTTTGTATAAGTAACTGATTGAATAGTACTGTATGGAAGTAATTGAATGTTCGTTGGATATTTCCTTACTAGATAATCCTTATTGCCATGCGCTGGCACCTTGATTCTTACTTCATTGAGCCCTTTCACAATAGTGAGAGTAGCATAATCTTGATAACGGAAAGACAAGGCTTGAGTTAGCTCAATATCTGCTTTCAATTGCTTAATGAAACGGTCCTCTAATTGTCGATCCATGTGACTTTTGCCCAAAGTAATACCAATCAATGAAATGAGCATCGTAATGGTCAAGACCAACAACATTTCGATGAAAGTAAAGCCCCCTTGACTATTTACAGATCTATTTAGAAATTTCAACTTTACCATCCGTGATCGTTAACTTCTTGCTTTCACAAGCTTTAGAATCCGTTTGTTTTAAATATTCATTTGTTTCTAATTCAGTTGTGGAACTTGGATAATTGCCATGATCGATTCGATAGGCTTCTACTTGGCCTTGCACCATTTTGACATACGCATCGCAGCCTTTTTTATCAACTGTTGCGAAATGTTTTGTTACATTAGGAATAGCAATCAATATGAGTATCGAGATGATAAACAGCACAATTAACATTTCTATAAGCGTAAAACCTTTCTGAAAATGCTCTTTCAACATACCTTTCTTCCTTTCTAGACTAAATCCATCATTTTATACATCGGCAATAAAATCGCAAGATACGCGCCTAAAATGCAAAGTGCAATTACAACAAACAAAAGTGGTTGGACGAATGCTAAGCTTCGCTGAATAGTATTTTCTGTCCGTTCAATTAAAAACTCACTATAGATTTGCAGCTCTCTCCCTAAGTTGCCACCTTGTTCACCATGAAGCACATGCGCATAAAAACCTTTATAAAAGTACGGTTCTTGTTGAATCGCAGTTGACAATGACTCACCATAAACGATCCTTTTTTGAAGAATCTCCGCTACTTTGGCTAAATAAGGTTGTAATGTTTGGGTTTTCAATAACTCTAAGGCTTCTTGCATTGACATTCCACTTTGAATGAGACCGCCTAATTCATAAGAGATCTGCCGCGTAATCTGTAATTTAAAGTGTTTGTTAATATAAGGGATTTTTAATAAAAAAAGAATTTGACTTGTTACCCTTTTCTTTTTCAACCAAATGAGGAAAAGGATCAGCATTGATATAAATGAAATGCCTAATACTATAAAGAAATCTGGTAAGTGTAAAAACAGCTTGGATAATGTTAAATCGAAACTTGTTTCGGAAGATTGGTTTGCCATCATAAAAGACATGTTAGGCAGAAAATAAGTCCGAAATGCGAAAAAGAGTAGGATTAAAAAAACAAACAGCACAGCAGGATAGACAAGCAATTTCTGTAGCCGTTCTCTATTTTGTTCCTTTTTTTCTAGCTGATTTGCCACTGCTTTTAAAGCTTGGATAGTTTTACCGTGTTCTTCTGAAACTAGAATGGTCATTAAATAAATTTTAGGATAGCCCAAAAGGTGTAGTACTTCAGTTATAGATGAGCCATTTCGTAGCTGCGCTCTTATCTTAACCTCACCGCCAGTATCCTTTTTAAGATGATGAGGTAGCAGCATAAAAAGAGAATCTGAAAATGTAAATCCCTCTTCTAACAAAACGCTCATCTTTTTTAGTAATTGCGCTGAATCCTTTAAATGGATTTTTCGCTTTAGCAACAAAAAGTCAATCCATTTTCTTTGTAGAATGTTGGGAGGCGATTGCACCAAATTGAACCCCCTTTTCAATCTGTCCTTCTAGCGTTTTTTCAAAAGGAAGCTCGTAACTAATTTTACTTTCAATCGCTTCAAAAGATTGGTCTAGGTATTGGTCAGATAAAATCTCAAAAATAGCTGTTAACTTTTTGGTCCCCTGCAAGGGGACAAGACGCTGAGCTACAATACCGATGACTGTCTGCTTTAACTCTTCCAATGAAATCCCTAAATCCAATAAACGGTATAAACAGCCAATGGTATCCTTACTATGAATGGTCGATACGACTAAATGACCTGTTCTGTTAATAGGCATACAAAAAAGACCGTCATTATGACGGTCTTTCTTATTTCATATCTCTAAAGCCACCGAATGCTGAGAAGTGTATACCGCCAGCAAAAAGTAAAGCAAGCGCTCCTAAAACAATTGCTGCTGAAATACCAAAAACATGCCCTATTTTATAAGCAATTACTCCCCAAGCTAGCGTTAATATGAGAAGTAAAATTTTTGCTGTGTATTCTATATTAAAAAGGATAAAAGAACCTATTAACACAATACCAAAAATCCACCACGATGAAAAAATAATTCCAAGTGCAACAGAAATGATAAACATTTCTACACCTACAAAACCAACTCCCATTTCATTTGTTTTTGCATCTTGTATACTTTGTCTAATATCATCCTGATTCATAGTATTAGCCTCTCCCTTGGTTAATTTATACTAAATTATATAACAAATACCATCCATTTTAATACACAATTTTTATATACATAGGAACTTATTGTTTATCTTTTTATTTTATAGCCAGTTATATCTGGTAATATCAAAAGATGGCTCATGGCGTTTTATATTATCCTTTTTAGGCTTCTGCTCTAATTTAAGCCAATTACACCTAACTAAATTAGAATGGCTGTCACGTCGTTTTTTCGCCTTATAATAGGAAGCTTCTACTACTGCTCTAACTGTGGAAGAAACACGCAAATGGCTCAACATATCCATTGATACTTTCTTAACTGTATCTTTGGCCAGAATGAAATCTTCTTTGGTTTCCATAGCCAATGCTAGGGATATCTCATATGCTGAATTCACGATTGATTCTGCAAAAGGCATCATTCTTATAACATTGAATAGTGATTGTTGATACTCATTTCCATATTGTTTTATCTTTTGCTCTTTGCTTTCCTCACTTACAGGCTCATTAACCCCATTACTGTATATATTATTATTTTGTAGTGCTTGTTTTAAAAGATTAAAAGATTTAGATGATAGGTTTTCTGAAACTTCCTCTTCTGTCCTACTCTCACAAGGCTTTTCGTCATTCTTACGCTCGGACATTTCCGCTGGGACATTGTGTTTCAAAATAATAAAGATGTTAGCACCTTGCCCACCTTTTGATTTAATCGTATTTTCCTTCTTGATAATTCCAAGTGATTCTAACTTTTTAATAGCTCGGTAAACAGTCTTTGTGCTAATCTCCAATGCGGCCGCAATTGTTGATGCTTTTAGATGTGTCACACCTGGATATTCCAAAGCGTGTGCAGCAAGTTTGAAAACGATGGCGCGCTCACTTGCAGTTAAATTATAATAGTTTGCTTGAATATGCTTTTCAACTTCCTTGTCCATTTCTTCCACAGAAGCAAAGTTTATGTATTGTTTTAAGTAATCGAACGCTGCCATCATTTCCACCTCCTATTCATAATATCGTTACCTTTATCAGCATATAATTATCCTATTAGTAATTTTATTACTTATATAATAACATCATTAAAAACGAAATACAATTACTAATTGCGTAATTTTATTTTTTTATTTATAATTGAATTAACAATAAAGGAATGAAAGTAGGTGGTATTTTTGTACTTGAAATCAAGACTCAAGATTTTACTTGCAGAACGTGACATGAACCAAAAGGATTTAGCAGAAAAGACCGGACTTACTACTCGATTAATTAGTGAAATTGCTAATAACAAAGTAAAGATGTACCCCAAGGAAGCTTTAGAAAAGATCATTGTCGCTTTACAGATTAATGATTTAAATGAATTGTTTAGTTTGATTAATGAAGATAATTAAAAACAAACAAAAACCGCTCTCCCATCAACTGTGGAAGAACGGTCTTTTTTTATGTACCTAATCTTTTTTGAAATCGATAATTTCGCGAATGTCATCTAATTCAAATGCATCCGCAAGTTTTATTAAAGCTGCTTTTGGAATACGTTCCATTTTATTATTAACCAGTACAGATATAGTCCTTAAGGACAAACCTGTTTTATCTGCTAATTCCTGATAAGTCATTTTATTTTCAATCAATAATCTATACAATTTCACTTCAATTTCACGATTCACTCTCATCACCTTTTTCGTTTATTTGAAAAAAATTTTGTTAGACAAGGTTTATTTTTTCGCTTAGCGTAATACATTATTAATACCAAGCCACATACCAATTCAGCTTCATAAATACCTACCTCTTAACTACCAATAGATGTACTAATGAATATTCTTAATTAGCATTCCTATAGATATGCCAATGGCCATTCCTCACTGGTATACCGATACCCATACCAATAGCTATACTAATGCTTCTACTATCCTAGTATTCAATGTGGAATGCTTAAAATCCTTTATTCTTAATAAGTTAACGCTAATATTTCCCTACCAGATTGGTGCAACTCATACTACGTATGAGAACCAGTGGCGCAAGTTATTAAATGAAACAGAAAGCAGAATTTGTTTAATAATTTTTTAGAAATAATTTTTGAAAATAAAATAAAAAATTATTGAAAGGAGATGCAGAGTGTTATTTGAAATTTTAACTACAACAGTGATGGGAAGTATTGCAGCAAAAGCTTTTATTGCAAAACAAAATCTAACCGACAATGATAGCGGAAAAATTCAAAGGATCATTTCTTTATCGGGTCTTAATGTTACGGATGGCAAAGATACTTTAACTACCCAACTTGTCCGAAAACAAAAGTACGAATGGGGATGGGAATATAAATATCGAATTCCATATGGGCGAAGTTTCGAGGACTATGCAGCTAAACTAAAAAATATTGAGGATGGCTTAAACAATCGAAGACAGCAAGTTGATTTAAAAATCGATAAGAATTTCTTAAAGAATATTCTTCAATTAAACAAAACTAAGCTAACCAATCAAAAAGAAGTTGAAATGTCATTTGATGGACTGTTATGTATTCGTGTCTACAATTCGCCCTTGCCTTCTACTGTTGACCACCTTCCAGGCAAAGGATGGAAAGTGCCTGTCGGTCAAACACGCGATCAGAACGCTTTTAAGTTTCATGACTTTGAAAAAATCCCTCACCTGGTTCTCGGTGGTGCTACCCGGTATGGAAAATCTAATTTCATTAATTCAATGATTACAAGTCTAGTGCACAGTGAACCAGAGCACACACACCTTTATTTAATCGATTTAAAAGGCGGTGTGGAGCTTTCCGATTATGAACGTATTAAGCAAACAGAAAGTATTGCATACGAGCCAGAGGAAGCACTGGAAACTTTGAAAGCTGCATACGAGCGTATGAGAGAACTACAGCAAGAAGTAAGGAGAAAAGGCAAAAAGAATGTACAGCAAGCTGGAATAAAAGATCGTTACTTTGTGATTGTGGATGAAGTAGGAGAATTAAACCCTGCTGAAGCTATTACAAGAGAAGAAAAAGCAATCAAAATAGAATGCCAACGTTATATGTCTCAAATTGCCCGTCTAGGTGCTGGATTAGGCTTTCGACAAATACTTGCTACTCAATACCCTACTGGTGATGTTATTCCCCGACAGTGCAAACAAAACAGCGATGCAAAGCTATCGTTTAGAGTTCAATCGGCAGTTGCTAGTCGTGTTGTCTTAGATAATGAAGGTGCTGAATGTCTTCCACAGATTACTGGTCGTGCCATTTATCAAACAGCTGATAAACGTGAAATTGTGCAAACCCCTTATATCACTAATCAGATAATAAAGGAGACCATTGAACCGCATATCAGATTAGACCAACCGAAAAAGGAGGAAGTAAACAATGTTAATTCAACCCCTCAACAACCGTCAAGAACAAATACTGTTACTTTTGAAAAAGCTTGATTTCATGACGAGAGATCAAATTCGTTATTATTTCTCCCTTAAATCTATTAGAAATGCAAATCGAGTTCTAAAGGATATGTCGGATTATTTATCGGTTATTCGAGACGGCAGAAGATCTATCTATTACTTGAATAAGCTAGGCAGAGAATATGTTGATTGCGAAAAGGTGCGTAAAGTTTCAAGCAACGTGCAACATACAATCATGCGGAACGAATTATATCTCTATTATGAATATCCAAGTGATTGGGAAAATGAAATAAAAGTTTCAGATGGGCTAACAACTGTAGTTGTGGATGCCATGTTCACCAAATTACATACTACTCATTTTGTCGAAGTTGATAACTTGCAAACAATGGCCGAAAACAGATTGAAAATAGAAAATTACAAAGCTTTACATGCCAATGGAGCCTTGGAACAACAATTGGGTCACTTCCCTACTCTAGTCTGGCTTACCACTACAGAGTTCAGACGGCTGCAGTTAAAGAAAGCTTGTGAAGGTTTACCTGTAGCGAAAGTTTTTACTTATGATGAAATTAGATAGAAGGAGAGATGAAATGTTTTTTAAGAAGAACAAAGTGGAAGTCGTGCCCGAGAGTGAATGGACTGATTTTGGGAGCCAACATGCTACACGTAAGGATTTGGCTATTGCTGCATGTGTGCCTGCTGTAGCGAGCCTTGGGATGGTCGCATGGAATAGTTTAAAGAAAGTAACTGAAGTAACTACTCAATCTCCTGTATTAGAGGTAGCAAGCTATGTAGACAGTGCAGGTGGGATTACACGTTCAATTGATAGTGTGGCTACTTATAATGCAATGCCAGTAGGGTTTACTGATAAAGCAGGAGAGGTTGCAGGAGAAGTTGCGCTAAGTTCCTTCACAACCATAATGGATCCAATTATAGATATTTTAGTAGCCCTTTCTTTACCAGTAGCTTCAATTATTCTAGTTGGCTCATTATTTATGATGATGGTTGGTCAAAAAGAAAAATCGTATAGCATGATGATGAATGCAGGACTATCTTACGTGCTTATTCAAATGTCGCCACTACTTTTGAATATTTTAAAAGCAGCTGGCAATGCAGTTCAACCACAATAATAAATTTCTTGGCCGTGTAACTATAGACACAGAACAGAAACTTTTTTATAATAAAACAACACAATTTTATCACTGTTAACAGTATGAGTAGACGCGGAAACGTCTACTCTTTTTATTAAAGTTGCACTAATTAGACGAATCACCTTTACATATAACTGAATATAAAAAAGTAGCCCTATTAAGGCTACTTTATATTTTAATCCCAGATGTCTACATCAATACCACATTGCATATTAGCATCATAAAACTTTATGTAAATTTCAGCTTTTTTATTATCGCCATCAACATATTTTCTAACGTCAAATGTATGCGTATCTGAACCATTTACAGTACGAGTTCCTATAACTTCATCAGCATTAGTTGGATCATATTCCATTAATTTATATTTAACTGTTGGAGTTTTACCGTATTTAGTTGCTGTTACTGAAACTTTTAAATTACCTCCACCAGAATATATTCTACCTGGTATACCTCTTTCATGATTACCCAATCCCATGTTGACAGTTTGTCCTTTTTCAATAGGTACATATGAAGAGTGAATATGTTGCCAACCAGCAGTATATAGCTCAATATTAGGAATTACATTTCCCTTTTCTTCGTCACCCTGAACAATTATACTTTCATTTTGAATATTCGTTTTTTCCTCTGCAGATGCATTAGTTGTAGATAATGCACTAAACGACATTAGAGATGCTGTTGCTAAACCAGTTAATATAAATTTTTTCACAATTTATCCCTCCATTAGTAATTTAATATAAATTAATTATGACATAAATTTTTAAATAAAAAAAGGGACTAAATACCAGTTTAATCATAAACTGGTATGAAGCCCTTTCGAACGTAAATTACCGGGTCGAAATAAGTATTTTGGTTATACTTCTTCGAAATTTTGGTATTTATCTTTTTAAAAATAATATAATTTTTATTAGATTTACTGTTTTTCACATTTGCTGATATATAAATACTTTTTTTATTTTTATAGGTTATCTTAAAGTAATGTTTAGAAGCTTTATTTGTAAGGAAAACACTATTAGTTAAGTTTTTAGGCTTATCTAATACTTGTTGAATGTCATCTATTTCAATTTTAGTAACTGGTTTGGTTTGTACATACGGTTGTAAATAGTTGGTCTTCCATTCTTGTTCAGTTATTGAGTCCTTTGATTGTACAATGCTAAAAATTAAAGCTCCCAAAATTGAGAACATTATCAGTATTGATAAAGAATATCCTAAAATTGCAGAACCAGATTTTTTATTTTTTATGAATTCATAAATTGTTACCAGTAAGATTAGCGCCCAAAAAACGCAACCCACTATAGATATAAGATTAGTATCCTCACTTATCCTCTCATACATTAATTTAACTTTTTCAATATCCATAATTACTCTCATTCCTATAATTTTAATTTTTAATTCATTGTACAACAAAAATAAAAATTTACCAAATTAAAATACACAGCGGCTGAAATGTACATTTTCGAAAAATAATTGCTAAAGATTATAGGGCTTGAACCAAATAAAAAACACGGCTAATCTCATATTTCTTGGTCAAATGAGAAGCCGTGTTTTTAATATTCTACACACTAATAATACTAGTGTAGGAATGAGGTTAGCTAAATTATAGCATTCAATATCTCAAAATATATATGTTAAAATTAACCTATTTCACCCTTCATAAGAGTTTACTTTTAAAATATCCAAAAAGTGAGCTTTAAATATCTCCCCATACCTTTGAATAGTAATCAGCTTTGTATTCGGATCCATCTTAGTAACCTTTCCAACAATCGGTTCATCTCGGTTAAATACTGCGAAGCTATACATTTTGTTCGTATTCAAAGCCTCGTTCAATGTCATTGCTAATTCTTCTAAATCGAATTCGTCACGGTCAGGGTGTTTAGCGGCTTTTTTAACTCTTTTTGGTTTCGAAAACCCTACAGGCATGTTATCTCTCCTTTTTACTTGTGATACACTTTTTTATTAACATTTGCTGTTGTGTTATATTCCATATTTAGTAGGCGCTTTATCTCTTCATTTGTCCAGTTTCTAAGTGCGATATTAGAATAACGAAGAATCTTCGTTGCCCCCCTATAAAGCACTTCGTACACAGTTATAAAATCATCTTCCCTTAATTCGTTTTCAATACGTATACCCATAGCGCCCAATGTTCTTTTGATATTCAATTTTTCTTGTTTAGTTTCTTTTATTTTAATTTCAAACCACATATCAAAAGCTCCAAACGATTTAAAACAATCTAATAGCTTACGGTCACGTTCTAGGGTTCGAATAGCTAAATCTAATATAATCTGCTTATGAACTAAATTACCTTGTTCACTATTCATATTACTACACGTTCTTTTCTAAGGACAGGCATCACTGCAAGAACATTATCAGTAATAAAAGTACGCTTAGCATGCTTAGTGAAACAAAATGCTTGGAATCTGTCACCAAAATTTTTGATTAGCTTTACTCGTCGTTTAGTTATCTCACCTGATTGAGAAATGTACATTAAATCAACCAATTGATTATGCTGCATCGCTTTCATTAACTGCTCTTTCATTTTGACTCCTCCTTAAAAACAAGAACATTTGTTTGTTCAATTATATAGAACAATCGTTCCTATTTCAATAGCTAGTTAAAGTTAATTGTTTCCAAACATAATGACAAGAGACTAAACAAATACTACTTATAAAAGGAGATTCCATATGGATATACAAAATATTGATATGGGATTTATTCAAGCAATGATTGTGCTCGTAGGTCTCGCGTTGGGAATAACCCTTTTATTCGCAATCATCTATTGGATATTTGCCAGGACAGAGAAACCAAAACAATACAAATAAAAAAACGCGGCTAGTCTCATGCTTTTTAGTAACATGGGAGGCCGCGTTTTTGTCTGATGATATACACAATATTCTGTTCTTTTGGAATATCTTAATTATAGCATTTCGTGCAGTAAAAGTAATGTTATTTCTTATCTATTGTATAAGCTTTTACATACTCACGATTGGCTGTGATAAAGGCGTACTTATCTTTTTCTCTTACCAAGAAACGAGGTGTACCGTTCTTTGTATATACAATAGCTTCAATATCTATCTTAGTGCCTTTTTTGTGTCTATTAAGTTCTTTTTTAAACTCTACGTCTGCATATACACCTGCGTCTGTTAATAAAACTAACCGGTCAAACTTTTCACTGTAATAGGTGCTTTCTTTTGGTTTGGCTACTGGCTTAGATACACCTTCGACTTGGTTTTTTGTATACCCCAAATGCCCCGCCATAACTTTTGCGATAGCTTGGCATAATGCTTCAAAGTTTTTACGATATGCAGCTGCATCTTTTTCAGACGTTACAAAGCATACTTCTAAAAGGATTGCTGGCTTATTAGTGTTGCGTAGGAAATACAATTCCTTACGTTCTTTAGCTCCCCTGTCTACAATTCCAAGAGCAAATGCCATAGCTGCACTCATTTTAGCTGATAAGGTTAAAGCATCATAGTATAAGCATTCAGTACCTGTCGCAGCAGGTGTAGCACTGTTAAAGTGAATGCTAACGTCTAGTTCTCTTGTCTTTCCATTGTGGAAGGAAACGATATTAGATAAGTTTTGATCCTGTGTGGTAGCTGTTGTTTCGTGATATTTAAAACCTACACCATTGTATTCCTTAGTTAGAATATCGTATACACGGTTAACAACTTTTTTTGCTTCGTCATGCTCATTTAAAATCCCAATTGCCCCTGCCACTTTGTCGCCATGTCCACTGCTAATTACGAATTGTTTTCCCATATTATTTCAACCCTTTCTTTTCTAATTCTTTTTCTTGGATTTTAGCTACTTTGCTTACTACATAAGTGTTTTTCCAAATACCATAAATAACTAAGGTAAATGGCACGGCGGCTATTAGGACTTTCATAAAAGCATTGATAGATTCATCTGTATACCATTTCATCTCAATTCCTATTGTATGCAAAAATAAAAGGATTGCTGATAGCAATCCCCCAAATAACGCTATATATTGTTTAAGTTTATCTGCTGTCAATATAATTCCTCCTAATAGAATAGTGCAAGGATTCCCAAGATGATTGTAGCTAGTCCTCCAGTTCCAAGTGCTCCACAGAGAGCCACTATCACCTTGTCCTTACCATCCAGTTTTTTAATCTGTATTTCCCTTTCGGTTTCAGCTTCATACTCTACTTGTTTTAAAACGTGATCAGCAAAAGGTTTAAGTAATTCACGTGTTTCCTTGCCATCTTTCATCACTGTGACTTCCACCTCTTTTTGACCTTTTTGAACACCTATCAAATCTGACTTTATTGAAGTCATCTCTTGCTTAAATACTAAGTGTTCTTTTTCCAATATTTCTAACCGTGGTAAAATGTCCTGTTGTATCACTTCACCATGCTGATGAAGCTGCTCTTCATGATCCTCTAATGTCTTATACATAGAATTACCCCCTTCCTGCAATTCCATCTCCCCCATTCTCTCTATAATAAAAATACCCTCCACAGTGATTGTGGAAGGCTTGAAGTTTAGTTGGTGATTAATTTTTAACTAACAATTATTCGTTGGTAGAAACGCACTTTTAAAATACGATTTACTTAAGCGGTATTGCTGGAATTTTGGTTTTTGAGTTTGGAATATAGTTAGATTCGGATGTTTTATACTCACCTTTGTCATAAGAAGAATCTTGTGTATATTTTAAGGCTTCCTCATACTGCTTTCTCAATTGTTTTTCGAATTGTTTAGGAGTCATTCCATGAATATTATTTAAAAGTTTTTCTTTATTTTTTTCAGCAACATACATCCTTATTCCATATTCATCACTAAGTTTAGTCAATATTTTATTGTAAGGGATGAGTAAAAAATCCACATCTGCATTATTTGTTTTACCATTAACTGTATTATTTGAGCATATGGTTATTAAAAGACAAATCAACGGGATAGTTAATATTTTTTTCATTCTCTTTCCTCCTTTACTTATTTTTCCTTCTAGACAAACACAACAAGACCCTTTCTATCCACTTAATTCGACCGAAAAAGAGATTAACCTCGGCAATAGTAAACTTCCAGAATTTATAATTTTAAAAATCAAAATTCGAGAAACTCTTTTAACGAAGCATCATTTTTTAAATCCAAATAATATTTTATAAACCTTACAAATTCAGCTGTGTCTATATCTTTATACTTGTAAAGATTGTAGTAACTTTTCAAAAAATCTTCTGCTCTTTTTTGGCCGCCGTTTTCAGAGAATACTTTCCATAGATAAGTTGGAGCTTTGGCATAGATATAATTACTTTGTTCTCCTAATGTATACTTGTTTAATGGAAGATTAACAGGTAATGGAGAATCCTGAAATTCGCTAACATCTAATAATGATATTGGCTCTTTTTTATATTTAGAATAGAATAAACTTGTAGCAAAATTTGCGATTCCTTCATCTAACCAAGCATCGTGAAAAGGATCACTACTAATCATCCCGTAAAACCATTGATGTGCTATTTCATGAACTACTACGCTCTCTCTCCAATCAGAATTCCCTCCTTTGATGGATCCTGCTGTTACAATACCTGGATACTCCATTCCTGACTGGGAAACTATAATATCCAATTGCTTATGAGGATAGGGACCGATTTTATCTTGAAAATAATTTAGTGCTTTCTCAGCAATTTGCAATACTTCCCTCTGACTTTGAGTATCATCATCAATTGTAAAAGCCCTTATATTTACGTTTCCTATCTTTCTTTCATTTTCATATGGTTTCTTTAAGATAGTGATATAGAAATCTTTCACATTTTTCATTTTTAATGTGGATTTATTTTTACTATTGACATATTCTTGATCACTTGTAGAAACAATCGTTAATCCCTTAGGAATTTTGTAACTCACTTCAAAGTCACTAAAAGCCGTATGATACGTTTCACCCTTTACACGATACTCCTCCTTATTCCAGCTGCCATTTTTATAGGTAGCTACCATAGGATACCATTGAGCTAAGTAATAGTTTCCATCCTCTTTATTAAATCGAAATCCTTTCTCTGGTAAAGTAAAGCTATATTGAATGTCAACGACAATCTTCTTAGTCGGATAAACATTCTCATGTAATAGCACCTTTAGTGAATCCTTTTTAAGTGAGAACTTCGCTTTTTTACCGTTAACAAGGATACTTTTAATATGGGCTGTCCCAGGATTTGATAAAGTAGGTGAATTTTCTTTCGTAAAAATATTTGGAATAAAGTAGAAAACAACATCACTCCATTTATCATTCGAAGTATTTTTTATTGTACTTCTAGATTCAATATTGAAATGTCCTCTTGAATCCATTTCTAAATTTATTTTGTATTTGGTCTTGCTCCCGAACGGTTGAGTAATCGGCTTATATTTTTGACTCATTTGCTTAGGTACATCTGTCTTCTCTAATTGAGGTATTGTTTTTTCCTTCAAAATAAATGTTAAACAAATGGATACGACTACTAATAAACATCCAACTATCCAGAGATACTTTTTTATAATCCTTCGCCTCTCTAACTGGTGAATTTCCTCACGTTATTCTATTAGTCTATTCAAGTTATCTTTTACTATTCCAAAAGTTTCTTCTTTTTTCCAATGATATTACTCATCGTACGTGTACCAATATCATTAATAAAAATAGCGCTAGTACATTGGATTTAATTGTGTTAAACCTAAATATACCCTCCACAAATTGTGGAAAGCATATAAAAAGCACACCCGATTGGATGTGCTAGCAAAGTAATTTAAAAATTATAATTACCGTATTTTTCTTCAATTTCTTCAGAGGATAGCTTTTTATAATACTTTGTGACATAGCCATTTACATTCATATCATAGTTTTCTAAGAAAGAAGTCATATCATTATTAACATGATGACCTTCTCTTCCAGTATCATAATTATCTATACTATCATCAAAGACTTTTTGACCTAACTCTTCTTTAAATCCATGCTTTTCATAAAGTTTGATTATTTTTAATAACTCTTCATAATTTTTTCTTAATGGATATCCAATATGAAACTCGGTAGAGACACCACCTTCAGGATATGCATTTTTACTAGTCTCGAAGATTTCCCATCCTCTATCAACATATGATCTAACTTCTTCAGATGAAACAGTTAGTACATGCGAGTATTCTTTCATTTTTAATCTCCCCTTTCTATCTACTAAAATTCGACAAAAAGATGAGTTTACCTTTAATAAATTTTTGACAATAAAAACGAATAACTACTTTTACGCTGCTGTACCATTTATAACTTCTGTCACAACCGTTTTTAAATTAGATAGCGGCGGTACTTGTTCAAGTTGATAAGTACCTGCCATTACTAATCCTACCCATACTTTTACCAAAGCACTATCTTTTGTGAATGTCATTATGAAATCATCCTTTTCACTTTAATTTTTTGTATATAAAAAGCACTGTTGAATTAAATTCCCAATGTAGAAATATACATTGTTAATTCAGCTAGTGCTTGTTCTTGTAATACAATTTTTTGTTCTTGTTCTTGAAGCCGTTCTTCTAACGTCAAGCCATTTACTTTTTCTTGAAAAACAAGTTCATTCCCTGTGAATAAATATCGTGTTTCTTTTAATTCATATTCCTGCGAATATTTTTCTATTAATCTCTCTTTTTCTTCTTCTGAAACAAATGTAATTGTCATCATATCAAGACTCTCCTATAATATAGAATTTGTTTCTATCGAGTTTAAACACTCCATATACGTATATATTTGAAATCCTCGCATAGGTCTGTGCATCTTTTTTAATGGCAATAATTTTCAATATATCGTTTTTCTTTACTGTAATATCAGCAGATAAGGTTCCACCACCACTTGGACCAGCTGAAATACCTCCCATACTTTTATTAACTCCATTCAGTTGATAGTTTAAATTGTAATATCCGCCGTAATATGAGACCTTTAAGCGAACTATTCCATCTGACTTCATGGTTAAAGCTCTACCAATTGTTTGATCACCTACAGTATCTAAAACATAGGTATTCCCATCTAGATAAGCAACTTCTGTGTCACTTGGAATGATTGCCCCTTTAATTTTCAATTGTTTCTTTAATCCCATAATTACACCGCCAGCCAACGAGCAATTGAAATCCCGTCATATCCAATTAATCTTAAATTTATTGACGAAACTGCAATATTTAATTCATTTATCACTTCACCAGGGTTTAATAAAATCGCCTTATTTAAACCTGATGCAGTTGCAGTTGTTGGAACACTATCAAAAGATACGTACAAAGAACCGTTTTCACTATCATTTGAAATATACTTTATACAACTCGTTTTAAATCCCAAGTTCACTTTTACCTCTGTCTTTCCTACAAGTTCACTTCCAGAATAGTAATTAGTAAATACCTTCTGGCCGCCTAAATAATATTTATCTCCTGTTGCCATCAGCTAGACCTCCTCTAGGTATAGTCCCTCTGCATCCAGTTTTAAAAGGAAGCTTGCGGATCCATTATTTAATTTTAAATAGCCGCTGTTTAAGTGCTTTGTACCATCCACTTGATGAACAGCTAGAGCGTTGTTTACATCAGCAACTGAATCTTTTGTTGCAAATCCGCTTGTATCAATTACTGGAACATGATTGTCTGTGTATTGCTTTGCTTGCTCTAAAATTGCAGCATCTTTAGCTTCAACTTGTTCGGTAGTAGAATATACACTTAAATCAACTGGTGGAATTTTTGAGATTTCTGCATTGGTATAATCTTTGGCGCTTTGTAATGTTGCTTTATCCTTATTATCTATATCAACTGTTTTGTCGTATTCAGATAAATCAACAGGTGGTATGCTCGCTATTTTTTCATCCGTATAATTCTTTGCATCTTCCAAGGTTAATCTAGCTTTTTCATCTACAGCAAGTTCCCCTGCTGATAGCCTTTCTGGCAAACTTACGAAATTCCCACGTGCTTGTATAACTTCGGCATCTACATTACCGGAATCCTTAATAATACTATCGAACTCCGCACGGACATTATCGGCAATTGTTTTAGCTTTATGGGCAGTGTTTTTAGCTTCAAGTGAATCGTTTACGGCAATATTAGAATTTGCATTTGCTTCATTCGCTGTAACCCTTATTTCTTCCACAATTGCTTTTGTTTCAGTTGAAACAGTTACTACATTTTCAGCAATTACTTTTGCTTCATTTGCAGTCTTAGTTGCATTTAATGATTCACTTTTAGCTTCATTGGCTATATTCAATGCAGCTTTCACGGTGGATGTATTTTCTTGGGCTATCCTTGTTGCTTCAGTTGATTCTTCCTTCGCTTCATTAGCTGCGGTAACTGCAGCCACAATATCGGAAGAAGTCTTTTCAGCTAACTCTCTAACAGCAGCCATATCATTCAACAGTTGCTGTACGGAAATAACAGTAACTGTCTCTCCAACTTCACCCAATGACTTCTCAATGGTCAAAATAAAAACGCCTGCATTGGGCGCTATACTAACCGTATCATCTTGATGAACTAAATTGACTTCAATTACATACTTACCAGCTGGCAAACTGTGTGACATGGTGAAGGAGAATGAATTATTTTCATAATCAATCCTAGGTGATTCAGTATTTACTAAGTTACCTTGATAGCCAATACCAACGTTTATAGTTTTGAACTGCTGCAAATCAACAAACTGATCATTTTCATCAGTGATAGCCATTTTAATTAAAGTAGCATTATCAGTGCTTTTAAGCGTATCTACATCATTCAGTAACAGGAGCTTCATCTTGTTTCTCACCCCCTTTCTTTAATTCATCAATCTGCACTAATAATTCATTGATATGAGCCTGTGCCTGCATTAAAAGTGCATCTGATTCTGCTTTTTCAACTTCAGCAGTAGCAATTTTTCTGCCAAGTGATTCTATCATTTTTATATATACTTCCTCTTTGTTCATTATTTCACCATCCCTTCTAACTTTTCGATTTTTGCAATGGCAGTTTGAAAAGCATCCCACAGAATATTAACTGTTTGATTTACTGATACACCATATCCCTCAATGTCTGCCATCCAAGGACTTACTTCATCCAAGATGAAACCAACATGCGGAAATTCCTCATCTAGCTCGTCGGTATATTGGAATTGTCGAACTGGAACACTCTTAACAATGCCATAACCGTCGCCTTCCCATGGTTTTATATTTTTCTTCAATTCTCTTTGTGATGTTTGAGTTAGATTATTACAGACAATATTTCCTGTATCATTACCCATTTTTATTTTGCCAGATGCAGAGTTTAGATTTAAAGTACCGATTAACCAACTGCCCACAGTTGTGCCATTTGATAAATCGGAGAAAGTAGGGACATATGAATTATTTATAGTTATACCTGTCTGTCCAATATTCACTTTTCCGCTATTCGCCAAGATATTAGTGCTACCAATATCCCATCCTCCAACTCCTGCCCTATCGCCATAAAAAATTCTTGCATACAAGTCGTAGTAATTGTCTTTCTCGTCAGCTACATGAACTGCTGCACCTTTTGGATTTAAGTAAATACGTGAGCCGCTTGTTGATTCTAATGCTACTCGACCAGAAGAGGACAGCGTTAAACCGTTGGTACCAGGTAAATATTTTTGCGACATGAATTCGATAGTACCAGAAGCTTGTCCATCGTTATCTCCATCCATTTGGGTACTAATACCACGGGCTGTATAGTAAACTGCACCACCATTTGTGGTGTCTTTCATCTTCACATGACCCTTATCAATAGTGACTTCATGCCATCCCGCTCTTGTACTCTCAAGCCACGTTTTTGAAAAATAGCCTCGACTCTTTAAATAAGCTCCCTCAATCAACGTGTAGGCATTCCCTGCGACAGTCGAACCACTTAATACCTTCGGTGCATAAAACGCCCCTCGCACCGTTGTATCACCATCTAACACTATGGCTTTACTAGAAATGTAGGCACTATCTGCTTCAAGATTGATTTGGCTTATTACATCACCTTTCATAACCCGCATATTAATTTGGTTGCTTAGCTGTGTGATTGTGGAGGAAGTATTTGTTTCTAGGTTGCTTACCTTTGTTTCCAATCCGAAAAATGATTGCTTAATCGTAGATATTTGACTGCTATTTTCATTTGCCTTTGTACTCAATGCTTCTACATTGGTGAATAGCCCATCCAGCCTTGAAGCTTCATTCTTCATTCTTTCAGAAAGGGCATTCGCAAAGTCCATTGCTTCTTGATAGGCTGTTTGATTTTCATCACGCATCTTTTCTACAAAATCAGGATCTAAGTTTTCTACGTCCATCTCTTGGACAATCCACTGTTCCCCGTCCCACATTCTTAATACAGGTGGTTTAACAGACGTATCTAACCATAATTGCCCTATTACAGGATGAGGTGGAGGTTTAGGACCTACAAAGATATCATTAGTGCTGCTTAATGTCGTTTCGCTACTTGCAACTACTTTCATTAGCTAACACCCCCAGAATAAGACCTTATAGGCTTACTCATGGCGTTTGCACCAAATCGGACAAGGTTAATCATATTCGTATCTAAATCCACTACAATCACGTCCCAACCGTCCTCCACAGTAGTACCGAGAGCACGATCATTCCCATCATTATCACGAGCACCTAAACTACAAATACTCATAATGGTTGGTACATTGCCTAACCCTTCACGTTTCGCTTTATCACTATGCCAATGACCATTTAATGCCGCCAACCACATACCTTTCCCACGAGTAGAAAAATCAACACTTACAGTCACTGCGAAGTCGCTATTTGTACCTTTTCCAGTAAAGCTACTACCGTTTTGCCAAGCATTTAATATACCCGCTACAATTTCACTATTAATGATTGGCGTTTCATCCTGGGATGCCGCACCATACATTGCATAATGATGGAAAGTAAGTATTTTATAATCTTTAGGTGTATTTTTAAGTTGATCAATAAGCCAATTGATTTGTGCCTTTTGATAAGCTCCGAATTTACGTGATTGATATTTATTTTTCTTATCACTTCCCAGCAAGTCATACCGCAGATCATAACTATCAAGAACAAATACTCTTACCTTTTTATCCTTTATGTCGTAATAACAATAATTAGCGTTGTCTGTGGAAGAAAAAACAATGTTGCTTTTAATATAATTTTTGCTTAGGATTGGCTTCATTTCTGCTGGCTTCGTACAGGCTGTCATTTGATTACCTGCAGTTCGAACGTCACCAAGACCATTATCATCATGGTTACCCTTCGTAAACATCACAGGGCAATCCGATTCGTTTAGTGCATCCACAACCGTTTTGAGGTTGGCTTTATTAAGATAGTTACTTGTTTTTCCGTCCACAATGTCCCCACCATGAACCACAGCATCACAATTAATTTGGTGTGTGACTTCCACAACATTGTTGATGTGGTAAAGTGACCGTAACTTTGCTTGTTGGTCCTCAAAAGCATCTGTAGCATAATGAGTGTCTGTGATAAAGGGAATCACAATACTATTAGCTGTTCGCAATTTATTGACTTCACCAATCACACGATCTACTTCCGTTTTGAAATAAGCCGTCGCCACATAATTGTATTCATCTGTTAAGAAGCTACACTTGTAAGAAACGTTATTTACAAAGTCAATAGCATCACAATAAATGGTTTGCCCTACCCCTTCATTAGCCATTTCCCATTCAGTGTCATGCGTTCCATTAGGCAATATTTTCTCCCACTTGTATTGATGTGGCTCCCCGAATGTTCGCACGTTGTCTTTGTAAACTCGTGCTGTTAATTGTGTATCACCTACTCCATTTTTTATAACAATGCCATTACTGCTAAAGATTTCTAAACGGTAAACTGGATTAATGTTTTTGCTTACATCAGTTAGTTGAGATTGTAGCTTCTGAATGAGTCCAGGAACATCATTGTCTAGCTCAACATATTCACCCAGTACTACCGTATTTGCCCCCACATTGCTATATGAGGTTTGCTTTTCAATTACTCGAGCGCTTACCGTCATTTCAGGCTGCATAGCAAAGTCAACAACTCGAACACTATCGCCAAGCAAAACAGGCCCCTCATCATAGCCAGTCGTTTCATCTAACAAAGCTGGCTCGACTTCATAGTTGTAAATTGGATGATTCACCCTGTTTAATTCTTCACGTGCAGCTGCTAATAATGCCGAAGGGTATTCAGTTTCATACTCGAAGTATTTAACGAGATATTCACGGCCATCATTATAGATTTCATTAGCTTCTACATCGTAAAGAGTGTCTAATCCGTTATTGATAGAAGCGAAAGACAATCCATCTTTACCACGTGCCTTTATCGCCGTATACAGCTCTGTATCCACTTTTGTACGGGTTACGCCTTTTATATCACGTCGATATTCAAAACGTCTGCCTGTGTTATCTCTGCCCCTTTTTTCGACTAAATCAAAGTATTTGCCAACTATTCGACCGTTTCTAACTTTTACATACGCATCGATTTCACCACGGTATGTATTGATTAAGTTTTGTAGCTCTTCCTGGGCATTTGTTGTGCCGTCAAACTCTAATGACCGTATTTCTCCAAGCCATTCTACATTTCCTACTTCCCAACCGCTAAGCGCCAAGATATGCGCCATAGCTTCGGAAAAATCTACATTTTTAAGTTTCGATTTAGCGACGACTGTTTTATTCAAGTCATTAATAAAAGCATTTTCTGCTTCAACCGTTTTGGAATGTATATTGCCAATAGCTCGACTACTTTCACTATAAATACGAAACAGTCTAAACTTTTCACTTTCATCTTCGAATAAAATGAAAGCACCCGCCACAAGAGCAAGTGCCTCCTGGCGATCTTCAGGAACAGAGAGTGTATAAGTATCATCGAAGTTTTCAATTTTCTCGATTCGCATATCATCATAAAATGGACAGCTTTGTGCATTGTCATTACTCAATGATGCAACAACTTTATAATTAAGGTTGTCATAACCTCGCGAATCTGTATGCATGACCAATAAGTTCAACTTATACACCTCCTAATATGATGTAGGCCGGTATGTAATCGACCAATCTAATCCATCGCTAAATGCAATTTCTTCTGTTAGATTCCCGTGGAGTTTAATCCAATCAATCCCAATAACTAATGCATCCATCCACAACATCCCATTCTTGTACATGCGACCTTTTTCACAATCAATCACAATCTCGTCACCTGTAAAAATAATGACTTCTGGTGATGTACTGATTACTTCTTCCTGTTTATTCACATTAATTTTTTCTACTTTTAAATCACAAAACGCAAGGTAGTTTGGAGTATATGAAACTTCTATTTCATCTTCTCGAATATCTTGTTTAGCCGCAACTAGACCAAAACCACCGAGCAGGTTTCTAAAAGTACCATTTGAATCAATCCAAATCATTTCATTTCTCGATACTTCGTTACGTGTTTTAGGATCTAATGAAACAATAGTTGCGATAAACTTCTGGCCTATCTTTTCAAGAGCCAAGTACCCATAAAAGTCAGTGTACTTATTTTCACCCGAGTTTTCGTTCACCGTTTCCGTTATTGTTTGATAAGTATAAGTGACCTTGCCTTTGGAATCTGTCTTCTTTACTTTCTTTTTACCCCTAATCGTTATTTTCTTATTCTTAGCATTTTTAGAGGCTGCTTTAAACTCACCCACAGTCTTTGTACTGCCGTCATTTCGATAAACTTGCATATAGGCCTCTTGCTCAGTCCCATCGCTCGTATCTTTTATACTTAACTTACCCGCACGTTTACCTGTTGTATCAAGTAAGTACAATTCAAGTTTCGTTTTAGAACGGTGATATTTTGAAATAGATTGAATTCTAAATGTTACTCTCCAATCTGTTAGTGCTGCTGTGAGCATACGTTTAAGACCAGCGCCGTACCATACATCCGTTGCAACTTGTTTTTCACCAAACGTTTTCACCTCGAATGCATCTTTCCCTTGCTGAAAATCTGAGCCTTTCCCAATATGGCCATTTTCAATTTCCCATGACAGATATTTCGGGTCATTTGAAACACGTTGCCATAAGCCAAGATTTTGAGCTGTATCGTGGAAGACTGTTTCATACTTCTCAACTATAGTTTCACCTGTCTCTACGTTTACTTGTCCACCAGCATATACATATTGATCTTTTGTGCTCACACCAATTTCAGTTAAGTTTTGTTTTGCTATAGCTCCAAATATAGGATACGTCTCTTGCTCACCTTTCGGAGTTAGAAGCAAAGTGGAGCCATCCACTTGAATTTGTTCTTGTTCTCCATAACGATAAGGATCACTACAGGTGAAAGTTAAAGTCGTTTGCAAATCATAGCCCTGAAGCCTGCTATAATCCCCAATTTCAGAAAACGAACCGTAATAAACCCAGTCCGGCATATCATCAAAATATAATTCCTTTTCTACATTTGTATCTTGGATAATATAATTTTCTAATGCTCGGCGTTTATCTTCCTGCTCCCGTCGTGTGGAAGCAAGGATTGTAATACTAATTGCAATAAATCTTTCCCCGATTGTATTACCATAAAAAAGGACACCCCTTCTGGCTGGGATGTCCTGCGTTACCCTTGATAATTGTGGAGCCTGTGGAATACTGTCATTGATAAAAATACCGAGCGATTTAAACGATACGCCGCCATATATTATTGACATTGCACTCATATTGTAGGCATCCCCCTCGCTCTATTTTTTCTTTGTTCTTCTTTATTTTTATAACTATTAACCATTTTAGCAAGCACACGGCCATCTAAAAAAACATCTGTAGATTTAGCCAGTAATTGCGTTAATAAATCAATCTGTTGCTGCATCATGCTCATTTGGGCATCTTGTCTTTGAATTATTGCATGTATTGCCTGTTTATCTAAAGAAGATGTTGAAGAGGTGGTATTTCCTAACAAGTTTTGTGCTGCATACGCTAATAAATCTAATGCTCTGCTACGCATACCAGGCTTAGGCTGTAACGGAATGACAACTTCTTGTTTATTTCCTTCACCAAGCATTGCTAAGTGTTGTTTGTTGATGATACCGCCATCTTCATACTTAGCGCCCGGCCAAGAAGAGATATGAACGTGATTCATGTGTCCTGTCGCCCAAGAAGGTTTTAAACCATTCCCATATTTTCGACCATACACGGTATTATCACCAATTGTGTAAGCAACTCCCGGCAACATAGAAGCCCATTTCGCAACAGCTTTATATCCACCATTAGAACCAAAACCACTCAAGTCAATGGCTGCATGTCTACCATGATCATAAGTATCGCCTGGTCTATGTCCGCTTGTCACGACTAAACCTCTACCCAGTGGAGAGCTCATTACTTTTTGAGCGATTTGATACAAAGAATCATATACGCCCCATTGGTTGGTAACAGAAGTATTACCTAGTGTAATATCGCCACCCATTGTTCCGAATAGTCCTTTAAACGCTTTTAAAGTTTGCTTCTTTACCCATCCGGACATTGTCCCAGCAGTCCACTTATCCATAATTTTAGGGAATTTATTATCAAAGCTAAAAGCATTCGTCAACTTGTTCCACGCAAATTTTGGACCCTTCATAACAAAATCAAAAGCGTCAACTGCTTGGTTTTTTAAATAACGTACACCATCTTTTACAAAGCTACCTGTACTATTAAGTGTTTTCTTAAACCAATTATCATCACCAGTACCATTTTTGAATGCAGGGAAGTTGTATCTGCTAAGAATATCCTTTGTTTTGTCATGTGGAAGAACTGCTGAACCGCTTGGTAAATCTAATAATTGGGGACCACCTACACCAAGCAATGAATAGCCGCGATTCGGAATATAAGAAAGCTCTGTTCCTTCTTCCCCTACTAATGCGGTACCACCCTTATGTTTACCTTGATATGTTCCTTTTGCATAAGTAGCATATGGTCCCTTCGCTGCTTTTCCTATATAGGAAGGTGCTTCAGGAGCTTTTTTACCACCGAAGAAGCCAGTTAACCAATCCCATGCTTTTTTGAACCAACCAGTAAAACTACTCCATGCTTTGCCTATACCGCTTGTCTCTTTTTGAGCATTTCTAATGTTTGCTTCTTTTTGCTCTCTTGATGCCCTGGTCGATTCTCTTTTTTGTGCTTTGGCGTTTCTTACAACACCGTCATGCTTGCTTTTGGCTTGTTTAACCGTCTTTTCTTTTTCTTTTATAGCATTAGCAATCATTTTCTCGTATTGATCTTTAGAAATTACTTTTAATTCTTTGTACTGTGTCCATGCGTATTGAACTGAATCTTTATACTTTTTATCTGCAAAGTTAACTGTTTTCTTATATTCCTTGTCAGCTTTGGCGATTGTATCATTCATTTCTTTAGTTGCTATATCATGGCGTTGTTTGCTACGCTCTCTGTTGATTCTAGTTATTTCTGATTCACTTTTAGCCGTTTTCTTGATTTTCGTATTGTACATTTGATTGTTAATACGATTGATTTCATTTTTTTCCTTGCTAGTTAAAGCCCTTTTTTCTTTAGATGCATTGCTCATAATCTGATTTATACGTTTGTTGTTATTGTTTACCTTGTCAATCTCAGCTTTATGTTTTTCATCTAATTTAGCTAGAGCTTGTTGCTTTTCTTTTGCAGATAAAGATTTATTTGATTCTAAGGCCTTTTGTGCTTCTACTCGTTCTTTTTGTTGGCGCTCTTTGATTGAAGATAAAACGTTATTTTTCATTTCAGTGAATTGCTTAACGGTATCATTTTTAATTTTCTCGTTGATAACCGCATTAGACATCATGATTTGATTTAACTTTACTTTAGCGCCTTGGTATAACTTATCGTACTCTTTTAGGGCTACTTGAGTAGACTTATCGATACCTTTTACTTTTAGAGATAGACTAACTCCCTCTTCCGACTCTTTTTTAGCTTTTTTCAGTGCCTCTTCTTTTTTGTCTCGTTTATCAAACGCTTGACCAATAGATGAACCAAGTTTATCGCCAGCTATACCTCCAGCTATACCCCCTACTACTGTTCCAAGCGCGGTACCAAACACAGGAACAATGGAACCAACAGCAGCTCCTAGTGCCGCTCCTCCGGCTATACCTCCTACAGAACCACCAAGAGATCCTCCAATTGATTGTTTAGTTCCAGATCCACTTGCTATCTCATATACAAGCGAGCCTACTCCTGCAACTGCACCAATTGCGCCTGCACCTTTGACAAACTTAAGAGCCTTTGCACCTTTGCCGATTTTTTGAGCATTCTTAGCAGTTCTGCTCCCAGTCGTAACAACCTCATTTGGTATTACTGTAGCACCTTTAACACCTTTCTTACTCCTACGACCAACAGTAGAGACGTCGCCACCTCTTGCAGCATTATTTCGTTGCAAGGCTGCTGTATTTGTATTTAAAGCATTTGTTTCATTGTTTAGTGCAAGTCTACTAGCTTCTGTTTTATTTTTAAAATTACCTAAATTTAAAACACTATTAGACAAGAGTTTTAATACACTTGTTCCACCCCTGGCTAATCTACCAAAACCAGTTATAAGACTTCCTATTCCAAATGTGACAAAACCTAAAGCTGCTCCAACTCCTGTAACTCCTATGCCAATTGCAGTCCACTTAGCGATATTATGCTGTGTACTTTCATCCAGTTTATTGAACCATCCAACCGTTTTTTCAACTGTACCAGCTACCGTCTTTAAAGTAGGAACAAGCGCAAAACCAAAGGCTGTGGCAGCACTTGAAGCTTCACCTGACATTTTTTCGATGGCACCTTTAAGAGTCCTCATTTTTGTGGCAGCCACATCATCAGCTTTGACTTTGTTAATGGACACACCCATTTCATCAAAAGCTTTTCTACCTGCTTTCGAAGCAATCATTGCTGCACGGATAGCATCGGAACCAAACATGGTATTAAATGCATTGATTTTCTGCTCTTTCGATAAATTCTTGGTAGACTTTTCTAGGATGTCAAATACTTCTGACATAGATCTAACATTTCCTTGTTCATCAAAGAACGCAGATGATAAATAACCACTAGACTCCCTTAATCTATCCGTTTCTTTAGCCAAATCTGCTTTAGATGCACCCGAACCTAATTCTTGTTTTGCTAACTCTTTAAAAGCCTTTTCTAAATCTGGGATAGTACGGGATGCAGGCTTAATCCCTTTTTCAACTAAGTATTTATAACCTGCTGTGGTGTTAGTTGTTGAAATACCTAAATCCTCCATGATTGTGGCTGCTGCTTGAGTTTGTGGAGATAACCGCATAATCATGGTTTTTAATGATGTACCTGCATCTGAACCTTTAAGTCCATTTTGTGCGAATACAGCTAGAGCATTATTAGTGTCTGCAAAACTAAATCCAACACTTGAAGCTACACTAGATACCATAGATAATGAATACTTCATTTCTCCCACAGATGTGGCAGAAGCATTGGCTGAACCTGCTAATAAATCTGCTGCTTTAGCCATTGATATTCCATCATCTCTAAATGAGTTCAAAACTGTGGAAGAGATTTCTGCCGCATCGCCTAATTCCAATTCGCCTGCAGTTGCAAGTGATAAGGCTGCTCTTAATCCACCACCCATAATAGCTTCTAAATCTACACCGGCTTTAATTAATTCTTGTGCACCAATAGCGACTTCTTTATTGCTATATTTTGTTTCAACACCTAAATCTTTAACTAACTTTGTTATACCTTTACCATATTGCGACCATTCCGAAGGAGCCATTAACGCTTTGATATCTGCCATCGCTTGCTCAAAGTCAGCTGCTTGTTTAACGGTATAACCTAGCCCTAAACCACCTGCAGTAGCAATTCTTCCAAAAGTAGATGTAATATCTCTTCCGGCATCTTTAACTTTATTTCCCGTCTCTATAGAACGATCAGATAACCCTTTTAATTTCGCTTCTGCTTTTCCTAAGTTATCCGCAAACTTACCCATTCTAGGGCCAACGGTTCCAACTTTTCGATTAAGCGAATTAAAGGAGTTATCTAGCTTTTTTTGTTCTTCCACAAGGGATTTATATTTACTTGTTGCCTCTACAACTCTGCGATCATGTTCGCCAAATTCTTTCGTAAGCTCGTCTACTTTTTGCTTCTGCAGTTCAACTATTTGACGGTGCTTATTGCTCTGATCACTTAGTCCTTTGAGCTTCTCCTTTTGTGCTGTGAAAGACAATCCGCTCTTTCTAAGGCTTTCTACATTTTTATCTGTTGATTTTTTTAATTTAGAAAATTCATCTTCTAAATCTTTCGTTGAATTTTTGAATTCAATCATTTCAGCTTTAGTTCGAGTTATTTGTTTTTCCCAAGAAGCCTGTTGGGCAACTGCTGTATTTATACCCTTAGCTAGCTTAGCCACCTGGTCAGACTCAGCACCAAAAGTAGTAATAGCTTCGGCATGTCTTTTTCGTAATTCTTCAATTTTGCGTTTATTTACTTCAATGACGGTGCCTAACCCCTTAACTTTTTCACCTAAAGCACCATATTTATCACCTGCTTGTTCTAAAACAGAGACATTGGCTTTCATAGCGGATTGAGCAACCTTAAGATCAGCTTTAATACCATCTAACGATTTATTAAATTTTGCTGAATCCATGCCGAGCTCTATAATCATCCGGCCGAGAGGTTTTTCTTGCGACATGGTTTACCTCCTTTCTTAAGGTAGTGCCTTCACAAAATCTGCTAAATCTACTACTTGGTCTTCTTTTTTCTTATCTTTTGTACTTAAAACTTCCAACAAATGATTTAAATCAGCATTCATAATATCCGTGTAATTCATACCATCTTGCATAAACTGCTTAACTAACCGGTTAATATCATCCAAGTACTCCTGAGCCGTTAATCCAGTTCCTCTTCCATCTCCACGTCCTGCATAATCTGGATCAGACGTTGAGCCTTTTTTTCGCTGTACCCCAACACTTTGTAGTAAATTTCATACATTCTTTTCATTAATTCGTGTGCCTGGATTCCTTCAAAGATTTCATCTGATTTAATGCCAAATAAATTAGCGACAAAATCGACTAAAGCCATCGCACTATCTAGTTCACTTTCATGCACTTCATTCTGCAATTTAAGTGCTGTAATTAAGTTTTTAGCACTCACCCAATCTTTTGTATGTGTAGTAACTTCCTTCGTTTTTGGATTCGTTAATTCTAATGTGTACATTTTCATTCCTCCATTTTTGAATAAAAATAAAAGCCCTCCAAAACGGAAGGCTTCTTGTTAAGGTGCTGGCACTTCAGGTGTATATCCTGGGAATGCGTACGCTCTTAATTTACTTGCCAATTCAGTACCAATACCGTATGCAATCGTTTGACCATCATCATTTGCTGTACAATCCATCGTTAATTTTTCTGATTCTGGTTCACCTGGTTTATCTTCATTGGTTTTAAAGCTTTCATCCCCAGCTGAGAATTTACCTCGTAACAATGAATATAAAACCGGTTGGCCGCTTGCATCTTCAGATTCTAAAATACCTGCCACATATGGAGGATCCGTATCTTCTCCAATTAAAGTAAAACCGTCAGCATGCTTTTTTCGTCCAAGAACAGCTTCTTGCATTTCTTGCGGGATATCTAAAATATCGATATCCGCTTTTACATCCCCTGTACCTTTTGCGGAAACAAAATAAGCAGTATTTGAAGCGTATACTTTGATAGAATCAGGTGAAATACCTGAAATAGAGGCTTCAACCATACCACCTTTCCCAGGTTTACCTTCTATAATAAACACCTTGTCGGGCACTACTTGTCCTGCAGCATCTAACACTGCGAAAGTGCCGCGTTTAAAACCAACTTTAATCATTTATTGTTCCTCCTCTTTTTCTACAATTTGTCTAACGTATCTTCTCGCTAACATGTACAAATCGATATCTTCGTCTTTCGTTAACGGAAATCGATAGTAGCAACTCCACTTTTCAGCTGCCATTGCTTGATCTAGTATCTTTTTGTATGGCTCAAGTTCCTGAATAGTTCTAGCCCATACCGTAATTTGCACTTGATAAATTTCTGAAAAAACTTTATTGCTACTAAATGATTCAGCATAATCGTAGATTTCATTTATACGTAGTAATGGAGCATTCTCAATTTTTTGATATACAGCTGGGATATCAATCATGTAAATCTTCTCATCAGGCACTAATGACGTAACACTTTCATTAGTGCATAGAATGTCATTCACTGCTTTTACCGCAATCATAGCCCCAGCCCCTTTTTTAGCTCTTTACTTAATTCATTAAAAAACTCGTCCTGTGATTCGTGAGTTGTTTTCTCCATAAATCCTTGAGGCTTTTGGTTAATGGTTCCCATTTCAGGAAAGTGAGCACGCCAATAAGTATCTTTACTAAACCCAACTTGCATTCTGCCTTCTTGATTTACATTAGTTGTAACAATGTCGTCTCTTAAGTGGCTATACTTCGTGCGTTTTAGACTGTTCGCATTTTCATATTGCCTTTGAGCTTTCCAACTGCCATCACGACTCTTCTCACGTGCAAGTGGTGTATTTTCCTCTAATGACTTAACAACTACCTCAGAAGCCTTTCTTACAGCTTTATTCAACACCCTTTTATTCTGACCGGCTAATTTACGCAAACCTGCTTCTACACTTCTCATATCGATTTCAGCCATTTATGACACCACTTCCGCCGTAATTCTTACTAAATCTTTATCATTTGAAGGTCCCACATCCATGACTTTGTAATCTTGGTCTTTATATCTGATTTTTAATGGCTCTTTTTTTAGCTGCTTTTGCATCTGAATAGGCACATTAAAAAACACTGTATCCTCAAATACAGTGCCGATAGCAGAAATTTTATTTTGAATAGATTGGCCAAAAAACTCTGCCCAACAAGAAAACAGAACAATATCCTTTGGCACACGATCACCATAATCATTTTTAATCATTTCTGTTTTGAAAAAGTGTATTCGACAATTCAAACGATTTACGTTACTTTTACGCATGAATATCACCTAAAATCGGCTTTGGAATAGCTTTTAGCTTCAATATTAGATCTTGTATGCCGTATGTTAATGGCTTCGAAAGAATATCGTTCATATCGTCAACACCTGTTCGATTGTTATACCAATGAGAAACCAGCATTAAAACCGCTAATTCATATGTTTGATAATCCGGTGAGTCAACAGAAGGAATAACGCAACCAGAACCTAGTAAATGTGAGTTAGCCGATACGATTAAGAATTCAAGGATTACATCCTCTTCATCCCAATCAATTTTCAGCCATTGTTTGACTAATTTCAGTGAAATCATTACTTATCACTGCCTTTTTCATCCGCTGTTTTTTTATTTTTAGACGTTTTAACCTCTTTTTTATCTTCTTTTTCCTCAATGAATTCCAAAAATGCAACATCATATTCAGGATGAACTTTTGTTAAAAATTCAGCTCGTGTTTTAGTTAATTTTTTACCTTCGGCAGGATATGGCTTACCAACTTCATAAACATGACCATCTTTGTCCATAAATTTATTGATCACTTTATACATCGTTTCACCTTCTTTTCAGAGAATTTAAAAGCGCCTATAGGTTATCCCTATTAAGGCGCTGGTGTAACTTCTGCGATACGGAACGCAGATGATAATTTAATTTGGTGGTCAAACCATGCAGTTACGACAAAGTATTCAATACCTAATTTGACATCTTTTTGGTTTTCAAACAATGTACCAAGATCATAGTTGAACTGTGCGTAATTGAAGTCGCCGACAATTGGAGCACCTGCTGCGGCATCAACAAATACAACAGGTTTTCCAAGAATTTGTTCAGGCTGTGCAGTGTAAAGTGTAGCGTTTCCGTTAGCTAAAGTTTCAATGAGATCTGAATAATCCGAGTATGCCATCACAATTGTGGCATTCTCACGATAATCTTCATGCAAAGATGTAAGTGCTGATTTAATAGCTTTATAAGTGTTGGTCCCTTGTACTCTAGCAATATTTGTTTCATCAGAATAGAAGGACATGTGCTCTTCTCCCGCTTTAGGCGTCTTAGCAAACGATACTTTCTTTTCTTTTGCAGCAAGACCTGAACGCAATGCATTCTCAGTATGTGTTACTAGAGCTGTGTCTGTTCCATTTAATACTGTTTCAGATACACCCGCTAAAACTTTAAATTTATGTCGGCCGAAGACAACATTATCGCCTTTTAGCTTCATTTCTTTTGCTGTTTCAGTATCTGCAATGAAATCATCATCGTCCAAAGTGAATGCCAATCGTGGCAACTCAAGATTTGTAATCTGTGTTACTGTCTCGATTTCGCGCAATGGATTTTTAACTAATGGAGCTAAGATGACATCTTGAGAAACTGTTTTAGGTAGAAATTTCTCACCACCTGTATTATTTCCATCACCTAATACAGCGCGAACATCTTGGGCAACTGATTTATTTTTCATAGTTGCACGAATTAATGAAGCTTTTGCCGCAACTACTTTTTGTTGTGGATCTTCAATACCACCAAGACCTGTATTTGATCTTGCTTGTTTTTCAGCTAAGCTTGCTTTTTGTTCAGCTTCCATTGCATCATGTTGCTCTTTGATGACATTAAAACGCGCTTGCAAATCCGCTTTAGATTTCTGCATATTTTGAATATCTTCTAATGATGAAGATGTATTCGAAGCTAAAGACGTTAATTCACCTTCTGTTTTTTGAAGTTGCTGACCAATAGTAGCCATCGCTTGTTTTAATTCGAATAGTGTTTGGTTGCCGAAAAACTGTAATTTCAACATTAATGGATGGAATACCGCTTTTTGATTAGATTTTTTCATTTTCATTTTCCTCTTTTCATTAAAGTATTGTTTTTAGGTACAATTGATTTACTTTTGAGTCAGCTAAAATTTGTTCACGTAGAGTTTTTTCTTCTGCAGACATTGCGCTAGGAATTAGTTTTTGCAGTTGTCTAGGAACATTTCTGTAATGTTGCTTATATTTGTCTGTGATACTAGCCGCCATATGATTAGACTCTTCCACAACATCACATAAGCCGTAATTAAACGCTTCATCAGCAGATAACCAAGTTTCGTTATCTAACAATTCTTTTAAGGTTTCTTCACTAAGCTTATTTCCTGCTTTATCGAGATACATTTGGATTGCTGATTGATTTATACGATCTAAATCATCAGCTGCCTTTCGTAATTCGTTTGCATTTCCACTTGTCCATGTCCATGCATTATGAATCATTAGCATTGAATTAGAAGGCATTCGAATTTCATCAGCAATCATTATAAAAAATGATGCTGCAGAAGCCGCTAATGCATCTACATGCGCAATGACATGTGCCTTATGTCGTTTTAACATATTCGCCATTGCTATTGCTTCAAAAACTGATCCACCTGGTGAATTCACATACAGATGTATGGTTTCAACATCTCCTGCTTCATCTAATTTTTCTTTGAATATTGTAGAAGACATTTCTCCGAATTCTTCCCAGGCCCATTTAGTAATTTCTCCATAAATAAAAACATCTGCTGAATTACCATCGACAGATGCCTTAATGTCAAAGAAACATTTTTTACTCTGATTTCCCATTCCCCTCACCTCCTCTCAATGAAGTTGTTTTTCTTAATGCAGGATCCATTTCAAGAGGGTACATATCACCGGAAATCCAAAGTTCTGCTGCTTGTCCTCCCATTGGTGGTAAGTCTTCATACCTTCTGATTTCATCTCGCGTCATATAACCATCTCGTGAAGCCGAATGATAGAAAGCGGTTCTTGCTGCCGTATCACCTCGAAGCAATGCCCCCATATTAAATTTAAAATAAAAACCACTGCGTTTTTCGCTAGTGGTTAGTAGTTTTTTATTAAATTCCTGCTCATACTGGCGAACAATTGGAGTAACGGTCATTTGCACGAATTGAATCATAAGTTGCTCCGTATTACTGAAGCCTCCGCCTGTTTCATTCAAAAATATAACTGGTACATTATAAACGTTTGCTACTCGATCACGTGTGATTTTTTCGTTATTAATAATGTCTGAAGAAATATACTGTTTCTCTAACTGCGCAATTTCAACGCCTGGTTCTTTGAATAAAACACCACCATTTTCAGCGTAAAATTGGCGGAAATTATCAACCACTTGCTTCTTCTTCTCTTCATCTACGTTTGCTCCGTATGAAAGCAAAAAAGAATCAAGTTTTTCCATTTCAGACAAAGCAAAATCTTGGACCGCTTTATCGAAGCGTAAAGTATTAGCAAGCACTTTTAACGGACTAATTCCTGCTAGACGACTTGCCCCTGTTATATGTTTTACATGGATAACATCCGCGCTATTTGCATAGTAGGTAGCATTTTGAGCAATTATTTTGTACCATAATTCACCCGTATCTAAATCAGTAAATGGGGTTACATATGTTGGATCCAGCGGATAGATAGCTTCAACTTGTGCCCTTATATCTCGTTGAATGATAGCATATGCATTGCCTGTTTCATTTCTATTCACTTCCATCGTACGCATGAATTCAAATGAGGTCATTTGTGGATTAGGTTCATTCGCAATTAAAAAGGCTACATTATTACTGTGAATGTCGTAATCTTTATACAACTTCAAAGGTAAGGAAGCCATTGTATTTGATAATCGAGTGATGACACTAAAGATATTTTCATTTGTGGCCAGTTGCGAATTATCAATTCCCCAAAAAGTTCTTCCAAACCATGACGTAAAATCAAATAATTTTCCCTGCCATCCACTTACTGCAGCTTTAAACGCTAATTTTGTCCTTTGAAAGATGTTCATTTTCTCACCACCTTCTATCATTGTCTTATCTCATTGATATAAATTTAACGTTCCCATCACCCTTAGGTTTTGTTAGTGCAAAACGAGCTTGTACGAATGCATTTATGATTGCCGCTATTGGATCGATGCGTTCTCTTGATTTCTTTTTAGATAACAGTATATTCTCTTTTGAATCCATATCAGTTATTGCATTTCCTACTGCCCAATTTAAAACCTTGTCTTTTAAGTGAGTGATGCTACCTTTATATGCATATTCACGGAAGTCTTTTGTAGGCTCCGATAAAGTCGCATAACCTTGTCGTATTTCTACAGTAGTAATCCCTTTGTTCGCCATATTTTGAGCGAATTGAGTAGCACCCCATGGATCATAGCAAAGCATAATCGGATTCCAACCCTTATTGATAATTTCATCCATAATCCAATCTTCCACATATTCATAATCGACTACCGCTCCAGGAGTTACATCCAGCCAACCTTCATCAATCCATAGATCATAAGGTACTTTATCTTTTGTTCTACGTTCATTTAAGGTTTCTTCCGGCATAAACGAATGCTGCTCAACATGTAAAGAGTATTCTAAAGGGAATGCAAACCCAACACTTGTTAGGTCAATCTTTTTTGATAAATCGACACCAATGTAAACATCTCGTCCAGTAGTATCGAATTCTTCAACTTCGCATTCTTTCCACTTTTTAGCAGACATATAACCTTCTTCTTTCATATCCACCCATATATTCATGGTTTTTGTCATGAAAGAACGCATTTTTTCAGGTACATCTAAAGCAACCTTTAAGTCTGACCGAATTGATTCCAAGCCTTCTTCATAGGTAGCAACAATTGGATTAGCTTTTATCCAATTTGATTCAACTTTAATATCGTCTCCTTCATCTAACTCACAGATGATCGCAAAATAATCTTCATTTTCGATATCGTCATCCGGATTTAAAATTCTACTAACATACTCGTACTCTGTATAGCATGGCCGGCTTAAATCAAACCCAGCTGTTGTAATAACGACCATCAGCGGTTCTTTACGGGCCACCATACCTGATTGAAGTACGTCATAAATCTCACTCGTCTGGTGCGCGTGATATTCATCAACGATACCAACGGATGGGTTTTTACCATCACCAGTTTTACGAGTTTCTCGAGAAAGAGGAACAATTATAGATTTATTGTTTAACACTTCGATTTTTCCGTAAGCTTCTTTCCATTTCCCCTCTAGTAAAGTCGAGGAGGCTATCCCATCTCTAACCGCCTCATATACTTCATCTGATTGATCCTTTTGCCAACCAGCGATATATGCACGTTGCTTCTCTTCTCCTAAGAATGTGATATAAGAAGCAATGATTGCTAAAAATTGTGATTTTGCGTTTTTACGGGCTAATTGGATATAAACTTTTCTGAATCGGCGGGCTCCATTGGATTTCTTTTTAAAACAAAAGATGTTAACACTGATAAATAATTGAAAATCCGTTAGCTCAACTGGTTGTTCCGCAAGCACACCTTCTACATGGTGAAATTCACGTGCCCAATAATAAAAGTCTTCTCCCTCTTCTTCTTCAAAATAAAAAAGACTATCTGGATTATTCATACAATCCTCATAGTCTTTTAAAAAGCGTTTAACCGCCCATTTATGTTTTATGCATGCTTTTATACGACCTTCTAAAATGTCGTCACAATAAGCAAATACTCTTTCTAATACCGTCATAGGCGATTACCAAAACGTTTTTCCGCTTCTGTTTTTGCTTCTGCAGGTATTGTAGAGGGGATAACTAATTTTAATCGAGAGGTGATAGTTAAGCCTAAATCCGAAGCATATGAGCGACATTCATCAGATAGCTGCTTACGTGTTCGACTAAGCTTTGTATAAGCTTCCAAATCCTTTAATGGATTTAACTTTCTAATAACAGGACCTAAGCGCTGATATTCCGTTTTTGCTTCAATGTAGCGAGCAAGCGTATCTACATCAAGATTACTGATAATATCCAAAGCGATTAACTCTTCTGCGATCTTCTCAAACTCTAATTTCTGTTTTTTTAACAGATATTTAGGCGCAATAACTTTATCGTTATTCCCTCGCATTTTTTCTTCATGTGCAGCACGTTTTGCTGCTTCTTCTTTAGTAATATGCTTTGATTTACCTTTTCCTTGAATAACAGTTAAAGGCTGTTTGTTTCTTCCGGCCATCCCTATCACCTCCTAAAAAATAATTTCAAAAACGGGTTTTTCTGCGCGGATGATTGAGCATCGTTGTTTTCGACCCTGTACAAATGATTTGAAAGGTAGGGGGGTAGTTACTTTCCTTGCCCTGTCTTTCGATTGTGACAAGCTTGGCATAAATATTGCAGATTATTTATATCGAGAGCCTTTGACCAATCTTCTTTTAATGGGATAATATGATCCACTACCCTTCCTAATACAATCTTTCCTTCTTCATAACATTGAACACATAAGCCATGTGACTCCATGATGACAAGCTTCCGTACCTTCTTCCATGCAGCTGAATGATAAAACTTCGTAGCCCGTTGATCTCTTGCGTATCGATCATAGTAACGGTTGTCATTTGTCTTCTCGATGGCATGCACTTCACAATAACGATCGGTTGTTAACTTAGCACATCTAGGCTTGTTGCAAGGCTTTAATGGTTTAGGTGGCATTCATATCACCTCCACAACTATTCAGCTACATCAACGAGACGATTGCACTTGTCACATTTAAGTTGATAAGGTTGAACGTGATCAGTCATATAGGTTGATACCTCAAAACTTCCACAATGCGGACACTCAATTGCTTGATCGATCTCTTCTAATTCATCTGCCAATGCTTCAAGTTCTTTCGCCATAACCCCTGCATGCTTTGCAATAGCTTTTAGTTTTAGTTGTGATCTTTTATTAAATCCTAAATCAATAGTTAAGTTCGGCATGTAATTCCTCCGATTCTTTAAGATACTCATCACCTAGACTTAGTACTGTTTCTACCTGTTCAGGTGTCAAATCGAAGCAATGTCCTACTTGAAGTTCTTTTATTTTGCTTCTAACAAACCACGCTCGATTACTTACTGGTTTAAAAGGTTTTGTAAAGACTGGACCTCCACATCTAGGACATCTAATCCCATCTACACTACTTTCAGGTCCAAGGATTATAGTTCTGCAATTGGTATCCATACACTCGCATTGATGTTTATATCTCATTGTTCATCCCTCCCCATCTATTCATTACATGCAATTGATTTATTCGCCCACATAATTGCCTGTTCTAAATTCTCTTGAGCAATAGTCTTCTCACGGCTATCTGGACACAGTTCGTCAAACATGTGAGCCAGCTCTTTTGCTTTATTTCGAATAGCTTCATACCTTTGTGGTTGATCACTCTTCGGCGCATGATATGTAAAGCTGTTCTCTAAGTTTGAACGGATGTAATCTTTTGGTACAATTCCTCCGTTCTGCAAACACGCTGGACAATATTCTGTTTCACTTTCATTCTTGCAAATTGGATGGTTAAAACATTTATTCACCGTTATCCCTCCATAGATTTATAATGATAATGAACTTTTTAATAATTAATATGAGAAATCAAATGATCAAGGTATATTAACCCCTTTGTGACTCCTAAAATTCCCATTGATACAGCAGTCTTATTCAGTTAAAATATGGTAGATAAATAAATATGAATGAAAGGAGATACAATTATGTATCACGTAAAGATATTTGGGTATAAACTTTTACTCTTTATCTTCTTCGCTAAGAACTTTTTTTAAAGTTTAGAGTGAAGACGCCGCTAATTCTAGCGGTTGTTACATGATACTTAAAATTAATACAATAATGTATCTCCTTTCTTTATTTTCAAGCATAAGAAAAAGCCACTCGATTGAGTGACTTAATATAAATTTAAAATTTTAATTTCACTGTAAGAACGGAACCACTTGAAGTATCTTCAAATATGAACTCGTCAACAGTATAATAATGTTTTTGAGAACCGATTTTTTTACTTGAAAGTAATACCTGAACTTCAATCTCTGATAATTCCAAACGCTTTGTTTCTAAATGTACATCTGCTGGATAAACTAAATCTACAAGCATATTATCCCCCCCTCTATATTAAATCATAAAATGGAGAGAAATATATGTGAATTGTAATAAAGTAGAAAAATGATGTAATTAATAAAGCACACTGCTCAAGTGTTATGCCGTGTGCTCCTATATTCATTCGGCCCTTAGCTTATTAGAATATGTTTGGTGAGACAGACAAGGATTTGCACCTTGTATGCTAAGTGACAAAGACACGTTAACAAGTTCATTGCTGTGCGACTTACTTGCGTCTACCTATTCCGCCACTGTCTCATAATATAAAAGACCACCCAATTGAGTGGTCCCTACATTGGAAAGAAAATAATCTGCCAGTGATAACTAATAAATTATCACACTATCAGTATAACATGTTCTAATTGCATTTATAATGACGCATTTTTGACAACTTAAAAACGAAGCCCATCTACTCCGAAAACCAGTACTGTCAAGTCTTCATAAGCTTTTTGAGCAATTCTATAAACTGTTCTTTCTTTCGTAAACTGACATTTACTAATCTCTGCAACTGTTTTTTTCTCGTCGGAAATGTACATGTGATAAATAATTTCATACTTCCGTATGTCATCAGCATTCCCCGATTCTTCGCACATGAGTTTGTAGATCTCTAGCGTTTTATTGATAAACTTAACCATCGCTAAAGTTTTTTTCTTAGATTTTTTAATCGACATAATGGCAAACTCATCTGTATCTAAATCGTCTAGTTCTAACTTTTCATCAAGTTCAACAATATCGAGTTTGATATCTGCAGAATGTGCAGCGAATGATCGATAGTTTCGCAACAGTAATTTCACGTTTCGCAATCGTCGATCATGTTTATGTTTTTCTCTTTCCTGTTGTTCAGCCTGATATTTCTCAACGGCTACTGCAGCTGCAGTTCTGGCCACAATCTCTAATTGCTTCTCTGTTAATTTCACATACTTCACCTCTTCTATGGCTGGCTTTGGTGCTGTTTCTTTGTCTGCATGTCCGCATAAATGTCATCAAGCCAAATGAATAGCATGGTCAATTGCCGCGTCACCAACTGATTATTTTCGTACTTGTTGGCCATTTCTCCAATGGATCGAGATACCCAAGACCAAAACTCATGACTTTCCATCCCATGCGAGACGGCCAATTGATTAACTTGTAAAATCCAATCAGCAACTTCTGCATAAAATGCTTTATAGTTCATCCAATCTCCTCGATTCGGATATAAATACCTGGCACATTCGCCCAGAACTTTTCGACAATCTCTGAAACAACTAATGCGTCATCTTTCCAGTAGCCACATGTTGTCATACAATCCTTCAACAACTTCTGCAAATTATCCGTGTCAGGTTTGGTGTATTTATATTCCCCGTCTGTATGTTTGCCTGTTATGGGAAAGCACCATTTCACCATCAAACGAATAGAACTCATATATTTCTTTTTGGGTACATGTTGACCAAGATGGGCCATCAACTTTGCTCGCGCTGCCTTCAACTCTTCCGGTTCATAAAAGATTGGCTTTCCGTTCTGGACTGTGACTTGTTTCTGTTGGTGCGTTGTGGTTGGCACTTTTTTCATCGGCATAAAAAATTCAGTTATCATGGATCTACCTCCTAGTGTCTGCAATCTGGGCAATCATCCCATACCTCTTGATGTGGACATAAATTCAAATCGGCTTCTTTCACAAACACACCATTTACCATACGGCCTTTTCGATTCGCAATTTCGTTATATGCCTTTTGCACGCAAAATTGAATATCAACGTCCAGCTGCATCGATAAAATAGTTAAGACAACATACATATCACCAATCGCATCGATGACTTCATCCATTCGACTTTTGGCCATTCCTTGACATAGCTCCCCAAACTCTTCACCTAGCTTGAGCATTTGCTTATATGGATCTGCCGATTCTAATTCTCTATCAATTGCCCACTTGCGTATTTCATTTGTTAATTCATTCATGCTACTTAACCTTCCTCGCTTCATTTCTAATTTACAGTATTTAACTTTTTTATTTTTGAAAATTAGCTTTCGTCATGGTAAGAGAAAAATGGTGTGGCGGGCTGTGCTTAAGCCCACCACTTTTTTTCTCATGACCTTGTGGAGTGAAACGGAAATTACCTATACGTAGTATAGGGTTTCATTTCACGATTTGAAGTGAAATTCTCGGTGAAATTTTCACGATTTCACAATTTGAAATGAAATGAAATTCTCGATACTTTTCACGATTTGAAAAATGAAATGAAATGAAAACACTCGAGTTTTTCAAAAAATGAAGAAATGAAATTCTCGACGTTTTTCACAATTTCACTATTGCTTTCTTTCTACTAATCCGTTCGCAATTCTAAAACCTCCATGATTCTTAATCCGATTTCGAACGGTCCGATCTGTCACACCTAAGTATTCAGCTATTGCTTCTAATGTAATTTCTTCCTCTATTCCACATGCTTCAAATGCAGATTCTAAAGCTTCGTTTTGTTCCTTTTTTATATCTTTAGATGATTTTTTCTTACTAAGATTCTTTTTCCAACCTGTATTACCATCGTCTAACACAATGTCTTTCAATATCCCTGTCTCATCAATCTTGTGAACAGGATACTGGAACCACATATTAACTGGCTCAAACTTTGGATATTCTCGTAGCGTTCCTTCAACTCGCCAAGCTGATCGTATTTTAATCGTTTGGACTGCTCGAGCAATCTCAACTTCTGCTATTGCTGCCACGTCTGGTGGTAATACTCGTTTTGCATGGTCATACATCCTTGATAAGCTTTGTTCGTCATCTAACCCAACATGCTGATCAAAATAATCAAAGTTAACTTGCTTAATTGCATTCGCATAAATCTGAGCTGTCACGCTCTCTTGTTGCTGCTTAATTAAATCCTCTGAAAGCTCCAACTCCACTAAATCTATAATCGCATCCGGATCTCGGGCAAATACGCCGGAACCTGAAGAACGATCCATTGATTTCTTGCCACCTTGCCCACCTTTTGAATGATGGTGACAATAAATAACGCTAACACCCAATTCTGTTGCTACTTTGTCAAATTGATTCGTGAAGTGTGCCATTTGTTCAGCACTGTTTTCATCGCCTGTTAGAACTTTATAAATCGGGTCAATGATCACAGCCGAAAAACCTTTTTTATGTGCACGACGGATTAATTTCGGGGCAAGCTTGTCCATTGGTACAACCTTACCACGTAGGTTCCAGATATCGATATTGGCTATGTTATTTGGGCGTATGCCCATCGCCTGGTAGACGTCCTTGAACCGATGTAGGGCACTTGGACGGTCGAGCTCAAGATTGACGTACAGTACTTTGCCCTGTGTACATTGCCAGCCCAGCCATTTCTGTCCTTCTGCAATGGCAATAGACAGTGCAATTAGCGAGAACGACTTACCGGCTTTCGATGGACCGGCAATCAACATCTTGTGTCCTTGTCGAAGAATGCCCTCAATAATGGGTGGAGAAAGCTCAGGCAAATCATCAAACACATCTTCTAAACTCTCGATATCAGGTAGATCGTCGTTCAAATCCTCAATCCATTCATGCCATTCATCCCAATCGGATTTCCCGATATTTGTATCTACAATGAATTGTTTCTTCCCATTTCGGACGATGCCAGGTAGCCTGCTTAAACGAGAGGGATTTCGATTTTGATTATCGATATTTAACCCATTTTTCTTACATACGTTATATAAGTAATCCACTCTTTTCCGATACTCTTCATAATTTGGTGCATCAATTCGAACAATGGCATGAATACTTCTTTTTCCACTATGGACCATAATGGCTATCGGTAATTCTAATTCACGCATAACCGCATTCTGTTTTTCGATCTCCATGTTATCGGATTCGACCAAGGCATATCGGAAATCAGATACATTTTCATTTTTTACGCCTTTACCATCAAGAGGATTGAAACGGATCCATGCACCGGCTTCCTCCTTGTAATCTCCAAGTACAGAACCAATGTCACCTTCACAATTATTCAATGCCTCGATTAGTTGGCCAGCTGTACGGTCGTAGGCACCCGATGTCGGCTTATAGATTTTCTCGCCTGTCTTTTCATCGATTAATTCATACGTTTCCGTTACGTACCCGACATTCTCCGTGGACTGATAAAGCGTTTCTAAATAGCGAGTGATTTCACGTACTGGATTCCAATTGATAGGCTCTTTAATTTCTTTGCCTTCAATCCAGTTTTTATCGATGAATTTATAGTCTTCATCTCTAGTAATCTCATCATTCCAATCTAATTCATGAGAATCCTCATTCAGTGATCTAGGTTGCCAGCCATTATCTTTGGCCATTTGTGTTATGGTTGCACCAGTAATCCCATTCCCATCAAATGTGGTCCACTTTTTAAAGCATTCACCGGAACGATACCTTGCTGCATCTTTTTGTGACCAGGTATCCCAATCGCTGGCCGTATAGCCTTCGTATTTCAAAGCCATCCCTACATTGAGCCATTCCTGGTAATCGAGAAAGGCTGGATCGATGTGATCTAACAGGGCGATTAAATCAAATTTATTTTCCAAAGTGTTCACCTACTTCCTTGCTGTATTAATTGTTTGTCATCCTTCATTGCTGCGTTCGAATAATCTATAGACATGTTGTTCATAATAATATTGGACGGAACCTTAACCGTCGTTCACACCGCGATTCCCCGCACGCTTGGATTTCCGTTTCAAGCGTGCATCTAATTTACTTTATAAACTGTTGTATTATTATGCGTATAACAGATTACCAATTTGTATATAATGAATATGGACGGTGAAATTACCGTTGTAATCGCCTATCTTATCGCACGTTTGACTCACCTCAAGCGTGCATTTTATTTTTTAAACGTATCTGTTTTTTGATTAGCTAATACATATCCACCTGATGCTAGAAGTAGCATTGCGAATACATGTATCGGCTTTACATCAACTGTTAAAGCAAGAGAGAATGCACCGACAAATAAAAATAAGAAGCTAATAAGTGAGATTAATATTCTCTTTTTCATTTATTCATCTCCTTTTCTCTGTTTTGAACTTCGTCTAGAGGAAAGTCTAAATGGCCCTTAATTTGAGTTGGCTGAGATGTATTTCACCTCATAACGATTTCCTTTTTCATCAACAACAATAATATCTTCGTGTGTATCTTCCGAAATCCATTTTTCAATGCTGCCGCCTTTAATTTCACTCATAACACGAGATACTTCGACCATTTCAACAATATTGATTGCCATATCATGCACCTCACATATATTGTATTTTCTTTAACCATCACAAACTGAAACGTGTTCAAAGTATTGATCAAAGTCGTTGTAATCTTCCTCATCCAAGTTGTTCATTTCAAACTCTTTTCCACAATGAGGACATTCTGCAATATCCCCTAATCTAAACTCTTGAATGGCCATATTATTCACCTCACACGAATATTAAATGTCTTTCACAAAAACTTGGCCGTCTGCAGCTGTATGGAAAATGTCTCTTTTGGTTGTAACTAGATAACTGAATTCTGGTATTGCTAATACATTCATTTCTGTGATCAATGTATTGAACTCAAATGTAGCGATTACTTTTCTATCTACTTTTCGAAAAACCACTAAAATTTGCACGTATTTACTCCTTCATGAATCGGTCAAATAACATCTTCTACGTATTACGACCTTACCGATTCGATATAATCGTCAAATTCTACCTTTGTCTTTCCAATGATTTCTTTATGCGCTCCATCCATTGTTACGGTGTCTGAATATAAAGTAACGCCATTAAATTTGCCACAAGCTAATTGCCCTTTTTCTTTGTGTTTCAGCAACAAATTCACAGCCTTATCTATTGTGTCACCAGGCGAAAAATTAACTTTTATATAGTCTTTACTCAATGCAAGCGTCCCTCCTAATTGATTAATTTTTGCGTTCCAGTTTCCTTCAAATGTGACTTATCAACCTTCAACAAAATAGGTATCTGAATCCTTAAACATCTCTACAATATAAAAGTCATTTGAACCATTTTCATAACGTTCTGATATACCTGGGTAATATCTTTCGAATTCTGATAAAGCCTTAATTAATGCAGACTTTTTATCTGAAGCTTTAACAAATACTGCTGAATAGCCATTGAAACCCTTTCTGCCACTTACTTCATAGATGTTATTCATAGCAACTTCTCCTTCTGAAGCGTTTTAGCCTGAATTGCTAACTTTTTCTTAGCTATTGTTCTGTTTATTCGATTAGCTCTCTCTTGGCAACGCCAGCAAAACTCTTTATATGTTTTTTCATGACATATCCCACAAAATCGAACCATCTTACTCACCTGTTTTACTTTTTTCAATTGATTCACATATCGCTAACACTGAAATTGCACTCCACAGTGGCAATATATCTTGCCAATCAGCTCTTCCTTTAGCGGAAATTACGAATACCATATTAATTACTTGAGCGATCACGAATATAAATAACAATGTTTTGGCCATTTTGCCCCCTCTTATCGATTCATTCCTTTGTGATTTTTTAACTATCCGGAAATGCCAGATAGTTAGTTGCTAACATTTTTTGTTAAGCATGTATGATATGGCCCTTCTAATCGATCAATGAAGATGGTAAGTTCTCCTGCATTATTGTTGGAGGTTACTACATAACAATTTTCATCAACCATTTTGTGAACCTTCGCTTGACAACCAGATTGAATTAGACGTTCAGCTTCTTGTGCAGCGATTTCTTTTAGGATTTTGTTTTTTCGTCTTGTTTTCATTTAATCAGCTTCCTTAAACGAATCTTCTTCTAAATAAAAGTAACGGCCAACAAAGAAGTTACCATCCTTATCAGGAACTGGAATGTCATTAATATCTAATTCAAATGTAGCTGCTTCCTGTGCGATTTTAGTGTCACAATCATGGCACTTCATATACCAATTGGATTCTCGGTTATAACGAGTTCCTTCATTACCACAAGCAGGACACATATAATGTGATTTATATAACTTGAGACCATTTTCGGTTTCACGAACTCCACTTTGAGGACTTTGAGGTAAGTTTTCAGCTAAATTATCGAATGGCTTTTGCGTTAATGATTTAGCAGATCCTATTAAAGGAAGCTGTCTTGAACGTGAATTTATTTCTTCTTTTTCAAGTATTTTAGTTGGTATTTCTTCTACTACTTCCATAACTCTTTTGACTTTTTCTGTTGCTTGGTGTAAAACCTTTTCAACTGGTTGTTGAAGAGAATACCTACAAACTCCAAAGAAACCCTCTATAGCCATTTCTATATGTTTTTCATTACCTTCCGTGATATTTAATGACGCTTTTTCCAATTGTAATTGAATGTTCATCATTGCTTCCCCCTAGTTTTTTATGCCTTGTATTCTTTTGGATTAATGCCTTCAGGTATTCTCCAACCATTTGCAGCAATTCGATCAATTAGCTTCTTGGCACTTTCAAATGGCCAAGTGCCTACATGATTAAATCCACGCTGTTCCAAGAACCGAATTTGCTTAGGTGTAGTCAAACCTTGTTCACGTCGCCTGTCTAAACGTTCCAGCATTTTCGTTGCTTTCCCTGCATTTTCAATTTGTTCAGGTAAAATGCCCATTTTCTCTAATGCTTTGACTTGCTTATTGCTTGGAGGGCCCATCTCCCAGCCGAATGAAGGAACATAGCTTGATAAGTCTTCTGCTTGGATACTCATTTCAAATTGCAACGGATCCACTAGCTTCCGTTTACGTTTTTTCATTTCAGCTAATTGTTTTGCCAATGCCTCTTCACGTTGGGCAATAACATCTTCTTCCGCTTGCTTTTCAACTACTTCCAAATCTAAAGGAATAGCAGCTTCTTCAATTTGCTTGGTCATCGCTTTAGCCACTTCATCATTCGATGCAATCAAATGTGCTGGATGACATAACTCATGACGCTCGGTGTGCCATAAGAAGTCTAGCAACAATAATTCAGTTTTCCCCGGATGAAGTCGGGTACCGCGCCCAACCATCTGACTATAAAGTGAACGTACTTTTGTTGGTCGTAGCACTACCACGCAATCTACCGAAGGACAATCCCATCCTTCTGTGAGCAACATCGAATTACAAAGCACGTTATATTTATCATTCTCGAAATCCGCTAATACCTCTGCACGATCTTTTGACTCTCCATTAACCTCTGCAGCACGAAAACCTTTTTGATTTAGCAATTCGGTAAACTTTTGACTTGTCTTCACTAAAGGAAGAAATACAACAATCTTTCTATCCTTAGCTACTCTCCACATTTCTTCTGCAATCGATTCAAGGTATGGATCCAATGCAGTTCCCAAATCACTCGATTTGAAATCCCCTGCTTGTTGGCCGACTTTTGATAAATCTAGTTGTAATGGAATCGTTAAAGCCTTAATCGGACTTAAATAACCTGCTTTTATGGCTTTGGGCAATGTATATTCAAATGCAAGGCTTTCAAAATAAGACCCTAAGTTTTTCATATCTCCACGGTCTGGCGTGGCTGTTACACCTAGCACATTTGCATTTTCAAAATGGCTTAATACACGTTGATAACCTTCAGATATACAATGGTGTGCTTCGTCGATGATTATAGTGTCGAAGAAATCTTTACTGAATTGACTTAACCTTTTTTCTCTCATCATCGTTTGTACGCTTCCCACTACAACACGGTACCAGCTGCCAATTGATGTTTGTTCGGCCTTTTCTGTAGCTGTTTTTAGGCCAGTTGATTTCTCTAACTTATCTGCAGCTTGTTCTAATAATTCGCCCCGATGGGCAAGGACGAGAACACGCTCGCCCTTTTTCACTCGGTCCTCTATTACCTTTGAGAAAACAATCGTTTTCCCGCATCCAGTTGGCAAGACTAACAAAGTTCTATTTATGCCATTCTCCCATTCTGTTTGAATAGATTCGCGAGCACTTTGTTGATAATCTCTAAGCTCCATCGGTTTCCCTCCTAAAATTGACCTGGTGTGAATCCGCCACCCTGTTGTTGGTTATTAGTTGGGAACGGCTGTTGATATTGCTGTTGTTGCTGTTGTGGTTGATACGTTGGTTGCTGTTGCACTGGTTGTTGTTGAGCCGGTTGCTGATACTGTGGTGCAGGTTGTTGATATGCACCTTGTTGTGGGGCTTGTTTGCCGCCAAACACTTCTTCATATGGGTAGAATTTTTTCACCTGATTATTCGTTTTTTCATTGCCGTCATTCCCTGTAAATTTGTTGATTTCTAAATGAAGACGCCCTTTTGAACCAATAACTGTTCCCCAATTCATGCGTAGCTTTTCACCTTTTTTCTTTTGCCCAATACCGGCAAAGAAGTTAGAAAGAAGACCTTCCGTTTTAGTATGCAAGAATAAGTTGTGAAACACAGTTACATCTCCATGCTCTGGACTATGGACCGTCAACTCTAATTTCGCTTGATTACATGCTGGCATTTTTGCGCTTCCTTGAAAGCGTGCACGTTCAAATTTAGCTACCGTAAAGTCATAGTCACCTTCAGGTAGCAATATAAAATCGCCACCATCCTTTTCGATTTCATCTTCCCAACCTAATTCTCTTTCTTGATTCATAAAAAGACCTCCTAGTCGTTATTTAAAATGGTACATTCTGTTCTCTGATTTCTAAAATCATGCCGTATACTTGTTGCCATGCTCCAACCAACACACCATTTATAAAACCTGGATCATAATTTAAAATGGGTGTGCCCATCGGATAGTAGCCTTTGTTACTTACAACAGTTTGAATTTCATCTTCCGACACATGATTTTGTGTCATTAAATCACGTAAAGCTTGAGGAATATTGGGATTCAATTCCGGTACAATTGGCGAGCTTTGTACTGGAGTAGACGGTTGCATTGGCTGCTGTTCTGTTGGTTGAGCCGGTTGCTCTGGTATAGGCATTGGTGCTGGCTGTTGCACTGGCTCCTGTTGTATTTGTGCTTGAACTGGTTCTTGGACCGTTTGTTGCTGTTGCACTGGTTGCGATTGCGCTAGGCCATTAAATATATGAGCGATATAGGAATAATCTAAAGGGAACTCATCTGGCAAGCCATGACGGTTTTTAGCGTCCCATGCAGGATGGTGAGTGGCATAAATGGTCCGCACACCACCTTGTCCTTTATGTTTCTTGCCTTTTTCATCTGCCGCCACGCTGAATGTCTTATAATTAAGGAAAAGAACCATATCAGCCCATTCTTTTGTTAATGCAGCTGTTTTTGCTGTTGTTTTGTTACCAAGCTTTAATTCATAGCGATCGTAAGCACCCATCTCATCTGGTTGCTCAAATTTTGTTATTTTCGCATGAGCTGACAGAACAACATTGATTCCTACTTCAACTAAATCCGATAATTTATTTAAGAATTTACCAAACTCCTCTTCTAGTTGGATAAAACCTTCACCATAACCGAAGTTAGTAATACTTGTTTTGTTTGATCTACTTGTGATAAATTCAATAGCTAATCGCTCTGCCCAATCCACCGTATCGATGACAAGCGTTAAATATTTTCCGGCTTGTCCTTTAACCCAATCGACTTGTTGATTTAATTCAGTCCAACTTGAAGGCTTCTTGAGACGATCTACTGTTAATTCAGTGGTAGAACCCTCCGTATCTATGAAAATAGGATTTGGGAATTGTGCTGCTAAAGATGACTTCCCTATACCTTCAGGACCATAGAGCACTACCTTTTTGGCCTTTTCAATTTTCCCGCTAATCACTTCCATTAAAATTCACCTGCTTTCCATGTTTTTGTTTCAACTGGCTGTTGTACAGGTATTTGCTCCTGTCCAGCGACATAGCCGTCTTCAATAAGAATGCTACATTCCTCGCCTGTACTTACTCTTGTAGCAATGGCTTGTAATCCTTCTTGCTCCAACCACTTTCCGAAGTCCTGTAATGTTTCTAAATCCATCTGCTCCAATTTGTCTAGTAGGATAAAGCCGCAATCAGGCTTCAATTTTCGTACAATGGCAGTGGACACTTTCAACTGGTCCGCACCGCTCATGTTGTCCCACTTTTGGCCTTTGTAAATCAATTCACCATTCTCTACAGATAATTCTGGAAGAGGTAAATTAGCATTTTTCAGGAGCGAAGCTTTTTGCTCACGGATTTCATCAATCTTGGTCGATAGCTTTGTGTACTGAACATGATAATCATGGGCATCGGTTTCTGCTTTATCCTTATCCAAGTTAGTCCTGACCTTTCGGTTAATCTCTTCGATTTGTTGAATATTCGCTTCAAGATCAGCAGTTGATTCATCATACAAATCTAAAGATGATTTCTTAGCAATCTCTAAATCTTGTGCCGTTTTTGCTAGATTCATTTCTGCATTAGCCAACTGCTGCTTCAACCGTTCAACTTCTTGTGCTCGCATTGTATACTGTTGTTCAATCGTTGCGAGCTGTTCACGTTTACGCTGATTTTCGCCGTTCCGTGCTAAGATGGCTTGTTGCTGTTGAATCAAATCGGAGATAGAAACCAATTCTTTAGGAGCATCCGGGAAATAGGGTTGCTCTTTTGCATACTTAGCTTTCTGATCGGCAATCTGCCCAATTGCCCGACGATTACTGTATATCTCATTTTCTTGCTTCTCTAGCTCAAATAATTGATTTCCTACACCGATGATTTGAAGAAGAATGTTTGCCTTTTCTTTACTCGTCGAATTCATGAATTTTGGTAGGTTGATAGCTAATTCTTCAACAAAACTATCCAGCAATTGTTGACCAGCCTTTACTCCATTTGGATCAATTACTTTCAAATCGCTGTTCTTACCTTTTCGTTCAACGATAAGGCCATTTGACAAGACAATATGCAAATGCGGAGGAATGACACTTCCTTCACGATTAGCTTGGGAAGGACGATATTTATTGCCGCCTAATCCCCAAGCAATCGCATCTAGAACGCTTGTCTTGCCTTGGTTATTCTTACCGCCGACAATGGTTAAACCACTTGCTGTAGGTTCAATCTTGACTGCTTTTACACGCTTCACATTTTCAATTTCAAGTTTATTAATCTTGATTGGCATCTTATTTTCTCCTTCCTACCTTTAAGCGATAATTGTTACTTTACCGTTTTTAATTTCCTCTTCTAGTTTTTCTTCTAGGTAGTCACGGACATTAGCTATTGCCTGGTTTCTCCATACACCACCATCAGCCTCAAAAATAGCGCCTGTCGGACCTTTCTTCATACGGAAAATGAAGTCACTAGTTGGTTGATCTACTTCTAGGAATGTTCTGTATGGTGCTAAAGTAACTGGATTAGGCACTAATACATCATCAGCAGACGCAATGCCGGTTTTGATTGTCACAGCTTGTGAGAAACCATTGTCACCAGTTTGGCGAACATCTTCTTCTTTCACATTACCAACCACTTTCATGAGCAAGTCACGATCTTGTGTAGGCGTAAATTTTGATTGGAGAGCAATAATAAGCTCTTCAGCTTGATGGAAATACTCATAGTGAAACTTAGGTGTAATAGCCTTAGCCGTTACTAATGTTTCACGTCTACCTTCTACATCTAAAACACCTTTTAAATAAACCGTTTTTTCATCATAGACTTGCAAATAAAAGTTGGCGTTTTGTTTTTCAAGATTTGCTTTAATGTAGCCAACCATCCCTGTTAAGGTATTTACTTCTAAAGGCTCTGCCGCACGTGAAATCAATGGTCGAATTTCGTTATGATTGCCTTGGTTATCAATGACAAAAGTTCTTTTTACACCAGACTCGTCAACTGAATCTAGGAATCTTTCATTTGGACGAATAGACAAATCTTGCAAAAATTTAATAGCTTCTTTAATCATATGGATTACCCCCTGTTTTCTTGTAAGTTAATAATTTTGCGTTTTTGCTCTTGTTCAATAACATCGACTGGTTCGCCAACATCTGTTTTTTGAACCAAATCATCATCGAAATAGGTTTGTCCAGGGATTTTAGATTTCAATTCCTTGGCTTCTATGGCGCCTGTTTGTAAATCACGACCTGTTAATACAGTCATTGAAACGCCCTCTACATCAGCAAGCTTTGTTGTAAAATCGCTAGAGATAGCAATTGTTTGGCGATTATCATCAGGCTTGAATTCCAGCTTGATAGTAATGGAGCGCTTGCCCTTTGCTTTTGTGTTCTTGTCGTGAATATTGTTGAACACCTTTTGTAACTCGTAATCTAGTTTTTCCTGAATAGCTCCATTGGCTAAATCAGATAATGGCAAATCAATCTTTTTTTGCGCCATGAACTTTTTCCTCCTTATTTACCAATAAGTTTAATAGCTCTCTCCAACAAGTCTTTATCCGTATCGCGTACGAGTGACTTTAGTTCTTCCAACCCTTTGGCCACATCTACTTTTTCTTCATTCGGCGCATATTTTTTTAAGATGATTTGATTCCCATCGATGAAGATTTCAAGTGGATTTCTTTCAGCAATGCCAAATGTGCGACGCAACTCTATTGGAAGTACCACGCGTCCTAATTCATCAACTTTGCGAACAATACCAGTAGATTTCATATTATTTATCCTCCCATTTAGCAATTGTATTTTTATGTGCATTCAATAATAATTTATAACGTTCCCAGCCTGACAATTTGCGCCATTCTCTATTAATGATCAACATTCGTGAATCCCCCATTCATTTTTACAATACGTGGTCCACCATACTTCTTTTCGATTTCATCGCGCTCCATGTTATGATGCATACGACAATGCACTTTTGTAATAATTGGTGCTATGTGTTTGCAATCAGGAACTGGACAAGCTAAAAAGGATTCGCCTACAGGTGTACACCATACTTCGCCCGTTTTCATTTTCTTTAACCCCAGTTGACGCGAAGCTTATATTTATCTGGAAATCCGTTTCGTACACGATAGCCGACTTGTATTAATGCTTCTTCAAAGACGTCCAGTACATCTGAATCCTCATATTCATCTATTTCAAAAAGAAATCCTGTTTTACCAGATTCAGCGCTTTCTTCAATACCTTTAATCAACTTCTTAAACAAATCACTTTCAAGTGCTTCTTCTTTAAATTTTTCATATGCTTCTTTAGATACTTGAGCCATTGTTTCTGCAGTTTGTAATTTCAATTTATTCACATCCTTGGTTAATTCATTTTCGGATAAGGAAGAAACGAGTGAAGTTAATGAAACCGATCCAACGATATATCCACTTAGTGGTATAACTTCATTCGCAACTTCAAACACTTCTACACTAGAGGGAGCCCGATTGAATCCATCATCATACACTTGGTAATACCGTCCATCTTCTCCTTTAATCCTTTTATCATTATTAACGGGTCCATACATTCGACCTAGTAAGACACATTCGCTTTCTGAATACACGGTCGGTCGAACGTAGTCACCTTCTCGTGCAATACGCTCTACCTTGCGAAGCTTCAATCCTTCATACCAGATAAGTGTTTCTGTTTTAACTGCAACTGTTTCTTTCATTGCTAAAACATCTTGTTTCAACCTGTCTAACATTTCGACAACTTTGTCTAAAAAATCATTTTTGATTAGCTGTTCATACATTTTTGTTCCTCCTCTTTTACCTTTTTCACTAACGTTTTTCTAACAATTCTTGGAGCACTGGTTTCCGCTAGAAAGCGAATCATCCGTATAAGGGCTTCATCAGAGGGCTGTGTTCGACCATTTTTATACACCATGTTGTTCCCACCTCTCCATTTATATTGCTTTTTGTTCCCGGATGGGAACATTACGAGTAAAAAAAAGACCAGCTTCGTTTTTAGAAATCCCCATTGTCTCTAGCAATTTAGAAAACTCATCTACAGTAATACGAATGTCACCATTTTCTTTTTTGTAGTAAGTAGTTCTCGTAACACCAATTGCTTTAGCCATCTCTTCTTGTGATATTTTTCGCGATAATCTTTCATATCTTAATTTTTGTAAATTGAAATCCATGTCGAACACCTCCTTTGCATGGTTTTATATTAAACTATCACGTTCCCGATTGTCAACAAATTAATACAAATAATTTCATTGTGTTTCCTAAAGGGAACTAATATAATAATGAAGTGGAGGTGAAATAAAGAAATGCATTCTTCAGCAGAAGTTATAGACATTATTAAAAGCTTAAGGAAGAAGAAAGGTTTATCCGTCGGAGAACTTGCAAAAAGAGTAGGCGTTGCGAAATCAACTTTATCTAGGTATGAAAATCAACAGCGTGAATTTCCCATCAATGAATTGGGGAAATATGCTGACGCACTAAATACAAGTATTGAATATCTTCTGGGTATTCCTGAACAGCCAACAAACCTGGTTGAAATTAAACAGGAATTTGTTAAGATACCTGTCCTTGGAGCTATTGCTTGTGGGGATCCTATTTTAGCCGAGGAAAATATCATTGGTTATACTTACGAAGTGGCTGATACACTGCCAAGTGGCACTGTATTTGCTCTTAAAGCTAAAGGTGATTCAATGGAGCCAACTATCCCAGACGGCGCTACAGTGCTGATTAGGCAGCAATCTGAAGTCGAATGTGGCGAAATAGCTGCAGTTCGTGTGAACGATGATTCTGAGGCTACCCTTAAGAGGATAAAACGGCAAGGTGAAACGGTTTTTTTAATGCCAGATAACCCAAAACATACGCCAATTATTATTACAGAAAAAAATCCAGCAACTATTATTGGCAAAGCAATCAGCTTTAAAGTCACACTTTAATACTTAGCGCTAATTATTAAACACAGATAAGAGTAGGCTCATTTGCTTGCTCTTTTCTTTAATCAAAAGGAGATGTAACAATGCGTGTAGCAATTTATGTACGTGTATCTACAGAAGAACAAGCTGAAGAAGGTTACTCCATAAAAGCACAAGTAGACCGTTTAAATGCCTATGCCAGTTCTCAAGATTGGAAAGTTGTCCATACGTATATCGATGATGGAGAAAGTGCAAAAGACATGAAGCGTACCCAATTGACTGTTATGTTAACAGATTTAAAAAAGGATAAATTTGATTGTGTACTTGTCTACCGATTGGATCGTCTAACCCGTTCAGTATTAGATTTATACAAAATGCTTAATTTGTTTGAAGAGCATAACGTTAAATTTAAGTCAGCAACAGAAGTATATGATACAACAACCGCTATGGGTCGGCTATTTATCACACTTGTAGCTGCACTAGCACAATGGGAACGTGAAAACTTAGGAGAACGTGTAAGAATGGGGATGAACCAAAAAGCCAAAGAAGGAAAATGGACTGTAAGTTTACCGCCTTATGGCTATAACAAAGATAAAGTAGACGGTGATCAACTCGTTATTAATGAAGAAGAAGCATCAATTGTCCGTGAAATATTTAATTATTATGTAACTGGTCAGTATGGTGTAGGTAAAATAGCTAGTTTGTTGAATCAACAAGGAATAAAAACTAAAGCTCAACATGATTGGAATTCAAATACTATCCGATATGTCCTTACAAATCCCATTTATATTGGTACCATACGTTATAATTTTCGAGTTAATAAAGAACAATATTTCGAAATTGAGAATGCTGTTCCAGCAATAGTAGAAGAAGCTTCTTTTCAAGAAGTACAAAAAATTCTTTCTACGCGTTCTAAACATCATCCACGGAGGGCAACAAGTCGCTTTATTTTCACTAGCGTATTAAAATGCGCTCGATGTGGTGGAAACATGGCTGGTAAAGTTTCTTCTGGTGAAGCGCGTGGTGGGTACACTACTTTTAGTTATTATTGTGTTAATCAAAAACACGGCACTTGTGATTTACCTTTAATTTCTCAAAATTATTTAGAAGTACAATTCTTAAAAACAATAAAAGATTGGAAATATAAAAATCTGCTCCCCAATGGATTAAGTAAAAATAATTCATCAACTACAAAGGATTTAGAAGAAAAAATTAAAAGGATTCAAAAAGGATTAAAAGACATTGACCAAAGACGGTCCAAATGGCAATATGCTTGGTTGAATGACTTAATCTCCGATGATGATTTAAAAAATAGAAATGAAGAAGAACAACAAAAAGAGAATCATCTTCGAAATGAATTAGAATCTATACAACAAGATACAAGTGACGATATTAAAGAAAATATGATAGCTACTGCCCTAACAAGCCTAGAAGAAAACTGGAACCAATTAGAATTGCACGAAAAGAAAAAGCTAGTTGAGATGCTGGTAGAAGAAATGAAAGTAGATAAATTAATAAAAAAACGCACTCCTGATTCTGTTGGAATCAAGGAAATCAGTTTCAACTAATATATAGTATGCCTTTCAATCATACAGCATGTCCTGTCAAAACAGCTTCAATGGCTATGTGTGCTGTTTCACGATCCCGGATTTCGCCAATCATAATGACAGCCTTTATATATACTTTTTTTTTGTTCAAAATTAATTAAACCTTATTAAATCAACGTTATATATAATTTCAAACAAAAAGACCTGCTGGATTTTTCTCATAACAACCCAATAGGCCATAAAATTCTTATATTCAACATAATAAATAGGAAGATACGTTTTTTAACAATTTTACTTTAAGATTTTCCTTATTTTAAGAAGGGTTTAAATAAAAATATCTTATTAGATTTAGCATTGCCAAAAAAATAAAAAGGACCATTTGGTCCTTTTGTGTTCCAAGTGTTTAACAAATCAAATTCTCAAAAATGTGAGTAGTGCTTTCCCACTGCTCTAAATTTACAAAAACAAAAATTTCATTTGTGTAAGTAAAATACAACTTAATTCAATTATGAAATAAAGTGACTATTATTCTTTATTATTAAGTTCTTTCTCCCCCAGAAAGCCATTTATCATCAATAAATTCTTGTTGTATTTCTTTTTCTTCAATGAATATTTCAACTTGCTTATCATCTGTTTTGGTTTTTATTTCCACATTATCAGTAGAATTGTGTATTTGAATTTGGGGCTTCTGCTCATCTTCATTCGGAATAGTAAGTATAAATCCAATTATTGATAAAATAAAACTTGCCACAGTCATAAAATCTTTTGCTTTTTCAGTAGTAATTACATTCCATACCTGTTGCAAATGTCCTAACAGAGATGAGTACCATCGAACAAGAGTTTCTAATTGTTCCTCGTAATAATATTCTGTTTCAAAATCTTCATTATCGTTTGATTTCTCCAAATATCCTATACTTCCCATTGCTACAGCAAAATTCCACCTACTATCTTGAAAGTCATTTGTGATTCCCTTCAAGCTCATTGCTAGGTTTGAAAGCTGGCTATAAGCCGGTGTATCAAATCCTCTTCCTATTTTTTGCGCTACCTCTGTAACTTGTCTATAAACTGATTTATCAAACGTTTCACTCAATCGTTTCATTGTTTCTGAAAGTTGGCTATAAGCCGGTGTATCATATGCTCCTCCTATTCGTCTAGCTGCCTCTGTAGCCTGTCTATAAAGCGATGTATCATTCATTTCGCCCAATCGTTTCATCGTTTCTGAAAGCTGGCTGTAAGCCGGTGTATTAAATCCTCTTCCTATTTTTTGCGCTGCCTCTGTAGCCTGTTTATAAACCGATTTATCAAACGTTTCACTCAATCGTTTCATTGTTTCTGAAAGTTGGCTATAAGCCGGTGTATCATATGCTCCTCCTATTCGTCTAGCTGCCTCTGTAGCCTGTCTATAAAGCGATGTATCATTCATTTCGCCCAATCGTTTCATCGTTTCTGAAAGCTGGCTGTAAGCCGGTGTATTATTCATTTCGCTCAATCGTTGCATTGTTTCTGAAAGCTTGCTAAAAGCCGGTGTATCATATGCTCCTCCTATTCGTCGAGCTGCCTCTGTAGCCTGTCTATAAAGCGATGTATCATTCATTTCACCCAATCGCTGCATCGTTTCTGAAAGTCGGCTATAAGCCGGTGTATTATTCATTTCGCTCAATCGTTGCATTGTTTCTGAAAGCTTGCTATAAGCTGATGCATCATATATATTTGATAATCTCCTTATTTGTCTATCTATTTTCCCGCCATCATTAATGCTACTCATTAGCACATCTCCCCTTCAATTTCCCCCAAATTATAACTATATATTACCAGTATAAACTTAATAAATATAGGCATTACTATGGGAGTTTTTCTTATCGGGTAATGCACTGTTATGAAACAATTAGCGATGCATTTTGGGATCAGCAACTAGCAAAAGAACAAGAGCAACTGGATTGATTATTAAGTAAGGTTAGCTGTTATGTTATTGGTTTAGGTCATTAATTAGCAGGATGATTTGAGTAGTAGAGATAAGTGACATTAGAACGTATGGATATGATTTATTATGGAATGCGGACATAAAGAAAGAATTCTCTAGTTGCTTCTGAAGCTAGTTTGCACCCCAAATTAGGCACTTCTCCATACATGACAGTTTATTCATTGGCGGATTCGCACTTTATAATAAGAGGAGACTAGACAAAACTGTAATTATATTAGCGGTTTTATTCAATTAGTGAGATAAAATAAATTACTGGGATAGTTTTAAAAAAAAGCTTCTTCTGTAAACAGAAAAGCTTCTTTTTAAAGTCTTTAATAAAAGTTTATGTTTCCTAATTATTCTAATTGTATTATTGCTTTCTATTATCAAGTAACTTAAATATATCAACCGATATACTGTGTATTGTTTTAATTTCTTCAACATTCCTTGTTTGGAGCAACTTTTCATGATTATCAAGAACTTTATCTAAATTATTATTAATTTGACTTGTTCCATTAAAATCAAAAAGCGAAGATGGAGGTATATTTAAAGTATTAACTAATTTTTCTAGTGTAAGTAAAGTGATATTTTTCTCACCGCGTTCAATCTTTCCTAAATATGAAAAATTCAATTCGGTTTTTTCAGCTAATTCTTCTAATGTTAGGCCTTGCTGAGTTCTAGTTTTTCGTATTTTGTTACCTACAGCTCTAAGAAAATCGGACATCTTAATCCCTCCTCTTATTAATAGTAGAAGAGAATAAAAAAGAAATTAAGATGCATAAAAGGACAAAAAAATAGGTAAACTGTCTCTAAAAGAACAAAAGGAGGATTTTATGTCGTTAATTAAAGCAGAAATTAAGATTAAAGGGATAAGACCGTTATTATTTAATAATTTTAGTATTGACTCTATTCCCCTTATTAAGAAAGAAAAAAGTGGTGTTGCTGGTAATAACCCAGAGGAATGGAAAAAATCTTTTCAAGTCACAGATGAAGGACAGTTATTTCTGAGAACAGACTATATATATTCATGCTTAAGAGAGGGCGCGAAGCATACACCTAATGGAAGAGGAACTATGGAACCAATTGTTTCTGCCACATTACAAATTATTAGCGATAAGATTTTTTTAAATAGATATATTCCGAAAGATGAATCACAAATCACAAAAGATGATTCTCAAACAATCTATATTGATGTAAGACCGGTCTCCAGAAGAGGAGTTAAAAATATTAGATACAGACTAGCAACTTCAGCTGGTTGGGAAACCACCTTTATTATCATGTGGGAAAATACTTTGATAAATCGGGAGCAAATGAAAGCTATTTGTATTGATGCAGGAGCATTTTCAGGACTAGGTGATGGAAGAAAGATAGGCTATGGGCGATTTGAAATTGTATCATTTACAATAATGGAAGAAAAAAAATATGCCTAAGAAGAGAACACCTAATGAAACATGGTATAAAAATATTCGACCAATAATTTGGAAAAGAGATAATGGGAGATGTGTTAATTGTGGAATGAAAGTAAGTTTAAAAAATAGCCATATTGATCACATAGTTAGTGGGCTAAAAAGTGATAATAAGTTTAGAAATTTAAGGACTTTATGTGTTAGATGCCATGTTCTTCGACTAGATATTAATCATAGAGGTATGATTCAAAGTGCAATTAGAAAGAACTTAATACCAGCTGATTGGAGAAATTTTGTATGGGAAGAATAAACTGTTGAAACGATAAATAGATTTAATCGTCCAATAAGATTGACCACCTTATTGCTGAAGAGACAAGGTCAACTAGGTGCGGTTCGGACCGGTAAGGTATGATTTGGTAAGGCAAGGCACGGTACGGTTCGGTTAGGTGTGGTATGGCATATAAATATCTTCTCCCCATTAATTAACACTCTCTTATCCTATACCGATAGTCTAGTCAACTTATTTATAAGCTATTAATACTCTAACTAATAATACTTTTTACTTGAGCATAATAATTTTCTGCTTTTAACAATTGAATAAGCTATCAAAGAAATAAGAAATAAGTTGACTTTAAAAATTCATAGGGAGGGTGTTATGAGAAGAGAATTTGGAAACACGATAAAACTTGAGAAACTTTCTAAGGATAGACTTTTTTATACATAGTCTGAGGGAAGATTTATTTCGACATATCACTCATTCTGTTTTTTAAATATGAATGAAACACAATTATTAGCAGTTAAACTAGGATTAGACAATGCTTACAAAGAAAACGAATAAGTTAGTAAACTTCTTAAGCCAAGTTACAGATTTTACATTTAAAGTACTAGATTATTTGCTTGAAGTTACGGAGAATATGGGAGCAGAAATAGAATTTAATAAAGCATATGACTCTCCGGATATTATGAAATAAAAGAGTGAAATTTCAAACTTATATAGACTAAAAATAGACTTTTCACAACAGATTTCAGCCTATAATTTTGTTTATAGGCTGAATAATAATTAATTAACCTTTTTATTTCTACGCTCTAATAATAAAACATCTCTCCAGATACCGTGATGCTTTGCTATTTTTTCTCGGTAACCCACTTCACGGAATCCCATTTTCTTGTGTAGATTTAAACTTGCAGTATTCTCTTTAAATATTGAAGACTGTAATGTCCAAAAACCTTCTTTTTCACTTACTTCGATTAATTTGGTGAATAATTCCGTTCCTATTCCTCCATTTTTTGACTTCGTTGATACATAGATACTTACTTCTCCTACTCCTTTATATACAATCCGGTTAGATACTGAACTAATTGCGATCCATCCAACAACTAATCCTTCTTTTACTGCAACAAGTCTACATGCAGCATGATGGGAAGTTGTCCATTCTTCAAATGATGGAGCATCAGTTTGAAAAGTAGCATTTCCTGTCGCAATACCCTCTAAATAAATGTTTTTCACTGCTGGCCAGTCTGTATCTAACATCTTTCTAATTACAATATTATCCGTCATAAAGTATCCTCCCAAAAACTAAAATGTTATGTATAACAGCATTTAATTTTATTTAAGAAAAGAAACCATTAATTACAATGGTTTCTTTCTTGTAGATTTTTCTTTTACTTGTTTAATCAATTAACAACAAGAAGATTCATTATTATTTAGATTTATACTACAAACTCCTGTTTCTGGTAAATCAAGCTCAACACGCTTTGAAGCCTCTACATCTCCTGCTAAATAGGCTGTAATGGAACGTACTTGTTCATAACCAGTTGCCATTAAGAACGTTGGCGCACGTCCATAACTCTTCATTCCAACAATATAAAGCCCTTGCTCTGGTTGTCGAAGAATAGCCTCTCCATGAGGGCGAACTGTACCACAACTATGAAGATTTGGATCGATTAGCGGTGCAAGTGCTTCTACACTTTCTGTTGCTGGGTCGATAGATAACCGAAGCTCTTGTTCAATTGAAAAATCTGGACGGTTTCCTGCATTAACAATTAACTCATTAATTTCTGTAATGGATACCACTTTATCATTATAGCGACCCATAAGCTCTAATTGTCCGTCCATTGATTTAACTTGCATTGTGTAGAATGGTGTATACACTTCCACTTTTCCTGCATCAACTAAAGAATGAATTTTCGTTCCCAACGCTCCTCGTGCCTCTAAAGCATCGTTTTCTTCTCCACCAAACGCATCCGATACATGCTTTTTGCGTAATATCCAAATTAGTTTTGTTCGTGGGTATTTAATTTGAAGATCCGCTAATTCAAGCAATGTATTAATAGCAGAATGTCCTCCGCCAATTACTGCAATCGTTTTATTGGCATAGCGAGTCGTATTCTGGCTAATATTTGGGATTCCATATTCAATATGTTCTTGGCAATCCCTTTCAGAAGAAAGCCAAACGCCATTAGAAGTAGCTGGATTTGGATTTCCCCATGTCCCAGTCGCATCAATAATAGCGCGGGCTTCTAAAATTTCCAATCCACGATTGGATTCTACATAAATCTCAAATGGTTGTTTTTCACGATTTATGGTTTTCATTTTGTCATTTTCTTTCCGAGAAATAGAAACAACCTTTGAATTATAGTGAATCGATTTTTTTAACACAGGTAGTTCACTTAATGGTTCCAAATATTGTTCTATTAATTCTTTTCCAGTTGGTAAAATGTCATCTTGAGGTGATTTCCAGTCTGTTTCTTCTAGCAATTTGCGCGCAACCTTATCAATATTGTATTGCCATGGACTAAACAAATGAACATGTTGCCATTTTCGAATGTTATGAGCTACATTCTGCCCCGACTCCAAAACAATAAAAGGTACTTTTTGTAATGCTAAATTCGCTGCTGCTGCAAGACCAACAGGCCCTGCACCAATAATTGCTACTGGTAAATCTAAATTAAATTGTATTTGGCTTGATGCTTCTACTACCTTTGTTTCAGGTACAGAACAGCACGATGTTTCATTTATTGTTTCGGATGTACAGCAAGAATTATTAGTAACTTCCTCACCACAGCAGGCTGATTGACTTGAAGTAAATAGTTTTATTTCTTTCATTTTTTACCCCTTCTTTTCTATATGTTCTATTGCTTTCTTAAATTGTAATGCAGTATTCTCCCCATACAAATTAGGGATTCCTTTAAAAAAATGCTCATTCATATATTGACTTGCTTCTTTTAAGGAGATTTGTTTTGCGCTCATCACAAGTTCCAAATAACTAATAAAATAATCTACAGATAATGTGCTTGAGTGATTAACAGTCATAATAAAATCCTAACAGCCACAACCTGGTGTATACCCATCTAATACCAAGCCAACTTCCCCATTTTGTTCTTCAATATTAATAGTGACACCTTGTAACTCTTTAGCCATTTCTGGCATGATAGCAATTTTCACATCGTTTGCTATTTCTATTTGATCGCCCTCTTTAGCTGGCTCCAGACCAACCGCTAGATTCATTCCACAACATCCTGCAATTCCATAAAAACGAAGTGTGTCTACATTACTTTCTTTCAATGCATTTAAGATATATTCTTTTGCCTTTTCAGTCATATTCATCTTATTTTTCCTCCAATAAACTGTGTAATCCATCTAATCCTGTTGGTTCTTCTAGACTCCAAGGAATTAAGACAGTTTTTTTATTCGATAAAGAATTAACTTTCTCTAACCATTTAGATTCATGTTTAGCTTTTTGGGATAATAAAGGATGTTCTGTTTTTATATTGTGAAATGATTGATTCACAATCCAATGGGAAATATGCAACCCAGCTCTTTTAAGATCATTTTGTAAACGCTCAGCTTCATAAACAGGTGTTGCTTCGGGTAATGTTGTAATTAAGACCGATGTTTTAGCTAGATCTCTTAATGTAGGCAATAAATGTTGTATAGCAATCGGTATATCGCCAGAAGAACGACTTATTTCCTTATGATAGCTTTCTGTAGAATCAAGTAACAACAGAGTGTGACCAGTCGGTGCTGTATCGATAACGATTATTTCATTTGGATGTGATTCAATGACTTCTGCAAACGCTCTAAATACAGCTATCTCCTCAGTACAAGGAGATTCTAAATCTTCGCGTACAAATGCAAGACCGTCTTCATCCATTGATTCACTTGCTTTTAGTAATACTTCTTTCTTATATTCCTCCAGAACTGTTTCTGGATTAATATTACTAATGGATAATGATTCTGATTTATTATCACCGAGTATCCATTTAATGTGCGCTGCGGGGTCAGTTGTTGTTAAATGTACATGTTTACCTTTTTCGGCTAGACCTAAAGCAATAAGTGTTGCTACTGTAGTTTTTCCAACGCCGCCTTTCCCCATCGTAAAAATAACACGTTTAGGATTCTCTATTAACTCCTCAATTAACTTATGAATGGAAGACGCAGTAAATGGATAATCCTCACTTACATTCTCTGAAGAGAACTCATTGATAGATGTATTATTAAACCATGCATCCATTCGTTCTAACGATGTAATTGTATATGGAGCGAGTGGCAAGGTGTACGTAGGTAATTCAATTAACTCCTCCGGCATTTTATCCATAGCTGAAGACTGTCGTTTATAGAAAGCACTAGCATAAACATCTTCTGAATCTAAAGCTTCTAGTACTCCATTAATTATTAGCTGTTGATTATCAATTCCTATTTCAGAAAGTTCTTGTGAAGCTCTTGCCGCCTCTCTTAATGGGTTAATATCAGGGCGTGTAACTAACATCAATGTAGTTTGTTTAGCATTTGATAAAACATCAACTGCGTTTTTGTACATTTGTTTTTTACCTTCTAACCCAGCTAAAGGTCCTAGACAAGATGCTCCGGATGAATTATCTGTTAAAAAACCACTCCAAGCCATTGGGAGTTGCAGTAAACGTAACGTGTGACCTGTAGGAGCTGTATCAAAAATAATGATGTCAAATTCCTCATGAACCTTTTGGTCAGTTAATAATGCTGAGAATTGATTAAAAGCTGCGATTTCAACTGTACAGGCTCCAGACATTTGCTCTTCCATAGATTGAATGGCTACATCAGGTAACTTATCTCTATATGGAGCGATTACTTGTTCTTTATAATCATTTGCAGCTTGCACAGGATCTAAATTTAGTGCATATAACGAAGTTGTTCCTTGAATCAAGGATGGTTCATTTGTTAAAGACTGATTAAAAATATCTTGTAAATTACTAGCTGGGTCAGTACTAATTAATAAAACACGCTTATTATCACTAGCAATGGAATATGCCAAGCTACTTGCAACAGAAGTCTTTCCAACCCCTCCTTTACCAGTAAAAAAGAGATATTTCGTGTTAGGGAAGTGTTGTTTTGTAAAGCGTTCCATTACAGACCGCCGCCTTTTGTATTTAAAGATAAACGTACTTTCGGTTTTTTAGTCAGTTCTCCGATAACTTCCCCAGTCCAATCTGCAAACTCTTCATTTGTTGGATAGCGGTTAGTCATCATTAGCTCACCATTTAAAAATACATAAGGTAACTTATTTACTCCCAAAGAATTAAGGATCTCATTTACGTGTATATTGTCTACAAATGCTTGTGGATCACTTGATAAGTTATGACGCTCAATCGGATAATTTTTGTTCTGTAGATTTTTCACAATAAATGACACACGTAATAATTCTGGGTCGATAGATGGTCCACATATTCCACTTTCACAACACATAGCTGGATCATAAATTTCAATTTTCTCCATTATTATCTCTCCCTACATAAGTAAACTCTTATATATATCTTTAAAACAAAGCCTAGAATTTCTATCTAGGCATTTGTTTCGCAAAGTCTTCTATACGCTTACCAATATCATCTCTTACTTCCTGAAATACTTTCCATATTTCATCTTCTGACCCTGTTGCTTTTGCAGGGTCCTTAAAACCCCAATGTTCCCGTTTAACTTGTGGAGGCGTCATAGGACACTTATCTTCAGCATCTCCACATAAAGTAACAACTAAATCTGAATGGTTTAGATATTCAAGGTCAATTATTTCGGATTGTTGTTTAGAAATATCTATACCGATTTCTGCCATAACTTTAACTGCATTAGGATTTAATCCATGAGCTTCAATACCAGCACTGCGTACTTCCCATTCAGTGCCTAAATACTTTTTTCCAAATCCTTCAGCTATTTGACTACGGCAAGAATTACCTGTGCATAAAAAATAAAGTTTTTTCATTTGTATACTCCACTATAATTTGATTTTAAAGTACTTTTTCTGCCATTTTAAAGCCACACCTACAAGGGCTATTAGAACCGGTACTTCAACTAAGGGGCCAATAACCGCAGCAAATGCTTCGCCACTATTAATTCCAAATACAGCTACCGCCACCGCTATTGCTAATTCAAAGTTGTTACTCGCAGCTGTAAATGAGAGCGCTGCAGTCACTGGGTAACTTGCTCCAGCTTTCTTAGATGCAAAGAACGACACAATAAACATAATTAAGAAGTAAATTAATAAAGGAATAGCAATGCGTATTACATCTAATGGTAAAGCAACAATTTTATCTCCTTTTAATGAGAACATCATTACGATTGTAAATAGCAAAGCAATTAAAGTAAGGGGCGAGATTTTAGGGATGAACTTTTCTTGGTACCAATCTTTCCCCTTTAGTTTAATGCCGATAACTCGTGTTAAAATGCCTGCAGCAAATGGAATTCCTAAATAAATCAGAACACTTTTTGTAATTTCCCACATAGAAATTGAAACAGATAAGTTTTCCATACCGAACCAACCAGGCATTACATCCAAGAAGAAATAAGCAAAAGTTGAATAAAATAAAATCTGGAATACAGAGTTAAATGCAACTAAACCAGCTACATATTCACTATCGCCTCGTGCTAAATCATTCCACACAATAACCATCGCAATACATCGTGCTATCCCAATCAGGATAAGACCGGCCATATATTCTGGATAATCATGTAAGAAGATGATTGCTAGGAAAAACATTAAAAATGGTCCTAAAAGCCAGTTTTGTATTAAAGAAAGTAATAGTACCTTCCAATCCTTAAATACTCGCCACATTTCTTCATATTTCACTTTAGCAAGTGGAGGGTAAAGCATAACAATAAGACCTACCGCTATAGGAATCGATGTGGTACCGACAGATAGTTTATCTAATGTATCCTTAAAATTTGGAACAATAATGCTTAATACTATACCTAACCCCATTGCAATGAATATCCATAACGTTAAATAACGATCTAAAAAAGATAACTGTTTTGTTAAAGGTTTTTCCATTTTAAGCCTCACCTTCTTCAAGAGTACATGCACAATTGTTCAATGAGATAGGCTCTAATTCATCGATAATAGCCTTAATATAAGGAGCTTGAACTTCATTTAACCTGTAATGCTTCCAAGTCCCTTTTTTTCTTTCTAAGATAATATCAGCCTCTTTTAATTTGCGTAATTGTTGGCTGACAGCTGGTTGGGAAACTTGTAATATGTCCACTAAATCACATACACAAACCTCGCCATTTTTTAAACTGGCTAATAATTTTAATCGGTTAGCATCACTAACTGCTTTTAGTTGCTTTTCCATTATTGATTGCTGAATCATCTTATCACTCCTTTATATAATTATTCTCTTATATAAGCATACGCTTATTTTAAAATATATGCAAGAAGTTAATAATGTGTTACTCACTATTTATGCCAAATAAAAAACCCTGCCCTAAAGAGCAGAGTGACTTCGGTATTGAATCAAGGGCTAGATTGGCACTAGTTGTAGGAGTATTTATAATATCTCGCCTGTAAATAATAAAAGACTAATTACTTTAGGTGACATTAAAAAATTAATTACTGATTTAATACATTTAATGCCCGTAGCGCTAAGACTCTATTATTAACGATAATGAGAGTAAGTTTTTCTTTCGTTCTCGTCGCCAATTGATAAAACATTCGTTCAACATCGTAAAACGAACTGCAAGTTGCACACAGTTTCCCCTCAACATCGTAATTTAAAAAATCTCCTAATGTCAAAACAACATGATTAAATTCTTGACCAATAGCCTCATGGGCGTTTAATTTTGAATGGACATAATTATAACGCTCATATTCCCTAGCCTTTATACGATCATGTGTAAAACCTAAAATTGTAGCCTCTCCTTTTGAAGAATCTATCAACTCTATTATATAATCATTTGCTGTTTTGATTTGATCAAAATATATAACTTCAATAAAATTTCTGAATTGAAAATTAGACGTGTGGTTGTGTTGATTATCAAATAGCTTCTTAATAAAGAGACTAATTTCTTTATTATTTCTTATTTTGCCTGTAAGAACTTTATTTATAACTTCGGATTTTAAATCAAGTATTTTATTTGCTATATCACTTGTTTTTTCATTGTAGTGTAAATATTGTGCTGGGTCATAAGAAAAATATATTTTTATCTTATTTTTTCTAGCATAATTTATTATATTTTGAAGTTGAAAAGTTTTAAGTCTTTGTGCCTCATCAATAAAAATGGCTTTATACTCTGTTGTTAAACATTCTAGATAATTTTTTATAGGAGTAATAAGCCATCCTTTTTGTTTTAATTTATGATGACCAATGTTTAAGTTAGCACAATGAATAATTGAGAATGATTCTCCTCTGTTTTTATAATCTTTAGCTATATCGTATAATAATAGCGTTTTTCCTGTGCCTGCTTCTCCTTTAATAGCGTGAAATAATTTACCGCTATCTTCAAATTCTTTTTTAAACCTTTGCTGTAAATCATTTAAAAAATACTCGTTTCTAATAAACTTTTCTGTATCATTAAATACTGAAACCAGATACTGTTTAGGATTAAAAATTCCATTTATATCCTCATCATCTAAATAGCTTACCTGTTTTCCTTCTAACCAATTGACAAAACTTTCAAAGTCTGTTATTAAATCTAAACGGTCTTCTTCGGCTATGTATTGATATATAGAATTACTGGATTTCTCGTAAGTGAAAGTCCAAACTTCTCTCCCTGTACTTCTTAGATAATAACTATTCTCTTTAAGTTGCTTTTTAATTTTTTCATATGTACTAGTTTCTTTTAACTCAATATTAATAATATAATCGCTGGCAACTTTTAAAATATCAAATTGTTTTGATATTTGAGGTATACTATAATCATATAAATAATCATTAAAGATGTTAATTTTGCTATATTTTTTTCGTATTTCCCCCACAAAACTACTTAAAGTTTCTAACTCCTTAGTCTTAATAGAATCAACATTCAAATAATCTTCGGCTAAATTTTCCTTAAACATCAAATCTAATGTTAATAAATTCACTTACGGTCACAGTATTCACCTCTAAGCAATATATCTTAATCGTTTCATTTCACTAATAAATCCTGAAAATCATTAATAAAAAAAAGCAAAGGGATTTTTCCTTTGCATCCTGCTGTTAAAACTCAAATTTTGAAGTCTTCTAACCTGCATTTAACATCTTACCATAGTTTTATAGATTATAATAGATATTTTTAACTATATTTTTTCCGATATGTTAGGACAATATTAATAAATTGCACTTTCTTCAATTTTCGAACTATCTTTATTTTTCATAAATCGTAAAAACTAATTTTCAAAATCATCAAAAATACTAACAATTTCATCATTAGGTTTTGTTACTTTATTTATATTATAGTTAAAATCATCAATTAGATTATCTTCTAAATTTGAGATGAATTCATTTTGCATCTGTAGTAAGTGCTTGGTTCTATTTTTACTATTGGTTTGACTAAATGCAAAAAGAATATTCTCTAAATGGAAATTCCTCTTGTTTTCTTTTTCTAATTTATCTTCTAACATTGAAACTTTATCTTCAAGTAACTTTTGCTTGCTCTGAATATTCAAGTACCTTTTTATAAGTTCTTTAATTATCTTTTCCCTATACTTATTATCACCATTAATATCCTTAAGAGCTTCTAACGCTTGAATGAAGTCTATATTTGCAGATTGAATGTTAAATTTTTTCTCATTGTAATTATCAATTATTTCTCTTCCTTGGCGTTCTGGTATTCTCCAATAAGAAATATTTAATTTTTCTCCAGAATATTCAAATTCCCCTTTTTCAATAAGGCCATTAAAATACTGATGAACATCCTTATATGCCAATTTAGATGTTATTCCATATTCTTTAACATAATTATCAAGTAAAGATTCAACTTCTATAACATCCAATTTTATTTTACTCCTCCCCATTGATTTCCCCCTCAATTTTAAAAATTTTATTGAAATCTTTATATTGTAAAACTAACATTTGTAATCGTTTTGCTTGTCTCTTTAAATTATCATCAACAGATTTTTCGATATAGATATCTGACTTGTAATTTTGAATTTGAACAAAAAGAGAAATCACTTCTAGTAAAACTTCTTTAATCTGTTCTGTTTTTTTATTTTTATGTTTTGCTAATTCATCACTATATATCTGTAAATCATCGCTAGACAACTTCCAATATTTACAGTCAAAACACTCATCAACAGGACAATTCATATTAGGTTCTACACAGTAACCAATTTTAAGGTCGTGCTTAATTATAGGATCAATTGTTTCAACCATATGTTCACTATATACCCTTGTTAAATTTTGAACATTTCCATTCGCTCCATACTTAAATGAGTTAAAAATGCTTATCATATCGACATCTATCAGATTCTTAATATGATTTGTATAATGACTTTGAGTAAGTAAAGTTGTATGTCCCGCTAATTCTGCAATCTCATATGAATTGTAACCTTGTCTTATTAAATTTATAATAGCCAAGTGTCTTGTTACGATTGGAGTAAATAATTTGAGGTCTTTTTTATAAAGGTCCTTTTCTTCATCTTCAAACACTAACGATAAATATTTTTTAAGTGCATATTCCATATTATTACTATTAAAATATTCAGTTAATCTTTGAGGTTTTTTCCCTATAATAGGAAGCGCTTTATAGTTAAATAATGTCTTAGACTTACCATATTCCCTAGAATCTCTATAATATTTTCTTATTAATTTATACAAATTTGGAGGAATTATAACTTTCGTGGTTTTAGGTCTCTTTTTAGTTAATTTGTTTCTTTTTATCTTAAGATAAAATTTATCATTCTCTTTAGATATATTTTTATACTCCAGTCTCGAAACCTCTATAGGTCTAATTGGAACAAATATTGATAATTCCCACCAAATTTTTATCAGGTAATGCAATATTTGTACTCTAGCAGATTTCTTCTTTAATGATTTTTCAAATTCATATATTTTATTATGAAATACCAATAAAAATTTTGTACTTGGTAGAAGTCTGGCTCTATTTATTGTTTTTATATCTAATTTCGAAAAAAATGAAATAACCTCCACTATTAATAAATCTTCAATATAGAAACTAAAGTTTAAGATTGCGGCTGTTAGATTCATTTTCATATAGTATGAATACTCATCTAATAAATCATTTAACACTTCTTCATCTACTGCTTTTAATGTTACACATTGATTAAAAAATATTGATAACCTTTTAAATGAATTATTGATTGTCGCTAGACTATACTCATCATAATTACTAACAATCCAACATTTAATAAATACTTTTAAATTACATTCTGAATTAAAAATTATTAGTTTGTTAAATTCTTCCTTAATAAGAGTGAAGTCAAATTTTACAATTTTATTATTCTGAGAACAAAATATCTCCCAGTAGTCTTCTTCAAATTTGCACATATTGTATTTTGACCCCGACTCTATTTCTTTTAATTTGTTAAGAGTACGTTCTAAAGAATAATCATCATATTCATTTGTTGAGAAGATATTTAACAGCTCTGCCTCCAAATCTCCTCCTCCTTTATTTACTAGGTTTATTTAATTTAATCATTTGATCTTTTAAATCTGAATAATCCTTTTGCATTAAAAATTCAATTGATTCTTTACCATATTTTTTTGTAAACATCAGTAGCTCATTTAAATCTCTTATTATTTGCTTATATTGCTTTAGTTTTTGACCACTCTCTACTTCTTTAAATTGGATAATTTCATATTCTTTAATATTTCTCATAAAACGTTTAATAAGAACGTTTATTGAATAAAAATGAGGTATATGAAAGACACAATTACTACATTCCCTATAATCATCAATACATTCATTAAACAGGCAACTAACATTTTTGCTTTTACTAATATTATTCCTACTAACTACCCCTCTAATATCATTCATTATTTTCTCATTTTCATTCGTATCGAAGTAATTATTTATAACTTCATGGTCCAATTCAGACATTTTAACTATATCTTCAACTATTTGAGATATTTCTAAAGTATCTCCAAAGATACTTTTCAAGCCATTAATTATTTCAAACTTTTTAACCTTTTGTAGCGTCTTGAAATTTCCTTTCGAAAATTCAAGCAAATTTTCATATAAATAGCCAAAAAAACCTGTGTCATAAATCTCTTGCATTGTATTATCTAGTCTTTCTTGAGTTACAGCGATATATTTTATTGTGCTTGTACTTTTCCTTTTATGTCCACGCAATATTGCAGCTGTTTGACCTTGTATATTATTAAATATCTCTGTTTCTAAGTAATCCACCAGAGTCATTAACGTTTTGGTCATTTTTTTGGATTTAAATTCCACTTCTTTTCCAAAAAATTCCTCTAAAAGGTTTTTGGGAAATCTGTTTGCCTTAAGGTATATTTCCTCCTCTTCAAGAAGTACACCATTCAACATCTTTAATTGATAGCATAATAAGGCATAAATAAAAGGTCTTTTTAATTTTTGCGGACAGTAAATAAGCGCTTTTTCACCATTCTTTGTATGCACATATGAAATATTAGAGACATAAAAAATAATTTCATCTAATCTCTTGTCTGTAATAAATTGGTCATTTAAATCGTGTATATTATTTATACCAAATCTATTTAGTAAATCAGGTATATACGCTTTGTAACGAGTTGCATTTTCACTTCTTATACCTGTGAATATATGCAGCAAGCAATATATCCAAAACTCTATATATTTAGTATCTTTCTTGTTCAATATGTCATTCTCTATAATATAATCTAAATGTTTTTGGTAATCTTTAATTTCGTTATAAATATATTGATAATTATCGTAAGAATATATTTTTTTCTCTATAAAAGAAGATGCTTCATTTACAATTAAATTCGAGGTCTGAATAGGTTTAATTCCTTTATCAATTAATATTAAATTAAATGAATTTAAAAACTTTCTAAACAATATTCTATATACAAGAGGAATTTCTAAGCTAAATAAACCTAATTTAATTTCTCCATTTTTAAAATCATATACTTCATTATTTGATATAAATTGGTAAAGAACAAATGTTGCATTTTTTAACTGTACTATTAAATTTCTAGTTTGTGGTTTTATTTTAACCAGAAATTTCAGTTCTGCTTCAACACATTTAAACCATTCTTGCCATGTTAAATTTGTTAAATTGTCTGTTATAATTCCATTAACTCTAAGCAAATCAAAATATGTTTGCATAGAATCTAACTCCATGTTTAATAATATTTCCTTAGACAGGTTATTTAACTTTAAATTATTCAGATACTCATCAAATTGTTTTTTACTATATACAATAGCCTTATTTTTATATTTTGATATTCGTATTAAATTTGGAATTTCTATTTTAGAAAAAGATGCTAACAATTCACCTTTTTCTTTAACTAAACCTTCCTCTCTAACTAAACATTTAATAGTATTCAAATCGTAGTGATTAGATTCAAAATAATCTAACATTTCTTTTTGTTTTCTCAGTAGGTTTTCTACATCTTTTTTGTTTAAATAAGTTTTTCTTTCTCTCCCCCTAATTACTTCATATTTATATTCTTTTAAAACCTCATTGAAAGAATTTTTATTTAAACCTGATTGTTTCATCGCTTGTTGGAAAGTTACAACATCGTCGATAGAATTTATCTTACTTAATTCTGATCTCTTAACAAAAGTTGCTTTGTTATACTTTATCATTTCATATAACTCAATATTTTTTGTTTTCAGCCTTTTGATGAATGTTCCAATATCCGAATACATGGCATTAATGTGAAATGCTTCTTCGATAGAGACATATTCGTCTTTAAATTGATCAATTGAATCCAATTTGAAATAGACATGATTTTCTTTCGCAATTTTCAGAGGTAATCTAACCTCTTCTAATCCAACCTTTCTTGCAAATTCATAAACTTTCTTTTTATTATTTTTGTTAGAACTCACACCACTAATATAAAATGATAATTGGGGTAAACTTATACAATTATTTATAGTTGATTCAACACTATAAACATAGCTTTCTAGATCCTCTTTATTATAAGAAATATTTCCTTCTGAAATTTTCTTCCTTACAATTCCAATGTCTACTAAGTTATTAACAAAATTTTTACTTTTACAACCATATTCAAATAATTGCTTCACTTTATTAAATGCTATATATTCACTCATTTAATCACCTCTAATCTTCTTAACAATTTCTCCAATACTGCTAATCCTAGCTATATCTTCTTGCTCCATTATTTTTGGTATTATATCTAAAACCTTTTTAGCATTGTTTATCAGCATTATTTTGTCTATGTAAGCTTGAGTAGATGTTAAATTTTTATCTCCACGCATCAATCTTACTTCTTCTGCTCCCCAGCCTAAATCCTGTATTAAAAAGTTAGTAAATACGCCTCTACCGAAATGGGAGCTCCATTCATGCTGTCTTAAATATTCATATACATATCTATCCTTTATCAATAGATAGTCTAAAAAAACTTTCTTTACGTAGTTGAACTTTTTGGTATACATTTGACCACTAATTGGAATCTGGGAATGATTAGAGGTAAACATTGCCTGACTTTCTGGGTTAAAGGACGCTCTTCTTTTCATATGGAGTTCATATATTTCATAGACAATCCCTAAGTTTAATATCAATTGATCTCTTGAAACTTTCACTTGTTCATGTACATAACTTCTTTTTCTATCTCCAAAAATTTCCTCATACCTATCTTTTATTTTAATTATAAAATACGGATCACTTTTATGAATTTCCTTAGGAAAAGCATTTATGGTTAGATTTACAACTTCCCCTTTCCTTAATCCACCTAAAAACTGTAATGCCACACCAAATGCTATTTCGGGTGTCAAAGATAAAGTAAATTCCAAAAAAGTATGTATGTACTCTATTCTATTCTTTGGAAAGTCATGAACTACTTCACTATCTAAAAATTTTTCATTCTTAACTTCATTTGCAGTAATTAACGAATACTTCGGATGACTGAATATACTCTTTTTTACTTTGAGGAAGCTATCACCATTAAAAATATTTTTATATATATTAGTTTCAATTTGATCACTTATATAATTGCTCTCAGACAGCCACAAATAAAACTCTTCTAAAACGATTTCTTTTCTTTTATAAGAGCTTTTTTTAAGCTGACCCTTGCTAATTCTCTCATTCAAAAAATTCAAATATTTTATAGCATGATTCACTTTTAGGCTAGTTAAACCGATATTTTCTTCGAAGTCTATAAGATGATTTAAAAAACCCTTAAGATCTTCTGAATAAGATTTTATTGTGTTTAATGATAAATTTCTTTTTTCATATTTCTGAGAAATAAATTTAGTTACTGGATGTGGAAATAATATATCTGTATCTGAAAATTTAATTGCCATAAAAGTTTTTATGACTCTTTTTCCATTAGGCAAGTCAACTTTTCTTTGAATCACACAAAATTTGTTTTTCAAACAAAATCTCCCCCTATGTTCAAATGAACATATTAAATTATTAGCCTTAGTAACATTTTACAGTATTTCGAACATTTTTGTATATATAACATCTGGAGAATGGCGCAAAATAGCTTTTAAGCCGACAGAATATGTGACCCCTGCTCGTTCATTCACCTGTATCTGCAAAAGATGAGACTGGTTGTTTTCAACGGGATCTTCAAGTGAAATAATATGTTTTTGATGCATAGTTGAAAGATGATTGATTAAAGAATAGAGTGTTGTCGATTTTCCGCTTCCAGTTGGTCCAGTCATCAGCAAGATACCTTGTGGCTGTTCTACCAGTCGTATTAAGTCTTTGGCCGATTCACAGAACATGCTTAATTCAGTAATTGGTACTGTTCGATTTTGAAGCATTAAACGTATGACGAGGCTTTCTCTCATAAATACGGAAGGAAGCGTTGATACACGAAAAGAAACATTTTGGTCATTGAAAATATGCTCGAATGAGCCGCTTTGGGGTTTGCGTTTTTCACTAATATCTAATGAGGATAAAAATTTTAAGTAAGAGATCAAACGATCTCCTATATCTAGGGGGAGCCCGCTTATAGGGACAAGTTTTCCATATTTGCGGAAATAAATTTCATAGCGATCAGTTGTAGGCAATAGATGTAAATCTGTAGCATTAAATTCCATCGCCTTTTTTAATAATTGCATTGTCTTCTGTTCAACAACAGTTTCTGTATCAGAAAAAAGCATTTTACCTCCTCTTCAACCAACAAGCAAGGACCGCTCTTTACCTGTTAACACTATTATACAAGTAATCTATTAGATTTGGAATGCTATATTTCTGAATTTTTCGATATAATTCTCTCTTTCTATCAGCATGAAATATTTAACTCGCTGTATAGAACAAGTATCTCCATAAGTGTTTCAATAAATCTCGCGAAATCTACTGTCACTATTCCATAATTGCTTTATAATGGTAGTATTCTTATAGGAGGTGGCTGTTTTTGATTAATCATAATCCACTGAAAGTGACTAGCACTTTATCAGATGAAACTCGTTTTTCAATTTATCAGTATATGTTGCAAGAGAAGAAGCCTTTCTCCGTGCAAGAGATTGCCGACCACTTTCATATTCATCCAAATGTTGCGCGACTCCATTTAACGAAACTAACAGAGATAGATGTTATTAGCGCAGAGTATGAAAAAACAGGAAAGGGCGGACGTCCAGGACGGCGTTATAAAGCTTTAGAAGAAGGTATTTCGTTATCTTTCCCAAAGCGAAATAATGAAGAGCTGCTAGATTGGGCAATCGACATTTTAGGAGAATTCGGCGAGGAAGCTTATATAGTTGGCCAAAAGATTTGTTATAAAAAAGGACGAAATGAGATTGAAGCAACCATTCAAAAACAGCGAAAAGAAATAACTCACTTAACTTTTGAAGACAAGCTGGAAATTTTAACTGATACAGCTGCATTAATTGGATATATCCCAATGATCAAAGAAACCCCTGCTGGGAAAACCCTGTCTTTTGCTATTTATAACTGCCCTTTCCACACTGAAATCAAGCATAATGCAAGACTTGTTTGTGCATTACATGAATCTTATTTGAAAGGCCAATTTGATGCATTGTTTAATGTAAGCGATTTTGTGCAAGTAGAAAGTATGATGCAAAACTGTGAATACTGTACTTATCAAATAAATATATAATTTTTCGTAATGTTAATGGAATTTACACTTCATTGTCACAAAGTCTTTACATCTTGCAGTTTACAGGCAAAATTCAATCATTTATAATGAGTATGAGATTATTGTGTCGTCGAAAAGGAGGGAATCGTACATGGATAATATGTATAAGGTGCTTGGCTTCTGGACAGGTATTTTCGCAGTTATGTTTTATTTAGGTGGTATGAAAGAGGTTTCGCTATTATTCGTAGCTAACACAGGGTTTTTCCTTCTATTAGGCTTCTTAAACCTTACAGAACGCATGTATATGTACATTTTCGGAGCATATTTAACTGTATTCTTTGCTGGATTTACTTATTGGACTACATTCATTCACGTTCCTGGCATGGAATAAGAAACAGACAATATGTAATAAAGAGCTATTGATATTAGATCTTACTAATATTGATAGCTCTTTTGCTTTTTATAAGACATACTTTTTGGCTATTCAGTTATTTATATATAATAATCTTCTAAATACCAGGTTGGAATAGGGTCATCCATTCCGTTGAACCAAGTAAGCACATCTTTTGCTTGGTTTTTCATAATGGTTACTTGGTCTTCTCCAAATGGGATAGCCCATGGAATGGATGAAAGCATGTTACTACAAATATAAAAAACCAAGAGTTTGAAAAAGTCTATTGGCGGCCTTCCGTTGAAATAGCCATTAAGCTGTCCTGTTGCAAAGTGAGGACTAATCGTAGCACTCCATACAATCCGGTTAAACTCTTCCCAAGGATCACCATAATCATAGCGATTAAAATCAATAATACTTAGCTCTCCTTTAGATGAAATTATCATATTTCCTACATGGTAATCACCGTGTTGAAAACATTGAGCCCTTCCTTCTAAAAGATGTTTGTTATTTTGGATATAGGAAATTATCTTTTCCCCGCCTTCTATTTTCAGCCCACAGTCTTGGTACATTTTTATCTTGCTATCAGCTTTACGTGAAAATCGAGCTTTCCACTCCTCTTGGCTTTCTGGCGCTGGTATTCGATGAATCTCCTTCAATATTCGCCCCGCATCCTTACCAAGTCTGTATTGCTCTATTTCCGTCATACTTTTTAACGCTATTTCGGCATCCTCTCCCTCGCACCATTTAAAAAGGGAATATACGCTTTTTCCATCGTCGCATATTCCTATTTTAATTGGATTTGACACGGGAACTTTACATTCTGCGAGGTGTTTCATTGCTTCAAATTCCTTAACCTTCTCATCATATAGAGAAATTTCTGCAATCCGAAGTAACATGTTTTGATTCAGCTCGTTTTCAACAAAGTATTTTTTGTCGGTAGACCATCCTTTCATTATTGGCTTGATTAGCTTAAACTTCTCCCTCTCTTTTAAAATATGCATATTTTCACCTCAATTAGCTCTTTTCTTGAACTAGGAATTTTTGTTTTTCTAAAATTATTTATTTTTTTGTAACAAGATCAGATTATGTTCTTCTTGAAATCCGATTTTCTTATACATGTGGATCGCATGTTCATTATCTGATCGAACACAAAGAGAGATTTCTTTGATAGAGGGAAACGAAAACAGCCATTGCAACCCTCCTGTTAAAAGAGTTGTACCTATTCCCTTACCGCGGGCATTGGTATCTACACCAAAAAATTCAATACTACCTTCACAATATGTAGGATTAGCTTCTGCATATAGATAACCTATCAAATTGTCTTCCTCAATTACTCCGAAAACTGCCGCTTCATCATTTAATCCTTGCAATATCTCCTCACCGGATAAATATGAACTTGGAAAAGTTGAATTATGCAGATTAATGAATGCTTCATTGTGAGATGCTGGCAACTTACTAACAGACTGAGTCTTTTTTGCCTTTAAAGTTTGGTTTGTACAAGTTAAGATTGTTTGTTTACTAACTGGTTTAAAACCCAAATACTTCCCTGTATCTATTACTAGTCTATTGCGAATGTCAGGAAAAAGTGTAACAGAATCTATTTGATCAGGAATTTTTTTCAGTAGCGCTTCTAGTAATATACTTGAAGTCTCTAATGCATCATTATTCTTTATAAAAGGTCCCCATATATCCACAGTTTTTCTTTCATAATCTGCATCAAAACCGCAAACTCCTATTATATTGTTTTCATCTAAAGCTGATATAAATGCATTCTCTGCAGGCACATCTGTAAAATCTTTCTTCCATGTACTCATAATTTCCTCTGCATTTTTTCCGCAATATCCGATGTGGTTTTCAGGAATACAATTCATTCTCGCAATGAATTCCGCAATCCTATTTAATTCTTCAATAGATGATTGGCTTAACGTCAATGTCATAAGCTTACCTCCTCCGTATGAATTATTAATATCTCTATTAGTATTAATTCTATAATCTACTAGTCTTTTCCTTTTAATCACGATTATAAGAAGTATCTTTCATTTAAGGATTACAGATTATCCTTTAAAATATAAAAAAAGAAACAATATTTAGCTTTTGTTCAGCCAAATATTGCTTCTTTTCTTTTTAACAAAACTGTAGATATGGTGAATGGTGCTCAGTAAGCTTTAACATTCATACAATTCATTAGAACTTAAAAACCATTTAAAAAAGGATTCTGTTCTGTTTCAATATCCACTCGAGTGGGTTCACCATGACCAGGATAAATAATAGTATCCTCATCCAAATTTAATAAATGATCATGGATAGATTTAAGCAATAGTTCTTGATTTCCTCCCTCTAAATCTGTACGACCAATACTACCTTCAAATAGAGTATCTCCTACAATCGCAAACCGATCTTCTGGGAAGTAAAAAGAAATACTGCCAGGCGAATGTCCGGGCGTATGGAAAATATCCATCTTAAAGTCAAAAAGCTCTAAGGTTTGCTCCTTATCAATCAAATGGTCCGCAGCATTCACCGTCACATCTGGAATTTCAGCATATCTACCAGAACCGTTGTATGCTGGGTCCTGTAACCAATGAGCCTCTGCTTTATGCAAATATACTGGTATTTCGAAAGCTTGTCTCACATCCTCTACACCCCCAATATGGTCAAAATGGGCATGTGTTAAGAGTATGGCTTTAGGCTTAAGACCTAACGATCGTAACTTTCTAACAAATGCTTCTCCGTCTCCTCCTGGATCAATCACCAAACATTCTTTATTATTGTTGCTTACAACATAGCAATTGGCCTGAATGGGGCCAAGCGGATAAGTTCGTATATTTAACATTTCAATCACCTCTATATCCATGATAAATCATTTCTTGCGAGAACCAAAGCCTTAATCTTTAGAAATCTTTAAGCTTGTTCATATATCCGTCACTTTTTGTTCTCGACAAAAACTAAAAATAGCTTTACAATAGAGAAGGAATATTGTTTGCGACATTCATTTTCTGATGTCGAAAGGAGTGTCTAACTTGAACTTATTAATGGTTATTTTTGGCCTAGTAGCAATTTTTGGGCTTATTGGCACAATCCAAAGCATTAAAGAAAAAGCTATTCTTGGCATCATCTTTAACTTTGCAGCATTTGCTGTTTTTGGTTGGTTCGTTTTCATGACGATCCTACATCAAGGTTTCCCGCCAAGCCTACATTAATCAACAAACAAAAAAAGGTTGTCCTATTAAAGGACAGCCTTTTTTTGCATCTGCTGACAAAAACATTTTAAAAGCCGTACTGTCATCATTAGACAGTACGGCTTTTCACTCTATTCTTTTTCTTTCTTAACAGTAGCTTTGCCTGTTTTTGAATCATAGAAACGAAGTAAATCTCCATTAATAATCTGATCAGAGTACTCTAGTTTTTTGTTTGCTTGCTCGATATAAGGATCACATTTCTCTGCATCTGTTTTTTCTCCAGTTTTCTTGTCATAGCATACTTCACCTGCATATAACAATTTGTCTGTTACAAATCGGCCATCTCTGAATGTCACAAAGTCTTTGTGATCTTTAGAGAATAAATCTGCACCCAGTTGTAAATCGTTAGATGTATCAACACCTAGTAAGTGTAAAACAGTTGGACGAATATCTAATTGACCAGCTACCTCGTGCATTGGTTTACCAATTCCTGAATGAGGAATATGGATAAAGAAAGGCACTTTTTGAAGCTGAGCAGAATCAAACGGTGTAATTGAATCTTTTCCTAAATACTGAGCCATCGCTTTATTATGGTTTTCAGAAATACCATAGTGGTCACCATACATAACAATAACTGAGTTATCATATAGGCCTGATGCTTTCAATTGCTTAAACAATTCTTTAATAGATTCATCCGTATAGCGGACAGTTTGGAAATAACGGTTTACTGTATTGTCACTAGATGTATACGGTTCAATCATTTGATCTTCTTCATCTGAAGTGAATGGATAGTGATTAGACAATGTAAGCATCCGTGTATAGAACGGTTGTGGCATTGTTTTCATAATCTTAACTGATTGATCCATGAATGGAATATCTTTTAAGCCCCAGTTAGCTGAATTGTCATCTGTAACATTGTATGAATCTACATCATAAAAATGTTTAATATTTAAAGCTTGATACATCATATCACGGTTCCAGAAACTTTTATTGTTAGCATGCAGAACAGATGTATAATAACCGTTCCCATTTAATCGTTCTGCCATTGAATTGAACGTATTGCCGCTATTTGTAAAGAAGACTGCGCCACGTCCAGTACCGTATAAGGAGTTTTCAACAATAAATTCTGCATCAGATGTTTTACCAAGCCCAGTTTGATGATAGAAGTTATCGAAGTAGAATGTATCCTTGTCTTTAGATAATTTGTTAAGGAAAGGTGTAATGACTTGGCCATTCACTTTCTTATTGATAACAAAGTTTTGAGTTGATTCAAGAGAAATAATAATCACATTACGTTTTTTAGCTACGCCAAATGTTTTCTTATTATTATCAGCTTGATTTGATTTCACATAATTTGTTACTTCTGTCAACTCACTGCCGTCTGCAAGAGCTCGTTGAGCATGTGATTTTGATTGCACAAAAATATCATATAAGTGATAGTTGTATGTTCCCATGTTTTTAACTAATAGTTCACGGTCAAAACTACGTGTTAATAGTTGAGGTCTTTCTGTTTCTGCTAATCCTAAATTTAAGAAAAGCATCGCAAAAGACAAAACAAAGTAAGTTCTGCGCAAGTTTGGTCTTACAACTGTTGCTTCTTTTGCAATTGGCAACAATTTAACTGCTAGTATTAATAAAATAACATCTGTAAAGAAGAAAATATCATACCAGTAGATTGAAGAAGCTGCTGAATTGCCTAAATCTCCGAAGTTATTTGTTTGGAATAGAACTGGCAATGTAATAAAGTCGTTAAAGAAGCGATAGAATGCTACATTACCATATACTACAATGGATAAAATAGCGCTAATTGTAATTAAATATCGATTCCGTACCTTTGCCGTCTTGAAGAACAATGAAATACCATATATAAATAATAAAAATGCAAGCGGGTTAATCAACAATATTAATTCTTGCATAGCATTTTCAATCTTCATATCAAAGCTCGTTTTATATGTGATATAGGTCTTGATCCAAGTAGTGACAATGGCTATCACTAATATCGTATGTTTAGGAAGCTTTTTGAGTTTCATGCTTATTATCCTCCTACTTTCTTTCTTATTCTTTTGTTCACAGTCTGAAAGAAACAAAATATATACTAATCCTTTTTTTACAGGAACGCAACATTTTTGTTACAGAATAATTTCCCATACTGTGTACTACCCATTAATTAACGATTTAAACCCTGAAAAGGTTTCAATTTTATTCACAAAAATTGGATTTAATACCCAACTGTAAAAGGACTTTTATTACAAACGAAAATTAACTGTACCTTTGACTTTCCAGTTTTTTCGTTTCAGTCCTTAAAATATGGCGTGCAAATTGAAAATCTTGCGCTTCGATTAAACCACCTTTATAGAGCTCTACTAAATCTATTTCCATCAGCTGCAAATCGCCAACACGGTTTTTTGTATAAACAAAAGTTCCAAAACGTTTTAAAAGCTGCATAACATCGTATACTGTCTCCAAGGGTTAATTGCCCCCTTTCATTTCTGCTCCACGAGAATTATTTCACGTTCTGTAATAATTTTTCCAATAGATAAATCATAATCATCTCGCGGGATTTTTTCAACCACCTGCAATTGAAATGCTAAAGAAATTGTTGAACCTCTATAATTCGACAAGTACCGGTCATAATAACCACCGCCAAAGCCAAGTCTAAAACCATCTTTATCATATGCAAGCCCCGGCACAATTAAGCATTGAATTTCTTCTTTTTTTACTACTTTTGTGCGATTTGGTATGGGTTCTGAAATTCTGCTGTAACCTATTTCAACTTGATCAAATGATGTAATTTCATAAAATGTCATCTCTCTTGTCTTGGGATGACATTTAGGTACTGCAACTGACCTCCCTCTAGCCCATAGCTCCTCAATAAGTGGCCAAGTATCAACTTCGGGAAAATTAGATAAAGTAATCCCGATAACAGACGCATCTTTAATTGCAGATTCATCCAAAAGTTTGCTATGTATAATGGCGGATTTTTCTTTATATGTATCAGCAGCAAGTTGTTTCAATTGCAGTTGCATTGCATTTCGAAGATCTTTTTTATCCATTTCGCCACCCCTTTAAAATTGAAAATGCCAAAACCACTGGAGGTTTTGGCAATGAGCATTATTTTGTTTCACGGTGAAGTGTCATTTTGTGATCACGAGAACAATATTTTTTTAATTCAAGACGTTCTGGATTGTTACGTTTGTTTTTCTTTGAGATGTAGTTACGTTCACCACATTCAGTGCAAGCTAATGTAATATTAACGCGCATTGTTATCCCTCCCACTCTATATAAAGAATAAAACTTTGTGAGCATGATTTATACGACTAACTTATTATATCACAGATTGCAAAAAAATCTACTGTCATTTCTAAATACTTGTCCATATGTTACAATAAATTGAGCAAATTTAAAAAGGTCGAAGGTGAACGAATGAATCTACCTGTACTCTTCATAATTGTAGGAACAGTTGTTTTTATTGCATCTTTTTTTATCGGCAACCACCCCAAAAAATTAGAAAATGAAGTGGAAGAGCTTTCTCTTCAGTTTTATCAAGAAACTAACCAATTAAAGCATCGTATAAAAGCAGTAGAAGAGGAGTTAATGATGGATTCCCCTCTGCTAAAAACTAAAACTATAAAACAGGATACTTACCAACGTCGTGAGAAAACGAACATAAATAATATCCATCAAATTCTCATTAGCCAGGTACTCGCATTACATCAACAAGGCTATACAGTGCCCGAAATTAGCCAGCGTTCTTCTCTTACACAGGAACAAGTCCATGCAGTGATCACTTCTCGAGGTGGACGTTTATGAGAAAATCAACTCTTCGTTCATTTGGCCTTGGACTATTCATCGCTGGCAGTGCCATGTTTTTATACAATGAATTCACAGAAAAGCCCAGCAATGACCGGATTGCAGCGAGCTCATCTAAAGTAAATATAGTGAAAATACAAAAAGATAAGCTTGTCTCACTACAAAAAGAAGCTGCTGAAGCCAAAGAACAACTGGCAAAAATTCAAACTGATTACAATCAGCTGAAAAATGATTCTGCTGTAAAAAAAATTCATTCCTATACATTAGTTATCAATCGAGGGATGGACAGCGAGGACGTTAGCCAAGCTATAAAAAAAGGCGGCATAATTAAAGATGAACGTGCATTTGAACGGTTCATGGCTGATAAAGATGCATCTAAAAATATTCAAATCGGTGACTATAAGCTAACTTCTGATATGTCCAATCAAGAAATATTAAATATCATAACTCGAAAAAAATAATAAAAGATGCGGATAAGAGCACAGTCCTTCTTCCGCATCTTTTTGTTTTCGATTCTTTTGTAGGCAAGCCATTATCCGAATCTCCCAGAAATATAGTCGCCGGTTCTTCTATCAGCAGGAGATGAAAATAACTTATTGGTTTGGCTGCATTCTATCATCTCACCGTGCAAGAAAAAAGCAGTCTGATCTGAAATACGTGCTGCTTGCTGCATATTGTGTGTCACAATAATAATAGAATAGTTCTGTTTTAATGTCTGAATTAATTCTTCTACTTTTAAAGTAGAAATCGGATCAAGCGCAGAAGTCGGTTCATCCATCAGAATCACATCAGGTTCTATCGCGAGACATCTTGCAATGCAAAGTCTTTGCTGCTGTCCTCCTGACAAACCATATGCATGATGCTGCAAGCGGTCTTTCACATCATCCCAAAGTGCAGCTTTTCTTAGACTGTTTTCAACGATTTCGTCTAGCATTTTTTTATTTTTTATCCCATGAATTCTAGGTCCGTACGCTACATTATCATAAATTGTTTTAGGAAATGGATTTGGTTTTTGAAATACCATTCCTACTTTCGTTCTCAAGCGTTCTACTGTATATTTTTTGTGCAGAATATTTTCCTCTTTATAAAGGATATCGCCTGTAATACGAACATTTGAAGCTAATTCAACCATTCGATTCAATGTTTTAAGATAAGTTGATTTTCCGCAGCCTGAGGGTCCGATGATAGCTGTCACTTCTTTTTCTTTAATGGAAAGATTAATGTCTTTCAGAGCATGCTGTTCTCCGTACCAAACATTCAAATGGTTGGTTTGAAAGATTTCTCTCGGCTTTTCTATTTGTATAATCTTGGAACCTTCTACTTTTCTCTTCTCTGGTTCTCTAACTTGGACATGTAACATTTGCTTACCACCCTTAATAGCGTTTTTGATATTTATAACGGATATAGACAGCTAGTGAATTCAATAGAAGTAAAAATACCATTAGTACAACAATCCCTGCTGCTGCTACCGTTTGAAATTCAGGTTGAGGTCTTTTTGCCCAGTCGAATATCTGCATAGGCAATGCGGTAAATTCACTCAATAAACCAGTTGGCAGAAAATAAACGATAACAGGAATACCTAAAATAACAAGCGGAGCCGTTTCACCAACTGCTCTCGAGAGAGCGAGGATGCACCCTGTGGCAATGCCAGGGATGGCTGCTGGTAACACAACATGTAAAATTGTTTTCCATTTGGCAGCTCCCATTCCATAGGAAGCTTCCCTTAGATCACTTGGTACACCTCTGATTGCTTCTTGTGAAGAGACGATAATAACAGGTAGTACCAGTAAACTCATCGTTAATCCTGCTGCTAAGACACTTTTCCCTAGCATTAGTCCCCGTACAAAAACCGTTAAGCCAAGAAGTCCAAATATAATAGAAGGAACTCCTGCTAAATTTGAAATATTAATTACTATAAGATTTGTCAGTTTGGTCTTTGGTGCATATTCCTCTAAGTAGATGGCAGTAGCTACGCCTATAATAAGAGTCACTGGAGCAACCACTAACATTAACAATATGGAACCAACCAAAGCAGCTTTGATACCAGCTTTGGCAGCAAAACGTGAGGAATAATTCCCCAGGAAATCAAGTGATAAATGTCCCGCTCCTTGGCTAATCAGACGAAATAATAATAACGCGAGAACAGCTAAAACAAGTAATGTCGCTACTAGAAAAATACCTTTTACAAATCGATTTAGGTTTACCCTACTTTGGATTCTATGCAATATTTCTTTCTGGTTGATGAGGTTCATCAATATCCCTCCCTAAATCGCTTAGATAAAAACTGTGCCGCTATATTCATTAGGAAAGTAAAGAAGAATAGCGTAAATCCAATCGCATAGATTGAATAATAAATGGTCGTACCGTAACCCGCATCGCCACTTGCTACCTGCACGATATATGCTGTCATCGTTTGAATAGAATCTGTAACTTGCATATCGAACTTAGGTGTTGATCCCCCAGCGAGCGAGACGATCATCGTTTCACCAATGGCTCTAGATACAGCAAGTACAACTGACGACAGTATGCCAGATAATGCTGCAGGTAATACAACTTTTAAAGCAACTTCAAGTCTTGTAGCCCCTAATGCCAAGGCGCCTTCCCTTAGTGAATTGGGAACTTGAGACATGGCATCTTCTGAAAGAGATGCAATCATAGGTAAAATCATTATGCCAATCACAATTCCCGGACTAAGTGCATTAAATATTTTAAGCGATGGTACGATATGTTGGAGTAATGGAGTGACGAATGTAAGTGCAAAGAATCCATAAACAATCGTCGGAATACCCGCTAAAATTTCTAATATCGGTTTAATGACCTGTCGAATTTTGTCGCTAGCGTATTCGCTTAAATAGATGGCAATCGCAAGGCCCAGAGGAGCCGCTACGATTATAGCGATTCCCGTGACCTTTAAAGTGCCCATTAATAATGGCCAAATTCCGTATGTAGGGTCAGTGCTTGAGAAAGGAAACCATTCCTTTCCAAAAAGATATTCCCAGACACTTACCCTCGTGAAAAATTCACCTGTTTCTACTACCAACGTCAATATGATGCCTATTGTGGTCAGTACAGATACCAATGCTGCTATAAATAAAAGCTTAGGCATTAATTTTTCAGTCAAATGTGAGCTTTGATTCTGAGACTGCTCAATCAACTCCTGTACTGTTTTCTCTTCTAGCTTTTTGGTAGCCAATTCAAGCGCTCCTTTTTAAACTCTTATTTTAGACCTTCCAGTGATTCTAAATCTTTTTTATAGTCTTCATCTGGCGTTTTTACATAGCCTACTGCCTCAGCCATTTCGCCTGCATTTTCTATTGTGTATTTCATAAAATTGTACATAGATGCATTTTCTTTAACTGATTTATTTTTCACATACACGAACAATGGGCGGGATAGTGGCGTATAGGTACCGGATTTGATAGTTTCGTGTGTAGGTTCAATACCACCGATTTTCACCACTTTCAATTGGTCTTTATTCGCAAGATAATAGGCAAATCCAAAATAGCCAATTCCATTTTTATCGGATTCTACACCCTTGACTAAAACATTATCGTCTTCTGATAATGTTGCATTTTTAACAAGATCTTTTCCTTCTAAAATATCATTTACAAAGTAGTCATATGTTCCAGAATCTGTACCAGGAGAGTAGAATGAAATTTTTTCTTTTGGCCATTTTGGATTGATATCTGACCATTTTTTATTTTTACCGTTTTCTGTCCAGATTTCTTTTAACTGATCTACAGTAAGATCTTCAACCCAATCATTATCTTTATTCACAACTATCGAAATGCCATCATATGCAATCTTCATTTCTGTGTAGTCGATTCCTGCTTCTTTTAACTTAGCTGCTTCCTCATCTTTTACTGGTCGAGAAGCATTTGAAAAATCTGTTTCACCATTTATGAACTTTTCAAACCCTCCACCTGTTCCAGACACGCCGACTGATACTTGAGTCTTCGGATGCGATGCTGAGTACTCTTCTACGATTCCTTCTAAAATAGGCGCTACAGTAGAAGAACCATCACCCGAAATATTGCTTTCTGCTACTTCATCGGCTTTGGCTGTTTGCTCGGCTTCTGAGGACTTTGATTTTCCGTCTCCTTGACCGCAGGCTCCCAGTAATAGAGCTGATCCAATCATAGTTGCTGCCACTAAGTTTTTTGCTTTTTTCATCCGTATTGCCTCCCGTAGAAAATAGTTATTACTTACACTATCTACTATATCGATAGATTGTTAAGCTAGTATAAAGGGAATGTAATAGAATATTTAGATAATGTAAATGGCATGTAAAAAAAGCACAGCTATAAGCTGTGCTTTTTGTTTACTCATTTTCTGACTCAGTATTTTTTGGTTTTGTGATTTTTTCTTTTGTCGACTGTTTTTGTTTTTGCATATGGTCTTTTTGCAAAGAGAAATACGTTTCGACAGCTTTACGTGCAATAATGTTGTTAATAGCTGTATATGATTCATTTGTTGTAATCCATGGTACTACAACAGCATAGGCAATTTCCGGATTATTATATGGAGCGAATCCAATATGAGTAACACTAAGTGTCTGTGTTCCATAAGCTGCCCTCTTTGGTCCATAATAAACAACTTGGGCTGTACCTGTTTTACCAGCTGCATCAAATTTCGCATCGCCGAAATAGGATTTAGCAGAACCTTGACTGCCAAAATACACTCGATGCATCCCCTCTTTGACATGATTAATTTCGTAAGGAGAATTACGAATGACATTTAATACATTTGGTTGGAACTCTTCTACTATAGGCCCCAAGTTTTTGCCATCTGCAGAAGGTTCTCGGATTTCTTTTGCGAGATGTGGCTGAATTCTTTTACCGCCATTTGCAACCGTTGAGACATATTGTGCCAATTGTAGAGGTGTAAAAGTGTCATATTGGCCAATTACTAAGTCTAGTAATTTACCTGAAATGGTTTCTTGTCCTTTAAAACCATCAAATTCCCCTGGTAAGTCAATACCTGTATCAACTCCTAAGCCAAATTGGGCATAAGAATTTCGAATTTTAGTGAAATCATTTGCTGTTACACGCAGTCCACCATTTGGAACATATGTCACTCCAGCAATTTTCATAGCAACTTGGAACATATAAGAGTTAGAAGATCTCTCAAGAGCCGTTAAATCATTCATTGGAATAGCTCCAGATCGGTTAAAGATAGATGATTTAGGAGCTGTGCCAGCAATTTTAATCGGCTTATCAATCAGAACTGTATTTGGAGTAATAGCATTTAAAGCATAACCAGTCAGTAAAGTTGCAGGCTTAATTACAGATCCTACTTCGTAAGCAGAAGTAAATGTACCAATCGCATAATCATTTACTTCTGTTTTACCGTTTTCATCAGTATCAATCTTTTTACCAACCATAGACAGAATTTCTCCTGTATTTGGGTTCATCATAACGAGGAATGCCCTGTCTAATAAGCTGGATGCACCTGTTGCTTTGGCACTCAACAACTGTTCCTCTACTAATTTTTCAAGTTTCTCTTGGAGCTGACTATCTACAGTAAGTACCAAGTCTTTACCAGGAGAGCCAGGGAAAGTTGTTTTTGTCTCGACTACTTGCCCTTTTCCATTCGTCTCGTTCTTTACAACGGCTTTTTGCCCTTGTAACAACTCTTCGTATTCCTTTTCTATATAACTTTTACCTACTCTGTCATTCCGAGAGTAATCACGCGCTAGGTAATACTCTAGCTTATCTTTTGGAATCCCTTCAGAAGGTGTAGTAGTCGATCCCAGAATACTTAAATCAGAATTTTTCACACGCTTCCAGTCTGTAGCGGTGTTTACGTTTGGCAGTTCATTCAAATGCTCAGAGACAATCGCAAACTCCTTGTCTGATACATCATCGCTTTTGATAATTTGAGGTGATAAGTTATACCCCGCCACCATTTTGCTATAAATTGCTAGAACCTGTAGGTCACTTTTTGAAAAACTTTTCAGCTCTGCATTTGTAATACGTTTCCGCACTAAATCATCAATTTTTGCTTGTTTTTCAGAGCTTGTTAGCTTTTCATCTTTATTGATCGCTTTTTGCTCTTGTTTCGAAACTTTTTCATAAGCTTCTTCTTTATGGAGTTTAATCCAAAAATCTTGTTTATCCCGTAGTGCGATTTTGCTTGTATCCATCTTAATTAGTGTTGCGAGTTTTTTAGCTGTTTTTAGCATTTCGTCACTTGTAGTGGTTTGAAGCTTTGTATATGTAATCGCATTTTTCGGTTTATTATCAACCAGTACGCGCCCTTCTCTGTCATAAATCCTGCCGCGAGGCACACTAGTATTGACTGTAACTTCTTCTGTTTTTTCTAGTGTTCTTACATAATCCTCCCCTTTTACAATTTGCATATAGCCTAAACGTAAAATAAGGATGGAGAACAAAATAAAAATAGAGAAAAAGAGTACGTTCATTCGAAAAGAAAGACTAGCTCGTTGCTTTGCCTTGACATTAGTAGAACGCTTTTTGGGATTTTTATTTTTTTGGCGCATCGAATACGGGATCCTCCTTTCCGGTTTCATTCACAACTAGTAGTATATCATTTTTCCTTTGAAAAAACATAAAACTATTAATTGATTGCTAGCCCATTTGATATGTGTTTTTGTCATGCTTATGTAATAAAAAAACACACCTACATAAACGTAGTAGGTGTGTTTTTTGTTCCAATTAGAACAGAATTATTTTGCTGATTTGTATAATTCAGCAACTTTATCCCAGTTTACAACATTCCAGAATGCTGAAATGTAATCAGGACGACGGTTTTGATAGTTTAAGTAGTAAGCATGTTCCCAAACGTCCAAGCCTAATAATGGTGTTTTACCTTCCATGATTGGAGAGTCTTGGTTAGGAGTAGACATGATTTCTAATTCTCCGTTAGATAATACAAGCCATGCCCAGCCAGAACCAAAACGAGTTTTAGCTGCTGCTGCGAATTTTTCTTTGAACGCATCAAGGCTGCCGAATTTAGCGTCGATTGCTTCTTTTAATTCGCCAGTTGGTTCGCCGCCACCGTTAGCTGATAATAATTGCCAGAATAATGAGTGGTTAGCATGGCCGCCACCGTTATTGCGTACTGCTGTACGTACGTCTTCTGGAACTGCATCAAGGTTAGCAATGATTTCTTCTACAGACTTACCTTCGAATTCAGATTTACCGGATAAAGCATCGTTTAATCCTGTAACATAAGTATTGTGGTGCTTGTCATGGTGAATTTCCATTGTTTTTGCGTCAATATGAGGTTCTAATGCATCAAATGCATAAGGTAAATTTGGTAATTCGAATGCCATAATAAAAGTCCTCCCTGAAATTAAGTAATAATTACTACAAATCTAGATTATCAAAAATTAGAGTGTTGTTCAAACATTAGACACTTGTTTTTATAGAATTCAGCCTTTTGACTGAGCCTTCACTCAATACTTATACAACCATCACAAAGATGATAATCATAATGATTTGAATAACCCCTTTTGTAAAAACGGAAGTAAGAAAACCAACAAGTGATCCGATACCTGCTTTAAAAGCAGTTTTTAAAGAAGTCCTCTTAAAAATCAGCTCTGCTAACACAGCACCAATAAATGGACCGATTAATATACCTGCAAATGGGATAACAAATGGGCCTACAAGCAATCCAATGGTACTCCCCCAAATTCCTGCTTCACTTCCGCCAAATCGTTTCACACCAAATGCATTTGCTAATGTATCTGCTCCAAATAATAAAAGAGTAAACAAAACCTCAATCACCCAGAACCACCATGGTAATTCACTAAATGAATGGAACAAGCCATGAATGATGAATCCTAAAAATATAAATAACACCGATGGTATGATTGGGTATACCAAACCAACCATGGCGACAATAAAACTCGCAATAACTAATGTCCATGATATAAATTCCATTTAATTAACTCCCTTCTTAGAAAGAATCACCTATACCCTTTGTCCAAAAATCCATGCATTTTCACCAAGCATTGTCGAATCTAAATCGCTTCCATGGTACTATAATTTTGGAGGTATTGAATATGAAGATTAAACACTGGCAGTTATTCAAAGATAGTCTATTCCACCCTAAAAAGCTAGCGGCATATAGATTGTTGCCCATTGGCAAAGTTATACAGTATGTATTAATGCTGGTCCTTTTTGTTACGATTGTTTCACTTATTCAATTTGTAACAGGTAGCAGTATAGAAACCAGTCAAATAAATGGATTGAAGGAATTCTTTAATGAAGTGAAATGGCTCATCTACCCCGCTAGCTTTATTCTGTTATTTCTTATTAATTCATTCTCGCTCTTTCTTCAGATTAGTATTTACGCTTTAGCTGGAATGGTAATATTAATTATCCGTAAAAAACGCGGCGAATATCGGCATATTTGGCGTACAGCCGCCCTAGCTGTCACATTACCAACAATTATCGCGACTTTATCTGTATTCTTGCCGATACATACTTATATTATGACCATCTTTACAGCGCTTTTGACACTCCTATACGTCTTTATCGCTTCTTCAAAATATCCAAATCAACCACAAAAATAGTTCTGAATCTCTCTCTTATTCATATAGTAGATGATAAGGAGGGATTTTTTATGAGAATACTAGTTTCCGCACTGATTATTATTATTTGTGCTTATTTTATAAAAGTAGATTTAATTGAAGGTACTGTTTCTAAAGCAGATTTTTATAAAAACCAGCCAGAGCCAGTTTGTACGAAAACAGATGAAATCCAAACTATTAAAGTTACCGTAGCGTTAGGCGATACATGGGAATCTTTATTTGCCTTGTACCCTGCAGAGGATATGAATTTTGCGGATCGTCTAGAATTGGTCTATAAATTCAATCCCCATCTATTAAAGCAAAGCTTCAAAGAGAACGAACAAGTGGTTCTACCTTATCGTATAAAAGCCAACAACAACTGCACAAACTAGGTAAACAATGTTTCTCTCTTGTCATTTCCTTTTGAACACTGCTAAAATAGTGTACAGTAAGGCTTTTTAAATAGCCTATGAAGGAGAGAGTAATTCATGAATGAAATCACGCACCGTTCGAATACACGGAAAGTTCGTGTTGGTGATTTAACAATTGGCGGAAGCAATGAAGTAATCATCCAAAGTATGACAACGACAAAAACGCATGATGTGGAAGCGACTGTCGCAGAAATACTGCGTTTGGAAGAAGCAGGCTGCCAGATTGTCCGTGTTGCATGTCCTGATGAACGAGCAGCGAATGCATTAGCTGATATTAAAAAACGAATTCATATACCGCTTGTAGCGGATATACATTTTGACTATAAACTAGCATTAAAAGCAATTGAAGCTGGCGTTGATAAAATTCGTATTAACCCCGGCAATATTGGCCGTAAAGAAAAAGTTGAAGCTGTTGTAAATGCAGCGAAAGCAAAAGGTATTCCTATCCGTATAGGTGTAAATGCTGGATCCTTGGAACGTAAAATCATTGATAAATATGGCTACCCTACTGCTGACGGTATGGTAGAAAGTGCTCTTCACCATATAAAAATTTTAGAAGACCTTGATTTCCATGATATTATCGTTTCCATGAAAGCTTCTGATGTTAATTTAGCGATAGAAGCATATGAAAAAGCCTCTCGTGCTTTCGATTATCCGCTTCATTTAGGCATTACTGAGTCAGGTACTTTATTCTCAGGAACTATCAAGTCAGCTGCTGGCTTAGGCGCTATCCTTTCAAAAGGAATCGGGAATACACTCCGTATTTCTTTGAGCGCTGACCCTGTAGAAGAAATTAAAGTTGCAAGAGAATTGTTAAAATCATTCGGGCTTGCTTCAAATATCCCGACTTTGATTTCATGCCCTACTTGCGGCCGTATTGAAATTGACTTAATTTCCATCGCAAATGAGGTAGAAGAATATTTGCAAACAATTAAAGCTCCTATTAAAGTATCTGTGCTTGGTTGTGCAGTAAACGGACCTGGCGAAGCACGTGAAGCTGATATTGGTATTGCTGGTGCGCGTGGAGAGGGCTTATTATTCCGTCACGGAAAGACAGTCCGCAAAGTACCTGAAGAAACAATGGTAGAAGAATTGAAAAAAGAAATTGATATTTTAGCCGAAGAATATTACCAAAAACAAGCAGCAGAAAAAGCTGCAAATGTGCAACTTTAACCGTTTGGAGGGCGAACTGACTATGGAGAAGAAATATAGTTTTGGCATAGATATAGATGGTACCGTAACAACTCCAGAGTTTCTATTGCCCCATATTAATAAAGCATTTAACAGAAATTTATTATTAGATGATGTCACTCAATATGATTTAACAAAAGTATTGAATATAGATGCTCAAACTTTCTATGACTGGTATCGTAAAGAAGAACTTAATATGTACAGCAATCCTCCAGTCCAGCTCGAAGCTCAGCGAATTCTTTCAAAATGGCATAATGATGTGATGCTAAACTTTATTACTGCACGAGAGGAAAATTCTCGCGAGGTTACAGATCTCTGGTTCAAAACCAACTTACTTCCTTATGATTTGCTAGAAATAGTTGGAAATACAGATAAAGTAATCGCAGCTAAGAAACATGGCGTCCATCTTTTTATGGAAGATAAGCATGATAATGCAGTACGTATACATGAGGAATTAAAGATACCTGTCTTACTTTTTGATGCTCCATATAATCGTGATGCGATCCCTGATGGTGTAATCCGTGTCCAAAATTGGTCTGAAGCAGAAAACTGGGTCAAAAAAGAGTTCGGCATCTAAACAAAACAAGAGCGAAAGAACAAACCAATTGTTCTTTCGCTCTTTTTAAAATTTAACACCTAGCAGTTTTTTCATTTCCTCTAACTTCTTAGGTTCTTTTTTCACAGTCATATATGTCATTTCTTTTTTCATGGTGTCCTGGAAAAAAAGTGTTCCATCTTTTAGCATATATATTTTATAAGTTAATTTATCCATTTTTTCCGTATCACCAAGTGCCACAATATAGCTTCCATGCTTGTCCAGTTGTTTTACTATAGATGCTTGTTTTTCTGTTTTGGGTACCATTACAACACTCCGATTCACCATTCGAATGAAGTCTTGTACTTTTGCAGGTTCTTTAATCAATTTGCCTGTCTTTTCAGTAGATACCCCTTGATCATTTACACCTTGAATATAAAGATATTTATAAAATTCGGTTTTTGGGATAATGATCTCTCGAGTATTTACTTTAGACTTTCCATCTCCCCCACAACCAGTAAGCACCATTATAATAGCTAGCATACATACTACAACTTTCACTATTCTCATATTAGCTCCCTCTCTTTCCTTTGCCACTTTTCGTACCTAATTATACAAGAGATTCCAAAGAAAAGATGGTTATGATTAAAGTTGTAACAAGATTGGCAAACCTATTGAAAAAGCGCTTACAGAATTTTTATTTTGCAGGTTTCAAACTTTATTGTTTTGATAGACTGCACTATAATATTATATATAGAAAACAAAAAGGAAGTGGTGGGAAGTAATGATGAGTTGGCAGTATTTGTTCAATTTATTTATGAATTGCTTTATATTCCTCTTCTTCATCCAATATATTTGCTCAATCTTTAAAGCTTCTCGTAAAAGCGGCCTTTCCAAAATATTAATAAATTGTCTTGTCATATCTGCCCTTGTCCTTTTGTCCCTCCCTATACTGGAAGAGTGCGATATCAATTTAGGTTATGTTATTGAGTTCCCTTTTGATGATTAAGTAAATTGATATGTTTTTTTCAATTGGAGAAACAGCTATTTTAAGATGCTAACACATAAGTGGTCCTTAATTTTAAAATTACAAAAGCAATCTTCTGCTTAACAGCAGATGGTTGCTCTTTTTATGTCTTGATTGTTTCAATTCCTGTTTGTTCAGGGTATTGATCCTCAAGTAAAGGAGTGGTTAATATGTGGCATGCCGCATTTTGGGGAGCAGTGTCAGGTTCAGCTGTCCTGCTAGGCGCTTTAGGCGCATTATTCCTACCAATTAAAAATAGATGGATCGGTTTTATTATGGCATTTGGGACCGGTGTATTAATGGGTGCCGCAACTTTCGAATTGCTTGAGGATTCGGCTCATGATGGTGGTGTAAAAGCAACAGGAATCGGTTTCTTAATAGGTGCTATAGTATTTACTATTTTTGATTATTTGGTTTCTAATAAAGGAAAGATTCAGCGTAAACGATCGCAAGGTGATCTAGCAGCATCAAGCGGATTAGCTATTTTTGCAGGTACTATTATGGATGCAATACCTGAATCTATCATGATTGGCGCTAGTCTCATCGGACAGCAAAGTGTCAGTTTCCTACTAGTTGTTTCTATTTTTATCAGTAATATCCCAGAAGGTCTTTCAAGCACTACAGGTATGAAAAAAAGCAACTATTCAACTGCGAAAATAATTTGGTTATGGATTGCAGTTTTAGCTATATCGACATTTGCGTCATGGGCAGGATTTTTCTTCTTAGATGATGTGTCTGCTGCTACCCAATCAGCAATTGCTGCATTTGCAGGTGGCGGTATAGTAGCCATGATTGCTTCAACAATGATGCCGGAAGCCTATGAAGAAAGCGGACCAATTACTGGATTGGTTGCAGCCTGTGGTTTATTCATTGCTTTCTTGCTTGATCAATTCTCTTAATTTAATTGCCGCTCACTCTTCGGATGTGTGCGGCTTCATTTTATGTTTTATATTGCCCTTTCCATTTCCCTTCTATTTAACTTTATTCTAATTCACTACTATAATAGAAATTTACCTAGTAGAAATACTCTTAAATAATACTTTTTACATATAAACCTTCAAATTATTTATAAATTTTAGTTTGATTTATTCATAAAAATAACTTATTATAAACAGGAATAATTTCGAAGGAGTAAAATGAATGAAAAAGACCCTACAAATTGGTATAGCTGCAGCTTTAGCTACAACTACGTTTTTTGGTGCTACAATCTCTAAAAATGATGAAGATGTTCAAGCTCGTAGTATCTATTCAAATTGCACTGCTTTTAACGGAAAATACGCTCACGGAGTGAAAGTTTCGGCTAAAACGAAAAATACAGTACACAAGCGCAATGGCAGCGTAGTTTATGAATACTCACGCGCATATGTTTCCGCAAGTATTTACAAAAAAGCCATGAAACAAAACCGTGATTTAGATAGAGATAAAGATGGAATAGCTTGTGAACGCTAAAAATATCATATAACTTCTATTTAATTTAAAAGCCTGTCTCCGTGTATACGAGACAGGCTTTCATTGTATATCTAATTTAGAAAACGTCTCTTTGTAGAAATAAAAATTTTTACGAAATCTTTGTAACGAAAAGGAGATTTTTTAGATATATGAGTTGAAAGGAGGTAAAACATGAACGAGTTAACGGAAATTTATGAAAAATACGGCGAACAAGTTTTTAAATATTTATATGTCTTATGCCGTAATACAGACATTGCAGAGGAACTGACACAAGAGACTTTTTATCAGGCTGTTCGTTCAATAGATAGTTATAATGGAAAATGCAAAATGTCAGTTTGGCTTTGTCAAATTGCAAAGTATACATACTATAAGTACGTGGATAAGCAGGTTAAACAACCGCAATCATCTCACCTAACGAATCAAATACCCTCTGCAGAAAGTCAAATTATTGAAAGTGAAAATAAAATTACACTTTACCGGAAAATTCATTTGTTAGAAGAGCCATTTAAAGAAATTGTGTTACTTCGAATACTAGGTGCATTGTCGTTTAAAGAAATCGGTGATATTTATCTAAAAAATGAGAATTGGGCAAGAGTTACTTTTTATCGAGCCAAAGTAAAATTAAAAGAGAGTGAGTGAGTGTACATGAATAATGAATGTCCTATAGTGCATGATTTATCTTCATCCTATATTGACAAAGTATGTAGTGAGGAAAGTTCAAGATTTATAGAACAGCATATAAGCACTTGTAAATCCTGTGCAGAACTTTTAAAAGAAATGCATAATGAAATCAATATTCATAAACAACAAGAATTCTCGAGTCGTTTAGAACAAAAGAAACCATTTCAAAAATTAGCGTGCTATTTTAATGCTCAGAACAGATTCATGAAATTTTCAGGTTATTCGTTTTGGATTACACTTATTATTACTTTGGGTTTTTTTATAAACTCTGTAGGTGTATTTACACAAATTAATCGTGAGAAAGAAAAAGTAAAACTAATAGACCAAGAACAACATGAGATCATGGAAAAGTCCTTCTCGATATTAACAGATAGTTCACACATAGATACTAAATCACTTCAAGATGTTTTCCAAGAATATAAAGGAAAATTAAAATTTCTAGCTGTATTTTCAGAGCAGAATATAGAGGATAGTACAGTATTGAAAGAAGGTCCGACGTATACTTACCCTATTGACTATTCACAAGCAAAACTTATTATCGGAGAAAAAGGAAAGATTACACAACCAATCAATCCACATAATTATGATATTGGAACAGTAGCTATGGCAGATGATCAATGGATAGTGCAATATGAATACAAGGAATCCTATCTCAAAACAGTTGAAAATGCATTTCAACTTAAACACTATGCCCCTTCTACCTGGACAGTCTTTCAGATACCAATAACAGTAATGTTTATACCTATAATTCTTGCAACGTACTGGTTTATTCAAAAACGAATTATAAAACAAATGAAGAATAATTAAACTAACTAAATATTCACTTCCATTTCTAAAATATTAAATTGAAGGTAAAGTCTTAGATTAAACTAATAATCTTAGGGTATTTAAAGATTAAGTTAGGAGTGTGAGGAAAAGATGATGTTAACTATTACACTTAAAGTTATTCTAGGCTTTATAGCACTTATGCTAGTAATTCGCTTAATGGGAAAAAAGGAACTCTCTGAAGTTACTCCTTTCGATATAGTCTTTTTATTGATGCTGGGAGGTATCCTTGAAGAAACTCTTTATGATAACAAGGTACAGGTATGGCATTTTCTCTATGCAATTATTTTATGGACTGTACTGAGCCTTATTACAAATCTTGTCGTTAGGAAATTTGATAAATTACGTCCGTTTATTAAAGGAGAACCATCAATTCTTATAAATAAAGGTGTCTTAGATATAAAAGAATTAAAGAAAAATAAAATGGAAACTGAACAATTGCTTTCCTTGCTTCGTCAGCAAGGGATTTTTTCTATTAGAGAAGTAAAATATGTGATTTTGGAACCCGGAGGTCAAATTAGTGTAATGAAGAAGGATTCATCCGATCAAATAACGACTGATACATTGCCTCGCCTGCTTATAGACGAGGGACAAATCGTAAATAGAACATTAAATCAAATTAGAAAGAATGAACAATGGGTCATTAATTTATTAAAAAAAGAAGGCTACGAGGATATTAAAAAAGTTTACTATGCAGAATGGTCTGAGGGTAAAGGCCTTTATGTTCAATGCAACGAATAGTTAGTGCTGAAAGAGGATAATAGATTAGGAAATTAGGGAAATTAATAAATATCAAATAACAAAAGCCTGTCATATCTTGCTATGACAGGCTTTTCGCTACACATTCCGGACATTTTCCGTAAATTTCAAATTTATGACTATCAATTTCATAACCAGGCAACTGTTCTTGTAACATATCCATTGGGCAAAGGTGAATTTCTTTAATATTGCCGCATACCATACAAATGAAATGGTGATGATGGTGTTCGGTTTCACATTGCATACGGAAGTGGCGTTCACTATTAAGCTCGGTTTCTTCCAGTATACCTAGATCCACAAATGTTGCTAGATTGCGATAAATAGTATCAAAGCTCATGCCAGGATAATCCTTCTTCATCACATCCAACAAATCTCTTGCAGTTAAATATTTACCCGTTTTCGTGAACATGTCTAAAATCTGTTCACGTTTGTCCGTTTTTTTGTAGCCACTTTCCTTCAGTATATCCCATGCTTTCGATATATTCATGAGAATGCCTCCTTAACTCTTTTTCGCACGAATAGCTATAGCAGCTTTCTTTCCGACAATAACGAATAGTAAAATGATAATAGATGTCACTACGATTGTTCCGCCTGGTGCCAAGTTTAAATAGAAGGCTGAAATCAAACCAATCATAACAGCCAGCTCCCCAAACAAAATTGCAAAGAAAATCGTTTGTTTAAATCCTTTGGCAATGCGGAGACTTGCAGCTACTGGCAATGTAATAAGTGATGACACCAGTAAAATTCCGACAATCCGCATACTTGCTGCAATGACTAATGCCGTCACAATCATAAAAAGAAAATGAATCCATTTTGCAGGAAGTCCGCTTGCTTTCGCATATTCCTCATCAAATGATAAAACAAATAGCTCTTTATAAAAGAAATAAACAAAAACAACTACTAATATAGCGATCGATAGGACTACCCAAAGATCCTGTCTACTTACAGCTGATACAGATCCAAATAAATAACTGAATAAATCAGTACTAAAACCTTGTGCAAGAGAAATAAAAATTGCACTAACACCAAGGCCAGCCGACATAATAATAGGAATAGCCAATTCTTCAAAATGCTTATATAAACGACGTAATCGTTCAATTACCATTGAACCGCCGACAGCAGACAGAATTCCTAAATAAATCGGATTTAATAAAGCCAATGCTGAGAATGTTTGGCTGAGATATAAGCTTCCAGCTATTCCGGCTAAAGTTACATGGCTTAACGCATCTGCAATTACAGATAAACGACGTACTACAATGAAAACTCCTAATAACGGAGCGATGACGCCAATAATCATGCCTGACAGAAATGCATTTTGTAAAAAATCATAATGCAATATAGATGAAATCATTATTTATTCTCCTTCTTCATATGAGGAAGTTGGCGTACCGAATGGCCATACCATTCATTACGCTGATCTGCTGATATCGAATCATAGTTATCTTTATAGCCATGAAAATGAATCGTTTTGTTTAAACAAGCAACATGGCTGATCGTATCCGTCAGTGTGTCCACATCATGTGTTACCAAAATCATTGTAATTCGCAGTTCCTCATTTAAATGATAGAGCATATCATAGAATGACTGTACATTTTCGTAGTCTATTCCGACAGTTGGCTCATCTAGAATAAGCAGTTTTGGTTCTGCAATCAGCGCCCGTGCTATAAATACACGTTGTTGCTGGCCTCCTGAAAGCTCGCCTATATTGCGATTTGCAAATTGTTCCATGCCTACAGCATGCAATGCCTCGAACACTCGCTCTTCCTTATTGGGAAGATGTCTTTTGAACAATCCGATTTTTTTAGTTAGGCCGCTTGCTACTACTTCTTTTACTGTTGCTGGGAAACCCGCATTAAATGAATTCGATTTTTGCGACACATAACCGATCCACTCTCGATGTTTAAATGATGTACTCTTTTCCCCGAACAGTTTTACAGAGCCCTTTGTAGGCTTTAATAGACCCAAGATAATTTTAAGCAGTGTAGATTTGCCAGAGCCATTTGGACCAAGCAACGCAAGAAAGTCGCCTTCTCGCACAACAAGCGATATATTATGTAACACTTCCTGATATTCATACTGAAACGAAACATCTTCTAGTTCTATTAATGGCTGTTTCAATTAGCCTCACTTCTTTCTAATTCATAATCATTACGATTTATGTCAAATAGTATAGCGAATTGAAGGTGCTTTGTAAAGACAATTACATTAAAGGGGATAAGCGAATGGATTATTTAGCATTAATTAGTGAAATGAATCGAAAAACGGATAAGGAGCTTGCTGAATATGCCAAAGTTCATCAGATTCCACTTTCGAAAAAAGAAATACAAAAACTGCGCCCACTTCTTTCAAAATTTTCGTTTCAATGGGTCCTGACAGGGATTCCGGATAAAGTCCTGAGAGAAGTGGAAGAAATTCTAGGCAAGAAGAAAACAAAAGAATTATTAGGCAAATATGCAAAATATCTTTAATCATTAATAGAAGGCAAAGCAAAAGGCGAAATGCATGAAAAATGCATTTCGCCTTAATTTTGTTCTGTTGCTTTGTTAGTTTCATTATACTGGTCTAACCCCATGTTTACGTTCTGTAAATGATATATCTTTCGTTTTATAGGCTTCGAATCTCGCTTCTAATGTTGTCCGCAACTCATTTGGTTGTATAACATCATCAATTATGAGCTCAGATGCTAAACGATAAACATCAATTTCAGCGCGATATTCATTTCGCTTTTCTTCAATAAATGCAGCTTGCTCTTCTTTAGGTAACTGTGCGATTTTATTCGCATAGACTGCATTTACGGCTGCTTCAGGACCCATTACAGCAATTTGGGCAGTAGATAAGGCGATGCACGCATCTGGCTCAAATGCCGGACCAGCCATTGCATACAAACCAGCACCATATGCTTTTCGAACGATGACAGTTACTTTTGGAACTGTTGCTTCACTCATTGCAAAAATCATCTTTGCGCCATGGCGAATAATGCCCAGCTTCTCTACTTGAGTACCAATCATGAACCCTGGTACGTCGGCTAAGAATAAAAGCGGTATATGGAAAGCATCGCAAAGTTGGATGAATTTTGCCGCTTTATCCGCTGAATCATGGAATAAGACACCACCCTTAACTCTCGGTTGGTTAGCGATAATACCGACTGATTGGCCGTTAATTCGCGCAAGACCTGTAATAAGCTCAGCAGCAAAAAGCTTTTTCACTTCACAGAAAGATCCCTCATCAACAATTCGGTCAATCAGGTCATACATATTAAATGGTACATTCTGATTGGCAGGAATAATCTCTTCAATCGTTTTTTCAAAGTTCGCTGGCAGTTTAGGCTCTTCTACTACCGGTTTACTTTTAAAGTTATCAGGAAAATAAGAAATATATTGGCGTGCGTAGGCAATTGCTTCTTGTTCTGTTTTTGCTAAAACATCGCCACATCCAGATGTAGTGCAATGCATTTTTGCTCCGCCCATTGTTTCTAAGTCTACTTTTTCCCCAATAACCATCTCAGCCATCCGAGGCGATCCTAAATACATGGAAGCATTCTTTTCAACCATGACCACGATATCACAAAACGCAGGAATATAAGCGCCGCCAGCTGCTGACGGACCAAATAACAAGCAGATTTGCGGTATGCGTCCGGATAGTTTGACTTGGTTATAAAAAATACGTCCTGCTCCCCTTCTTCCAGGGAACATTTCAAGCTGATCTGTAATTCTCGCGCCTGCTGAATCGACTAAATAAAATAGCGGTACGCCTAGTTTTTCGGCAGTCTCTTGAATTCGAATGATTTTTTCAACAGTGCGGGCCCCCCATGAGCCAGCTTTGACTGTTGAATCATTAGCCATAACACAAACCGTACGTCCATGGATTTTTCCTATGCCTGTAACCACACCGTCTGCCGGCAAATCTTTCGCTAAAACATTGGCAAACGTTCCATCTTCAGCTAATATACCATCATCAAAAAGTAATTCAAGACGTTCACGAACAAAGAGTTTCCCTTGTTCACTATTTTTCACATGATACTTTTCGTTTCCACCTTTTTGAATCGTCTCTTTCATCTCATCATGTTTAGAGCGTGTTGTTAGTTCTGCCATTTCTGTCATCCCCCTTATTTTCCTTGATAAACAGGTGTTCGTTTTTCTTGGAAAGCCTTTAACCCTTCTAAACGGTCTTCAGTGGGTAGCAATCTGCTATAGGCAAGTGATTCAATTTGCAAAGCTGTAGCAATATCTGTTTGCATCCCATGATTTATCGCTGTTTTGGCTTGTTCCAAAGAAAGTGGCGCATTTTTGGCTATTTCTTTCGCAAGTGCTACAGCTTTATCCCATACATTGTCCGGTTCTTCTACATATTCCACTATTCCATAGTCCTTTGCTTCCTCTGCAGTTAGACGGCGAGCTGTGTATATTAATTCTTTTGCTTTCCCAACACCAATCAATCGAGGTAAACGCTGTGTACCGCCAGCTCCTGGAATAATACCTAATGAAGTTTCAGTTAAGCCTAGCTTTGCCGCACTACTAGCAATACGCAAATCACAGGCAAGGGCTAATTCAAGCCCACCACCAAACGCTACCCCATTGATAGCTGCAATAACAGGTTTAGAAATGGACTCAAAATGAGAGACGGTTTGGCCAATAAGAGCCACTGTTTGTTTTGTTTCCAACTCCGTCATACCATGCCGCTCTTTCAAATCTGCCCCTGCACAAAATGCTTTCTGACCTTTTCCTGAAACAATCACTACACGAACAGACGGATTGTATTGAACTTCATCCAATACATCGTTGATTTCTTGTAGCATCTTTCGAGATAAGGCATTCGCTGCCTCAGCTCTATTGAACAGAATAGTGGCGATGCCTGCTTCAACCTCAAGCTTTACATACTCCGCCATGATTCTCCTCCCCTCTCGCTACTGCTACTAATTTAGAATGTAATGGTTTCCCCAGTTTTTCTTCCACATACAATGCAGTTTGCACAATTTTTTCTCGCTGAATCCCCGTTTGAATACCCATGCCTTCGAGCAAATATAGTAAATCCTCAGTGGCCACATTTCCCGATGCACCATGTGCATATGGGCATCCACCAAGCCCTCCGATAGAACTGTCAAACTTTTGAATGCCATGTGCAAGGCTTGCCATTACATTAGCTAAGGCCATCCCTCGAGTATCATGGAAGTGCATCGCTAATTGATCTGTATTAAAATGGCGTGTCATTTCTTCTAAGAGAGCATCAACTTGAGTAGGAACACCTACTCCAATCGTATCACCCAGTGAAATTTCTGAGACCCCCATTTCAAATAGCTTCTCCGCTACCCTTGCGACCTGGACTGGTGAAACCAATCCATCATATGGGCAAGCAATAACAGTTGAGATATAGCCTCGAACTGTTTTCCCTGCCGCAAGTGCGCCTTCTGCTACTTCCTTTAACACAGGGTAAGTCTCAACAATCGATTTGTTAATGTTTGCTTTGTTGTGCCCTTCGCTAGCAGACATAAAGATACTTACTTCATCAATGTCAGCGTCTATTGCACGTTCTAATCCTTTGCTATTCGGCACGAGAGCACCATATGTAATTCCTTTTTTACGCTTAATTCCTTTTAAAACTTCTACTGCATCAGCTAGCTGCGGAATCCATTTTGGATGGACAAAGCTTGTAACTTCAATGTAATTAAGTCCTGTTTCGCTTAAGCGATCTATCAGTTCAATCTTGTCATTTGTATTAATAAGTGTTTTTTCATTCTGTAAACCATCGCGTGGACCAACTTCTTTCACTTGGACGCTTGATGGAAGTTTAATCATTCTCAATCTCCAATAAGTCGTCGTCTACGTTAATAAAATTACCTTCCGCAGCGATTACATTTTTCACTGTTCCAGCTTCTTCTGCTGCTATGGGAATTTCCATTTTCATTGATTCCAGGATGACGACATCCTGTCCTGCTTCTACGCGCTCTCCTTCTGAAACTAAAATTTTCCACACTGTTCCTGCCATACTTGCTTTTACTGTTGTCATCATAAATCCCTCCGATTAAAATAGTAGATAGAGAGGTGGTACACTCCTAGTGAACGAAGGCAAAGTTCTGGATTTCTATGTGCCCCCTCTCTATTTTTTTATTTAGACTTTCCAACTGTTTCTTTTAAGTAATGTTCTTCTACAAATTTAGTAGTCGTTATTCCATTTCTAAACTGTTCATTTTTCACTATATCTAAAAGCATTGGAATATTTGTTTGAATTCCTTCAATTACATATTGTCCAAGCGCTTCCTCTAGCTTTTCGCAAGCTTCCAAACGATTACCTGCAAACACAACCAATTTTGCGATCATAGGGTCGTAGAATGGTGTAACTTCACTTCCCTCTTGGATTGAAATCTCGTGTCTAATCCCTTCATCCCCTGGTAACAAAAGCTTGGTAATTGTACCTGGAGAAGGGAAGAAAGTTACGGGATTTTCCGCATAAATGCGCACTTCAATTGCATGACCCTTGGCTACAATATCGTCTTTTGAAATGTTTAATACATCACCATAGGCAATTTTCAGTTGCTCCTCAACTAAGTCTAACCCTGTAATTTCTTCTGTGACTGGATGTTCAACCTGCAACCGTGTATTCATTTCTAAAAAGTAGAAGTTTTGATCCTTATCTACTAAAAATTCAATCGTACCAGCATTAGTATATTGGATGGTCTTCGCTGCATTTACTGCAGCCTCAAGCATTTTTTCTCTTGTCTCTTCTGAGATAAACGGAGAAGGAGCTTCCTCCAGTACTTTTTGGTGACGTCTTTGAATAGAACATTCCCGTTCGAATATCGGAATAATATGTCCATGCCGGTCTGCCAAAATTTGCACCTCTACATGATGTGGGTCAGCGATGAATTTTTCGATAAACATTTGCCCATTTCCAAAGAAACTTTGCGCTCTCTTTTGATTTCCTTCAAAAGCTTGGCGGAGCTCTACTTCGCTATGAACAAGCTGCATTCCTATTCCGCCTCCCCCAGCTGATGCTTTTAACATCACTGGGTAGCCCATTCTATTGGCAATTTCGACAGCCTCATCAGCGTCTTTTATTGGATCGTTCACACCATCTACAATCGGTACACCCGCTTTTTCCATTGTTCTTCGGGCTTCCAATTTACTGCCCATTGCAGCAATGACATCTGAGGATGGTCCGATAAATACCAATCCCTCTTCTTCCACACGCTTAGCAAACGCGGCATTTTCAGAAAGTAACCCATATCCTGGATGAATTGCTTCTGCACCCGCTTCCTTTGCTACTTTAACGATTGCATCGATATTTAGGTAACTCTGGGCTACCGGCGGCTTTCCTATGCAATAGCTCTCAGTTGCATCAGAAACATATAAACTATTCGCATCTGCTTCTGAATAAACAGCAATAGTTTCAATTCCAAGTTTTTGGCATGTTCTAATAATTCGCCTTGCGATTTCTCCACGATTGGCAATTAGTACTTTTTTAAACATTTGAAGCCCCCCTAGTTAATTGATTGAGAGAGTGCGTTGAATTGTTCTCTTAGTTTATACTTTTGAATTTTTCCGGACGCTGTCATCGGATACTCGTCGATAAAGAAAATATACCGCGGTATTTTATGTCTGGAGATCTTGCCATCACAAAATGTGCGAATCTCCTCTTCTGTTGCTATTTGACCATCCTTCAAAATAATCCAAGCTGCTGCTTCTTCACCGTATTTTTCGTCCGGTACACCCGCAACTTGTACGTCAAGTACTTTTGGATGCTGATATAAAAATTCTTCTATCTCGCGTGGGTAAACATTTTCCCCACCACGGATAAACATATCTTTCAATCTACCTGTTACACGTAGGTAGCCATTTTCATCCATTGTTCCCAGGTCACCTGTATGAAGCCAGTTATCTTCATCGATTGCTTCATGTGTAGCATCTGGATTTTGGTAATACCCTTTCATAACAACATAACCACGGGCACAAATTTCACCTTGTTCTCCACGCGGCAATTCTTCGTTGGTGCCTGGTTTAGCGATAATTACTTCCACATTAGGCAATGCACGACCGACTGTCTCTACTTTTAATTGAATAGGATCCTCAATCCTTGTCTGTGTAACAACAGGAGATGATTCTGTCTGTCCGTAACAAATTGTTACATCTTCCATGCCCATCACATTTATGACACCTTTCATGACTTCAATTGGACAGTTAGACCCTGCCATAACACCTGTACGAAGTGAAGAAAGATCAAATTCATGAATATTCGGCAAATTGAGTTCACTAATAAACATTGTCGGTACGCCATGAAGAGCCGTGCACTTTTCTTTCTCAACCGTTCGGAGAACTATTTCAGGATGGAATTCCTGTACAGGAACCATTGTACCGCCGACAGATGTAATGGCGAGCGTACCGATTACGCAACCGAAACAGTGGAAAAATGGTACAGGAATACAGAGTCTGTCTTCATGCGTTAACTTCATACATTCTGCAATGTTAATCCCGTTGTTAATCAAATTAGAATGCGTTAGCATAACACCCTTTGGAAAACCAGTTGTGCCAGATGTATATTGAATATTAATGACATCTTCATAAGAGAGAGAATTCTTTCGCTCTAACAGTTGTTCATCTGTTATTTCATTGCCTTTGGACAAAAATTCATCATATGAATATGTGCCAGGATAGCTTTGATCACTAATGACAACAACAGTTTTTAAATACGGCAAACTTTCACTTTGGAGTTTTCCAGGTTCACTTGTTTTGAGTTCTGGGCAAATATCATAAATAGTTTCAATAAAGGAATAGTCGCGATACTGATCAATTAAAATAATCGCGCGTGCATCAGACTGTTTCAGAAGGTACTCAAGCTCCTGTGAACGGTAATTTGTGTTGACAGTTACAAGCGGTGCACCCATCTTTCCAGAGCCAAACTGCAAACCTGGCCACTCTGGCACATTTGTTGTCCAGACGGCAAAATGATCTCCCTTTTCTAACCCAATCGCCATTAATGCTTTTGCGACGCCATTCGCATGGTCATTAAATTCAGCGTAAGTCATGCGGATATCTCTATCGGCATATACGAGCGCTTCATTTTGTGGAAGTAGTGCAGTTTTTTGATCCAATAATTCGCCTATCGTTTGGTAAACAAGTTCTGCCATCATAATCCCCCTTTATTCTCTTTTATGATAATTTAGCAGCCTAACAAGCGAGATATGACTACTCGTTGGATTTCAGAAGTACCTTCCCCAATCTCCATCAGCTTAATATCACGCAGATGTCTTTCAACATCATATTCTGCCATGTAACCATAACCGCCGTGAATTTGGATGGCTTTGTTACACGTCCTAAAGCCCATCTCTGAAGCAAAGAGTTTTGCAAATGCCGCCTCTTTTTTAAATGGTTTACCATTATCTTTTAACCAAGCAGCTTTTAGAACCATGTTTCGTGCAAGTTCTATTTCCATTGCCATATCAGACAATTTGAAGCTAATACCTTGGAATTTGGATATGGATTGACCGAATTGTGTACGTTCTTTAGAATAAGCTAGCGCTTTTTCAAATGCAGCCTGCGCAATGCCGACTGATAATGCAGCAATAGAAATGCGGCCGCCGTCTAATGTATTTAAAAATTGGCCAAATCCTTTTTTCTCATCGCCTAAAACGTTCTCTCTTGGTACACGCACATTTTCTAAAATAATTTCGCATGTATTAGATGCACGTACACCCATCTTTTGATAGTTAGAACGAATCGTAACACCCGGTGTGTTTGTTGGCACAATGATAGCAGTAATAATATTTCTGCCTTTCTCATTTTGGCCTGTAACAGCTGTAACAACTACTTGTCGGGAATACTCCGCATTAGTAATCCAACATTTCTCACCGTTGATTACCCATTCATCCCCATCTATATAGGCACGAGTACGTGTTCCTCCAGCATCTGATCCAGCATTCGGCTCCGTTAATCCAAATGCACCTAGTGTTTTACCTTGTGCCATCGGAACTAAAAATTCTTGTTTTTGTTCTTCTGTTCCAAAATTATAAAAAGGCGTAGCGCCAAGGCTAACTGCAGCTGCATAGCTTAAACCAGTACCGCCGCAAGCACGTCCGATTTCTTCAACTGCTAATGCATATGAAACAATATCTCCGCCTGCCCCACCATATTCTTCTGGGAATGGGATACCGAGCAATCCTAATTCGCCCATTTTGTCGAAGCTCTCTTTTCTAAATGAATGAGTTTCATCTAGTTCACGAGCATATGGCTCAATTTCAGCTTTTGCAAAATCGCGTACCATATCACGGATCATACGTTGTTCTTTTGTTAATTCAAAGTTCATCTTTATTTCCCCCTTGTGTATAGACCGACTAGTCGGTTTGTAAAACAGAAAATGAAAATCCCCTTATTCAATAATCAAAAGTTGTTGTTTTAATGCTTCTTCGTAGCCTTCCTTTGTTACAATTCCCCGTAGTATTATATCGTTAAAATAAGACGTGATTTGCTGCATTGTCATTGGTCCGTTCTGCCTGTACCATTTATATGTCCAGTTGACGAGACCGATGATTGCCATTGTGGTCATACTTGTTGAAATTTCTTTCCGAAATGAACCAAATTTCACCCCATCACTAATGACTTGCTCAATTAGCTTCTGATATTCAGTTCGTTTTTCGTTTATAACCTCCTTGTATTCATCCGGCAAATACGTTCCTTCGTTATAGAAGACAGTAATATGCCGTTGATAGTAATCAAAAACATATGTAAACGCATACAACATTGCTACCACTTTTTCAATCGGCGTTTCATGCGTATCATAAGCTTCCTTTGTTTTTTTTAAGACAACGGAAATAAAAACATCGTGTATCTCGTAGAGAAGAGCGTCTTTCGATTTATAATTATGATAAAAGCCGCCTTTTGATGTCTGTGCTGCTTCGACTATTTCGTCAATTGTGACGCCGTGGTAACCTTTCTCATGAAACAAATCTAACGCTGTTTCAAGAATTCTTTCTTTCACCGATTGCTTTGTCATTTAACCTTCACCTACAACTAGCTAACTAAATTTAATTCAGAAAATTTACTATTTACTGTATTTTCAATATAACATAACAGATAATTCAAGTCTAGTAAACAGTTAGTAATTTCTACCTTATTCGTAAATTCTCTCGTTTAGTTGATAATCTTAAAGTAAAAGACTATTTATCGTATTTTACTTTGCCCCACTTCTATTTAAAAAGCACACCCTAACTATTCTTGTGAAAATAGTTAGAGTGTGCACTTCTCTGTTCTTATATATTCTCTTTATTGATTTGATAATAAACGGTTTCAACAAATTCTTTATATGGTGAATCAGGCATTAGCTGCATATTTTGTTTCGCTATTTTTACCAGTTGCTTTGCTATTTTTTCGTTTCCGATTACCTGCTCACATAAGGCCCTATAGGCATCTTTAACATACAGTATTGAGAGATCAAACGGATGGTGAATGGAATGATGAATGCAAACTCCTTTAAATACTTCAATTGCTTCTTCATAGCGCTTTAAACCATATAATGCTTTTCCTTTTTCAATACGTAAGAAGTCTAACGATACTTTATCCATAACATGCTCAACTAGCGCATTGTTAATAAGTTCTAACGCTTTTGTATAATCCTTATCATTGTCTATTACATAATGAATCTGAATAAAACATAAAATCCACTTCGTAATGTTATCTTCCGCAAAATCGCTGTATTGCTGTAGCTTCTTCTCATAATAATAAAAAGCCTCTTGATCTTTATCATTCATTGCCTGAAATGCAGCTAATCTGTATAAATGGTCAATTCGATAAAAAATACGCTCTTTTTTTGAATAATGAATTGCTTTGTTCATGACACGGATAGCTTCTTTTGAATCCCCAACTGCAAATCTCATAATAGCTTCATAATAATCTAAATCCAGTTTTGTAAGTGCATCGATATAATCACCTTGCCGCTCTATCAACATGCGCTCATTCAATAGTTTTTGTAATGCTTCCTGATACTGATGTTGGGCAAACAATACATTCACACGAAACAACACCATGCCTGCTTGTCTAGCAGTAATATTTAGATCATCATAAATAGCTGATGCTCGATCTGCTGTATCCTGCCATCCCTCTAATTGCAGATAATGAAGGATTCGACTGTAAATCTCAAGCAGCCTTGCTGCCTCATACCCTTGTGTAAGCTTTGGTAAGAATGGCTTGATCTTCTCAATCCAAGCATTATAATCTGGTTCAACTTGTTCTTTTAAGAGTTGCTCTCCTTCGTGCAATAACTCCTGAAATTCCTGAATGCTTATTTCTCCCCATAATTCCGATATTTCAACTTCCAATCGTCGCGCTAGATATTGTAAGTTTTCGATAGATGGATTTGCCTTATTATTTTCGATTAAGCTAAGCATTCCCTTAGTCATTTGGTCTCCAGCACATGCTTCTAATGTTAATCGATGTTTTTTACGAAGATTGCGGATACGTTCGCCAAGAGTATTCATGCAATTCAGCTCCTATTACATTTAACTAGTTTAATTATATTAAACTTTTACTTTAAATGAAAGGTCATTTGTGATATCCTTTGTTTAATTAAATTAAACTTTCAGAAAGGATTGAATAATTTGAACGATGGTTTGAAATTAAAAAAAGCTACCTACCATTTGTGGACATTTACTGCGAGCAAGATGATCAGCACTTTTGGAGCTCAAGTCTACGCATTTGCAATCAGTTTTTATATTTTGAAAATGACAGGCTCTGCTTCCAGTTTTGCGACTAATCTAATTTGTAATATCCTACCGCGAACATTAATCGGACCTTTTGCAGGTTATATTGCAGACACTTATTCTCGCAAAGTAATTGTTATAGCAGCCCAGCTTGTTTCCACAGTAGCTATTTTTGGATTGCTGCTCTATAGCCTTTTTTATACTTTATCTTTACCAGCAATTTATATTACGACTGTTATTCTCTCCATTGCATCTACTTTTTCCAGCGTTGGTTTTACTTCATCAATTACTGGGTTGGTCGATGAAAAGCGAATTCAAAAGGCGATGTCTTTAAACCAAATGGCTTCTTCTATGGCCACTGTTGCGAGTCCTGCGATTGGTGGAGTATTATACGGAGCTGTTTCTATACCTTTTTTTCTTGCAATCTATGGGGTTTCTTCATTACTTGGCGCGATCATTGAATCAACGATGAATTTTTCACTTTTCGCAAATCGAAATGTAGAAAAATCTACAGTTGCTAAAGAATCCATGTTTGCCAGCATTAAAGATGGAATTTCTTATATACGGCTTCAGCCTATTTTAATGGCCATCATATGGACTGCTCTTCTTATAAACTTTTTCATGGGAGCGCTTCAAGTAGGTTATTCATTCTTACTAATAGAGAAATTAAAAATCATTTCTTCTCACTTTGGTTTCATTGAAGGTGCTATGGCAGCCGGGATGCTTTTCATCTCTGGATATTTAGCTACAAGGAAGGAATTTCAATCACCACTTATCATTTCAAAAAGGGGCATTGCTGGATTAGGCATTTTAATGTCATTGGTAACCCTACCATTGCTTGTTCCTCTCCCCTATCGCGGAATGTTTGCGTTTTATGCATCCCTATCTTTACTAAACGGTGCTTTATTACCATTAATAAATACGCCGCTGCAAGTTCTTATGATGAAGCTAATCGATGATGATTACAAAGGGCGTGTGTTTTCTATTTTAGAAACAATGGCTATGGCATTAATGCCAGCCGCCATGATTTTATTTGGATTTCTTTATGAGGTTCTCCCTGCTCCTTGGATCTTATTTGGCTCAAGCTTTCTACTTATACTAACTGTTTCTATTCTTATGAGACCTTCTGTCATTCGGAATGCTACAACCTTTGATCAGAAGCCCGTGAACGAGCAAACAAATAGGGCAATAAGCTGAATAATTTTTCACTCTTTTTACTTAACAAAAAATATGGCACAATTCATATAGTTGAATTGTGCCTCACATTATTTAATAACTTTTCTAAAACGATTTCATCTCTGATTGGTATATCATCGTATCCTGTAAAAGGAATATGAGGTTTAATCTTTCTCGCAGTTTCGACAGCATTCTTTAATAATTCCGCTAGATAGTATCCTCTTTTTTGATAAAATCTCATGGCTAATAAATTATCATTTGTAGTTATGAGTTTTACGTGGGTACATTTATTTTCTAAAGCTTCTTCTTCTACTCTAGCCACCAATAAAGTGCCTATCCCCTTCTTTTCTTCCAAACTATCTAATGAAATTATTTCGCATTCTTTCTCAGTCATATAATAGGTAATCAAACCAGTGATTTGAGCGTTATCATTTAAAACAGCAAAACCATCAAGCTTACTACAATCAAAAACGCCAGAAGAAATAACCATTTCTGTGCTGCCCCACTGTTTCTTTAAAAAATCTTTAACTTTTTCTTCTGATATATCACATAATCCTAATAGTCTCATAAAAGTCTCCTGATAATTTTATTTATTCAGATATATTTGGCCGTAACATTGTAAACATTTTTTTCATAATTTATGATTCACTAATGCCTATCGCGATTAAAAGGAAATATGACAAAACCAAAACAGCGCTATTTAATAACACTCCTGATACTATGAACCATAGTTTTTTTGATGCTATAGCAAAAATTATCCCAAGCACTGATAGAACAGTAAACACGCAGATACCTAAAGTTAGATTTGCATTTGGACCTCTTATACTAAAGAAAAAAATAATATTTAATATAACCGTTAATATTGATAAAACTCCTAAAATAGCTTTCTTGTACAAGATAGCACTCCCCCTTTTAAAAGTCTTTTTTAAGTACGGTGATTACTATATTAATTTCCTCTTTTACTCTTTTTTAATCTAAAATCATTATAGAAGAGGTACTGTTACAGCATTTTTTATCATTTTGGACTACCTCTGCTGTAAGATATGCTGTTCTATTCCCTTTTCTTTCTACTTTTGCGACAACCTCAGCTATACCAGGAACTACTGGTCGGAAAAATGTGGTATGTAAATCGATTGTAGTAAACGATTGGCCTGGCTTTAGTTCAGTTGCTATTGCATAAGCCATCATTGTATCTGTAGCTGCAGCAACAAATCCACCCATTGTGACACCAATACCATTGACGAATTTTTCATCTATTGTCCATATTGCTTTCGCCCATCCATCTTCTGACAGTACAGGATCGATTTGAAGAGTTTGGTCACAGTTAGGTGAGGGAATTTTTTTCAAAACTACATCTTTAAAATTTTCAATACTATACTTTCCCCCTGTTGCGTTCTTACCTTTTACTTCCGCATTATCAATCAATTGATTACTTGAATTGTTCATAGTTTTAACCCAACCCCTTTTACTATTAGAACAGTCATCTAGCTACCTGTTTTGGAACTACTTTACAATAAACCATTGAGTTTTAGCAAGTGATGCATTTCATTAATGTAAGAGTAACCTAGTTAATCTTCTTCGCAATACACTAATACATTATATTCATTTTTTAAAAAAGTAGTGAATTTGGATTAGCCATTTCTTTACAGAAATCTAATAATCCAGTTACTTTGGCCTCTCTATGATTCTATACAATCTGTGTAATACTTAATTAAATCAAACCCAACATATATTTCTTTCGAATAGTCCCATCGGTAATAATAATTCCAGTAGCTTATGATTCTTTGTGTAATAAGATAATGAAATGGTGGGTTTTCCAGCAAAAAATCCTTTATAAAAGCATCGTTTAATTGGTCTACCTGTTTTTGAATTCTGCTTAAAATCTCAATTACATACTCTCCTGTTAGTTTTATAATGAAAGGTGACACCCAGTAGTCGTAGTGCCCCCTCTCCAAAAGGTTAGTAAGATATTTTTCTCGTACAAATCCATCACAATGTCTAGTATAGATACAGTCAACTATTGTTTTTTGGGTAATGCTTAAGCTTTCATATACATCTTTAGAGATCTCATTAAAATAAATACGTTCCGGAATAAATAAATTTTCTTGATCTACAAATATCTGAAATGGATGTGAAAAATTTTGACTAAATAGCTTTAAAGGCAATTTTTTTTGTATGTATTTTACTTCTTGCTTTAAAGAAATTGGAAAAGCTTTATTTAGAATGTTTCCCATTAATTATGACTCCTCCTTTATTCATTATTAGGATAGAAAAAGCCCTTACCCTAAATTAAAGGTAAAGGCTTTATTTTTTTAGAACTAATCTTGCTCACCACGTAATGCATCGATTTTTTCTGGCATAAACTGCCCTGTACGCAGCATTTCAATTTCGTATGCATATGGCGCTTTTTTGGTTTTAGCATCTTTCCCTACCCATGGTGTTTCTAGGATTTTAGGAATCTGCTCGAATGCTTCATGATGAACAATACGGCTTAACGCATCAAACCCAATATGACCAAAGCCTATATTTTCATGGCGGTCTTTTGCAGTACCACTAACATTTTTACTATCATTCACATGCAACACTTTAATACGATCTAGACCTATAACTTTGTCAAAATTCGTTAATACACCATCAAAGTCATTAATAATATCATAACCCGCATCATGTGTATGGCATGTGTCATAACATATAGATAGTCGTTCATTATTTGTAACGCCATCAATAATTTTAGCTAGCTCTTCAAAAGTGCGACCACATTCAGATCCTTTGCCCGCCATAGTTTCTAATGCAATTTGTACCGGATAGTCTTGTGATAAGACTTCATTTAGGCCTTCAATAATCTTAGTAATGCCGACATCTGCTCCTGCTCCAACATGGGCTCCAGGATGCAATACAATTTGATTCGCACCAATAGCTGCGGTCCGCTCAATTTCTTTTTGTAGAAAATCGACACCTAGCGCAAAAACTTCAGGCTTGGTCGTATTCGCTATATTAATTATATACGGTGCATGCACTACAATATTAGATAAACCATTTTCTTTCATATGCGCAAGGCCTGCTTCAATATTTAAATCTTCAATTGCTTTTCTGCGCGTATTTTGGGGGGCACCTGTATAAATCATAAAAGTAGTAGCCCCGTATGAAGCCGCCTCTTCACTTGATCCCAGCAACATTTTTTTGCCGCTCATGGAGACGTGAGAACCAATTAACATAATGAAAAGTCCCCTTTCTAACGATTGCGGTTACGTTTACGTCGTTCTTTTTTCTTGATTTTATCCATTTCCCAACGCATATTACGTTTATATCCTGGTTTGACCTTTTTAGGCTTGCGGACACGAGATTTTGCAATTTGGTCGATCTCATCCACTTTCTTTTCACGATTTTGACGTGCATGACGCTCTTTCATTTCAATAATTTCGCCATTTTTAATATCTTTAGGCACAAAAGGAATCCCCATTTTTTCTACTCGTACAATCGCATCTTCATCTGAAGGCTCAAATAATGTAATGGCAAGTCCTTTGTTGCCTGCACGTGCAGTTCGGCCAACACGGTGTATAAAGAATTCTAAATCCTGCGGTAATTCGTAGTTTATTACATGGCTAACACCTGGGATATCAATACCACGAGCAGCTAAGTCAGTAGCAACGATATATTGGAATTCTAAATCCCGAATTTGCTTCATCATTTTTTTACGATCGCGCGGCGTCAAATCACCGTGAATCCGTCCAACACGTTTCCCATTGCTCGAAAGGAAATTCGCTACTGCTTCAGCTTGTTTACGAGTATTGGTAAAAATAATCGCTAAATAAGGATTAATAGCATCCATAACCTCTAAGAGTTTTGTATTGCGTGATTTGCTTCTTGTTGGAATTAAGTAAAAATCAATATTTTCTGCTACTGGTTTTTTGTCGTTCATGTGAATATGAACAGGTGCTTCCATATATTTTCTTAAGAAAGGCTGTAAACTCTCTGGCACTGTTGCGGAGAAAACATACATTTCAAGGTTTTCAGGCATTTGGGTCGCAAACTGGTCAATATCCTCAATAAAGCCCATATCAAATGCTAGGTCTGCTTCATCTACAACTAAAATAGATGCAGTATGCACAAGCAACGCTTGTTCTTTCACGAGGTCGCGTATACGCCCAGGTGTCCCTACTACAATTTGAGGCTGAGATTTTAATTTATCGATTGAACGCTGTTTATCCGTACCACCTATAAATAATTTAGCGTGGATATCAGTTTTTTCGATTATCTTCATTAACTCTGCATGTATTTGAGTAGCAAGCTCTCTAGTTGGTGCAGTAATAACTGCTTGTACCTTTTGCTCGTCTTGCTTAATACGCTCTACAATAGGAATTAAAAAACTATGCGTTTTGCCAGTTCCTGTGTGAGCTTGTCCGATTGCGCTTTTTCCTTTTAAAATCAGCGGAATCATTTCTTTTTGGATTGGCGTTGGCTCAGTAAAACCGAGTTCTTTGATAGCCTCTCGCAAAAATGGTTGAAAATTGTAATCACTATACTTGGACATTCATTTGTCCCTCCTAACTTCCTTCACTCATTGTAACATGATTCGTACATTAAAGTAGCCATTTGCATATGATATCTATTAATAGCACTTTCGTCAATTCTGTTGGCGATTTTTCCTATGGTTTTTTGTTTACCCCGCTTAAAGGAGGAGTAAATTTTCGTTCGATTAAAGGTTTACTTTATTTAAGAATATGAAAGGAGTAATCATATGGTTCACCCATCCTTTTTTCCATACGGCAATCCAGCTCAACGTAGTTATCCGATGTATACAACCAATCAGACGTTGAGGCCGCCTTCACCTTACCAACCGAATATGTATAGGCCATACCCGATTGCAAATACAGGATTTCCGCAAGCACCAGGACAAAAACCTAGAAAGAAAGGCGGGGGCCTTTTACAAAATTTAAAAAACACATTAACAGGAGGTAACAAACAAAATAATAATGAAACTTACTACCCTGCGCCAGGTATGCCACCTTATGGTATGCGTGGACCTGGAATGATGGCTGGAGGTCCTCCACGGATGGCTCCTGTACCTCGAGGCCCCAGGGTAGCTACTGCATCACGGGGTCCAGTGAACGTAGCAGAAGAATCAGTAGTTGCTGAAAACTTGGGTGGTGTAGAAGCTGGAGATGGTATAGGCGCTGGACCTGAAGTAGCTGGTGTCGCAGCAACTGAAGCAGCAGCAGCAACAGGTGCAGCTGGATTGTTTGGCGGAGGTTTTGCGAAACTTGAACAATATATGAATACAGCCGATCAGCTTTATAATACCTATCAAAAATATTCACCAATGGTAAAACAAATCTCGCCTATGTTCCAAAATATACCGGCTATGTATAAGCTTTATAAAGGATTCCAATCAATGCCCGACGCTAACCCTGGAGGTGGAGCAACAGCCAGGGCAGCAAGTGGAGGTACTTCAGGTGGCGCATCTAACTTGAATACAGGTAATACGGGTACCTCCTCAACAGGTGGCCAGAATTTTATCCAAACGCCAAGAGCTTCAAGACCACGCATCTTTCAGCCTCCTTTCTAGTCGATAATTTTGTATTAGATTAAGGACTCCGTTATAATGGTAGTACTGAGCATTGAAAGGGGTCCAATTATGCAAGTCATTAAAATTACACCTAGAGGCTATTGTTACGGTGTTGTAGATGCGATGGTTATCGCTCGCAATGCTGCAATGGATAAAACATTGCCAAGGCCTATATATATACTTGGAATGATCGTTCATAACAAGCATGTAACTGATGCATTTGAGAATGACGGGATCATTACATTAGATGGAAAAGATCGTTTGGAAATTTTGGAAAAAGTCGATGGAGGCACAGTTATTTTTACTGCACACGGTGTATCGCCAGAAGTGCGAAAATTAGCCTCCGAAAAAGGGCTAATTGCTATTGATGCAACTTGTCCCGACGTAACTGTAACGCACGATTTAATCAAAGAAAAGTCAGCTGAAGGCTATGATATTATCTATATTGGGAAGAAAGGTCATCCTGAGCCTGAAGGTGCAATTGGGGTAGCTCCTGATCATGTCCATCTTGTACAAAACATTGAGGATATCGAGGCGCTCCAACTAACGAACGATAAAATATTGGTTACAAACCAAACGACCATGAGTCAATGGGATGTATCACATTTAATGGAACGTTTAAAGGAAAAATATCCTAACATAGAAGTTCATAAGGAAATTTGCTTAGCGACACAAGTCCGCCAAGAAGCTGTGGCAACACAAGCTGGTGAAGCAGATTTGCTCATCGTAGTCGGAGACCCGAAAAGTAATAACTCTAACCGCCTGACACAGGTTTCTGAAGAAATAGCCCAAACGAAATCTTACCGTATCGCCGATCTTTCAGAATTAAAACTAGAATGGTTGGATGGAGTTGAAAAAGTCGGCGTGACAGCAGGCGCTTCTACGCCAACGCCAATAGTTAAAGAGGTTATTAAATTCTTAGACCAATACGATCCTGAGAATCCTGCTACACATGACTTAAGCCGTTCTGTCACACTAGACAAAATTCTACCGAAAATCAAACAACCTTCACCTGTGACAAAGATCTTACCAAAAGGATAATTACGGGCAATCTCAGATTTCATGAGTGATCCATAAATAAGCCTTCTGTTTTTCTAACAGAAGGCTTTTTTGGTTAGATACGTGAGGCACAGCTTATACAGCTAGCGAGGCAGACTATCTTCCTAACTGTACACTACAGAGGATTCAATTATCTCTTAAGAAGAGAATAAACATTAGTATCATACGCTTTTCCTTGTTGATATATATAGCCTCTTAAAATTCCCTCTTTTTGAAAACCGACTTTTTCTAATAATTTATTAGATGCTTCATTTTCTAGGAAAACAATTGCTCCTATACGTGTTAAGCCCATCGTATCAAAACCAAATGAAATTACTTTTGATATTGCCTCTGAAGTGTAACCTTTCCTCCAGTACTCCGGATGAATCTCATATCCAATTTCAGCTCTTTTATGTTTTTGAGACCAAGCGTGATATCCAATTGTACCAATTATACCTTTTGTTCCTTTTCGCTCAATCCCCCACCTTATGCCTCTTTCTTCATTATAATTTTTCTTAAAAAACTCTACTAATTCTTCTGCTTCTTTTATGCTATTTAATGGTTCTGACCCATAAAAACGTGTGACTTCTTTATTGGAAATGCAAGCAAAAATATCATATACATCTGTATCCGTTAATTCTCGCAGAGTTAATCTATCTGTCTCTAATATAGGAAACATTTATTCTCTCCTTATTTTAGTTTTGAATTTGACTTAATTGGCATACTCATTGTAATAGTTCTATTTTCATATCCCATTTTTTCATACAGTTTAATAGCTTGATTTCCTGCGTATACGCTTAAACGTGCTTCTGAATATCCGTCTCTTTCAAAATCTTCGGTCGCAGTTGCCATCAATTTTTTTGATATTCCTTTACCTCTAAATTCTTCCATTACAAACAATTCATAAATAAATCCATATGCTTTTTCAGTAAATTGATCTTTACTACTACCTATAAGAATCCAACCCATTAAAGTACCGTCTTCCGTTGCTATTAAATAGTAACTTCCCTTTTCCAATAAAGGCTCAACAAGTTGTTTGACTTTTACATCTGTCGGTACGCTCCCACCCATAGTACCATCGTGTATAGCTTGTGGTGTTAATAATAAAATCTTTTGGTATTCCAAATCATTCGGTCTTCTGATTTCCATTAATTTAACATTCTCCTTCACGAACAAATCTCACACCATTTAGTTAAAAAATTCTTCCTCTGGATACGCGGCAGTCCAGTGATAGGGTTGCATTTCTGATAACGGTTTATAGACAATATCTTTCCCTACCACACTAACTGCAACCATAACAGACGGCCCTGAAAGTTCCAATATTCCGACTCTTTAATTGATTAAGTTGTAATTTTAAATTCATGTTAGATACCTTTCGAGTCACCATTTTTTTAAAAGACTCCATTATATAACTCAAATAAACATGGCTGATGTATTTCCATGTTCATTTGAGTCTTAACTGGTTTAAATAAATTGAAATGGCTCAGTAGATAGTTTTGAAGGGATAAATGTGCAATCAATTTTTTGCTCTTTGCATAATTCGTCCATCTTTTTTGAAACGCCTATTTTCATGATTGATTCTACATGATGCCCAGGGTCAACCACGTGGAGGCCTAAGTTTTCTGCATCTTGTGCAACATGGAAATACAAGTCACCTGTTACAAAGACATCCGCTCCTGCTCGTTTCGCATCATAAATATATTTGTTGCCATCGCCACCCAGCACTGCTACTTTTGAAATATTTGAAGATAAATCACCCACTACACGTACAGCTTTTACATTCAGTTTTGCTTTTACATGTTCTGCAAAGTCTTTCAAGGTCATTGGATGAATCGTACCAATCCGACCAAGCCCCATTTCTTTAGCAGGTGTATCAAGAACAAACAAATCATACGCTGGCTCTTCATATGGATGAGCATTCAGCATCGCACGTAGGACTTTATTTTTCTTACCTTCTGGGACCACAACTTCAATCTTCACTTCTTCCTCTGTATGAAGCTTACCGACTTTTCCTGCAAATGGATTAGCACCTTCTTGCGCTCTATATCTGCCTTCACCTTCAAGAGTATAACTACAGGAGTCATAGTCGCCAATTTGACCAGCCCCAGCTCCTGCTAGCGCTTGTCTTAATGCTTCAGCATAATCAGTTGGTATATAGACTGCTAGCTTATACAATCTTTCCGTATATGTTGGTACAAGGGTTTCACAGTTTTCTAATTGTAAGGCTTCTGCTAATAAATCGTTTACTCCGCCTTCTGCTACATCAAGATTCGTATGTGCTGCATAGACTGAAATATCATGCTTGATGCATTTTTCTATCAGTTGGCCTTGTGGGGAATCAGTGCGCATATTCGCTAATTTTCGGAAGATAGGCGGATGGTGTGCAATAATTAATTCACATTGATTTTCAATAGCCTCATCAACCACTTGTGTATTCACATCCAAAGTGACCAATACTCTTTTTATTGGCTTATTTAAGGTGCCAATAGCTAAGCCAATGGGATCACCTTCCATTGCCGCTAACTTTTTAGGAGACCATGTTTCAAAAATACCAATGATTTGTTGTCCATTCGCTACTTTCAATCTTTCAAAACCTCCTTGACCAGTTCTATTTTTTGTTGAAGTTCTCTTTCTTTCTTTGCAATAGCAGTAGTTGGTTCTGCTTGTTTTAATGCTTCTAGTACTTGTAGCCATTGATTTATTTCATGTTGCCACTTCTCTTTAAAGACAGCATTTTTCTCTTTATAGAGTACGGGGCCTAATAGTAATTGTACTGTGTTTAACGTTTCTTCTCCTCGTTCTAGAACAAGTACTTCATAGATTTTTTCGTCTTCCTTCAGTATTTCCTCATTTATAATCTTCCAGCCATTTGCCATTGCCCATTCACGAATAGCTATCGCATGAATATTCGGCTGGAGGATCAGGCGCTCTACTCCCTGCAAACGTTCAGCGTCTTTTTCTAATATGGAAGCAATTAGCGGACCTCCCATACCTGCAATTGTAATAGCTGTGACGCCATCCTCTTTTTCTATAGCTTGTAGACCATCAGCAAATCGAACAGCAATACTTTCTTGCAATTGTTCTTTTCTTACTTCGTTGCATGCGGATTCATAAGGGCCTTTCACCACTTCACCAGCAATGGCTCTATGTATAACCCCCTGCAATACTAAGTAACAAGGCAAATAAGCATGGTCACTGCCTATATCAGCCACAACGGCTTTCTCTGGTACAAAAGAGGCTACTGTTTGAAGCCGTTTGGATAATTTTTGAGCATTCATATAAAGTCCCGTCCTTTCATCTTATATTGTAACTGATAATAGATAGTATTTGTATTCAAAAAACCCTTATCCACGTTGGATAAGGGTTTGCAAAATAGTCGAGAATTAATTATTTTAATCCAGAGATATATTTTGCCATTGCATCAAGTTCAGCGCCTTGAACTAAACCAGCTGGCATGCCGCCGCCTTTACCTTTAGTTAAGATGTCTTTAACTTCTGCTTCAGATAAACCTGTGCCATGTAAGTTAGGACCTACATTACCTTTAAGGTTGTCTCCGTGGCAAGAGATACATTTTTGTTGAGCAATTGCTTCAGGATCAGCTTCGCCTGAAGCTGATTTGCCTTCTGTTTGTTCAGTTTTTTCTTTGTCTCCGCCTTTAGCGATTTCAGCTTTTTTATCTGCTCCGTCAATAGACATGAAGAAGATTAAACCTAAGCCAAAAGCCATGATTAAGATATACGGAATAATAGGATTTTTCATCAATTTACCCTCCCTCATAAGTTCAATCTATTTCTATAAATAGAATCAGTCAACACTTAATATTGTACTTCATTCCGCAAGAAACGGAAAGACCTTCTGAAGAAGTTTTCAATCGTTTGTGACAAAATTGCCATATTTGACACAAAAAAAATAAATTTTTCTTGCATTTTCTCTTATTAGTATCACCTTCATCCATTTCTCTGTCCTATTTTGTAGGAAAGCCATTTCAATAGTCATATACCTACATCCTTATTTTCTACACTTTATTCGTCGTTATGCTTCCTAATTCAATTTTAAAGTCGGACACAGATTTTCTAGTTTCTATTACTATATGAAATAATAAATAATTAAAACTAGAAAGCCTAACCCACCTGAAATAAGGAAATAAACTAAGCGTAACCATATACCTGAGATAATCCATAGAACACAATTCCCTATCAAAACACCATATAACACCATTGATTGGCCTTCAAAGAAAATATTTGCTCCTTTTATCGATATCCCAAAGAGCAGAAGAGCGATTGTTGCGTATGCAAATGTTGTACTAATAGCTCTATTAGGAGACAACCGAAAAATCAATATAATGATCCCAATGATAGCTGCAATACTAATGGCAAGCGGAATAAAAACGAGAGGCGCTTGTAAATAAAAAAGTGCAATCAATAAAAAAAGGGTACCCGCTATTGTTAGGCTTTTTTTCCAAATCGTTTTTCCTGAGCCTTTGGCTAATATGGAAGTGGATGCGCTTACTTCATCCATAGAGGTATCCTTGCTATCTTCTCCAGCTGTGTAGAGAGTTGTGAGAAAATCACAGTATTGCTCCGGCAACAGCTTATTTTCTTTCCAAAACGCAATTTCGCTCAATATGACTTCTTTTTTTTGACTATTCATCCATTCACCTCGAACTTGTTAAGCTCTTTGATTTTCACCTTTAAAAAAGGCACCTAATTAAATAGGTGCCTTTTAATTATTGCACTCACGGGCAACTTCTCATGCTCTCCCTTGAAGAGATAGTTGAGCAAAGCTGCCTGTATAGCTTTGATAATCAGGGTCTAATTTTATGATATGATTTAAATCACTGTATAAGAAAGATGATTTAGAGAAATTCTTCTGTAAACGTCTGATTGATCAACAATCAGGTGCTCACTGTTATTCTAAGAAATCTTTTAATCGCTTACTGCGAGAAGGATGGCGCAATTTTCTTAGCGCTTTCGCTTCAATTTGTCTGATACGTTCTCTTGTTACACCGAAGACTTTACCTACTTCTTCTAGTGTACGAGTACGGCCGTCATCTAAACCGAATCGAAGGCGAAGGACATTCTCTTCTCGGTCTGTCAATGTGTCTAATACATCTTCTAATTGTTCTTTTAAAAGCTCATATGCCGCATGATCAGATGGCGATTGTGCTTCTGAATCTTCGATGAAATCGCCTAAATGGGAATCATCTTCTTCGCCGATTGGTGTTTCAAGTGAAACAGGCTCCTGGGCGATTTTCAAGATTTCACGCACTTTTTCTGGTGTTAAATCCATCTCTTCACCAATTTCTTCAGGAGTTGGTTCGCGCCCTAAATCTTGAAGTAGCTGGCGTTGCACACGAATCAATTTATTGATAGTCTCTACCATGTGTACTGGAATACGAATAGTACGAGCTTGGTCGGCTATCGCACGTGTAATCGCTTGGCGAATCCACCATGTAGCGTACGTAGAGAATTTGAATCCTTTACGGTAGTCGAATTTTTCTACTGCTTTGATTAAGCCCATATTTCCTTCTTGGATTAGATCCAAGAAAAGCATTCCACGACCAACATATCTTTTGGCAATACTTACTACTAACCTTAAGTTAGCTTCTGCCAACCGTTTGCGCGCTTCATCATCGCCTTGTTCAATACGTTCAGCTAAAGCAATTTCCTCTTTCGCGCTTAATAAGTCAACTCGTCCAATTTCTTTTAAATACATTCGAACAGGGTCATTTATTTTTACGCCTGGAGGAACACTTAAATCATTCAAGTCAAACGTTTCTTCTTCGGCATTTCCTTTTAGCAAGCGATCAAGATTCTCTTCGTCTCCGTCTTTTCCGCCTAGTTCGATGCCATTCGATTCGAGCTTGTCGATGAATTCTTCTACCTGGTCTGCTTCCATTTCATAAGTTTGCAGCTTATCAGCAATTTCTGCATAAGTTAATTCACCATTTTTTTTACCTGTTTCAAGCAAGATTTTTTTGGTTTCTTCTAATGTATGTTCTAAATCCAATTCTTTTACTTCTTTTTCGTCATTTGAACGTTTAGACTTGTCCGCCATAGGTGTTTCCTCCTTCTGCCAATCACAATCAACTTACATACGAGAAAGTGATTTCATTAAATCAAAAACTTCTTTTGAAAGCTCCATAGCACCTTTGATATCGTGCATTTTTTCAGCTTCTTTAATTGCCGAAGTTTTATCATGAATTTGTTGTTTAATTCTAAATTTCTTTAAATGCGCCCGGCAATCTGCAATTTCTTCATCCGCATGATTCGGATCACGCTCGACAAGAGCAGCTTCCATTATAATCTTTCTAAGCTCTCTGTCACTGATAACTTCAGCGAAACGCTTATAATCCGCTTGTTCATATTCTTCATAAAACCCTATTAAGTGTATATATATCGCCATATAATCTTCCCGTACAAAAGGATTCTCATCCTCCTCTTGGCGAATTCGATCCACTATATCAATGTTATGGAGCATATGCGAAAGCAATAAACGCTCTGCTCTATCTGTTGCTGTAATGGGTTTTTGAAGAGTTGGCTGCATTAAAGGCTGTATTTGTTGCTTTTGATGCTGTGAACTTTTAACTACCTGAGCTTCTTTTTGCCGCAATTGCATTTCTAAAGTCTCAGAGGATATATTCGTATCCATCGAAATCTGTTTAATATATAATTCTTTTTCAATGGGCGATATTCCTTCTATTAAAAAGTTCAGTGCCTCATCGACATATTGCAATATGTCGTTTTGGTATTGAAAATTCTTATTGCGTCTTGCATGCATTAACATGAAGGCAACATAGCTTTGCGGCTCGCTTATTACCTTTTCCTTAAAAGCTTCTGGACCAAATTGCTGTATATATTCATCCGGATCTAAACCTGTAGGCAAAAGGGCGACTTCAACATTGAGTTTTTCAGCATGGAGCATTTCCGCTGCTTTCTTCGCCGCTTCCCAGCCGGCTTTATCACCGTCATAGCAAACAATTATGTGATCAGTTAGACGTTTAATCTTTGCCAAATGTTGCGTTGTTAGAGCTGTACCCATAGAGGCCACTCCATTAAACACTTCCGCTCTTTTGGCTGATAGTACGTCCATAAAACCTTCAAACAGGACAACTTTGCGTTCTTTCCTTATAATAGGTCTAGCCTGATCTAAGTTATAGAGCACTTGTCCTTTATGAAAAATAGGCGATTCAGGGCTATTTAAGTACTTTGCATCCTCACCACCGCTATCTAAAATTCGGCCAGAGAATGCGATAATTTTTCCTTGCTCATCACGAATAGGGAACATCACACGGCCTCTGAAACGGTCAAAGTAACCTGATCCGTCCTCACGTTTGATAATTAATCCGCTTTGTTCCATTTCGTCTAAGCTAAAGCCTTTTCTCGCTAAAAGTTGAGTCAATGAATCCCAATGTGGCAAAGAGAAACCAATGCCATTAGATTCTATCTCCTCTTTTGAAAATCCTCGTTGTTGTAAATAGGAAAGCCCTTCTTCACCTTCTTCTGTATGAATAAGCAAATGTTGATAATATTCTGCTGCAAAGGCATGAGCCTCTTTCATTCTTTCCTCTTCCGGTGTTGCAGAAGAAACGTGATGATGATCATGTGAGGAAGATACATCAACATGGATACCTACTTGCTCACCAAGCTTAGCTGTAGCTTCTTGAAAGGTAAGATTTTCAATATCCATTAAAAATGTTATGGCACTGCCGCCAGCTCCACAGCCGAAGCAATGGAATATTTGCTTATCTGTTGATACGGAAAAAGAAGGTGTCTGTTCTCCATGGAACGGACATAAACCAAAATAGTTTCGTCCCCGTTTGGTCAACTGGACATAGTCTGATACAACATCGACGATATCTACCTTTGTACGGATCTCTTCAATAATCTCTTCTGGTATTTTTTGTGCCATTCCATCACCATCTTTTTTTGTTCAAATAACCAATTCGAGATTATCATTATAAATTCCTTCATTTTTCGACAAAAAAATAAAATTTTTAACCTTTATTCAAGGTAATAGTCTTTAAAAGGAAAAGATTAGGAATTTAGGTGTGGAATAAGTGCTCGTAAAAGTTAAATTGTTCATTCAACAAGCAGCAGATAATTTCTACCCACCGATTGAGGTATTATTTTATTTACTTTAGTATTGACAAAATCTCATTAATTATTTTTACCACAATTTTTTATTATAAAACATTTGTTTCGGAAATTCTACCACAATTTTGATATTTTTATTAAGCAAACAAAAAAACCTTCTGGAATATGAAGGCTTTATACCTCAAATATGGAGGTTGAGTATGTTTGTGGATTTTAAAGCAAGACAACTTAGCCTATTGCTTTTATCCTTTTCATTTACCTTTTGAGTAGAATGAAGAATCTCCAATCATTATTGATTAGAGATTTGGATACGGTGCAATATATCATTTGCTGTTTCTTCGACCGCTTTATTGGTTACATCTATTACTTGGCAACCAATTCTGCCCACTACTTTTTTGAAATGGACAATTTCTTCATTAATACGTTCGAGACGAGCATAATTGGCATCATCATTTAGCCCTAAAGCAATTAAACGTTCTTTTCGAATATTATTTAACTTATCCGGAGAGATAACGAGTCCGAAACATTTTTTTGGATCGACCGAAAAGAGTTCTTCTGGTGGTTCTACTTCCGGAACAAGCGGGACATTTGCCACTTTAAAACGCTTATGTGCCAAAAATTGCGAAAGTGGTGTCTTAGACGTGCGCGAGACGCCGACTAAAACAATGTCAGCCTTTAGTAAACCTCTAGGATCTCGACCATCATCATACTTAACAGCAAATTCAATCGCTTCAATTTTTTTAAAGTAATCGTCATCCAGTTTTCGAACTAAACCCGGTTCTTCAATTGGTTCAATTTGCAACGTATTTTGAAGCATTTCCATCATAGGACCCATTAAGTCTACCGCAGGAATCCCATTTGCACTGCAGCTCTTATGCAAATAATCGCGCATTACTTCTTTCACCAATGTATAAACTATCATAGCTCCCTGTTGATCTGCCAGAAGCACAATTTCCTTTAACTGTTCAATACTCTCTACGTGTGGAAAGCGTTGGATTTTAGTATCTTGCATGCCTGGTCTAAATTGGCTGATAGCTGCTTTCGTAACTAAATCGCCCGTCTCTCCTATAGAATCCGATATAATAAAAACAGATATATTATTCATGGTTTATCACCTCACAAATCATGATTTTCTGCGAGCGATAAAAATGCACGCGTTATATTTGTTTTTGTTAAACGACCAACAACTTCCAGGCCATCTGGGTGTTGCACCACAACGGGTAATGCGTCTATTTGTCTTTCAATTAGCTTGTGGGCCGCCTGTATTAAACCATCTGATTTAAAACAATAGGCTATATTCGGCATCCTTGTCATAATAATATGTACTGGAATATGGTTTAAATCTTGGCTGCCTATACTTGTACGAAGCAAATCTTTTCTAGAAAGTACACCTGTCAAATAAGAATTTGGATCCACGACAAATAACGTGCCCACATCTTCTAAAAACATCTGACAAATAGCATCATAAACAGAAACATTTTCTGAAATCACTACCGGTATAGACTGGAAATCTTTCACCTTCATATTAGTCATACTGTCAACTACAGCTTGATTGGATTTTTTGCCAGAATAAAAATACCCTACTCGGGGTCTTGCATCTAAGAAACCAGCCATTGTCAAAATCGCTAAATCAGGCCTTAAGGTAGCGCGTGTCAATGATAGACGCTCAGCGATATGCTCCCCTGTAATCGGGCCATTTTCTTTGACAATTTCTAAGATTTCTTCCTGACGTTTGTTGAGCTCTATTGGACTCACCGCCTCAAAAAGTGTTATACTCAATACCTAATAATTATATACTACTTTCATTCTTATTGCTAAGAAAAGAATCACGTGGTACAATTGTCTTCATAATAAAGCGATGAACGGTCAATAAGTATGATTTCATCTTGACAAGCGAGTAGAGATGGTGAAAGTCTACACGAAATCAGAAAAAGGCAGCCGGGAGCTAACTTTTTAAAGTGGATTACTCAGGTAATCAATCGGGGTGGAACCGCGGGTATAGCACTCGTCCCCGGGTACAAATATGTGCCCGGAGACGGGTGCTTTTTATTATTTTATTGGAGGGTTTAGAATGGCAAAAACAATGGAAAGTATCGTATCTTTAGCGAAACATCGCGGCTTTGTCTTCCCAGGATCAGAAATTTACGGTGGTTTAGCGAACACATGGGATTACGGTCCACTAGGCGTTGAGCTAAAAAACAACGTAAAAAAAGCTTGGTGGCTAAAATTTGTACAAGAATCTGAGTATAACGTAGGATTAGACGCAGCAATCTTAATGAATCCAAAAACTTGGGTTGCTTCAGGCCATGTCGGCAACTTCAACGATCCAATGGTCGATTGCAAAAAGTGTAAATCTCGCCACCGCGCAGATAAATTGATTGAAGATGCAGCATTAGCACAAGGTGAAGAAATTGTTGTAGATGGTATGCCGTTCGACAAAATGGCGGAAGTCATGAAAAAATATGATGTGCATTGTCCAGATTGCGGCGCACAAGATTTCACTGAGATTCGCCAATTTAACCTTATGTTTAAAACATTCCAAGGTGTAACTGAGGACTCTACTAATGAAATCTTCCTTCGTCCAGAAACTGCGCAAGGTATTTTCGTTAACTTTAAAAACGTTCAACGTTCTATGAGAAAACGTGTACCATTCGGTATTGCGCAAGTCGGTAAATCATTCCGTAATGAAATTACACCAGGTAACTTTACATTCAGAACACGCGAGTTTGAACAAATGGAACTTGAGTTTTTCTGTAAGCCTGGCACAGAGTTAGAGTGGCATGCTTATTGGAAAGAGTTCTGCAAAAACTTCCTATTAAATTTGGCTATGCATGAAGAATCTATGCGTCTTCGTGACCACGATGAAGAAGAACTTTCACACTACTCTAATGCAACAACTGATATTGAGTTTAAATTCCCATTTGGCTGGGGCGAACTATGGGGTGTAGCATCTCGTACTGACTTCGACTTAAAACGCCATGCAGAACATTCAAGTGAAGATTTCACTTATATAGATCCTGCTACAAATGAACGCTTTGTACCTTATTGCATCGAGCCATCACTAGGTGCTGACCGTGTGACACTTGCATTTTTATGTGACGCTTACGAGGAAGAAGAGTTAGAAGGTGGCGATTCACGTACTGTTCTTCGCTTCCACCCTGCTCTAGCACCTTTTAAAGCAGCCGTATTGCCGCTTTCTAAAAAATTGGGTGACAAAGCTTCAGATGTATGGGCAGAATTACGCAAGGCATTCCCTGTTGATTATGATGAATCTCAATCAATTGGTAAACGATACCGTCGTCAAGATGAAATCGGTACTCCATTCTGTATCACGTATGACTTTGATTCAGTGGAAGATGGTCAAGTTACAGTCCGCCATCGTGATTCAATGGAACAAGTTCGTATGCCAATCGCCGATGTTCAAGCTTATATCGAAAAACACCTTGTATTCTAATAAAAAAAGAGATGTGCTTATCGCACATCTCTTTTTTTATTTATTAAATTGTGGATTTCTTTTTTCTGCAACTGCCCTTACACCTTCTTTAAAATCTGGAAGTTCAGTTACAATACCCATTTGCGATGATATATAGTCTAGTGAAGAGCGCAAACTCATTGTTTGACTTTGATAGACAGCTCTTTTGATCATTTGAACGACTACCTTAGATTTACCTGCCAATTTCATTGCATAGTCGTTCGTAAATTCTTCTAAGTCAGTATCCTTTACAACATATGTGACAAGCCCTTTTTCCTTTGCATCCTGTGCTGAAAGTATGCGACCCGTCCATAATAAATCCAGCGCTTGATCAACCCCAACGATTCTAGGTAAATAGTAAGCTCCTCCATCTCCTGGTACTATACCAACGTTGATATAGCTTTCTGAAAGCTTAGTGGATTCTGCTGCAATACGAATATCACACATTAATGCCATATCAAGCCCTGCGCCCATTGCAAAACCATGTATTTGCGCTATCACTGGTTTATCAATCTCTTCCAACAAAAGAGGTATGCGTTGGATTTTTTTCCAAAGTGAATTTTTCCGTGCTAGTGCCGTAGAGGTAATATCCTCCTTGCTCTCAAAGAAGCCTTCTCCCGCCTTCATCGCTTGAATATCACCCCCTGCACAAAAACACCGCCCATTGCCTTTAACTACTAGCACATGAATATCCTCAGAATCTCTCACTATTTCAAGAGCTTCAATCCATTTCAGAATCATTTCTTCACTAAATGCATTCATACTTTCAGGTCTATTTAAGGTAATTGTTGCAATGTTGCCGTTTTGTTCAAACAATAAATCTGCCATCCCACACCTCTCCCTAATATGTCGTTAAGAATTCCCACATTGAATTATTTGATTGTAATAAATCTCTTGATAGTTTTTGGCTCCATTTAAGATGCCCTCTTCCTTCATCACGGTAAGACCATAGTCGGCGGGTATAATGATGCAGGTGGTGTTCATACGTGACGCCGATTGCCCCGTGCACTTGATGAGCGGATGCGGATACTGTCCGAATAGCTTCTTCTATACGTATTCTTGTAAGAGGAATTTCATGGCGATGTCGTTTTTCCACTAAAGCCTCCATCATATTATCTACAGCTGAATCAACTATAACTGTTTCTCCGGCTAACTGAGCTATATGACGCTGGATAAGTTGAAAGCGGTGGATGTAACGTCCAAATTGCTGCCGCTGTTTTGTATATTCAATGGTTGATTCGTAGATTTTTTCTAGTGTACCTGCAATGACAGCACATTTTGCTGCTGTTTCTAGTAAAATCATTTCTTCTAACTGTTCATTATCTATTATTCTGCTTTTTTCCAGGACAGGGATAGCCGTTAACTTAATATAGTCGCGCGGCTCCCCAGCTAAATTGGCGCCCTCTTTAACTAGAGCATCCTTTAACGGTAATTTTACTAGGTAATTTCCTCCACTCCCCTTAGCGATAGTAACAAGGTTACTAGCATACCTGCCCCATGCTACACGAGGAAACGCCCCACTAACTTCCCCATTTTCGGATAAGGTACAATCTGGCTTATCGGATAAATTATAAGTAATCATTTCATCGGTTGGCGCAAGATGGAACTTTTCCAGTATATAATTCGAAAAAATATACTCCATCAGGGGAATGGGCACAGCATATTTGCCACCCATCTTAAGAAGTGAAAATAAATCCTCTAAATCACCACCTGCACCGCCTGCTTTTTCAGAAATACATGCAGCTAGTAATCCATTTTCTTTCAATATTCTCCACACATCATCTGCCCATTGGCCTTCATCAACCAAATCTACGGTTTCTTTTGTAATATGCTTTTTAAATATTTTTTCCATCGTATTTACTAACAGCTCTTTAATCTCGCTCATCCATTAATCACATCCTTTGCAATGATGCCGTATAGTATTTCTGTCGTCCCTCCCCGAATAGTGAAGCCTGGCGAATGTAGAATAGACTGAGCCATATACCGATCTAACATTTTTTGAGCATCCATTGTTGGATATGTCTCTGTTAAAAGACGTACCATTTCAGGAATGCTTTGCTCGAATTGTGTACCCATTGCTTTCACCAAAGCCGCAGGTACAGCCACCTCACCGCCTTGTTCCAACATTTTCGCAACACCGAGGGATAAATTTCGTAGACTCCAAAGCTTCGCGACAAGCTCAGTTAGCTTGTTCATTGCTTCTTTATTTTGCTGTTGCTTAAGAATCGAATATATTTCTTCAAGGAGTGGGAATGTGCTGAGAATACGCTCAGGCCCACTTCTTTCAAAGGCTAGTTCAGCAAGTCCTTGTTTCCACCCTTCTCCGATTGTCCCGACTATACGGTTATCTGGGACAAATACGTCCTCAAAAAAAACTTCATTGAAGTGACGTTCCCCTGTCAAGAATTTAATAGGTTTGACGCTAACACCTTTATCATGTAAATCTATAATCATTTGGCTGAGTCCACTATGTTTAGAATCCTTGTCGTAAGGGGCGGTTCTCACTAAAGTAATCATAAAATGAGCGTCATGCGCGTTGCTCGTCCATGTCTTAGCGCCGTTCACCAGCCATCCGCCTTCTACTTTTTTTGCATTTGTGCTAACAGATGCTAGATCAGAGCCACTGTTCGGCTCACTTAAACCTATCGCAAAAAAACATTCTGCTTTTGTTATTCTAGGCAAGAAATAGCTTCGCTGCTCCTCTGTTCCATATCGCAATAAAAGAGGACCTGTTTGCCGATCCGCAATCCAATGAGCTGCAACTGGAGCGCCAATCGCTAAAAACTCTTCCGTTAAAATATAGCGGTCAATTGCACTTCTTTCTTGCCCACCGTATTTTTGTGGCCAGGTCAGCCCAATCCATCCCTGTTCAGCAATTTTTTTAGAGAATTGTGGATTACAGCCGCTTAGCCATGAATCACACGCGGTCTCGAATGTTCTATTCGCCAATTCCTTTTGTAAAAATGAACGCACTTCTAATCGGAATTTCTCTTGATCCTTCGTAAATTGTGAAGATGGTAATTTCATCTTGATCATGCTCCTTTGCCGATTTTCACGCCACCTTACATCTATATGCGTATCGTAACAATGGAACACCTATTAACACAAGAAGTTTTTTCTGAATATTTTGTCTAAACGGTAGGGCTAAAGATAGTTTATAACTATTCATCTTATGTTTATTTAGGAATGATGATGTTAATAAAATATTTTAAATCATCATTTTAAATTGTTGTAATATGATCTACTTCTAAATTTAGAACTTAAGGAATCGATAAACCCTTAAAATAGAATCTCTTATTATAGATTATTTCTTTCTATGATAATTATTTTTTATAAATGTTCTTCTTATTGAAAAGTATGGATAAGATAGGAACACTTCTGTTAAAATCATAAGAAAATTAATGAATGGAGGAATTCGTATGTTTACATATACAGTTAATAATGATATTAAATTAAGCTTACTCGAGGTTCGACATGCAGAAGAACTTTTTGCTCTTACTGATCAATCCAGAGAAAGCTTAGAGAAGTGGTTACCGTGGGTAGCTTTTACGACTACAGTACAAGACTCAAAAAAATTTATTGAAGGTACACTAAAACAATTTAGCGAAAACAATGGATTTCAGGTAGGCATTTGGTATAAAGATGAGCTTGCTGGCGTAATTGGTTTACATGGAATCAACTGGACGAATAAATCCACATCAATTGGTTATTGGCTGGGAAACAATTTTGAAGGTAAGGGATTGATGACGAAGGCATGTCAGGCGGTCATTCAATACTGTTTTGAAGAATATGAATTACACCGAATTGAAATTCGGGCTGCTACTGGAAATAACAAGAGTATCGCCATTCCCGAACGACTCGGTTTTACAAAGGAAGGATGTATTAGGGAAGCAGAATTGTTACAAAACGGTTTTGTGGATCATTATGTTTTTGGCCTCCTTAAATCGGATTTAAAATAGAGAGCCAACATAGTATTGGAGTGAAAATAAGGCATGCGTTTGGTTAAAATAATGATCGGGATGCTATCTATTTTTCTATTAACAGGTTGTTTTGGTGAAAGCTATGACTTTTCTCCACCCACTGTCTCTCTTTCAACATCTAATGCTATTATTTCAAAAGAAAAATTAGCAAAGGCGAATATTAAATGGTACCAAGACAATGTTTTTAACAAAAAAATAGACAATCTTTTCGCTTTAGCAAGAAAGCAAGAGCCCATATTAGTGAAAAAAGGAAGTCAACTTGAACTTAATATAGAGAATGGGTATGATGATCTTGAAAATATAGAAGTTTCCATCTGGAAAGGCCAACAAGAAACTATTTTAGGAATTGAAGAAGATAAAACCTTCTATTTACCCAAAGTAGAGGGCGAATATATGATAGTAGTAGAACTTGATACATCTAAAGGAATGGCTCAGTACGTTGGAAATCTTATGATTACAAAATAATAAAAGATGTGGTGACTGCCTATACAATCACCACATCTATTTTAATTTGTTTCTGGGAAGAAGACTTGGGCTGTTTTGATATCTACGAGTGTGGGAGCATTAGTATTCAGCGCTTCTTCCAACAGCGCTTCTAATTCGGTTTCTGATTCAGCACGAAGTCCCTTCCAACCGCACGCTTCAGCTACTTTCACAAAATCCGGATTTGTTAAATCTACCCCTACTTCCTTCTTATCAGCAACTTTAAGTTTGTCTCTCTCCATTTGCAGAGCCTCGTTATTTAAGACAACGACTGTAATATTTAAGTTGTAGCGGGTGGCTGTTAGTAAATCTGCTAGAACCATTTGGAGTCCGCCGTCCCCTACTATCGCTACTACTTGTTTTTCTGGATTAATAAGCTTAGCGGCCATCGCTGCGGGAAGACCAAAGCCCATCGTGCGCCAGTAACCTGAAATTAAAACAGTTTGATTCTTCTGTTTAAAATTACGGTTAGTCCATACTGTATTGTCTCCCGTATCAAGTGCAAGGACAGCATCCGCAGCTACTGTTCGGTCAAGAGCACGGATAATGCGAGATGGATGGTAGGGGTACCCCTCAGTGTTGCCTTCCTGCTCATTTTGCTGTGCCCATTTTTCTTTAATCTCCTGACAGCTTGCTATCCAGTCTTCAGAACGGGAAAATCCTTGAAGGCTATCTGTTAGAAGAGGAATAACTTCTTCCGTTTTACCAATTATACCAAGCTCTACAGGAATGCTTTTTACAAACTTATCGAAATGGCAATCAATATGAATTATCCGTGCATCAGTTGGCACATATCCTTCCGGCCACCACGTCGTTCCAGCTAAAAGCACAACGTCTGCCTGTTTAAACAAATCAGAGGCATAAGGGTTTCCGCCTTCACCAATCCCTTGCAATACATGCGGGGAAGATTCATCAAAAACTCCTTTACCACCTAGGCTTGCTAAGATACCTGCTCCCCATAAATCTGCTAGTTTCTCCAACTCCTCTGAAGCACTTGCAGCGCCAGCACCTGCGAGTATCATGGGACGCTTAGCTGTTTTCATGATGGCCGTTGCCTGTTCTAAACTTTCTTTCGTAAAGTGGGCTGAGCCCTCTATAACCTGTGGCAACGAACGTGGTTTACCTTTGGCTACCATCATGAAAATGTCTTTCGGTATAGACAAATGGGTTACAACCCGCTGTCCGAGTGATGTTTGTACTGCTTTGTGTAGAAGTTCTATCGTGGCATCTGGACTCGTTAGATTAGCAGAATAAGAAGCGAAAGGCTTCATTAACTCCTGCTGATCAATATATTGTGGAAACTCAGTACCTATTTTATTACTAGGTGCTTGACCTGTAATAGCCAGGACAGGCGCTTTGTCTGCATGAGCATCACCTAGCCCATTCATCAGATTAGTAGCTCCTGGACCCATTGTTGCCGTACATACTCCAAGCTTCCCTGTTAGTTTCGCCTCGGCTGAAGCCATAAATGCAGCAGTCGACTCATGTTTGACCGCGATGAATTTTATTTTTTCTTGCTTAGCTAGTGCATCAATGAGACCAAAACTAGCATCTCCAACAACCCCATAAATCCTTTTTACACCGAATAAAGACAATTGATCAAGCATTAATTCAGCAACCGTACGCTCTGTTTTTCCCATAATATGAACCTCCTTGATAAATCTATCCAACTTGCCTTGAACTAGCTATCCATTATTGTTCATATTATTTCTTCCCCTAAAAAGTGTAGGTTAACCCTCGTTTATCTATTTGAGGGTGTTGCTGTTAAACAGATAATCTTTGCTTAGGATAAACACCATTTTAGTAATGCAGATGTATATCATCCTCTGATTATTCCTTTTAGAAAATGCTGATCTATATTTTTTCCATTCACCCATTCATTAAAGTCAATATCCAGCACCTCTGAGCTTTGGGCAATGGTTGTTAAGATCCTTGCATTGGCATAAGAATACGAAAAAGTATGAAGGGTGCCAAATAAGTTGTCATAGTCAGTGAAAAACAATCGTGATGTAGTTTCTTTAAATTTTCCAAACATTTCTTCATGTGTAATAGCTTTTTCTTTAAAGCCCTTCAGGTATTGTTCCCGTTTCATTGAACCATCTATTGAAACTCTGTTTTGGTTTTTCATTTCAATTGTTCGAAAGTGATTTTCACATGACATTAAAGATTCTTCTCGTCTTATATTTACATTCAAAGGACTCGCTTCGACTACTGCTAAGCTTCCATTCTTATCTCCTATTGAAAAGTTGTAGCATGCTGAGTGTGGTATCTCTTTTAACATTTCAATTGCCTCTTCAGTAGTAGAACAGCTATCCAAAACCATTCGAATTGAAATCCATGGAGATATGCCCACCGTATAATCATTATTACTCACAAAATGTAATCCTATGACTAGCCCTTTCTGATTTACACCATCATGTCTTCCCAGTCCCTGAAGGTTGTATCCTGCAGAAGCAAAGGTTCCTTTAGATTGAACCAAACTAAAAATGCCATCATATAAATCAGGCGTAAAATCATAATTTCTAACATAATAATCTTTTGTTATGATGGCAGAACACCCCATTGCTTCTGTTTTAGGTACATCATAACCTGAGAATAAGGATGCTGCTTTTGGGAAGGAGAGATTCAAACCTTGTGCCATCCCTTCTAATTCTTCAAGCAGCTGCGGCGCAAAAGTGGTATAGATCGATTTCATATTGGGAATATCGATCTCTGGCTTTGTTATAACTTCAAAGGTCTTCAATATCGATGGCTTATTTTTAAAGAAATCCGCCAATTGAACTCCTATATTAAACGAATTATCTCTTGCTTGAAGAATATCTACAGCAAAATTTGTCATTACTGATATACCTCTATTATTTTTTTATGAGCATAATTAAAGAATTAATCCTCTCTTAGAGTGCAACTCCTTAATTGAAAGATACTATTTCCATATCCATAAATCCTGTCATTAGTTGCTTTTATTAGACATTTTTTATTTGTATCTATTGTAAATAAAGATCAATTAAAATAATTTACCTCAAAAAAAACCAGCCTTATAAAAGACTGGGGTATTATCTACTCATTTTCTCTTCTTCCAAGTTTTCAAAGGCAACCATCCGTTGTACATTTCCAACAAACTTTCAAGACTTCATCCGAATGGTGCAGTTTGTGTTGCATCCATACTTTGAAAAAGCTGAACTTCATCTAATAAAATACCAGTTATAAGCATTCATATATAGAATTTTCTCCGCTTCTTTTTCATTAAATAGTCCTCGAATTATTTCAATGTCTGCCGTTTCAAACGGTCTTTTTGCTCTCGTTGAAGGTAAGTCTGTACCAAACATTAAGGCGTCGGGGTTAGCCTGGTAAATTTCTTTTAATGCTTTTTCTACATTTAATTCGACGCGACCAAATCCTGTAGCTTTAACACGTACTCCTCGATCCACAAGTCTTAATAAATGTGGCAATCCTTCCGCAGATAAACCCAAATGGTCTATGGAAATGGCCGGCAAGGTTTCTATCGTAGATGCAATGCTCGGCAATTCCTTGGCATCTATATAAAGCTCACTATGCCAGCCTGCCAAATCATATACCCTTCTAGCTAGATAGTCGAGCTTTGAAAGATCTTCTGAACCACCGCGTTTCACATTAAAGCGCAATGCTCTAACACCATTCATATGTAATTTTTCTATTTCCTTATCCGACACCGTAAAAGGCAATTGTGTCACACCACAAAAGGTTGGCCCTAATAACTTTAAAGATTTGACTAAATAGTCTTGGTCAAATCCTTGAAATGAACCAGATACAATTGCACCCCCTGCTATCTCAAAAGAGGCGGTATCTCTTTGATAATCTACTACATTGTAAGAAGGCGGAAGATATCCCTGATTTTCAAAAACCGGAAACTCGTAATCAATTATATGAAAATGCGCGTCGAATATTTTCATTTAAACTCTCCTCTTTTAAAAGAATTTAGAAAGAAAAAATCTTTTAATGCTATATAAATAATAACAAGGGAAGCATATTCAAACAAATACGTATATGAAATACTTCACATATAAAGGTTACTGAAATTATAAAGCGCTGAAAAGTTTATTTAATATCTCCAAGCAATTCTTTACGGACAATTTCAAAAGCTTGCGAAATTTGCATTTGCTGATGCTGATTTGGAAACTTACGATTTAATTCCTTTTTCATATCATACAAGTTCCCATACTTATGTACAATTTGATTATTCATTATTAATGACCGAAATTCTTCAATAAACATATTATTCTCCATTATTGTTCCTCCTTAAAATAGAAGTAACATACTCCAAATAAAAAACGCTATTCCTTTTCAGAAATAGCGTGGACATTTTTGCAAGTTTAAATAAGCGTAAAAAGAACTCTTTTTTCGCTTCTAGTCGCACAAAAACACCACCTATTTCCACGTAGGTATTTGGTCTGTACTTGAATCTTGGCAGGTCTCCTGACTTATCTTCAACGCCCTCTATGCCTTCCCGTTGTTCACAGTGGCTTTAAATATAGGCTCCAAATTACAGTTGCGGGACAGTGCCGGATTCTCACCAGCTTCCCTTTTAAGTATACCTTCGTATACACCAGTTCATGACACGTATGTTATTGTCAAGATTAAGCTGGTAGATTTCCTATTAATAAGGGTTCAACACTCTTTTTTATAAGGTAACTACTAAGCTATTACATTACTTGATTACACAATATTTAAAAACAAAAAAACAACTTTCATCCATTTATGACGAAGTTGTTAATAATAGACAAAACAAATAAACATACAGCTAAAGTATGTATATTGCCTCTCACTAACACCTCCCTATCCTCGTAGGTAAATTGATGCTCATCTATGGCAGGTCTCCTGACTTATGATCTTCATTTATAAGCCCCTTCCCATTTTCTAATTTATGAAAAACAGTGGTACCGCTTATAAACTCCCAAATACAGTTGCGGGACAGCGCCTGAATCACACAGGCTTCCCATTTAAACAATGAAAATATAACTCGTCTTCATCGTACCAATAAATGTTTGCTATTCAATTTTCATACTTAACATTATCAAACTACTTTTTATTTTACAATAAATAAATATATTTTAAAATTTATTGTCTTTTACTCAACTATATTATTTTAACTAATTTTTATTTTATTAATTATTAGCTACTCTAAATATTCATCCCTAAGGTCAGAATTCAAATACCTAGCCATACCTGTTTTTAACCTTTTAAAACCAGATTTATCATAAAACTCTTCATTCCCCGTCGTAGAGATTAAGTGCACACATGATACATCCTTCAGTTGATTTAATATATACTCCATGACCTTTTTCGCTATGCCCTGTCCTTGATAATCTTTGTGAACAACAATATCATAAATTGCAGCATTAAAAATGCCATCTGACATCGCTCTGCCAAAACCGATAATTCGACCATTCACATAAACTAAAGCAATTACGTTACTTGCTCCGAAGACTTGTTGAATGACTTCAGGGTTATGCTTTTTCCATCCAACAGAGGCATAAACTTCTCTCATCTCGTCAAGATTTGCATGGGTGAAATCATTACAAATCAATATATCCATAATATACTCCTCTCCTTGTTTTCTAGAAATTGTCGCTTTAATTATCGCCGGCTTTTATTATTTATTTTGACCTATATTTTATCTAATGTTCACCTTTATTACATCACTTTACAAGAAGGAAAACGAGGTACCTCTATAGAATAAGTAAACAATTGATTGAAGGTATTATCATGTTTATCGTAAATGTCGAGGGTGCTATAAGAAAGGAAAATAAATGGCTAATCATAGAGAGAAGTAAAAAAGAAGAGCATGCTGCTGGATTGCTATCCCTTGTAGGCGGCAAGGTAGAATCTGATGGTCAGTCAGCAGATATATTAGAAAGAACTATAAAACGAGAAATCCTTGAGGTAATCGGTGTAAAAATAAAGGATAGGCTTCATTATGTACATAGCAGTATATTTGTTTCTGATGTAGGTGATAGCGTATTAAATCTTGTATTTCTATGCGAGTATGATTCTGGTAGTGCCTCACCTCTTATTCAAGACGAAGTAGAAGAAGTTTTTTGGTTGACTACTGCGGAGATTTTAAACCATCCAATGGCACCTATTTATTTAAAGGAAAGTATTAATCTTGCTGAGAAAGTAATTCCTAACGGTTATTGAAAGGGGTGATTTGATTGAAAAAAATTTATATTGTAAGACACTGTGAGGCTAAGGGTCAGTCTGCAGATGCAACTCTTACAGATAAAGGTTATAAACAAGCTACAGATTTATGCAAGTTTTTTTGTGATATTGAAATAAATCATATTATTACCAGTCCGTTCGTCCGTGCAATTGAATCCGTTCAACCACTAGCAAATCATTTGAATTTACAGATAGTTACTGATAACAATTTAAAGGAACGTGTATTGAGTTCAGACAATTTTAATGATTGGCTAGAAAAACTTGAAGCAACATTCAACAATCATGAATTAAAATTTGAAGGTGGCGAATCGAGCGCTGAAGCTGGAAATCGTATAATCACTGTTGTCGAAGAGATTTTTAACAGCAATCATCAAAATACTGTAATTGTTACACATGGTAATTTAATGTCCCTGCTGCTTAGACATTTTAATGAAAGCTTTGGTTTTAAAGAATGGAGAAGTCTCAGTAACCCTGATGTGTACCTTTTAGAAAACAGGGATAATAAAGTAACTTTTAAAAGACTATGGAGAGGGCCTTCTTGCTTATAGGATGTAACGCTTGCTGGCTTTTCAGTGTGTCTTGCCTCAGAAAGGCCAGCATTTTATTATTTTCATGCCGTTTAATGAATCGACAATGCTTAATTTTGACAAAAAACAAAGTGATCTTCTGAATCCAATACGTGCAGGTAGTCAGCGATGTATCCTCGTAACCACAGTTCCCCATCAATTCTTCTAAGATAAAACCCCTTCGGAAAATTTACGTCTTCAGATAATATCTCTGATGCTATTGTAACGGAGCCATATGGTGCCTGATGTTGCAAAGAAGACTTCCCCAAATTCCCTTCAGGCTGATCAAGATATGCCAACCTTAAATATGGTCCAAGCTCTACAGGACATAAGTCTAAACCAACTTTTTTTGCTTTATTAAAAAGCTGAGGTATTGTTGCTCCTTCAGGGAAGCCAAGATTGCGTACTTTGAGCTCAATTGTTTTCACCTTGTATGCCTTCTCTGAAACAGTAAATTTATCATCATCAAAAAGTTTTTCTCCATATTTATTCAGCAAAATAGAATGATGTTGTAACTTCTGAAGTAGCTGCGTTTTCGTAAGGCCGCCAATCTTAATGATCCTGCAAATAGTTGGGCACTCAGGATATATTTTATCTATTTCTATTTCCATTTGATATCACTCCATACATAATGAAAATAATAGTAAATAAAAGTTTGGTTACTAACCACGAAGAGAGTATGACTTGTTTAACCTTAAAATTAATGTCTTTAGCTCAATTAAATCATTTATAACAAAATCGGCATGGGAAAGTTCATTTTCATTAGCAAAATCAAAATTACATCCAATAGAATGCAGATCATTATCTTTTGCGGCATTGATATCAGATAAGCGATCACCTACTACTGCTGCATCTTTAATATTGTATTTCTCTACAATACATTTCACTAAGTCTGATTTGTTCAGTGAATCGATTTGTTGAATACTGAACGTTTCGGTTACCCATTTATCTAAATCATAATAACGGATGATGGCGTTTAAATACTCCTGCAATCCATTACTAGCTATGTAGATTGAAAGTCCTTGCTCCTTTAAAAAATCGAAGACTTCCTTTACATTGGGATATAAAGAACCATTTCCTCGTTCTATATTGTTTATTAATACCTTCAAGAAATATTGATCTGTGTATCTTCTTTCTTCGCTAGAATGATTGGGCAATAGCGTTTCCCATACCTTAGGCAAAGGAACCCCCATTATTTCACGATATTTATCGATAGGTGTTGCTCCCTCCCATTTATTCATTGAACAAAGATGTTCAAAAGTTTCATCAAGCGCTAGCTCTAATATTGTGTCTGTTTGAAAAAGAGTACCATCCATATCAAAAATGATTGAGCTCAACATTACCTTTCTCCTTTTCTATCAAATTTCTAGGGTTTATTAACTTCTACTTTATTCCTTTTAAAAATCATCTTTATTTAATTGTTCCCATTCACTTAAATACATACGTGTAGCAATTTCTTTAGGATTCTTAAGTTTGCAAATAAACTCTAAACTATTGCCATCCGGATCATTAAAATGGATTTTAGCATGAGCATATTGTTGGTGGGGCATCACAAAAGGTTCAATCGGTTCAAAACCAAATGCTTCTCTTGGTTTAACTCCTCTATCCCTAAGCCAAGCCACTGAAGTCTTCAAATCTTCTAGAGTTACTTGAAAAGCTACATGCCTGATGGAAGGATGGTATTCCAGTTTTACATTGTCAGTTTCCCATAAACCTAACCAACTTTTATCTTTTTCTATCCACAAAAAAGCAATTTTATCGTCGACAATATGATCTAGTTCTAAACCGAGCTCTTTGTAAAAAAGTACAGATTGTTTTAGATCGCTAACTGGTAAATGTGCTTCATATAATCCTTTTATCATTTCGATCTCCTTCTTACAAAATAATACATTCATTATAGCATCGCATAGAAACTAATAATCAAAATTTTAGAAATTCTCTTAATGTAAATAAAAGCCCTCTGACTGGTAAAATTTTTCATGTTATACTAGTAGTCTATTCAAATAATTTATTGGTTATTAAAAATATAAATTGTATACACGTCTTCATCATAAAGAAATTAAAATAAAACATATAAAAGGATGAAGTGTTATGAAAAAAATCTATTACACATATTTTTCCTTACTTATTTTATTTTTAACTATTCTTCTTTTCGTATTTGCCCCAGAATTTATTTTACTTTTCCATTTTATTATACCATTATCATTAGTCTTAATAGGCCTAATAAGTGCTTTATTCGGGAGTAAAGGTGAAATTCGAATGGTGGTCGTTGTCTTACATCTATTTATTCTAATTGTATTTACTAGTATTTATATATTGGGAATTTATGGATTCAATGAACCTTAATATTTTATGTGCCCTCGCTTATGGCAGGGGCTTTTTTATTTTCGTTTCAATGGTTTATATCTTATAATCAGTGCTCTTCTTTCTTAAAACAAGCCTTAGTTTATTTCTGAATTCTCTCATCAATAACTACTTCGCTCTACTTCATATTCTGGCGCTTGCATAAAAGAAGTATAATTATACATTCATTTCAATCTCTTAAAATCACTTTCTTTTTATAGAAAGAAGAAAAAAATGCCACTTCCCCCTTTAATACAGCTAAGCAAAATTTAGCGGGAAATGACGAAATATAAGAATTAACATAAATAAACTCTCTATTTCCCCTATTTTTCGCTATTTTTCATCTATCGTTAACTTTAAATAAAAAAGCCCTTCATCTCAAAAGAGATCAAAGACTTAATGATTAAAAGGCGATTTACTTGCATTTGTTTGGGAAATAATCAATAAAAAACTTAGGATAAAATGTCGATCCAACTAGTAGAAGCTTTTATTCTTTTTTAATTACGTAAAATACTCCAACTTAGCGTGTGGAAAGAATTTTTCCATATAACTATAGAGGTGGTTTTTTATATCTTCCTCTTCGTCTTTTTGATAAATATATTTCCCTATACCATATTTTCCCCACTTATATCTTCGTCTTTCTTCATCTAACTCCAGCTTTGACATGGGATAATTTTTTTCGATAACCCGTTTGGCTGGTTTCGTAAAACGATGCTGGATGAATTCAAAGGTTAAATCTTTCTTCGCTTCATCAGGAAGCTCTGCATCTAGGCGTTCGAACATATGATAATACCCTTCTTCCCATCCCTCATGTAGGTATATAGGAGCCACAATAAATCCAAGCGGATACCCTGCTCTTGCGACTTTGCCCGCCGCTTCAATTCTTTTGGCTAAGGGTGAGGTGCCAGGCTCAAAGTTCTTTATTACATAATCAGCATTAACGCTAAATCGGAATCTTGTTTTTCCGTTATGTTTGGCGTCTAGCAAATGATCGACATGATGGAACTTTGTCACAAAGCGCAATTTACCATATTCAGATTCTCCAAAATGTTCAATCGCATGTTTTAAGGTATGCGTCAGATGGTCAATCCCAACAATATCTGATGTACACGAAGCTTCAAAACGCGTGATTTCAGGTGCGCGCTCTGCCATATATTGATCTGCTGCTTCTAAGATTTCTTCTACATTGACGTACGTTCGGATGTACGGCTTGCTTCCCATTGTCGTCTGCAAATAACAATAGTGGCAATGACCCATACAGCCTGTCGCGAAAGGGATTGCATATTCAGCTGATGGTTTAGATGTATCAAATTTTAGCGTTTTTCTAATACCTACGACAAGGGTAGATTTTGCAACCCGATACTTTTGGAAATCATTTTCACCGGGAAGATTTCTAATTTGGTTATGAGATGTAGTGTATCGAATTTCCACACCACTGTTTTCGAATTTCTTCAGCAACTGTTGGCCGAGCGGATAGTCAAGGGCTTTTGGTTCAAAATAGACAAGCCTTGGTGAGAATGGTTTATTCATTGTAATGGTCCTTCTGAAGATGTTCCATAATAATAATTAAAAGCCCTATTTGCTTCTTCTTCTGTTGTATAGACTGCCATTTCATTTGAAAGTGGATAATAATTTTCATATAAAAAGAGTGCGAGCTCATTTGGATTTTCAGGATGGTTTACAACTGCTGCACTTTGTAAATTGGCAACATCTTGCGTGTGAGGATTTCTATAAAATACATAGACGATATCACCTGGATTATAAGACTCACTGCTATTCATCTCGTTCATTTTCGTACGTCTCCTTTTTCTATTACTTAGTGATCCTATTCCTATTTTGCTTTACATAATAAAAATTATGTTACTTATTTAGATGAAATAGCAAAAGTTTGTTCAAGATGCGAATAGAAATAAATTATGTATACAAAAAAACGGCGCTAAAAGATGCTAGCTGCCGTCTATTCCAGTATTATTACCATTCAACCTTTCCTCCTGCAACACGTTTGACACCTCGGATGTTTGAAATATTTTCAACCAATTGCAGCATAGCGAGATTCTTTTGCTTGGCTTCAATCATTACATCAAAGTCACGGTTAAGCTCTTTTGCCATTTTTAAGAAGGGCAACACAAAATCCAACGAGACAAAGTCTGCATGTGAACGAAAAGCACCTTCTGATTTGGGAGATGATAAATGAACTTTCGGCACTACGTTTGTGTGATTCCATGTATCAAAAATGCGCGGTAAATATACCTCGAGTTCGATATCCCCTTGATTCGCCATATAATGATGATAATCAAGGATCATTGGAACGTTTTCTTTTTCACAGGCTATCAGTGTTTCTTCAACATTATAGGTTTTATCATCATTCTCAAGCGTCATATGTTTTTTAACCTTACTCGGCAACATTTTTAAATTTTCATGGAAACGTTTTAACGTAGCAGTCTTATCCCCATATGCTCCACCGATATGAATGTTGATCAACCCTTTTTCCAATACATCCATCGCTTCAAGCATGTTGAAATGGAATTCCATGTCCTTTACAGCATTTTGCGTTACTTCTTCACGTGGACTTGTAAAAAGGGTGAATTGGTTCGGATGAAAGCTTGGCCGCATGTTGTATTGCCTGATGAGTTCCCCCAGCTCTTGCCATTCATCTTTGAAGGGTGTTACAAAATCCCACATCACTTCTGGATGTGTAGCCAAAGGAACAAGTGAGCTTGAAAGACGATATAAACCAATTTCGTTTGCAATATTATAGTGAAGAATTCTTTTAGTGTGGTGTAAGTTTAAAGCAGTTACAGCTCTTAATTTGTCCATTCGCTCATACTCTGAAAGAGCTGAATAGCGAGCAAAGGTCATTGTCTTTGAAGGACTCGCATCCCATAAACCTAATGCATTTGCTACAAACCCAAAATTAATTTTCATGTCGTTATCCTCCATTACATGTCACTACATAATGAGTAATTCCCTAATTCCCCTATCTTTTACCTACCTCTTTAACATTTTTGACTTCTTTTGTTTTCGCTTAAACATTGTTATAATTCAGAAAATAGTTTTTAAGGAGAGATTAAGTTGAACCAACATCAACTCGTGATCACTCAGTATAAACCTGAGTATGCTGAACAGACTGTTGACATGTGGCGAAATAGCAAGGAACGAGCTATAGGTCAAAAAGAAATTCATAGCTTTGAAAATCACATTTACTTTTTAAATCATATTTTACCTGAACAGCACCAAATAGAATTAGCTTTAATTGATGACAAAGTAGTCGGAATGATTGCCTATAATGACAAGGAGGTAAGCCAGCTTTATATTCATAACGATTATCAAGGGTTAGGGATAGGCAGAACGTTACTTGATAGGGCTAAAGAACAATCAAGCGGTAGTTTAACTTTATTTACCTTTGATATTAATAAAAACGCACAACGGTTTTATGACAAGAATGGATTTAAAATAGTAGCAAGAGGCCACGAAAATGAGGAAAATTTGCCTGACATTCAATATAAATGGATTCAAAATAATAGTTTTTAAGAAGCTTGAGGTACTATTCAAGGGTTAAAAAAAGGTGTGAACATTTCTCACACCTTAATTCCCTAATACATATTCAATTATATTTAAAACAAGAAAGGAATCATTAATACAGCAATTGCACCCAAAGTCGTCACAGATATGACTTTAATTAGATCCTTTTTCAAAAAATCTCCCTTTCACTTTCGTATTTATGAACTTTGCTACAAATTTTGTTTCTGAGAATACTTCTAAAATCATTAAATTAAAGTTCTAATCGGTGAACCTAACAAATATGCCCGGATATCCTCCAAAGCTTCTCCATAATATTTTTCATAGTTTGATCGTGTCACATATCCAAGATGCGGTGTAGCAAGTACATTGGGTAAAGTTCTAAAAGGATGATTTTCACTTAACGGTTCTTCTTCATAGACGTCTAATCCCGCTCCAGCTAACACTTCGTTTTCAAGCGCTTCTATTAAATCACGTTGATTTATAATGGGTGCTCTTGATGTATTGATTAGAAAGGCTGAGGGTTTCATTTCCTTCAATTCATTTGAGGTGATTAAGTTTCTTGTCCGGTCACTTAAAACCAGATGAATCGATACATAGTCGCTTTGCCTCAAAAGTTCCGCCAATGAAGCCGCTTTTCTTACTCCCAGCGAATCTGTCTTTTCCTTTGTTAAGTTTTCACTCCATGCGACTACATCCATTCCAAAGGCTTGGGCTATCGTTGCCATCTTTGTACCGATTTTTCCAAGTCCAATTATCCCAAAGCACTTACCATAAAGATCTTCTCCAACCGACAATTGCCAAGATCCTTTCTGTCTAAAGTTATTATGTTCTTCTGTTATGTGGCGTGCTAAGTTCAGTATGAGCCCCCAAGCAAGTTCAGTCGGCGGTTCTGATCCGCTTGATGTGCCGCACACTGTTACTCCGCATTTCTTAGCTGCTGTTAGATCGATAGATGCATTCCGCATACCTGTCGTTACTAACAATTTTAGCTTTGGCAGTCTTCCGAACATGGCTGCATTAAATGGCGTTTTCTCCCGCATAATAATGACAATATCAAAGTCTTTAATTTTATCAACAATTTGATTCTCAGTATGAAAATGTTGGTGAAATGCAGTTACTTCAACCTGATCCTCTATGGAACTCCAATTTGCAAAATCAAGTGCCGTTTTTTGATAATCATCAAGGATAGCGCATTTTAATTTCATATGTACCTCCAGTAGTTTGAACTATTTCCTTTATTACTCATATTATAAGATATTGAACACCAATTTGGTGTATAAAAGGCAATTAATTTGATTTTCATATTTTAAGTCTTAGAAAGCGCTCACTAGTTTAAAACTAACAAGTCAGTGGTATATTTTTCAAATGAACCTCTAATACTAAAATATCTTTAAAGAACAGGCGGTTAGATAAATGAAGACAATGGATTGTATTATTATTGGCGGAGGGATTGCAGGCTTGCAAGCTGCCATCCAATTGGGAAGATATAAACACTCAATTATGGTCATTGACTCTAATCAAGGACGGTCCACTATATGTAAAGGCTATCAAAATATTTTGGGTTGGCCGGATGGTGTTAGCGGAGAGGAATTGCGTAAGCTAGGTAAAATCCATGCAGAGAAGTATGGTGTCGAATTCTTGAATGGTGTTGTAATATCTCTTCGAAAAGAAAAGGACCACTTTCTTATACAAACATCGTCAAATCAAACTTTTCAAGCGCGCACCGTTTTTCTTGCAACAGGATTAGTTGATCATCTTCCTAAGCTTGAAAACTTGCTTCCTTGCCTAGGAAAGTCTATTTATGTATGTCCTGACTGTGATGGCTATGAAGTATCTGACAAAAAAACGATCGTTTTAGGCAGCGGGAATACAGGCGCTTCTATGGCCGCAACCCTCACTTATTGGACTAATGATGTAACATTTATTAATCATACCAAAGAGCAACCTGACTCAGAAAAAGTCAAAGAGCTAGAAAGTTTAAATATCGAAATAATCAATGAAACATTAACGCGCATTCTTTTAGATGATAAAGGCAATTTTGCTGGTGTAGAGCTTGAGAATGGTAAAACTATTTCTGGCGAGAAAGGCTTTACAGGTTTTAGCGGCAATAAAATAAATGCAGAGTTGGCTGAACAAGTGGGTGTAAATCTTAATGACAGCAGCCATATAATAGTCAATCCTCGAACAAAAGAAACCTCGGTTGATGGCATTTGGGCAGGAGGAGATCTTACCGCCCATTCTGAACAAGTCACTATTTCTATGGGAGATGGTTCCCAAGCCGCTATTTGGATTCACAAACGATTATTGAAACAAAAAAGGGAAGCCTAAACGGCTCCCCTTTTATCGATTTGCCATGCCTTTAATCAACTTTACTATAATCAAGATGACTGCAATAATTAAAAGAATATGAATCAAGCCTGCGCCAATTTTAAATATAAGACCTAGCACCCAAAGTACAATCAGTATTCCTATAATGGTCCAAAGCAACTTCATTCCCTCCTTCCTACATACTTATTTACTAATATACCCATTAAATAAAATTGAATACGGTTGTGTTTTGGCACGTAAACCAAGAAAATGAATGAATTCTTATGCCCTGATCTTATGTATTAATAAAAGAACAAAAAACAAACGTGAAATTTTCTTCCACGTTTGTTTGAGTTATTATTTTACCAGAAAAATGCAGCTGAAAGAGCGATCCCTGTAATAGCACCTAATGCAATGCCATAGCCAAAGCCGCCTCCGCCCCAGCCCCAACCAAGTCCATAACCACCGCCGCCCTGAGGGCGAATCCATACCATATTGCGGTCTACTCGAGTAATATGACCTTCATGCACTCTGCCATCACGATCTGTAATCCGCACATGTCTTCCATGGTAACGACGACACATATTATAAGCTTCTGATGCGTTCATCCTATGCCTCCTCCCATTCATTTCTACATACGTGTATGCCTCCATATTATATGTCTCGCCCTTTTCTCCCTTTGGACAAAGGTCTAATTTCAAAAAATATTCAGCATACCTTAGGAGTCAACATATGATAGTTATAAAGCGTAACGCCATCTAAAGGAATGGCATTTGGTTAATTCCTTTAGATTTTATGATTTTGGCTAGGATGATAGAAAACATGTAAAGGAATGATTTGATTGGCAGTAATCGAAACACAAAAATGGCTTCATACTTTTAATGAAAGATGTAAGGAAACCTCTATAAAAGAAATAAATAATAACCATATTGATTTACTTTGCAAACCATTGGAGAATGTATTTGAAAAATTGCCCCCTCAAGCGATTCAGTATGAACTGCTTCAGTATGGGTTATTTGACCCGAAAGATTGGTACAGAATAGAATATGTGATGGAAGAATTAGAAAAACAAAAAGTATGGAAAAGGATTGAACACGAATTTTTGAAATTGAAAAAAAGATGGAAAGGCCCCGATATACCTATATATATTTTTCCTATTAAAAAAGGAAAGCGGCGTTCAGAAAAAGAACAATTTCGAAAAAACGGAGTGGCTTATAAAAATGCATTGTTTTTATTTGTATCGACAGAATTGCATAAAGAAGAATTAAAAGCAATGCTTGCCCATGAATACAACCATGTGTGTAGAATTAATCTAATAGATATTCCACCTAAAATAACACCATTAAAAGAATCGCTTGTCGTGGAAGGGCTTGGTGAATATGCGGTGAATGAGTTATATGGCGAGAAGTGGCTTGCCCCCTGGGTTAATCTGTATTCGCTAGATTCTTTGCAAAAAATATGGAAGGAGCATTTCATCAATTCTCTTAATCTGACAGGTATTGATGCCCATCAAAAATTCTTATATGGTCAAAAAAGAAGCCCATTTACTAAATGGATCGGTTATGCAATCGGTTATCATATTGTTCATTCTTATGTTGAAAAAAATGGCCCTTTTACTTCTAATGAACTCTATCAAAAATCAGCGGATACGCTTATCAAAGGTTCTGCTTTTATATTGGAGTAGCCTATTATTTAGAAGCAAGATAAACTATATACCCTATATGCCCATGCACTTTTTCTGTCATTTCATTATGTTCATCCCATACATCATAGAGCGACATTGGAATAGATTCAGATAGATCCATTTCATTAAGTTCACTTGAAATAAGAGAGGAATGTGTTTGGATTTCCTCAATAGTAGCAAATCCCGCTTCTTCTAGAATGGAACGCCATTCTTCTCCTGTATAAATATCATGAATTCCATAGAGCCTTTGAACTTCTTCTTTCATTGATTTAGGAATAGAAGCTTCTGCCGCCATTTCAATTAAAAGCAATTGACCCTTTTCTTTGAGCACGCGTGCGAGCTCCTTTATCGTCTCTTTTGCATGAGTAAAGCTAATAACAGACTCTGAAAGAATAAAGTTAAACGTTTGGCTTTCGATATCTAACTTTTCTGCGTTACCAATAATCACTTGAACAGGTAGATCTTCTTTAGCAAATCTTCTTTTCGCTTTTTCTACCATGAGAGGGTGATGGTCAATAGCTGTTACACTACATTTAAATTGTTTGGCTAAATATTGAGCTGTTTGGCCAGTACCACAACCAATATCTAAAATCAGGTCGTCCTGATTAATTGATACCTTTTCAAAAATAGACCTCGTCAAACTCGCCCCTCCAGGATGTGCACTCCCGATACCAAAGTATGCAAGCAAATCAATATACTCATTCATAGTTAGTTCTCCCCCATTTTAGTCATATAAATTATCGTATGCAGGAATGAAGAGGTAGAAGCCATACATTAACCTAGAATAAGTACCCGTATTTAAAAAGCTCTTCCCTCATATATGTAGGGAAGAGCTTTTTAGCGTTGAGTTAACTTAATTTATGGTCATGTGGTTTTTCTTGATTCACATTTAAGTTACACAGGATGTCGTCACCGTGTTGATGTCCATCATTTTCAAGTTGAATTGTCATATGGCCAATGCCCATATGTAGCAATTCGTGCTCTAAGTGTTGTAGGATTCCTTGGCTTTCTTGCACTGTTAGTGAACCATTCACAACTGCATGGCATGAAAGCGCATTTTCACCACTCGTGATGCTCCATATATGCAAATCATGAATGGCTAGAATCCCATCGGTTCCTTCTATAACTTGAATAATCTTTTCAATTTCCACATTGCTTGGCGTTCCTTCCATCAAGACATGAATAGAATCTTTAGTTACACGCCAACCACTGACTAAAATCAATATTGCTACAATAATACTTGCTAATGGATCTGCCCAATCCCAGCCAAATAGCATGATAAGAATTGCTGCCAACACTGCGCCGACTGAACCAAGCATATCACCAATAACATGCAAGAAGGCAGCTCGCATATTAAGGTTACCGTGCGTATCACCGCCACGCATTAGGATCCAAGCCACAAGAATATTGACAAGCAGACCAATAATAGCTATCAGTAGCATGCCATTTGAAGCAACTTCCGGTGGATAGGCGAAACGTTTGACTGCTTCTATACAGATAAAGATGGATATAACAATTAATGCTACACCATTAAATACAGCTGCCAAGATTTCAAAGCGTTTGTATCCAAATGTATTACGATAATTGGCTACTCTTTCACTAAAGCTAAAGGCAACTACGCCAACTCCGAGCGATATTGCATCACTTAGCATATGGCCGGCATCAGAAAGTAAAGCCAAACTATTGGTCAAATAACCGCCAATAACTTCTACAATCATATAAACTGTAATAATGAAAAAGGCTATCAGTAAAGTTTTCTTATTCGCACCATGGGTATGGTTATGCTGATGTCCATCATGTGAATGAGCCATAATACTCCCTCCTAATTGTGCGTCGCATGGTCAATCGTCTGCTGCAGTATCTGCATCACATGATCATCATCCTGTGAATAAATGATGGTCGTCCCTTCACGGCGAAATTTCACTAAACGTAGATTTTTTAAAAAACGTAACTGATGGGATACAGTAGATTGTTTTAGGTGCAGCTTTTCGCTCAATTCATTGACCGAGAATTCTTTTTGGCAAAGTAAATTTAAGATTCGTATCCTTGTTGGATCACTTATAGCTTTAAAAGTTTGCGCTACAAGGAATAGACTTTCTTCATCCAAATCTTCTGGTTCTTTTGATAGCGGTTCCTCTTTCAATGGAAAAGCCCCCCTCTTGTTATATATAATATGTGCATATACTCATATATACACATATTATATTGTTGTTAAACATGCAAGTCAAAGATATGTACGGAAAATCAACAAAATTTTCTTTCCGAATAGTAGTCCAGAATAACTATAACAAAAGAGAACCTTTAACAAAAGCTCTCTTTCATTCTTTATTTATCTTTCGCCTTCCAAACAACACTGTATAAAATAGTTTCTTCTACATCCTGAATACCTTGTGGCAGCTCCCCATTTTTACTGCTGGGCGAACTTAAATGATTTTCAGAAGTCCCGTACCAAGCAGCTAAATAAATGGGTTTGTTCTTCTTTAACGTAATACGCTCGTTTACTAGTGATTCAAAAGAATACCCTTTCATATTATTAGAGAAATTCGTAGTGGCAACTCCAGATGGCGTACCCATAATCAACTTTAAAGATGTTCTTTTATAATCTATATTATTATCAATGGCAAAGGAGAAAAGAGTATTTTTGTATTTACTTTCTACCATGTTTGACAGGGAAGTTAATTCCCCTTTAAATTTCCCTTTTTTATAATGCTCAATTTTGAATTCTAAATCATCCTTCTGCCCCAATTCACCATCAAACTGAAAGAATTCTATTTGGCTTACTCCAGCATACATCATTAGTGATTCTTCTTTATCACTTAATGAGTAGGGCTCTATTGAGATTTTTGTATGTCCATTCGTGCTTACTTTTTTTTCATTTGAACATCCGATTAATAATAAGAAACAACAAATGAATAAGAAAAACCATTTCTTCATATTTTCTCTCCTCGGAGTTATTTTCGTCTTTTAATTGTCTACATCGGTAAAGCACTCTTTTATGATCTTCAGCAATCTTTCCAATGAATCCTGGCCTTGTATTCTATAAACTTTGTCTTCATATAGTAATACACCATTCTCATAAATAGAGACGTAATTCGGTAGATGATTATGGCGGATGATAAACATGTATTCCGTACCTGAGGGTTCAGCTTTAACATTTCTTTTAATATTCAAACCTTCTAATACATTTAAGAGGCTTTTGAAATTTGTGTTGTTTTCATCAATACTCACTATAAGATCTTCAGTTTTTATCTTTTCATATTTTGTATCATCCATTATCGTTATTCGATCTTTATTTTTATACTGTTCAATATGTAATAGATCTTGCAGTAGATTTTTTGTTTTGTATTCATTATAAAAATAGATACATCCGCCTATCACTAAAAAAAAAGCAACAATGCGATAAATTATTTTCTTTTTCAATCCATTGCTCCTTTTTCTTATTAGGTATATGAAACTTTTGCCATCCATTTTTAAATGTATATTCCTCGTTTTTGCTATTGAAAAATCACCTATTTATAACTATTTAGCTCTCCCTTAATAATACAATAAATTACTCCTATATCTATATATAATTTTATAAATTCCAAATTATAGTATATAAATACTTTAAGACTTGTTAGACTAAATGAAGCAATTAATGTAGGCATGGTTTATTTTAATCTTTTAAATATAAAGTATATGGTGAGGGATTAAAGGAGAGAACATAATGGGGAGTATGATAAAGATAGCAATTTTCGGATATATACTATTGTTTTTTATAAGTGTAATTTACAGTCTAAAATTCCAATTCAGTCGAGAAAATCATAACGAGCAAGGCGAAAAAATATTGAACATATCTTACAGAATTGCATTTCCATTAGTTTTATTGGGCTGGTTTGTTATAGATTTAATCGATAGCTATGTTTTACCTTTTTCTTTAGAAAGCTATAAAACAGCTATATGGTTATTGGTAACTGGCACGTTTGTTGTTCATGCTGTATCGTTATTTATTTTAAAGAATATAAATACAGGCAAAAGGTGATTATGGAAAAATAAGAGTCACTCTTACAAAGAGTGACTCTTATTTTTTATTTAATCTATAAACTCAATAATCTCTAAGCATTTATTCATTATCCTCATCAGTTTGTAATGCTGTATCAGGCTGGCCCTCATCCGGTTTTTCACTGTCCATATGCTTATTAAATAACAATGGCGTTCGTTCTAATTGTTCAATAAAAGAGCGGCTCTTAAAACGCATACCTGTTTGTTCTTCATAAATGGTCGTCACAATTTTACGGATAAATTGCTTTGTCTCTTTTTTTAATGTCAGTTTACCAATTTGGTCGATCGGTACTGTATAGAACATGCGTATGAGTTTAACCTGTGTTGGCGTTAGTCGAATGAGATACGGATCTAGATGAAAACAGCGATGGCATAGAAATCCACCTTGAGAAAAGGAAAAAGCAAATTCCCCTTCCACTGCTCCACAGCTAGCACAAGCATGTAATACTGGCTGTACGCCTGTATAGGGAAGCATTTTCCACTCCACAAACATGGCAATCGATTCAGGATCGTAACCTTCCTCAATCGCATGGAGAGCTTGCACCATTATATCGAATGCATAAGGCTCTGGACGGTCTGATTCAATCAATCGGTCGATGATTTCAACTACATAGCTTGCATAAGCTGTAGCCGTGATATCTTCTTGTATATGACGCATGCTCTCAAGGGGTTCTCCTTGCTGCAAAGTCCCCATACCCCGACCTTGTTGAATCATGAAAATACCATGAACAAATGGTTGGCTAATGGCAGCTAAACGGCTTTGCGGCTTTTTTGCTCCCCTTGCCATAGCTGCTGTTTTGCCAACTTCCCTTGTCATAATAGTTACTACTTTATTTGTTTCTCCGTATGCTTTGGTTTTTAAGACAATCCCTTCCCATTTGTTCAGCAATTGTCCTCACTTCCTAGTCGTTTAGTATTCATCATCGCGATAACCATAATCTCGCAATTGCGATGCACGATCTCGCCAATCTTTTTGAACTTTGACCCATAGTTCTAAATATACTTTACTGCCAAGCAATGTTTCGATATCATGCCTTGCACGTGTACCGATTTCTTTTAATAGAGCTCCGCGCTTACCAATGATAATTCCCTTTTGCGAATCGCGTTCAATAATGATAGATGCGTTAATACGCACTAGGTCTTTATTTTCATCTTTTGCAATCTTTTCGATTTCAACAGCCACTGAGTGCGGTATTTCATCACGAGTAAGATGTAATACTTTTTCTCGAATTAACTCAGCAATGATAAAACGTTCAGGGTGATCAGTCACTTGATCTGCTGGATAATATTGCGGCCCAGCAGGCAAGTATTTCTTCAATGTTTCTAATAATTTATCCACATTATTGCCTTGCAGTGCAGAAATAGGTATAATTTCAGCAAAATCAAACTCAGCTTTGTATGCGTCAATTATTGATAACAATTCATCAGGATGTACGGCATCAATTTTATTAACGATTAAAAAAACAGGTGTTTTTGTCCCTTTTAACATTTCCATGACAAAACGGTCACCCGCACCCATCTTTTGTGTTGCATTGACCATAAACATAATGGCCTCTACTTCACGTAATGCGTTTTTTGAAACCTTTAACATAAATTCGCCTAGCTTATGCTTTGGCTTATGGATTCCAGGTGTATCGATGAAAATCATTTGGGTATCTTCAGTTGTATAGACACCTTGCACTTTATTACGTGTTGTTTGAGGCTTATCGCTCATGATTGCAATCTTTTGCCCGATAACTCGATTCAAAAATGTTGATTTCCCTACATTGGGTCTCCCTACTATAGTAACAAACCCTGATTTAAATTCTTTATTTTCCTGCATTCACTAAATCCTCCGGTGAAAAGGCGCCTGGTAACAACTCAGCAACAGTTGTTTCTAGTACATCGCCTTTCATATTAGTTAAGTATACTGGCATATCTTTTGGAAAGAATTCAGACATTACTTGTCTGCATGCTCCGCATGGTGCACAAGGTCCTTCTGTATCTGCAACCACTGCAATTGCCTTGAAGTTTCTTTCTCCCTCTGAAACTGCTTTGAAAATAGCAGTACGTTCAGCACAATTCGCCATAGAGTACCCAGAATTTTCAATATTACAGCCTTGATAGACTTTGCCATCTTCTGTTAATAGGGCTGCTCCCACTTTAAATTTTGAATAGGGAACGTAAGCCTTTTCTCTTCCTTCTTTCGCAAGGTCCATTAATTGTTGTTTCTCCATTTTATACACCTCAAATTCATAGATTCATCCACTTTGGCAAAAAGATGAGTATTCCGATTATAACACTCGCACAGGCAAAAACAAATACAGCACCCGCCGCAATATCTTTTGCAGCGCGAGCTAGCGGGTGAATATCAGGCGAAGCAAGATCTACTATATTCTCAATCGCCGTATTAATCATTTCTAAGCTAAGCATCAAGGCAATCAACAGGATAACGACAATCCATTCCATCTGAGATAAGCCAGTAACAATACTTAAAAAAATGGCAAGCAATGCTGCAAATATATCAAAACGAAAATTCTGTTCGCGCCATGCTTGCTTAACCCCCGCTGCTGCAAATGTAAACGAACGGAAAAATTTACGAATGTCCATTCTCGTCGCGAGTCAAACCGAATGAATTTAAAATCTCATCTTGTTTACCGAACATTACGCGCTCATCTTCAGGATCCATATGATCATAACCAAGCAAGTGCAAGAAACCATGAACAGCAAGGAAGCCTAGTTCACGTTCAAAAGAATGTCCATACTCCTCTGCTTGTTCATTTGTCCGGTCGGTTGAAATAATGATATCTCCTAACACGCGAGGCATGCCTTCCGCAATAATTGGTGTTTCGCCCTCGCCTATTTCTTCTAATGCAAATGAAATAACATCTGTCGGTGCATCCTTTTGACGATAGGTGCGATTAATTTCATGGATCGATTCATTAGTAACAAATGTTACTGATAATTCAGCTTCATCCTCAATCTCTAAAATCTTTGCAGCGTGCTGCAATAGTTTTTCAACCAATTCAATATCTTTTTCTTTCACTTTTTCTGTTTCATCTAAAAAGTCGATGTTCAAGCTCATATGTTATCTCCTCATCTTATTCTGACTTCGGGTATTCAATTCTCGAGTGGAAGATCCCCTTTAATGTTTCACAAAATACATATTCAATTCGTTGCAACTCACGAAGGGAAATATCACATTCATCAAACTGGCCGTCTTGTAATTTGTCTTGGATAATGCTGTGGATAAGCTGTTGAATAGCCTCTGCAGTTGGATTTTTCATCGAACGCACTGCTGCCTCTACACTATCTGCTACGCTTATTATAGCAATTTCTTTCGTTTGTGGCTTCGGTCCTGCATAACGATAGTCCGCTTCATTCACATCAGGGTTTTCTTTCTTCTCCTTATAATAGAAGAACTTCACTAAGCTTGTCCCATGATGTTGTCTTGCAATGTCGACAATTTCTTTTGGCATTTTATGCTTTTCTAATATTTTAACACCATCTTCTACATGGGCGATAATAATATCTTTACTTGTTACTGCAGGCAAGTTATCATGCGGATTACTGCCCATCTGGTTTTCAACAAAAAAGCCTGGCCTTCTTGTTTTACCAATGTCATGATAATAGCATCCGACACGTGCTAAAAGGCCATTCGCCCCCACTTCTTCACAGGCAGCATCAGCTAAATTTGCAACCATTACACTGTGATGATATGTGCCTGGTGTTTCTACTAAAATTTTCTTGAGCAATGGATGGTTTGGATTGGAAAGCTCCACTAGCCTATAAGTTGACAGCATACCAAAAGCTGATTCGACGAATGGCAATAAACCAAGCATTAAAGCGCCAGATACGATTGCTGAAACAATGGCGGCACTTAGATAAAACAACAGTTCTTTCGGTCCATAATTCGACTGCGATAAAAGCAGATAAAATGCGATAAATGCAATATTCACACATGCGACTCCCAAGCTTGTTGTCATTACGCTTGACCTTTTTCTTACATTACGCATAAAGTAAATACTCGCCAAACCGCTAAAAATAATGTAAAGCGAAACTTCCATTTGCAGTACAGAAGAATAGCCTTTTTGAAATATAATTCCTGCCACAGCTGCCGACATAATTGTTGCTAATATAGCAATACGCTCATTAATTAGGATACGGAACATCATAGGCAAAATAGTAGCCGGGAATAAAAAGCCTACGATTACATCAAACTCGCTAGAAATTAGGTTTAACAGTTTCATTACGATGATAGACGCCAAATAAATAATCATTGTAATCATAGCATGGCGGGTTTTAGTTTCCTTATCATCTCTCTCATGATATAAAGCAATATAAAAGAAAGCCATTTGCAATAGAACGAATAATGCTAATCCTAGAATTGGTTTTGGAGATTTTTGATTAATCAGCATGCCTGTAATTTCTAATTGATGATAGACTTCACGGTCAATTAATTGGCCTTCCTGTACAATAATCTGCCCTTGTAGTATGCGCGTTGGATCAACATTTGCCTTCGCTTGTTCAATACGCTCTTTGGTCAACCTTCCGTCTCTTTTATCATTCGCAACTATCGACGACCTTGCGAGTGTAATGGCGATCGTACGAACAGCATCAGGTATTGAAAAGCTTCCTCTAACCGATCGCTCCACGCTTCCCTTCGCATCAGTCAGTTGTTCTTCCCTAATCGGTTCTGCCATTTGCTTGCTAACAATTGAAACTAAGGCATCTTGCGTATTCTTTAAACCATCTTCATCCTGTGCAAGCAATGTGACAATTTCTTGTTCAGTCAACCTTACACTTGGCCCACTTTGATCAATTTTATCTAGTTTTGCTCTTAATTTATTTATTTGATCCTCTTTTTTAGATTTTTTTGTTACTTTTTCAACCTTTTGCTTTGCTTCTATTATGTAATCAAAGGTAGTTTTCAACAGTGTTACTTGATTCTTCCCTATTTCTGTTGAAAAGGTATAGACAGGGTTTACTTCAGCTGCAATTCTTTCTCGATCTGCTTCTGTCTTTTCGGTATCCTCTACCGTTTTGGCAGATCGTATTGTTTCAGGTGATAGCTGAAATAACTTTAGATCATAATGCTCTCCCTTTATATCATTAACTGTCAAAGCAAATTGAAGAATGCCAGCTACTATTAATAGAATCGCTAAAAGTATAGGAAAACGTATATATCTGTTTAATGTCCGAATAAAATTACTCATTAAAGCGCCTCCCATCTAATATTACTATACCAATTAGGCAAATATTTTCCAGCTTTATTTTGGAGATAAAGGATAATATATTAAAAAAATTAAATAAATTTCCATTTAAATTAAATAGAGTTTCTTCCATCTTAATGAGCTCTCTTATTGGTTGTGCGTTGCTTTTTACAATCACTCCAATATTCATTATAAAATAAAAAAGAATGATGGATTCAACATTCTTGATATTTCTTGTTTTATGCTCTTTCAATTCCCGTTTTCATATCACTAACATTAGTGCTTACATTATGCTAAACCAGTTACTGAAATTCAAAAATCCCTATTTTTAATTTTTAATCACATTATCTTTTCCTGGTGGACATTTTTATGATTCTTGCTTTTTTATATCAATTGAAATACATGACAATGATAATTACATATAAACACTCTCCTATTTGCCTTCAGATAGAATTTTAGCGCTCTTTAAATTGACTAATTACCCTTTAGGCACATTTGTGTCAAAAAAGTCATAAGATATAAAAATAAGAAAAGCATCGAGGTGTATGATGAGTTACAACTCTTTACAATATATTGCAATAGGTGATTCCCTTACTGCTGGAATCGGCATCCCTTTCCTCAATTCAGGATTCCCAGAGTTTTATAGAAAACTGAGTGAGCATACATTGGAAAAGCGTATTTATCTTCACAAATTCGGAAAGTCTGGCGCAACAACAGGAGATATATTAAATATGCTGGATTCCCCAACTGTTAGAAGAGCTATTAAGTGCGCTAACATAATCACGATCACAGCAGGTGGAAATGATTTAATTAATGCAGCTAAAAATCTTCTACGGCATAATGACAAAAAAAGTGTGATTCATGCGATGCAACAATCTCAAGAGAACTATTCTAAAATCATTAAAAAGATTCAGATAATAGATAAAGAAAATCCATCTATCCTGAGATTAATGAACTTATATAACCCGTTTCCTCATATACCAGTGGCGGATGAAGCAATTAAAACATTTAACATCGCCATTTCAAGATTCGCAAAACAAAAGAATATCAAAGTCGCAGATGTCTATCATGTCTTTAGCGGTAAGGAAAAGGCGCTCTTATCAAAAGATGGAGTTCATCCTAACCAAGAGGGCTATCATCAAATGGCTTTAACTTTTTCTAAGCTTGGCTATGCACCTTTAGAGTATTGAATTCCAGAAAAAAAGAGTAGCGAGAGATTCGCTACTCTTTCTTATTTTTGTTGTTCATATGCTTGGATAATCTTTGCAACGAGTGGATGTCTCACTACATCAGCTTGCTCTAGAAACTTAATTTCAAGATCTTTTACATAGCGCAATGTTTTTTCAGCGCTGATGAGACCGGATTTTGCCCCTTTAGGTAAATCAATTTGTGTCTCGTCTCCTGTAATAACCATTTTGGAACCAAAACCCAGACGGGTAAGAAACATCTTCATCTGTGCTTCTGTTGTATTTTGTGCTTCGTCTAAGATAACAAACGCATCATCCAGCGTTCTTCCTCGCATATAGGCAAGTGGAGCAATTTCAATTGTGCCACGTTCAATCATACGAGCAGTTTGCTCAGCTCCTAGAACATCATGCAATGCATCATAGAGCGGTCTTAAATAAGGATCTACTTTTTCTTTCAAATCACCTGGCAAGAAGCCTAAACTTTCACCGGCCTCAACTGCTGGTCTTGTTAGGATAATACGTTTTACATGCCCATTTTTTAAAGCTTGTGTTGCCATAACGACAGCTAAATATGTTTTACCTGTACCAGCAGGCCCTATACAAAAAACTAAATCCTTATGGCGAATCGCTTGGATATATTCTCGCTGGCCGATGGTTTTAGCACGGATAATCTTTCCTTTTGTATTGCGGCCAATCGCCTCATCATATAGCTCAGAAAAGTACTCCATTGTACCACTTTTGGACATTTCAAGAGCTGAGACTACATCACGTTGATTGATATTTATACCTTTACGGATCACTTTCAGCAATTGTTCAACTAACTCGCTTGCTTGTTGTTTATTTTCTTCATCACCGACAATGACAATACTGTCACCACGGGTGATCATTTGGATTTGGAAAGCTTCTTCGATTAATTTCAAATTGGCATCCGATATGCCAAGTAGCATGACTGCCTCATTCGGATCTTGCATTTTGAGTTGGATCGGTTGTTGTTCTGTCATTCTCAATCTCCTTGGTTATCGCACTTTTTACCGCAATATTCTCATTTATTAAAAATAAAACTTTCCCTTTTACTGTATCATTATCAATGGTAACATTCAAAAGTTTTTCTTTTTTGATGACTGTTTTCGGCGGCAAGTCCCGTAGATATTTTTGATGTAGCAAGGGAACAATCATATCTTCTACCGCATTCTTATCAAGTGTTACTTTTTTGTCAATCTGTTCTTGCTCAATAGACACTTCACCTATTGAAGATAGCCATTTTGGTAATTTTACGACCTTCCATTCATTTGGGCTCTTCTTTTCATTTGCCCATCTAAAATGATACGTTTTTTCACCCATTGTTCCATATGTGATTTTCTTGGGCATAGTAAATGTTGACTCAATCCAATAATCCGCATACACTTCTCCATCTGCACCATAATAAATTGCTTTTTCACCTTGTTTTAAAATACCAGTTACTAAAAGGTCTCCTTTTTTTACTGCATCATTTTCATCGACTACACGCTCTCCCCTTTGTAGATTAAAGTGTGTAATTACGCCACTTTTATTAGCATATAATTCACCTTTCATTGAATTCTTTTCTTCTTCTTGATCTACAGCTGGAGCATTTAATGGCTCAAAACTCATTTTGCTGCCTTTCCGATGGATATGAACCCATGAAAGGTCGCGATGTTTTGATAGAATATATTGCCGAATCACTGAATCGTCTGGTTTGTCTTTTTTCATAATGGGGCCGTCTAAGTTTAATTCATGCAATGTTTCAGTTAACTCATCTTCTTGCTCAGGTGTCGCATTGTCGATGGACACCTGCCAAATCCATTGTGAAAAGAAAAATGGTATGAAGAGCAAAATCAAAATGCCGGCAAATACAGTCCATTCTTTCCTTAAAATTTGATTATCATCTAAAGACTCAATGTAAAATGTAACACCGTATTGGTAACGTAATCTTCGAATCGTTTTTAGATGCTTCCGAATGGTTTCAAATCGGACTTCTTCTTCAGAAAGACGTAAATTTCTAAGTATAATTTTATTTTTAGTTAAAGCATTTAAGAAAGCTTCTACTTTCTTTGTGCGTTTTATGCAAATTTCTATCATACGATAATCTCTGCTTTTTTTCATTATCCCTAATCCTCAATTCTGGTAAGCTCAATTTTTTTTACATTGCTCATATCAAGCGCCAATAATTCATCTCGGAGAAGATTGACATGAAATGAATCAGCTTCTATCTTTATCTTAAAATTTTCATGAATGAATACCATTTGATGATCATGAATAGCTTCTAGCAATATATCCCCTCTGATTCGAATTCCCTGGAAGTTTTCGATTTCGATCAGCGGCACTATTTGCAATAGCCTTTTCGACATAAAAAACCTCCTCTCTTTTTAGCATATGCTAGAAGAGAGGAGGTCATGTGTTATCTTTTAGATTTTGGTGGGCCTAAAATTTCAGCCATGATGATGGCATTTGCCATTTCATTTGTACTTTGAGGAAATTTGAAACCGGTTGATTTCTTATCAACTGTTTTCTTTATTTCTGCAGGTACAGTTGTGGTATGTCTATGCTTTTCAAAAATAGGATTTTGCGTTCTTCCTACCGATTGCCTTTCAATCAATTCCTGAGCTTTTGGCAATGCCTTTTCAACCGTCTCTGCCCCACGCTTTTGCATAGTCCTGGGCATCTTGCCTTCAAGCTCGCCAATCGCTTTACGTGTATATTCTTCTGCTTTTTGAAGCGTCCGATTCGGTATAGACTGATCAACACGCTTTATTTTTCGATTGATTGGAGGCGTTGTTTTTGAAGCTTCTTCATCTTTATTTTTGAAAAGGTAACCCACCAGTGATGTAATAATCAAGAATATTAGTGCTTCCATTCAAAACGCTTCCTTTCAAAGGCCTAGCTTTCAGTAGATGAACCACCGTCATGTTGTTGATTCATTTTGCCAATTGAATCACGCATCCCTGTATCAGCTTGGATGTTTTTATAATTCATGTAGTCCATAATACCGATGTTACCGGTTCTAAGCGCCTCTGCCATTGCCATCGGCACTTCTGCTTCAGCTTCTACTACTTTAGCTTTCATTTCTTGTACTTTCGCAATCATTTCTTGTTCGGATGCAACAGCCATAGCACGACGTTCTTCCGCTTTCGCTTGTGCAATATTCTTATCCGCTTGGGCTTGCTCGATTTGAAGTTCTGCCCCAATATTTTTGCCTACATCTACGTCCGCGATATCAATAGATAAGATTTCAAACGCAGTACCTGAATCTAAGCCTTTTGATAATACCGTTTGAGAAATGGAGTCAGGGTTTTCTAAAACTTCTGTATGACTTGTTGAACTACCGATAGTACTTACAATCCCTTCGCCAACTCGAGCTACAATTGTTTCTTCACCCGCACCACCGACTAGACGTTCAATATTTGCTCGTACTGTAATACGAGCTTTTGCCTTTACTTCAATCCCATTCATTGCAACCCCTGCAATAAATGGCGTTTCAATAACTTTTGGATTTACAGACATTTGAACAGCTTCTAAAACATCACGGCCCGCTAGGTCAATTGCTGCACAACGCTCAAAGGTAAGCGAGATATTCGCTCGATGTGCTGCGATTAATGCATTTACAACACGATCTACATTACCACCTGCTAAATAGTGGCTTTCCAATTGATTGATGGTAACAGGAAGTCCTGCTTTGTGGGCTTTAATGAGCGGGTTGACAATACGAGAAGGAATAACCCGGCGTAGCCTCATACCAATTAATGTGAAAATGCTTACCTTAACACCAGCTGCAAGGGCTGAAATCCATAGAGCCACTGGTACAAAAGTAAATAAAATAATTAAAGCCAAAAAGACAACAACAATGCCGATAATTGTAAAGATAAAACTACCTGTAATGGCCATTCTAATCCTCCTATACGTTTTCAGACTCCCGTACAACAATACGGACGCCTTCTACTTTAATAATGATTACATTTCTATGCGCTTCAATGTAGCCGCCTTCCGTTACCACGTCGATTCTTTCATCCCCCAACATGGCAGTGCCAGAGGGACGGAGCGGCGTAGCGGTAACGGCCACTTTTCCAAGTAAATCAGTGCGATTCAGATTAGATACATAACCATGTTCTGTATCAGTTGAATCTTTTAACACCATTTTGTTCAACAAATTTAGTTTTTTGCCGAAAAATTTCATCATAATCACCATTCCTACGACTGCTATAATAAGAGCAATCAAGACTGCATAAGCCATATGCGTTGTATTTGCGCCTGAACTTATCAAGCTGACAATGATTGCCGCAAAACCAATAATGCCGACTATGCCGCCTGGCAGTAAAAATTCCAATAAAACAAGCCCAACACCAATTAGAAGCATTATAATACCAAGCCAAGATGCAAAGCCTGCAATAAAATGAACGACATAGAATATCAACAATGCAAGGATGCTGAGTATTCCTCCAAAACCAAAATGCGGTGAAAACAGCTGCAATACAAGGCCGAAACTGGCGAGCGACAGCAATACTGTTACCGTTATGGGATGGGTCATAAAAAGTTGCCAGCCTGGTAAAGAAGCAGCAGAGGCTTGGGCTGCAAAGCTAGTTTCCGCAATAAATGCGGCAGATAGCGTACAAATAAATATAATGATGATCTTTTTCATTAGTTATGTATGTGATCCCTCCTCTTCGCACAAGCTTATACTCTAACTTACGTTTGAAAGTGCTAGAAGTTTCATTTTATTTTCATTTAAAATTGGTCGATATGTAGCATAATTTAAGCTTGTGTATTATATTACGCAGTTATTTAAGAAATATTTATAACATGTCTTATTTGTCTAATATTTTAAGAGTTTGTAGATTAAAAACTGAAAATATCACATCTGGCCAAAGGAATATCTAGTTCCTTTGAGTAATTTTATTGCTTTCTTTCAAAAAAATAAGCTGAGAAATCTAGTAAGACTTCTCAGCTTAGTTCATTTGCGAGTTTATAAATCATGATAGTGCGTGTTTAGAACGTAGGGATTGTCTAGGAATTTAAATTACCACTTACGTTTACGTGCAGCTTCTGATTTCTTTTTGCGTTTTACGCTAGGTTTTTCATAGAATTCGCGTTTTCTTACCTCTTGAATTGTACCACTTTTAGAAACAGTACGTTTGAAGCGGCGAAGAGCATCTTCAAGCGATTCGTTTTTTCTAACGACAGTTTTTGACATCTCTCTTTCCCTCCCTCCGAACACACGTCAAAACACAATAATAAAATCATACGTCATATCATTGTGTACTAAAAAAGTATAACTTATTAATAGGTTTTGGTCAATACTATTGCTTCAATTAATAGTCAGTTTTTGCACGGTTGCCCTTCATGATTTGGACGCCAGAGCTTGCACCGATTCTTGTAGCTCCTGCTTCTATCATTGCTTCTAAATCTTCTAGGCTTCGCACGCCGCCAGATGCTTTTACACCTGTATGTTCTCCAACTGTTTTACGCATTAATGCAACATCCTCAACCGTCGCACCTCCTGTTGAAAAACCAGTAGAAGTTTTTACGAAGTCAGCACCAGCTGCGATTGAAAGTTCACATGCTTTGATTTTTTCTTCTGTAGATAGTAGGCAAGTTTCAATAATAACTTTCACTAACACACCGTCTGCTGCATCAACAACAGCTTTTATATCTTTTTCTACTACATCATATTGTTCGCTCTTTAAAGCGCCTATATTAATGACCATATCAATTTCGTCAGCGCCATTAGCGATGGCATCTTTTGTTTCAAATGCTTTCGTTGCTGATGTTGAAGCCCCTAGAGGAAATCCAATTACTGTACACACCTTAGAGTCAGCACCCTTTAATTCTTCGGCTGCTAGACTAACCCAAGAAGGATTGATGCAAACAGATGCAAAGTTATATTCTCTTGCCTCTGCACAGATCTTTTTGATTTGTTCCTCTGTTGCTTCGGGTTTTAATAATGTGTGGTCGATATATGATGCATAATTTTTAGCCATTTGGAAATTCTCCTTTAAATAAAGTTGTACGTACCTCTAAAGTCTACCATGACTTAATATAGTTTATCCATAAAAAAGAAGAACTAAAACCACTTACCCAAAGTAGAATAAAAAAATCCATATGCTCGGCATATGGATTTTAATATTATTATTTTTGTTGTTCTGTCCAAGCTTGAACATCTGCAATAGATGGGTTTGCGATATAGTGACCGCCTTCAACTTGCAATACTTGTCCTGTCATGAATTTTGACTCATCTGATGCAAGGAATACGACAGTATAGCCAATATCATTTGGTTCACCATGATAAGGTAAAGCATTATATTTAGAGAAAATATCTAACATACCTTGTGGCATATTGTTCTTAGCAGCAGGAGTTAAAATTAATCCCGGTGCCACTGCATTACAACGGATGTTATCTTTGCCGTATTGAGTAGCAATGTATTTTGTTAATTGAGCTACAGCTGCTTTTGATGCACCATATGCTGAACGTACCGCATCAGATGCAAAGGCAGCCATAGATGTTGTATTAATAATTGAACCGCCGCCCGCTTTTTGCATATATGGAATAGCAAATCGAGAACCAAGCAATACAGATTTTAAGTTAACGTTCATCAAACGATCCCATTCATCTAAATCCATATTCACAACATCTAAATCTTTACGTAGATTAGTTAGGCCTACGTTGTTAAATAAAGTAGTGATGGTACCATAAGTGTTGACTGTGAATTCTACTGCTTCTTTAATAGAATCTGCGTTTCCAGCATCTAAAAAGATTGCTGTTGCTTCAAAACCTTGTTGTTGCAATGCTTCAGCTTCTTTTTTGGCACCTTCTATATTAAAATCACCAATAACTACTTTTGCTCCTTCTTTTGCAAGCAATTGAGCTGATGATAAACCAATACCTGATGCACCGCCTGTCACTAATGCTACTTTACCTTCTACACGTCCCATTTAAAAAACCTCCCAAATTAAAATGAAACCTATTCATCAGTGGGACCTTTATCCTCGCTGATCATTAGTTTCAATCGACATTCCAAAGCTAATAATCCATAGTTAACTACTCTTTATGAAAGGTAGTGTGTGCCATTATAGGGTTGGTAATGTGATATAGACTTAATTATTTCTACTAATATATTTTAACACTTAAATATTAGATTTCAAATTAATTTGTTCGGTAATAGATAATTATTTTTTTCGTTTTGAGTAAACTTCAACACCTTTAGCAATATCGACTGTTAACTTATCAAGTTTATCGCTGTCTAACAGTCTTTTTTCGTCATTAGGGTTAGTTAAAAAACCTAATTCAACTAACACCACTGGTACTTTTGACCAATTAAAACCGGCTTGATCACCACGATAGCTTATGCCATTTTGGTAAATATCCGTCCTGTGAGAGACTTGTTTTAAAATATCCTCTGCTGCCCTCTTGCTATCTTTATAGAAAGAAGCTGTATGTTCATTCTTTGCCGGCGCAATCACAGAAAAGCCAGAAGCATTTGGATTTTCAGCTCCATCAGCATGAATTCTAATATACAAAAATGATTTATTCTTGTTCGCTTGTTTGGTTCGTTCTACATTGGATAAATCCACATCATTCGCATGCCTTGTCAAAATCGTTTTAAATCCCTTTTTCTTTAGTTGTGCAGATAACTTTTTTGCAGCCTCTAATGTAACAGCGTACTCTGGTCTTTTTGTTGTAATACCAATAGATCCTACTGTTGCTTTATATTTGGTTTGTAAAGAATGTGGAGCATCTGGCTCTTGTCCAACATTCGCTTTCAATTGATGTCCGGGGTCAATCGTAATGACCAATTGTTTTTTCTTTCTCTGGTGTGGAGCTTTTGTCTTTTTCTTTTCCTGTGATTTCATATGATTTTGGGGGTTTTCTTTAGCCGCATTTTTTTGGTGAGTTTGTTGGGTGTTTACTAAACCTTCGTTGGTTTTATAATTTACAAGTAATGTAATGCCAGAAATAATAAATGCCAAGATGATTAAGGATAGTGCTAATTTTTTCATTCAATCGCCTCAATTCTTGTGTTACTCCTAACTATAACAAAAAGCCTAGCATTCGTCTCGCTAGGCTTTCTGTTATTGTCTTTATACTTCTACCGTATCCATTACACGCACAAATTGTGCATAAGAATGCGGGTAGTAGGCTTTTTCAATTTTAACTTTCACTAACTTACCAATCATATCCTCACTACCTTCGAAAACTACTTTCATGTAGTTTGCTGTATAGCCAGTAAGAAGCCCAGTATCTTCGCCTTCTTGAACCACTTCTTCCGGGATGACTTCAAGGACTTGGTCTTCAAATCTAGAGGCGTATTCTTTTGCCAACTGATCATTTAATGTCAGTAAGCGGTGAACACGTTCATTTTTGATTTCTTCATCAATCTGATCTTCCATACGTGCAGCAGGTGTTCCTGTCCGTTTTGAGTAAGGGAAGATATGCAATTCTGCAAATTGATGTTTAGCAATGAAATTGTATGTTTCCATAAATTCCTCTTCTGTCTCGCCTGGGAATCCAACAATAACATCTGATGTAATAGCCAAGTCAGGTAAAACTTCACGCAAGCGATCAAGGCGCTCACCGAAGAATTCCATTGTATATTTGCGGCGCATGCGTTTTAATACAGTGTCTGATCCTGATTGGATTGGGATGTGAAGATGGTTGACGACAATTTTAGAATCTCTTAACACTTCGATTACTTCGTCAGACAACTGGCTAGCTTCAATTGAGCTAATTCGCAAACGTTTTAACCCTTTCACATTCGCTTCAAGATCACGAAGCAACTGCGCTAAATTGTAATCTTTAAGGTCCTGACCATAACCTCCTGTATGAATTCCTGTTAAGACAATTTCTAAATAGCCTGCATCCACTAATTGTTGCGCTTGACGAACAACTTCTTGCGGATCACGAGAACGCATCAGCCCACGAGCCCAAGGTATAATACAAAATGTACAGAAGTTGTTACATCCTTCTTGAATTTTTAAAGACGCTCGCGTACGATCTGTAAAGTAAGGCACGTCCAACTCTTCATAAACACGGTTTTTCATAATGTTTTTTACAGCATTGATAGGTTGACGCTCTTTTTTGTATTGTTCGATATAAGAAAGCAAATTCATACGATCCTGTGTACCTACGACAATATCTACTCCTGGAATAGCCATAATTTCAGCAGGAGATGTTTGAGCATAACAACCAGTTACACAGATGACTGCGTCTGGGTTTTGACGAATCGCCCGGCGAATTACTTGGCGACTTTTTTTATCGCCTGTATTCGTTACAGTACATGTATTGATTACATATACGTCCGATTGATGATCAAAATCTTTTCGTTCATAGCCTTCATCTTTAAACAGTTGCCAAATAGCTTCTGTTTCATAGTGATTCACTTTACAACCAAGTGTGTGAAAAGCCACTGATGACAAGGCTGCTCACCTCTTTCATTCAAATTCATATGATATAGCAGATAAAACGTATAGTGGCGCTGTCTCTGCTCTTAATATTCTAGGTCCGAGCGAGATACTCTGACATCCTAATTGTTGTAGTGCTTGGGCTTCAGATCTATCAATCCCACCTTCAGGACCGAAAATCACAAGCATTGATTTATAATCATACACCTTTTTTAATCTTTCGGCAAATCGCGTTCGCGATGTTTCTTTAGCATCTTCTTCATCTGCAAGAAATACAACATCATAATCTCCTACAACTTGCAATAGCTGTTTAAAGCTATACTGTTCATGAATTGTTGGAATATGCGTTCGATGTGATTGCTCTGCTGCTTCTTTTGCGATTTTTTGAAGTCGTTCTTGTTTCTTTTTCCCTTTTTTCGCATCCCATTTTACAATGGAACGTTCTGCTTCAAATGGGATAAAATCGTACATACCAAGTTCTGTTGATTTTTGTACGATAAGTTCAAGCTTATCTCCCTTAGGCAATCCACATGCAATCGTTACATGGATTGGTAACTCTGTGTTCGGACGCACTTCGCCTGTTTTTTGCACTTCGACCGAACCATTATCTATCTTTGTTATCTTGCAGACGAATGCTTCTCCATTATGTACAGCGATTAGCTCATCAGCAAGACGCATGCGCATCACATTGATAATGTGATGCGCATCGTCCTCTCGAATCGTGGCTATTTCATCATTAAAGGGTTGCTCTATAAAATACCTTTGCATTATACCACTCCAACCTATTAGGATTTACGACAAATAATTGTAACCCAGTCTTCCATCATCATCACTTCTTCGATGTCAAAGCCAGCATCAAGCAGTGATTTTTTTACGTCTTCTTTTTTCCCTTCAATGATCCCAGAAGTGATAAAGTATCCACCTGGTTTCACAATAGAATAAGCGTCATTCGTAAATGTCATGATGATTTCTGCCAAAATATTTGCAACAACTAAGTCTGCTGGTTCTTTTACTGTATCTAGAAGATTTCCTTGTACCACATTAATACTATTTTCAACTTTGTTCAAAACAACATTTTCTTTCGCAGAGCGAACTGCTACTTCATCCAAGTCTAAGGCATGAACGCTTTTCACTCCTAAGAGCGCCGCGCCAATTGCCAAGACGCCTGAGCCTGTGCCGACATCAATGACTGTAGAATTTGGCTTAATATACTTTTCTAACGCCTGCAAACTAAGAACGGTTGTCGGATGTGTTCCTGTACCAAATGCCATGCCAGGGTCTAACTCGATGATTAATTCATCACTCTCAACTGGCTTATATTCTTCCCATGATGGAACGATGGTGAAGCGATTTGATATTTTAACAGGATGATAGTATTGCTTCCATGCAGTTGCCCAATCTTCTTCTTGTACTTCACTCGTGGTAACTTCATTAGCTCCAATATTTATATCAAATTGATGGAGATTTGTGATTGCAAGCTTGATCTCTTCTACTGTTTCTGCTAAAAAACTGGTAACAGGCAAATATGCTTTCACGACAACTCCATCTACCGGAAAGTCTGACGGGTCTAAATCGTAAATTTCTCCGTATACATTTTCTCTTGTTTTTGCTAGCTCTTGAGAATCTTCAATAACTATACCGCTTGCCCCAGCTTCATATAATATATTTGAAATAGGTTCTACTGCTTCATTGGCAGTATGAATCGAAATTTCCGACCATTTCACTTGCAAATCACTCCTCTAATTATTCGCCTTTAAATTTTTTCTTCAATTTATCAATTAATGAACTGCTTTGTTCTTCTGGGATATCTCCAGAAATATTTGCGAACTCTCGAAGTAGTTCCTTTTGCTTCTCAGTTAGTTTACTTGGTGTTTTGATTTGAACGATGACGTGTTGATCACCATTGCCATAGCCATGCACGTTTTTAACACCTTTTCCTTTTAAGCGGAAGTGGTCGCCTGATTGAGTGCCTGCAGGGATTTTCATTTTTACTTTGCCATTGATTGTTGGCACTTCAATTTCGTCGCCAAGGGCTGCTTGAGGGAAGGTGATTGGCAATTTCAAATAAATATCGTCGCCATCACGCTCAAATTTTTCGTGTGCACGTACATGGAAAACGATATATAAGTCACCTGAAGGGCCACCATTTTTCCCAGCCTCTCCCTGGCCGCTTATGCGTAATTGTTGACCATCGTCTACACCTGCTGGAATATTGACTTTGATTTTTCTACGTTTTTTAACTGTTCCTGCACCATGGCATGTTGGACATTTTTCTTTAATGATTTGGCCAGTTCCTTCGCAATAGCCACAGGTACGGCGATTTGTCATTTGACCGAACGGTGTATTGACTGTTTCTGAAATTTGCCCAGAACCATTACAGTGTGAGCATGTTTCTTTGGATGTGCCCGGTTTTGCACCGTTACCATGGCATGTTTCGCATGTTTCCTCACGAGGAATTTCAATTTCTTTTTCTTTCCCGAATACTGCTTCCTCAAAGCTAATAGTCATGCGATATTGCAAATCATCGCCTTTTTGCGGTGCATTCGGATCTCTTCTGCTACGGCCGCCACCGCCAAAGAAGGTACTGAAAATATCTTCAAAGCCACCGAAACCTTCAGCACCTGAAAATCCGCCGCCAAATCCGCCAAAGCCTTGGTTAGGATCTTGATGTCCAAATTGGTCATAACGCGCTCTTTTTTGTTCATCGCTTAATACTTCATATGCTTCAGCGATTTCTTTGAACTTTTCATCTGCGCCTTCCTCTTTGTTGATGTCAGGATGATATTGTTTTGATAACTTACGGTATGCTTTTTTTATTTCGTCTTGAGAAGCCGTTTTGCTAATTCCTAAGACGTCATAATAATCGCGTTTTTCCATCTTTCACACTCCGCTCTTTTAACATAAATATTATTGTATCATGTATTTATAAAATGGCAAAAACACACTTTTATTGAAAAGGTGTATTTCAGCTCTCATTTAAAAAAGCCAAAGCCCGAGAGCGGTCTTTGGCTTTTGATTATCTTTTTATTCTACATAAACGAACTTTTACTATAGTACCGGATTACAACCGAGAGCATTGTCTTCCTTTTTAATACTCTGATAAAAGGTACATTGCGTAAGTTCAGATTTTATATAGATTTTGCACAATTATTTTTTATCGTCTTCTACTTCAGTGAAGTCAGCATCAACGACACCATCGTCTTTTTTGCCTTCTCCTTCAGCGCCAGCTTGTGCTTGTTGCGCTTCAGCTGCTTGTTGATAAACTTTCATTACAAGAGGTTGTAGAACGCCTTCAAGTTTTTCTTTCGCTTTTTTGATGTTTTCTGTTTCACCAGCTTCAAGCGCATTTTGCAATTCTTGTTTTGCTTCTGTTACAGAAGTTTTTTCTTCATCTGTAATTTGATCGCCTAAGTCAGTAATTGTTTTATCAACTTGGAATACTAGTTGATCTGCTTCATTTTTAAGATCTGCTTCTTCTTTGCGCTTTTTGTCAGCTTCTGAATTTGCTTCAGCTTCTTTAACCATGCGCTCGATATCTTCTTCTGATAGACCAGAATCTGATTGAATTGTGATTTTTTGTTCTTTTTGTGTGCCTAGATCTTTCGCTTTAACATTCACGATACCGTTTTTATCAATATCGAAAGTTACTTCGATTTGAGGGATACCACGTGGTGCTGGCGGAATATCAGTCAATTGGAAGCGGCCAAGTGTTTTGTTGTCTGCTGCCATTGAGCGTTCACCTTGAAGCACATGAATATCTACAGCTGGTTGATTGTCTGCAGCTGTTGAGAAAACTTGAGATTTAGATGTTGGAATTGTTGTATTACGGTCGATTAATTTAGTGAATACACCGCCCATTGTTTCAATACCAAGTGATAGAGGTGTTACGTCAAGAAGAACAACATCTTTCACATCACCAGTTAATACGCCGCCTTGTACAGCTGCACCCATTGCTACAACTTCATCAGGGTTAACGCCTTTATGAGGTTCTTTACCTGTTGCATTTTTCACTGCTTCTTGTACAGCAGGAATACGAGTAGAACCACCCACAAGAATTACTTGATCGATTTCTGATGCAGATAATCCAGCATCTTTCAATGCTTGGCGTGTTGGTACCATTGTACGTTCAACTAAATCAGCTGTTAATTCATTGAATTTAGCACGAGAAAGAGTTACTTCTAAGTGTAATGGGCCAGCTTCGCCTGCAGTGATGAAAGGTAATGAAATTTGTGCTGAAGTCACACCAGAAAGTTCTTTTTTCGCTTTTTCTGCAGCATCTTTTAAGCGTTGCATAGCCATTTTATCTTGAGATAAATCTACGCCGTTTTCTTTTTTGAATTCCGCTACTAAATAATCAATAATTTTTTGGTCAAAATCATCACCGCCAAGACGGTTGTCCCCAGCTGTGGCTAGTACTTCAAATACACCATCGCCTAATTCAAGAATAGAAACATCAAACGTACCGCCACCAAGGTCAAATACTAAAACTTTTTGGTCTTGGTCCATTTTTTCTAAACCATATGCAAGTGCAGCTGCTGTAGGTTCATTGATAATACGTTCTACTTCTAAACCAGCAATCTTACCAGCATCTTTAGTAGCTTGGCGTTCTGCATCGTTGAAGTAAGCAGGTACTGTAATTACAGCTTTTGATACTTTTTCACCTAGATAGTCTTCTGCATACTCTTTTAAGTGTGTAAGAATCATGGCAGATACTTCTTGCGGTGTATATTGTTTATCTTCAATTGTTACTTTGTAGTCTGTACCCATATGGCGTTTAATTGAACTAATTGTGTTTGGGTTAGTAATAGATTGGCGTTTTGCTACTTCACCTACTTGGCGTTCACCGTTTTTGAATGCCACAACAGATGGAGTTGTGCGCGCTCCTTCTTTATTAGCGATTACAACTGGTTCGCCGCCTTCAAGTACAGCGACGCATGAGTTTGTTGTTCCTAAGTCAATACCGATAATTTTGCTCATTAAAAATTCCTCCTAGTGATTCATTACTTAATCCGACTACTCGTTTACTTTTACCATTGCTGGTCGAAGCACTCTGTCTTTCAGCATATACCCTTTTTGCAGCTCTTGCAAAACAATACCCGGGTCTTTTGACTCGTCATGTTCTTGCATCACTGCATGGTGTATGTTGGGATCAAATTCAGCGCCAAGCGATTCAATCGGCTCAAGACCTTCTTTCTTAGTCGCTTCAACAAGAGAACGATAAATCATTTCAATTCCTTGTTTCATCGATACTGCCTCGTCCGTTGTCGCTTCAGCTTGCATAGCGCGCTCGAAGTTATCTAGTGCTGGCAATAAGTCTGTCAGCAAGCTTTGAGCACGATACTTCTCTTGTGCTGCACGTTCAAGTTGCGTGCGGCGTTTTAGGTTATCAAAGTCTGCACGCAAACGAAGGTAACGTTCTTCTTCTTTAGCCAGCTTTTCTTCTAGTAGCGCTAGCTCGTCTACTTGTTCTTCTACCTTTTCATCTGTTTCATCGTTTCTAGCTGCTTCCATTTTTTCTTCCGGTACAGCTTCTACGTTTTCATCAGCTTTTGGTGCTGCATTTTCTTTAGCTGTCTCTTCATTTGCAGCGAACTGTTCTTTTTCTTCTTCTGATTTAGACAATTAATATCCTCCTCTTCTACCGGCCATGCTAGTGGCGTTCGATAAATCGACTAAGACCACTGCTCATTAAATCTAATATAGAAACTACTCGCCTATAATCCATGCGAGTAGGACCGATGATCGCGATTGATCCTTTTTGCTCTTCACCTATAGTGTAGGTTGCTGTGATGACGCTGCAATCCTCCATTGCTATATGATGGTTTTCAGAGCCTATTCGGATTTGAATGCCTGATTGATGATGAGGGAAAATAGTCTGTATTTGACTTGTTTTTTCCATTAGCTCCATCAGCATTCGAACTTTATTTAAGTCATGGAATTCAGGTTGCTTCAGCATATTCGTTTTACCACCGTAGTATATTTTACCTTCACCGTGGTACTTATTGAGGTCGAAAATTGACGTAAGCAATCCATCATATGAGCCAATATGCTGCGCAATAACAGCCGTTGCCTCTTCTTCCAGTTTTTTATGAATCTGCTCCAGTGGAACTCCAACAAGCCGTTCATTTAATATATTAACGACTTTTTCAATATCCGATAGCGAATAGTTTTCAGGTATTGATATTAATCGATTTTCTACATGACCATGATCTGTTACGATAATGGCTACAGCAGATCCCACTGAAATCGGTACGATTGAAAATCGCCTTACTTTATGAAGCTGAACATCCGGTCCCAAAATAATCGACGTGTAGGTGGTCAATTCTGATAAAATATCAGCGGATTTGCGAATTACTTGCTCGGTTTCCATCATCCGATCTTGAAATAAGGATTGAATAGTTATGATATCTTGATTTGTAATAATTTGAGGTTTTAACATATGATCCACATAAAACCTGTAACCCTTTTCGGAAGGAACCCGACCAGAAGAAGTATGGGTTTTCTCTAAGTAACCAAGCTCTTCTAAATCAGCCATTTCATTCCGTATGGTAGCGGCGCTAAAACCTATACCTTCTTTTTTCGCAATTTGGCGAGATCCTACAGGCTGTGCGGTCGCAATGAAATCATCTATGATTACTTGCAGAATTTGCAGCTGTCGATTCGTTAGCATGATCATCACCTCACATTGTTAGCACTCAATAAGGAGGAGTGCTAATACAATTATTAATTTAACACCTCTCAAGAATGATGTCAACGGAAATGCCTAACCCTACAATAAAAATTGCTGAAATACTTCATTACCTACAAAACGCCCTTTTCGAGTGAGTTTGACAAAGTCACCATCATCTTCAATAAGCTCTCTTTCAAGTAAATCTTTCAGCTGATCCTCATAAACATTTTCGATAGTACATTGATATTTTTCGTAGAAATGCTTTTTGCTGACACCCGCTGTTTTGCGAAGTCCAAGAAAGAGTTCTTCTTCTATTTTCTCTTGCTTTGTTTCAACATGTGTCTGTTGAATAGGCTTTTCGCCTCGAGAAATAGCTTCCATATATTTCTTTAACGGACCAATATTAGAATAACGCACACCATTCATATACCCATGAGCTCCTGCCCCAAATCCAGCATACTCATCGTTGTCCCAGTATATTTGATTATGAATAGAAGAGTAGCCAGGTTGGCTAAAATTACTAATTTCATATTGATGGTACCCGTGTTTTTCCATCTCCTCCATCAACACATCATACATTTCTGCTTCTAAATCTTCACCTGGAAGACTAAGCTTTCTTTTGACCATCAAATTATAAAATATTGTTTTTGGTTCTACGATTAATGAATATGCAGAAAAATGAGTGAGGTTTAAAGAGAAAGCATATGCTAATGTTTCTTTCCATTGTTCCATCGTTTGTCCAGGCAAACCATACATTAAATCAATGCTGATATTTTCAAAACCAATCTTTCTGGCATTGTTGATCGTTTCAAATACATGTTCATTGGAATGAGTACGCCCTAAGTTTCTCAAAAGCTCCTCTTGGAATGCTTGAACACCCATGCTAAGCCGATTAACGCCCCCATTGTATAAAACACGCAGTTTTTCTTCCGTCAATTCATCTGGGTTAGCCTCTGAAGTAAATTCTGTGACATGTTCCATTGGTATATACATGCGAATTAATGACAATAAACGTTGAAGTTGCTCAGGTGAAAGTGCGGTTGGTGTGCCTCCCCCTAAGAAAACTGTTTCAATTTTGTGATCCTTATAGTCGCTTGCCCACATGCGCATTTCTTCACCCAATGCTTCTATATATTCATCGACTGGCTGGTTTTTAAAAAATACCTTGTTGAAATCACAATAGTTGCAGATCTGATGGCAAAACGGAATATGAATATAAATACCTCTAGCCAATCTGAAAACCTTCTTCCTTTTGAAAATTCTAAACTGCTTCTTAACTAACATCTTTTAATCCTGTCATATAGTTTAGTTTATTTTTACTGTTAATGAAAATCAGACGCGTTGATATAAAAAGTTTTATTTAGATTATAACTTGTAAAATTATTTTAATTTTCCTATAATTTGTATAAACATTAAAGGGGATGAGTGTATAATGAAAAGATTTTTGATTGCTTTATTGTCAATTTCCGTTTTAGCTGGTTGTGCAAGCAACACAGATACGGGGGAATATATTGCAAAGAAAAGTGATTTGGAAAACACCGTATTTAGTGGACAAACCGAAGAAGCCAACCAACTTATTTTTAATAAGGATAACTTAACGATTATTACAAATCCCACTTTGAACAATATTAAACCCTCTACTAATCCTCAAAAAAACACTAATGAAAAAAGTAGCGAAAATCATTACAACAATATAAAAATTAAAACAGCTGGCAACACGTATACGATTACCGGATCTAATGGATTAGAATTAAAATTAAAGAAAGTCGGCAAACGTGTCATTAGTGATTTGGATGGCAACGAGTATTCGACAGAACGTGATTTAGATTAATATAAAAGGCGGATGGCATCTAGCTGTCCGTTCTTTTTAGTACACAGTAATACTATAATTTAATAGAAAACTAGAATACTTTGTAAAGAAGGTGTATTGTTTTGCAGCCAATTGATATAAGTGAAATTCCTAATGAGATAAAAAAGTACATGGGTACCATCCATTCAATTCGTTTCCCAAAGCAGGGTTGTACATCAGATGTTGCCATTATTAAGGGTGATAAGTCTATTTTCGCGCTTAAAAGAACAAAAGATCCTTTATATAATACTTGGTTGAACAAAGAAATTTCTGTACTACATTGTTTATCTGGTAAAACAGATTTACCGATTCCACAAATAAAAGTATTTAAATGTGACAAAGATCAATCTTGGGCTCTAATTGAATATCTTGAAGGACTAACTGTTAGAGAAGCTCTATCTAAAGAGAAGAATAAGGAAACTAGAGAGGAAATAATATTTGTCTTTGGCAAGACATTATCACGTATACATTCAACTTCATGTCCCGCTGAATTGAAATATAAAACGCCTTGGATTGATGAAATGCTACTAAAAGCCGCATATAACTTCACACACTATGAAGTAGATGGATCAGAAGCAATATTAAAAAAAATCCAATCACAAAAGCCTAAGGTTATTAAACAAACATTAATACATGGTGATTTTACAATAGATAATGTATTGGTCCATAACGGTACATTGTCTGGGGTGATTGATTGGTCCGGAGGCGCTTATGGTGATCCAAGATATGATGTAGCGCTTGCCATTCGTCCTAAACCCTATGTTTTTGAAAATAGCGATAGAGAGATTTTCTTTGAAGGATACGGCAAAAGAATTATAAATCAAGAGGAATATAAATACTTTGCGGACGGATTATATGAATTCTTTTAATCATACCCTATCCAAGTCAAGGCATCTCCAACATCATTAGATGATCTATTATTTAATTATTAAAATCGGATAGCCCATGGCTATCCGATTTTTCGTTTCTAAGTACTTTCTCTCAGGTTGACTAGAAATAAAGCCAAGATTCTATTTAAGTTTCTTTTTCACCAATTCTACATAAGGTTTCTTGTCATATTCTTGATAGAGGCTCATTGACAATCTCACTGGATCTCCAAAGAAGAACCGTTCATATAAGGTCTGACGGGTACCAAATGAGCTCATTGTCGCATCCCAAGCGAGCCGGAAAAGTTTTACACGGTCTTCTGCATTATTTGCAGCAGATTGTAGATATAGGTCTATGTCTTTTCGAATTGATGAGTGAAATGCTTTTTCGGTTGGAATAGACATTAAGCCGCTCGCACCTAACAATTGAACTATCTCAGTAAAACGTGGATATACCTTAGGAAAAATACTGATGGCAACTCTAAGAGTCGTATAATCTGGCTGCATCAAACCTGCTTCGTTCATCTTTGCTTCAACTTCGGATTTGATCAACAAGGCTTTTAAAGTTTCAAGTGCCACAATAATTTCGGTAGCCTTTTCTTGTACGTGTTGAAAGCCTGAAATATTGATAGATTCTATAATTGATTGAACGATTCCCAGCATAAATTCTGTTTTCACAATTTGTCTGGATAACACCTGATGTAATCCAAAAGGTTGAAAAGAACTCCTACCTAAAAAGGACTGTGCGACATCAATATTATCATAATAAAATACACGATCCCACGGTACTAAAACATTATCAAAGACTACGATTGAATCCATTTCTTCATAGCGAGAACTTAAAGGATAATTAAAGACAGACTCCCCTTCTACAAAAGATTCTCTACAAATAAATTTGAGTCCCTTTGTGTTACTTGGAATGGAAAATGCAAACCCGCTCTCTTCATCAAATGGCTTCCCCGCTTTAATGAATAACATTTCATCGGTGATGCCACCCTGTGTTGCGAGTAAACGCGCGCCTTTGACAATAAGACCCTCACTCGTTCTTTCTACAACCTCAGCAGAAATTGGTTCACTCGTCGGTTTATCTAAAACGCTACCACGATCGACTTGAGGTTCAATAAACGTATGTGTCATCGATAAATCATTTTCACGTACGTATTCATAAAAGTTTTGAATATTTTCAGGAAAACAATTTTCCTCACCCTCCAATAAATGGACCGAAGAAGCCAAGGCCATGAGAGCTGTATTCATATAGTCTGGACTTCTTCCCATCATGCCATTGCTTTCTCTTGCTAAGAGCTGGATAGCCTCTCTTCTCTTGGCTAAATCTTCTTTAGACCTTGGCATGAGAAAGGAAAGTCCTATAGGATTACCCGTTTCCTCAGAAGGATAGGTTAATTTATCTTTTAGTTTCTCATCCTGTTGTAAATCATATAACCTAGCCTGACTCTTCATTACACCTTTAAATGCAGGATGTTCAGAAATATTGCCTGTCACCTGTTCTCCATCAACCCAAATATTAGCCTTCAATTGATCAATCTGTTCAATATATTGGGATCCAGTTCTTACGGGCATAACTCTCCTCCTACCTATTTAATCATCAACTTTTAGTTATTCGTCTAAAAGTATCATATGACAATTCTTTACAGGCGGTGACATTGTAATTTGATGGAGTAAAAAGTAAAGGGGAAGCTTCTACTATTTCTCTAACTGCGGAAGATAAAACCCTCCACCTAATGGTGAGGGTAAGGGTGAGGGAAAGAATTAAAGTTTACTAATCATCTGTTCTTTCTGTAACTTCGTGTCCATAGAAAAACGGTTGCACAATTATTATTTTAAAAAGATCAATCTTAATTCGAGTGGCCCATATTCAAAGGAAGAATCATGAAGCATCTTACCAAAAACTTTATGCTATCACTTTACTACGATTTTGTCGTTATTTGCTATATGGCACAATTACACCCTATGCAACTTTTGTTACTACCAATGCAGCATTATCATAAGTAATAATCCCAGCTGTACTCACTATGGCAACTCGTATAACATCACCTTGGTTTAACGCGATTTGGTCCGTTCTTGATACTACATCTATTTCAGTCACGCCATCTACAAAGGTTTGAAATTCAATCTGTTTTGTTGGAAGAGGAGTCCCATTTATAGTGAGCTGGAAAATAATATTGTTAAATGTTCCTGCTAATTCTGCATTTAATTGAATTGTGAACGTAACAGTATATACCCCTTGACTATTAACAGTAATAGAATCATCAACTGTACTTGGTGTTGTTCCACTGGAAGGTCCGACAGTGTCGAAATCTACATTTGGATTAGTTGTAGGATCTCCTCCAGCTACGTTATATATTGAACCAAAAACTGGGGTAAATTGTACTGGCTCTTCTTGAGTTGGTACATTGGGACAACTAGAAACCTTAAATTTGGATAAACTTTTACATTCTTCAAACCTCTCGCAATCATTGCAAATCTTATTAAATCCATTATTGTTAGACAAATGTATCCTCCCTTCTATTATTTCGATTAGATTATTTTATGCTAGAAAAATTTAATTGTTTGGACTACCAAGTACATCTTTTTGGGTGAATACTACACCCTTCCAATAGCCTTAGCATCTTATCCAGCAGCATATTTTGTTTACGTAATACTTTCAGTCGAGACATAGAAGGAAGTATATTACATATCCATATTTAATATTTATAATAAAAGACCACTCTTTTCGAGTGACCCTTCCCCAAAGGAAGAATCATGAAGCATATTATTCTTTTTTACGCCAGAGATATAAATTTATTACTGCTACATTCTTTAAATCCGCAATTCAGTTCTTCTATTACTAAAGAAAGAAACATTCATCTAACTAAAAAGATTGTATGATATGCTACAGACGACATTTTTGACTCATTTGCAAATAAATTAAAATTTGCTAGCATATAAAAAAAGCGGTAGGAATACGGTGTGAAAATCCACCAAGTATTACCTAACCGCTTTATTAAATTCTTCAATAACCTTATGGTATTAATGTTATTTTTTCGGTTGATCATCATCCATTTTAAGTACAGCCATAAACGCTTCTTGCGGGACTTCAACGGAGCCGACTTGCTTCATACGTTTTTTACCTTCTTTTTGTTTCTCAAGAAGTTTACGTTTACGCGAGATATCGCCGCCGTAACATTTAGCCAAAACGTTTTTACGCATCGCTTTAATAGTTGAGCGTGCAACAACTTTTTGACCAATTGCAGCTTGCACTGGTACTTCAAATTGTTGACGTGGAATTAACTCTTTTAATTTTTCAACAATAACCTTTCCTCGTTCATAAGCAAAATCCTTGTGAACGATGAAACTTAAAGCATCGACCTGTTCTGCATTCAAGAGAATGTCCATCTTCACTAGTTTTGATGGTTTATAACCAATCAATTCATAGTCAAAAGATGCATATCCTTTTGTGCTGGATTTCAATTGATCAAAGAAATCATAAACAATTTCGGATAACGGAATTTCATACAGGATATTTACGCGTATAGAATCCATATAATCCATCGTCAGGAAATTCCCGCGTTTTCGTTGGCAGATCTCCATTACAGCACCCACATAATCATTTGGCACCATTATACTTGCTTTAACATAAGGCTCTTCAATACGATCAACCTTTTGTGGATCCGGCATCATTGAAGGGTTGTCCACTTTAACTTCCTCACCATCGGTCATATGCACATGGTAAATAACTGATGGTGCTGTTGTAATTAGATCAATATTAAATTCACGCTCAATACGTTCTTGAATGATCTCCATATGCAAGAGACCTAAAAATCCGCAACGGAAACCAAATCCTAGAGCTTGTGATGTTTCAGGCTCATATTGGAGAGCAGAGTCATTCAGCTCTAATTTTTCTAATGCTTCCCGTAAATCATTGTATTTTGATGTATCAATTGGATAAAGACCGCAATACACCATTGGGTTCAACTTACGATAGCCAGGTAATGCTTCTGTGGCTGGGCGATTTGCAAAAGTAATTGTATCCCCTACACGTGTATCTCCTACATTCTTAATAGAAGCTGTGAGATAGCCAACATCCCCGACAGTTAAAAACTTCGCTGGCGTCATTTTTGGAGTATGCACGCCTACTTCGATGACTTCAAATTCTGCACCTGTTGCCATCATGCGAATTTTATCTCCTGGTTTCACAGTGCCTTCAACAACCCGAATAGAGGTAATTACGCCACGATATGCATCATATACAGAGTCAAATATCAGTGCTTGTAATGGCCCTTCCGGATCTCCTATTGGTGCCGGCACTTTTTCAACAATTTGCTCCAGAATATCTTCTATTCCAATGCCCGCTTTGGCTGATGCAAGCACAGCTTCAGATGCATCGAGGCCAATGACATCCTCTATTTCTCCTCGTACACGCTCTGGATCAGCTGATGGAAGGTCGATTTTGTTAATGACTGGTAAGATTTCCAAGTCATTATCTAGCGCAAGATATACATTTGCAAGCGTTTGGGCTTCAATACCTTGTGCTGCATCGACAACTAAAATCGCACCTTCACATGCAGCCAAGCTTCGTGAAACTTCATAAGTAAAATCGACATGCCCCGGTGTATCGATTAAATGTAAAATATATGTTTCTCCATCTTTCGCTGTGTAGTTCAACTGTACGGCATTTAGTTTAATTGTAATGCCTCGTTCTCTTTCCAAATCCATGGAATCTAGCAGCTGTTCTTTCATTTCCCTTGCTGTTAGCGCTTGGGTTTTCTCTAGTATCCGGTCTGCTAATGTTGATTTGCCGTGATCAATATGTGCGATAATAGAGAAATTTCGTATATGTTCTTGTCTGTTAATTAATTCTTCTCGATTCATTCGTTCCGCTCCTATAATCTATGCGCCTCATTTTTGAATCGTCTATTTGCATGCGTCGCCTTAGACTAATTCATTTTTTTCAGCTTCATTTCTCTTTCTATCACACCACTATAGAAGCGGTGATCTACTGAAATGTTGTTATTAAGAATTATAGCAGTGAAACGCCATATATTGCAATGTTAGGAATTAGGATTAGCAAACGCTTCTTCGATTGCACGTGCCAAAATCGCGACTGATCGATTTAACTCTTCTTCCGTATTATCCACACCACCTATTTCAACTAAGATGGATTGCTTCGACAAATCTTGATTATAAATTCCATTTACGCCCGCACCTTTTTTAGCAATAACACCACGCGAGATACCAGGCACTAATTCTGCCATTTTTTTAGACAACTTCTCAGCGTACGCTTCATTTGCCTGGTAACTTGGATTTTTTGTTCCGATGACAATGGCCATGCGTGCATAAGAAGTGCCATTATATGTGATAGTCGATAAATTTCTTTTTGCAGAATCTCTATGAATATCCAAGATTAAATCATAATCTTTTTTTTCAATTTGCTTTTTAACATAAGGACGTACTGCATCATACGCCTGGTAAAATTTCATTTGTTTTTGACTCATCACTTTCTGAGTATCAACATCCAAAAGGTCCAATTGAATATTATTTTGTTTAAAATGATTTGTGAACAATTTTCCTAGGGATTGGATATTCTCTGTATTATGATACGCAGTTACTGCCTGTTGATGCTTTCGAAGTATAGGCGCATATGCTTCATGCGAATGTGTAAAATATACCAATGCATCAAAAGAAGCTTTTGATTTTTTGTCCGATACTTTTGTTGCTAACCCCTTTTTAGCAGCATAAGCAACTTTTGTTTCTTGTACAGGGGACTCAATGACTGGTTTTCCATTTGGCTTTTGTTCAGCCAACACCGGGATCTTAGCTGCAATAATAGGTAGTGAAAAGAAGATTGCTAAGAATAATAAACTAAATTTCCATCGTTGTTTGCGTCTTCGCATTCTATATCCCTCCTCCTGTCAGCTTATGAAGGAGGAGAGAGAGATAGAACCGTTATGCATTACTAATCCATCGCGTACAAACACTCGATAGCATGTTGATATAAGCAGAGAGCCAATCATCAATATTTTTTGGCGTCACAAAAAGCCGTTGCTGGCCTGTTAGAACCTCTTGGAATAGCTGAAGTCGCTCTTCTTTGTCCCACTTCACCCAATCACCAAAGATGGGAATCAGTGCCTCTGTTTGTATCTTCGTATCTTCGCTAGGCGTATAGGCAGAAACAGATAAAGCTTTGGACGGCGACTTCCCTTCTGATATCTGTGCGGAGATATATTTGAACATGGTGTCAATTGCATCTGTTATCAATACAGGACCATCCACCACCGTTGGTAATCCAATTGCTGTGACAGGACATCCCATTGTTTCAAGCGAAATCTCTTTGCGGGCATTCCCTACTCCCGCCCCAGGCTGAATGCCTGTGTTTGTAATTTGAACTGTTTTACAGAGTCGTTCGCTCGAATTAGTCGCGAGAGCATCAATTGCAATGATTAAGGATGGCTTAATACGATCCGCCAACGCTTTGACAAACTCGCTCGTTTCATATCCTGTTTGCGCTGTTACTCCTGGCGCATAAATCATACATCTATCTTGAATTAGTTCATCCTGGTTGTGGAGCTGTTCAATCGTCATTGGACCCACGGCATCTGGTGTAATTGTGCGATTGCCCAACCCTATTATCAATACTTTTTCAAGCGACTCTTTTTTATGAAGTTTTTGCAGTGTTCTAATGATTGACTCTTCGAACATCTCAAGACCTTCTTGGTCATAAGGGTCTAACGTAGGTACAGATAAAGTAACATACGTGCCCTCTTTTTTACCGATATGTTCTTCTCCTTTTTGGGACACAATAACTTCTGTGACCTTTACAATATTTTCCCAAGTTTCTTTTATATCAATTCCATTAGATTCCCTTAGTGTCTCTCGCTCTTCCTCTGTCTTATGATTGATAAAGGCTGTTGTTTCATCGACTAAATCAACAGTTGACCATTTAAAATTTTCCATTCTATCACCTCTTCGTTAGTTTGACCATTGTGTCAAGTAAATATTCTTTGCGATTGTCTCTTGATTTTTATAGTAGGCATTTGCTATAATGATGCTTGTTGTATAGACACATACAGTTGAGAATTTACTCATCTCGATCCTTTTTAGGAGGTGAATTTGAAATGCCAAATATTAAATCTGCAATCAAACGCGTAAAAGTTAACACTAAAGCTAACGCACAAAACGCACAAGCTAAATCAGCAATGCGTACTGCTGTAAAAAAAGCTGACGCTGCACTAACTGCTAAAGAAGAAAACGCAAACGAACTATTAACTCTTGCTGTTAAATCTTTAGACAAAGCAGCTTCAAAAGGCTTGATCCACAAAAATGCAGCTTCTCGTCAAAAAGCTCGTTTAATGAAAAAAGCTTAATCCTTGATGGGATTCAAAAAGGCTAGAGAGAAATCTCTAGCCTTTTTTTATTGCATAACTTTTGAACATGTAAAAAGAACCGTTCGACTACGGAAGGTTCCTTTATTTAATGCTAGAATTAACTTAACTTTCCTTTTTTACAACTTCAACTCTATCTTTCCCCATCAATAGTACAACAATGACAGAAATGGCAATAGGAATTAAAGCCATAGAAAATGTGAAAGTAACAGAGTCCGACAAAGCATGGACTATTTTATCAAGTATAAAACTAGGAATCTTTGCGCGTTCACTGGCTTCAAAAAGTTGCCTCGAATTATCTGTATCCGGTATATAGTTGCCATTCCCCATTCCCTTAAAGGCATCAGTCAATTTTTGTGAAAACCCACTACTTTGTATAGCACCAAAAATGGTAATACCAAGTGTCATGCCAAACGAACGCAAGAAAGAGTTAGTTGAGTTAGCTGTCCCTCTAAAATTCGGTTCAAGGTTATGGATAGAAGCTGTCGGCAGAAGAGAGAACGAAAAGCCAACGCCAAATCCCACTAAAATCATATAAACGGTCAAAAGTAGCCTTGCTGTATCAGGCGTCAATGTACTAAGAAGATACATACCTGCAAAATAGGATATAACAGAAATTATCATTAATCTTTGGAAGCTTGTTTTAGTAAGGAAAATACCACCCATCGCACTGCCTACTACTGACCCAAGCATCATGGGCATTAATATTAACCCTGCATTTGTTGCCGACCCGCCATAAACAGCTTGAACAAAAATCGGAATAAAAATCGTCAAAATAATAAACGTACCGCCATATAAAAAAGCTAATATTTGTGAAGCAGCAAATAGACGTCTGCGGAAAAGCCAAAATGGTAATATTGGCTCTTTTGCTTTTATCTCGAATATAATAAATGCTATAAAAAAAATTATAAATCCACTAAACAAACTGACAATTTCAATGGATAACCAATCAAACTTCTTGCCGCCTAGCTCTAATCCAAACATTAAACAGATGATTGCTGCTACGAGAGTAATTGCCCCACCCCAATCAATTTTTTGATTTTCGAGTGCTGAGGATTCTTTATAGTAGCGAAGAATGAAAAATAATGAAATAATGCCGATGGGCACATTCACATAAAACACCCAATGCCAGCTGATATACTCTGTGATGTATGCGCCTAATAACGGACCGAGCACACTAGATGCACCAAATACTGCACCCAATAATCCCGTTATTTTCCCTCGCTTCTCAGGTGGATATATATCAAACACGATCGTAAAGGCAATTGGCATTAAAGCGCCACCGCCTATACCTTGGATCGCGCGGTAAATGCTTAGTTGTGTCATTGACTGTGCAATTCCACAAAGTGCTGACCCAATTAAAAAAACGACTAATCCAAATATAAAAAAACGCTTACGTCCAAACATATCCGATAATTTTCCGAAAATCGGCATCCCTGCCATAACAGCCACCATATAAGCGGATGTTACCCAGATAAACATGTCAAAGTCCCCTAAATCCGACACATTCGTTCCCATTGCAGTTGCCACGATAGTATTGTCCATGGCGGACATCAAAATCCCTAGCAATAATCCCGCAACAACAAACCGGATATTGCTCTCTTTTGTAATCATGTATTCACTCTCCCTTCTCTAATTCACAGTATATAGTAAAAAGGATTGTGGTATCGCTATAATATTCGTTTTTAAAATAGAAAAAAGCTAGCTCAAATAAGCTAGCTTTCCTTCTATCTATAATGGTTTCATTAAAAAGAGTTCTAGGAATCTCTCTCGTCTACCGCTGACCGACTTTAACTTGAGGTCGACTTCACTCAGTCCATACAATGCTTTCAATAAAGCTTCTTCCGATATATTTCGTCTGTCTTCTACTATACGTTTGATCCGATAAGGATTGACCTTTAACTGCTTGGCGATTTGTCCTGAATGATAACCTTTCTTCAATAAATAATAGACATTAGACATCAACCTAATTTGTGAAGCTAAAAGCGCGACAAGCATAATGGGTTCTTGCTTTTGCCGTATTAAATCGTGATAAATAGAGAGCGCTTCAGAAACATCATGGCGGATATAAGCATTCAACATTTTAAATGCATCCTGTTCCAATGTCTTTGAAACGAGTTCCTCCACTAAAGAAGCAGTGATAGTTGTTTCTTCACCAAGATATAAGCAAATTTTATCTACTTCTGATTTCAGATGAAGCATATCCAAGCCAACGAGTTCAATTAGTTTAGCTGTTGCTTCATCTTCAATTAACTTGCCAAACCTGGCTACCTCATGTTGCACCCAAACAGCCAAATCTTGCTCTTTCGGGGTTTCAGCTAACAAATATACCGCATGCTCTTTCATTTGCTTTGTTACCTTTTTTCGTTCATCTAACTTTTCATACGGTGCAATAAAAATTGTCACAGATGTGTCTGATGGAAATTCTAACCATCTAGCAAGCCGTGTCAAATCATGTTGGATTTTTTCTTTTGTTTTATCCGTTGCCTTTAAAAACGAAGCATTCTTTGCAATAATCAACTTCTTGTTTGAGAAAAAAGGAATCGTATCTGATTCATCAATTACTAGATCTACTGGCTTCTCATCCAAATCTATTGTAACTGATTCAACCTCTCCTTCTTCTTCTAACTTATCTTTGATTCTGCGTATCGTTTCGTCTATATAATAAGATTCGAGGCCCGCTAAAAGATAAACAGGCGCCAATTTCCCTTTTTGAATATCAGCCCATAATTTTGAAAACATAATGATACTCCCCCTACTACTGCTCCTTTAAGTATACATGTGTTTTGGTGGATATGCACTGTCTTCGCTAAGGAAATGGATAGTGGATTTTTCTAATTGTTATTTCTTATACTAAAAATATTCTTTACAAAGTCTTCTTTACACTTAGTATAATCATTGATATTTAACCCTGTAGCTGTATTATTAATATATTCTTGTTTCAGCTTCATATAGCGATGTTTAACTGCTTCATTCGCATTTAAATAATCCCTAAAGAATAGGAGATTATGCCAAAGATCTTTTTGATAATCAACCAAATGTACAAAGTGGGTTTTTTCTTGATAAGTATCATCCGTAAACTTAGCCAACACCTTTTCTTCAGGCCGTTCTACTTTCAACCTTAAAAAACCAACTTTTAAAAAGTCTCTCAGCAATGATTCATCTACTTTTTTTAGATTGTCTACTCCTACTAAAATATCAATGATCGGCTTGGCAGGCATATCTTTAATTGCCGTACTGCCGATATGCTCGATACGCTCTGCAGCTAGACCTGTATGTTCTTCTATAGCTTTCCGTGTTTGCTGGAACTCTTCATTCCATTCAAGCGAATAATCTATCAACTTTACTTCATCCCGCTTCAATCCTAACTTCATGAAATGCCTCCTAATAATTTGTTTAAGTTTAAATTTAGTTGACATATTACTACTTTAAGCCCTATTTTAAATCTATTGCAGAGAATGCCATTTTCCGCATTCAATCTAGATTTTTCACAGCCGTTACCGTATAATTAAATCGAACTAGGAGGGATAGTAATGAATCCATTTGAACAAGAGGTACAAAGCAAAAGAAATGACGCGATCGATTCAGGCGTTGGATTCGGCGTATCATTCGCATTCTTCGCAATCATGTTCATCATCGCAACAGTTATTGAGTATGTGAATTTATAAGTCTTTATTCCGAAAAAAGCTTTGTCATTTGGACAAAGCTTTTTTCTTTTCAAGAAACTCTGCCGTTGTATGGATTTGCCATGAGTCTTCTTTGACTGACAACTCGATTGATCCTGATTCCGCTGTGTTTAAAGTAGTATAACCTAATCTTTGATAACGATCGACCACTTCCTGGCTCGGATGACGATACCGATTATTTAAGCCTGTAGAGAATATGGTAAGCAAAGGCTTTGTTATATTCAAAAAAGGCTCCGAGCTTGACGTTTTACTTCCATGATGGCCAGCTTTTAGTATCGTTAGTCCCGCTATATCCGCTACGTTATTTCCGATGAGCTGCCTCTCCCCCAACTCTTCTAAATCACCGGTAAAAACGCTTTTAAATTTGCCAAACTTTAGCAGCAGGACAAGAGAATCATTATTACCCTCATAATTAGTATCCGTAGGTGAAATATATTTGAATTCAGTACGGTGTTCTGCCCAGCTATAACCTGCCATTCTTTCTTTTAGAGGAATTCTTTTTTCCTTGACGAGCTTAAGTACCTCTCCCATCACTGCCTTCTCCCAAGAGTTTGGACTTATGTGTATTTCTTTCACACGCAATTCCTCAATTACTTCTTCCGCACCTTCAACATGGTCTGCATCTGCGTGCGTTAAAATCATTGCATCCACTGAGCGTATCCCTCGACCTTTTAAATATGGGACCACCACCCTCCTACCTACTTCATACTCATTCTTAGGTTCCTTCCATTTTTCCTGGCCAAAACGAAGTAAACCGCCTGTATCAATTACATATACTTTTTTGCGATATGGTAGTTCAATCACTGCGCTATCCCCTTGGCCAACGTTTAGATAAGTAATGCGTAAATCTCGGTGCAAGCTTGATGAAAAATAAATGACCAAAACCGGGAATAAAATACATGCAGCTGCTCGGACAAAATATTTTTTCTCAATATAAACAAAAGCAGTTAATACACCTATCATTGCTAAGACACAAAGAAGAATGTCCGGCCTGCCTGACACCCACATTTGATAGGGTATTTCCTTGCAAAACAAGATCCCTGAGGTTAACCATGTTCTCAGTGGTTCATATACTGCAAAAATTAGATTAGAAAGCGGTAAAGATATACCTGTTAATACAAGCATAATGAGATTAATTGGCAAAATCACAAACGAAAATAGGGGCACGAACACAAGATTAGCCACGAATGAAGAAAGGCTCAGCTCGAAAAAGTGGTAAATCAATAAAGGGTAGACTAATAGCTGACAGACAAATGTCATATAAAATGATTGGAGCAATACATGATTTGAAGATTGTAAAATCCTACTTGAATAAATTAGCGCAGCTGTCGCCAAATATGACAATTGAAACCCCACTTGAAATATCATAGCTGGCTGATAGGCAAGAAGCAAAATGAAACTTATAGAAAGTGCATCATCTACCGTTAATAATGATTTGCTTGCTCGACTAATCATCATTATTTCTACCACAGTCACAGATCGCCATACCGAAGGGGCCCCACCAGCTAGACAAGCATACAGCGGAAGAACAATCATGATAGCCAGTGTTGCATGCTCTTTGCGGACATGGCACCTCAGCATTATCTCAAAAAGCAATAGCGTGATAAGCGCAACATGTAACCCAGAAATAGCGAATAAGTGTGTGATACCCAGTTTTTGATAAGCGCGACTGAGATCATCATCCACATTCCCTTGGTCGCCAATAATCAGTGCCTCTGCTTCAGCTGCTAAACGTTTAGGGAATGTCCTTTCTATATGCTTTTTAACTTTTAATCGTTGCTGTGCCAAAACGGAAGAAATACTTTTCTTTTTTCCAATATATTCAGCTTGTTCAATTTCATAAATGCCTATAGCACCTTGACTCTTCAGGTACTCATCCATTGAAAAAGCATATTGATGCGCAGGCATATTAGCTGGCGTAAGTTTTCCTTTAACATGGAACATAGCCCCACTTAAAGAAATATTTTCGTATTCTTCTTTCTCTTCTTTGTTTGAAAACGTCATGACCGTATAAATTTTGGCACCACTGTCCGTTATAGAAAAACCACGCAATTTAGCGCCACTGATTGTATAGGAACCAGTCCATGTAATCACCGCATGCTCTGGAATATGTTCTTTTAAATCTTCATTTCGATTCTTTGTATAAAAAAAGGCAGAAAAAGAAAAAACGGCGATAATGGCAAGAAGCCATGTTTTTTCTTTTTTCCACCATAGAAAACAGCTATACGGAACGAATAGCCAAAGAAGAAAGCTATCTTTAAATGCTGCGAGAACAGCAAGCATAATAGCTAAAGCTATATATATTAATTTATGTCTAAAAGAGAATGGCCAAATAATTCTTCCACCTTCTGTTCGTAAGGGGCCAATTCTTCAGGCGTTGCACCATGTTCACGCAATTTAGTAAGCATGTCCATATAGAGCATCATTTTTTCATCACTTAAAAAGTCTATTTTTCTCTCATCAAAAGGTACATGTACGACATTCACTTTCGCTTGCGCCAACAATTCGATGGCGTACGGGTTATTCTTGTAGTCTGTTGCATAGTATAAGTTTTGGATGCCTGCTTGTATGATAGATTTGGTACATGGCAAACAAGGAAAATGCGTCACATAGAGATCTGCTCCTTTTGTCGGCGTTCCATATTTCGCACATTGCAACAAAGCATTAACCTCAGCATGCACTGTTCTAACGCAATGATTGTCCACAACATAGCACCCATTATCGATGCAATGGTCATCTCCGGAAATCGAACCATTATAACCTCCAGCAATAATTCGTTTCTCACGGACTATTGTAGCCCCTACTGATAATCTTGTGCATGTACTTCTAAGTGCAAGCAAATGGCTTTGCGCCATGAAAAATTGGTTCCACGTGATTCGCTCCATATTATTGCCTCCTGTAATTATTACTTATTATATTCAGTGTAATTTTAAGAGACATCTTTTTCAACAGGCAAACGGGCTATTTAATTGACTGTTATTTGATCTTGTAGCGATTCAAATGTTTTGTCACCAATTCCCGTTACATTTTTTAAATCTTCAATTGTTTGAAAAGATCCATTTTCTGTCCGATAGGCAAGGATAGCTTGGGCTTTTGCAGGACCAATACCATTTAAGGTTTGCAAAACTGATTCATCTGCAGTATTGAGATTTACTAAATTTGAAGAACTTTGGCTACCACCGCTTGGACTGCTAGTATTGATAGACGGCTGGACTGCGGTTTTGTCGTTTGATGCAATGGACAGCACTTCTTCTACCTCTTCGCCTGTTTGGGGCACGTAAATAACCATCTCATCCTGCAACTTTTGTGCATGATTGATTTGCTTAGATTGTGCATTCTTAGCATATCCTCCAGCCAGCTTAATAGCATCTATAACGCGGCTATCACCATCCAGCTTGTAGACCCCTGGATTTTTGACCGCTCCTTTGACATCTACCATTATGGATGTAGACGCTACGATTTCAGTTTTTTCAATCGATGTGCTATTTGATTTGCCATTTGCAAGATCAGCAGTATTTGGTTCGTTTAATTCGTTTTGTTTTTCAGCACGGGAAAATAAGTCGTCCTGTGGGGGTGTGGACGATTGTTTGGAAAAGTATATAAAAGTAAAGAAAAAAATAACGATGGCTATGGGGATGCCAAATTTTTTGCCATTTTTCTTCAAAAAAGAAGGAATTAGTCCGCACATCCTTTCTTTGTCAGAAGGCAATATACGAAGCTAATTCCAGTATATAGGATATTCATTTTTTTGAAAAGACTATTTTACAGCCCGGAAGAAAATTCTTTCAGAAAATTCTACAGGCTCTTTTTCAGCAAAATCAGCTGTGATAAAGATATCCTGAAAGCCGGCTTCTTTGAGCATATTTTTATACATTTCTACATCAAATGTACGCTGTGTATGAAATTCTTCAAATCTTTCATAATACCCGTTATCTAGTTGGGAATAGAAAACAATGTCATGATGGACAGAATGAGGTTCTTCACCTTTTTCAGTCATCCACAAATAGCTGACTTCTCCGTCATCATAAGTGAAAGGAGAGTCCATAAAAAGTTCATCCATTTTGTAAATTGAATGCACATCAAAAAACAGCTGTCCGCCGCTTTTTAATGATTCATATATACGCTTAAGTGTTTCTCTTACCGCATCTTCTTCTAGAACATAGTTGATAGAATCTATCGGAATCGTAATGACATCGAGATGATTGAAACCCTCAAGCTCATCCATGGACATGCAATAGAGAGGAATATCAAGGCCTGCTTCTGCAAAGTTTTGAGAAGCTACCATTAGCATATCTTCAGAAAGATCGATGCCGCTAACTTTATAGCCAAGAGCCGCAAATTTTGCGGCCATTGTCCCTGTACCGCAGCCAATATCCAAGAGATTGGGATAAGAGGCAGGCGATGCATGTGAAGTGACCCAATTGACATATTCATCATATGGAACGTCTGTCATTAAGCCATCATATATTTGTGCGAATTGTGAGTAGCTACTCATTCTGGATCCACTGCTACAAATTTTTCAGGCGCGTCTCCCCATAGACGTTCTAAGTTATAGTAAGCGCGTTCGTCCTTGTGGAAAACATGACATACCACTTCACCTAGATCTACTAAAATCCATCGAGCCGAATCAAAACCTTCAAGCCTTTTTACTTCATAGCCTGCTTTATGAGCAACATCTGCGATTTCACGCGCAATTGCTTGGGTTTGGCGATCGGAGTTACCATGGCAAATTAAGAAGTAATCCGCCAAAAGTGAAATCCCCTCCATATTTAACGCAACTATATCTTCTGCTCTTTTGTCATCACAAGCTTTAAAAGCAATTTCTAATAAATTATTTGCCATATATTTGTTTTCCTTCTTTCCTTTGACTTTACGCCAAAACATATACTTATGTTACGCAAGTTTAGTCTATATTAACCGTTGATTTAAGTAAGAGGTTGCTGAAAAGTTCTTATATATTACTTCTTCTTTTTTGCAATATATCATTGTAGCACTGGAAAGAATCTGGGAACACAGGTTGACCCTTGCTGATAAGAAACCCAATTGAGTGCGTAATACATTTACTCATTAGTTCATCTAAAGGTAGCTCTTGTGCAGCTTTCCTCAACTCTTCAACCCCTGAAAATTGACGGTTCGGTTCAATCATATCAGCGATATAAATGATTTTTTCTAAATCACTCATGTTAGCGCGCCCTGTTGTATGGTAGCGAATCGCATTGAGCAAATCTTCATCTTCTACATGGAATTCTCTTTGCGCAACATAAGCACCTACAGGACCATGCCATAATTCATGGTGGTATTCAAGCAGTAATGGATTCATGTTCTCGCCTTTAATAACTTCCTTCATCCAAACACGGTCCGCATATTTGCATGAGTCGTGCAGAATTCCCGCTGTTTCCGCTTTTTTTGTATCTAAATTGAAGCGCGTTGCTAATTCGATTGCTGTGTCTGCAACGCCAATGGTGTGGATATAACGACGCTCAGGCATACGGTCTTTCATTGCAGCTAATAATTCATTTCGTCCCATATAAACCTTCCTTTCGTATGTACTCCTCCACCGCAGGCGGCACTATAAATGTAACTGGTTTCCCTGCATGTAATCGCTCGCGAATCATTGTTGAAGATAAATCGACCATCGGCGCCTCAATCTTTTGCACAGGCAACGACGTGCTACCAACTGAACCAGGGCGGTGTACACCAACAAAATGGACTAGCTTTGTCAATTCCTCAATATGATACCATTCATCCAACATATCTATCATATCTCCGCCAATGATAAAATAAAACTCTACTTCTGGCTCTAATGCTGTTAAGGCTCTTAACGTATCATAAGAGTAAGATACGCCGCCATGCTTGATTTCATAAGGTTCTACCGTAAAATGTGGAACCATCTCTGCAGCGAGTTCTGTCATATGAAATCGCTGTTCTGCTGTTGCATCTTCTGGTTTAACTTTATGCGGTGGTATTGCATTTGGCATGAGGCGCACTTCATCTAAATTAAGCGCATAATACGCTTCATTAGCCATGATTAAATGCGCAATATGCGGCGGATTAAAAGTGCCGCCGAGAAGCCCTACTTTTTTCATGGAATCAAATCCTTATTTTGCTTTTGGCAATTCGATTTTGCGATGTTCACGTTTTGATGCTTGTTTATATAAAACAACTGTAAGACCAATCAATTGAACAAGTTCTGCATTTGTGCCTGAAGCTAATTGTTTTGCCACATCATGCTTATCTTCTTCACAGTTGTCTAAAATACGTACTTTTAATAATTCACGCACTTCTAATGCTTGCTTAATTTGTACAAGCATTGCTTCATTAACACCGCCTTTGCCCACTTGAAAAATCGGCTGTAATGAATGTGCTTCTGCACGTAAAAATCTTTTTTGTTTACCTGTTAACATAAAATCAATTTCCTCCTATTTGCCGAAGCAAAAGTTCTTCTACATCTTTCGCATTCGGGTACGAGCCCATCCAGTAACTGTAACTAAGTGCACCCTGATGGATAAACATACCTAGCCCTGTCACAATGGTGGCTCCTGATCGCTTTGCTTCTTTTAAAAATGGCGTCATCATTGGATTATACACAATATCTGCTACAATTGCAGTCTTAGACAGCCGTTTGAGCCCAATGGGCATTGAAAATTCACTTTTATTTAAACCTGCAGCCGTCGTTTGGATAATAATATCATATCGATCCAAATCCTCTGATGCTCTCTCTAAGGTAAGCGCCTTAGCCTCTATATCCAAATCATCACAAATAGCCTGTGCCTTGCTGATTGTACGATTGGCAATATTAATTTGCCTATATCCAGTTTGCTTTAAAGCAAACGCAATGCCCCGAGCGGCCCCGCCCGCTCCAATTAGCAAGACAGACTTATGGCGATGGTCTATGCCAACTGCTTCTTCTAAAGAACGTACAAAGCCAAGCCCGTCCGTATTATAACCTTTATACCGACCATCCTGCATCCTTACGACTGTATTAACCGCACCCATCTGTGCAGCTGTGTCATCAATCTCATCAAGGAATGGAATAATGGATTCTTTATGTGGTATGGTCACATTCCAGCCGCTGCAGCCAAGTAGTTTTAATGAAGTCACGGCTGCTTCTAAATTTTCTGGCAATACATGAACCGGGATATAGCTTGCATTTTTGCCCTCTTTTTCAATCCACGTACTATGCATTAAAGGCGACAAAGAATGCTCAATGGGGTTTCCTATAACGGCATACCATTTCTTCATCTTAGTTCCTCCCTATATCAATGACGGGCGAACTTGCACTTCGACTCCTTCTGGTGCATATGCCGCAATTACGACATTTGGATCTTGTATTGTAATCCAGCCAAGCCCAGAAAAGACAATATCAGTTTTCGCTTCTTTAATTGAAAATTCATGGCGTACCAATTTCGGCAGTGCATCCATATGTTGCTTTGTAGGCGGTGATAGCAGCTCGCCTTTATGGTTTTCGTAAAGTTCATCTGCATTTTCGAGCTTAGTACGATGAATTATCAGTTCATTAGCAATATGCACTGTAAAGGCTGCCCTCTCGCCTTTAATAAAATCAAATCGCGCAAGCGCGCCGATAAATAGAGTTTGCGCCGGATTTAATTGAAATACCTTTGGTTTAATTTCTTTTTTGGGCATAATATATTTAAGCTCTGATGGATTTAAGTAATGCGCCATTTGATGATGATTGATAATACCCGGCGTGTCATAAATAGCTTGTCCATCTTCTAACGGGATTTCAATCATGTCTAGCGTAGTGCCAGGGAAATAAGAAGTAGTGATGATATCCCCTGCTCCTGTTGCTCTTTTAATAATGCGGTTAATGAATGTAGATTTCCCTACATTTGTACACCCAACAACGAAAACATCTTGTCCATTACGATAATTCTCTATTGCTTCTATCGCTTCATCCATACCGCTGCCTTTGTGCGCACTGACAAGCAAGACATCGATTGGTTTTAGCCCAAGCGCTTTTGCTTCTCTTTTCAGCCAATTAATCACTTTTTGTTTTTTCACTGATTTTGGTAACAAGTCCGCTTTATTTGCGATGAGGAGTACCGGATTATTGCCGACAAAACGATGTAATCCAGGTAACCAGCTCCCATTAAAATCAAATATATCTACAATTTTTACGATTAAGCCTTTTTGAGTACCAAGGCCGTTTAAGATGCGCAAAAAGTCGTCATCTGTCAAAGAAACAGGCTGAAGCTCATTGTAATTCTTGAGACGGAAACAGCGCTGGCATATGATTTCTTCTTTCTCTAACGTTGCTGCAGGAGCATATCCTGGTGCATTTTTATCTTCAGTTTGGATGGTAGTACCACAGCCAATACATTGTGGCATGTCTTTCATTCTTTTTCCTCCCACGTTTTAATTCCTTTTTTGCTTAAATATTTAAAAACACGGCGTTCGATGAAACGATTGAATCGTGTAACAAAACCGTCCGATTGTGCAACAGGCTTTACTAAAATCGTATATAACCTACTACGGTTTGCTCCCATCATATCTGTGAGCATTTGATCTCCCAGCATGAGCACTTTTTCAGGTTTCATATCAAGTAATGCAAGAGCACGTTTAAATCCCTTGCCAAGCGGTTTTTGTGCTTGGAAAATATAAGGAATTCCGACCGGATCTGCAAATTTTTTGACGCGTGCCTCTTTATTATTTGACAGAATGACAACCTGTATTCCAGCATCCTTCATCTGCTGAAACCAGGCAATTAAGTCCTCTGTAGCATCTGCACGATCCCATTCGATTAATGTGTTGTCGAGATCTGTAATAATCCCCCGAATGCCTTTTTCTTTCAGCTTTTCCGGCGTAATATCAAACACCGAAAGTGCAAATTCCTGTGGCATAATCAATTTGTACATTTTTTCCTCCAATAAATCTATTATCCTGCATTTACAGGCTGTTCCCCTAACAAATATATTTGCTCAAGAAGCTAGGAAGGGGTGAACCTCCCGTAAAAGCCCAATGGTTTATCTACGCTCTACAAATTATAGCATATGTGCAAATGCTTGACCCACTTGGATCTTTTGACCGGGAACAGTTTGTTCCAAGAATTCTGCGCTATTGGGTTCAAAAAGCATCACAACGGTTGATCCAAAACTGAAGAACCCTACTTCTTCTCCTTTTTTCCACTCTGTTGTTGTATTCGTCAAATGAATGGAATTCACGAACATGGCACCTACTTTAATGAACGCGCAAGTGGCACCGTTTGCTGTTTGTAGCTCTGTGATTTGTCGGTAGTTTTTTGAAATCGGCTGATCCCCATAAGTCAATCCTAAAGAATTAACGGGATAAGATTTTCTTCCAAGTGTAAATTGTTTTATCACTTCACCATCAATCGGACTATGAAGCCTATGATAATCCGCCGGACTAAGGTAAAACACAATGTATTTTCCATTGATATACTTTGCAATATTTTCTTCTTTGCCTAGTAGATCAACAAGGTTGTACCTTTTTTCCTTCACCAAAAATATACTGTTTTCTACAATATCGCCGCAGGATTCAATTTTTCCATCAACTGGGCTTGTATACAATTCAGTTCCTTCTGCAATCGGCCGAGCACCCTGTTTTAATTTCCGAGTGAAAAAGTCATGTAGATTGTGGTATGTGTTATTTTCCGTTTCTTGCGTATCAATTCCATATAATCGTATATAGGAAGAAATTATTCTTTTGCTAAAGCGAGAACCAGCTACTCCTCGCAGTATCGTAGACGACCACCTGCCGTTTGTTAATTCTACAAGTGACCGGTAATATTTTTCACGTAACATTGACAACCCTCATTTTAAAAAAGTTTTACACTCCCAATTAAAAGAAGTATAATATTGTAATACTGAACATAAAGGAATGATGTCCATTGTTTTTAATTGAAGTAGTGGATACCACAATTAAAAAAATGAAAGCACACTTAGCTAATACTATCACACTAGGGAATATCTCATTCGGCGGCGCCTCTATTATGGCAACCATCCATGAATCCTTTAATTATGCTGTATTGTTTATTTTCATAGCTGCCTTTTTGGATCGTTACGATGGCAAAGTGGCACGGAAATTCAATCAAGAATCAGAGCTAGGAAAACAATTGGACTCCATGAGTGATATTATATCATTTGGTGTGGCTCCAGCGATATTAATGTATGAAATGACACTTGTCCATTTTGGCACGATCGGTATGATTGTCGCTGTATTATATATTGCATGCGGTGCATTTAGGCTGGCTCGTTTCAATATTACAGAATCCAATGGCTATTTCAGCGGTCTGCCAATTACCGCATCTGGTGCTATCTTAACGTTAACATTTTTCTTCATACCGGTATTATCCCCAGTTTTTTATATGTTTTTATTCCCACTTCTATCAGTTCTTATGATTAGCACGTTTACATTAAAGAAGGTTTAATTTGGCGAATAAGTATGACCTGCATTTGCAGGTCATTTTTTTGTTGTAAAATGACTTCTCTTGTCATATGATGTGTTACTCACATGTAAGGAAGGATGACGACAATTAGCTCCCTTTTAACAGCCATCATGCAACTGTGGGTCGATCTCCCCGTCTTACTTGGCTATTTAAAAGGCCAATCGTTTCCGCAACCCTTTTCAAAAGAGGAAGAAGCCGAGTGTCTCGAACGGTATATGAATGGCGATGAATCTGCAAAACTTGAACTCATTGAAAGAAATATGAGGCTTGTTGCGCATGTCGTCAAAAAATTCCATCCGAAACACGAACAGCTTGATGACTATATTTCCATTGGGACGATTGGGTTAATGAAAGCGGTAGCAAGCTTTACGCCGCAGAAAAAGACGAGGCTTGCTACATATGCAGCTCGTTGTATAGAAAATGAAATACTAATGCATTTAAGAAGCCAGAAAAAAGTTCAAAAAGACGTGTCTTTACACGAAACCATCGGCTCTGACAAAGATGGTAACCCGCTAGAAATTGCAGATTTTTTGCAAAGCGATGAACCTTCCACCGAACAACAGATTGAAAGGTGTGAAGAAGAGCAGCTTTTATATGAGCATCTAGATTTATTAGATGACCGTGAATTAAGCATTATTCAACAGCGCTATGGACTCGGCCAGCAAGAACCCAAAACCCAGAAGGAAATTGCAAAAGACATGAATATATCCAGAAGCTATGTTAGCCGCATTGAAAAACGTGCACTAGTCAAACTGTACCAGCATTTAAAAAAGAAAAATCATCGAAATTTCGAGCAATAAAAAAGAACTGCCATATATATGGCAGTTCTTTTCTATCTTTAAGATTCATTCATTCGGAAACTTCTGATACCATTATAAGGCTTAATACTGCTGTAATTGCCATAGCCGCCGCCATAATAAAAGTCATGAGAATCCCTCCCGCATCCTAAGTATGTAAGTATCTGTTGCTTTTATCTTACCACTTAAAAGAAGGCTTTGAATGGAACATTATGAACAACTGCTGTCTAAATTTTGGATAAATTGTGTCAGGCCACTGCCTTACGCTAACTTTGAAATAACCTTCAAAACAATCTCTGTTGAATGTTTTGCTGCTACTTGTAAAAATTCATCAAAGCTGATTGCAGATTCTTTGCCAGCAATATCAGAAAGAGCACGAATGACCACAAAAGGAGTATCAAATTGATAGCAAACTTGCGCTACAGCAGCTGCTTCCATCTCAACAGCTTTCATTGATTTAAAATCCCCACGTACTTTTTCCACACGAACAGGATCGTTCATAAACGAGTCGCCCGTTGTGATCAGACCAACTGCAAATTGGTGCTCGCCTATTTCTGTTACAGCTTCTTTCGCGATTTCGATTAGTTTTTGATCTGATTGGAACATAGCTGGCATTTGTGGAACTTGTCCGATTTCATAGCCGAAAATAGTAGCATCCACATCATGATGCCTTACTTCGTCTGAAATAACTATTGCACCGATATCAAGATTTTCATCATAGCCGCCTGCAGATCCTGTATTAATGACAATATCCGGTTTGTATTCATGCAGTAGCAATGTAGTTGTCATGGCTGCATTGACCTTGCCAATCCCGCTCTTCAGAAGGATGACATCATGGCCTGCGTATGTACCTGTCGTAAATTCACTATGCGCCATGGTTCGGCTCTCCGTATTTTCTAGTGTGTTTCTTAAATATTCTACTTCTTCTTCCATTGCGCCAATGACAGCAATTCTCATTTTTATACTTCCTTCCTTAAGATAAATCTACTCCGTACTGGGCCGTAATCTTCCCTTAGGAGATAGTCACTTATACTACATAACGCTTATTATATTACAACATAAAGAATGGCGATGCCTCACTTATTGGGGGCATCGCACATATTTTAATAAGCGCCTTGATGTGTTTTTAAGACTTCCAATTTAGTTGGTTTCCAACCTTTATTAGAAATCCACTCCATTGAAACACGATAGTTCTTGGTCTTGTCTTTTGAAGAAACAATCCCGATTGACGTATTCGGGCTACCACCGTTCTTAACATACCATATAATCATATCATTTTCATCTAAGCCTGTCGTATGAGCAATCGTTTTTATTTTTTCGTTCCAATCAAGTGAACCTTTTGTATAGCTTGAATTATGGACATCGCTGGATTCTTTTTGTTTTGTTTTAGTTGGCTTCCATTTTGAATCGGTAACAACTTTTTTCACGTTTGGATCGTTAGATTCTTCGACTTTAGCCGTATGACTGTATTGGTCACTGTCTTTCTTACTTTCTTCATTATCTTGTGTTTCATCTGATGCTGAATTATTCTCTTCATCACTAGCCGTCTCTTCTTGTTCACTAGACGAATTATCGTCTTCCGCTTGTGCATCACTTTCTTCTTCAGCTGCGTCTGCTTTTTCTTTCTTGGCCTCTTCCGCTTGTTTTGCTTTCTCTTTTTCTAGCTCTTTTGAATCTTTTTCTACTATATTATCTTTTTCGGATTCATTTTCTTGCGGTGTTTGTTGGGCAACTTTATCACTTTTAGTGTCTTTGTTATGCGAGCCGCCAATGACAATGAATCCAGCTACAACGAGTATAAGTGCAGCTACAACACCAATTAACACATTCAATATTTTATCCATTTTCTTTTTATCTGTGTTTTTTGGTTTTTTGCCATTCGGATTATATCGGCGTCCAATTTCAGCCATAAGTCTCCCCCTTACTTCTTTACATGATGACGCGCATCATCTGGTTTGGTTTCTTAATACTCTTGTCTATCATAGCATAAAAACAGAATACGCTTCTAGCTTTGCGAGTATACATGAAAAGCATTCCAGGTAGCCCTATAGCGTATAAAATAAGGATTAAAGTCTTATTCATTTCTTTTACAAGTAACCGCAGACCCAATAACATGCTTTTTAATTGTTACTGTCGTTTCATTTCCGTAGTTTTCAAAACAATCAGCTATAATTAATTGATTCGTATGGTACTGATATTTAATGATGATCATGAGTGATATACCCAAAGTTAAAATGCCAACGCTACCGAAAATCGCGATTAACTTTTTCTTTTTAGATGTTTTCAATTAAATCTTCCTTTCCTTCGTTTAATAATTCAGAATATAATTTATTTACTCTTTCCTCATTCAACCATTTAATAATGACCGATACGTTTACTTAATCTATTTATAACAAAAACCTCACTTGTTGAATACAATAATTTCCGCTTAATTGCGTTTAATAAAAAAAAGAAGACAATACAAACGATTGTCTTCTTTAAAAGGATTTACTTTTTATTTAATAGAAATAATCTCGACATCCATGTCTCCACCAGGTGTATTAACTTTTACGCGGTCTCCTACTTTATTGCCAAGTAGGGCTTTAGCGATTGGCGAATCATTTGAAATGCGACCCTCGAAAGGATCTGCTTCTGCTGAACCTACGATTGTGTAAGTTTCTTCGTCGTCTTCCTCTAGGTCCTTGAATGTTACTGTACGGCCAATTGTTACGATATCAGATGTACTTGCGCCTTCTTCGATAATCATGGCATTACGAATCATTGTTTGCAAAAGCGAAATACGGCCTTCTACAAAGCCTTGTTCGTCCTTCGCAGCATCATACTCGGAGTTCTCCGATAAGTCACCAAAACCACGAGCTGTTTTGATGCGTTCAACAACTTCTTTACGTTTAGTTGAAATTAAGAATTCTAATTCTTCTTCTAGTTTTTGCTTACCCGCTGCAGTCATTGGGTATTGTTTTTCTGCTGCCATTTTATTCACTCCTCGATTGCTTCTTCATCATCTTAATAAAAATACTATGTCGCTACTCGTTAAAGCATGCGACATAGTTTCTAACAAGAATATTTACTAATCATTTACAATGATATTACACAATACTATTTGTTTCAAGAATTGTTTTTATTTTTGTAACCATTAAATCAATTGCAACTTCATTTTGGCCGCCTTCTGGAATAATAATATCTGCATAACGCTTAGTTGGCTCAATAAATTGATTATGCATCGGACGAACAACAGAAAGATATTGCTCAATGACAGAATCCATTGAACGACCACGCTCATTGATATCGCGTAAAATACGGCGAATAATCCGCAAGTCTGCATCCGTATCCACAAATAATTTAATGTCCATCAATTCACGCAAGCGCGGATCAAAAAGTACCAAAATTCCTTCAAGAATGATAACATCTTGCGGATCAATATGAATGGTTTCTTTTGAACGTGTATGTAGTGCATAATCATACACTGGTTTTTCAATGGACTTTCTTTCTAATAAACGCTTTACATCACTAATTAATAAATCCGTATCAAAAGCATCCGGATGATCATAATTCGTTTCTAGTCGTTGATCAAATTCCAAATGGCTTTGATCTTTATAATAAAAGTCTTGCTCAATCACTACTACTGAATGTTCTTTAAATACATCATGGATGGCATGTGTCACACTTGTTTTGCCAGACCCAGAACCTCCAGCGATGCCAATCACAACTGGACGTTGTTTTTCCATCTATCGCATCTCCTTGCGCATCATATTCATTGGATACAGCTTCTCAGCACATTTGAAACGAACGATTTGCAATGGATGTCTAGCAGCATCAAGTGCTTGTCCATCTTCATCCCATACTTCGTCAATGACAACTTTAAAGTTTTCAATTTCAGGTCCGAAAAACTCTACTTCGTCGCCAGGTTTAAAGTAATTGCGTTGCTGTAATGTAACCATTTGTGTTTCTTCATTGTAATCTAAGACCATGCCAACAAAATCAAATTTCGTTTGCTTGCCATGTTCACCGAACATTTGTTGTTCATATCCAGGTTGTCCTTCAAAGAAAGAAGAAGCTGTTTCACGGTTTGCACATTTATCTAGCTCTTCAAGCCATTCACGTTTAATTTTGAAATTATCAGGATCTGCACAATATGCGTCGATTACTTTACGGTAGACACTGACTACAGTAGCTATATAGTGAATTGATTTCATACGGCCTTCCACTTTTAAAGAATCGATGCCTAAGTCAATAATCTTTGGAATAGATTCGATAAGCTTCAAATCTTTCGGGCTCATTGCAAAGGCTTCGTTGCCTTCTTCAAATAAAGGCTTTTCTTCACCATCTTCTACTGCATATAAATCATAATCCCATCGACATGATTGGCAACAACCCCCGCGATTAGAATCACGCGCAGTCATATGGTTAGATAAAACACAACGACCAGAATAAGCAATACACATTGCGCCATGAACAAATGACTCAATTTCAATATCCACTTTTTCTTTCATTAGTTTGATCTCTTCCGCACTTGTTTCACGTGCTAACACGACACGCTCTAATCCTTCTTCTTTCCAATACTGAACAGCTTTCCAGTTGGAAAGGGATTGTTGTGTACTTAAATGGATTTCTAATTTTGGTGCAACAATTTTACATGTTTCAATAATTAATGGATCCGCTACAATAATACCTGCTACTCCTGCGCCTTCCAGTGCTTTTAGATATTCATCAAGCCCATCCATATTATCATTGTGAGCAAAAATATTCGTTGTCACATAGATTCTGGCACCATATTTATTAGCAAACTCTACGCCTTCGCGCATTTCATCAATTGAGAAATTTCCTGCGTTTGAGCGAAGACCAAATTCTTGGCCGCCGATAAATACAGCGTCTGCACCATAGTGGACTGCAATTTTTAATTTTTCCAAGTTGCCTGCAGGTGCTAGCAATTCGGGTTTTTTAACGATGACTCTTTTGCCATCACGAATTTCGCTTATCGCATCGTCTTTTAATAATGTCACGGTCTTTTTCTCCTTTCCTAGTATACAGTTTCCTTGAAGAAGAAGCCTGTATCCAATGGACGCAACTCTGGTTGAATTTCTTCAATTTTTGCGAGTAGTTCTTCTTTTATATCGAAGTATGCATCAGGAGATTCCGTGTATGCATCGATTGCTTTGCGGTAACACTCTGTTACTGCGACTACATATTCTTCTGTATGCAAAACACCCTCAATTTTGAAAACGTCGATTTCAGCTTCAAATAATTCGTCTAATTCATCAATAATACACATATCATTCGGACTGAAAATATGCGTACCGTTTAAATCCTCGTATATTGGATATTTGCTGTTTCGTTCTGGATCATGCAAGAACATATTGCGATTGTTTTTCCGTTTTTCAACTTCCATTGCTTTGCCTTCATACATGAAGTAATGGCCGAGCAGTGGGCGTTTCGACTGGAACATACATGTCATTCCGTGCACTTGGACTTCGATTTCGATTTCGGCATTTTCTTTAATTTCAACTATTTCATCCATGCTCAATTCACGAGCAAGGACAGCTCTTGTTGCACCGCGTTTGCCCCAATAATTAGCTTGGAACCAGTTTGTTGCAATTGTTTCTGGGTTCCAATGTAATGGAATGTTAACGTCTGCTTCGCGTCTAGCAATGATAACTGATGGATCGCCAAAGACGATGCCATCCACTCCTATTTCTGCTAATGCTTTCATATAAGGTGCTAATGCATCCACCCGATCATTATGGAAGATGGCATTCATCGCAACGTATACTTTTTTTCCAGCATCGTGAATGATTGCAGTAGCTTCACGTACTTCTTCAATAGTAAATTCTCCTGCTAATCGTAAACCAAATTGCTGTTCACCTATTAAAAAGGCATCTGCACCTGCTTCAATAAGCGCTTTAATATGTGAAAGCGATTGTGGAGTTACAAGTAATTCAGGTTTTGTCATTATGGTCACCTCTTTATACAAATCAATAATCCATCACCAACTGGGAAGAATGTGGATTGGTAATCTTCATTTTCTATCATCCAATCCGCAAATTGATGCAAATTACGAATCATCGTTCTTTTCCGCCTAGGTACCTCTGAAAGCTCTAGATCGGAAAGGCCGTGCATATACATATTATCGATATATATAATACCGCCTTGTTTTATAAGCGGACTATACTTTTCAAAGAACTTTTGATATTGTCCTTTTGCAGCATCGATAAAAATAGCATCAAATGCTGAGTGATGATTTTCTATATCTACTTCTAATGCATCGCCTGTGATGATTTCCACTTGCTCAGCAACAGAAGATTTCGAAAGAAAATGTTTAGCTTGCTGTACACGATTTTCATCTCGTTCAATTGACACTATTTTTGTTTCGGGCAATGCCTCAGCCATACGAATGGCAGAGTAGCCAATTGCAGTGCCAATTTCTAATATACTTTTAGGTTGTTGGATTCGGAGCATTTGCAGCAATAGTTCAATTGCTGGCAGTTGCATAATAGGCACAAAGTTTTCTTTTGCGAATTGTTCCATCTCAGTAAGCAATGGATTTCGTGGTTTTATAAAGGACATTGTATATGCATCCGAAATAGCCATACAATTCCCTCCTTATTTTTTCAAAAATACACTTTATCTTATCACAAAAATAGAAGAAAAGCGAGAGCCGCTCTTCTCCTATCTTAGTTATTCAAACCTAATTTCAATAAATCGGTTCAGCATCTTTTTCCTAGTTTACTTTATATATTTCTCAACTTTACCTAAATGTTCATCATACGTTTTAGAGAAGTGATTGTTGCCGTTTTTGTCTGACACAAAGTATAGGTATTCTGTCGTTGCTGGATTTATTGCAGCTTCAAGTGATTCCTTACCTGCGTTTGAAATAGGGCCTGGTGGCAATCCCTTAATCTTATACGTATTGTATGGATTTTTCACTTCTAAATCTTTATAAAGGACCCGGGATTTGTGCTCTCCTAATGCATAAAGAACAGTAGGGTCGGTTTGAAGTGGCATTTTGCTTTCTAAACGATTATAAAAGACACTAGCAATCGTTTCACGGTCTGTTTTGGCTGTTGCTTCTTTCTCCAAAAGGGAAGCAAATGTCAAAAATTTATGAACAGATAAATGTTTTTGCTTCAATTGGCCAGAGTAATTAGTGATAACCTCATTGGTCTGTGCAATCATTGGCTCTATGATTTCCTGTAATGTCGGCTTCTCTTCGAAATACGGGTATGTCGAAGGGTAAAGGTAGCCTTCAAGCGGATAGCGTATATCTTTTTGGTCAATTGCTTTTGTAACGGTGCGTGGATACGCTTTTTTCATTTGTTTAATGAATTTCTTGCTATTCACGAGATCCATAAACTCTTTTTTCGAGTAGTTTGTACTTTTTTCAACTTTTTCTGCAATTTGGTCAAGAGTTAATCCTTCTGGGATTGTAATCGTAAAGATTGGCGTACGGTACACTTTCCCTGTTTTCAGACTTTTGATAATTTCATCGATCGTCATAGAAGACGTCAGATTATAGGTACCTGCTTGAAATTCTGATTCATTTTTTACCTTTGTATAATACTTGAAGACTTTAGCATTTTTAATAATATTTTTATTCTCCAAGGTTTCGGAAATAGTATCAATCGATGAACCGATCGGGAGATTAACTTTGACTGTTTTAGTTGCATTTTCATCTACTGGCTTTAACGCATTATTTACATAAAAATACATACTTATCCCAAGAACCAGTGCAAGTGCAATAAATACTCCGGATGCAGCTAATACAATTTTACGTACAACCCTTTTTTCAGACTGCCGCTCTTTTATTTTATTGATTTGATCTTGGTTTTTCTTCTTTTCCACGTAGGCAATTCCTCCTTAACGGATGTTTGCTGCACAAAAAAGCGGAATGCTAGTTGCTCATTCCGCTTAGGCAAACAATTACTCTTCGCCAAATTCAGCGTCAAGAGTGTTTAAAACTTCTTCCACCATGTCCCATTCTTCATCAGTTTCAATAGGAACAAGTTCTCCGCCTTCACCATCTTCAGCTGGGACAACAGCAGATGCAAAGATTTCAACTTCTTCGCCTTCTGCAGCGCCTTCTTTATAATAAAGTACATAGGAGCGGTCGAAATCCTCAGAGTCGAATGTATAAAGTACCGCGTATACTTGTTCGTTACCGAATTCATCTACTGCCACGATGTGCTCGTGATCATGTTCGTGTTCATGTGCCATTTAGGTCACCTCTTCTATATATTTTGTGCTGTCTACTACAGCAGCATCTTAAGTATTGCTTTTATAATGGATAAATACATATTGCTGAACATTTATTTTAAACTAAACTGCCAACTCTCTGCAATTATCCTTGTTCAATATCCTCATCCAACTCTTCAATAACAGATTCGATGTAATCCCACTCTTCATCTGTTTCGATTGGAGTAAGTTCACCATCTGTTCCATTATCAGATGGTTCATAAGAGGATGCGAAGATCTCAACTGTGCCATCTTCGTCTTCTGAACCCATAATAGAGTAAAGTACATATGATTTTCCGAATTGTTCGGAATCAAATGTATGAAGCACTTCGCAAAGTTGCTCATTGCCTTCATCATCTACAACTGTAATATGTCTTTCTTCAAATTCTTCCATAATTCCACCTCATAACTGTTTTCGGTCTAAGTATCCTTGAAGAATCATAACCGCCGCCATTTTATCAATGACTTTTTTTCGATTTTTGCGACGTACATCCGCTTCGATTAGCAAACGTTCCGCAGCCATTGTTGTCAATCTCTCGTCCCAAAGCGTTACTGGCTTAGAAAATGTATCTTCTAAAAGCTTTGCATAGGCCTGTGATGCCTCGCCCCTTGGTCCAACGGTATTGTTCATATTTTTGGGGAAACCTACAACGAATTCAGCAATGCCATACTCATTCACCAGTTCTTGGATTCTTTCAATGCCGAATTCATTATTTTCCTCATCGATTTTTACCGTTTCGATACCTTGGGCTGTCCAACCTAGCGCATCGCTAATTGCTACGCCAATCGTTTTGGAGCCAACATCTAAACCCATTATTCTCATCATTATGCCTCGTTATTCTTTTTAATATAGAACTTAACCAACTCTTCTAAAATTTCGTCACGTTCAAGTTTACGAATTTTGTTCCGTGCATCCTGATGGCGAGGGATATAAGCAGGATCTCCTGATAATAGATAACCAACGATTTGATTGATAGGATTGTATCCTTTTTCTTCTAGTGCTGCATGTACTCGTTGCATGGTTTCTCTAACTTCTTGTTCCATCGATTCTTCAGGGAAATTAAATTTCATCGTCTGATCAAACTTACTCATGCAGGGCACCTCACTTTAAAATAGTAGAATAACGTCTTGTATCTATGTTAGTATACCCTATTCAACAAACCTTTTAAATAGATTTTACATAATTATACACGGAATCCAACGCTTCTTCCAATTTAGAAGCATCTTTTGCACCCGCCATAGCCATATCAGGACGGCCTCCGCCTTTGCCTCCGCAAATCTCAGCAACTTCTTTCACAATCTTGCCTGCGTGATAGTTTCCGTTTGCTAGATCTTTTGTTACCCCGGCAATCAGCATAACTTTGCCTTCAGATGCTGCGCCTAAAACAATGACACTTTGGTCCATTTTAGCTTTCAAATCATCCATTAGTTGGCGTAATTGATTGTTGTCTTTTGCTTCAACTTTTGTTGCCAGCACCGTTACATCGCCGATTTTCTGTGCTGATGATAAGATAGTTGAAGCTTGTGCACCTGCTATTTTGGCAGATAATGACGCATTCTCGCGTTGTTGCTCTTTCAACTCTTGTTGAAGGCTTTCTACACGTGCGACTAAGTCTTTCGGATTTGCTTTCAGCAAACTAGCTGCTTGTTCTAAAACATGCTGTTCTTCTTTCGTTGCTTGATATGCAACTTTGCCTGTTACAGCTTCAATACGTCGTGTGCCTGCACCAATACCGCCTTCTGACATGATTTTAAAGAATCCAATTTCAGAAGAACGTTTAACATGGATACCACCGCATAGTTCAATAGAATAATCGGACACTTGTACTACGCGCACCACATCACCGTATTTTTCACCAAATAAAGCCATTGCACCAATTTCTTTTGCATCTGCAATTGGCATCTCCTCAATAACTACTGCGATGTCATCCCAGATTTTTTCGTTAACGATCTGCTCTATTTTTTCTAACTCTTCTTTAGTAACAGCACCAAAGTGTGAGAAGTCAAAACGAAGGCGATCTGGTCCTACATATGAACCAGCTTGGCTTACATGATCGCCTAACACATCTTTCAGTGCGCGTTGCAATAGATGTGTTGCTGTATGGTTCTTCACAGTCAAGTTACGTTCTGTGCGATCAACTTGTGCAAATACATCTTCACCTACATGCATTTCGCCAGATTCAACAATAACTGTGTGCAATGCTTGGCCATTTGGCGCTTTTTGTACATCTTTTACAAATGCTTTGAATGAATCGTTGCTAATTGAACCATGGTCAGCGATTTGCCCACCCATTTCAGCATAGAAAGGTGTTTCAGCAAGAATAATTAGTGCTTCATCACCCTCTGAAGCTGTTTTTTCGATTTGTCCATTTACTACCATTGCCGCAATTGTTGTGTTTGTCTCAAGAGTTTCATAACCCACAAATGTGCTTGCCTCTGTTAGGTTTGCAAGTACTTCTGATTGAACATGCATAGAATCGACATCTTGGCGCGCATTACGAGCACGTTCACGTTGAACTTCCATTTCCGCTTCGAAACCTTCAACATCCACTGTCATGCCTACTTCTTCTGCATATTCCTCTGTCAATTCAACTGGGAAGCCGTAGGTATCATATAAACGGAATGCATCTGCTCCAGGAATGCTTGTTTGCCCCTTCGCTTTTTGGGCTTCTACCACTTCATTGAAGATAGAAAGGCCATCATGTAATGTCTCATGGAATCTTTCTTCTTCGTTCTTAATAACGCGAGCGATAAATTCAGCTTTTTCTTTCACTTCTGGATAGAAGTCAGCCATGATCTCACCAACTGTTGGTACAAGTTGGTACATGAATGGTTTTTCGATACCTATTTGTTTTGCATATCGTACTGCACGGCGAAGTAAACGGCGAAGCACATAACCACGACCTTCATTTGAAGGTAATGCTCCATCACCAATTGCAAATGCCACTGTCCGGATGTGATCTGCAATGACCTTGAATGGCGTGTTTATATCTTCCTCGCTGCCAAAGATTTCATTTAAATCGATTTCATTTGGGCGTTTATATTTACGATTTGCAAATTCTTCAATTTTTTCGATGATTGGCATAAACAAATCTGTGTCAAAGTTAGTTGGCACATCTTGAACAACTGAAGCCATACGTTCTAGGCCCATACCTGTATCAATGTTTTGTTTTGGCAGAGGTGTATATGTGCCATCTGGATTATGATTAAATTGAGAAAAAACAAGATTCCATATTTCTAGATAGCGCTCATTTTCACCGCCTGGATATAATTCTGGATCTTTCAGGTCGTTGCCGTATTTCTCCCCGCGATCGTAGAATATTTCTGAGTTAGGACCACTAGGACCCTCTCCAATATCCCAGAAGTTCCCTTCCAAACGAATTAGGCGTTCTTCTGGAATACCAACTTCGTCTTTCCAAATCGTATAGGCCTCATTATCTTCCGGATGTATGGTAATGGACAATTTTTCACCTTCAAAGCCCATCCATTTTGGATCTGTTAAGAACTCCCATGCATAGTGGATAGCTTCTTTTTTAAAGTAATCACCAATAGAGAAGTTCCCAAGCATTTCAAAGAATGTATGGTGGCGAGCTGTTTTACCGACATTCTCAATATCATTCGTACGTATTGCTTTTTGTGCATTCGTAATACGTGGATTTTCAGGGATCACTGAGCCATCAAAATATTTTTTTAACGTTGCTACTCCGGAATTGATCCATAGTAATGACGCGTCATTGATTGGCACAAGCGGCATACTAGGTTCTTGTTTGTGTTTTTTCTCTTCGAAGAATTCGATAAACTTGCGACGAATTTCTGCTGATGTTTTCATTAATTTTCCTCCTTTTATATATAAAAAAACCCCCATCCACTGTAACAGGGACGAAGGTTTCTATTCGCGGTACCACCCTAATTATAATAGCTTTTGCTATTATCACTTAATTACCTTAACGCGGCACACGGTAGTTTTTGGCTACACTCAGGAATAGCTTTTCCAAATTGGTTGGTGAAGGTTCTCACAGCCTAGGAACCTCTTTCTGTACACGGACCAACAAGTACTTTTTTCCTTCAACGTATTGCAGTATTAGAGATCAATCTTGTTTAAATAGGATAACTCTTACTTATTTTAAGAAATGCTTTTACTTCTGTCAATTCTCATTATTCATAAAATCATAAGGGCTAATGCCGGCCATTCCAATCATTGGATGAATGCCTGAATAATTATCTAGCGTTAAAGTAACAGGTACCTTGTCTTCTACTGATTGTATTGCTTCTTTCTCAGTTGGGTCCGATTTTGTATCATTCTTTTCTTCTAGCGATTTGATTTCAGTTGTCTCTTCCAATGATAAACGCTCTACAAGTGAGGTATGGCGTTTCATATCATCTGTTTTTTGAAAGCCATACACAAATGTGTCTGGCTCGCCACATAGAATAAGAAAATTTTTAGCTCTTGTAATGCCTGTATATAGCAAATTTTTCCGAAGCATTTTGGAATAACCGCGGACTATTGGCATTATAACCATCGGAAACTCGCTTCCTTGCGATTTGTGAATGGAGCAGCAATACGCAAGCGTTACCTGATTTAGATCACTTTTTTGATACGTTACTTCAATGCCATCAAACGATACAACCATTAAATCCGTTTTTTCAATCGTTTCTTTTGCCTTCACAATTGAAATGACTTCACCCATATCGCCATTAAACACATTATTATTTGGCTGATTAACAAGTTGTAGCACTTTATCGCCAATCCGGTAAATTGTATCACCAAAGGCAATCTCTTTTGTTTTTTGGGATTTTTTAGGATTTAGTAATTCTTGTAGCATTTTGTTCATTGCATCAATGCCAGCATTGCCACGATACATTGGTGCGAGCACTTGGACGTCATGAATAGAAAAGCCTTTATTAATAGCACTCTTGACCACTTGTCCTACAACGTCTGCAATTTGATCTTGGGTTGCACGTATAAATGAACGGTCGCTTGTTTTCACCATCAAGTCTTGAGGGACAGTACCACGTTTCATTTCATGTGCCAACTGAATTATTGATGATCCTTCTGATTGCCTATAAACATCTGTTAACTCCACTGTTGGAATGGCTTTTGAGGCAAGCAAATCCTTTAAAACCTGACCAGGGCCTACCGGCGGAAGTTGGTCTTGGTCGCCTACAAATATTACTTGGCAGTCATCATTCAATGCCCTCAAAAGTTGATGTGCGAGCCATGTATCAACCATTGACATTTCATCGACTATAATAAGCCGCCCCATTACTTCTCGCTCCACATCTTCTTCTTTTTCTTGACCCGTGAAACCTAGCAAGCGATGAATAGTCATTGCAGGCAGTTCCGTTGATTCGCTTAAGCGTTTGGCAGCTCTACCCGTAGGAGCCGCAAGGACGATTGGAAAGGCCTCTTCTTTCTCAGCGTAATCTTTAGGATTGAGCGAGAGTCCATGCAGTTCTGCATAGACATCTACTATCCCCCTGACAACTGTTGTTTTCCCCGTTCCGGGGCCCCCCGTTAAAATCATTACAGCTGAATTAATAGCCGTTTCAATTGCCTTTACTTGTGTATCTGCATATGTAACACCAAAGCGCTCTTCTGCTTCACCAATTACTTTCCTTATCTCAGAAGAAGGAAAAGATGAGTGCTCTTCGTTTTTTTGAGCTAGCTCTGTAATCTTTGAAGCAATGCCTATTTCAGAATAATAAAGAGACGGCAAATAAACTCTTGTTTCTTCACCGCAAACTTTGCCATTCTCGCCTAGTTCAATTATTGCTTGGGAAATATCATCGTATTCAATCGTGCATGACTGACTCGATTCAAGCATCGCCTTGGAAGCAGGCAAAATTTCTCTTGCATCTAAAAAAACATGCCCTTCTGATAATGAGGCAGTGTTTAACAAGTGAAGTATAGAGGCTTTGATGCGGTCGGGATGGTTGCCGGTGATTTGTAGCCTAGCGCCCAGTTCATCCGCTCGCTGAAAACCGATCCCCTCAATATCTTCAATGAGGCGGTACGGATTTTTTTGTAGTACTTGTAGTGTCTCACCTTCATACATTTGATAAATCTTCACAGCAATTTGAGCACCAAATCCCCATTCGTTCAATTGAATCATAATGCGGTCAAGCCCTAAATTTTGCTCAAGTACAGAGCGCAGTGTTTGTTTTTTATCTTCTGTTAAGCGTGGAACGTCATCCAACACATCAGGATTTTCAATGATGGTTTTAATAGCATCTGCACCTAGCTGTTGAACAATCGTTTCAGCTGTACGGTGGCCTATCCCCGGAAATAAATCGCTAGATAAATATTGCACGACACCTGTTTCAGTTGCTGGAATCTCTTTTTCAAAAGTGGCAGCTTGAAACTGCAGCCCATATTTAGGATGCTGTTTCAGCTGCCCTGTATAACGGTATAACGCTTCTTCTGAGACAGCAGGAAAATAGCCTGCGACAATAATCTCTTTTTCTTTATAATCCGTATTTGTTTCTTGGATTTTCAATTTAATAATCGAGAATAAGTTTTGTGCATTATGAAATATTGTGACGACAGGCCGGCCGACAATAAAAAGTGGTTCATCGGAAAATAAAGATAGATTTTCAGCCAACGCTGCCACCACCTTTCTTTTTAATCTTTTTTCATTGCAAGCATGTCATGAATGTAACGTGCTTGATCAAACTCTGGCTGCAAAGTAAAAGCTTGCTTTAAATGATACTGTGCATCTTCTATTTTATCGGTAGAAACAGCATACAGGACACCCAGATTATAATGGGCATCGGCATTGTTCCAATCTGTATCGATTACATACTTCAGCTCTTTTTCTGCCTCATTAAAAAGCTCCAAAGTAGCTAACATAATGCCATAAGAAAGCCTGATCTGTAAATCTTCCGGTGCTAGTTCTGCAGCTCTTTGCATATAAGGCAATCCGAGTTTCGGCTCGTCGATATGTTCAAAGCTTTTGCCAAGCATAAAATAAGCGTCTGCTCCTTTAATACCATGGCGGATAGAACGTTCATACAGTTTTGCTGCTTCTGTATAACGTTCTGAATTATAGTAAAGGTTTGCAAGGCCATAATAAGCAGTTGCCGCAGATTCATCCAATGAAATAGCTTTTTGGAAAAATCGCTCTGCTCGCTCGATATCATCAAGCGATGCGAGCAAATTTCCAAAGTTAATATAGCCAATTGTTTCATTTGGATTCTCTTCTATAGCTTGTGTAAAGGCTTTTGCGGCATCTTCATACCGTTTTTCTTGGATGGCTTTAATACCTAACTCATTTAAATCCATTTTTTCACCTCTATTACCCTACATACGTTAGTTTTTTACTGTCTTTAAATACTTCGTCTATTGTAGCGCCACCTAAACATTCATCACCATCATAAAGTACAACAGATTGGCCAGGAGTGATAGCACGTGTTGGTTCGTTGAATGTTACGTACCATTCATCATCACCAGTGATTTCAACTGTCACCGGCACATCTTGTTGGCGATAGCGGAATTTAGCGGTCGCTTGGAATGTTTTCGGCATATCACGATGCGTCGTGAAGCCTGTTTTTACAGCTTTTAAGCTTGTTGAATAAAGCTTATCATTGTGGAAGCCTTGTCCCACTAATAATACGTTGCGTTTTAAATCTTTCCCCAGAACAAACCAAGGATCGCCGTCTCCACCAATCCCAAGGCCGTGACGTTGGCCGATTGTATAATACATAAGGCCGTCATGCTTGCCTATTACAGTGCCATCGAATGTTTCCATATTACCAGGTTGTGCAGGTAAATATTGACCTAGGAATTCTTTAAAGTTTCGTTCTCCAATAAAGCAAATACCAGTTGAATCTTTTTTCTTAGCCGTTGCAAGGCCTGCTTCTTCAGCGATTTCTCTAACGCGTGGTTTTTCAAGTTCACCAATTGGGAACATAACTCTTGAAAGTTGTTCTTGTGAAAGCTGGTTTAAGAAGTAAGTTTGATCTTTATTTTGATCAATGCCACGAAGCATTCTTGTTTCGTCATCGCGTACTTCAACGCGTGCATAATGGCCTGTTGCTAAATAATCCGCACCTAGCTTTAATGCGTGTTCTAAGAATGCTTTAAATTTAATTTCTTTATTGCACATCACATCAGGATTCGGTGTACGTCCTGCTTTGTATTCTTCTAAAAAGTACGTAAATACTTTGTCCCAATATTGTTGTTCAAAATTGACTGCATAATATGGGATACCGATTTGATTACATACTTTAATAACATCTTCATAGTCTTCAGTCGCAGTACATACGCCTGAATCATCGGTATCATCCCAGTTTTTCATGAAAATACCGATAACATCATACCCTTGTTTTTTCAGTAGATAAGCTGCTACGGAAGAATCGACTCCTCCAGACATACCAACCACAACTCGGGTTTGTGAGGGGTCTTTCGTTGTATTCATATTGTTCACCTTTTTTCTATTATTTCGCTAATCGTTTTACGATCTCAATGGTCCGTTCTGCCGCTGTATCAATATCTTCTAGCTCTAATCCATAACCGAAGCTATAACGAATCGAATTCCTAAGCTCATCTGCTTCGCTTCCATACATTGCAACAAGTACATGCGATGGATCAATGGAACCGGCCGTGCAAGCAGAGCCACTAGATGCTGCAATACCTGCCATATCCAAATTGACTAAGAATGATTCGACATCCATATTTTTAAAGCTAATATTCATTACATGTGGCAAGCAGTATTGCTCATTTCCGTTTATATGATAATCGATTTCTGCCTGATCTAATTTCTTTAAGAAGTGTTGGTGGAATTCTTTGTATGCTTGTTGTTTCTCTTCAAAATTCCTTTGCGCAATGGCTACAGCTTCAGCAAACCCAACAACCGATGGAACATTTTCCGTTCCTGCTCTGCGCTTACGCTCTTGTTCTCCACCATAGATTAGTGGCTTTAGCTTTGTTTGATTACGTTGATATAAGAATCCAATGCCTTTTGGACCGTTCAATTTGTGGGAAGATACTGAGAGCAAATCAACGTGCAAATCATTGACATCAATCGGTAGAATGCCAAACGCCTGTACCGCATCAGTATGGAATGTTGCACTATGCTCTTTCAACAACTCGCCGATTTCTTTAATAGGCTGTATAGTACCGACTTCATTATTTCCAAACATAATCGTTACTAAGATAGTATCATCGCGTAAGGCCTTTTTGATGTCTTCAAGAGAAACACGACCCGTTTCATCAACAGGCAAATAAGTTACCTCATATCCTTCTTTCTCCAGTTGTTGACATGTATGAAGAACTGCATGATGTTCTACTACAGTTGTGATAATATGGCGGCCTTCATTCTGTTTCGCATAAGCTGTTCCTGTAATAGCCAAATTGTCTGCTTCACTGCCGCCGCCTGTCACTATAATCTCCTGGTCTTTCGCCCCAATGCTTTTAGCTAAAGTATGTCGAGCGTCATCCAAGTGCTTTCTAGCAAAGCGGCCAATTCTATGAATGCTAGATGGATTGCCGTAAACTGATTCCATACTTTCTACCATTTTGGAAATCACTTGTGGATGCATGGGTGTTGTAGCCGCATGGTCAAGGTAAATTTCTTTCATCTTTAAAACTCCTTCTAAACCGGATTAACGGGCAGTAAGATAGATTTCCCCGTACAAAATTGAGCTAAAAAACAAACAGTTAGAGGGGGTAACTGCCGTCAATACCATCGCAGAACATCTAATTCCATTTGTACTCCCTGAATAGATGCTGCTTATATATAAAACATATATCCTTTATCATCTGGCTCTTCTGTATAAGAAGCTAAATCTTCTAGGCTCGTTTTCTCTAAAACCTCTTTGACAGCGTCACGTACACGAAGCCATAACTGTCTTTGAGCAGGAGCTTCTTCCTCAATCCCTTCAACAGGCTGAATTGGGCCTTCTAACACTTTAATTACATCTGCCGAAGAAATCAAATGAGGAGGCTTGGAAAGCATATATCCTCCATATGCACCTCGAACACTCTTAACGAGACCCGAATTTCTTAGTGGTGAAACTAGTTGTTCTAAGTATGCTTCCGATAAATTATTCTGGGATGCGATTTGCCTAAGAGGAATGGGCCCTTGTCCATATTGTTTGGCAAGTTCGATCATAATGGTTAGCCCATATCGCCCTTTTGTTGATATTTTCATTTATACACCTCTATATTTAGCGAATTTGTCTATGCACAAGTATAGCATATTTCCCTTCATTCTACTCGGGTATGATTTATGAACATGCACATTTTGCTTTTATATGTTAATACTGAAGAGGAATTAATCAGTAGTGACAACAAGATTTAAAATGCCTAATCTATTTTAATGCAAAGCTAGTGAATATTTGAGAAAATAACAAAGTAGGTTTTAGATATTAGAAAAGAGGTGACCACGTTGCCGCAACAACCACTTGCATTTCGCATGCGTCCGCGCAATCTGGATGAAGTTGTCGGTCATCAAGACATCATTGGACCAAAGACTAATTTATATAAAATGATTCAAAAAGGTCATGTTCCCTCCATGTTGCTATATGGAGAACCTGGTATAGGTAAAACATCCATTGCATTTGCTATTGCTGGTTCTTCTAACTTGCCGTTCTTTGCATTGAATGCGACAAGGGCTGGAAAAAAAGATGTAGAGGATGTAGTAAATGAAGCGAAGATTGTAGGACAAGTCATATTATTCCTTGATGAAATACACCGCTTCAATAAATTGCAACAGGATACATTACTTCCGCACGTTGAAAACGGTGCTATTGTACTCATCGGAGCCACAACAGAAAATCCATTTCATGATGTGAATCCAGCCATTCGTTCACGCTGCGGTGAGATTAAGCAGCTAAAAAAGCTCGAAGAAAGTGATATAGTTTCATTAATTCAACGGGCTCTAGAAGATAAAGAGCGTGGCCTTGGCCAATATTCAATCCGCATAACTGAAAAGCAAATTCAGGAAATTGCTCTTGCAGCAAACGGGGATGCAAGAAAAGCTCTTACTCTGCTAGAATCTGTTTATTACGCCTCTGATGAAGAAAATGACGAGACAATTGTAGACGATGCGACTATCCAAAGCTTAGCAGAGCGCATCGGTGTTTACGGAGACCAAAAGGGTAGCCATTTTTATAACTTATTATCTGCGTTACAAAAATCAGTTCGCGGAAGTGATCCTAATGCCGCCATATATTATCTAGCTAATCTCTTAGAAAATGGCGATTTAGTTGCTGTCTCAAGACGGCTTCTTGTCATGAGCTACGAAGACATCGGTCTAGCCGCTCCTGAAGTAGGCGCGCATGTACTTGCAGCTATCCAATCCGCCGAACGACTCGGTATGCCGGAAGCTCGCATACCGCTTGCATCTGCTGTAATCGAGATGTGTTTGGCTGAGAAATCTAATTCTGCCATCACAGCGATTGATGCAGCAATTTCTTCTATCCATCAAGGAAAAACTGGTGACATCCCGCTCCATTTGCGAGACGCTCATTATAGCGGAGCCAAAACACTTGGCGTAGAAGGTTATCAATATCCACATAATACACCTGTCGGCACATTTGGCGGTTGGGTAGACCAAGAATATTTGCCAGACAAGCTAGTCGGCTCAGAATTCTATAAACCTGTAATTGCCGGACAAGAAAAGCGAATGGCAGGCATTTATGATCATTTAAACCAATTAAAAAAGAAAAATAAAAAATGATTGAAAAGGCTAATGCCTCTTCAATCATTTTTTTCATTATGTTGTTACTTTTAAAACCGTTTTAATTTTTTGCATCATGCCGCCTGAGCTGTATGTCAATACACTTCGTTTATAGAATGAAAAACTGATGTAGAACAATACGATAACTGTGACGATCAGGATAATAAGCGCAATCAACGGCTCCATTGGTGAAAGATCTGTTGCACTTATGCGTAGCGGCATAACCATTACGGTCATAAACGGGATATAGGATGACACTTTTACTAGCATCGTATCTGGGCTAAACAAGCCGGACATCAAGATATAAAAACCCGCCATACCCATTAACATTGCAGGCATCATAGCTTGGCTAGCTTCCTCTACCTTTGATACAAGCGAACCAAAGAGCGCCCCCACAATTAAGAATAAGAAAATGGACAACAATAAGTATGCAATAGTGTATAAAATATAGGTTGAAGATAGATGGTCAATCGTATTCGTTACTTTATCCCATTTAGAACCTCCATCCACAACTAAAAACAGCGCTACTTGAACAACGATTAACACAATGAGCTGAGTTAGCGCCAGCAAATATGTTCCGGTAATTTTCGCCAAGAAGTGCGTGGAAGGCTTTATACTTGCAAGCATTACTTCAAGCACACGCGATCCTTTTTCAGATGCGACATCGGTGGTTATCATCGATAAGAATGAAATAACAAAAGAATAGACAATGGAACCGATTAAAATAGAAACACCGATCCCGGCAGATTTTTCATCTTCACTTTTACCTGTGCCTTTTTGTTTATCTAAGTTTTTAGAGATAATCGTTGTATTGGCATCAAGAATCTGTGCAGCCTGATCGCTTGTCAGATTCAACTGTTGTACGGCATAAATTCTGCCAGCATATTGAATCATCCCTGACAAAGCGGTTTGATCGTTATATTCAAGCGGTTCGAATGTCGCTATTTCTGCTTCCATTTGTTTATTCTTGCTTGTAAGAAAAACAGCTGCGTCGTACTTTCCATTCTTTACTTTCTTTTCGACCTCAGCCCTTGATTGATCTGTAAAATTAAATTTCATGTCTTTATCCGATTTAAACAATGGCTTGAAATCCTGTTCTGTCTCATTGACCATCGCAATTTTTACAGGCTCTTCAGAAAATAATGCAGCCTTAATATCAGACCAGAACATTACACAACTAATAACGGCAACATACAAAAGAATAGATAGAATAAATGATTTCGTTTTAATTTTTTGTTTATAAAGCTGTGTAACTAAAATCCAAAACTTAGACAACTATACCACCTACCAAATCTTTGAAAATTTCATCAAGAGTTAAATAATCCATGCTAAATTTATCCATATATTGTCCTCTACTAATTTGTTCAAATAGCTGTTTCCCGTACGTTTCGTCTTCCAGTGTAAGTGTATATCCATCTCTTGTTTTTTTAACGTTTGTTACGCCTTCTAATGTATGTAACTCTTTTTCTGTTAAATCTGTTCGAATGCTTAATTTCTTTTTACCATATTGTTCTTTTAAGTCTTTTAAACTACCAGTGAAAAGCGAAACGCCTCTTTTTAATATGCACAAATGGTCACAGAGCTCTTCAACATTAGCCATTTGGTGACTAGAAAATAAAATTGTGGTTCCTTTTTCTTTTAAATAGAGAATGGCATCCATCAAAAGCTCACGATTTACAGGATCCAGACCACTAAAAGGTTCATCAAGGATTAAAAATTCAGGCTGGTGGATAAAGCTTGCAATCAACTGCACTTTTTGTTGATTCCCTTTTGACAAGGTCTCAGCTTTCGCCTTTCTTTTGTCGACTAGTTCAAAACGTTCAATCCAATAATCTACATCCTGTTTTAAATCTTTTTTGCCCCTACCACGCAAAACACCAAAGAAATAAAGCTGGTCTTCAACGGTCATTGATGGAAATATTCCTCGCTCTTCCGGTAAATAGCCCAGGACATCTCTGTTTACTTTATTGATAGGTATATCATTCCAGGAGATGTTCCCTTCCGTCGTTTCCTGTAAATCAAGAATCATACGAAAAGTAGTTGTCTTACCCGCTCCATTTTGCCCGATCAAACCGAATATCTCTCCTTTTTCAATCGTAAATGAAAGCTGGTTAACCGCAGTGAAATTTTGATACTTCTTCGTGACATGATCAATTTTTAAAGCCATAGCTGTCTCCTTTTATAAAAATTTTCCGAACATATTACATATACGTTTAGTACAGCATAAAGTATTCATTTATTTAACTATTTAAGTGCAGTACCACTGAAAAATTTTTGAAAACTAATTGTCTTCATTAATATTGAGATTTTTTAGCTCCTAGCACTATACACATCTATCTTATCATATAATTTCCTATAACATCCTTATATTTCTTTTTTTAGAAAACTTATGTCCTAAAATATTAAAAAAACCGCATTCGCACAGTACATGCGAATACGGCTACAATTAGTCACGAACACGTTGTATTTTAATGTCTTTTAGAATATCATTAATGACCCAGCTAGCTGCAAAGAGTCCTGCTGTAGATGGGGCAAACGCATTGGATGAAGGCGGCATTTTAGCTTTCCGAATCTCTGCGTCTGGATTACCAACTGTTTGAGCTACATCTTGTCGTATTACAATTGGGCTCTCATCAGAGAAAATAACCGGAACGCCTTTTTTAATACCTTCTTTTCGCAATTTTAAGCGAATCACTTTTGCAAGTGGATCAGTATGCGTCTTAGAAATATCTGCAATTTTGAAACGTGTCGGATCAGTTTTGTTAGCTGCTCCCATACTTGAAATGATTTTGATTTTGCGTTTTAGACATTCTTTAATCATATGGATTTTGTATTTGACCGTATCTGAAGCATCTATGACATAGTCTGGCTGATAGCTAAAGAATTCTTCGTATGTTTCTTCAGTATAAAACATATGAAGGTCAATTACTTCACACTCAGGGTTGATGTCGGCTATTCTTTCTTTCATAACTGCTGATTTGGATTTGCCGATTGTCGATAGATATGCGACTAATTGGCGATTAATATTGGTAATATCTACATCATCTTTGTCCACTAAAATAATACGACCTACTCCGCTTCTTGCACATGCTTCTGCAGCAAAAGATCCCACACCGCCGACTCCTAAGATGGCAACAGTCGTATTTTTAAGCTTGTCCAAGCCTTCTTGGCCAATAGCTAATTCATTTCTTGAAAATTGATGCAACATGATATCGCACTCCTTCTACTTAAGTAAACCAAGTAACTTACTAAGATAAACAAAACAAATTATAGCATGAAAATGTAATTGAAAATAGACTCTTGATAAAAAAGAAGGCCTTAGAATCTAGGCCTTCTCTTTATCTAGAAATCCAAATCTGTCAAAACAATCACGTTTGAATGATTGTTTAAGACGGTTACTGGCACCTCTTCAGTCATATTCCCATCGATTAAAGATTTGATCGCATCTCTTTTTTTCTCTCCCACTGCGATTAAAAGGATGTATTTCGCCCTCATAATGGATTTTATACCCATTGTAATCGCTTTTTCAGGAACTTCATCAATTGATTCAAAAAATCGTGCATTAGCTGTTCTTGTAGAAGGTGTCAAATCTACGACATGGGTTTCACTGTCAAAAGAAGTACCCGGTTCATTGAAACCGATATGTCCATTTTCACCTACGCCTAATAATTGAAAATCAAGAGTTAGGGATTGTAAAAGCTCCTCATATCGCTTTGCTTCTAATTCTGGATTTGTAGCTTCTCCATTAGGTAAATGAGAATTTTTGAAAGGCTTCTCTTTAAACAATTGTTGCGTCATAAAAGAAAGGTAGCTTTCAGGATGTTCTTTTGGTAATCCAACGTATTCATCCAAATTTACACTCTCACAGTTAGAGAAGTCAATTGAGCTATTTCGGATACGTTCGTATAAAGGAAGCATTGTTCCTCCAGTTGCAAGTCCGAAAGTTTTAGCTCCATTGTCTTTCTGCTCCTCAATTAATTGAAAAGCTCGAGTATATAATTGATCTAGGTCCTTCACGGTTTCTAATTGAATAGCCAACTGGTCACTTCCCTTTTCTATTTAGTTTCCTTCATTAAATATTGTGTTACATAGCTTGAAACTTCTTTATTGGAGGAAAGTTGCAGAATCTTTTCTATATGCTTTTCTAAATCTTCTTTTGAAGATTTGGCGATTTGTGCACGTGCCCTAAGTATTGAAGATGCACTCATTGAGAATTCATCTAGCCCCATTGCAAGCAAAATAGGAATTGCTATCTCATCGCCTGCCATTTCGCCACACATACCTACCCATTTGCCTTCTTTATGAGCGCCGTCAATGACACTTTTCACAAGACGCAAAATAGCAGGATTATACGGTTGATACAAATAAGAAACTTTTTCATTCATCCTATCTGCTGCAAGTGTGTATTGAATTAAATCATTTGTGCCTATAGAAAGAAAGTCTGCTTCCTTCGCGAATAAATCGGCCATAACAGCAGTAGAAGGTATTTCAACCATCATACCGACTTCAATGGTATCGCTTACTTCTTTGCCTTCGGTTACAAGCTCCTTTTTCACATCCTCTAGAATGGCTTTCGCTTCTCTAAATTCATCAAGTGTTGCGATCATAGGAAACATAATTTTTAAATTGCCATAAATGCTTGCACGAAGCAATGCACGGAGCTGCGTTCGGAACAATGCTGTATCATCTAAACAAAGGCGAATGGCACGGTGGCCTAAGAAAGGATTCATTTCCTCTTCCATTTTCAAATACGGAAGCTTCTTGTCGCCACCAATATCTAACGTCCGAACTACTGTTGGCTTTCCTTTCATCTTTTCAAGAACAGATTTATAAGAAACAAATTGTTCTTCTTCAGATGGCAAATCGGTGCGGTCCATATATAAAAATTCTGTTCGGAATAAACCTACGCCGTCTCCGCCATTTTCTAATACAATATCTGCATCTTCAGGCTTACCGATATTCCCAGCGATTTCAACATGGTGTCCGTCTCTACTTATGCTTGGCTCGCCCTTAAACTGCTCAAAGTATGCACGTTCTTCAAGATAAGCTTTTTGAGCCGCTTGGTATGTACCAACTATCTCCGGCTCTGCATCTACTATAACATCGCCTTTTAAACCATCTACAATGACTAATGCTCCTTGTTGGATATCTTTTGTCGCTGTTTTGGCGCCAACAACCGCTGGTATTTCCATTGTTCTAGCAAGAATTGCTGAATGGGAGGTTCTACCACCGATATCTGTCACAAATCCTTTAACATGTGTTTTATCGAGTTGAGCCGTCATAGATGGTGTAAGGTCATTTGCAATTATGATTACATCTTCATTTAAATGGCTGTAATCTGGTATCTCTACATTCAATAATTTTGACAACAAACGCTTTGACACATCTCGTATATCTGCCGCTCTTTCTTTCATGTAAGCATTCTCCATTACCTCAAACATCTCGATAAATGTAGTTGATACCTCATGGAGAGCAGCTTCGGCATTCGTACCTTCATCGATCTTCCCATCAATCATACCGAGCATTTCAGGATCCTCTAATACTAGCAAATGTGCTTGGAAAATGGCTGCTTTATCAGGTCCAAATTTCCTTTCAGCTTCTGCTTTGATTCCTTCTAAATCCTTTTTAGCTTCGGCTACAGCATTTTTTAGACGCTTTTTTTCTGCTTCTGAATCGCTGACGGTGACTTTTTCAAATGACAAGTCTGGTTCTACTAAACAATACGCTTTAGCAATGGCAATACCGTTTGATACGGCAATCCCCTTCATTTCTAGCATTCTTCACCAATTCCTTCTGTAGAAAGAACATTTTTGACTTTGTTTAAAGCTTCTTCTGCATCGCTTCCTTCCGCAGATACTAAAATCTCTGCTCCTGAAGGAATGCCCAGTGACATCACACCCATAATTGATTTAAGGTTTACCGTTCTGTCATTATACGTAAGTTGAACCTCTGATGAGAATGGTGTTACAGCTTGTACTAAAACTGTACATGGTCTTGCATGTAAACCTTCTGATGCAGTAATGTTAAATTTCTTTTCCATTGTAAATACCTCCAAGAGTTAATTAAAATTGACCCGCTTTTGATATTTTTCTATCAAAGCTTCATTATTCTTTCCTGCTTTATCTACATTTGCACTAGAAAATACTGGAGCGCGCTCCTCTTTTTCCATAATAATCTCCACCACTTCACTTATCAAAGCATTCAACATGCAAGAACCGATGGTTGTAGAGACAGGACCATATTGCAGATCGCCTCTATAAAGGACGCCATCGCCAACAGGCACATGTGTATCTATTATCACATCTACTACATCCTCAAGCCGCTTGTGTGAAAGGTGCCTTGAAGATTCCCTTGAATAGTTAAGAGACTGAAGCGAAATGGTGGTGATTTTTAACTTTTTTGCTAAAAGTGCAACGTCAATTGGAACAGCATTTCGCCCAGATGTAGAAATAATAAGAAGGACATCTCCATCGTGAAAATCAAAACTTTCTATATGCTTTTCAACAAAATTTGAATCTTTTTCATTTTTAGAAGAAGTGAGCGCACCACTGTGAAGCATAAGGGGTTCTATACTAATTGGTTTGGCAGGAACCAATCCGCCTGCCCTATAAAATGCTTCTTGAGCCAGAAGGTGAGAATGTCCACAGCCAAATAACTGTAAAATGCCCCCTTTGTTCACGCTCTCTGCAATTAGCATCGCTGCTTGTTTTATGGCAGGCATTTCCTTTTCATATACATCTTTTAAAAGATGCGTGACTTCAGCAAAATAATTGTTCATGTGTCACCTCGTAATCTCGCTTATAAACTTATAACGGTCTGCGCGATACACGCTGCGCACAAGTTCAAACGGCCTTCCGTTCGATAAATAACTTGTTCTTTTGATAATCAAAACAACTGCTTTTTGCCCAACGTTTAGATATTTTGCATCCTCTTTTGAAACAATAGCGGCTTCCATCTGCTGTGTGGCATTGTGAATGTCTAGTCCATATTCCTGCTCAATCAATTGATAGAGAGATCCACTTAGCTGATCTTTGCTTAAGTTTGGGACAAGTTTAACAGGTATATACGTCCTTTCAATAGCCATGGGAAGATGGTCCGCATTTCGAATACGCACTATAAAGTATACCTCATCTTCATCGTTTAAACCTAAATCTTGCTTTATTTCAAAAGAAGGTAATTGTTTCTCAAACAGTACAATATCACTGCTCGGCTCCATACCTCTTGCGATCATATCCTCCGTAAAACCGGTCAAGCCATTGAGCGGCTGTTCAAATTTAGGATCAGCCACAAAAGTGCCTCTCCCTTTTTCCCTATATAGCAAACCACTATTAACTAATCCTGTAATCGCTTGCCTCACTGTCATCCTGCTGACATTGTATGTCTCAGACAGCTCCCTTTCGGAAGGTATAGAAGATCCTTTAATGTACTCGCCAACCGCTATCTTTTCTTTGATGATATCTTCAATCTGTATATATATAGGCACATGCGAATTCCGATCAACCAAATCTATTCAACACCTTTAAATTAATGAACTTACACTACAGATTTTCAATGACGTTGCCTTTTTTAATCGTCTTTTGAACCTTTAAGTCTTTATCCAATATAACGAGATCGGCGTCATAATGTTCTTTGATTCTTCCCTTGCCAGTCAAATTCAATTGCTTTGCCGAATTGAAGGAAGTCATAGCGACAAGTTCCTGAAGTGTACAGTTGGTTGCTTCTTTCATATTTCTAAGAGCTTGATCCATTTTTAATACGGAGCCAGCCAAGGCGCCATTCTCTAAATGAGCGCCACTCTCTGTGACATGTACAAGCTGCCCACCTAAATCGTAGTCACCATAGGGTAAGCCTTTCGCTCTCATTGCGTCGGTAATTAAAATAATATGATCGGCGCCTTTCATTTGATAAGCAAGCTTAACTGATTCCTGATGTGAGTGAATGAAATCGACAATGATCTCTGATTGAATTTCAGGCAGAAGCAATGTACCTCCTACCACGCCTGGATCCCTATGATGGAAGGGTCGCATTTGATTATAAAGATGCGTTCCTTGTTTCACGCCAAGAACTACTGCTTTTTGCACTTCTTCAAAAGTTGCATCTGAATGACCGATAGAAACTACAACGCCTGTCTTTGCGACATTTTCTACAAATTCAAATCCGCCATCTGTTTCTGGTGCTACAGTTACTTCTTTAATCCGGTATCCGCTAAGTTCTTGAAACCGTTGGAATAATGATAATTGGGGTGGAATAATATGCTCGAGCGGCTGTGCACCCGCGCGTTTTTTCGAAACAAACGGACCTTCCAGGTGAACGCCGACCATTTCGGCTTCATCTTTCCCACTTTGAAAAACAGCTAAATTTTTTAGTGCTTCTTCTATCTTGTCAATCGATTGAGTCATGGTAGTTGCAAGAAAACTGGTTGTCCCCTCTTTCAGCAGGGATTTCCCCATTATATGAAGCGATTCTGGCGTAGCATCCATTGCATCACTACCAGCTGATCCATGTATATGCATATCTATAAATCCAGGAAGAAGATATTGGTTAACGCCATCTATCACTTCATCTGCTTCTATCTCTATCAAACGGCCGATGTGTTGAATAACCCCATCTTTTATATATACGTCATAATTGTCCATACGTTCATCGGCATTTACAATGGTTACATTTTTTATCAGGCATGTTTGCTTCAAATTTAACATCTCCTAAAGAAAATCCAGGTGTCTAACAGAAAACTTTAAATATAATGTTACATAGCTTTAAAACACTTTTTGATTGGAATGAAGTGAAATCAGCTTCTATTCCACATTTAGACCCAAGCTTTCTGGACTGTAGTGTTTTAGCTGATTTCACTTTTATTAAAGCTACAACATTCATTAATCTGTTGTTATACCTGACTTAAATTTTATTCTTCTAATCTGATGATATTTGATGTTCCACTACGTTGGTAGCCTGTTTTTTCAAGCTTCACGCTTTTATCTTGTGAGTTTGTAAAGATTACAGGTGTCGCAATGGATGGAGCATTTTCTTTAACATATGCCCAGTCAACTTTGATTAAATCATCCCCGCGTTGAATAAGCTGATCTTGTTTTACTAGCACCTCAAAGCCTTTACCATTTAATTTTACCGTATCAAGGCCGATATGGATTAAAATTTCAATTCCTGTATCCGTTACAAGGCCGATTGCATGTTTTGTCGGGAAGATCATCATAACTTTCCCGTCAACAGGTGATTGTATAACACCATCTTTTGGCAAAATACCGAAACCAGGTCCCATCATGCCAGATGCAAATGCTTGGTCAGGTACTTCTGAAAGTGGAATTACATCACCTGTTATCGGCATAACAAAGTCTTCCGGCAATAAGTTCGTATGTGTAACATCTGTCTCTTCCAATGCTGCTTCACTTATTACATTTTTGGGAGCTGGATTTCCTTTGGCGATGCGTTTTTTCATTGCGTCTGCCAAAAATTCTACAGACGTACCAATGATGACTTGCAAGTTTGTTTTACTGATGCGCATAACACCACGTGCACCATATTTTTTCAATTCTTTTTCGTTCGCCAAACCCGCATCTTTTACAGTTAAACGAAGGCGTGTCGTACAGTGATCGACTTGCACGATGTTTTCCTTGCCGCCTAGCGCTTCAATTGTATGATAAGCTTTTGCGTCAAGTACTTCATCTTCTGTTCCTTGCATTGTTTCTGTTTCCTCATCCTCGTCATCTTCACGGCCTGGCGTTTTTAAATTGAATTTTGTTATTAAGAAATAGAAAATTACAAAATAGATAGCACCAAATGCTAAACCAAGAGGTATAAGCAAGAAAGGTTTTTGTGCGATACCGAGATTCAATAAATAATCTATTAGACCGGCAGAGAAACCAAAACCATCATGAATATTTAATGCAGCCGCTATCATTAAAGAGATACCCGTTAATACAGCGTGCACTGCATATAAAACTGGAGATAAGAACATAAATGTAAATTCGATTGGTTCTGTCACCCCTGTGACAAAAGCTGTTAAGGCGATTGACAGGAACATGCCGCCCACAATAGCGCGTTTCTCTTTTTTAGCTGCAAAGTACATAGCTAAACAAGCTGCTGGCAAACCAAACATCATAATCGGGAAGAAACCAGCTTGGAAGAGTCCTGCTGCTGGATCTCCCGCTAAGAAACGAGGAATATCTCCTTTTACTACTTTACCCGCAGCATCCGTAAATTTACCAAAGTCAAACCATACTATTGTATTGATTACATGATGCAAACCAATCGGAAGTAACAAACGGTTTAAGAAACCGTAAACCCCATAACCAATTGCGCCTGCTCCGATAATCCAGTTACCTGTAGAATCAATAACTCCTTGAATTGGTCCCCAAATATAAGCAAGCAACGCGGCAATTATAGCCATAGTGATCGAGGTTATTATGGGGACAAATCGTTTGCCGCCAAAGAATGAAAGCCACTCAGGAAACTTTACATTATAAAATTTATTATATAAAAGTCCTGCGACAATACCCGAAACAAGCCCTCCGAAAACACCCATATTCAAATCTTTATCTATTTTTTCAAGTACCCCTGATAAAACTAAATAGGCTATCGCACCAGCTAACGCTGCACCCCCATTGTTGTCAAAAGCAAATCCCATCGCAATACCAATAGCAAAAATAATTGGGAGATTACCAATTATTGCATTACCTGATGCTTCCATAACCTTGGCGACAATTTGAATAAATTTCACATGGCTACTCCCAATCATATCAGGCGAGCCAAGACGAACAAGCAATGCAGCTGCAGGCATGGTTGCAATCGGGAACATTAGCGATTTACCAATCTTTTGCAAGAAACCTAACATTTCAATACACTCTCCTTTGTTTTGGTATAGTTGTCTATACCAATTAGTATAAAGCGTTTTCATACATTAATAAAGTATTATTTTCCTCCAGAAGATATACCCTCTTTTGCTATAAAATATTGCCGGTTTTAAAAAAAATTATCACGTATTTCTAGCATTAAATTGCATAAAAAAATCCTCTAATTCTCAGAGAATCACAGGTTATCAATCTTACAATATGAACAAATCCCGATTGTGCCGTCGAGTAATGCAAATAGCCTTGAACCCGCACTCTAGCAGGTGGGTGTCGTATTCGAAACTTTAAAAGTCCCCCTACAAAGTAAAGGGCATGTTTGCCATTCCAAAATGAGCAACTCCCAAAGACGATATGTTCGGTCAAGACGATATGAGCTTCAACGAACACCTCAGGATTTGTTGTTAAATACATATTAACACGAAAGTTTTGAAAAATCAAAATAAAAGTTTTTACTCTTTAATTATTAATCTTTCATTCGTGCTTCTTACATTTCTATGACTTAATTCTCATCAACCTTGAATCGGGCTGATAGTAATATTAAATCTTGTAAGATAAGAATATATACCACTGTCACACACGAGATAAACATAAAAAAAAGAGAATCGAGAAATTTTTCTCGATCTCTTTTTCAGCACTATTAGCTTTTAATTACAATTCGTCAGCAAGTGTTTTTGTTTTAATATGAAGTTCATCCAGTTGCGCCTCTGATACTTCACTTGGCGCTTCGGTCATTAAATCGCTAGCAGATGCTGTTTTAGGGAACGCAATAGTATCACGTAGATTATCTCGGCCAGCCAACAACATTACCAAACGGTCTAAGCCGAAGGCAATCCCGCCATGTGGAGGAACGCCGTATTCAAATGCATCCATTAGGAAACCAAACTGTTCATTCGCTTGTTCTTTTGTAAAACCAAGCACTTCGAACATTTTTTCTTGTAATTCTTTTTCGTAAATACGTAATGAACCACCACCCAATTCGTATCCATTAAGAACGATATCATATGCTTGGGCACGTACTTGACCTGGAGCTGTTTCCATTTTTTCAAGGTCTTCTTCAAATGGGCGTGTGAATGGATGGTGTGCTGCTGTATAGCGTCCTTCTTCTTCTGAGTACTCTAGCAGCGGCCAATCAGTGATCCAAAGGAATGCAAATTGAGATTCATCAATTAGACCTAAATCTTTTCCTAATTTCTTACGAAGTGCACCAAGTGAATCTGCAACAACTGAACGTTTATCTGCTACAAATACTAGCGTATCACCTGGCTCTGCACCCATGCGTTCCATTAGTTTTTGGCCAAATTCATCTTGGAAGAACTTGCCGATTGGGCCTGTTAACCCTTCTTCTGTTACTTTCATCCATGCTAAGCCTTTTGCTCCGTAGCGGCCAACGTATTTTGTCAATTCGTCTAAGTCTTTACGAGAATATTTGTCGTTGGCACCTTTAATGTTCAAGCCTTTAACTTCATTGCCGGCTTCAACTGTTTGAGCAAATACTTTGAAGTTACAGCCTTCTACCACATCAGAAAGTTGGATTAACTCTAAACCAAAACGGACATCCGGCTTATCAGAGCCATAGCGAGCCATTGCTTCGTCATATTTCATGCGTTGGAATGGACGTGGGATCTCAATATCCTTAATATCTTTCATTACTTTTTGAATCAATCGTTCATTTAAGTCTAAAATTTCCTCTTGCGTCATGAAACTCATTTCCAAGTCTATTTGCGTAAATTCAGGCTGTCTGTCAGCACGCAAGTCTTCATCACGGAAGCAACGAGCAATTTGGAAGTACTTTTCAAAACCAGATACCATCAACAATTGTTTGAACAATTGAGGTGATTGAGGCAATGCATAAAATTCACCTTCATGAACGCGAGACGGTACAAGATAGTCACGTGCGCCTTCTGGAGTAGATTTTGTCAGAATTGGTGTTTCCACTTCTAAGAAACCTTCATCTTGCAGGAAGTTACGGATGACTTTTGTTACGTCTGAACGCATTTTAAATGTGTTATACATTACAGGACGGCGCAAATCTAAATAACGATATTTCAGACGCAAATCCTCATTTACTACAATACGGTCCTCAATTTGGAATGGCGTTGTTTTGGCTTTATTAATTAATTCTACTTTGTCTACATAAACTTCAACCATACCTGTTTCCATATTCGGATTAATCATATCATCTGCACGGCGTTTTACCTCGCCTTCCACTTCGATTACATATTCTGTACGGAAGCTATCGGCTAAATCAAGCGCTTCTTGTGAGTTTTCTGGGGTAAATACGATTTGTACAATCCCTGAGCGGTCGCGCAAGTCAATAAAAATCAAACCGCCAAAATCTCTTCGGCGTTGTACCCACCCTTTTAAAACCACGCGCTCACCTGCATGTTCGCCGCGTAAAATACCACATTCATGTGTTCTTATAGCCATCTTTACTTTTCCTCCATTTGCTTCTGCTTCTGTTTTGTTAAATATTCTACTAAGTCGAAGAACGGCACTTTCTCTTGATCGCCTGTAGCCATATGTTTTACAGCCACTTGTTGTTCTGCTAATTCTGTTTCCCCTAGCACGATAACCCATGTAGCCTGTTTTCGGTCGGCTGACTTCATTTGGGCTTTCATTTTGCGGTCCGTGTAATCAAGCTCTGTTGAAATGCCTTTTGCTCGGAATGAGCTAGCTAGCTCAACCGCTTTTAACTTTGCATCTTCATCCATAGCAACAATATACATATCTAACTGGTCTTCAATATCCAGCTCTTTGCCTTCTGCTTCCAATGCTAGTAGCAAGCGTTCAATACTCATACCAAAACCAATGCCTGGTGACTCAGGTCCACCAATTTCTTCTACTAAACCGTTGTATCTTCCGCCACCGCATAATGTTGTGATGGAACCAAAGCCTTTTGACGTACTCATAATTTCAAATGCTGTGTGATTGTAATAGTCTAATCCACGTACTAGGTTAGGATCCACTTCATAAGAGATGCCTAAGACATCTAAATACTGTTTTACTTTATTGAAGTAATTCGCAGATTCTTCGTTTAAATAATCTGTCAATGCTGGAGCTGTCGCCATTAATGGGTGACCGTGATCCACCTTACAATCTAAAATGCGTAGAGGATTTTTTTCTAAACGCGATTGGCAATCTTGGCAGAATTCATCAATATGTGGCTTAAAATGATTGACTAGAGCTTCTCTGTGATTTGCGCGTACCTCTTGATCCCCAAGTGAATTGATGACAAGCTTCACATCTTGAAGGCCTACACTGCTATAAATATTCATAGCTAGGGAAATTACTTCTGCATCAATAGCGGGGTCTTTGCTTCCAATTGCTTCTACACCAAATTGAACAAATTGACGATAACGGCCAGCTTGTTGGCGTTCATAACGGAACATTGGCCCTAAATAAGATAGCTTAATCGGCTGATCTGGCTGACCAAACATTTTATGTTCTACATATGATCTAACAACGCCTGCAGTACCTTCTGGGCGCAGTGTTAATGAACGATCTCCTCTATCTTTAAACGTATACATTTCCTTTTGTACGATATCGGTGGTGTCACCTACGCTACGCGTATACAATTCAGTACTTTCAAAAATTGGTGTGCGGATTTCTGGATAGCGGTAAAGATGACATAGCTCACGGATAATCTCCTCAACTTTTTGCCATTTTTCTGTCACACCAGGCAATAAATCCTGCGTACCTCTAGGAACTTTAAAATTCATAGTAGAACTCCTTTCTATTTTAAAAAAGATCAACTAGTACTTAATCCTAACAAAAAAGGCCCTCGCCCCTTGCATAAATGCAAGGGACGAGAGCTCTATAGCTTCCGCGGTTCCACCCTAGTTGATCTAGTATAATGACTAAATCCTCTCAAATCGGATAACGGCCGATACCGTTTCCCCCTACTAGAACAATGTCCGTTCGAAGAAAAGCCTCTCAAGTGTTATTCACAAATCAGTACAATGGAAAAGCTTGCAGCCACGGCTTTTTCCTCTCTAAAAAGTACTTGCTGATTGTTACTTTCTTGGTCTTTGGCGATCAATTTTTTAGATAATACCTATAATATCATTTCTAAGGAATATGTCAACTATTGCTCTATCTTTGTTTGATCTAGGTTTTCTTGTATATTTTATATTTTTTTATCATCAAAATTTTAACAAAATTTAAAAGCTGTATTTATGAAGTTTTCCCGAAAGATGTGGAATAAAGGAAAAATTTTTTATTAAACTATCAAAAAAGTTGTAGTTTTTTATGACTTTTCATCTTACAATGTAGAAAAGGAGGAAAAACATGGATACTAATAATCGAAAGAAAGCGACCATTGTCACACTTTGCTTATTGCTAGTGTTTTCATTATTTGCAGTCGTACCAAAAGCAGAAGCTGCTACAGTGAAATTGAAGGTGACAGCGAATGCTTTAAATGTACGAAATGCACCAACTACGTCTAAATCACGTGTCCTTTTTAGCATCAAAAAAAATACTGTTGTCACCAAGTTAGCAAAAAAGGGTTCATGGTATAAAGTAAAGTACAAAAATCAAACAGGTTGGGCTTCAGCTACTTATTTAAAAGTGGTCAAGCAGACACTACAGCCTCTTAGCAACACAACAAAAGTAGTTTTATCCAAAACAAATGACCTAAACATTCGCAAAAGCAACACTACTTCTTCGAAAATAGTTGGAAAAATGCAAAAGGGAGAAAGTGCAACCTATAAGGCTAAAAAAGGCGATTGGGTACAAATTAGTAAAGGATCTATTACTGGGTGGGTAAACGCTGCTTATGTAACTGTTTCTACTAAACCTTCTATGACAGCAGCTGCAGCCAATTATTATTTCGCGGTGACAGCAAATTCTTTATCTGTACGCGCTGAACCTTATGCCGATTCCAAGCTGCTCACATATGTAAAAAAGAATGAATCTCTTTTAATTTCACGAATTGCCAGCAATGGGTGGATTGAGGTTACTTATAAAACAGGAAAAAAAGGATGGGTACTTTCAAAATACGGCAAACAGCAAAAGAAAGAACCAATTACAAATTCCGTTACAATTGTTGTGCCTGAACAAACAACCTACTACTATATTACAGAACCAACAGGACTCACGATGCGTAACAGTTATAGTGTGAACGCAAAGTCACTTGGACAAACTATCCCCTTCGAAACTAAGGTACAAATCTTAAAGCAAGCTAGTAACGGGTGGATTTATGTAAAATATAACGATGTAGAAGGATGGATTAACGGGAGCACATATTATGGCTTTGCTTCGATAGAAAACATTTCATATACATCAAGCATACCATCTAAGACTTCTTACTTCGTAATGAAAGCTGATACATTGAATATTCGTTCACTGCCTTCTACAGTAGCACCTACATTAGGAAAAGCTTCAAAAGGCAATTACTTTAAAATCTTACGTATTTCAAGCAACAATTGGGTACAAGTTCAATATAACTCAAAACAAAAAGGCTGGATCTCAGCGAATACTAGCTCTAGTACCATTACAACAAAAAAACCAACAACTTCTGTATCGAATCCTTTAAAAGGCTCGCTAACAGGGTTGAAAATTGTAGTAGATGCAGGCCACGGTAAACAAGATTCCGGCGCTGTCGGCAATGGAGTCTATGAAAAAACATTGAATCTTTATGCAGCACAAGCTGTCAGAGACGCAATCCAATCAGTCGGTGGTACAGTTTCTATGACACGTAATAGTGATAATGAATTTTTGACACTGGATCAACGTTCGTTCTATGCTGCAAAGGTTGGAGCCAATGCCTTTATCAGTGTTCATCATAATTCTGGTCCTGCAGCAGCAAGTGGTTATGAAAGCTACTATACATCATCTGCTAAGGTTTCTAGCTATAACTTTGCAAAAATAATTAACGATGAAATTACGAAAGCCATAAAAGATGAATATCCGAATTATAATATTCGGAAAGCAAACAATAGCGCGCTTAAAGATAAAAGTCTTCAAGTAACACGCGTGAACTCGGTTGTATCTATTCTCTTAGAGCTTGGTTTTGTTTCCAATAAGGATGACGTCAAGCTTGTGAACACAGATGATTTCCGTGAAACCGTTGCAGAAGGTGTTGTAAATGGGCTTTTAATCTACTTTGGTCGTAACAAGTGATAAAACGAAAATGGAATAGCATATAAAAAACCGAACTATAGTGCGATTATTATCACACTTGTTCGGTTTTTATTTATCTTTGAATTCAAATTTATACTATAAATTATGATTATTTTGTTTTGAAAGGGACGAATTTTGTTTTATCCGATCCTCTTTATATATTAAACGATAACCGTAGCTTCTGGTTCATGCTGAAGCATTTGTTTAATCTGATTGTGCTCATTTAAAATGGCAACTGCTGGTTTATGATTCAAAGCTTCTTCTGCTGTCATATAGCTATAAGCGATAATAATGACTATATCTCCCGGTTGCACAAGCCTAGCAGCAGCACCGTTTAAGCATATAACTCCTGAACCACGCTCTCCAGCAATAGTATACGTTTCAAAACGAGCCCCGTTATTGTTATTTACAATTTGTACTTTTTCGTTTGGCAAAATGCCGACTGCTTCCAATAAATCTTCGTCAACTGTGATGCTGCCGACATAATTCAGATCAGCTTGTGTCACTGTTGCACGGTGTAATTTAGATGTCATCATCATTTTTAACATTTTTTATATCTCCTCAGTAGAAAAAAGAATATTATCAATTAAACGTACTTCTGAAAAATAAACAGCAGCAGCGACGATTAATTTTTCCGTATTCGCCTGTACTTCCTGCAAATCCGGATAGCTCCAGACTTCTATATAATCAATCCGGCCGCTTGTATTAGCATGGATGTATTCTTTTGCTGTTTCAATGGCTTGTTTTTTATCTGAATGTTGCAAGAAATCTTGCTTTGCCAAAAGTAACGCTTGTTGAATGTTAGGGGCTTCTTTTCTTTCCTCACTTGTTAAAAAAACGTTACGAGAGCTTTTGGCTAGGCCGTCTTCTTCTCGCACAATCGGCACACTGCATATTGTAACAGGGAAAAAGTAATCCCTTGCCAGCATTTCAATCAGCGCTAACTGTTGTGCATCTTTCTGACCAAAATATGCATTTGTTGGTTGCACAATATGGAACAACTTCGTTACAATTTGCAATACTCCATTAAAATGGCCCGGTCTGCTCGCTCCGCATAATATAGATGTAGCAGGCCCTGCAGCAAATTGAATTCCGCCATCTGTTCCATACATCTCTTCCACTGAAGGAGCAAATAAATAATCTACTCCAGCCTTCTCTGCTATTTCTCGATCCCTATCCAGATCCCTAGGATAGTTTTCGTAATCTTCATTGGGACCGAATTGAGTAGGGTTTACAAAATCACTCAACACCACTATTTCATTATCTCTTCTTGCTGCATCAATCAGTGATATATGCCCCTCATGCAAATACCCCATCGTTGGAACTAATGCGACGCTTTTATGGGCAGAGTGAAACTCTTTTAGCTCTTCTTGCAATCCTGCAACTGTTGATATTACTTTCATCTTTTTATGCCTCCATACAATTCATCTATCGTCTCTTCAGACATAGTAAATTGATGTTTTGGAGTCGGAAATTCATTGTTTTTTACAGCATTGCAAAATGACGTGATACCCTTGCTTATTTCTAAAGCAACATCTGCATAAGTTTCTACGAACTTTGGCAAATGATGATTGCCATATCTTAATACATCATGATAAACAAGCACTTGCCCATCGACATCGCGTCCAGCCCCAATTCCGATTGTCGGTATGCGTAATTCTTGCGTAACAATTTCAGCTAATTGATGCGGTACACATTCCAAAACGAGAGCAAATGCTCCCGCCTCCTCTAAGGCTTTGGCATCTTGGATTAATTTTTTGGCTGCTTCAGCATTTTTGCCTTGTACTTTAAATCCACCTAAAATAGCAGCAGACTGCGGCTGCAATCCAAGGTGTCCCACAACTGGTATACCTGCATTAATCATTCTTTTTATAGAAGGGAGTAACATCCCTGCCCCTTCTACCTTTAAGGCATTTGCACCTGTTTGCTGAAATAGGCGTACTGCATTTTTCAAGGTTTCTGTTTCATCGCCATGGTAACTGCCAAATGGCATATCAACTACGATAAATGTATCTCTTGCTCCATTACGTGTTGCTTTTCCATGATGGATCATATCTTCCATCGTCACATTGACTGTAGAATCGTAGCCTAGGACTACCATCCCAAGCGAGTCACCAACCAAAATCATATCGACTCTGCTACTTTCCACAAGCTGTGCTGAGGGATAATCATAGGCCGTGATCATTGTGATTTTCTCGTTCATTTCTTTCATTTTGATAAAATCCGTTGTCGATTTCATTATTTTTCCTCCTTTTTGAAGAGGAAGAAAACAAAACCCTTCTATCTTAAAGGATAGAAGGGCAGAATTTTCGTAAAGCAATCGTTTTCTTCCGTCCCTGTCTAGGCGATCAAGGCAGATCAATTATTGTAATACTGTCGTTTCGGAGGTACAGTTCCGAGTTGGATACTGCCCTAGACTCACTATAACAAGTTCTATAACAATTGCCAATATTTATTTTTCTAATTCAATGTCAGCTGAGATAATTTCTTTTATAGTTCCATCATCTAACAGCAATTGCAGGACGCCATCTTTTGTTATACCGACAGCCTTGCCTATAAATGTTTCACGGAGAGTGGTTGCTTTAATTCGGTTGCCGATTGTACAAGAATTCTTTTCCCACAATGTTTTTATTTTCTCAAAACCTTCAGCTACATATTGCTTGCTGAACGCTTCCATATAATAAAGAATTTTTGCTACAAGCGCCGCCCGATCAATTTCTTTACCAAGTGATATACGTAAAGACGTAGCAATCGACGCAATCTCTTCACCAAAATCTTCTTGCTGGTGATTAACATTTATGCCGATTCCCATAATAATCGCATTAACTCTATCGGGATCTGCTTGCATTTCAGTCAATATCCCTGTACATTTCATGCCATTGATCAGCAAATCATTCGGCCATTTTATGGCAGGGCTAACGCCTGTTACATCAAAAATAGCATATGTAAGAGCGACTGCAGCCACCAATGTAAATTGTGGTGCTTGATAAGGTGCCACATCTGGCCGCATAATAATGCTCATCCAGATTCCTTTCCCTTTTTGAGACTTCCACTCACGCATGAGCCTGCCTCTACCTTCAGTCTGTTCTTCACAAATTACTAATGTCCCATCAAGGGCTCCCTCTTGTGCTAACTGATGAGCAATTGTTTGCGTAGATGTTAGCGATTCTTCATAAATAATTTCTCTGCCAAAGCGCTCTGTTTCCAAAAATGCTTTTATTTTTGATGGGTCAAGAGTATCCGGGCTTTTCTGCAATAGATAGCCTTTTTTACGTGTTGCTTCAAACTCATAGCCCTCTTCTTCTAACTGTTTCATATACTTCCATACCGCTGTACGTGAAATTTGGAGCTCATCTGCCAATTGCTGGCCGGAAATGGGCTTATCTTTTGCAGCGAATAAACGCTTTACAATTTCATATTTAATGGGTGTGTTCACGCAAAAACCATTCCTTTATCTGTTCAGTACTGTTAGACAGCCGATTTTCAAGAATTTCATTTAAAATCCTATCCAGCATTTCTTTTAGCCAAGGCCCACCTTTTTGACCGCTCCACTTTATTAGGTCTTGTCCACTCACTGCCAATTCTTGTTGGGACTGAATCGCTAAGCTACTTTTGATCTGGACTATGTCATACTGAGATGCAGGAGCCTTTACATTCTTGTTTAATTGGCAAGCAAACTCATATGCCGTTTCTAAAATATCTACATCATAGTCAAAGTAATCCCTTTTAGTCCACCCATCATCATTTAGCAATTGAAATGCTTCAACTACTGCTTTAACATATTTCTTTTCACTATTCGAACATTTTAATTGCGACAATATTGAAGCATCGTGATTAGGTTGTAAGAGAGTTAAAAATGCCCACCCCTTTACAGATTTTCCGTTAGGTTTAAAACATTCCCATGCCTCATAATGGCTATAATCCCCTGGCAGAAATTGTGACAGACTGCTATTTAAAATATGGAGAAATGCATTTTTCGGATAGCGGCTTATAAAGATTTTATCGAACTCTTGTTTTATGCGTTCCTTAGCAATAAAGCAGATGTCTTCCGCCTGCTTTTTAATAGCCTCCAACGTATTGATTTCAATCTGGAACCCTAATTGTGCACTAAACCTTATGGCGCGGAGCATTCTTAAAGCATCTTCCTTAAAGCGCTTTGTTGGTTCGCCCACTGCTCGGATGATATGTCGTTCCATATCTTCCTTGCCACCATATAAATCAATGATTTCTTCATGGATGGTTAAAGCCATCGCATTAATGGTAAAATCGCGTCTTTTCAAATCTTCAGAGAGGGATGAGACAAACTTCACTTCATCTGGCCGTCTGTGATCCTGATACTGCCCTTCAGTACGGTAAGTCGTTACTTCAATAGGGCTGAGCTTATGAATGACCAGCACGGTACCATGCGCAATCCCAACATCTGCTGTATTAGAAAAAAGTGCCTTCACTTCTTCAGGGTGTGCATTTGTTGCAACATCTACATCATGTACCAAATGCCCTCGCAGTAAATCCCTTACAGCACCACCTACAATGACAGCTTCATAGCCATGGTTAATTAATGTTTCCATTACATTAAAGGCTGCTTTCCAGGATTTCTGCTCATACATTTTTCTTTGCCACCTTTTCATAAAGCGCTTCATATTGTTCCACAATATGAGTAGAATGGAAATTTTGCTGGGCCGTTGCAATCGCATTTTCTTTGAATTGACGGTGTTTTTCTTCATCTTGCAACAATTGAACTGCATATTCTGCAGCTTTTTCTACATCTGCTAAATCAACTATATATCCATTTTCGCCATGTGAAATGACTTCTGGTATACCACCAATATTCGTTCCTATGCCTGGCACGCCACAAGCCATCGCTTCCAACAGAACAAGCCCAAATGCTTCTTTCTCAGACATAAGTAATTTTAAATCACTTATAGCATAAAGCTCTGATAGGTTTTCTTGCTTTCCTAAAAAGAGGATATCTTCAGCAAATGGCCCTTTTTTGATATTATGCATAATCTTGCTCTTCTCTGGTCCATCGCCTACCAATAACAATTTTGCAGGCATTTTTTCTCTTACTTTTAAAAATGTTTGAATAACGTCCGGCACATGCTTGACTTTCCGGAAATTTGAAACATGAATCAACACTTTCTCATCTTCCTGAATCCCATACTCTTCTTTGAGAACTGTGCAGTCTTGTGGTTTATATTCTCGTTCATCTACAAAATTATAGATGGTCTCAATCGGTTTAGAAGTATCAATTAATTCATATGTCTGCTGCTTTAATGAATTGGATACTGCAGTGACAATATCAGATTTTTCTATGCCGTATTTAATAGCACTTGTTAATGCAGTGTCATAACCCAACACGGTAACGTCTGTACCATGCAATGTTGTGACGATTCCTACATCTTCTCCGGCCATATCCCTTGCTAAAGCCGCACATACTGCATGTGGAATAGCATAGTGAACATGAAGCACGTCAAGTCCCTCACTCTGAATAACATCTGCCATTTTGCTTGCTAAAGCAATTTCATATGGAGGATATTGAAATACAGGATAATTGCTGACTTGTACTTCATGGTAAAAAATATTTGAATACATTTTATTTAATCTAAATGGCATGCTTGAAGTAATGAAATGTATTTCATGGCCTCTTTCAGCTAGCATTTTTCCGAGTTCTGTTGCCATAACACCAGAACCTCCAACAGTCGGATAACATGTGATTCCGATTTTTAATTTTTTCATCCGACCACAACCTTTCTAATCTTCTTGATGTTGTATTAAACGCCAATCCATAAATCCTTCTTGAAGTCCTTTAATTAATACTTCTGCTGTCCCCATGTTGGTCGCTAAGGGGACCTGATACACATCACTTAACCTCATTAAGGCAGAAACATCAGGCTCATGCGGCTGTGCAGTAAGCGGATCGCGAAGGAATATTATCATATCCATCTCATTATTAGCGACCATTGATCCTATTTGTTGATCTCCACCTAAAGGACCTGAACGAAATCGGGTAATATTGAGCCCTGTCGCTTCCATAATACGTTTACCTGTTGTACCTGTTGCAAACAACTCATGTTGTTGCAATATAGGACGATAAGCTGTCGCAAATTGTATGATATCTTCCTTTTTCTTATCATGTGCAATTAAAGCTATTTTCAATTGATACACCCCTTTTATAGAATATTTTCAAGGCCATATACAAACTGGTTCAATTCCAGTACTTTTTCAATTGATAAGGTTAAGCCTGTCATAAAGGAATTGCGGTCAAACGAATCATGTCTTATGGTTAACAATTCCCCTGTACCACCGAATAATACTTGCTGATGGGCAACTAATCCTGGCAGCCGCACACTATGTATACGCATGCCATCAAAATCGCCTCCGCGAGCTCCTTCTAATGTTTCACGCTCTGCCTCAGCTCCTTGGCGGTGCGCCATGCGATTTTCTTTAATCATCTGCGCGGTTTTTAGGGCTGTCCCTGATGGCGCATCCAATTTACCATCATGGTGCATTTCAATAATTTCTGTATCAGGAAAATAGGACGCAGCCATTTGAGCAAACTTCATCATTAAAACTGCCCCAATAGAAAAGTTTGGAGCAATAATGCAACCAATGCCTGCGCTTTCTGATAAATACCTTAATTCTTGTAATTGGCTCTCCGTAAACCCAGTTGTGCCAACAACAGGCCGCACACCAGCAAAAAGTGCTGCCTTGGTATGTATAAATCCTGCTTCTGGTACAGTCAAATCAACGAAAACATCTGCTTGTACCGTTTCAAATAATGTTTGTATTGATGAAAAGACAGGAACACTATAAGTGGCGTCAAATTCCTGATACTGTGCTAAATTGGGAGCAATATTTTTATAATCAAACACAGCTACTAATTCCATCTTATCATCTCTCATTACAGTATGTACTGCATTTTGACCCATTTTGCCTCGTGGGCCTGCAATTGCAACTCGGATTACCATTTTCATCGTCCTTTCTCATTTCTACCATATATTTTATCTATTGTAGGCTTCTAGTTGAAAAAACCTTGGAAATACATGATAATATATTCTTGTGTTGATTTTTAGGTATTTCTACTAATAATGTAACATCTATTTGGCTTAATTACGATAAAGGACAATTATTTTTGTACATTTAAAGCTATTATATTCTATAACAAAAAGATGAGGTGAAGCTTATGCCAAAAATTAAAGTTAAAAATACATTATTTATTATTTTAGGCGCAGCATTATTCAGTTTCGGTTTTGTCCACTTTAATATACAAAACCATTTAGGTGAGGGCGGTTTTAATGGTATAACGTTAATTCTTTATAATGTATTAGGATGGGATCCAGCAATACTCAATTTAGTTTTAAATATCCCCATGTTTGTCATAGGATGGAGAATCCTAGGCAAAAAAACTTTTGTTTATACAATTATCGGAACTGTTTCGGTATCAGTATTTTTAAAAGTTTTCCAAATTTATCAATTCCCTATCGACTTGCACGATGATATGTTTTTAGTGGCGCTATTTGCTGGCGTATTCCTAGGCGCTGGTCTCGGCATCATTTTCCGTGTCGGGGGTACAACTGGTGGAGTTGATATTATTGCAAGGCTTGCAAATAAGTTTTTCGGATGGCCGATGGGTAAAACTATGTTTATGTTTGATGCTATCGTCATTATTTTATCTTGGTTAACATACCTGGATGCACGGTCCGTTATGTATACGCTAGTCTGTGTGTTTATCACCGCACAAGTAATCGATTTTGTACAAGAAGGTGCTTATGCTGCGAAAGGTGCATTCATTATTTCTAAAAATAGTGATGAAATTGCAGCAAAAATTACTAAACAAATGGATCGTGGTGTTACTTTCCTAAAAGGTTATGGCTATTATACAAAAGAAGACCGAGAAGTTCTCTATTGTGTAGTGGCAAGAAATGAAATGTTTAGGCTAAAAAGTATTGTGCTATCAGTAGATCCGCATGCATTTGTATCTGTTTCTGAGGTTCATGATGTAAGTGGTGAAGGTTTTACGCTCGATAATCAAAAAAATCCGCTTGAATAACACAAATTACATGCATATTAATAAAAGCGAAGGGCCGTTAAAATGGCCCTTCGCTTTTTACTCGATCTTCGAATTAATCATCATTATTATTGCCCATGCCTGTATAAATGAGCAACAAACGTAATAACTCCATAACAGCTGTAGCTGCTGCTGCTACGTATGTCAATGCTGCAGCACTTAAAACCTTGCGCGCATGAGGTTCTTCTTCATTTCTTATAATCCCTAAGTCCACTACTTGATGCATTGCTCGTCTTGAAGCATCAAATTCTACTGGCAACGTTACAATTTGGAAAAGCACACCAACTGCTAATAATACGATGCCAACTAACATTAATTGATGCATCGCGGTACTAAACATACCAATCATAATGAAAATCCATGAAACATTGGATGAAATATTAGCTGCAGGAACTAATTTAGAACGTAGCGTCAAGAAAGCATATGCTTCTTTATGTTGAATTGCATGGCCGCATTCATGAGCAGCTACAGCCGTACCTGCGACTGATGCATAATCATAGTTATCTGCTGAAAGAGCTACTGTTTTGCTCGTAGGATCATAGTGGTCTGATAGGACTCCTTCTGTTCTTACTACACGAACATTGCTCAATCCGTTGTTATCCAATATAGTTCTTGCTACTTCTGCACCTGTCATGCCAGAAGTAGAGCGTACTTCAGAATAACGCCGGTATGTTTTCATTACTTTTCTCTGCGCATAAAGCGGCAGTAACATTAGTACAAGAAAATAAACGATATACATCGCTATTGACAACTAAACCATCCTCCTAATACTTACTTAATACTATTTTAATGGTTGTCGATTTTACTATCAAATAAAAACCTTTTTTTCATGGACCAATATGCAAGCGCGATACATAAAATGGATAACCAAAAAGTAAAGTAGCCAATCTGTGCAATATAATCAGATAGCATACTATAAATAGGCATTTGGCCAAACACATAGTCAATGATGACATCATGCAATGTCCAAGCTCCCGCAAGAGCCACATGGATTAAACGAAACTTAAATTTCGGGATATACAGAACACCTTGTACTGCCATTGCAAAATGAGAAATCACAAGCATCCAGCCATCGTAGCCGATTGATCCTAATTGTTGTAATGCCAACAGGTTCATTACTACAGCCCAAAGTCCGTATTTTACCAATGTGATCAATGCCAAAGCCTCTATTAAACGAAAGTGTTTCCCGAATAACCAGAATATAATGGCTATAGAGAAAAACAAAGTAGCAGTAGGGCTATCAGGCACAAAAATTCTAAATATCGGCTTTGTATCAGCCAATTGACTACCATACCAAATATATCCGCCAATTGTTCCCAAAATGTTCACAACCAATAATATCCATAAGAAGGCTTTGTGTGTTAAATACTGCCATATAATAAAACTAAACTTCATGTTGTCCTCCTGGTTATTTTCTTCTTCTTTATTTTGTATGTAATATTACTGTATATGTATTACTTTCTGCTTTCCCTTAATTGTTGTCATAACAGAATCTCTCATTTACTGTAGAAAAAAAGAGCCAGTTTCCTGACTCTTCTCTCCATATTATTCAGCTTTTAATTCAGAAATGAATTTAGCTAATTTCTGTAAATCTTCATCTGAACCTTTATATTGTCCAGGTGGCATACCGCCTTTACCTTCATGAGCGATTTTTGCAATCTCATCAGGAGATAAGCCAGTATTTGTCAGGTTTGGACCTGCTCCACCTTGAAGTTTATCACCATGGCAGTTAATACAAGATTGTTTTGCATATACTTTATAGCCAGGGTCTTCTTGGTCAATTTCAACTTCTTTCACAATTTGACCTTGCTTCTTAGCAGCAGCCCAGTCATGGTTTACAACAGATTCCCAAGTTAGGTAAACCATAGAAGCTAGCGCTAATAGCATAAATGCTACTGGAAGTGGGCGTTTAAGCGGTTTGCGTTCAGGACCTCTATCTAAGAATGGAGCTAACATTAAAGCACCAATTGCGATAGCAGGCACTACAATTGCACCAATTGTATTATAAGGGCCTGAAGCATATTCATATTTAAGTAATTGGTATAAGAATAAGAAATACCAGTCTGGCATTGGAATATAACCTGTGTTTGTTGGATCCGCTTGTCCTTCTAGTGGCGACGGATGGGCAACAGTCAAGATTAAATATCCAACTAAGAATACAGCACCAACCATCCACTCTTTTAATAAGAAGTCAGGCCAGAACGGTTCTGTTTTGCCAGGATATTCGGAATAATCGGGTGGGTAAACGCTTTTATTGTTCTTTTCTTGAACACGCGAATCCCCTACGAATTTCATCCCTTTTCCTTTATGCATTTTGTCCCCTCCTTAAGGAAATATTAATGGCATTGTAAATCTTACAATGGGCCAGATATCCCTTGTCTACGAATCATGATAAAGTGAGCCGCGAGCAATGCAAGCAAGCCTGCTGGCAAGAAGAATACATGAATCGCAAAGAATCTAGTTAGTGTTTGAGCACCGATGATTGTTGCATCACCAGCTAATAAGATTTTTATAAGTTCACCAATAAACGGTACTGATGCAGCAATTTGAATACCTACTTTAGTAGCAAATAATGCTTTCATATCCCAAGGAAGCAGGTAACCTGTAAAGCCAAGGCCTAACATTACACAGAAGATTAGAACCCCAACAATCCAGTTCAATTCACGAGGTTTTTTATATGAACCTGTGAAGAATACCCGTAATGTATGAAGGAACATCATAACAATTACGAGAGAAGCGCCCCAGTGGTGCATACCACGCACGATTTCACCGAATGCTACCTCATTTTGGAGATAGTAAACTGATTTCCAAGCATTTTCAATATCCGGTACATAGTACATTGTTAAGAACATACCTGATAAGATTTGAATAACAGTAACGAAGAACGTTAACCCCCCGAAACAATATACGAATGCAGAGAAATGATGTGCAGGGTTTACGTGCTCTGGAACTTCATGGTCGGCAATATCACGCCAAATCGGTGTAATATCTAGGCGTTCATCGACCCAATCATAGATTTTATTAAGCACTGACGTCGTACCCCCTTACAATTATACTAATGTGTTTGCTCTTGTTTTTCCGATCATTACTAGACCGTCTTTTACTTTTACTTCAAATTCGTCTAACGGACCAAGTGGCGGTGTACCCGGAATATTTTTACCGTTTTTCTCGTAACGACCTCCGTGGCATGGGCAGTAGAATTGGTTTTTAAATTCTGGGCTGCCGTTCCAGTTGACAGTACAACCTAAGTGTTTACATACAGGTGAAAGTGCGATAATTTTATCGCCATCTTTATAAACCCACGCTGTATCTGTAACATCAGATTTGTACCAAGCGTCAACTTGCTCGAACTTAAAATCAACTTTTACAGGAGTTTCTGATAGCTCTGATGCTTTTTTATCAGTCATTACAAAATCTCCGCCAGCTTTCTTTTCTAGAACTGGGTCAATTGCAAAGCGAGCCATTGGCATAAGCATACCTGCTGCCATAAAACCACCAACACCTGTTAGTGTATAGTTCAAAAATTGACGTCTTGTGACACGATTGTTACTCATCCTTTTCCCCCCTCTAACTTCAGGTCAGTCCAATGGACAAACTTATACAAAATAGTAATACTAGGACATATCTATGATATATCAAGTAAAATGTTAGGTCAATAACGCTTTCAATTGTTTTAGACAGTTTTGTGAACATTTATCGAAAAAAGTGAAAGTTCCAATTGTTGATAACCTTCCTGCATACTATCGCTCTTAATCTGACAGTCCTTCATAAACCTGTTATAAAACAGCAGTTTAGGCTATTAGCATTTAGTATACAATTTTATTGATTTGACCATTTAGCCGATAACATTGGAATAACTTGTCGTAATTGGTCGCTAAGCACTTGTTGTCTAACTTTTTGATCCATATCGCTTAAAGGTACGGACGGCAACCACAAAACATCCTTCTCCGGCGCTAATTGTGTCCATTCATGATCACTTGTAATGAAGAAAACATATGTAAAACCGCTCGCTATTAACTCGTCATGCATAGCCGCTATCAATTCTTTTCTGTTTAAAGATTTGGTATATGTAACAGGTGAAGTTAATACAACCCTTCCTTTAAATTGCTGTTCCAAAAAATTTGTTAACGACATTAAGAATTCTGCCCCAGATGCACTCTGTTTTATACCTATTTCTGTTCCTTCTAACAAAACTAATGGAACGATTGCTGTATCTATAAATTGTTTATTCTTTAAAAATTCATCTATATCTTTGCTTGTCCAAAACATACTAATTCCTCCTCAAGATAAAACTTCATCCAAAAAGGATGAAGTTTTTATTTTTCTTCATTTTTTATTATATTTAATAGTGCAGATAACTTATAAAACTTCTCTTTGTCGTTCTGGTCTAGTGCTTCATCAATTTGTTTTAGAACAGCTTCCTCTTGAAAAGTTTTCATACTATCTTGCAAAATTTCCTCCGCCAGCTGCCGATCCGACTCGCTGATTTGCAAATAATTTGGCATAAAAGGATTTTCCTCTAATACTGTTAAATATTCACGACTCGGCGGAACCTTAGGGAAGTTTAATTGAATGTACATTTCTTCGTTTGGGTGAAGCCTTAAATCGTGAAAGGATTTTTCTGCGTCTGCAGTCATGATGTTCTCACGGTAAAATCGGAATGGGATACCTGAGGAATCAGTTGTAGACATTACCATTGCTCTTGGACAGTAATGTGCTTCTTCTACAAAATGAATGCGTTCTAATAATTCATCATGGCCCAGCAGATAGTTTAAAATCCATACACATTCACGTCGTTTCATTTGGTATTTTTTTAAAAACCAACGAACAAATTCTTTTTTGTCCAAGACAGAAACGGATGCCGTCATTTTGCATGGGTCTCCTCTCATTCAAAAGTTTGTAAAAGATCTTGCCAAGCCGGTTCATCTGGCTGTAATGCTACCAACTGCCGAGCGACTTGCTGTGCTTCCATACGCTTACCATCTTCAATTAGGAAATAAACGTATTTTTCGAGGAACAGTGGATCTTCCTTGTGTTCAGTATATGCTAACTTATAAAATTCGTATGCACGTTTGAAGTTTTCTAATCGATCATATGAGAGAGCGGCAAACGCAGACAGCGATGACCAATCAAAATCATCTTTTTCAAGCTGTTCAATTAATTCGACTACCTCTTCGTCTCTTTCTTCATTGGAAAGTATGGATACAAGGGTAAGGATAGCTTCCATATACTCGCTATCTAATGCAATCGCTTGGCGCAAATATTGCTCGGCCTCATTTGGTAAATTATTTTTCAATGACATTTTGCCTGCGAACAAATATAGTTCTTTATCATATTCATCACGCATTATTCCCTCTTTTATTACTTCTAAAGCTTTTTTGTTGTCTTCTAACATAGCATGGCTTTGAGCAAGCAATAAGTATGCGGAAAAATAATCTGGATCCAGTGTTTTTAAATCTTCTGCATAGCGAATAGCAGTTTCATACATTTGACATTGAAAAGCTGAATACGCAGCGCCAAATAATAAATCTGGAGAAGTTTGTTTTTCTAGTGCTTGCGTATAAAATTCATATGCCTCTTCAAATGCGCCACCAGCTCTATATACTTCAGCTAATCGTTCAACCAATCTCACACCAGCAATTTCTTCTGTATCTTTGTTTATTGAATGATAAAGCCTAGCTGCTTCACTGAAGCGCCCTATTTCCATTAAAAGCTCAGCTTTCGCAAACTGGAGAAGTGGCTCATCCGGCAATATTTCCAATGCTTCATTCATACGTTGCTCTGCGACTTCATATAAGCCTTGCATTTGATAATAATCGGCTAATGCAAGTAGGACCTGTGGATATTCTGGTTCTTCTTTACCGATAGACATTAGGTATTCAAGTGCTTGATCTTCTTCGCCACGCTCCATTAAAAGAGTGGCCCTATCAATCTTAAGCTGAACCTCATCTGGAAAAACATATTGTAAATGTTCCAATAGTTCATCTGCTTCATCTAAAAATCCGAAATTAATCAGTAGGCCTGCAATCTCATATTGCATATCGGGATTAACTTTTAATAATACGTCTCCAAGCAAATCTTGAATTTCTTTTAAATCCCCTTGCTGAATTGCATCTATCATTTTTTTTTCAATATCCATATTGTCACCTGTTTTAACATTAATTTTTAAATCCTGATATATAACTTAGTTTCTACAAATAAATAAGGATTCATTCTAATGCTACATGAGTGTCTCTTTTGGTACAAGAAAAAAACATTCCTCGTATTAATTATCGTGATTGTAAAATAGTCTTTAAATCTTCAAAGAAGTTCGGATAGGACACAGCAATGCAGTCGCTATCATCTAACTGAATAGCTCCTTCAGTTATCAAAGCTGCGATTGCACCCATCATGCCTATACGATGGTCCCCATATGTTTGAAGCGATGCACCATGGAGTGGTTTTCCTCCTTGGATAATCATTCCATCTTCTATAGCTTCTATATCTGCTCCAAGTTTTTTTAATTCAGAAACAACAGCAGCAATTCTGTCTGTTTCTTTGACTCTTAGTTCTGCTGCATCCCGAATAATCGTTTTTCCTTTTGCTTGTGTAGCTAAAAGAGCAATAATTGGAATTTCATCGATTAATAATGGAATTAAGTCCCCGCTAATCGTTATGCCATTTAAAGTAGATGTGCTAATTGTAATTGTTCCTCTAGGCTCATAAGCATGCTCATCTACGTTGGAAACCTCGATATCTGCCCCCATTTCTTGCAGCACAGTGAGAATGCCTGCCCGAGTCGGGTTTAGCCCAACATTATGAAGTATAACTTCGCTGTTTTTTGCAAGTGCGCCTGCTACTAAAAAGAAGGCGGCTGAAGAGATGTCACCAGGCACTTCAACATGAGCTGGGCTGAGGTCTTGGCCGCCTTTATATGAAATTGTTCCATTTTCAGCTATAATTTCTGCGCCAAACTGTCTTAGCATTCTCTCTGTGTGATCACGGGTTAAACCCTTCTCATAAATGGTAGTTGTTCCGCGTGCATGCATTGCTGCAAGCAAAATAGCAGATTTCACTTGAGCGCTAGCGACTGGCATTGTATATTCAATTGCTTGCAATGGATTACCCTTGATTGCTAGCGGAGTATACTGTCCATTCTCTCTGCCATTAATTTGCGCTCCCATCAGGCGTAAAGGATCTATCACTCGTCTCATTGGCCTCTTCCCAATGGAAGAATCGCCATTCAAGACAGTGTGTAATTTGGAACCAGCTAATATCCCTAACATCAAACGGGTTGTCGTCCCTGAGTTGCCTGTATCAAGTATGTCTTTCGGTTCTTCCCAATCGGCCATCCCCTTGCTTTCAATCACAACATTCGTGCCTTCTACTTCTATCTTAACACCGAGTTTTCGAAAACAATCGATAGTGCTCAAACAATCATTACCTAGCAAAAATCCGCTAACTGTCGTGCGTCCTTTCGCCATACTACCGAACATAATCGCTCGATGTGAGACCGATTTATCCCCCGGTATACTCAATTCTCCATGCAAGCTTGGTTTATGATAGTCTAAATTCATTTGATTCATAATCAAAACACCTGCCTCTTTATCTTATATAAACATCGTATTGGGTACGGCGCTTAATACAACTTGCTGCTTTTTCGCGATCTTCTTCGTTTTGAAAACTAACCACAAGGATACCATATACGTCTTCTCGTGTTTCTATAATACGAATATTTGTAATGCTAATCTGTTCTTCTGCAAAATAAGCAGTAATTTCTGCAATGCTACCTGGGTAATCAGGGACATCAATTGATAAATCATATGTAGAAAATAAAGCCCCTTTTGTACTCGGAAGCTGATCTCTATATTCTTTTGCATCGGAAAAAAATATTTCAATTTCATCCGCGTTTCCCGTTTCAAGAACCTCTTTTACTTTAGCCATTTCCTTTTGCCAACTAGTCAATTGAGCAAGTATCTGAATTCGATTTTGAATTGTGATATCACGCCATAACTTCGGGTTTGAAGAGGCAATCCTTGTGAGGTCTCTGAATCCTCCAGCCGCTAACATTTTTGTAGTTTGGTTTTGCGTGCTTTCTTCTTTTAATTGATTCACTAATGAAGCTGCCACAATATGAGGGAAATGGCTCACTACAGCTGTCATTTGATCGTGAGATGTTGCTGATACAGTTAAGAGCTTGGCCTTTGTATAAGAAAGTATTTCTTTTAACCTTTGTATTGTTGCTTCCTCTTCACTTTCTAGAGGAGTCAGCAAATAATAGGCGTTTTCAAATAAATATGGCTTTGCAGCTGATATGCCACTTTTATGCGAGCCCGCCATCGGATGCCCGCCAATAAAAGTTATTCCTAATTTCCTTAGTTCACACGCTTTTTCCATAATTAATGTTTTGGTGCTACCTGTATCCGTAATAATTACATCTTTCTTTAATGGCCAGTCCTTTATTTGGTCTAGCCAGTATAACGTAGCATTTACAGGTGTTGCAAATAGTATTATGTCAGCTCTTTCTGATGAACTTTTAGGATCCAATGTTCCTTCTTGTATAATATTTAATTCTAAGGCGGCATCAGTATTCTTTTCGTTTATATCATAGCCAATCACATGTAGATTAGGTGACTTCCGTAATGAAACCGCAACGGAACCGCCGATTAATCCTAAACCGACAATGAGAATAGTTTTCTTCATATAGCAACGCCTTGGTCTTTAAGAACATCTGATAACTGTCTCAAGAAGCCCTCATTCTGTTCTCGCGTTCCAATCGTCACCCGTACATACCCTGGTACGCCAAGTACATTGCCGCTTCTTACAATATATCCTTTTTCCATTAGTTTTTGGAAGACTATATCACTGTCAGTCTTCACTTCCATTAAAATAAAGTTAGTATCTGAAGGATAAAAATGAAGATTATGCGCCGTACAGAATTTCTCTATTAGCTGTTTACCCTTTTCATTTTCACTTCTGCACATATCTATGAAGGATGGATCCTCAACTGCTACACTTACTACGGCTTGACTTAATACGGTAGTGTTAAATGGTCCTCTAACAGGTTCCAATTTAGCAATAATCGGTTCTGAAGCCATTCCATAGCCAACTCGGAAAGAGGCTAATCCATAAGCTTTAGAAAACGTACGTAGGATAAGTAGATTAGGATACTCATCTATATACGAAAGCGTATTTCTATATGTAGGGTTTGTTATATATTCAAAATAAGCTTCGTCTAGGACCACTAATACGTCCTGAGGAACCTTGTCAAGAAATGCTGTAAGGGCACTGTCATCAATCACAACTCCTGTTGGATTGTTTGGACTACATAGCCATACGACTGTTGTCTCATGATCAATCTGTTCAAGCATCCCTACTAAGTCATGAGTACCGTCTTTCAAAGGAACCTCGCGTACTTCTGCTCCTTCAATTCTTGCATTTAATGCGTATTGTGAAAAAGTGGGCTTTGCCATTACTGTATTAACCCCTGGACGAAGAAGCGATCTTGATATAATGCTAATTAATTCATCAGACCCATTGCCAAAAATAAGCTTTCGACCACTAACACCTAAATGCTCTGAGACGGTTGACCGCATATCAGTTGCTGCTCCATCTGGATATAAAGCAAAGTTGAATGCTTCTTTTGCTAAGAATTCTTCCACCTTGGGCGAACAGCCATATGGATTTTCATTTGAAGCAAGCTTATGAATAGTGCTTAGTCCGAATTCTTTTTGAACTGCTTCAATCGACTTTCCTGGCTGATATGCTTTTAGCCCCTCAATTTCTTTCTTCCATTTCATTGCACTCTCTCCTTCTATATCTATTATTTTGTCAAATCTGGTCTTAATTTTACAGCCTCATTCAGATAGATGTGCTGGATTTCATTTTGTGGGACAGTTGTATTCACATGTACTAGTACTCGGATACATAGGGGAAGCCCGTTTGGCACATTCATCTCATGTGTACACATAACGGGAACATACTCCCATTTCGGAAGTGACCGTACAGCTTTAGCAGGAAAAGCTGAAACGATATCTGCAGTTGTAGAAATAATCACTGATGCAACATTCTCCGGAAGCACCTCGTTATCCTTTATTATTCGCTCCATTAAATTCTTTGTTTCCTGCATTACTAATGCTGGATTATCATAAGCGATTGTACTGGCGCCTCGTATTCCTCTAATCATATGATACCCCCTCTATTAATTCTCTTAAAAGAAGATCCGTTTCTTGACACTCACTACGAGATATTCGCTGAGTGAATGGTTTACCGATATCCTTTAAAAGTACAAACTGCAGTTCACCATCTTCAGCTTTTTTATCCTTTTGCATAAACTCAAATAATTCATCAAAATTAAAATTAGCAACGGATTCTACAGGATATTTATTACGTATAGCAAACAAAAGAAATTCTTTCGTAAATGAGCGTGATATTTGACCATACTTCTCGCTTAGCAATAAAGCATATACCATTCCAATCATCACTGCTTCGCCGTGCGTTAATTTTCCAAAGCCAAATGCTGCTTCTAGTGCATGGCCGTATGTATGGCCAAAGTTTAAAAATTTTCGTACGCCATGTTCTTCTTCATCTTGGGCTACTATATTAGCCTTTACACGAATCCCATGTTCTAAATAGCCCATCGTTTTCTCATCATCTAGATTGAACATTGGCGGAAGTTCCATTAATTCCTGTAACCAGACCATGTCAGAAATAAGTGCATGTTTTACTACTTCAGCCATTCCTGATCTTACCTCTTGTGCTGGCAAGCTTTTTAAAAATTCAATATCGAATATGACACCTTCTGGTTGATAAAAGGTTCCTATCATATTTTTGCCTAAAGCATGATTTATCGCAGTCTTTCCTCCTACTGCGCTATCGTGGGCAAGAATGGTCGTAGGCAATTGAATGATCGGAATTCCTCTCATAAAAGTGGAGGCAACAAAGCCTGTAAGATCACCAACTGCTCCGCCACCAAAAGCAAACAGCATTGATTTACGTGTACAATTTTGTTCTAACAAAAATGTCTGCGCGGCTAAGTATTGCTCAAATGTTTTGCATGCTTCTCCGCCTGGCATAACAAATACAGAGAACGGAAAAGGGAAACTCTTTGTGAATGCATCTTTATAGATTCCCCATACATTTTCGTCCGTAAATACAATTACCTTGTCTCTTTCTACGATAAATTGTTGATACGTTTTTATAGCTTCTTCAAGGTCTCCCTGACCTATATGCACATTATAGCTACGGGAGGGAGTATGGATTGGAATTTTCATCACTAAAACTCCTTCATTATTTTTCTCATCTCATTTATTTGGTCTTTTAATTGGCCAAGCTGGTCGCTATGGAAATGTTCAACGATAGCTTTTGCTATTTCGAAAGCTACAACATGTTCTGCCACCACTGAAGCAGCAGGTACAGCACAACTATCGGAACGCTCGACACTTGCCTTAAAAGGTTCCTTAGTATCAATATCAACACTTTGAAGTGGTTTATATAATGTCGGAATAGGCTTCATTACTCCTCGAACGACGATTGGCATCCCAGTAGACATACCACCTTCTAGACCGCCTAAGTGATTGGTTCTCCTTGTGTATCCCTCTTCAGGATTCCAGAGAATTTCATCATGCACCTCGCTGCCTTTTAAATGAGCCATTTCAAAGCCAAGACCAAATTCCACTCCTTTAAAGGCATTGATGCTCATCATAGCCGCAGCTAATTTACCATCCAATTTACGGTCATAATGGACATAAGAACCGATTCCAGCTGGTACACCTTCTACTATAACTTCTACAACGCCGCCAATCGAATCTCCCGCTTTTTTAGCTGCGTCAATTGCTTCTACCATCTTAATAGAAGCATCTTGATCTACACAATAACACGGATCATTTTCAATGATTTGACGAATTTCATGAACTGTTTTATTCATCGTCGTTTCAGGATTTGCAATGACTCCCCCGATTTCTGTTACGTGCGATACAATATGGATGCCTAATTCATTTAGTAAAACTTTTGCTACAGCGCCAACTGCTACACGCACAGTCGTTTCTCTTGCCGATGAGCGTTCCAATACATTTCTTAAGTCTCTATGACCGTATTTAATTCCGCCTACTAAATCTGCATGTCCTGGGCGTGGCCTCGTAATTTTTCTTTTAATCTCATCTGGGTTTATATCTTCTGGCAAAGGGTCCGCACCCATAATTTTTGTCCAGTGTTTCCAATCATCATTTTTGACAATTAGCGCAATCGGCGACCCTAACGTCTTGCCATGTCGAACACCTGAAGCAATCTCTACAGTATCTGTTTCTATTTGCATGCGACGCCCTCTTCCATGGCCACCTTGTCGACGTTTAAGTTCTTTATTAATCTGTTCTGTTGTTAGCTCTAATTGGGCTGGTATTCCTTCGATAATAGTAGTTAATTGTGGTCCATGCGACTCTCCTGCTGTTAAATAACGCATATACTTTCCCCCTTCAACTCGTTAAAGTGTATGTTTTTCACTATAACATATTTTAACTCAAAAAAGCATGAACAGACGGATAAATTTGTGATTAATAAAAAGAGCGCATTTCGTATAAAACGAAAGCGCCTTCAACTTATGCCTTGCTATAAAAAAATGTATCTTCAATATCAAACGAATATTTTGATGGATTAAAGATTTGCTCTGTACTACCAACAAATAATACTCCACCTGGCCGAAGCGCTTTACTAAAATTGAGGTATATTTGATCTTTTGCTTCTTCTGTAAAATAGATCATTACATTGCGGCACACAATCAAATCATAATTTTGTTCATATGGATCTTTGAGCAAGTTATGTTTGCGGAAGGTCACTGTCCGTTTTATTTCATCTTTCACTTGGTAGAACATCCCGTTTTTCACAAAATACTTTTCTTTAATAGCTGTAGGAACCTCTGCTAGCGATCGTTCTGGATATATCCCAGTTTTTGCTTTTGCTATTGCATTTTCATCAAGGTCAGTTGCTAAAATTGAAATCTGCGATAAAGGAAGATAGTTTGATAAGACCATAGCGATAGTATATGGCTCTTCTCCCGTTGAGCAGGCTGCACTCCATATTTTGAGTTTTCTATTCTCTTTTAATAATCTTGGAAATATCTTATTTTGAAGAACTTCCCACCGTTTGCCGTTACGATAAAACTCTGATACATTTATTGTCATTCGATCCAAAAATTCATTTAATAATTGTTGATCTCTTTCCATTCCCTTATAAAAATCATTGAAATTTTTAAATCCTCTTTTTTCATATAGGGATGTTAACCTTCTTTTCATCTGGGCTTCTTTATATAAAGCCAAATCAATGTTTGTTTTACGTTTAATATTTGTGATAAATCCTTCATAATCCGTCATATGCTCTTCCCTCTCTTTAGACCTAGGTTTATTATACCTAATTAGTTCCAAATCGGAAATGGTCTATTAATAGAGTTTGAAGGAAAATAAAAAAACTGTTCATTTGAAGTGAACAGTTTTCTTGATATTAGTGAATTTCTTCTTCTGTGAAGAATAGACCGATTTCACGTTCTGCTGAAGCCAATGAATCAGAACCGTGGATCACATTGTGAGATAAAGTTGTTGAGTAGTCACCACGAATTGTGCCAGGCGCTGATTGCTCAGGGTTTGTAGCACCCATCATTAGACGAGCTACAGAGATAACGTTTTCGCCTTCCCATACCATCGCAAATACAGGACCAGATGTGATGAATTCAGTTAATTCACCAAAGAATGGCTTGTCCGCATGTTCGGCATAGTGTTTTTCAGCTAATTCTTGAGATACTTGCATAAGTTTAGCACCTTTTAGTACGAAACCTTTGCGTTCGAATCGATCAACGATGTCACCAACTAATTGGCGTTTTACACCGTCAGGTTTAACCATTAAAAATGTTTTTTGGATAGCCATTAAATATTACAACTCCTTAAGATGTTCTAGGGTAAAAACCCTACTTGAAAATAGTATCATTGAACGCTTGAATGTTCAACAATTTTTAGAATTTGCGTTTCCCCATATATAAAGCAATATCTTTTAAAGACTTTTTCACAGAATTGGCTGGCAATTCTTCAATTTCTTTTAAAGCTTTTTGCAAATATAAGTTGCTTATATGATAGGCTTCGTTGATTGCGTTAGAGCTACGCATTTTTTTCAAGAAAACTTGTCGTTCATCTTCTTTCATATCGCCGCTCAAAGCTTTTTCAATATATGGCCGAATAGCTGAATCGTTTTTCGCCAATAAGACAGGCAATGTGATATTCCCCTGAAGTAAATCACTGCCTGCGGGTTTCCCTAACTGTTTATCTGTAGCTGTCAGATCCAGAACATCATCAATGATTTGGAATGACATGCCTACATAGTAGCCGAACTTCTTTAAGTGATGTGCTACGCTATCATCTGCTCCAGCGGCTACAGCACCAAGCTGGCAGCTTGAGGATATAAGCAATGCAGTTTTCCGTTTAATTCTACGGAAATAATCACGGATAGATTGGTTTAAATGCATCTTATCCTCAATTTGAATGATTTCTCCCTGCACAATTTCCACCATCGTTTTAGATAGAATTTGGTGAGCCTTTTCATTTTGAATATTAGTCATATATTCTAATGCCCTTGCAAAAATAAAATCACCGGCATACATAGCAACACGATTATTCCATTGGGATTTAACAGTAGGACGCCCTCTACGCAGCTCAGCGTCATCGATGACATCGTCATGTACAAGCGATGCCATATGTATTAACTCAAGTGGCACAGCTACGTTTTTCATATCATCTATATTATATTGGCCAAATTTTGCACCGAGCAACACAAAGACAGGTCGAATACGTTTTCCGCCAGCCTTCAGCAAATGGAGAGAGGCATCTTTCAAATAGTGTGAAGATGAATCCAACGCTGTTTCTAATTCTTTTTCGATGACTCTTATGTCTGATTGCAGATCAGCATAAAGAAGCTTTAACTTCATCTTTTCCACGCGTCTAAACATCCCCTACACTAAATTTCTTTTTTTATGCCCATATGCATAGCAGCTGCTCCGCCACTATATGATTTGTATATTACATTTTGTAAGCCCGCAGCTTCAAACATTTTTTTCAATTCTTTCATCCCTGGGAAATCATTAGCAGATTCTTGCAACCAAGAATATTCATTGAAACTTTTAGCAAAAAGCTTGCCGAATAACGGCATGATATAGTGAAAATAAAAGCGGAACAATTGTCTATAACCCGGAATTTCAGGTTGCGATGTTTCAAGGCATACAACCTTGCCGCCCGGTTTTACCACACGGTGCATTTCTTTTAAAACTTGCATATAATCAGGTACATTGCGAAGACCAAAGCCAATTGTTACATAATCAAACGTATTATCATCAAATGGCAGTTCCATCGCATTTCCTTGTATTAGCTCTATTTGTTTTATATTCTTTGTTTTTTCAATGCCTACATTCAGCATATTTTGGCTGAAGTCTAGCCCTGTGACATGGCCATTCTCTCCAACTGCGTCAGCAAGCGCAATTGTCCAATCTGCAGTGCCGCAGCAGACGTCTAGCGCATGAGAACCTGGTTTTACAGCCATGCGTTTCATTGTATCTTTACGCCAATTTTTATGCATCTGAAAACTAATAACAGAATTCATCTTATCGTAGCTATCTGAAATATTTTCAAATACAGCGTGTACGCGCTCTTCTTTAGATTGAGCCATTCTACTCAACACCTTTCATCGTAATCTGTGCCTCTACATTTACTTCAACATGCTGCAACATAAATGTTTTTACTTCATCTTGTAAGATCGGAGAAGCTGTAATAATACGTATTAGCCTAGATGAAAGGTTAGAGATTAGCCGTCTTAAAATTTGTTCATTGTTCATGCCTGCATACTCTTGCTGTTGTTCTAGTATTTTCAGGAATGGCGTTTTCATATGCTTTTCTTGTAAGAACTGTAATTCTCGTTTAAGTCGTTCCAAAACCAGTCCGTCTTTGACAATTTCAATATAACTATCTAGATTAAAATGTTTCAAAAACTGGCATGTAATCGTTGATTCGATCACTTCTAGAATCTTATACCATTCATCCATCGAACGCTTCATAGGCTCATACAAAACAGTCCTAGATTCGCTACTCTTGGCGACAGCCTCAGACAATGAACGAACAAGTTCAATATCAGGAATTTTTGCAAGTGTTGCATAATACATACCGCTATAGTAATCGCCAGCAAGAACTGTTAGTTGCTGCCTTTTTGTGGCAGCATCTTGTTCGTTGATTTGTTCATGGCCATTCAATGCGGCATAAACCATAGCAACTGCGTTTACAGCCTGTTCTATTTTTTTCGGCCAATGTTCGCCGTTCAATTTTGGCAATAATATATAGCGAAGTTGTCCATCAAAAATAATTGGCTGGCCTGTATACTGCAGGAGCGTTCTATGATGCAATTTGGTTAATATATTATTTTTTGATTGTAATAAATGTTCTTCTAAAATTGCTGCATTCATAAACTTTTCTCCATTCAGTTCATTTCCTGTTGCTATACTGTATTACTTATCTCGTTTTAACAATGTAAAAGGTCAATTGGGGCTTTTTCACCTACTGCAAGCTTGGCCCAATCAATCTTTCAACACCTTATTTTCAAGAGATAGTATAACGGGCTATAATTTTATTTTTTCGCATCGCTTTCAACAATACCAAATGCTGTTTGAATCTCTGCTTTGCCTCGAATTTTCATCGCTGAAGTGTGTTCTGTAAATTGCGCGATCATTACTTCACCCTCATCCAGTTTTTCCGAGTGGTGAAATTTTGTATCATTCCCGCGAGTCAAACCGATCACATGGACGCCATCTTCCTTTGCACGTATTACTACATAATCATTTTGGCCCATTTGAAGAGTCTCCTTGTATTCGAATTTCCTTTTCCTATCATACCATAAAAAAAGGCGTAAATTAAGCCATTTTAATGAATGATAGTATTTCTTGTCGTTTCACATCATCTTCTGAAAAGATTCCTTTTGCTGAAGATGTAACCGTTTTTGCACCTGGTTTTTTAATACCTCTCATAGTCATGCACATATGCTCTGCTTCCACCACAACATAAACACCTTCTGGCTCTAGCATTTCCATCATTGTTTCAGCAATTTCACTTGTAATACGTTCTTGCAATTGTGGACGGTGTGATATAGTTTCAACTGTTCGCGCAAGCTTGCTTAGACCTGCAACAACTCCACCCTTTGGCAAATAAGCAATATGTGCTTTACCATAAAAAGGTACTAAGTGATGTTCACACATAGAATAGAATGGTATATCTTTTACTAACACTACTTCATTATGCTCTTCATGAAAAACTGTTTTAAAATAATCTCTAGCATCTATATGAAGACCTTGGAACATTTCTGCATACATTTTCGCCACACGTTTTGGCGTATCTAATAATCCTTCACGATCAGGATTTTCTCCTACTGCTTCAAGTATCATTTTTACTGCTTGTTCAATTTTATTTAAGTCAACATTCGAATTTGAATGATCGATTTTCTCTTCTTTAATATTAATCATGGTAACCCCCTATGCTTCTAAAAAAGTCTCAAAATGAGATTAACATACAAGACCTCTAATCGCAAAATATGAAAACGGATTTATCCCATTTTCTAAACTTAAAAAAACCTATATTATTCTTAGCCCATCCCACTAAGTAATATCTTTTTATGTATAGTTGGTCCTGTTCACTCTTAATTATACAAAAAGAGTAGCCAGTTAAATTGGCTACTCTATGTAACAGATGCAAAATTATTTTACTGCATCTTTAAGCGCTTTACCTGGCTTGAATGCAGGTACTTTGCTTGCAGCGATTTCGATTTCTTCACCCGTTTGAGGATTGCGTCCTTTACGAGCCGCACGTTCGCGGATTTCAAAGTTACCAAAACCAATTAATTGTACTTTATCTCCCTTTGCAAGAGCTGCTTGGATAGATTCAAATACTGCGTCAACTGCTTTTGTTGCATCTTTCTTAGAAAGTTCTGCAGTTTCTGCAACAGAGTTTACTAAATCTGTTTTATTCACACCATTCACCTCCTCTCAAAAGGCATACCACTAAATCATGTAAAAAGATTATCACAACACTATTTACTGTGCAACAATATTTATACTTCATTTGTTGATTTTAAGCAAATAATAATGCCTGTCTCAACCAATATAGCATGTTTAAATGAAGTATACGACAGTAAAATATGTACAATTAAAGCAAATATATGATATCGATTTTACATATAGATACATGAAAAACACCATAAAAAAAGGGCTACTTACATACTGTAAATAGTCCTTCATTGTTCCTTTTATTCAATTTATAAATTATTTTCTTTATTTAGATAAATCAAGCTTCATTCCAGATTCATTGTATTTATAAAATAAATGTTACCATGCCTGAATCGCCTTTATTGACCATTTTTTCTATCGTTTGGCGCATTCTTGCTTTTGCATGTTTAGGAACTGCATCTGTCTTGTAAGCAATGCTTTCTTTCATTACTTCAAACAATGGTGTGCCGAATAATTGCGTTTCCCATAATGCATCCCGATCATGTAAAAAGGCATACGTTAAATCTTTCAGCAGCTGCTGGCTATGAAACTCTGACCCAATCAATGGTGCGAATTCCGCTGCCATATCAATACGTAAAATGTGATAAGATGGTGCTTTTGCTTCCATGCGGACACCAAAGAAATTATTCTGTTTAATAATCTCTGGTCTTGACGGTTCGAATTCCTGAAGGGTCGGCAGTGTTACACCATAACCATCCTTGCGTGCTTGCTCAATTGCTTCATGGAAGCGTTGATAAGATTTTCTCGCTTGTTGCGATTCTTTTATAAATAATAACCAATCCTTCTTACTTTGGATAGGTTCTTCCAGCCATTCGTCACAGATATTTTTGAAAATATCATTTTTCAGTTGTAAGCTAATTATCGCATGCCCTAATCCCGCATCTACACTTTTCACCTGTGCTGAAGCAATGAAGTCCTCATCAAGCAATTCTTTTGTCAAGCGTTCAATATCTCTAATTTTATTGACAGATTGCTTCCAATTGTCAATTGATTGCTTGATCAATTTATTTAATTCATGATTCTCTTCTAGTACATCCAACCAATCCGGTTTTTCCATTTCCAATTTTTTAATTGGGAATTCATATAATGCTTCTTCTAGGATATGTTTTACCTCATTTAACGTCATTTGATCTACTGATGTAGAAATGACTGGTGCATTATACCTCTCATGTAGTTCATCACATAATTCTTTAGCAGTCGTATGTGCTGGCATTTTGCTATTCACTACAATGACAAATGGTTTGCCGATTTCTTGTAATTGATCAATAATATCTTGCTCCGCCTGACGGACAGATTCACGCGGAATACCATTAACTGTACCATCAGTCGTCATTACAACACCAATATTAGCATGCTCTCGTATAATTTTGTCTGTGCCAATTTTAGCTGCATCTTGGAATGGAATTGGGTCGTTGTGCCATGGTGTATGTACCAACTTTGGTCCATTTTCATCTTCATAGCCTTTCACTCCATCAATAATGTATCCTACACAATCTGCAAATCTAATCTTAAAAGGCATATCCTGATTGCCTACTGAAATTTGCGCGCCATTCGCTGGGACAAATTTAGGTTCTGTTGTCATAATGACTGGACCAGGCGAGCTTTGTGGCAGCTCATCTTGTGCTCGTTGTCTTTCTTTTTCATCTTCCATATTCGGTAATACCATAATATCCATAACACGCTTTGTAAACGTTGATTTACCTACTCTTACAGGTCCTACTACACCAATATAAATATCGCCGTTCGTTCTTGTTGCCATTTGCTCGTACACTTCTTGTGACATGTTTTTCTTCCCCCTTTTTCTCAGCACTATATCCTATGCACGCAAAAAACGTTTCATGCACAAGTCATGAAACGCTTTTTAAAAAGGTAAATTATTATTTTCTTTTCGAATCTGTAAGAAATTCAACTTCTTGTTTGTCATTCACTGTATAAGGCAAAGAATAGGCAGGCAAAACCTCATAGCGATCCGATAAAAGGTGTCTGATATCCTCACCACTTTTCACATTTGGCTTTTCTTTATCAAGAATTCTTTGCAGTTCAATAGAATAATCAATGCAAATTTCGCCACTTCCTTTTACTATAAAGGGCAGATTGGTATTTGAATAAGGGCTAGGAACAGTAGGGGCTTGTTTATAGCCCATTTTTTTATAATCTATTTGATAAATATCATCCTTGATTTGGCCCGCAATTGGCACAAATCCATTCACACCTTTTTTAATATTCATCTCTCGGATAATTTCAGTGCCCCGCAGATCGACTAATTTTACTTTTGGCTTTTTGCTCTCTGCATGCCAGATTACATATTGATATATTCCGCCCTTTTCAAAAGAATTGCCTGGAGCTTTCGGAATATATCCGCCACTTATAAGCTTTGAAAAATCTATTGGGTACTTGATATATTGGTCTACATCTTGATCACGATTCTGAATCGGCAATAAACCGCCTGTATCTTTTCTGAATTGATCAATAGTCTTTTGGACTGTTAATAACTGTGCTTGATCAGGCAATTGATTTTCTACTTTCTCTTTATCTGGATACATACATCCTGTCAACACCACTGTAAGTAATGCAACAAATAATAATAAGCTATATTTTTTCATAAACTTTCCCTCATTAATTTATTTTAAAATGACATTACAACAAATACCATTGTCAAAAAGCCAATTATTAAAAAAATATACGCAATCAACGCGACAATTGAACTGATAATTCGATTTTTTATCTTTTGTCTGCTTAAATAAATGAGTCCTGACGCGACAAGCATAAAACCAATGGAATAAAAAGAAATCCACATCATTGTCATACCGGATATGCCTGTACTAGCAAGAAGCACTAAATTTGACAACGATACAACCACCTTTCTTATGTACATTCAGTTAAACCCTATGAGATAGCCTAAAAAAATAAGAGATGGCTGCTGCTCACCTCTTATTTTGACTATTCACTAAATACGTAGATCGTTGAAAATATCTTATGACACCATTATACAGTATGGAAGTTAACAAAGTTTAAAGATAATACGCATCTAATTCTTGCTTTTTCACTCTAAGCATAAGTTCTTCCACCGTTTGACGAGGATTCTTATCCTCAAACAAAACGCTGTACAACGCTTCTGCAATCGGCATGGACACATCGTACTTCTCTGCAAGCTGATGGGCTGCCTTTGTTGTACGAACGCCTTCTACCACCATGCCCATTTGTTCAAGAATCTCATCTAGTGTATACCCTTTGCCGAGCATATGGCCCGCTCTCCAGTTACGGGAGTGGACGCTTGTACATGTGACAATTAAATCACCCATGCCTGCCAGCCCTGAGAATGTAAGTGGGTTAGCACCCATTTTCACACCCAATCTGGAGATTTCGGCAAGACCTCGCGTAATTAGGGCGGCTTTGGCATTGTCGCCAAATCCTAAACCATCAACGGCTCCTGCAGCTAATGCGATAACATTCTTTAAGGCACCGCCTATTTCTACGCCGATGACATCCTTATTTGTATATACTCTGAAATATTGATTCATAAATAAATCTTGTACTCGCTCAGCTGCTACTATATCTTCACACGCAGCTGCTACTGTTGTAGGATGATGCAATACCACTTCTTCTGCATGACTAGGACCTGACAAGACTACAATTTCCTCAATAAATTCAGCTGGAATTTCTTCTTTAATAATATCAGATATCCGCAATAAAGTATTTGGTTCGATTCCTTTTGAGACATGTATAAAAAGGACCTTTTTGTCTAATGTCTTGAGCATTTTTTTACAAGTCTCGCGGATACCTTTAGTAGGCACAGCCATGACAACTATTTCCGCATGTGAAATTGCCTTTTCCATATCATCTGTCGCATTTAAATTCTCCGGCAAGATTGTTTCCGGCAAATATTTAGCATTCCTATGTTGGTTGCTAATTTCTTCCGCCTGTTCTTTTCTATGTGTCCATAGTAATGTATCATGCCCGTTTTCTGCTAGAACAATCGCTAATGATGTCCCCCATGAACCTGCTCCTAGCACTGCTACACGACTCATGTAAAAGCCCCTTTCTATTAAATAGTTATTAGTCCCTCGCTCTTGTAATCAACTTAATCGGCGTTCCTTCAAAGTCAAAAGTATCGCGAATTCGGTTTTCTAGGAAACGCTCGTAAGTAAAGTGCATTAATTCCGGATCATTGACAAAGACAACAAATGTTGGCGGCTTAATCGCTACTTGAGTTACATAGTAAATACGTAAGCGACGACCTTTATCTGTTGGTGCAGGATTTCTTGCTACAGCATCTGAAATTACTTCGTTTAAGATGCTCGATTGAATCCGCATGGAATGATTTTCGCTGACGCGATTAATAATTGGCAAAATGGAATGTACACGTTTCTTGGTTTTAGCAGACACAAAAATAATAGGTGCATAGTCAAGAAACTGGAATTGTTCTCTAATTTCCTTTGTTTTTTCATTCATTGTTTTTTCGTCTTTCTCTACAACATCCCATTTATTCACAACAATAATGACAGCTTTACCAGCTTGATGCGCATAGCCAGCAATTTTTTTGTCTTGTTCTTGAATACCTTCTTCGCCGTTTAAAACAACCAAAACAACATCTGAACGTTCAATTGCTCGAAGGGCTCGAAGGACACTGTATTTCTCTGTTGTCTCATAGACTTTTCCTTTTTTGCGCATTCCAGCAGTGTCAATGATGACATATTCTTGACCATCAAATTCATAATTTGAGTCAATGGCATCACGCGTTGTACCAGCAACATCGCTGACAATAACTCGGTTATCTCCAAGAAAGGCATTAACTAAAGAAGATTTGCCGACATTTGGACGGCCAATTAATGAAAACTTAATGACATCCTCATCGTATACTTGTTCTTCTTCATTTGGGAAATGTTTAGCTACTTCATCAAGCAAATCTCCTAAGCCTAAACCATGTGAGCCTGAAATTGGGAATGGATCGCCGAAGCCTAATGAATAAAAATCATATATCATATCTCTCATATCAGGGTTATCAATTTTATTAACAGCTAGTACTACTGGTTTTTTTGTTTTGTATAAAATTTTGGCTACATGCTCATCTGCCAATGTTACGCCTTCTCTTCCATTGACCATAAAGATTATTACATCTGCTTCGTCCATGGCAATCTCTGCTTGATGGCGAATTTGTTCTAAAAACGGCTCATCTCCTATATCAATACCGCCAGTATCAATAATATTAAAATCATGTGTAAGCCAGTCCGCAGAACTGTAGATTCGGTCGCGCGTCACACCTGGAATATCCTCCACTATGGACACACGTTCACCTACAATTCTGTTAAAAATAGTCGATTTACCGACATTTGGACGGCCGACAATTGCGACAATCGGTTTCGTCATTTTAAATTCATCCTTCCAACTTCTTAATCCTATTATACAACAAAAAAGGTGATGGCATCTGATCTGTCACCATCACCTACAATTCAAGTCAATATATCTTTATTTTATCAAAAAACTGATGCATTGCAAGAAAAAACAGACGCTAGAACGATTCTTTGCGTCTGTTTCTTTTAATTAGTTATTTTTTGAGAAATTTTTTAGTTGATCACCAATCACATCACCGAATGAAAATCCATTTGTTTCTTCTGGCATTTCATAGTCTGTTACTTCTTCTTCTGCATTATTTAGTAATGCTTTAATGCTAAGAGATAAACGTTTTTCGTTTTGATCAACGCCCAGAACCTTCACTTCCACCTCTTGGCCTTCTTTTAAAGCTTCATGAGGAGTGGAAATATGATTATGTGAAATTTGCGAGATATGGACAAGTCCTTCTACACCTGGGAATACTTCGATGAAAGCGCCAAAACCAACTAGGCGTTTCACTTTCCCTGTAAGAACAGCACCCACTGGAGCTTTCTCTTCAATATTTGCCCATGGGCCTTCTTGTGTTTCTTTAATAGATAAAGAAATACGCTCTTGTTCTGGATCAACGGATAGAACTTTTACTTTAACACGTTGTCCTTCAGAAAGAACGGTTGCCACATCATCAATATGTTCGTGAGATACCTGAGAAATGTGTACAAGGCCGTCAACGCCACCCAGATCTACAAATGCACCGAACGAAGCTAAACGCTGAACAGTGCCTTCTAGTACATCCCCTTCATGAATACCACCTAACACTTCGCCCTTTTTCTCAGCTTTTTGGGCTTCTAAAACTGCGCGGTGAGATAGGATTAGACGGTTTTTCTCTTCTTCCATCTCTACGATTTTGAATGTTAACGTTTTTCCTTTGTAATCGTCGAAAGATTCAACAAAGTGATCTTCTACAAGTGAAGCGGGTACAAATCCTCGAACGCCTAGATCAACGACAAGGCCACCCTTCACTACATCTTTCACTTCAGCTTCAATTATTTCGCCGTTATTAAATTGTTCCTCTAAAACTTTCCATGCCTTTTTCGCATCAACCTTGCGTTTTGACAACACGTATTGACCAGGCTTTGCATCATCGGGTTCTTCAACTTTTGTTACGATTAATTCTAATTCATCATTTACGGAGACAGCGTCAGAAGCTTTTTCCACATGCAAGCTAGATAGCTCGCTAATTGGCACTACGCCATCAAACGGTGCACCAGCTATAGTGACGATTGCAACTTTATCTTCCACTCGTTCGACCTTGCCTTTTACGACATCGCCTTCACGGATTTCGTTTACTTCGTTTAAGTTCATTTCTTCAGACATATGTAATCCTCCTTCACAATGTATAATTCCTATTTTATAAGAATTTGCTAGTAAAAACAAAAATTAACCCTTATAATCACATATTATTTATTTTCAGGATGATGTTCATTTAGCAATAGCTGGATATGATCCATGATCACTTGTGTTACTTCTTCCGCTTTTGCCTTTGTTTCTCTGTACGGTTCCATATCGATTGGTTTACCAAATACAACTTTCACTTTTCTAAACGGTTTATATGGACCTATGATGGCACATGGAACCACATTTGCATTTCCTCGCAATGCAAAAAAACCAGCGCCCGAAAAACCTTTGCCTAGTTTGCCGCTTTTATTGCGAGTACCTTCTGGAAAAAGACCAACAACTTGGCCGTCTTTTAATGTATCAATTGCAACTCGCAAAGCTTGCCTATCGCTTAAACCGCGCTTCACAGGAAATGCATGTACCTTAGGGAGAATGGATTTTAGAATAGGTACTTTAAAAAGCTCTTCCTTTGCCATAAAGTTGACCGGTCTTGGTGAACAAATGCCCACCATTGGAGGATCTAAATTATCGATATGATTTGAGCATAAAAGTATACCGCCTTCTTCAGGAAAATTTTCTTTCCCTATAACTTCCATGCGGTAGATTGGCTTTAGTACATTAAACACAACTGTTTTAGCAAATTGGTAAAAGTCCATTTAGCCCATCCTTTCGTTTGCTAATTCCAAAATAGTTTGTGCAGCTTCAGAAATAGAAAGCTCTGTTGTATCCAGGAAAATGGCATCTGGTGCCTGAATTAAAGGAGAAGCTTCACGCTCACTGTCTAATTTATCGCGATTTGCTATTTCGGATTTTAATTGTTCCAATGATGATTCAATACCTCGGTGTTTATTATCCTCATATCTTCTCCGAGCTCTTTCTTCCACTGTCGCTGACATAAATACTTTTAATTCTGCTTCTGGCAGCACTGCGGTAGCAATATCTCGTCCATCCATTACTACACCGCCCTGCTTTGCCATTTCGCGCTGGTGATCTACCATAATCTCTCGCATCGTTGCATGACTAGCAACTTTCGATACATTCTTGGTCACTTCATTAGAACGGATTTCTTCCGATACATCTTTCTCATCAAGAAATACAAGTTGTCCATTACTTGAAGGCTTTAACTGGATCTTCGTATTTGTAAGCAAATCAGTAATGCTTTTAGCATCTTCTAAATTTATATGTTCGTTCAATGCTTTTAATGTAAGTGCACGGTACATTGCGCCCGTATCAATATAAGTATAGCCAAGCTTTTCTGCCACTATTTTGGCAATTGTACTTTTGCCGGCCCCTGCAGGACCATCAATAGCGATTTGTATATTCATATTCAAATGTCAACCCCTTCTCTCCGTCATATTGTAACACAGAAACCAATTGCCCGTGAAAAGATAAAGTGAAACATTACTCAATATTGAATCTTCGTTCAAACAGCAAGGAGAACCACCTTATTAATATGAAGCTAGCATATTTATTTAAGGTAATAAAAAAACGAACAAATGTGATTTTTAAACTCAACATTCGTCCATTTCTCTTGATATTATTTTCCATTCATAATAAAAAATTTTGTGACGGGCTTTCCTCATAGGAGACGCTATTCTCGTCTTTATATTAAATGATTAGTCGTCTATTGCTTTTACTACCAGATTACAACTTCACAGTTTCAAGATATCCTAAAAGCTTGTTTCCTTTTTGCGAATTTGTAATTGCCGTTCAAAACAGAATCTTACAATGTATTGTCGGTCGACGTCATCCGTATTTGTAAATTGCAGTGTAGCCAACATTCTTTGGTCTTTTTCGATTATCCGAATGACTCTTGCAGAGGTATGAACATATTTAACTCCTTCATTTGAATTCGAAAATGGCAAGACAATGATAAGTTGCAATTCATCATTTTCTTTAAATGGTACAATTCTGGGAATGTTGATTGCTAAGCCACCAGCGCTAATGTCTTCCGCCACATATTGATAATTCTGTTGATTATACTCTACAGCAATATCAACAGGTGTAGCTACACGAACATATTCACGCCTTTGTATCCTAATAAACTGATCGTTAGCAGGTAATGCCAGCATAATCATTGGAATATTGTTTTTAATTCTTCCAAGTACTTCTGTTTTAAATGCAAAAGCGTTTTTAGCTTCATCAACAAAAGAAACGCGATATTGTCCACCCTCTAACAAAAAAGAGGTCTTATTTGTTTGTATATTGGTTGGATAATCAATGTAGAGAATATTGTTTTTTTGCTCTACAATTTTAGCGCGAAGGCGATCTTTTACATCGGAAGAAATTGATTCTAATATTATATTGGTACCTATTTTCAATTCCATAGCAATCTCCCTTTATGATTCATAAGTTGTGTTTTTATTATGCCACGGATTGGACAATTTAGCTATATCCATTCTACATTAAGGAAAAGAGCATAAAATGCATTTATAATTTTTTTTATTTTTATCATTATGAATTTAAAAACGACATATTATTTAATCATCCGACACCTTTAGACCTATAAAAAAATCAGTGAGGATACGTTCCCCACTGATATATGTTTTTTATGACAGTCGCTCGTTTTTAATTACTTCACCTGTCTCTGTGTCAATTAGTACTTTGTATGTGTGCTGCGTTTTATTTGCGTTCACTCTAACTGTTACTTCATAACAAAGTCTCTCAACAAAATCTTTATCCTCAACATATGCTAAATCCTCTTCCATTACTTCCGCATCGCGATTAAAGAATGTATTCCAATCTATTTTCTTCATCGTTTGCGGTTTTACTTTTTCTTTTTGAATGTACTCAATTCCATTAAGACCAACAACTTCACCAGTATCTTTAGCTATTTTCACTTGCACGCCGTCCGCATAAATCTTCGCTTTTGTTGATTGATCTACTCTTGCGTAGCTTAAGTGCCAAACTTCACTATTTTCTCTTGCATCTGTTTCAACAACATCGGTATAGCCTAGTTCTTTTAAATGTTGATCTGCCAATTTTTTTAGTTTTAGAATTGGAAGACTAGTTTGTCCAAATGGTCGTTCAACTAAATAGGAAAGAAGATGGCCACCTTTTACAGTCAAATCCGCATAACCTGTGCGTTCGCCTTTAGTGAAAGTAATATGATAAAAAGGATACGGTGCCCCTTTTCTGCTATTTTTCACTACTATAGTGGCATTTGATAACTCTGGGAACATATCTTTAAAACGATTTATTGCTTCGCTTTCGCTAATTTTTCGGTCATCTAATTTTTGCAGGTTTTTCCTCTTTTCATGATCTGATTCACTAGCAGTCAGCGGAAAATCACTTTCTCTATATGTCTTAATTGATTTAGCCATATTTTTAAAATTACCTGTCGATGGGTCTGCCGTTTGTTCTTCTAGCCAATGTTTATAATTGTTATCTTGCTGCAACACATGAGCTGTTGCTACTTGCCAATCATTTGAAAAGTTTGTGAGGTTTTCAGAAACATTCTTTATGTTAGCATGCCATTTATCAGCGTTCTCTTTAGATGTCATCGTCATTTTTGCATTGTTACCTAGTCGACCAAGATAATTCATCCATTCGCTTGTAAATTCTTGATCTAACGGTAAATCCGCTATGGAATATTTAATATCAGATGACAAGCGCCATACATCCTGTAATGATTGATGCAATGCGGTGGTATCTTTATACATTAAGGATTGCTGAACAGCTTGCTGTAACTCATTTAGTTGTGTTGAAGCATCTGCCATTTTATTTGTATATTGCCCATGCAGTAGATATTGAAGTTCCTTATTTTCTCTATTCGATGCTACTATAAATATTAAGCATGCTATTAATGCGTAGCTTAATAAAAATATGGTTTTTTTCATTCGTTTTCACCTCCAGTTTTACTAAATGCAGAAGATATGCTCGCCAATTTGTGTGATTTGTTTTCTTGTCCATATCCATTTACTTGTTGCTGTTTTTGGGTTGAAATAATAAAGGGCATTTTGTGAGGGATCCCATCCATTCATTGCATCCAGTACTGCTTCCATCGCTTGTTTATTCGGTTCAAGCCAGATTTGTCCATCTGATACAGCTGTAAAAGCACCAGGTTGGAAGATGATACCTGAAACAGTGTTAGGAAAATCAGGGCTTTCCAAACGATTCAATATCACAGCAGCTACAGCCACTTGTCCTTCATATGGCTCTCCTCTTGACTCTCCATATACTGCATTTGATAACAACTTCAAATCCTGTTCCGTAAATTTACTTGGGATTTGCATATCTGCCCCATTGCCAGTGCCTTCTTGTGTAGTTTTCTTTTGGCCACCATAGACAGTAAATTTATTTCCTTTTCTTATTTGTCCCATTACATAGTCTTTATCATAGTTTGAAACCGATGCTAACTTCTTCTTCGTCGTTGCACCAGCTACTCCGTCTATCGGCAATCCATATTGATCCTGGAAATTTCGCAATGCCCAATATGTGCTATAGCCAAATTTCCCATCAATCGTTCCTTTATAGTATCCAATGTATTGAAGTCTTGATTGCAATTCAATAACGTCATCGCCAAACGCGCCTCTTGTAATAACTTGTGAGGAGAATGCTTCTCCTGTCCTCGGGGCCACGCTTGTAAGAAAAAGACTTAGAATAACCAACAAAAGCATTTGATAACGTCTCATATTGACAGCTCCTTTTCTATAAGCATGGTTTCTTGCATGTTTTTTATACAAAAAAACTGAGAGAAAAAATCCTCTCAGAATAGAACATTATAAGTATTAAAATTTTTGTTGCGCCACAAGCATTTGAACCAATTGTTTATGTGCAGTTTTCACTTTGCGCAGGGCAAACCACCATAAAAATAACATGAATGGCAGCATAATATATGCCCACATGCCTTCAATTGTGAGGATGAAATTATATACAATATGAAGTAGCATTGGCAAAGTTAAAGCTACTACTAGATAACGTATAGAAATCTTTTTCTCCGTAAACTTAGCTCTTCCAAGATAGTAGCCCATAACAACGCCAAAAAGGGCATGGCTAGATACAGGCATGAGAGCCCGCATAAAAGCTGTATCTAATCCATAAGAGAGAAGATATAATATATTTTCAACAGTTGCAAATCCTAGTGATATACTGACTCCGTATAAAACACCGTCATATGGGTCATCAAACTCTATATGATTGTAAATAGCCACAAATAATATAAACCATTTAAAAAACTCTTCCACTACTCCGGAAAATAACACATCTTGTAAGATAACATGTGAAAATATGTGTTCTTCCATTAATACAAATTGCAAAAATAATATAGGAAATGTTAATATTGCACCATATATAAAAGTGTGTAACAATGTTGTTCTCGGCTCTGTCGCCATTTGATTCCTTAAATAAAAAAAACTAAAGAGCGCTAGAGCGGGAGCAATGGACACGGATAAAAGAACGAACATTTTTTTAAGCACCCCATCTCTATTTATAGTACTATTTTATAAGAAAAGACATGAAATTTCGAGGAGGACTTTTTATGAAGAAAAAAGTTTTGCTTATTCATACAGGTGGCACTATTTCTATGCATGTCAGTGAAGACGGAGGTGTCATCCCTGATATCGTAAATCCATTAATACAAGAAAGTAAAAAACTAGAAAATATCGCTGACATTATTGAAATAGAAGCTTTCAATCTTCCTTCACCACATATTACGCCTCAGAAGATGTTAGAGCTACGAAATTTAATTATTAAGACGGTTGAGGGACATGCTATCGATGGTGTTGTAATTACACATGGTACAGATACTTTAGAAGAAACTGCTTATTTTTTAGAATTAACGACTAATCTTGAGATACCGATTGTATTAACAGGCGCCATGCGTTCATCGAATGAATTAGGTGCTGATGGAGTCTACAACCTAGTGGAAGCTGTCCGAGTTGCTTCTTCTGAGGTAGCAAGAAATAAAGGTGTTCTTGTAGTTATGAATGATGAGCTGCATTCTGCTGTAAACGTAACAAAAACTTCTACTAGTTCAGTCTCTACTTTTCAATCGCCACAATATGGTCCGCTTGGGTTAGTGACTAAAACTTTAATTCATTTTCAACAAGCTCCTCTCAAACGAGAGTATGTAGAAGTAAACAGTTTAGATAAAAAGGTTGCCCTATTTAAAATATATGCTGGAATGGAAGCAGACCTTCTTTATTCGGCAATTGATTGCAAATATGATGGTGTTGTGTTGGAAGGTTTAGGACAAGGCAATGTTCCACCATCCCTGTTGCCGGCAATTAAAGAATTGATTGCACACAATATTCCTGTTGTACTCGTTTCTCGTTGTTTTAATGGGATCGCACAAGGCGTGTATGGTTATGAGGGTGGCGGTAAAATGTTAGAGGACCTAGGTGTATCTTTCGTAACTGATCTTAATGGACAAAAGGCACGGATTAAGCTATTAATAACTCTAAATAAAGATAAAAAACCGATTAATGAGGAAGGCTTGTTATTAAGTCAATAAAGAAGTAAAGTATGTTATTCACATGGTTTTTATCATAATCAAATCGAAAACACTAAATAATAGAAAATAATTTGTTTCATATTACTTAGGCAGAATCTTTATGATTCTGCCTTTTTGTACTCCATCAGTGGCAAAGCAGATGACTCATTATTCATCGAAACATTTTGAATAGTCAGTCGTTATATTTAATAACTATATAATTAAGGAGAGAAGATGATGATGAGGATGCAAAAAATCAATTACGTCTTTTTGAGTTCAACCCTAATTTTAACTTGCATATTCTTTTTGCTAATGTGTGTGTTTGTTTTACCGAGGATAGCACAGGAAACCGTATTAATACATCCAGAAGTTACATATCTAAAATATCCTATTTTATTAGGAATGTACGCTACAGCGCTGCCCTTTTTTTATGCGATATATGAGACTCTAAATATGATTAAAATTATTGAGTGTCAATCTATTATTTCTAGTCGCTTTGTTCAAGGATTAAATCGAATAAAATACTGTGCACTTGTTATTATTCTTTTGTATGTCATTGGAATCTTTACACTTGATAATGCAAATGCACTACCGCCAATAATTGCAGTAATGGGATCCGGGATACTTCTTGTAACAATAATGGTGGCGGCGGGATCAGCGTTCATAAAAAATATACTTATAAAAAATCAATCGAAGTTATCTAATTCATGAAAGATCACCCTAGGACTGGCTTAGTTTTTTAAGTCACAAATTATAAAATCCAAAAGACAGATTTATTCTACACATTTGTAGAGTAAATCTGTCTTTTAATTTTAACAGCAATAATTGTTTGAAAAAACAATCTTAATTATAAGTTTCTTCGTAAAGATAAGTCGTCAGATACATTTACTTATCGATAAAAGCATAGCTGTTTATTTTAGCGTTTTTCTTTAATTGATTTTGCGATTAAATCTCCATGCAGTTTTCCATTTTCAATAAAAATTTCATTAGCATTATTACCAGCTGCAATTACGCCTGCAATGTATAATCCAGGTACATTAGTTTCCATGGTTTCTGGGTTAAATGTCGGGCGGCCCGTCGTTTTATCTTCTGTTACGCCCATTTTTTGAATAAACGAATGATCAGGATGATACCCTGTCATCGCGAATACAAAGTCATTCTTGATAGTAGTATCTTTACCTTCCTGCAATAACATCACTTCATCCTGCGTAATTTCTTTCACAAGTGTATTAAACATCATATTGATTTCGCCATTGCGAACAAGCGCCTCGAAATCTGGCAATACCCATGGTTTAATGCTCGGTGAGTATTCCCACCCGCGGTAGGCAACTGTCACACGAGCACCTGCTTTATGAAGTTCTAGTCCTGCATCTATCGCAGAATTCTTCCCCCCAATAATCAATACGTCTGTATCAAAGAAGGGATGGCCCTCTTTAAAATAATGATACACTTTTGGTAGTTCTTCTCCCTGTATGTTCATGTAGTTGGGATGGTCATAATATCCTGTCGCAATGATAACATACGGTGTTTCATATTCAGCCAGATCTGTTTTCACAATAAACTTGCCCTCATTTGGCGTTACTTGTTCAACTCGTTCGAAGCGATGAATATTTAGGTCTTTTCTCTTTACAACTTCACGATAATAGACCAATGCCTGGTTCCGCTTTGGTTTTTGTTGTTCAGTAATGAAAGGTATATCACCAATTCCTAGTTTTTCACTTGAACTAAAAAATGTTTGATGCGTAGGATAATTATAAATCGAATTAACGATATTTCCCTTTTCAATAATAATAGGGTTTAGACCAATCTGTTTTAATGAAATAGCCGCAGCTAAGCCACATGGACCGCCGCCTACAATAATTGCTTCTTCTTGTAGCACTACAATGTCACTCCTTGTAATTTCTTTCGTTTCAGAGATATCTCTATATACATCCTTTAAACAATCAATTTTAAGTTTACAGTATTGTCTAATTGTACATTATACGCCTGGACACCATAAAAAAACAGGCATGCGCCCTATACCACATACCCGAACTCTTTTAAAATATAAGCATTTTTTTACGGACTTTTGCCCACCTCAATTAAGATTGACAATAATAATTGAGGCGGTGTCCTATACACAGGCATGGTTTACAAGATACAAAGGTATTTAGCCTAAAAACAAAATTTGTGTTACATCTAATTTATTTTTGGGCTGGTATTGCAATTGTTGTTCCTGGCGCAACGGTATTTCCAGTAATACCGTTTGCTTCCTGAATAATCGCAATTCCGGCAGTACTACCATAGAAGTTGATTGCGATACTTTCAATTGTTTCCCCTTCTTTAACATTATAGAGACGTCCAGCTGCCTTTGCTTCCTCATATAACTGTTGCTGCTTCACTTTTTGTGCTTCAAGCTCTGCATTTGCTGCTTGTTCTTCTTTCTCTTTTTGTGCTTCAAGCTTGGCATTTTCTGCTTGTTCTTTTTTCACTTTTTCTGCATTTATTCGGTCTGCTTCTTTTTGAGCGGCTTGTTCTTTCTTCAGCTGCTCCTGTTCCTCTTTTTTTGACGCTTGAGTAGTTACTTTTTCTTTTTCGCTATTGGTCTCAATATGGACACCACTGTCACTCTCTATTTCAGCTTTCTCATGACTGTTTTCATGTGAGAGTGTACTAAAATATATCAAGGTGGAAATAGGAATTAATATAAAGACAATTGCTAATGCTGTTAGCAATTTAGGTTTGCTTTGGTTTTTTTTCTGCTTACCCTCATCGTTTTGATGTCTTCTTTTCATTCTAGAAGGATTTTTCTCTTCTTCTTCCGGCTCAATATAAATTGCCTGTCTATGTTCTTCAATTTTTCCTCGGTAATCATCTTGAGGCATGGAAATCCCCCATTTCAATAAAACTTCTATTCTCCTATTATGACGAATTAATAGGTACTTGTAAATGAACGAACTTACTAGGGCATAAGTGCGTGTAACCGTTCTTGCCATGATGGTCGATTTCTTGATACAGGATGAAACTCTCTTGTTGCGACAATTTCTTGGTGATTAATCCCGCAAAAATGGCAGCAGTTTGGTGGCTTCTCTTCCAACGATTGCCCAAAGTAGGAAACTAATCCTTCTCGCATACATTTTTGAGCTTCTACAAAGTTTGCAACCTCTCTGATTTGCTCTACCTTTTGTCTGCGTAAATCTTCTAACTTTTGGATAACCTTTTCCCCTGGCAATTGTGCCATCCAATATGACAAAACCCGATAACCCGTTTCGCTAATCTGGTTTAAATCAATCATTTTTTTTGGATCTTGTTCTAGACGTTGATATTCCATAAAAGCTTCCACATGGTATGAACTTGGCAAATCATCTGTCACGATAAAGCGTGTCTGATCTTCATCCTTTGGACTATGTACCAAGATGGAAAGCGCATCTTTCCCATCACGCCCTGCCCTTCCAACCTCTTGCATATAATTCGCCATTGTGGCAGGTATATGATCGTGCAGGACTTGGTAAACATTATCTTTATGGATTCCCATACCAAATGCAGTTGTAGCACATATCCACTCTAATTCTCCTGATTGAAATTGCTGTTGGATAAACTGCCTATCTTCCATCTCCATTCCAGCATGGTAAGCGGCTGCTCTTATCTGTTTTTTTCGAAGCTCTTCAGCATAAAGAAGCGTTTTTTTTCGCGACTGTGTATAAATGATACCTGGTCCCTCGGTTTGCACAACATGATTAATAATCCATGGTAGTTTTTCTTCAACACTAGGAAGATTAATGACATCATAATGAATATTAGGCCTTTCAACAGAGTGGATATATTCAAATGGATGAATCATTTTCAAATATGTTTTAATATCAATTACCACTTGTTCTGTAGCAGTCGCACTTAAGGCTAATATTGGGGGTCTATTTCTCTTAGGAATCCAACTGGCAATCTTCAAATAATCTGGGCGGAAATCAAATCCCCATTGTGAAATACAGTGCGCCTCATCTACAACAATGAGCGAGAAATCTATCTTTTGAAAAACACGCTGGATTAAGTCGGTTGCAAGCATTTCAGGAGATATAAATATATATCGATAAGTAGCTATTCGTTGAAGTGCATGTAACTTTTCACTGCCTTGTAAAAAAGAATTGAGAGCTATCACTCTCTTTTCTCCAAACCTTTTTAATGAATCTACCTGGTCTTGCATCAATGAGAGCAACGGTGAAATAATTAAAATGGGACCATTTAATATATATCCCGGAAGCTGATAGCATAATGACTTGCCCATTCCTGTTGGCAGTAGCGCTACTGCATCTCGTCCTTCTAAAATGGCCTCTATTACTTCCTTTTGTCCTTCTCTGAACGACTCATAACCAAAATGCCGATAAAGAATATCTTCAAGTTTCATAAGCTCAACCTCCTTTTGTCGCCATCACTAATCGAATTTGGAAATAAGACAAATGCGGAATACTTTCACGAATAACTTTTAATTTTTTGCTCCCAGTCTGTCTCATTACATCTCTTGCTTTATCTGTATCCTCTTCGCTAATAAATTGATTGAGTGGAAAATCTATATCATTCATTGCCATCTCTACAAAATGGTCCTCAATTGTGCTGATTTTCAATGAACGCATTTGTGCGATTTGGTCTGGTGTATAGCCATTATAATATAAATCTGCGGTTTTCTTTGTGGAATCATTTAAAACATTTTCAAGCCTTATTCCTGCAGCCAGTTGATGTAAAAAGGGATATTGATTACGCTTTGCATACAGGTCGTCCAGCCAAATATGTAACGACTCGATTAATATTAATTGCATATCTAACTCAGTTGCATCAAACTCTTCCGCTAATTGTTGCCATGTCCAGCCTGATAAACGATACCCTGTTATTCGTAAAACAATCGTTAACTTGTGCTTGTCATCTAACGGCAATTGTTGGATAGATTCTTCCAACTCATCTCTGAACTGGTTTTTAAATTTATCCTCTTTATATGGTTTTCCCATTAAAAACTGTTTTACAAAGTGTTGAATTTCCTCATCTTTCTGTAGTGGCATGAAACGATAGTCTCCTGCATGAAAATGCGACAAAGTTTGCACTACAAGCGAAAGTCGCTTAAAAAAGATGTGTTCATTGCCACGATAGTACCATCCATTAAAAAGTATTTCCTTAGATTGCTGAAGAACTGTTTTCCCTCTTGCTGTTATAATTGCTTGTTGTCCATCATTTATATGAACCCAGCCTGCATCAATTAATTGATTTAATTCATCCGTAAAGGTATTTTTAGAAAGTTTCGGCAGGATACCAAAATATTTGTGAAGGTGAAATGTTCCCACATCTTGAATCGTCTGGCCTGACCTCTTCCCCCTTAACAAATGAAGGGCTGCTGTTGCAGAACGCTGGCCATTCATTGAAGAAAAAATAGATAATAGTACTTGTTGTATATACATGATTATTCCTCCATTTAAAGTGATTTAGGTTGAAATGTGAGGAAAAGCGTTTTAGAATAAGTAAGAAGCTATTGGGATTGATAGTAAAGGAGAGAAGTATAATGGCTAAATTTACCATCGTTGACCAAGATACATGTATTGCTTGCGGTGCATGTGGGGCGGCAGCACCGGATATTTACGATTACGATGATGAAGGTATTGCCTTCGTTATTTTAGATGATAACACGGGAACAGCTGTAGTTCCAGAAGATTTGATGGAAGATATGGAGGATGCTTTTGAAGGGTGTCCAACAGATTCGATTAAAGTAGCAGAGGAGTCTTTTGAAGGCGACGCGCTTAAATATGAATAATTATATAACGTTATAGATAAAAGAGTATCGAACCTAATTCGGTGCTCTTTTTATCATTTCAAATTCATTTACTGGATATATTAGAGCTAACTCGTCGAGACTGTTTTTCTGCTGTCGAAACCTTATATGTAACAATTATAAATCTTAGGGGTAAATTGAGCATTTTAATTTCGCTATTACGAGTGCGAGTTAAGTATAAACTTCAAAAAAGAATTTAGTTCAATATTGTTCTTTTTGATTAAAAACTTAAAGGATTTCAGGAATAATTTAAATACACCATAACCCAAGAGGACCCCCGAAAAGTTAAAGATTATGTCATTTACATCAACATAACGAGTAGTGAAACCAACCATTAAAGCTATGATTAGCTGTAAAATTTCTATAAAAACCCCTAGTAAAAAACCTAAAACGGCAATCTTTTTAAAACTTACTTTAGAAATGAAAGGAAGTCCAAATCCAAATGGAATTGTCAATAAAATATTAAGTAAGGAAGTTTTTATTGCAAAATAATCTGGATTAAATGGAATGAAATTAGCGTCCCCCCATACATTTTGCCCTATGTCTTTTTTCATCTCTCCGTCAAGGATTATAGGGAATTGAGTGTACTTTAAAACATTACATAAATATATAAAAAATATAGTGAAAAAGAACAAATATACATAGCTTTTTTTATATTTTATTTTTAAAAATAAAATTATAATTATCCAAAAGAAAGCTGCAATAAGCATAATTGACTCATCAAAATCAATTAACATTTTATTACTCCTTTATATCAAAAATGCTTTAGGCATCCCTGACACTCTTTTTTTAATTAGAAACTTTTCCCCTTTAATATTCTACCATATTCTTCTGTTTTCCAAATTAACAGATTGTACTTACTTGAAAAAAGCAGGTAAAGCAAAACCCAAAGTAAGTGCCATAGCTGTAATTAATGGGAAGATTTTTATTTTCATCATTTCATCTCCTTTTAATTTGTAATAGCGCACTTTTCTTATGCTTTAAGAAACGATAACGCATGAAAATATTAACTACAACGAGCAAAGAATATACAAGTACTCAGCATTCACAAATTCCCATTCTTCTAAATTGTCATACCACAAAGAAGGGTATATTTCACGATTGCATTCTTTTAATAGATAGGTTACAATTTTTAGTATCTGGTATTAATAGCAACTATTATAGGAGGGTACGATGGATAATCTATTTCAACTAAAAGATAAAAATATCGTCGTGATGGGCGTAGCAAATGACAGAAGTATTGCATGGGGTACAGCCAAAGCATTGATTGAAGTCGGCGCTAATGTCATCTTTACATACCGTAAAGAACGTTCTTTAAAAAAATTAGAGAAACAACTTGCAAACTATGAGGATATTCAACCACTATTAATTCAATGTGATGTAAATAGCGATGAAAGTATACAGCATGCATTCAACGAAATTTCTGAAAAAGTAGGTACAATTCATGGGATTGTCCATTCTGTTGCCTTTGCACATGCAGAAGATTTAAAAAATCGTTTTGTTGAAACATCTCGCGAAGGATATGCTTTTGCACAAGATACAAGCGCTTACTCCTTGATCGCTGTTGCAAACGCTGCTCGTCCATTTATGACTGAAGGCGGCTCGATTGTCACTATGACTTACTTAGGTGCAGAACGTGTACTTGAGGGCTACAATGTCATGGGCGTTGCTAAAGCTGCTTTAGAAGCATCTGTTCGTTATTTAGCTGCAGATGTAGGCACTGACGGTATCCGCGTAAATGCTATCTCAGCTGGAGCCATCAAAACACTCGCTGCTAAAGGTGTTCCTTCGTTCAATACTATCTTAAATAAAATTGAAGAATCTGCTCCGTTAAAACGTAATGTGACACTTGAAGAAGTGGCAAACATGACCGTTGTTATGCTTAGCCAATTATCAAGCGGCATTACAGGAGAAGTTATTTATGTCGATAGCGGTTATCATATTCTTGGCATCTAATAACACTAAAAACTGCTTCATCCCATATTAACATTGGGTGAAGCAGTTTTTTATTTTCTAGCCAATGAACGCACTTATTTTAAGGCGATCACTTGGTTAGTCGATCTATAATGTCTTGCACCGTTCCCTCGTTAGCTAGATGCAAACTTGTTCCGGCCCACATTGCCATTAAACTATACATATCTAGCTCTGTCGCCCGAAGACGAATATTTTTAGTTAAATCATTTTGATAAGGATATGGAGCAATCGTGTTTCCCTCCATAAAGACCATAAAGTCATTTTCTATACCCCTTGCATATTTCCCTGAAAAAGCCTTTGTATAGGCAGTATTGTCTTCATCAGCTAACAAAATCTGTTTTTTATAAATTGAAGCTGCACCACTTTCTTCACTGACAATGAAGGCCGTACCGATTTGTGCCGCTTGTGCCCCTAAAGAGAGCACTTCTTCCATTTGGGCTTTCGTTGCAATACCTCCAGCTGCTATTTTAGGAATATGGATCGCTTCTTGCGCTTCTTTTAATAGTTGTTTGAGTGGGATAAACTCTATAGGTTCTATAAATGAACCTCTATGTCCCCCCGCTTCTTCACCTTGTAGTACAACCGCATCCATTCCCAACTCTTGAATGTATAAGGCTTCTTTTATTGTCGTAGCTGTCCCGATTGTATAAATGCCATGTTGCTTGAGTCTATCTAAGAGATTTTCAGATGGTACGCCAAACGTGAAAGAACAAACTTTTACGCCTTCTTCTATAATGACATCAATCTGTCCATCAAAATCAGTGGCAGATAATGGAGCCCCTTCTTCCGCAATCATTAATTTTTTGCGATACGGCTTTAACACATTATAGGCTTCTTCTAGTTCTTCTGTTGTCGTTTCTACAAAATTGGGAATAAACAAATTGACAGCAAACGGCTTATCCGTTTTTTCCTTGACAGCCTGAATAAAAGCTCTTGTCACCTCTGCGTTTAAATAGCCTGCACCAATAGATCCTAAGATTCCTCCATTTGAGCTCGCTGCTACCATTTCAGGAGTGGTCACTCCAGCCATCGGGGCTTGCACAATCGGATACTTTAACTGCAAATTCTCCATTAAATCCATATATTATACCTCCTAGGATATGTATTAACTACTAACTTATAGATTACTTTACCATATAATCATCTAAAATTATCTACATAGTATCTTACCCTTTCAATTTTGTTTTAAATCTTTTCCTACAGGGTATAAAAAGAAAAAGCCTTCATAAGAGAAGGCTAATTCAGAAGTTAAAATATCTATGGGATTGTAGAGTGCTATATAATTATTGGTTCATCTTCCCTACTAACATATCTATATAATTGGCGATAAAGTAAGTTTGAGAGTGGACAATATAATATTAGTTAACACCAGAAATGCGACCGTATCCAACTAAATATTGGTTCCACCAATCTAGAGATTCAGTTACAACACCATTATTTTGGGCATCTAGCATTCTTCCGCCACCCAAATAAATACCGACATGAGCGATCCCTTGTCCATAACTAAAGAACACAAGGTCTCCTGCCTTCGCTTCACTTGCACTAATTTTTTTGGTAGCTATATATTGCTGTGCAGCTGTTCGCGGCAAGCTAATGCCTGCTTGTTTGAACGACCATTGAGTTAGACCAGAGCAATCAAATCCTGTAGATGGATTACTTCCACCCCATACATAAGCTCGTCCTAAATATTTACTAGCTTCAGCTATTGCAGCTTTAGCTGAACCAGAACCTGATACAGAAGGTGCTTTTTGATCACTATCGGTAACTTTTGCACCATTGTTACCATTGCCCGCATTACCTGATGAGCCAGCATTATTCTGTTGAGGTACGCTTTCAGCTTTTACTGTATTATTGCTTGTTTTGCTGACTTGTGCAGCTTTTACTGCTTCTGCTTCTTGAGCTTGTTGTGCTTCTTTTGCTTTTTTAGCTTGCAAGAATTGCTTTTCTTGAAGAGCTTTTAAGCGTCTTGCTTCTCTTTCACGCTTTTTACGTTCTCTTTCAAGTCTTTCTTGTTCTTTCTTCGTTGCAATTTGTTCTTTCAATTTTAGAGATTTTGCTTTGTTTTCAGCTTTTTTTGTTTCTAATCTATTTTCTTCTTCTTGCATTTCTTGGAATTGTTTTTGTAGCTTAGATTGCTTCTCTTGCAAATTGTGTTTTTCTTTAGCAAGCTTAGCTTTGTCTTTTTTCTGTTCATCTAATAAGTTTTGGTCTGCATCTAAAATGGTTTTTACAGAAACAGTACGGCTTACAGCATCCGCAAAGTTATCTGCGCCTAAAATAGCATTTAGGTATGGACTGAATGTGCGATCTTGATTTTGGTATGCTTTTAAACGGTCCTCAATAATCTTTGAGCGTTCATTGATCGTTTTTTCAGTTTTTGCAATCTCATTGTTTGTTTCTGCTATTTCTTGTAAAGTTTTTTCATATTCAGTTTGTTTTTTGTCTAGTTGTTTTTGTAGTTGTTTAATTTCTTTATTTAAGAGGTTAATTTTATGATCGATGGATGCTTTCTTTTGAATCATCTGCGCGGATGTTTTTGCATTTACATCAATTGGTTGTTGCGTTGTGTACATAAAGCCGCATGACAGTGCAAGGGTTGCTATAGCAGTGCGACCCCATTTTGTGCGTTTATTCAATCTAAATCAACTCATTTCCCTATTTTTCTTTATATGCGTTATTTACCATTACTTATATTATCATGAATAAAGCGTTTGTATAGGTCTTTTGATGGCATTTAATAGAAGCGTAACGGATGTTACATATTTGTCATAATATTCTTTTCTTCTATTTTCTTCTACAAATTATATCACTTACTTTCCTATAAGTCTTTTATATTGTATTTATTCCATTTTTTAAATAGGATTCACATCCTTTTATTCATCTCTTAACAAAGCGAAAAAGGCTGTAGATATGTTACTATAATTAAATCAAAGGTAAGAGGAGCGAAGTCTAATGGAATGGCAACAGTTAGAATATTTTCAGGTGTTGGCTAAAATCCAGCATATGACCAAAGCAGCCGAGAAATTGTCTATTTCCCAACCAGCACTAAGCCGATCAATTGCTAGGTTAGAAATGGAGTTGGGGGTTCCTTTATTTGAAAGACAGGGCCGTTCCATCAAGCTAAATAGGTATGGCGAAATATTTGTTAAACGTGTCCACAATATTATGCGAGAATATCAAGATGGGCTCCATGAAATTCAAGAACTAATTAATCCGAATCACGGAGAAGTATATCTGGGCTTTTTACATACACTTGGCACAAATGTAGTGCCAGATTTGATTATGCATTTTAGAAAACAGTTTCCAAACATTCATTTTGTACTAAAGCAAAATCACACTCACTCACAGCTTAAACAACTAAAATCCGGGGAACTAGACCTGTGTCTGCTTGCTGAAATGAATGTAGAAAAACCTATAGAATGGATGGAGCTTTGGCGTGAAGAGCTATATGCTATAGTACCAATATCACATCCGCTTGCCGATCGTAAAACTATTACCATATTTGAGTTGGCCAATGAACCTTTCGTATTGCTTAAAAAGGGATATGCCTTGCGCATTCAAATTGATGAAGCGCTAGATCAAGCAGGCTTAACTCCGACAATTACATTTGAAGGGGATGAAGTAGCCACGGTAGCAGGTTTCGTGGCAGCAGGATTAGGTGTTTCCATATTACCTGATGGAGAAGAAATAAATCCAAAAAGGATGACGAAAATAAAAATTAGCGATTTAAAATTAGAAAGGGTCATTGGAATGGCTTGGTCTTTAGAACGTTATCTATCTCCAGGTGCTAAGCAATTCCGACAATTTATTCTTCAATATTTTAAGAATAAAAAACAGTCATAAAAAAAGCAAAACGCGCTGTGCGTTTTGCTTTTTTTATATCTATTTAGCAATCGTTTCGCCAATTTGCGCTAGACGATCTAGTACTTCACTTTCAGTTAATTGATGTTTAGCAATATAACGGTTTCTTGGATGGACCCTACATTCATGCGTACAACCACCAAGATGCTTATGTTCATTTTCTTCCGAACATAAGATTTGTTTATTGCATTCAGGATTTGCACAATTGATATAACGCTCACAAGGTTCACCATCAAAGTGGTCTCTACCAACAATGACATGTTCTACTTGGTTAACTGGAACCGCAATCCGTTCATCGAACACATAGCATTGGCCATCCCATAATTGCCCTTTAGCTACTTCATCTTTACCATATGTGACAATGCCTCCATGAAGCTGAGCCACATTGTCAAAGCCTTCTCTCTTCATCCATCCAGAGAATTTTTCACAACGAATGCCGCCCGTGCAATATGTCAAGATTTGCTTACCTTCAAATTGCTCTTTATTTTCATTAATCCACTCTGGCAATTCGCGGAATGTTTGAATATCTGGACGAATCGCACCTCTAAAATGCCCCAGATCATATTCATATGTGTTACGTGCATCTATCACAACTGTATTATCTTCTTGCATTCTTTTCAAAAACTCTGCTGGTTCTAAATATTCACCGGTTAATTCATTTGGATTAATATCTTCTTCTAAATGGAGATTCACCAATTCATCTTTCGGACGTACATGCATTTTTTTAAAGGCATGGCCCTCTGCTTCATCTATTTTAAAAACAATTCCCTCAAAAAGTGGATTGTTTCGCATATAATCCATATATGCATTTGTAGCTTCTACAGTTCCAGAAAGTGTACCATTGATTCCTTCTGGAGCAACCAATATACGGCCTTTTAATTCATTTGATTGGCAGTATGCTAGATGCTCCTGAGCAAATTGCGTAGGATCTTCGATTTTTGTATAGAAATAATATAATAAAACTTGATATTTCATTTATTTCACCTATCTTTCATATTTACAAGATATTAAGACGGGGTCAGTAATTTTTAGACGCCGATAAATCTTGGCTTTTAAAACGACTTATCTATTATACTATAATTTAAAGAAAAAAGGGGCTCATTAGCTCGAACTCCATTAAACAAAAAAAGCTAGCTTATTTATCATAAGCTAGCAATCTATTTTTACATATATTGTTTTTGCTGTTTTTGTATCCACTTTTTCATGTTTGAAGCTAGAAGCAAGAAGATAGCTGTTAGGATAATACCTTTAATAATATTAAAAGGCAATATACCCGTTACAATTGTTTTTGTTAGGACAGTCCCTGTCTCAGTTGGTACATTTAAGAAGTAGGAATACATCGGCATAAATAAGAAATAATTAAGAACGCTCATCCCTATAGCCATTGAAATTGTACCGACTACTAATCCAGTTGAAAGCCCTTTGGTAGTTGTTAAACGTTTATATACAAAGTAAACCGGCATAATAAATAATATACCTGTTGTAATATTTGCCAAATGTCCTACTGGCACACCTGTTGGGCTGCCTTTATAAAACCAATCTAGCACATTTTTGATGACTTCTACTGTTATTCCTGCAACAGGCCCCATTGTAATTGTTGCCAAAAGAGCGGGGATATCACTAAAGTCGACTTCTAGAAAAGCCGGGAATGGAGGCAATGGAAAGTTAAAAATCATTAATACAAATGAAATACTGCTCAACATTCCAATCGTCACCATTTTTTGTAGACGTGTGTTCTTCAACGTTTTTCTCTCCTTTTGCGATTCACTTCAAAAAGAGGAAAGGCCCGTTTTGATTATGAACAAATAAACCCCTAAGCAAAAATTCGCTTAAGGGAGAGTTAGGCATAGTCAAATAAACGTCCTCGCATTTCACAAAAAAATGCACAGACGACCGTACCTTCACCTTCTCCCATCCAGACTATACTGTCGGCCCTGGATTCTCACCAAGTCCTGCCTTAACGGCTCGCGGGCTCAAGAGGTCAAAATGCCTCTAATACCGCCGATCGGGAATTTCACCCTGCCCCGAAGATGAATCAATATGTTTTTATTACAATTCAACTATATAAGAGATTTAGAACTTTGTAAAGAGAGTTGCACCATTCGTTGTAACAAAAAACGCCAGCAACTTTATGCTGGCGTTTTTATTTATTAAAATTTATTTTCACTGACCTTGGCTAACGGCAAGTAGAAAATAAAACTTGTACCCACATCCACTTCACTTTCTACCAAGATCCTGCCTTTATGTGCTTCAATAATATTTTTAGTAATCGCAAGTCCTAATCCTGTGCCGCCTTTTCCCCTAGTTCTTGCTTTATCAGCCTTATAGAATCGTTCAAATACATATTCTATGTCTTCTTTTGGAATACCTGCGCCATTATCCTTAACTTGGATACGCGCATAGTCTTGCTGCTGATCAACAACAACTTGTACTATACCTTTTTCCCTTGTATGGCGAATGGCATTGTCAATTAAATTGGTTAGGACTTGCTCAATGCGGTCTTCATCTAAACTAATCAGTGTCACATCATCAAATGACGATGAGTAGGTTAGCGTGATATGCTTTTCTCTTGCTGCTTGAACAAATTTCTGGGTGATTCGTTCGAACACAGGCGTAATCGGTACTACTTCTTTATATAAGGTGATGTTCCCCGATTCCATCCTCGCCAAATCTAGCAAATCTGTAACCAACCTACCCATTCTCTGTGATTCATCATAGATAATTCGTATCATTTCGTTCCGTTCTTCCTCACTAGATACGACATCATCGATAATAGCTTCACTATAGCCTTGCAGCATAGCAATCGGCGTTCTTAGTTCGTGTGACACATTTGCGATAAAGTCAGAACGCAACTTATCTAAGCGATGTTCTTCTGTTTTATCGCGAAGCACGGCAACAGCCCCCCGCACAGAATCACCGCTATAGAGAGGGCTTATAGAGATTAAAAAATATGCCCCTTCCATTTCCAACTCTTCTCTTAATACTTCTTCCATTTCTAAGACATGGTCAAGCATATGGTAAATTTCATTAGGGATCAATTGGTGTTCATCTCGTTTTTTGATCGCCCATTTCTGAAGCAAGAGATCCGCGGGAGGATTGCTTAATATGATACTTCTTTCACTATTAAATGTAATAACAGCATCTGTCATCGAAGTTAGAATACTTGAAAGTTGTTCTTTTTCTTGGTTGATAACTTCCATATGGTGCTTGAGCTGCTTACCCATTTGGTTAAAGGCTATCCCTAACTGACCAATTTCGTCATTTTGCAGGACCGGTACCTTTTTATCAAAGTGTCCCTTCGCTAATTCAAACGCCGCTTCACGAATTTTCAATAAAGGGGATGTGATACGCGTTGATAAGAAAAAGGCAAAGAAAGTTGTTAATAGAAAGGCTATAATAGCTGATAGAAATACAATCTTTGTTGTTTCTTTTGATGTTCGATGAATCGCATCAGGACTTTGATAGATAAAGACGACACTATGCTCCATCTTCTCAACATTTAAAGGAAAGGCTAAAACAATATACGATTCAACATGGTCCTTCTCGGTTGAGGAAGGAAGCATCATTTCTTTCACAATAGGTTTAGATGAAGTAAAAGCTTTATTGAAGGATTTTTCACGAATAATCCGCTCTTTTATCTTCTCTGAATTCACCCCTTCTTGCAAAGAAAATAGATCATGACCAGGCTTGTCTGCTATAACTGCATTTGTTTCATCGCTTAAAATATCATGTATTATAGATTTAGTAGAGGCTATCGATTTATGGTCATCGACGACTCGTGCGATGGTGGTCGCTTCTTGTCTTAGTAGGGCTTCAGATTGTTGGGTATGGTATTTGGATAAAAATTCAAGCATCAATACTGTGAATACAAATAAAACAAATGAAACGAGAAGCAATATGGTTACCCATAGCTTCCCGACTACACTGCCCCATATCCTAATCATTCACTACCTCAAATTTATAGCCCACTCCCCAAACAGTTACAATCATTTTTGCAGCATTTTCCGATACGCGATTTAATTTTTCACGAAGTCTTTTGACATGTGTATCAACTGTACGCAGATCACCGAAGAAATCATAATGCCATACTTCTTTCAATAGCTGTTCTCGGTCAAATACTTTATCTGGTGCTTTTGCCAAATAATAAAGCAATTCATATTCCTTCGGCGTTAGATTCACTTCTACGCCATCCGCTGAAACGCGATGTGCATCATTGTCAATAGTCAAATGCGGGAACACAACTAAATCCTTCGAAACCGATGTCACTGTTACGGGTGAAAAGGCAGCCGATCTGCGTAGAATAGCTTTTACTCGTAGTACTACTTCTCGTGGGCTAAATGGCTTTACAATATAATCGTCCGCACCCGTTTCAAAACCTTGGACCCTATTAGCCTCTTCACCTTTTGCTGTTAACAAAATAATTGGTGTTGATTTCTTCTCACGAATTTCCTCGCAGGCTTCTAAACCATCTTTTTTCGGCATCATAATATCTAAAAGAATACAGCGGTAATCATTGGTTAATGCTTTTTCTACCGCTTCTTCTCCATTTTCTGCTTCTTCTACTATGTATCCTTCACGCTCAAGATACATTCTGATAAGTCGACGAATTCTTTCTTCATCATCAACTATTAATATTGAAATTTGTTCAGTCACTGTACATGCCTCCCAGTATGCTATAGTATTATTGTACAATTCTTAATAGAAAATGAAAAGAAAAGCCTTTTTCTCATAAGAGAAAAAAGGCTTTTCTTTTGTCATAGAAATAGCATCTAAAGACAAGTACTCTAGTCAATACAGCGTATTCTCATTGTGAAATATCAAGCTAACCTTATATCTAACTATATTTAACTATAGTTGTTAGGTTTATTGCTTTAATTAATTAGCTGTTATCCAGCATAAGAATGTAGTCCAGCAATAATCAAGTTAACTGCTACAAGATTGAACATAATAATAACAAACCCGATTACTGCAAGCCATGCTGATTTTTGTCCTTGCCACCCTTTAGATAAACGCAGGTGAAGAAATGCAGCATAGAATAACCAAGTAATAAGAGCCCAAACTTCTTTAGGATCCCATCCCCAGAATCTTGACCAAGCTTCTTGTGCCCAAATCATAGCGAAGACTAGCGCACCAAGTGAAAAGACAGGGAAACCAATTAGTACAGATCGATAACCAACTTCATCCAACAACTGCATATTTACTCGTTTTGTAAGTGGTTGGATTGCACGGCTAATGGATTTGCGAAGAATTAAACGAATGATAATATACAAGATTGAGCCAAAGAGTATGGACCAAACTACTGTCGTTAATTTTTTCGCATTTACTAATGCCGGCATGGCAGCTAAAGGTTTCATCTTGTCTGGAGATTTCATTTCATATTCATGCATACCGAATAGAGCCGGCGTGTTATAAGTAATTTCTTGTGTCGCGCCATTTTTATCTACATAGGTGAAATCAGCATTGTAATCCATTAATTTAAAAGTAGTAGTCACAATCACAAATCCTAATACAAGTACGCCAGCATACATGACGATTTCTAGCCAAATGCTGCTCTTTGTACGTTTTTGTGTATCAACGCTCTTCATAAGATAAATCAAACCAGCTACAGCACTAATGGCTAAGATGGATTCGCCCATCGCAGCCGTAATAACATGGATAGTTAGCCAATAACTTTTAAGTGCTGGGATTAATGGCGTCACTTCTTTTGGGAACATACTTGCATAAGCAATAATCAAAATGGCGATTGGCAAAGCAAAAAGGCCAAGTGATGGCAGTTTGTAAATAAAATAAATGAGAATAAACGCACCGACAACAAACATGCCAAATGCAGTCGTAAACTCAAACATATTACTTACAGGCGCGTGTCCAGAATAAATCCAGCGAGTAATGAAATAGCCTAAGTTTGCAATAAAACCAATAATTGTAACAGTAATGGCGATAGTTCCCCACTTTTTATTGGAGACGGATGCATCTTGTTTTCCGCCTTTTACCGCTCCACCAAAAAATAGCGTACCTACTAAATAAGCGATAAAAGCAATAAATAATAACGTGCTGCTCAGATCAATTAAACTCATAAGGTGTTGTCACCTTCCTTTTCTTCCATTTCCTTCTCATCTTCTTCTTGCTGGTCAACCCATAAAGGCAGGTGGGCGTAAGTAGTAACCGCATCCAAATCCTTCTTCATGCTAAACCAGTTTTTATTTGTATGCGCAGCAAGCAACAGGCGACCATCATTTGTACGTTGTAGCCAAAGTCGACGATGACTCCAATATGAACCTATTACTACACCTAACATAAAGATTATACCACCGATTGCTAAAATTGGGAGAGTCCTATCTTTACGTATTGTTAGGCCGGAAACATTACGAGTTTCGATATTTTGGAATTTCATTTGATATTTAGTTGTGCCAAGTGGTTCAAGTGTTTGCTTAATTGCAACAAAGCTTGTCTCACCCTTTGGTGTTTCTGGTGTATACATTTTGAAAATAAAAGCAGGATTATTAGGTAGCGGTGAGTCAGATTGCGGTTCCCCATCATCAAAACCTGAAAAAGTTGGATAGTAACCTTTAACCTCGACTTTTGAACCATTTCCTAAATCATACTCTTTTTTTGGTTCAGTTAAGTCAATATCTACTTCACCTAAAGATTTTCCTGTTTTCTTGTTCACTAAATTAAAATTCATTGCTTTTAATTCGTTTAATTTAAAATCCATTTGATAGAGGGCGTAGCCATCGTATTTCAGTGGTTTATTCACTTGTATTGCATGGTGTGCCACTTTCTTCATATCTTGGGTCTCACCAGCAATGCCTTCATCCTTTGATTGATAAAGCACAACATCTGACTGATAATTTTTTGCTATTGAATTAACAGCAGCTTTGGATTGATTGAACTCTTGTTTTTGTTCCTCTTTTTTATACGTTTCAAAGGTGAATTTATTATTATGTAGATAATAACCATCCATACCAGGAATAGATGCTGTCTCGCCTTCTCGAATCCATAATGATTCATCAATATAAAATCCAGGCATTAAGCGCAACATAACACCAAATAAGAAAATGATAAGCCCTACGTGATTGATATATGGACCAGAGCGCGCAAATCGGTTTTTCTCCGCGAGCAATACTCCATCTTCTCTTCTCACTTTATACTTTAGCTCTTTCATTTTCTTCTCAGCTAAATTTAATGACTCTTCCGCTTTATCCGCGGCTATTTCTTTCTCGCCAAAAATACGTTGGCGTTTCATAAAACTTTCATGTCGTTTTACACGTTGATTCTTTAATGATTTGTAAAGAGGCACGCCTCTATCAATACTTGCAGCAATAATAGAGATCGCCAGCATACCAATTAAGGTTTGGAACCACCAAGAACTGTAAATATCACTCAGTCCTAAGTTGTAGTAAATTTTACCAAAAGTTCCATAGTTATCAATATAAGCCTGTTTTGCATCTTCACCTTGCATGACATTAACATACATTACTTGCGGCAAGAATGTGCCGATAGCTGCAGCAACTAGTGTAATGACGATAATCGAGACGCCGACTTTGACACTTGAAAAGAAGTTCCATATTTTATCGATGATTGTTTTATTGTATGTTTTTGAACGAATGGCTCTTCCTTCATACTTCATATCGACGACTTTTGCGTGCTTTTCTTCTTCTGTTAGCGGCCTTCCGCATTTTTCACACAGATGTGTTCCTTCAGGATTGACATGGCCACATTCACACGTTATGTTTTTCATCCGTAAGAACTCCTTATTATGGTTTAATACTGTTTAGATATTGATTAATCTCTTTCTCTTTCATTTCCCCGGTAATAATATTCTCAATTTTGCCATCTTTATTAATCAGTATCGTAGCTGGCAACGGATCAACATTGTATGCCCTCATAACACTTCTAGTTTTATCGATCACTATTGGAAATTCAACTCCTAGCTTGTCTGTAAAACTTGCTACTTCAAGTTCGGATTGAGCAATATTAATACCCAATATTTGGATTCCTTGATCTTTAAATTCTTTATATTGATCGTTTATAGCAGGCATCTCTTTTTTACAAGGTTTGCACCAAGTTCCCCAAAAATTTAACAGGACACCTTGACCCTTATAGTCCGATAGCTTATGTGTTTTACCATTTAAATCCACAAGCGAGAAGTTAGGAGCATCATCCCCCACTTTAAGCAACTTTACATCATTCTTATTTGCTGTTGTATAAATAGTGTAAACGATTGCAGCTACAAGAACAGCCAAGATGGCTATTCGTAGATAGAGCCTTTTTTGTTTTTTTTCCATTGGCATAGAAAGCCTCCTTTAACAGTAGAAACAGCCTATTCCATTATAGCAAATTTAATCTAATTAGTTCTGTAAGATATAGGTCTTTGTGAAAGCTTTATGAAGGATAATCGGCTGGTTAGCCGATTTTTCCTGTTTCTGACAATACACGTAGCTGTTTTACTTCATGTGCTGTTAATTCGCGTGATTCTCCTGCATTTAATCCATGTAAACCTAAAAATGCAAATTGCTCCCGTTTTAATTTTTGAACTGGGCATCCAATAGCTTCAAACATACGCTTCACTTGTCTATTTTTACCTTCATGAATGGTAAGCGCAATGATGGACTTATTTTGCTGTTTATCCGATGATAGCACTTTCACTTTTGCCGGAGAAGTTTTGCCATCTTCTAGCTCAATCCCGCGTTCTAATTTTTTTAAATCTTCCCTGCGAGGTAAACCCTTCACTTTTGCTACATATGTTTTATCAATTTTATAGCGAGGATGTGTCATTTGATTTGCAAATTCTCCATCGTTTGTTAACAATAAAACTCCAGATGTATCAAAATCTAAACGGCCGACTGGAAAAATCCGCTGTTCCACTTGCGGAAAAAGATCCAAAACAGTTTTGCGCCCTCTATCATCAGATACAGCTGAAATAACACCACGCGGTTTATATAATAAGTAATATACTTTCTCTTCCTTTTCTATTTTTACACCTTCTACTTCAATCGAATCATGTGAAGATACTTTGATACCAAGCTCACGAACGACCTGACCATTTACTTTTACTTTACCTTCTGTAATTAATTCCTCTGCTTTTCTTCTAGAAGCAATTCCCGCATGTGCAATTACTTTCTGTAGTCTTTCCATTTAGTCACCTCATTAAACTTAATGCTATTAGCCTTCAAAAATTATGTCATACTTTGACTAATAATAAAAGAAAAAAAGACCGTCACTAGGACAGTCCTTTTACTTCCAAATCATTTGTACAGGCTCTTCAATCAAAGGCTTTCCATTTAACTGGAATTGCCATACACCAATCTCTCCCTGTGCAATGCGCGGCATTTGCAAAATAGATTTGACTTTTTTGCTCTCATCTTTTGTTAACAAAGCCGACACAGGATGGTCAAGTTTAACTTGTAAATCATCTTTCACTTGATAAACACCTTTTTTTGCTAAGACACGTTGTTCATATTTGTTGAAAACTGTGTCTGCAAATCCAGCATGCACTTGCCAGTCATTTGATTCGTTTAGCGTCACAACAATTACACGTTTTCCATCTTTTTCAAAATATGTTGCAAGTGTTCGTCCTGCTACTTTTGTATAACCTGTTTTACCTGCAATCGCATATTTATTAGAGTGTAACAATTTGTGTTTGTTTTGCCAAACTGTTGGGTTTTCCAAATCACTTTTATAGAATTTGGTAGTAGCAATTTTACGGAATTTTTTCTCCTGCATCGCAATACGAAGCATTTGGGCCGTATCATAAGCAGAGGATAAGTGCTTTTCATGATGAAGGCCAGAAGGGTTTTCAAATCTCGTTTCTGTTAAATCATAGAGCACAGCATAATCGTTCATTAATTTAACAAAGCCTTCTGCTGACCCACCTACTTCTTCTGCAATTGCTGTTGCAGCATCATTACCCGAACGGAGAAGCAGGCCATTGAGCAGTGTTTTGAGGCTCGTCTCTTCACCCTCTTTTAGATAAATGGAAGACCCTTCGCTCAAGGTTGCTCTTTTCGAAATGGTTGTCGTTTTATTTATATCCATTTCTTTAATTGCTACAAAAGCTGTCCACATTTTTGTAAGACTTGCAATTGGGAGTCTTTCATGTTCGTTCATCCCTATAAGCAGCCTTCCCGTATCTGCATCAATTACTGCATACGAATGAGAAGCAGCTTGAGCGGTTTTTTCAAATGGCATAAAAACGACAAGGCAACTTAATACTACGATAATCCAACGATACAAATTGTCACTCCTTTAACTTCATTCTGTTCCAGGTTCCTGGAAGGCTTCTTGGAATTTAGACATAAATAAGTCTGGTTGATCATCCAGCTCTTCCATTCCTTCTTCTGGGAGAGTCGGCAATTCAGATAAATCATTTAAACCGAAATAATTTAGGAACTCTTTCGAGGTGCCATACAATATTGCACGTCCAGTCCCTTCTGCTCTTCCCACTTCATGGATTAAACCTCTTGCATTTAAAGTATGTAACGCTCTCTCACTTTTTACACCTCTTAAATCATCAATTTCTACACGAGTTATTGGCTGCTTGTACGCGACAATAGCTAACACTTCTAAAGATGCTTGTGACAATGATTGGCTTGGAGGGTTCTCTACTAATTTTTGGATTAATTCAGCATGCTGTGGCTTCGTAATTAGCTGAAAGGTTCCTGCTAATTCTTTTAGTTTGATTCCCCTGTTATCCTGTTCTTCATAGTCTTTCATCATTTGCTCAAGAGCTAATTTTATTTCTCCTTCATCAGCCTCTAGTAAAATGGATAGTTGTTTAATTGTCAGTCCATCTTCACCTATGACAAATAATAGGCTTTCAATTTTACTCATCAATAGATTCAAGTTGCTCATCTGTTATTTCTTCCTTCCGTAGTATCACCGTTAAATCGGCAAAGTTGTTCAATTGTTCAATCGCCACGATTTGCCGCTTCATCAATTCTAGAAGTGATAAAAATGTGATAACAAGCATTTCTCTGTCATCTGACGGAAATAAATCAAAAAAGTCTGCACGTCCATTGGAAAACTTTAATACATTAATTACAGACTTCATTTGAGCTTTTATCGTGATATCTTGTTTTGTTATCTTTGTAGACAAAGGTGCTTTCAATCTTTTTCTATTTAACATTTTTTGGAACGCCGCAACCATATCATAAACATTGACTGAAGCATCAAATAAAGCAAGTTGTTCCTCTGGCATAAGAGCAGATAAATCTGTTGGCGGTCTCGTAAAATAATGTGTCCTGCTGGTTTCTAATTCTTTCAAATTAAGAGCTGCTTCTTTATATTTTCTATATTCTATTAATCTTGCTACAAGCTCATCACGGGGATCCTGCTCTTCAATTTCAAACTCTTCTTCAGTCAGTTCCCCTTCATATATTGGTAATAGCATTTTACTTTTAATGGCGAGCAATGTTGCAGCCATAACCAAATATTCGCTTGCTTCGTTCAATTCCAAAACTTGCATCGTATGAATATGGCCCATATACTGTGCAGTAAGCTCAGCCATCGGTATATCGTATATATCAATTTCCAAACGATGAATTAAGTGTAATAATAAATCAAGAGGGCCTTCAAAAGCCTCTAACTTCACTTCGTATGACATATCTTACCACCTGACAATTTTTCTTTAAAATTTAGTATAGAGGAAAGGTGAGCAAAATGCATCCTATGCATCATCCTTTATTTATTCAATTTCTCGCATACTTTAATGGCAACCAAGATTATTTTGAGTGCCATGAAGTATTAGAGGAGTACTGGAAGTATGTAGCTCCACGGGATAAATTACATCCACTAACAGGCTGGATCCAATTAGCTACTGGCTTATATCATTATAGGCGAGGCAATTACAAAGGTGCTGATACTATTTTAAAAAAAGCAGAGTTAACTCTTCGCAACTCCCTTCACTCGCCTTTTTTTGATGACAAGGAAATCGATGCTCTTAGCGTAATCGAACATATTCATCAAACTCAAAAAAATGTGAGTCTTAGGGAACCTTTTAAAAACTGGCCAGTCAATATAATATCAATTTCTTTAAAAGATAGTGTAGAAGAATCCATCTCTATATTGCCAAACCTAGATGATCAATTCCTTCAAAATAAGCATATGCTTAGAGATCGTACGGATATTCTTCGTGCACGGAACGAAAAAAGAAGAAGCAGACATTAAACCTCTTCGTCTGCTTCTTCCAACATTGTTAAACATTTTTGTATAAACGGCTCTGTTAACTCATCAGCGGCAATAGAGCCACAAACATCCATTTCATAAAGCTTTCGAATCATTTCGACTCCAACGCCTTCTCCACGATGAGAAGGATCAACGGAAATATGTCTAACAATCCATTTATTATCTTTAATTTCGACTCCTACAAGACCAATATAATCATCGTCTTGTTTCCACAAATATAGTTGCCAGTTTGGATCAGAGTTATATTGACAAATCGTCTCTTGCAATTTTTTCACGTCTTTATGTTCTGGCATAAAGGACAAGAGCCCCATTGCAATTTTTTCGTTTGCTTTTTTATAACGACATAACATGTATTAGATCCCTCTTCTTTTTGCCTTTAAGTCTCTTTGAATATCCTACACGAAAATAAATAAATGCGCAAATATTCTTCCGTTATTTGGTAAGGGAATCAGGTGCTACAAAAAACCAATAGATTACTCCCCAAATCACAGCCATTAAAATAAATGATATTAATAAAATAATATTGCTTCTTCTCACGATAGCTTTTACCTCCTTCCAATTGTCAAAGGAAGGTCTAACCTTACAATATCCTCATATGTTTCACGCTTGATTGCCAACTGATGTCTTCCCTCTTCTACAAATACCACCGCAGGCCGGGGAATTCGATTATAGTTGCTGGCCATGGAGTACCCGTAAGCACCCGTGCAAAATATAGCAAGAATATCATTAGGCTCAGCCTCTGGCAATTGTATATGCTCAATCAGTTTATCACCAGATTCGCATAACTTACCAGCTATCGTGTAAAACTCAGCAGGTTTCTGTAAAATCTTATTAGCAATGGCCGCTTCATACTTCGCCCCATATAGAGCTGGACGAATATTATCAGACATTCCACCATCAACTGCTAAGTACTTTCGTGTTTCAGGAACCACTTTTTGTGAACCTATAGTGTATAAAGTTGTTCCAGCTTCGCCTACTAGTGAGCGACCTGGCTCAATCCAAATTTCAGGCATGCTTAAACTGTGCCTTTTGATTTCTTCTGATACTGTTCGAATTAATTCTTCTACATAGATATTTGGCTCCAATGGCTCGTCGTCTTCCGTATATCGAATACCAAAGCCTCCGCCTAAATTTAGCACGTTGATCTCATAGTCTTCCTCATTATGCCATTTACCAATTTTTTCTATCAATCTAATGGCAGCCAACCTGAATGCTGTACTGTCAAAAATTTGTGAGCCAATATGACAGTGGAGACCTTGCAGTTTTAGAAAAGGATCGTGTTGCAGCTCTTTAAATGCTCTGTCTGCTTGCCCATTATTCAAGTCAAAGCCAAATTTCGAATCTGCTTGTCCTGTCGTAATAAAATCATGGGTATGTGCTTCAATCCCCGGTGTAACCCGAAGAATTACGTCCATTTTCTGCTCTTGACGCGCAGCTATTTCTTTTAGTAATTGAATTTCTCTAAAGTTGTCAATGACAATACAGCCAATTCTTTCATTAAAAGCAAGCTCTAATTCTTCCAAACTTTTATTATTTCCATGAAAGTGAATTCGATTGCTAGGAATTCCTGCCTGTAATGCTGTGTAGAGCTCGCCTCCTGAAACCACATCTATCGATAAGCCTGCTTCCGCTGCAGCCTGATAGATGGCGATACTTGAAAACGCTTTGCTTGCATAACACACCTGTGCTTTCACAGAAGCTTTCTCGAAAGTATCGATAAAGCTCTTTGCCCTTTTGTAAAATAACTCGAGGTCATACACGAAAAGGGGTGTCCCATATTTCTTTGCAAGATCTACCGTATCTATATCTCCAATTGTTAAATGGCCTAATTCATTAATTGCTTGCGTTCCATATAAAAACATCAAATCTCTCCTATCATGAATAAACCGAATTTTCTTTATAATGAACTTTACCATGATAGGAAGAGAGATGCAATGCGCTGTTAGTTTCGCTTTCTGTCTTTCGCTCCAACAATATACGGACGAGGAGCGTCGTTAGTCATTGGGAAGCGAATTAATACATGGGCAAACCCAGCTGGGAAAAATGGAATGAGCGGCCATAAATAAGGTACCTTCATCGGTTTTAGAGAGACCATGTACCAAACAAGTAGGAATAATCCTATAAAGAAACCATTTAACCCTAATGCTGCTGTTAATAAGAGCAAGATGGTTCTAAATATTTTTATTGATATACTTAGCTCATAAGAAGGAATAGCAAAGGTGAAAATGGCCGAAATAGCCGTATAGAGAACAACCTCAGCTGAGAATAAGCCGACATCGATTGCAATTTGTCCTATAATAATCCCTGAAATAAGTCCCATGGCAGTTGATAAAGGAGTAGGAGTATGAATCGCGGCAATCCTTAAAAATTCGACGCCTATGTCTGCAGTTAATATTTGGACGAGGAGAGGAACTGAGGTTTTTTTGTTAATGCCAATAAAATCAATCGATTGCGGGATAAATTCAGGATGTTTAACTAGTAAAAACCATAGAGGAAGCAAAAAGAAACTTAAAAATACGCCAAAGAAGCGCAAAAATCTAAGCATTGTGCCAATGGCTGGCGCTTGTCTATATTCTTCAGCATGTTGCAAATGATGAAACATTGTAATTGGGACCAATATAACAGATGGTGATGTGTCTACTACAATGGCGATATGACCTTCTAAAACATGCGCAGCTACAATATCCGGCCTTTCACTGTATCGGACAAATGGAAGCGGGTGATAACGTTGCTTAATGAGCCATTCTTCTAGTGATTTATCGGACATTGTCATGCCGTCATGGTGAATTGCTTTAAGTCGCTCTCTTACATAATGGAGATGCTCATCATTAACAAGTTCTTTAATATAAACAATAGCTATGTCCATTTTGCTTCTAGCTGTCTCTTGGTGAAGTTCAAACCTTAAAGAAGTGTCTCGAATTCGCCTTCTTATTAGCGCTGTATTCAAAACTATATTTTCTGTAAAGCCATCTCTAGAACCTCTTATTACCTTTTCATTATCTGGTTCTTCTGGTTGTCTACCAGGATAACTTCTTAAATCAGCAACAAATGCTATACCAGAGGGTGTGATAAATGCGACTTGCCCACTTAAGATCGCAGCTAACAATTTATCCTTAGAGGTTTGCATTTCCCAAGCAAAATAAGGAAAACATTCAAAGAAGTACTTTGCTTCTACACTTAATTTCTCTTCTTTGCTTGAATCCACTTTTTCATCTTTTTTATTAGCATCTAATTCTGGAGCATCTTCTTTTTCCACTTGAGCTTGGTTCTTCGCAAAGACAGAAGTAGGCTGTGTGGCTGTTAAAATACGTGTGAAATTTTCTGTATCAGTTAAGCCATTAATATTAATCATAAATACGTCCATGTTGTGCACATGGACATATTTCATATTGATATCATAGCTTTCACTTTTACCAAACTGCGAAATCATGAACTCTTCTGCAGCTTCGTTGCTTTGAAATAAAGATACTATTTTATTATTGGTATCATTGCTCATGTTCTGCCACCTTTACCAATTGTTCGTATTGTTGATCTGTTAACCAAATTTTAAGCTGTGCTAATATCTTCTTCTCTAGCCGTGACACTTGCACTTGAGAAATGCCCAAACGTTCGGCAATATCACTTTGGGTGCAATCATGGTAATAGCGCAGATAGATGACTGATTGTTCTCTTTTCCCCAGTCTCTCTAACATATCTTTTAATGGAATATGTTCAAAAGGTTTTTCAGATCTTTCATCTTTCATTTGATCCATTAAGCTGATCGGATCCCCATCGCTTTCAAAAATTTGTTCATGAAGTGAAGCAGGGTCTCGTAGCGCGTCGCTGGCCATTGTGATGTCATCAATAGAAACATCTAATTGCTGCGCCAATTCTTGCAATGTCGGCGGCCTTTCATTGTTCTTCAGGAAGTCATCTGTTGCATGACGGATTTTAAAATTAAGCTCACGAATGGAGCGGCTCACTTTTACCATACCGTCATCGCGCAGAAATCGTTGAATCTCCCCAATGATCATTGGAACAGCATATGTGGAAAATTTTACCGGGTAGGATAAATCAAATTTATCAACTGATTTCATGAGGCCAATACAACCTATTTGAAACAAGTCTTCTAAGTCTGCCCCTCGTGATGCAAATCGTTGAACAATGGACCAAACGAGTCTTGTGTTTCCTTCTACCATATCTTTCCTTGCTGCTTCATCCCCTGCCTGCGCTAATTTGATAAGCTCTCGCATCCGATCTTGTGTTAGTAACTCTTTTGACGCTTGCGGGTTTGATGTCATATTGTCACCTTACATATAGCGGCTCTTGGACTGGTTGAAATTGTTTCTTGAAAGTAACGGCCGTTCCTTTCCCGAGTTCTGATTGCACAGTTAATTGATCTGTAAAGCTTTCCATGATGGTAAAGCCCATCCCTGACCTTTCTAGCAATGGTTTTGTTGTATATAGCGGTTCCATCGCTTGTGTCACATTTTCAATTCCTATACCTTGATCAAGAATTGTTATGGTTACTTCTCGGCCATGTCTTGAAGCTTGTACTGTTACAATGCCATTAGGATTTTCATCATAACCGTGAATAATCGCATTTGTTACTGCTTCTGAGACAACTGTTTTAATTTCTGATAGTTCTTCAATAGTTGGATCAAGTACTGATAAAAAGCTTGTAATCGCTATTCTAGCGAGTGCTTCGTTATCGCTTACTGCCATGAATGATAGCGTCATTTCATTATCCATGCAGAATCCCTCCTAAACTTTGGATGGCTTCTTGTTCAGTGTCATGCCAAATATATTTTCCTAATCCAGAGAACTGGAATATTTTCTCCATGGTAGAAGAAGGTTTAATAATTAATGTACGGCCATTATGAACTTGCAGATCTCGCATCCTCCCAAGTATTAAGCCTACGCCTGCGCTATCCATAAATTGAAGGCTTTCTAAGTTCCAGATAATGTCTTGTACATAACCGCTATAGATCGCCTGAGAGATGTCTTCGCGGATATGGCGAGCTGCATGGTGGTCGAGTTCGCCCCCCAGCCTGATAATGGCTATTTTTTCAGATGTAATTTCAATATGATGCTGCATTTGTATACCTCCTTTTTAGAAACTATACTACATGAAAAGGTAGGTTTCCTTAAGTATGACAATTTAAGAAGTAATAAGCTAAAAATAGAAAAAATGTGACAGCTACCATCCCTCATTATAGACGGCCATTTTCCCTTTTAAACACAAAGAGGTGGATTAATATTTTTGATTTCAAGTCAAAAAGTGATATAGAAAAAACCTGCATTCAATAGAATGCAGGTTTAATTTAAACTATTCTGTAATGATTTCTTCAATTAATTCTGGTGCTTTCACTTCGTTTTCTGAGAGTGAAATATTAGCGTATATCTTTTCAATCACTTCTTTGACTTCTTCTTGGTTTGCATAAATTGTAGCTAGAGAGTCGCCTTCTTTTACAGAATCGCCCACTTTTTTATGCAATATAATACCAACAGCAAGGTCAATAACAGAATCTTTAGTAGCGCGTCCAGCACCCAGTAACATTGCAGCAGTACCAATCTCGTCTGCTACAATATGACTTACATAACCTTGCTCTTTTGCAGGTACCTCAAACGTATATTTTGCTTGCGGCAACAGTGAAGGGTCGTCCACTACACTTGGATTGCCCCCTTGACTTTCAATAAACTCTTTGAAAACTTCTAAAGCTTTGCCGTTTTGAATAACTTCTTCAAGCTTTGTTCTTGCTTCCTCGATAGTTTTCGCTTTATTACCAAGTACAACCATTTGAGAACCCAGTGTCAGGCAAAGTTCTGTAAGATCTTCAGGTCCTTCTCCACGCAATGTATCAATCGCTTCTTTGACTTCTAATGCATTGCCTATTGCATAGCCTAGAGGCTGGTTCATGTCCGAAATAATCGCCATTGTATTACGTCCAACATTTTTTCCTATTTGAACCATTGCATGCGCCAATTTCTTAGAATCTTCAACCGTTTTCATAAAGGCGCCATCACCTGTTTTAACATCTAATACAATAGCGTCTGCTCCAGCGGCAATCTTTTTACTCATAATTGAGCTTGCAATAAGCGGAATGCTTGATACTGTTGCTGTAACGTCACGTAGTGCGTAAAGCTTTTTATCAGCTGGAGTTAAGTTCCCGCTTTGGCCAATAACAGCTAGTTTGATTCGGTTTACTTGTTCTGCAAATTGTTCAGTTGATAATTCAACATGGAAGCCATCGATTGCTTCTAATTTATCAATCGTTCCACCCGTATGGCCTAAACCGCGTCCGCTCATTTTTGCCACAGGAACGCCTACAGCAGCTACTAGTGGTCCTAGAACAAGTGTTGTTGTATCTCCAACGCCACCTGTCGAATGCTTATCTACTTTTATTCCTTCTATATCAGACAAGTCTATTTGGTCGCCCGACTCCACCATAGCCATTGTTAGATCCGCTCTTTCACGCTCACTCATATCTTGGAAATAGGTTGCCATCAACAAGCTACTCGCTTGGTAATCAGGGATAGACCCGTCTGTATAGCCTTGGATAAAGAAGCGAATTTCTTCTGTCGTAAGTTCTTGTCCCTCACGTTTTTTTTCGATAATGTCTACCATTCTCATGGATGGATCCCTCACTTATTTTAAAAGTTGTAAAAAGCTTTTGCCGAATTCAGGCATTTTGACACCAAAGTTCTCAGCAATAGTCGCTCCAATAGCAGCGAATGTTTCTGTCTTTGGTAGTTCTTTACCTTCTTTCAATCGAGGCGAATAAGCAATTAGTGGAACAAATTCGCGCGTATGGTCTGTTCCAGGGAAAGTAGGGTCGTTTCCATGGTCTGCTGTAATGAGAAGTAAATCATCTTCCTGCATAAGATCCAATGCCTCTGCTAATCGACGGTCAAATTCTTCAAGAGCTTCTCCGTATCCAATTGGATCGCGTCGATGGCCATATTTAGCATCAAAGTCAACCAAATTAAGGAAGGATATTCCTTGGAAGTCTTTTTTCAAGACATTCACTAATTGATCCATTCCATCATCATTGTCTTGTGTACGGATAGCTTCCGTAACGCCCTCACCATTGTATATATCTGATATTTTGCCTAATGCTATGACATCGTAGCCTGCATCCTTCAATTCATTCATTACAGTACGGCCAAATGGTTTCAGTGCATAGTCATGACGATTGGAAGTACGTTCAAAATGGCCTGGTATACCAACAAAAGGTCGTGCAATAATACGACCAACCAGATATTCAGGTTTTAACGTAATTTCACGTGCAATTTCGCATATTTTGTATAATTCTTCTAGCGGGACAATATCCTCATGTGCAGCAATTTGTAATACTGGGTCAGCAGATGTATAAACAATAATTGCACCTGTCTCCATGTGCTCTTTTCCGAAATCTTCAATGACTTGTGTCCCTGAAGCTGGTTTGTTGCAAAGCACTTTGCGCCCAGTACGTTCTTCTAATTCATCAATAAGCGATTGAGGGAATCCTTCCGGGTACACTTTGAATGGCTTGTTAATATTTAGGCCCATGATCTCCCAGTGGCCAGTCATCGTATCTTTACCTACAGAGGCCTCTTGCATATAGCCATGAAAAGCTTGAGGCTGATCAACAGACTTCATGCCCTCTAAATCTTCTAAGCCGATTATGCCTCGAATATTAGAATAGCCCAACTTTTCCATATTCGGCATTGTGAGCCCTTTCATTTCTTTCGCGATGTGTCCTAGAGTATCCGCGCCAACATCGTTAAAACTAGCTGCATCCGGCGCTTCTCCAATACCTACTGAATCCATGACGATAAGGTGAATGCGTTTAAACGGTTTTATAGTCATAATGTTGCCCTCCTTGTTTATAGATTTATTTTACCAAAATATTTTAAAAAATAAAGGTCAGACATCTGATGTATATATTTTATGCTCTTGGATGGAACTGCTTATATACTTCAGACAACCTTGATTTGCTAATATGTGTATAAATTTGTGTTGTAGAGATATCAGCATGTCCAAGCATTTCCTGCACTGCACGTAAGTCTGCACCATTTTCAATTAAATGAGTCGCAAAGGAATGACGTAAAATATGTGGCGTCAATTCTTTCGTTATATTCGCTTTTTCCGCATAACCCTTTAATAATTTCCAGAGACCTTGCCTTGTTAACCTTTTCCCTCTCTGATTGATAAATAACGCATCTGTTCGTAGCTTCGGATTCTCAAGATGAAAACGCGCATGATTTAAATAATTCGTACATGCATTAATGGCTGAGTTTCCAAGAGGAATAATCCTCTCTTTGCCGCCTTTCCCAAAAACACGTACAAAGCCCATGGTTAAATGAATATCTTCCATATTAAGTGTTATACACTCACTCACACGCATACCAGTTGCATATAAAAGTTCCATCATCGCTTGATCTCGAACACCTTGTGGCCGCGAAAGATCCGGCATAGAGAGAAGACGATCTATTTCTTCAATTGATAATACTTTTGGCAATTTTTGCTCAATTTTAGGCAATTCTAAATGTACGCTCGGATCATTGTTTGAATATTTTTCTCTTAACAAAAACTGATGAAATGAGCGAATGGATGAAATATGCCTTGATATGGTCCTAGCTGAAATCCCTTTTCTTTGTAAACTCTGCAAATACTTTAATATCTGAAATTTATCAATTTCCTCAAATTTCTCTAACTCACTCGTCTCAAATAAAAACTGTGTATAATCTTTTAAATCGCGTTCGTAGGACTGCAATGTATTTTGTGATAATTGGCGCTCTACCCTTAGAAAGTGAATATAATCTGCAATTGCATCTAGTATTTCTTGTTTCATCGCAATAATCCTCCTAAAACAAAAAAGGACAGCACCTCCGCCATCCTTTCCATTTGTTTAAAAATCTTCATTATTATTTGGATTGTTAACATTCTCTTTGTTTTTTTCTTCGGCATGCTTTTCAGTACAACGCCAGCATATACCGTGAAATGTCAATCGATGGTCCTTTATTTGGAAATTCCACCGTTTTTCAACTACTGCTTCAACATCTTCAAGCAAGTCTTCTTGTATTTCATCAACGGCGCCACATTCGATACAAACGAGGTGATGATGAAAATGAGCTGCACCCTCTTGCCGTAAATCATAACGAGAAACTCCATCGCCAAAATTAATCTTATCGACAATTTTCAGCTCTGTCAGCAACTCTAATGTACGGTACACAGTCGCTAGACCGATTTCCGGTGCTTTCTCCTTTACTAATAGGTAAACATCCTCAGCACTTAGATGATCTTCTTCATTTTCTAAAAGTACTCTAACCGTCGCTTCTCGTTGTGGCGTCAGTTTATAGCTAGCACCATGTAATTGTTTTTTAATTCGATCAATACGGCTCTCCATATGACGCCCCCCTAAACTTCTACCATTATACCAAAAGTTTATTTCTCATTACAAGATTAAGCGACTAAAATACTTATAATGATTGTTTAATGATAATTAATATCAAATGATAAAAATCATTAAAACATAAAATGGATAATGAGAAGCTCAATACCGAATATTATTGCAGCTAATACTCCAATGGCGATGAGTCGATTCCAATGAAGCCCCTGCCGCCTAGAATTATAAAATGGTTTAGGGACAAGCACAATTGAAAATAGCAATAATAAACAAGTGTATAAAAATTGAATAGGAAACCACCAAAAAACGTAATTCCAAATAGCGTTTTGAGTAGCGATTAGGTAAGCTGAACAAAAACCAAAAAAGGCGCTTTTACAGACGACTACTAATCTTGTTCCATGGCGGAACCATTGATGTGTAGCAAGCAACACTAAGAAAAGATACGGCATAAATGCTGGCCATAGCGATTGCCACATTTTTGGCTTACCCTCAAACAGAAGGCGAGGATCAATTATAGATATTAGCCATTCGGTTTGTTCGGGAGCTGAAATCTTAAAAGCTATAATTCCACCAATGAAGCCAATTGAAATGATTAGAAAAAAATACGATAGTTGCAATGAACGATTCACTAGGTCACCTACTTTCTAATAGTACAACCTATGCTCCTCGTTCTAAAAAATACCTTATTTTGATAGATTATTTTTTGCCCACATAATTGCTAGAATTGTTTTCGCATCATAAATTTGTTGTTCCTCTACTAAACGCTCCGCTTCTTCAATGGAAACTTCCAAAAGTTCAACAAATTCATCTTCATCTGGGCTTGCTGGTTGTTCTATTTGATATAAATCTGTTGCAGCATAGAGATGGATAATTTCATCAGCAAATCCAGGGGAGGTAGCGAATGAATAAATCTTTTCGAAGTTATTCGCACCGTAGCCTGTCTCTTCTTCCAATTCACGCATGGCTGTTTTTTCTGGAGCTTCACCTGGCTCAAGCTTACCAGCTGGAATCTCAATAATACTTTGTTCGAGAGGCTTACGATATTGTTCTACCATAACTATTTTCCCTTCCTTTGTTACAGGAATAATAGCAACAGCTCCCGGATGTTTTACTAATTCTCTTGAAGCAGTTTTGCCATTTGGTAGTGTGACTTCATCTTTTTGGACATTAATAATACGTCCTTTATAAATTTCTTCTGTTGAAATAGTTTTTTCTTCAAATTTTTTCATTGTCGAATTCCTCTCTATTGTTATTTATCTATGAATCATTGTACCATTATCTTTAAAGGAGGCGATAGTTTTGGAAAAAAGACGGTTAGGAGCAAGTGAATTACTATTATCAGAAATAGGTCTAGGATGCATGTCTTTGCCGACAAATCGTGTTGACGCATCATTTATAGTTGATACCGCAATCGATGCAGGCATTAACTACTTTGATACAGCTGACCTCTATCAGCGTGGCATGAATGAAGAAACCATCGGCCATTTACTAAAAGAAAAGCGAAAAGATATATTACTGGCGACAAAGGTGGGGAATGTATGGAATTCTTCTTCTGATTCATGGCACTTTGACTCTTCCGCTCAACATATCAAAAAAGCTGTCAAAGAGAGTCTGAGTCGTCTTCAAACAGATTATATCGACTTATATCAGTTGCACGGTGGTACCTTAGGGGAAAATTGGGAAGAGATCATTGATACATTCAATGAACTGAAACAAGAAGGTTTTATTCGGGAATACGGTATTTCTTCTATTAGGCCAAATGTTTTTATACCCTTTTTAAAAGAGAGCAAAGCTGTATCCATTATGATGCAGTATAGTTTGCTCGACAGACGCCCAGAAGAATGGTTTGATTCCATTAAAGAGCTCGGTGCTTCAGTAGTGACTCGTGGATCTCTTGCTAAAGGACTTCTCACAGATGATTGGAAAAATAGGGTTCAAAAAACCAATGGTTATTTGACATACTCACAAGAGGAACTACAAGCTACCTTAACCAATTTGGCGAATGCGGCCCCTTCATTACATGTAACCGCCTTGCAAAGTGTTCTACAGCATAAAGAAATTGCCTCTGCTATTATCGGAGCAAGCACACGAGAACAAATTGCAGCAACTATTCAAGCCTATAATCACATTGACCATTCTAATGATAGTAATTTAGTCGAATTAACAAAGCTAGACCAATATACAGAACATAGACTATAAAGTAAGTCACCTCACTTAGGAGATTATTTCATCTAAATTTTCTTATTCAGCCATCAGCTGGATTATAAAAGCCGCGAATAGCTGCATTTAAGGATAGGACAAAGTATGTCTATCTTTTTGATGCAATACTATTCGCGGCTTTTAACCTTTAAAATTTGGAACCTCTGTCTCCATATTCATCTAATAATTCTGCAAAAGATTTATTCTTCTCTCGTTGCTTGCGCTCAAATGCTAATTGTGCTGCTTTTTCTTCTTGTACCTGTTGCTCTTTTGCCACAAGTTCCTTTTTCGCTAGCTTTAACTTTTCCAATACATCTCCGTTTAATTGATCTTGCAATGTAAGCTTTTCATCTTTTTGCTCTTTTTGAGAAGTTATATTTTGGTTTTTTCTTTTCTTAGCCATTTACAAAATTCCTTTCAAATTCCATTTCACTTTATCAAAATTCCAAGTCAACTCATATTATATTATAAAGCAATACAAATATTAAAAGTAAAAGACTTCAGAAAAACGAGGGATTTGATTCATTGCAAACAAATGTTTATGGCAGGAATGTAAAAATCTATATTGGAAGCAGGGGTGTCGATGAAAAAGAAGTTTTTTTGGATTTTCGGGTTAGTGACAGGCATTTTTGGCGGCATCCTTTCATTAGCTGGTTATCTAGTTTCAAGCCAACTCATTTATATAAAGAAAAAAGATGACTTGTTTATTTTAGAAAGAGAAAAAAAAGCTTTACGCTACGACGAAAAATGGTTCAATAGAGTAGAAAAAGAGGATATTATGATCTCTTCTCCAAATGGTTACGTCATAAAAGGAATCTATTTTAAGCCCCTACAGACAAAGAAGACAATGATTATTTGTCACGGTGTCACGGAAAATAAGGTAAACTCAGTAAAGTATGTAAGACTTTTTGAACGATTGGGCTTCAATACCATTGTTTATGATCATCGGAGACACGGAGAATCAGGAGGAAAGACCACAAGTTATGGCTTTTATGAGAAATTCGATTTAGAAGCTGTGCTACATTATATAAAGGAACAATTAGGGTACGATTCTATTATCGGCGTTCATGGTGAATCAATGGGTGCAGCTACCACCCTTTTATATGCCGGTATACTGGAAGATAGAGCGGATTTTTATATTGCTGATTGCCCGTACTCTGATTTCTATGAACAGCTTTTGTATTTAATGAAGAAAAAAACTCCATTAAAGAGTCCTTTAGCTATAAAACTTGCTGAGATTTTTTTACGTCTTCGAGATGGCTATTGGTTGAAAAATGTTGCTCCGAGAACAGCCATTCCTAATATTACAAAACCTGTCCTGTTCATTCATAGCCTTCCAGACGACTTTATTTTACCTGATATGACGATTGAGTTATATCAATTAAAAAAAGGCCCCAAAATGCTAAAGTTATTTGAACATGGGGCACATGCACAATCATTTAATGAAAATCCAGATGAGTATGAAAAAACTGTGCATACATTTATCGAAAAATATATTACAAATGAACAAGAAACATAAAAAACAGCACTCATTGGAGTGCTGTTTCTTATTTATTGTTTACTTTATTCATTTGGTTCATCATTTGTTTAATTTGTTTTTCTGATGGCTTTCTACCCATTTGAGTCATCATCATACGTAACATTTGTTCATTGATTGGTGGGTTTTCTTTCAGATATTTCATCATATATTGTCTTGCAATAAAGAATCCGCCAACTAAACCAATAATTAACGCTACAATAATTAATGTAATCGCTAGTCCAGTATTCAACTAATTTCCTCCTCTAAATTGTGCATACGAGAATATCTCTCCAAAGAGGATTATACAACAAAAATGTCATGGACACTACTATTTCTCTTATTTTTGGTGACTGAGTCTTTCTCCTGCTAGCAAAGAGACACTGCTAACTTTCTGCCAGAACAGAAAATTTTGGAGGTTTTAACCAGCCACATTCCATTTCGCCCTTATTGAAGCCAATAAAACCAGAGCTAATTTTTGATAATGTTGCAAATAAATCTAACTCTAACATACGGGAGCCAATACAATAAACATTTAGATAGTATGGCTGAATTTCTATGTGAAGATCTCCTTTGAATTGATTACTTAAATAGATTTCATGGTTTTTAATATTAATAGCAGAAAAACTAGTATGTAAATGTTTTTCTATGCTAGTTTCAATATCATCAACAGGCAACGTCTCACATAAATAAGCTAATTCCTGTGATGGATAAAAATTGTTTTGGTTCGTTTTGACACCATTAATTAATTCGAATAAAAGACGTTCTCTACCATATATAAATGATTGATGTTTTGGTTTAATGTGAAAGATTGAGTAAACACGCATTTTTAAGCCGCCCCTTTCTTTCTACTAAGTATACCTTCAATCAAGTGAATATTTTGTCAATTTAAACTGTAAATACCCCACTTTCTTTGTCAAAAAACAAAAAGTAGAGGCATATTCCCTCTACTTTTTGGTATTTCTATTTATTTTGCCATTAAAGCTTTAACTTTCTCTACTACGTTGTTTACTGTAAAGCCATATTCTTCGATTACTGATTCTCCAGGTGCACTAGCTCCGAATCGGTCAATAGCTAAAACATCACCTTCAAAACCAACATATTTATGCCAACCAAATGAAGAAGCCATTTCAATTGCTAAACGTTTTGTTACGTTTTTAGGCAATACGCTTTCTTTATATGCTGCATCTTGTTCGTCGAAACGACCTAGATCTGGCATTGATACAACTGTAACATCGATTCCTTCGCTAGCTAATGCTTTTTTAGCAGCAACAGCTAACTGTACTTCAGAACCAGTTGCTAATAGCAATGCATCAGCCACTTCTTTGTCTGCCTTTTCAACAACATAAGCACCTTTTTCAACGCCTGTATAGATTGCATTTGCATCTACATCAAGCACTGGCAAGTTTTGTCGTGACAGCACTAAAGCAGTAGGTTTATTTTTAGATGATACTGCAAGTTTCCATGCGGCAGCAGATTCGTTAGCATCAGCCGGACGGATAACAGAGAGGTTCGGCATCGCACGCAATGCAGCTAAATGTTCAATTGGCTCATGTGTTGGACCGTCTTCACCAACAGCAATAGAATCATGTGTAAACACATATGTCACAGGAAGTCCCATAAGTGCAGATAAACGTACGGCAGGGCGCACATAGTCAGAGAAGACAAAGAATGTTCCACCAAACACGTGAAGACCGCCATGCAAAGCCATACCATTTAATGCAGCACCCATTGCGAACTCACGAACACCGAACCAAATATTACGTCCAGCTCGTTCAGTTGCAGAGAAATCTCCTGCATCCTTAATAGTAGTTTTATTAGAGCCAGCTAAGTCAGCACTTCCTCCAAAGAAAGAAGGCAATTTCTTAGCTAAGGCATTAATCACATCACCTGATGATGAACGTGTAGCTACCGATTTGCCTGGCTCGAAAGCTTTGATTTCTGCGTCAAAGTCTTCAGGCAGCTCTCCATTAATTGCTTTTTCTAGCTGTGCAGAAAGTTCTGGGTATGCTTGTTTGTATGCTTGGAATTGTTCATTCCATACAGATTCAGCTTCTTCCCCTTGAATTTTCGCTGCTTCTTTAAATGTTTCGTATACTTCCTCAGGAACGAAGAAATCTTCATTTTCCCATTGATAAGCTTGTTTTGTTAGTAGAACTTCATCAACGCCAAGCGGTGCACCGTGAGATGATGATTTACCTGATTTGTTAGGAGAACCAAAGCCAATAACTGTTTTAATCTCAATTAATGTAGGTTGTCCTTTATGAGTTTTTGCTTTTTCAATTGCTGAATTAATAGCTTCAATATCATTGCCATCGTCAACCAAGATATAATTCCAGCCATATGCTTTAAAACGCTCAGCTGTATTATCTGAGAATGATTTATTCAAATCACCATCTAATGAAATATCATTACTATCGTATAAGACAATTAGTTTATCTAATTGCAAATGGCCTGCAAGTGAAGCTGCTTCTGCAGATACACCTTCCATTAAATCTCCATCTCCGCAAAGCGCGAATGTATAGTGATCTACAATGGAATGTTCTGGTTTGTTGTATACTCCTGCTAAATGCGCTTCAGCCATCGCCATACCAACAGCCATAGCAATCCCTTGCCCCAGTGGACCAGTTGTCGCTTCTACTCCAGCAGTGTGCCCAAATTCAGGATGGCCAGGAGTTAATGAATTCCATTGACGGAAGTTTTTAATTTCATCCATCGGTAAGTCATAACCACCTAAATGAAGTAGGCTGTATAATAACATTGAACCATGTCCTGCTGACAATACAAATCTGTCACGGTTAAACCATTTTGGATTTTTTGGATTGTGTTGCATTTGTTTTGTCCATAGCGTGTAAGCCATTGGTGCTGCACCCATTGGTAAACCTGGATGACCAGAATTTGCTTTTTCGATTGCATCAATCGACAAAGTTCGAATTGTATTAATTGCAAGCTGATCTGCTTGTAGCGTCATGAATAGACATCCTTTCTGAAAGCAAAGTATTATTCTATTACAGTTTAGTCAACATTATGTCAGAAAACAATATTTTTTCGACATTTACTTTACCTTATTAATTCAAAGGATTATTTCGTTTTTGAATTTCCTTTACCTTATCCGGTGTTACTTCATCGCCATTTGGATCAAATACTCGGACATGCTCAATGGTGTCTCTCATGGAATTACGGAATGTATCCAGATATTCTTTTCGAAGTGCTGTTTGTTCTTTCGCTTCCTCAACACTTAGTCCTTCTGCTTTTGATTTTCTAGACAGGAAATTAATGCGATCAATCTTTTCTTTTGGCAACATTTATATACACCCTTTCATATTCTTCATATCTTAAAGAGTATGTAAAATATGTTTTAAGTGCAAGCGTTAAGCATTATTTGGATATCAAGCCAACCTGTATCATAAAGTAAACTTTTCGACAGTTTACAGTTAATTATTGTGCTCTTCGAATTCTTTATAGCGTCTATGTACTGTTGCTTTGCTAAGTTGGAAGCCCAATCCATTTAAAGTAGCAGTGATTTCTTCAAATGTTAGCCCTTTATTTCTCAATTGAATAATCTGTTCAATTGGAGCATCAATTCTTTCTCTACCTTCTGGATTGCCCCGATCCTTTAAGTTATTTTCAGGCCTATAGCCGTTTTGTACAGCCCTTTTCATCCCACGACGTATTTTGGCATTATGTAATTTCCTTTGATATTCCTCTACTAGTGCCAATATTTCAAGCAACATTGTATCCATTTCATTCAGCTGGATATTGCCTGAATTATTAAGAGTAAAAATAGTCACTTCCATTTTATTAAGTAGATGTAATACGGCCATGCGACCATTCCCACGTCCTAATCGCGTTTCATCCTGCACAAACAATGCTGTAATATGTTGTTCTTTAATATAATCCAGCAAATCCATGAGTCCCTCGCGTTCTACGTCATAGCCGCTATGCCGATCTTTAAATACACTCATAACATTATAACCTTTTGTTTTGGCAAACTCTTTTAGTTCACTTTCTTGCCGTTCTAGCGAAGAATCTTGGGATTCTTTTTCTGTACTTACACGGCAATATAATACTGCTTCTTTCCCTCTATTCATTCATTTTCACTCGCCAACTCTATTCCTTTTTTATTCGTGTTAGTTTTTTTGTACGCAGGAATAGATAAAGTATGACCAGCTATAATGCGTCCGTCAATAATATTGTTTTTATCTTTCACTAAAGAAACCCACTCACTTTTGGATAAATCCCCTTTATAAAGTCCAGATAGCGACCATAAAGTATCTCCTTCTTGGACTTCTATGTTTGTGTAGCTAGTTGTATCCCGATTGATAACCATAAGAATAACCATAATCGCGAATATGAATGCAAATAAATAGGTGGTATTTCGATTTTTTTTAATCCAGTTCATAAGGATCTCCCCTTCATCGAATGTTTGTTCGTAGTTTATATAATTCAATATAATACGAACATGCGTTTTTGTCAAATAAATTTCGAACCTATGTTTGCATCCATTTAATAGACATGTTATACTTCATTTAACAATTAAAGAAAATTGCTGATAAGAGGGTGAGCAAATTGAAAAAGGTATCAAAAAGACAAGATGATATATTGGAATTTATAAAAGAAGAAGTACGCACTAAAGGATATCCGCCTTCTGTACGAGAAATAGGCGAAGCAGTAGGTTTAGCTTCCAGTTCAACTGTCCACGGCCATTTGAATAGATTGGAAAGCAAAGGGCTGATCCGCAGAGACCCGACAAAACCGCGCGCTATTGAAATCTTAGATCAAGGAAATGTTACCAAACAGGGTGTTATGCATGTTCCTTTAGTTGGGAAAGTAACTGCCGGGTTACCTATCACCGCTATCGAAAATATTGAAGAGTACTTCCCTATTCCTGACACTTACGGTGGATCAGATGACCATATTTTTATGCTTGAAATCATGGGTGAGTCTATGATAGAGGCAGGAATTCTCGATGGAGACTACGTGATTGTCAAACAACAGGCAACTGCCAATAATGGAGATATCGTAGTAGCTATGACGGAGGAGAACGAAGCAACAGTAAAACGTTTTTATAAAGAAAAGGGACACTTCCGTTTACAACCAGAGAATTCCTCTATGGAGCCAATAATTGTTGAAAACGTTGCTGTTCTTGGTAAAGTTGTTGGTCTTTATCGAAACATATACTGATAATTAAAAAAACAATCGAGTCTATTATATTACCTGTAGACTGATTGTTTTTTTATAAACACAAAACAGATAGCGCGGGTGTTAAATTAGGATTATTTTGCGCCTACTTAAAGTGCTATTTTGCAGTATGAAAACATTGCGTGTTTCTTTTATTTCTCAACTAGCTTTTTAATCGCCAACATGGACTTACCCTGAATAATACCTGTATCTTCAAATTTAAATGAAGCGTATAATGTTTTAGCTTTGATATTACTTGTTTGATAAAAGAGAGCTATATATTCTGCTTCACCATATGGCCACGTTACGATCTCCTTCAACATTTTTTCAAATGCAAGTTTGCCATATCCTTCCCCTTGGTAACTCTTTCCAATCATAATATGCCAAATAAAATAGCTCTTCTTGCCGTAAAAATCTTCCTTCTCAAACGATTCGTGATCCAACGTATCATAAATATACATCAAAAATCCAACCACCACTTCATCGGCATAAATGGCATAAGGTGTAGCAGGTATCCCTTCTGCATTCAACATATGAGCATCTGCAAAGCTTCTTAGGTTAGTAGTTTCTATAAAGTCTTTTTGGTTTTCTTCAACTTCAAGTGCTATTACTTTCTCTATGTTATCTCCAGTTATTTTTCGTAATTCAATCATTTTCTATTTTTTCTCCTCTCTTAATACAATCCACTACCTCCTTGCACAATCAAAACATAGTCACATATCATACGATTATTCTCATAATATGTTGTACAAAGTATTCACCAGTAATAAACTCTACTCATCCTGATTTTTCATTCTAGCGCCATACATAATTGTAATAAAACTTAAAAACTTCCATTAATCAATATAAGTAAATATATTACAGTGTATAATATAGGTAAATACAGGGTTATAAATTTTTAGATTTAACAGTCAGATGGTTTAACACATCATCCGTTGCGCAAAAATATCTCTCGACAATTGAGTGAAGCAAAAACACAACATTTCTGTTTTCCGAAGCGCTTAAGTATGAACGTGATAAGGCTACTATTATTGTTTAGGATTAAGGTTATCTGGGTGAAGTAAGCAAGACTAATATCAAAAAGTGACAGAGGTGGGTTTGAAGATGGATACTTTTAAAACTTCAGAAAATGATGACGGTTCTTATATTGACTTGGAAGTTCTACAACATTACTTGGCAACTGGAAGAGAAGTTGAATTCTCCTATCATAAAACAAAATACTATATAGCAAATAGCTCTCAAGGATATTTACTTTTAGAAGTATTTCCAGGTTCTGATACCGAGAGTAAGGGTATTTCTGATAGTTTTAATGATACAAATGAATTTTTGCTTAATGTTAAAATCGCTAATAATTCATTAAAAGAGATTTTCTCGAAGCATACTAAGAATATAGAGATCGTCTTTATCTATTAAAGATTGAAATGGGTGACTTGCTAATCCTGATAGAGTGTTATGGTATTTAGTTTTTTAGTTGTCTGTGACTAAATAGAAATAGACCTCAACATGTAAAAGATATTAGGATCCTACGACATAAAATTGAGTTTATTGTTAGTATTATTTTATTTTGGTATCGCATTTTTTATTAAAAATTATTTGACTATCTGTTTTTGTTCTTCTAAAAACTGATTCCATCTATTTAAAAATAGTTCTTGATTTTTCTCTGTTACTTCAAAAGTCATCGAGAAATATCGAAAATCACGAGCTGGTATTGAAGGTATTTTAAAATCCCAAATAACATCATAAACTTTGGTACTATAGTCTATTTCTTTTAATTCTGAGTCGTATCGTTTCGGATGATTATATTTTTTGGGGTTTTGATACAACCACAATAAAGCAATATAAAGATATTTGTTTTTACAGTCAATCATGAATTGTTTATTTTCCAATAACATTGAATCAATTATTTTCTCTTTTATTAAAACATTAATATGCTTTTCAGCTAAGTCTTCTTCATTATTAAAAAGTGAAGCAAGCTCAAATAGCGTATTTGAAGTATTACCATTAATTGATACCTCTGATACTGCTTTTTCAATAGCATAATTTAGAGAAATATATTGACTTTTTAATCCAAAATTTAATTCATTCCAATTTAAAGAGGCATGATCTATAAAGAAAGCATACGGAATATTTAAATTTAACGAGTTCTCTGGCATATCTAAAATAAATTCTTCACTCTGATAATCTATCATATTAATCATTCATCTCCTTTTCGACAAAATAAACTACCCTTAGGTATTTAACCAATAGCTTGTTGTACCCGGTATCGCATTTGATGCGTGATTTGTCCTTCTCTATTAATTGTATAATGAACTATACCTTCTTCTCTTTCAATGTTTTTCCTTCCTTTTATCAATTTACTTTTCTTTACACCTTTTGCTGTTTTATATTCTTTTCAAATTTTGTAAATCCTGTATGCATAATAGACAACTATCAATACATAAGAAAAACGCTGGGACTTTGAATCCCAGCGCTTTTTATTTTAGTAAGTTTTCATGTATTGGTCACGTTCCCATTGGTGGACCTGTGTTCTGAAGAAATCAAATTCTATTTCTTTTGCTTCACGGAAATTAGCATAAATATGCTTTCCTAAAGCACCTTGAATGACTTGATCTTCAGCAAGTGCGTGCAATGCGTCGTCTAGGTTTGCCGGCAAATTACCAATGCCTTCTTCTAGTCTTTCTTCTGCATTCATCACATAAATATTTCGATCAACTGCAGGTGGCGGTGTCAACTGTTGCTCAATACCATTTAATCCCGCTTCTAGAATAACAGCCATCGCTAAATAAGGATTTGCCGCTGGATCAACTGAACGTACTTCAATCCGAGTAGATAGACCGCGAGATGCCGGAATACGGATAAGCGGAGAACGATTTTGTGCTGACCAAGCAATATAACATGGAGCTTCATAACCTGGCACTAATCGTTTGTAAGAGTTCACTGTTGGATTTGTCACAGCTGTAAAGCCTTTGACATGTTTTAATACCCCAGCCATAAATTGATACGCTGTATCGCTCAATTGCAGGTCGCCCTTCGGATTAAAGAAAGCATTTTCTGACCCTTTAAATAAAGATACATTACAATGCATCCCAGATCCAGCCACACCAAACAATGGTTTAGGCATAAACGTTGCATGTAAACCGTGTTTACGAGCAATTGTTTTTACAACCAATTTGAATGTTTGGATGTTATCGCATGCTGTAATTGCATCTGCATATTTAAAATCAATTTCATGTTGGCCCGGTGCTACTTCGTGGTGTGATGCTTCTATTTCGAATCCCATTTCTTCCAACTCAAGCACAATATCACGACGGCAATTTTCTCCTAAGTCTGTTGGTGCTAAATCAAAGTAACCACCATGGTCATTTAGTTCAAGTGTCGGTTCGCCCTTTTCATCTAATTTAAATAAGAAAAACTCAGGCTCAGGTCCTAAATTAAAGCTGGTAAAGCCCATTTCTTTCATACGGTTTAATATGCGACGCAAGTTATTTCTTGGGTCTCCTGCAAACGGTGTACCATCTGCACTGTATACATCACAAATAAAGCGGCATACTGTACCTTTGCCGATTGTCCATGGGAATACAATAAATGTATCTAAATCAGGATATAAGTACATATCAGATTCTTCAATACGCACAAAACCTTCAATAGACGAGCCATCGAACATCATTTTATTATCCAACGCTTTTTCTAGCTGACTTACAGGTATTTCTACGTTCTTAATAGATCCTAATACATCTGTGAATTGTAAACGGATAAAATTCACTTCTTTTTCTACGACCAATCTACGAATATCATCTTTTGTAAACTTTCCCAATGAAATCTCTCCCTATATGTAGAATTTTTTAGGTGTTATGAAAAGAAACGAGATAAATCTCCATGTCGGATAGAGGTTTTTTGCATACTTTGCGCTTGACGCATTTCTTCTCGTAAAATCCTTCTTAAATCTTCATCAGTAATTTCTTTCTTCAATTGCTTGGTAACAAGCGGTTCATTTTTCATTTCAAATACTTTTTTTATTCCAGCCATATTGATGCCTTGTTCTAATAAATCCTTAATCTCTAATAAATCATCAACATCATTTAATGAAAACATCCGGCGATTCCCTTCAGTTCTTGCTGGAATAATAAGCTCATGTTCTTCGTAATAGCGAATTTGACGAGCGGTTAAATCAGTTAGTTGCATCACAATGCTAATTGGCAGCAAAGGCATAGTCTTTCTAATCTCTTTATTCAAATCCTTCACCTCACCTTTCACAAGTTAATTTTATAACATGTTAGTTTTACTGTCAACAACATGTTAGGTTTTCTAACATGTAAATTAAAACTTAATTAACCTGTTTTAAAATACGTATTCTTTCCATCTAGGAAATATAAAAAACACCCTTCCTCATAATCGGAAGGGTGTTTTATCATCTCTTAATAGCTCTGTTTTTACCTTTTAGTGCTTTGAAGTTGTTGAGCTGCACTTAAAATCGCAAACTTTACGTGTTCATATGTCAAGCCACCTTGAACATAGGCAGTGTATGGAGGGCGAAGCGGACCATCCGCTGATAACTCAATACTGGCTCCTTGTACAAATGTACCTGCAGCCATGATCACATCATCGTCATACCCTGGCATAGGAGCAGGTTCAGGTGCAAAGTGTGCATTGACAGGGGAATTTTTTTGGATAGCCTGGCAAAATTGGATCATTTGCTCTGGCGTGTTAAATGAAACTGATTGAATTAAATCTGTCCTTTTTGCATCATAGCGCGGCGATGGAGACATCCCAATATCCTCAAGTACAGCAGCAGTAAATATAGCTCCTTTTAATGCTTGAGCCACTACATGAGGAGCTAAAAAGAATCCTTGATACATATCTAACAATGCGTTAAGAGATGGACCTGCCTCTGCTCCAATACCAGGTGAAGTCATGCGGTATGCGCATTGTTCGACATATTTCGCCTTACCTGCAATATAACCCCCCACTTTTGCTAAACCGCCGCCAGGGTTTTTAATTAAAGAGCCTGCCATAAGATCTGCACCCAGCTCAGTAGGTTCTACTGCATCCACAAATTCACCGTAGCAATTGTCTACAAAAATGATGGCGTCACTTTTAATCAACCGGATTTTTTGAATCATTTCAGCGATTTGATCGATCGTAAACGATGGTCTCGTTGCATAACCCTTAGAACGCTGAATAGCAATTACTTTCGTTTTATCAGATACTCTCTCTTCAACCTGATCCCAATCAATATATTGATCGTCCAATAAGTCAATATGCTGGTAACTAATATTGAAGTCTTTTAATGAGCCAGTGTCTTGATCTCCTCCATCCACAATAGACTGAAGTGTATCATATGGCTGTCCTGTAATATACATCAATTCATCACCTGGTCTCAGCACTCCAAAAAGGCTAAGAGTGATGGCATGTGTACCCGAAATAATTTGAGGTCGAACAAGCGCCGCTTCCGCTCCGAATGTCTCAGCATAGATACGCTCTAGATTATCACGCCCTTCATCATCATATCCGTACCCTGTTGAAGGATGGAAATGATGTTCGCTGACATTATTATTACGAAAGGCAGAAAGTACTTTTTGTTGATTATAAAAAGCCATTTCATCCGCACGGTTAAAGTAGGGTTTAACCTTCTCTTCAATTTTCTTTGCTAGCATCAATGTTTCATGTGTTAATGGTGACTTGTAAGCCATTTTCTCTACTCCGTTCTCTCTAATAATCCCAATCATCATTATTATTGTTTAAATAGCAAAAGACGATGCACAAAGCTGTGATCGTCCTCTTTCCATATAAAAATTAAAATTCCAATTCGCCTTCCCAAGCACTCATGCCGCCTTCAAGATTTGTTACATCGTAACCAAGCCCTTCAAGGTAAGAACATGCGCTGAAGCTGCGTCCGCCTGCATGGCAAACAAAGATATAAGGGGTTTCTTTATTTAACTCTTCCATACGCTCTGGAATTTGACCAAGCGGGATATGGCTTGCTCCAGGAATAATACCATTAGCCACTTCCTCATTTTCTCGAACGTCTACAATATGTAAATCTTCGTTCGCATCTAATTTGTTTAATACTTCTTCAGGTGTGATTGTTTTCATAAATAATTCCTCCAATAATTTTTAAGTATAATATAGAAGGCCGTAAGAAAAAAGAGTTAACCACTGTTATAGCAGGTCAACTCTTTCATCTATGCCGTCTATCAAGTACTATTAGCTTTTAACCATCCAATTTGCAAATGAAAAGTTTAGGTGGGATTGCCGGTTAAACCCTTGATAAAAACGACACATAAACGCAGTAACCCTTATTACTCTTCTTCTTGTTGGAATGCGACAGGCTTAGATGGTGCAAATGTAGAAATAGCATGCTTATAAATCAAATGTTGCTTTCCTTCTGCTTCTAGCAAAACAGTGAAATTATCGTATGAACGGATCGTACCCTTTAATTGAAAACCATTTAGCAAAAATACTGTAACAAAAATCCCATTTTTTCTTAATTGATTTAAATATGCATCTTGTAAATTAACTGTTTTCAATCCTTTTCCCCCTCGTTCTCTTTTAAGTATTTATTCGCCAAATTGATGCCGAATCCTCTATTTGCTTAAAATTTGACTTAATATTTCCACTATACCCATTTCTGCGTTATACCATTCAATTTCCATCTTATTACGAAAATAAGTAAGCTGACGTTTTGCATAATGCCTAGAATTTCGTTTTAGGGTTTCTATAGCTTCATCCAATGAGACTAACCCATCTAAATATGCATAAATTTCTTTATAACCAATCGCTTTAATAGACTGGACATCGCGTATTCCCCTTTTATAGAGCCGTTCCACTTCTTCAAGCAACCCTTTATTGATCATTTGGTCTACTCGCTGATTGATTCGACTATATAGCATTGCTCGATCCATATCCAAACCTATGATCCGATGTTGATAGATTGGGATGTTTCCACGATGCTGTTCTTCATTTGATTTTTTGATCGTGCTGTGTTCTGCCATTTCAAGAGCACGTATAACACGCCTTGTATTATTGGGATGTATAGTGCTGCCTGTTTCGGGATCAACTGACATCAGCTTTGCATGCATAGCTTCCGGTCCTTTTTCCTCTAACTCATCGTAGTAACGACGTCTAATTTCTTCATCAATTTTTTCGTCTGTAAAACGAAAATCATATAGCACAGATTGGATATAAAGACCTGTGCCTCCTACAATAATGGGGAATTTCCCTCTTTCTTTTATTTCATTAATTTTATGCCTTACTAATTGCTGGTATTCTGCTACAGACATTGAATCTGTGGGCTCTTTAATATCCAACAAATGATGTGGAATCCCTTCCATTTCACCTGGAGTTATTTTAGCGGTACCTATGTTTAAATCCTTATAAACCTGCATGGAATCACCATTGATAATTTCACCATCCAGAGCTTTGGCTAGTTTAATACTTAGTGCTGTTTTCCCCACAGCAGTAGGCCCTACAATCGCTATTACATCTATATCTTTTTGTTGCATTCTTTTTTCTCCAACCAATTCAGTATTGTTTGTATGACAAAGTCATTATTTATTTCATTTAAAATTTCATGACGCATTTCAGCAAACAGCTGTACAGTAATATCTTGCAATCCCGCTCGGCTCAACTGCCTAGCTACACGCCAAACCCCTTTTTCAAAGCCGCCTACCGGATCTTTTGAACCGCTAATTAGTAATATCGGTAAATCTTTTCGAATTCGCGCTACTTCAGCGCGCTTTGACAATGTAATAATACCTCCCAATAAATCTACAAAAAATTGATTGGTAGAGATAAAACCACAATCATCATCCGCTAAGTATTTTTTAATTTCTGCTTCATCTCTCGTGAGCCAATCTACAGCTGTTTTGGGTTGATTGATTTTGTTGTTGAACAGACCAAAAGATAATTGATTCAACAGCTTACTTTCTTCACGTTTGCCTTTTCCAGCAGCTAACCCTTTTGCCAAATTGGCACCAGCATAATGCTGTACACCGACTGAACCGGTTCCACAGTAAATCGCCTTGCATAGCTCCTCGCTATATAATTCTGAATATCTCCTAGCGACAAAAGAGCCCATGCTATGTCCGAAAAGAATCATTTTCGGCAGTTCGTACTGTGTGCGTATTTCATCAGTTACTGTCTTTACATCTTCTACCACATGTTCAAAACCATTCTTCTCACTAAAAAATCCTTTTACTTCGTGATTTAATTCGGCCGTTTTGCCATGGCCTCGATGGTCATGCATGGAGACAAGATATCCTGTATCTGCTAATTTTTCTGCAAAGCCGAGATACCGGCCTTGATGCTCTGCCATGCCATGTAAAATATGAATATGGCCTTTAATCACTTTGGAAGGCTCAATAATCGTAGCAGCCAAACAATGACCATCTTTAGCTGCTACGTTGAGTGTTTTCTTATTCATATGATGCTCCGTTTGCAAAGTGTCCTGCATCATAAAGTAGATCTTCTAACTCTTTAGTGAATTTATTTACTTCTTCGGTTGTATATTGCAAATACTTACTCATCAAGTTGATCACTTCATCTTTATACATCTTCACACTGTCAATATCAAAGTACATTTTAGAAGACCGCCGTACTAAGAAATCTGCTGGTTTATATGCCATTTCAAATTGGATTGCATAAATCAACTGTGCATGCATAGCAAGAGGCAGTTGAATTCCTTCTTCTCTTGGCAATGTTTGCATAATACGATACAATTCATCAATATTTGTTCCATAACGTCTTACAAGTCTCTCTGCTTCGTTAAAGGTTAAACCATAACGTGTTCCTTCTTGCGCCTTGTAATGTATATATGCTTCAAAATTTCCAGAATGAATGCCTTTCGCCCCGGATAGAGACAAATCTTTTGTAATACATGGTCCGACTTTTTTAAATTTATGGCTAGATACTATTTTATCTACTGTTTTCTCTGCCATCTTGCGGTACCCTGTCAATTTGCCGCCTGCCATTGTCAGCAATCCAGTAGGTGATTCCCAAATTTCATCTTTGCGTGATATCTCAGATGGATCTTTTCCTTCTTCATAAATCAGCGGCCTTACACCTGCCCAGCATGATTCTACATCTTCTTCAGACACATCTACATCAGGGAAAATATAATGAATCGTATCTAAAAGATAATCAATGTCTTCTTTCGTCGCAACTGGCTTTACTGGATTTTTATCATAAAATGTATCCGTTGTGCCAACATATGTCTTGCCATCCCGTGGAATAGCAAACACCATACGGCCGTCAGGTGCATCAAAGTAAATAGATTGTTGTAATGGAAAATGCGATTGATCAATAACGATATGGACACCCTTTGTAAGTCTAAGCTTTTTATTATTACTGATTTTATCTTTTTGGCGCATTTTATCTACCCATGGCCCTGTTGCATTCACGACAGATTTTGCTTGAATTGTCCATTTTCTTTGAGTGATTTGGTCTCTCACAACTGCCCCGGCTACTTTTTTGCCATCGTATACAAAATCCTCAACCATCGCATAGTTTAAGCATACAGCACCTAATTCTACTGCTTTTTTCAGAACTTCAATCGTTAAGCGGGCATCATCTGTACGATACTCTACATAATAGCCTCCGCCTTTAAGCTTATCTTTGTTCAATAATGGCTCTTTCGCTAACGTCTCTTTCGGCGATAACATTGTACGACGTTCGGATTTCTTGACGCCTGCAAGCCGGTCATACATATTTAATCCTAATGATGTGGATAAAGGCCCAAATGTACCTCCTTTATAAAATGGAAGTAACATCCACTGAGGAGTCGTAATATGCACACCATTTTCATAGACGATTTCTCTTTCTCTGCCCGTTTCTTTTACAATACCGACTTGCAACTGTTTTAAATAACGTAAGCCGCCGTGCACAAGCTTAGTTGAACGACTGGATGTACCCGCAGCAAAATCTTGCATTTCTACTAAAGCTACGGACAACCCACGTGATACCGCATCGAGCGCAATCCCAGCGCCCGTAATACCCCCACCTACAACTAAGACATCGAATGAATAGTTGTTCAACGTGTTCATTACTTCATCTCTTTTAATGGCTGAAAACATATTAAATTTCCTCCTTTTGCACTTTTTACATCACTCGTTTAAACATTTTTTCAATTTCATATGTTCTAAAATGAACGATCACTGGCCTACCGTGCGGACACGTAAATGGATTCTCCCTCAGCTTTAAATCCTCCAATAGCCTTTCCATTTGTGGCTGATCTAAATAATGGTTAGCTTTAATGGAACGCTTGCAGCTCATCATTATCGCTGCTGACTCTCTCAATTTTTTTATATCCGTTACGCGGCTATGCAGCACCTGTTCAATTAACTCTTCAATAATCTCTGATTCCATATTTACAGGGAACCAGGTCGGATATTCCCTTACTATAAATGAGTTTTGGCCAAATTCCTCGAGATATACACCTACTTCTTCGAGAGCCTTGGTATTTTCCTTCAAAGTGAGTGCTTCATCCGCTGAATAATGGAAGGTCAATGGTAGAAGCAGCGCTTGACGTTCATCAGGATTTACTTCCCCAACCTTTTCTTTAAAATACTCATACTTTATCCTCTCTTGCGCTGCATGTTGGTCAATAAGATAGAATCCGTCTATGCTTTGCGCCACAATATACGTGCCGTGTATTTGGCCGACAACCTCCAATTCCGGAAATGGTTCCTTGAAAGAATTAGGTTGTTGGCTTTCCTGAGCAATTGGAACATTAGAATCACCTTCCAATTGCTCAGCACTCTCATCCACGCCATCTATCATGTCTATTTGCGGCCCATCTTTTAACTCTTCCCATTTCTCCTCTACAATAAAACCTTTGTCTTGCCCTTTTAAATCTTCTGGAATAAATGGTTCTTCCTTTGACTTAGGCTTTTCATTGAATTGAGGTAGGCTCGTCGTGTCGTAATTAACCGTCTTCCAGAAGTTAATTTGTTCTGTAGAACGCGGAGTCTTTTTCTTTTTCTCCATTATTTCAGGAGGCTGCATCGACTGACGAATCGCACGGTGAAGAGAAGTTTCAATCAATTGGATTAAATCGGGCTCTTTACTTAAACGTATTTGCTGTTTTGCAGGATGAACATTCACATCAGTTAAATAAGGGTCGCCTTCAATATGAAGCACAGCTATCGGATATCTGCCTATTGGCAAGAAAGTATGATAGGCATCAATTAACGCCTTTTGAATAGTGTAATGACGCACCCATCGTCCATTAACAAATATAGAGATGTAATTTTTAGAAGCTCTTGTGATTTCAGATGCTGTCGCATAACCAGATATAGTATAGTCATTTGTTTGACCTTCAAAATGTACCATTTTTTTCGCATTAGCCACGCCGTAGATAGCTGCTAATACCTGCCTTACATCACCACGCCCATTCGTTTTAAGCAATGTATTCGCCCCGTGCGCGAGCCTAAATGCGATATCTGGATAGCACAATGCAAGACGGTTCATCAAATCAATCGTATGGCCAAGCTCTGTTTGTATAGTCTTCATATACTTTAAACGTGCAGGAGTATTGAAAAAAAGCTGTGAAACAGTCAGGTTAGTTCCCTTGCGCAAAGGCCCCGGTTTTTGCTCTACAATATGTCCACCCTCCATAAAAACTTCAATACCACTTTCTCCGTTTGAAGTTTCAAGATGAACTTTTGAAACCGATGCTATACTCGCAAGTGCCTCGCCTCTAAATCCTAGCGTGCGGATGCGGAATAAGTCATGCTCATTGTTAATTTTACTGGTAGCATGGCGTTGAAAAGAGACTAGCGCATCCTCTTCATCCATGCCGCAGCCATTATCAATGACTTGGATTGAAGTTAAGCCTGCTTCTTCTAATACTACTTCAATAGTAGTACTACCTGCATCGATTGCATTCTCCACTAGTTCTTTCACAACAGAAGAAGGGCGTTCCACTACTTCCCCTGCTGCAATTTTATTGGACAAAAATTCATCCATAATATGAATATGTCCCATTTACTACATCTCCTATTGCTTTAATAATTTCTGCTGAAGCGAGTACACAAGTTGCAGTGCCTCCATTGGTGTTGTACCTGAGACGTTTACTTGCTTCAACGTGTTGATAATTTCATTTTCCGAAGGTGAATATTCTAGCTCAGCTTTCGTTTTACGGGACGCCGGCTTCTCTTCTTCGAAAAGGGAAAGCTGTGTTTCTTCATGCACAGCTAGTGATTTGTTCATGGAATTTTTCTCTATATTTTGGTCAGCGCCTTCAAACTGGTTTAGTAATATTCGTGCGCGTTCAATAATAGCAGAAGGCAATTCAGCTAGTTCCGCTACATGAATACCATAGCTTTTATCCGCTGGTCCTTTTTTTACTTTATGCAAAAATACAACTTTACCGTCTTGCTCTGTTGCAGAAACATGAACATTCTGAAGCCTCTCTAATTCATTCTCAAGCGTTGTGAGTTCATGGTAATGAGTAGAAAATAACGTATTGGCGCCAATCTTGTCATGGATATATTCCATCATAGACTGCGCTAATGCCATACCATCATACGTAGACGTACCTCTACCTATTTCATCAAAGAGTAATAAGCTGCTGCTTGTTGCATTAGTGATCGCTTGCTGAGATTCAAGCATTTCAACCATAAACGTACTCTGGCCACCAGCTAAGTCATCTGCTGCGCCAATCCGAGTAAAGATTTGATCAATGATTGGTAATTCTGCTTCATCTGCTGGTACGTAACACCCAATTTGGGCCATCACTGCAATTAATGCAACTTGCCGCATATAAGTACTTTTCCCGGACATATTCGGTCCTGTAATCAGCATCATATTTTGCTCAGCACTTAAAACGCAATCATTCGGTACATATAGTTGCTTGTTCATCATCTTTTCAACAACCGGATGTCGTCCATTTGTAATTTTCATAGAACGTTCAGTGTGAAACACCGGTTTTATAAAATGATATTTATCCGATACCTCAGCGAAGCTTATGAGAACATCTAATTCGCTAATGGAAGCAGCCAATGCTTGTAGCCGAGGAATAAATTGTTTCAATTCCTCTCTGACCTCTGTAAATAGTTGATATTCAAGGACCAGACTTTCTTCTTCGGCATGCAAAATGATAGATTCTTTTTCTTTCAATTCTTCTGTAATATATCTTTCAGCGTTGGCCAATGTCTGTTTTCGTTCATAACGAGATAAATCTACTGCATTGATATTGGATTTTGTCACTTCAATGTAATAGCCAAATACACGGTTATAGCCGATTTTCAAGTTTTTAATCCCTGTTTCTTGCCGCTCTCTTAGTTCCAATTGAGCTATCCAATCTTTCCCGTTATGTGAAGCATCTCGAAATTCATCAAGCTTTTCATTGAAGCCTTCCCTTATAACGCCACCTTCTTTGACTGAGATAGGCGGATGGTCTGTAATGGCATTACTTAAGTAAGCTAGAACATCACCACACGCGTCAATTACCCGACCTAGCGAAGGAAGTTGATCCCCGTTTGATTTTAATAGCACATTCTTTATAGCAGGAATGTTGTATAGGGAATCACGTAATTGAGCCAAATCTCTGCCTCCTACATTGCCAAAAGCCACTCTGCCAGCAAGTCGTTCTAAGTCATAAACTTTTGAAAGAAGCTCTTTTAATTCTGCCCTTGCAAAATAATCTTCTAGCAGTTCCGTTACAATGTTTAGACGTTGTTCAATTGCACCACGGCTGGCTAATGGCTGATGGAGCCATTGCTTTAATTTCCGACCGCCCATCGCTGTAGATGTATCGTCCAATAGCCAAAGTAGCGTTCCCTTCAAATCACCACGTAATGAAGAAATCAACTCTAGATTGCGTTTGGAGTTGGCATCAATCTTCAAATAATGCTTGGTTTCATGGAAAATAAATGATTGTATGTGACTTAATGAACGCATTTGGGTATGTTCAATATAACAAAGCAATAACTGGCAAGCTTTGTGCAACTCTTTTGGTACATCTGCAAAATAACGTAGATGTTGTTCTGCTACACTATCAACCCTATTCTCGATTGATAGAACAACAGATGAAGAAGAGGCAAGGCTTTGGAAGTCATCGTAAACAGCTTCTTCTATCACCAATTCTCTAATATTCAAAGCATGCAGCTGTTGGAACAATTCTTTTTTCTCGCCTTCAATCCACATTGCAGCCGCTTCCCCTGTTGACAAATCAAGATAACTGAATGCAAATTGATTATTATTTAGTTTTAAAGCTGCACCAATAAAGTGATTGGACTTACCGTCTAGGTCTTTACCTTCCATAATAGTGCCTGGCGTAATAAGTTGAACCACTTCTCGTTTAACTACACCCTTTGCGACTTTTGGATCTTCTGTTTGTTCACAGACAGCTACTTTAAATCCTTTTTGTACGAGTGTTTCAATGTAATTTTGGGCAGAATGATGAGGAACGCCACACATGGGTATACGCTCTTTTGAGCCTGCATCTCTGCTCGTTAATGTAATTTCTAATAATTGAGAAGCACGAACAGCATCATCAAAAAACATTTCATAGAAATCGCCTAAGCGAAAAAATAAAAAAGCATCTTTATAATCTGCTTTTATCTGCAAATATTGTTGCATCATAGGTGTATAAGACATTTTAATACCTCTCTTATGTTGCTAAATCTTATTATTATTATAGCAAATGGATGTCGAAAAATCGTTTATCAGTCATTGGAAAGTGTTTTTATAGGAAGCTCAGCTACTACCTTTAAAATTTTTAAGGCATTTACGTTACAATCCTTTTCTTCCCTGAATAGAACAGCTAAAATAGAAAAGGAAATATTTTTCTGTAATCGTTTTATTACAAGAAATAATTTTTATTATTTAATTTATTATATCTATTTAACGTTTCCTTACAATGGTTTTACCAGATGAGCGAAATGAACTTAAAAGATAACAAAAGGAGCCATCTACATGTCAAATAGATCTTATTACCTTGGTGTTGATATTGGCACGACTGCAACAAAAGCTGTTTTATTTGGCGAAAAAGGCCAAGTCATCAGTACACATCGTGCAGGATATCCTTTATATAGCCCAACTCCTAGCGTAGCTGAACAAGACCCCGACGAAATTTTAATTGCAGTAAAAGAAACTATTCGTGTTGCTATTGAGAAGAGCCAAATAAATGTAGAACAATTAAAATTGGTATCATTTAGCGCTGCCATGCATAGCCTTATTGCTATTGGTGAAAACGGGAAACCCCTTACTAGATGCATCACCTGGGCCGATAGCCGTGCCACTGATTGGGCAGAAAAAATAAAAAAAGAAATGAATGGGCATGATATTTACAGTCGAACAGGTACACCGATCCATCCGATGTCCCCTTTATGTAAAATTACATGGCTACGCCACGAGAAAAAAGAGATTTTCTCTAAAGCCTATAAGTTTATTAGTATGAAAGAATATGTATTTCATCATTTCTTCGGACGCTATATAGTGGACCATTCTATTGCTTCTGCAACAGGCATGTTCAACCTTAAAAATGCAGCGTGGGATGAGCAAGCACTGTCAGTAGCAGGCATTACAAAAGACCAACTTTCTGAGCTTGTGCCAACAACATTCTATCTCGATGGTTTAAAACAAGAAGTGTCTGAAGAACTTGGTATCCCTTCACATATTCCATTTGTCGTAGGAGCGAATGACGGTGTTCTTTCTAACTTAGGTGTGAATGCAATCGATCCAGGCGTTGTAGCCGTAACAATTGGGACGAGCGGAGCCATCCGTACTGTAACTGACCGACCTGTAACCGATCCAAAAGGGCGTATCTTCTGCTACGTACTCACAGATAAGCATTGGGTTGTTGGTGGACCTGTCAATAATGGCGGTATGACATTCAGATGGCTACGTGATGAACTTGCTTCTTCAGAAGTTGAAACAGCCAAACGTCTAGGTATTGATCCATATGATGTATTAACGAAGATTGCTTCCAATGTAAATCCAGGTTCAGATGGTCTACTATTCCATCCTTATTTAGCCGGTGAACGTGCACCGCTTTGGAATGCCAATGCCCGTGGTTCTTTCTTCGGCTTAGGTTTACATCATAAAAAAGAGCATATGATCCGTGCAGTATTAGAGGGTGTTATCTTTAATTTGTATACCGTCTTTATCGCCCTTCAAGAAGTAATTGGGGTGCCAAATAAAATCCAAGCCACTGGTGGCTTTGCCCGTTCTGCATTATGGCGCCAAATGATGGCTGATATCTTCAATCAAGAAGTTTCTGTTCCCGAAAGTTTTGAAAGCTCTTGCTTAGGTGCCATCGTTCTAGGCATGTATGCACTAGGCGAAATTGAAGATTTTTCAATTGTTTCTGAATGGGTTGGTTCTACACATCTACACAAACCAATCGAAGAAAATGTTGAATTATATGTTGAATTGATTCCTATCTTTATTCGTATTTCTCGGATGCTTTCACAAGAATACGAAGACATTTCCAAATTCCAAGAAAAATGGGTTAAATAAACGTGATGATGTCCTATTACTAGACAATCTGCTCTAGCAATAGGACATTTTTTTGCTTAAAAAAAGAGCCAGTCACCCAAAAGGCAAAAGACTCTTTCATTTATTCATTTATTACTTTTTTTCAACTGCATGGCCGCCAAATTCATTGCGAAGAGCAGCTACCACTTTTCCTGTAAACGTATCTTCTTCTAATGAACGATAGCGCATCATCAAAGCAAGTGATGTTACTGGCACTGGTGCTTGTAATTCCAACGCTGTTTCAACAGTCCATTTCCCTTCGCCTGATGAATGCATAATTCCTTTCAATTGATCTAATTTAGGATCTTTTGAGAAAGCATTTTGAGTTAATTCCATTAGCCATGAACGAATAACTGATCCATGATTCCACATTTTCGCTACATTCTCGTAGTCATAATCAAATGGACTTTTTTCTAATACTTCAAACCCTTCCGCGATCGCTTGCATCATCCCATATTCAATACCGTTATGAATCATTTTGAGGAAGTGACCACTACCTGATTTCCCTGCATATAAGTAACCGTCCTCTACACAGATGTCTTTAATGATCGGTTGTATAATTTGGAAAGCTTCTTCCTCTCCACCAATCATCATACAAGCACCTTCTAGTGCCCCAGAAGTTCCGCCACTTGTGCCACAATCCATAAAGAAGATACCAGATTGCTTTAACTCTTCGGAGATGCGCATTGCTTCTTTATAATGTGAATTCCCGCCATCGATTAAGATATCCCCTGCTTCTAGCAGACCTTTTAATTGTTCAATCGTTGTTTTCGTAATATCTCCTGCTGGCACCATTAACCAAATAATGCGCGGTTTTGGCATTGCTGCTACAAGTTCCTCTAACGTTCCGAAGCTATTGCCTCCCGCTTCTTTAAATTTTGACGTTGCTTCTTCATTCACATCTGTCGCAAAAACTGTATGTTCATGTTTTAGTAAATTCAAACCTAAATTAAAGCCCATTTTCCCTAAACCAACTAAACCAATATTCACCTAAAACACTCCTTTTCCTTCTGTTTCTTTTATTATAGCGAAAATATTTTCTTTTTTAAATTAAAAATATGAAAAAATATTTCTAACCGGAATTATGCTATACTACTTTTACGAGTATGAACGGAAAGGATTCTAATTATGCCCCATAACACGTTAAAAAAAATTCAATCACTCTATCCACGCCTAAGTGAAAAAGAAAAGAAAATAGCTGACTATATTAAAGATAAACCCGAAAAAGTCGTTAATCAAACAATTAACGAAGTATCGCAAGACTTAAATATTGCAGATGCAACTGTTTTCCGCTTTTGTAAGCGCTTAGGTTTTAAAGGATACCAAGCCATGAAAATAGCTCTTGCAGCCGAAATCACAAAGCCTATTAAACAAATACATGAAGAAATAAAAGTAGATGATGATGAAATCACTATCTTTGAAAAAATTTTCAAGTCTAATATCCAAACACTTGAAAATACACTCCATGTAATTGATGGATCAGCAATTGTGAAAGCGACTCACTTGATTTGCAATGCAACTAACATCTATTTTTATGGTACTGGTGGTTCTTCTGTGATCGCTATGGATGCGTATCATAAATTTATTCGGACAGGAAAAAAATGTTTTGCTTTTATTGACTCTCACTTCCAATTAATGTCCGCTTCTCAACTTTCCAAAGACGATGTTGCCATTGTCATTTCTCATTCTGGTCGCAATCTGGATACGCTGCAAATTGCTAAAACTGCTAAGGACAAAGGTGCAGCAATCATTGCCATCACAGGATTTCCTAAATCTCAAATAAGCCAGTTAGCTGATGCCTCCCTCTACACGAGTTCAGAGGAAACAGAATACCGCTCAGAAGCATTATCGTCTAGGATTGGTCAGTTAAGCATTATTGATGCTCTTTATGTAAACACCATGGTGCAGCATAAAGAAGAAGCAAATGTAGCGCTCGAACATATTCGCGATGCTATTGCTAAAACACGTATATAAAAAAGGATAGATGACATGTATCTATCCTTTTTGCTTTATAGGTTCTTGTTTCCTAAAGTAGTATCCAGCATGTAATAGCAGCCAATACAAATTATTTTGTATTGACTGCTTTTTATGCATTTGTTTAATTCTTTGATTTAGATGGAACAAATAGGGTTAATACAAGCGCAATAATAGCTAAGATTGTCATAAAATAATATGAATCACTTGAGCCTAAAACTGAAGCAAGAGTTTTGATTACCTTAACTGGAGTATTTGGTGTTTCCTTTAATAATGTTTCAGCATGACTTGTTGTTTGTGCTGTGAAAATTGTAATTACCACGGCAGTACCAATTGCACCAGCAATTTGACGTAAAGTATTGTTTACAGCAGTTCCATGCGTCACAAGTGCACGAGGTAAAGAATTTAAACTAGCTGTGTTCAGAGGCATTGTGATAAAACTTAATCCTACACGTAAGAAAATAGTCCGTATCATTAAGAAAACAAAGGGAGTTGTCTCTGTTAGATCTGTTACAACCCACATAGAAGGAATAATAAAAATTAATCCTATGATAAATAAAGGTTTCGCTCCAAATCTATCATACAATTTACCTGTCACTGGAGACATTAAAGCATTGACAATCGCTCCAGGTAATAATAGTAATCCAGCTTCAAAGGCAGAGAACCCTCTCCCGTTTTGTAAATATATCGGCAATAGTACCATATCAGCATACATCATCATGGTGACTATAATGTTGATGATGGATGTCAAAGTAAACAATTTATTTTTAAATACTGATAAATCGAGTAAAGGTTCAGTAGATTTAGACTGCTTTAAACAGAAGGTCAGTATTGCAACTATCCCTAGAATGGTAGTGCATAATACAACCATATCCTCCCACCCCCTGCTGCCTGCAGAACTAAATCCATATAAAATAAAACCAAAACCGATTGTAGATAAAATAACACTAACTATATCTAGTTTTACTTTTTCTGTTTCTGAAACATTCATTAAATATTTCATTGCTAAAACTATAGTTATTATAGTAAAAGGTATGATTCCAATAAATAACCAACGCCATGAATAATACTCTATTATAAAACCTGCTAGTGTAGGAGCAATTGCTGGAGCGAAAATGATGGCTAGTCCGATGAAGCCCATCATACTCCCTCTTTTTTCTGGCGGGAAGATAAACATAACAACACTCATCAAAAGTGGCATAATTATTCCAGCACCAATTGCTTGAATCATACGACCTATTAATAATAATGGAAAGTTTATTGCTACCGCACATATTATTGAACCAAATAATAGGAAACCCATTGAACTTAAAAATAACTGGCGTGTTGAAAATCGTTTCATCAAATAGGCAGTAATAGGTACTAATACTCCGTTAACTAACATAAAACCTGTGGCTAACCACTGTACAGTCGAAGCAGATATTGAAAATACAACCATTAGTTTACTAAATGCAACATTTAAGAGTGTTTGATTTAGAGTTGATAAAAAACAACCCAAAATTAATACTGTTAATAATACTTTTTTATTTATTTTATTGGACATATTCTATTTCCTCTCGTTAATTTGCTTTTTTAACACTGTGTCAATAAAATAGATAATATCATTTATTTAAATTGATTCCTATTTACAATTTTTTTAGAACTGATAACTATACAACACTTTTTTTAAAGGTATCGTCTTAATATAAGTAAATAGACAAAGGAGACCAAAATGAACAAACAAAAAAAGGAAGACCCTCGCGCCAAACGCTCTAAACAAATGTTAAAACAAGCTGCAGTGGATATATTGATAGAAAACCCTAATATATCAAAACTAACTGTTCAAAAAATATCGCAACAAGCTGGACTAAATCGCGCAACATTTTATTTACATTTTTTAGATATAGGAGACCTTTTAAAGCAGTTAGTCCATAATATTTTTGACGACTTGTTGTTGGAAATGTCTCCAACCTTATTCGTTGATGATAAAAACAATAAAGAACAATTAATTGCATTTTTAGATTACTTTTATAAACATCGCAAAATTTTTTCTGTTCTTATTGAACACCCTGGTTTCAAAAAAAAATTACAAATGATCTTAACGGATTCTATTGTCATTAAAAGAGAAAGAAAAAGTAAGGAAATTGAAGTAACAATTTTATCGATGGATATTCTTGCTTCCTCAATCCTCGGTATAATCATGTGGTGGCTAAAAGATGGAGTTCAGTTTAGTTCTGAATACATAGCAACGCAAATTATTGAATTATATCGCTAATTTTAGAAGATCAATAATATCTTCCTCTTTTTCTTTACTATGTATCCGACTTACTATAATTACATAAAATAAAAAAGAACATCACTATATAATAAGTGATGTTCTTTTTTTATAGAGGCCAAAGTGTTGTTTTATTAAACACCTGAGAAGACTCATGTTTTTTTAAATAAACGCGTTTAAGATTAATGCAAAGATAAAAGCCATAAATGACAGAATGGTCTCTAAAGCTGTCCAAGTTTTAAACGTTTCTTTAATTGATAAACCTAGATATTCTTTAACCATCCAGAATCCTGCATCATTCACATGTGAAAACATTAATGAACCGGCACCCGTTACAATAACCAGTAACTCTAAGTTAACACCAGACATATTAGCAATAATGGGAGATACAATGCCTGCTGCAGTTGTCAGTGCAACTGTTGCGGAACCTGTCGCGATACGAATTAAACCAGCAATAATAAACGCCAGTACTAGAGGTGATACAGAGAAATTCTGTGCCAAATTGCCAATCGTATCACCGACACCGCTATCGATCAAAATTTGTTTAAATCCGCCGCCTGCACCAATAATCAAAACAATTGAGCCAACTGGGACTAAGCAATCTTCTGTAAATTTTTTGATAGCTTTTCGGTCTTGTCCTAAACGCAGGCCAAGGAAATAGTATGCTGAGAAGACAGAGATCAATAATGCGATTAGCGGGCTACCTATAAATTTGAACAACCTTTCAATTGTCTCACCCTTATTTATATAAGGCGCAATAGTACCAAGCACCATTAAAATAACCGGCAAAAGGATAGAGAAAAATGAAATCCAAGTACTCGGCATTTTGTCCTCTGGTATTTCTTCTACATGGACAAACTCAGGCTCCTCTTCAGGTTTGACACGTTTACTAATAAACTTGGCGTAAAGAGGTCCTCCGATAATGCCAGATGGAATGGCAATAATCAAAGAATATAAAAGCACTTTCCCCAAGTTAGCATTATAGATTTCAATAGCTGCTACTGCTCCTGGATGTGGCGGAACTAACCCATGAACAATGGACAATCCAGCAATTGCAGGTAATGCAATTAATAAAATATTTTTCTTTGATGCTTTTTGTATCGAAATGACAAGCGGAAGTAAAATTAGAATTCCTACCTCAAAAAAGACTGGAATCCCAATTACAAATCCAGAGAAAAACATAGCCCAAGGCAATTTCTTTTCTCCGAACACTTTTATAAAGTAATTTGCGATGCGTAGCCCTGCCCCTGACTCAGCGAGCATCTTCCCTAGAATAGCGCCAAGTGCGATAATGCCAATTAAGTGGCCGAGCGTCCCACCAACACCTGTTTCATATGCTTTTACGATTTCATCCAGCTTCATGCCAGTGAAAATAGCAAGGAACAGACTAGCAATCAATAAACTAATAAAAGCATGCCATTTAAAGACAGATACACCTAAGATAACAATGACAATCGCTAGCAGTGTAATCAACAATAAATATGCGTCCATTTTACTTCCCCCTTTTATATGTTCTTCTATCATGTAAGCATTTTCATTAGACTTATTATAAGGAAAAAATTTTTATTAATCAATATAGAATATGAAAAAAAAATACACGAACTTTCGATATTCTAAGATATACCATTTCTCTTTGTATTCCCCAATACCTTAAAACTATACAATTTAAAACAAAAAAGCCGAGATTTGCTCTCGGCTCAATTTTATACTTTTCCCACTATTAACAGATATCAAGATCAAAACTAACTAGATTGTCACTCTTTCAGAAGAGTCGCTGATTTATCCAAATGATGATGATTCTAATCCACTTGAGGAACTGGACGAGCTAGAAGAACTGGAAGAAGAAGAGCTCTCATCTTTAAAGTCCCATTCTTCTTCATCATCTAATGGATGGATGCTAATGCAAATCGTTGTTTCTCCCACAATTTCCGCCAGTAATTCTCTCTCTATTGTAATAATAAATTTTTCTCCATCCGGACAAATAATAGCCTCAATGCAGTTTGGATGCTGGATGACACGGATGTGCACCTCTTCTTTACCTGTTGACTCGTCTTCATCCCTGTAATGTAGCTTGATTCTTTCTTTATAGGGGATGGATTCTGAATGGACAGCCGTTTTAGAATGATTGTTATAGGCATACCATACATTAATATCATACTTGCCAGTGACTTCGACAAACTTGCCGACTTTTTTTGCAGAATAAGTATGATTGATGACCCAGCATCCTAAGATACTTGATGGATTATTTGGCGGACGCAAGTTTTCTGTGCATTCTGTACTTTTTTTACCCTTTGCAATCACTGCTTTTGTCACAATATGACGTAACTGTTTCAGCATGATTCCTCCTTTATTCCGTTCACCTCATCATATGCGGCTATGGCCTAGCAGGTTCTTAAATCAGTTGAAAAATAAAAATGGACAAAAAAGATGCCTTAAAACAAGAAGTTGTTTTAAGACATCTCTGATGATGCGCCACTAAATTATGAGCAGCTTCCAGGCTGTGAATTACGCACTTTAGATCCTGTTTCGCCTCTTAATACATCGCCGCCTGTTGTTTCCACAATTTCATCTGTTACTCTGTTAGCAATTGAATTTGATACAAGCTGTAATAGGTCGTTGACATCGCCTTGTGATTGTTTAAATTCTACGACGATCGGCAATTCATCAATTTCTGCTTCGATTTTCTCGATTTTTTCATCAATTAATTTTAGTGCTTTTTCTTTTCCGTAATGTTGGAAATTTACAGCTTGTTTTTGTAAGCTTTTTAGACTAGCGATTTTTTCGCGAACAAATTGATTTTCATTAATTTGTGCTTCTGCACGTTTAAAGAAATCTACTTCTTCAGTATTTGCAATCATGTGTGCAATTTCATGTGCTTTTTTAATAATATCGTCTTTTGTATATAATTCTGTCATTATACCTTCACCTCTTCACTCGCTATTACTTCAACCAATTCACCTGACAAAGACCATGTTTTTGCTTCTGTCACTTTGACTTTAGCTAATTTGCCGATTACTTCTTTAGGCGCTTTAAAGTTAACGAGTTTATTTTTTCTTGTATATCCTGCTAAAACATCAGGATTTCGCTTACTTTCTCCCTCTACCAAAACTTCTACAATTTCACCATCATACTTTTTCAATGCTTTGCCGCAATATTCATTTACCACAGCGTTTAAACGCTGTAGTCTATCTTTTTTCACTTCTAACGGCACATTATCTTGCATTTTAGCAGCTGGTGTTCCAGCGCGAGCTGAATATATATAAGTATAGGCCATTTCAAAACCTACTTCTTTGTAGAGAGATAACGTTTCTTCAAATTGTTCTTCTGTTTCATTCGGGAATCCAACAATAATATCAGTTGTCAACGCTACGTCCGGCATTTTCGCACGAATTTTACGCACTAGTTCTAGATAGCTTTCACGCGTATATTTTCGAGCCATAATTTTCAGCATATCCGATGAGCCTGATTGGACAGGCAAGTGGATATGTTCTACCAAATTGCCTTTCTGCGCTAAGACATCTATTAATGCGTCATCAAAATCTCTTGGATGGCTTGTCGTAAAACGAATGCGCGGAATATCAATTTTACGTAAGTCGTCCATTAAGTGGCTCAAGCGATATTGTCTATTCTCAAAGTCTTTGCCATAAGCGTTAACATTTTGGCCAAGCAGTGTAATTTCTTGATACCCTTGAGAAGCAAGAGAACGTACTTCTTGAATAATATCTTCCGGCAATCGGCTTCGTTCTTTGCCCCTTGTGTATGGGACGATACAATAGGTGCAAAACTTGTCGCAGCCATACATGATATTTACCCATGCCTTTGTATTTCCTTTACGTACCTTTGGAAGGTTTTCTATTACATCGCCTTCCTTGGACCATACTTCAATCACCATTTCTTTTGAAAGGTAAGCTTCGTTTAAGATTTCAGGAAGCCGGTGGATGTTGTGTGTGCCAAAAATCATATCAACTTGATCATATGTTTTTAATATTTTCTTGACCACTGCTTCTTCTTGGGACATACAGCCACAAACACCAATCAGCAGATCTGGATTTTTTAGTTTTAATGGTTTTAGATGCCCTAGCTCACCAAATACACGGTTTTCGGCATTTTCTCGAATGGCACATGTATTCATCAGTATAACATTCGCTTCTTCGACATTTTCGGTTGGTTCATAGCCAAGCTGCAAGAAGATGCCAGCCATTACTTCTGTATCGTGTTCATTCATTTGACAGCCGTATGTACGGATTAAAAATTTACGTCCCGTCCCCATACCCATGAATTGTTCATCAATATTAAAATCCTTATGGTATTGGATTTCTTCCTTGCCGCGTTTTTTGGCATCTTTTAAAGAAGGGGCCGTATACGTGCTTTGAAAATATTTGCTATAGTCTTTTTCAGTATTTGCACTGGATGACTTAGAATTTATTGCTTGTTGACTAGCTAGTCGTTGTTCTTCGTTCATGGTATTCTCCTTTCGATCGAGTACCCATCTTCCTATTATACTGGAGTTGGAAGGATTCCTACAAGATAAGAGTACGAAATGTTGGCTATTCGCCATAAAATTCTTTTTCGAATAAATAAAAAAGAGATCAAGTTATATACTTGATCTCTTTTTAAAAAGCTAGCTACTACATAAAGTCGTTCATCAATTCTTGAAGTTGTTCTTCTTTCATCATAATGTCCGCTTTATTCAAAGGTTCTTTACTGTAGCCTTCCACTTTATCCTGATAAGATTCTTCTTCATTGTTTTGATAGATAATACCTGTCACTAGTCCATCATGTTCCATGACAGTTTTCATTGCTTCCGCCCGATTTGTATTATCATAGCCTTCAATGCTTGAAAGTTTTGTTAAGTTTTCTTTAAACCAATCATACGTATTCACTTTATTATAAGTAACACATGGACTAAACACATTGATAAAAGAAAAACCTTTATGTTTCATTCCTTCTTCAATAATAGCTGTTAGTTCTTTCAAGTCAGTCGAAAAACTTTGAGCTACAAATGTTGCACCAGAAGATAGTGCTACTTCAAGTGGTTTTAATGAAGGCTCAATGGCACCACCGGGAGTAGATTTTGTAACAAATCCTGCAGCTGAGCGAGGAGATGTTTGGCCCTTTGTTAAGCCATAAATTTGGTTGTCCATGACAACATAAGTAATATCAATATTACGACGGATCGAATGGATTGTATGCCCCATTCCGATAGCAAAACCATCTCCGTCACCGCCTGTTGCGATAACGTTTAAATCACGATTGGCCATTTTGAGGCCTTGTGCAATCGGTAATGCTCTACCATGAATACCGTGCAAACCATAAGAATTGATATAACCTGATAGACGTCCAGAACAGCCTATCCCGGATACGACCGCCAATTCATGCGGTACGATTTCAAGATTTGCTGCTGCACGTTGAATAGCAGCTTGTACAGAAAAGTCGCCACAACCTGGGCACCAGTTAGGCTTTACTGTATTTCGAAAATCCTTAAATGTTACCATCTGTTAGCAACTCCTTTACACGGCCAAATAGTTCTTTTGGCAAGAACGGTGTGCCGTCATATTTCGTCAAGTTGACGATTTTGTCATGGTGTCCCATGTTTAATTTGATAATATTCGCTAGTTGGCCTGTTGCATTGTTTTCAACAACAATAATCTTTTTAGCGTTTTCTACTAACGGTTTCATTTCTGCAACCGGGAATGGATGTATTAATCGGATATGTGCATGGTTTGATTTAATTCCCTCTGCTTCAAGCATTGGAAGAATCTCTTCAATTGCACCTTTTGTTGAGCCAAATCCTACGATTAATATATCTGCCTCTTCATGTGGTGCTGCTTTGAAGACCGGATTCTCAAAATGTACATGCTGTAATTTTCTAAAACGCTTGTCCATTTGATTTTTACGGTTACCAGCTGCTTCAGAAGGTTTTCCTTCTTCGTTATGCTCTACGCCTGTAACATGGTGGATACCATATTTCTGTCCAGGAACAACACGTGTTGAGATACCATCTTCTGTCACTTCATATCGTTTGAAGTATTGTTTATCTTCAATTTCTGGCAATTCACCAAGATTTAGCTTACCACGGCTAATGTTAATTTTTGAGTAATCAAACGGTTCAACTGTTTGTTTACCTAGTGATAGCTGCAAGTCAGACAAAATAATGACTGGAAGCTGTAATTCGTCCGCAATATTAAATGCTTGGATTGTATCATAAAATGCTTCTTCGCCCGTAGATGGTGCGATAACTACTTTCGGAATTTCACCGTGTGTACCATAAAGCATTGCCATCAAATCGGATTGTTCTTGTTTTGTTGGCAGTCCAGTTGATGGACCTCCACGCTGTGTATCAACGACAACAAGTGGTGTTTCTGTCATGCCTGCTAAGCCTAACGCTTCCATCATTAATGAAAGACCAGGACCAGCTGATGCTGTGAATGCTCGTACGCCGCCATAATTTGCTCCAATTGCCATTGTAGCTGCTGCGATTTCATCTTCTGTTTGGATGACTGTGCCGCCGAATTTAGGTAATTTCTTAATGAGATATTCCATAATTTCAGATGCCGGAGTAATTGGATATGCAGCCATAAAACGAGTACCTGCTGCAAGTGCTCCTAAAGCAATGGCTTCATTCCCAATCATAAATAGACGATGTTTGCCATCTCCTGGCTCAAGTTCAAATTTCCCTGCTTGATCTTGTAATAATTCATTCATCACTAAATGGCCTTTGGCAATAGCCTCCATGTTTTTTTGGACAACCGTTTCACCTTTACGACCAAAGATTTCATCTACAACAGATTGAAATGCTGCATCCTCTAAGTTCATAAGAGCAGCAGTTGCACCGATGGCAACCATGTTTTTCATTAGGGAAGTCCCTAGTTCTGTTGCAATTTCTGTGAATGGAACAATATATAGTTCAGCTATGCAATCTTCAGGCTTAGTTGGTTTGAATTTAGCATCAGCCAGAATGACGCCTGCTTCATTTAATTCTTTATAATTGACATCGATTGTTTCTTGGTCAAACGCAACCAATATGTCCAGATCATCTGGAATCGTATGCACAGTCGATGTACGAACGTTGATTTTATTATTTGTGTGGCCACCCTTAATACGAGAAGAGAAATGGCGATATCCGTATAAATGGTAACCGAGTCGGTTCATCGCAGTGGAAAAAATCTCGCCGGTACTTTCAATACCTTCCCCCTGCTGCCCACCGACTTTCCATGAAAGCTGATGTAACATCAATTAACATCTCCTTAATATACAAACGTTTAGCAATAATCCTACATAAGTTTAACACGAACAAGCGCTTGAAACTATTGTTATGGGATGAAATTGCTTAAAATCAGACCTTTGACGGAAAGCACATTTTCACAGATGTTTTAAGTACTCAATGTAATGATGCCAAAAGCTATTGCTTAATCTGACTACTAATGACATAGTGGCAACAAATAGTTTATTCTAACAAAGTTTTTTCTAGCTGCTTTAATTTCCTTTCTACAACCATAATTAAAAAAATAGACGATACTATCATCAACCCGATAATAACAAGAATAGTATACTCACCATTTGAAAAAGCCAAGCTTACTACAATGTCCAAGACCATAAGAATAACACCAAATAAAATTAATAGTTTGGCGCTGTATTTATTTCCTTCCTTCCAAAGCACCTTATTTTTCATGGAGCGTGTTGTTCGATAGCCATATAACCCATTTATATCTTTTGGTGGCTTATACAACAATATCAGTCCAGCAATGATAAAGAATACTCCCACAAGAATGCTCATTCCAACATTAATCAATAGCGTGCTCATTCGAATCCCCCATTCTAGTTAATTTACATTATATAACATTTAAGTAAGCGGTGGAATCACAATGAAGTTCTATTGTTTTATGTACTTTTATCTGCCAATTAACCGCTGAAAAGCAAAAAAGACAAAGGGAGATCTCCCAATGTCTTAAGTAATGAAGTTAGCAATCTATCTTACTCGTTTTTCAACAAGAAGCTTTAATGCTGTACGATCTTCTCCAGCAATCAAAATATCTGTAAACGCTGGCGAACAAGTTAAATCTGTTCCGCTTGGTGCTACAAAGCCCCGCGCAATAGCAATAGCCTTTACCGCTTGGTTCAGCGCTCCTGCTCCTACTGCTTGCATTTCTGCAAATCCTTGCTCTCTAATCACTGCCACTAATGCTCCTGCCACAGAATTAGGGTTTGAGCGAGATGATACTTTCAATGAATCCACAACTATTCCTCCCTTAGTTTGAAAAAATCAGGGACATTTGATTGTCCATGAAGCATTGTATGCTCGCTCGCTTCCAGTTAGACTTCAAATTCTGAATTACAGTCATGGCAATCTTGTTTATCCTTTAAAAGGCTTATCTCCATTAATGTAGATTCGTTCAATACTTTTCGCTTTACCAGTTGTCGTATCCAGCTCAACAAACAATCCGCTAAATACTTCTCTGCCTTCTTGTGGCACTTCAAAGCGTACAGGCATATTTGTTTTAAAACGATAAAGCACACTTTCCTTCTTAGTGCCTAATATCTCATCATACGGTCCTGTCATACCCACGTCTGTAATATAAGCTGTACCCTTCGGCAAAATTCTTTCATCCGCTGTCTGTACATGGGTGTGTGTTCCAACAACAACCGAGGCTTTTCCATCTAAATGCCAGCCCAATGCCACTTTTTCGCTCGTTGCTTCGGCATGGAAATCAACGAAAACAAGAGGAGAAGTCTTCTTTGCTTCAGTAATTAATTCTTCTGCCATAGCAAAAGGGTCCTGATGCGGTGGCAAAAATGTTCTTCCGTGCAAATTGATGATAGTGAGAGTTTCTCCGTTTTTTGTGATTGAAACCATCCCTTTGCCCGGCGCCTCTTCAGAAAAGTTAGCAGGACGTATTAAATAATCGACATCATCAATAAAATCGAATATTTCTTTTTGATCCCATGTATGATTGCCCATAGTGATAACATCTACACCCATCATCAGTAAATCCTGATAGATTCGTTTTGTTATGCCTTTACCTTTTGCCGCATTTTCTCCATTTGCTATCACAACGTCTACTTGATATTTTCTTTTCAAACGAGGCAAATAATGTTGAACAGCCTCCAATCCTATATCTCCCACTATATCTCCTATAAATAAAATTTTCATTGTTCCACCCATTCCATAAAAAAAGGCTTCTCGACCGAAGATCTAAGAAGCCTTTTGTCATTTAGTTTAGTTTGTAAAAAGTTAGAAATGATTTCGTTTATCGTTCCACTTTATAGCTATAGCAAGAGATGATGTAATGCTCTCTGTTATTTTGCGTAGTCTACTGCCCGCGTCTCGCGAATAACAGTAACTTTGATGTGGCCTGGATAATCTAGTTCGTCTTCAATTCTTTTTCGAATATCACGTGCTAAGCGGTGTGAAGCCAAATCATCCACTTGATCCGGACGTACAATAATACGGATTTCGCGGCCAGCTTGAATGGCAAATGATTTTTCCACGCCTTCGTAAGACTCTGAAATTTCCTCTAGTTTTTCTAAACGTCTAATATAGTTTTCTAGCGTCTCGCTGCGTGCTCCAGGACGCGCAGCAGATAAAGCATCAGCTGCTGCGACGATGACTGCAATAACGGATGTTGGCTCTGTATCACCATGGTGTGAAGCGATACTATTAATCACGACTGGATGTTCATGGTATTTTGTCGCTAATTCAACACCGATTTCAACATGGCTTCCTTCTACTTCATGGTCAATCGCTTTTCCGATATCATGAAGGAGACCAGCACGTTTTGCCAACGTCACATCTTCACCTAATTCGGCTGCCATTAATCCGGCTAAATGTGCCACTTCTATTGAGTGTTTTAATACATTTTGGCCATAGCTTGTCCGGTATTTCATGCGACCAAGGATTTTCATTAAATCAGGATGAAGATTATGAATTCCTACTTCAAAAGTAGTCTGTTCACCTGTTTCGCGAATTTGTTCATCAATTTCACGACGAGACTTTTCTACCATCTCTTCTATGCGAGCTGGATGAATTCTTCCATCTTGAACTAATTTTTCAAGTGCCAATCTTGCTGTTTCACGGCGGATTGGATCGAAACCAGATAAAATAACTGCTTCTGGCGTATCATCAATGATTAAATCAATACCAGTAAGCGTTTCAAGCGTACGGATATTACGGCCTTCACGCCCGATAATGCGGCCTTTCATTTCATCGTTAGGCAAGTTTACAACCGATACAGTGGTTTCTGCCACATGATCTGCTGCAAAACGCTGTATCGCTAATGATAAAATTTCTCGTGCCTTTTTGTCAGCATCTTCCTTTGCACGTGTTTCTGCTTCTTTAGTCATAACGGCAATATCAGTTGTTAACTCATTTTCTACTTCTTCTAATATAATCGTTCTTGCATCTTCACGTGTTAATGCTGAAATGCGTTCGATTTCAGATTGTTGTTTAGCAACAAGCTCTTCCGCTTTGCTTTCCATCTGTACAATATGCTGTTGTCTTTCTACTAACGCCTCTTCCTTACGCTCTAAACCAGATTCTCTTTTGTTAAGCGCTTCATCCTTACGATCGAGATTCTCTTCTCTTTGCAATAAACGGTTTTCTTGTTTCGTAAGTTCTGAACGGCGTTCGCGGATGTCATTTTCTGCTTCAGTTCGAAGTTTGTGAGTTTCATCTTTTGCTTCAAGTAATGCTTCTTTCTTCAGAGCCTCTGCTTCCCTTTTACCTTCTTCAACAATTAGTTCTGCAGTGCCCTTTGCACCTGTCACTTTTGAATCATTCACCTTTTTCGTAATAAAATAGATCACAGCTGCACCGACGATCAGTCCAATCAAAGCGGAGATGACTATTTCTATCATTCGAACACCTCCCCTTGAGTTATTGATATTTTCTTTTAGTCGGCTTTACATTGAGTTAACAATATAGCGCCAATTTCATTTCAAATTTAGAAATAATACATATTAATTGTATAGTTGATAGATAGACCTGTCAAGGATTCACAGTTTTTGGATACCCAAAAATACTAATAATTCTGTGATTAAAATCCTATATTTATCCTAGCTAAAAAGGCCTCTTTTAATAAGAGGCCTTCACAGTTTTATTATTACTCTTCAAATAGAGTAGGATTTTCTTCTGGTTCTTCGATAACTTCATATTCTTGCTCACCAATACCTGAAGCCACCCGAATTTTTTGTGCAATTTCTTCACGTACTTCTGGATTCTCTTTAAGGAATTGTTTTGCATTTTCACGACCTTGGCCTAAACGTTCATCTTCATACGCATACCATGAGCCGCTCTTTTGTACGATATCTTTTTCTACGCCGATATCGATGATTTCTCCCTCTTTAGAGATTCCTTCGCCATACATAATATCAACTTCTGCAGTTTTAAAAGGTGGAGCTACTTTATTTTTTACTACTTTGATTTTAGTACGGTTACCGACCATATCATTACCTTGCTTAATTGTTTCAGCACGACGCACCTCTAAACGAACTGATGAATAGAATTTAAGCGCTCTTCCGCCTGGTGTAGTTTCAGGGTTCCCAAACATTACACCGATTTTTTCACGGATTTGGTTAATGAAGATGGCAATTGTATTTGATTTATTAATAATACCGGATAGCTTACGCAATGCTTGAGACATCAAACGCGCTTGCAAACCGACATGGGAATCACCCATCTCGCCTTCAATTTCTGCTTTTGGTGTAAGAGCAGCAACAGAGTCGATTATAATAATATCAATAGCACCACTGCGAACTAGTGCTTCTGCAATTTCTAGTGCTTGCTCACCTGTATCTGGTTGAGAAAGCAATAATTCATCAATGTTTACGCCTAGTTTGGACGCATAAACTGGATCAAGCGCATGCTCTGCATCTATGAAAGCTGCTTGTCCTCCATTTGCTTGTACTTCTGCAATGGCATGAAGTGCTACTGTTGTTTTACCAGAGCTTTCTGGTCCATATATTTCTATCACACGGCCGCGGGGATAGCCACCCACTCCAAGTGCTGTATCAAGAGCTAAAGATCCAGTAGAAGATGTAGAAACTTTACGATCTGCTTGCTCGCCTAATTTCATTACAGAGCCTTTACCAAATTGTTTTTCAATTTGTTTTAAGGCCATATCTAATGCCGCTTTCCGTTCGTCCACTCTGTTTCCTCCTATTAAGAACACTTTTTTATTTCTAAACCTACTATACTTCTTTTCTGAGAAAAACACAAGAAAAAAGCGAACATTTATTCGTTAAAATGTACACTTTTAAAAACCAAACGCTAAATTGAATATAGAATTCAATTTTAGCGTTTTTTTAGTTGAAATCTTTTAGGCTCTTTCATAGCCCTTTTCAATTAATAGCTGAATTAAACGATAGAATGCAGATTTCGTTGCACGAAGTCGATTTGTATTACGGCTGCCAGATAATTGGAGGCGATACGTATGCGGTGGCTCATCACCAATTGCAATACCAATCCATACAGTACCAGCTGGTTTATTACCGTGTGCTTGCGGACCTGCTGCGCCTGTTAAGCCAACGCCAATAGTCGAACCAAATTTCTCCTTCACTAAACGCGCCATTTCACTAGCACATTCACTGCTGACAACGCCATGCTGTTCAATCACTTCTTTCGCCATGCCTAATTGATTAATTTTTACTTGCTCATTATATGTGACCATTCCGCCGAGTAATGCTTCACCCACCCCCGGATTATTAGCCAGTTCTGCTTGGAATAGCCCAGCCGTTAAACTTTCAGCAGCAGCGATGGTTAATTCATTCTTCATCAGCATTTTAGTTAATACGCTTGATATAGAATCATCGTCTACCCCGTAAAAATAATCTCCTGCTATGTGTAAAATTTCTTCTTTGGCTACTCGAATTTTTTTCCATGCCTCTTCCGTCGTGTCGGCATTCGCTGTAATGCGTATTGTCACTTCACCATCAGAAGCTAATGGCGCTAGCGTTGGATTCGTTTGGTTTTCTAGTAAATGTTGAAGCTTATCTTCTAATTCAGCCTCGCCTATTCCGTAAAAACGAAGCACGTGAGAAACAATTTGGCCTTTTGAAACAAGAGAAGTAAGCAATGGCTTTGCTTCGAATTGGAACATGGGTTCAATTTCCTTCGGCGGACCAGGTAAAAGAATGTAAGTGTGATTGCTCGCTGTATACATCATGCCAGGAGCCATGCCATTTTTATTAGCTAAAACATGTGAGCCTTTAAGAACAAGAGCTTGTTTACGATTATTTTCAGTCATTGGTTTGTTTTGGTTTTGGAAGAATTCAACTATGCTTTTCATTGCATCCTTGTCTTCTTCGAGTTCAATATGTAAATGCTTTGCGATTGTTTCCTTTGTTAAGTCATCCTTCGTAGGTCCTAATCCACCTGAAAAAATAATAAGGTCCGAGCGATTTTCTGCAATAGTAATTGCATCAAGTAGTCGATTGGGATTGTCACCTACAACAGTATGATAATAAACATTTATTCCGATTTCAGCTAATTGACTTGAAATAAACCGTGCATTTGAATTAGTTATTTGACCTAACAATAATTCAGAACCCACAGCAATAATTTCTGCATTCATCTAAATTCATCTCCTTAGACATCTCTTCATTAGTAAAAAGACTCACCGTTCAGTATATGGAACGCCACGTTAGTGGTTGCACTGCTGCAAGCAACAGGACAAAATGAGTCTTTATATTATTTCCTTATTAAGTTTGAAATAAACCGCTATTTAGATTCTAACAAAATTTTTCGATTTAACCAGAAATAGTCGAGTCCAGACCATATCGTAAAGATAAGGGCCACATACAACATAATTTGATCAAAAGGAATGCCCCACATAGCAAAAATAATATTATGAAGCAATAGGAAGGCAATAGCTAAAATTTGTGTCCAAGTTTTAATTTTACCTAACTGATTAGCAGCAACTACTTCACCATGTTCTGCACAAATTAAGCGCAAGCCTGTAACTGCAAATTCTCGGCTGATAATAATGATTATGACCCATGCAGGAGCATAGTCCAAACCAACTAATAAAATGAAAGCAGAGGATACTAGCAATTTATCTGCTAACGGATCTAAAAACTTCCCTAAGTTTGTCACTAGATTGTATTTTCTTGCATAATACCCGTCAATCCAGTCCGTCAATGAGGCAATAATAAAGATTAAAGCTCCGACTAAATGCTCTACTGGCATTGTAGCCCCTAACATAGTCAAATTGCCCCAATGAAAGTCGATTACCATTATTATTACAAATATCGGAATGAGACATACACGAGACACTGTAATTCTATTAGGTATATTCATGTAATTCACCTTTCTTGCAAAGGACAATCATCACTTCTATTGATGACTATTCCTCTTCCTCCAATTTGATGACGATATTTTGAGTATAGCGTTCTGTTGGAGATGCTGCAAACTTAATCTGCTTATTATTCACATAAATTGTACCATTAGGAGATGCGCCGAGCCTTACTCTGATGCTTTTCTTACCTGTTGCATCCATCTCTAAGACATCACCATTGTTGTACATTTGGTCAGCTTTAAAATTTTTCGCTTGGCTTGAAATTTCATTACCGCTTTCATCTTGAATGCCAATCCATGTGCTACCGGTCACTTTTACTTTTACTTTCAAGTCTTGCGTACCAGTTAAAGTATAAGTGGTTGTTATATTGTCGCTTTCTAATTTACCTTTGGAGATAAGCGGCTTCTCTTCTTTTTTCAAAGAGGTATTTTCTTCTTCTTTTGTATTCTCTTTTTCTTTATTTACGTTATCTTTTTGAGATGATTGCGCTTTATTTTTATGTGAAACATCAGTTGATTCAACATTCACATCTTGTTTAGGATCATCTACCACATCACTCTTAAAATTATGTTGTTTTAAGAACCAAATGGAGACAATAATAACAATAATAAATAGTGCAACAATAATTTTCGGCATCCAATCAACACTTTTTCTTGCTGCTTTTTTCGTCATGGCTCTCCGTTGTACAGGTTGAGATATAGGAGATGTTGCCGCACTTTGATCTGCAGATTTATTAGCTGGAATTTCACCTTTATATGTTTCTAGTAATTCATTGCTATCAAGATCTACTGCTTCCGCATATTGTTTAATGAATGCCCGCACATAAAAGGAGCCCGGCATAATACTGTAATTGCCTTCTTCAATGGCAGATAAATACCTTTTTTGGATTTTTGTGATTTCCTGTAAATCATCCAGACTATAACCTTTTGACATTCTCGCTTCTTTTAAACGAGTTCCTAATTCTGTCAATGATATACACCTTCCTGTTAAAAATTAAATCCTCCAAATCCACCGAAATTACTTGGGTCTTGCATGAAATCTTTATCCTGCTCCAACAACTTATATGTAATTTCTTCATCTGGATGATGTCTTAGTTCGATAATGTAGTCAAAGTCTTCAATTGTGTATTCGGATTGCTGAACAAAGACATCAGGATGTTCCACCACTATAATTGTTGGTAATTGCATAATTTCTCGTACTAATTGTTTATGCCCTTCATCTGTTGAACGTCTCGTCACCACGCCATCTAAAATAAACACATTGTTACTGTTAAATTCATCGCCAAGCAAACGATTGCGTAATGTTTGTTTTATCATAGTAGACGATAAAAATAGCCAACGTTTATTTGCAGAAACACTTGCGGCTACGATTGATTCAGTTTTTCCAACTCTTGGCATACCACGTATACCTATCAACTTGCGGCCATCTTTTTTATAAAGTTCTGCCAAAAAATCGACCAACAAACCAAGTTCATCTCGTACGAAACGAAACGTCTTTTTTTCATCTGCTTCACGTTGAATATAACGACCATGTCGAATGGCTAAGCGGTCCCTTGTTGTCGGCTGCCTAAACTTAGTTACTCTAATCGTTTCCATCGTTGAAATAATGTTTTTAAAACGTTCAATTTGCTCGTCCTTTTCAGCACGTAGTAGCATTCCGCGCCTGACTTGGTCCACTCCGTTAATAGTAACGATGTTCACTCTCAGCATACCTAATAGCGATGCAATATCCCCTAGCAATCCGGGGCGGTTGATTTGTATTTCGTATTCAAAATACCATTCTCTCACATTCAACGTTCCCTTCTATTAAAAGACGCATGATACCTTTTCTATGTTCCATAATAGCCGATTTTTCTACATAAGAAAAGAAAAAGAGAGAGAATTCCCCCTTTTTCCACTCAAGTATTTTAATTGCCGACAAGAGCCTTGTTTGATGTTTTTTCCATTCGGGAAGAAATGAAAGATAAAAGTCTTAGCTATAAATATATTTATGGAAATATTGTAATCTAAAGCAAACAATAGCTAAGGACGAATAGTACTCTATATTACAAAAAATTAGTAAGTCTTCTATATACACTTCATAATATTTGAAACTACTATTCCCTCATGTAAAGTCTTTTATTATTAAATTGAATTAAAAAAATTTAGAGGAATTACTTGGGGTGATAAGTGAAGCTTTTTATAATTCTAAAAAAGGTAACAGACCCTGCAAAAATATACCATATAAGTCTGCACCTTTATGTTGTAAGCAATCATTAAATATACCAGCCACCATTTAATCGAAGTATTTGGCCTGTCATGTAATCCGCTTTGCCAGACAGTAAAAAATCGACCAAATATGCGACCTCTTCTGGTTTCCCCCCACGCGCTAATGGGATTTCTTCTATTAGACTAGCCTTCTCATCTTCCGATAAATGTCCATTCATTTTGGTTTCGATAAAACCAGGAGCCACCGCGTTTACACGAATGCCATTATATGCAACTTCTTTTGCATATGCTTTCACAAACGTATGGATTGCTCCTTTTGCTGCGGAATACACAGATTCAAATGATCCGCCTGCCTCTCCCCAAATAGAACCAATAAAAGTAATATAACTAATCTCATGCTGGCGTAATTTTTGAGATAGAATCCCTATTAACTGTATTGGTGTTTCAACATGCACTTGAAAAAGATAACCCATTTCGTTTGCATCGGTATCTTCACAAAGCTTGTATAGCGCATGGCCGCTAGCAATGACTATAGCATGTATTGTAAAAATCGACCGGCTAATTTGTTCGGCTGCTTCTTCTTTTGATAAGTCAGCTCGTATCGGCATGAATTCTTGCTTGGGATATTGTTGAATCAATTCTTCAGCCAGCTGCTGCATCCCCGCCACATTGTGGTTATATTGCATATATAAAGACCAACCGTTCGCTGCCAACTCATTACAAATGGCACTCCCGATTGAACCGGAAGCGCCTAATACTAGTGCAAATTTTTTCATTTGGATTCTTCTTTTGAAAGCGGCAATATCGTAAATACAGTTTGTTGAGATTCACCTTGCAAGGATTGGAACGCTTTTTGAACATCAGCCACGTTCAATTCTTCAATGACTTCTACCGAATCAAACAGATTCATTTCATTAAATTTATAACGCGTAAATTGATTAGCGATATACTCAATCGAATTAAGAGCTCTTAGGTTAAAGCCGATTCGTCTGCGTTTTACCCTTTCTAATTCTTCTTCACCAAACGGCCACTTTTCTACCGCTTTCTGTAATTGGTCTTTAATCGCTTCCACTAATCTATCTGGCTTATGTGTATCGGAGCTAATCATAGCAAATCCAAAACCATGTTCCAATGAAAAGTCATAGGAGTAGGATTCGTCGATTAAACCTTCATCATAAACTTTTGTATAAAAATCAGATGAACGGCCAAACAAAACGTCCAAAGCTAAACTAATAGCAAGTTCATTTTTTAGCATCTCACGACCAGATAAATCTGTTTCTTTCGCTTTCAACCCGACAGATACCTTAGACTTTGATACATCCATATGAAGAGTTCGTTCAGGAATCGCAACTTCTTTTGGTTCTGATACTTCGATTCGTTTAATGTCTTCAGGTTTTTCAAAAGTCTTTTTAGCTTGGTTACTCTTGATGAGATCAAGCATTTCTTCTGGCTCAAGTGCGCCAATAGCAAATAACAGCATATTGGATGGATGGTAAAACGTGTGGTAGCACGTGTATAAATGTTCTGCCGTAATTTTATCGATAGATTCCACAGTTCCCGCAATATCAATCTTTACAGGATGTTCTTTAAACATATTTTCAATTGTGCCAAAGTATAAGCGCCAATCAGGCTGGTCATCATACATGGTGATTTCTTGCCCGATAATACCTTTTTCCTTATTTACAGTTTTCTCTGTAAAGTATGGTTCTTGGACAAAATCTAATAAAGTTTCTGTACTCTCTTTGACATTATTAGTGGCCGAGAACAAATAAGCAGTTCTTGTAAATGAAGTAAAGGCATTTGCCGAAGCACCATATTGGCTAAACTTTTGAAAGACATCTCCATCTTCTTTTTCAAACATCTTATGCTCTAAGAAGTGCGCAATACCATCAGGGACTGTAACAGCCTCTTTTTCACCAAGCGGTACAAACGAGCGGTCCACAGAACCGTATTTTGTAGTAAAGGTTACAAACGTTTTAGAAAATCCTTTTTTCGGCAAAATATAAACATCTAAACCATTTTCAAGCTTTTCATAATAAAGCGTCTCATCTAATTGCTCAAAATAAATTGGTTCCATTATTTTTTCTCCTCCATTCCACTTAAGAAATAGACGGTTTCTTTATGCAATTGCTTTGCCATATCGACTATATCTTCCTTTGTCACGGCTTTCCATTTTTCCTGCCAATGCTCCACTTTGAATACTGGATCTAATTCTTTGTATTGATCGTAAATTTCAATTTGACCACGCGCTGAATCCAACGCTTCTTTTAATTGGTTTTGAAGCATTGCCTTTGTTTGGCTTAATTCCAAGTCTGTAATTTCACCACGAGACATGGCCTCTAATTGTTCGTCAATTAATTGTGTCGCTTTTTTCACGTTTTCAGTATCAATGCCTGACATCACATAAACCAAGCCATATTGTGCAGAATACGAACTTGAGCAGTAATAGGCCATACTCTCTTTTTCACGAACATTCATAAATAATTTTGAATGTGGGTAGCCACCAAAGATGCCATTGAAAATTTGCATTTTCGGAAAATCAGCATCAGTAAAGAAAACAGGTACAGTAAAACCAATATGCAATTTGCCTTGTTTCATTTCTTGTTTTTCATGCACATAAGATTCTGTTGGCTGGATTTTTGGCAATTCATTCTGTTGGAAAGGGGCTTTGCGATCTTGGAATGGTAAGGCTGTTTTCAAATCAGCTATCATTTTCTCTTCGTCGATATCGCCAACTACATATATATCAATCACATCTTCAGCAATCATGCGTTGATATGTATTAGTTAATGATTGGGGTGTAATCGCTTCAACTGCAGGGATTGTGCCATTTGCAGAAATAGAAGCAGGATGGTCAGGTGCCAAAAAGTGATTTAATCGATTTTGAGCATAACGTGATTTTTCATCAAAAATAGATTGAATCCGTTCTCTCACCATTTCTTTTTCACGTGCTACGATATTTTCTTTGAACTCTCCATTTACAAAGTTAGGGTCGAATAGGACCGTGTTCATCAATTCTAATACATGGTCCAGCACATCACCGTGTTGTAAATAATGGTCATTAACCGTTTCAACATTTAGCAATACTGTATGTTCATTTCCTTTTTTCGTTGTATCTAGGTAAAGGACTGTTCCATATAAATCATCTAAATGCATTCTCATACTTGCAGGTGACGGGTACTTGGCATTACTGTGTTGTAAAACATTTGTTAATACAGTTCTTTCTGCTGCCTCTTCTACTTGTAAAGGCCTACGGAATTTAATTGAAAAATTAATGGTTTTGAATTGATCAGTTGATCTTGTATGAATATAAACGTCTTTTGCTATTTCTGTCGTTTTAAACATTCAAACCCCTCCTATCTAATTAATATAACAATCCATTACTCCAACTATACATGCCAATTGAATAAAATTGCAACTATTGTAAATGAGATGGATTATGGGCGTTACTTACAGTTCTTGAACAGTATTAACTGAGTTAGAAAATGATATAAATTATATTTATAAAGTAAAATCCACAACTAATAGTTTCTTTCATCAGTAGGTAAAAATACTAACAAACTACTAACCGGAAATACACTTATGATTTCCATAAAAAAAGACTACACAGTACAACGACTGCATAGTCTCTTTTAAATTATCTTTTGCCTTTAATATATGGTGTACCCGAAGCTTTTGGTGCTTTGGCTTTTCCAATAAATCCAGCAAGTGCTAGTATTGTTAAAACGTAAGGCAAGATTAATAGAATAACTTGAGGCACATCTTTTACATAAGGGATTGAAGCACCAGCAATACTTAACGATTGTGCTAGTCCAAAGAATAACGCAGCCCCAAGAGCGCCTAGCGGATGCCATTTACCAAAGATCATAGCAGCAAGTGCCATGAAACCTTGGCCGCTAATTGTTGTCGCGCTGAAGTTCCCAGCGATTGCTTGAGCGTAAATCGCTCCACCAATACCACCTAATGCACCAGAAATCATTACGGCAATATAACGCATTTTGGTAACATTAACACCCATTGTATCAGCTGCCATTGGGTGCTCCCCAACAGAACGTAGGCGTAAGCCAAAAGGTGTTTTATAAATAATAAACCATGCAATAAACGCTACGACAATCGCAAAGATGGACGTACCGTATACATCTGTAAAGAACATTTTCCCAAGCAGTGGGATGTCCTTTAAAACCGGTATATCAAAACGAGAGAAACGTTCAGAAATTGAATCTGTTTGTCCTTTATCATAAATCATTTTAATAGAGAAAACAGCTACTGCTAATCCTAATAAGTTTAGCGCAACCCCTGCTACTGTTTGGTCAGCTCGGAATGAAACAGCTGCAACAGCAAGGATTAAAGAAAAGACCGCACCTACAGCCAATGCAACGAGCAGGCCAACCCATGGCGTCCATCCGCCAAGTGTAGCAGCATACTTTAAGTTGAATACAATACTGCTGAATGCGCCGATAATCATAACCCCTTCAAGTCCAATATTGACAACGCCTGATCGTTCAGTAAATACGCCGCCTATGGCTGTCATGATCAATGGTGCTGCATAGTAGATTGCAGAAGGAATAATAAAATATAACACATCTAAAAAACTCATGTTATTTTCCCTCCTTTTTTTTCTTGCTTAAACGGTCCAAGCCCACACGAATAATATAACCTGATGCTACGAAGAAGATAATTAATGCGATAACAATGGATACGATTTCCACTGGTATGCCAGCTTCGTTCGGCATATTGAGACCGCCATTTTTTAATCCGCCAAAAAGTATTGCGCCAAGTAGTACGCCAAATGGCTGGTTTGCTCCAAGCAACGCAACCGCAATCCCATCAAAACCAATACCAGTAAAACCTGTCATTTTAGTAATATTACCGAAGGTACCTAGACCCTCCATAGCGCCTCCAAGACCTGCAAAAGCCCCTGAGATAACCATTGCTAGAATGATATTTTTGCTAACATTCATACCAGCATATTCCGAAGCATTTTGGTTAAAACCGACTGATTTTAATTCATAGCCTTGTGTTGTCTTTTCTAAAATAAACCACATGATTAACACCGCAATTAGGGCAATTAGAAAACCCCAATGCAATCTTGAATAATCGGTAAGAGATTCAAAGAAAGGAGAACGAAGTGAAGCAGAATCGTGAATTTTTTCTGTCTTATCGCCGCCATCAGATAATGCAGATATAGTCGCATTGGCTACATGCAATGCAATATAGTTCATCATAATGGTAACGATAACTTCATGGACCTGTAATTTAGCCTTCAAAAGGCCTGGAATAAACGCCCATAGGGCACCTGCAGCAGCTGCTGCAAGCAAAGCTAATGGTAGATGAATAATCTTGGGAAGGTCGAAAGCAGAGCCAACATAAGCTGCTGCTAACCAACCTACGATCAGTTGGCCTTCTACCCCGATGTTAAATAATCCTGTACGAAACGCGAATGCTACTGCCAAACCGGCGAACACATACGGCGTGATCTGGCGAACTGTTTCGCCCATGTTATAACTGCTGCCGAATACTCCGTTCCACAGAGCGATGTAACCATCAACTGGGTTAAAACCGCTAATAAGCATGACGATTGCGCCAATAATTAAACCTAACACAATCGAAATAAGTGGAACTAGAATATTTACTACTCTTTTAGACACTATGCGTCACCTACCTTTTCACTATGGCCAAGTGAATGACCAGCCATTAATAGGCCCAATTCTTGCTCTGTTGTTTCTTTTGGCGAAACGGTATCAATAATTGATCCATCATGAATTACAGCGATGTTATCAGAGACATTCATTACCTCATCCAATTCAAATGAAATCAATAATACTGCTTTGCCTTTATCACGTTGTTCAATTAAACGCTTATGGATAAATTCAATCGCCCCTACATCAAGTCCACGAGTTGGTAGCGCAGCGATCAAAAGATCTGGATCTCGATTAATTTCACGGCCGATAATCGCTTTTTGCTGGTTACCACCTGATAGTGCTCTCGCCTGCGTCATTTCACTTGGTGTACGCACGTCATATTCCTCAATAATATTGCGTGCAATGCTATTAACACGTTTGTAATCAATAATGCCACCCTTTGATACAGGTGATTGGTAATACGTTTGTAAGACGATATTATGTCCAATTGGAAAATCAAGTACTAAGCCATGTTTATGACGGTCTTGCGGAATATGGCCAATCCCTGATTCCGTGATTTTACGTGGTTTCTTGCCAGTAATATCCTTACCGTTAAGCGCTATTTGGCCGCTTTTCACTTTACGAAGCCCAGTGATCGCTTCAATTAACTCTGATTGTCCATTGCCGTCTATACCAGCAATACCAACTATCTCACCAGCTCTTACAGCTAAAGACAAATCTTTAACACGATCAATTCCACGATTATCTTGGACAGTTAAGTTCTCAATGTTCAGTACTACATCTTTTGGATGAGCAGTTGTTTTTTCCGTTTTAAATACAACCTGACGACCTACCATCATTTCAGCCAGTTGGTCCGGATTTGTTTCTGCAGTAGTAACAGTGCCAATCCCTTGCCCTTTACGGATAATCGTTACTCTATCTGATACATCCATAATTTCTTTTAATTTGTGAGTGATTAAAATGATAGATTTGCCTTCTTTAATCAAGCGTTTCATAATTTGTATCAATTCATTGATTTCTTGTGGTGTTAATGATGCAGTCGGTTCGTCAAAGATTAACATTTCAGCTCCGCGGTAGAGCGTCTTTAAAATTTCGACACGTTGTTGCATACCAACCGAAATATCTTCAATTTTCGCATATGGATCAACATTTAATCCGTACTTTTCAGATAACTGCTGAACTTTCTTTGCAGCATCTCGGATATTAACTAAACCCATTTTCGTCGGTTCACTACCCAAAATGATATTTTCAGTTACCGTAAAGTTTTCGACTAACATAAAGTGTTGGTGTACCATCCCAATCCCAAGATCATTAGCCTTATTTGGATCGGTAATTTTGACCTCTTTACTATTCACTTTAATAACTCCCGCTTCCGGTTGATATAGACCGAATAACACGTTCATCAGCGTCGATTTCCCTGCGCCATTTTCTCCTAATAACGCATGTATTTCACCCTTCTTAAGTTGAAGAGTAATATTATCATTTGCTACGAAATCGCCAAATTGTTTGCGTATTCCAAGCATCTCAATGACATAATCCATTTTGCTCACTCCCTTAATCGATCAATATAATATGACGGTATATCAATTAAAATCTTTGGTTAAAAAATTAACACAAGAAGGAATTGAAGAGACTATTTTATTTTCAAACATTTATTCACAATCTAGCAGTATAAAAAATGTTCAAAAAAATAAGAATAAGGGTATTGTAAAAAGGCTCTTCGAAACCCTTCGTCTATTAATCTTTAAACTAAAAAATAGATAAAAAGATCATAAAGACCAATAACTGGCCTTTATGATATGAAGGTGACACTATTTTTCAGGTTTTTCTGGAACTGTAATGTCGCCGCTAATAATTTTTTCTTTGAATTCATCAATTTTCTTCTTAGTGTCGTCAGTAAATACGCCGTGGTCGTCAGCTAAGTCAACACCTTTGTCTTTTAGACCAAATGTAATTGTTTTGCCGCCAGGGAATTTGCCGTCTTTAGTATCTTTAGATACTTTTTCAGCAGCAGTATCAACACGTTTAAGAACAGAAGTTAAAGTGATGTTTGTTTTATCATTCACTTTTCCTTCATCGTATTGGTCACGGTCTACACCGATTACCCATACATCAGCCTTAGCATCTTTTTTCTTGCGTTCTTTTGCTTCAGTGAATAGGCCGTTTCCTGTACCGCCTGCAGCATGCATGATAATGTCTGTACCTGAATCATACATACGTTTTGCAATTGCTTGACCTTTAGAAGCATCACCGAATGAACCTGCATATTGGATATCAATTTTTACTTTTGGATTTGCCGCTTTAGCGCCTGCAACAAAGCCAGCTTCGAAGCCACCGATGATATCGCCTTCTACACCGCCGATAAATCCGATTTTACCTGTTTTGGATTGTAAAGCAGCTGCAGCACCTGCTAGGTATGAAGCTTCGTTAGCACGGAACATGATTGATGCAACATTATCTTGACCTTCAATAACTGAGTCAATAATGGCAAATTTAGCGTCTTTTTGTTGTTTTGCAACTTCAGATGTAGCATCATGCAAATTGAAACCTACAGCATATACTAAATCGAAATTACGGCGAACAAGGTTGTTAAGGTTTGTATTGTAATCACTTTCAGAAGCTGATTGAAGGTAATCGAAGCCACCGTTACCTTTTTTCATTCCATTCTCTTCACCAAACTTCTCGATACCTTCCCAAGTTGATTGGTTGAATGAACGGTCATCGATACCACCGATATCAGTAACCATTGCTACTGAGAATTTATCTTTATCGCTACCGCTTTTTTTCGATTCGTCCCCTTTGTCTGATCCACATGCCGCAAGCAATGTACCAGAAGCTAGAAGTGCAGAAAGTGCTAAACCAATTTTACGCTTTTTCACTTGAAATCCTCCCAAAAAGTAAATTAATAAATTTGTTGTTGACGATAGCAGGAATGAATACATTTATACGCGTTTACGTATTACATGGAAGCTGAATTTATCAGCTCTAAAATAGTTTTTCGAATATAAGACCAGCCGTTCTTGTTCATCATAATGAAACTGCTTCAGCAACAAGAGCGCTGTCTCGCGTCCGCATTCTAAGATAGGTGAAACGTGACCATGATAGCCAATCGGGTCAATATAAGTGACCGCATAAGCAACATGTATGTCCCCTGATTCTTCTAATGCTTGAAATATCGATAGATTGCGTCTTTTCAAAAAATCTTTCGGCAAATAGTTTGAAGGTACTTGGTCGATACAATATACCACAGGGTTATCGTCAGCTGTACGGACCCGTTCAATCGTGATTATCGGATCGCCAGCATCACATTGAAAGCGTTTTAAATCTTCGTCATTCGGAAGCAGCTCGGTAGAGTTTAAATAGACTGTACCGGGCTGCATACCTGCATCTTCTATCATAGAAGAAATACTTGATAACTGTTCAATGCCTGAAGTAAATATGGGCTTTGGATTCACAAAGGTTCCCACACCATGTCTTCTAACAATAATATTTTCTTCTTCCAAAAGTCTTAGTGCTTCCCGAAGCGTCGCACGACTTACCCCAAGTGTCTTCGACAACTCAAATTCAGATGGTAGTTTTTCATTTTCTTTATAAATCCCTTTTTCTATGTCTGCCTTAAGATGATCGATCACTTGAAGATAGAGATGACGCTGGTCAGACTTTATTGTCAAATTAACCACCACCAGTAGAGATCAGACATCTGACGTAAAACATTCCTACTAATCAGTCATACTATAACACTTTTAAATAACGAAATAAATAACTTTCGAAAAAAACTGTGTTAAAACAGTTAATAAATTTTTAAAAATTGTTGAATTTGCTATTTTTCGTTACATTGTTAGAAAATTCACAATTGCCGGACGTGCTATTTTCCGATTAATACTTCTCTTGGTTTGCTTTTTTCAGCTGGTCCGACAATGCCTCTTTCCTCCATCTGATCCATGATACGAGCGGCTCTAGCGTATCCTATCTTTAATTTTCTTTGCAGATAGGATACAGATGCAGTATCTTGGCTTGCTACCAAATTAACAGCTTCTTCAAAGAGGTCATCTGTATCATCCAAGTCTGTAATTTCCTCTTCTTCAGTTGGAATCATTTCCTCTTGGTATTGGGCTTTTTGCTGTGCTATAACAAAGTCTACAATCTGTTCTACTTCTTGGTCTGAGACAAAAGCCCCTTGTACGCGTACCGGCTTCGACTGCCCAGCTGGTAAAAATAGCATATCCCCCCGACCAAGCAAGCGTTCCGCTCCTCCCATATCAAGAATAGTTCGAGAATCGATTGCGGAAGATACAGCGAATGCTATTCTCGATGGGATGTTAGCTTTAATAATACCTGTAATGACATCCACACTTGGTCTTTGTGTTGCGATAATGAGGTGTATGCCTGCTGCTCTAGCCATTTGCGCTAAGCGTGTAATTGAATCTTCCACATCACTTGAGGCTACCATCATCAAATCGGCTAACTCATCAACAATAACCACAATAAACGGCATCTTGGGATGCTTCTCTCCGTTTTCTTTATTAAAACGTTCTATATGTGCATTATATCCCTCTATATTGCGTGTTCCCGTATGTGAGAACAAATCGTAGCGTCTTTCCATCTCATCCACGACTTTTTTCAACGCTTGTGACGCTTTTCTTGCATCTGTCACAACTGGCGCTAATAAATGTGGGATTCCATTATAAACGTTCAATTCTACCATCTTCGGATCAATCATCATCATTTTTACTTCATGAGGTTTTGCACGCATAAGAATACTAATAATAATGCCATTAATACAAACGGACTTCCCACTCCCCGTCGATCCTGCTACTAATAAATGCGGCATTTTGTTTAGCTGTGCAAGTTTTGCTTCACCGGTAATATCTCTTCCTAAACCGATCAATAACTTTTCATCCGGCTTATTGTTTTCTTTGGATTCTAGCACTTCTCTTAGGCTAACTATAGCGACCTCTTTATTAGGAACTTCAATACCAACAGCTGATTTTCCTGGTATTGGCGCCTCTATTCTAATATCTTTAGCAGCCAGTGCTAAAGCTAAATCATCTTGCAATCCTACGATTTTGCTAACCTTTACGCCTCTGTCTGGCAATACCTCATATTCCGTTACCGCAGGGCCTAAATGAACTTGGGTAACTGTGGCTTTCACACCAAATGATTGGAATGTTTGCTCTAGTTTCTTAGCATTCCCTTGAATTAATTGAAATTCGCCGCTTTGATCCGTATGCGGCGGCAATTTTAAAGTAGCCATAGCTGGTAATTGATACGCCTCATTCTCTACCTCTGCCGCAGATATTACAGCAGCATCAATTGTATCTGCAGCAGTTTCAGGTTCTTCTTCAGGAATATCTGGTACAGGCTGATCTTGTTGTTGAATTCTTTGCGTAAAGGCAGAAATGATTGGTTCTTTTGGTTGCTCGGGGATTGTTGCTGCATGATATTCTTCATCATTAACGGTATGCTCGATAGTTTCCTCTTCAGACACCGCAGCTTTTCTTTTTCTCTCTGTCTTTTTCTTACTCTTTGCTTCTTGGCGCCTGCTTACAGTGTCCTCGGACTCTTCTTTCATTTCCATAATTGACTGTTTAATTGTTGGCCATTTGCCAGCGATATAAGGTATTAGGGCTTTACCAGTAATTAAAAGAAGTCCAATTAACACCATTAGCCATCCTGCGATATTGGCGCCTGCTGCATCAAATAGAGCGAAGAAACAAGCAAAAAGGATTGCCCCAATCATACCGCCTCCTAATGCATGAGAATGTTCTTTAATTCCCCCTGAAGTAACAAGCACTCTCCATGTTTCTTTTAAAACCGAATTATTGTGCAAGGCTTGACCATTAAACAGTTGCTCGAACAAGGAAATGTGGCTGAATAACGTTAATCCGCCTGTAATTAGTAAGACACCACCGATCAGGCGGTTTTTCAGATTAGGAATTGTGCGTTTGACCATTAGTAACAACGCACTCACGATGAACAAGAAAGGAACGATGATAGCCCAATTCCCAAATAAAAATAAGGCAATGTATTGGAACGCCTTCCCTACAATTCCATACTCAAAAAAAATAATAATCGCAAGGCCAATTAGTATTAATCCTATGATTTCATATACCAATGGTTGCGTCTTCGTACCTTTTTTCGTTTTTTTGCTGACTGTTTTTTTACTCTTTGCAGGTTTCTTTTTCGTTGCTTTTTTTGCCATGCAACCACCTACTTTCTTTCGTTGATTAAGGTTTTTTACAATCTTTTTGTTTTGGAAAAATATCTTTATCATGTACATAATAAAACGGAAAAAGGATTTCCTACCATTTTTAAGAGGTAAGGAAATCCTTTTTCCCGCATAACGCTAATATTCCATAATAATAGGGATAATCATTGGTCTTCTTTTGGTTTTTTGGAATAAATAAGAGTTTAGCGTGTCACGGATTTCTTGTTTTATACTTGTCCATTCGTACGAGCCTTTATTCACATAACTTTCGACAACAGCGCGAACTAATTCAGAAGACTCACTTAATAATTCTTCTGATTCTCTTACATATACAAAGCCTCTTGATAAAATTTCTGGACCAGAAGCAACTTTTTTCTCTTTGCGGTTGATGGTCACAACTACAATGAATATACCATCTTGACTAAGCAATTTACGATCGCGTAATACAATATTGCCTACATCGCCTACGCCTATACCGTCAATTAACACGTTTCCAGCAGTGACACGGCCACTCATACGCATTTTGCCGCCTTTATATTCTACGATATCTCCTTTATCAGCAATAAAAATTTGGGCTTTAGACATACCTGTTTGTTGCGCCAACTTTGAGTGAGCTATTAACATACGGTAGTCGCCTTGAATTGGGATAAAGTATTTTGGTCGCATTAAATTCAGCATTAATTTCAAATCTTCTTGCGAGCCGTGCCCTGAAACATGCACTTTTTTATCAGCAGACAATACTTTTGCTCCTGCTTTTGCAAGGCTGTTCATTGTGTCTGCGATTTGGACTTCCATCCCTGGTGAAGGTGTGAAAGTAATAAGAACTGTGTCTGTATTTTTAATGCGGATATCGCGGTGGTGTTTGCGGATAATTTTTTCTAATCCTTCTAGTGGTTCACCTTGATTTCCTGTTATAATCGCCACAATTTCTTCATCTGCATAATCATTCATTTTATTTGCTGGGATAATTCTGTCAGGATCAACAGATAAGTAACCCAGACGCATACCAACTTCAAATGCATGCTCTAAGCTTTTACCTATAACAGCGATCTTTCGATCAGCATCAGTTGCTTGATCAAATACTTGCTGGATACGGATAAAATTAGAAGCATATAGCGCAACTAAAATGCGGCCTTCTGCATTATGAAAAGTTTTTGCTAACTTCTCCTGTACAACATTTTCGGGAATTGTATAGCCAGGACGTTCTGCTTCAGTAGAATCAGACATCAAGATAAAGACGCCTTCTTCACCCAAGTTTGCCATTTTTGCAAGATCTGGCTTATATTTGCCTTTTGCTGATTGGTCAAACTTAAATTCGCCTGTATGGACAATAGCACCTTCACTTGTATGGAAAGCAATACCCAATGAATCTGGGATACTGTGTGTAGTATGGAAAAATGTCACATAAGTCGTTTGGAAGTTCATGCGACTCTTGCTCGTTACTTCAAAAAACTTAATTTGATATGGTGCAGGCAATTCTTTCAAATGTTCTTTCGCTAAAGCGATCGTCAATTTAGATCCATAAACCGGCGCGTTCACTTTTTGTAGTAAATATGCGACAGATCCGATGGCATCTTCATGTCCATGTGTTAAGAAAATACCTTTTACACGTGATTTATTTTCGACTAAGTAAGATATGTCTGGTATGACATAATCAATGCCTAACATTTCGTCTTCCGGAAACATAAGGCCGCTATCCACGACAAAGATTTCTTCATCAATTTCGATAACGTACATTGCTTTGCCGACTTCACACACGCCGCCCAATGGGATGACGCGTATTACTTCATTTTTTGTTATTGTTTTTGCCACTTGTTTTCCTCCTAAATTAATCCCGAACACAAACCACTTACTCCCATTATATAGATAGTTGAGCGTTTTCACAAACAAAAAAGAATGGGTCAATGTCACCCATTCTCGAATCATCTGTGTTCGTTCAAATGTGGACCTTCTAAATCATTCATTCCGTTATAATCACTGCCGAGTTTAGTTATGAAAATTTTTTTGTCTTATACAACACCTTAGTCAAAACTCTTTTGCTTTTCTTCATATTCTCTCCAAGCATGATCATATGCCCTCTTCTCCTCAGCTGTTAAAGGAATAATAGGCAGCCTTACGCTCTCAGTACCTAATCCTTGCTTTGCTAAGGCATATTTTAAAGTTGAAGGGCTAGGCGTTGCAAATAGTGCCCGTATAAGGGGCAGAAGCGCTTGATGAATGCGGGCAGCTTTTTCATGCTCACCATCATAATATGCCTTCACCATTTTTTGCATATCATATCCAACTAAATGGGAAGCTACAGATACAATGCCGGATCCTCCGATGCTAAGTAACGGCAATGTTAAACCGTCATCTCCAGAATATACTTGGAATCCTTGTGGTGCATCCGCTAAAATTTCTGCCATTTGATCTAAACTTCCACTTGCTTCTTTGACTATTTGTATATTTGGAATATCACTTAATGCAAGAACGGTTTTTGGTGTCATATTAACAACAGATCTTCCCGGAATGTTGTAAAGCATAACCGGCAGAGTAGTCGCCTGCGCAATAGCTGCAAAATGTTCGTACATCCCCTGTTGGCTAGGTTTATTATAATACGGTGCCACTAGCATAATGCCGTCAACGCCTGCAGCTTCTGCCTGCTGTGTTAACAGTATTGATTCTTTTGTATTGTTACTTCCTGTTCCTGCAATGACTGGGATTCTCTTATTAGCTTTTTGCACAATATACTGAAATATTCTGATTTTTTCTTCAAAACTTAAAGTGGGAGATTCACCTGTCGTTCCACAGACAACAACTGAATCTGTCCCATTCGCAATTAAATGGTCAATCAATCTAGCAATCTCTTCGTAGTGAATGGTCCCATCTTCATGGAACGGTGTAATCATAGCTGTCGCAATACGACCAATATTCACTCAGCTGCCTCCTTACTTTAGTCCATCTTCAATCATTTTTTCAGCGATTTGGATAGAGTTTAGCGCAGCTCCTTTCAACAAATTATCAGCTACAATCCATAGATGAAAACCTGTGTCTTCTGCTAAGTCCTTGCGAATTCGACCTACAAATACATCATCCAAACCATCTGTATATAGTGGCATAGGATAGTGCTGTGTTACAGGGTCATCATGTAATGCTATCCCAGGAGCTGTTTTGAGGATCTCTTTTATTTCTTCTACCGACACATCATTTCGCTCAATTTCAATATAAACTGATTCAGAGTGCCCTACTGTTACTGGCACGCGTACACAAGTTGCCGCTACTGGTAATGCTTCATCATGCAGAATTTTTTTGGTTTCATTAATCATTTTCATTTCCTCAAAAGTAAATCCATTTTCTGTAAATATGTCAATTTGCGGTATCACATTGCGTGCAATAGGATAATGCTTCTTATCGCTTTTTACAGGTAAGATTTGGGCCTCCACTCCTGCTGGCTCATCAAAATGGACGCTTTGTTCTTTTAGCTCATTTACGGCACTGATTCCTGCTCCGGATACAGCTTGATATGTAGATACGATTACTTTCTTCAAACCAAATGCTTGCCGGATTGGCTGTAGTGCTGCGACCATTTGTATGGTTGAACAATTTGGATTGGCTATAATGCCCTGATGTGTTGCAAGATCATTAGGATTTACTTCAGGCACTACAAGAGGCGTATCTGGATCCATTCGAAATGCACTTGTATTATCAATTACGATTGCTCCACGTTTTGCAGCTTCAGGCGCAAGTTCCTTAGAAACGGATCCCCCAGCGCTAAAAAAGGCAAAATCTATCCCTTCAAATGCTTCCGGGGTAGCTTCTTCTATTTTATAACGCTCGTTGCCTACTGCTAATTCTTTTCCGGCAGAGCGCTTTGACGCTAAAGGTTTTAATTGTGCCATAGGGAATTTACGTTTGATTAATTGTTCAATAATTTTTGTACCTACTGCCCCTGTGGCACCTACTACTGCTACTGTATATTTTTTCGTCATTATACATCGCTCCTCAGCTAATCATCCAAGTAATGGCGCTATTGTATCATACTTGCCTAGTTATTTATATAATAATTAAATTATTTAGTATATTGAATCAATAATGGTTGCAATTGTGCTTTATTTAATGAGGCTTCTACTGTTTTTGCCATCAACGTAAAATCAGATATAAGAGAATTTGGCTTATTGATAGGATCATCTTGCCCAAACGGGATAAAGAAGACATTTTTTGTGTTTAATAGCTTCATAACATTTATTCCATTAAGTCCTAGCGCATCATTCGTTGAAATCCCCAGAACTACTGGGCTTCCATTTCTTAGCGTTGCTTTCGCCGCCATTAATACAGGAGAGTCAGTTGCGGCATTAGCAAATTTACTGATAGAGTTCCCTGTCATCGGAGCAATGACCATACAATCTAAAGGATTTGATGGTCCAAATGGCTCCGCCTCCGCAATGCTTTTTACCACCTCATTGCCTGCCAAGCTCTCTATTTTCTCAATCCATTCTTCTCCTGTACCAAAACGAGTCGCCGCTGTTAAAACAGAATGCGTGATAATCGGGACAACGGTTGCCCCTAATTCAGTGAGAGAAGTGATTTTAGGTATTACGTCTGCATACGTGCAATGGGAAGCAGTAATCCCTAACCCAATCCGTTTGCCTTGTAGCATATTATTCCTCCTTTAGTTCGTTATTTTTTCGTACAATCACCTGTGCAAGCAAGTCTGCTGCATCTTGTGGGAAATACTTGCCGGGCAAACCAGGAAGGAATGTATAAATAAGCTTCTCTCTCTCTTCTATATTAAGGCAGCCTGGTGATGATGCTACATCAAATATGTTCAATTTTTTTTCTAATGCATTATAGAAATCTACAGTAAACCATTTATTCGGGATTGTATTAATTAAGTAATCGTGTTCTGTTATGTTCTCGGGTATCAATTGATCTGCAACGTAGCCATAGGCAATGGCCTCTTGAATTTGGCTGTTGGATCTTGCCAAAATATGAACATTTGCGCCCAATTTATGGAACATGTAGGCAAGCATCTTAGCTACACGGCCAAATCCTGTAATACAAAACGATTTGTCAAATACTGAAGTATTTTCTAAATCATAAAAGGCTCGCAACATACCTTCAGAGGTCAATCTAGCATTCAGCCATATATACGATTCATCCTGCAGATAATAGATCACCTGATCCTCTTTTAATTGCAGAAATTCCTGTTGTAGACTTTGATTGCTTTTACCGACAAATATTACAGCATTCGATGGGAGGCCTTCGAATGCACCGCGAGGAATTTCTGGCGCTTGGATTGGCAACACAATCCGCTCAGGCTTTTCCGTCTCAATGATTTGTTGGAGTTCCTCATTCCACTTGTCTGTATATTTGTATATAACCTGCTCATAATCTAGTGACAAATAGAGGGCCAATTCTTTGAACCGCAAATCTCTTCCAAGGATTAACCATTTTTCATTTATCATTTTGTGTACCCCGATTTCAGTGGTTGTGTTTTTTTGAATAAAATTCGGTCTTCGCCAATCAGTGAAATTTCTGTCCATGGAATATAGGACTGCGGTTTTTGATCTTTTGATTGAAATGGCAAGCGATAACCTCTTTGGACTAATTCAAATCCATAAATTTGCCCAGTTTTCGGATCTAATAAACACTCTGTTTCCGCAAGCAACCCGCAGCGGACTCCATCACTCATCTGGATTAGTTCTTTATCCGCGAGCTCAGATAAAAGCATTTAACCCCTCCTTCTCCGTCATAATAGTGTATGTCATTATACATATGCATGTGCATAAAAAAACTAAGAGGCATATTAAAGTCTCTTAGTTGGCTGAATAATCGATTTAGCAAATGGTTTTTCTAGTATATCTTGTATCATGTTATTCACACTTATTTCATTTACTGCCTGCAGTTCTTCTAAATTTACTTCAATCGATTTATGCTCTCCATAGATCAATTCATTTTTTGCATTTCGATGCATGACATCATTAGTGGTTTCAAGGCTTAACAAAAAATTGCTTTCTAATTGTTCTTTTGCGTACCTTATTTCTTTAGCTGTTACGCCATTTTCCTTTAGGTTATCTGTTATTTGCAAAATAGTTTCTTCCAAAAGATCCAATTGCTTAGGAGATGTACCGCCATAAATCATAAAAGCGCCAGTATCTTGGTAAGCAGAGTAATACGAATAAATTGAATAAGCTAACGCTTTCTCTTCTCTCACTTGTTGAAAAAGCCTTGATGACGTTGTATCTCCGATTATATTATTCATGACAAGGAGACTCATGAGATTTGGATCTTTTATTGAAAGTGATGAGTATCCAAGTAATAAATGTGATTGTTCTGCATGGTTACGCTTGATAGTCACACCTGGATCAAATCTTGGTATTGTAGCAATCTGAGGGACTTCTGAGTCTCTTTCAAAATCGCCAAATAATGCGGCAACTGTGTCCAAAAGTTGATCAGGGACATTGCCGGCAATGGAGATTACTATGCGTTCAGGCGTATAATGTGCCTCCATAAAATCTTCTAGCGTTTCTTTTGTGAAGTTTTCCAATGTATCTCTTGTTCCTAGGATAGGGGCACCAATTGGATCTTCAGGAAACATGGTCCGCCAAAGCCTTTCATCTACTTCATCATCTGGCGTATCCTCAACTAATAGCATTTCCTCATAAATTACTTGCCTTTCTTTTTCAATTTCTTGCGGATCGAAGGATGAATGGAAAAACATATCCGCTAAAATCTTCAGTGCTTCAACTGCATGGATATCCAAAGTGGTGGCATAAAAACACGTATTTTCTTTAGACGTAAAGGCATTTAATTGCCCTCCAATACGATCAAAGGATTCGGCTATTTCTTTTGCTGTCCTAGTATATGTACCCTTAAACAACATATGTTCAATGAAATGTGTGATTCCGTTTAATTCAGGACTTTCATCTCTGGAACCTACATTTACCCAAATGCCCATGGACACCGATCTAACGTATGGACGTTTTTCAACAAGAACTCTAACGCCATTTTTACATATATGTTTAGTCCTCAATAATCTTCCTCCTTTATATAAAAAAGAGGCTGTCGTTTAATTAGACAACCTCATTGCAGACATAATATATTCTTTAACTGCTTAACTTTTTTAAATGAAACAGTCTTATTGTTGTTCTGCTCGTTCTTTTTCTTCTTTAATAACAATCTTGCGTGATAAGTTGACACGGCCTTGGCGATCGATTTCAATGACTTTCACCAATAGCTCATCACCTAATTTCAAGACATCTTCGACAGCTTTTGTGCGTTCTTCTTGAATTTCAGAAATATGAAGCAAGCCATCTTTACCAGGGAAGATTTCTAGGAATGCGCCGAATTTTTCGATACGTTTAACTTTACCCATATAGTATTCGCCGACTTTTGCTTCACGCACAATGTTTTCGATTATTTCTTTAGCGCGTTTAATCATATCTTCATCTGAAGAAGCAATTGAAATCGTACCATCTTGCTCTGTATCGATTTTCACGCCTGTTTCTTCAATAATCTTGTTGATTTGTTTACCCCCTGGCCCAATTACATCGCGGATTTTATCAGGGTTGATATGAATCTGCTGAATCTTAGGTGCATATGCAGATAAGTGTTCTTTCGGTTGAGCGATTGTAGCCAACATAGATTCTAAAATAATCATACGGCCGCGTTTTGCTTGCACTAATGCTTCTTCTAGAATTTCACGAGATAATCCATCAATTTTAATGTCCATTTGAAGTGCTGTTACACCTTTTGCTGTTCCAGCTACCTTAAAGTCCATATCGCCAAGGTGGTCTTCCATACCTTGAATGTCCGTTAAGATGGAATAATAATCGCCCTTTTTAATAAGACCCATCGCAATACCTGCTACTGGGGCTTTAATTGGAACACCTGCATCCATCAATGCTAGGCAAGATGCACAGATACTTGCTTGTGATGTTGAACCATTTGATTCCAATACTTCTGATACACAGCGAATTGTGTAAGGGAAATCTTTTTCGTCTGGAATAATCGCGGATAATGCACGTTCTCCAAGTGCTCCATGACCGATTTCACGGCGTCCTGGACCACGCATTGGTCCTGTTTCCCCTACTGAGAATTGAGGGAAATTATAATGGTGCATAAAGCGTTTTGACTCTTCTACACCAAGACCATCAATAATTTGAACATCGCTTAATGCGCCAAGCGTACAGATTGATAACGCTTGTGTTTGTCCTCGTGTAAATAATCCTGAACCATGAGCACGCGCCAACAATCCAGTCTCTGAAGATAATGGACGGATTTCGTCTAATTTACGGCCATCTGGGCGGATTTTTTCTTCGGTAATCAATCGACGGACTTCTTCTTTGACCATCTTATCTAAAATTTGACCAACTTGTTTCAATGTAGCATCGTCTGCTTCTTGTTCTTCAAATTGTGCGATTACCTCAGCTTTTACTGCTTCAATCGCTTCATCACGCGCATGTTTTTCATGCGTTTGAATCGCTGCGTTCATTTGAGTTTCAAATTGAGAAGTAATGCTTTCAGTCAATTGTGGATCTAACTCATGCAATGTTACTTCAATTTTTTCTTTACCTGATTCCTTCGTTACTTCTTCTTGGAAGGCAATAAGCTTTTTGATTTCTTCATGACCGAACATGATTGCTTCAAGCATTGTTTCTTCTGGTACTTCTAGTGCACCAGCTTCCACCATGTTGATCGCATCTTTGGTACCTGCTACAGTAAGATTAATCAATGATTGATCTAATTGTTCAACAGTAGGATTAACGATAAATTCATCATTAATCATACCAACTTGTACACCTGCAATTGGTCCGTCGAATGGAATATCAGATACCATAAGAGCCAATGATGAACCAACCATAGCCGCCATTTCGCTGCTGCAGTTTGGATCTGCTGACATAACCATTGAGGTAACTTGTACTTCATTACGGAAACCGTCTGGGAATAATGGACGGATTGGACGGTCAATTAAACGAGATGTTAAAACAGCACGTTCAGATGGACGGCCTTCTCTTTTAATAAAACCTCCAGGAATCTTACCGACTGCGTAAAGTTTTTCTTCATAGTTCACAGTTAAAGGGAAGAAATCTGTTTGTTTTGGGTGTTTAGACATAGTAGCATTACATAGTACAGCTGTTTCGCCGTAACGTACCATTACTGCACCGTTTGCTTGTTTTGCAAGCTGGCCGACTTCGATTTGCAATGGTCGTCCTGCCCATTCATAGGTAAAAACTTTTTTTTCGTTCATCTATTGAACTCCTCTCTTAAAAAGAAAACCTAAATTACATATAAGCTTATGTTATGTAGTTACTTGTAGTTTATCAAAAATAAATGCGCTTTGCGAAACATTTCTCTACATTCCGCTTTTATTCGCTATAGATGGCTGGAATTTTATTAAACATAAAGAAAAAGCGGGACAAGCCCGCTTTCATCTCATGCATTTAATCTCGGCTCCTACTTTACTTCAATTGTGCAACTTGTACACAATGAAGATGGAGTAAGTTTCGAATGATTGAACTAACAAACAGCGCGGGCAGAATCCCTCGCTGTTTGTTGTTTCATTTTATCGGCGTAAGCCAAGTTTTGTAATAATTTCACGGTAACGTTGTACGTCGTTTTCACGTAAATATTTTAATAAGTTACGGCGACGACCGACCATTTTGAATAGACCGCGACGTGAGTGGTGGTCTTTTTTGTGAACACGTAAATGTTCGTTTAAGTTGTTAATCTCTTCCGTAAGGACAGCGATTTGAACTTCTGGTGAACCAGTATCACTTTCGTGTGTACGGTATTCAGCAATGATTTCGTTTTTGCGTTCTTGTGTTAGTGCCATCCTATTCACCTCCTACTGATTAAAAAATATCCCCTATTACTGAGCAACTCGTTGGTGATTCGTAGAGCCAAGTAATGGTTCAGCGCCGCTAGAAGCGGATCACTTAGAAAATAGTAACATAAACAGGTTACTCATGCAACTATAATTGATTTAAACTAATGATTGCAAGTATTCTAATGCCTGTTGTTTATCAGCTTCAATTTGGGTTTTCAATGCCTCAATTCCACTGAATTTTCTTTCGCCTCGCAAGTACTTATACCAATCCACTTTCACTTCTTCACCATAGATATTTTTATCAAACTGGTCAATAAACACTTCAATCGTTAAATTCTTTTCATCTGGATTTTTGAAAGTCGGTTTATAGCCGACATTACATACACCATTATGCCACTCATTCTGTACTTCAATCTTTACTGCATAGACACCAGTTGCCGGTATGAAAGTACCTTCTGCTTCTTGAACATTGGCAGTTGGAAATCCAATTTCTCTGCCTCGCTTATCCCCATGAACCACAATGCCAGGGATTTGATATGGTCGTCCCAACAAGTGGCGAACGGATTCCATATCTCCTTCTTTTAAGGCACTCCGAATCCGTGTAGAACTAATTTTATCTTCTTCAAACTGTTTTTTATCCACAATAGATACCTCGTAATCGCCATTGCTAAGTTGTTTCATATCTTCCATTTTGCCGCTACCTTTTTTGCCAAAAGAATAATCAAAGCCAGCACTTACATGTTTAATATTTAACTCGCGAATAAATATATCAACAAATTCAGATGGATTTAAATTGGCAAAATCAGAGGTAAAGCGAACAACAAACACAGTATCAACCTGCAATTTTTTCAGGATTTCAAGCTTTTGTTTCAAAGGTGTGATATAAAACACTTGTTCTTTTCGGCCTCCCAACACAATGGAAGGGTGTGGATCAAATGTCATCACAGCTAATTTTAGGTTTTTCGCTTTTGCTTGTGCTCTTGCCTCTTCTATAACCGCTTGATGACCAAGATGAATCCCGTCAAAAAAACCAATGGCTAGTGAGTAAGGGCCTTGAACTTCCGGCGAATTGATTTGATGCGGATACATGAGATGAATCACTTTCATAACAATTTCCTCCTACCTAATCCACGTTTGGAAACATTTTTTCTGGTTTCATGAATCCATCTTTTTCTGGATGCTTTATATACACAGCAACTGCAGAATTGTCTTTCATATAAACAATTTTATCATTTTCATTAAGCGCAGGATGCATTAGCAGAACTTGTCCATTTTTAATGGACTTTTCAATAGACCCAGTAAGTTCTATCTGTGGATATTCATAAAGTGCAAATTCCAATGGCTTCATGCACTCTTGAAGCAAGCCTGCATCCACTTTTTCTTGTAATTCGGATAATGTAACACAATCGTCCTTTGTAAAGGTACCTGATTTAATGCGTACTAATGAAGCCATATGAGCAGGATATCCTAACGCTTCACCAATCTGCACAGCAAGCGTTCGAATATAGGTCCCTTTGCTACAGCTTATACGAACAGCAAATCGAATTTTTTCACCCTTATATTCTGTAGAATGGTCTAATAACTCCAATTCATAAATGGTCACTTGCCTTGTTGGGCGTTCAACAGTTTCGCCCCGTCTTGCATATTCATAAAGCTTTTTCCCATTTACTTTTACGGCAGAATACATAGGTGGGGTTTGATTGATTGTGCCGGTAAGCGATTGTAAAGCCTGAAGCAGCTCATTGCGGCTAATTTGCTTTTCCGATAAATCTTCTTCCACTATCTCTCCTTCGGCATCTTCTGTAGTAGTAGAAACGCCAATTTCAATTACAGCCTCGTAGGTTTTTCCGGCATTCGTCAAATACTCAGCAAGCCTTGTAGCATTTCCTATGCAAATTGGCAGCACACCTTCAACAGTGGGATCTAATGTGCCGGTATGCCCGACTTTCTTTGTATGTAAAATTTTTCGCACCTTGAATACACAATCGTGTGAAGTCATGCCTTTTTCTTTCCATAATGGTAAAATACCATGCATGTAACTCACTCCTTTGCCAACATTACACCAAATAATTTAATACATTTTTTAAGAGAAAAAGCCTGCAAGCTCTAATTGCAGGCTTTTGTCTATTGGTCTTGTGAATCGTTCAGTTGGCGCAGCAATGAATCGATTCGATTGCCATATTCTACTGAAGAATCAAAAGCGAAAGAAAGTTCAGGTGTAACTCGCAGACGAATGCGGTGGCTAATTTCAGAGCGAATAAAACCCTTCGCCTTTTCAAGCCCTTTTAACGTATCCTGGCGTTCTCTTTCAGTTCCTAGGCAAGTAATATATGCCGTCGCTTGCTGAAGATCACCAGTTACCTCTACATCCGTTACAGTTACAAATCCAACTCTTGGATCTTTGATTTTACGGCTAATGATATCTGCCAATTCTTTTTTCATTTGTTCAGCGACACGTGTTGAGCGCATTGACATAAACGTTCACCTCAATTTCTTATATAAACTCCCGATCAATGTGAAGGCATTGCCATTCCGGATTTGACTCAAGAAAAGCGATAGCCCGCTCTAGCTCTCTTTCCGCTGCTTGTTGTGAAGAAGCAACAGAAACAATAGCTAGAAGCGTTCTTTGCCAAACATCTTGATGTTCTATCTCTGCAATAGAGATATTGTATTTCTGTTTTACACGCATAGTCATAGACTGCAAAACAGCACGTTTTTCTTTTAGCGAATGTGCAGCAGGAACAAAAAATTCACACTCTGCATACGCCATCATTAGCGTTTAATCTCTTCCATGACGAAGGCTTCGATTTGGTCGCCTACTTTAAGGTCATTGTAGTCTTTGATAGTAAAACCACATTCATACCCTCTTGCAACTTCTTTTGCATCATCTTTGAAACGTTTTAAAGAATCTAACACACCTTCAAAGATAACAATACCCTCGCGAATCACACGTACACCACTGTCACGAGTTAATTTACCTTCTGTTACATAACCGCCGGCAATTGTACCAACTTTTGAAACTTTAAAGGTTTCGCGAATTTCTGCAGAACCGATTACTTTTTCTTCATATTCAGGATCTAGCATGCCTTTCATCGCAGCTTCAATCTCTTCAATTACTTTATAAATAATGCGGTGAAGACGAATATCTACGCCTTCAGCTTCTGCAGCACGTTTTGCATTGACATCAGGACGAACATTGAAACCAATTACAATTGCATTTGAAGCAGCTGCAAGTGAAATGTCAGATTCAGTAATAGCGCCCGCGCCTGTATGAATAATCTTCACATTAACGCCTTCTACATCAATTTTCATCAATGAAGCAGCCATTGCTTCAACTGTACCTTGAACATCTGCTTTGACAATTAAGTTTAATTCTTTCATATCGCCTTGTTTCATTTGTTCAAACAAGTTATCAAGTGTAACGCGTTGTTTTTCAGTACGCATTTCTTGGATAGCAGTCGATTCGCGAGCTTCCCCTACTTGACGAGCTGTTTTTTCGTCTTCAAATACAACGAAACGATCTCCTGCTTGTGGTACTTCGTTTAAGCCAGTAATTTCTACAGGCGTAGATGGACCTGCGCTTTTCACGCGGCGACCAAGATCGTTGACCATTGCACGTACACGACCATACGTATGACCAACAACAATTGGATCTCCTACATTTAATGTACCGTTTTGAACTAATAATGTTGCTACAGAGCCACGGCCTTTATCTAATTGTGCTTCAATAACAGAACCAATAGCATGACGTTTAGGATTTGCTTTTAATTCGCCTACTTCAGAAACAAGCAAAATCATTTCAAGCAATTGGTCAATACCTTCGCCAGACAAAGCAGAAATCGGTACAAAGATAGTATCCCCGCCCCAAGCTTCTGGAACCAAACCATGTTCTGTTAATTCTTGCATAACACGATCAGGGTTTGCTGTTTGTTTATCCATTTTGTTTACTGCTACGATGATTGGAACTTCAGCAGCTTTTGCGTGGTTAATTGCTTCAATCGTTTGAGGCATAACACCATCATCAGCAGCCACAACAAGGATTGTTAAATCGGTAATCTTAGCTCCACGCGCACGCATAGTTGTGAAAGCAGCATGTCCAGGTGTGTCTAGGAAAGTAATCTTTTTGCCTTGGACAACCACTTGATATGCACCGATATGTTGTGTAATACCACCCGCTTCGCCTTCTGTAACTTTAGTGTTACGGATAGAGTCAAGCAATGTTGTTTTACCATGGTCAACGTGACCCATAATTGTAACTACTGGCGGACGTTCTTTAATGTCTGCAGTATTTTCATTCTCATCTTCTTCGAAGTAAGTATCTAAATCTGTAGCGTCAATGCGTACTTCTTCTTCTACTTCAACCCCATAGTCTGCACAAATTAATTCGATTGCATCTTGATCAAGTTCTTGGTTGATTGTAGCCATAACACCAAGCATGAACAATTTTTTAATGATTTCAGATGGTTCACGGCCTAATTTTTTAGCTAATTCACCAACGCTAAGTGATTCATAAAACGTGATTTTTTCTGGCAATTCTTTTTTAACTGCTGGTTGTGGTGCTGGCTGTGGACGATTCTTGCGGCGTTGTCCACCGTGAATGCCCGGTTTGCGTCGTTGGTTGTTGTTACGGTTGCCACCTTGTGCATTATTGCTTCGGTTGCCGCCTCTTGCATTATTATTAGGGCGGTTGCCACCTTGTGTGTTGCTTGTTTGGCTACCGCTTCTAGCATTATTGTTAGAACGTTGGCCACCTTGCGTATTGCTTGTTTGGCTACCGCTTCTTGTATTATTATTCGGACGGTTGCCACCTTGCGTGTTGCTTGTTTGGCTGCCGCCTCTTGAATTATTGTTTGAACGGTTGCCACCTTGCGTGTTGCTCGTTTGGCTACCACCTCTTGAATTATTGTTTGGACGGTTGCCACCTTGCGTGTTGCTTGTTTGGCCACCACGATTATTCGTTTGGCTTCGGTTTTGATTATTATTTGTTGATGGTCTTTGTTTTGAGTTGTCTTTTGAAGTTGAATTATTATTCATAGTACTTCCTTGGTTATTATTTTGTTTTGTTTGAGCAGGACTAGAAGAGGGTTGCTCTTTTCTTGCTGCAGGACGAGTTCCTGGCTGCCCTTTTGTTGGGTTTGACTGTACACTCTGTTGTTGAGTGCCTTTTTTATATACATGATTTAATTTGCTAATCGTTTCTGGTTCTAACATGGACATATGATTCTTCACATCAATTTGGAGCTTAGATAACTGATCAATCACTTCTTTACTTGACTGGCTTACTTGTTTCGCATATTCATGAACGCGTAATTTTGTCATGTACTCACCCCCGGTTAGATTTCGTTGAGTAGCTGAGACAGCTTTCTTGCAAAACCGCTGTCCATTATTGCTACGGAAACTCTCGCCTCCCTACCAAGGGCGTGTCCGAGAACATCCCTTGTTGAAAATTCGTGTAGCTCAACGTGAAAAGAATGGCATTTATCGGTTAGCTTCTTTCTAGTATTTTTCGAAGCATCTGTCGATAAAATAACCAGCTTAGCTTGCTGATTTCTTACTTCTTTTACTACCTGTTCTTCGCCGGTTACCACCTTGCGTGCGCTTGCGGCTATACCTAGCAAATTTAAAATTGCTTGTTCTTGATTCATATTCGAGTTTCCTTTTGAACAATTGCTAATAGATCATCGTATATATGTGCTGGAATTTCCACTTGAAGTTGGCGTTCAAACACATTTTTATCTTTTGCGGCTTGAATCGCTGTAGCCGATTTCGAAACATATGCGCCGCGCCCCGATTTTTTTCCAGTCGGATCAACAGTTACTTCTCCTTCTTTGGAACGGACCACGCGAATCATTTCTTTTTTCGGAAACATCTCTCCGGTAGCAATACATTTTCTTAAAGGTATTTTACGATTGGTCGGCATCAGAATTCACCTTTCTTTTGACATTTGGGTTAATTGAAGACACTGACGTCAAAATCCCTTGTTAGTCTTCTTTGTATAGATCCACTTCAATTTCTTCTAGTGGCTCTTCATCTATCTCTTGTTCATAGATATCAGCAGTTTGGACAATTTGCTCTTCTGAACGTGGATAAATGCCTAATTCAGTCGCATCTGTTTCGCTTTTAATATCGATTTTCCAGCCAGTTAATTTAGCTGCTAATCTTGCGTTTTGACCACGTTTACCGATTGCTAGAGACAACTGGTAATCTGGCACAACAACTGTAGTAGATTTTTCTTCTTCATTTACTTGGACATCTAGTACTTGTGAAGGGCTTAGTGCATTTGCTACAAATACCACTGGATCCTCAGACCACTCCACGATATCGATTTTTTCGCCGTGTAGTTCATTGACAATCGTTTGTACGCGCGCTCCTTTTGCACCAACGCATGAACCCACAGGATCCACTTCTTCGTTATGTGCCACAACCGAAATTTTAGAACGGTCGCCTGCTTCGCGGGCAATCGATTTAATTTCTACTGTGCCTTCAAAAATTTCCGGCACTTCAAGTTCAAATAGACGACGTAGCAATCCAGGATGCGTACGTGAAACGAATACTTGTGGTCCACGGGATGTGCGTTCTACTTTTGTAATATATACTTTTATCCGATCATGCGGTTTGTATACTTCACCAGGAATTTGCTCGCTTTGCGGAAGAACCGCTTCAATTTTGCCAATTCCCACATAGATATTACGAGGATCTAAACGTTCGACTACACCGTTCATAATGTCATCAGCACGGTCTACATACTCTTCATAGACAATACCGCGTTCTGCTTCACGGAAACGTTGTGTCACAATTTGTTTAGCAGTTGTAGCTGCAATACGACCAAAATTGCGCGGTGTTTCTTCTTCTTCCACTACATCCCCAATTTCATAAGCCGGGTTAATTTTCTGCGCTTCTTCTATAGAAATTTGTAGGTGATCGTCTTCTATATCATCTTCTTCTACAACGTCTTTACGTGTAAACAAACGTACTGAGCCTTTATCTAAGTTTAAATCTACACGGACATTTGCCGCTTGATTGAAGTTCTTTTTATACGCATTAATGAGTGCCGCTTCAATCGCCTCAACGATGACATCTTTTGAGATACCTTTTGCTTCAAGTGCAGCGAACGCACCGACTAATTCCTTACTCATTGTCCAATTTCACTCCTAAGTTAACGTTCTGCTGAAAAGTCAATTGCTAAACGGGCTTTGGCAATTTTATCTTTCGGTATGAGAACTTTTATTTTTCTAGTTTTAATTTTTACTGCAAGCTCAGCGCCTTCATCTGTGTATGATTCTAGATAACCTTCAAATTCCTTCATGCCATTAATCGGCTCATATGATTTTATATGCACAAACTGATTAACTGCTTTTACAAAATCCGCTTCTTTTTTTAATGGACGTTCCGCTCCTGGTGAGGAAACTTCCAAAAAGTAATTTTGTTCAATCGGGTCCACTTCATCCAGTTTCTCACTCAACAATTCGCTTACTTGTGCGCATTGTTCTATATCTATGCTTCCTTCAGGAGTATCCACATAAACGCGTAGAAACCATTCTCTGCCTTCTTTCACAAATTCAATCTCGACTAATTCAAGGTTCAGGCTTTCTACTATTGGTGTTACTAATTGTTCCACTTCTGTTGTAACCTTGCTCATACAATCCTCCTGACTAAAGTTTGTTGTCATAACAAGAGAAAAGAGCGGGATATCCCACTCTTTTGCTGTCGTTCTATCAACAAATAATTGTCTAAATTATAACACAATCGCACCTTGAATGCAACTAGGGCTAGAAGAGGGACAGCTGGTTGGCATCTGGCATTCCTTCTAAGCAGCCCAATTTATCCATATACTCAATCAATGTCTTGGAAACACGACCTCGAATTTGTAAATCTTCTTTTGAAAGAAATTCACCATCTTCTCTTGCCTTGACAATAGCATATGCCACGTTATTCCCTAAGCCTGGAATAGCATTAAATGGCGGAATTAACGTCTGGCCTTCTATAACAAACTCCGTTGCCTTTGATTTGTATAAATCTACCTTCTGGAACGCCATACCTCTTTCGCACATTTCAAGCGCTAGTTCTAAAACAGTCAACAAGTTTTTCTCTTTTGGAGAAGCATCCAAACCTTTGCTTTCGATTTCTTCAATGCGTGATTTTATCATTTGTGAACCATTGACCATAGCGATTAAATCGAAATCGTCTGCACGGACTGAGAAATATGCACAATAGTATACAATCGGGAAATGAACTTTAAAATAGGCAATTCTAACAGCCATTAATACATATGCGGCAGCATGCGCTTTAGGGAACATATATTTTATCTTTTTACATGAATCAATGTACCACTCCGGAACACTTTCTTTCCGCATTGCTGCTTCCATGTCTTCTGTTAGCCCTTTCCCTTTACGCACACTCTCCATAATTTTAAATGCTAACGATGGTTCTAGTCCTTGGTAAATTAAATACACCATGATGTCATCTCGGCAGCCGATTACTTCCGATAACACACAAGTACCATTTTCTATTAGCTCACTTGCATTACCGAGCCATACATCTGTCCCGTGTGATAACCCGGAAATTTGAACAAGCTCAGAGAACGTAGACGGTTTCGTTTCTTCTAACATTTGCCGTACAAATCGCGTACCAAACTCTGGAATGCCCAATGTACCGGTTTTACAGTTAATTTGCTCGGGCGTAATGCCTAACGATTCTGGACCTGTAAATATTTTCATTACTTCAGGATCATCTGTCGGAATAGATTTTGGATCAATTCCTGTTAAATCAAGTAGCATACGGATAACAGTCGGATCATCGTGTCCCAAAATATCCAGTTTCAGTATATTATCATGAATAGAGTGGAAATCAAAATGAGTTGTTTTCCATTCAGAATCTTGCGCATCAGCAGGATATTGGAATGGTGAAAAATCAAAGATATCCATATAGTTAGGTACGACTATAATGCCGCCTGGGTGTTGACCGGTTGTTCTTTTGACGCCTGTGCATCCTTGGACAAGCCGATCCACTTCTGCACCTCTAAAATTTAAATTGTTGTCTGATGCGTAGCCTTTTACATAGCCATAAGCCGTTTTCTCGGCAACTGTACCAATAGTTCCGGCACGATATGCATAATCTTCTCCAAACAATATTTTAGTATAGTTATGTGCCCGGGGTTGATAATGACCACTAAAGTTCAAGTCAATATCAGGCACCTTATCCCCTTTAAACCCAAGGAATGTTTCGAAAGGTATGTCGTGTCCATCCTTTTTATAGGGAGTTCCGCATGACGGGCAATCTTTGTTCGGCAAGTCAAATCCTGAGCCAACAGAGCCATCGTTAAAGAATTCTGATTGCTTGCAGTTCGGGCAAATATAGTGTGGAGGCAATGCATTTACTTCTGTAATCTCCATCATAGCCGCTACAAGCGAAGAGCCTACGGAGCCCCGGGAGCCCACTAAATAGCCATCAATCAATGATTTTTTTACCAGCTTATGTGAGATTAAATAGATAACCGCAAAGCCATGGCCAATGATAGAACCTAATTCTTTTTCTAATCTGGCTTCAACTATTTCCGGTAGCGTTTCACCATATATTTGATGAGCCATTTTATACGTCATTTCACGTACTGTCTGGTCAGCACCTTCAATTTTTGGTGTGTATAGCTCATCTTTAACTGGCACAACATCACCAATCATATTGGCGATTTTTTGGGAGTTGGTTACGACAATCTCTTTTGCCACATCTGCTCCCAAAAAAGCAAAGTCTTCTAGCATTTCATCTGTAGTTCTAAAATGAACTGCTGGCAATTTATAGCGATTTAGTGGGTTAGCTCCACCTTGAGAACGAACGAGCACTTGCCGGAAAATCGCATCATTTTCAGTCAAATAATGAACGTTTCCTGTTACAACTACAGGTTTGCCTAATTTTTTACCGATTTTAACGATTTTTCGTATAATATCTTCTAAATTCCATTCATCTCGTATTAGCTCTGCTTCGATAAGCGGAGAATATACTCCTTTTGGATGGACTTCTAAATAGTCATAAAACTTCGCTACTTCCATCGCTTCTTCCATAGACTTTTGCATGACAGCTGTAAAAAACTCACCCTTATCGCAGGCACTACCTACTAGTAAACCTTTCCGCAACCGTTGAAGCGACGACCGCTTGATTCGGGGTACACGATAAAATGTATTGACATGCGATTCGCTGACAAGTTTAAATAAATTTTTCAAACCGTCGTTATCAACAGCGAGGAGTGTACAATGTGTTGGACGTGCCCTTTTGTAAGAATCTCCTTCACCGATATATTTATTAAAATCATCATGATATGTGATACCTTTTGCATCTGCTTCTTTTAATAAATGAAGTAATAGGTATCCCGTTGCTTCTGTATCATAAATAGCGCGGTGGTGCTGTGTTAATTCAATGCCGAATTTTTTACACAATGTATTTAAACGGTGGTTCTTAAGCTCAGGATGCAAGAAACGGGCCAGCTCTAATGTATCGATTACAGGGTGATGAAACTCATCAACGCCCGCTTTCTTATATGCTTCATATAGAAAGCCTATATCAAAAGATGCATTATGTGCTACTAATATGGTGTCACCGATAAAAGCATGGAACTCTTTAATCATCTCAACCACTTCTGGAGCATTTCTGACCATATCATCCGTAATACCTGTTAACTCTATTGTTGTTGTTGATAGTGGATGATGAGGGTTCGCAAAGCTTTCAAACTTGTCTATTACTTCACCATTTCGGATTTTTACTGCTGCCAGCTCAATGATAGTGTCATACGCTGCAGACAAACCGGTTGTTTCTACGTCAAAAACAACATAAGTGTCATCTTCTAGTAGACGATGTTGTTCATCATATGCTATAGGTACGCCATCATCCACTAAATTTGCTTCTAATCCATAGATAATCTTTATCCCATGTTTTTTCCCAGCATTATAGGCATCAGGGAAAGATTGGACGATTGCATGATCTGTAATGGCAATCGCTTCATGCCCCCACTTTGCAGCTTGACCGACAAGAGCATCTACTGAAGATACTGCATCCATCTGGCTCATTGGCGTATGTAGATGAAGCTCAACACGTTTTTCGCCTTCTTTTGCCTGGTCCTTCTTCAAAACGGGTTTAATCTCTACCATATCCTGGGCCATGACGATTAAATCTCTGACAAATGTGTCGTTTTGCACAGAGCCGCGTACTTTTAGCCACATTCCTTTTTTTGCACACTGCATCAAGGCTGCATCTTCTTTATCGCGAGAGAACATCTTGACTAAGATAGAATCTGTGTAATCAGTCATTTTCAATGTAAGAAGTGATCGTCCACTTCTTAATTCTTTGACCTCCGCATCAAATACATATCCTTCGATTACTACACGCCGTTCTTCATCTTGTATCTGATGAATGTCCATAATCGGTTCATCGTGCTTAATAGGAACGCCTAGTTGGAATGGTCTATCGGATAAATCCACTCCCTCAGGATTATGCTGACGCTCTTTCTCACGTTTTTGCATATCCATAACAGCTTTTTTTGCAAAAGCTATCTCTTCTTGCTGCCGTTGTTCTAGGAACTGGCGTTGCTGTTCTGCCAAGTCCTCAGTCGATTCGACTAACTGAAAATCAACGGCCATATGAGGAAACCCATACTGTTTATAGGTCATGGATAAAACATCTGCATATTTTGACTTCAATGTCATTAATTGAAACTCATGCTGACAATTGAGCATAATCTTCTGTCCATTCCATTCTGGGACCTGCTTCGCGAGACCTTCACGAAGCGGAGGAGACATTTCGTCTATTTCTTCTACAATCATCAACCAATAATCAGAAATTAAATCTTGTGTTAACTGTTGGTTTGTTGCTTCAATGGTTATCTGGATATCTGCGATAGATGAAAAAGCTTGTTTTAAACGCATTTGGAAATCGCGTAGCAGTTGAAACGGCAATATATGCGGAAGCTTTATTGAAAAACGCCAAACTTTGTCTTTTTTATGCACAGTTAAGCGTTCTAGCTCAGCTGATTCAAAAAATGGCATAACCACATCTTCCGTCATATTGATTTGTTGCAAGAGCAATTGAAATCTTTGTCTTGCATCCTGTTCGTTAGCCATCATTTCACCTCTTTGTTAAATTTTATTAACACTCTTTGAAACAAAGAAAAGAAAGTACAATTTGTACTTTCTCCCTAAAACGCAAGTCACATACTACTATTCGGCATGAAAGAAGTTGTTCAAACGATCCACCAATTCTTCTTTTGCCCATTCAAACGTTTCACCAGATTGGCGGAATTTCACTTCAACGATACCCTCAGAAGCTTTTTTGCCTACTGTGACACGCACAGGCAAGCCAATTAAATCCGCATCCGCAAATTTAACGCCAGCTCGTTCTTTTCGGTCGTCATATAATACATCATAACGATAAGAACGAAGCAATTTATAAAGATCATCTGTTAATGTTTTTTGCGCTTCATCTTTTTCATTAACTGAGATGAGATGTATATCATATGGCGCAATTTGTTTCGGCCACATAAAGCCATAGTTATCTTGGAATTGCTCTGCAACTGCTGCTAGTAATCTAGAAACACCGATTCCATAACAACCCATGATAAATGGTTGCTTACGTCCATTCTCGTCTAAAAAGCCAGCATTCATTGCATCACTGTATTTTGTACCTAATTTAAAGACATGCCCTACTTCAATACCTTCAGCAAATTTGATTGTTCCTTGTCCATCAGGTGTAGGGTCACCTACTTGGATAAAACGGATATCCTCAAAATGGTCAATAGCAAAATCTCTTCCTGGGTTCACATTTTTGTAATGGAAGCCATCTTCGTTTGCACCGCAAACACCATTGCGAATTGATTTAATTCCATGGTCGGCTATTACTTTCACGTTGACCGGCAGTTTCACAGGTCCAAGTGATCCCACATGACAATTTAATAATTCAAATACAGCTTGTTCCTCAGCTAGTTCCACTGACTCTGCATTTAGTGCATGTTTTAATTTTATTTCATTAATCTCATGATCTCCACGGGAAAGAACCACTATTAACTCATCATCAACATTAAAAACAAGTGTTTTAATACATTGCTCCTGTGAAACTTCTAAATAGTTTGCTACTTCTTCTATTGTTCTTTGATCTGGCGTTTCCACTTTTTCAAGTGTACCCATCTCTTCATCTGAATGCGTGTATTCAACATTCACCTCTGCCATTTCTATATTTGCCGCGTAATCAGTTTCATCTGAATATGCGATCGTATCTTCTCCTATTTCAGACAGCACCATAAATTCATGTGTGTCCGTACCACCAATTGATCCGGAGTCAGCTATTACAGCACGGAAGTTCAATCCTAAACGAGTGAAAATGTTTGTATAAGCTTTCACCATATCCTGGTAGGTTTCATCAAGGCTTTCTTCAGTTGAATGGAAGGAGTATGCATCCTTCATGATAAATTCTCGACCGCGCAGTAATCCAAAACGTGGGCGCTTTTCATCCCGGAATTTTGTTTGAATTTGATATAAAGTCAATGGCAGCTTCTTATAAGAATTTATTTCATCACGTACTAATGAAGTAATTACCTCTTCATGTGTTGGCCCTAAAGCGAAAGGTCGTTCGTGACGATCAGTTAAACGCATAAGCTCTGGTCCATAAGCATCCCAGCGACCGGATTCTTGCCATAACTCAGCTTGTTGCAAGGATGGCAATAACAATTCAACAGCGCCAGCTTCATTCATTTCTTCACGAACTATTTCCTCTATTTTTTGCAACACTTTAAAACCTAGTGGCAGATATGAATATACTCCACTCGCATGTTGACGGATAAAACCCGCACGTAATAAGAGCTGATGCGACAAGGCGTCAGCATCAGCAGGTATTTCGCGCAAAGTTGGTATAAATGTTTTACTTTGTTTCATGATTTAACCTCACTTTGAGCTCTGTTTAATTGTCTATTATATTGAAGCTCTATTTAATACGCTAAAAGAAAAAGCGTTGAATATCATTCCAAGTTACAGCAATCATAAGAATCATTAATAAAACGATCCCTACGAAATGAACCATGCCCTCTTTTTGACGATCGACAGGCTTGCCCCGTAATGCTTCAAATCCGAAGAATAGTAAGCGTCCTCCATCTAGAGCAGGTAGTGGAAGCAAGTTCATAATTCCTAAGTTAATACTTAATACTGCAGCCCAATTCATAATATTGACAACACCATATTTAGCCACTTCTTCGGTTGCCTTATAGATACCCACAGGACCCGACAAGGCATCAATCGTAAAACCGCCAGTTATTAAGGCACCTAGTATCGTAAATATTTTGATAATCCAGTGGTAGGTCTCAGTGAATCCAAACAATAATGCTTTGACTGGATTCTTTTCGACAGGGCTTTGATATTGTACGCCAATTTGACCGATTGACTGTCCTTCAATATCTTTCTTTTCTGGCGTCACTGTAAGAGTTTTATGAGAATCTCCACGTGTTACATCCAACGTTAGATCCTTCTTTGGATTTTTTTGGATGGCATCTGAAAGTTCTTGCCATGAATCGATTGATTTGCCATCAATGGATGTCACAACATCTCCCTTTTGCATCCCTGCTACAGCTGCTGGGCTGTCTTTTACAACACCCGCTATTACAGGTTCATATGTCGGTACACCTGTAATAAAAGCAATAATGATAAAAATGAAAACAGATAAAATAAAATTAAACAACGGACCTGCAAAAATAGTCATCGCACGTTTGCCGACCGATTTTGAATTAAACTGGCGGTCGTATGGAGCAATGATCAGCTCGCTGCCATTCTCTTCAATTACTGCATTTCGGGCAATATGGTAACGGACAAGTTTTTCATCTTCGTCATAACCTTCTACCCATAATTCTTTTTGAAGGTCTGCCTTTTCTACTTCTAAAAATAGCATGTCCGGCAATTGTTTGTTTTGATTTAAAACGATTTTAGTTACTTCGTTTTGGTTGTTTAGAAGCATTCCAATACGATAACCTGGTTGCAATTCAATGACATCTGCATCGTCTCCCGCCATACGGACATAACCACCCATTGGCAATAGACGAACAGTATATAATGTCTCGCCTTTATTGATCCCAATTATTTTAGGACCAAAACCAATTGCAAACTCACGCACTAATATGCCTGAACGCTTTGCGAAGATGAAATGACCAAGTTCATGGAAAAACACGATGGAACCGAATACCACAATAAATGCAATGATTGATTGCATGTAATCCCACCTTTTTATGCATTATAAAATTACTATTGCTATTTTAGCATGGTTTGAATCGTTTTTCTCGTTTCTTTATCTACTTGTAAAATAGTTTCTAAATCTGGGTTGCTAATATTCTCATGTTGGTTCATCATTCTGTCGATGATGTCTTCTATTTCAAGAAACTTGATCTTTCCTTGTAAGAAGGCACCCACTGCTGCTTCGTTCGCAGCGTTCATAACCGTTAAAATAGAGCCTCCCATCCGACCTGCTTGATAAGCAAAATCAAGGCAGCGGAAACGCTTTAAGTCAACATTTTCAAAGTGCAGTTGAGAAATTTTCGCTAAATCCAGCCTTTCAGCATTAGAGCGCGGCAACCTATCTGGATAACTTAAAGCATATTGGATTGGTGTACGCATGTCCGGTGTACCTAACTGTGCCATCACACTTGTATCATGATATTCAACCATCGAGTGAATAATGCTTTCTCGATGGATTAATACGTCAATTTTATCGTATGGCATATCATACAACACCGCTGCTTCAATGACTTCCAAACCTTTATTCATCAATGTAGCAGAATCAATTGTAATTTTTGCTCCCATAGACCAATTTGGATGATTTAGAGCTTCTTTAACTGTAACATTCGCCAATTCATCACGTGTTTGATCTCTAAAACTACCGCCAGAAGCCGTTAAGATAAGTCTTGAGACAGTTTTTGGATTTTCACCCTGCATTGATTGCCAAAGTGCTGAGTGCTCACTATCTACTGGCAAAATCGGTGCACCGTATTTCTTAGCTTCACTCATGACCAAATGTCCTGCTGTGACAAGTGTCTCTTTATTCGCAATTGCAATCATTTTTCTTTGCTGGATCGCTGCCAAAGTAGCTTCTAGTCCAATACTGCCTAAGACAGCATTCAATAGTATATCGCTGTCAGTATATGTAGCTACATCTATTAACCCTTGAGCACCATACGTGAATTCTGAGTCTAGAAATTCTTTTGCAAGTTTTTGTGCATCTTCCTCTAGTTGAACAGATACCAACTTAGGCTTAAACTCTTTTATTATTTCCTTTGTAAGCTCGATATTTTTACCAGCAGCAAAAGCTACAATTGAAAATTGATCAGGATGTTCCCTCACAATGTCTAATGTTTGTAATCCAATTGAGCCTGTTGCGCCTAATAAACTGATACGTTTCATCTACTAATCACCCTTAACCAATAAAGTGTAAAAAATAAAGCAGTGGCAAAACAAATAAGATACTATCAAAACGATCCAAAATGCCACCGTGTCCAGGAAGGATTTTACCGGAATCCTTCACGTCATAATGCCGTTTAATAGCGGATTCTACTAAATCCCCTAACTGGCCAAATATGGACGCAACAATGGAAACAAGTATAATTGTGACATATGAATAATCTAGCTTTACAATTGCCTGGAATATTAAAGCTGCAATGACTGCAACCACAATGCCACCCAAAAAGCCTTCAACAGTCTTATTCGGTGAAATTTCCGGCCATAATTTACGTTTGCCTAATTTTCTTCCGACAAAATAGGCGCCAGAATCCGTTGTCCACACGATGACCAATGCATAAACAACAAATGCCAATCCTTCCACCCTTGCAGTAATGAAGTAATGAAAGCCAATCCCTACATACAATGCACTGATTACCAAGAATCCTACATCATCAAAAGTAAAACTATTTTTTACAAAGACAGTATAAATCAGCAATAGAATTGCTGCTATAAACATGTATTCCATTTGCGAAAAAGAAGTAGCTTCTTGTAGTTCTAAGCTCCATTGTTTCGGCATTAAGACTACAAATAGTAGCAGTAACGTAATAATGCCGGGAACTGACAGTAAAGCTATTCCTCTCATTTTTAAAACTTCATATAATCCAATCGCTGCCATCACATACACTAATAGTGTGAACGGCAAATTTCCGTATACCACGAATGGAATAAATAAAAGCGCAGCAATAATTGCTGTGATAATCCGCTGTTTCAACTTTCATTATTCTCCTTTCAATCCCCCGTAACGGCGATTGCGTTTTTGGTAATCAATTATTGCACTGTACAAATGCTCCGCTTTAAACTCTGGCCAGTGTATATCAGAAAAAAAGAACTCCGTATATGCGAGTTGCCATAATAAAAAGTTACTTACTCGGTATTCACCGCTTGTACGTATTAGTAAATCTGGATCTCCAATACTTGACGTCATTAATTGTTCAGAAATTGTTTCTTCAGTTATTGATGCCATGTTAAGATCACCTTGCTGTACAAGGCTTGCGATCTTTTGTACTGCAAGAACCATTTCCCTGCGGCTACCATAATTAAATGCAAAATTAAGCACCATGCCTGTATTATCTTTCGTTTTATCCATTGCATTTTGCACAGCTCGACTTGTATGCGAAGGCAACCCATCCATTTCGCCAATCATTTCAACCCGAATATTTAACTCCATTAACTCGGGCAGGAAGTCAGCCAAAAATTCTTCAGGTAAACGCATTAAGAAATCTACCTCAGTTGATGGTCTTTTCCAATTCTCTGTAGAAAAAGCATATAGTGTAATCGCTCCAACCCCAATGGCGTTCGCAGCTTTTGTAATCACACGTACATTATGCATGCCTTCACGATGCCCGATAAAGCGTGGTAAAGCCCGGCTTTTTGCCCAGCGACCATTACCATCCATTATAATCGCGATATGCTTTGGCACCTCTTGCATTTGAATCAGTTCCATTTGCGCTTGCAATGACAGGTCTTTTTTTTCAGTTTTCTTCCATCCGAATTTATCTAACATTTAGAATCCTCCACTAACTTACAAATCGGAACGTATACTTCCTCTATCATACCAAAAATAACAATTAATTTCCTTAATCTAAACAAAAAAGATGCTTAGCCTAAAACTTAGAGCCAATCTAAATGGATAGGTTTTAGGGAAAGCTATGTATCACTTAAATGCGCTTTCTTCATAAGGAGCATGTAAAACAAAAAAGACGTCCCTGAGTTATAGGACGCCTTGAAAAAGACAAGGTTCTATGATTAAACGGATAGGATTTCGCTTTCTTTTTCTTTAGCAATTTGATCTACTTTTTCAATATTAGCATCAGTCAATTTTTGGATATCCTCAGAATATCCACGCAAATCGTCTTCAGTAATTTCGCCACTTTTTTCTAGTTTTTTGCAATCGTCGTTTGCATCGCGGCGTACATTACGAATAGCAACTTTCGCATCTTCGCCTTCTTTTTTTACTAATTTCACAAGATCTTTACGGCGTTCCTCTGTTAAAGCAGGAATTGAAAGACGGATGACGTTACCATCGTTAGTTGGTGTAATGCCAATGTCAGACTTCAATAAAGCTTTTTCAATTTCGCCTAGTACAGATTTATCGTATGGTTGGATTACTAGAAGGCGTGCTTCTGGCACAGAGACGCCAGCAAGCTGATTAATAGGTGTTGCAGCACCGTAGTATTCTACATTTACATGGTCTAGTAAAGAAGCATTTGCACGGCCTGCACGAATTGTTGCTAGTGCGCGGCTAAATGCTTGTATTGCTTTGTCCATTCTCTCTTCAGCTTTCGCCAAAACTTCCTTCGACATTATGGGTTCCTCCTCACGATTGTTCCAATGTTTTCTCCCAACACAGCGCGCTTAATATTACCGTTTTCAGTAATAGAGAACACAATAAGTGGGATATCATTATCCATACAAAGAGTGGATGCTGTTGAATCCATTACTTGTAGTCCTTGCTGAATAACTTCTAAGTATGTTAGTTGTTCATATTTCACTGCTTCTGTATCTATTCTTGGATCTGCAGAGTATACGCCATCTACATTATTTTTAGCCATTAAAATGACATCTGCATTAATCTCAGCTGCACGTAAAGCTGCAGTAGTATCAGTAGAGAAATAAGGATTTCCTGTTCCTGCTGCAAAAATGACAACACGTTTCTTTTCTAAATGGCGAACTGCTTTTCTGCGAATATAAGGTTCAGCAACTTGCGTCATAACAATTGATGATTGTACGCGAGTAGGTACATCTAGATTTTCAAGTGAATCTTGCAATGCTAAAGCATTCATTACAGTGGCCAACATGCCCATATAATCAGCATTTGCCCGCTCCATGCCCATTTCAGCACCAATTTTGCCTCTCCAAATATTTCCGCCACCTACTACTAATGCTACTTCTACTCCAAGCTCTACTACATCTTTCACTTGCTCTGCAACTGATTTGACGATTTTAGGAGATAAGCCAAATCCTTCTTCTCCGGCAAGCGCTTCTCCGCTAAGTTTAATGACTACTCTTTTGTACTGCTGCATACTCTTTGGAACCTCCATCATGCTTTTTCTTGAAAAAGAGGGAACACGAAAAAGATGTGCTCCCTGCTTTTTTGCTATTCATACGAATATATTATTTGCCTTTTACTTGGCTCATTACTTCTTCTGCAAAGTTGTCTTCGCGTTTTTCAATTCCTTCGCCAACTTCATAGCGCACGAAAGAAGTTAAAGTAGCGCCAGCAGATTTGATGTAGTCGCCCACTTTTTGATCTGGGTTTTTAACGAATGCTTGGTCAAGTACGCAAATTTCTTCGAAGTATTTACGAAGACGGCCTTCAACCATTTTTGCTACGATGTTTTCAGGTTTACCTTCGTTAAGTGCTTGTTCAGTTAATACTTTGCGTTCATGAGCGATTTCTTCTTCAGAAACTTGATCATGAGCGATGTATTTTGGATTTAATGCAGCAATATGCATTGCAACATCTCTTCCTACGTTTTCATCAGTAGTACCTTCAAGAACAGCTAACACACCGATACGTCCGCCCATGTGTAAGTAAGCGCCGAATGCATCTGCATCTGTTTTTGAAGCAACTGTAAAGCGACGAAGAGTGATTTTTTCACCGATAGTAGCTATTGCTTGGGAAATATGTTCAGCAACAGTTGCACCGTTTTCCATTTTTGAATCCATAGCTTCTTCTAGAGTAGCTGGTTTTGCAGCTAATAAGTGATCCGCTAATTCTTTAACTAATTTTTGGAATCCTTCGTTTTTAGCAACAAAGTCTGTTTCAGCATTTACTTCTAAAAGTACAGCGTCATTGCCTTTTACTTCGATGTAAGTTGTACCTTCTGCTGCGATACGATCTGCTTTTTTAGCAGCCGAAGAAAGACCTTTTTCACGTAAGAAGTCGATTGCCGCTTCCATATCTCCATCTACTTTTACTAATGCTTTTTTACAATCCATCATACCAGCACCAGTTTTTTCGCGTAATTCTTTAACCATTTTTGCAGTTACTTCTGCCATTGAAAATTCCTCCTTATAAATTCACATGAATTATTCCAGCTATATAGGGAACTTAAGTCCAACGTCCGGTGTAGATGCTAATGCAATATTTCCTTAAATTATATAATCCAGCAAATAAAGAGACATCAGTACACTGTGTGTTTATTTAAGAATACCCCAATAATTAGCATTAAACCAACTTTCTGCTTTAATAGATTGGTACCCTTACCAAAAAAGTAACGACCGTTTTCTATTAGGCGTTCATTGGTTTATAAAGCAAGCAAAGCTCCACTTTATTTTTATTATTCTCAAAAAAAGGTGATAAGAGGGTTTAGCCGCTTATCACCTGTTTTTTAATCAGAAATTACTCAGCTGCAACCTCTTCAGCTGGAACTGCTTCTTCTTCGCCTTGTTTAGACTCGATTAAAGCATCTGCCATTTTTGAAGTAATTAATTTTACAGCACGGATCGCATCGTCATTTGAAGGAATAACGTAGTCGATTTCATCTGGGTCACAGTTTGTATCAACCATTGCTACTAACGGAATGTTTAATTTGCGAGCTTCCGCTACTGCAATACGTTCTTTACGAGGGTCTACAACAAACATAACGTCAGGTAGAGCGTGCATGTCACGGATACCACCTAAGAATTTAACAAGGCGTTCGTGTTGTTTTTTAAGTTGAACAACTTCTTTTTTAGGAAGAACTTCAAAAGTTCCGTCCTCTTCCATTCTTTCGATCTCTTTCAAACGTGCAACACGTTTTTGGATTGTACCGAAGTTTGTAAGAGTACCACCTAACCAACGTTGGTTGATATAGTAGTTACCTGAACGTTCTGCTTCTTCTTTAATTGCTTCTTGAGCTTGTTTTTTAGTACCAACGAAAAGTACTTTACCGCCGTCTTCGCCAACTTGGCGCATGAAGTCGTAAGCCTCTTCTAATTTTTTAACTGTTTTTTGTAAGTCGATAATATAAATTCCGTTACGTTCCACAAAAATATATTTTTTCATTTTTGGGTTCCAACGACGTGTTTGGTGACCGAAATGTACACCAGCTTCTAGTAATTGTTTCATTGAAATTACTGACATGATAGTTCCTCCTGATATGGTTTTTTTGTCCGCCGCATTCGTCCTTTATAAGAGCAACTCGAGATTCGAGCACCTTCTCCTATATCAGAATACGTGTGTAATGTAACACCATTTGATAATATATCATATCACCTGGTATTCTGCAAGAAATATTATTGCCCAAACTTTAAAAGCAACTCTACTTCAGTTTTTCCTTTTTGAAGGAGCTTTGCAATTTCATCCACAGACTTCCCGTTACGATAATATTCTTTTACCGTTTCTTCCATTGTTAATGGTTTGGGCTGTTCCATGTTTACGGCCAAATGATCTTGAAAAGTTGCTTTTGGCGTATTTTTTTTAGTATTTTTTTGGTAGGCCTTTGCCACGCTATTCCGTGGCATTTTAAAGTTATTGAAGTTACTTTCTTCTACTAGAGGGTGTTCCTTCTTCTGAGCTTCTTTTTCAATGCTCGTACTGTTTTCAAACGTTTGATGTGTTTTGGTTGCCAACTCTGCAATGAGACGGTCATTCTCATCTCTTATCTCCGCTAAATAAGCACCAAGGGAAGCCTCCAATTCATCTCTCACTTTTGTCTGATGAGTTTCTATATCTCTTAAACGAGAAATTTTGACATAAAGCAATGCAATAAAATAAAAGCTTAAAACTTGAGTGATAAACAAAAAGACTATACCTATTACCATATTTTTACCTACCCTTTAAAATCTACTAAATGTCCTGCAAAAGGATGCGTTAAATCATTGACCTTAGCGCTATTTTTTTCATTATTTTCCTGGGAGGCAGACTCAGTTCTATGAGCGACAGCTTCCTTTTTAGCTTTTCCAGTTGGACTGGATTCTGAGACAGATGTCCTCTTTCTAGCTTCTTGTTTTTGATGTGCTCTGCTTGCTAATTCCTGTCCTAACAGGGCTTGCTGCTGGTGTTGTTCCGATACTTTGCCCGCTTCAAAGGTTTTAGGCAAGGCTATTTGCAACTCAACAAATTTTAAACTCATCCTTCTGTCCCCTATCGGCTATTCATTTGGCATTTCTCCAGATAATATTTTGCGCAACTTAAAGATTGCTTTTGAATGGATTTGTGAAATGCGGGAAGTGGAGAGATGAAGCATTTCCCCAATTTCAGTAAGTGTCAATTCCTCTGTGTAAAATAAGCTAAGGACTTGCTGTTCTTTTTCATTTAATTTTAAAATACTTTCAACTAAATCCTGTAAAAGTTCTGTTCGTACAGCTTCCTCTTCAGGTGTTTTTGTAAGATGGTCCCTGATCGCAAAAGACTTTATCTCAGTATCATCTTGGTCTGTGTTATGTTCGTCAATTGACAATATATTAGACATAAAATGTTCTTGCATCGTCTGATACACATCATCAACATTTATATTTAATTGCTCTGCAACTTCCTCAGGGGTAACATGGCGCCCTAATTGTTGCTCCATTGCCTCAATTTGCAGCTCCATTTTTTTAGACTTTTCCCTCGCAGAGCGTGGAAGCCAATCTTCTTTTCGTAGGCCGTCGATAATCGCGCCACGAACACGAAAAGAGGCATATGTATCAAACTTTAAATCTCTGTTAATATCAAATTTATTAAGTGCATCAAACAACCCCATCATTCCAAGACTCGTTAATTCATCTTTTGAGATATTCTTTGGTAGATTTGTACCTATTCGCTGTACATGATACGAAACGAGGGGTGTATATTTTTTTATTAGTAGATCACCTGCATGAGGATCGCGTGTTGCTACCCAGTTTTGCCAAAGTTTCTGTTCTTCTTGTGTGGTTGTTTGCATTTCGTATCCCCCCTAATATTTAACCATATTATATCAAATACTTACTATAAAAGGGAGCCAAATTATATGCTCCCTTTTTAATATTATTCATCTTGCGCCATCATAGTCTTCACGGCTTTCGCCAGCTCCTCTGCTTGGCTTTCTGTATTTACTTCTAGATCAGCTTTTTCCATATCTTCATTGACTTCAATTTGTTCATCGCTTGGATTTTCTTCTTGTTCAATTTCAGTTGGTGTGTACATAACAAAAGCGATCAAATAACGCACAAGAAAAGAAGCAACAAAAACGACTAACGCAATGATAAATGTTTGGATAAGAATTTGAGTGGGTGTATCACCCGATTGAAGGTTGTAAAAAAAGTAAATCGTGAAAGCAACTAGTGCTGCCCACCAATTGTAAAAAATAGAACCCGCCATTAAATCTCCTTCACTCCTTGGTTGACCGTGCGAATCTGCAATAATGAATTGGCTGTATTAAACTCAATCGTTCTGCCGCTGTTACCGCCTGTATCCTCAGCTACAATAGGAATAGAGAAATTTTTCAGTTGTTGTTTGACTGCTTCTACATTTCTTGGCCCGATTCGCATTGATTCTCTATTTGTAGCGAATTGAAACATTTGGGAGCCTCCTGCAATTTTGGCCTTTAACCGAAAAGGATAAACGCCCTCTCTTTTTAACTGCTCAAGCATGGCTGGTATTGCCGTATCAGCGAATTTTGCTACATTTAGAGAATCGCTTCGTGAAAGGGATGAATCCGGCAACATTACATGGATTAACCCAGCAATACCCTTAAATTCATCGTATAAAACGACGCCAACGCATGAACCTAGCCCTGATGTGCGGATCGTGTGAGGCGACTTGACTATATCCATTTGTGCAATTCCAACTTTTATTACGGTGCTCACGCTTTCTATCATTTTACAAAACCCCTAATGCACTAAAGATTGTTTCGAAAGATTCAGGATCCGGCAATAAAAAGAAATGTCCATGTACGGATTCTGAGCCTTCCATATGTTCTTCAAAAATCGTCGTATCAATGACTATTGCATGGTCGCCAATTTGCGAAAGTTCAATTAACCCATAACTTATAATGGCACCGAACATATCTACTGTCAGCGCAGGTGGGGTAGGCTGAATCTTTAACCCTGTAAAATCAGATAAGGATGATAAATAAGAACCTGATAATATGTTGCCAAGCTCTTGCATAGCTGAAATGCCCATATCCGATACATTTGTATCTTGAAAGTCAAACTTGTCATCGTGTATTAATTTACGAATAAAATGGTTGGCTTGTTCAACTGTTAGGACGAAGAACATCCCTCCGGTTGCATCGCCTTCGATTCGAAGATAAATGCTTACAACAACACTTTCTGCACCGCCAACAAATTCCATAATTTCATTAAATGAAGCCATTTTAACATATGGAACTTTCATATCAATCTTTGTATTCAATAAATTAGAAAGAGCAGTAGCTGCATGCGCTGCTCCTATATTTCCAATCTCTTTCAATACATCTAAATGAACGGAGGTAATATTATTTTTAAAAGACAAGAAAATGCCCCCTTATTTTAAGGTGTGAAGTACTTTCTCTAAATTTAATAGAATAAGAAGCCTTTTATCTGTCTTTGCTACGCCTGATATAAATTCTTCCTCGAATGAGCCGACCACTTCAGGCTGAGGTTCAATTGAACTCGTCGGGATATCCATCACATCATTGGCAGCATCTACAATAAAACCTACTTCCATATCATCTAGGGATATAATTATAATGCGTGTGTCATCATTTTCTACCGTTGATTTCACGTTGAACCGGTCGCGCAAATCAATAATTGGTGTTACCACACCTCTTAGATTAATGACACCTTTAACGTAGCTGGGCGTTTTGGGTACGCGCGTAATATGCATCGCTTTTTCAATGCCTTGCACTTGGTTCACTGGAATGGCATACTCTTTTTCCCCTAATTGAAACACAATAATTTTCACACTATCCATATCTACTGCTTTTTCCAAAGTGCTCACCTAACCTTCTAAACATTATTTAATTAGTGAATTACAGTCTACAATTAATGCTACTTGGCCGTTTCCAAGGATAGTAGCCCCCGAAATGGCAAATACATTTGTTAAGTAATTTCCTAATGATTTCAACACAATCTCTTGCTGGCCTATAAACGAATCGACCACTAATCCTGCCATTTTTTCTCCTTTTCGCACAAGAACTACAGAATGGAATTCATCATCCTTTGGTTCTGGGCGAGGTACATCAAAGAATTCATCAAGGAATAATAACGGCACAACTTTCCCGCGAAAATCGATTACTTTTTGATTATGCGCATTCATAATGTCAGAATTCCGAATAATTGATGTCTCAATAATAGATGAAAGCGGAATAGCATAAATTTCTTTTTCAATTTCAACAAGCATCACTGAAATAATCGATAGAGTCAGTGGTAACTGTATAGAGAATAATGAACCTTTGCCTTCTACAGATTCAATCGTAATATTACCGCCTAATGACTCGATTGTAGATTTAACTACATCTAAACCTACTCCACGACCAGATATATCAGAAATAACCGAAGCTGTTGAAAAGCCTGAAGACAAAATTAATTCATTCACTTGTTGATCTGACATTGATTCTGCAGCATCAGCTGTAACAATTCCTTTAGCAATCGCTTTTTCTAAAACTCGTTCTCTATTGATTCCTGCACCATCATCTTCAAGCTCGATAAACACATGGTTACCACTATGATAAGCGCGCAAAACGATATTGCCTTGTTCTGTTTTGCCAGCTTTCTTACGTACTTCTGGATCTTCTACACCGTGATCTAAAGCATTTCGAATTAAATGGACAAGCGGATCACCTATTTCATCAATAACTGTTCTATCCAATTCAGTTTCTGCCCCGATGATTTCAAGATTGACTTGTTTATGCAAATCACGGGCTAACTGACGTACCATTTTGGGGAAACGATTAAATACTGTTTCAACTGGCACCATGCGCATGGTTAAAATAATATTCTGCAAGTCGCCAGAAATGCGTGCCATTCTTTCTACGGTTTCATTCAACTCGCCATGATTTAATTCACCAGCAATTGATTGTAAACGCCCACGATCGATTACAAGCTCTTCAAATAAGTTCATCAAAATATCCAATCGCTCAATGTTAACACGGATTGTTTTACTACCTTGGGCACTTTTCTTCTCTGAAACCTTATTATTTGGTACTGAGTTTGCTGCTTTTTGGGCCGTAGTCTCTTTGGTTGGTTTTTCATCTTTAGAAACTACTTCTGCTGTTTCTGCTACCGTTGTAGCTGCCGCCTCTTCATTCGCCTTTGATTCATCAATTGGTGTGATAGTAATCTGTTCAACTTCAGAAACCTTCATTAGCTTACTTTGTAAGTCGTTAACTGGCTCTTTAGTTATAAATGCAACGTGGAATTCTTGGTCGAATTGTTCTTCTTCCAACTTATCTACAGATGGCGAAGATTTCACCACATCACCCAATTTTTCAAGAATATCAAATACCATATAAACGCGGGCAGCCTTTAAAAGACAGTCAGCACGTAGCAAGACGGTAATCTCATATGTATGAAAACCTTGCTCGCGAGATTGCTGAAGCACTGTTAATTCAAATTCATCGAATTGCAAAGCATCATTTGAAGATGCTCCAGATTCTTGTACTTCCTCTTTCGCTTCAGAAGCTTGTACGATTTCTTCACCATTCTCAATCATTTTTAATTTTTGTACAGTGCTCGTAACATCTCTTTTTCCATTACCTCCGCCAGAGATATCATCAATCATTGCTTCAAGATGGTCCACGGATTCAAATACCACATCCAGAATTTCCGGCGTTACTGTAATTTTTTCATTGCGGATACCGTCTAATACATTTTCCATCTTGTGAGTTAAGTCTGCTAGGTCTTCAAATCCCATTGTGGCAGACATCCCTTTTAATGTGTGGGCATTCCGAAAAATTTCATTTACGATAGCTAAATCATGTGGATTTTGTTCTAGAGCCAGCAAATTTTCGTTACATGATTGAAGATGTTCTTTACTCTCATCTATAAAGACCTCTAAATATTGATTTGTATCCATGAAGAGTCCTCCCTTAAGTCAAATATTTCATTATTGTTTTTGAAATATCGTGTAAATCTGCTACTTCATCTACCAAACCTGTCGCATAGGCAGCTTTCGGCATCCCATATACAACACTTGTATTAGCTGATTCGGCGATTGCTTTCACATTTCCGTTTCTTTTTAGAGCCTGCAAGCCCTTTGTCCCGTCAGACCCCATGCCTGTCATGATGACAGCTATTTTGTCGAGATCATTAAACTGGCTGACGCTATCGAACATAATATCGACAGAAGGACGATGACCTCCATTTGGTGGTTCTACATTGTCAAGTTCAATTGCATATGTTTTCGCGACTTTCCTAAGGCGAAGATGATAACCTCCAGGAGCTATATATGCCACACCGTTTTGCAAAATGTCTCCTTGCTCTGCTTCCTTCACTCGTATTTTGGACAATTGATCCAACCGGTTAGCTAATGATTTGGTGAAGCCCATCGGCATGTGCTGAACGATTATGACAGGTGCTTTCATATCTTGAGGCAAATAGGGGATGACCTCTTGCAGTGCACGCGGTCCTCCTGTTGAAGTGCCAATCAATACGATTTTTTTAGCATTGGTATGCCAACTTTTTTGTGTTGATGATGTTATCGTTTGGGTTTTAACATTTGATTCATTTAAAGGCTTTACTGTTTTTTGATCTCCCAATAAATTTTTTGAAATGTTGATTTTTTCACCTATTGGTTCTCTTTTTTTCGTCAACTTAGACACATGGACAGTAGCTGCATTTTCTACAATACGGATAATGTCCGATTTAATATCTTTTAAGTCAAGTGAAATAGCGCCGCTTGGCTTTGGAATAAAATCTACTGCACCGGCATCCATCGCTTCAAACGTGCTTTTTGCCCCGCTTTGGGTAGCGCTAGACAACATAATCACAGGCAGTGGGTGGTCTTTCATAATAATTTTTAAAGCTTCAAGGCCATTCATTAATGGCATTTCAATATCCATTGTGACAATGTCAGGCTTCAGCATTTGAATTTTCTTTATTGCATCCATTCCGTTTCTCGCTGTGCCAACAACCCGAATATATGGATGATCTGCAAAAAAGTCAGACAACAACTTTCTCATAAATGCTGAATCATCGACAATCATTAATGATTTGGAATGAATAATAGACAACTAATCACGCCCTTTTAAAAAAATACTTCTTAATTTAGAAATAAACTTATTTGGCTGTTGCGTTATAAAACCGTCATAAGCATGCCCTTCTATATATCGCTTCGTAATATCTTCCATTATTTTAGCAATCTTGCTATTGGGATATAAGATTGTAAAAAGCTCTTGTTGTTTTACAGCTTTCGGAACTATAGGATCTTCAGGCAAGGATCCTAATATTGTTACGTCTTTTGACAAAAAACGCGCCATTGTTTGTTTAAGTCTAATTAATGTATCGGTTCCTTCCTCATTTGTTATTACTCTATTACAAAGCAAATAGAAATTTTTTTCTCGATCTTTAAAATGAATATACTTCATCATAGAATATGCATCTGTTATGGATGTCGGCTCTGTGGTAGAAATGACAATAATGTCATCCACCGCATTTAGTAAATCTAAAGACCAGTTAGTGGCGCCAGCTCCCATATCAAATAAGATATAGTCATAGTCTTTCTGCAGTTTTGCAAAAGCAAGAAGCAGACGATCAACCATTTCATCTGTCCATTCTAAAATGCTTGCTAATCCCGTCCCTCCAGAGACATACTTCAAATTATTGGGTCCATCATATATCACTTCTTCAAGTGTCACTTCGCTTTGCAAGTAATCTTTTAAGCTATAGCGGGCACTTCTACCTAATAAAATATGGACATTTCCCATTCCAATATCCATATCAATAATAATCACTTTTTTTTCATAGGACATTAGCATATTAGAAAAGTTAGTAGTAAAATTGCTCTTTCCTACCCCACCTTTTCCGCTCACAACGGCAATTGATTTTCCTAACCGGGCATTTTGCTGCATTTTCATTCTTAATGATTGAGCTTGATCTTTCATAACTAATCTCCTTGAATGAGCAATTCGACTATATTTTCAGCAGTAGCTTCCTCAATATCCTCTGGTACTTCCTGACCATTCGTATAGTAAGCAAGTCCCTTCTTATATTTAACCATTAAATTGAGCATTGAGCCAATGGAAATTGTCTCATCCATCTTAGTAAATATGAACTTTTCAATAGGTATCTCTGAAAATTGATCTACAATCTCTGTCATATCCTGTTCTTTCGCTGTCAAAGAGAGCACCAGATAATTTTCCATATTATCTTCTATATTTATTAGTTCACGTAAATCATTGATATATTTTGCCTCTCGATAATTTCTTCCCGCTGTGTCAATAAAAACAATATCCAATGAATCAAATTTGACTAGTGCTTGTTCATAATCTTCTTTGCTATAAACTATTTCTACTGGTGATTGAAGTAAGTTCGCATAGATTTTTAATTGTTCAATCGCTGCAATCCGATAAGTATCTGTTGTAATAAAACCAATTTTCTTCTTTTTCTGCAAAACAGCAAGTGCGGCCATTTTCGCAATGGTTGTCGTTTTGCCGACACCAGTCGGACCTAAAACATTGATATATTTTTTGTTATACGAGAGTCCTCCAAATGGGAGCCCCTGTAATAATTTAATAAGCTCTTCTTTAGCTAGCTCTTTATAGTCCTTTTTCGCTAATTTCTCGTTTCCATTTTTCTTCACTTGAAAGAGCTCATCACCTACTGCTGTGATGAGCTCAGGATTTAGCTCTTGCTGCTCTAGTCGTTGAATGATTTCCTCATATTCATCAGGATATTGGTAACTGACCGATTGTCTTTGTATCGTTTTAACTAAAGATTTTAAATCTGCCAGCTCTTTATTAATTTTCTCTGATTGTTCATTAGGAAGTACTGCATCTTTCGGCAAATCGTCTATTTCAGGAATAGAAACGCTTGTAGTCTTTCTTATTGGTTCCTTACCCGCGATGACTTCTATACTCTTTTTTTTAAACATTCCTAAGAAGCCCTTTGAATAGACAACTTTCGAACTTACAATGATTGCATCATCGCCTAAGTCTTGCTCCACTTTTTTCATTGCAAGAGCCATCGTTGATGCAGTATATTTCTTCATTTTCATTCTACATTCACCACCCCAACGCTTTGAATCTCAATCGATGCTTCTAATTCGTTATATGATAGGATTGGAATTTGTGGAAAATACCTTTCTGTTAGCTGCCTTACATACATGCGTACAGCAGGCGAACAAAGGATAAGAGGTGATTGCTCAAACAAAGCAATACGTTCCACTTCTTTTGCAATGGACTCTAATATAGCTTGAGAGTCATTCGGATCCATTGCCAAATAATTTCCATGGTCTGTTTGTTGGATACTATCTGCAATCATTTTTTCTACTTTAGCTGAAACAGTCAACACTTTCAGCTCTTGCTCGCCATTTGAATACTGCGTCGTAATCTGTCGTGCTAATGACTGCCTTACATACTCTGTTAATACATCCACATCAGATGTTAACTTGGAGTAGTCAGCCAATGTTTCAAATATAATGGGCAAATTCCGTATAGATACATTTTCCGCCAAAAGCTTCGCTAAAACCTTTTGGATCTCACCTATAGACAGCGGAGTTGGCGTTGTTTCTTCAACCAATATTGGTGCTGTCTCTTGTAAATGGTCTATCAATTGTTTAGTCTCTTGTCTGCCTAATAATTGAGCTGCATTTGCACGAATCACTTCCGTTAAATGCGTAGAGACAACACTAGGCGGGTCAACAACTGTATAACCAAGCATCTCAGCCTCTTCCTTCACTTGTTCTGTAATCCATTTAGCTGGTAACCCAAATGACGGTTCTACTGTATCAATTCCTTCAATCGAATCATCATCGCCTGGGCTCATTGCTAGATAATGGTCAAGAAGCAATTCTCCATGTGCCATCTCACTGCCTTTTATCTTAATTCGATATTCATTAGGCTGAAGCTGAATATTATCGCGAATTCGGACTACTGGAATGACAATCCCTAATTCAAGGGCCAATTGTCTTCGAATCATAACAACACGATCTAGTAAATCTCCACCTTGCGTTGCATCAACAAGAGGAATCAACCCATAACCAAACTCAAATTCAATGGGATCTACATTTAATAGATTAACAACATTTTCAGGGCTTTTTAAATTGTCTGTTGTTTCTACTTCTTCGATTTGTTCTAATTCTTCAATATCTTCTTTGTGTGCATTTTTCAGTCGATAGGCGATAAATGCAAGAATAGCAGCCACAGGAACGGTATAGATAAATTTTATCGGCGTTACTAGGCCTAAAGTAAAAATAGTACCAGCTGCTATATAAATCAATGTAGGATTTGTAAAGAGCTGTCCAGTAATATCTGTACTTAGATTACCCTCTGATGCTGCTCGAGTAACAACGATACCAGTCGCAGTTGAAATCAATAATGCTGGCACTTGCGAAACTAGTCCATCACCAACCGTTAAAGTCGTAAATAAATGGACTGCATCCGAAAATTCCATATCCATTTGTACAATACCGATTACTAATCCGACAATTAAATTGATCATTACGATGATAATCGCTGCAATGGCATCACCTTTTACAAATTTAGTGGCACCATCCATTGATCCATAGAAGTCAGCTTCATTACTCACTTTTTCACGGCGTTCTCTTGCATCCGTTTCAGAAATTAAACCTGCATTCAAATCAGCATCAATTGCCATTTGTTTACCAGGCATTGCATCTAATGTAAAACGTGCTGCTACTTCTGATACACGTTCTGAACCTTTTGTAATAACGATAAACTGAATAATAACTAAAATAACAAAGACCACTAACCCTACCAGAACATTACCACGGACAACGAATGTTCCGAAAGTTTCTACTACGTTTCCTGCATCTCCACCAGTTAGAATTGCACGTGTAGTGGAGACGTTCAGTCCTAATCGGAATAACGTTAACAATAATAAGAGCGAAGGAAAAATAGAAAATTCTAATGCTTCCTTCATATTCATAGCTGTTAACAGAACAAGTAATGCAAGTGTTATATTCACAATGATTAAAAAACTTAATAACCATGGCGGCAAAGGGATGATGAGCATCGCTACAATCATAATAACCGCTGCTAATACCGCAATATCGCGAAATTTCATATTATCTCTCCCTCTGGCCCTTAAATTTTTTGCTTAATTCTATATACATACGCTAACACCTCAGCTACGGCCTTAAAAAACTCATCTGGAATATGCTTTCCGATTTCTACTTGATCGTACATTGCACGTGCGAGCGGGCGATTTTCTACCATCACAACATTATTTTCTTTCGCGATTAACTTAATTTTTTGGGCGATCAAATCTGTTCCTTTAGCAATGACTTGCGGTGCATCCATTGTTTGGTCATCATATTTTAATGCAATAGCATAATGTGTCGGGTTAGTAATCACCACATCGGCATGCGGTACTTCTTGCATCATCCGCCTCATAGCCATTTCGCGCTGTCTTTGCTTAATTTTGGACTTAATAAGCGGATCACCTTCTGAATTTTTATATTCATCCTTAATGTCCTGCTTAGACATTTTTAGGTTTTTTTCATAGTCAAATTTCTGATAAAGATAATCAAGTATAGCTATAATTAATAAAACGGTAGAAGCAGCAATCCCCATTAGTACAGTCAGTTTTGCTATTGTTCTTAAGGTTGCTCCTGCCGATTTAAAAGAAAGACTTAATACTTCATCAATATTCATCCAGAGAATGGCTGTTGTTACTGAACCAATCAAAGAAATTTTTAAAATAGATTTTAGTAATTCAATTATTGACCTTACGGAAATAATTCTTTTTAAACCTTTAATAGGATCTAACTTTGTTAAGTCAAATTTTAATGGCTCTGTCGTAAAGAGTAGGCCAAATTGCAAAAAGTTTCCTGCTACTCCTGCTACAACAGCAATGGCCATAATCGGCAATAAAACATATGCCATTTCGACAACTACATCTTTATAAATCTGTATGGCAACCTCTATTGATAAAGAATCCATAAGCATGTATTTAGAAAAGGTTTGTTTAAAAAAAGAAAGGATTCTATCGCGCATGGATCCAGCACCAATGAGTAGAAATAGAAAAACAGATAGCAGGACGATAGCACTGGTAACATCTTGGCTCTTTAGTACTTGTCCTTTCTTTCTGGCATCTTGTCTTTTTTTAGGTGTTGCTCTTTCCGTTTTTTCACCTGCAAAAAATTGCAAGTCTAATTGAAGCCATTCCATTCTATCCCCCACCTAATAACGCCATAAATTCTCGCATTGCAATAAGCATCATATTAAATAGCCTTTGCATAACCATAACCATTACGCTCATCGTGACAATTAATACAATAAAACTTACACCTATTTTAACTGGAAAACCAACCACAAATATATTTAATTGTGGAACAGTCCTCGCTGTTATACCTAATGCAATATCTACAAGGAATAGTGTAGCAACAATTGGAATGGACATTTGAAAAGCAATCCCAAATGCACTTGCGAATGTTTTCATAACAAACACCGGCGTATTATTTCCTCCGAAATCCGGCCACACACTGTCCATCGGTATATATTGATAACTATAATAAATTCCGTCTAATATTAAATGATGTCCATTTGTGCCGATAAGAACTAAGAGTGAAAGTGTATTAAAAAATTGTCCCATTAGTGGTGTTTGTGCACCTGTTTGAGGATCTATGACATTCGCGATTGCAAAACCCATTTGAAAATCGATAAAACCGCCTGCAATTTGAATTGCCGTCATTATTATATAAGCCATTAGACCTATAGAAAGGCCAACAACAGCTTCTTTTAATATCAGCAATACGTAGTCTCCATTGATCTCAAAAGGCTTAATGTCCATGGTGTAATACATCATCCATGAAAGTACTAATGCAATAGCAATTTTTACTTTCGCAGGAATTGTGCGGTAAGAATAAAAAGGCACAATCATAAAAAAAGAAGATATCCGAACAAGTATGAGCAATAATACGCTTATTTTAGGTAATAGTTCTTCCATCAAATCACCCTATAAAGCGGCCGAGATTTGCAATAATGTCTTTCGTAAAGGATGTCATTTTTGTAAGCATCCAAGGGCCAAAAAAAATAAGGGCCACTAACACAGCGACAATTTTCGGCACAAAAGCTAGCGTTTGTTCTTGTATTTGGGTTGTAGCTTGGAAAATACTAACCAAAAGCCCTGTGACAAGTGCTACAAGCAAAAGTGGTCCTGAGACGAGCAATATGATTTTAATTGATTCTTCCGCGACTTTAATTACCATTTCAGCTGACATATATACTCATCCCCTAAAAACTTTCTAAAAGCGATTTTACTACCAGGTACCAACCATCTACCAAAACGAATAACAATATCTTAAATGGCAATGAAATCATAACTGGCGGTAACATCATCATCCCCATGGACATTAATATACTTGCAACAATCATATCAATAACTAAAAACGGAATGAAGATCATAAAACCCATTTGAAAGGCTGTTTTTAATTCACTGATGGTGTAAGCAGGCACCATTGTTGTAAGTGGAATATCCTCAATCGTTTTTGGACGTTCCTTCGCACCAGAATACTTTAAGAATAGGTCTAAATCTTTCTGTCTCGTATGCTTGCTCATAAACTCTTTAAATGGTTTGCTAGCTTTTGAGTATGCTTCATCTAATGTTATCTTTTCATCAAATAATGGTTGCAATGCATGTTTATTAACATCCTGAAATGTAGGTGCCATAATGAAAAAAGTTAAAAATAGCGCTAAACCAACAATCACCTGATTTGGTGGCATTTGTTGTGTGGCTAGAGCTGTACGCACAAACGATAAAATAATGACGATTCTAGTAAAGCAGGTCATTAAAATTAAAATGCTTGGTGCTAAAGATAAAACTGTCAGCGTAAGCAATAGCTTTACAGAAGATGAAACATTGGAAGGATCACTATCAGAGAAATAATGGATAAAATCATTCATTTTTTCTACTCTCCTTTTGTTTCCATTCTTCTAGTTGTTGATTGCGATGCTCTTTCATTTCTTGCAACTGTTCTTCTAATTCTCCTTTGAAGTCCAGATTTGCAAGATCCTTTTGATGGTTATTTTTCCGTCCCTTTTTTTTGTTTAAAAGTTCCAGTATATATGGCATTTGTGAGGAACGTTCCTGCCGTTCATTGTATAGTTCTAGCAGACGTTCTTTCTCATTTTGGTCCGTCACTTCTTTCAGCATATTAACATTTTCGCCAACGCCTACAATATAGAGCGCTTGTCCAACTTTTAAGAGCTGTACAGATTTTTGCTGCCCTAATGAAATGCCACCTAAATTTTGCATAAGTTGATTTTGTTGATATTTACTATTTCGACTGTTCACAAGCTTTAGCACCCCGTAAAGGAGGACTACTACAAAGCCGAGAGCTAGCATCATTTTAATATAATCCCATGCCGACAAACCGACAGCTGTCCCGGAATCATCATCCGAGACAGGCGCCAAAGTATCATTCTTACATGTATCCCGGTTTTTCAAACAATCATCAACTGAATCATGCGATGCTGCATGAACAATAGATACATGTGGCGTAGTAAGGTTTGTAATTAAAAATAATGCCGTCAAATATAACATTATTTTTAGAAGTAACTTAGAGCGCATTTACTTAACCTAACGCTTTTTGGATAGCTTCGATTACACGATCTGCTTGGAAAGGCTTAACGATAAAGTCTTTTGCACCCGCTTGAATTGCATCGATTACCATAGCTTGTTGTCCCATAGCTGAACACATGATAATAATAGCACTAGGATCTTTTTGTTTAATTTCTTTCAATGCAGCAATGCCGTCCATTTCAGGCATTGTAATATCCATTGTGACTAAATCGGGTTTTAACTCGGCATACTTTTCGACAGCTTGTGCTCCATCTCCAGCTTCTCCGACAACCTCAAACCCATTCTTCGTTAGGATATCCTTGATCATCATTCGCATAAATGCTGCGTCATCTACAATTAAAATACGTTTTGACATTCTTATTCCCCCGTTTACTTCTATTTCAGATTATTGAGCCGGTCTGCTTTGCTTAAGATATCTGTAATACGCACACCGAAATTCTCGTCAATTACAACTACTTCTCCTTTTGCAATTAGACGACTATTGACTAGGATATCAACTGGTTCACCAGCTAATTTATCCAGCTCTATAATGGAACCGCTAGCTAGTTCTAAAATTTCCTTTACAGAACGTTTCGTACGACCTAATTCAACAGTAACTTGCAATGGTATGTCAAGCAACATATCTAAATTTCTAGCTTCTGATTGTTTCAAATTCGTATTTTCAAAGCTAGCAAATTGTGCTTGCTGTACGTTTGCAGGTTGTCTCTGTTCTCGCGCTTGTATCATATACGGCTCTTCTTGTGTCTGCTGATGATTCATCGGCGGTTGTGTATTTTGTTGTACTGGTCGTTCTTCTTGCTGTGTATTAACTGGTGCAGCATGAATTTCCTCTTGCTGATGCTGCATCGTTGTTTCGGGAAGTTCTGTCGCCGTTACAGCCGATTCTTCCTGTTCAGGATTCATTAATTGATGGACAAGAGATTTACTAAACTCTAAAGGCAGTAACTGCATAATATTTGAATCTATTAAATTGCCAATCTTTAATCTAAATGAGACTTTTACGAGCAATTCATCTGTTGGAATATTTTCTGTCCCCTCATTGTTAGAGATATTCATGAGGTCAATCATCGGCGGTGAAATATCTACTTTTTTATTAAAGATAGTAGACATTGACGTAGCAGCAGAACCCATCATTTGGTTCATTGCTTCTTGCACTGCACTCAAATGAATCTCTCCTAGATCTTCGGCGGGTGCTTGCCCGTCCCCTCCTAACATCAAATCAGCAATAATTGCTGCATCTGATTGTTTAATGACTAATAAATTCATTCCTATTAAACCAGTAGTATATTCGACCTGAATAGCTACATACGGGTGAGGGAATTCCGCTTCAAGATTCGTGCGGTTAATCATCGTAATAGATGGTGTTGTAATTTCAACTTTCTGGCCCAATAATGATGAAAGGGCAGTAGCTGAGCTACCAAATGAAATGTTTCCAATTTCGCCAAGCGCATCTTGTGACATTGGATCTAAATAGTCTGTCACATTATACGTTTCGGTCGCTGAAGCATCATTATCGACGTTATCATCGTTATTATTAATTGACTCACCTCTCAGTAGGGCTTCAATTTCTTCTTGCGACAACATGTCATCACTCATCGTCGTCTCCTCCTTTCAAAGAATCAATAATTTGGACAGCCATTCTTTTCTTAATGGTACCAGGCTGTATTGTAAATTTAGGGATTCCTCCAACACTTAAAGTTAACGGATCGCTAATTTTTTGATCTAACTGCAACACATCACCATATTGAAGTGTGAGAAAATCTTCAATGCTAATATCAGTATCACCTAGCTGAGCTACCACTTCTAATTCAGATTGTTTCACCCTCTTTTCAATAATCGCGGTTTGTTCTGGTGAAACATCTGCTTTATTAGATTGCATCCAGTAGCGGACAGATAGGTTTGGAACAATGGGCTCCAAGACAACATGTGGTATACAAATATTAATCATGCCACTTGTTTCACCTATTATAGAGTTAAAAGAAATGACGACCACCGTTTCATTCGGTGATATCATTTGTAAAAATTGCGGATTAACTTCCAATTCATTTAATATGGGGTCAATGTCTGCTATATTGGCCCATGCTTCTCTTAAATTATCAAAAGAACGCTCAAAAAGGTTTGTCATAATTTTCGTTTCAATCTCAGTGAGGTTATCTACATTACTATGGCTTGAGCCGCTTCCTCCCATTAAACGATCCAACATAGAATATGCGATATTTGGATTGATCTCCATTAAGATATTACCGTCTAACGGAGGTACCTCAAATACATTAATCAACGTCATATTCGGAATGGATCTGATAAATTCTTCGAATGGGATTTGGTCTACGGATGCAACAGTAATTTGTACATATGTTCTAAGCTGAGCAGAAAAGAAAGTGGTAAGCAAACGTGCAAAATTTTCATGTATACGTGTTAAACTGCGAATTTGATCTTTCGAAAAACGAAGTGCACGTTTAAAATCATATACTTTTACCTTTTTCGCTTCCTCTTCCTTCTTAATATCATCTGCTGACATCTCTCCTGTAGACAAAGCTGATAGCAGTGCATCAATTTCAGATTGCGATAACACATCTCCTGCCATTCGATCACCTCCAAACAAATTAAATAAAGCTTTTAATGTCTATTTCCGGCAAAGTAAATTAAGAAATTTTATTGAATAATATAAGAAGTTATATATACTTGCTGAACTTCTCCTTCTTGCATTAATTCATTAATTTTTGTTTTTAAAGTACTTTCCAATAATTCTTTGCCTTTCTTACCTTCCAAATCTTCTCTGGACATTTCAGAAAGCTCATCAATAAGGATGCTTTTCACTTGAAAATCACGTTTTGTTAATTCTGCTGCTGCATCTTTATTTGATGTTTGTATTTTTAAAGCAATTTTAACATAATTATCTTCTTTAATATTGGTAGTAATTTCTTCAATATCTACCGATGATGCTACGACATCATCAATACTTTCCACTTTAGGCTCTGCCCCTTTATTTAATTGTGTCACAACAACTACAGCGACAACACCTAACAATGTAATGGAAACAAGGATAATCAACATGATTGTTAGTAGTTTATTCTTCTTCATCTTTCTCACCTCTTAGATGCGGGTTTGATAAAAGTTGAACCGAGCGGTAAAACGCGATTATTTTGCGTTGTACTTCTTCTTTGGATTCTAATACCACATATTTTCGCCCAGTTGTTAACGTGATGGTTGTATCAGGAAACTCTTCGACCGATTCTATGTATAAAGCATTCAATGAAAATGCTTTTTTATTAAGCTTTGTTAAAGAAATCATAGGATATAAGGGCCGGGTGAATAGAGCCGGCCCAGCCCCCTCCTCATTTTAAAATTGTTCTAACTATATTATCGTTTTAAATTCACTAGTTCTTGTAGGATTTCATCAGACGTAGTGATAATACGGGAATTTGCTTGGAAACCACGTTGAGCTACAATCATTTCCGTAAACTCTTCAGATAAATCTACATTGGACATTTCAAGGAAACTAGATTCAATAGTTCCTCTTCCTTCTTCGTTCGGATTACCGATTTGAGCTTCACCAGAGTTATTAGACGCTTGGAAGTAGTTACCGCCTACTTTTGTTAATCCAGCAGGGTTCGCAAATCGAGCAATCTGAATTTGACCAGCTTGTACCAGTGTATTATTTTCCATATAAGAGACCGTTCCATCTTTACCTATTGTTATCTGTGTTGCCGTTGTAGGTATTGATACTTCCCCTCCTACTTCCACTTTTTTCCCATCCCCTGTTACTAATGTTCCATTGCTATCTAAATAAAAGTTACCTGCTCTTGTATAATATTCATTTTCTCCATCTTTCACGACAAAGTAGCCATCGCCTGCAATCGCGACATCTAATGTCCGACCTGTTGTCTGCATAGAGCCTGCATCATGGATTGTATCGATGGTAGCGATTTGAGAGCCAAGTCCTACTTGTTTTGGATTCACACCACCTAAATTATCTCCAGGTGCTGTGGCTCCTTGAGTAGTTTGTGAGATTAAGTCTTTAAAAACAACTCGCCCTTTTTTAAAGCCGTACGTGTTTACATTAGCAATGTTATTGCCGATTACATCTAATTTAGTTTGAAAGTTTTTAAGACCGCTAATTCCTGAATACATAGATCGTAACATAATATGTTTTCTCCCTTCATAGTAAGCGTATTGCCTCTGTCATTCGGCAATACATAAGCATCCATTTCTGGTCCTGCCTAGCTTAGCACTATAGCTCCGTTAATATTAGTAAATAATTGATTTTCTGCTTCTTGTAAGTCCATGGCTGTAATGACGGTTGCATTTTTCGCGCTGACGATTAGTGCAGCGTTATTCAGTAAAACAAGTGATTCATTGACTCCCTTGGCTTTAGCTTCCTGTACTTTAGATGAAATTTTGGCCCACTGCTTTTCATCAATATGAATATTGCGTTCATTGAGCCTATTCGATGCATGCTTACTAATTTTCAGCTGACCATTTGTCTGCTCTGCCAAAAGATCCCCAAAAGATTGGATTGATGTTTGCTTTGTTGTTTGAACATTTCTCGGCGGCAAACCTTTTTGCAACGGATATGGTTGAGGGATAAAGTTGATTTTCGTCATATTTACTCCTCCCTAGGCAGAGATAGAGGTAAACTGATCTTCTTTTATCTCTTTTCCATCAGATAAAACAAACATGACAGCCCCATTAGTTGATTTCTTCACAGATTGTATTTGGCCAGTTTTATCTGTATCACCATTTTCATCTTTATAAGTTACATTTTTTCCTATTAGCATACTAGCTTCAACAAGGGAACTTGAGTAGTTTGGAACAGAACCCGTTGATGAATCACCTACTACTTCAGAAATATTAGCAGGAGTTAATTTTTTACCGTCTGCTAGAGTTAAGAACACAGAATCACCATCATAGGTTATTTTACTGACAACGCCCGTACCCGAATTGATGATAGGCTTGCCATCCTCATCCGTTTTTGACGTTATTTCATGCCAATTAACACTTTTGCCAATAAAACTGTTGTATTGCATAAGCTGCGATTGTTGAGCGATGGTTGACAAAGAATCAATCGATTTGGCGACATTTTGCATCTGTTCTAATGAAGAAAATTGAGCCATTTGCGAGATGAATTCTTTATCATCCATTGGACTTGTCGGGTCTTGATTTTGCAACTGTGTCACAAGAAGCTGCAAAAAAGCATCTTTGTCTAATGAACTATTACCCGTTTGCTTCGTTGAATTTTTTTTATTGGATAAATAGTAATTCGTGTTAACAGACTGATTATTCACCTTAGCATCTTCCAATAATTAAACCTCCATTTCCATTAAGAAATCCTCAAAGCTTGATCTCTCTTCTTTTTCTTCTGGTTGCTGCTGATCGTCATTTGTTTGCTGTTTAAAGGATTGTTGCTGGAATTGTTGTTGGCCCTTTTCATTTCTTGCTGGCTCACTCAAAGCTTGCGCCACATCAATTCGATCTAATTGGATATGCTGATTGACTAGCCCTTGCTTTAATTGCTGTATTTGGCTTTCAAGCATGTCCTTACCAATAGCAGTAGATGCTAGAAAACGAGCTGTCAGTAACCCATCTTTTTGAGAGAGTTCTACCCGAATGGATCCTAAGTTTTCGGGATATAGCTTAATTAACAGTTTAGTACCAGCCATATTTTTTGAAATTTGCATTCGTTCGATTATTGATTGGAATTCCTTCACAAATGTTTCAGCTTGCCCTGCTTTATTATCGGGTAAAGCTATTGAAATTGTATGGTTAGAAGTAATTTCTTTTGTTAACGGCTGAACAGTACTTGCTTGATTATTTGCTGCCGCTTCTAAGTTCGTTTTTATATTCATATCTTGCGTGTTTTGCAATTTAGGCAACGTAAGCTTCGAAGTTTTACTTTGTTCAGCTTGTTGGCCTGCTTTTTCAGCAATAACATTTAGTATTTCTTTTGCTTGATATGTTAAATATTCTTGCTTTACCGTCATATCTGTTTTCTGTGAAACCAATGCTACTACTTTCAAAACTTTGAGTAACTCTGATGTTTGCGCCTTTGGCAATTCAGGAGCCTTTCCTCCATTAATAGAAGAGACAATTTTTTGGATAAAAGAATAGGCGTTCTGATCAAGTGAAGCTAACAAGTCCCAAATGTCCTGTGCTTTTGCATCATCTTCTGTTAATTGTTTGATTGTCTTTTGGAACTCTTCATTTTGAATTCCTAGTGAAGAAAGTATTTTATCTAACGTTAATGGTCCGTTTGTTAGTTCATCTTCATCTATTTTTACATTTAAGAGCTGACCAAGTTCTTCTAACGTGTTTGTTTGCAAAATTGGCATCAAATCATCTGGTTTTACTTCATTACTTTCAACTTGAGCCTGTGTTTTTGAAAGCTTTAGGCTTGCGCCTAACAATCCTTCTAGACCTTGTTGCAAATTTACACGAAAAGTATTTTTTTCTTCATCTTCTTTAGGTATCTCAACAACATTTGACTCAGTTTTACTTGCAGTCTTTTCTGTCGCTGTGGTCAGTTCATTTAAAAAGCCGGAATTCCTCTCCGATTGTTGTTGAGGTTTGGTTCCTTCATTTTCTACTTTTACTGGTTGAATTAAATCTAATCGGTCAATATTCAATGTGTTCACCTCCTCTCATCGAAAACATGCGGAACATGCTCGTGCTAATTTTTGGATAAAAGCGAAGTATAGTGAGCAGCATTATCAGCTGGCATTTTTTCTAAAATAGCTGCGAGTGTATCCGGCTTAAGATTGGTTAAGATTTTTAATGCATCTTTATCTTTCATGTTTGTTATAACAGGTGCAGCTGATTTTGGCGCCATTTTCTCGTATGTTGTAACAATATCGCCAAATTCCTTTGTTGTTTCACTTTTATTGTTTTCCGCCTTCTTTAATTGCACTTCTAGACGATGCTTTTCAATCGACATTTTAGAAGTTGTACTATTAGCATCTTCTATTTCACCTTGCATCTTCGCTATTTCAGCTTCTTTTTCTTGGAGCTGTGCTTTTAAATCGGCTATTTGCTTTTCATTTTGTGAATTTCTTTTCGTTAAATTCTCTTCATTGTCTTGCGAAGAAGAAATTGTCATATTTTTTGCTTTTTCAAACACATTAATTCCGCTAACTTCTGCCACAATCAGGAGCACAGCAGACACAAATAGCAGTGGAATAATGACCCAAAAAAATAACTTTTGGAAAAAACCAGGGTTTTTTTCTTCTATTGTTTGTTCATTGCTCTGTTGAGGTACACTTCTTTTTTTGGGCTTTTGCTTTGCCATATATTCACCTGATTTCTTTGTTGTAATAAGCTATAGAAGATAGCTCGTCCAACTGAATTAACTCTAGACGATCTTGTTCTTTCATATAACTGCGATAATCTTTTTCTTTCATTTTTTCATATTTTCGATATTCTAAAGAAGTTTCTAATAATTTATCTTTATGCCATTCCATTTTTGAACGGGCAAGTACAACTTTCTGTTGGGTCTCAGCAATAGAACGTTCGATACTTTCCAAAAACTTTGTATGATGGCGCATTTCATTAATACTTGCGCCACTTAAAAGTTTTTTTTCATGGTACTCTATTAAATCCTCTTTCTTCTTTAAAAGTGTATATAATTTTGTAGCTATATCTTCAAATGACTTCTGCGCATCTTTAAAGGCAATTTCTGTTTGGTTTTTTTCTTGCTGTTTTACTGTCATTACTTTATCAAAACGATATTGATAAGCTTGCATCTACCTTGCACCGCCATTCGATAGTTTCACTAATTCTTCTACACTGTCTTGCATGCTGATTTTATCCATAAACCCTTGTTTTAAGTAAGAGGTAATCAGAGGCTCATTGTAAATCGCTTCGTCGATTTCTCTAGAAGTACCTTTTTTATAAGCGCCAATATTGATTAAGTCTTCTGATTTATCATAAGTAAAATAAAGTTCTCTGATATGTTCTGCAGCTTTTACATGTTCTTTATCTGCAATATGATTCATTAAGCGACTCACACTTTTTAACACATTAATTGCTGGGTATTGCCCTTTATTTGCCAAAGCCCTGTCCAAAACAATGTGGCCGTCTAAAATCCCTCGCACTGTATCGGCAATTGGCTCATTCATATCATCACCATCAACTAGCACGGTATAGAACGCTGTAATAGAGCCAAATTCATTAGTTCCTGTCCGTTCAAGCAATTTAGGTAAAATAGCAAAGACAGACGGCGTGTAACCTTTTTGTGCAGGTGGTTCACCCGTAGCTAGGCCTATTTCACGCTGTGCCATCGCCACTCGTGTAACAGAGTCCATCATGAGCATAACGCTCATCCCCTTATTACGGAAATATTCTGCAATAGCTGTTGCGGTAAATGCGCCTTTGATACGCATCAACGCTGGCTGATCTGATGTAGCGGCAATTACAATTGACCGCTTAAGTCCTTCTGGTCCTAAATCTCGCTCAATAAACTCTCTTACTTCACGACCTCGTTCTCCAATTAATGCAATAACGTTTAGATCCGCTTTTGTATTTCTTGCAATCATACCGAGCAATGTGGACTTACCTACACCAGAGCCAGCAAAAATGCCCACTCTCTGGCCTTTTCCAACTGTTAGCATCCCATCAATCGCTTTTACGCCTACTTCCAATGTTTCATTGATAGGTGGCCTAGTTAAAGGATTAGGGGGATCTTCTTCCGTTGGAACTGTCGATAGCCCCTTCGGCAATTTTGCTCCATCTATTGGACGACCCATGGAATCTAACACCTTGCCAATCAATTCTGGCCCTACTTTTATTTCAAGTGGTGCATTTGTTCCTTCAACTAAACAGCCTATCGAAATTTCACGAAGTGAGGTGTATGGCATTAATACCACAATTTCATCTTTAAACCCGACTACTTCAGCAAGAATTTCTTGATGTCCATGTTTCACAGTATTTACATGAATTTTACATACATCACCTATAGAGCTTTCAGGTCCTTGTGATTCAATCATTAAGCCAACAACACGTGTAACCCTTCCAAACTTTTTAAAGGTTTGGATTCCAGATATATGTTTCATTAATTCTGCTGCTTTCATGAATCAATCCACACTTTCTAAGATTTCTACAAGTTTAAGTCTCAGCTCGTTTAATTGTTGATCAATGCCTACCATAATTCTTCCGTGATTTGTTTCAATATAAGAATCTGTATTAGCAAGATCCTCATCTACAAATACCATGACAGGAACACCTACAGGAAACATGGCTTTTAGCTCGTCTATATGTGCAGATACCAATTCGTAATATGCTAAAGATGTATAGATTTTAATTTCTTTCATCTCTCTCGCTTCTTTTAAGCCTCTGCGTACTATATCCATATAACGTTCTTCATTTTCCTCTAGTACAGTTCCTAAAATCTTTTCTGCAGCATTAATTGCGATATTCAAGATAACAGCTTCCTGTTCTTGTAAATATTGCTGTGCATGTGATTTTGCTTGGAGTACAGTATCATTCGCCAATTGAATAGCTTCACTCATATTAGATTCAGCTTTCAAACGGCCTTCTTCAATACCTTGCTGAAAGCCCTCTTCATATGCTTGTTGCTGCAATTCCATCTTTTCTTGTTCCCAGTTTGCTTTTGCATCTTCTATCTCTTGTTGTGCAACTAATCGAAACTGCTCAAACATCTCTCTTTCTCGCTCAATTTCTTGGCGTGCGTCATCTAGGAGACGTTCTCTTTCTTCAAATAGACTTTCAGGCGTAACTTCTATATTCTCTGTGCTTTGATGTGTAAACAAGTCTTTAATTTCAATTGTGCGGAATATTTCTTTAGAGCTTTCAGGATTGTCAAAACGAATAATTTTAGACAATAACGTCATCTCCTCCACCACGTGCGACAATTATTTCTCCTGCATCTTCTAATCGTCTAATCACTGCAACAATTCGGGACTGCGCTTCTTCCACATCTCTTAACCGCACTGGTCCCATAACGTCCATTTCCTCTTTAAATGTTTCTGCCATCCGCTGTGACATATTTTTAAAGATAATTTCTTTTACTTCGTCACTTGATACTTTTAATGAAAGAAGCAAATCTTCATTTTCACAATCGCGGATAACACGTTGAATGGAACGATTATCAAGCGTAACAATATCTTCGAATACAAACATACGCTTTTTAATCTCTTCAGCAAGCTCTGGATCCTGGATTTCTAATGCATCCAAAATGGTTTTTTCGGTTTGACGATCTACACCATTTAAGACTTCTACTACAGCATCTACTCCACCTGTTTCCGTGTAATCTTGCGTTACAGTTGAAGAAAGCTTCCGCTCAAGTACTGATTCAATCTCACTGATGACTTCCGGTGAGGTAGATTCCATTGTAGCAATACGCTTGGCAATATCTGCTTGAACTTCCTGTGGCAATGATGACAGTATCACTCCCGCTTGCTGTGGTTCTAAATAAGATAGAATTAATGCAATCGTTTGAGGGTGTTCATTTTGGATAAAGTTAAATATTTGAGCCGGATCCGTTCTTCTAGCAAAATCAAATGGTCTTACTTGAAGAGAAGATGTCAATCGATTAATAATCGCTTGTGCTTGGTCATTGCCCAGTGCTTTCTCTAAAACAGTTTTCGCATAGCCTATCCCGCCTTGGGATATATAATCCTGAGCTAACGCAATATTATGAAATTCTTCTATAATCTCTTCTTTTGCTTCTGGTTCCACTTTTTTTACGCTTGAAATTTCAAGTGTCAGTCTCTCAATTTCTTCTTCATTTAGATGTTTATAAACAGCAGCCGAAACCTCTGGTCCTAAGGAAATTAACAGGAGTGCTGCTTTTTGTTTTCCAGTTAAATCTTTATCTTTCTTGTTCACAGCTAATTCCCCCTATTAATCTTCCGTTATCCATGTTCTAAGCAATTTTGCAAATTCCTCCGGCTTGTCTTTCGCCATTCTTTCTAGCTGCTTTCGGCGTAATGTCGTTTCAGTCTCTTTTTCTTCAGATATATCGTCTACATCAATTTCCTCTTCATAGTAATCGTATTCTTCTTCCTCTTCCGTCTGTCTTCTAGAACGTAAAATAAAGAAGACTAAAATGCCGATTGCAGCAAGAAGGATTCCGCCAATGACATAAACCCACCATGGAATTGAATTAGTTTGCGCTGTTGGAACAGTAGCTTTTCCATTCAATTTTTCCACAGCCACAATGACTTTTTCATTGATTTGCTGATTCGTTAATTGCCCCGCTTCATTCTTATCGATTGATGTCCGAACAATTGAAGCTAGCATATTTTTAATGTCGTCCTGCGTTGCGGCTGGCAATGATGTTGGATCGCCTGCTTTTGGAGGTTCAACCATTACCTGAATTCCGATATCACGTATGCGGTATGGGCTTTCTGTAATTTTCCTTTTGATACGATTCACTTCATAGTTGACAGTATCTTCGCTCTTTTCGTAGTCGCCGTTCCCATTGCTTGAAGATTGATAATCAGTAAAGTTATCTGTGTTGGAATCTCCTTCAGGTGTCCCGCCAGCTCCTGCACCGTCTCCTGTATAAGTCTCGTTAATTTTTTGAGCACTAATTTGGATTCCGGCCATGTTGTCCTTATCAACGGGTTCTACTAAATTTTCTTCTCTGTTTTCCTGAGTAAAGTCGATATCAGTCGTAACGCTGACAGCTGCTTTGCCAGGACCCATTAACTGGCCTAACATGGTTTGGACTTGGCGCCCTAAATCACGTTCAATCTGTTTTTTGATTGCCAATTGTTTTGTCGCACCTGTAGCAGATAAACCATCACCACTATCTGCTGTTTCAGTACCAAGATCGTAGTATTCAAAGTACTGGTTAGTAATCACAATATTCTCAGGCTTTAAATTCGGTATACTTTTTGACGCTAGATTATAAAGTGTTTTAATTTCCGCTTCGGTAAATTGATATCCAGGTTCAGTATTTAATACAATAGATGCACTCGCCTCTTGCTGAGTATCGCTTACAAAAACACCTTTTTCTGGTAAATTAATCATCACTTTAGCATCTTTAACGCCCTTTACTTGCTTCATTAGATTTCCAAGCTCTGTTTGCATGGATGCAAGCTTAAGCATATTAAACTCATTATCTGTCATACCAAAGCCCGCATTTTGGGAGAAGAATGAATAGTCAATTTGCCCTGACTGAGGTAATCCTTGTGATGCCAAATCAACCTTTAAATCATCTACTTGATCTTTTGGCACTTCTATCGCTGTTCCACCATTAGTAACTTGAAATTTTACCCCATCAGAAGTTAATTGTTCTTTGATTTGACCGACTTCAGCAGCAGACAAATCTGAAAATAAAGGGGCATACGTTACTCTTGTAGCAAAGAAAGTAATAATTGCAGCTATCATTAGCACAGCTAAAATAGAACCGATAATTGTACCTTTTTGTACTTTTGTTCTACTTTTCCAAAACTGGCTGAAGTTAGTCTTAATTTTCGTTAATCTTTCATTCATTTTGATCCTCCGGTTATAGGTAATGTTTTTGTTTTCTCTCTCTAATAAACATTCCTATTAAACTGTCATTCGCATAATCTCTTGATACGCTTCTACTACTTTATTGCGAATTTGGAGGGCGGTGTTTAGTGTGATATTTGCCTTTTGAGCAGTAATCATTACATCATGAAGCTCTACATTTTCTCCATTGACAAGCCGATTCGTCATATTATCAGAAGCTACTTGACTATTATTCACAGCTGAGATTGCATCTTTTAAAACAGCACCAAAGTTTTCTTTCTCATTAGTTGAAGTCTTTTCTATTGCAGTTTGAGACATAGTTGGCTGCACTGGCTGTGAAATAGAAACTTGAGAAATTGCCAATCTTTATCATCCTTCCTGGTTGATTATTTTCCTATCTCTAATGCTTTTGAAAGCATAGATTTATTAGCATTAAAAACCGTTACATTTGCTTCATACGAGCGTGTGGCTGAGATTAGATTCACCATTTCTTTTAATGGATCAATATTTGGCGTTTGAACATATCCATCCTCATTTGCATCTGGGTTGGTTGGATCATATACAAGTTTATAAGGTGTCTTTGTATCTTCATTGATACTAGCTACTTTTACACCATTGCCTACTGTTTGATCAGATCCAACAGCTTTATTAAGGAAGTTAGAAAATGAATTTCCTTTTGGAACTAAAGTAACTGTTTTTCGCGTGTAAGGAACCCATTTGCCATCAACTTGTTTTGCTCTTGTTGTATCTACATTGGCCATATTGGATGAAATAGTATCCATTCTCAAACGCTGCGCAGTTAATGCAGATCCCGTTGTATCCATACTTTGGAATATTGACACGATTAATTGCCTCCCTTAATAACTGTCAGAAGCGAATTCAATTTGCCATTTTCGCGTTCAATTAGTGTATTGTAAAAAATACTATTCTCTGCTAGACTCGCTTGTTCTTTATCCATATCAACACTATTCCCATTATTTCTGTAGCTTAATTGTCTATTGTTCACTACACCTGGAGTTTGGTTTGTAGATTGGAAATCAAAATGTTTTGAGTCGGTCTTATTTGCCTGAATCGAAGAATTCTTAGCATCTTCTAGCATTTGGTGAAAACTTACATCCTTTGCTTTATAATTCGGCGTATCTACATTCGCAATATTTTGAGCGATTGTTTTCTGTTTTAAACTTGCATATGACAACCCATTCTCAATATTAGAGAGGGTTCCGTCGAAAATACTCAATTCATTCACCTCAATTCGACTTTAATCGTCAAATTCAACTAATTTTCTGATGTTATAATTGTAATAAAGATGTTATAAAGTGTCTATCGAATTTATCATATTTTTAATAGGTTTAACAGACCATTTTTACTGGCAGAAAAATCTTCCCCATACAATAAACTTGATAAAGGAAAGGTCTTATTACCTAAATCCTTTTTCACTATTTTAATAGTGTATATCTTTTAATACAGCAATTTTGGCAGAAAATATGTTTAATTGTATATAAATTTATAAATTTGCAAAGTATATATTACTAAACCTTTTTTCCTAACGAAGAATATTATAAATGTTTTTCCTTATTTTTTCAATTGTCATATTCTTAATATTGAGAGCAATAAATTTATAAGACTGGTTGATAGCACATATTATACCATTTTAAGTTAATTTGGTGTATTTTTGCGAACTATGTATTTTAATTTGTCACATTCTGATAATCTTTTACGGTTGGAGTATCTTAATAGCAAAGAGAGAGAAGGGGTTTTGAGTATCCGGGAAATAGCAGGGTAAATAAAAAAGCTGCTTTGTCCCCTGTTAAGGACAAAACAGCAAATTTCAACTTATCTCATTTTGATTTCTGCTAAAGCATTTAGGAATTTGTTGTTTAGTACTTTAATATAAGTACCTTTCATACCTAAAGAACGTGACTCAATCACACCAGCTGATTCTAACTTACGCAATGCATTGACAATCACTGAACGCGTTATACCGACACGGTCAGCAATTTTAGAAGCAACTAGTAAACCTTCAGAGCCATCTAGTTCTTCAAAGATATGCTCGATCGCCTCAAGCTCACTGTAAGACAATGAATTGATCGCCATTTGAACAACTGCTTTGCTTCTAGCTTCTTCTTCAATTTCTTCTGCTTTTTCACGTAAGATTTCCATACCTACTACAGTTGCACCGTATTCAGCTAGGATCAAATCGTCGTCTTCAAACTTATCTTCAAGACGTGCTAAAACAAGTGTGCCCAAACGTTCGCCGCCACCATTGATTGGCACGATTGTTGTTAGACCTGATTTAAAGATTTCTTGAGCTTCTACTGGGAATGCACTGTGCTCATCCGAGACACCCAAGTTCGAAGCTGTTTCGGAGAAGTCATATAACTTACGTGTGTATTCTTCTGGGAATTGACGCTCTTCTAACATTTTTTTGAAACGTTCGTTTTCAATTTGTTGTTTTACACCAATACCCAACAATTTCCCTTTTCGGCTTACTATATATACGTTACTCTCAATAACTTGACCAAGTTCTTCTGCCATCTCTTTGAAGTTTACTTGTCTTCCTGCTGACGCTTGCAGCATAGAGTTAATTTTTCTTGTTTTTTCTAATAAATTCATTACGAATGTTCCTCCTGTAATTTTTACCTCATTTTTGAAATATTCAAAAGGTTTCAAATTTTGTGCAATACATTAGATTATATACTATAAAATAAATTGTGACAAATCTTTATTCTTGACAATTTCATTAAGTTTTTCGTCCACGTAATTTTCTGTGATTTCAATACGGGCCGGTGATATATCCGACGCTTCAAACGAAAGCTCTTCTAACAAACGTTCAAGGATTGTATGCAGACGTCTCGCTCCAATATTGTCTGAATCCTGGTTTATATTGGTGGCAATTTCTGCAATACGATCAATTGCTCCGTCTGTGAATGAAATTTCAATTTCCTCAGTAGCAAGAAGCGCTTCATACTGAAGAATTAACGAATGGTCTGGTTCTTTAAGAATCCGTATAAAATCTTCTTTCGTTAATTTTTCCAGCTCTACGCGAATTGGGAAACGACCTTGCAATTCAGGTATTAAATCGGAAGGCTTCGACATATGAAAAGCTCCTGCCGCAATAAATAACATAAAATCTGTCCGTACTGGACCATATTTTGTATTAACGGTCGATCCTTCTACAATCGGTAAGATATCGCGTTGTACGCCTTCACGCGATACATTCGCGCTATTGCCTCCATTGCTCTTAGTGGCAACTTTATCAATTTCATCAATAAAGATAATGCCTGTTTGTTCTGCTCGATGGATGGCTTCTACCGCTACCTCATCGCTGTCAATCAATTTATTGGCTTCTTCGATGGTTAAAGCTCGTCTTGCATCTTTTACTTGTAAACGGCGCTTCTTTTTCTTTTGAGGCATTAAACTTGAGAGCATATCTCCCATATTTGTACCGCCCATATCAAATCCACCCGGAATCATTCCCATCATGCCTGTTTGCTGTTCAGTCACTTCTATCGTAACCCATTCGTTCTCTAATTTGCCGTTCCTTAAATCATCAGCAATTTGAGATCTTTTCAAACGTACTTGAGTATCTTCTTCCGGCTGATCGTCAGAAGCCTCCACTTTTTGGCCAAATAATGCCTCAAAGGGGTTCGGGGTATTTTGTTTCTTTTTCATGCTAGGCACAAGTAGTTTAACGATTTGGTCATTTGCCAATCTTTCAGCCTGTTCTTTCACTTCTTCTTGTTTTTCTTCTTTTACAAGTCGATTAGAGATTTCGACCAAATCTCTTACCATTGATTCAACGTCTCGTCCAACATAACCCACTTCGGTGAATTTTGTAGCTTCTACTTTTAAAAACGGCGCTTTTACCAAGCGTGCGATTCTTCTCGCGATTTCTGTTTTTCCGACGCCTGTTGGCCCGATCATTAGAATATTCTTTGGAATTACTTCATTCTTCATTTCATCCGGCAATAACTGTCTACGATATCTGTTACGAAGCGCAACTGACACCGCTCTTTTTGCTTGTTCCTGACCAACAATATAACGATTCAAATAGTCCAACATTTCTCTTGGCGTTTTTTGTAATGTCATTCGCTTAAGTCCTCCACAATAATATTATGGTTTGTAAATACACAAATATCTGCCGCAATTTCAAGCGATGCTTTTGCAATATCATGTGCAGTTAATGTATCCCCTGCATATTGCTTTAATGCCCTGCCTGCAGATAAAGCATAATTTCCGCCAGAGCCAATCGCTAAGATACCATCATCCGGTTCGATTACTTCACCTGAACCTGATACAAGCAATAATGTTTCGTTATTCATGACAAGGAGCAAAGCTTCAAGCTTTTGCAGCATTTTGTCTCCGCGCCATTGCTTAGCTACTTCAACAGCTGCACGCTGAAGATTACCGTTGTATTCCATTAACCGACTTTCAAACATTTCAAACAACGTAAAAGCATCAGCAACAGAGCCGGCAAAGCCTGCAAGAACTTTTCCGTTATATAAACGACGCACCTTTTTGGCAGTATGTTTCATTACAACAGAATTTCCTAATGTGACTTGGCCATCGCCTGCCATTGCACTAGCCCCTTTATGTTGTATAGCGAATATTGTGGTTGCATGCAAATCCATCAAAAAACCTCCTTCAAAATTTTACGCTCGTGGATGAGCATTTATATACGTATTTCGTAAATGTTCTTTCGTTACATGCGTATAAACTTGAGTAGAAGATAAACTGGAATGGCCTAAAAGCTCCTGGACCGTTCGGAGATCAGCTCCGTTATTTAATAAATGTGTAGCAAAAGTATGTCTAAGCATATGCGGATGAATCGTTGTATGTAGTTCTGCTTTTGCAATCATCTCATTTAATATATAGCGTATTCCTCTTGAAGTGATTGCCCCTCCGCGCAGATTCACAAACACAAAATTGTGTTTAGTCGACTTCATTAGCGCAGAACGCGCTTCTTCAATATACCGTGTTAGTGAATGTCCTGCATATTCACCGAAAGGAACATAGCGCTCTTTTCTACCTTTCCCCATCACTCTAATGATATTTAAGGAAAAGTCAATATCTTTTATTTGTAGAGAAGTCAACTCGCTCACACGGATACCAGTAGCATAGAGTAGCTCTAGGATAGCCATATTGCGTAGCGATTTCCGATCTTCACCTTCATTGGCTTGGAATAATTGAGAAAGTTCTTCTTCATAAAAAAAGTGAGGGAGCCTTTTTTCCTTTTTGGGGTGATATAGTGCTTGGAATGCTACATCATCAATTTCATATTCTTTATTTAAAAATCTAAAGAAAGAACGGATTGATGATATCTTTCTAGAGACGGTGGTTCTTGCTTTTTTTTCTTCATACAATTTTGTTATATAAAGCCTTGCATGAACGTATTCAACTTGCGTCAATTCTTTTACATCTTCAGTATGAAGAAACGAAAAAAACTCTAGCAAATCTGTTCGATATTCTTGGACTGTTAACGGCGAATAATTCTTTTCAAGCTGTATATATGTCATAAATTGTTCAAGTGCATCATCAAACTGTAGGTTCATTTAAACACTCCAAACTAAAGCTTTCTTTTGTATTCTCCCACTGTCATTGAATTAAATAAAGCAAGAACACTTTTTAACAACTTAGAATATGGAAATTTTCAGTAGATTTATGGCGTTTTTGTGTCCAAAATGGATCTTTTAATAGTATGCCTAAAATTGGAATAGATTAACCTTAAATAAGAAAAAAACAAAAAAATATTGACAAAGCAAAAAGCCCTTAAAAGTATATCAACAATTAAGGACTTTAGCAAACTAATTATAATGTATTTAATTCTTTGAATTGTTTTAGCGCTGCTAGCGCACGTTCCGCATGTTTCTCTCCGCGTTCCTGCTTCGATTTAATCTTTTCTCCTAGTGGAGGGAATAAACCAAAGTTAACATTCATTGGTTGGAAATGCTTAGCATCAGTCTCTGTTATATAACGAGCCATACTACCAAGTGCAGTTTCAGATGGGAATATACACAAGTCCTGTTGCTGTGCTAACCGAGCAGCATTAATACCTGCAATGAGTCCGCTACCCGCTGATTCTACATATCCTTCTACCCCTGTCATTTGTCCTGCAAAGAACAAAGTAGGACGTGCTTTTAATTGATACGTCTTTGCCATCGCTTTAGGAGAATTAATAAAAGTATTTCGATGCATAACACCATACCGTACAATTTCCAAGTTTTCTAAACCCGGAATCATACTAAACACTTCTTTTTGAGCTCCCCATTTTAAATGCGTTTGGAACCCTACCAGGTTATAAAGTGTTCCTGCTGCATCATCTTGGCGAAGTTGGACTACTGCAAAAGGTCTTTTTCCTGTTTTTGGATCTTCTAACCCTACAGGTTTCATTGGACCAAACAGCATAGTTTTAGGTCCTCGTTCAGCCATTACTTCAATAGGCATACAACCTTCAAAGTATTTTTCTTTTTCAAATTCATTTAGCGGTGCTTTTTCTGCATCTACTAAAGCTTTTTGGAAAGCATAGAATTCCTCTTCTGTCATAGGACAGTTTAGATATGCTGCTTCTCCTTTATCATAACGAGATTTTAAATAAACTTTATCCATATTGATGCTCTCTTTTTCGATAATAGGAGCTGCTGCATCATAAAAGTACAAATATTCTTCGCCTGTTAATTCTTTAATTTTATCCGCAAGTGCTGGTGATGTTAATGGTCCAGTTGCGATAACAGTAATCCCCTCAGGAATCTCTGTTACTTCTTCATTCACCACTTCAACAAGCGGATGATTTTTCACCTTTTCAGTTATATAACCAGAAAATTCATGGCGGTCAACAGCTAGTGCACCACCTGCTGGTACTGAGCATTGGTCTGCTGCTTCAATGATAATTGAATCTAGTTGGCGCATTTCTTCTTTAATAACGCCAACAGCATTTGTAAGATTATTTGCACGCAATGAATTGCTGCAAACAAGTTCTGCAAATTTATCCGTGTGGTGGGCTGGTGTTTGTTTCACAGGACGCATTTCAAAAAGACGGACATTAATGCCTCTTTTTGCAATTTGCCATGCTGCTTCACTTCCTGCTAAACCCGCTCCAATAACATTCACAATTGTTGTCATAACTCTTTTTACCTGCTTTCTAATAGTACATCATTGTGTAGGTTGTTCCTTATAGTCGCAATTTGTACATTGGACTTGAATACCCTTTTTAATCTTTTTCTCCACCAATAATTCATTACATTTTGGACAAGGACGATTGATTGGCTTATCCCAAGAGACAAAGTCACAATCTGGATAGCGGTTACATCCATAAAAAATCCGCTTTGTTTTACTCTTTCTTTCAACAATCTCGCCCTCTTTACATTTAGGGCACTTGACGCCGATCTCTTTCACAATAGCTTTAGTATTCCGGCAATCTGGGAAATTGCTACAAGCCATAAACTTGCCATATCGTCCTAGCTTAAAGACCATTGGCGATCCGCAAACTTCACAATCTTCGCCAGCAGGTTCATCTTTTATTTCAACTTTTTCCATTGCAATTTCTGCATGCTGCAGATCTTTTTCGAATTTCCGGAAAAAGTCATCGATAATTTTTTTCCATTTTACATCGCCATCTTCTATACTGTCTAAATCTTTTTCCATTTGAGCAGTGAATTCAATATTAATGATATCAGGGAAAAATTCTAGTACGAGTGAATGTACTATTTCCCCAAGCTCAGTTGGCACAAAGCGTTTAGCTTCTAACGTTACGTATCCCCGTTTTTGAATTGTATCTAATGTAGGGGCGTATGTTGAAGGACGGCCGATCCCTAGTTCTTCTAGCGTTTTTACAAGTCTTGCTTCAGAAAAACGTGGAGGAGGCTGCGTAAAATGTTGTTTTGGATTTATTTCTAGACTCTTAACCACGTCTCCCTTTTCAAGCGGTGGCAGTAGTTTGTCTTTTTCTTCTTTCTGGTCGTCTGATCCTTCTATATAAAGCTTCATAAAACCAGGGAACTTCACATTTGAGCCTGAAGCTCTAAAAATAACATCGCCATTTTGCAAATCTGCCGTAACTGTATCTAAAATAGCAGGAGCCATTTGACTTGCTACAAAGCGATCCCAAATCAAACGATACAATCTTAATTGATCTCGTGACAATACTGTTTTAAGTTGATCTGGATGACGCATAGTGCTTGTTGGGCGAATTGCCTCATGCGCATCTTGCGCTTTTTCTGATTTCTTCGCCTGTTGATTGATCGGCGTTGTATACTCATTTCCATAAGTTTGATCAATATATTGGAAGGCTTCTTTTTTAGCCGTCTCTGAGATACGAGTTGAATCTGTTCTCATATATGTAATCAAACCGACTGTACCTTCTTTACCTACGTCAATACCTTCATACAATTGTTGGGCTAGCATCATTGTTTTTCTTGCTCTAAAGTTTAGCTTTCGAGCTGCTTCTTGTTGCAATGATGAGGTAGTGAAAGCAGGTGAAGGATTCCGTTTTCTTTCTCGTTTAACTACTTTAATAATTTCAAAGTCTTCGCCATTTAGTTTCGCTAAAATCGCTTCAACTTCTTCTTTATTTTTTAATTTAATTTTTTCTTTGGTATTACCATAAAAGAGTGCATCAAAAGGTTTTTTTCCTTTTTGGAAATTACCTTCGATTGTCCAGTATTCTTCAGGCTGGAAATTTTTAATTTCATTCTCGCGATCAATAATAAGCCTTAATGCAACCGATTGTACACGTCCTGCTGATAAACCCTTTTTGACTTTCTTCCATAATAAAGGGCTTATGTTGTAACCTACGAGACGGTCTAGTATTCTGCGTGCTTGCTGTGCATCTACTAAATCAATATCAATTGGCCTAGGATGTTTAAATGATTCTTTTATTGCATCCTTCGTTATTTCATTAAATACTACTCTGCAGTCTGATTCGATATCAATATTTAAAGCTTGCGCTAAGTGCCATGCAATTGCTTCACCCTCACGATCGGGATCGGCTGCTAGATAGATTTTTTTTGCTTTTTTCGCAGCTGATTTTAAATCCTGCAGTACAGGGCCTTTACCGCGAATCGTAATATATCTAGGCTCATAATTATTTTCAGTATCAATACCCATCTGACTGCGTGGAAGATCTCGCACATGACCAATTGATGCTTTTACTTTATATTTTTTTCCTAAGTAACGTTCAATTGTCTTAGCTTTTGCAGGAGATTCCACTATCACTAAATAATCCGACATATAAGTTCCCCCTTAGAGAGGCTGTTTAAGTTTTCAAAAGAAATACCTGTTGCAAAATGTATAACAGAAAATCAAATTTTGCAACCATTTTTCATTTCGAATGTAAAAATTCTTCTAATTCTTCTATTATTTGATAGCCATTCCATATAGGTTTTGCTCCTTCTGCAATCAGTTTGTGCGGCCCTTTGGAAAGCGGATTTGTAATATCGCCTGGCACAGCAAAAATTGTTTTGCCATTTTCTAATCCATGATCAATTGTGCTTAAAGTACCGCTTTTTTCAGCCGCTTCTGTTACCACTATTCCCGTCGATAAACCGCTAATGATACGATTCCGCATAGGGAAATGCCATTTTTGCGGCTTGACGTATGGTGGATATTCGCTTATAAGCAGCTGATTTATTTCCATTTGCTCAGCAAGTTTTTTATTTTCTTTAGGATATAAATGAAATAATCCATGTCCAAGTACCCCTACTGTTTTTCCAGAAAAACGAATAGTTGCTTCATGTGCTTTGCGGTCAGCACCTTTTGCCAAACCACTGACAATGACAAATTCATGCTCTATTAATGGCGGCACGATGAAGTTTAATACCTTATCTGTATAAGTAGTAGCATTTCTTGCTCCTATAATAGCTATCTTTCGTTTATTCTCTAAAATTGCAGAGTCGCCTTTTGTATAAAGTACTACTGGCGGGTCATATAATGCAAGTAATCTGGTGGGGTATAAGGGATGATTAAAAGGTATGGGGATAATTTTATGTGCTTTGTATGCTTGTAGGAGTGGGGTCTCCAACGTTTTTAAATAATTATTTTGCAATTTTTGAGCTTTATCGACAGAAATATTTAATAGGATGGCTAATTCAGATACTTCAGCATGCCCAATTCTATCTAAATTTGAATCTATTTGAAGAAGTGATGATAGCCTGTTTAGGGGAACAGGGAACACATAATGCAATGCTAGTATTCTTTCAGAAAAGGTCAAATGACTCATGACCTTCCTCCCTTCACATTGAAATGAAAAAGTGTAGCACTTTAAAGTGCTACACTATACATATTAATGGGTTTTGCACTTATCGTACAAGCCTTTTTCTTTAATAACACGGATAAATGTTTCGCCGATAACAGCTGGTGTTTCAGCTACTTCAATACCGCACTCTCTCATTGTTTTGATTTTTTCAGCAGCTGTTCCTTTACCGCCAGAAATAATAGCGCCGGCATGGCCCATACGTTTTCCTGGAGGTGCTGTTTGGCCACCGATAAATCCAACTACTGGTTTCGTCATGTTAGCTTTAACCCATTCAGCAGCTTCTTCTTCAGCAGTACCGCCGATCTCACCAATCATGATTACGCCATATGTGTCTGGATCTGCTTCAAACTCTTTTAATACATCGATAAAGTCCGTACCATTGACAGGGTCCCCGCCAATACCAACAGCAGTAGATTGTCCAATGCCCTCTACTGTTAATTGATGAACAGCTTCATAAGTCAATGTACCAGAACGAGAAACAACGCCTACATGGCCTTTTGTATGAATATAGCCAGGCATGATACCAATTTTACACTCATCCGCTGTGATAACACCTGGGCAGTTTGGTCCGATTAAACGTGTTTTCTTGCCTTCCATATAACGTTTAACTTTAACCATATCAAGTACTGGAATATGTTCAGTGATACAGATAACCATGTCTAATTCGGCATCTACCGCTTCTAGAATAGCATCTGCCGCAAATGGAGCAGGTACATAAATTACAGATACATTTGCACCTGTATTTTCTACTGCATCGCTAACCGTATTAAATACAGGAACTCCTTCAACTGTAGTGCCACCTTTACCAGGAGTTACACCAGCTACGATCTTTGTGCCATACTCAAGCATTTGTTTTGTATGGAAAAGAGCTGTCGAACCTGTAATGCCTTGTACCAATACTTTTGTATCTTTGTTGATGTAAATACTCATCCCGATTCCGCCTTTCTTAACCTACAAGTTCCACAATTTTTTGAGCGCCATCAGCCATTGAATCTGCTGCAACTATATCTAAGCCTGATTCATTTAATAATTTTTTGCCTAGTTCTACGTTTGTACCCTCAAGTCTTACTACTAGAGGTACCTTTAGACCTACTTCTTTGGCTGCAACAATGACACCTTCAGCGATTACATCACACTTCATAATACCGCCGAAAATATTGACAAAGATCCCTTTAACATTCGGATCTGAAAGGATAATTTTAAATGCCTCTGTTACTTTTTCAGCTGTTGCACCGCCCCCAACATCCAGGAAGTTTGCGGGTCTTCCGCCGTAAAAGCTGATTGTATCCATAGTAGACATAGCCAGTCCTGCCCCATTTACCATACAACCAATATTGCCATCAAGTGTAACATAGTTTAAGTCATACTTTGATGCTTCGATTTCTTTTTGGTCTTCTTCATCAAAATCGCGCAATTCGACAACATCTTTATGGCGATACAATGCATTGTCGTCGAAATTAAATTTGGCATCAAGAGCCATTACTTCTCCGTCTCCTGTAACAGCAAGCGGGTTAATTTCTAAGATGGAAGCATCTTTATCTGTAAACGCTTTATATAAACCTAACATTAAATTAGCAGTTTTATTGATTAACTTAGTAGGGATATTCATATTAAAAGCAAGGCGTCTAGCTTGGAAGCCTGTTAAACCTACTACTGGATCGATAACTTCTTTAAATATTTTTTCTGGTGTTTCTTCAGCAACTTCCTCGATATCCATACCGCCTGCTTCAGATCCCATTAATGTTACGCGAGAAGTCGCACGATCAACTAAAAGACTTACATAGTATTCTTTTTGAATATCTGAACCTGCCTCTATGTATAGGCGTTTTACTTCTTTTCCTTCTGGGCCGGTTTGATGTGTTACAAGTACTTTGCCCAATAATTCTTTTGCGTAAGAGCGAACCTCATCTAAGTTTTTCGCAATCTTTACACCGCCAGCTTTACCGCGGCCGCCTGCATGAATTTGAGCTTTTACTACCGTAACTTTGGAATCTAATTCTTTCGCAATATTTACTGCTTCTTCTGGCGAGAAAGCAACCCGACCAGCAGGAACAGCTACCCCATATTTACGAAGAATCTCTTTCCCTTGATATTCGTGGATATTCATCCTTGTTCCTCCCAACTAAATTCCTTCATGTTCTCAAATACTAGTATTCTGAAATACAAGTTTATTGTATATAAATAAAACTATAATGTCCAGAGATTCTCTATTTTATGACATTTTTTATTTAAAAAATAACAATTTGTGCTACGAAAGAACAAAGAGACTTTATCACATTTTGTCGATTTTTGTCTTTTCATGGAGTTGATCTAACTGGTAAATAAATGCAAATACTTCTGCGACGGCTTGATAAAGCTCCTCTGGTATACTTTCATTGAGATCTAACTGTCCTAATAATTGAACAAGTGACGGATCTTTTTGAATGGGAATATGATTGGCTTCTGCCCGCTCTAAAATCTTTTCAGCAATTTGACCCTTCCCTTTTGCAATCACTTTAGGTGCATCTGCTTGGTTGGGATTATAAGTTAAGGCAACCGCTTCCTTGCGTACACTTGGCTCTTTTGTCATATTTTGAAATCAACTCCCCTTTGTCCGGCACTTGAAGATTGGAAGAGATTGATGCTATTACTTTTAGCTGTTTCCTGTTGGTCTTTGAAAATGAGACCGGACAGTTGGTAATCATGACGTGCTAGGTTTTCTTTTAACAATGCTTTAAGGGGGGCTGCTAAGTTCTTTAGACCTTCGTTGTCATTGTAGATATTTATAGTTACTATCCTGCTTTGAACCTGCATGTCCACTACTGTTTCTTTTAATGAGTGCAATTGCAAATAAAATAGAATGCGTGCAAAATCCGCATCAATCTTTCCATCTGCACTTTTCCGACCGCTCCACTGCAGTGTTGCCTCTGATTGCCTTCCTAAGAAATTAAGTGGTAATTGCATGATTAGCTGTTGCTCTGGCCCTAATTCAGTAGATAAATACTGCATTCCATCAAGCCTTGCTGACACTTGCTTTGCTAAATCTTTAGTTGCGTCAGATACCACTCCATTTTGCAAAAGTCCAATTAGTTGCGGTTTTAGTTGTTCAGCGAATTCGCGAATGTCAGATGAGGCGTCAGCTAATTTTGCTTCGTAACTTAGCCCCAGTCCCTTGAATAAATCCTTAATAGTCGCTTGAATAGCTTTACCGTTTAGATTATTTGCCAATTGATTCTCAGTCTCTTGTAGCATTCCTCTTAAATGAGTTGATTTCGACTCTAACGTATACTTTGTTAAATGGTTGAAAAGTCGTTCGGAATTATCCCCCTGGCCAAGCAATTGCAGCAGCTGGTGCTTAGCTGATATGCCTTTAACATCTACTTCAAATGGTTTTACTATCGCATTCTCACTAGCAACCTTTAACAATTGCTCTTGCAATTGGATTATGACAGCTTTAGTTTGGGCTATGTCTTTCGTTGATATGGATTGTTGTGCCAATTGAATTAGGTTGCTTTTTTGTTCTGTAGTAAGTAATGTGTTCTTTTCAATGGCTGTTTGAATTTGTCCGATAAGCTGTCCCTTATCTTGGGTAGTCGGCTGCTTCTCTAGCGCTTGAAGTAGTTTCACCATTGTACGCAGCTCCATTTGCTGTTCCATCTTGTTGTTTATGGGGACGGGGGTTGCCGCGCTGCTAGCCGGTTGTTGAAGAATCTCTTGCTGCCAATTAGACAACCTCGCATTTCGAGGAATTACTCCCACCTCCTTCAACGCCTGCAAAATAGCCGCTTTATTTTCTGGCAGCGTTTGCTCTGAAGATAAGGCTTCTACCATTTTTCCAAGCAGAATACCCCCTGTTTCCTTTAAAAGAGGATTGTTGATTTGTTCCAGCTGATTCAGTAGTTGATTTTTCATGCCCAAGGAGATTGTCTCATCCGTTTTTACGACTTGCTGGAAGTTTTTCAACAGGTCTGCAAATCCAGTTTTCATATTTCCTTCCAGGACAGCTTGAAATGTATCTTGTTGAATAGGCAGCTTATGTGCTAAAAGCTTTTGGATAATTTGTAAAGCTTCCTTCGTTCCTAGATTATCCGGCAAATTTTTCAATAGTTCCTCTGCTTGCAAAAAAAGTTCTTTCGACAGCGGCAAATTATTTTTGAGAAAAAATGAAGCTAGTTCTTTCAGAGAAGTTGTTTGATTTAGTCCAAGTGCATTTAATAGCTGATCTGCTTGTTGTGTTAGTGGCATTGCAGATGACATAGGGTTTGATATTACTTTTAATTGTAAATCTGGTTCTGTCCCTGATACTTGAAAATAATGCGCATTGCCTGCCTGCAAAGGAATTTCTAATTTTGCGATTAACTTTTGGCCACCAATTTGAATTTCTGCCATTTGGTTAGGAAAAAGTTGTTTTATCGTACCATGGATTACCTGGCCTTGCTTAAGTGTGAGCGGCTGCTGGTTATTAACCATTGTTTGGCCCAATTGAACTGAGTTCAATGATGGATAATTCACTACACTTCACCCTTTCGTTAAAAGAATAGATTTAATCGGTTCGAATGTCTTTCGATGAATCGGCGTAGGGCCATGTTGTTCTAATGCATCTAGATGCTGCTTAGTACCATAACCTGCATGTTTTTCAAAGCCATAGAATGGGTACTTATCAGCCATTTCCTCCATGTAATGATCCCTTGCAGTCTTCGCTAATATGGATGCTGCTGCAATCGCCAAACTTTTGGCATCCCCTTTAATAATGGAAGCTTGTTCTATATCAATCGGCAAAGTCATGGCATCTGCCAGTACAAAATCGGGTTTTATCTGCAGCATTTCAACCGAGGACTTCATGGATTGTTTTGTCGCTTCATAAATATTAAGTTCATCAATAATATCAGCTGGTTGAAAGTGGATCGCTGTAGCTAATGCACACTCTTGAATTTTCTCTGCGAATTTCTCCCTGGCCTGCTTAGAAAGTTGCTTAGAATCGTTTAAGCCTATCAATGAGTCGCATTCATCTGGCAATATAACAGCTGCTGTTACTACCGGCCCTGCCAACGGTCCACGACCAGCTTCATCAATGCCTGCAATTAATGCCTGTTTATATGGCCTATACGACTGGTCAAATGCTATTTTCTTTTGATGCTCTTTGGCCAGTTCATTTTCTTTCTCTTTGCGTCGATACCATTGCTGCAAGGCTTTTTTTGCTCCTTGCCGCGGATCGTCTTTTAACTCTTCCATCCATTCCTGCCATTCAACAATAGTATCTAATTCTTCTTTAATATTTTTGATTGTTCTCATGTCTTGTTCTCCTAATCGTTATCTTATGTATCGGCTAAATCTATCAAAAATCCAGAAAAAAACCTTTTTTGCCTGTGGGCAAAAAAGGTTATGGTTTTGTTGCAAAATCTTCTACAAAATCGAAAGACAGTTTACCAAGCTGCTGGCCCCTGATATCACGCACTATCAGCTCTGCTACTTGATCATAATCAATCTCGCCTCCGCTGATAATAACACGGCGTAGCTTGCCGATATGATCAAAGGTTTTTACAATTTCATCATCCAATTGTGAAAGTTTATAGCGTTCTTCCATTCTTCCAGGATAATATTGATTTAAAAATTTCAAGCCATAAATCGCTAAATCATCCATATTGGTAATAGCATCTTTAATCGCTCCAGTGAGCGCTAATTTATAGCCTACCTCTTGATCCTCAAACTTAGGCCAAAGAATCCCCGGAGTATCCAGCAACTCTAGTTCTTTTTCAACCTTAATCCATTGCTGCGATTTTGTAACGCCTGGGGTATTACCTGTTTTTGCAACGTTCTTCTTGGCTAGTCGGTTAATCAGCGTCGATTTTCCGACGTTTGGTATTCCAACTATCATGGCACGGATAGCGCGCGTTTTAAGGCCTTTTGCTCTCATTCTAGCCCATTTATCCGCCAACAGTTCTTGCGCTGCCTTTGTGACCTGTTTGAGCCCTTTACTATCTAAAGAATTGATAGCTATTGCTTTTTGGCCCTGTTGTTCAAAAAATGACAGCCACTTTTTTGTTTGTGCTTCATCTGCCATATCTGCCTTGTTTAGAATAAGCAGCCTTGTTTTTTGGTGAATAACTTCGTCAAGCATAGGATTTCTAGAAGACATCGGAAGCCGCGCGTCAATTAATTCAAAAATAATATCAACAAGCTTTAGATTTTCTGTTACCTGCCTGCGCGCTTTGGCCATATGCCCAGGAAACCATTGAATCGTCAATTTGTTCACTCCTTATTTTACTTTGCCCATTTGATCGAGTGGCCAAAAGACAACGTTTGTTTTACCAATAATTTTGCTGATCGGTACAATGCCAATATGCCGGCTATCCTTACTATACCGTCTATTATCACCCATAACGAATACATAACCGTCCGGGATTGTATCACCTTTTGCATTAGGCGTATCCCTTAATGAGAAGTCCTCTGTTAAGGTTCCACCGTCCATGATTTCTTCTTTATATTTCTTTAAATATGGCTCGGCAATCTTTTTACCATTTATATATAACTGATCATCTTTATACATTAATCGATCTCCAGGTAATCCAATAATACGTTTAATGTAATCTTTTTTCTCAGGAGCATGAAAGACAACAATATCGAAGCGTTGAATATCACCAATATGGTAGCCAAATCGGTTGACAATCATACGATCTCCGTTTTCGAGTGTAGGCATCATTGATTCTCCGTCCACAACAATCGGTGTAAATAATAAATAACGGATACCTGCAGCCAGTACAAAGGCAATCACAAGTGCTTTTGTCCATTCCCACAACTCATTTTTTTCTTTTTTCTCTTTTTTCAAAAAGATGCCCCCTTGATATTAATCCAGAATATACATCTAGAGCGGTTTCACAATCGTGCCCATTATATATCTATTGTACAGGGATTTGCCGTTTGAAGCAAAAAGAAAGAGAGCTAAAATGCAGCTCTCTTTTAACATATTTAAGCTTATCGAATTTCTTTAATACGAGCAGCTTTACCACGTAAATTACGTAGGTAGTACAATTTAGCGCGACGAACTTTACCGCGGCGAGTAACTTCTAGTTTAGCGATTTTTGGAGTGTGTAATGGGAATGTACGTTCAACTCCAACGCCATAAGAGATTTTGCGAACTGTGAAAGTTTCGCTGATACCGCCACCACGACGTTTAATTACAACACCTTCGTATACTTGGATACGTTCGCGAGTACCTTCGACTACTTTAACGTCGATTTTTACTGTATCACCAGCACGGAATGCAGGGATGTCAGTACGAAGTTGGTCTTTAGTGATTTCTGAAATAATGTTTGACATTGTTTTCTCTCCTTGGACAGATGCTCTTGCAGGTCACTTTGGTTGCTACAGCGGAACACCGTAATTCGGCATTTTCATAAAATGCATCTCAAATATTATCATAAATTTAGATGTATTGCAAGAGATCCTCTCTTTTATGCTTTGCCGTTTTTAAGTTTTTCTAAATATGTTTTTTGTTCTTTGCTCAGTTCAATATCTACTAATAAATCCGGTCTTCTCTCAAAAGTACGTTTTAACGATTGTTCCATACGCCATTGCTCAATTTTCGCATGGTTGCCTGATAAAAGAACATCCGGCACCTTCATACCACGAAAATCTGCTGGCCGTGTATAATGAGGATGTTCCAACATTCCTGTTGAAAAAGAATCTAAAATGGGCGAATCATCATTGCCAAGCACTCCTGGCAATAAACGCACCACGCTATCGATAATCGTCATAGCAGCCAATTCTCCGCCTGTTAAAACAAAGTCGCCTATGGAGAGTTCATCTGTAACTAAATGTTCTCTTATACGTTCATCGTAGCCTTCGTAATGACCACATAGGAACAGTAAATCTTCTTCTTTGGCCAATTCTTCAGCTTTCTTTTGGGTAAACCGTTCACCCTGAGGGCACATTAAAATAACACGTGGTTTTTTGCCATCCTTCGAAAGCGCCTCAACTGCATTAAAAAGTGGTTCAGGTTTCAATACCATGCCTGCACCACCGCCATATGGATAGTCATCCACCTGCGCATGTTTATTCACGGCATATTCTCTAAAGTCAGTAACAGACAGTCCGACTGCTTCTTTCTCTTGCGCCTTTTTTAGAATAGACGAGCCAAAGACGCCCGTAAACATTTCGGGAAATAATGAGAGTACATGGATGTTCATCATGATAGCAAACCCTCTATCACTTCGATCACAATCTTTCCTTCTTCAATATTTACTTCTTTTATAAATTCATCAACTACAGGGATATAGTGCATTTTGCCATCTTCACCCTTTACAGTCCATACATCATTGGCAGCTGTCTCAAAAATTTCTTTCACTTGGCCAATAGCTTGTCCCTCTTGGTTATAAACCGTGCATCCAATAATCTCATGATAATAAAATTCATTATCTTGCAATTCATCTTCTTCTAATTGCTCTTCATTTACCTTTAAAATGCCGTCTCGGAAAGGTTCTACATCATTAATATTAGGATAGCCTTCAAATGTAAGAAGAATAAAGTTTTTATGCTTGCGGGATGATGCAACTGTCAATAATAGCGGCTTTGTATCCCCTTTTCTAAATAGCCCTAGTTGTTGGCCAACTGCATATCTTTCTTCTGGAAAGTCAGTTTGGGAGATGACGCGCACTTCGCCGCGTATGCCATGTGTATTAACAATTTTCCCTACGTTATACCATTCCATCTTTTTCACCTCTTTTAATTTATGAGATCTTTACATTTACTCTAGTTTATTATATCCATTTTCTCTATTGCTCCCTACAGCAAAATTGGAGACTATTGAAAAATTATCATCAGCTCTTGGAAGTGAGTTTAGCTACATGTCCTCAGGAAGTACCCTAAGCCCCTTGTCCACTTTTCAATATAGTCTCTACAGCTTCACTTTTACAGTGAACTCCAAAATTTTAAGGAAAAAGACATATACTTATCCTATTTACTTTAGAAAAAACAAGTTGTTAAAAATAAAACTAGGAAGGGATTATGCTCCTTCCTAGTTTCATTAATCTAAAATATCGATATAAATTTTCTTGCCGCGATGGTTGCCTGCTGCTGAGTAAACAATTGTACGAACTGCTTTTGCAACACGTCCTTGCTTGCCAATAACCTTTCCCATATCACTAGGGTGGACAGAAAGTTTATATACAATGCGATGATTATTTTCGTCACATGTTATCTTCACTTCGTTTGGATAATCGACTAAAGGTTTTACGATTGTCTCGATCAGCTGCTGCATAAGACCGCCTCCGATTATTTACCGATTTTAGAGTTATGGAATTTTTCCATGATGCCTTGGTCTGAGAACAAGTTACGAACTGTATCAGATGGTTTTGCACCATTTGTTAACCAAGCTAATGCTTTAGTTTCGTCGATTTTAACTTCTGCTGGAGAAGTTAGTGGGTTGTAAGTACCGATTGTTTCGATAGAGCGGCCATCACGTGGTGAACGTGAATCAGCAACTACGATACGGTAGAAAGGAGATTTTTTTGCTCCCATACGTTTTAAACGAATTTTAACTGCCATTTTTAATTGCACCTCCGAATAGTTTCACACAAGATAGTATGATATCAAGCTTTAAATACTTTGTAAAGTGTTTTTTCTTAACACACATTATTTTAACTTATTTTTTTTATTTAAACAAGGAGTCTAACCCAGGAAGTTTCATTTTTTTCTTTCCTTTTTGAGCCATACCTGTCATTTGCTTCATCATCTTCTTCATATCATCAAACTGCTTAATCAGTCGATTGACTTCTTGTACAGAAGAGCCAGATCCTTTAGCAATTCTTTTTCTACGGCTGGCATTAATAATTTCAGGGTTCGTTTTTTCGGCTGGCGTCATAGATAATATAATGGCTTCTATATGGCCAATTTGTTTGTCATCTATCTTCGCGTTTTCTAAGCCCTTAATTTTATTTGCGCCAGGTAGCATTTTTAAAATTTCATCAAGCGGTCCTAATTTTTTCACTTGGCTCATTTGGTCTAAGAAGTCATCTAAAGTAAAGCTTTGAGTTTTAAACTTTTCCTCAAGCTCTCGAGCCTTATCCTCGTCAACTGTAGCCTGAGCTTTTTCTATAAGCGTCATAACGTCGCCCATGCCGAGGATACGAGAAGCCATACGTTCTGGATGGAATTGTTCCAGCGCATCCATTTTTTCGCCCATACCAACAAATTTAATTGGCTTTTCTGTTACAGAACGAATAGAAAGCGCCGCACCACCACGTGTATCACCATCTAATTTTGTCAATATAACGCCCGTAATGCCTACAGCTTCATTAAAACTTTCCGCTACGTTTACAGCATCTTGCCCTGTCATGGCATCAACTACTAGGAAAACTTCATCTGGTTCCTTTAAGCCACGGATATCTTTTAATTCCTGCATTAGATTTTCATCGATATGCAATCGTCCAGCTGTATCGACCAAGACAACATCATGGTGTTCTTCTTTGGCTTTTTCTAATGCTTGGCGCACTATTTCTACAGGCGAAATATCTGTACCTAAAGCAAAAACAGGCAACGAAAGCTGTTTACCGAGTGTTTGCAATTGCTGAACTGCCGCAGGACGATAAACATCCGCTGCCACCAATAACGGCTTGCGATTGTATTTTTTACGCAATATATTAGCCAATTTACCTGTGGTCGTTGTTTTACCGGCACCTTGTAAACCTACCATCATAATAACAGTAGGCGGCTTTGTTGCAAATTTAATTGGGCTTTGTTCTCCGCCCATTAAATCTGTCAGTTCATCTTTTACGATTTTGATTACTTGTTGGCCAGGTGTCAAACTCTTCATTACATCCTGACCTACAGCACGTTCACTAACTTTTTTGATAAAAGTTTTAACCACTTTTAAGTTAACGTCGGCCTCGATTAAAGCAAAACGAACTTCGCGCATCATTTCTTTTACGTCTTGTTCGTTTACTTTCCCCTTACCTTTAATCTTATTGATCGTTCCTTGGAGCCGCTCCGCTAAACCTTCAAATGCCATAAAATCGCCTCCTAATCCCATTCTTTAAGCTGTTCAATCAGCGATAGTACCTCTTTGCTGTCTGCTTGGATATCAGCCATACTTTTTGAAAGCTTTGTTATTATTTTCTGCCGGTTTTGGAATTTCTCAAACAATTGAAGTTTTTCTTCATATTCTTCAAGCATCGCTTCAGTTCTGCGAATATTATCGTAAACTGCTTGACGTGACACCTCATAAGCTTCTGCTATTTCCCCCAATGAGTGATCATCTAGGTAATAAAGCTGCATATAACTTCTTTGTTTGTCCGTCAACAACGCTTGATAAAAGTCAAAGAGAAAGTTCATGCGTGTTGTTTTTTCAAGTAACATACTGAAACTCCCCTCGATTATACATACTCTACTGTATCTTAATTTCAAAAACACTATCCGTCAAGTAAAATTACTTGTCTTTTCGACTTTCATTCAAAAAACGCAAGAATGCAGCAGTAGGAACATACGACATTCTTGCGTTTCACTAACTATTCTTTTTCTTCAGCCAGTTGTTCATCTAAAGCATCCGCGAAAAGGCCGTAAACATATCGCTCAGAGTCAAACGGCTGTAAATCATCCATTTGTTCTCCAAGTCCGACAAATTTAACGGGAATATGCAATTTATTGCGAATAGCAAGTACGATACCGCCTTTTGCTGTACCATCTAGCTTAGTTAATACAATACCAGTAACATTTGTCGCTTCTTTAAATATTTGAGCTTGTTGTAAAGCATTTTGTCCTGTTGTAGCATCGAGTGCAAGTAAAACTTCATGAGGCGCTGTCGGAATTTCCCGGGAAATGACACGATGAACCTTTTCCAGCTCATTCATTAAGTTTACTTTATTTTGCAGCCGACCGGCAGTATCGCAAATTAATACATCTGCTTTACGATTTTTCGCTGCACGGATTGCATCATACATAACAGCAGCTGGATCTGACCCTTCTGACTGTTTAATCACTTCAACGCCTACGCGGTCTCCCCATACTTGTAACTGATCTATAGCGCCAGCTCGGAAGGTATCGCCGGCAGCGAGTATAACAGACTTCCCTTCTTGCTTTAAACGGTGAGCAAGTTTGCCAATAGTTGTGGTTTTGCCCACGCCATTGACGCCAACAAACAAAATAACCGTTAATTCATCTTCTTGTATATTTAAGCTTGTGATATCATCTTCGCCTTGTTCATAAATTTCAACCAGCTTTTCGGAAATCAATGCTTGGATACCATCTGTATTTTTAATATTTTTGCGTTGTACTTCAAAACGCAATTTTTCCGTTAGCTCCATCACGGTCTCCATGCCAACGTCAGCTTGCAATAAAAGGTCTTCAAGCTCTTCAAAAAATTCTTCATCCACATGGCGATAGCGTGCTACAAGATCATTTACCTTAGAGGTAAATGAATTACGCGTTTTGGCTAAACCAGATTTGAATTTTTCCGTAATAGAGAAAGCAGAAAAGCCCCATTTTGATTTTGCTTCTTCTTTATTTTCTTCTTCATCGGAGGATACTTCTTGTTCCTCTTCAAATTCTTCTTTTTCTTCTAGTTCTACGTTCTCTACTTGTTTTTCTTCGTGCTCTTGTTCTTCAGTAGGTTGTTCTACCTGTTCTTCCTTTACCGCTTCTTTGACATCTATATCATTTGACGATGCCTCTTCTACTATTCCCGATTTTCCACCCTGCTCCAGGTCTTCCATTTCAGCAGGGTCGTTTTTCGGACCGCCTGTGAGTTTTTCTTTCATGCGTTTTAGAAAGCTCATATTATTCACTCCTTTGTACTATGTTGGTACGGGTACTTCTTGTTCTAGTTTGACAGAAACTAACTTAGAAACACCGGATTCTTGCATTGTGATACCGTACAATACATCCGCGCCTTCCATTGTACCCTTCCGATGGGTAATAACAATAAACTGCGTTTCTTGGCTATATCGCTTTAGATATTGGCTGTAACGATTGACATTAGATTCATCTAATGCGGCTTCTACTTCATCTAGAATACAGAATGGTACTGGCCTTGTTTTTAAGATTGCAAACAACAGCGCAATAGCTGTTAAAGCTCTTTCTCCCCCAGAAAGCAGGCTAAGTCTTTGAAGCTTTTTCCCTGGTGGTTGGGCAACAATCTCAATGCCAGTTTCTAATAAGTTATCAGGATCTAATAATTCTAAATCAGCATGACCTCCGCCGAATAATTCTCGGAAAACGCTTTGGAAATGTGCACGCGTTTCGAAGAAGGTTTCCTTGAAACGGCTTGTCATCTCTTCATCCATTTCACGAATTGCCTCGTGCAGAGTTTCTTTTGCTTCTAATAAATCATTGCGTTGATTTGTTAGGAATGTATGGCGTTCCGAAACAGTCGCATATTCCTCAATTGCACTTAAGTTAACTGTCCCAAGTTCTGCAATCGATTGTTTCAACAGTTTGACTTTACGTCGTGCTGCCTCAATATCTGTATCATGGGCATGTTGCAATAAGGCATCTTCAAATGTTATATCATAATCTGTTTCCATTTGTTGTGCCAAATTTTCATATTCCACATCTAAACGACTTAGTTTTACTTCATAGTTTCGTATGCCATCAAGCATACCTTGATGAACACGTTGTAATTCCTTTAAGTCGAGGTCGATTTGCTCTACCTGTTGCTGCATTTGCATGCGCTCTGTTTTAGTACGTTCTACCGTTTGTACAAGAGTTTCTCTTTGTTTTTGTAAGCGTTCAATGGTCTCCTGGATTTCTTCCTCGCTTTGGCCATTTAGATCTCCGCCATTTAGCAGCCAATCCATCTCATTCGACGTATATTTCACTTCTTCTTTTGCCTGTTCAACTTGTGATGCAGCTTCTGCAACAGCTGTTTTTAGCTGTGTGACTTGTTCATTAAGTACGGCTAGTTGAGAACGTTTAAGGGCATATTCTTCTTTCAAGGCATCCCGCTTTGTCTCACTTTGCTGTTGTAAAGCATTCAACTCTTCGACTGTACGATTAATTTCCGCCAGTTCTTCTGTTAGTTCTTTTTGACGTTTTGCAAAGCTTTCTAATTGCTGTTCTAGAGTTGTTTTGCGGCCTGTTGCATCTTGCTGTTCATCTGTGAACATGGAGACTCTTAGTGATAACCGTTTGATAGTAGTATCCATTTCACGCAAGTGAGCACTATATTCAACTTCTTTGGAACGCAATTCCTCACCCTGCAAGCGTAATTCTTCAAGCTGGGTAGACTTTTCTTCAAATTGCTTTTTCCAGTCAGCTACAATTTTTTCTGCTTTTCCAATCGATTGCTCCATTTGGACAAGCTGTTCAGACAAACCTTCTAATTCTGCTTTTCTGCTAAACAATGAAGCTTGTTGTTTAACGGAACCCCCTGTTAGAGAACCGCCTGTATTTACTACATCACCGTCCAACGTCACAACGCGATAGCGATAATTACAAGCTTTAGCTATTTGTGAAGCGCCCTGTAAATCTCGTGCCACTAGGACGTGGCCTAATAAGCTTTCAGCAATTGTCCTTATGCTTGGATTGTAAGTAGCCAGTTCATCCGCCGTATTAATAAAAGAAGGATGGGTGTTGACAGTCTGCAAAACACTATCTGCTATTTTGCGAGATTTTATGACGTTTTTAGGCAAAAAAGTTGCTCTGCCAGCTTTTTGCTGTTTAAGCCATGAGATGGCTTTTCTTGCATCTCCATCTGTTTCAGTGACAATATGCTGCATAGCAGCACCTAAAGCTGTTTCTAATGCTTTAGCATACTCGCCATCTACGTGAATAAGTTCAGCTACCGCTCCGTGGATACCATTCAATTGATTTTTTTCGCGTGCGACCAATACAGCTTTTACACCTTGATAGAAACCCGAAAAGTCTGCCTCTAGCTCCGCAAGTGTTTCTTTTCTTGCTTTCAGCTGCTGCAGGTGTTGATATCCTTTAAAAAGCATTTCTTGTTGCTTATCATATTGTGCTTTGGCATGGTTGGCATCTTTTTGGCAAGCTTCATATTCTGCTAATTTTCGAGCAACTTCTTTTGTTACTTCATCATGCGATTTGACAGTTCGCTGTTGCTCTTTTTGTAATGCTTGAAGCTCTTCAGCCATCTCAATAGATTGGCTCGAAATCTTCACTTCATTTTGAGCTTGCTCCGCCAATAAATGCGTAATATTTTTAACTTCATTTTTCACAGTAGCTTCTTCATTTAAGCGATCAATGTAGGTATTTTTCCATTGTTCAATTTCAGCATGTATCTCGGAAGAAGAGCGATTGAGAAGGTCTTCTAACTGCTTTACTGCTCTTTTTAATTCTTGCAGATCCTTTTGGCGCTCCGTCAACTGACCTTCACGAGTTACTTTTGCTTGTTCCCAATGAGAAAGCGATGCTTCTGCTTTTTGTAAGGATTGCTTTAGCTTCTCTAGTTGAGTATTAGCATTCATTCGTTTTTCTGCTACTAATACTTTTCTTCCTTCGAAACGCTCAGCCTCAGCACTTACTTCCACTAATTGATGTTGTGATTCGTCTAACAAGGAATCGAGATTACTAACCTTTTGACGAAACGCTGTAATAGTTTCTTCTTTTTCAGCAATCTGCTTGGAATAGGCTTGTTCTTGCGCCAAAACATTCTTTCTTTCGCTGACAATCTGTTCAATTGAACGTTTTAACTGCTCCATGTCATGAACTAAAACAGCTAAATCCATATCCTTCAATTCTCCGGACATCTTTAAATAATCTTCTGCGGCAGAAGCTTGTATATGCAGCGGCTCGATCCTCTTATCTAATTCATGCAAAATGTCTAGAACGCGATGCAAATTATCATCTGTTTCAAATAATTTGTGTTCCGCTTTTTTTCGGCGCTGTTTGTATTTCAATACGCCTGCTGCTTCTTCAAAAATAGAACGGCGGTCGTCTGGCCGACTATTGAGAATTTCATCTACTCGTCCTTGAGAGATAATAGAAAAGGCTTCTTTGCCTAAACCAGAATCCAAAAACAAATCCGTAATATCCTTTAATCGACATTGCTGTTTATTTAATAAATATTCACTGTCACCAGAACGATAGACACGACGAGTCACGCTTACCTCATTGTAAGAAATAGGCAAGCGTCCGTCTTCATTGTCTAAAATTAAAGAAACCTCAGCAAAGTTGAGCGGCTTACGCGAATCACTGCCGGCAAAAATAATGTCTTCCATTTTGATGCCACGCAATGATTTGGCTGACTGCTCGCCTAGCACCCATCGAATAGCGTCTGTTACATTGCTCTTCCCACTACCGTTAGGCCCAACTACTGCTGTTACCCCAGGTACGAAATCTATTCCTACTCGATCAGCAAATGACTTAAAACCAATCACTTCAAGTCGTTTTAAAAACAAAATTAACCCTCCTGATCATTCGCTAACTGGGCTTTAAATGCACGTATAGCATGTTCAGCAGCTTTTTGTTCTGCTTCTTTTTTTGATTTGCCATGACCAACGCCAAGCTCTTTGTCATTCAACAAAACTTTTGACTCAAATGTACGATTATGTGCAGGACCGTTTTCTTTTATAATCTCGTATTGCACAGTACCTGAGTTATTTTGTTGAATTAATTCTTGCAATTGGCTTTTGAAATCCATCACATGTGAAAAAGCACCGAGCTCCACTTTAGGGAATACAACTTTGTCTAAAAATGTTACAACTGTTTCTAATCCTTGATCTAAATATAATGCGCCTACGAAAGCTTCAAAGCAATCTGCTAGCAATGCTGGGCGTTCTCGGCCCCCTGTAATTTCTTCTCCTTTACCCAACAGTACAAATTCGCCAAAATTTAATTCATTGGCAAACATAACAAGTGAAGATTCACAAACTATCGCTGCACGTAATTTCGTCAGCTCACCCTCACTCATTTTTGGGAATTTTAAAAATAAAAATTTGGAAACAGTTAGTTCTAGCACGGCGTCCCCTAAAAATTCAAGGCGTTCGTTATCTTCAAACAGCTTTCTACGATGCTCATTTACAAATGATGAATGTGTAAATGCGTTATACAATAAATTCGCATTCTCAAAATGCACGTCTAATTGTTTTTGTAATTGAGCAAATTTTAAACGTGATTGTTCAGAAATTGCTCCATTCTTCTGCGAGAGTCCCTGTATTTTCATTTTTTATCAACCTTCTTATTTTCCATTTCATACACCTCTATTTTACCTTTTTCTTTTCTAATCTGCAAAGTATTATAGGAAAGCTGCGCTGAGTTGATTCTCCACTAGCAATGTTATTCTGGCAGGGATTAGCAATCAGTAGTCCCTCATCTTGGCATAGCTTTCCTTACAAATCAAGGTATGGACTTTGCTGCTGAATAATCCTAGATAAAAATATAACTTCCCCTGCAAGAATACTGCAAGGGAAGTTTCAAGTATAGTATGTGTTTAAAAACTTAAAATTAGCCTAATTTGCTTTCGATAAAGCTTACTGCATCGCCTACAGTGCCGATTTTTTCAGCGTCCTCATCATCAATTTGCATATCAAACTCTTCTTCAAATTCCATTACTAACTCAACTACGTCTAGTGAATCCGCACCTAGATCGTCGCGGAAAGAAGCTTCTGGCTTCACTTCGCTTTCATCAACACCTAGACGGTCAACTACTACTTTAGTTACACGTTCAATTACTGTTGCCAAATTGTTCACCTCCCCTCAATGATTATACAAAAAACATCAAATTATTAATAGTTAAAGTTACATGACCATTCCGCCATCTACATGCAAAGTTTGACCAGTCATATAGCTTGCATCATCGGACGCCAAGAATGCAACCACTTTCGCTACATCTTCTGGATTACCTAGCTTAGCTAACGGAATTTGACCAAGCATTTGTTCTTTAATATTCTCAGGCAATTCTTCCGTCATTTCTGTATCAATAAAGCCAGGCGCTACAGCATTGACATAAATATTACGCGCAGCCAATTCTTTAGCTGAAGTCTTAGTCAGACCTATAACGCCAGCTTTTGCAGCAACATAATTTGCTTGTCCTGCATTGCCGGAAACACCAACGATAGACGCGATATTGACAATACGACCAGCACGTTGTTTCATCATTTGGCGAGAAACAGCCTTAGTGCAAAGGAAGACGCCTTTTAAATTGGTATTCATTACGGCATCCCAATCGTCTTCTTTCATGCGCATAAGTAAATTGTCGCGCGTAATGCCTGCATTATTAACTAGTATGTCGATTCTGCCAAATGTATCAATGGTTTCTTTCATAAGAGCTGAAACATCGTCACTATTTGCCACATTGGCTTGTACTGCTATAGCTGTACCACCATTTTCTTGGATCTCATTCGCTACTGCTTCTGCTTTCTCTTTGCTACCGCTATAATTGACAACTAATTTTGCTCCAAGTTTTGCTAGATATAGGGCAATCGAACGTCCAATGCCTCTTGAGGCACCGGTGACAATTGCAACTTGATCTGTTAAATTAGCCATTTCTACCACTCCTTCGCAGCTTCTACAACTTGCTCTAACGTTGCCAAGTCATATACACAGTATGTTTTCACTTTGCGATCAACCTTTTTAATAAGACCACTCAATACCTTGCCAGGCCCGCATTCAATAAAGACATCTACGCCTGCCTCTAGTAATGTGCGTACAGAATCTTCCCACAGAACAGGACTGTATAATTGTTCTACTAACAATGATTGGATGTCTTGCTTCTTCGTTACAGGTTGTGCAGTGACATTAGCAATGACAGGGATTTTTGCATCTTGCATTTCTATGCTTGCCAACATTTCTTTCAATTCACCTGATGCGGGGCGCATTAATTCAGAATGGAACGGACCACTCACTACTAACGGAATAGCACGTTTCGCACCTGCTTCTTTCGCTTTCAAAGAAGCTTCTTCCACGCCTTTAGCTGTTCCAGAAATGACGATTTGTCCTGGGCAGTTTAAATTTGCTAACTGCACTAACTCACCATTTCGAGAGACTTCATCCGTTACTTCTTTTAACGCTGACCGATCAAGACCTAAAATGGCCGCCATAGCCCCTTCTCCAGCGGGCACAGCCTCATTCATGTATACGCCGCGTTTATGTACTGCTTGCACACCATCTTTAAATGACATCACATCAGAAGTCACTAAGGCCGCATATTCACCTAAGCTATGGCCTGCTGTATAAGAGGGATGTATGCCTTCTTTTTTCAATAGTTCAGCAATCATAACGCCAGTTGTTAATAATGCAGGCTGAGCATGATATGTTAATGTGAGATCTTCTTTTGGGCCTTCTAGCATTAGTTTGGATAGCTCGAAACCTAATAATTGGTCGGCTTGCTTATAATAATTTTCAGACTCGTTGTCTGCAAGGAATTCTTGTCCCATTCCTACAACTTGAGAGCCTTGTCCTGGAAAAACAAAAGCAACTTTCACCATATTTTTCTCCCCTTGTCTTTCATTTTTAATCGTTTGTTGTTATTGTTTCATCAATTGTTTTACTAACGTTATATTCAACCATTTGACGAGCTTGACGTATCGCGCTCGCGAATGCTTGTGCATTAGATGACCCATGAGCTTTTATGACAGGTGCTTTAAGGCCAAATAATGCAGCACCCCCATATTCGGTGTAATCCATTTTGCTCTTTAAGTCTTTTAATTTATCTTTCATTAGCAATGCTGCTACTTTTGTTTTCGCGGAAGCCATAAACGCTTCTTTCAGCATACTAAAGACATTGCCAGCTGTACCTTCAATCGTTTTTAAAACCATATTGCCTGTAAATCCATCTGTTACTACTACATCTGCTGCATGATTAAGCAATTCACGCGCTTCTACGTTGCCAATGAAGTTGATTGGTGCTTCTTTTAATAGAGGGAACGCATGCTTAGCCAGATCATTACCTTTTTTATCCTCTGTCCCAATGTTCAATAAACCAACTGTTGGATTTTCAATGCCTCTCACTTTTTTGGCATAGATGCTTCCCATAATTGCGTACTGTACAAGGTTTTCAGGTTTTGCATCAGCATTGGACCCAAGATCGAGCATATCAAAACCACTGCCGTCAAGCGTTGGCAATGTAGTAGATAATGCTGGACGGTCTATACCCTCAATCCGATGTACAATAAATAATCCCGCAGCCATCAATGCACCTGTGTTACCGGCAGAAATGCAAGCATCTGCTTCTCCATCCGTAACTGCTTGTGCCATTTTAACCATGGAGGCATCTTTTTTGCGGCGTACTGCTCTTACAGGTTCATCGGTACCTTCAATGATGTCTTCGCAATGGATTACCTTCAAACGAGGATGTTCCTTAAGATATGGCTGCATTTTTTCTTGATGGCCATATAGTAAAACCTCTAAATCCTGTGACGATTCAAGCGCCTGAAATACGCCTTCAATTATCGCTTTAGGCGCGTGATCTCCGCCCATGCCGTCTACGGCTAACTTCATTTATGTTCACTGCCTTTCGTGCGGTACATTTCAAATTCCCCAGTAAAAACTGTGTTTCCATCAACTGTTGATGTTACTGTCACAAACGTCCGTTTTCGTTCTTTGTCATTGCTTGTGACCACAGCTTTTGAGATAACGCGTTGCCCTGCTTTTACCGGCTTTAAAAAGTAAATATCAGAATGTGCTGTGAGAGCTAAATCATCATCAATTACGGCAACAGCCAATGAATTGGCTTGCGCAAATAAATGATGCCCCCTCGCAATGCGGTTCCGTTGAAATACGTGTTCTTCACCCACATCAAAAATCGATAGGGCTTTTTCATCTAATTCAATATCAATGATGTCGCCGACAACTTCATCGATCGGCAGGGACTTTACTTCACTTTCAAAATTGTTTGCTGCGACATCTTTAATCCGTTCGCGCAATTCAGGGATAGACAACTCCATACGATCCAATCTTATTGTTTGAACGCTTACATGAAACTTTGAGGCTAGCTGTTCATCTGTGATGAAAGGGTTGTCTGTTATGGTTTGCTGCAATAATAATTGTCGTTCTTTCTTGGAGTACTTCATATTATTCTTCGTCGCCCCTTAATATTAGCACTTGGTACTAATATCAGTATATAAATATAAAAAAAAGAATGCAAGTGTTGTTTTCACTCCACCTTGCATCCTTTTAATCAATTCTCTCGCCATCGAGTGCTCCAGACCCCTGTAGACGCTCTCTCAATGGACTATATTCATCATCTTGCCAAAAATCAGTAGAATTAATTAGTTGTATTGCGTCTTGCCGTGCAGTCTCTAATGCTCTGTAGTCGTGGACTAAATCCGCCATCTTAAATTCTGGCAAACCGCTTTGTTTTTTTCCAAAGAAATCGCCAGGACCACGTAGTTCTAAATCTTTTTCTGCCAATTGGAAGCCATCGTTCGTTTCTGTCATTGAATGCATTCGAACTTTTCCTTCCTCACTTTTAGGATCGGCAATTAATACGCAATAAGACTGAAAATCACTTCGTCCGACACGCCCCCTCAATTGATGAAGCTGAGCTAAACCAAAGCGCTCTGCATCATAAATCACCATAAAAGTGGCGTTCGGGACATTGACTCCAACCTCTACAACTGTCGTTGACACCAATACATCCAGTTCTCCGTCACTATACGCTCGCATGACAGCATCTTTTTCTTGAGCAGGCAATCTGCCATGCATCAAGCCAACCTTATATTTACCATTAAATAAAGTGATTAATTGTTGATACACATCAACTGCATTTTGAACATCTAGTTTGTCGGATTCTTCAATGAGCGGGCAAATCACGTATGCTTGACGGCCTTGAGAGAGCTCTTGCTCCATTTGTAGGAGGACCTGCCCAAATTGTTCATGCTTTACCCAACTGGTTTCAATCTTTTTTCTACCAGCAGGCATTTCATCGATAATGGATACATCCATCTCTCCAAATGCTGTGATTGAAAGGGTACGAGGAATGGGTGTTGCTGTCATGAAAAGAACGTCAGGATTTTCCCCTTTTTCACGCAATATCCTTCTTTGTTCCACACCAAATCTGTGCTGTTCATCTGTAATGACTAAGCCTAATCGTTGGAACATTACATCTGGCTGGATAAGCGCATGGGTTCCTATTAATATATCAACTTCGCCTTGTTTTAATCTCTGTAATAGCTCTTTCCTTGCTTTTTGCTTGATGGAGCCTGACAAGAGAGCAACTTCTACTCCGAACGGCCTTAGCCATTCATCAAGTGAAGCAGCATGCTGTTCAGCTAAAATTTCTGTGGGCGCCATTAGGGCACCCTGAAAGCCTGCTGTGACAGCAGAATAAAGTGCAATAGCTGAAACGACTGTTTTCCCAGACCCAACATCTCCTTGAAGGAGCCTATTCATACGTTCAGGAATCAACAAATCACGAGAGATTTCGTTCACCACTTTTTTTTGCGCCTGAGTCAGTTCGTAAGGCAGCGATTGGATGAATTGACGTACTTTTTTTAAATCATAATGGATCTCTATGCCATGTTCTTGTTGCTTTCTTGTTTTTCTGAGTGCTTGAATTTTCATTTGGAAAAGTAACAGTTCTTCATAAACAAATCTTCGCCTAGCTTGTTTTGCATGAGCAGCATCTTGCGGAAAATGCACACCTTCCAAAGCATCCGGCAAATCTAGCAATTTATACTCCTTACGTATGCTTTCAGGTAATGTTTCCGGAAGATCCGCTTTGGCATCATCCAAAGCTTGCCTCATAAATTGTCTGAACTTTTTCTGAGACAGCTTTCCTTTCAAACTGTAAACAGGTTCGAAATCCGCTTGATCTGTTTTCGGGCCAAATGTAATGTTGCTCACATTGATGACTTGTCTTCCACGATCCCATTTCCCTGTAACTGTCACAATCATGCCAGGCGACAATTTAGTCCGCAAGTAATTTTGGTTAAAAAATACTAGTTTAATTAGGTGGCGCCCAACTAAAGCTTGCAGCTGCATTCTAGACTTATTTTTCCCTAGATAAAGTATAGCTGGTTCGCTTTCAATGCGCCCTTCTACAGTAACGCGCTCATTGTGAGGCGTTTCTGCTATATCTTTTAAGCGAAAGTCTTCATGACGGTATGGAAATGTCCAAATGAGATTCTCGACTGTTTCAATGCCCATTGCCTGCAATGCTTCAGCAGAAGCCTTACCCACACCTTTCAGCTCTGTTACAGGGCTGAACAGATTAGCCACGTTCTAAAACAGCTCCACCGAAAATTTTTGCTTGTAGCGCTTTGCCGGTCGGTGTAGCAGCTAAACCGCCTTGCGCAGTTTCTTTTAGTGCAGTAGGCATTGTTTGACCAATACGATACATGGCACCAATGACTTCATCAGTTGGAATGCGGCTAGTAATGCCAGCTAGAGCCATATCTGCAGCAACCATCGCATTGGCTGCACCCATGGCATTACGCTTCACGCACGGTACTTCTACAAGCCCTGCAACAGGGTCACAAACAAGGCCGAGCATATTTTTCAAGGAAATAGCGAAAGCATGCGAACTTTGTGCAGGTGTACCACCAGCCATTTCAACAATCGCAGCTGCTGCCATAGCTGCAGCTGAGCCAACTTCTGCTTGGCAACCGCCCGCTGCACCAGAAATAGAAGCATTATTGGCAACCACAAAACCAAATGCACCTGATGTGAACAAATAGCGTACCATTTGTTCTTTTGTTGGATTTAATTTATTCTTCACAGCAAAAAGTGTACCTGGAACTACGCCCGCAGATCCCGCTGTTGGTGTAGCGCATATTGTCCCCATTGCCGCATTAACTTCATTTGTCGCTACAGCTTTGCTAACAGCATCTAGCAAGATATCCCCTGATAGACCTTTGCCTGATTGAATATAATTTTGCATAAGAACGGCATCCCCACCTGTCAAGCCTGTAACAGACTTTACGCCTTTTAAACCCTTCTCAAGTGCTTCTTCCATTACTTTTAAATTATTTTCCATTTGGGCAATAATTTCTTCTCTGCTTCTTTCAGACATTAACATCTCTTGTTCTATCATGATCTCTGAAATAAGCTTATTTTCATTTTCAGCGCGTTCAACTAATTCTCTTACATTATGAAATAAGACTTCCATCTTTTTTTCCTCCTATTTTTTTATGCGTGTCACCTTGGTGATATTTGGTAGAAGTTCGATTTCTTCCATTATAGATTGGTCAATATTTTGATCAATTTCAATGACCATTAACGCCATATTTCCTCTCTCCTTACGAGATACTTCCATATGGCCAATATTAATATCATATTCTGCAAGGCATTTCGCCACATTTGCAATACAGCCTGCACGGTCATTATGAACAACTAAAATAGCAGGCATGCCTCCAGACAATCGAAGCGGAAATCCATTCAGTTCTGTTATCTCAATTGTACCTCCACCGATTGAAATACCGACGATTGACATTTCTGTTTCGTCATCTCCAATTACAATCCGGGCTGTATTTGGATGTTCGGTATGATCTGTTTCAGGTATAAATTCAAATTCCAAACCGGCATTCTTTGCGTCTTGGAATGCTGTTTTAATGCGTTCGTCGTATGTCTCGTAATCTAGCAATCCACCAATGATTGCTACGTCTGTTCCATGTCCTTTATATGTCTCCGCAAATGAGCCATATAAATGAATCTTTGCCCATTTTGGAAGGCGTCCAAATAAATCTCTAGCAACACGGCCGATGCGAGCAGCGCCAGCAGTATGAGATGATGATGGTCCAATCATAACAGGACCGATAATATCGAACACAGATGTATATTTCATATCATTTCTCCCCAATTTTTATGAATGTTTTATCCAATATTATTACCGGACGATACCTTCCCATCTAAGCTTAAATGAATAGTTGTCCGTAAGATTCCTTGTTACTACTAATCTCGCATAAAGAGACATATAACCCCTAGTGCGTTAAGTTTAACTTTATCTCAATTTTACACGAATACTAGCGTTTAACCAAACTTTTTTGTTTCACCATAAGAAAAACAGCTAAGCGATCATCTTAGCTGTTCTTCGTCCTATTTTCTTATTCTACTGAGAAGATATAAGGATATAGCGGCTGTTTGCCGTTATGAACTTCTACTTCTACATCAGGATATTTTTCTTCAATGAAATGTACTAATTCGTCTGCTGTTTCTTTTTTAATGTCTTCGCCATAAAGCACGGTTACGATTTCAGATTCCTCATCAATCATATCGCTAAGCAGAAGCTCTGATGCTACTTTCAAAGAAGGGGTTGCTTGAATAATGCTGCCTTCATTAATGGCCATAAAATCATCTTTATGGATTTCAATGCCATCAATTGTCGTATCGCGAACAGCAAAAGTGATTTGTCCAGACTTAACATTCGTACTTGCATTTGCCATATGTTTTTTATTTTCTTCAACTGTTTGATCAGGGTTGAAAGCAAGAACCGCCGCCAAACCTTGTGGAATTGTCTTAGTCGGCACAACTGCTGCCTCAATGTCTAATAGCTCTGCAGCTTGTTCTGCTGCCATGACAATATTTTTGTTATTCGGCAAAATTAACACTTTTTCAGCGCCAACTTTTTTAACAGCATTTACGATATCTTCTGTAGAAGGGTTCATTGTTTGTCCGCCTTCTATGACATAGGAAGCTCCAATACTTTCAAGAAGTCTTGCCACACCTTCACCCATTGCCACTGTAACAATCGCATAAGGATGCTTCTTCACTTCTTTTTCTGCAGCTTTTTTTGTATCTCCCTGTGGATGGTCTTCACCAACAATAGCTGTATGTTGTAGACGCATATTATCTACTTTTATTTTGACCAAGCTTCCATATTGATGGCCATAGGATATTACTTCTCCTGGCGTTTCGGAATGCACATGGATTTTTACGACTTCATCATCTGAAATAACAAGTAATGAATCACCGAATTTGCTCATATCATTTCGGAATGATTCCTCATCAAATGGTTTCTTTCCTTCTTCAAACCGCACCATGAACTCTGTGCAATAGCCATATACAATCTCTGAAGTGTCCATGAAATCTTGCGCCTTGTGATGCTCTGCATTGACTAAATCATCAAGTGATTCCACAACGGTAGCAGTAGGAATTTCCTCACCCTTTAATACCGCTGTAAATCCTTCATAAACAAAGACTAAACCTTGTCCACCACTATCCACTACGCCTACTTCTTTTAGAACAGGTAGCATTTCAGGGGTTTGGGCAAGCGCTTCCTTTGCCGCTGTTAACGTTTCTTCCATCACTACACGAATGTCTTGTTCATGTTCAGCGACTTCTACAGCTTTTTCAGCAGCGACGCGCGCAACAGTCAAAATAGTGCCTTCCACAGGTTTCATAACTGCTTTATAAGCTGTGTCAACACCATGCTTTAGCGCTTGTGCAAATTTTATGGAATCCAATGTATCTTCTTTTTCTACTGCTTTTCCAAAACCGCGGAATAATTGAGAAAGTATAACGCCGGAATTACCGCGTGCACCCATCAATAACCCTTTAGATAAGGCTTGTGCTGTATTACCGATGCTTTCTGTTTTATGAGCAGCCGTTTCTTTGGCGCCAGATGTCATCGATAAATTCATATTTGTTCCTGTATCGCCATCTGGCACAGGAAATACATTTAGCGAATCAACATACTCTGCATTTTGAGATAAATGGCGGGAGCCTGCCTCCACCATTTCCGCAAATTTGATCCCGTCTAATGACTTCATAAGTTTTTAGTTCCTCCTCTTACACGTTCGCCACACGAACACCTTGCACGAAAATATTTACAGAATGAACACTCATTCCCAGTGTTTGATCGAGTGTATATTTTACTTTGGATTGGACTTGATATGCAACCTCAGAAATTTTTGTTCCATAACTGATAATGACATACATGTCTATATGTATATCTTCGCCATCTTGGCGAACGATCACGCCTTTTGCAAAATTTTCTTTGCGAAGTATATCTGTTAAACCATCGCGTATTTGATGTTTACTAGCCATGCCGACAATGCCGTAACATTCAATTGCTGCACCCCCTGCAATCTGTGCAACTACATCATTAGAGATATCAATTCGACCGAATTCATTTTTCAATTCTACTGACATAATAACTCCTCCTGATTTTTCGACTATCTCTTATTGTACTATCAATTCTTTGCAAAGGACAACATTATCTAGACTCTTTGCACATTATACAATAGTTTTTTGCATTTGTACTATAAAACTACATTTAACTACAGACAGGTAGAAATGAGCAACAGGTAAAAGCGTTTTTGTTATTTTCAATATTTTTCACTAGAATGTTTAAATGATTTTAAGTGTAAAGGCTTTTTTCTTGAAAGAGGGTCAAAATCAGTTGCAATGGCGAAAAGTGTGTGTTAAATTATTAAAGTATGTGAAATACCGAAGTGAAATCATAAATTTTTCAACTTCTTTATGAGGAGGGAATTAATATGCCAAAAAAATGTGTGATTACTGGACGTAAAGCAGTATCTGGTAACAATCGTTCTCACGCAATGAACGCTAACAAACGTACTTGGGGAGCTAACCTACAAAAAGTTCGTATCTTAGTAGACGGTAAACCGAAACGTGTATGGGTTTCTGCTCGTGCACTTAAATCAGGTAAAGTTGAACGCGTTTAATTTTAACATTAAAACGCCAAGTTGATTTTCTCAACTTGGCGTTTTTTCTTTCCCTTTTTTCTTTTTTGAGGCTGTTGCTGTTTTTTTAGGCCCTGCCGAATCATTAGATACCATTTGCAAACAAAAACGTGCAAAGTTGCTCACTACTTTTGGTAATTGAAATGTGTATACTTTCAACTGGTCACTCCTTATCATCTGTACTTCTTATCATTAAACATATGCCATGTGTGAAAGAAATAGACGCATATTCACCCACTATTTCGTTACTCGTAAAACGAGTCGTCCCTAAATCAATGATTTCATCCGTTGTTTCGTACAGCATGTTTTTCAAAGTAACATTTAAGACATTGCTACCATACGCGAAAAAGGATATATACTTGAAATAGGAATCTGCTACTATCTTATGTTCGCCAGGCTGAAAAAATTGCAAAGAATTCATTTTATTTATAATTTTAAATTCAATAGATGGATGCATTTCTTGTAACCGATAGATCATTCGCATATTTGCCTCAAAATGATCTAATCTTCCGCCTGTTGCTCCAATTAATATAACTTTTTCCGGCTTGTATGCCAAAGCTCTGATAACGGCAAGCTCCGTATCCGTTTCATTTTTCTGCGGTGGATGATGTTCAATGCCTGATACGCGTTCTTGTATCCTAGACCATTCACTCTCTGTAAGCGAATCAAAATCACCTATAGCCAGGTCTGGCATAATCCCATGATCCATCAATGTTATGGTTCCATGATCGGCTCCGATAAATACCGCATTTTTAAACGAAAGGAGGAAATCGCCTGTAACGATTTCCTCCTTCGGTCCGCCAGCACAAATAACGACTGTTGTCATTTGATCGCTTCTTCTCCTGCTGTTAAAATGCTTTGCAATGCAGCCTTACGGTCTTCTTGTCCGTATATGGCTGAACCAGCAACAAAAATGCTGGCGCCTGCTTGAGCGCAAGGTTTAATCGTTTCTGCATTAATACCACCGTCAATTTCAATTTCCACATTCAAGTTCTTTTCTTTAATCATACCTGCTAATGTTTCAATCTTCGGAACGACAGAATGGATAAATTTTTGTCCCCCAAAACCTGGATTTACTGTCATGAGCAGTACTAAGTCTATGTCTTCTAAGACATGTTGAATGGTTTCAACTGGTGTATGAGGGTTTAATACAACACCTGGTTTTGCACCGAGTGAGCGGATTAGCTGAATCGTGCGATGTAAATGTCTGCACGCTTCCACATGTACAGTAATATAGTCCGCACCGGCATTCACGAACTCTTCTATATACTGATCAGGATTTTCAATCATTAAGTGAACATCTAATGGCAGATTTGTTACAGGGCGCAACGCGTCAACTACAATGGGACCCATCGTGATATTAGGAACAAAATGGCCATCCATAACATCGATATGAATTAATTTAGCTCCTGCTTCTTCTACGGCTTTTACTTCTTCAGCCAATTTTGAAAAATCAGCTGCTAAAATAGATGGTGCGATTTTAATCATTACTAGTACCTCGGCTTTCTGTCCATTATTTCTTGTAAAAATTGCAAATAGTGTTCATAGCGATAACTTTTAATACTGCCAGATTCATACGCCTCTTTCACAGCACATTTTGGCTCTTTTAAATGCAGGCACCCACGAAACTTGCATCGTTCTGATAGTTCATCCAATTCAGGAAAACAACGAGTTAATTCTTCCTTTTCAATCTCATCAAAATCAAAGGAGCTAAATCCGGGAGTATCTGCGATAAGGCCTCCCGCAATCTCAATTAATTCTACATGCCGTGTTGTATGTTTTCCTCGGCCAAGGGCTTCTGAAATAATGCCTGTCTTTAGGCCAAGTGCTGGCATAATAGAATTAAGCAGGGTTGATTTTCCAACACCAGATTGTCCAGCTAAAACTGTGGTTTTTCCTTGCAGCAATGGAGCCATTTTACTTAGTAATTCTGGATCTTCTTTATAGGTTTCCAAGATGGTGTAACCTATATTTTTGTAATCCTGCTCATATGATGCTATGTTTTCTTTTTCTTCTATCGATAACAAATCCGTCTTAGTTAAACAGATAATTGGATGGATGTGGAACGATTCCAACACAACTAAGAAACGGTCGAGCAGAAGCGAATTAAATGCCGGTTCTGTCGTTGAGAAAACGAGAATAGCCTGATCTATATTCGCAATCGGCGGACGGACGAGCTCATTTTTCCGGGAATCAATTGCTGTAATTGTGCCATCATTGTTGCCCTCTACCTCATATTCAACGTGATCACCCACAAGCGGCGTAATCCCTTTATTGCGGAAAACGCCTCGTCCGCGGCATTGAATTTGCTTCTCTCCATCCTTCACATAATAAAAACCACTTAATGCTTTTCGTATTTGGCCATTTGGCATACCATACCTCCTAATTCATCTCATTTATGCTATCCAATATTATGACAAATCATCATAAGAAACCGTTTCATCTATAATTACTTTATCATCCCGTATGATTCTGTATCGTGCTTGCTGGCCTTTTTCAACTTCAAATTGCAATCGTTTTTCCTGGGAGGAGAACAATTGAAATTCTTGGTAAACATCATCTATTTTATGCGATTTATCTTGAATATAAATACGTACTTGTTGCGGCTCGCCTTCACTCTCTTTTTCATAAGGGATGTTCACTGTTTTTACATATGTTTTTACAGGCTTTTCTTCAGGTCCTTTAGATAAAACTACTTCAATCGTACTACCGACAGCTAACGCTTCACCTGCTGAAGGAGATTGTGATATTACTTGACCCTTAGGAACATCATCTGAGTATTTTTCGCTGCCAATATGAATGTGGAATCCAGAGCTTTTAGCATAGGTATTAAGAGCTTCTTCGTCATAGCCGACGAGATTTGAAACATGTTCTTGTTCCTGCCCTTTGCTGACAATCAGTTTAATGGACGTATCACCTGGCACCACTTTCTTGCCTTCATCAATCGATTGCTTGATAATGATACCTTCCGTTTCGTCTGAATAGTCTTCCTCAACCTCAACATCTTTAAAACCTTGTCTTTCCAGAAGGTCCTTCACTTGGTCAATGTCTTTTCCCGTATAATTTGAGATCTCCACTTTTTTGGGCCCTTTACTAATGACAAGATCAATTTTCGTTCCCTTTGCTCTTTCATTATCTGGACCTGGGGAGGTCATAATAATATGGTTTCGTGTCACATCGTCCGAATTTTGTTTTGTTTTTTCACCGATTTCGAAACCTGCATTTTTCAAATTGGCAATTGCCTCATCTGTCTGTTGTTTGGAAACGTCAGGAATTGGATACCTTTTTTCATTGAACAAATCCGGAAAGACAAACAATAACGACAGTAGAATAAGCACAAGTGCAATGAGCAACCCGCTGAGAATCAACCATTTTCTTTTCTTCTTTTTCTGCTTCTTTTTAATTGGTTGTTCTGGTTCTTCTATCGCCTTGTCTCTGATAGGCATTGCCATTGTTTTTTGCAAATCTTTTTCTTCAACAGGTTCTTTAATGATTGGAATAACTTTTGTCATATCATGATCAATTGGAGTCTGAAATTTCGCTTCATGGCTTCTTTCATCAGAAAGGACTGTTTCTAAATCTTCCGCCATCTCCCACACTGATTGGTAACGGTGCACAGGGTCTTTGGCAGTTGCTTTTAGTACCACGTTTTCTAAACTTTGAGGGATCCCTGGCACAATTGCCCGTACAGATGGTGTTTCGGTTTGCAAATGTTTTAAAGCAATTGAGACCGCTGATTCTCCGGAAAATGGCAATTGACCTGTCAATAATTCATATAACAGGATTCCTAAAGAATAGATGTCCGATTTCTTAGTAGCTGTACCACCTCTTGCCTGCTCTGGTGATAAATAATGAACAGTTCCTAAAACTGAATTGGTACGTGTAAAAGAAGTATCTTCTAAAGCCATCGCAATACCAAAGTCTGTAATCTTCACATTACCTTCTTCATCCATCAAAATATTTTGTGGTTTGATATCTCGGTGGATAATTTGGTTTTGATGGGCATGAGCAATTGCTGAAGTTAATTGTTTCATGATTTGGACGCTTTTCGCTGCAGCTAACGGGGCATATTTTTGTATGTATTGTTTCAGTGTTTGCCCCTTCACATATTCCATTACCAGATAGTGCATATTGCCGTCCTCGCCAACATCATAAATGCTTACAATGTTCGGATGAGTAAGGCTAGTAGCAGAGAGCGCCTCTCTTTGAAACCGTCTTTGCATTTCTTGTTCATCATTAAAATTATAATGCAATATTTTAATAGCAACATCTCGGTCAAGAATCATATCATGAGCCAAGTAGACATTCGACATGCCTCCGCCGCCTATTACTTCTAAAATTTTATAGCGGCCGCTAATTCTTTTTCCAGCTAGCATGCTTACACCTCCTCATGGCTTTGCGATAAAAGGATTAGTGTAATATTATCTTCTCCGCCCAAATCATTTGCTAATTGGACGAGTTCGTCGCCTTTTTCTTCTAAAGTTGATGTATTCATCACAATGGTTTGCATCTCTTCATTTGTTAGTTTATTGCTTAAGCCATCCGAACAAATCAGCATATAGGTATCATCTATCATCTCAACTTGATAACTATCAGGTTCAATAGTAGATTCTGTTCCTAATGATTTCAAAATATAGTTTTTCTTCGGATGGCTCTTAGCTTCTTCTTCACTAATTTCCCCATTATCAACAAGTATGTTGACGTAAGAATGGTCCTTTGTGATTAAGCGGACTTCCTCAGATGATATTAAATACACACGGCTGTCTCCAACATGGGAAATAACAGCATTTGTATCTTTAAAGACAACAGCAATTAATGTGGTCCCCATTCCCTGGCAGCCTTCGTGTGTTAAAGAGTACTTATAAAGCGAGCTATTGATGCTTTTAACTGTTTCTTTTAACCAATCTTCTGTTTTTAAAGTAGTTTCAAAACTTGCGCCATCTGCTTCTATAAAGTACTCTTCTAATTGTTTAACAGCCATTTTGCTAGCAACATCCCCTGCATTATGCCCACCCATACCATCCGCTACAATAGCTAGCTGGTATGAGTCGGCGCGGGAGATGAATGCAGCACAATCTTCATTTAAAGCTCGTTTTCTTCCTATATCACTGACGATTGTATATCTCACTACAGATCACCTCATTAGTGGGTTGTTTCTTCTTTTCTCTCCTTCGCCCGCAATTGGCCACAAGCCGCATCAATATCCGACCCTTGTTCGCGGCGGATTGTTGCGTTAATACCATGATTTTTTAATGTTTTTTCAAAATCAAAGATCTTATTGCGCGGTGTTCTGACATAATCGCGTTCTGGTACATAATTGACAGGGATTAAATTCACGTGGCATTTAATACCTTTTATTAGTTTTGCTAATTCTTCCGCATGTGCAACAGTATCGTTGACGCTACCAAAAAGGCCATATTCAAAACTAATTCGACGACCCGTTTTTTCAGTATAATAACGTACTGCCTCCATTAATTCAGGCAATTTATATGCTTTTGCAATTGGCATTAATTGCTGACGCAACTCTTGGTTAGGCGCATGCAATGATAGTGCAAAGTTAATTTGCAATTGTTCGTCTGCAAATTTGTAGATTTTCGGAATAATGCCGCTTGTTGATACTGTGATATGTCTTGCGCCAATATTTAATGCTTTTTCATGGTTGATCACTTTTAAGAATTGCATCATAGCATCGTAGTTATCAAATGGTTCACCGATACCCATGATGACTACTGAGCTAACACGCTGGTCCTTTTCATCCAATGCTTGTTGTACCTTTACTACTTGTTCTACAATTTCACCAGGTAATAAATGGCGTTTTAATCCTCCCAATGTAGAAGCACAGAAAGAGCAGCCAATTCTGCAGCCTACTTGGGTTGTTACACATACTGAATTCCCGTAATCATGCGCCATTAATACAGTTTCGATGGAATATCCATCTTGCAATTGGAAAAGGAATTTAATAGTGCCGTCTTTGGATTCTTGCTTGATTAGTGTATTTAACGTACTAAAAGCAAATGCTTGCTGCAATTTATCACGCAAGCCTTTTGAAAGATTAGTCATCTCATCAAAACTTTTTACGCGCTTCACATAGAGCCATTCAAAAATTTGGGCTGCTCTAAAAGGCTTTTCACCGTTTTCTTTCAGCCAGTCTTGTAATTCGTCTGGTAATAGAGAATATATTGATTCGCGTAGCTGTGGTTTTTCTTTTTTTACTCTTGCTGTTTTTATTTCATGATCCATTAGTTTGTGGATCCTCCTTTTTTTCTAAAAGCCGCGACAAAAAAACCATCGCTGCCTAAATCTTGTGGAAAGACCTGTATCATGCCTTCCTCTTTCAATGGCGGAAACGCATCAGGTGCATTTTCAATTGGCGCTAGCTCCATATCTGGGTGCGCTTTTAAAAATGCAGCAACCGTCTCGTCGTTCTCCATTTTATCAATTGTACAAGTACTGTAAACCATTTTGCCTTGTTTTTTTAATAAAATATAGGCTGTATTTAATAATTCCAGCTGAATTTTTTGCAAAGACTCATGGTCGCTCTCATTTTTTGTATATTTTATATCCGGTTTCCGGCGTATGACGCCAAGACCACTGCATGGTGCATCTACTAAAATGCGATCGAATGACTCTTCACCAAATTGTTCTGCAGCTTTCCTGCCATCCAATACTGCTGGTTCAATAATGGATAAGCCTAAACGCGTTGCATTTTGATCGATCAAACGAATTTTATGTGCATGTAAATCTGTTGCTATAAGCTTGCCTTGATTGCTCATTTTTTCAGCTATATGTGTTGTTTTTCCACCTGGTGCTGCGCACATGTCTAATACTTTCATGCCTGGCGTAACATCGAGCGCATATGCAGGCAACATAGAGCTTTCATCTTGAATCGTAATTAAGCCCTCTTTGAAGGCGTTCGAGCGAGCTGCTTGTCCTTCTAAAATATGAAGGCATTCAGGTATTGCTTCACTCCGTTTGACTGAAAAGCCATCATCCCACAAACTGCGAAGTGCTTCTTCTACAGTCGCTTTCGCCGTGTTTACACGAACCGTTTGGTGTGGTGGCATATTATTTTCAAACAGCATTTCACCTGCTTTTTCTAATCCATAATCTTGAATATAACGGCGAACAAGCCATTCAGGATGGCTGGATTCAATCGACAATCTCAAAACATCATCCTCTATGAGTGTCGTATCACGGTATCCTTCTCTTAGTATAGAACGCAAAATGCCATTTACTGTTGCGCTGACACCTCCATGCCGTGCACGCCTCTTGGCGATTTCCACTGCTTCGTTGACAGCTGCATGATCAGGTATTTTTGTTAAATATACAATTTGATAGAGAGATAAGCGCAATAACCACCGTACCCAATTATCTAGCTTTCCTCTTACATATGGCTCCAAATAGTAATCAAGCGTCATCTTATGTTGGAGTGTGCCATACGTTATTTCTGTCAGGAGCCCGCGGTCTTTAGCATCAATTTTGTATTTTTCAATTGTTTGGTGTAGCAGCAAGTTGCTATAAGCTTGCTGCTGGTCTACAGCCAACAAAATAGAAAGGGCGGCATCGCGGACGTTACCGTCCCAAATAGCATTATTACTACTTTTTTTCTTACTCTTACTCATTCAAAAAGATCCCCAATCTGCAATTTTGAACCAACACCATTTAAGTAATTAACGGCTTCCATCTGTTTTTTACCCGCAGGCTGCAAGTCCAATATGTCAATGGCTTGTCCCTCTCCTGTAGCAACCGTAAAAGACTTTTTGCCAATCGCAATGACAGTGCCTGGTTTTTCAGTATGCGTAGCAGTTGATTTTTTAGCCCACCAAATTTTAACGTTTTGATTATCAAGGGTTGTATAGGCAATCGGCCAAGGATGCAGACCCCGTATTTGGTTATAAATCGCTGTACTGTTTTGTGACCAATCAATACGTTCTTGTTCACGAGAAATATTACGAGCAAATGACACTTTCGATTCGTCCTGTGGAATGCGCTCATTCGTCCCTTCTATGATAGAAGGCAATGTATCTTTTAATAAATCACGGCCGATAATGCTTAATTTATCGAAGAGTGTACCGGTTGTATCGTCTTCTTCTATTGGCATAGCTTGCTTTGCAATAATATCGCCGGCATCTAGTTTTTCTGCCATATACATAATGGTAACGCCTGTCTCTTTTTCACCATCTATTACCGCTTGATGGATTGGTGCACCGCCGCGATACTTCGGCAATAGTGATGCATGGACATTAATGCAGCCAAGTCTTGGCGTCTCAAGCAATTCTTTAGGCAAAAGCTGCCCGAATGCTGCTGTGACAATTAAATCAGGCTGTAGGTCAATAATCTGCTTTAGTTCTTCTGAACCTTTTAAACGTTCAGGCTGGATGACTGGCAACCCAAGTTCCACAGCCGCTTTTTTTACAGGTGGAGGCGTTAGGACCCGTTTGCGTCCGACTGGGCGATCTGGCTGTGTTACGACAGCTTGAATGCTATAGCCTTCTTCCTGAATCATACGCAAAATCGGAACAGAGAAGTCTGGCGTTCCCATAAATACAATCGATGTCACTCTTCTTCCTCCTCGTCTGCGTACATCTCTTCGATTTCTTCAAGCGTATACGTTTTAGTTATTTTTTGATCAAATAAAATGCCGTTTAAATGGTCTACCTCATGTTGGATGACGCGAGCATCATAATCATGTGCTTCTAGTTCATATAAGTCTCCATTTCGGTCTTGCGCCTCTACTTTTACGTATACCGGACGTTCCACATCGCCGTATACATCAGGGAAACTTAAGCATCCTTCAATATCCGTCTCCGTATCTTCTGATCTTGCAACAATAACCGGATTAATCAATTCGAGAACATCCCGTTCTTCTCCAAGTTCGACAACAGCCGCTTGAATACTTTTGTTCACTTGAGGTGCTGCAATTCCAACTCCATCATTTTCTACCATTGTTTCATACATATCATCTAAAAGCTGCGCTAGGTTATTATCAAATTGCGTAACTTCTGCTGCTTTTTTCTTTAAAATTTCTGCTGGGTTTTTAACTATCTCTAATAAGGCCATATTCTTTTCTCCGTTCTATCTATTAAATAACTGAAGGATCTAAATCAACTGTTAGCTGGATGCCTTTCTTAATCCAGTCCGTCCGATAAATCCGTATCAGTTGTTTTAACGTTTCGGTTAGGTTTGGTTCTTTTTTATATTTTATCAAACATTGATAGCGATATCGATTTTGAACGCGGCTTATAGAGGCAGGTGTAGGCCCAATTAGCCCGACTTGACTGGATAGCTTTAGCTTTAAAAAATCCATTGCCTTTCCTGCATATTCTGCTGCCAAGAGTACATCTTCATGTGTAACTTGGATAAGCGCTACAAAATAATAAGGAGGATAAGCGAATTGATGACGCATCATCATTTCTTGGTCATAGAATGGAGCATACTGTTGCTCTTTCGACAGCTGGACTGCGTAATGCTCCGGACTGTATGTTTGGACAATGACTTCACCAGGCAAATCATGCCGGCCTGCTCGTCCGCTTACTTGTGTAAGCAATTGAAAAGTCCGCTCTGCCGCTCGAAAGTCCGGTAAATTCAATGAGGTATCAGCACTTAATACGCCGACGAGGGTGATTTTTGGAAAATCCAATCCTTTAGCAATCATTTGCGTACCAAGCAAAATGTCTGCTTTTAAGTTCCCGAAGTCTTCTAATATCTTCTCATGTGCGCCCTTTTGCCTTGTTGTATCGACATCCATTCGAAGAACACGAGCTTCAGGAAATAGTTTATAAATTTCTGCTTCTATCTTTTGTGTACCTGTGCCAAAGAATCGAATATGTTCGCTATGGCATTCTGGACATTCTGTTGGAACATGTTCTTCATAACCACAGTAATGACACTTAAGCTTTTCAGAAGACCGGTGATATGTCATGGAAATATCGCAATTTTTGCATTGGACGACTGTTCCACAATCTCGGCAAAGCACAAAAGAAGAAAAACCTCTACGATTCAGAAACAATACCATTTGTTCTTTTTTCTTTAATCGATCTTCTATTGCTTCCATTAATGCACCTGAAAACATAGACCGGTTGCCATTATGGAGCTCTTCTCGCATATCAACCACTTCCACTTTCGGAAGAGATTGCTGTTTCGCTCTTTTTTCTAGCGTTAATAATGTATAGACATTTTTCTTTGCACGTGCAAACGATTCAAGGGAAGGGGTAGCACTTCCTAAAATAACCGGGCAATGATGATACTCACTGCGCCAAATTGCTATATCTCTTGCATGATAACGAGGCGTGTCTTCTTGTTTATACGTTGATTCATGTTCTTCATCTAGAATAATCAGGCCTAAATTTGTAAAAGGTGCGAAAACAGCTGACCTTGCTCCAACTGCTACTTTAACTTCTCCACGCCCAATTTTTCGCCATTCATCATATTTTTCACCCTTTGACAATCCGCTGTGCATTACTGCAACCAAATCGCCAAAGCGAGCCCTGAAGCGTTCTGTCATCTGTGGTGTCAAGGATATTTCAGGTACCAATACAATGGCTTCTTGTCCCCTATTAATCGCTTCCTGAATCGCCTGCAGATATACTTCCGTCTTGCCGCTTCCTGTGATGCCATGCAATAAATAGGTTGTTGCTTGACGTGATTTTACAGAATGTAAAATTTCTTTCAAGGCTACTTCTTGTTCATCTGTTAAGGCTAGAGGAATTGAACCCTTCACTTCTTTTGAAAATGGATCACGATACACTTCCTCTTGGAAATATGTGGCCGCTCCTTTTTCAATAACCGCATTTACAACCTGTGGCGTCACGCTCACCGTTTCACATATTTCATTAGGAGTAAATTCCTCTCCCACATGCAAAGCCATCCATTCTACGACTTGCCGCTGTTTTTTAGCTCGTAGAGGGATACTTTCAGAGATCTCTTGCAATCTCTCATAATTGCTTGCTATTTTGACTTTGCGGACTTCTTTCACATTGCCTTGTTGTTTGACAACTGTTTTTTGCTCTACATACCCATTCTTCATACAAGACTTAAGCACTCTTAATAGATTGGCACTTTCTACTTTTTTATAAGGAATGACCGTTTTATTTCCGAATAGCTGCTGCAGTTCCTCTGGCAGATAAGTAGGATCTACTTTTAGAAGGATTGTTTTTTCATATTTCGCACGCAATGCGGATGGGAGCATAACTTGCAGAGCATCAATTTCATAACACAGCGTATGGTCTGTCATCCATTTAGCCAGCTCTAGCATTTCATTCGTTAAAATGGGCTCGATATCTAACAGTTCGGCAATGGGTTTAAGCTTGTCCTTTGGTACATCACTTTCACTTTGTAAAGCTGTAATAAATCCCAGAACATTTCTTTTGCCAAATGGTACTTTTACACGGCAGCCAACCTCGACTAGCTCTTGTAATTCTTCAGGCACTTTGTAATCAAAAGGCCGGTCGACAGGATATGCGGACACATCCACTATTACTTGCGCAATCATGTTAGGGTAATATCATTATTACCACTACCTTTCTATTGTTGAAATTAGCGGTTATGGTTATTTTACAGCTATCAAGCTTGAGTAATTTTTAATTCCACAATCCTTGCCTTTTTAATATAGTTTCAAACAATTTTAAAGCAAGCTCTTCTTTCGGAAGTTGTGAGAAGTTTACTTGATAGTCATTATTTCCGACAAGCGTAACTGTATTTCGATCTGTCCCAAATCCGCGGTCTGTTTTTGATACATCATTGGCTACAATATAATCGGCGTTCTTTTTTTCTAATTTACCTTTAGCATAATTGATGACATCATTCGTTTCAGCTGCAAAACCAATCAATAATTGGTGCTGTTTTCGTTCACCTAATGTCAAAAGAATATCGGTTGTCCGTTCTAATTCTATCTTTGAATCGCCTGGCTGCTTTTTCATCTTGCGGGAAAAAGTTTCTTTCGGTCGATAGTCTGCCACAGCTGCAGTTTTAACAACAATATCCGCTGTATCATACTCTTTTAGGATGGCTTGCAGCATTTCTTCAGCGCTTTCTACTGGTACTACTTGAACTCCCTTTGGAGGATCTATTGAAACAGGACCAGAAACCAAGATCGTTTGTGCTCCCAATTTCGCTGCAGCCGCCGCCATTGCATATCCCATTTTCCCGCTTGAAAAATTCGTCAGAAAACGAACAGGGTCAATTCTTTCTCGTGTAGGGCCTGCAGACACTACCACTTTCTTTCCTTTTAAAGGCAAGTGTTTTGGCATGAAATAACTTTCTACCAGTGCAACAATTTTCTCTGGTTCTTCTAATCGTCCTTTTCCAACATAGCCACATGCAAGATAACCTTCATCCGGTTCAATCCATTGGTAACCATCCTGTGTAAGTGTTTCTACATTGCGCTTTACAGCTGGATGATCATACATATGTACATTCATAGCAGGGGCTATCCACACTTGCCCTGTTGCTGCAAGTAATGTTGTTGTCACCATATCATCCGCTATACCATTTGCCAGTTTACCAATAGTGTTGGCTGTAGCCGGCGCTACGATGATCAGATCTGCCCAATCTGCTAAATCAATATGGGCTATCACATTTGAATCCTTTTCATCAAACGTATCCGTATAAACATCATGTTTAGACATTACTTGAAAGCTGAGTGGCGTTACAAATCGTGTAGCAGATTCTGTCATGATGACTTTTACATGTGCACCCTTCTGGGTTAATTTACTAACAAGAGCAACAGCTTTATAAACGGCAATGCCGCCAGTAACACAAAGTAAGATTTTTTTATTTGAAAGCATTTTTCTCTTCCTTTCAAAACACAAGCCCCCAAAGAAAGTTTTCCCTGGGAGCTGCGGCTGTTAATAGATCGTATGAATTAAAGAAGCCATATTTTCAACCTATATCATTCGGTTGTCGGGAAAATGTTTCGGAATACAAATTTTATGTATCCAATCATCCTAATTACATAGGATGCCCGAATAGATGCTTATACTTCGTCTTCGTAAATTTTTGTTTCGTCTTGTTCCTCTTTTGTTAAGACGCCTGCAGCTACTTCTTCAAGCGCTTTCCCAACATTTTTGTGAGAAACATATCTCATTAGTAAATTTGGGCTTCCTTCCTGCATAGAGCGCGCTCTTTTAGCGGCAAGACTTACAAGTGAATATTTAGAATCAATTTTCGTTTTTAAAACGTCAACAGATGGGTATAACATCGTTTATTCTCCTCTCAACATAGCTAGGTATTGTTTTTCCACACGCTCGCGTCGGCAATGCTCTGCTAGTACAATCGCATTGATACGGTCACAAGCTAATTGTACTTCATCATTTTCCACAACATAATCATACAAATTCATCATTTCTAATTCTTTATTTGCAGCGGCTATGCGTGTTGCAATCACTTCTTCCGTTTCTGTGCCACGGCCGACTAAGCGGTCCTGCAACTCTGAAAGGCTTGGTGGCGCAAGGAAAATAAATAAGCCATCCGGCACTTTTTCGCGTATTTGCGCTGCTCCTTGTACTTCAATCTCAAGAAACACATCGCGGCCCGCATCAAGTGTAGCATTTACATAATCAATTGGCGTGCCGTAATAATTCCCCACATAATTGGCGAATTCAAGCAGTCTGCCTTGTTCAATTAATGTTTCAAATTCTTCTTTGCTCTTAAAGAAATAATCCACACCATCGACTTCACCCTCGCGCGGTTTGCGCGTAGTCATAGAAATCGAGTATTCATAATTAGTATCCGGCTGTGAAAACAGTTCTTTACGAACAGTGCCTTTGCCTACGCCCGATGGACCTGATAAGACAATTAGTAATCCACGTTCTTTTCTCATAACTCTCCCTCATGTTTCAAAAAAATAATCATACAATAATCCAAGCCACTATTCAATATTTTGAACCTGCTCACGCATTTTCTCAAGAATTGACTTAGCTTCAACAACCGCGCTTGCTACTTCAGCTGATTGGTTTTTAGCACCAATCGTATTAATCTCCCGGTTCATCTCTTGCATTAAGAAGTCTAATTTTCGGCCAATTGCAGCTTCATCTCTTAAGGTTTCATCCACCTGTTTTAAATGGCTACTTAAACGGTCAATTTCTTCAGCTATATCCGCTTTTTCTGCAAATACAGCCACTTCCATCAGAACACGCTCTTCAACATGGTCAGCTTGGCAAATTTCTTGAATACGAGCCAAGAGTTTAGAACGATACTTTTCCACAGCCATCGCAGATCCTTTCTGTATAATCGTAATCTGCGCTTCTAGCTTTGCTTTTAAACGTCGAACTGCTTCTAATAATTCTAAACCTTCTCTTTGCCTCATTCCAACTAGAACAGAAGCAGCTTCCTCAGTTGCAAGCTCGATGGCTGCTAAGACCTCTTCTTTAGACAGTTCCTTTGTTTTTACCGTGACGACTTCTTCTAAGCCTAATATCTCAGCCATAGACCACTGCTTTGTAAGCGGAAGCTTGCTGCTAAGCTCCTCTTGCGCCTCAATATATGCATTGACTAATGGCCAATTAATATGTATTGATTGACCAAGTGGTTCCATTTCTTTCACATTTACGGATACATCGAGTTTTCCTCTTGCTACTTTTGTAGAGAGTAGCTTCTTTGCAAATACTTCTGCTTCCGTCCACTCTTTTGGAAATCTCGTTGAAATTTCCAAGAAACGATGATTTACCGAGCGGATTTCCACGGTCAACTGCAATTGTTCCGTTGTTGTGACACCCCTGCCAAAACCAGTCATACTTCGAACCAAGGCCCGTCACATCCTTCTTTGCATTCTATCTAATAAGTATAGCACAAGAAATAAATCTTGCGTACATTGACTAGTAGAGAAGTTTTAAATAATATATCATTCTAAAAACCTCTAATGGCTGAAACTAATTGTTTTAACTCATAGAAAAACCGAACACTCTGTAAAGTAAAATCTCACATTTGTCCGGCTCTTCTTTTTATCATTATTCTATTGAAGCTCAAATAAATTGCTTGGTAGGACCTACCTACTCTTGTTTCTCCTTAATCTTTATTCAATAGATTTCCTAAATTGTTTTCTACATTACGTCTTAATGCCTTTCCAAATAGTCCATCTATCCTTTTCAGTAATAGAATTATTAGTTGTACTATTGATTTGGTCTTTAATGTATACCGCAAGCTCATCTACTTGTTCGTCGTTCAGTTCATAGAGAATGGAACGACCTGTTCGATTCTTAATATCTTTCATTAAATCATCGAGGTATTGATAAACTTTTCTAGTTTCCCATAAACTATATTCTTCGATAGGATGGAAACCATTTTCTTTAAGGAATTGCATCACATCATGACTCGGGTATCTTCTAGAAATTTCTTTATCAATCAAACTTGGATACTTCTCAAAAAAGTATCCTCTTATATTAGTGGCGCTGCCTTTCAGAAGACAATCCTCTGGCGTTCTGTCTTGAATAAGGAAGACACCACCTGGTTTTAGCAATCGATATCCCTCTTGAAAACACGCATTTAAATCATCAATATGATGTATGACTGCTCTTTCTAAGATAATATCATATTGCTCATCAGCCAATTTTGTATCTAAAGCATTTCCTAATTTGAAATTTATATTATCATAGTCCCTGCAGTTTTCTTTTGCCGTATGTAATAGCTGTTCTGAAAAATCTAAACCCGTAACTTCTGCAGCCCCCATCTTGGCCAATGCTTTTGTATAAATTCCTCCGCCACACCCAATATCTAAAACCTTTTTACCTTTCACTTCACATATTTCATTCACTTTATCTATCCACGTATGATCCGCTTCTCTAGTAGAATATGTAAAGCGATTAGCCGGTTTATTAAAATCTATTGCCATAAAAAAATACCCCCTTCATTCTCACTCATCTCTGATTTCAGAAAAGCACCCTCAGTTTTATATTCTAGAAAAGCTTCAGCTATCCCTTTTTTGTATTTTCTTTTATGGCCTATTGAGCATATAAATAGGCTCCATAAATTCATATTGCCTTTAAAAAATGTTAAGATAGAACAAAACGTGTTGAAAGAGGAATACCATATGGCATATGACGGTTTATTTACATTAGCGATGACCAAAGAATTACAAAAGCTGACGACAGGTCGCATCGCAAAAGTGCATCAACCGAATGCACAAGAAGTAATTCTAACAATCCGGGCAAATGGAAAAAACCATAAACTATTATTTTCAATCCATTCATCATACGCCCGTGTCCATTTAACGGACCAATCAGTAGAAAATCCATCTGAACCGCCAATGTTTTGCATGCTCTTACGCAAACATATTGAAGGCGGAATTATCGAATCTATTCGCCAAATTGACGGCGACCGAATCATCGTCTTTACAATTACAAGTAAAAATGAAATTGGCGATCGTATCACAAGAGAATTAATTGCAGAAATCATGGGAAGGCATAGTAATCTTATTTTAATAGAAAAAGAGTCGCACAAAATTGTGGATAGTTTAAAACACTTGCCACCTTCCCTGAATAGTTACCGTACAGTGCTTCCTGGTCAAGCCTATATTGCACCACCGCCGCAAGATAAAGTAAATCCAACAGAGACGGATGCAGTAGCATTACATTCATTCTTTGAGACGGAGAAAACAGCACAAGACATCGTTCAGCATTTCACAGGCTTTTCTCCACTTCATGCGAAAGAGTTCTTATATCGTATAGAGAAAAATCATGACGTTGCCGCCGATTACTTTAACTCCTATATTGAATCGTTCCAGCATGGTGGCGACCAGCCTACATACGTAGAGGCTAATGGTAAAATTCATTTTTCGCCAACGGCCTTAACACATCTAGATGGCAGGTCTACATCATTTGATACATTAAGCTCATTGTTAGATCGTGTTTTCTTTGCAAGGGCTGAACGAGATCGCGTCAAACAACAGGCAGGCGATTTAGAACGTTGGCTGCAAAACGAAGTGAACAAGTTAAAGTTAAAACTAAAAAAACTGCAAAAAGATTTGCAGCAGGCAACACGGCTGGACCAGTATCAACTATATGGCGAGTTGCTAATGGCGAACATCTATAATTTTGATAAAGGCGCAAAAGAAATCACCGTTGAAAATTATTATGATGAAAATCAAGCAGCTGTCACTATACCTTTAAACGAACGAAAAACGCCTATTGAAAATGCGCAAAACTACTATACAAGATATAACAAAGCAAAAAATGCGCTTATTATGATTCAAGAACAAATTGACAAGACAAATGATGACATTACGTATTTTGAAATGCTGTCTCAACAAGTGCAGCAAGCATCTCCTCATGACATTGAAGAAATCCGCGAAGAGTTAGCAGAGCAAGGATTTATGAAAATGCGTGCGAACAAACGAAGAAAAAAACCAACGAAACCAATGCCGGAAGATTTTATTTCTTCCACTGGTATACGCATTTCAGTCGGCAAAAATAATAAACAAAATGACTACCTGACCTTTAAAGTCGCCAAAAAATTTGAAATATGGATGCATACAAAAGACATCCCAGGCTCTCACGTTGTTATACATGATGCCGACCCAGATGAAGAAACAATAAGAGAAGCGGCAACATTATCAGCTTATTTTAGTAAAGCTCGCGAATCTTCATCCGTTCCTGTTGATTATACGGAAGCTCGCCATGTTAAAAAGCCAAATGGTTCAAAACCTGGTTTTGTCATCTACTTTGAACAAAAAACTATTTTTGTTACACCAGATGAAGAGCTTGTTATGAAATTGAAAAAAGACTAATTAGTAAAGAACCGTCTGGCTCCTCAGCTGGCGGTTCTTTTTTCTCTACCTAATTCCTTCTTATTAATTATGACAATGCAATAACAGTATCATTCATAATATAATAATTAATTCCTACACAATCACTAGTCTGTCTCCAACCAACTTGCTTCAGGTTGCCCAGATTCATTGCTAATACCTTTTGCTACTCCTATAAAGCCAATAACTGAGCCAATCACCTCAATCCACCAACCGATTGTATTGATTGTTTCGCTATCTTCTCCTCTAAGTGTTTTTATTCCCGCAAGAGCAACCATGGAGTATCCAACTGTTTCTAAAAAGCTACCATATATTTCATATAAAGACAGGGGAGTTGGTTCCTCTTCTAGTGCCGCCACAAAGGAAAGACCCCCACCAGTTGCCTCAGTAAGAGATTCTTGAATCTCCAACTTTATCCTATCTTCTTCGTTTGCCGTTGCAACAATGGCTATTATTGTGATTAGATTACCAATTACTTTTAGCTGTATACCCAATTTACCTAACGAATATTGTTTGATACTATCTGCTACTAAAGCTCCTCCCGTAGCTTGTAAAGTTCCTCCGACTAACTCAAGTGAGGTTGATGCCTCTTCACTTTTTATAATTAATGGCGTGTTTCCAATTGCTGCGATTGTTGTCCCTATTGTATTTATTAAAGATCCGAATAACGCTTGTATTTGATTGTCCAATTCTCCCCTCCTTCTAAAGCATCTTACTTGTATATAATGCAGAACAGATGAATTACAGCAGGGTCATGGCCTTTACAGTGTTAAGATTTTTTGATTGGATACAATAATCACGTAAAAGTAATACAAAAAGACTGCAAACAAAATTTAGATTTGTCTACAGTCTGCATAAGCCTACTACAATATTTCTATAGCTAGTTCTATTAAAGCTTTCCTTCCTTTAAATCAGCATGCCATTGAAGCAGTCCTGGAATATCAGATGATTGGATTTCCTGGTTCTCTTTCGCTGTTTCAACTAATGTTTCAAAGTTAGTCAGACTTTTGTACGGTACGCCTGCTTCTTTGAAATTCTCATCTGCTCGGTTCAACATGTATGAATACACAGAGACAACCCCTATGACTTCTGCCCCCTCACGTCTAAGTGCTTCTACTGCATTAATGCTTGAACCACCAGTAGAAATAATATCTTCTACAACAACAACTTTTTGTCCTCTATGTAGTTTCCCTTCGGTTTGGTTGCCTTGTCCGTGCCCTTTTGGCTTAGAACGAACATAGACCATCGGCAAATCTAGAAGATCACTTACCCATGCAGCATGTGGAATGCCTGCTGTGGCGGTCCCCGCAACTACTTCTGCCACTGGGAAGTTCTCCTGAATTAACTGTGCCAGTCCCCTAGCAATAGTCTTTCGTACGTTTGGATAAGAGATGGTTAGACGCGTATCACAATAGATTGGTGATTTAATGCCAGATGCCCATGTAAAAAGGTTGGTTGGATTGATGGAAACAGCCCCTGCCTTCAACATACCTTGCGCTACTTCTTTTTGAATTGTCATTGTCATATTATTGTCCTCCCCATTGCTCTAAAACCGTATGATAGCTTTCTACTGTATTCACACTTTGCGTGATCGCTCTGCCTACGACAATATGTGTCGATCCTTTTTCTCTTGCAACTGCTGGTGTGGCAATACGTTTTTGGTCATGCGCTTCGCCGCCTTCTAAACGAATACCAGGTGTGACTTTTAAGAATTCTTTGCCGCAAGCTTCTTCGATTGCCTTTGCTTCCAAAACAGAGCAAACAACACCATCAAGGCCTGCATCTTTTGTTAGAAGTGCATAATTCAACACTGATTCCTCAAGCGTTGTCATGATTTTTTGCTCTTTTTGCATTTCTTCTTCCGTTGTAGAAGTGAGTTGTGTAACAGCGATTAGTAGAGGTCTCTTTTTTCCAACTGGAGTTCCTTCTTGCAACCCCTCAAGTGCTGCTTTCATCATCTCACTACCGCCCGCAGCATGTACATTTACCATATCAACGCCTAATCTTGCTAACCCGCGCATAGCTGATTTGACTGTGTTTGGTATATCGTGCAATTTTAAATCCAGGAAAATTTCATGTCCTAAATCTTTTATATTTTTTATTATTGAACTACCTTCTTGTAAAAAAAGTTCTAGACCTATTTTCACATAAAGAGGTTCATTATATTGTTCTAAAAAGGTAAAAACGTCTTCTTCCCCTGGGAAGTCTAAGGCAATAATAGGCTTATCTGTCATTTAACGATGGCTCCTTCCAATCAAATCTGTTAATTTGCTGTACCCTATCTCATCTAGTTTTTGAGGAAGTTCTTCGATTATTTTCGGACAAACAAATGGGTCCACAAAGTTTGCTGTTCCTACTCCGACAGCACTCGCTCCGGCTGATAGAAAATCAATAGCATCCTCAGCGTTTGTTACGCCACCCATGCCAATAATCGGAATCGAAATTTCTTTACTGACTTCATAAACCATTCGAATCGCCACAGGCTTCACTGCAGGGCCCGAGAGTCCACCTGTACCATTGGCAATAATAGGCTTGCCAGTTGAAGGATGCAGGCGCATGCCAATTAGTGTATTAATCATTGTGATTCCATCTGCCCCACTTGCCTCTACTTCTTTGGCAATCTCAACTATATTCGTGACATTAGGTGAAAGCTTAACATAAACAGGAACTTCAGAAACAGCCTTTACTGCTGCAGTCAACTCACCTGCTGTTTTGGCATCGGTGCCGAATTGAATACCTCCACATTTTACATTGGGGCAAGAGATATTTAGTTCAAGCGCTTTCACATTTTTGGCGGTTGATATTCTTTCTGCAACCGCTACATAATCGGTCATTTCTGTGCCAGCAACATTCGCAATAATGGGCACATCAAATTGTTCAAGCCATGGAAGTTCATGCTCCATCACATGCTCCAAGCCTGGATTTTGCAGACCAATAGCATTCAGCATACCTGATGACGTTTCAGCCACACGCGGCGTAGGATTTCCTCTTCTAGTCTCCAGTGTTGTTGCTTTAATCATGATTGCACCTAATGTTGATAAATCGTATAAATTTGCAAACTCTTGGCCAAAGCCGAAGCACCCGGAAGCTGGAATGATCGGGTTTTTCAATGATAAACCCGGAAGTTCTACTTGAAGGCGGTTCATAGTGCTACAACTCCTCTCTTAAATACGGGCCCATCGCTGCATACTTTCAAATAATCTTGCGACACACCGTCGGTCGTTTCGCACACGCAGGCATAGCAAGCACCAATTCCACATCCCATGCGCTCTTCGAAAGATAGAAATCCTAATTTATCAGGATACGTTTGTTCAATCGCTTTTAGCATTGGCGTAGGGCCGCAACTGTAGAAAACGTTAAATTCAGGTTTCTCTTGCATTAATAAATCTGTTACAAACCCTTTTGAGCCGTAGCTTCCATCCGCTGTAACAATATGTGTTTCACCAAGAGCCTTAAATTGTTCTTCATAAAAAACATCACCGATTGACTGGAAACCAAGGACATGGATCGTGCGTACACCTTTTTGCTGTAATCTAGATGCCAATTCATAGAGCGGTGGCACACCAATACCTCCCCCGATCAGCAATGCCGTTTCACCAGAGTTGCAAGCATCTAGTGGAAATCCATTTCCTAATGGTCCTAGTACGTCCACCATATCCCCTGTCTGCTTTAAAGAGAGCAGCTGTGTTCCTCTTCCTCCTGCACGATATAGCAATGTACATTCTAAGTTTTCTTGGTCTATTGAACAAATGCTAATTGGTCTTCTGAGCAGAGGTTCATAACTATCTGACACTCGAATATGCACAAATTGGCCAGGGTTTCTCATTTCATTTACAAGCTGGCCATGCAAGACCAGCTCATAAATATTTGTTGCTATAGATCGATGATGAATGACTTTCATTTTTTCTTGTTGAATCATAAGGACACCTCTAACTCTGCTTTTGGCATTGCTGTTGCTGTAAAAGTCATAGATTCTATGACTTGGAGAATAGCTGTTGCTGTATCTAGTGATGTGAAGCTAGGTATACCATTTTCTACTGCTTCACGGCGAATTCTAAAACCGTCTCGCTCAGGCTGTTTTCCTTTTGTCAGTGTATTAATGACTAACTGAGCCTCTCCATTTTGGATGACGTGAAGTAGCGTTTTCTCGCTTGATCCGATTTTATCCACAACGGTTGATTGAATCCCTGCACTTTCCAGCGTCTTTGCTGTCCCTGGTGTGGCAAGGATTGAGTAACCTACTTTCACAAATCGTTCAGCCAGTTCTACCGCCTCTGCTTTATCTTTATCTGCCACAGTCATCAAGACGGAACCATGATCGGCTATTTTCATTCCTGCTGCTACAAAGCCTTTATATAACGCTTTTTCTAATGTGCTGTCTTTCCCCATTACCTCGCCTGTAGATTTCATTTCAGGTCCTAATGTGGTATCGACACGACGAAGTTTTGCAAAGCTAAACACCGGCACTTTTACAAACACACCATTTTTAGAAGGTGCAAGCCCTTCTTTATAACCTTGCTCAATAATCGACTCTCCTAGGATTGCTTTTGTCGCAACATTGGCCATAGGGATATTTGTAATCTTGCTCAAGAAAGGAACTGTTCTTGATGCACGTGGGTTAACTTCAATTACATAGACCACATCTTTAGAAATGACATATTGAATATTCATTAAGCCTTTGATCCCCAAACCTTTTGCTAAACGTGTCGTGTAATCTACTAATGTATCAATATGCTTTTGGGCTAAGTTTTGCGGCGGATAAACGGCAATCGAATCTCCTGAATGCACTCCAGCACGTTCAATATGTTCCATGATGCCTGGAATGAGCACGTTTTCTCCATCACAAATGGCGTCTACTTCAATCTCGCTTCCAGTCAGATATCTATCTATCAATACAGGATGTTCTGGTGAAGCTTCAACAGCATTTTCCATATAATGCTTTAGTTCTTTGCTGTTGTACACGATTTCCATCGCTCGACCACCAAGCACATAAGATGGACGCACAAGGACTGGGTACTCTATTTCCTCTGCAATGGCTACAGCCTCATGCGAATTGGTTGCTGTTTTCCCTTTCGGTTGAGGAATTCCTAATTCATGCAGTGCTTCCTCAAAACGGTCTCGTGATTCTGCTCTGTCAATCGAATCGAGTGTGGTACCTAGTATCTTAACGTCTCTCTCTTCTAATTGCTCTGCCAGATTAATTGCCGTTTGGCCCCCAAATTGGACTACCACCCCTAGTGGCTGTTCTAGATCAATAATGTGCATGACATCCTCAATCGTTAGCGGCTCAAAGTATAGTTTATCTGAGACCGAAAAGTCTGTTGATACGGTTTCCGGGTTTGAATTTATAATGATTGCTTCATATCCTGCTTCTTGTATAGCCCACACCGAGTGCACAGTTGCATAATCGAATTCCACACCCTGTCCAATGCGGATGGGTCCTGAACCGAGTACGATGACAGATTCACGTTTTGACCGTATTGATTCATTCTCAGAACCGTATGTCCCATAGAAGTAGGGTGTTTCTGATTCGAATTCCGCCGCGCATGTATCTACCATCTTATAGACCGGTAGGATACGGTTTTCTTTGCGGTAATCATATACTTCTCTCTCTGTCATGCCCCAGAGCCTTGCGATTATTTCATCTGCAAAACCCATTGTTTTAGCTTTTTTGAGTACCTCTTCATTTTGTGGGTTTTCTTTTATCACTTTTTCATAGTCAATGATATTCTTCAATTTATGAAGGAAGAAAAGATCGATCTTGCTCCAATCATGAATTTGCTCGATTGTTATGCCACGTCTTAAAGCTTCACCTATAAAGAATAACCGCTCGTCTCCTGCTTTTGTTATCCGTTTTTCGATCAGTTCATCCGTTAAATCATCTGCATTTTTTAATTCTATATGTTTCTGGCCTGTCTCCAATGAGCGCACAGCTTTTAAAATGGCTTCTTCAAAGGTGCGACCAATTGCCATAACTTCTCCAGTTGCTTTCATTTGAGTCCCTAAGTTTCGCTTAGCTGTTTCAAATTTGTCGAAAGGAAAGCGCGGAATTTTTGCCACGATATAATCTAGTGCTGGCTCGAAGCACGCATATGTTCTACCTGTCACAGGATTAATCATCTCATCGAGAGTTAATCCAACTGCAATTTTTGCCGCCAGTTTTGCAATAGGATATCCTGTTGCTTTAGAAGCAAGAGCTGATGATCTAGAAACTCGAGGATTAACCTCGATAATGTAGTAATTGAAACTGTATGGATCCAGTGCTAACTGAACATTGCAGCCTCCTTCAATACCGAGTGCACGGATAATTTTCAGCGATACATTTCGCAGCATATGGTACTCACGGTCCGATAATGTTTGAGAAGGTGCTACAACGATTGAATCTCCTGTATGTATACCGACAGGGTCCACATTTTCCATGTTGCAAACAACGATGGCATTGTCCTTTGAATCACGCATCACTTCATATTCAATTTCTTTGTATCCTGCAATCGATTTTTCAAGCAGGCACTGTGTAACAGGTGAATATTTTAGGCCTGACGCTACAGTTTCTTTCAATTCCTGATCATCATGGCAGATGCCGCCGCCTGTACCACCTAATGTAAAGGCAGGGCGAACAATAATGGGATAACCTATACGGCTGGCAAATGTGTAAGCTTCTTCTAATGTATGTACGATTTCTGATTCGGGCGTTGGAACACCAAGTTCTTGCATAAGACTGCGAAATAGATCGCGGTCTTCCGCTTGGTTGATTGCTTCTAACTTTGTCCCCAAAATTTCTATGCTAAGTTCATCTAATATGCCTGACTTATGCAGTTCAATTGCCATATTCAAACCAGTCTGGCCACCAAGCGTCGGTAGAATTGCATCTGGACGTTCTTTACGTAGGATGCGTGATACGAACTCTAACGAAATAGGCTCGATGTAAACAGTGTCAGCAATCTCTGTATCCGTCATAATTGTTGCCGGGTTGGAGTTGATGAGGATTACTTTATACCCCTCTTCTTTTAATGCCAAGCAAGCTTGTGTACCTGCATAGTCAAATTCTGCAGCTTGACCGATAATAATGGGACCTGAACCGATTACTAGGATGGATTGAATGTCATGGCGTTTAGGCATGTTGCAATTGCTCCTCTCTCGTACTGTTGTTCATTAGCTCGATAAATTCGTCAAACAGGTGGTTGGGATCTTCTGGACCAGGTGAAGCTTCAGGATGAAATTGCACTGTGAATACTGGATATTTTTTGTGGCGCATTCCTTCGCATGTGCCGTCATTTAATGCAATATGCGTTACTTCTAAGTCTGTGTCTTGAAGTGAATCCATATCAATCGCGAATCCATGGTTTTGCGATGTAAGCTCTGTCCGTCCCGTTCTTAAATCTTTGACAGGATGATTTGCACCTCGATGGCCAAATTTCAACTTAAATGACTTAGCTCCAGATGCAAGTCCGAAAAGCTGATGGCCCAAGCAAATACCGAACATTGGTACTTTACCGATTAGTACTTTTATCGTTTCGATAGCTTCAGGAACATCCATTGGATCTCCAGGACCATTAGATAGCATGATTCCATCTGGCTGATAGGCCATTATTTCTTCTGCACTTGTGTTATAAGGTACAACTATCACATCACAATCTCGCTTATTTAGCTCGCGCAGTATCCCGTGCTTCATTCCAAAATCGATTAACACGACACGTTTACCACGACCTGGAGATGGATACGCCTTTTGTGTTGAAACTTGTGCAACTTGATTCGTTGGAAACTTTACAGCGTTAAGCCATTCTATTATTTCCTCAAGATTGATTTCTTCTCCAGCTTTTGAAAGATAGCCTTTGACAGCACCTTCCTTACGAATCAGGCGTGTCAGTTTTCTTGTATCAATCCCTTGAATACCTGGAATGCCTTTCATTTTTAGGTATTCATCCAATGTTCCTTCATTGCGAAAGTTTGAAGGTACTGTTGCCAATTCGTGGATAACAAAACCTTTGATTGCAGGCGAGATGGCTTCAAAGTCATCTCGATTAATCCCGTAGTTGCCAATTAAAGGGTAAGTCATGGTCACAATCTGTCCGCAAAAAGATGGATCTGAAATCGTTTCTTGGTAGCCGGTCATTCCTGTTGTAAACACGACTTCACCAGCTGATTCTGTTTCACTGCCGAAAGCAATGCCTTCAAAAACTTCGCCCGATTCTAAGATCAGTTTTCTTTTTAGCATGAGCCATCCTCCCAAACAATTTTGCCTTCACACATTGTAAGCATTGGCCATCCTGTTGCTTTCCAGCCGTTAAACGGGGTGTTTCTTCCTTTAGACAGAAACTCTTCTGCATCGATTGTTTTCTCGTTTTCGATATCAATTAAGACTAGATCCGCTGATTCACCGATTCCAAGTGTGCCATATGGCAAGTTGAATAGTTGAGCTGGTTTTACGGTCATCCAGTCAATCAACTGGCGCAATGTCCATTTTCCTGTTTTCACAAATTGTGTGTATAAAAGAGGAAATGCTGTTTCGAAGCCAACAATTCCAAATGGTGCTCCTACCATACCGCAACATTTTTCCTCTTTTGTATGAGGCGCATGGTCCGTTGCTATACAATCGATAGTGCCGTCTAATAGTCCTTCATGTAGAGCCAGCCAATCCTCGTTAGCACGAAGTGGCGGATTCATCTTCCAGTTAGCATCATCGCTTGGAATATCCATCTCTTCTAAAAGTAGGTGATGTGGGCAAACTTCCGCTGTTACGTGGATTCCTGCTGCTTTGGCATCCCGCACTACGCGTACAGATTCTTTTGTGGATACATGGCATACGTGGTAATGCGCGCCTGCAGCCTCAGCAAGCAATACATCTCGTGCAATTTGAACAGACTCGCAAATAGAAGGAATACCAGGCAATCCTAATTCTAAATTGCGTTTACCTTCATGCATTACTCCATCATAAATCAATGAGTTGTCTTCACAATGTGCAACTACAGTCATATTGAGAGCAGCTGCATCCTTCATTTGTTCATACATCGTTCTAGCTTCTTGGATGCCTACTCCATCGTCTGAAAATGCTACAGCCCCATGTGCCTTCAGCGCTTTTAAATCTGTGCGAACATCACCCGATTGATCAACAGTTAATGAACCATAAGGCAGAACACGCACGATCGCGCTCTGCTCAATTAATCCATTAATCATCGCTAAATTCTCAATTGAGTCCGGAACTGGCTTGGTATTTGGCATCGCACAAATGGTCGTAAAGCCGCCCTTTGCAGCTGAGAGAGAACCTGTTTCAATGGTTTCTTTATGTTCGAAGCCTGGTTCTCTCAAATGTACGTGGACATCCACAAAACCAGGTGATGCCATATATCCTTTCCCATCTATTATTTCATCTGCCTGCACATTTAATTTCTCACCTACTGCTGCAATCTTTCCATCTTCAATGAATATTTCCCCTGCATAAAGATTTCCGTTCTTATCTACTAACTGCAAATTTTGAAGTAACACTGTCATTGTATTTTCTCTCCTTTAAGATAGTTTCTAAGATTGCCATTCGAATATAAACTCCGTTATTTACCGCTTCGAAAATCCGTGAACGTTCACACTCTACTAGGTCGGAATCAATTTCTACTCCGCGGTTGAAAGGAGCAGGGTGCATAATAATCGCATTGTTTTTCATCATACTTTCTCTTTCCACTGTCAAGCCGTATTGTTGATGATAGTTTTCCGTGCTGTATCCTTCATATGTAACATTTCGTTCGTTTTGGACCCGTAGCAACATAATCACATCACTTGTTTTATGCAGATCGCCCCATTCATTATTCGCTTCTGGGAATTCTCCTTGCCATTGTTCTGGGCAAACTAATTGTACGTTTGCACCTAATCTTTTAAGTGAAATCATATTGGATTTTGCTACGCGGCTATGTGAGATGTCTCCTACTATTGTGATATTTAAGCCCTTGAATCGGCCAAACTCTTTAAAGATAGTATAGAGATCGAGTAGAGATTGTGATGGATGTTGTCCGGTTCCGTCTCCACCATTGATGATTGGTATATTAATTCCCGGCAAGAGGTCTTCATAGTAAGCATCTTGGTTATGGCGAATGACAACTGCGTCGATTCCCATAGATTCTAATGTTTTCACCGTATCGTAAAGCGTTTCACCTTTCAGTGTGCTTGAGAAACCTGATTCAAAAGGTATCACTGTGGCGCCTAGTTTGCGCTCAGCTATTTCAAAACTTACCTTTGTTCTTGTACTTGGTTCAAAGAAGAGGTTGGCAACCATTGCATTCTGTGCAAGCTGTGGTTTGGCTCCAGCCTCAAGCTCAGCTGCTCGTGTTAAAATTTCCTCAATTTGTTGTATTGATACTTGCTCCATCGATAATAAGTTTTTCATCATTTTGCCTCCTAGTTTTGTATTAAACTAAAAGCCTCCTTGTAATTTCAAGGAGGCTTTTGAAGGATATGACAAAATAAGCTTGTATACTATATGCATGCTTATCGTATCGAATCACCCTTCTGTGCCTCTCTGGACAACTCTTAAAAGGTATTGCTACAAATTATTCAATTGAACTTTCTTTCATTTCCATCTCTTCTCTTTCCATCTCAAGATCTGGCTGAGCTTTACCTGGTAGTATAAAGTTTAGAAGAACACCAATGATTGCCGCAAGAGCCATGCCTTCAATGGAAAACGTTTGGGTAAATGCTAGCTTTGCTCCGCCAATCCCTAAGATTAAGATGACTGATGCAATCACAAGGTTACGCTTATCATCAAAATCAATCTTATTTTCTACAAGCATGCGCAAACCGCTTGAAGCAATGATCCCGAAGAGCAGGATTGATACACCACCAAGCACTGGTGTAGGAATCGTACCAACAAGTGCCATTAGTTTACCTGAGAATGAAAGGAGGATGGCGAACACTGCCGCACCACCAATTACCCATACGCTAAAGATACGTGTTAATACTAGGACACCGATATTTTCACCATAAGTCGTTTTAGGCGGACCACCAATCAATGAACTGATGAGTGTGCCTAGTCCATCACCAAGCAAGGACCGGTTTAAACCAGGGTCTTTAATGAAATTGCGGTGAACTACTTTTCCTAAAACAAGCTGATGACCTATATGTTCGGAGATTGTCACAATGACAATCGGCACCATTGCCAGCAGCAATGTAGATGTGACATGGAATTCATAATCAACCCCAGGTATCAGGAAGTCTGGCGTTTTAAACCATTTTGCTTCTACTACCTTACTAAAGTTAATGAGATGGGTATGAAACACCGCATCCGAAATCAGTGAAGCAAGATAACCGCCAATCAATCCGATTAGTATCGGCATGGTGCTAATAACACCTTTAAAGAAGTTATTGCATAGGATTGAAATAGCTAGCGTGATTAAACCGATAACAAAGTAGGCTGCGCTATATACTTCTTTGTTGTCTCCCACTGTTTCGTACATCGTCATATGGACAGCAGTTCCTGCAAGCCCTAAACCAATGACCATTATTACGGGCGCCACTACGATAGGCGGCAATAATTTCATAATCCACTTGTATCCTGTTTTCCAAATTAATAAGGATACAATCCCATATACAAGGCCTACCGCCATTGCACCGATCATCGCGCTACCCGGGCCGTCTCCGGTAGCTGATGCTACTTGAATAGGCGCTATAAAGGCAAATGATGATCCAAGGTAAGCCGGTACTTTAAAGCGTGTCACAAGCAAGAATATAATTGTTGCAATCCCACTTGTTAATAAAGCGATGGCTGGTGACAAGCCTGTTAATGTTGGGACAAGGATAGTTGAACCAAACATTGCAAACATATGCTGCAAACTAAGTGTGACTAACTGTCCTCCCGAAGGTTTGTCGTTAATATCCAATACTGCATTTGACATCTCAATATTCCTCACATTCTAAGAAAACTACTGTTATTCGTAAATAGCTACTACGTCTGTTTGATCAGCTTCTACCATGTTAACTTCAATTCTTTCATTGCTAGCCGTAGGAATATTTTTACCTACGAAGTCTGCTCGTATCGGCAATTCTCTATGGCCGCGGTCTACTAAAACCGCCAATTGGATTTGTGATGGTCTGCCAATATCCATCACGGCATCCATTGCTGCTCGTACTGTACGTCCTGTATATAGAACATCATCTACTAAGATGACTTTTTGATTTGATACATCATACGTTATGTCAACGTCTTTCACTAAGGCTTCGCCATTGTCTGTTTTAACTGTTAGATCATCGCGATATAAGGAAATGTCTAATTCACCAGAACGAATTTCTTTTTTCTCAATTAAGTTAATTTTTTCAGCTAATCGTTTGGCCAAAAATGCGCCTCTCGTTTTAATTCCAACAAGGATACATTCATCGATCCCTTCATTGCGTTCAATAATTTCATGTGCAATACGGGTAATCGCCCTATTCATTGCAGCTTGATCTAATAGTTCTGCTTTTTTCTTCATTATGGTTCTCCTTTCGTTGAAATTCTTTGCATAAAAAAACTCTTGAGCGATTGGCCCAAGAGGTTATAGGTATACTGATAGATTGTCAAGTAAGCAGTTACTGCATACGGACTTCACATTCATCGCATCCCTTTTCAGCCTCTCTGGACTGTTCTTAAAGGTGAATATTAACTTTTCACTGCAATTAGTATATGCCCTTACATTGACGTTGTCAATAGTTGCTTTTTAATTCTTTCAAGAGTTCTTGATAATCCTCAGGCAGCGGTGCTTGGAATTCCATATACTCTTTTGTTGTAGGATGAATAAACCCTAAAACGCCTGCATGCAGTGCTTGTCCGCCGAAATCAATCGTTTTCTTTGGTCCGTATTTTGGATCGCCTACTAACGGGTAACCAATATAATTCAAATGCACGCGAATTTGATGTGTTCTTCCAGTTTCAAGTCGGCATTGGATTAACGTATAGTCTACGCCAAATCGATCAGCTACTTGGAAGTGTGTAACTGCGTGTTTTCCTTGATCGACAACTGCCATCTTTTGGCGGTCTTTTTGATCTCGTCCAATTGGTGCGTCAATCGTACCTTTATCATGAGGAATATGTCCATGTACAAGCGCAGTATATCGGCGCGTTACTGTTTTATCAACCAACTGTTGAACAAGTGATTCATGCGCCTTATCATTTTTGGCCACCATCAATAAGCCAGACGTATCTTTATCAATTCGATGCACGATTCCTGGGCGCATCACACCATTAATACCTGAAAGATCTTTGCAATGGTACATCAGACCATTCACCAAAGTCCCTGTCGTATGTCCTGGTGCAGGGTGGACGACCATACCTTTTGGTTTGTTAACTACTAGCACATCACTATCTTCATAAACAATGTCTAAATTAAGATCTTCTGCGATAATTTCTAAAGGTTCAGGTTCAGGCGGTGTTACTGTGATTTCGTCACCCTCCTGGACTTTATATTTGGCTTTGATTGGACTTCCGTTTACAACTACCAGGCCCTCTTGTACAAAACCTTGAATTTGAGTACGTGACCAATCTTGTTGAATAGATGCAAGGGCTTTATCAATACGTTCACCTTGCATTTCATTTGTTATCGTATATGTGACTGACATTACTTCACCTTTTTCTTTTCTATTTTTCCTTCGAAGATTATATATAGTATGAGCATAATAACACCGAATGTTAACGCTGCATCTGCAATATTAAATATAGGGAAATCATAATTAATCACTGGGATAATCACATGTACGAAATCGACTACTTCTCCTCGGAATACTCGGTCAATAAAATTGCCAATTGCTCCGCCCAGCAGCAACATCAAACTCACTTGGAACAGTGGTTTTCCCTTTCCTTCTTTGTGATAATAATAAATGATGCCCAAAATCACAATAATGGTGACTAATGCAAATAACCAAAATTGTCCTTGCAGCATTCCCCATGCTGCTCCGCGATTACGATGGGAATATAGCCCAAAATAAGGATCGATTAGTGAGATGCTCTCTCCATATTTCATATTCTCCACAATGCTCCATTTTGACAACTGATCAAGTATAATGACCAAAATCGCTATACCATAATATTTGTACATGGCAAACCCTCCGTTTACTGGCGAATCTAACCTATTCTATCATATAATAGACGCAAGAGAAAAACACACCATACATTCAAGTTAAAAATCCTTATATTGCTTGATTCATGACAACGATTAAATGCAAAAAGCCGCTCACATTTCGTGAACGGCTTTTTGCTTACTGCCATTATTCAGCTTCGCTATAGTAATTCTCCACTACATCTGCACAATGTGCGCAAAGTGTTGGGTGAGCAGGATTTTCGCCAACTGTCTTTGAAATCGTCCAGCAGCGTTCGCATTTTTCGCCTTCTGCTTTTTCGACTACAACAGCAACATTTTCAACTTTCACTGCATCTGCAGGTGCGTTATCAACAACACCGCCTACAACAAATTCTGATACAATGTTCAACTGTGCAAAATTAATTTGTGGATCTTGTAAAAGAGTAACCTTTTGTTCATCACCGAAGACTGTTACTTTTGCTTCTAATGATTTCCCGATTGTTTTCGCATTACGAGCTTCTTCTAAAGCTTTTAATACTGTGTTTCGAATCGCCATAACAGAAGTCCATTTTTCTGATAGTTGTTCGAAATTTTCTTTTTGAACAGCATCAGGCATATCTGTCAATTGGACGCTTTCAGCATCAGCATAGCTTAGATAAGACCATATTTCATCTGTTGTATGTGGAATGATTGGCGTTAATAATTTCAATAACGCGTTTAATGTATCATACATCACAGATTGCATTGCACGGCGCGGCTGAGCATCTGCACCTTCGATATATACAACATCTTTTGCAATATCCAAATAGAATGAACTTAGCTCTGCTGCTACAAAGTTGTTGATTGCTTTATAAACAGTCGCAAATTCATAACGATCGTATGCATCACGTACTGTTTGAATCAGCTTTTGTAGCTCCATGTACATATATTGGTCGACTTCACGTAAATTTTCATATGATACATAGTCTTGTTCTGGGTTAAAGTCATGTAAATTACCATGTAAGAACTTTAATGTATTACGGATCTTACGATACACTTCTGACACTTGTTTCAGCATATCCATTGAAATACGCACGTCTGCTGTATAGTCAACAGAAGCTACCCATAGACGTAAAATATCTGCTCCGTATTGGTTCATCACTTTACTTGGCGCAATGATATTGCCAAGCGATTTACTCATTTTTCTTCCATCTCCATCAAGTACAAAGCCGTGTGAAAGCAAACCTTTGTACGGCGCATGGCCGTTGATAGCTACAGAAGTGATAAGTGAAGAGTTAAACCAACCGCGATATTGGTCAGAGCCTTCTAAATACAAGTCTGCAGGGTAACGTAGTTCAGGTCGTTCAACTAATACACCTTGGTGAGATGAACCAGAGTCGAACCATACATCCATAATGTCTGTCTCTTTCGTGAATTCTCCATTTGGCGATCCCTCATGCGTGAATCCTTCTGGAAGCAATTCTTTCGCTGTTTTTTGGAACCAAATATTTGAGCCATGCTCACGGAATAATTTTTGTACGTGTGAGATGGTTTCTTCAGTGATAATTCCTTCCCCGTTCTCCGCATAGAAGACTGGAATTGGCACGCCCCATGCACGCTGACGTGAAATACACCAGTCTCCGCGGTCGCGAATCATGTTATACAGGCGAGTTTCACCCCATACTGGCGTAAAATTCGTGTCACGGATAGCTTGAAGCAACTCTGGACGGAATTTATCAATAGATGCAAACCATTGTGGTGTAGCACGGAAAATAACAGGTTTTTTTGTACGCCAATCGTGCGGATATGAGTGTTCAAAGAATGTAAGATTTAATAACGCGCCAGCTTCATCCAATTTTTCGCAGATCGGTTTATTCGCTTTATCGTAGAACATACCAGCAAACTCGCCTGCATCTTCTGTTAAGCAGCCTTTATGATCTACAACTGATAAAGTTTCTAGTCCATAACGCTTACCGACTTGATAGTCATCTTCACCATGGCCAGGTGCTGTATGAACACAACCAGTACCTGCATCTAGCGTTACATGGTCGCCTAGCATAACAAGTGATTCACGATCAAATAGAGGATGTTTCGCCGTTACATTTTCAAGGTCCGTCCCTTTGATTTCTCGATCGATTTCAGGATTTTCCCAGCCTAGCTTCTCAGCTACCGCTTCAAGCAATCCTTTGGCAATAATGTATTTTTGATCATTCTCTTTTACAACTACATACGTATATTCAGGATTTACAGAAATACCTAGGTTCGCAGGAATCGTCCAAGGTGTTGTCGTCCAAATAATGAATTTTTCCCTTGCATTTACTACACCTTTTCCATCTAAAACATCAAAAGCAACATAAATAGAAGGAGATTTAATATCTTTATATTCGATCTCTGCTTCTGCTAAAGCAGATTCGCTTGAAGGAGACCAATACACTGGTTTTAATCCTTTATAGATATAGCCTTTTTTAGCCATATCGCCAAACACGCCAATTTGGCGCGCTTCGAATTCCGGTTTCAAAGTGATATATGGGTTTTCCCAATCACCGCGAACTCCAATGCGTTTAAATTGCTCACGTTGGCGTTCTACTTGTTCGTATGCATACTCTTTACATAATTCACGGAATTCCGCTACGGTCATTTTCTTGCGGTCAACGCCTTTATTTGTTAAAGCTTGCTCGATTGGAAGACCGTGAGTATCCCAGCCCGGTACATATGGTGAATAGTGCCCAGTCATAGAACGATGGCGGTTTACCATGTCTTTTAATACTTTATTGAGCGCATGACCCATATGGATATCACCATTTGCATAAGGAGGGCCGTCATGCAAGATGAAAGCTGGGCGATCTTTCGTACGTTCTAGAACTTTTGTATAGATGTCCATATCCTTCCACTTATCTTGAATTTTCGGCTCGTTGTTTGGTAGATTTCCGCGCATAGGGAAATCTGTTTTTGGCATTAACAGGGTATTTTTATAATCCATTTTTATTCCTCCTTGATTACTTGAAACTCATTTTTAAAATAAAAAAACTCCTCATCCCAAAAAGGGACGAGGAGGATATTTCTCGCGGTACCACCCTAGTTGCGCTGTAAAAGCGCCGCTTAAGACACCTTAACGCGGTGTTGACGAGATTGCCTACTTCCCTTTCAACAATCTAGTTCAGGAGTGATTTTCTTTTATAAGCGTTTCGTTTAGGCTCCCACTATCCCTAAATCGCTAGACGGCACTTATAACGTACTCTCTCCATCATTACTTTTATATATGATGACATTATAGTTAAAATGGACGCTTCCAGTCAAGTACTAATCCTGCGGCAGGTCCAAATGCTCTAATTCTGCGGTATCCACTTCATATTCCATTAAATGATCCCAATCATCTGATTGAATTAAATCCAATTGAGCTTCGACAATCATTTTGAAACGATTGCGGAAGACTTTTGATTGCTTTTTCAATTCTTCGATTTCCATTGCGATGCGGCGAGCTTTGGAAAGGGCTTCATTGACTATACGATCCGCGTTTTTTTCAGCTTCTTTGACAATTAGCTTTGCTTCTTTTTGAGAGTTTCGACGGACTTCTTCTGCTGCTTCTTGTGCAATGACAATTGACTTTTGCAACGTTTCTTCAATTGAGTTATAGTGCCCAATCTGTTCGTTGCTTGAAAGAAGTTTATTCTCAAGCTCCTTTTTTTCTTTTAGCACTATTTCATAATCTTTAATAACTTGTTCTAGAAACTCATTTACTTCATCTTCATTATATCCTCTAAAGCCGCGACTAAATTCTTTATTATGTATATCAAGTGGCGATAATGGCATGATTTGCACCTCTCCTTAACTACATTTACTCATTATTATACATTTCTCTATTTGGAAGTTCACTCAAATTCTGCATTTTTATAAGAAATTTACGATTTTCGGTCCATTTTCCCTACTTTCATGCGGTATTTATCTTTTTTTGTCTTACCTTCGATTGATTGAATGATAAAGCGGCCGAGTCCTCTTATGGATATCAAATCAGATTCTTGCAATTCGAAAGAAACTTGTTCACATAGGGCAAAATTCACTTTTACTTTTCCTCCATTGATGAACGCAGCTGCTTTCTGGCGCGAGATTGGATAAACAGAAGCTATGACAGTATCTAAACGTAAAGAACTTGTTGTTGTTGACTGCTCTTTCCAATCGGCATCAGGAGGCAATAAAGTATCAGACGTAGGCAATTGCCCCACCTCTACCTTAGCTTGACCAACGCTAATCAGATTGAGCCTCACATATTCAAACACTTCTTTGGCCACAACAAATTGAACAGTTTCTGGGCCCACACGTATGTCGCCAAACTTAGAGCGCTCAAGTCCAATGGATAATAAGGCGCCCAGTACATCTGGATGTTTTAAATGAACAAATTTCGAAGGATAGCTAAGTTGACAAATAACTAGGTTGAAATCTTCTTCTGACGGTAAAAAGTAATCTGGATAAATGAGAGCTCTTTGTCGCTCCGCTCCATCAAATAAACCACTCATAGAAACTTGTATATCGCCATTCTTCCCAATAATATTGTGGACAATCTGACTCATGCGTGGATCTAAAAAATCGGTTAGCCTTGGCGCATACTGATCCTCCACTTCTTTTTTCCACCCGATTACTTGTTCGATAAAGGCTCTCTCCGATGGCCTGAAATGTTGAAATACATCTTCCATTGTAGTGTCTCCCTTTTAATTTCTTATCTAACAAAAAAGCCCCACACTCGGGTGGTGGCAACTTGTAAAAGAGAGCCCTTTTAAGGGGCCCTTTTTTAAAACACTATATAGCTAAGTACATAAAATATTCCTGTTTGAATTAAATTTAATGCAATTAGCGCCACAATCGGTGATACATCAATCATGCCAATTGGTGGTATGAACTTTCTAAAGAAATCCAGATAAGGATCACATATTTTAGCTAAAAATCTTCCTACAGCTGACTCATACGCTGAAGGAATCCAAGACATCAAAATGTAGATAATTAATGCAATGGAATAGAACTCAAAAAAAACCTTCACTATTGTAAATGGTAGCATGAACAATTATTCTCCTCTATTGATCGTCATATAAGTATTCTGATATATTTCCGTCCACTTCCATGTTATCAGGCGTACATAAGAATATATCTTTGCCGATCTTTTTAATATCTCCACCAAGGGCAAAAATCGTTCCGCTGATAAAATCGATAATTCTCATACCCTGATCGCGTTCAATCCTTTGCAGGTTTACAACCACTGCCCGCTTATTTTTTAGATTGTCAGCAATATCTTGCGCCTCTGAATAGACTCTCGGCTCTGATAACACGAGCTTTGAAGTCTTTTGTGTAATACTAACGAGGTTCGGGACATTTGACGGATAATCAACTTGTTTTTGACGTTCCTTCATAGACTGCTTCTTAACAGCTGCAGGTCTATTAACGATTGGTGGCTGTACTTGTTGCTGTCTTGCTTGTTGTTGCGGCACAGCTTGCTGGCGTATCGGTTCTTTGCGTACGGCCTGTTCTTCTACGTATTCTTCTTCCTCTTCTAAATAGAAAAAGTTTTTGATTTTATCCTTCACCTTCATTAAAAGTCCCTTCTTTCGTACCAACTAGAGCTGTGCCAATACGGACAAATGTCGCTCCCTCTTCAATGGCAATCTCATAATCATTCGACATTCCCATTGAAAGTTCGGTGCATGGTGCATAGCTATATCCTTTACTAGCAATCTCTAACTGTAAATTTTTTAATGATTTGAATACACTGCGAATAATTGCTTCATTTTCAGTATTAGGTGCCATTGTCATTAAACCGACGATGCGAATATGAGGGAATATTGATAGTTGCTCTATAAAAGGCAGAACTTCCTCTGGCGTTAAACCATGTTTGGAATCCTCACCAGATACATTCACCTGCACAAAACAATCGACATTAGAATCTGCACGTTTATCTATTTCCTCAGCTAGGCTAATGCGGTCGAGGGAATGTAAGTAATCAATCTGATTGATTACTTTACGGACTTTTCTAGTTTGCAAAGAACCAATATAATGCCATGTTGCATTATTTTTAATCTCAACCTGCTTATCTAATAAACCCTCAGGACGATTTTCTCCTAAATGGGTCAGCCCTACCTCTATTGCCTCTTTGGTCCGAGCTGTTGAAACTTGCTTTGTAACAGCAATTATCGTAATATCGCTAAGTTTTCTGCCAGCCTTTTTGCAAGCATCTTCCATTCTTTTTTGGATATCATGTAAATTATTTATTATTGAATTCATGTTAGCCTCGACTTTTCAAAAAATCTTGTATCCCACTTAAGGGTTTTTATTATCACATCAAAATTTTAATATAAATAAAGAGTAAATTAGGATAGAAATATCGGTCTCAAATCCCAATATACTTACACTTCCAAGCAGTTGGAGTTTTAAAGTAACTACCGCTTGAAATTTAACTTTACCCTATTGTATCAAGCCTTTTGGTAATTATCAATGAATAGCCGAATTCTTCAATCTAATCCTTTAACTAGGATGACATCCTTCCCTACCACTACTATATCCTTTATTGGTATTTTTAAAGCTTCTTTATGGCCTGAATTGAAAGAAATGAATTTTTTAGGTTCTGCCACGACAAACGCTTCAACATACCCTGTGTCTTTTTGGACAACTGCATCTTCCACATATCCTAAAAACCGTCCACTATTTGCCGCAATAATCTCTTTTCGTTGAATATCCGAAAAACGCATTCAGTTTCCCCCTTTTTATATTAAGAGCGGGTTCATGCATACTATTCAGTAATATTTGTTGAATCTGCATGAAAAGATTAACTCCTATATGTATATATATATGAAAAAGAAGCACCATTCTTGATATGGATGCTTCTTATAATTTTATCTTGTATGGGCGCCTATATTCCTCAACACAAAAAATGTAGTGGCAACAGTCCGCCTAGATCCAAGATGAATCTCTATACATGACCAATAGGAACGCTATCCATCAGCAAGGAATTCTTTCTAATTCACTGATGGAAGCATTGCATCTTAGCAATCAATTCTTTTCGCTTGCATGCTCTTGAATGGTTTTTAGCGCGCTTTTTTCTAGCCTTGAGATTTGGGCTTGAGAGATGCCTAGATCTTTGGCTATTTCTGTTTGAGTATGACCATAATAATATCGTTTTGAGAGAATATTTTGTTGTCTTTTATCCAATTTCTGAACTTCTTCTTTAATTGAAACATAAGTTAGCCAGCGATCTTCCGATACACTTTGATCCTTTAATTGATCCATCATATAAACTGGATCTCCACCATCAGAATAAATTGGCTCATGAAGAGACATGGGTTCTTGGATAGCATCAAGTGCAAACAATATGTCTTCTTGGGGTAATCCTGTCATACGAGCCAAATCAGTTAGTGTAGGCTCCCGCAATTCTTCTGTGAGGAACTGTTCCTTTGCTTGCATTGCTTTATAAGCAATATCTCGTAAAGATCTAGATACGCGTACCGGATGGTGGTCTCTTAAGTGTCTTCTAATTTCACCGATAATCATAGGTACTGCATATGTTGAAAATCGTACATTATGCGAGAGGTCAAAGTGGTCGATTGACTTTAATAGCCCAATACAGCCTACTTGAAACAAATCATCAGCCTGTTCCCCTCGATATGCAAATCGGCCGACAATGCTTAACACTAACCGTAAATTCCCCATCACAAGTTGTTCTCTTACTTCTTCCTGACCACTTTGCAATGCGACAAATAACTCCCGCATTTCTTCATGCTTCAATACAGGTAAAGTGGATGTATCAACACCACAAATTTCAACTTTTGTTCGCATAATCTGCCTCCCGGATGCTTAATCACTGTTAGTAAATTAAGTGTGTCCGTCCGGGATAATTATATGCGTGATTTTTCTTACCAATTTCAACCGTTAAGACGTTAATTGATTTAAATGCGTACGCAATTCATGAATGATTTTTTTCTCTAAACGAGAAATGTAGGATTGAGAAATGCCTAAATGATCCGCTACTTCCTTTTGCGTCATCTCTTCTTTTCCCGCTAAGCCAAAACGACATTCCATAATATATCGTTCTCTTTCCTCTAATTTTTGAATGGCGTGAAACATATATTGACGTTCGATTTTCTTTTCCACGTCATCTGTAATTAGGTTTTCTTCTGTGCCTAAAATATCGGATAACAATAATTCATTTCCATCTCCATCAGAATTTAGCGGTTCATCTAAAGACACTTCACCTTTCATACGGCTTGTTTTTCGCAAATGCATCAAGATTTCATTTTCTATACACCTTGAGGCATATGTAGCTAATTTAATTTTTTTATCAGCATTAAATGTTTCAATTGCTTTAATAAGGCCGATTGAACCAATGCTAATTAAATCCTCAATAGGTGTTTTCGCATTATCGAATCTTCTTGCAATATATACAACAAGTCTTAAATTATGCTCAATTAGCACATCTCTTGCATGCATATCGCCATTTTTAAAGGCCAAAATCATTTCTTGTTCTTCTTCTTTCTTTAAGGGTGTCGGCAATGATTCATGACTGCCAATATAAAATGTCCCCGTCGCTCTAAACCTAGCAATTACTTCTGTTAGCCAACGCCATAATCGTAAAAACATTTAAATGCCCTCCCGTTCGTAAGATTGAAGTATATGGTGAAACTTTATTCAAGCTTCTTCTTTTTTTAGTACATTGAAATCTGCTATAGCTATGCTGAAGAGTTGTAGTTTGCATTAAATACTGCCAACCCTCGATAAGGCGGTGAAGTGTAAGATTGCATCTGTCTCTTGTGGAAAATGAGTATTTTGCAGAGTTATGATTAAAAAGCCCGGAGCGATGGAGTGATGCTTGCCTTTTATTATTTGCCACTGGTCGTATTTAAGCGCAAGACTATATGTTTTCTTCTCTTGAACAGTTGTAATCGGAATGACTGCAACTTTCTTTTTATATTCATTTGGAAACATATCTAAATTATATGGATCGTTAACATCCCAATTATGCAATGCAATTTTTAAGTGTTCAGGCATTGATTGTTCGATAGCTTGATAACGCACAAAATGAACAGGACGCCCTGATAATGGTTCAACAGTCGTATTGCCAGTGTCAATAAAACATTTTAAAGAAACATCTATCTCACCTAATTGAACTTTACACCATTGGACAAGTTGCTGTTGAAGGCGATCTCCCGTAAAGGCAAATAACCGGCTTTTTAAAATAAATAAACTAAATGAGGCAACAACTCCTGCTATTAGCATCAGTATAATAACTGAACGTCCAATTAATAATGGCTCAAGGGCTGTAAAAAGACCTCCTGCAAATAATGCAGCAATGAAACACATCAGAGCAGTTTTCCAAAGTTGGCGAATATGAAATCCAAAGGCAAGAATCATCATCAGTAAAAATGCGACGACCATCATGAGAAACTGGTGGCCAAATATGACAATCCATGCACCAGCAAATAATGCGCTACCCATTAATCGTATTTTCTTTTTTCCCATATAACAGATTGAGTTGGTAAAAGAAAGAATAACGTAATTAAAAATGGCATTTATTAATATTAATACCTCACCATACAATTCACCACCTCCCGCCTATTACCGCCTATTAACAACATACCATAGACAGATTTCAAAAATTGTCAAAAGGTGAAAGGTAAACAGGTGAAATTTCCGACATAAAGGGGCATTTTTTTAATTTCAGCATAAAAAAACTGTAGGCAAACACGAGGGATTTCATGTTTGCCTACAGTTTTTTATGCTATTTAACGGCGTCTATTGCGATTACGCAAGAACGTTGGGATATCTAGACCTTCTTCTTGATTATTTGATTGGTAAGAAGTGTTTTGTTGTTGTCTTGGCGCCTCTTTCATTGTGTTCGCCATTTCTTCAGTACGCACTTCACGATTCGGCATTTGCTGCATTGGTTGTTGCTGACGTGGTGCACTCATACCGCCTCGGTTTGTATTACGGCCTTCAAATTGTTGTACTTCATCTTCTGTAAATTCTGTTGCAATGACTGTAACAACAATTTCGTCTTTTAAGTTATCATTAATGACAGCACCGAAGATAATGTTTACATCTTCATCAGAAGCAGATGAAACGATATCTGCCGCTTCTTGTACTTCGTATAAGCTTAAATTAGATCCGCCTGTCATATTCATCAGGACACCCTTCGCCCCATGAATAGATGTTTCAAGCAATGGACTTGAAATTGCTTTTTTCGCAGCTTCTACAGCGCGTGTTTCACCTGATGCGATACCAATACCCATTAAAGCAGAGCCTTTATTGGACATGATTGTTTTGACATCGGCAAAGTCTAAGTTGATTAAACCAGGGACAGCGATTAAATCTGAAATCCCTTGGACACCTTGACGAAGTACGTTATCCGCTTCACGGAAAGCTTCAAGCATTGGTGTATTTTTATCAACAATTTCTAACAAGCGATCATTTGGAATAACAATTAACGTATCAACTGCTTCTTTCATCGAGGATGTACCGGAAACAGCTTGTTTTTGACGTTTTTTCCCTTCAAAAGAGAATGGACGTGTAACAACGCCAACTGTTAATGCGCCAATATCACGAGCGATTTGGGCAATAACAGGAGCTGCGCCTGTACCTGTACCGCCGCCCATGCCGGCAGTAACAAATACCATATCCGCACCGCTAAGTGCTTCTTCAATTTGTTCTTTGCTTTCCTCTGCTGCTTTTTTTCCTACTTCTGGGTTAGCACCTGCGCCAAGTCCGCGAGTAGATTTTGCACCAATTTGCAATTTAACTTCTGCATTTGATAGTTTTAATGCCTGTGCATCTGTATTCACGGCGATAAATTCTACCCCTTGCACTCCATGTTCAATCATTCGGTTGACTGCATTGTTACCGCCGCCGCCAACACCGATCACTTTAATTACAGCTAGTGAATCGTCATTTGTTTCAAATTCTAACATCCTAATTCCTCCTAGTTCAGCTATTAGTGTGTAGGGAAAATCGCCTATATATTATTCTAAGAATTTATTAAAGAACCCTTTTACTTTTGTAAGTACACCATCTCTATGTTCTTCCGTTTCATAGGATGCTTGTTTTTTGGGCTGTTCTACATGAGTGTCATATGGCACATTGCCTAGCGGATTATTATCGCTTACCTCATGGTTGAATTGCGATTCCTTATACGCATAGCGAATTAAATTTACAGCGGACGTATATTCAGGTTCTCTTACTCCTATATAATCAGGTGTATAAATCTTTACACTTGTCTGCAATACATGGCGTGCTAATTGAGGAAGGCCTTCTAATTTCGCAACACCGCCAGTCAAAACAACACCACCCGGCAAGTCTTGAATCCCCATCCGATACAATTCATCTATAATTAAATCGAAAAGTTCTTCTAGTCTTACACCTATAATTTCGGATATGTATCTTTGACTATACTGTTCTTTTGTATCTGCTCCTATAACTGGTACTTCAAACAATTCATCATCAGAAGCATCATCATAATAAGCATGACCATATTCACGCTTAATCTTTTCTGCTTGTTCTGTTGGTGTTTTCAAAACGATTGATAAATCCTTCGTCAGATGATCGCCGCCAACAGGGATCATGGCTGTTCCAGTAAAATGTCCTTCTTCAAATACAGCAATAGTTGTAGAACCGCCGCCGATATCAACAAAAGCGGTACCTCTGTTGCGCTCATCCTCAGTAAGTGCAAATTCACCAGATGCTAATGGCTGCAAATAAATTTGTTGAATCTCTAGACCAGCCTTTTCAACGCAACGCAGTACATTGTGCAAGACTGTTTTAGATGTGGTAATCATCGTTCCGTCCATTTCTAAACGGATTCCGATCATACCTCTTGGATCCTTAATTCCGTCTAAGCCATCAACAATGTACTGAGTTGGTACAATGTTGATTAATTCTCGATCTGGCGGGATAGACATCAGTTGTGCTGATTCCATCACACGATCCAAATCTAAATCTGTGATTTCTCGGTTTTCGCTATTTACTGCCACAACGCCTTTAACAGCATGTAATTGTACTTGGTTTGCTGGAATACCTAAGATGACTTTATTGATAGTCATTCCTACCATTCTTTCAGCTTGATCTACTGCTTTTTTAATAGATTGGACTGTAGCATCTATATCTACAATGCTTCCTCTTCGGATACCTACCGATTTGACATTACCTACACCTATTACATGCACAGTCTCATCATTAACTTCTCCAATTAGCACTTTTACAGAAGAAGAACCAATATCTAGTGAAACATATAATTCTGAATGACTCAAACTGTGGCACCTCCTTCAATAACTCTTATGATTATTCTATTGTAAAATGTTAAACTTGTCTAAATAAATTCATGATTGACATACGAAAATCCTTCTATTCACCTGTTTTTTTTACTATATAAAACGGATTCATACACCATACACTTTAATTCCCCATTCACATAATAGGAAACTCTTCACCTATAAAAAGAGGTTTTGGGGAATTGCCCATTTTATTTAAATCTACTATTGCAATAAAATATAGGGAAGAAAAAAATAAAACTTTTTTCAATCAATTAATGCTTAAGCTAAGATTACTACATTTGTAAGCTATTTAAAACTGATAATAATAGAAATAATGTAATTTTTAGATAAAAGCACTGAATTAACCAAATGCTTGTACTGTTTTACTATTTTTTGCTGTATTCATCACGATAAGATCGATAGAATGTACCTACTTCTAAATCAATGACACCTTTATCTTTATGTTTAATTTGAGAAATGATGGATGGATAAAATTTTAGCTTGGAAGCAAGAGATGAAATAGATCCCCTCACTTCAAAACCATCATTCATAAACATTTGAATAGCATAGGGATTTGAGTCGTTTGGTATTAGATTTACTTGTGATATCAATGCAGTTAATTCACTACTCAACTGTTTTAACTGATGAATCATCTTGACCCGGGTTTTTTTATTTTCAAAACCAACAAGTATTGGCATATCCAACTTTTTTGGTAGTTTACTTAAACGAAGGGTTTGTCCATTGTCAAGCACTAAACTGTATTGATCATTTTCTTTTAAGAAAGCTACATCTTTATGCTCCTTAATGGAAAGTGTAACAGTGTTGAGCCAACTTCTTTTGACCTCAACACTTTTTACAATTTGCTTACTTTTTATAAGCCCTTCAATTTTGCTACTTTTAAAATCCCATAAAGAATTACCTTTTTTTAAACCACTATGCTTTATGTAATAGTCTTTACTTTGTAGATGGTTACCTTCTACTTTTATTCTTCCAATATGGCTATATGGCGATTGAAAATATAGAAGAGTCAGTAAGGTAATTAAGAATATAACTATAAGTATGATAAATCGTCGGTTTGTTCTTTTTTTTCGGCGTTCTCTTAATGTTGGAATTCGTTCTTCAATATCAATTACTTTATCCATACTGACCACTCCCTTCTATAAATTAGCCTTCCCTCGAAAAGTTCCATATGATGCCAATCGCAATCCATGTTACCACAAGAGATGTTCCTCCATAACTGATAAATGGCAATGTGACACCTGTAACAGGCAATAAACCTGATACTACACCAATGTTCAGGAATGCTTGAAATCCAATCATTCCTATTAATGTAGCAATACTATACAGCGAAACTTTGAGGCTTGACTTGTAAGCTAATCTTAAGCCTGCGTAAATCAGCAAACCAAAAGCACAAATAATTGTCGCTGCCCCCAGAAAACCCATTTCTTCTGTAATAATGGAGAATATAAAATCATTTTGGGGTTCAGGTAAGTATAAATACTTTTGGCGGCTATTGCCAAAACCAAAGCCATATAATCCTGCCGGTCCTATAGCCATTAATGACTGTATCGCTTGAAATCCGCTACCTAAAGGATCTGACCACGGATCCAAAAAAGCCTCAATTCTTTTTAACCTATATGGTGCTGACAGGATCAATCCAACTAGCCCTGCGACGCCTGCAATAATTAAAAAAACATAAAACCGGAATGGATATCCTGCAATAAAGAATAACAAAAAGACAGATACAATTAAAATAAATGCAGATCCAAAATCTGGCTGTACCATTATAAGTGCTACTGGCAAAAACAGATAAAGAAAATGTTTCCAATGAATTTTAGATGCAGTTGCCTTTTGTTTAGACAGAATAAAACTCAACTTAATGATTGTAGCAATCTTCGTTAATTCCGAAGGTTGAAGACTCAGTGGTCCAAGAGCAATCCAGCTCTGTGATCCATTCCGGACAACACCAATCCCTGGAATTAAAACTGCTACTAGTAACAGTAATGATAACCAATAAAATAGTGTCCATGTTTTTTCTAGCTGAAGTCCTTTATAACGACCGCAAGCATAGAAAACGGTTAAAGCGATCGCTAAATAGATGAGTTGCTTTACTAAGAACGGCGCTGTTTGGCCATAATGGATTTTACCCCAGTACGAACCTGCCGAATATACAAAAACAATGCCAGAAGCAGTTAGAAATAATGCGGCAATGATTAACCATAAACGTTCACGCTGTAACAGGCAAGGCATCCTTCCTATTGTTAGTCTTTATATTCGTCTAATTCCATGACAGATTGGATAAATAAATCTCCTCTAGTTTCAAAGTTTGGATACTGGTCCCAACTTGCACAAGCAGGTGATAGAAGAATCACATCCCCTTCATTTGACAACTGAGCTGCCTTAGGGACGGCCTCCTGGATATCTGTTGCATATACAATGCTTTCAACGCCGCAACTTTTCGCAAAATCTGCAAAACGCTCTGCGGTTTGACCGAATACTACTGTAGCATGAACATTTGCCATGACAGGTCGAAGTTCTTCAAAGGAGTGACCACGGTCTAATCCGCCCGCAAGTAGAACAATCGGTTGGTTGAACGCAGCAAGAGCACTTCGCGTAGCTAAGGTATTCGTCGCCTTAGAATCATTATAAACTTTTCTCTTTCTCCATTCGCGTACAAACTGTGTACGATGTCTTACACCGGCAAATGAAGATAGGACCGATGCCATTTTCTCTTTTGGACAATCCATCAAAATAGCTGCTGCTACTGCTGCGAGGACATTTTCTAAATTATGCGCACCGGGTAATGCAATTGTGTCGCGTTTTAAAATTGGTGCGCCCTTCCAATAAATCATATCTTCATCAGCGCTAATACCCTCTTTGCTTACTGCTTTTGTTGTAAAAGGAATCAATTTTGCATTAGATTTTTCTGCATAGGAAGCTACAACTTCTTGGTCGGCATTATAAATCAAATAATCGCTACTATCCTGATTTCGCGTAATGTTGAATTTCGCTTCACCATATTCTTTCATGGTGCCATGGTAGTCAATATGTGCTTCGTATAAATTAGTCCAAATCGCAATTTTGGGTTTAAATGTTTCAATACCCATTAACTGAAATGATGAAAGTTCCGTTACTATTACTTGATCAGCCTCTGCACTTTCAGCTACTGTACAAGCCACTGTACCTATATTGCCAGCAATTAATGGCTTTAAACCGCCCTGTTGTAAAATTTCATATAGCAAGGTGGTTGTAGTCGTTTTCCCGTTTGAACCGGTAATACCAATAAAGGGTGCTTCGCTGATTAAATAAGCAAGCTCAACCTCTGTCCAAACTGGAATACCACGTTTTATAGCATCCTCTACAATAATATTGTTATACGGAATACCTGGATTTTTAATCAAAAATTCAAAGCCTTCGTCCAATAAATTTCCCGGGTGATGACCGCAAATAACAGTAATTCCTTGTTGAAGGAGCTTTTGAGCTTCTACATTTTCTTCGAATGGTTTGGCATCGTTGACTGTTACAAAAGCGCCCAACTTATGAAGCAATTCTGCAGCAGCCACCCCACTTTTAGCCAAACCTAATACTAGAACTTTCTTATGTTCCATCATAGATAGTTGTTTCATTACAATACCTCCGGAACCACTGCGAGCAATGCCGCCACTAATGCTGTTAACCAAAACGTTAGGACAATACGCCATTCCGACCAGCCTGATAGCTCAAAATGGTGATGTAGTGGACTCATTTTAAAAATTCGTTTACCTGTTAATTTAAAGCTTGCTACCTGTAAGATAACAGACAATGTTTCTAAGACAAAAATAATCCCGATGATCAATAGAAGAAGCTCTTGGCCAACAAGGATGGAGAGCATAGCTAATGCTCCACCCAGTGCCAGCGAGCCTGTATCTCCCATAAACACTTTTGCCGGATTTGCGTTGAAAAGTAAGAAACCTAATAGAGCTCCTACTACAGCAAACGCGAAAATAGCAATATCTAATTGGTCATTCAAGAGCGCCAATACTCCGTAAGCGGCAAAAGCAATAGATGCTGTGCCAGATACTAAACCATCCAATCCGTCTGTCAGGTTCACTGCGTTTGAGAAACCAACAAGCCAGAAAATCAGGAATAATACATAGATTGCCCCTAAATGGATTGCATAGTCAGTAAACGGTATTTGAATTGTATTATGGAAGGTACCTAATCTCATCAAGAAATAAGCTGCTACAGAAATAACGATTTGGCCAATCAACTTTTGTAAAGAGGTTAACCCCAAATTACGTTTAAAGATGATTTTTAAGCCATCATCTAAAAATCCAATCACCCCAAAACCTATTAAAACAATAATTAATATAATGGATTGTGAGGTGAACTCGCCTTTTATAAGGCTAATGATAAGGGTAGTCGCAATAATAGATAATAGGAAGATGACGCCTCCCATCGTCGGCGTACCCGCCTTTTTCATATGTGATTTCGGGCCTTCTTCACGGATGCTTTGGCCAAATTTAAATCGTCTTAACATAGGAATAATAATAGGGCCTAATATGACCGAGATAACAAAAGAAATTGCTAAAATAATTAGCATTGTTGCGATTGACATGAAAAAATTCTCCTTCTAAACTTCTTTAGTACATGTACTATCATAGTAGTTTCAGTTTCATTTTTAAAGACTAAGATTATTCTTTTTCTAAATAAACGTGAATAGTCCCATCTTTTACGATTTGTGCATCTGCTTCAGGTAGTTGAGAAACAATCTTCTCTCCCTCCCCATGCCATTCTATACGGAATGGATAAAGCATACCTGTAATTTCTTTTTTACTTTGGCCCACTAAGTCTGGAACGCGAACCTTTTCCACATCTCCCCAACGATATGGCTTTTCAATTTGTTTTTTACGATTTTTAATGCCAACAATCGGATGAATATCTTCAATAATTTGACCTACGATCGGAGCTGCAATGACGCCCCCGAACTGCGGCCCTTGCTTAGGATTATCAATCGCTACATAGACAACTACCTCTGGATCATCTGCTGGTGCAAACCCAATAAATGATACAATATACTCTCCATCTTTATAGCGTCCATTTTCAGCTTTCTGTGCAGTTCCTGTTTTCCCGCCGATTCGTAGCTGATCTCGGTAAGCCCCTCTGCCTGAACCGTTTGCAACAACAGATTCTAATGCAGCTCTAACCTTTGCGCTTGTTTCTTTCCGGATCACCTGATTCTTCTCAATTGGTTCATATGTTTTCAGTACTTCTCCATTATCCCCATTCACAATTCTTTTTACGATATATGGGGTCATTAATTTCCCGCCGTTTACAGCTGCTGCGACTGCTTGCACTTGTTGAATTGGCGTTACCGAAATCCCTTGGCCAAATGAGGTGGTAGCATGCTCTACAGGGCCATAATTTTTCGGTGAGAATAAAATGCCTGTCGATTCACCAGCCATGTTAGAGCCTGTAACTTGGCCAAAACCAAAGTTACGTATATATTGTTGCAATTTAGTTGGTCCTACTCGTCTTCCCAATTCAATAAATCCGGGGTTACAGGAATTTTCCACTACCTGTAGGAATGTTTCACTTCCATGGCCGGAACGTTTCCAACAGCGAAGGCGTGCCCCTTCTACATTGGCGTAGCCTGGATCAAAGAAGCTTTCATTTTCTAAGTTGACTGCATTTTCATTCAGTGCTGCACTTAATGTAATGATTTTGAATGTTGAACCCGGTTCATATGTCATCCAGACAGGCAAATTACGATTGTAGATACTTTGATCCACTTTCAAATATTCTGCTGGGTTATACGTTGGGAATGAAGCTAATCCCAAAATTTCGCCTGTATTTGGATTCATTGCAACACCAATTGCTTGATCTGCATTATATTTCTTCATCGCCTGCGCTAGTTCTCTTTCAACCACTTTTTGGACACCAACATCAACCGTTAATTCTAATGTGGCACCGTCCTGTCCCTTTTTCCATCCATCCTCTACATGCGGTAGGTTTGCTCCCTTTGCATCAGTAAATAACCGAATGGCTGACTCTTTCCCTAACAACAAGTCATTATACTGATATTCAAGTCCTGCCAGCCCCTGCATATCGCTGCCAGTAAATCCTAATAACCTTGACAGCAAAACACCATATGGATAGTCGCGCATATAATCAAGGCCCGTATATACGCCAGGGATTTGCAATTTTTGAATAGCTTCCGCTACCTCGTTGGAAATGTTCTTTCCTTCTGGCGCCAGTTTAACAATAAAGTCTTTCTTATTCAGCTTTTTCTCTAAAGCTTCTTTACTCGTACCTAGAATTGGAGCTAATTGTTCTGCTACTTTATCAGGTTCTTTATTTTGTGCAGGCATAAAGTATAATGTAGGCGCCAGCTTGTTCCCGACCAACAGCTTACCGTTGCGGTCAGTGATATTGCCCCGCAGACTTTTCATCGGCACTTCCCTGTCCCAATTTTCTTCTGCTTTTTTGGTTAAAAAATCATGCTGGATAAACTGAACCACAATCAATTTTCCGATCAACATTGCACCTAAGCAGAAAAAAATCAATACGACAATTTTCAATCTCATGCTTGCTTGTTTAGTAACCCACATAGTTCGACAAATCACACCTTTTTACATGTAAGATATGATTGCAAAAAGGTGACTATGCTTATCTTTGTTCATTTCACATTGTTCCATAAAGAAACTGTTGTGAAAGTATTGAAGTGTGTAAACCTCGACTCTTTAGCAATAAACGAAAGCTGGCGAACCATTTCTCCCTTATTAAATGGGCTTTCTACGACTTAATTATATTCATCTTCTGGTTTTTTCAATGTTACAGTTAATTTCGCATTTCCCTCATAAATAGTTCCTGGCTTGATGCTTTGTTTTGCACCAAATCCATCTCCACTTGTATGAATTTTAATTCCGGATATTGATTGATATGCCAATATATCTCGCAATGACCAACCTTTGAAGTTTGGAATTTTAATGTTGTTGCCATCCGTTTTAAGGAATACATGGTTTTTACCTAGTAAACTGCTTCCTTCCTGAGGATATTGTTCCAATACTTCACCGTCTCCGCCAATTTGAACAGGCTCCATACCTTGAGATTTTAACTCTTTGGATGCTGTTTTGCTGCTACCCCCTACATATTGGCCAACGATTATAGGTTTTTCAGTCTTCATTTTGGAAGGTTTTATATTTAAATATTTTAAGCTACTGCCCATGACTGTATTGAATACTTCTGAAGTTGGCTCAGAACCAACTTCTGTCATACCTAATTGCGGTTTTTTGATAGCAATATACATAATTAATTGAGGATTTTTCTTTGGCGCCATACCTAAGAAAGAATAAAGGAAACTATTCTTTCCCCAGTAATAGCCACCAGTAGGTCTTGGAATCTGAGCTGTCCCTGTTTTTCCTGAAACCTCATATTCTTTGCTTGCAAAATTCTGGGCAGTACCTTTTTTGGACGTAACAGTCGTTCCTAATGTATCTCTTACTTTTTTAGCGGTGGCAGCTGAAATCGGCTTACCCTTCACTACTGGCTCATGCTGTTGGATTACTTTCCCCGTGTTTGGATCGACGATTTTGTTAATCACATAAGGTTGCATCATTTTACCATTATTCGCAATAGCGGTAAGTCCTTGGATGAGCTGAATTGGTGTCACGGTAGAACCTTGTCCATAGGTTGTTGTTACTCGGTTAATCGGGTATTCATCCAAAATTTTACCTGTTGCTTCATTTGGCAAATCTATTCCTGTTTTTTGCCCGAATCCAAATTTCCCTAGATAGTTGATAAAGGTCTTATCTCCAATCTTTTTGAGCAAGTTTGCCATTCCGACGTTGGAAGAACGCTGAATACCCTCTAGATATGTAATTGTTCCCCATCCAACTTGGTTGGCATCTCGAATTGTACGATCATATACCTTGTATTGGCCTGATTGGAATTTATCATTTGGATTCCATTTTCCTTCTTCTATAGCAGTAGCAAGAGTAAACGTCTTCATCGTTGAGCCTGGTTCCAAGGTTGTTTCAGTTAATGAGTTAATCCAACTATTATTTAGACCTGCCCCTGTCTGAGGATTAAAGGTAGGCCGCTGTGATACAGCCAGAATTTCTCCAGTTTTAGGATTGGCAACTACAGCCATCATAGATTCAGGTTTATATTTTTCATAAACCTTCGTCATTGAAGCTTCTAGAAAGTTTTGGATTGTCCGATCAATGGTTAAATAAACATTCTCACCATCTTTAGCTGGTTGGATCATTTTTTTACTATTCGGCAGTAAATAGCCAAATAAGTCACTCTTATATTGTACATTTCCATCAACACCAGAAAGCTCTTTATTATAAATGGACTCTAATCCCATTTTTCCAACAGGAGCTTTTTCGTTATCTTCTTTTCGCGCAAACCCTACTAAATTCGATGCGAATACACCATTTGGATAGAAGCGTTTTTTGTCTTCCATCAAAATAATACCCGGTAAATGTTCTTTTTGAATTTTTTGCATGGTAGCGTGGTTAATATTACTACCTGCATTTCCAAACTCAACTTGCCATAAAGGTTTGTGCTTTGCATTATACTTTTTGAGCAGTCTTTCGTAAATTTCTTCTTCATCCATCTGTATATATTTTGCTAATACTGCAGCTGTTCTTCTTGGATCCACCACATGGATAGGCTTTTTTGAACCTTTTGATGCATCCGGGTTAACGGTAGCTGCAAGGCGATACGTCACCGCATCCTCTGCAATAATTTTACCATTCCGGTCTAATATGTTTCCTCTGTCTGCTGTAATTGTTTTTTTCTTTTCATATCTGGCAGCTGCTTTAGCGGCTAATTGCTGCCCTTCTACTTGCCCAGTGACTTGGATATAGAATATTCTAAAAAACATTAAAAAAAATAGAAGCCCGTAGATGATAAGCATCGTGGAGGCTCCCCATTGAAATTTGTTCTTTTTCATTGTCCTGACGCTACTTTCATGTTTTTTTCGTTCAATTTTAGGCCTAAAGCGTTTGCTTTTTTCCAAATACGATCATATGTTGAAAGTTCACTTATTTCCATAGACAATTCTGAGTTTTGCTTTTTCACTTCTACTATATCAGCTTCTGTTTTTTGAATATCGACTGTTGTGCTGTTGATAGAAGACTGGACATTCAAATTCCCTACAGCAATAAAAGCAATTGTAGCAGTCATTACAAGCATTAGAATTTTTTCTAGCTTGGTGATTCTTGATTTACGCGGTTTAGTGACAGTCTTTGGAATATGCTGTTCGGGTGCTACTGGTTGTTTTATATACGTATGATGTTCTCTTTGTTGTGGCAATCCCATATAATCAACTCCTTTAGTCTTTTACTCTTTCAATTATCCGCAGTTTGGCTGAACGTGCGCGATTGTTTGCTTCTAGCTCTTCCGTTGAAGGGACAATCGGCTTTTTAGTAACAAGCTTGATGGCTGGCTCCATATGGGCGGGAACAACTGGCAAACCTGGAGGTAAATCTGGCAAAGAAGACACCTCTTTAAATATGGTTTTGCATAGCCTGTCTTCGAGTGAGTGGAATGTAATCACGCTGACTCTTCCACCGACAGTAATGGTTTCAATCGCCTGTTGCAGGGAATCTTCCGCTGCACCAAGCTCATCATTCACTGCAATGCGAATGGCCTGGAAAATTCTCTTCGCAGGATGTCCACCTTTACGTCTTGCAGCTGCCGGTATCCCCTCTTTAATGAGATCAACCAATTCACCAGTTGTTTTGATTGGCTCATTTTTTCGTGCCTCTTCTATTTTGCGAGCAATTTGCTTAGAAAACTTTTCTTCTCCATAACGGTAAAAAATCCTAACTAAATCACTATAATCCCATTCATTCACCACTTCATATGCAGAAAGAGATGCTGTTGTATCCATCCGCATGTCAAGTGGTGCATCTTGATGATAGCTGAAACCACGTTCAGCTTGATCAAGCTGAGGTGATGAAACACCTAAATCATATAGAATCCCATCGACTTTAAAGATCCCTAAATTAGCTAACTCCTCTTGCAAATAACGAAAATTTGCATGTACGAATGTCACTCTGTCTAAGTATGGTGCTAGACGAATCTTTGCATTTTCAATTGCAGCTAAATCTTGGTCAAAACAGATGAGGCGTCCTTTACCAGATAATTGGCTAACAAGGTACTCACTGTGTCCTGCTCCTCCTAAGGTGCAATCCACATAAATCCCGTCCGGACGGATGTTCAATCCATCAACGGTTTCTTTCAGTAATACGGTCGTATGATTGAACAACTGAAATCCTCCTCTTGGTTGTTATAAATCAAAATCAATCATATTCTCAGCAATTTCATTAAAGGAATCTTCAGACTCGGCAAAGTAATCTTGCCATGCCTGTTGCGCCCAAATCTCAATGCGATTGGACACGCCAAGAATAACACATTCTTTTTCAATGCGGGCATGCGATAGCAAGTTCATGGGTATGTTGATACGGCCTTGTTTATCAATATCCACTTCTGTCGCTCCAGAAAAGAAGAAGCGCGTAAACGCTCGAGCATCTTTTTTCGTTAGCGGCAATTTCTTTAATTTATCCTCTAGCTTTTCCCATTCATCCATTGGATAACCAAATAAACATTGGTCTAAGCCTCGAGTGATGACAAAACCGTCTTTAAAATACTCTCGAAACTTTGCTGGGATAATTAAGCGGCCTTTTGGATCAATGTTATGTTGGTATTCTCCCATGAACATGATACTCACCCCACTATATGAAAATAGAGTACCACATTCCCCCACTTTCCACCACTAATTCATAGACAAATTAATGGCAAACATAAAAAATATGAAAATTGTCCTTGCTATTATGTATGCCTCAACATTTTAAACGTAAATGAGCTAATGTATGCGCGTTATCGGGATTTTATGGTTGTTGCCCCTTCTTAAATAGACATCTTGGTCCATATTTAAACCAAAAGCTTTATATTTCTTACAAATTAAAAAGACAAAAGGCATTGAGACGTATCTCCCCATGCCTTTTGTCGAATCTTCCTGAGCATATTGTTCTATAAAAATACAGCCTTGTGTTTGCTGTTAAATGAAAATGGTAATTTCATTAGATCTTGGATAAAGCTTTCACCATATTCATTCATAAATAAGAAGGGATTAAATGTTCTCTCCTGTAGGCCGCCTCCTGGCAATAGGCGATCTTCTACTAATCGATATCTTCTTAATTCCACATCATGCTGAAGAAGGATTTCTCGTTCAATCTTCTTATTTAAAAAGTCTAATTGTTGTTGATGTATAGACAGGTTTTTCTCTGCTAATTTTTCTAACTGTATATCATTATTGCGCATATGTTCTAGCAGTCCATCATATTGTTCGCGTAATAAGTCCATTGTTTGGTCAATCATCTCTTTAGCGCTTACATCATATACATCCGCTTCATAGGCTCCTTTTAGCAAAGTTGCTTTACCTGCCAAGGCATCCGCAACAGACAAACCTAACTCTCCTAATACATGTTGTACCTGTCTATCTATAATTGAAACGTTTAAACGAGGCACAAAAACAGGCACTTTCATGTCTAACAATGCGAAAGCATCCTTTAAGGTAGCCCAGTAGGCCAACTCACCAGGCCCGCCAATAAATGCAAGTACAGGAAATACCATATCCTGCATTAATGGTCTAGTCACTACATTATTGCTCAATTGTTCAGGGTGCTTATTAGCGATTTCTAGCATATCATTTTCACTAAATTGGACATTTGCTATATGATTTATAAATTTGCCATTATGATGTTCTAATAAGAATCGCTCGCCATCTCGCACATAAAATAAATTGGCTGCATCCTTTGCTGCACCAATGGGAGTCCCATAGCCAAGCTCGGCAAAATCCGCTTCCCGCCGAGTGACGACATCTGCAATTTGCTTTGTATGCTTAATCAATTTTTCAAAATAAGGAGACTCATAAGCACGCAATTTAGGATCCGCAGCATCAACAAACAAGAGCCCTTGTTCTTTAAACAGCCAGTTCATAAGAGCTGTAAAGAAATCCGTATACGTGTTGCTTTCTACTAGAAATTGGTCGATTTGCTTCAAAAGCTTTTCAGTATACGCTGTCTCGCCATATTGCTTGAATGTCTCTTGGATAAATGAACGTACTTCTTCCTTATCTAATACTGTTGTAGAAGCCATTAATTTCTTTTTTGAATTGCTTCTATAGATATGCTTTTCTAGTCTGCCATTAATCGCTGTAAAGGTATGATTAATTTCGTCAATGTCATGGTCTTCGCCAGCAATCCAAAACACAGGTACAACAGGCAATCCAAGCTTTCTTCTCTGTTCTTTTGCAAGCAGAATAACCGATAATGCTTTATGTACAGAATACATGGGCCCTGTGAGTAAGCCAGCCTGCTGGCCACCAATCACCACTACTGCTTGGTCTTCTAATTCTTTTAAATGTTCTTCTGCCTTCTCTGAAACGCCAAACGGTTTCATATAGTCACGAACAATTGCAGCCAATTGTTGTCTTCTTACAGGGTGGTTTTGTATATCCTCTAGTCGTTTCGAAAAGGAATCATCTCTATTTGCATAATGAAAAAAGGGAAGAATGGATGACTTTTCTTCTGTATAATCTTTTAGTAAAGGATTCGTTATAGGAATCTCAACTTGTTCCAATTTCATATTTTGTAAACTCCTCTATAATGGTTAGCTATATTGAAGTATATCATTTAAACACCTGTTAACAAAAAAATACGCTCATTCACAAACGTAAGAACTAAATAACAATTTTTTGTAATTGATTAGGCTTTAAAAGTAAAAAAGAAGCACTTTATGTTCAGTTAACCATAAGGTGCTTTTCATCGTTTGTTTTAATTATATACAGCTTATTCGTGCTAAACAAAGTCTATTCTTCGCATTTTAAAATTGTTAAAACGTGCTTGCGCTTGAGTTAATACAGCTCAATAACCTTTTGAATAATAGCGGCTAAACATATACCTATGTATGCAGAGGTTAAAATCAAAAACATTAACCGCCAGATTTTACGAAATAGCTTTATTAAATCAATTTCTTTGCTTTTTATCCATTCTACTATAGTTAGGATCATCGCAATAAAAATCCCGAGTATAATGACGATAAAGCCCAAGTCAAAATGCCATATTAATTTAGTAAGGGCAGGAATGGAGAAGAACAATAGTAAAGTTGTTGCGTCTGCTGCCTTACTAAAAGCATTTGACTTTTTGAAAAGTTTCTTAAAAACGAAGTAGACAAACAAGAATAGGAAAAAAGGAAAAAGAATGAATGGATACGCAATCAAAGATAAAAGTGCTATCACATCTTATTCCTCCTTTCCTTCCAGAGCTAGCAACAAGAGATAGAGTGTTTTAAGCATAGGCAAATCATGCCCTCTTTCTTTTGCCAACTCCATAACTCCTCCAACAATTGTGTCTATCTCCATTTTTCTGCCATGGTGATAATCTGCAAGCATAGATGAAGTATTCTGAGAGGTATTTTTGCAGATTTGTTCTATATTACTAAATGGCAACATGTTCTTTTGTTCTGGAAATGCTGAGACTATTTCAAAATACAGCTCTTTTAATATTCTATGATGAGATGGTAGGCGAATCAGATCACCATTGGGAACTTGTAAAAGTGTTGTTAGTGTATTAATTAGGCAATTAACAATTGTTTTGCGCAACAACATTTCTAAATAATTTTCAGAAAAAGAAATAGGTAAGTCGCTTGCTGTTAGACGCTGACACTTTTCGTTATTCCATGCTTCACCTTTAAAATTGGCAATATTAAAGATACCAATGCCACGATGAATCACTTTGTTGCTATTTACTTTCTCTGCTCCGAATTCAATGGTCCCCATTAATATATTTTTTTGTTTTAAATTACGAGCAAATTCTATATGTTTAATTCCATTTTGGATAAATAATAGGATTGTTTCTTTTGGTAGCTCATCAAAAAGCAGCTGCATGTCTCGTAAATGATGATATTTAACAGCCAGAATCCAGATTGCTTTCTTATTTAAGTTCTGCGGGTTAGTGGTAACGCCTATTGGAAGCGTCTTTTCTTCGCCAACATCGTTAATAAATGTTAAACCGCCGCCAGATTGGATTGCCTTACACTGCTCTTTAGAATGTACCAGCACGTCTACATTGTGCCCATGTTCAAAAAGCTTACTTGCTAAGACTAGTCCTATGGCTCCTCCTCCCACTATTACGAAATCCATTTCGACACCTCTTCATTCTGCTCTAGATCGGTTACTATACCATTGCTATTATACTGTTACAAAGCAAAAAAGGAAACATCGCCTAGATGTTTCCTTTTTTTAAGAATTTAGACCCTGTTTCGAGCCACTGGAGCACTTCTACATGATCATGCTGCAATTGCTCATGCTTTTCTTTTAATTCATAGTAAGCTTCTGATAATTGATCAAAACTAGTTAAAGCTTGCTTCAAATGTGTTCTCATCATTTGTTTTGGCTGAGATTTTGCATTTTCTAGTTCTTTTTCGTAAACCTTGCGTAGTGTTTTATTCCATCTAAACCCGCAGGCTTGTTTTGTGCGTCCTAATGCTTCTGCCGCTTCTTGAAATCCAGCTAACTGTGATCTTCCTTCACTCACAGCCTGTAATATAATGTTCGCTAACCTATCATCATCTTGCTGTAACCATTGATCTTTTCTTTTTTTCACTTCCATACGAATCACCTCGCATTTTTTATTACTATATGCGAGTTTTTGAAGTTTAGAAGTTATTTCGTTTTTGATAGAAATTGTTTAACAGCTTGATGATGCGCTTCGCTTTCCCATAGCTTCGCACATGTTCTTACTTCTACCATAACTCTTTCCTTGAGATGCTGACTATTCCATTTGCGAATCAAGATTTCTTTATATGCTTTCTGAACACTCGGATGAATCTTTTCCATATCTGCTATGAAATCTTTAATAGCCTCATTCTTTTCACCTTCGAAGATATATTGCGCAAAGCCCATTGCAAACAGTTGCTCTGCATAATATAACCTAGCCTCATATAGCATTTTTAATGCTTTCTCCTGCTGTATGCCTCTCTCCAATAAATATGTACCACCACCCCATCCCGTGGTAATCCCTAATGTACCTTGAATAAAACCGCAGCGTGCTCCTTTCTTAACTAAGCGGAAGTCGCATGCAGCCGCTATCTCGCATCCTCCCCCAACCGCAACTCCATTGATTAATGCAATCGTTGGTATAGGTAATGTAGCTAAATCATATAGTATTTCCGCCATCTTACTGAGCATGCTATAAGCCTCTTCTTCTGTAATCAAGTGATGAAATTCTGCTAAATCCCCGCCTGAACAGAAAGCTTGATCACCAGTCCCCGTAATAACAAATGCTCGAACTGTTTCATGATTATGTATGTACTCTATTGCTTCTTTCAAACCTTCCATTACCGCATAGTTTATCGCATTTCGCCTCTCTGGCCGATTAATCGTAAATGTCATTATTCCCTCTTGCTCTGTAATGATAAAGTCCATCCTTCATATCCCCTTTATTCAGAATTGTTATCATCTTACCATAACTAGAATAAGAGACAAAAAAAATATAAAAAAAAGAAAACCCTTAAATAAGGGTTTTCCGTTGTGTTAAAACTGCATTTAAGTCTGACTAAAGAGCCATGGTCTCTCTAGAAAGTCTCCTTTAAAGCAAATACTGAATTATTTGCTTACTACTTCTTTACCTTTGTATGTTCCGCATGCTTTACATACATGGTGAGACAATTTAAGTTCACCGCAGCTTGGGCAAGCAACCATACCTGGTACAGCTAGTTTAAAGTGTGTGCGACGTTGACGTTTCGCAGTTTTAGAAGTTCTTCTAAATGGTACAGCCATTGATGGCACCTCCTTACAGATCGGTTATTCGTCTGTTTGATCAAAATACTTAGCTAATGCAGCCAGTCTTGGATCCGTTTTTTGGGCGTCTTTTTCTTTTTGACTTAAAAACTCATCCTCTGTTAAATAAGACCAAGCGTCATTATTTTTGGATTTTGGGTTTTCGGCATCTTCTTTGAACACTTGTATAGGAATCTCTAATAAAATTAGTTCTTCTAATACTGGATCAACATCGATTAATTCCCCTTTTACAGGATGAACATTATCATGCTCATCTGTAGCGGCATAATCAGACCAGCTAAAGACTTCATCTGATTCAATGTCAAAAGGAAATTCGACATCTTCCCATGTGCGTGAACAAGGAAGTGTAAGCGTGCCTGTCAAATGAAAATGACAGTTCATTTGGCTTGCACCAAAAGTGCAAAAGCCTTCTACGTGGACAGGAGTTATATGGCGTATATCCGTATTGCGACGCATAATGCCTTCCAATTGTACAGTTTCGTCAATTGGCATCCCGCTTTGGCGATATTTAGATAGTTGTGGGATTGCCCATTTCATACATTATCACCTCTAAACAACAAAGTTGATTATATAATGCTCATTTATAGATGTCAAGATATTTTCTTGTCACTAGGCTAAACTACTCGTATAATCATAGTACTAAGTATAAACGGGGTGAAGACTTGATTGCAACTGGCGTAATTGTTGAATATAACCCATTTCATAACGGACATCTCTATCATATCAAACAATCGCGAGAACTTACAGACGCAGATATTATCATTGCTGTAATGAGTGGCCATTTTTTACAGCGCGGAGAACCGGCTTTTGTCGATAAATGGACAAGAACGAGGATGGCGATTGCAAATGGGGCTGATCTCGTAATTGAACTGCCTTATGCATTTGCCACCGCTCAAGCAAGTGACTTTGCAAAGGGTGGCGTACTGCTTCTCGATGCTCTGCAATGTGATTACTTATGTTTTGGTAGCGAACAAGGTAGCATAGATCCTTTTTTAAACACGTATACGCTTTTAGAAGAGCAGAACGCGTCTTTCCAACAATTTATACAGGAATTTGTTAAAAGCGGCTTAAGCTATCCTTCTGCGCTAAATAAAGCCTATCAAGCACTTATCCCTGATAGTAATGCACAGTTTGTGGATTTGTCTCAACCAAATAACATACTTGGCTACCATTACATAGAAGCTGCACGAAAATTTCAAACAGCTTTAAAACCAACTACTATTCTTCGCAAGCAGGCAGGCTACCATGATCCCGTCCAAGAAGGTACCACCATTGCAAGTGCGACGGGAATTCGACAAGCGATTCATGAACAACAGGCTATTGAGCATGTATCTGGTTTCTTGCCTTCTGCTTCATTTGATCTTTTGAATGAATGGAGTCAGGGAAACCAGCCATTTGCAAGCTGGACGTACTTTTGGCCATATTTGCGCTTCACATTATTACGTTTAACACCTGGGGAACTAAAAGAATACGCGGAAGTGACAGAAGGAATTGAATTTTTGCTGCTAGAAGCTGCAAAAGAATGTACGGATTTTACAAGCTTTATGAAAAAAGTTAAATCGAAACGCTATACATGGACCAGAATTCAACGAATGCTCACACATATTTTTACGAATTTTACATGGTCGCAGTTGAAAAGCATGGACACACCTCGTTATATCCGTATCCTTGGTATGAACCAAAACGGCCAGAAATATTTATCCGAACGAAAAAAAAGCATGTCGTTACCTTTAATCAGTAGAGCCGCAAGTTCCAAAGAACCAATGCTACTTCAAGATATAAAGGCAACAGATCTATATATGCTTGGACTTGGCAAAAATAAAATGGGCTTGGATTATCGCATCCCGCCCATTCGTATTTAATCATTTTTTCTCCGGCAATTTTTCCAAGTAATCAAGAGCATCATTCACATTCTTGACAGGTACGATTTTCATTTTCGTACCTATTTTTTTGGCTTCTTTTAGTGCTTCCTGATAATTTGGCAAAATATCGGGATATTTCTTCTTCACAACCTCAGGCAATGTGTCATTTGGCGCAAAGAAAATTTCAACGCCTGCATCATCTGCAGCAATCACCTTCTTCTCAATCCCGCCAATCCGACCAACTTCGCCTGTCGCTAGCATTTCACCTGTTCCTGCAATATTATAGCCCTTTGTTAAATCGCCTTTTGTCAATTGATCGATGATTTCGAGGGTAAACATTAAACCAGCTGATGGCCCGCCAATATCCTCTGCTTGAATTTTTACTTCAGGGTCTGTCTTGATAGAAGTATTATCTGCAAATGTGATACCAAGACCTACTTTTCCTTTCGTACCTGGAATAGCCTTCAATACCACCTTTTTCTTCATGTTCTTTCCATCACGCTTGATCTTAATAGTTACAGTATCTCCTGATTTCTTTGTTGTTAAGTAGTCAACCAGCTGCTGATGTTTATGAATTTTCAAACGGTCAATGCCGGTTACTTCGTCCGCTGTCTCCAATATCCCATCGGCCGCTCCGTTCTTCACAACATAATAGACATAGACGCCATTATAGACAATTTTATAATCTAAACCTGTCTTTTTAAACGCAATATACTTTGCATTAAACTGAGAATCTGTCATAAGTTTAATTTGACGATTATTATAATCCTTATCGCTCTCGTTTGGACTTCTGACCTCATCTTCTTTTAAAATATCCTTTTCATCGTCTGCATAAGCAGCAGCATATGTGAAAGGCGTAGCAACAGCCATAGATACTGTCATCATATTTAATTTCCCTTTGCCTTTTTGATCTGCATTGTCTACTTTTACATACTGATCTAAATCATATGCTCCTCCCGGCTGCATAATATAATAAGGCAGCGGATATACAAATCCCACTATAATGATTGCTGCTAATGCAATGACAATCAAAAATTTTTTCACACTCATTGAGGAACCTCCTAGATAATGTCCAATTGATAAAAGGACGAGAACTTCTGTGCAGTTTTATAAAAATATATTACATGATTGGATGATGTAAATCTTACTACACTACTGCAATATCGCAATATGCTGGCTTTTTATTTTTTTATTGCTCTTGCAACCCGAACTAGCCCATGAAGGTGCTGATTTAGGGATTAAAATTTTTGTAGATAACTTATTCCCTTATCTACTCCCTTATTTGATTTTGACGCAATGGCTTTTGCGTTTAACGAATATTTCTAGTATACCACAGGGATCTAAATGGCGTTTTTACGTACAATTATATTGTTTGGGTGCTTTAGGCGGTTTCCCAACAGGCGCGGCGACGACTGGCTTTTTATACCAGCAACAACAGCTGACACAAAAAGAAGCTCGTTATCTATTAGCCATTTGCCATGCACCAAGCCCTCTTTTTGTCGTTGGTTTTGTCGGAATGGAAATATTAAGAAACCCCATAAGCGGATGGCAAATGCTTGGACTGTTCCATTTTGTTAATATAATCATGCTAGTCATTTTTATTCTTGTTTTCCGAAAAACGGTTCCACTTACGAACCTTCCACCAAAACCAAAAGATGCTGGCAACCCTTTAATTGAGAGTATTAAGAGTAGTTTGCCTACGGTTCTACTCGTTGCTGCGACCGTTATATTTTTCACGACCCTCAGCTATGTTTTCACACAAACTTTAGAAAACTTTGTTGATTCTTTGCCAAAGGGTGTCATGTTATCACTTTATAGTATTCTTGAAATGACATCTGGTTTAGCAGCATCGGAAAATTTCTATGGCCATTCAAGCTGGCTTCCATTAATCGTCATAACAATACTATCAATGCAAGGACTTAGCATCCATATGCAAGTTGCTGTTTTAGCAAGAGAAGCCAAAATATCGTTGAAACCTTATATTTCCGCACGTGTACTTCAAACATTGGTTGTACCGCTCTTATATTGGATTATTTTTATGTAAGAAAAGACAAGGCCTCCACCATTCATAATGGTAGTAGCCTTGTCTTTTATCTTTCTTCAAACTTTCCCTTTAAAGCTTCTTCAACAATCGGTGGGACAAGTTCATGGATATTGCCTCCATATTTGCTGACTTCCTTTACAATGCTTGAGCTTAAGAAGGAATATTTGTTTTGGGTCATGATAAAGAATGTTTCAATATGTTCATCCAAAAAACGGTTCATTGAAGTAATTTGCATTTCATATTCAAAATCTGAAATGGCGCGAAGCCCACGTACAATTGCATCTGCTTTGACTGATTTCGCATAATCTATTAATAAGCCTGAGGACGAATCAATTCGAACATTGGGAATATCTTTTGTGACTTCCCTAATCAAATCCATTCTTTCGTAAACATTAAATAATGGATTTTTGCTTGAATTATTCATCACCGCTACATACACAATATCAAAAATATCCGCAGCACGCTTAACAATGTCTAAATGTCCATTTGTGATTGGATCAAAGCTTCCTGGTACTACAGCAATTTTACCCAATATAATCCCCTTCTTCCTCTACGAAACGATAAATTGAAATGATAGTACTGCCATATTCCTCTTCTCGTACTTTGTGAAAGTCTAAAAATACCGCCGGCAAATCCACTTCCCTATCGTGTTCGCACACGATGGTTCCATCCTCGTGTATCATTTGATTTGCAACGATGTCTTCAACCATATTGTAATACTGCTGCTTTTTGTAAGGAGGATCTAAAAAAATCAAATCTGCCTGCACTTTATTTTTAATGAGCAATTTTATTGCCCGCAAAGCGTCATTCCGGTAAACTTCTGTACAATTTTCATAACGGCACTTAGAAATATTCTCTTTCAAATTTTGGAATGCGCGACTGTCCTTTTCAATAAAGATTCCGTGTTCCATTCCCCGGCTTAAAGCTTCAAGACCTAGACCTCCGCTTCCTGCAAACAGATCCAAAACAGTACCACCATTAAAATAAGGGCCAATAATGTTAAATAACGATTCTTTTACTTTGTCTGTTGTCGGACGGGTTGTCATGCCATTAACAGCTTTAAGAGCCATCCCTTTTCGCTCACCTGAAATTATTCTCACTTTGCACCAAACCTTTTACCACCGTTTATTGGCGTTTAATATTTATTTGTTTCTCCGATTTTTCAATATCCACTATAAATAGCCTTACAAGCCAAGCTTCTTCAATATAATAGTCACTGCCGTACTTTACAATCGGCTGTGAAAGTAGATCATAGCGATGTTCATTATATACATAGAACGGCTCATCCATAGGGAACCTAAAATTGCGCTCCTTACTCTGTGCGTAAAAACCATGTACACCTATTTTAGTCGAATAGCCCAGTTTATTTAATAGTGGTTTTACCGAATAAAGGATACGTCCATCTTTTAATATAACTTGCATATTTTTTTGTTGCAAACCATTTAAATAGATTGGCCGTTTGTCTTCAAATAAGAGCGGCGCTACCTTATTTCCATTTTGTGCATTCATTTTGAAAAAGGATGTTTTCAATTCTAGTGATGAGGACAGCTTATCATCAAGCAATCCAGCCGTTATCTTTTTCCCCTGTAGATCCTCTAAGCTTGTCTTCCAGTCTTTGAGCTGCTGTTCATTCATATAATCTTTTAATGTAGCGACCATTTTAGAAGCTTTTGGAGAACCTACCCGACGTTCAGTCAGGAAAGAAGCTACAACTGCCGGCCCCCAATTAGGAAGCATATCAAAGTTATATTTTTGATTCATTTGCGATAAGATATATTTTTCCGTCAGCGTTTTTTTATTTAATTCAGAAGTAAAGAGGATTCGATCCCCTGATTTTTTATACTTCTTGCTTTCTATGATTGCCACATGCTCGAACCCCTCTATATCCAACCCCTTAAGGGCTTGTGCCAGGTTGTCAGAGGCATGTCCATTGCCATAAAGTGTTACTTGATCATTTGTAAATAACTCTTTCATTTTAGCCTTTTGCCAATATAGCGATGTAACAGGTCCATTCCCACTAAACATACTATATTGAATAAGCTTTAAATTTTTACTCTTCACTTCAGGCAATCCAGTAATCCACTGTCCGCCAGAATGCTTTTTATCTGTAATATGGATCGTTGTATGTACTGGTTTTCCTAAATTTAATGACAAGAAAATGTTTTTGATCACTCTACCAGTCAATTTTCCCTCGCTTGGTGCAGGGATCGTATATACAAAGGTTTGTTCCTTCGTTTTACCTTTATTTAGGCTGGTCTTTGTCTTATTTAAACGGTTGCACTTCTCCGTCTGTTTATTCCCACACTCTTTTTTAACGCTTTTAGCAGGCCAGTTCAATCTCACCTGGCTTTCCGGTAAGGAATTTAAATGATGACGAATAGTAAATTTATTTTTATGATAGACAACTTCAATATCCTGATCGTAATAAAACGTCTTATCTTCTTCCGTTAATTGATTGGAATAAACATGGTATTGAAAAGTCAACATTATTCCATTTATAAATAGCAGTATGGAAAATAAACCAGCTGCTAATTTCATATGCGAATCCCCCAAATCGTGATACTATGTGATAGAAAGGAAGTGTATAGTATGATTCAACAATTTATAGAGCTAGGAGAAGGTTACGGCGATGTATACGAGCTATGCGAATTAATGAAAACAAATAAACATCGCATCAGCCGTACTATTATATTCACTGCAACAGAAGGAGAAAAAAAGGTAGCTTCTATTGCGGCCGTATTTAACCCTGTCGGAGAAAGCAAATTTACTCCGATATATATCTGCCGGGAAGGAATCCCATATTCAGCAGAAAAACCTTCAAAGCGTCTAGAAATCTTCAAGGAGACAGTAAATAGCTTAGATCAGCTACTTATTACATTAGATGTAAAACATTCTTCTATCTATGCTGAGAAAGATCTTTACTACCAATACTTAATTGGTATATTGCGTCTTTATCACTATATCCCATCATTACACTAGTCATTCTACTTTCTTTTCTTTATATCGTCAGAGGAACACAAAGGTTTATTTAGAAACAGTTTTTTTCACTAATTGTACTTATTCTAGCAATCAAAGGCCTATTTTATAATCGTATTCTTTTGCTTTATCTGGTTTCGCATTTTCATATTCTGTCGAAACAAAAGGACGATAAGAAGGCAGGACTTCCTTCACATAAGGGAGCCGTTTTAGTTTCATTATAAGGCTATCGACTTCGTCTTGGTCGCAATACAAAACAACATATTTAAGCCTTCTAGAAATATAATGAACATGGCCGTATCGACGCATTGTTTTCGCTTGTTTTAAATGATGTACATAGACGATTAAGCCTTGTCGGTCTTTCATACGCATTCCCTCATTTCTTACCTTAAAGAATACCATATCTTTGAAAATGGAAGCAACCAAGGATACTGACAGATTAGAAGGCATCCGTTATAATAAAAGAAAACTTCACTCAGAATATTTTATTTAGCGCTCTGAGTGTTAAACCCTTCCTACTGTCTATAATTAAGACTTATTACCTTGGCTATAAACAGTATGAACCCGACTATCACAACTAGAAAAAGGCATAATTAACTGAAATGGCCAATCGGGCTATTACTTGCAAGCAATAGGGGTAAAGTAAATTACTTAACCGGCAATTCAGATAGGAGGATTATAATGGGAAAGAAAACAAAAGTGGCGGTTGCAATTGCTGCTGCAAGTGCTGCAGCATGGGCAGGCTCTAAGGCTTTATCCAAACCAGGAAAACGAGCTAGTAAACACGCATTGGAGTATAATCGCCCTGTTATCTTAGCACATCGTGGAGGATCACATTTAGCTCCTGAACATACAATGGCTGCATTTCGCAATGCTAACAATTTAGGCGTAGACGGCTTTGAGATTGATATTCGTCTTACAAAAGACGAAGAAATTGTTGTGACACATGATGAAACGATTGACCGTACCAGCAATGGATCTGGACGAGTCGCCTCTTTCACATTAGAAGAATTGCGCAAATTTAATTTTGGGTATCATTTCGTAAATTTAGACGGCTATTTGTCTTACCGTGAAGACTTTGAACCGATTGTCACATTGCGTGAGCTATTGACAGAGTTTCCACATATGTATATCAATATTGATATGAAAGATGCGCCGGATACATATGAAGGCGGTCTAATGCCTTCAAAACTATGGCGCTTGCTTGAAGAACTAGACGCCACCGACCGCGTTGTGGTTACTAGCTTCCATGACGAGCAAATCGACCGCTTCAATCTGTATGCACAAAACAAAGTAGCATTAGGAGCTGGCCAAACTGAAGTACGGAGAGCCTTTACTTCATTCACTAGCCAATTTGGCCATCTCTATCATCCAAAGGTAGATGTATTCCAAATTCCTGTAAAACATGGCATCATTAATCTTGATTCAGCACACTTTATTCATTTTTTAGATGAATTGAATATACCTGTCCATTATTGGACAATTAACAATGCTGCTGCTATGCAGGAGTTAATCGCTAGCGGTGCTCGAGGAATAGTAACAGATCGTCCCGACATCGCTTTAAAAACAATAAATAAATAACACAAAAAAGGATTCTACAAGATGTAGAATCCTTTTTAAATAACCAGGCTCCTTACTATGCTGAACAAGAGCAGCTTCCGCCAGAGCCACAACCTCCACTTGAACAAGATGACTTTTCGAAAAACGGATTGCTGACAGATACTTTTACTGCTTCTGATACCGTTTTTCCAACTAGTAAGCTAATCTCATCCAGCAGATCCTGGTATTCATTTTCTGCTATGCGGAGTGCAGAGATTTTATCGTTTATGTCAAGTTCACGTTTTTTCACGCGAATCGACTTCATAATTATTTTGTAATCCGGATGGTATTTTCCAAATCGTTGGACATCCTCATACTGATCCTTCATCCTGTTGAAATCATCTACTTGGCGAACAAGCTCGGCGTCTGTATAGACAGCTTGGTGGGCCATTTTTAGATTTTCAAATTGTTCGGAGGAACGGATCATTTTATTCAATTCTTCTACTTCTTCAAGAATCATTACCCAATCGGAAGTTATCATCATTGTTTTTTCCCCCCATACACCTATGATAACAGATTTTCCCCGTCTTGTTTAATATGATTGCAAATCTATCCAGTAGAGTTTAGTATAGGTGGTTCATCTGGGCTACTATTTAGTGTATAGGGAGAGCTTCCCTAGCATGTAAACGGGAGGTTATTCATTGGCACTTTTAGTCCTTCCCAGGTATTCATTAACTACATGCTCATCAGAGAAAGGTAGTATATCAGTTCCTATTATTTGGCCTTCCTCATGTCCCTTCCCTGCAATAATCACTAGATCTCCCTTTCCTGACATGGCTAGCGCTTGTTGTATAGCTTTCTTTCGATTTGGTTGAATGCTATAGTCTGTTGTCTCAATCCCCTGCGCAATACTGTTTAATATAATGCTAGACGATTCAGTACGAGGATTGTCATCAGTTAGAATGATAAAATCAGCATATTGATCAGCAACAGCTCCCATTTCTGCTCTTTTCCCTTTATCTCTGTCACCACCGCAGCCAAATACAACAATTAACCTTTGAGAAGTCTGTGTTCGCAGTGCACCTAATAAAGCATTCAGTGCGCTAGGTGTATGGGCGTAATCAATAAAAATCCTATACCCCAAGTCATTATTTAATTCTTGCATCCTGCCTTTTGGCAATGTCAGCCGTTCGGTATGCGGCGCAATTTCTTGTAAGGAAAAACCCAACTCCGAAATGGTTGCAACAGTTGCTAGAACATTATATTGTAAATATTCTCCTTTAAACGGCAAGTTAATATCTACGGGGATATCGTAGTCCTGTATTAATAACCGCATTCCATGACTGGTGGTTTCTTCATGTATGATGCTACAGTCAGCTAAAATTCCCTTGCCAAAACTTTTAACAACAGGATGCTCCATTCGCAATTGATTGCAAAAATCATCATCTATATTCACCACAATTTGCTCCGAGAATAAGCACAGTCTCTTTTTAGCTGCTAAATAATACTTTTCGCCACCATGTTCTTCATAATGGTCACGACTTACGTTGAGATACACACCGATATCAATTTTACAGTCGTCTAATCTATGCTCCGACAAAGCTAACGAAGAAGCTTCCATAACTAAATGGGTCACTCCTTGACTTACACAATAAGCAAATATTCTATATAGTTCTGTCGCCAATGGAGTAGTTAAAGGTTCAAGGCTAACAGTTTGCTTTTTACCATTTATAAATAGGCCGACAGTTCCAACGACAGCCACTTTATTGCCAAGTGATTGTAGCAGTTGACCAATAAAATGGGTCACTGTGGTTTTTCCGTTTGTACCGGTAACTGCAATAATTGTCAGCTCTTCATCATATGGGCCGTATAGCTTCTTGCTAGCATAGGACAAAAACGTGGAACAGTTAGGGACCCATATAACAGGTAAAGGAAATTCCACACTGCTCTCATATCTGTTATGAACAATAGCTGCTGCCCCATTTTGTATCGCAAGGTCTATATAATCCCATCCATCATACTTCTTCCCTTTACGAGCCACGAACACATCACCTGGCAATACATCACTTGCTCGATCTGTAATGCCTTTTACCTCTGTCCGAATGGATCCACATTCCAATTCACAAGGCCATTCTTTTAATAGCTCTGCCAAGATCAACTATGTTCCCCCTGCACCTTTTAGTAAGAAATGAATACATTACTATAACCACCCACTACTACTTTTATCGTATGAAAAACATGTTGAATATGTCACGAGGAGATAGGAGTTACAAAATGATTATTCAAAAATTTGGCGGAATTGCTATGCAATCGAAAGAATCGCGTGTGCATTGCCTCCACCATATTAATAGGGCGATACAAGAACATGGAAAAACAGTAGTAATTGTATCGGCAATTGGCAGAAAAGGAGACCCTTACGCTACCGATACGCTGCTGAATATTACCGAGGCATTGCAAGAAACTGCAAAGGCAAGGGATCTAGTTGCGGCGTGCGGGGAGTTAATGGCTGCTGCCGTCCTTTCCTCAGAATTAAAGGAATTCGGAATTGACAATTTACTAGTTTACGGGCCGAAACTTGGCATTACTACAACAGAGCACTTTGGAGATGCTGAAATTATAGATATAAACTGCGAAAATCTTTTATATGACTTAAAAGATTTTGATTGTATTGTAGTTCCCGGCTTTCAAGGAACTACCCTTCAAGGGGAAATTGCGACACTTGGCAGAGGAGGTAGTGATCTAACGGCTGCTGTTCTGGGAGCACATTTGCCAAGCTCAATCGTTGAATATTATAAGGATGTACCCGGGGTTATGACTGGAGATCCACACATAGAGAAAGATGTAAAACTGATTGAGTCTCTTTCTTATAGTGAATTCTTAAAACTATTAAATAATACGCATCCCATCGTCCAAATAAAAGCAGCGGAATTGGCTAGAAAACACCAACTCACGCTGCATATTCGAAACGTATTTTCAAATGAACGTGGAACAATAGTTTATCCAAATGTTTGAAAGATGCAGTAAGTTAGTTTACTGAACCCTTTCAATAAATACCTGTGTAAAATGTTTATCAAAGACACCCGTGCCTATCTCATTAAATTGTTCATTTAATAATGTATCACGATGCTTTTCGGAATTTAGCAATCCATTGACGGCTTCCGGTGCATCTAAATAATCCTCTGTCACATTCTCGCCCGCAGACTCAAACTGAATGTCGGCATTTTTCAAACGATCTTTAAATGCATCATTTTTTTGTTCTTCTTGCGAAATTTTATTTTTAGCAAGCTTTTCGCTATGCTCCATTGCAAGTTGGTTCAAATCATCTTTCGATGATAATGTCTCTAAACCTTTTTGATTTCTATATACATTCGTCAACTCAAACAATTGTAGTTGATTTTCTCGATCTATTTCCTGTTGTTTAAACGAGGAAGGAACAGAAGGTGTTATCATATCTCCCATATAAGTCATGTCGTATGGGTGTTGTTTAACTAATGTTTCTCCATCAATAAAACGAACAGCCTCTAACGATTTATCTATTTTGTCGAAGTATAATTGGACATATAAACCTTCATACATGACTAAAATGCGCGTTTGTAAATCCTCTTCGTTTAATACAAATGTGTAGATATTATCATTAATCTTTACCGTCACTTCTGAATCTGTGATTGTATTGCGATAAAGTTCATCAATTCCCTGGCCTATTTTAAAAGGCAGGGCCTCAGCTTCCTTACCGGCAATATATAGTTGCTTCACTTTTCCATGCTCTACGCCAGCTAAAACATAATTCGCATCAGATAGCGGATACACCCACCAATCAAAATCGTAACCAGAAGGACTCTTGCGTGTTGGTTCTCCTAGTGTCTTCTGTAACTCTTTGGTTGATTGGCCGACTAATGTGGATAAACCACTGGTTGGCCGTTCAACCGTATTTTGATTAAGATTGCTGGGCGCTTTATTTTGCGGAATTACCTTTCCATTCGAATTTGGTGCTTTTAAAGGCTCATTTTCTTTGACTGGTTGATTTAAGTAAAAAAATACAATTAGTAGTACTGCTAATATAATTAAAACTCTCCATAATACTTTCAAGTTAACCTCTCCAATTTGTTGTTATACTTATTATACCTATACCTTCGACTGATTAACAATGTTGCCATTGCAACAAACGTTATTTTGCTCTATTATAAAATGGAACCTATATTGTACGAAAGAGTCGAAGGAGGATTTTGCAATGTATTTTGAAAATACGGGACTTGAAAACAAAAGCGCACATATTACTTTACTTGATGATTTAATGGAGAAACACGGATTAATCCGTGCTACAGGCTGGGACTATGAACGTATCACTTGGGATCGTAAATTCGTAGTCACTGAAGGCACTTATTATCTACGAGTGTTTGGTATTTCAAAAGAAGGTGACAATGGATCTAACGATTCTATTATCACACTTTCTAAACCAGTTCTAGGCAAGCACTATTTCCCACATGGCGTAGAATATGGAGACAATGAGATTTACCCTGCACAAGTGGTAAAAACTTGTCAACAAGAATTAGCAGCATTAGCAAATGAGTTAGAGCAATTTTAATATTTTCATACTTTTATAGACATATCACTAATTGATATGTCTATTTTATTTGTCCTATCGAGCGGCTGTAGATTCTTAATTGCATAATTTGGAGAAAACTTCACACACTATGTCAAATAGTTATGGGTGATGATAAGATGATACAACCGATTCAACAATTTTTTATAAAGTACTGGCCTTTGATCCTCATTGTTATAGTCGCAGTTTTCTCCTTTTTATATGCACGCCCCATCCTCTTAGCTTTTTTAACTGCACTATTATTAAATCCCCTTGTAATGAAAGTTGAAAAATATTGGAGGAAAAGCAGACGCTTTATCGTATTCATCTTTTTTATTATTTTCAGTATATGTATCCTTATTTGCTGTTATTTGCTCTACACGGTTATTCTCATAAAAATCAATGAACTCTCCATATGGGTGCCCCATTTAATAGCTACGCTAAATGAGAACTGGATTATGTTGCAATCCAAAATCTCAACAATGACTCATGATCTACCACGCCCTATTATCTTATCCATTCAGTCTTGGATTGGAGACATGTTAATTAGCTTGCAAGAATTAGCAACTAACTATGTTGAGGCTGATCGTATGCTCAACCTATTTCAGCATATCCCCTCTCAAATCTTCAAGCTATTTATTTATTTTTTAGCTCTTTACTATCTAATGCTTGAATATCCCAAAATCATCGCTTCATTTCGAAAGTGGACTCGTCTTGAACATAGCACCTTTATTGCCCTTTTCTACCAACATTTTAAAAAAGGGGCTTTTGATTTTGTGAAAGCTCAACTGATTGTAAGTTCAGCCATTTTCTTTGTTACTCTCTGTGTTTTACTATTCATTATACCTAAGTACGCATTGTTCATGGCACTCCTAGTATGGTTTGTCGATTTGTTGCCTCTTTTAGGTGGTATGATGGTACTTCTGCCATGGGCTGTTTTTAATCTGTTAAACGGTGATACCTTGACTGGCACTATTCTACTTATATTAGCGATTGTCGTCATTGCGTTAAGACAGATACTCGAAACAAAAGTAACAAGCAGTCATCTTGGGCTACCTCCGCTTACAACGCTGATTTGTATGTATGTTGGTTTTGAGATTTTCGGTGTTATCGGTTTCTTTATCGGACCCATTTTTGCAATTCTAATTGTTGTAGTGAAACAATTCAGGCAAAGCTGGATATTTATTAATGAAAAACAAAAAGGCTAACTTCTTCGCAGAAAGTAGCCTTTTTGTTCATGCTTATAGTTTGTCCATAGGTTTAGTGATTATTTAATATCGCTTTAATAACAGAAGTTGTAGGACCCCCACTAAAGAAAACATAGAGCAGTAGGTATACAGCGACACCAGTAATTGCTACGAAAAACCAAATAATACTAGTTATTGGAGCGATTTTTCGATGACGCTCTAATTTATTCGTAAACCCAGCAATTAGCGTAACAATCCCGAACACTGCTCCCACAGTTGCTAATGTAATGTGGAAAACAAGGAATATTGTATAATAAATTTTTAAATGCTCCGGTCCACCAAAAGCTGTATTTCCAATAAACACTGTTCTTGATACATATATCAGGAAGAACAATAGAGCAGAAATGGCGGCAGCAATCATAGTTTTTTTGTGCGCTTCAATTTTTCTTTGTTTAATTAAAACCCAACCGATCGCAATAAGTATTGCACTTAATACAATAAAAGAGGTACTAATTGTCGGTAACAGAGGCAAACTCATACTTCTTCTCCTCACAAATAATATTATTTAGTTTAAAATTGATTTCCATAAAGTCGTTGTCTTTCTTTTAATGCATCTTGAGTAATTTGATCCGCATTTTCTTGCTCATCTCTATACCAAGTAATAAATACGCGACCTAACACCACTGCAAAAATAATTTCTTGAATTATTTTCATAAGTACCCCGCCTAATTGTTGATCTTCTAGGGATGATATGCTTGTAAACAATTCAGGACCGGACAATGTTAGACCTTGTAAAGTAGAGGCCGGGACACAAAGCGCCATCGCTTTCATCCACATAGCACCATCTGTATATGTTGCATAGAAAGGCGTGTTAGAAAAAATAATCAATGCGCATGCTGGTGTTATTAAAACGGCATTTGCAATAATATAAAACAACTTATTCAAATTCTTCATTTTAGGCTCATCCTCTACTGTATTAAGCAAAGGCCAATACATAAACAAAGCAGAGAGGAAAAGAATAAATGTATAAAGCGAATGTAATGTTTCATGTAGCTTAATATAGTCGAAGAGAATCGGTAAATGATACACGGAAAACATTAATACAAAAAAGATAATAGCAAAAATTGGTTTAGTCATGAAGTGAAATATTGGTTTAATATAAGGTAAATTGATTACCGTTTTCCATAACCAATTTGGAATACCCATGATAATAAATATAGGGATTAAAAGCAGCAATAAAGCCATTTGCACCATATGCATAGTAAACATAATGTGCGACATTAAATCTATTGGAGAGCCAATGACGGTATAGACTAATAACATGGCAATAAGGAATGATATAGCTTCACCCTTTTTTAAAGGTAGACTATTTTTAAAATCCTTTCTCCACTTCACTGTTATCAAAAAGTAAAGAATGGTTAGGAATACTAATACAATTATTAGGCCCGGACTCCACATTGCTCGGAAACCGAAAATACTTAGAGGCATTAATCTTCGCTCCTTTTTATTCACTACCTACATTATATAGTCGTTCAGATGAAACTACAATGAACGATTCATGACATTTCCACTAAGAGTACTGTATCTTATTTTACTTTAGTGCAAAAAAAGAACCAAGCTAAAGAGCTTGGTTCTTTCTTAATTACCACCAAATTATTGTTACAAAAGCTAGAATCATTGTAAATGCAACGATCATGCCAGAATACATAAAGAACTGCATAATGCCTGTTCCCTTTTCGCTTAAGTGCATAAAGTAATACAGTTGAAGTGCAACTTGAACTCCTGCAAACAATAAGATCAAAGGGACTACTAGGAATGCTGAGAATCCAGCTTGAACAGTGGCGAAAGCGACAAATGTCAAGAATATCATAATCGCAAAAACAGTTACTTGGTTACGCATCGCTTGGCTAGCTTTGCGGCGATTGTATTTATACTCTTCCTCGCTTCGTGCTTCTACATGGACATCATGTGACATTATTTAATCACTCCCATCAAGTAAACTACTGTGAAGATGAATACCCAAACAACATCAATAAAGTGCCAATACAATGAAGCAATAAAATACTTAGGTGCATTGTAAAGGTTTAAACCACGTCCTGCATTACGAACCATTAACAAAACAATCCAAGCTAAACCAATCACAACGTGCAATCCATGAGTTCCAACTAATGTATAGAAAGAAGATCCAAATGCACTTTGTGAGAAAGTAAATCCTTCATGCACATAGTGAGTGAACTCGTAAATTTCTAGGCCTAAGAAGCCAAGGCCAAGCAATACAGTGATCGCCAACCAAGCTTGCATACCTTTAAAATTGTAGTTCTTCATATGATACATTGCATAAACACTTGTTAATGAAGATGTTAAAAGCAACATCGTCATGATAAATGCAAGAGGTAATTCAAATAAATTTTGAGTAGTGAATTCCATTCCACTTGGCCCTTTGTTTTTAAGTGCCAAGAATGTTGCAAACAAAGTAGCAAATAACACTGTTTCTCCACCAAGGAAGATCCAGAAGCCCACTACCTTATTTTTACCTTCTGCAGTAGAAAGTTCTGGATGTTCAGGCCAAGATTGTGGGGTGAATTTAGATTTTAAATTCATTATTCATTACCCCCTTTGTCATTCAATAAATCTTCTTTGTGAATATGATATCCAAGATCATCTTTAAGAGAACGTACAATCATCGCACCTAATGTGATAGCTAATCCAACAATCAACGCTACAAGTGACCAAGGTTTATCTGCATCTTGATTATAAAGAGCACCGAAACCAGCTACGAATAGACCGATTACCATTACGAATGGAATGAAAGAATTGTTTGGCATATGGATATCTGAAATTGGTTCAGCATATGACATACCTTCTTTGTTTCCTTCCATTTTTTCAATCCAGAAAGTATCTAGCCCACGTACAAGTGGTGTTTGTTTAAAGTTATAAAAAGGTATTGGTTGTGGGATAGCCCATTCAAGCGTACGTCCGTCGCCCCAAGGGTCGCGTCCACAAGGTTGCCCTTTAATTGATGTAATAATTACATTTATAACTAATAGGATAACCCCAATTGCCATGAAGAATGCACCGACAGTTGAAATTAAGTTAAATGTATCTAATCCTTGATTTGGAAGGTATGTGAATACACGACGAGGCATACCCATTAAACCTAAGAAATGTTGGATGAAGAATGTTAGATGGAAACCAATAAAGAAGAACACAAACGTAATCTTTCCTAATGTTTCATTTAACATTCTATTAAACATAATCGGCCAGTAGAAATGAGTAGCAGCCAATAATGCTAGGACAATCCCACCAACGATTACATAGTGGAAGTGAGCTACGATAAAGTAAGAATCATGCAATTGGTAATCGACAGGAGCTGCAGCTTGCATTACCCCAGTCACACCACCAGCAACAAACGATGGAATGAAACCAAGTGCATAAAGCATAGGAGTGGTTACTCTGATTGAACCGCCCCACATTGTACATAGCCAGTTGAACACTTTCATACCAGTCGGTACTGCGATAGCCATAGTTGCAATAGCAAAGATAGCATTAGCAGTAGCACCAAGACCTACAGTGAACATGTGGTGAGCCCAAACCATGAAGCCTAGGAAACCGATTAAAATTGTTGCAAATACCATTGATGAATAACCGAATAGGCGTTTACGTGCGAATACAGGAATAATCTCTGAATAAATACCAAACGCAGGAAGTACTAAGATATATACTTCTGGGTGTCCAAAGATCCAGAATAAATGTTCCCAAATAATTGTATTACCACCCATTGTATGGTCAAAGAAGTTCGAACCAAACATACGGTCGAAGATCAAGAAGAATAGACCAATTGTTAATGGTGGGAATGCGAATAAGATTAATGCGCTGGCAATGAATGTTGTCCATGTCATTAAAGGCATACGCATAAATGTCATACCTGGTGCGCGCATATTTACAATTGTTACGATAAAGTTGATCCCTGATATTAACGTACCAGCACCGGCGATTTGCAAACCGACTGCATAGAAGTCAATACCATGACCAGCAGATGCTAATGATAATGATGCGTATGAAGTCCAACCAGCATCAGGAGCTCCGCCTAAGAACCAAGAAAGATTTAAGAAAATACCACCCCAGAAAAATAACCAGAAGCCTAGTGAGTTTAGGAATGGAAACGCTACGTCACGTGCACCAATTTGTAGTGGTACAACAGCGTTCATGAATGCAAATAACAACGGCATGGCAGCAAGGAAAATCATTGTTGTCCCGTGCATTGTTATAATTTCATTAAAGAGACCCGCACTTACAAAATCATTATCTGGTTTTGCAAGTTGGATACGAATGAGCATTGCTTCGATACCGCCGATGACGAAGAAAAGTGTACCGGCAAGTAGGTAAAGAATGGCGATTTTTTTATGGTCAACTGTTGTTAAATAGTCCCATATAGTTGCGCCAAAGCCCTTTTTCTTTGCAGTTGAGCTCACAACCTTAACCTCCTTCAAAATAATTCAATTAAATTTTTACATTAAGTATTATTTTTCTACAGATAAGCCCATTAAATATGCAGCCAATGCATCTAGCTCTTGATCTGAGAATTTCTTGCCATTATTAATTTTTTCAGGTTGAGGCATTGTATTGCCCGGTTTTACAGATTGTGGATCGTTAATCCACTTTTTAATTTCTTTTTTATTATGGTCAAGCACACCTGCAACGCGGTTACGGTCACCAAATGTTGCTAAGTTAGGTGCAATTCCTGTACCTTTACCATCGCCAGATACAGCATGGCAAGTAATACAGCTTGTTTTAAAGATATCTTCACCTTGTTTTTCCAAGTCGCCTGAAGCTACATGGTTTTTAGATGCTTTCATTTCAGAAACCCAGTTATTAAAGTCTGCTTTGCTCAATGTTTTTACTTTAAAGTCCATTAATGCATGGGAAGGACCGCAAAGCTCAGCACATTTACCGTAGAAGACGCCTGTTTCAAGATCTTTTGATTCTTTGTCAAATTCTAAGTAAAATTTGTTGATGTTTTCAACGTTTGTATCCATTTTACCACCGATAGTCGGGATCCAGAATGAATGTTTTACGTCTCCTGATTTAAGGTTAAAGTAAACTTTTTCACCTGTAGGAACAACTAATTCTTGTGAAGTAACGATTCCTTCGTTTGGATACTCAAATTGCCACCAATATAATTTTGCAGTAACATTTACAGTTACAGCTTTTGCTTTACCATCAGCGTCTTTTGCATCCATAGCTTTCGTATCAGCAAATTTGTAAGTAAGTGCAACTGTTGGAACAGCTAAGATTAGAAGTAAAATGATTGGAATTACTGTCCAAAGCACTTCTAAAGTAGTACTACCTTCTACTTGCTTAGGAATAACATTTTCTCCAACTTTTTTGCGTCGGAATTTGACGATTGCAAGTACATAGATTACTACTACTACCAAAATAACAAGCGTCATGATAGCCGTTGCTAAAAGCAGTAAGTTGTGTTGTTCTCTACCAACTTCACCAGCGGGTGTTAAAGTTGATAAATAGTTTTTGCCACAACCCGAAAGGAAAACAATAAGTGCTGTTAGCAATGCAAATAGACGCCACTTTTTAAGCCCTTTCATCATAGCTTAATTAAACCCCTCTTTCTTTGTTGTATTTCATGTGTAACCAGGACTGTGGTTGTTTTATATGAATTCTTTAAAAAGAAAGAACTCCGTAGTTATAAAGGCTTTGAATATATTCAATGGAACTTTTGCCACTGCCATATAGTCTAATGAGTAAATAAACTCTTTATTCGCCCAAGAGAAATCGTTTCTCAGCCTAAAAAACTTCAATGCAAGTACAAACTAACTTGATCGTAGTATTAAATAAAATCAAACTAGTTTGGACGGTAAAACGGAAACGGATATAAGAGCTATGCCTACACTGGTAAAATCAATCAATCATCTTTGCAATTACAAAGAAAAGAAAGAGGTCACCAAGCTAAAAGGATGCAAATATACATCTACAAAAAATATCTACTACTTCATAATCATCCAACGGCAGTCCAGCCAAAATTTCAGTACGTCCTTGAAATATCAGCTGTAATTTGCTCCCACGCCTTCGCTTTAGACCACATTGAATATAAAACGACAGTTATAATCCTGCTAGTCTCCACACGCCGGCAGCATTCTATGCCTAAATAACAAAACTTCGCTCCAAAAAGAAAATAAGTTTAAATGCCTGTTTAGACATAGTTCGCCTAATAGACATTTTACCCTTCCATTCAATTTGATAAGCACATTCCGTTAAACATACTATAACCAAAAAATGCGATTATTTCTAGACGAAAAGCAAAATTTCGTGTCGACGCGCTGGAATAATTGGTAACCATAACACAACATATCTATAGTAAATCATTTTAACCACTAATAATGTGAAGGATGTGAAACGAATTTATGAACATTTTGTGAAATAAATAGACCGATAGATTACCAATTTTTTTTACAAGTTGTTTTTTGGTAATATTTTCGATATTATCGAGATTGAAAGTATCACACGTTACGTGATTACTATAGATAAAGTAGGTGTCAAAATATGCAACAAAGTAAATACATGAAGTGGTTTGCTGTTGCTGCAACAATTGGAATGGCGCTCATATTACTGGGCGGAGCTTTGGTCACCAAAACTGACAGTGGAATGGGTTGCGGCAGAAACTGGCCTGATTGCAACGGTTCCTTAATACCAACACATATTACTCCAGAAATTTTAATTGAATTTTCTCATCGTGTTGTGACAGGTTCGGTATCTATCTTAATCTTTATATTATCTTTTTGGTCTTGGCGAAAACTTGGACATGTAAGGGAAGTTAAATTCCTTTCTTTTCTTGCGCTCTTCTTTTTGATCGCGCAAGCATTAATTGGTGCAGCCCAAGTGCTATGGGGACAAGGAGATTTTATTTTAGCTCTGCATTTTGGTATTTCTCTCATTTCTTTTGCAGCTGTTTTCTTACTCACATTAATTATTTTTGAAGTAGACCAGAAATTTAATGCAAACAACGTTCACATTGGCGGCGTATTAAAATGGAACACGATCGGCGTTACTATATATTCCTATCTTGTTGTATATACTGGAGCCCTTGTTCGCCATACAAATTCTAGTTTAATCTGTCCTGATTGGCCATTATGTCGTAATGACCAAATGGTTCTACCAGGTAACTTTTATGAATGGGTGCAAATGGGCCACCGTTTAGCAGCAGGCTTAATTTTTATTTGGGTTCTTATTATTGCTATACATGTTATCAAGCATTATAAAAAACAGCCGGTGCTTTACTGGAGTTGGATTATCGCACTTATAATTGTCTGTTGCCAAGTCATTGCCGGCATGGGCGTTGTATTAACTAGGCTAAATATCGTTGTTGCGCTTTTACATACGTTATTTATTTCTTTATTATTCGGCTTACTATGCTACATGATAATGCTGATATCCAGAAGCAGCCACCAGGCTAAAAAATAAAATTTCGTTATTGCAAAAGCATTAAACACAAAATGAAAAGAAGAGGCGTTCTGTTAAACTTAACAGGATAGCCTCTTCTTTTTTCTTCTCAGTTTGACCTTAAAGCAATTGATTAATAAGATAACATTTCTGCTTAAGACTCAATTTCAATAAGCAAGTCTCCGGTTGAAATGGCGTCGCCTTCTTTAACGTGTACTTCTTTAATCACGCCATCTTTTGGCGCTTGAACAGTAGTCTCCATTTTCATCGCCTCAGTAATTAAAATATGCTCGCCCCGTTTTACTTGACTTCCTGGCGAAACAACTACCTTCAAGACAGTGCCAGGCATAGTTGCGCCAATTTGGTTAGCGTTAGATGGATTGGCTTTTGGCTTTCGCTCTCCAGCTACTTCGACTGTCATATCTTGAATCACAATTTCACGGGATTGTCCATTTAACTCAAAATAAAGCACACGCGTTCCGTCATGCTGGGGCTCCCCAATTGAGACTAACCTAACAATAAGGGTTTTTCCCTTTTCTATTTCCACTTCTATTTCTTCGCCTAATTTCATGCCGTATAAGAATGTTAATGTATCTAATACAGATACATTGCCAAACTTCGAAACAGTTTCCATATATTCTTCAAATACTTTCGGATACAACGCGGAAGCTAATACTTCATGACTGTTTATAGGGCGATTGTATTTGTTAAAGAGATCATCTCGTATTTGTGTGAAATCAATTGGAGCAAGCAACTTTCCAGGTCTATCAGTAATAGGCACTCGATCCTTTAACACAGCTTTTTGCAGCTCTTTCGGAAAACCACCATAAGGTTGGCCAATATAGCCCTCAAAGAATTCAATGACTGAATCCGGGAAATCGATAGCATGGCCTCTTTCAATGACTGATTTTTCATCTAAGCCGTTTTGCACCATGAATAATGCCATATCTCCTACCACTTTAGAAGATGGGGTAACTTTAACGATATCCCCAAACAATAAGTTCACGCGTGCATACATCTTTTTCACTTCTTCAAAACGGTCGCCAAGGCCTACTCCCTTCGCTTGTTGCTGGAGATTGCTGTACTGGCCCCCTGGCATTTCATGCACATAAATTTCAGAATGAGGACTAATCATGCCACTCTCAAAATCCTTATAATACTTTCTAACATCCTCCCAATAGGTTGAGAGTCTTTCTAATCCTTCGATATTAGCCCGTACATGCCGTTTATTGCCTTTCATTGCATAATACAAGCTGTTTGCACTTGGTTGTGATGTTAAGCCAGCCATAGCCCCTAAAGCTGTATCTATAATGTCTACACCTGCTTCAGCTGCTTTGGCATATAAATAAATGCCATTCCCGCTTGTATCATGTGTATGCAAATGTATAGGCAACTCGGTTGATTCTTTCAATTCAGAAATTAGTCGATAGGCTGCCTCTGGTTTTAAAAGACCAGCCATATCCTTTATCGCTAATATATGAGCACCAGCCGCCTCCAATTCCTTCGCCATATCTTTATAGTACTGTACTGTATACTTCGCTCTAGAGTCATCTAAAATGTCTCCTGTATAACAAATGGCCGCTTCGGCGACTTTTCCCGCATCTCTAGCTGCATCAATGGCCACTTCCATTCCCTTAATCCAGTTAAGGCTATCAAAAATACGGAATACGTCGATACCTGCTTGAGCAGACTTTTGGATAAATTCTTTAATTAAATTGTCTGGATAGTTTTTGTAACCTACTGCATTAGCTCCTCGCATTAGCATTTGGAATAATACGTTTGGTATTTTTTCACGTAGTGTGATTAATCGCTCCCATGGATCTTCTTTTAAGAATCGGTATGCTACATCGAAGGTTGCCCCTCCCCACATTTCCAGTGAGAAGAAATTGTCCATGATTCTGGAGGTCTCCTCTGCAATTTCATACATATCATATGAACGCACACGTGTAGCAAGAAGCGATTGGTGGGCGTCTCTCATCGTTGTATCTGTCAATAACAGATCATCTTGCTCGCGAATCCACTTTACTAATCCGTCAGCGCCTCTCTCATCTAAGATTTGCTTAGTACCGCCTGGTATAACAATTTTGCGGTCAATTGGCGGCTTGTGTGCTTTTGTAAAAAGAGGCTTTGATTTTTTCTCAATGCCTGGGAACCCATTTACCGTCACATTGCCAATGTAGCTAAGTAATTTAGTACCGCGGTCTCTTGCAAGCTTGAATAAAAATAATTCCGGCGTCGTATCAATAAAGCTCGTATCAAATGCTCCATTAATAAAATTAGGATGCTTAACGACATTTTCTAAAAACGGGATATTTGTTTTGATACCACGAATACGAAACTCTTGTAGATTTCGATCCATTTTAGCTGCAGCTTCTTTAAATGTATTTCCCCAAGTGGATACTTTTACTAATAAAGAGTCATAGTGTGGTGATATGACAGCTCCTTGGAAGCCATTCCCTGCATCTAGTCTTACACCGAACCCACCGCTTGAACGATATACCATTAACTTTCCTGTGTCAGGCATAAAGTTGTTTTGTGGATCCTCTGTTGTTACCCTTGATTGTATCGCAAAGCCAAAGAGCGGTATTTTAGATTGATTTGGTATATTAATCTCGCTACCATGCAAATCATAGCCATTGGCAATGTTAATTTGTGCATGGACAATATCAATTCCTGTCACCATTTCCGTAATTGTATGCTCAACTTGAATACGTGGATTGACTTCAATGAAATAAAACGCATCTTCTGCGACTAAAAATTCCACCGTACCCGCATTAACATAATCTACATTTTTCATTAGTTTGACTGCCGCTTCACAAATTCTTTCTCGTAAGCTTTGTGAGATCGAATTAGACGGAGCAATTTCTACTACTTTTTGATGGCGTCGTTGGATTGAACAGTCGCGTTCGTATAAGTGAACAATATTCCCCTGTTCATCACCTAATATTTGAACTTCAATATGTTTTGGTCGTAGTATACATTTTTCAACGTACACTTCATCAGAACCAAAAGCTGCCTTTGCTTCTGATTTCGCCCGATTATAAGCTTCTTGTGCTTCTTCTGCTTTATGTACAACGCGCATGCCTCGTCCACCGCCGCCAAGAGCCGCTTTAATCATAATAGGATAGCCATATTCATCTGCAAATGCCCTGACCTCTTCAATGGTTTCGACCGGACCGTTAGAACCAGGAATGACTGGTATTCCTGCAGTAATCGCCTGTTCACGTGCTTTGACCTTATCTCCAAACATATCTAAGTGCTTGGACTTAGGGCCAATAAAGAGAATGCCTTCTTCTTCACAACGTTTTGCAAAGTCTAAATTTTCAGATAAAAAACCGTAGCCTGGGTGAATAGCATCTGCTCCCGACTCCTTGGCAATCGTTAAAATCCCCTCGATATCTAAATATGCATCGATCGGTTTCTTGCCGCTTCCTACAAGATAAGCTTCGTCAGCCTTATAACGATGGAATGACCCGCTGTCTTCTCTTGAATAAATAGCAACTGTTTTAATGTTCATTTCTGTGCAAGCTCTAAAAACTCGAATGGCAATTTCACCACGATTAGCAACTAAAATTTTACTAATTGGCATAGTAAATCCTCCTTAAAGTATAATAGCTAGTCAAAAATAAAAACAGAAATATATAATAAAAATTTGATGTGTTTTCAGGAATAAAATACAAGAATTTCTCATTTGTAGTGACCTGACAAACCTCCTAATAAATAAATTGAGGCTTATCATCACTCGAGAGATTCATAGCTACATATTCTTTACACATCAAATTAATATCCCAAAATTGAGAAGAAACTTTTATTCTAATCTTTCATTGTTATATTGTTCTCTTTTAACCATCATAGAAACATTGGCTAATATCCCCATAGCTAAAGATAACAAAATTACTGAGGTACCGCCATAACTTATAAATGGAAGCGGTACACCTGTTAGTGGAATGATACCACTCAGTCCACCAACATTGACAAATGTTTGAATGCCAATCCAACTACCGACTCCAGCAGCGATCATTCGAGCTAATGGATCTTTTGCTTTGATGGCAATACGCATGGATCGATAGACAATAAAACCTAAGCCAAACAGGACAACTGCGATCCCGAAAGTCCCCAGCTCCTCTGAAATAATCGCTAGGATAAAGTCAGTCTGCGGCTCTGGGAGGTAGCCCATTTTTTGAACAGACTGGCCTAAACCAAGCCCCTTCACTCCGCCTGAGCCAATAGCATAATATCCATTTACCATTTGATACCCAAAGGCATCTGCGTCCTTAAAAGGATCTAGATATGCTTTTAAACGACCCATTCTACGTTCTGTAAAAAATGAATCTTTGAAAATAAACAAAAGTAAAAATACAGCGAGCATACCACCTATTAGCGTGCCGATAATTTTTCCGAATGTCTTAAATTTCATGCCGCTTGCCGCCATTACGGAAAGGACAATAATCGTTAACAAGCCGATTGCCCCCATATCAGGTTCCAGAGCAATAAAGAATAATACAACCATAAATACACCAATAGGCGGAACGATTGATTCATTAATTATATCTATTTTACCTGTCTCGCGCTTTTTAGTGAAAAAGGCTGCAAAGTAAAGGATCATACCTAGCTTAGCCAATTCGGAGGGCTGTAAGTTAAAGAGACCAAGATTCAGCCAACTCTTTGCGCCAGAATTACCAGGGCTGTACCCTACAAAAAAGACTGCGATTAATAAAAATAACATGGCGCCGATAATAAATAGCATCATACTGCGGTCTTTATAGCGCTTGTATGGAATAATAAACCCTATTAAAAATGTAACCATTGCTAGTATAAGATTGACTAATTGTCTTTTATAGAAATAATCCGGTGCTTGTCCTAATGTATTGACAGCCCAAAACATACTGGAACTATAAATCATGACCAAACCGAACAAACATAGTAGTACAAAAGTAAAGAATAAAGGATAGTCAAAATACTTCGCATATTTTTTGAAATATGTTTTCATGTTATTACCTCTTCGTTTAGCAAAAAAACCCAAACAACGTTGTGTTTGAGTTTTCTTTTATTTCTCTGTGAATGCATCGTGCAAAGCAGATAATTCTTTCTCTAGTGAATCGAGAATCTCTCTGCCTTTATCACGTTCAAGCAATCCAAGTTTAACTGCAAAGTCAATTTCACGCGATAAACCAAACATTTGCGTGTCTAAAACTTCTTCATACAACGGACATTGAGGCATTGTCAAATGCTCCATTTGTACTCTTATTAATTTTGCTATTTTATCCGCATCGGCAATTAGGAGTTCCAATGCTTTCTCCTGATACGAATTTTGAGATTTTGTATCCATGAGGACGCCCCCATTACCTGATATTTCTTCAATTCTATCTTAATAAAGTTTATCTTTTATAAAAGGAAATTGCAAGTATCTATATAGTAAATTAAGAATCCCCATATAATTTCTTTCTATCTTGTTCTTAAAAGCGTTATACTAAAAAAGAGTTTTGATTAGAGGAGGAAGATTTATGGAATCCATCATCCAAGTAAAAGGTGAAGTTAATTTTCAGATCACATTAGATCCAACTGTATGGATTTTTGATGACCGCAAACTTGATTTAGACCAATATTTCACTGAAAAACACGTTGAAATAGATGCTGATGAAGAGTATATCGAAAAAGCCGGAAAGTTTTGGTCTCGCGAAATTATGGAAGGCGCTACTTTCCCGCCAACTTTAAAAACAGAACGGAAATTCGACCGACAAAAAATGATGTCAGGTACATTTGGCATCAAAATCGAACCATTTATTCAAAATGCTGAACCTAAAACAGGTGCAACGTCTATTATTTTTGGTACACAGAGCGGTGAACAGCATAGCTTCCCTATCGAAGAAGCCAAAACTTTCATTTTCCAATTTAGCCAAGAAGGAAAAATGTTATCACAGGATGGCCCTGTTTATTTATTATTTAATGATGGATCAAATCTTGAAAATCCTATTAAAGGAATCACATCATTAGAGGTGAAATAGGGGGGAACACAATGAGAGTTAAATGTGTGATTTGCGATGAATTTAGCGAAATCCCTGATTTTTCACCCCTTGCAAAGAAATTGCGAAATCGGCCAATTCATACGTTTATGTGTGAGACATGCCACGATCGCATATCTGAAAAAACGCATGAACGTTTAAAGACAGGCAAGTTCCGCTTTATTCGGCATACCAGCTTGCAGCAAGATAATTTCTAACTTCATAATAAAAGCTTTTTTAATAGTGTTGTTGCATCTCAGGCAACAACTAATGGGAACGTCTAATTTGTGGACGTTCCTTTCTTATTTCGCCCGTTATTAAAGTAATTTATATAAATGTAACCCTACCAATGTACTTGAAGTTATGACTAAATCATAGACTATTCTCCTTTACTATTACTTTTACTTATATTAAATAGTTCCCTTACTATATACCTTTTTCCTTCCCCTATTGTATTAATCTTCTCTTCAAAAGAACAATCCGTACATAAAAAAACGATGCCATAAAGGCATCGTTTTTTATGATGTAGCTTCTTTCTTTTTATCCCGGCGCAATCGCATTCTATAGACAATAAGAACGAGAGCCGCAACAATCAATCCTTCTACCATTGGTAGGAAGAAAGCTAGGAATGTAAGGATGATACATCCAACAAATAAAAATACGTAAATTACACCTGTTTGCCAAGGCTTTAGCCCTTCTCTGGCAAAGCCAAGATGGTATACAATCGCTGTTAGCACAAAGATAACAGCAAATAATATATAACCAGCTATAGTGAAATTAGGGGCACCCTCGTAAATATAGCGAGCAACGCCGGACAGGCGCTCAAATACAAAATCGTGTCCATCTGACGTTGCAGTTGTAGATGTAGCAGCCTGTATAAAATTCAGTTTTAATAATAAAGCTGACTTAAACAAGTCCAACATCCTCCTAACTGGCGAATAATAGCTTACTCAGCATTGCGTAGCTTTTTCGCTGCTTTTTCACGTTCATTTTTATTTAAAATCTGTTTACGAAGACGAATAGATTCTGGTGTAATTTCTAGATATTCATCGTCATCCAAGAATTCTAATGCTTCTTCAAGCGTTAAGATTCGAGGAGTTTTGATTACATTTGTTTGGTCTTTTGTTGCAGACCGCACGTTTGTTTTTTGTTTCATTTTTGTAATATTTACTGTGATGTCACTATCACGTGTATTTTGGCCAACGACCATGCCTTCATAGATTTCAGTACCTGGTTCAACGAATAAAATACCACGGTCTTCTACTTGCATCATACCATAAGTAGTTGCTTTACCTGTTTCCATTGATACAAGCGCACCATTACGGCGGCCACCAACACGACCTGAAGCTACTGGTTGGTATGAATCAAAAGTATGGTTGATAATACCAAAACCTTTTGTTAATGACATAAATTCAGTTGTATAACCAATCAAACCACGTGCTGGTACCATGAAGATCAGACGAACTTGTCCGTTGCCTTCATTGACCATATCTTGCATTTCACCTTTACGATCGCCTAATGATTCAATTATAGCACCTACTGAGTCTTCAGGCACGTCAATTTGAACACGTTCTACTGGTTCACATTTAACACCATCAATTTCACGAATAATAACCTTTGGCTTAGATACTTGCAGTTCATAACCTTCACGACGCATGTTTTCTACAAGAATAGATAAGTGAAGTTCACCACGTCCTGAAACAGTCCATGCATCAGGTGAATCTGTTGGTTCAACACGTAAAGAAACGTCAGTTTGCAATTGAGAATTTAAGCGTTCTTCAATTTTACGAGATGTGATCCATTTACCTTCACGTCCAGCAAATGGTGAATTGTTAACTAAGAACGTCATTTGCAATGTTGGTTCATCAATACGCATTGGAGGAAGCGGTTCTAAGTGGTCTTGAGGACACACTGTTTCACCTACATTGATTTCTTCCATACCGGATACAGCAATCAAATCACCAGAATAAGCTTCTTGGATTTCTTCACGTTTTAAACCGAAGAAACCAAACATTTTTGTTACACGGAAGTTTTTAACTGTGCCGTCCAGTTTTGCAAGTGATACTTGTTGACCAACATGGATAGTACCACGGAATACACGGCCAATACCGATACGTCCAACGAAGTCATTATAATCAAGCAATGCTACTTGGAATTGCAATGGTTCATCGCGAGTATCCTTTGGTGCTGGAATATGGCGAATGATTTCTTCAAATAAGCATTTCATGTTTTCTTCTTGTTTGCTTGGATCTGGATCAAGTGATGCAGTACCGTTAACACCAGAAGCAAATACTACTGGGAATTCAAGCTGATCTTCATCTGCTCCTAATTCGATCAAAAGATCAATTACTTCGTCCACAACTTCTTCAGGGCGTGCAGAATCTTTATCCACTTTGTTGACTACAACGATTGGCGTTAATTTTTGTTCTAACGCTTTTTTCAATACAAAACGTGTTTGAGGCATACAGCCTTCATATGCATCAACTACTAGTAATACTCCATCAACCATTTTAAGGATACGTTCAACTTCTCCACCGAAGTCAGCGTGTCCTGGTGTATCAAGGATGTTAATTTTAGTATTCTCGTAGTTTACTGCTGTATTTTTCGCTAAAATTGTAATCCCGCGTTCGCGTTCGATATCATTAGAGTCCATTGCACGTTCTTCCACATGCTCATTTGAACGGAATGTACCTGATTGTTTTAATAATTGGTCGACTAATGTAGTTTTACCATGGTCGACGTGGGCAATAATTGCTATATTTCTGAGATCTTCTCTTAATTTTGTCATTATTCCACTCCACATTCTTTTTTCGAGTCCATAACTGTGCTATTATAGCACAAAAAATTCATTTTGTCTTATTAGCTTTTCCTTTTTATTTTTTTGTGTGAAAGGCTTGCTTAACTCTGTATTTCGTTCGACAATAGACATATCAAGTTTTTCTTGGAGGTTTAAACATGAAAGCAAAAATTGTGATGGCTATCTTTGCTCTAGCGGGCATTTTAGCGATGTGCTCTATTGGGTATGCGATTGCTGCTGGAAGCACTTTCGGTGCAATCGGTGGAATTGTAGCTGTAGTCGTAGTATTTGGCTTAGCGTTCAAAACTAAACGCCAATTTCGTGATCAAGGGCTGTTATAATACTTAAACTTTCCCTAGAAGGTCTTCTTACCCAGCAATGTGTGGGAAGAAGAGACTGCAGAGTACCATCCCTTTTTCTATAGTAAAAGAAAAGAAGGATTGTCTGATAAAGTTGTTTAAAACCCAACTTCATTAGACAATCCTTTTCTTATTTTAATTCTATATAGTTTTCCACAATCTCTTTGTGGATGAAGGGATTGGCTATAATAAATGTATCCCGCTCCAGTAAATTTATCGGCTGGTTTTCTAAATTACTTGCAATAGCTCCTACTTCATTTGCGATCATAACACCACCTGCTATATCCCATGGCGATAAGCGCATTGAAAGATAAGCATCCATTCTTCCACTCGCAACAGAGACGATTTCTAAAGCTGCTGAACCATATGATCTTGTCCCTCTTACCTTATGTACAAGCTCAATCATGGGTTCATGCTTGATGCGTTTATTAGGCGTCGCCCATACAGCATTCAAACCAATAATCGCTTTGTCCAAAGAAATTTCCTCTAATGCTTTTAATGGCTGATCATTCATGTATGCACCTTGTCCCTCAATCGCATGATATAGGTGATCTCTCATGACATCATATATGTAGCCTAGCTTTCCAATTCCATCAACATAAATACCAACCGAAATGGCAAAATTCCGATGCTGACGTACGAAATTCATTGTTCCATCAATAGGATCGATAATCCATACAACTCCATCGAGTGATTGAATTTTCTCGCCCATCCCTTCTTCCCCAATAATTTTATGAGAAGTATTAAAGGCGCGAATTTTTTCGATGAAAAACAATTCAATTTCACGGTCTATATTTGTGACTAAATCATTTGCATCGGCTTTTGTCTCGATTGTCCACTTTTCAGAAAAGGATTGTCTGATTCGATCTCCGGCTTGAAGAATAATTGATTTCGCATACACATCTATCTTTGATAATTCCATAAATCCCCCACCCTACTTTTTAGAAACCTTTTGATTTTTTTATTATAACAAAAAAAACACCTGCTTCTCATATTGATTAGCAAGTGTCACTATGAAGTGAAAGCGGTTATTTCTTTAGGCGAATGCATGGAAAGCCTCCAGTTCCATATGAATTTCCGCTAATCTCGCCTTACTTTCTGACATTTGTTTTGCGTCATTTTTTTGGATGGCGTCATATAATGTAGCCAATTCATAATCAACTTCTAATTGAAGACCTTTAATGTATTGCTTCTCAAAATCCACTTTACGTATAATATGCACGACCTGTTTCATGATATCAGCTCCTTTGTACTTTTTATCAATTCACTCTTTTTATGCTAATGACTATAGCAAGATTGGTAAGTGCTTCTACAAGATTTTTTCCCATATTTCGAATAAAATAAACATAAATCTTTACAAAAGGAGAGGAAATAAGTGGCTGTAAAATGGACAACCGAAGATTTTGATGTTTTTACTATACCCGGCCTAGAGCAGCGTATGGAAGCTCTTACTGAGCATGTGCGTCCTAAATTTGAAGAGCTCGCAAAAACGTACACTACATACTTTACATCTAAGACAGGTATTGAATTTTATCCGCATATCGCAAGACACGCTAGAAGGAAAGTGAATCCTCCAATTGATAGCTGGGTTGCATTTGCGCCAAATAAACGAGGTTATAAAGCGTTGCCCCACTTTGAGATTGGGCTTTTTGAATCGCATGTTTTTATTATTCTTTGTGCTATCTATGAAGCGCCTACTAAAAAGGCGATTGCAGATAACTTATTAAACAATCTTGAAACTGTTAAGGCACTGCCCCATTCATTTTTTGTAACCGGAGATCATTTTGATCCTAAAGGAACCTCTCTTAACGAGGCGATTGAAGATGGAACGCTAGAAAAACTGCTTATTCGTTTAAAAGATGTTAAAAAAGGCGAGTTTTTGATTGGTTTGCAAATACCAAGAGAAGAAGCAATTCAACTTTCAGGAGAAGAATTTGAAGAGAAAACAGAAGAAACATTAGAAGAGCTTATGCCAATTTATAGGTTAATGGCATCCGCAGATTTATCCTAGGTATTAAAGAAGCAATCGATACACTGCAAATTGCAGAAGTTTTCGATTGCTTTTTTGTGCTTAAGTGCGTATTTATATTTGTGTCTAGCGACTTTTTTTCTCACCTTTGATGATTGTGCCATTTTCTTTTGTTTTTGTCTGCTTCACAATATCATAGCTAACATATCCGCTTTCTTCTTCAAACTCGCGGAAAATAGTTTTTTCTTCTGCCATTGATGGGACTATTTCTTTAAATCTACGGTATTTAGATAAAACCTCTTCTCTTTGTACACCTTTTTCATAAGCTTTCTCTACTGTTTGAAAAAAGGAAATGACGTCTACAATTTCGTTTGTTGACCATTCAATTGAAAATGGGTATGAATATTCCATGCTATTACCTGCCTAACTTTATATAGTGTGTTTTGTTCATTGTAAACGCTGAATAAAGAAAACTGCAACCGTTGTTGTTTATTAGCATATTCCCCGGGAAATGAAATTATTCATGCTTATTGTGTCGATGTGTACCCTGAATTCTTATCAAGACATTTATTAAAACAACATAAAAAAAGATTGCCTCAGGAAATCATATACTTTGATTTCCTGGGCAATCCATTCATGTTAGTCTACTTTATTCTCATGTGCCCGGTCTTTTTTCAGGATTCTAGAGAGTAATTCGTATACTAATGGAACAATTAATAGTGTTAAAATAGTCGAACTGATTAATCCACCGATCACCGTTACCCCAACGCCTTTTGAAATCAGGCCGCCGCCTTCTGCTCCGATAGCAAGAGGTATTAAAGCACCAATTGTTGCAATAGCTGTCATGAGGATTGGTCGCAAACGGGTTGCTCCTGCTTCAAGTATGGCTTCACGCATGCTTTTGCCCGCATGTTCCATATGAATGATCCTATCGACAAGCACTATGGCATTCGTCACCACTATACCAATCAGCATTAATAAACCAATAAGAGAAGATACACTAATGGTTTCACCAGAAATGTATAGAGCGACTAATGCACCGATCACTGTAAATGGTAATGAGAATAGGATAGCGAATGGCGCTAAACCTTCTCCGAACGTTACCACTAATGTAAAGTAAACGATAGCAATTGCTGCAACAATAGCTAAGCCTAATTGTCCGAAGGCTTCATTCATATCCTCTGCTACCCCACCAGTATCTACTTCTACACTATTCGGCAAATCAAGTTTCTTAATTTCTTTTTCTACCGCTGAAGATGCTTTTGTAACATCTTTGGATGTCACTGTTGCCGTTACATCCGCATAGACTTTACCTTTACTGCGGTTTATTTGATTAGAAGTCGTGCCTTCTTTCACATCAGCTACATCTGAAATTTTCACTTTTTTCCCTAATGGTGAATCAACAGTCTCATTTAAGACATCCTTGAACTCATCAGGAGATGCTGCTTCCTTATGAACATTCACATCAAGTTCTTTACCTTCTCTTGTAACTGTAGTCAATACTTCAGTTTGCGTATTTGGGTTGATCGCCATGGCGATTTGACCAGTTGTCAGACCCAATGCTTTCGCTTTATCTTGATCGATCACCAATGTTTTTTCTTCATAGTTTTCAGCAAGCGAAGACTTCGCATTTTTTAGATGATCTTGTTTTTTCATAATGTTCTTGATTTTATTTACTACTGGTTTAATATCTTCCACTGTATTGCCGTAAACAGAGTAAGAAATTTCATTGCTTGAACCTGTTGATGAAAAATCTTGGCTCTTCCATTTACCTTCATGGCCGATATTTTCTACTTCTTTAATTAACGATTCTTTTTTATCACCAAAGTTTTGCGTGTCTTTGTCATAAATAACATAGACAAGAGCACCATTGCTGTTACCTGGACTCATTGGATTTGCTCCGCCAACAGAAGATTGTACTGTGTCTACATTTTTCTTCTTCATAGCGACTTTTTCAATCTCTTCCACTTTCTCTAGAACTTGGTCACGTGTTTCACCAGGCTTCGGTGTGTATGTTAGGTATACCATTTTTTGTTCATCATCTGGAAGGAAACTAAAGCCTACTAAAGGCGCTAAGAATAAGCTCGCAACTAAAATCACGACTGAAAGAATAGAAGTAATCCATTTATGGTTTAATACCCATTCTAGAATTCGCTTATATCCATTCGCCAACTTGCCGTGCTCTTCTTTTTTCGTCTTTTTCTGACCATACAACTCTTTTTTAAACAATGAATGTGCCATGACAGGTACAATCGTTACGGCCACAATAAGAGATGCGATTAACGCAAACGCCATAGTTAATCCAAATGGCAAGAATAATTCTCCGACCATGCCGCCCACTAAACCCAACGGCAAGAATACTGCAATTGTTACGATTGTTGAAGACAAGATTGGTTTGAACATTTCCATTGTCGCTTCACGAATCAATGCTCGGCCATGCAGTTTTTCACCTTCAAGATAAATTCTGCGATAAATATTTTCAATTACAACAATCGAGTCATCAATAACACGCCCAATTGCAACAGTCATCGCGCCTAATGTCATCATATTGAGTGAAATATCCATCTGTTTCAAGACGCCTACTGCAATCAATAATGACATCGGGATAGAGATAACTGAGATAATAGTGGAACGAATATTACGTAGGAACAACATAATGATAATGACAGCGAAAATGGCCCCGAATAATGCTTTATCAAGCATTGTTTGGACTGATTCTTCAATTGGCTGTCCTTGGTCAAGTGTAACCTCAATATCCATTCCTTTGTTTTCTTTTTCAAACTTGTTAGAAGCTTTTTTTACATCATTTACTACATTGACTGTATTCGCTTCTTGCGATTTAACAACCTGAACAGCGATTGCATTTTGGCCATTTGTACGTGATACTGACTCAACTTCACCGATCACTTTAATTTTAGCTAATTCACCTAAATTTACGAATGGCTTCGCAGGAGGTGCTTGTTGCATGCCTTGGCCGCCTTGTGCAGCACTGGCTTGTGAAGCATCACCTTGTGCAGCATCTGCTGGTTGTTGAGCTTGAGATGAATTCCCCATTGATACAGGAATACTTAATTTTTTCAAATCTTTAATAGTTGTCATTTTACCATCAACAACTACAGATTGTTCTTCATCCTTAAATTGGAACATACCTAGCGGAACTTTTGTATCCATTGCTTTCACATATTGCTTAATTGAATCTTCTGTTAAGCCATATTGAGCTAATTTCTTTTGGTCATATGTAAGCTCGACCTTTTCCACTTGTTGCCCGGAAACTGATACTGAGGATACTCCGTCAATTCCTTCTAGTTTCGGTACAAAGTAATTTTCGGTGGTTTTTGTTAGGTCTGCGATTGACTGATCTTTATTAGCTACACTTAACGCTACGATGGGAAATGCATTAATATTAATGCGATCAACAGTAGGTTTTTGAGCTGTTTCTGGAAGTTCTACTTTCTCAATCGCTTCCTTGATATTACCCACAGCTTCTTTCATATCTGTTCCATACTTGAATTCAATTTGCAGACTGGAAGCATTTTGATAAGAGTTGGAGTAAACAGAAGAAACTCCCTTTAAATGATTGACTGCTTTTTCATAAGGAATAGATATGTCATCAGCTACTTGTTGCGGAGTGGCACCTGGATATACAGTTGTTACAGTAGCAACAGGCACTGAAATATCCGGTATTGTTTCTAGCTTCATCTTAAGCCCCGAATAAAGGCCTGCAGCTGCTACAATTATGGTCAATAGCCAAACTGCTAGTTTATTTTTCAGCACAAATTTAATAAGCGAATTCATTCATACACCGTCCTTTTTTGACTTACTGGTCACAATTCAATATAATAAATGACTAGCTGGTCAAAAGTCAAATTATAGAAAGAAAGTATCATAGAAAGAGTGAAACAATGTCAAAACGAGACCTAATTATCGAAAAGTCTATGGAAATCTTATCCGAGCGTACCATTTCATCTACATCTATTCAAGATATTACAGCAGCATGCGGGATATCTAAAGGCGCGTTTTATCTTTCTTTTAAATCTAAGGAAGAACTCTTAATTGCAATATTTGAATATATTATTAGAGATATCACAGCAAAGTATCAGGTTCTCTTAAATTTACAAGCAGAACCTAGGGAGAAACTAATACAGTATTTTGTTATTTCTTTTCAATTTGTCGAAAAGAATTATCCTTTTTTAATGGCACACGGTCGTGAGCTGATTAATATTATAGACCCTAATGCCCTGGAAGAAATCATTCAACAGTTCAAGAGAGCTGATTATGTCGCCTTGTTTCTTTTAGATGAGGTATATGGTAATCAAATATCTCAAAACAAATATGACCTTGTCGTATGTATTCAAGGGTTAGTAAAAAGCTATACAGAGATCATTATGAATCCTAAGCAACGAGTCGACTATTATGAGATGAGCAAGATACTTGCACACCATATTGATGTATTGGCCACAGCTCCAATTGAGCCGTTAATTACAAAAGAAATGTTTGAGTTAAATCATAAAAAAAGCCGACATTTGGAAAAAGAAGAGTTACTATCAGAAATTGAAAAGTGCAAAAAGGATATTCTAGATGATGCAGTATTACAAGACACATTCGATTTGCTAACGGAAGAATTGCAGAAGGAATCTCCACGTAAAGCCTTGTTGCTCGGCATGTCTTCAAATTTAACTGCAAGCAATGAACTTCGTTGGCTTGCTACATTAATCAAACAATATAGCCATCATATGTATGAAAAAAGCAGGACAAATTAAATTGTCCTGCTTTTTATTATTAGTCTGCGATTAGTAGCCCCATACCATTGCAAGAAGCGTACCAAACACCGTAATTAAACCTACAACTACTGCATAAATAATAGTGACGTAGAGAGATTTTTTGTCATCAGTTTCACCGATATGCATGAATAGTATCAGTTGGACTAGCGCTTGAGCAGCAGCTGTAATCAGCAAGATGGTCATAGCCAATCCATTAGACATACCTTTGAACATAATAACAGTTAACGCAGCGAGTGTTAAAAGAAGAGAACCTACGAACCCTAATACGTGCTCTTTAGGAAAAAGTTCTTTCATATTACAACACTCCTTTCAAGTACACAAAACTGAAGATGAAGATCCATACAACATCAAGGAAGTGCCAATACAGTGAAAAGATAAATGCTTTATTAGCTGTTTTCGCATTCAAGCCATGTCTCTTAATTTGAATAAGGATGGCTGATCCCCATAGGAAACCAAATGTTACGTGGGCACCATGCGTGCCTAATAAAGTCATTAAAGCTGACATAAACGCACTTGTTGTAATTGTTGCACCATCATGAATATATGTTAAGAACTCGTTAATTTCTACGCCAAGGAATACTAAGCCAAGAAGTAACGTAATGATGTAGAATACCATCATCGCTTTCTTACGACCAATACGCATTGCATGAACGCCTAAACCGATTAAGAAACTACTTGTTAACAATACAAATGTTTCTATTAATACTGGTGGCATTTCAAATATTTCTTTACCTGTTGGGCCAGTACCTGTGCGATCTGCTAATGCAAAATAAACACTAAATAATGTCGCGAAAAGAACAATTTCTGCTCCTAAGAATACCCAGAAACCAAAGATTTTCATCTCGTTCTCATGTGTGCGGTATTCAAGTGGGGCTGATGTATTTTCTTTAGACATTATTGTTCACCTCCCAAACGTCTTTCTGTTTCAACAATTTCAGCCACTTCGATGTAATGGCCTTCATCTTTTTCAAATGAACGATATGCCAAGAATCCAAGAGTTGCTAGACCAAAGACAATTACTCCAGCCCATACACTAAATACAAAGAAGAAAGCAAACAAGAACATAACACCGGCCATCCACATTGGCGCACTACTATTATTCGGCATATGAATTCGTTCATACTCGCCAGCAGTAATGTCTCTACCTTCTTTTTTCGCAAACCAATATTCATCCAATTGGTTGATTTTTGGTACTACTGCAAAGTTGTACTCTGGAACTGGACTGTGTGTTGCCCATTCAAGTGAACGTGCATCCCAAGGATCTCCAGTTGTTTCACGTGGACTGTGACGGAAGCTGTAGTAGATGTTGTAGCATAGTAAGATAAAGCCTACACCCATCATTAAAGCTCCTAGGAACGATACCATATTCAATGGACCATAGCCTGTGTCAGCTGAATATGTGTACATACGACGCGCATAACCATCTAAACCTAAAATGAATAGTGGGAAGAACGCAATGTTAAATCCTAAAATGATAAACCAGAAAGCAGATTTACCTAATTTTTCATTCAAACGGAAACCAAAGATTTTTGGCCACCAGTAGTGGTAACCTGCTAGTACACCAAATACTACCCCTGGAATCAATACATAGTGGAAGTGAGCTACCAAGAACATTGTATTATGGTATTGATAGTCGGCACTTGCCATAGCAAGCATAACCCCTGTTACCCCACCAATTGTAAAGATTGGGATAAACGCTAATGCATAAAGCATTGGAGTCGTAAATTGGATTTTCCCATGCCTCATCGTCAGAAGCCAGTTAAAGATTTTTACACCTGTCGGCACTGCAATCAACATAGTTGTAGTTGAGAAGACGCCGTTAACCATTACACCGTGTCCCATAGTATAGAAGTGGTGAGCCCATACCATGAAGGAAAGTAACGAGATAATGACCATACTCATAACCATTGATTTATAGCCGTAAAGGTTTTTCCGTGCAAATGTCGCGATAATTTCACTGTAAATACCGAATGCAGGAAGTATAACAATATATACTTCTGGATGTCCCCATACCCAGAATAGGTTTGCCCACATCATGTCCATACCGCCATCTTGCATTGCGAAGAATTTTGTACCGAACTGGCGGTCCAAAGTCATTAATGCAAGTGCTACAGTTAATACAGGGAATGCAAATGTAATAATCACGTTTGTAATCAATGCGGACCAAGTAAACATTGGCATTTTCATTAATTTCATGCCAGGTGCACGCATTTTAAATATAGTTGTAATAAAGTTGATACCTGTCATTAAAGTACCGATACCTGAAATTTGAAGAGCCCAAGCGTAATAGTTATTCCCTACACCTGGATTGAATTCAGTACCTGCCAACGGGAAGTAAGCTGTCCAGCCGGCATTTGGTGAACCTCCGATAACGAATGATACATTCAACAAACCAGCACCTGCTGCAAATAGCCAGAAGCTAAGAGCATTCAGACGTGGAAATGCAACGTCTCGCGCACCAATTTGTAGTGGTACTACAATATTCATCAAACCAATGATGAATGGCATTGCCATGAATAAAATCATGATCAAACCATGTGTAGTAAAGATTTCATTATAGTGTTCGGAGTTTAATAATCCGTTTTCTGGTATAGCTGTTTGAGCACGCATTAATAAAGCATCAATACCGCCTCTAAACAACATGATAAGCGCTACAAAGACGTACATAACGCCAATTTTTTTATGGTCAACAGTAGTTAGCCAGTTTTTATATAACCAGCCCCACTTTTTGAAATAAGTCAAACCTGCAACAACAGCAATAGCTCCTACGATGATACTGATACCAGCCGCTAAAATCATCGGCTCTTTCATCGGAGCGAATAACTCATCAAAACTCATGTGTGTAACTCCTTTCATTCTTTAGAATGATAAATTAATGAGACATATCCATGCCTTCCATATCCTTATCCTTCATATTCTCCATATCGTGTTTCCCATGTTTTCCATGTTCCATTGGAGCTGGTCTAAAGGTTAGGTGAGTAGATGAATAACTTTTACGTCCTACAAAAGAAGTTTTTAATAGCTTATCGAACTCTTTTTCAGTCAATTTAGGTTCCTTCGCTTTTACATCTTTTATCCATTCATCAAAGTCTTTTTGTGACATTGCTTGAGCCTCAAACTCCATTTGAGCAAAGCCTTCACCGCTAAAGTTTGAATTTCGGCCCATATAAGAACCTTCTTGGTCAGCAGCTAGGTGAATTTTTGTAAGCATATCACTCATTGCATATTTTTGACCTGCTAATTGCGGAATCCAAAAACTTGTAATCGGACCGAATGAATATAACCTAAATTCAATTGGTCGGTCTGTCGGGATGTTCACATAATTTACAGTTTCAACACCTTGTTCTGGATAGCTAAAGTGCCATTTCCAGTTTGAAGAAGATGCATATATAACGAGCGGTTCTTTATTACCGTAACCCTCTGGTTTCTTTTCAACTTTTGATGTTGTAAACACTGTTACAATCGCAAGTGCTGTAACAATAAGGATTGGTATTACTGTCCAAACAACTTCCAGTACTTTGCTGCCCTCTTCGTGCGGCGGCTCATAATCTGGCGCTTGTTTTGACGCACGATATTTTGAAAGCATGTTAATCAAAAGAACATATACGACTAATAGAATGACAAGCATTACGATAATCGACATTATGATTGTGTTTGACAACGTTCTTGCATTAGGACCTTTTGGATCAAAGATCATCAAAGGCTGACATCCGGATAAAACAAGTGTCAAGAATGCCATAACAAAAGGTAAGATTAACACTTTTTTCTTCATAATTTTACTCCCTTCTCAAGAAAACAAATAAAAACATTATAAAGTGTTTTAATGAATTGTTGGTCCCTTCTAGAAACTAATTTCTACAAGCTTTCCTTTTATAATTGAAAAAACATAAAAGTAAAAGTATAAAACTACTTGTTGAGACTTTTTTACATTTCCACTTTATATATAGTAGAAAATAACAACAGCAATTTTAATTCACCTTACTTCCCTATAAATTCAATCATTCTTTTCTTGATTCATATGAATTATACTCCAACCGATTTTTATTAAAAGAAAAAAGCACTCATTATCACAATTCATTCAAGGATTTTTGAACGTTGTGTGTATTAACTTTGAACAAAATGTGTACGAAGAAAAAAACTAAAATATAGTTCTAAAAAAGGAAAGTTTTTGATGCTTTTTTGCTTTAAATTGAATGCAAAAATTAAAATTTTACAAAAAAATAAAACCCACCAAAGGATGGAATCTTTGATGAGTTTTTACTTTTAAAGAGCAGGTGCAGCTCCACCATCTATATTAACTGCAGTACCGCTTACATATGACGCTGCATCTGAAGCTAAGAATGTAATTACATTTGCTGCTTCAACAGTGTCCCCAATCCTGCCAAGCGGAATGGATTTCCCTACTTCTTTAGAGTATTCTTCCCAAGATAACTCTGGCGATTCATGTTTCCACTTTTCTTCTATTTGTGCACTGCGGATTAACCCAATGCAGACAGTATTAACCCTTATGTTTAATGAGCCTACATCTTTGCTCATCGCATTTGTAAGTGCCATTCCAGCTGCACGGCTTACAGTAGTTGGCAATGAAGATGCTGGAGGTGTTTTCCCTAAAACGGCAGTAACATTTACAATTGATCCTCCGCCTGCCGCTTCCATATGTTGAATCGCTGCCTTTGCCGTATGAATTGCGCCAAATAACTTTAAATTCAAATCGCTTTTCCAAAAGTCTGTATCTACATCTAAAAATGAATGAGCAGCTGAAGTGCCCGCATTATTAACTAAAATATTAATTTTTCCGTATTTCTGCATGGTTTGCTCGATCAGGTTTTGGCAATCTTTTTCATTCGTCACATCTGCGACAACAGCAAATGCTTCTTTTCCTGTCGTTTCTTTTATTTCTTTTATCGCTTCATCGAGAGAAGTTGCAGTACGCGCACATATTACTACTTCTGCTCCCTCTTCAACTAATTTTTTTGCTGTAGCGAGTCCAATACCTTTGCTGCCTCCCGTTACAATCGCTACTTTATCTCTTAATTTCAAATCCATTAACAGCACTCCCTTTTTATAATTCATGCACTCTTTAACTTTACCTTCTCCTTCGTCTTTCAAACATTTTTATGCAGTGAATTTAGGATTTATTAAAACATAATTAAGAATTATAGGGTAGGAGACTAACAAGCAACTACATTCGATTTATGTCCAATTAGAAATAAAAAGGGCTGTAGGCAAACTCAAAAGTTTGAGTTTGATTACAGCCCATTCTCTTAATTAATCTATTAAGAGATTTAGATAAGGTTAGATTATTTTTTTGCAATAATATGGATTGGGTTACCAAGTGCAACTTCAGCTGTTTCCATAGTAATTTCGCCTAATGTTGGGTGTGCGTGAATAGTCATCGCAACATCCTCAAGCGTCATACCTGCTTCAATCGCTAAACCAATTTCAGCAATCATATCAGAAGCACCAGAACCAACGATTTGGCCACCTAATAGCAAGCCATCTTCTTTGCGCGCAACTAATTTCACAAAGCCTTCTGTTTCATTTAATGCTAATGCACGACCATTCGCAGCGAATGGGAATTTGCCAGTTGAAACTTCAAACCCTTCTTCTTTTGCTTGGTCTTCAGATAAACCAACAGTAGCCATTTCTGGATCTGTAAAGCATACAGCAGGAATTGCTAAATAATCGACAACAGATTTTTCGCCAGCGATTGCTTCAGCAGCCACTTTACCTTCATAAGATGCTTTATGAGCAAGTTGTGGTCCAGCAACGATATCACCAATTGCATAGATATTTGGAACGTTTGTGCGGCATTGTTTGTCAACTTTGATTAAACCGCGTTCACCAAATTCAATTCCCACTTCTTCTAAGCCCATTTCATCCGTATTCGGACGACGACCAACTGTTACAAGTACGTAATCTGCTTCTACTGATTTAGCTTCACCATTTACTTCATATTTAACAGTTACGCCTGTTTCAGTTTCTTCAACACCTTGTGCTAAAGCATTTGTTTCGATTGTAACGCCTTTTTTCTTAAGACCTTTTTTCACAATAGTAGTCATTTGCTTTTCGAAGCCAGCAAGAATATCTTTACCGCCTTCAAGAATTGTTACTTCAGCACCTAGGTTTGCATAAGCAGAACCTAATTCTGTACCAATGTAACCGCCGCCAATAACAACTAGTTTGCTAGGAACTTCTTCTAGGTTAAGCGCGCCTGTTGAATTTAAGACGCGTTTTGAGAATTTAAAAGTTGGAATCTCAACTGGACGTGAGCCAGTTGCGATAATAACGTTTTTAAAGTTGTAAGTTTGTGCTGAGTTTTCTGTGATAACGCGTAATGAGTTAGCATCATGTAAATATGCTTCGCCTTTTACCACTTCAATATTGTTGCCTTTAAGCAAACCAGAGACGCCGCCAGTTAATTTTTTAACTACAGAATCTTTAAATTCTTGCGCTTTTTTGAAGTCTAATTTCACTTCTGAAGCAACAATTCCCATATCATCGGAATGTTTAGCTTTTTCGAAGCGGTGACCTACAGAGATTAATGCTTTAGATGGGATACAACCTACGTTTAAGCATACACCACCAACATTTTCACGTTCAATTACTGTCACTTTTTGTCCAGTTTGTGCTGCACGGATTGCTGCAACATATCCACCAGGGCCTGCGCCAATGACAATTGTGTCTGTTTCGATTGGAAAATCTCCTACTACCATTTTTTACGCCTCCATTAATAATAATTCTGGTTCGCTTAACAAGCGTTTAATATGATTTAACGCATGTTGAGCAGTCGCACCATCAATCATACGATGATCAAAGCTCAATGATAATGCTAACACAGGTGCAGCTACAATTTCACCATTTTTTATTACAGGTTTTTCTGCAATTCGCCCAATTCCTAGAATTGCGACTTCTGGGTGATTAATCACAGGAGTGAACCATTGTCCGCCAGCTGAACCGATATTTGTAATAGAGCATGATGCGCCTTTCATTTCGTTTGGCGCTAGTTTTCCTTCACGAGCTTTTGTTGCTAACTCGTTAATTTCATTTGACACAGCAAATACAGATTTGCGATCAGCATGTTTGATAACAGGAACAAGCAAGCCTTTTTCTGTATCGGCTGCAATTCCTATATTGTAATAATGTTTTTGGATAATTTCTTGTGTTGCATCATCTAATGAACGGTTGAAATCAGGGAACTCACGCAATGTGCTGACTAAAGCTTTTACCACATAAGGTAGGTATGTTAATTTAATACCTTTTTCAGCTGCAGCTTCTTTGAATTTCTTGCGATGTGCCACCAATTCAGTCACATCTACTTCATCCATCAGCGTTACATGTGGAGCTGTTTGTTTAGAATGCACCATTGCTTTTGCAATTGCACGACGTATACCTGACATTTTTTCACGTGTTTCTGGGAAATCACCTTCAGGAATTGCCGGTGTTTTGCTTGTTTCTTGTACTGATTCTTGGCTTGCTGTTGCTTCAACAACTTCAGCTTTTTCTGTTGCTGGTGCAGCTTTACCGTTTTTAAATGCTTCGATGTCTTCTTTTAATACACGGCCATTTTTACCAGAACCAGAAACTTGTTTAATGTCTACACCGTTTTCACGTGCAAATTTACGGACAGATGGCATTGCGATAACACGTGCATTGCCTACTGTTTCTTCTGGCTCTTCTCCTACTGGAGGAGTTGCAGTTTTTGGCTCTTCTTCTTTAACAGCTGGCTCTTTTTCGACTTCTTTGCCTGATTCAGCAGTTGCTTGGACTTGCGCTTCTGTTTCTTCTTCTGCGTCTTCATCTTTATGTCCATGAAGTTCTAACTCTTCATATCCTGGTGCGTCAATTTCAAGCAATACAGTACCAACAGTTGTCAATGTACCCTCTTCGACTAGCACTTTTTCAATTGTTCCTTCTACCGGAGATGGAATTTCAACAACAGCTTTGTCGTTTTGCACTTCTGCCAATATTGTATCTTCTTCGATCTTATCGCCTGGTTTTACAAACCATTTGACGATTTCTCCTTCATGGATACCTTCACCAATATCTGGTAATCGGAATTTATATGCCATTTTAAGTCACCACTCCTTTTTAGAATTCTAAAACTTTTTTAGCTGTAGCTATAATGTCTTTTGAATTTGGCAACCACACAGCTTCAGCTTGTGGGAACGGATATACAGTGTCAGGTGCTGTAACGCGAAGTACGGGTGCTTCAAGACTTAAAATAGCGCGTTCCGTAATTTCACTTACTACATTCGCTGCAATACCTGCTTGTTTTTGTGCCTCTTGGACAACGATTGCACGACCTGTTTTTTCAACAGATGCAATGATTGTTTCGATATCCAATGGTTGAATTGTTCTTAAATCAACTACTTCAACAGAGTAGTTTTCTTTTTCTAATGCTTCTGCTGCTTTTAAAGATTCATGAACCATAGCGCCATAAGCAAAAATAGAAAGATCTTTACCTTCGCGTTTTACATCTGCTTTACCTAGAGGAATAGTGTAAGACTCCTCTGGTACTTCTTCACGGAATGAGCGGTATAGTTTTAAATGTTCTAAGAAAACAACTGGATCATTGTCGCGAATAGACGAAATTAAAAGCCCTTTAGCATCATATGGAGTAGAAGGAACAACCACTTTAAGACCTGGTTGAGAAGCTACTAATCCTTCTAAGCTGTCTGAGTGCATTTCTGGTGTATGAACACCGCCGCCAAATGGAGAACGGATTGTAACAGGTGCATTTAGGCTGCCACCAGAACGATAGCGCATACGTGCTAATTGACCGCTGATTGAATCCATTACTTCATAGACGAAACCGAAGAATTGAATTTCAGGAACAGGGCGATATCCTTGTAAAGCTAGACCGATTGAAAGACCGCCAATACCTGATTCTGCTAGCGGTGTATCAAAAACTCGATCCTCGCCAAACTCTTTTTGAAGACCTTCTGTTGCACGGAAAACCCCTCCGTTGACACCAACGTCTTCACCGAATACTAGCACGTTTTCGTCATCTTTTAGTTCACAACGAAGTGCATCTGTAATTGCTTGAATCATTGTCATTTGTGCCATCGGTTACTTCGACTCCTTTTGCGCGTAGATTTCATATTGTTCTTTAAGATTTGCTGGCATTTCTTCATTCATAATATTGATTAAGTCTGTTACTTTTTGTTTTGGTGCTTCATCCGCTTTTTTGATTGCTGCTTTGATCTCTTCTTTTGCTTTTTCGATTACTTCAGCTTCTTTTTCTTCGCTCCATAAACCTTTTTCAGTCAAGTACTTACGGAAACGAACGATTGGGTCTTTCTTTTCCCATTTTGAATCTGTATCTGATGTACGGTAACGAGTAGGGTCATCGCCTGCCATTGTATGCGGGCCATATCGATAACAAATTGTTTCAATAAGTGATGGACCTTCTCCTGCTACAGCACGTTTACGCGCATCGCGAGTCGCCACGTATACAGCTAGTGGATCCATACCATCTACTTGGATGCTTGGAAGTCCTGCTGCAATCCCTTTTTGAGCAATTGTAGAAGCAGCTGTTTGTAGTTCACGTGGTGTAGAAATAGCATATTGGTTGTTTTGTACGATAAATATAGCAGGTGATTTAAATGCTCCTGCAAAGTTAATACCTTCGTAGAAATCACCTTGTGAAGAACCGCCGTCACCTGTGTAAGTAACCGCTACTGCTTTTTTACCTCGTTTTTGCATGCCAAGTGCAACACCTGCAGTTTGCACGTATTGAGCACCAATGATGATTTGTGGAGCTAAAATGTTTACCCCTTCAGGAACTTGGCCGCCAACGAAATGTCCGCGTGACCATAAGAATGCTTTCCATAAAGGAAGGCCATGCCAAACGATTTGCGGTACATCGCGATATCCAGGCAAGATATAGTCTTCTTTTTCAAGTGCATAGTGGGAAGCAATTTGAGAAGCTTCTTGACCAGCAGTTGGTGCGTAGAAGCCTAAACGTCCTTGGCGATTTAATGAAATAGAACGTTGGTCAAGTATACGTGTAAAGACCATTCTGCTCATTAATTCAACTAATTCTTCATCAGAAAGATTAGGATTAGCGCTTTCGTTAACGATTTCCCCTTCTTCATTCAAAATCTGGAACATTTCAAACTTTTCTTCAATTTCGTGCAAATTTGCTACAGGATCAAATTGTTGTCCTTTTTTTGAAGCCATGTTCTCACATCTCCTTTATATATCTGTATTACAAAATCTAATGAAAATTATAATACAACTATTATTTAAGTCCAGTATACTGTTTTATAATTTATCGGTCAATGCAAGTAGCAGAGTTAAAAATTCAATCTCATATAGTTTATTGCAAGGAACCTGTATTATAAAGTGCGAATAACCTGTATTATACTACAGTGATTTTTTTACTACCTTTACTAGCACAGTTTACCCCAATTTATTTATTACCTTTTTAATATGTATTAAAACAATGTTTTCATCCTTCTGAGGTTCTTTTACTATTGTGGGATTTTGGGTGTGCGTTATAATAGAAAAGAACTTTTTTTGAAAGGAAGAGCAAAATGATTTTAATGCACGATATTATACGAGAAGGAAATCCAACTTTGCGTGCTGTCGCGAAAAACTTGTCCTTCCCCCTTACAGAAGAGGAAAAAAAATTAGGTGAAGACCTACTTCAATTTTTGATAAATAGCCAAGACGTAGAATTAGCCGATAAACATGGTTTACGGTCAGGAATTGGAATTGCTGCACCTCAAGTAGATGTATCAAAAAGAATGTTCGCTTTGCATTTACCAGACAGTGCGGGCAAGCAAATCAGCCTAATTGCCGTCAACCCCAAGATAGTAAGCCATTCTGTAGAAGAGGCATACGTTCCTTCTGGTGAAGGATGCCTTTCAGTAGACCGTGATGTGCCCGGCTATGTACCTCGCCCAGCACGCATTACGGTCAAATTTTTCACACTTGATGGTGAAGAAAAGAAAATGCGGTTAAAAGGATTGCCAGCTATTGCTTTCCAACATGAGCTGGATCACTTAAATGGTGTAATGTTTTATGATCACATTAACAAAGATAATCCATTTGAAAAGAAACCAAATGCCAATCCGCTGGAAGATTAAAAAAAAGGACTTGATGAGCCAACATCAAGTCCTTTTTTTAATTACCACAACCCCAATTTTTTCATGGCTTTAGATAAACCATCGTCATCCACATGATCTGTAACAAACGTCGCTGCTTCTTTAGCTTTCGGATGTCCATTCCCCATTGCTACACTTGTCCCTGCAGCTTGTAGCATTTCAACGTCATTTAATCCATCTCCAAATGCAATTGCATCTTCTATTTCAAATGCAGTATGTTTTAAAAATTGCTGAATGCCATACGCTTTTGATACTTCTCTATTGATTACATCAACTGAAAACTCATGCCAACGAATAAATTTTAATTCAGGAAATAGGTTTGCATATCGTTCCTCACCTTTTTCGTCTACGTACAATAATATTTGATAGGTATTGGATTGTTTATAATACTCGGCATCTACTTCCGGCATAGGATAGAATAAGGAATCCATGCTCGTACGCACTTTGACATCATCCTTAGCTGCTGATGTCATCCTCACGTCATCCAAAAATACAACAGGATTATTCTCTTCCTCTGCTTGGACCACCAGTTTCTCCACTATCTCCATGGGAATCGGTCGTTCAGATATCACTTTTCCTTTATAAACGACATACTGCCCGTTAAAGCTAATAAATGAATTTAAGCCAAGCTCCTCTAGTACCGGTTTTAGGAAGAACGGAGAGCGACCTGTCGCTATGACGGCTTCATGTCCATTTTCCTCAGCTTTTTTGATTGCCTCATATGTTGCAGGGGGCAATTTTTTCTCCGAATTGTATAACGTACCATCAATATCAAAAAATAAAATTTTCTTATCCACTTGTTAATCCCAACCTTTCTGTCTGTTAAGTGAATTTTCTTTACATTTTCTTTTTAAATGAATATAATAGGGGCAAGGAGTGATCTGCCATGTTCAAACGTCTTAAAAAACAATTGTTGAAAAGGCTTCGTGGCTTGCTCGAGAAAAAAACGATCGCTTAAAGTTATGTTGCCCTTCATATTTTGAAGGGCTTTTCTTTATTTTAGTTTACCTACGTGCTAATATAAAGGAAATGAATTTATTTTGAACGTGTTAAAGGAGAGCAAACAATGATTTATAAAGTATATTATCAAGAAAATATCCTTGAAGTGCCTGTTCGCGAAAACACTAAAAGCTTGTATATTGAAGCTGATGAAGTGCGCGAAGTCCGCGAGAAGCTTCAAGGGCGCGGTTATAACATCGAGTACATCCAATCGCTTGAAGGAAACTACTTGGAATATGAAAAAGCAAGCGAAGATTTCAAATTGGAGAATATCTAATTAATGAAATTCGTCAAAAATGACCAAACTGCAGTTTTCGCACTCGGCGGACTGGGCGAAATCGGCAAAAATACGTATGCTGTTCAATTTCAAGACGAAATAATCTTGATTGATGCCGGCATTAAATTTCCAGAAGACGATTTACTAGGGATTGATTATGTAATTCCCGATTATACCTATCTTGTTCGAAATGTCGATAAAATTAAAGGTTTATTTATTACCCATGGTCATGAAGACCATATCGGCGGCGTTCCATATTTACTTCGCCAAATTAATGTCCCTGTATATGGAGGCAAATTGGCGCTTGGGTTGTTGCGTAATAAGTTGGACGAGCATGGATTGCTTCGCCAAACAAAGCTAATTGAAATCCAGGAAGATGATGTCATCAAATTCCGTAAAACTTCAGTAAGCTTCTTTAGAACAACACATAGTATCCCAGATGCATACGGGATTGTAGTCAAGACACCACCTGGCAATATCGTGCATACGGGTGACTTTAAATTCGATTTCACACCAGTTGGCGAGCCAGCAAACTTGACAAAAATGGCTGAAATCGGGCGCGATGGCGTTTTATGTTTACTGTCCGACAGTACTAATGCCGAACGTCCTGAATTTACTATGTCGGAACGCAAAGTTGGCGAAAGCATCGATGAAATTTTACGCAAAGTAGAATCTCGCATTATTTTCGCAACATTTGCTTCTAACATCCACCGTTTAAAGCAAGTAACAGATGCTGCTGCTAAACATGGCCGCAAAGTCGCTGTATTTGGACGTAGTATGGACAATGCCATTAACATTGGCCGTGAGCTTGGTTATATTACTGCACCTAAAGAAACCTTTGTAGATGCACAAACATTAAATCGCCTTCCTGCCAATGAAGTGATGATTTTATGTACCGGAAGCCAAGGTGAACCAATGGCTGCATTATCACGAATTGCTAACGGTACACACCGTCAAATTCAAATACAGCCTGGAGACACTGTTGTGTTCTCTTCTTCACCGATTCCTGGTAATACAACCAGTGTAAATAAGATTATCAACTTATTGTACCGCGCTGGAGCTGAAGTTATTCATGGATCATTGAATAACATCCATACTTCTGGTCATGGCTCACAGCAAGAACAAAAGTTAATGCTGCGTTTAATTAAGCCAAAATTCTTTATGCCAATTCACGGTGAATACCGCATGTTGCGTATGCATGGAGACTTGGCAGAAGACTGCGATGTACCAGCAGATAATATCTTTATCATGGAAAATGGTGAGGTATTGGCATTAAGTGCTAATGAAGCTCATATTGCAGGCCGGATACCATCAGGAGCTGTTTATATTGATGGGAATGGTATTGGAGATATCGGCAATATTGTTTTGCGCGATAGACGGATTTTATCAGAAGAAGGTCTTGTTATTGTCGTCGTTAGCGTAGACATGCAGCTACAAAAAATGGTTGCAGGCCCTGACATCATTTCACGCGGTTTCGTTTATATGAGAGAGTCTGGTTCGATGATTAATGAAGCACAGCAAATGTTAAGCAAACACTTGCAACAGCTCTTAATTGAAAAAACCCCTCAATGGACGGAATTAAAGAATGAAATTACTGATCTTCTAGAGCCATACCTATTTGAAAAAACAAAACGGCGCCCAATGATTTTGCCGATTATTATGGAAGTATAATAGATTATAATAAGGCCTCCAATAATTAATTGGAGGCCTTGTTTTCGCTTAATTCAGCATTTTCTTCTCAAAGCGGCTAATATCATCGTCTTCTCCGATGACAATTAATATATCACCTTCATGTATAACATCCTCTGCTTGAGGTGATACAATAATTTCTTTTTCTCTTTTAATAGCCACAATGTTGATGCCGTACCGTGCACGAATATCTAATCCTATAATGGTATGGCCTTCAAGTAGATGATTTGCCTTTATCTCCATAATCGAGTGTTCATCTGACAACTCTAAGTAATCCAAGACATTATTAGACATCATATTGTTAGCAATCCGAATGCCCATATCACGTTCTGGGTGTACCACGTGATCAGCACCAATCTTCCGTAGCACTTTTTCATGGTAGTCATTCTGCGCTTTTACTGTAATTTTTTGTACACCAATTTCTTTTAAAATTAATGTCGTTAGGATACTCGATTGAATATCATCGCCAATGGCTACAATAACATGTTCAAAATTACGTATACCTAATGATTTAAGTACAGATTCGTCTGTTGTATCTGCTACAACTGCTTGAGTAGCAATTGACGCAAACTCATCCACACGCTCTTGTTGCTTATCGATGGCCATTACATCCGCATCTTGTTGAACAAGTTCTTGAACAATACTGCCTCCAAAACGGCCTAATCCAATCACAACAAATTCTTTCTTCATGCCAAATACCTCCGATTTCCCAGCACTTCCTACAAGGTTCTGTATCCATTTTAACAAACAACGTAAAAACATGCTCAGGAAATTTATATTATCTTGAATACTATCTATTCTACATTGTGAGCTGAATCCTTGTTCTCATTCACAGAAAAAGACAGCTGTCTGTACATTAGCTGTACAAACAACTGCCTCCGAATGCTTATTCAGCATTTCTTACTTCATCAAGTACACGATTGACACGTTTTTCAAGCATTTTCATGCCGCTACCGCCAGCTTGGAAGTGGCGTAGCTTACCGTCTTTATCGAATACATAGTAAGCTGGAACGTATTGGTTTTCAAAAGCATCTGTTAATTTCATATCACTGTCTACAAAAATAGGTTGAGTGATACCATGTTCGTTAGCTACCTCTTTGATTTCTCCTAAATCTAGGTCTTTCTCAGAGCGTGGCATATGAACTGCAATAACATTTAGCTCATCTTTATATTGATCACGGAAGTTGTTTACATCCGGCATAGCTTCCTTGCATAAATGGCAGCTAATAGACCAGAAATGAATAAGTGTTGGTTTATCGCCTACTAGCTCACTTTTTGTCACTTGGCCATTTAACCAAGCTGTTTCGCCTTGTAATTCAGGCATATCTGCGCGTAATTTCATGCTATTCACCTCTTCATTTAGTTAACATCTGTTTAAAAAAGGGACCTAACATGTTGTTAGTCCCTTCGCTTTGCAATGCTTAGCCTTTCAACGTAGCATCGCCAGGACGCCAGTTTGCTGGGCAAAGACCGCCAGTTTGCAATGCTTGAAGCACGCGCAATGTTTCGTCTACATCACGGCCAATGTTGTTGTGGTTTACAACTTGGTATTGTAGTTCGCCTTCTGGGTTAATAATGTATAAGCCACGCAATGCAACGCCTTCATCTTCAATAAGCACGCCATAGTCACGTGATACACGTTGGTTGTGGTCTGCAGCTAATGGGAATTTCAACTCGCCAATACCGTTTTGGCTACGGTCAGTGTTGATCCATGCTAAGTGTGTATGAACTGTATCAGTTGAAACGCCGATTACTTCAGCATCTAAATCTTCAAATTCGTCGTAACGGTCTGACATTGAAGTGATTTCAGTAGGACATACGAATGTAAAGTCCATTGGATAGAAGAAAAGAACTGTCCATTTGTCATTTTTCATGTTTTCTTCTAAGCTTACTGTGCCAAATTCTTTATTAGGCATTACTGCTTGCATTTCGAATACTGGTGCTTGTTTTGCTACCATACGTTCTGCCATGATAAATCCCTCCAAAAGTTAATATAAATGTAAGTAGCTTATTGCTACGATCCACATTCTACAATAGCAAATAATACTATTAAACGCAAAGGTTTCATGGTATATTTTGAATATTTGATTATTCCTTTTCTAATATTACGAGTTGAAACAAGTTTTCATAAAGTCATCTGGATATACCAATCTTTTCTATTCCCTTCTTATAAGTTGTAGTGCTTCTCTGCCACTCCTATGCGAGACATAAAAAATGTCCCCATCATTATATGAGGACACGGAAATATTGTTATTCGATTGAATGCCAAAATTTATAATCCTTCCTTTGTCTCAAGCATTTCTCTATTTTTATTCCTCTTTCGCTCCTAAACACCGTTCACACTCATATAATGTGGATTCTACTTGTTCCACTATTTCACAACCACATTCTAAGCAAAGCTTCGGATACTTTTGAGTGTTTTCGTTTTTCATTAGATCTCCTCCTTAAAATGTTTTTCTCCCTTTATCAAATAGACTGATAGCTTGGAATGGTTAGAAATTCTTCAAATGTATCTTGGAGAATTAAACTCTTGAAAATGTCTGTAGCCTTGTCTAATCGGCTTTGCATATAATTCTCTTCACCAAGTTGTTTTTTTAAAATCGAAACTTCTTCTTCTAAAATTTTTTGTACATAACGTGCGTCTATTTTTTGTCCATCAATTGTATTTCCTTTTTTATGCCGTATCCATTGCCAAATTTGTGTACGTGAAATTTCCGCAGTAGCCGCATCTTCCATCATATTATAAATCGGCACAGCACCATTCCCTCTCAGCCAAGATGCAATATACTGAACGCCAACACTACAGTTGAGCCGTACTCCTTCTTCTGTAATGGAACCAGTTGGCACTTCTAATAAGTCCGTTGCTGTTACATGCACATCTCTTCGTTTACGATGAATTTGATTAGGTGTCTTCATATAGTAATCAAATTGCTCCATTGCAACTTGCACTAAGCCTGGATGCGCCACCCATGTTCCATCATGACCATCCTTTGCTTCCCTCATCTTATCCTCTCGTACTTTTTCGAACGCTAATTCATTCGCTTGTGGATTGTCTTTAATAGGGATTTGGGCAGCCATGCCGCCCATGGCTGGCGCATTGCGCTTATGACATGTCTGGATACATAATTGCGTATAAGCTCTCATAAATGGCGAATTCATGGTTACTTGGCTTCTATCTGGCAAAATGACTTCATGATGGTTACGTAATCGCTTAATATAACTAAAAATATAATCCCATCTGCCGCAATTTAAGCCGGCAGAATGCTCTTTTAATTCATATAATATCTCATCCATTTCAAAAGCTGCTGTAATGGTTTCAATCAGGACTGTTGCTTTTATTGTTCCTTTTGCTAGCTCCATGTACTCCTCTGAGTAAGTAAAGATATCATTCCATAACCTTGCTTCCAAATGGCTTTCAAGTTTCGGCAGATAGAAATATGGACCTGTGCCTTGAGCAATTAACTCTTTTGCATTATGGAAGAAGTATAATCCGAAATCAAAGAAGCTCCCTGCTACAGGCTCACCATCGATCTCTATATGCCTTTCTTCCATATGCAATCCTCTTGGTCTTACGATTAATGTAGCCACCTTGTCATTTAATCGATAGACTTTCCCGTTTGAAGGTTGTGAATAAGAAATAGTTTTTCGTATGGCATCAAACAGATTCACTTGGCCGTCAATCATATTTTCCCATGTGGGTGAAGTAGCATCTTCAAAGCATGCCATAAATAATTTGGCTCCTGAATTTAGCGCATTAATGACCATTTTCCGTGATACTGGGCCTGTAATTTCCACACGGCGATCCTGTAAATCCTCAGGTAATGGTGCGATTTCCCATGTGCTTTCACGAATTGATTTTGTTTCCTCTAAAAAATCTAGTGTGCCTCCAGCATCTAATTGACATTGCCGCTCTTGCCGAAAATGCAATAATTCTAAGCGGCGTTGATTGAACTGACGATGCAAAGACGAAACAAACCGAAGTGCTTCTGCTGACAGAATTTGTTTTGTTGATTCGTTTTCTATTCCTTTAATCTTGATGGATCCCGTGACTGTTTGTGGGGTACTCATTGGCAACAATCCCTTCTTATTTTCATTTAAATGCTTGCCATCAATGCGCGATAAATTGAAACTTCATTCAGTGGGGGGTTTTTATCCCCTACTGAGTGTTAGTTGAACCAATCGGGCTTTTACGGGCAGTTAACCCCCACTTAAACTTCTCCGTTACATACTTACGTTTTGAAGTGGGGGTCTTACTGCCCGTTAATGCGGGATAAATTGAGCTGTTTCAGTAGAACCCTCCATTGCTGTTGTAGATGATGTCCCTCCAGAAATGACCTGAGATACTTCATCAAAGTAGCCCGTACCCACTTCACGTTGATGTTTAGTTGCTGTATATCCATCACGTTCGCTTGAAAATTCTTCTTGTTGAAGTTTTGAATAGGCAGCCATTCCGTTGTTTTTATAATCAACCGCTAGTTTAAACATGCTGTGATTCAACGAATGGAACCCTGCTAATGTAACAAATTGGAATTTATATCCCATTTTCGCCAACTCTTTTTGATACTTCGCAATCGTCTCCTCATCTAAATTTGCTCTCCAATTAAAGGAAGGTGAACAATTGTATGCAAGCATTTTGCCTGGATATTGTGCATGGACGGCCTCTGCAAATTGTCTTGCTTCTTCTAAATCCGGCTTAGATGTTTCACACCATATTAAATCGGCATAAGGAGCATAAGCTAGGCCTCGCTCAATCGCCTGATCGAGTCCAGCGTATGTGCGGAAAAATCCCTCTGGTGTTCGCTCGCCTGTTAAAAATTTCGCATCGCGCGGATCAATATCACTCGTGACCATATCCGCAGCATCTGCATCTGTCCGGGCAATCAGGATAGTTGGTACTCCGCATACATCCGCAGCTAATCGTGCAGCGACTAAATTACGAATAGCATTTTGTGTTGGAAGCAACACTTTACCGCCTAAATGGCCACATTTCTTTTCTGATGCTAATTGGTCCTCCAAATGCACACCTGCTGCCCCTGCTTCAATCATCCCTTTTATTAACTCAAAAACATTTAGTGGCCCTCCAAATCCTGCTTCTGCGTCGGCAATAATCGGAGCAAACCAATCAAAGCTGTCTTCTCGTCCTTCAACAACATCAATTTGGTCCGCTCTTTGCAATGCTTGATTGATACGTTTGACCACTTGTGGCACTGAATTGGCGGGATACAAGGATTGATCAGGATACATTTGCCCAGATAAATTGGCATCTGCTGCTACTTGCCATCCACTAAGATAGATAGCTTGTAAACCAGCTTTTACTTGTTGTACTGCTTGATTGCCGGTCAGAGCTCCTAGCGCATTAATATAGTCTTCATGCTGCAGTGTGTCCCATAAACGTTTTGCGCCTTTTTCAGCTAACGTATGCTGAATGTCTACTGAACCCCGAAGCTTAATTACCTCTTCCGCACTATACGGACGTTTAATGCCTTCCCATCTTTCATCGTTTGCCCAGCTCTTTTCAAGTTCCTCAATTTGTTTTAGCCTTGTCGTCATTTGAATCACACCTTCCGACTTTTTATTATTCTACTGTTGCACAACAGATTAAGTTGTTATAATGTAATATATAACAGTAATGCTTTTTTGTATTATTTTTTGGATAAAATACAACTATTTATCGATGAAACATTGTTTTTGCATGACAAACAAGGGGGCTTTGAATGTGAGAGATAATGACATCATGTTTTTGACAAAGAATTTAGCGGAACAGTATTATAATCTGATGAGTGATTGGTTGCCTGAGGAATCTTCAGTAGCAATAGCAGTAGGCGATACGTACGTTTATTTTAATGGCTGCCAAAAACTTCAATTATTTAATGGCAAAAAAGTAGAGGCTGGAAGTATAGTAGAACGCGTCATTAAAGAAGGAAGAAAAATCGAGGAGTTAATGAACGAAGCTTTTTTAGAAAAACCTTTTTATGGGATTGGTTACCCAATTACTTTGATGGGTGAAGCTGCTGTGTTATTGGTAATTTTATCTCCCCTTTATCAAGAAATAAAAAATGATCCAATCCGTTTTGTAACAGGCAAACAACAAGATGAATGGGTATTAGTTCCACTTGAAAAAATTACGTATTTTGAAAGCTTAAATAAAAAGAATTGGTGTTACACAGATGATAAGCAGTATACAGTAAACACAACATTGAAGAACCTTCAGAAAAAGCTGCCGAAAGATTTTCTTAGAATCCACAGATCTTATATAATCAATATCCACGCTATCGATCGTATCACCCGAGATTTTTCCTCCAATTTAATGATCCATATGGAAGATGGAACTGGACTTCCAGTTAGCCAAACCTACTTAAATGAAGTAAAACGCTTACTGGATATATAACTCATAAAAACCCCGCAAAAGTAGTTTCTGCTTTTGCGGGGTCTTGTGTTCATTATTTGATTTTTTCCAACTCAGCATTCAATTGCTGTACATCATTATTTTCTTCTTTTACTGTCTTTTTCAGCAATGAAACTTCATTTTCTAATGCTTTTTCTAATTCTATTGTTTCTGCATCTAAATTAGCTTTTGGCTTCTTGCTTTTTTCTTGAAGTGCTGAAATGACATCATATAAGTCTTCATGACCCATCACTCTGCCTGCTCCCCACATTAAACGGTCTGCAGGCTGGTTCATTACATAATCAGTAAAGTACTGATATGTTTCTTTATCAAAGTCATAGGCATACCAGTTATTATCAACGGCAAACAAGTAGTCATCAAGGGCTTTTTGAGCTTTCCCCTTCTCTAGTGCTTTAATAGCAGCGGATAAGTTTTCAATATTATTTTGCGCATGTTCGTGAGGGAAAATAGGTTCATCCTCCCATGTTAGACGAACAAATTGATCTTGCGCCAATTTAAATGTGTGAAGTAACTTACTGTTTACATCACGGCTTTCTTTATATAATTTCGCAGCTTTTTTATCTTCGCCTGCTTGTAGTGCTTTTGCATACGCACTATTGATATCATTTACCTTTTTATTTGCCTGTTTTGCAGTGCTAATAGCTTCATCAATCGTACTAATGAGTGTGTCGCTTGAAACATTCGAGTCTTTTAATACATCCTGCTTCAATGTCTTCTTCATTTCTTCTAAACGTGTTGTGAAGTTTAGCGGCGATACTGCTGTTTGATCATATTGCATAGCCAATAATCCATATAAATTCATATTAAATTGCAGTGCTTTAATATTATTTGTTTTTTCATTATCGAATTGTGAGTGGTAATGTGTATGCATAAATTCACTATCCTGAAAATCATTACGCAATGCTGGAACACCAGCTAACGAGAATGAAAAATCATCAGACCACGTACGGAGTGGCGCTACTACAGAAATCCCTTTTTTATATACACCTTTGACTGTCGGTACAGTTTTGGCAAATTTCGTAAGGAAGTCTTTGTATTCATATACTGCTCGGATTTCATTTGTCTTCGTATGTTCATATGCAGGTAACTCAAAATTCAAATTGGCAATTGCCTTGCCTACCCATTCAGGATGAACACGGAAGATTTGATTGTAGGCACCTGTAGACCAGTCGTATCTTGTATTGCTTACTCCCCATTCTTCCGCTGCTAATGCATTAAAAATGATAGTTTTTTGGGGTTTATAGCCACTATCTACTAATCCTTTTGCAATTCCCATCAATAATCCTATGGACGCATTATCATCTTGGAATCCATCAAAATAGGAATCATAGTGTCCTGATAAAATTACATATGAATCCGGGTCTTTCCCTTCAATTTTCCCGTAGTAATTATATGTTTTCTGATCTTTTTTCACTGTGGATTTGGCATCAAAATCAACCTGTAATTTATTATGTTGTTTTTTTAATGCTGCTTTTAATAATTCAGCGTCATTTTGCGACATAGAAAATGCAGGAGCATCATCAGGCCCACAAATATCCTGTGCATTTAAGGCATTTCCATCTACTTCTGCATATCCCTTGCTCTGTACTGCAATGACAGCAGCAGCTCCTTTTAAGTGTGCTTGATATGTTGGATAATTAATCCACCAATCCTCACGCTGATTAATATCTATAAGAACTAGCTTACCTTTAACATCAAGATTCTCTAAATCAGCCGCTGTCCCTCTGTTGGCATATACAACATCAAAAGTTTTAGGTCCTTTCGTATCAAAGTTCGTTTGATATCCGCCAAGAACAGCCAAATGTGTTTTTCCTTTGGCATCTGTAAACTTCAGATCTGCTTTTTTAAAGGTCCAGCTATCGACTGTAATCTCATCTTTCGAAACATCCGTAAGCCCGATTTTTTTCATTTCATTTGCTATTTTCTTACCTGTTTGCAATTCAGCAGTTGATCCAGCTGTTCGATAGCCTAGCTTCTCATTTGTTTTAAATTGCTCTAAACTTTTCGCAAACTCATAAGAATAATTTGCATCTGCTAGCTTTAGATAGCTCTTCGAATCTGTTGTTTCCACTGCTTTCTTTTGTTTTTCCTCTGTACTATTTTTCTCCGGCGTACATGCCACCAATGTAGTTGCGATCAGCGAAATCGCCAATGCACCACCTAAAAATCTTTTCATCAACCACATTCCTTTCCACTAAAATTACTTTGTTACTAGGAATCTTTATTCCCTAATTGCGAGAAAATTCAATCATACTTTTGCTATTCTAGCGAAATCAATTTTTTTCACAAAAATTATTAAATGATAACTTTCAACAAATAGCAATTACTTTTTTTATCAAAAACTTTTATTCTTTCCTTTTATTTCTTATGTAAATGCAAAATTTGATACAGTAAAAAAATGTTAGTGTTAAATGCTTGAGGGTAAAGGAATAGTGTCATTGAATTAAATAAATTGATAAAGAATATTATTTTAGAAAAAAAGGTTGAAAAATATGTCCTATTTTGTATAATAGAATACGTTTCACTAAACTAAAAGTTTTGTCTTAGTAAACTTGTGTTACTTAAAGTTCACCATAAGTAAACTTCCAATAAATGAAAATATAACTCTTACTAAAGAAAACACTAAAAATAGAGGAGGAATGCATTTGATGCAGATAGGTAAAAAAATCAAACGCCTGCGATTGAAAAAAGGTTTGACGCAAGAAGAACTAGGCGAAAGAACCGATTTGAGCAAGGGCTATATATCCCAGGTAGAAAGGGATTTAAACTCCCCCTCTATTGAAACACTATTTGACTTACTAGAAGTATTGGGTTCTACCCCAAAAGAATTTTTTGATGATGAAATTGAAGACCAAAATGTTGTCTATACAGACGAAGAGCATACGACTTTTACAGATGACAAGAAGGGGTATTATTTAAAATGGTTAATCCCCACTTCAAATGAAAAAGAAATTGAGCCAGTGATGATTGTTTTTGAAGAGAATGGCGAATTCAAAAAGTTTGAGCCCTCCTTGTCTGAAACATTTATCTATGTACTATCTGGTCGGGTAAAACTGGTTTTAGGCAAACAAGAATTCGTTGCTTCACAAGGCAGCTCTATTTACTTTGATGCTTCTAACCATCATCAGTTGTTCAACGACTTTGCAGGTAAAACGGAAATTTTACTCGTTGCAACAGAATCTTATTTATAGCTTAGGGGGACCCCAGATGTCGGAAAATGCAATTATCCGCTTTGAAAATGTTTCAAAATCATTCAGTGATGGCACTGTAGTGCTAAAAGATATAAGCTTTGAAATGGAACGAGGCAAGTTCTATACACTCTTAGGGCCGTCTGGCTGTGGGAAAACAACAATTCTCCGTCTCATCGCAGGTTTTATGGAACCTACCAATGGTTCAATCTATTTCAATGGCAAAACGATTAATAATGTGCCAGCCAATGAACGCCAAGTCAATACCGTTTTCCAAGACTACGCACTATTCCCTCACCTCAATGTGTTTGAAAATGTGGCGTTTGGTTTGCGTATTAAGAAAGTAAAAAATGAAGAAATCACTAGAAGAGTAGAAGAAGCACTAAGGTTTGTCAATTTAGCGGGCTATAGCCAGCGTGAGATCTACGAAATGTCTGGCGGACAAAGACAACGTGTTGCCATAGCACGCGCCATTGTCAATGATCCCGAAATCATTTTATTAGATGAGCCTTTATCTGCGCTAGACTTAAAACTACGCACAGAAATGCAATATGAGTTGCGCGAATTACAACAGCGTTTAGGTAAGACCTTTGTATTTGTCACTCATGACCAAGAAGAAGCACTAGCCATGTCAGACGAAATCTTTGTCTTACATGAAGGCCAAATCGAGCAAAGTGGATCACCTGTGGATATCTACGATGAACCAATCAATCGTTTTGTCGCTGATTTCGTCGGCGAATCAAACATTGTGCCAGGTACTATGATTCGAGATTTTGAGGTTACGTTTGCAGGTAAGACTTTTGAATGTGTAGACCAAGGCTTGAACGCCAACGAAAATGTAGATATTGTCATTCGTCCTGAAGATTTAGAGATCACAGATGTAGAGCGCGGAAAGCTTGTTGTAACAGTTGATACCCAATTATTCCGTGGTGTTCATTATGAGCTCTCTACCTATGACCAAGATGGGAATGAGTGGCTTGTACATTCATTGAAAAAAGCTGATGTTGGTGCAAAAATCGGCTTAGATTTCGACCCAGAAGCTATTCACGTTATGCGTTTAAATGAATCAGAAGAAGACTTCGATAAAAGACTTGAATCTTACGGAGAAGAAAATAATGCGTAGAAAAGGGAATTTATTATCACTAATCCCCTACTATATTTGGATTCTATTTTTTGTTATTGCACCGATCCTTTTAATTGTTTATTATTCGCTTCTTGATTTACATGGACATTTCACCATTAATAACTATCGAAATTTCTTAACTAGCGTTTATTTGAAAATGACCTTGAGTTCGTTCTGGTATGCGTTTCTCATTACGCTTTTCTCCTTAATTATTTCTTATCCAGCTGCTTATTTAATTACAAAATTAAAATATAAGCAGTTATGGCTTATCCTGATTATTATTCCTTCTTGGATTAATCTTCTTTTAAAAACCTATGCCTTTATTGGCATCTTTGGCAACAAAGGTCCAATCAATGCTTTTGCTAAAGCAATCGGACTTCCAAATCAGCAAATTCTTTTTACTGATTTTGCCTTTGTTTTTGTATCTGTGTATATTTTTATACCGTTTATGATTCTGCCAATCTTTAATGCATTAGATAAGTTAAATCCTGCATTAATTGACGCATCACGAGATTTAGGCGCTTCGAAAATCACTACTTTCAGAAGAGTCATCATTCCGTTGACCATGAACGGCGTTAAAGCAGGTGTACAGGCTGTCTTTATACCGGCACTTTCATTGTTCATGATTACAAGACTGATTGCTGGTAACCGTGTGATTACGCTTGGTACAGCAATCGAAGAGCAATTCTTAACAACACAAAACTGGGGTATGGGTTCAACCATCTCTGTATTCTTGATACTCTTTATGTTTATTATTATGTTGCTGACAGGCGAAAGGAAGAAAGGAGTGGCGCGCAATGGAAAAGCTAAATAAACGATCAAAATTGTATTTGGCGCTTGTCTTTGTCATTCTATATGCGCCTATCCTTTTTCTTGTCTTCTATTCGTTCAATAGCGGCGATTCAATGACCAACTTTAAATCATTCACCTTTGCCCATTACAAAGAAGTTTTCCAAGATTCTAGGTTAATCGTTATTTTAATCAATACAGTAGTTATTGCTTTGTTATCTGCATTAATTGCTACGATCATTGGAACGCTCGGCTCTATTGGCATTGTTTCTATTAAAAATAGAAAAATGCGCAATACTGTTCTTTCATTGAATAATATCCTGATCGTGAGCCCTGATGTTATTATTGGTGCTTCATTCTTGATCCTCTTTACAATGGCTGGGATTAAACTTGGCTTTATGTCCGTTTTATTATCTCATGCAGCATTTAGTATCCCGATTGTTGTGCTAATGGTATTACCAAAATTGCATGAAATGAGTTCATCTTTAATTGATGCAGCGCTTGATTTAGGTGCAAGCCGTCGTGATATTTTAACCCGTGTTATATTGCCTTATGTTAAGCCGGGTATCTTTGCTGGATTCTTTATGGCTTTAACCTATTCCTTAGATGATTTTGCTGTCACATTCTTTGTTACAGGAAATGGCTTCAGCACACTCTCTGTTGAGATTTATTCAATGGCTCGTGCAGGCGTCTCGTTAACTGTCAACGCACTCTCAGGTTTAGTATTCTTTGTCACATTGCTCCTTGTATTAGGTTATTACTTTATTACAAAACGCCAAACAAGATCGGGGGCTCATAAATGAAATCTTTGATACGAGCATCGATTGGCATTTTACTTGTATGCGGAATATTAATGTATACTTCACATGCAATGGATGCTACTTCCGGAAAATCCGGGAAAGATATTTTAACTATCTACAACTGGGGAGAATATATTGACCCTGCTTTAATTAAAAAATTTGAAAAGCAAACAGGCATCAATGTCATTTATGAAACGTTTGATTCAAATGAAGCCATGATGACGAAAATTGAACAAGGCGGAACTAATTATGATATAGCCGTTCCTTCTGAATATACGGTTGAACAAATGAGAGAACGCCACTTGCTTAAAAAAATTGATCACAAGCAAATCCCTAATTTAAAATATATTGAACCAGATTTTCTACATCTGGCTTTTGATAAAAAGAATCAATATTCGATTCCCTATTTTTGGGGTACTGTAGGGGTTGTTTATAATAAGAAACTTTTAAAAGACAAGAAATTTGATAGCTGGGATGACCTTTGGGATCCATCACTAAAAGGCAAGGTTATTTTAGTAGATAGCGCCAGAGAAGTAATTGGTGTTGGTCTAAATAGTATCGGTCAATCACTGAATACAACAGACTCTACTGTTTTGCAGAAAGCCACAAATAAACTTATTCGCATGGCGCCAAACGTGAAAGCGGTCATCGGTGATGAAGTAACTCAATTAATGATCAATGGGGACGCGGAAGTAGCCCTCACATGGTCTGGTCAAGCGGCTGATATGATGTCTGAAAATGATGATTTGACATACAGCGTGCCAAAAGAAGGCTCCAATCTATGGTTTGATAATATGGTCATTCCTAAAACATCGAAAAATATAGAGGGTGCCCATAAATTCATCAACTTTATGCTAGATCCAAAAGTAGCTGCTCAAAACTCTGAGTATGTAGGCTATACAACTCCTAATAAAGCCGCATTAAAATTGATGGATCCTGAAATCGTCAATGATACACGCTATTACGTGTCAAAAGACGTTCGTGAAAAATTAGAAGTTTATAAAAACCTAGGAAAAGAAAAGATCGGCGAATATAATGAACTTTTCCTACGCTTCAAAATGTCTATACGTTAATGTATTGAAGAAAGAAGCTGAATCAAAAAAGTTTTAGCTAATGAAAAGACCGAACACCTGTGAAATTTAATTTCACGTGTGTTCGGTTCTTCTTTTGTGAAATTTCGTAATGTGTTCCTTGCTGCAGACTTACCTTTAATCTCCTCATCACTACGTTCAACTAAGATTCACAGGAGTCGCCATCCAACTCACTACTGCTCTAAATTTATGTCCCTGAAATAGATTGGCTTTATAAGGAGTTATTAATTTTCCCTCTTATTGTTTCTTAGATGGCATTGGTTAAGTCAGATAAAAAGTAGTCTTCCTAAAATTTTCCATCCCTCTACTTTTTCTATAGATTACTCTGTTATAAAACAGCTTTCTTGAACACCCTATAGACAAAAGGTATAATTTTGATTAGTATTGTTTTATATTTAGCATCACGAAATAATTAAGGAGAAACTAGATGAATAAAAAAAATAGAATAGCTTTAATTCTTTTAATGGTTAATATGTTTGTCACTATGAGTGCAATTGGTTTAATTATACCTATAATGCCCAACTACTTGAAGGAGTTCGGCGCAAAGGGAGCAGTACTCGGCTTTTTGATTTCTACTATAGCTTTTGCACAATTTATCTTCTCTCCTATTGCCGGCAGTTTATCAGACAGGCTTGGCAGGAAGAAGCTAATCATCTTCGGCCTATTATTAAATGGGACATGCCAGATCTTATTTGGCCTTTCTAATCACTTATGGGAACTATTTGTTTTGCGTTTTCTAATCGGTGTTGGATCCGCCTTTATCACACCGCCTATCATGGCTTATGCTGCGGATATTACTACACTGGAAGAACGCGGAAAGGCAATGGGTCTTATCGGAGCTGCTATATCTTTCGGCTTTATGGTCGGACCAGGGATTGGCGGCGCTCTTTCAAATGTAAGCTTACACTTCCCATTCTTTATAGCTGGTATCGCAGCTCTTATCGCAGGAATACTTTCTATCATTTTATTACCTAAAACGACACCTGCTGTTGAGACACAACGAAGCGGAAATAATATTTTAAAAGAGATGGCAAATTCCTTTAAAAAGCCATACTTCATATTATTGCTTGTTGTATTTGTCTTCTCATTTGGTATTGCTAATTTCCAAGCTACATTATCGATGTTTTTGACATATAAATTTTCTTTCACTCCTAATGATATCGCCATCATTATGACTGTCGGTGGTTTTGTAGGAGTAATTGTTCAAGGCGTTCTGATTAACAAACTATTTAAACGCTTCGGCGAAATGAAGATCATATTAGTGAGCTTAATTGTAGCTGCTCTTGCTATGCTCGGAATGGTCTTTGTGAGTTTCTATTTCTCTATCTTGCTCGTAGCGACACTTTTCCAAACCGCAACAACCTTAATCAGACCTTCTGTTAATACAATGATTTCGAAGGTAGCGGGTAATGAACAAGGCTATGCGGCAGGCATGAACAATGCGTATATGAGTCTTGGAAACATGATTGGTCCAGCCCTCGCTGGTACTTTATTGGACATCCATTTGAATACGCCATTTATTTTAGGCGCAATTATTCTAAGTATTTGTTATATCATTACCTTCACATGGAATCGTAAAAAGTTCTCCACTATGATGTAAAAAACGGCACGCAGTTCACTCACTACGTGCCGTTTTCTAATTTAAAGGCTGTGAATCTATTCCATGCATTTCGTTTACATCCTATAAAATATCTATCTCTTTTTAAAATCTCTTAAAAATTGTTCTACAAAACGTACATTGATGTCTAATAACGTTTCATCCGGCTGCAATGAGGCATGGTGCAGACCATATGGTGAATTTGCGCCAGTCCAAAACATGGCTCCAGGAATCTCCTTTAAAAAGAAGCCGAAATCCTCTCCAGTCATGGCAGGCGGACATTCATACGGTGCGGTGCCTGCAACTTTTTCTGCTGTCTCTAGCAACATCTTTGCACAATAATCCTCATTGTATACTTGATAGTATGACGACCCATAATCTATGCTTACTTCGCAACCATACGCTATTTCAATTGATTTGCAGAGTGCTTCAATACGCTCTTTCATCAAAAGCATCGATTCGGCAGACATGGTACGAATTGTTCCCTCTAATCGAGCATCTTCTGCGATACTATTTTGGACATATCCTGAAACCATTTTACCGATCGTAATAACACCGCTATCTAATGGATTTAAATTTCGGCTTACGATTGTTTGCAGCTGCATGATTAAATTAGCTGCTGCAACAGTCATATCCTTTGTATGCTGTGGAAAAGCTGCATGCCCTCCTACACCATGCAAATCAATAAACAGTTCCGATGTATTAGCAAATAACAAGCCTGATCTTGTCGCAATTGTCCCTACAGGATATTCAGGTGCGATATGAAGCGCAAATAGATAGTCAGGTAATAAATCCTTACGCTCCCTTTGCATCCATTCAAGCATCGGTTTAGCGCCACCCGGTCCTTCCTCTGCAGGCTGGAAATAGATAATGGTCGTATTTATAGGCTGTTGCTCTGAAAAAGCTTTTACAAGCCCTATAGCAATGGCCATATGAAAATCATGACCGCATGCATGCATATAACCATGGTGTGTTGATTCATATGGCAAGCCTGTATTCTCTTCGATTGGTAAACCATCTATATCTGCTCGCCAACCTATTTTGAACGAAGGCTTTGAACCCTGGATTGTGAGAATAATACCAGTCTTCCATAGGTCTACTTGAAAATAACTCTTTTTTAAGTCTTCTATAATAGCTAATAAGTATTTTTGCGTTTTGTCTTCTTGAAATCCAATTTCAGGAATTCTATGTAAATCCCTTCTTATCTCCACTAAAGACTTCATCGAAATGGCACCTCTTATATTTGTCGAAGATCCTGCATGATTTCAGATTTTGATTTCGTTTTTTCATCGATTTCTTTGATGACGCGAGCCGGTGCACCAACCACTACTGTATACGGCGGCACGTCTTTTGTCACGATAGCACCTGCTGCTACTACAGCGCCTTCGCCGATTCGGCATCCCTCTAAAACAACAGCGTTCGCACCTATTAATACATTGTCTTCGACAACTACCGGATCTGCGCTAGGCGGTTCAATAACCCCTGCAAGCACCGCTCCAGCTCCTATGTGGCAGTCCTTTCCAACAGTCGCACGACCACCTAATACGGCATTCATATCAATCATCGTACGGTCGCCGATTTCAGCACCAATATTAATGACACTGCCCATCATAATAACGACATTTTGGCCAATTGTCACTTGATCTCTGATGATTGCTCCTGGTTCGATTCGTGCATGGATATCTAACAACTCTAGTGTTGGTACAGCTGAATTTCTTCTGTCATGCTCTACCACATAATCTTCAATCATCTCTTTATTCTCTTCTAAGGCTTTTTTGATATCTTGCCATTCACCGAAAACAACCGCAGCATCTTTTTCACCAAAGACTTTGCTGTTTTCTCCGAAAGGAATGGAAGAGATATCTTTACCCTTCACATATACTTTTACAGGTGTAGCTTTTTTGGCATTGGCTAAATAAGAGATAATTTGTTCTGCATTCAACTTTTCCATTAGAAACCCCCCTATCAATTTCTACTATTGTACATGATAAATAGGATAATTTCATTTATTTTTTGAATAATCATACAAACATTCCGCTTGTTTCTTCGCTACCTCCACAAAAGCGGCAACTTGGCGCAATTCGAAAGCAGAATCATATCCGATCAGCCAAGTATCTCTTGTAATATTGAATGCTTCTTCCTGATTTGTGAGAGGAATCCTGTTAACATCCTCTTGTCCCGTGAGTGTAATGGATGGAAGTATGGCATATCCGATACCGTTTAATGCCATTTGCTTGCATGTTTCGATTTGGTCGACAATAATCTCATGCTTTGGATTAGATGAAAAATGCCGCTGCCACCATTGCTGTATTTCTTGATAATAATTCGAATCACTTTTAAATTGTATGAATGGCCGAGTGGTCTTAAATACATCATCAAGCGTTTTGATTTCTGTATCGACTAAATAAAGAGTGTCTCGAAATAGATGCTGCTTCTCTCCTTTCCAGTCTGTTTGGCCTCTGACAATGCCGACATGTGCCTCTCCATCATACAGTGCTTTAACAATCTCCGAGCTCCAGCCAGTCATTAAGGAAATCTTGGCGTCAGGATATTCTGTCACAAAATCCTTTAATACTTTTGGGAGCCAGGTATGCCCAACGATGGAGGCACAAGCAATTTTTAATGTGCCATGGACTTTAGAATTTAAGGCTTGAATAGATTCAAAAATTTCTTCTCTCTTTGTAATCATCTCTTCCGCATATTGAATAACTAGCTCGCCTGATGCAGTGGCTGTCAGTCCTTTTTGTGACCGAATAAAAAGCTGGGTACCCCAATCTTTCTCAATCGATTGCAGCCGTTGTGAAAGGGCTGGCTGTGATAAGAATAATCGCTCTGCGGCTTTGCGCATGTTGCGCTCCTCTGCTAATACCTTAATAATTTGGGCATCATTGGTCATAGTCATAAATACCACTACTCCTTTTAAAATTCGTCTTAATAGTTGTGGATAAAAAAAAGGCCCATGAAATGAGCCTTTCTATTACTCTAGCTATTCGGTTGATAGATATGTTTTTTTAATTGTTTTAAAATAACACGTCTTGTCATAATACCAACAAATGTTGAGTCATCATCTACAACACATAAAAAAGCATGGTTAATGACTAAATCTAATGCTTTTTGAAATTTATCATTAATATTTAACATGGCAACATCAGCATCCATGATGTCATTTACTTTTATTGTATCTAATTTTTCAAATTCAATGTGATCGAGACCTAAAATAGATTCAGTAATCATGCGCATACTAAGCAACCCCTGTAAACGATAATCCATATCCAGTACTGGGATAGAAGAATATCCTGTCTTTGTCAACACGAGTAAAGCATGCTCTGCGCTATTGCCTAATTGGACATGGGCAACTTTATCAGAAGGTATAATTAAATCTGCAATCGGCGCTTCAAGGAATTCTCTGCTACTTGTCGAAATCATAGTATTCTACTCCTTACTTGTTCATAAAGTGAACAATTAAAACTACAATTTCATCTTACCATATATTATTCAAAGATTTCCATTAATGACCGAAAAAGCGCATACATTTTTCAAAAGTTACCCTGCCCCTAATTTAACGATATGCCAAGATATTATAAAAGACAACAAAGGTAATAAATATCCCCGCTATCAAATAGCACCAAATAATTGGATTCAACATTGTTGGATGATTTTCCACCGTCTCAGAATAATTTTGATCCTCTACAGTTGATTGAGCTGCTTGTTTTTTTGCAATGCCCATAGTCCAAAATAATGCTATACCAGCAATAAGAACGCAAACAATAATTAATGGCCATGTCAATTCACCCGTGAAATTCAAGAAAAAACCTTCTTTCTTTTTCATGTAGTATGAAACATCTCCGATTAATTAATGCATGGAATATGACTTAAAAATTTCGTATCACTTTTTTAAAGGAATTTCCTTCATTAGCTCATAAATCGGCAACGGTTTGCTGAAGAGAAATCCTTGAGCCTTTTTACATTGCTGCTTTTTTAAGAAACCAACGTGTTCTTCTTTTTCTACACCTTCTGCTATGACATCTAAGCCCAGATTATGAGCGAGATGGATAATGGTTTGAGCAATAGCCTTGTCTTTTTCATCTGTGTCCATATCACGGATAAAAGATTGATCAATTTTTATAATATCGATTGGGTACCTTTTAATATAGCTTAATGAGGAATAGCCCGTTCCAAAATCGTCAACTGAAATAATCAGCCCCATACTCTTTAGTTGTTTTAGAATCTTCATCGTATCTTCTGCATCCGTCATAGAACTTTCAGTGATTTCGAGTTCTAACAGAGATGGTTCAATTTCATACTTTTCCAAAAAATAAAGAATCTTGGATGCTAACTGATCTTCGCGAAATTGTTTTGGCGAAATGTTGACGGCAATTCGGATATTAGAGATACCTTGTACTTTCCATTCATATAATTGCTTACATGCTTCCTCCAGTACCCAATTACCTATATCTATGATAAGCTCTGACTCTTCTGCAAGTGGGATAAAAACACCAGGTGAAACAAAACCAAATTTCGGATTTTGCCAGCGCAACAATGCCTCGAAGCTTGTAATAGTCTCTGTTTCTAAATCTATTTGCGGTTGGTAATACACCATTAATTCATTTTTTTCAATGGCTCTGCGTAGATGAGCTTCCATGAGAGCTGTGTTTTCGAGTTGATTTTTCATTTTGCTTTGGTAAAAACGATATGAAGATCGTCCTTTTTCTTTAGCATATAATAACGCTTGATTTGCTTTTTGCAAGAGCTCGTCAATAGAAGCACCATCATCAGGAAAATAGGTTATACCAATAGAAGCTGTTGTAGCTAATTCAGAATCCTCGATTAGAAACGGTTTTTTCATACTGTAGATGATATCCGCAGCCACTTGCTGTACTTGCTCTTTTTGCACATTTTGCAGGACAGCAACAAAATTATCGCCATTCAACCGATAGATTGATCCTATACTCTTGGTTATTTGAGAAACACGTTCGATAGCTGCGTTGATTATCATATCGCCTGCAGCAGTCCCATACGTTTTATTGACCCTTTTAAAGCGGTCGAGATCAATGGATAATATGGCTGATTTTTGATTCGTTCTCATCGAGTCTTTTATAATTTCCTTAAAATGTACGCTTAGCGCCTTACGATTCCATGAACCTGTCAGTTGGTCATGATAGGTAAAATAACTCGTGTCGCTCTCACATTCAGGAGAAGGCGTTATATCACGCAATATTAGAAGGATTTTAGAGACTTTTTGCTCTGTTAGCATTGGAATACTTTTTATAAATACAATAACAGATTTTCCTTCTATTGTTTTAAGGCCTATATCCGCTAACTCAATACTTTTTTGAGAGGAGATTGTTTCATCTATAAGCTTTTGTATCTCTTCCCTTGCAAATAGACTCACATATTTGTCTATTTGCAGGTTTGCCCCAACAAATCCAAATTTGCCATTTGCCGCAGCATTGCTGTGAAGAATATTGCCTTCTTTATCCACTACTAAAATAGGGTCGAAATTTTGTTCAAGTAATTCAAGAAACGCTGGATCTTGTGGATGCTTATGTATTGTACAGTAATAGAATTGATCTTCGAAAACAGTCTCTTCCGTAACAGTTAATAGGTGTTCTAGATTCTCAAAAGCTGCCGTTTCATTAGCGCACACTGTTAGAATCATTGTTTTCAAATGTTGCCAAATTACGCTTGGCAAATAACGGTGAGCCAACTCTGTTTTTGGAAAGTGGAGCACTCCAAATTCATTTTGTGCCATGTCATTAGCATACATTATAGAGTACTGTTCGTTAGATTTACGAATAAGGACAGAAAGACCACTCTGTTCTATACTGCTATATTGATTTACTATATATTGCAAAGACTTTTGGTCTAAAGTTGTTTTTTTCATTTAGCGCCTCCACAAAAAGGTGTACTTTAGACTATCATAATAGATTTCAAAAGAATTATATAGATTAAAAACAAAAATTTTTTGAATTTAATGAACCCTTTTTACCTATTTTCCACAAAAAGTCGCATTCAAAAAATAATTAATAATCCCTACTGAGTGTTTAGTCCCGTTCCACTTCCTTAATTTAATATTTTCTCTCTGTTTTTTGTTAAGAGGTTTATAGCATGCTTATTTGGGTTAAAAGAGATAATTAGAAAGTATATTCTTCTGTATATACAGATATAATTGATTGGTATTATAATAGAAAAAGTAAGACCTCATAAGGATCGTTAGTTCAATCCTGCATGTTGTTTTAAGGTTTTGGAGGCAGTTATATTTCCGCTCGGGACTATCTCGCACCCGTGTAATATGCGCCAAATCATTCTATTATCTTGTATGAGAAGTGTTTTTCTTTTGTTTCCATACTATTCCTTTATATTGAAATTATTTTTTTAGCAGAAAGGTAGGAATACGATGAGCAATCGCCCCCACAATGGAGATATAGCTACAGCGATTTATATAGTTAATAAACATGCAAAAACTGCCCCTGATAATAAAACTCTTTATACATTAAAGCGATTAGCCCTCGATAAGATGATTAAGATGGGATGCGCAAAAAAAATAGGACTTCAATTCGTCAAAAGGCCACGGTTTAGCCAACAGCAGTCCGCTGTGGTCATTCAATGTTCTGATTACTATTTCCACTCATTGCCTAAGAAAGAAGACTTCAAGGAATTGCCTCATTTAGGTCACTTGGATGAGAATTATCGAAACCCTAGACGTAGTATGAGTCTAAGCAAGGCAAAGCAAATATTGACTAACTTCCTTGAGCCGGAAACTTCTTCATCTTCTATGCCTAAACGAAAAAAAAGAACGCCTCGAAGCATTTACGAGGAGAACAGAAAAAAAGGACTTTACCAAATGAACAGCTATTTTTATGGCCATTAAAAAAAACCGGAGAATTCTCTCCGGTTTTTATAATACATATTGATCGATTTTTAAAATTAAATCAGCTATTTCTGGCTTGCTGATTTGGTCTTCAGCTCCCACTTTTTCTCCTTTATGTCTCAAATCATCTGTTATAAGGCTTGAAAAAATGATGACAGGCAATTTGCTTAATACCGGATGAGATTTCACCTGTTTTGTTAAATGATGCCCATCCATTTGCGGCATTTCAATATCTGTTACCATCAATTGGACATATTCGCTAATATCATCTGTTTTTTCCGCAATGCTTAACAAATATTCTAATGCATCTTTTCCATTCTCAAAAAATTCGACATTCGCATAGCCAGCCTCTTCCATCGTATCATGCAGGAGTTTACGTAAAAGTGGTGAATCTTCTGCAATAACGATTTTCTTTTCAGAGCGGCTTCGTTGCCCTAACTTTTTAATGGAAGACACATTAATACCGGAGTCAGGATTGATATCTACCATAATCTTTTCAAAATCAAGCAATAATAGCATTACGTCATTTTGCTTGATGACACCGATGACTTGTGAATTTCCCCCTTGATACATATCTGACGGCTTTTCTATAAGATCCCATGAGATACGGTGGATTTGCGTTACATTATCTACATGAAAGACAACTCGTTGTCTATTAAACTCAGCTACAATATATTTATGCTGTTCGCTATAAGGCGTATTGGACAATCCCAAAACCTTTTTCATATCAACAACCGGCAAAACCTCACCGCGCAATTGGATAATGCCTTCTACATGTGGGTGTGCATGCGGAATAAAAGTAACAGGTATAGGTTGAATTATCTCTTTTACTTTAATAACATTAATACCGAATTTGTTTGTCCCCATTTGGAATTCAACTATTTCAAGCTCATTTGTACCGCTCTCAAGTAAAATACCTTTATTTTCATTCATCTGAGCTAATACCTCCTACAATTCTCCCATAATTACCCCAATTGTATCATATTACATCATTTGCATATAGAAGAATTATTGACAATAAGTAGTCATTTTTTGTATTAACATCAAAACGCGTAGCTCAAAAGTAACTAGATTTTATAATAATCAACTAATGCTTGAGTACCTAAATCATCATATCCCTTTTGCGATAACTCTTCGTACATTCCTTTTGCAAGAGATAGCCCGGGCAATTGGAGCTCCATCATTTCTGCTTCTTTTAAGGCAATGCCCATATCCTTGATGAAGTGTTTAATATAAAATCCTGGTTCTAGGTCTCCTTTTACAATACGTGGAGCTAAATTGCTTAAAGACCATGATCCAGCTGCACCTGTGGATATGGATTGAAGGACTGTATTAATGTCGAGTCCTGCTTTTTTGCCATAAACGATTGCTTCACATACACCAATCATATTGCTCGCAATGGCAATCTGGTTGCACATTTTTGTATGCTGTCCTGCTCCAGCCTCTCCTTGATAAATAATATGTTCACCAAATAATTCAAATACAGGTTGTACCTCTTCAAAAACATCCTTTTTGCCGCCTACCATGATGGAAAGTGTCCCATTTTTCGCACCAATGTCTCCACCTGAAACAGGAGCATCCAATGCTTCCATCCCCATAGTCTCAGCATGTTTAGCAATTTTTTTAGCTAGGGTTGGCTGAGATGTAGTCATATCAACTAATCTTGTTCCCGCCTTGCTCATTTTAAAAATACCGTTTTCTCCAAAATAAACTTCTTCCACATCATGCGGATAGCCTACCATCGTGAAAACAATTTCGGTATTTTCCGCTGCTTCGCCCGGACTCTCAAACCAGCTTGCCCCTAGTTCGATTAAAGCTTCCGCTTTTGCTTTTGTCCGCGTATAAATATGTACTGTATGTCCTGCTTTTAATAAATGCATAGCGATACTTGATCCCATTACACCAGTCCCAATAAAGCCAATGGTCCATTTTTTCATATATGACTCCCCCTTTTTATTGTTGTGTTCATTATATCAGAATTTTCATTCCACTTTATTATACAAGAACTTTTCTAGCGCAAAAAAAGAGCAGATACGTAAAGTACCTGCTAAAGAAAGGGGGAAATGAGATTGTTGCTGTGTTCTTTATTATTATTCCACGCTACAACAAATTCTAAACCACCTTGTGCAAATTTTTTTATATAGTGTATGTGGAAAGCCAAAAGTATTACCAAGGCCTATTGTGGCATTCATCTGCTGGAAGTAAATAAATCTACGAAAAAAAAAAAGAAAACCCCTAATAGGAGTTATCCTTTAAAATTTCACTAAATCTTCATCCTTAGGATAATCTTGTTCATGCTCTTGTTCTTGCTGATAAGTGTTTAGTAAATGATCTAACTTTTTACTTAAGCGGATGGTTTCAATATTAGAAAATCCCTTCTCGATACCTGATTGAATCATTTTTTCACGTGTATTTTCTAATTTTTTTAAAATGGACTCAGACATCCACCATCCTCCTCTCAGTAAAGTATTGTTTTTCTTATCCTATTGCAGATGTAGCTTGTCTTATGAAATTCTATTTTAACTTCGTGGTTCTTTCAAGTAAACATAGATTATATCTCCACCTTGTTTGGCGATCCCTTGAAAATGCTTAAAGTCTTCTCTTTTAATTAATTCTTCTCTCAGTTGATAAAATTCATGTTTATCTACTTTTAATTCTTGAATGTTTCCATTTTTTAAATCGTCTAACTTTTGTATGTAATCGTTCATATTCGCAACTCCCTTTACGTATAATATCAAAAATCTACATAAAATGGTTTTCACTTTACGAAATAACTATTTTAAGGCAAACTGTAAAGTAACTAAAGTTAAAGGGGCTGGTACTTATGAAAATAGCTGAAATTGGGAATGTCATTGAATTCGGAAATGGACTACAGGGAATTGTCGAGAAAGTGAATGAGAATTCTGTGATCGTGAATCTAACGTATATGGAGAATTTCAATTCACTTGAGATTGAAGAAAAAACTGTTGTTAACCATAAACGCTATAAAATATTAGCAGCTGCTAATAACAATTAATATAACGCATTACATATTCTTCAACCATGTTGTCTCTTCGAATACCAAACATTTTGTGCTGCTCTATAAGAGCGGCATTTTTTATTAAACAACCTATAAATACTTCTATTATCTGTTTGTCTTTTTACGTTTAGCATTTTCCCTAGATCCTCTTTATACTGTAATGCCCTCTATTATTATGACAAAAAGAGCGATGTATGTGTCTTACATCACACCACTCTTTTGATCTTAATAAGACAAATCTTTAATTGAGAGCCCTAGTTTTTTTAATAAATCAATCGCTAGGTCTTTTTCTTCCCCAGTCAATACACTTGTAATTTCATGCAATTGTTGTTCATGCTTAGGAAACAGCTCGTCCATAAACTCAGTACCTAGGGGTGTAATTTCAGCATATGTTATGCGCCGATCAGATGGACATGATACGCGCGTTAAGTAACCTCTTTTTTCTAATTTATCAACAACATAAGTGATTGACCCGCTAGCCAGTAAAATCTTATTTCCTATTTTTTGGAGGGGCTGTCTTCCTTTATGGTAAAGTAATTCCAACACAGCGAATTCTGTAGGATTTAATCCATTCTCCTGGAAGAATTGGTTTGTGCACTCATTTATAGCTTTTGTTGCCCTCGAAAGTACAATAAAGAGTTTCAATGACTGCTTTATTTCATCTTGTGTTGCCATTCTTGTTCATCCCTTATAATAAATCTTGATTTTAAGATATTATACCGCTGTGGTTAATACTTTGTCAAAAGGGTGATGTTATACAGAATAAAAGCAATCGCTCTGTTCTGTAAGATCAGCGAAGTCTATTTCCAAGCTTTTTTCTGCCACCATCTCTCTTTGTTTTTGGATTACAAGTGGAAAATCAATACTGAATATCGTGCCCTCTCCTACTTTGCTTGTGGCTGTGATTTTACCATTATGTTCTTCAACAGTTTTCGCCACAAAAGCAAGGCCTAATCCAGTGCCTTCTGATTTAGTAGTGTAGAAGGGAGTAAAGATATTTTCCAAATCGTTTTCAGACATACCTGTACCACTATCTTCAATCGAGATGGTCACTTTATCGTAATACTTGATTTGTTGTCGAATGACAATCTTGCCACCTGAAGGCATAACCTCAAAAGCATTCTTTAATAAATTGATTAGCACCTGCTTCAGTTTGTGGCTATTCCCTAAAATTAAATCTTCTTGATAAAGGTTTTTCTCATATTCTATCTCTACATGCTGCATAATTGATTGGGGCTGCATCAGCTCAATTGTCTCTTCCATTAACTCGCTAAATGAGAAAATATTCATCTCATAGCCACCTGGCTTGGATAAATCTAAGAATTCATTTACAATATTTTCGATACGCTCGATTTCTCTGTCCAAAACAGATAAATAACGCTTATTTTCACCTGTGGCTGTCATTTTCATTAAATCTGTAAAACCCTTTAATGTTGTCATAGGGTTTTTAATTTCATGTGCAATACTTGCTGCCATCTCACCGACCATTTGAAGTGTTTGCTGGTGTTCCAGCCGATTCATCATCATAATTCTTTCCGTTTCATCGCGAATAATTGTTAAATGAATATCATCCTGGCTGTCATAATTGCTCAATAACTGTATATAGCGCGTGCCCTCTTTCATTGGCACTTGAACGGTTAATTCTCCCTTGCCCGTTTCTTTTAAAGAACAGAAGAATTTATGGATATTATACCCTTCATTAGGGAATAACTTCCATAAAATAGAGATATCTTGTCCAATGATACTATGCAGGGAAACATTTAATAATTTGGCGGCCATTTCATTCATCTCAACAATTCGCTTATCAGCATCAGTTAAGAGAAGACCACTCTCAGATTGGTCAAAAACACGTCGGAACTTTTTCTCAACGGCGAGATGCTTATCAACTTTACTAGTAACCTCCGAGTAGTGGAAGCATAGTAAAATCCAATCGTATACATCTGAATAGCAGCTCGTTACTTTCATATCCTCTATTTTAGAGTTTAAGGTGTTAATAGACATCTTCTCAGTTGTATACGAACGAGTTTTAGTATTTTCAACAATCTTCTTCCATACATCGTAGGAATCTTCGCTTAGCCAATTTTTTATATCAATATCTTCTTCTACTTGTAAGTGTTCTTTGGCCAATTCATTAGCAAATAAAATATGGAATCTGTGGTCAACAATTATAATTGGTTCTTCACATTCTTGAAATGTAAAATCAAAATTACTGAAAAATCGTTGCGGCATTAACTAATCACCAATCCCTTCTTTTTATCATTCTATGAATTTCGCCAATAAATTATGACATCAAATTAGCACTAAATAAGATGAAACTCTACTAAATAGGAGTTTTAATGTCCTAAATTACCTCCGTCCGAAATTAAATTATTAATATTCAGATTATTTCATATAAATCAAATTCTATAAATAGGACTTTTTACTTTAAATTTTTTTGTATAATTACGCTAGTATCTTTATCTTAAAACAACTCTGTTAAATATACAAGATATTTCCACTCGACAAATTAGCTAAAAGGAGATTCCCTATGAATATTGTTCTTGCAACACTAAATGCCAAATATATCCACACTAATCTTGCTATCAGATATTTAAAAGCTTATGCCCAGCCTGACTTCAACCCAGTTCTTGCAGAGTATACGATTAAAGACCCTACTTTTAATATCGTATCTGATCTCTATCGAAAATCTCCAGATATCCTCGGATTCAGTTGTTATATCTGGAATATTGAAGAAACAATCAAAGTAATACAAATGGTGAAGAAAGTCAGCCCTCATACGAAAATTGTCCTAGGAGGCCCAGAAGTAAGTTATGATGTCCATGTTTGGCTCAAGCGTTTAAAAGAGGATGTTGACTGCATTATTATGGGCGAAGGTGAGCATTCTTTTAAACAACTACTTCATTATTACCATGGAAAAATTCCTCTTTCTGAAGTGCCAGGCATCGCTTATTTAAAAGAGGATAAGGTTGAAATACATCAAGCGGCACAAAAAGTTGATTTGCGTGACATGCCTAGCCCTTATCGTTTTGAAGAAGATCTTCCCCATCTATCAAAGCGAATAGCCTATATTGAGACAAGTCGTGGCTGTCCTTTTAACTGCCAATTTTGCCTTTCTTCTATAGAAGTTGGTGTTCGCTACTTTAACCGCGAAAAAATAAAAGAAGATATACGATATTTGATGAATAACGGCGTCCGGACGATAAAGTTTGTCGATCGTACTTTCAACATTAGCAGAAGCTATGCAATGGAAATGTTCCAGTTTTTAATAGATGAACATCAAGAAGGTGTCGTATTCCAATTTGAAATTACAGCAGATATCATGCGTCCAGAAGTTATTCAATTTTTGAATGACAATGCACCCAAGGGTTTGTTCCGCTTTGAAATTGGCGTACAATCGACAAATGACTTAACCAATGACCTAGTGAAGCGAAGACAAAACTTCTCCAAATTAACTCGTACAGTGACAATGGTAAAAGAAGGAGGCAAAATTGATCAACATTTAGATTTAATAGCAGGACTTCCAGAAGAAGATTATCACAGCTTCCGCCAAACATTTAATGACGTATTTGCTCTACGCCCAGAGGAATTACAGCTAGGTTTCTTAAAGTTACTGCGTGGCACTGGACTGCGCCTGCAAGCGAAACAATACGGCTACGATTATGTGGATGTAGCTCCATATGAAATTGTCGCAAATAATGTGCTAAGCTTTGATGATATGCTTCGGATTAAACAAACCGAGGATATATTAGAGAAATATTGGAATGATCACCGAATTGATTATACGATAGATTATTTGGTCAGTAGCGTCTTTGAAACACCATTTGATTTCTTCCAAGAATTCGGAACCTATTGGGACAATCAAGGCTGGTCACGTATAGGCCACCAGCTTGAAGATTTATTCTTACGCTTGATAGCATTTCTAGAACAGCGCGGAAACGTAAATATGAATATCATTGTAAGTTTGCTGCAGCTAGACTATTTAAAAGCACAGCGTTTCCAGCCTCGTAAACCTTGGTGGAAAAATCAGCTACCTGAAATTAAATCAAAAGATATACTGAAAGAAATACGCTTACACCCTGAAATGGCCGGCAGTGCATTTGCTCAATTCAATGTAGGAGAAAAAGAATTGTATAAGCATACACTGCTTCTTCCTTTCTATATCGATTTAGATTTACTGAAAAATAATAATGAGGTCCAAGAGTGCAATGGTTATCTAATGACCTATTTCCGCAAAGATGGAGCTCCGTACTTTGCTTTTATCCGCGAAGAACAAATGGCTTACAGTTAATCAAATATGCAAAAAGGGCTCCTCTAAGGAGCCCTTTTTATACTCAAGCTTAATTTATCCTTTTACAAGCTATCCAATAATAACTCTTATTATAGCTACACATTTTTATTAGTTCTTACGTGTTTTTCTTCTCATATAAAAGAACACTTTTAACTTTTTCTATTTATTAATATGTATAGATTGAATTAGGATAGGGGTCAAAAAAGGGGTCTAGGTACTTATATAATAGGAATGAAATTTTCTATATTTATTGATTTTATAAAAATTGCTTTTTAGAGATGATATACTTAATTTTACATTAAAGAGATTGGAGGGAAATACATATGAAGAAACTCTTGATAGCAACATTGAGCGTTTCATTATTGCTAAGTGCTTGTGGTGTGTCTGTAGAAAATAAAAAAGAAACTACCATAGACGTAAAAGATAATAACATTCTTTCTAAGTATGGCGATGTAAAGGAATATTATAATAAACAGGATTTAAGTTATAAAATTTCAACTGGCCCAATGAAATTAGAAATCACAGGCATTAATGTTGCTGACTTAGCTCCTAATAAAGAGAGCGAATTTATATTTGATAATTTAAAAAAGGCTCATGTTCTTATCTTAAACCTTAATACAAAAAACACTTCCAATAAAGAGGTTTGGTTTAGTGCTGATCATCCTACCCTAGTGACCAATACCGGAGAACAAGTAGATGTTCGAGCTCACGAAATTTCTAAAACTGTGGGTGAGGATTTTAAAGGCAAAGTTTCTAAAGAGGGGCGTATTGTTTTCTTTTTAGAAAAAGAGATAAAAGATATAAAGAAAATTACTCTTTACTTTGATTCGCCAGTGGATAAAAATAAAGAACCAATCGGTGAAAAGACTAAGATAGTGATTTCTCTGAAATAAAGAAAAAGAGTTACCTTTTTTATGGTAGCTCTTTTTTAATACTAACCCTCATATGAATTTACTTTTAATATATCTAAAAAGTGAGCTTTAAATATCTCCCCATATCTTTGAATGGAAATCAACTTTGTGTTTGGATCCATCTTAGTAACTTTTCCAACAATTGGATCATCTTGATTAAATACTGCAAAGCTATAAGTATTGTTTGTTTTCATAGCCTCGTTTAATGTCATTGCTAATTCTTCTAAATCAAATTCGTCACGGTCAGGGTGTTTAGCAGATTTTTTAACTCTTTTTGGTTTCGGGAATCCTAAAGACACGGTTATCTCTCCTTTTTACTTGTGATATACCTTCTTATTAACTTCTGCTACTGTTTTATGCTCCATATTTAGCAGGCGCTTTATTTCTTCGTTAGTCCAGTTTCTTAACGCAACATTGAAATATCTATGATGCTCCGTCGCTCCTCTATAAAGCACTTCGTAAACGGTAATGAAATCATCTTCTCTTATTTCGTTTTCAATTCTTATTCCCATAGCGCCCAACTGTCTTTTTAGATTCAGTTTTTCTTGTTTCACTTCTTTAATCCTATTCTCAAACCACACTTCGAAAGCACCCTGTGATTTAAAACTATCTAAAAGCTTACGATCTCGCTCTAGTGTACGTATTGTTAAATCTAAAATGATCTGTTTATGCACTAGATTGCTTTGCTCCCTGCTCATATGACTTCTCTACGCTCTTTTTGAATTACAGGAAGGACTGCAAGAGCATTATCAATAATAAAAGTTCGTTTGGCATGTTTCGTAAAACAGAATGCCTGAAACTTATCGCCAACAATCTTAATTAATTTTATTCGTCGTTTCGTTATCGTTCCATTTTGGGATATGTACATTAAATCGACCAATTGATTATATTGCATGGCTTTTATTAACTGCTCTTTCATTTTAACTCCCCCTCAATAAGAACATTTGTTTGCTTTAATTATAAGGAACATTTGTTCTTTTTTCAAGTAAAAAAAACCAGAGCAATTTGCACTCTAGTTTTTTTATTCCTCGTCTTCTGTCGCTTCAATCCAAGCAACTGGCGGAACAATTAAAGGGAACGGTCTAGCTTCTTCAGTTATTTTTGTAATTAAACTGGATATTTTACTTAACATAGGGAAAGACATTTCATATTTTCTTTCTTCTACCATTTGGTTAAACTCTTCTAAATTCTCAATTTCTGCAAAAACCGCCAAGAATAAATATTTACCATTTATTTCTAAGTTTCTAGAAGTTACATTGAAATCTGCATTAAACGCTACTTTAACCTGATAACCATTTTCTTTTTCATTCTTTTCTTTTATATCTACTTCAATATTTACAGCACTTACTTCACTTGTTTTGTTTGTTGTTTTCTTAAAATCTAATTCAAGTAATTCAATATCTTGGATACTTATTTTCAAACGTTTCTCCATTATAGCACCTCGATTTAGTTAAGATCTCCAAAAGTTTTATCCGTAAATTCGAAACTCGGATGGAAAGGTCTTTTTTGTTGTGTTCTAGGTAATTTAAAAGTATAACTTTCATCTAAATAATCATTTCTATAGCTTATATTAATTTCTTGTTGTTTAATTAATTGCTTAATCGATTTAAGCTCGTCAATAAACAAATTGTTTTGTTCCTTTTCGAAGCCAAAATTAACAAGTTGATTAATCGCAGAGTTAACAGAGATCTTGTTAACGGCTGCATATTGTATAATTTTTTCATGTAAATCTACACCAAATCTAGCAGTTATCCTACCTGATGGTCTGTCGGATTCTTTTATTGGTAAGGGTATGTTTTCCCCTAAATGTTGTTTTAATTCATAAAATGCAATCTTAGCTTCTTCAAACTCTTCAAATGCTTCTTGAATATTTTCACCAAAAACTTTCACTCCCGGTAATTCAGAACATGTGATTACATATCCACTTTCTCCATACTCTTCATCTTTATAGGGAGTTACAATAAATTTATAGTCTAATTTTAAAAATTCTTCTAATGTAATATTAATCTGCTTCACGGCATATTACCTCCTCAACAAGTCTTATAGCTTCTTTAGCATGATAGACTTTCATGGGTTTTCGCTTTGACAATGTCCACCTTAGACTTTCATCCTTCTCATACTTAGGATGGTAAACTGGGCAATGAGATCCTTTACCTAAGGTTTCATCAACAATAAAGCCGTAACGTTCTAGTAACGTTTTAATCTCTCTGAAATCTCTGTCCCTTGGATTTCTTTTTATCTGTTCAAGTAATTTCTCTTTTTTACTCAATTCCCTATCACATCCGCACCGTATGTAGTGTCACTTCTTAAAGTAATTTTACACAAGTTAAGATAATGGTGCAACATTTTCAGTATTACCAAATATATTATGTATTATTTATTATGAATATAACAAAATGCCCTATCCTCCACGTAAGGTGAAATTTTAAATAAATTTAATTATAGTATTGCTTAATTATATACCATGGTATATAATATAAATATAGAAAGGAGGTGAACAAAGTGGATTATGATAAGATTTTAGCTTACTTAGTAGCTATCGCAACAATCCTAAACTTGCTTACAAGTTCAGTGAAAAATATAAGCGATATGAAAAGTAAGAAAAAACAAAAGCGACGCCCCTCTAGGAAAGGAAAACGTCGCTAATACCCTTAGAAGGAGGTTAGCCCCTCCTTCTCCTAATCTTATCATATCCCTTTCATTATGAAAAATATAGGATATGTCGTAGCTTTAGCGTTTGCTTATTACATCTTAACTGATATGGTTAACTGGAAAAATCCAAGTGCTTTTGATTACTCAATGATTATTATTTATTCAATATGTTTAATATTAGTGATTGTAAATATTGTTCTTTATTTCATGAAAAAGAGGTGATTAAATTATGTCTGAGAATAAAACATCGGAAGCGCAAAAGCGTGCTACCCAAGCGTACCGTGAAAAGAATCGAGAAAAAACACGTAAACAATCCGCAAAGAGTGCTGCTAAGACATATATCAATAAGTATTGTAGTTTAGAGGACTTAAACGAAGTAAAAACGTGGATTGAAGCACGTGAAAAGGAATTGTAAGATGAATAAAAAAAGACCAGGTGTTCATAAATTAATCGAACCCTGGTCTTGTTTATATAAAGGTTAATATTACTTAACCGTATAAGCTTTTACATACTCACGATTTGCAGTTACATAGCCACCGCAAGTAATAAATCTTGGTGTACCATTCTTTGAATGAGCAATGTCGATAATATCTAGTTTAGTACCTTTCTTATGGCGTTTCATTTCTTTCTTAAACTCTTTATCTTCATATACACCGACGTCTGTTAGAGAAACTAACCTGTCATATTTCTTGTTGTAATAACCTTGGTTAACTGGCTTTGAAACGCCTTCAACTTTGTTTTGTGTATATCCTAAATGCCCCGCTATAACTTTGGCGATAGCTTGGCATAAGGCTTCAAAATTTTTACGGTATGCCGCCGCGTCTTTTTCCGAAGTTACAAAGCATACTTCTAAAAGGATTGCTGGCTTGCTTGTATTTCGTAAAAAATACAGTTCTTTGCGCTCTTTTGGTCCACGATCAACGATGCCAAGGGCTGAGGCCATAGCTGCACTCATTTTAGCTGATAAGCTTAAAGCATCATAGTATAAGCATTCTGTGCCTGTTGCGGCAGGTGTCGCACTGTTAAAGTGAACGCTAACGTCTAGTTCTCTTGTCTTTCCATTGTGGAAGGAAACTATATTTGATAAATTTTGATTCTGCGTTGTAGCTATTGTTTCGTGATACTTAAAACCAACTACGTTAAATTCCTTCGTTAAAATATCGTATACACGATTAACAACCTTTTTGGCTTCTTCATGCTCGTTCAAAATACCAATTGCTCCCGCTACCTTATCACCATGACCGCTACTAATTACGAATTGTTTTACCATATTATTTATCCCCTTTCATTACTGCTAATGCTTTTTGAATTGGTTCAGGTACGTTGATACCTAATTTGATGCTGTTTTCTCCTAGGCTTGTAATTTCGTTCAGAATGAATAGAATAACTACCCCATCTGGAATAACTTCGGACAGGTTAAATCCCTCTTGTCCTAAAACCATATATAAAAGGTTGGCTACCACAATCCAAACCCACATAACACCCTTTTTTATAATTCCTTGATAACCACGTTTACTAGATAATTGTCCCCAATTAGCTGCCATTCCAGTAATATAGTCGAATACATTTAGTAACAATAAAGTTGTAAGTAAGACGCTCCACCCTCCTAAAAAGTAGGAAGTAACACCACCAACAATTGAAAGAACTGTTTTTAGAATTTGTTCCATTTCTTCTCCTCATTTCCCCAAATTAAAAGAGCCTTTAAGGGCTCTATTTTTATATAATAAAAACCCTCCACAATTAGTTGTGGAAGGCATTAATTTTCTAAATTTATTCTATTCCAAGCATTTTCTTACCTTGTCCAATAGCTATCTCTTTTAATATTTCAAATGATAATTTAGCTACCTCAAAACCTTTAGATTTAGCAAAACTTTTAGTGTTTTCCCAGATAGTATCATTCTCGATAGCATCTAAAAAGTCATTACCTTCCCAAGTTAATTTAGGTATTTCTTTTAAGTGATAACCGAAAGATGATGGCTGAACAAACTCTAATGAAACTAGCCCGGCACTTTCTAGTAATTCTAGATGGTATTTGTACTTTTCACCATCTTCATTTCTCGGGATAGATCGATTAAATTTTCCTTTACTTAGATCTATAAGTAACAACCGACAATATTCCATATCTCTACGCATGATATTCTCTCCTCTCACTTAATAAAATTTCGACAAAATGGAGATTTCCCCTTCTTTTTCGACAATAAAAATAACGCTAGTCGAGTGACTGCGTTTGCGTATACAAATTCCCTTTTATACAACTTCTTCGATAATCTTAATTCTCTCTCCATCAGTAATTCGATTTAATTCTACCAGACGAACCATTTCATCACTTGTGAAATTCCCCATTAAATATTGGTTTTTAATGTATGTGTATAATTTTGATTGTTGCATGATTAGATTCCTCCTAATAACATATCATTTAATATTTTTTCGACTTCTGATACACGTTCATCTAGTGAAATAGTATTTTTTATTTTTGGTCGATAGCTTTCATATTCTTCATTCGATATTTCAATTACTTCATCATGCGGTGAAAATTCGTCATTATATTCTAATACACATGATGTATTATCTGCTGAATAAAAAGCAGAACCCGTAACAATTTTTAACATATCTAATGATTTATAATCACATTGACCATATGTGTTAACTAAATTAATTATTTTTAAATACATATTAATATCCCCCATTTGAATAATAATCTTTTACAACCGTATGACTTGAACCGTATGAAATATATTGAATAACTTTTGTTTCAGCTAAAGTCATTTTTAATAGCGTGTTTGTATATCGACTTCCATCACCATAAGTTAAAACAACGTGTTCATCATCATCATGAAATAAAGTAGCCGAATTAGGGAAGTATCCACCGAATGATAACAATTGTATACCGTTTGGTGTATACACATCTAATATTGAACCAGAATTAATTCTAAGTAATAAATTGTTTTTTAAGATAGAATTTATATCAACATAATTTGTTGTAGCAGTGACTATCATAATTCCATCATGAGTGAAGTAGATAGGTTGACCATTAATTTTTTGTATTACTCCATATTGTGGGTAATAATCAAAACGTCCTATGGTGGCTCCTTCAGGGTGACTGAAAATGACTTTTGTTCTTATTTGAATACCATCTTCAGTCCAAAATATTTTTTCTATATTTGTCCCATTTTTAGTTAAAGTATAAAATACTTCATTTCCATTGATTACGTCTTTTCTAGATACAAAGTATCTACCAGTCAAGAATTTATTTAACGGTTGGGTAACATGAGGTAATTCTTTCATTCTTCTAATAAAGCTAGGTGTAAGCGTACCTTTTAATGGTGGTTGTGGTTTAACTAACCCCATCTATTACACCCCCAAAAATCGAACATTCCCCGAACCGCTGTTACGAGAAAGATTAATTTTTGTAGCTTTGATATTCAAGTCGTTGATAACTTCCCTTGGCTTTAGTGTAATGGCTCCATTTAACCCCGTCTGTGTTTTTGGTACATCATTGAAGGTGATAATTAAATCATCTGTTTCACTATCGTTTGAAATGAATTTGAACATGTTCACTTCAAAGCCGAAAGATATACCATTAGTTCCTACGTTCAACCCACCATTATATGAAAAATAATTTTTATATGATTCTCGACCACCCAAATAATACTTGTCTCCTACTGCCATTTTATTATACCTCCTCTAAATAAAGACCCTCTGCATCCATTTTCAAAAGGAAGTTCGTTGATCCGTTATTTATTTTTAAAAGCCCATTGGTTAAATGCTTCATTTCATCCGCCTGATGTTCACTAACCTTTTTGTCTAAAGCTTCAAGATCTGTTTGTTTAGCTGAGCCATCTGCCTTACTTAAAGAAGTTTGAACTTCACCAGCAAAGTCACTTTTAGGAATACCATTTGCAGGCTTTGAATACTTGGCTTTAAGTTCTTCTTTGGTTGCGAAGTTTGACGTATCTACATTTATTGTTATATTTCCTTTTTCATCTGGTGACTGGCCGTTAATTGTTTTTACTTCTCCGGCTTTTAATTGTAGCTCTTCTATTGCTTTAAAAGCTTTGTTTTGTAGCCAATTGAAGTAATCGGCAGGAGGCTTTACACCTGCTTTCCAGCCACCTTCTTTTAAGCTTTGAGGCGGCTCAACACCAAGCGCATGCCATTCTGGTAACTGTTTCGTAAATGCCACTAAAATCCCTCCTAAATAGGTAAATCTTGTTCTGTTGATGGGTTGAATGCAGCACCAAGATACCCTCCTGTGGTTCCATCGATATCTGCAAAACCTTTTGAGTTATCAATCGCTAATGATGTATCACCAAACTCAAAAGTTCCATTTAGTTCAATACTTTGAACTTTCACTCCACCAGCAACCGTCTTTTGAATAATTCGTACAAAGTTTGCCGGATCTATACCAGCTCTATTAATGGCTTCTAATGGCATTTCCATTAGTTTAATTGAAGCTGGTTCTGGATTAAGTTCATCAGTCCAACCTTCGACGATTTTTATACTCTTCTTATCCGTAGACAGTGCAATTGCTATGACGTTTATAATTGTATTTATCGTGCCGTCAGATAGGTTTCTAGCAATTTTTGATTTCAGCAAAACTCTATACACTTCATCAGTTGCTACCCCTCGACTTTGATTAATATTTTCACCAATCAAATCAAGTGCTTTCCCTTGTGCCTTGTCAATATCTCTCCATTCTACAATCAGTTTATTTGTTTCCTTGATCCGTTCTAATTCACTGGAAAATAAAGAAACAAGCTTGTATAAATTGGAGTCTTCATTTTTCTTAAAGTAGTCGGTGAATAGTGAAATAATTTCTTTAGTGCTATACATCAGATCACCTCAATGTTAGCTGCTGTTATTTGGGCGACTTGCTGCAGTTTGATTTCAATGTTGTTAGCCTCATATACTGAATCATCCGTCGATAGTTGTACATCTACATCATCAATACCATTCACCCCATAAATCCTTGCTATAAGCTTAGATAAGATGACATTCTCTCCCATATTTAAACCGATATAGGTATTGCTTTCAGCATCTGAACCTCCGATATATTGAACAATTGCTTTGATTACTTGGTTTTGACCGTCTGCTTCAAAGCTATTATTTGTTTTAAGAGAAACCTTTGCATATATTTGTACCGTTTGAGCTCTTGTAAAACCAACTGCTTTCGGTTGTTCGGCATCATCTAATACCGTGATATAAGTTTGACCATAAGGCTGAATACCACCTGACTTCTTTTTAAAGACAGCTTTAGCCACATCTTCATCACTCCCGCCAAGCACAAACGCTTGAATTGCCCTTGAAGGAGTTCCATAGACATTTATTTCATCACTATAGTTTTCATCAACGTAGGCGGCGCGTACTCCTGATACTTTAAGAAGTTCCGTTCTTATCGATGCAGTCGTCGCACTCCCCAATCCCTCAACGGTAGTATCAGCGCGTTCACGGACTTCTTGATCTGTTTCTTGCTCTTTCCCGTTTGTAAACGCAATTGGGTTGGTAACACTTTCTAGTCCATCAATCGGGTTTATTATTTGATTGATTTCACCAATTTCAGCATTACCGATTGCACCGCTTACTTGGCACATAACATCTACTTTTGCTGTACCGTCTGTTCCTATTGTTGATTCTTCTAAAGTGTAATAAAGCGTTTCATTCTCCTTACCAACTGTATAACCCATTTCAATAGTAGTACCTAGCGCACCGCTGAAAACTACTGGTCCATCTGCATATGTAGCTGGGTTCCTCGTTATCCCTGCATATGGCAATAATGCATCGAGCTGCCTTCCCTCCGCTGTCTTTCGAAAGCCAGAATAATAAACATTTTCATTGTCTTGCCATACAAGCGCTAAAACAAACGCCATTATTCTTAATAAAATTCCTAACGCTGATCGTGCTCCTGTATTGGCATCTTGTCCGAATAACTCTTTTGCTTTTACATCTAAGCGTTCAAGAATATCTTCATATGATTCTCGTTTATAGCCCTTACTCGTCAGTGCCACCTAGACTCACATCCAATTCTAGTTCTTCATTTGTTTCTTTTACTTGTACTTTAAATTGCACATAAGCAACCCGCGCTTTGCGGTCTTGATTGACTAATACTTCACCAACGAGTTCAACACGTTCTTCATTGGCAATGACCCTTCCTACTTCTGCAATAATTTCATCATCATCTGGTTTATCCTGTAGTACTGACATGTCAAAGCCATAATCTTCATCCAGAAATAACTCTTCCAGTTGGGAACCCAATTCAATTGCAATGGATTGAGAAACTTCCTCTGAACCTGTGACAAACCCTTTTTCAAAAGAGATATCACCGTTTACGATTGATATATCTCTCATCGTAGCACCCCCACGATTACAGCATCCTGTATGTCCAAAATACGTGATTTACCGGCATAGTATGGTTTACCTTCAAATGCATCATCTAAAGAACGTTGAGCACATACACAAAGGACAATCTTTCCTGCCTTTAATACAGGCTCATATGATTGAACAGGACCACCTTCCACACTAAATTCATATTTTAAGGCGGGTACTCCCTCGATCACTGGAATCGTTTCGGGCTCTTCCCCAACTTCTTTTACTTTGAATAAAGGCTGTATTTTTGCTTCGAATGACGATTCATCAAAAGCTAATACCTTTGCAGGAAAAGCTGTGTTAATGCTGAATAAAATCTGATTCCGAAAGTTTTTAAAGAAGTTCGTATCTGCTGCCATTACTTCACCTACTTACTTGAAATACAATCAAATTGCGTTTGAAAATCGCTTTTATTTGCCACATGCTTACCACTAATCACTCGAAATTTACCGACTACAGTCTGGCACTTTAGTGTGAGTATTGATGCAGTAGAGACTTTATGTTGCAACAAGGCATCTACTCTAAATCCTTTTACTGTTTTTCCGTGATAACTTTTCTCGAATATATCAGGCGAACCAATAAGGCCAGTAGACGATGTTAGCGTGAATTTTGTGTTATCACCTTTTCGGATATCACGGATATATAAGTAACCTTTTGAAAAATAAAAAGAAGCGCCGCAATCGTCAGCCAGTCTCTCGATTGTGTCGAGAACGTTGCCGGTGACGTTGTAACCCTTCTTTTGAACTTTATCTTTTGGTAGGTCTAACACTTTTAGTTTAAGCCCAATTGCATGTGCTAGATCACGAATAATTGTAGAGGTATTTGTTTTCTGCTTGTATGTTTTCTTTATTGTCTTTTTACTTGTTACCCCATGAGTATCTAGTACCTTGATGATAGTTGTCCTATCCGGTCCAACTTTTTCACTTCTCACTCTAGTGATCTCACCATCCAATACAACACCCACATCGCCTTCATATCCTGCGTTCAACACTAAACGATTACCTCGCTTAAACTTAGCTCGTGAGTCATGAGAAAGGTTATAAATTCGAATAGTACTTCGATTGGGTTCATGGTCATCATCAAAAGGTACTTCAAACTCAATGTGCAGCTTGTCATTTGTCCATGTGGTATTGTGTGTTCTAACTTTAATGACCCTTTTAAAGTATTCACTCATCTTCTTCACCTTGGTTATCTAGAATAAGAAAAACTGTTGTGTTTAAGTTATCCCAAGAAACGCGCTTTTCCTTCCCACTTGGATCAAGAGGAATAATGGTAGGTGCAGGGAAATCGCTCGTCGTTATGTCTTCCCATAAGGGAACACCATAGACTAACTTTTCCCCTGCGCATATTAATTCTTCGTCTTTATATAAATCAATCGTAAAGAAATCATGATTTTCATTGTAACGAACATCAAAGGTGAATATTTCTTCTTCAAGCTCTATTTCGAATTCATAAGGGATAAGATCTTTCTCAATCTCAATATATTCCTTGTCCATTATCTCACCTTCAATTTAACGCCTATTGGTATTCGCCTTGGCGGATATTTGTTCCATTTGTAGAGTTGTTGCCAAGTTGTTCCGTATTTTCTTGCTAACACCCAATAAGTATCTCCGCTTCTGGTAGTATGATATTTTTTACTCTTACTATTATTCGTTTGCTTACGTCCACCGTTTGATTTGCCTTTAGCGGTTTTCTTTTTGGATTTTTTGTATTTCTTAGCAATCCGAACCTCTTGCAAAGATAAAGAAAAGCTATGACCATTTGCGATTGAAACTTCGCTGTCATAGCTAAACTTTCTAATTAAGAAGTTTGTACCTGTTCGTCTTCCCACATAAGTAAGCCGTATACCATTATTCTTGTACTTCTTAAGGCCTTTTATCTTTTCGGCGATTGTATGTTTATTATCCGAGTAAATGATTCCGGTAAGAGTAACCTCGTTTGGTCTATCTTCAATATAATCTGAAATATCAATTCCATATTCTACGGCATAGGTAGGGATATTAGCTTCGTCCAACCAAGATTCTTTTTCGATAAACAAGTACATTTTACCGAGCTTGCACTTTTTAGCTTTAGCCATACTATCCCTCCAATACAACCGTGAATATGTCTTGTAAATCCTCGAAGTATTCTTCTAATTGATCTTTGACGTTCTTCGCTGTGCTTTCTCCGTCTTTTCCACCTTCAACACGAATAGTCACAGGTGCTTCGATAACAACAGTTTTACTTGATGTAGTGCTAGTTGTCGTAGTGTTTGATGAAGTCGCTGCTAAAGGCTCATAATTGCTAACTGCGTTCATATCAAGCGTTGGGTATGCCCCATCACCTTGAAGCATTCCTGCAGAACGAAGTGTATCTGATTGTTGAGCAGTCAGTACAGCTTCGTTCTTGTGAAGTTCTGCTGTATATCCATCGAAAGGAACGCGGCCTAATCCATTAGCGTGAGAACCATCACGAGATCCTCCTATGAGAGATTTTATTCCGCCTACAAAGCTGCCCCAAGATAATTTAGGAATAAACGAAGCCCAAGTTAACCCTTTAACAAAACCTCCCCAAGTAAGACTCTTTATAAAACCAGACCAATTTAAATGTTTAATAAATGATCCCCAACCGAGATTTTTAATGAAACTAGCCCAACTAAGTATCTTGACAAAAGATGACCAAGATAGCCCCTTCACAAAGGTAGACCAAGTTAACGATTTTATAAAGTCCACCCAACTAAGATGTTTAACAAAACTAGACCAATCAATATTTGAAATAGCGCCTGTGATATCAATATCGCCAAGCAGATTTTTTGTCATCTCTCCAATTGATCCATAAACTCCTTTTAAATCAAAAGTCATTAGACTTTTGACTAAGTCAGTGAAACCATTATCTTCTAACTTAAGGACGAAATCACTTAGATCTGATAAAAAGCCTAACTTATTGCCACCATCCTTAGATAGCGAGCCTACTAAATTACTTATAGACTCCGAAACATTACCGATAATATTAGCAATTTCCGGACCATTTTCTTTGATGTAATCCAAAAACTTTTGGAAGTCCTTATTCTCGTCTAATCCGCTAGCCCACTTCGAGAAATCTTTCATTTTATCGACCAGCCAATCAAGGCCATCCGCTGCAGTTGTATCAAAGGCAGCAAAAAACTTTGCTACACCTACTGATCCATCACCAAGAATTGAACCGAGTTTAGGTAAATTGTCTTTAATATAGTCAATAAACGTCTTCATACCTTCTGAACCTTTTAAGCCTGCTGTCCAATCTGAGAATTTAGACATCATACCTTCAAAGCCATCTGCCATCCATGACGTCAAAGGACCAAGAGCTACTATGGTATTTGCTACACCTTTCAAGGCATACCCTAACCCACCGCCAAGACTTTCTGTTAAAGGACCTATAGAACTGTCAACATACTTAAAGAAGCTTTTAACTTCGTTTGTTTTTAAAGATTTATCGAAACTACCTAATAACTTAGCAACTGAATCGCCTGCATGTTCTAAGATTGGTGTAGACATATCCAAAAGCTTATTTAAGGACTTAACCCCTCTAGATGCTACATCGAATACCTCATCACTTAACGATTCTTTTAAGTCTCCCCATGAGCCGACTAGCTTATCAGTCTCCTGTTTTAACTGCTTTTGTTCGGTTGTTAATTTGGCATCTTCTTCGTATAAGTCGCTAATAGATGAGATTGCAAGGCTACTAAACGCAAGAAGTCCTCCACCTGCTATAACGGCAGCACTTGCTATGCCTAATAAACCGCCTGCCAAAACACCTATCGCTACCCCTAGCGTTCCTACAGCACCGATTAAGGTAGCAACAATAGGAAGTAAAACAGGTAGGGCTACGATAATACCGGCGGCTTTAGCCAATCCAACAAGATTAAAATTCGATAGTAAGTCCATCCCCATACTTGGCAGGGATATCGAATTTGTGGCCTTAAAAGCGTTTAGCTGTGCCCTTAAGATACCTAATTCTTTTAAGGCTCCATTAACGTCAACATTAATATCGATATCTTTGCCATCAATCATCTTCATTTGGGTATAAAGCTTTGTTAATTCACTTGCAGCGTTTCTGATGTCGATGTCCACATTGATATCTTCACGGTCAAGCGCTTCAATTTGCATTTGCAAACGTTTGATATCTGCCAATGGATCTTCTATATCAACATCTACTTTTACATCTGATATGGTTTCAACTTGCCGATTTAATTGCCGAACATCTTGGGTAGCGTTGTCTACTTGACGCCCCATCCGTCTAAACTCACGTGTAAGGTCAATGATATTATCATCGTCAATACCTTTCAACAACCGTAATGTCTCATCAATTTCCTCATTAAGATAGGTGAGTTCTCCATAATCGACATCAAGCTCAATATCAACGTCTATATCACGCAATGCCATTTATATCACCTCACTTTTTCTTGTTCTTAGCCGCTTGATTTTTTAACTCAATTTTATAATTGAGAGCTGCGTTAGCTTCCATGATTTCATCGAGGGACATTGTCATTGCGGTTTTATAATCTACAACATTCTCAACTATTATTCGCCAAAAAAGCCAACGTCTCTTCGCCAGCTTTTTATAAAACATATTTGATTTAGGCTTATTGAAATATGAACTTTGTTGCTTCCTTTACGACTTCTTTTAGCATTGTTGAGCCGAAATCTTGTTCTTCAAACCAATCATAACTTACTTGTTCATTGTCCTCTGTACGGATAACGTGTTCAAATAGCTCACTATGCATGGCAGTGATACTTGTATTGCCATTTGCATCCTTCGTCCGGTCGAGAATCTCGAATGATCCTTGTAAACCAACATGTTGAAGATTGAATTTAGTCTCTTTGCCTTTTTTATCTTTAAAAGTGATTACTTTCTTTTCTCCATATTTAGCCATTTTAATAGCCTCCTGTTTTTTCATTTTTTGTTTGAGTTGTAAATGCTTTTTCACTGATTTATGCATAAGAAAAGGGGCATATAGCCCCTCACCGCCTATTCTACTGTGTAGTCGGTCACTCGAATTTCGAATTGTCGTTCATCTACCTCAGCACCGAAAGATTTATCTGCAGGCTTTGTGACGAAAGCTTTAGTTCCGCCAACAACCTCTTTAATTTCGTTGTTTGACGTTACCCAAATAGGGAAAATTTTTCGGCTCTTCGCTAGCTTATCTAGGTAATTGACCGATGGAGATGTTTGCATTAAAGTGACTTTAATTGTTCCCATCGTTTTGTTATTGATTGTGATACCTACATTCCCTTTAGCGTCGTTCTTGGCGGACATTGTATCGTCATCTTGCGAACATTCAACCATTGTATCTTCACCGAAACCAGTTAGCGAAATTCCACCTACATCAACATTCACTTTTCTCGCATCATAAGTTTTAATATCCATTTAATGCCCTCTTTTCTCTCCAAAATAAAAAAACATTCAAATGAATGTCTTTAACTAGATCATAATTTCGCCCACAATATTTGCTTCGTGAATTGCTCCGGCTAATTCAAAGTTAAAGGATAAGCCATTATATACACGTGATTCACGATCACTGGATGGTGTATCAACGCGTGAAACCGTTGCGACACTATATAAAGGGCTGCCCTCTGAATCCTCAGCAATCATGCCCATATCAAAGGCTGCCTTTAGAATTGATTTAACTGCATTAGCCAATAGCGTGATACCATCGTCTGTGTATGAAATCTTGCCGTTTTTCACAAAGACTTGCTGAACAGCTTCTTCAATATTGATTTTAATCCAGTCTTTCGAATGAATAACATCGATATATTCACCGCTCAACACTTTTCCCTCTGATGTTTGAGGGTTGCCAGATTTCGTTACGTAGGCAAAGCCATTTAATGCGTGTATATCTTTCAATTCATCCTCTGTCACTTGCTGTGGCGTTAATCCGTTGATTGATTTAAACTTCCATGTAATTGAGCCAACATCTCTGGAACCAACCGATCCAATCAAACCTTCTGCAGCATACTCATTGACTGTTGTATGCAACATAGCAAAGGTACGATCATAGTTATAACCTTTCAATGTTGTTAGTGCTTCAAGAGCTGTTACAGTTGTTCCATGTAACTTGACCCCTTTACCTTCCACTACATCAGCGATAGCCTTCACTTCTGTTTCTACCTGAGTATCAGAAACAACAAAGTACCAATCCTCATCATAGAATTTTCTAAGTGCATCGGCTGCAGTCATAGCGGGTTCGGCTGCAGGATTATAAGTGGCAATAGCAATCTTGGATGGCGCTGTGTTTCCTTGGTTGATTAGTGCTTTAGCTAATTTATGAACCACCGTATCAGCGCCGAAGTCTTTCGCAACATCTAATGGATCAGCATAATTTTTATAGGTTGACTCACCAGTGAACTTCGCTAATATTAACGGTTTACCTAAGCCTGTTAACTTAGATGATTTTTGAATATTAATTGTGACGGTAACATCTTTTAAAGGCATGTTCTTCCTCCTAATTATTGATATTTATTGTATCGATGGAATCAAGTTCTCTTATCGATTGAGCCCTAGTTCTAATTCGAACATCAAACCCTGTTCTACGCTCATATTCGATTGAGATAAACGTATCTCTATTTGATATTTCTGTTGTCTTTACGACGGCAATATTAGCTTCCTGCAACGTTTGAATGCCGTCTACTTCGAAAAATTGAAATGCTGCATAAGCATTATTGATTGATTCATCCATTTCCTCACTAAAAGAAGAAACCGACAAGACCATTTCAATATCTTGCTCGGTATACTGTACATCTTCATGCATGTACTGTGCCGCTCTCCCCACCTGTTTTCCAAGTGTAGTGAACTTAATGGCAATAAACGGATAAGGTGGTTGTTCATTCGATTGTTCAGCAATAATAGTTTGAATACCTGTAGTTGCCTTTAGATTTCTAACAATGACCGAACGGATAGATTCTAAATCAAGCAAAGCTATCCACCGCCTTTAGCACATAATAAAAGAAGCCACCAAAGCGTTCATACGATTTTTCATCTTGTACAGTGTACAAATGATTATCATATGTTATCTTCGTGCCTTCCTTAAGCCGAGTTTTTATATAAAGCTTTGCATCCGATGTAGTGTATTTACCACCGCTGGCATAAACGGATTTCGCTGTCATTGGCATCACCGCGCCTGTATATGGAACCTCTTTCGTTTCGCCTTTATGGTACTTACCACCATCATCATAATAGCCCTCTGTAGTAATCTTAGCCGTGAAAGTAGAACTATACTTTGCTATCAATCGGTCAAAGTTGAACATCATTTCACCTCAACCTCCATCGCTCCAATCATATTACCTGTAGCAACAAGAGGATTTGATGAACCTTTATTCTCAATTGTCCATGGATGATTGGCTGGATTCTCTAAATCTATAGCATGTTCACGGATTTCTGCTCTCATTTCTTCACCAATCATTTCATAGAGCAACTCAACCTGTATGTTCCCCGTAATGGCATCTCTAATGAGTTCTTCTGTCTTTTGCACAACTGCAAACCTAGACTGATCCGCTCCGGTTCGTACAAAGCTTCGTTCTGGAATAGTGATATGGGTTGTAGAATCTTTCAAGTGCAGTCCTTTATGATGCAAGAAGGATCTCATTTTAGGTGTAACCTGAATCTGAACACCAAACTCATGAACTGCAGCTAAACCTTTCACAGTAAGCTCACCATTACCATCGTAAAAATCACCTGTAAAATAGCCGACCTTTACCTTTTTGCGATTGATTTTTTCAATCGTTTTAATGGCCTGTGGTATTTTGTTGTTGTCTTTGAATTTGATTCTAGCCACGATACCACGCAAACTTTCTTAAGCCTGTGGAACGTAGTTCAGCTTTTATGGCGTTGTCACGTTCACTTTTACTTTCAAACGTCTGTGTTAAACCGTCTATGCTTTCAGATTTTATTCCATCTGTGAGCGTCAATTCAGACTGTACATACTTTGCTACAATCCTTTTTACTTTCAAGGGCATTGGCTTTTCATCGTTGAATGTACGATGTAGATAACCACAGACAAAGTCAATTGCATCATCAAGCTTTGTTTGCAATACAAGATCATCAGCAGTGGCATTAATACGTATCTTCAATTCATCAAGAGTCATCGCCATCATTATCACCCACTTCGCTACCTAGTTGTTCTTCTGGAATCTCTACTAAATAAGATATTAACTCTTTTTTAGTTCCGTTAGATTTGTAATCAATCTGTTTTGAATCTAAGATTCCTTTAATTTGAGAAATCTTCATGGCATTCAATTGCTCATATGAATGGTTTTTAGCCGCTAACCGCTCACGAGCACGCCGAAATGTATAAGCTCCCATACAATCACCCTTTCATAACAAAAGAGCGCCTAAGCGCCCTCTTATTTAATTTTGAACTTGAAATCAACCATACGAACTGCTTTAGGTTCATAAACTAATTCCCAGTTGGAGCCAGTTGCTAATTCTGTATTTGTTGGGAAATCGCCTGCAACTGCTGATTCAGTCCATTTCACCCCACGTGGATGGAGCATAAAGATATTACGATTGATTAAGAAATCTTCACCTGATGAAGCCATTGTGTCACGATCTGTTTCAGTCTCAATAATATTCGGGTGCTTACCATTACCCCAAGCCAATGCGCCTTGACCAAAGATATACGTTTCTGCCACGCCTGTTGCAGTATCATAAGGCATGCCATCATCCACAATGACACGTTTACCCATAAAGTAAGGGATTCTTACTGGTTGGCCTGCAGGTTGTACATACTCAATTAATTGAAGTTTAGCAAGATACGTTTCAACGGCTGAGTGCATTGTAATAGCTGCTAAAGAGTCTTTTGCATCCCCCATGATTTGTACTGCATCTAAGAAACTATTAGCGGTGAATAGTGCACCTGCATCCGTTTCACCAGAAATATCATGAATTTTCTTAGCCATTGATGAGGAAGAAAATACGCCTTTTAGTGTTGAAAGTAATACTTTTTGACGATCACGAGCCCAATAGTTTGTCACAAGATTTCCGATTGCTCCCATAGGATCAGCACCTGAAAGCAATGCTGATAAGCCGTTTGCTCCCCACGCTTTTGCACGCCCTTGTTTACGAGCAACGTCTTTGCTTGTGCCGATTTTCCCTGGAGTTAAAGAACCGTCATCCGACATTACTTCTGAATCACCTGTAAGATCATTGAAGTAAGGCATGTTAACAAGAGTGTTTGGTCCACTTGCTAATGCGTTGAATTCCACGTCATTTGTTGCAATTCCGCTGTTTAATACATTTGATAATTCCATTGTTCGTTGAGTGACATAGTTTGTGAAAATCTCTGGTTGAATGATATCTCCAATACGTGTAATTGGCATAAATTAATTCCTCCTATTGCCCAGTTTGGGCTTTCAATTGATTGTATAAGTCGGGATTGTCACGTAGCAAAATCCCTTGTTCTGTTAAATTAAATGTATCTTTCGCAAACGGATTTGGTTTATTGTAGCCACCTGGTAAATGTTGACCGCCTGCTGGTGGTGTTTTGCCCTTCAAACTATCGGATTCAAATAAATAAGCATCTGATTCTTTCAAAGCCTTCAGTTGATCTTCAAGGCCTAAAAGCGTTTGTCCATCTTGCTTGATGCCTTCCACGTCTAATAGAGCTTTAACTGCTTTCGGGTTCTTAGCTTTTGCATTACGTAATGCTTCTGACAATGTAAAATCGAAGTCTTTTTGCTTTAACTTTTCTTCATAGTCAGCAACCGTCGTTTGGTTCTGCTCTTGTAATGTTTGAATTTGCTTCTGCAATTCTTCATTGCCAGCTGCTTTCTTGCTTAAATCGTCAAGCTGATTATCACGATCTGTAATTTGGCCTTGTAAGTCCTTAACCTCTTGAATTTTGTCATCAAGACGGCTTTTAGGAACCATTTGACCAAAACCTGTTATAACCTTATCTGCTTGCTCCTCTGTTAATCCTAATGCGAGTAATGCTTCTTTGTTCATCTCTTCTCCTCCTATACGTTTTTCACGTGCAACGACACGTAGGCATAATAAAAAAGCCCTTTAACGCCTTGCTTAGGGCGAAATAAAAAGTCACTCAATGAGTGACCCTTATTCATTCTCTTCTGGATTATCTATTAATGCTATATATGCTATTTCAGAAACTGCTAAAAATACACAATCGCCTCCTTCCTCTGTGTTACAAGTTATAAAGGTGTTTTGATTTAGAACAATGTCTAAACTTTCTTTCGCAGCTTTATAATTATCTGCTCCAATTTCTGAATAAAACCGCCTATTTCTTTTAGTCCTAATTATTAAATCGTATGTTTTCATTTTCCCACCTCTATAAAATGATACACCGTACTTACCTAATTAGAAATAGCTTTCCGATATTCATCGAAGGTTCTTTTCGCAACATCCTTCTGACTCTGCTTTTCAATTCGTTCAATGCTATACCCAGTTAAGCAACGGCAATTAATATCGTGGTGAGCATAGCCCGTCATTCCTGGAGCTTGGCCTGTTTCTCCTCCGCCTAAATCAAATGGTTTATCAACTGGGACACTTTGACCGCCTAATGATAAATGGTTAGCCTTTGGAGTTCTACGGACTCTTTCATCTTTCATGTTCATCCATCGTTTCACCATGATGATACCTTGACTATTCGCTTCTTGTGCAGACTCTAAAGAAGCTTGCTCACGTACTCTATGCGTCTCAGTTCGAGCAACCCGAACCGATTTAACATAGTCACCTTCAAACGCCTTTGTAAGCCTGCTAGCGGTTTGTTTGTAGGTACTTCCTTGAACAAGTGATTGAGTAACTTCTCGTTTTACTTTGATGATGATGTCTCGTCGGTTTTTTTCCAAGGTTTCATCAAGTGTAAGGCCACTAATTGGATTCTGCATGGCCTTCTCAACTTGATCTAGCTTTGTCTTCATGTTTTTCAAACGAATATCAGCTTCATTTTCGATAGCCCACGCCATCCAATCCCAACTATACTCATAATGTTCCTCTAGCAAGTCTAGCAGGCTGTCTCGTTGCTTTTTGGACATGGTATTGATTAAGACATTCATTTGTCTATGAAAGCTGTCTAAACGCTTGTATTTCATCATTTCGGTATAGGTGAGCTTGCCGTCTTTCTCGTAGCTGTTAAATGTGCTACTTAAAAGAGCGAGAGCTGCTTTAATTAACTCACTGTACATACTGTTTAACTCTTTTTCATACTTCTTAGTGACTTTATCCGACCATTCAGCGAGTAATTTAGCGTACTTATCTAAATCGATCATCTAGTCACCTTCTTTATAAGTAAGAGGTTCTATACCGTCTCTTTCCTTTTCCAAGCGTTCCTGCTCCAACTGAACATCTTTAACCCAAGGATGATTTTCAATAATTGTAGTTTGCGAGATAACCCCTAAACTCTTTTGAGCCATATCAACGATTTGTGATTCATTAGTCAAGATCATTTTGTTAAAAGTGAATGTGATATCTCGATAATTAAATTCACCCTTTTTACTTAGCTTGGCATACTCAGCGACAAACCAGATGAACCTTCTCAACGCTTTGGTGAATTTACGTTCCAACATGGAGGCTTTAATGTCCAATAAGGAATATAGGTTCCGTAACGCCTCACCACTTGGAGCATCCCCAATAATATCCGGTGATGGATTCACACCTTGACCGAAAGAATAAATATCAGTGGTATAAGTGTCTCGTTGTGTTTTGTAGGCTTCAACCGGAACCTCGGCACTTAATGTATCGACGCCAGAACCTTCTTCAGCTTCCATGGTGATAGCACGATATCGTTTGAGCATCGTTTTAAATTCTTCTAAATTCTCACCCTCGTAGCCTTTCAACACATAGATCATTGCTTGAATATCCTCTAGCACATCTTGTGTAGTACTCACTAATGAGTCGTAGCCATCAATTTGCCTTTTATAAAATGTAAGGTCTGATACGCCAAATTCATTGTTCTTAAACTCGATGAATGGAACATCTCCCCAACTCACACTCTTATCACCTTGGTAGAAATGCGGAGCTGGGTTGACTTCTTCGGTCACATCAATAAAGATTTCACCGTTAATCATTTCATAGTAAGTTACATCATCTGGCGTCCATAACTCTAGCTTCACTTTATTATCGGCGACATTATAAAAACGAATGCCTGCTAGAAGCTTATCCTTTCGCTTTGTATCGTAGATAGGGATAAATTCTTCTGCCGGTATGATGATGTGTTGAAACTCTCCATCCTCATCAACATAAGGATGAAGCCACTCTTTACCTTTGTTTGAAGCATTCAAAATTAATTCCGGTAGCGTATCTTCAAATTCTTCTCCGATTAATTCTTCAATGAGTTCAAGCGCCTTTTTATCATCGCTTTTTGATCCATAAGAAAGAGGCTCCCCAGCAAGATAGCCGACTTTTTGGTCAACTAATATTTTGTGGAAGCCCGATGGTATCTTGGATGCTTCACTTGTTGCGTCCCCATCAACTAATTTGGCGCCATTTGCATTATAGATATATACCTTCTTATTCAGAATGTCGTTTTCGGTAAAGTAATACCTGACGCCTTCTAAAAATTTCGATGGATTGAATGTCGTGTACAGTTCCTTAACTGTATCGATCGCTTGCGGCTTGTTGTTTACTATAATTTCTATGAACTCATCTGTTTGAGTCCTTCCAAGTAGCCAGTGCAACTGTTATCGCCCCCTTATTTCAAAATTGTGATACCACGTTTCTTCATGACAATTGTGTTCACAAAGTATCTGTCACCATCCATTTGGTGGTCATTCTGCTTTACTGGTTTATCTTCTCCACGATCTGCAGCTTTCTCATCCCAAATGTAAGATGAAAACTCACGGAAGGTTTCTTTGCAGCAATCATTGTACTTAATCAATTGCTTTTCTAAAGCTGTTGCTACGTTACGAATACCGTCTAGCACATCATTTTTCGCTTTAATCACACGCAAACCTCGCTTCTTTAAAACAGCAATGAAAGATGCTGCCGATGGATCCACGATAATACCTTTAAAATGAGAAACATCACCAATGAATTGTTCTAAATCATTTGCATATTCTTCATCAGTCTTCTGTTTTGACTTCTTACGGCCATCATAGTGATATTCCTTGATCTTATACCATACGCCATCAAAAAGACCCCACAAGCCAAATGTTGTAGGGTTTTGAGTACCATAGTCGATACTGACATAGTATTTTTCATATTCACGTTCAACAGTCTCAACAACATGTTTTTCCTTATCGAACATGTCATAAATAACACCCTCAGCAAGTACCCATAACCCAAGAATGAATCGTTTGAAGAATACGCCACTATACATGCGCTTATAACGTTCTTTCACACGCTCAGACAATGAAGGATTATCATCCATCAAGAAATGAATCTGGAATAGATTCTTCTCTTCCATCTTGTCGATAAATTCTGTTTTGAACCAATGATAAGGGCCTGCTGGGTTGCAGTTGAACCAGAACTTTGCACCTTCAACAGAACAACGTGCCGTAGCTTGGTCAACGAATGATTTCGGCATAAGTGCTACTTCATCAAAGAACATCCCGGCGAGCGTAATCCCTTGAATAAGATCTTGTGAAGCTTCATCTTTACCACCAAAGTAGTAAAAGTGATTTGTTTTACCATTCTTAGTAACGGTAAACATGTTTTCTGTACGATGTTCTTTGACTTGATACTTACGGCTACGTAACATCTTCGACAATGGCTTGAAAACGTTACGTCTAAATGAACCAATTGTTTTACCGGCCATACCTAAGTTTTCATCGTCAAAGTTTTCCATTGCCCACACGATGTATGAGAGAGACATCACAACCGTTTTACCAGCTCGAACTGATCCGTCGCAAATGATTCCGTCTTTGTCCTTGTATGGCGACTTATCAGCAACCCACCATGTAAGAACTTTCTTTTGTTTTATGCTAAATGGCGAAAATTTGAAGAGAGCAGGTTTTTTCTTTCGCTTAACCATTCCAATCAACTTCTGTATCTTTGAGGGCTTCGATGAATCCATCATCTTCGTATTCTTCCTCCTCACCGTTTTCTTTACGGACTGCAATACGCTCACGCTCAACTTTAAGCTGTTTCAGCTCTTTTTCACCGAGGAGATCAGTGTATTTAGTTAGGAAATCAAGGGCCTTCATCTTATCGGCTAGTTTGAGTTTTACACCGTCTTCCGTGTTACTAACCTCGGTTAACAATGATGTATCTACTTCCGTTAAATCTTTGATAGTAACTGAATACTTTTCAAATGAAATGTAATCCCCGATATCCGCAAATGCAATATCAATGTACTTCTGTAGCACTACTCTAGCGTCAATCATTATGCCACTTGATATGTTTGCTTTCATACGTTCAATTTCGGCTTTTATACCATGATTGACCATAAGTAAGTATGCATTTTTGTTTGCTACCATATAGCTGCACTCGTATGCCTTTTGATAAGCCTTAGTCGCATTCCAATACTTTGTATAGTACATACAAAAAAGCCACTGTTTTTCGGTAAGCTCTCCATTTTCATTCAATGGCACTTCCTCGATTTCAGCAACTTCTTTCTTTACTATCTTTTTAGCTTTATTTTTATTTGGAGTACTCCGTTCATCTGTTTGGAGTACTCCGTTCAATTTCTTATTCCATTTGTCCTTAGATTTCCAACCACCAATACTCTTTTCAGGACAATCCAACATCTCAGCAATTTTACGATTTGCAATATTGCCGCTATGCTCTTTAAATATCTCAAATGCTTTATCCCGGTTTGGATCACGTGCTCTTGGCATTAGTCATTTCACCACCTCATTTCTTAGCAAGTTCTTTGTTCTTCTTCCTCAACCTACGAGCTTTCTTTAAAGCCTCATATTCAATCCAACCGCCATCTATTGCGGACCACATAACGATATCTAGTGGCATTTGATAGCGACATTCGAACATTTTCTTTCGCAATGGGAAATCCCTTGATATTGCCATCTCACTGCCTTTTACATCAATAACTCTTGTAGTGTCATCTGCATAATGGACAATGAAATCTGGCGTGAATTTAATCGACTGTCGTTTCTTCCCCTCAATCGAATAGCCTTCAAGCAATAAATACGTTTTTTTGCATTTCAAACGATTTCACGATGCCTTGTTCCTGCAATTGTTTCAGATGCAAATAATATTGGCTTTCTAAAGCTGAATCGAAAATAATTCCATCAACTTCAACTTGTTTATTCTTGTATTTACTGCGAGCCACTTCATCACCTCATTCGTACATATCGTTAATAACGTCTACTTTGGCAGCTTCTAACATTCCTAAAGCTTGCAGTAAGCCTCCCTCGGAATAACCTACCTTCACTGTTCCGTCATGATCTTTCACAACATAGATAATTTGATCAATCTCACCCAAGCGATTTAAAGCATTTTCTAGTAAAGCTTTTGGTGTTACCCTACCTTCTTTCCTCGCTAGCCTCTCGTTGAAATCTATCACTCTAACATCACCTCATTTCTGCAAAATAAAAAAAACACCCCGAGGGATGCTAATTATCGATCTATATATAACATTCAGAAGCTTAATTCACTTTGTGTGCTTCTACTTTAAATTAAAAACCCAAATCGATTAGCCCCTTTAATGACATTTATCCATTCAGTTAAACCAGAAACCAATTGCTGATGTTCCTTATTAATTACATCTGATGGTTTAAAGTTTTTAATTAATTCTAAAGTATGGTCAAAGCCCGCTATTGCCAATTGAAATTCTATACTTTGACTCTTGGTTTGATTGTTTACTAAATAAATAATTCTTTCGATAAACTCACCAATGAGTTTTAAATGGACAGTATATTCCATATACCTTCTCTTCATTCCTTCACCCCCCTTGCACTAACTATATAGGTTAATAACTAGGAAGTATATGAAAAAAGACTACCTCTAGTATAAGAATATTTTAACGTGTTTTTGGTTTTCTGTATATTAAAACACAAAACAATTTTCTTTCTAACATTTGAGTTTTTTATTTTTAAAACAATAGCTGTTCTTTGATTGAAATGTAATATTTTGTTCCATACTGAAAAATAAACGATGTAAGAGTAAAGATCTTTCTAGATTCAACAAAAGACTGAGAAAAGGAGAAGTTAAATGCTCCATCTAGAATCAATGGTTGAAAAATTAAAAGCTACTTTTTATAATTCGGTTGATTTTGTAGCAAGAGAGATCTCGTTCCCAAAAGATCAATATGCTATTCTTTGCTACTATAGTTCGATGGCCAATATAAAAGATGTACAAGACATTGTCAATGTATTAAAAGTGCAAACAACATTTAATGAAAAAGACTGGGAGGCGACAACAGCCACTCAAAAAGAAAGTTATAACTTAGAAAAGTTAGTGGAATATGTCTGTCAAGGATTCACGGTGTTACTTTTATTGAACTCTCAAGAAATGGTATGTTTCACAATGCCAAACTTACCTCATAGATCTCCAGATGAGCCGATAAACGAAGCCATCTTACGTGGTGCTCATGAAGGGTTTGTTGAAGATCAAGACACAAATATATCGCTTATAAGAAAAAGGATGCGAGTACCTGATTTAATCATAAAAAAAGTGACTGTTGGAATAGATAATAAAGCAGATATTTATTATATGTATTTAGCTCGTTATGCTAACCAAGATAATCTCGCCGATTTAGAGCGGAAACTAGAAGGAATAAAAGAACAAGCGGATGGGTTATATACATCAGGACAGTTGAATGACTTTATAGAAGATAATCCATTTTCACCATTTCCGCAGATAATGAATACAGAAAGACCTGACAGAGTTTTTGCTAATCTTTCTGATGGAAAAATTGTCATCATGACCGATTATTCGCCTGCTGCTTTTATCACTCCTGTCACCTTATTTTCATTTTATCAATCGCCTGATGACTTTAATAGTCGTGTCATTGTAGGGTCTTTTTATAGAATGGTGCGCGTCGTTAGCTTCCTTACAGCTGTTTACTTACCTGCCTTTTATATTGCAATAGTTACCTTTCATTATGAGGTTCTTCCTATCGAATTAAGTAAAAAACTCAAATTAGATATTAGCGAAATCCCCTATATACCACTAGTTGAGGCATTAATTGTTGAAATCATTATTGAACTAATCCGAGAGGCTAGTGTTAGATTACCAAAGTCTTTAGTTCAAACAATTAGCATTGTCGGCGGTTTAGTTGTCGGAGATGTCATAGTTAATGCTGGTTTAGTGTCAAATATGGTAGTAATCGTAGTAGCATTAACAGCGATATCTAGCTATGTTGTACCGTCGGTTGAATTAAATACTTCGGTACGTGTATTACGTTTTCCGTTTATGTTTGCAGCATCTTTGTTCGGTTTCTTTGGCATAGTCATTGGTTTTCTAATTTTAGGTATACACTTATGTAACTTAAGTTCTTTGAAATCACCGTACTTTTTCCCAATAGTTCCTTTTGAACCAAAAGAAATTCCCCAAATTTTATTTCGGGGCAAGCATACCAAATCTGGTACTCAGCCGAGTAGTTTTAATCCGAAAGGAAGAAAAATATGAATTTTACAATAACAAAAGTTCAGCTTTTTCTCATGCTCTTTTTTAGAACTATAGGTATCATATTTATTGCTTATTCAGAAATAATTATTCAGGCTGGCGGTTCTGATTCTTGGATTATGCTCTTGATAGCTGCACTAATTGTTTTTATTCAATTATGTTTGTATGAAAAGTTTTTCAAATATTTCAAATTAGGTAAATTTACAAGATGGATTTATATTTTATTTTGGATAATGCAGTTAATTTGCGCCTTAGTATATATGCAATACACCTTAAATACTTGGGTTCTACAAAACACGCCTAATACAGTATCAATGCTACTAATGCTGTTCGTTTCCTATTATATTAGCGTCAGTAGACCATCAACTGCTGTAAATATGCCCGTTTTCATAATACCATTTGCTTTTATTTATTTGATTTTTTTAATATTTGCTTTGCCTGAAGTGGAACTCTCTCGACTTTTCCCTATTGGAACAAGCACAGAACACCAATGGATAAAGGGTATTTTCTATGGCTTAGCTTCTTTTACAGGTTTAGAAGGTTATTTAGTAATGAGGAAATATGTATTACCCGAAGAAAAAATGAAATTTAAAGACATCTTAATTTATCAACTCATCATAACATTGTTTATTGTTTTTATACTCCTCATTGTAGAGTTGTTTTTTGCAAAAGCGTCTTTGCCATATATAACAGAGCCTGTTTTATATATTTTAAAATCCATTGAAGTTACATTTGTAAAGAGGCTTGATCTCTTCTTCCTATATATATGGCTCGGTTGGAGTATTATTTCAATTTCACTAATTGTTTTTAATATACGTATAGTCTATTTCCAAAAAGAGCGGAAACATCAAAAATTGGCTATGGCTGTATTGCATATCCTTGTATTTATTGGAAGTATAAGTTTTCTAAATATCGAAACTGTAGAGTTTATCAGAAAACACTTTCAGTATTTATATATTCCAGTTACCGTTTTATTACCGTTATTTATTATGATGCTAAATAAAAGGAGGAAAACTAATGCGTAAAGTGACTGTTTTTTTCCTAATAAGCACTTTTTTCCTGAGTGGATGTTGGGATCAACGACTATACAAAGAACTCTCCGTGATTTCCGTAGTTGGCATAGGTGGACACATTGGAGAACTTAAAGCCTACTACGCTTACCCTAGCTCAGGTACTGACCCTATTCAATATATAGTACTTGAGGGTGAGGGCAAAACAGCGAGAGAAGTAAGGATTGATGCCAATAAAAAAACAGAGCAAACTATGGATATAGCTGAGTTGACCACAATTTTAGTTAGCGAAGAAACTGCTAAGGATGATTTATATGCTTTGTTGGATGTTTATTATCGATCTGCCCAAAGCCCCATGACCGCGAAAGTTATGGTTACAGAGGGTACATCAAAAAGATTCTTAGAATTAAAAGAAACAATTCCAAAGGAAATTGGCGAGTACTATTTAGATTTTGTACAGAGTTTTGAAGATGCGACTATATTTCCTAAAACTAATTTAGAGATGACAGCTAACCTCATGTTTAGTGAAGGAAGAGATCTTGCCTTACCATACTTAAAAACGAGTAGTGACAAAGCACTTCCCCAAGCGGAGGGATTGGCTTTATTTAATGGAAAAAAATATACGGGGAAATACCTTACACTTAGAGAATCTACTTTTGCCACATTATTAGGCTATAGAAAAGCAAGAATTGTTGAATTAGCTTATTTGTGGAATAAGAAAGGGGAAAAAGTATCTGTTGCATTTGACGTGATTCGTTTTAAGAAAAAGAAAAAAGTAATACAGGATGGAGACAACATAAAGATTCAGTATAAAATTAACATGCCAATAGTTATGACTGAATATCCGCCAGATCATTTAGATCGTAAGCAAGTGAGAAAAGAATTAGAGAACTTTATTGAAAGGAGCGTAGAAAAAGACATCAATAGAATGTTCAAAAAAAGCCAAGAAGCTTCTTCCGATATACTTGGGATTGGTGAATATATCCGGGCTTATCATCCGCAATTATGGAGAGAGGGAAAATGGAAGGATATATATAAAGACATCAAAATTGAAGCAAAAGTAAACGCGGAAATCGTCCGTAGTGGCAGCATCAGATAATTTGAAGAGGGAGTTACCAACATTTTTGATGGAACTCCCTTTTATTTCAATATCCTACAACGATGCTTTTAAAACTTCTGCGTATATTTAATTTCCGAGTGTGTCGGCTCACCCTTATGCCAACTAATCTCCTGCTTGCCATAGCCGCTTGGTGGTGGATCTACTGAGATAATCCTTCCACCAGTAACAACATATACAGCATTATCATGTAAATCAATTTCGGCGATCATATCGGAATCTGTCTGAATTTTTATGACCATATTACGCCTCCGCTCTGATGGTTTTTATAATAAACGAATCTTTATGGATTCTTATCCGTATAATTAATATCCGATTGATAATAATAAAGGTGGACGGTTTGCAGACCGTCACTCCTAATAGGCTCCGACACGTTTGAACTTGTTTCAAGCGTGTCTTTTTTATTTCCCATCTCCCACTATCCTTTCATATTCCTCTATCAATCTAGCATCGCAAAAGTTGGCGTATACCTCATAAGGATAGTTTCCAAATACGGCAAGCGTGTCTAGCATACCTTCGCGCTCTTCCTGCTCTAGCTTTAACTCAACCAATTAGATCCTCCTCGTCCATAAAAATTTCTTCTAGTATCATTCTGTTTCTTACATTCTTCGATTCACTCATCCTCTTTTCATAAACTGGATATGTCATTCGTTTTAAGTAAGATAATGGTACGCCTGATTTTTCTTCAATTTCTCGCAAGGTGCCGTCGCAAATGTTGGTATCGCCTTTATACAAAGCAAAGATTCTTTGAGATTTCTTCCTCATTCCGACTCCTCCCTGTTAATATCCTGTCGCTTGGCGTTCGAAGTTCACTTTGTTCTTGGCTTTATAGGCTTGTTCAAGATCTTCGTTAGTAAATCCAAATCCATTGATTACAATATTCAAGAAACAAATCCACGCTGCCCGAAAATCATATTGATTTTTATAAAAACCATATGCCTTCTCATGTCGTTCGTTTTCATCATTGTTGTAGATTGTAATATAAGATGAATTAAGAAAATAAATCATTTCAATATACCAACCGGTTAAATTACCATTCCACTCATCTTTATCAAGCTGTTCTTCGTAAATCCATAAAGCATCTTTCCAGTTTTTTTTGATGGCCAATGATAGAAAGAAGGAGATACAATCCGCAATCTCTTCGAGTAGGCTATTTCTATCTTTCGGGTCTTTTTTGTTGCTCCAATGTTTGAACCAGCGAGCCTCGTTAGCCATTTCGCTTAATTCAATTTGCAAGGCCACATACGTATTTGCAATGAGATCAACTCCCTGTAGGCCCTTATTTTCTATAATGTGTTGGTCCAACTCTGCTTGCATTTCAAATAGTTCTTGTAAGTTCATATTGTCCTCCTTGTACTTTTTAATTGAATTGTGCGTTAATTAATTTCTTTAGTTTTCTCAATAGATTCACAAATTGCTATTACTGCTATTGCAACCCACATTGGTATAAAGTTTATCTGTTCACTTTTTACATTATAAAAATACATAAGCATTAGACTTAACGAATTACCAATAACAAATATCCATAATAATTTTTTTGCCAATTAATAGCCCTCCTTACTTCACAGTTTTCTTCAAGCAATCATCAAAACGGCAGATCTTCCTCTTGCACCTGATAATTGTTCGGCACATTATTTGTAAATGGATCTTCATCCACTCTGGTATAGTTCTGCTGTTGATTATTCGCCCCATATTGCCCCTGTGTTGTGTTTGGTTGAGGTGCTTGGTAATTCGTATTACTTTGATTATTGGTACTTTCCTGTGAGCTCCTTGGTTCTAAAAACTGAACGCTCTCGGCTACTACATCCGTTGTATAAACTCGTTTGCCATCCTGCCCTTCATAGCTGCCGGTTTGGATTCTGCCAACGATGCCACATAAGGAACCTTTCTTTAAATAATTAGATGCATTCTCAGCCTGTTTCCGCCAAACTTGTACATTGATGAAATCCGCTTGCGGTTCATTTTGCTGATTTTTAAATGGACGTTTAACTGCTAATCTGAACTTTGCAGAAGCCACTCCACTTGGCGTGTACTTTAGCTCTATATCGTTTGCCAATCTTCCTACTAGCGTTACATTGTTTATCATTTACCTTTAGCCTCCCAAGCCATCTTGATAGCAAGACACATCTCTGCAACGGTAATCGTTACAATCATTAATTCAAACACTGACAATGCCCTTACCTCGCTTCCCTCTGATTTCAAAATCTTGCGAACCTTTATAGCCTTGTTTCTCCATTTCACGTATAAAATGCGACGGTGATTTGGTCTTTAGTACAGTAGTAATACTTTACTTTGCATATACTACTATTGTAATATCACTCTCCGATAAATTTTCCCACTTTAATTATAAGGTGGGGAAATTTCTCTCTATATTAGTCAACTGATTTTAGAAAAGCCGTATTTGCTCCCATTCATTTTTCGGTAGCTCCACTATTTCTTGCTGCATTTCTGGATCATGCTCTTGGAATCCATCAAACCAATGGAGAGGATAACACCCTCCTGGCTTTTTCATTTGAGAATCAAAGTAAAACCAACAATGCGTTTTCACAGGCCGGATATAATAGATACCTAAAGGTTTGTTCTTATATGCTTCATCGCGCCATATCATTTCAGCTTTATATACTTTTGAATTGTCTAATGACACTTTTATACAAGGTGGTTCCGGCGGCCATTTACTTACAGCACGTTCTATAAAGACATCAAATAGTTTTCTTTCAAACGCCCCAAAATGTGCGCCTTTATGGTTGAACCTACTTGCATAGTAATGATCTGGACCATGTTCAAAGAGAAAATATTGTTCTCCCTCTTTTAGGTTTGTTGAAGCACCTTGTTTGATGCAAATACCTTTCACAATTTAGTCCTCCCTTCTTACGCTAGGATTGCCGCCATTTAGATAATGAACTCTATTTGCTGCATCTTCTTTACTGTTCCAGTCACTGTCTGTATGCCAATTGCCATCTGGAGCATAGAAACCTACTGTATAAACCCACGGTTCTGATTGGACATAAACCCATGTAATTGCCATCACGCAACCCCCTTAACTTTGCTTTCACCAGCTAAAAAATTGACTGCATATTCAAGAGCTCCATCACGATTTAACTCCGTGATTTGCATTAACTGAGCTGTGTATTTTTCGAAGTTGTCGCCGAATGTCTTATCACCGAACTTTTCAAACTGGCAATAGGCGATAACAATCTGATCAATAATGTATTTGATGTTGTTTGTTGGTTTCATTATTTAGCCTCCTCTTTCAATTCCAATAGAGCATGAAAGCAATTCTGCCCTGTATAACGTGCGATTTTTAATGCTTCATGTGGTGTAAAACCTTCGTCTTCTACCAACTGTGCAAGCCCTGTAGCAATAAGCTGTACTCCGAAACTTGTATCAATTAGTTCTGCAGCAACTTTTGGTGTGATTTGAGTCATCATTTAGCCTCCTTGTTAAATAACTTTCGTGTACGATAATTGAGCCGAAAATCCTTTTCTACGCTCACCGTAAATTCCTGTGTCATTTCGAATAATCTACTGCCTGTCGCTTCATCAATTGCTAATAGAAGTGCTGGGTCTAACTCACAAGACAGTAATATTGGTTTTCGATTCAAATATCGGTAATTCACGATGTCGTACATTTTGAGTTGTTCCCATTCACTAGCTTTTGGTTTGCCTGCAACTGGCTTGTACAAATCATCGATAAACAAAACATCGATTTCTTTTGCTTGGCGGGTAATCATTTCTTCCTTCTCGAATTGATTAGCTCGCATTTCGCTAGTCATCGTTACGAAAGGGAAGTACATAACTGGAATGTGTTTTTTCAGCATTAGGTTATTACTAATCGCCATGAGCAAATGTGTTTTGCCGATGCCTGGTTGACCTAACAGTGCAATACCGTTTTGAGAGGTCTTTCTGATTTCTTCAAATTCGTCATAATACTGTTTAGCTTTCTTGGCCATGTTTAAGATTTTCTTGTCTAAACCTTCACCGACGAAGTTTTCAAATCTCATTTTTTGAAACTCTTGTGTGATGTGAGAACCATTTATTAATCTTTCAAGTTTGCGTTGTTTAGCACAAGAACATTCAACCCACACATTCTCTTTCCGAACGACTCTACCATTGCCGAAGACATCAGCGTCACGCAATTCAGTCCATCCCCCTGCGTCTTTACAGGTTTCGCATTCAAAGTTACTCGGAGCAATATCCTCTTGCGACATCATAAGGGTTGCTTGATCCTGCATCTTTTTGAGGACCTCTGCTATTGTTGGCATTCTGTTCACCTCGTTTGTTAGATTCATAGATTTCAGCTTGTTTACGAGTAGTTACTAAATTCTTTTGCCAACCGTTTAATATCGATGTGGCGTATCTCATTGGATTTGATACTTTCGGATTTAAAGCTGTAATTTCAAAAGCATATAAAACTAAATCTGTATCGAAATCATCAACCAACCCACCAAGCATTTCTCCAATGATTGGGCTTACTAGAGAAAAATTGCTTTCATAAAAGCCTTTTACTTTAACAAAGTTCATATCTGGTTGGTGGTTGTCAGTACTTAGTAATCTATTAGTATTTGGTTCTTTCAGTACTTGGTTATTATCAGTACTTAGTAGTGGCGGATTTCCCTGTGAATGGTTTTCCACATGTCTGGTTTCCCACTCACTGGTTTTCCAGTCAGTGGTTTTTCCACCCTCTGGTTTTTCGGTTTGTGGCTCGCAAGGAATCTCATGTACAATCGTTTCCCAATGAGTAATTTTCTTGGTTTTCTCATCTTTTACAGGTCTTCGTTCAACATAACCACAATCTTTTAACTCTTTAAATCCGCTATGGAAAGCTGCTTTTCCATCAGCTGAATGAGTCATTAACTCATCTTTGTAAAATATCCAATCATCTGGCATTGAAAGCATGTAAGCTATAATACCTTTTGCTTTCCATGAGAGCCGTTTGTCGTTAAGTGCTGTGCGATTCATTACTGTGTAGTTGCCATTTTTAGCGACTCGCATGATTCCCATATCTTTACCTCCTTAAATTCTGTTAGTCTCGCAAATTGCTAATCTCTTGCTAACTTTAATCACTCGATAACCGTCATAGCGTTTCATATAGTCGAGTACTAGCTTTTTGATTTCATCTTTATCGCCCTGGGCCTGCTCAAAAATCCATGCAGGCAGGACGACTTTTGTTTGAATATTCATCGTTTATGCTTCTGTTGCTTCGGCTTCTAAAATCTCATCAGGCGCCTGCACAAAAACATCTTCTTCTGGTGTTACATCTTTAATGCTTCGTCCGACACCTTCGTCATAGGCCACTTGCTCTTGCATTTCTACACTAATCGGAAGATACTTCCACATATGACGGACCACTGTTTTCTTGGCCATTTCTTCATAATCTGTAGACCAAGGAGAGTAATTTGAGTTGGCAGCCTTAGAACGACCTTTACGCTTTTCAATATCCGCCTTACTCATAAACTCAAATTGATGGCCCCCATCTTTGAAATGAGCTACTGCGTAGGCTCCTACAAAAGCCCCTTTATCCGTTGACATTGTCGGCGTATGTTTTAACTTGGGTTCTAGGCCCAGTTCATACTCAAAATCATCATTTTCATAGACTGCATGTGAATAAATAGATTGGATATGACCACTACGTCTAGCGAGATCAATCATTCCTTTGTAACCGATAATGAATTGAACTTCGGTAATTCCTTTTTTACCGTTTTTAAATGGTAACAAGTAGCATTGGCCAAGTAAGCCAGGTTCTAATCCTAGTTGAGCCGCTTGCATAACTGCCCCTAGTAAACTTGATACATCAGCTTCGCGTAGAGCTGGGGTTGTCCTAATTGTTGTCATAGCCAAGCGCGTTAAACGATCAACGCTCATATGCTTTGGTAGAGCCTCCGCCATTGCAGGAGCCATTTGTTTCATGTAATCCTCAATAGTCTTAGGTTTTTTCGCTTGTGTTGGTGCCTGCTGTTTCATTTGTTCTTTTAATTCGTTTGTAGTAGCCATAATTTTTTTCTCCTTTTGTAGGGATTTCCTCTCTCCCTGTCGAATAATGACAGAGAGGAGGTGGTTAATTTGAAAACAGAAACTCACGAAAATAAATACTTAAAGCATTGCTTAAATTGTGAATCAGAAGTCACTTCATTGGATCCAGATCATATCTTTTGTGACCAATGTGGTTATCCTATTCGCAACGAATGTACAAACACAGGTAAGTACAATTCTTCGGGGTTTGAAAATGAGCCATTACATCAAGATGAAGAAGAATACCTATTAGAACCAACAGCTGCATTTTGTCCGAAATGTAGCGCTGAATCACTTTTTAATCAAAGAGGGTTGATTGAAGTGAAACACCCAAAAGTCGAGATTATTAAAAAACCTACTGGAGAAATCCCATTCCCGTTCTAGTAGATTCAACTTTTGAAAGTTCTAGTTTAGATCCACAACGTGTGCAAAAAAGAGCTTCTTCAACGTGCCATTTTTTTGCACACACGTTACATTTCACATGCTTCGTTTCTTCTTTTGACATAAAACCAATTTTTTTGTTCATAATTAGTTAGCCTCCTTAATTTTTAATACGCGGGTATTCGATTCTTTTGCATATTTTTCATAAACCTCTGGCGCTTCTGTTTTTAAACGCTTGCTATCAATTGTTTTTCGTGTTTGCGATTTATACGTCACTTTAAAGCGTTCTGAGTAACCTTCTGATGCGCTTTCTAGTTGCATCTTAAGTTTGTTCTCGTACTCTTTTAATTGGCTTTCTAGGCTCTTCTTTTCTGTTTTAAGAGACTTTATTGCTTCAATTAATGTGTTAGCCTGTTCATCCAAGACAATTGCCGAACCATCGTCATCTGGATAAAGCTTTTGTAAAAGTTCAGCTGCCGATGGACTTCCGTCAATTTCAGGTGGCGTTTCTGTAAGTACGTGATTTTCCCAGAAATTCTTCTCGTGATTAATGAGCAATTCTATAAATTCTTCATCACGCTCAATTTCTTTCCAAACAAATTGATTTCCTCCGATTAATACGGCAATGTAGGCTTTTTCATAGCCAGTGACAGCTAGATAATGTTGCACCTGGCATATATAAGCTGCAGGTACACTATCTCCATCCCAAACATCTTTGTTATACGTAGAGGTTGTTTTACATTCGAGCAATGCTTTTTCACCAACCACAACACGATCTAGGTTTGCTTGTATGAATGGGTAATCTTTATGCTTAAGCATTTTGTTCATTCGGCGCACCTTTTTGCCGGTTCGCACTTCAAACTCTTTGGCCACAACATCTTCAAGAATATTGCCCCAATAAATAAACTCATTGTCGATTTCTTCAACATGCTCCCCTGTTTTTTCAAGATAAAGTTGGAATGGTGATTTCCATTTGTTAAATCCTAAAATGACGGAGCTATCACTGCCGCCAATCCCTTTCTGGCGTTGTTTCAACCAATCATGGCGACTCATATCAACGGTTGAAATGAAATTTTGAACCATGCATTTTCTCTCCTTTCGTGATATAATCACGTAAATATTGTTTGTAATGGAGACCACTCTCGCGAAGTGGTCTTTTTATATTTCTTGCAAAGCCCCAACCTTCTTAAGATGACTTTCGAGACACGTTGTGCAGCAAAATAAATCATCCTCAAACAACACACCTTCAAACCCTTGAAATACAAGATCTCTACATTCGACACAACGCCCAACCGGGGTTGCATACGATTCTTCAAAACCTCGCCCGGTAACCATTGGGTTTTCTAACATATTTTCTCCTCTCCTTTCGTTTTTTTGATGCCATTAACTCGCATCATGAAGCACATGAGTTGATAAACAAATTGGAGGCTTTTTCACCTCTTTATATAGATTTTGTCTCATGTGCTTCATGACAGGAGCTATCCTGTCGTGTTATAATGAATTAACAAAAGATTTATCACGTGTAGCTGGTTAACTCGCACAAGTTAGCCGGCTATTTTTCATTTTCATGTCTGTATGAGAAAATCATTGATGTAAGAACGACAGCAACCGCAACTGCTAAACCTACGATGATTAACATATCTAAGCGATCATACATATCTCGCCACCACCTTTGATTTAATTCCTCGTTGATTCATTGTTTTTGCTACCTTGATTAACCTGTCATGCTCCTTTTTTGTATGTCTCATTCTGCAAAGTTCACATAAAAATGTGTTCATCTCTTCTATACATATCTGAGCTATGGCATAATTCCCACGTTCGATATGTATTGCCAGTTGTTTGTGAAGTGTGTCGAGGCAATCATGTGCCTTCTTTGCCTTTTCTAAATCTCGAGGTCTAAAATTCAATTCATTCATTGCAACCATCCTCTCGCCTTCCATCTTGGTGTCATTACTTTCATACGTTTTTTAATCGAGATGTTGTAATCCTCTTGCAACTGGATTAACCAGTTTTCTAAGGATAATCGAGCATCCAATATTTCATCAAAAGCACTCACCATAAGCTCTCTTTCGTGTTTTTCCATTGCTTGCGGTGGTTTGGTGAAATCCACCTCTTTCAAGGCTTCAAGTGCTTCTTCGAACTGCTTTTTCAACATAGCTAGCAAAGATAATCGATGCCAATCGACTGCTTTTCCGTCCATCATCGGAACAGCGAAGCCATCACTAAACTCATGAAGAATTTCCATTGTGTAACGCGGGTTGTCGTACATAGCGACTGATTCCCGCGCAATGTCCTGCTGCATAACTCTTCTGTCGTTTTTCATATGACTGACCATTTGAGGACTTAGGTTTAAATCAAAAGCTAGTTGATCGTTTGTAAGTTCCTCGTCTTTCTCTAATACTTTGATTGCATTACCTACATTTGCTGATTTTTTCATCACTATCTCCCCCTTATTTGTATTGCTTGAAGTTACATAGATACTAGTAAACTTGTTAAGATGCAGTTAGTTAATTAGTTAGTTGATTGTTTTTTTAGCCATTGAAGTAAAAATTCTGTTGCTTCTTTTGCTGGTATCAACCATTTAGTCCCGACTTTGTATTTTGGGAAATCCGGTAAGAAAAAGAATGTCTCTAAAATAAAACCTCTCGACATACACGTCTTTTCACAAAGTGTTTTCACGTCCCAGAAGACAAATTCGCTTTCAATCTTTCTTACTGCAAGTTGAATTTCTTCTCGAGCAATGTCTAGCACCTGTTGTTCATCAATTTGGACTTGTAGCATTATATAGCACCCTCCTTACTTGCTAATTTATTTAAGAAATAAAGTTGTCCCTTACCTGTTACTTTTGGAGTTTTACTAATAGTAGTAAGTCCATTCGAACGAGGAACTGGCGTTTCTTTTATTTCAAATAATCCGAGATTCATACTTCTCTGCGTTGGCATGTTGTAATCAGTACCGAGGCGTTTAATTAAGTAGCCTTTTTCACGAAGCCATTCGAATAGGCGTTTTTCTCCAAAATTAATGCCGTTTTGTTTAAGGAGTTTTGCTAATTCACGAACTAAAATAGATGTTTGGCTCGTTTCTATTAATTCAGCAAATAATACTTTTGGACGTTGCTGTTGAATAATTTCCTGAGCTTCTTGGTTTGCTAACTCTGCAGCACGACGTTTTTCTTGTTCTTCTTTTAATCCATTGAGTATGCCAATTAAGAAGTCAGGATCTTGCATTGTTTGTTCCAATGTCTCCGGCGTTAGGTATGCGCCATGCTTTCGAATAGTTGGTATTACTTCGTGTGTTATCCAACGTTTAAATTGTTTTGCTTCTGGCTTACGACTTGCTAGGACTAAAGAATATAAACCATATTCACTGACCACATTGGTAAATCCTTGGCGCCCTAAGTTGAACTTAGTCCGTTCATCATCGTCTAATCGGGACAGCACAACGGTTGGATTTGTGAGATCCAGCACTTTGCAAATGTCTATCGCGACAAACCATGGTTCTCCATTTTGTTGGATAACTCTTACATTTTGATTTTCAAAATTAAACATTTGTAGTTCATTCATTCGATTCACTCCTTAAATAGCTTGTTTATTTTTGATACGTTTTGTATCAATATCTATAAAAAAAATATCCGGAAATAAGTCTTTCATTGATTCGTTAAATAATTTTTCGTATTTAACCATTAATGTTACAGAAGGATTTCTATCTCCACTTTCAATTTTTCTAACGTGGATTTCCGAGATACCAAGTTTTTCTGCCAACTCCGCTTGGGTTAATGTTGAGCCCTTTCGAAGTTCAATTAACTTTGTACGCAATTTTATCACCTCTTTTTTGATACGTTTTGTATCTGTAATTAGAATATATCAGGCACATTTCGTATCGTCAACTGTTTTTGATACATTTTGTATCTTTTTATATTTTCGATACTTTTTGTATCTGTAAGAATATATAATGGGTATATAAAAAGTGTATACATTTTGTATACATAAAGTGTACAAAGTTTATAAGAAATTTATAAATTCTTTTACACTTTTCTATATAAATTTGAGGTGGATAATAGTGCTATCTGAAAACTTAAAGAAATTTAGAGGCAAACGAACGCAAGAGGAAATAGCTAAGAAGTTAGGAATTTCAAGAGCAAGATATTCTCACTATGAGAACGGGCTTAGAGAACCGGATACCAATTTGCTTGAAACGATGGCAGATTTATTTGGAGTGACGATTGATGATTTACTAGGAAGAAAAAACAATACAGCAACAACAAATACTAGACAAACACCTAACAAGGAAGAAAAAGATATCGCAAAACGACTGGAAGCTTTTAAAAATGAAATTGAAAATTCAGATGGCCTTGCATTTGATGGCGAACCAATCTCTGATGAAGCAAAAGAATCGTTAATCGAATCAATGGAACATATTTTCCGCCAAACACAAAGGATAAATAAGAAATACATACCTAATAAATTTAAAGACAACGATTAGGATTGTGGGGCGAGTTTATGTTAAAAAGCATTGTAATGGATTTAAAGAAAAAATACAAAACTGAAAATCCTTATGAGATAGCTGCTTGTAAAAAAATCAATGTGATTGGATGGAATCTTCATGATGATATTAGAGGATTTTATAAATACGATCGTCGTAATAAATACATTGTAATTAATGATAACCTATCTCAAGAAGCACAAAGAGTGGTTTGTGCGCATGAATTAGGCCATGCAATTTTGCATGCTAGGCATAATACACCATTAATGCGAAAAAACACGTTCCTATCAATTTCTAAAATTGAAATTGAAGCGAATACATTTGCTGCAGAACTATTAATTTCTGATGAATCAATAAGAGAATGTGAAAATTTATCTATTAAACAAATAGCCGCTTTACATAACGTGCCAGTGGAGCTTGTTGAACTAAAATGTAAACGGTTATTTTAATACTCATAAAAAGAACATACGTTTCAAAATAGGTGGTGTTAACATGGCATATTTCAGAAAGCGAAGTAATTCATGGGAGTATCGAATAAAATATACGGAAAGTGGGAAACAAAAAACACTCTCTAAGAGTGGATTTAAAACCAAAATGGAAGCGAAGAAGGCTGCTACACTTATAGAAGAAAAATTATTCAAAGGTGGTATATCTGCTGTAAAGAGAGGCGATATCCTTTTCGAAGATTGGTTAGAAAAATATATTGAAATTAAAAATGTACATCGAAGAGAATCAAGCAATGTATCAGCACGTAATGGTCAAGAAAAACTGTTACAGCAGTATAAAGGATATAAACTAAATCAAATTAAAAGAACGGACTATCAAATTTTTATAAACGATTTGCTTTTTGTTAAAGGCTATTCTAAGAATACTGTCTCTCGCATTCATGGAGAAATGATGGGAATTTTAAATAGTGCTGTAGAAAATGATGAATTGGATAGAAACATTTTAAGTGGTGTAGAAATTAAAAAAGAAGAGAAAGAAAAAGTGGTATACCTACGAAAAGAAGAAGTAAAACAATTACTAGAAGCTATTCAGGAAGAAAAGATTTTTAAAAGAGTGATGGTTTCTATATTATTGCGTACCGGCTTACGAAGTGGGGAGTTATTAGGATTAACATGGTCGCATCTCGATTTGGATAAAGGTTTCTTAACAGTAGATCAGCAACGTTTACGAAATGGTTTGGGACCACCAAAAACAAAAAATGCTTATCGCACAATAGCAATTGATGAAACCTTGAGAAATGAACTGCGAGAGTATAAATGCTGGCAAGAAGAAAATCAGAAAGCTAACCCTCACTACATTGAAAGTGAATATGTAATGGTAGATGAGAGCGGTAAACCTTTTTATCATACAAAGCCTCAGGACCTCATGATTAACTTACTAAGAAAAGCAAAATTGAATGAACGAAAGTCCGCCCATCTATTACGACACACACATGCTGTTATGCTCCTTGAAGCTGGGGTTGATATAAAAACAGTAAGTGAGCGACTTGGACATTCTGATATTCAAATGACAGGTAATACTTATTTGCATATCTCTGAAAATCATGAGAGAAAATCTGTAGATTTATTCGATTCCTATCTAAAAAAATAACAAAAGGGGTCAAAAAGGGGTCAAAACCAATGACTACACCTTCTGAACCCTTTTGTATCAAGGCTTTTTATTGTTTATCCAATAATAACTCTTTCTTTCGGATAATGATATTTCGTCTGTTTCGCTTTTCCGCCAAGAGAGTAAAGGAATGAAATCATTCCTACCCTGCCTATAAACATTAAAAAAATCATAACAACTTTACCAATGCTAGAAAGGTGCTCTGTTAACCCTAATGACATACCACATGTACCGAACGCTGATGTGATTTCAAAGAGAATTTCAATCAACGATGCATGCGATTCTGTTAATGATAAGATCATTGTTGCTAATACTACTAGGCATGTAGACAAAATAATCACTACATAGGATCGAAACACATCCAGGACATGGATTTCACGATGGAAAATTTGAATATCCTGCTTATTTCTAGCAAAGTTTATTAAAAATAAAATAGCAATCGCTAAAGTGGTTGTACGAATACCTCCCCCAACAGAACTTGGAGACGCACCAATAAACATTAATAGGCTTAAAAAGATATCTGTCGCTTGATGGAACTGCGTTACATCAATAGTCGTTAATCCTGCCGAACGTGCAGAGACTGAATGGAACATAGCTGTAAAGAATGCTTGATGCCAGCTCATCCCTTTAAATGCATTAAATGCTTCAAGTAACAGGATAACTGCTGTCCCCACTATGAATAAAATAGCGTAGGTAGACGTGGTGATTTTTGTAAAAAGTGAAAATTTAAAGTTTGGCGTCTTATTTGACAAAAAGGCCTTCACTTCAATTAATACAGGAAAACCAATAGCACCAAGCGCAATCATAATCATATTGATAACTTGAACAAAATAATCATGTCGGAACAGATACATAGAATTGCCTGTAATATCAAATCCTCCATTGGTAGTGGCTGATATAGCTGCAAAGAAACCATTATAGAGCGCTTCTAAAAATGTATCAAAATACTGAGTGAAATATAGTGTTAAAATGGCAGTGCCTATTAATTCAATCATTAGAAGAAGCTTGATAATTTCTTTAATCAAATGGACAACACCTGATAGATTATATTGATTATGATCCACCATGATTAATTGCCTTTCACGCAGCCCAATCTTCTTTCCAAAAATAAGCCAAGTAAAGGTACCTAATGACATAATACCAATTGCGCCGAGCTGCATAATAACCGACAACATAATAACCCCAAAAACAGAGTATGTTTCAGAAATATTATTTACAGTCAGCCCAGTAACGCTAACAGCACTCACAGCAGTAAATAAACTGTCTAGCAAAGATACATGGACATTTTCCTTATGCACACCAGGTAAAATTAATAAGATGAATGAAATAGCGATCGCTATAAAATAGTAAGTCACGATTGCTTGGAACGGCGTTAACCGCTTTTTAAAACCTTTTGCTGAAGCCATTATTTCGGTCCTTTCATTGTTAACCAAGATACATACACACTATTGTATTGAATAATGAGCGAAAAAGGAAGGGTATTAGGGAAAAGATTTACCCTTTGCTATCTTTCCCTTTTTAAGCAAAAAAAATCCCATTCCCTACTACAGGGAATAGGATTTCCTATCTTTATTTTTCTGGTTCATTTAAGGATTTTGTTTTATGGTTTACACTCAAAATATAACCACCCGCAAGGATAAGAAGAAGAACAACCCAAAATATCACTTTCCAAGCAATTGAATGTGGGAAATCCTCGTCTAAAAAGCCAACCTGTGGATGTGCAAGAGTCATCACGCCTAGTTTTACACCAACCCAGCCTACAATCATAAATGCTGCTGTTTCAAATGAAGGATATTTCTGCAATAACGAAACAAACCATTGTGCAGCGAATCTCATAATAATCAAACCGATAATCCCGCCTAAGAACATGACCGCAAATTGTCCTGCATTAATGCCTCCGATAGAAAAATCCCCCATGTGAGGCAAGGTAACGGCAAGTGCTACAGCTGCCAACATTGAATCTATCGCAAACGCTAAATCTGCCATTTCTACTTTCACTACTGTTGCCCAAAATCCTGAAGCCTTCTTTTGTTTAACAGAATCTGAAGAACCTGTTTGATGCTTTTTCATATCATACAGATGCTTTCCTGAAACAAATAGAAGATAGATTGCACCTATTGCTTGTATCCACCACCACTTTACTAAAAAAGTGATTAAAAAAAGTGCTGCAAAGCGCAATACAAACGCACCAATCAAACCATAAAAGAGCGCCTTTTTTTGCTGAAGTGGCGGTAGATGTTTCACCATTACAGCCATGACCACCGCATTATCTGCCGCAAGCAGACCTTCTAATACTATTAATATTAATAGTACCCATCCGTACTCTAGTAAAATTGTTTCCATAAAAGTTATTTCCTCCCTTAAATTTGAAAATAAAAAGACCTCTGCCTATAAAAGGCAAAGGTCTCGCTTAGCATTCGTCATTTTTGGATGCTTCTCATAACCGATGGCGTTGCTGCCATGTAATGACGATTATGAGGTAGGTTTCCCTATAGCTACTCCCCTTTGACATGTGTCAAAAGAAGTTATACAGTTTGTTAACTCAGTATAGCAAAAAGTACTCAAAATGTAAATGCATTTTTGTAGATGAAAACATTTGAATTACAATAAGCTATATAAGCGAATATCCGGATTTTTATCGTTAAACCAACGCATAGCAAATTCATTTTCGAATAAGAATACGTAGTTGTTAAAACGGTCATGCACTAGCATGCTGCGGGGGCCGGACATGGATTCTTTGACATCTTCTTCGTTTTCAATCCAACGGGCAATTTTACTGCCAATTGGCTCCATATGAACATCTACATTGTATTCATTTTTCATACGATTTTCGAAAACTTCAAATTGAAGCTGCCCAACAGCACCCAAGATCACATCTTCTGTGTGTAGGGTTTTATAGTATTGGATGGCTCCTTCTTGCACCAACTGCTCAATCCCTTTATGGAAGTGCTTAGACTTCATAACGTTTTTAGCTGTTACACGAACAAACAGTTCAGGTGTAAACTGTGGAAGCTTTTCGAATTGGAATGTTTTCTTGCCGCCGACAATCGTATCACCGATTTGATATGTTCCGGTATCATACAGACCAATAATATCGCCTGCTACCGCTACATCAACAGTCTCGCGGTCATCAGCCAAAAATTGAGTAGACTGTGTTACTTTAAAGGATTTTTTCGTACGAGATAAAGTGATGTTCATGCCGCGTTCAAACATACCTGATACAATCCGTACAAACGCAATACGGTCTCTATGCGCTGGGTTCATGTTTGCTTGAATTTTAAAGATAAAGCCTGAGAATTCTTGATCCAACGGCTCTACAATTGTTTCCTCTTCTGTCAAACGAGGCTGAGGCGTTGGTGCAAATTCTAAATATGTTTCTAAAAATGTTTGGATACCAAAATTTGTTAGGGCAGAACCAAAGAATACAGGTGTTAATTCCCCTCTTTTGATACGCTCTTTTGAGAAGCTATTTCCCGCTTCATTCAACAACATAATATCATCCATTGCTTGCGTATAGTAGGATGTTTTTTTCATCTCATGGTCAACAGCAAGCTCACCGTTTTCATCTAGCGGTAAAAAGCGTTCATCTTCTTCTGTACGGAATTGTTCAATTCGGCTATTGTAACGGTCATAAATGCCAAGGAATTCTTTCCCCATACCGATTGGCCAGTTCATCGCATACGATTCAATGCCCAATACTTCTTCTAGTTCTTCCATTAATTCTAACGGCTCTTTACCTTGACGGTCTAATTTATTGATGAATGTAAAAATCGGAATACCTCGCATACGGCAAACCTTAAATAACTTCAACGTTTGGGCTTCTATCCCTTTCGCTGCATCAATAATCATCACAGCACTGTCAACAGCCATTAACGTACGGTACGTATCTTCTGAGAAGTCTTGGTGTCCAGGTGTATCCAAAATGTTTACACGGCAATCATTATAGTCAAATTGCATAACAGAGGAAGTAACAGAAATCCCCCGTTGTTTTTCAATCTCCATCCAGTCAGATGTCGCAAATTTGCCAGATTTCTTCGCTTTGACAGTACCCGCATCACGAATAGCACCACCAAAGTATAATAATTTTTCGGTCATCGTTGTTTTACCAGCATCCGGGTGAGAGATAATGGCGAACGTACGACGGGCTAATATATCTTGTTCAAGCTTAGCACTCATATTGTAATCTCCTTTATTTCTTTAAATAGTGATTTTTATCTGGGATCTATAGTTAGTCTACATCGGATTCATCCTTTAATATTTTTCACTAAGTGAATTTTTATATTTTAATTTTAATGAAAGATTTGGAATACCTTCACAATCAGTTATCCCATTTTCTTGTAGAATTATAACTTCGCCGTTTTTTAATTAAAACTTAACCTTGCAATTATATCAAAAAAAGTGAGGGTATTCATACCCTCACTTTTCTTAAATGATGTAATTTTAATTATCGATTAGGTAAGTTGAATTTTTCCCTTGCAGCTGCTAGAGCAATCTCTGCATCGCTGTGCGGGTATTTTTCATTGCCAATGATTTGATAATCCTCATGACCTTTCCCTGCAAACAAAATAACATCGCCGGGTTCAGCCACTTCGATTGCATGGCGTACAGCTTCTGCACGATCACCGATACAACGATATTGATCATGCTGCATCCCTTTTTCTAAACCACTTAGAATGCTGCCATATTCTTCATAGCGCGGATCATCTGTCGTTAATATAACATAATCAGCTGCAGAGGCTTTTTTAGCCATATCCGGACGTTTTAATTGGTCACGGTTGCCGCCTGTGCCTATTAGAAAAATGAGCTTATTTTTCTTATATGGCATTGCAGCTGTAATAGCTTTTTCAATTGCATCAGGTGTATGAGCATAATCAACGAAGATTTGTATAGGGAAATTCTTTGGCGATACTTGTTCCATACGGCCTTTTACAGGTTTTAATTGTTCTAGCTGTTCAATAATTTCTTGTACTTTATATCCTTTGCAATATAATGCGGCTGTAGCAGCTAAAGCATTATAAATATTAAATTCGCCAAGCAATTGCAATTCAACGCTAAATGTTCCTTCTGGCGTTACCATGTCAAAATAGGTGTGATGGTCATGATACTCACAGTTAATGGCTCTAAACAATGCGTCTTCATTGTGCAGACCATAAGTCCATATTGGATATGGGGTAAGACCCGCATATTTTTCAGACCACTCATCATCTGCATTTAATACAGCATGTTTATCTTTCTCAAGATCTTGGCCAAGCTGAGAGAATAACAAACCTTTTGCATTTCCGTATTCCTCCATCGATCCATGGAAGTCAAGATGGTCATGTGTTAAGTTCGTAAAAATAGCAACATCAAAATCCACGCCGGCAACACGGCCTAAAACAAGACCGTGAGAGGAAACTTCCATTACCATTGTTTCGCAGCTCTCCGCTTTGGCGCGGAATATCATTTGTTGTGTAGATAATGCATCACTTGTTGTGTTGCCCGATTCGTATAAAATTCCGTTCAAATTAAAGCCAATAGTTCCCTTTAAAGCAGAACGAACGCCAAGCCCCAATAAAATATTTTCGATCATTGTAGCGACACTTGTTTTGCCGTTTGTTCCCGTCACGCCGAACATTATCAAGTCTGTTGATGGATAGTCAAAAAATCGTGCCGACAATAGGCCAAGCGCACGATTTGTATCGCTAACGATGACTTGCGTTACATCTCCTGACAAATCAAGTTGCTTTTCAGTAACGATAATAGTAGCGCCTTGGTCAACCGCATTTTGGGCAAAGTCATGTCCATCGACTGTATAGCCTTTAATGCATATAAATATACTTTTGGGTTCTACACCACGAGAATCAATCGCAATGTTTTTTATTTGATCTGGCAATGTCCCAATGATTTTTTTACTCGGTAAACATTGTAATAACTGTGTTGCTTGCATTCTTTATTTCCTCCTATTACTCGTCACACATGGTTGACGCCACATACGCAGATACAAGTTGAGCTGTATTCTTAATTGAATCAATATGTGTCCGTTCATACGCGTGAGATGACTCAATCCCTGCACCAAATAATGCATGCCGTATATCAAAACCAGCGCGAATGGCGGCAGAAGCATCTGAACCATAGTAAGGATAAATATCTAGTTTATAATCTATGTTGCTTTCTTTTGCGAGCTTGACTAAATGCTGTGTCAGCTCATAGTGATAAGGACCGCTTGAATCCTTCGCACAAATGGAAACAGTATATTCATCAGATGATTGGCCGTCACCAATCGCTCCCATATCTACAGCTATATATTCGACAACCTCAGAAGGTATGCTTGCATTGCCTCCATAGCCAATTTCCTCGTTGTTTGAAATATAAAAATGCGTTGTATACGGCAATTCGATCTTTTCAGCCACGATTGTTTTCACGAATTGAAGCAGTATAGCTGCGCTTGCTTTATCATCCAGATGTCTAGATTTAATGAAACCTGTTTCAGTTGCTTCATAACGGGCATCAAAAGAAATAAAGTCGCCTACTTCTATACCGATTGATCGGCTGTCCTTTTCATTAAACACCTTTTCATCAACTCGTACTTCGATGTGTTCCTCATTGCGGGGCAGGTCGCCTGCTTTCTTGTAGACATGAACAGATGTTTCGTGCATGAGAATGGTACCTCGGATTTTTTTGCCGGAAGCTGTATGGATGGTACAGGACTCACCCTCTACAGCATTCCATCTGAAACCGCCCACCATCGTCAGCGCCAGGCGACCGTTTGATTTGATTTCTTTTACCATCGCGCCCAATGTATCAACATGAGCTGTCAGCAAGCGATGGCGTTGCGTATTCTTGCCTTCAAGTGTAGCAATGACAGCGCCCTTATTTGTTTTGATGAATGGAACATTATTATCTTCCAAATATTCACTGATAAAATTCATAATTTTTGTTGTATAGCCTGATGGACTTGCAATATTCACTAATTTTTCTAGCAATTCAACTGTTTCTTCTTCGTTAAATCTATTTTTCAATGCAATTCCCCCTACTTGTTCTCTCATCATATCAAAATAGGACATTTTACGACAACGTAAAATCATGTATGATGGAAGTATGAAAATATTTAGTACTTCCGAGGTGTCTTAATGAAGCACTCTACCATATTAAGAAAAAAGAATCGCTTCGTACTGTTAATTTTAGTAGCGGCGACCATTTTTCATACATTGATTAATTTACTTGGATTAATAGATGATGGCCAACTCTTAACGCTTTCGTCTATTCTATTTTGTATCTGTATTGGTATATTAACCTATTTTAAGATTGATGAACGATTGATTTGTATTCTGTTGGCAATAGGACTCAATTCATTTGTTGTACTGATTAATCTATACTTTAATTATACACATCATTTGGTCCTCTTTATATTATTACTTTTTATCTTAGCTATCTATCATTCATTTTGGCTGAATTTTGCTATGATGTCTATCTCATTGATTGAATTTTATTTTCTATTAAAATTTCATTATGAGCCCTTTTCTAAATTCTATAATTCAACAGATATGACGATATTCTTTTTAATTTTTATATTCTTAGCGGTAATTGGTATTATTCAAAGCAACTATTTGAATTATAGATGGAAAAAGGTTGAACAAGTAGCTGAGGAGAAACAGCAAGAATTATTGTCAAAAGAAGGCTACCTGCACCTATTCTTTGAAAATGCAAAAGATAGTATCGCCGTTTTTGATTTGGAAGGACGTGTAGTGGCAGTAAACCCTGCATTTGAAAAATTGTACGGATGGCGTAAAGAAGAGTGTATTGGAAATGCAATTCCGCTTGTTCCACCAGAAAATTTAGCGTATGCAAATGAGCGTTTACGCCATTTGTTAAATGGAGAAAGCTTCCACCTATTTGAGACAAAGGATATGAAAAAAGACGGTACTTACTTTGATGCACAAGTAACACTTTCACCGATACTTGACGATGAAGGCAAGGTGATTGCCACATCTGTCATTACTAGAGATATATCCTATAAAAAAGAAGCCGAACAAATGCGAATCCAGTCAGAAAAGTTAAAAGTTGCAGGTGAAATTGCTGCTGGGGTGGCTCATGAAATTCGTAATCCTTTAACGGTGATTTCTGGTTTTGTTCAAATGATGAATAATGAGCAAAATTCGCCTTATACCTACTATACTAATCTAATTAACGCAGAGATTGACCGTATAAATTTAATCATTAGCGAGTTCTTAGTTCTGTCGAAACCTCATTCAAAACAAGTGAGAGATTTTGATGTTAAACATGTGGTATCTGATATCTTATTATTGTTCAAACCAGAGTTACAAATGAAAAATATTTGTCTACTAGAGGATATTCCGGCTAACAATATCGTATTAAGAGGTGACTCTAATCAAATCAAACAGGTCTTAATAAATTTGATAAAAAACGCAATCGAAGCGATTGAAACAGATGGCACCATTAGGATTTCGATTAAAGAAGCAGAAGAAGGTTATTGTGCGATCCGAGTCGCAGATAACGGGCAAGGAATGTCTGAGGAAGTCATTCAACATATTTTCGAGCCATTTTATACAACAAAAGATGCAGGGACAGGGCTTGGTATGATGATCTCTGAAAAAATTATACAAGAGCATAAAGGATGGATAGAAATCAACAGCAGCGTTGGTGAAGGAACTGAAATATCCATTTTCCTAGAAATGCTGTCTGAATCGTAAGGAGTTACAATAAAGCTATTTTGTATTTAATAAAATTTTGATAGGAGGCAGTGAAAAGTCTTCCTTTTAGGCAACTGCGAGTATGGAATGTGAAATCGTTCTCATACTCGCTTTTTTGACTGTAACAGAGAGCACAGACTCATCCTCTCTAGTTTCTTTTTTCTCTTCTTTTCCGCTTAATAACATAGCTAATTTAAACATATGAAAAGAGACAATTTCTATCCAAAAACAGAATAGCTATTGCCTCTTTTTATAATAATTACTTGATCTAAAAGGGTTGAGCCTATACATACATTTGGCTCCGAATATATTCACGGATTATCAGCAAATCTCTATTTAGTACCTTCACGTCCAAATGCTATTGTTTGAATATTTTCCTTATCAAGGAATGCTTCTATTTTTTTCTGTTCTTTGCCATTGACTACCCCATTTTTCTCAATGAGTGAACCCATGTTTAATTTAGAAAAATCCCCATCACTAACCTTATCAATCATTTTGTTTAATTCATGAATATATTCATTTGAGGCCGTTATATAACGGCTGATTCTTTCAGATTCTTCTTGATACCCTTCCGGTAAGGTATTATTCGAGATATATTGTGAGAAGGATTCATCATTTTCTTTTATAAGCTTGTTAATCCTGTTCAGCTTTTTTGATTCACTTTTAGATAATTTCTCACCGTCATAAATATTGTCCTCAAATGGTTCACTAGCACGTTCTAATTTTTCATCACTATCTAGGTAGGTTTGTATGCTACGTTTCATTTCCTCTTTGTTAAGAGCCTGATTTTTTTTGGTTGAATTGAAAACAGTACGCGGAATTTTCACATCTGCTATAAGTGGTGCATCGTCTTCCGCATCATCGATATATTCTTTCTGGGAACAACCACTCAGTGCACAGACAATTAAGAAGCCATAAACAATTTTTCTCATATTTATTCTTCTCCCCCTTAAGCATAGAGATTTCTCATTTTTTCTTTATCGCAAAACAGTGCGAATCAACTTTGCCTTTTGCTTATAAGGTGGATACAATAAATTATTCGCTAGTTTACTAGATCGTTTAAGAATAGATTTGGGATGTGTAAAGCATTCAAAACTAGCCTTACCGTGATAATTGCCGATACCTGATGGACCAACTCCTCCAAATGGCAGGTGGGTATTCCCTACATGTGCCATCGTATCGTTAATGCACCCTCCGCCAAATGGCAATTCATCTAAAAAGTATTGAATGGCTTTTTCGGTCTCAGAAAAGAAATAAGCCGCTAGTGGTTTTGGCTTCTGCTTGATCCGATATATAGCCTCAGGCAAATCATCATACACTAATAAAGGAAGGATCGGACCAAAAATCTCATCTTCCATCACAGGATTATCCCACCTGATATCTTGTAAAACAGTAGGTTCAATATACAAATCTTTTCTGTCTACTTTCCCGCCAAACAAGAGATGTTCCTTTTCCTTTGTGAGCAGTTCATTCAGCCGATCGAACTGTTTGGTATTGATAATACGTCCAAAGTCCGAACTCTCTTGTGGATTGGACCCATAAAACTTTTGCAACGTTTTTTTCAAATGGCGGATGAAAGTTACTTTCACTGATTCGTGGACAAGCACATAATCCGGTGCCACACATGTTTGGCCTGCATTTAAAAATTTCCCCCACACAATACGTTTTACTGCTACTTCAATATTAGCTGTATGATCTACAATGGCCGGGCTTTTACCACCTAGCTCAAGCACATGTGGTGTTAATCGTTCGGCACATGCTTTGGCTACGATTTTCCCTACTCCTACACTTCCTGTAAAAAACACAAAATCAAAAGGTGCATGGATAAGAATGGATGTTTCCTCCACTTCGCCCTCTACCATACGTACATAGCGTTCTTCAAATGTTTCTTCAACTATTTTTTGTATGACAGCTGCTGTGTGTGGAGCAGACTCTGATGGCTTCACAATTGCTGTATTTCCACCAATAATGGCGCCAATCAACGGCTCCATGACAAGCTGGAATGGATAATTAAATGGGCCAATGATTAATGAAACACCATATGGCTCTCGAACCACCATGCTTTTGGCAGGTTGGAAATAGATCGGAGTAGGAACAGCTATAGGATGCATCCATTCTTCTAAATACTTCAGCATAAAACCGATGCTTTCTAATACAATACCGACTTCTGTCGAGTAAGCCTCAAACTCACTCTTATGTAAATCTTGATTTAATGCGTTCATTATTTCTTTTTCATTTCGTTGAATGGATCCCTTTAATTTCTTTAACTGTTCTCTACGGAATTCCAGTGTTTTTGTTGAACCCGACATATAATATTCTCGTTGCAACGCGATCATGTTTTCAATATCTTGTACAGTAAAATTCGCCATAAAATCCCTCCTACAAAGTATAAAAAAAACCAACTTATCCATACTAATTTCAGCTAAATAGAATGTTGATTTTGCCAGTACGCACTGTCTTTTTTCAAATTGTACCATTTGTGAAAAATGAATACTAGTCGCGAAGGGAGTCATTAATATGATAAAAACAGACACTTGGTGGGAATCTTTATTTTCAGGGGATTTATCAATTGGACTATCACTGGAACGTCAACAGGAGCTAGAAGATGAAGGATTTTTGTATTTGCAAAATACAGAACGTTTTGAACGACAAGATGAGTTAACGATCTAACATCTACCTTCATCTTACTTCAAGCATGTATACGCAACTATCCGTATACATGCTTTTTTCACTTTCAAAAAAAGGTGGAGACAGGAATGAACAAAAGCATCCAAATTTATAAAAGAGATATAAAAAATATTGTCATAAACGGTAGTTCAGCCATTATCATATTGGGACTAATTATTCTACCCTCTCTTTATGCTTGGCTTAACATCGCTGCTTCTTGGGATCCTTACGGAAAAACCAATCAGATCCCCGTTGCCATCGTTAATGAAGATCAGGGAGCAACAGCTGGGAACCGCTCGTTTAATGCAGGGAAGGAATTAGTAGAGCAACTAAAAGACAACCATGATATGGATTGGAAGTTTACAACAAGGGCTAAGGCGTTGGATCGTTTGAATAATGGAGACTATTTCTCTGTCATCATCATCCCTAAAGGGTTTTCTAAGGAACTAGCGACTGTCACAAGCGGGCAGCCCCAACGCGCCAAGATGGATTACTTTGTAAACGAAAAGATTAATTCTATTGCTCCGAAAATCACGAGCAAAGGTGCTAGTGTTTTAGTCGAATCAATGAGCAGCAAATTTATCGGAACAGTGAATGGTATTATCTTTGATATTATGAACAGGCTTGGCGTAACGATGCAGGAAGAATTGCCTGATATCGAAAACTTTAAAAATTTGGTTTTCACTCTAGAAAGAGATTTACCGTCTATTTTCAACAAGCTTCAACGAGCGCAAAAGGACCTCAATAGCGCTGGTCAAATTCTTCAAAAAGCCAAAAAGGATTTGCCAGAAGCAAAGGCTTTAACACAAGATGGTCTTTCCACAATCAATCAGACATTAACTTTCATCAATAATGCAGAAACGAAAATAAATTCGCTCAAACCCCAAGTAAGAAATGATGTTGAAAAAATCCAGCATATTGCTACATCTGCCCAAGATCTCATTACAGCCTTAAACAACGATAACTTCACGCCTGCCACTTTGACAGATATGCATAATAAACTAAACCAGCAAGCGAGTACTGCAATTGAAAAATTGACCGCTATTCATACTGCCCTGACAACACTGCAACAAAACAGCAATGATCAACAAACAGCGGAGGACCGTCAAGCGTTAGACAAGGCTCTACAGCAAACAGCGAATGCTCAACAAGCCATGGAAACCCTGAAGCAAAATATACAATCAAACACAGACCAAGTACAAGGGCTTTCTGAAAGGGTTGGAAAGCTACGGGAGTTTTCAGATACTGCCCTCACTGGCCTAACGAATTTTACGAATGAATTCGACAATGTTATTCAACCTACAATCGATTCACATATCAACCATATAAAAGAGATGCTAACAGGAACGAAGGGTATATTGACAGATATCCAGTCCACTTTCCCTGAAATAACACGCTTATTAAATGTATCTGATAGTGCATTAGCTAGCGCCAACCAAGGATTACAAAAAGCAATTGCTGATTATCCGCTTATTCATAGCCGTGTACAAAAGCTCGCCAATCAAATACGCAGTTTCGAGAAAGAAACAAATCTTAACAGTGTCATCCAATTGCTCATCAATAATCCGACCGCTGAAAAAACCTTTTTTGAAGAACCTATTAAGATGAAAGAACATCGCGTATTCCCTATACCTAATTATGGTACTGGCATGGCTCCGTTTTATTCTGTTCTGGCCATTTGGGTCGGCGGACTATTGCTTGTTTCATTATTGGCGACAGACGTAGAGGATAAGCAATATACTGTTCGAGAAGTATACTTTGGTAAGTTGCTGACATTTTGGACGATTGGCCTTTTGCAAGCGCTAATTATTGTATTAGGCGACCTTTTCCTCTTAAAAGTCTCCGTACAAGCACCGCTTCCTTTTTTACTCTTTAGCTTATTCATCAGCATTGTATTCATGACCATTGTTTACACGCTCGTTTCAGTCTTCGGAAATATCGGAAAAGCCTTATCCATTGTCCTGCTTGTATTGCAGCTGGCAGGTTCAGGCGGGACATATCCTGTCGTTTTGCTACCTAAGTTTTTCCAGATTATTAATCCTTACCTTCCCTTTACCTACGCGATTTCCTTGGCTAGAGAATCTATTGGCGGAATCATTTGGCAGAAGGTCATTTTAGACTTAACCTTCCTAGGTGGCGTCTTGCTATTTATCCTGTTATTTGGAAGTATTTTTAAAAAGCAAATGCAAACCATGACTTTAAAAATGACCGAGAAATCCAGAAAATCTGGTTTATTCCACTAATTCTACGTATTTCACATCAAAACGATACAACGTATTGACATTTGTTGTTTTGAAAATTATGATAGATGGAGATTCTTACACAAGTAAGACTCAATAATCTCAAATAAGAGCCTTGCACAATTCCTGTGCAAGGCTTTTGTTTGCATTTCATCCTACAAATGATTCATTTCAGTAAAAATAGCTTGTCTTTTTTAAAAACCGGACTATAATATACAATTAGGTGCCAAACCTACGTGAGATTTATTCGTAAATCATCACAAAAAGGAACTCCATAACAGCACGGATTGCTGGGAGTTCTTTTCTATTAGCAGGCAGATGAGCGCCTGCTTTTTTATTTTGATTTAAAATTCCATACCATCTTTTTCTTCATAGGAAACCTCCAAAGTTATTCTACATACAAACAATTCATACACAATAAAAACTGCCAACCCCAAAAGAGATTGACAGCCTAATTCTATTAAAATATTAAATTTAGTATAAAATAACAAATGGCAGCTAAGGCAGCCGACGTTGGCATCGTAATAATCCATGTCATAACAATTTTGCGGGCTACTCCCCATTTAACAGCTTTTACTCGTTGTGCCGCGCCTACACCCATAATAGATGAAGAAATAACATGAGTTGTACTTACAGGCAAATGGATCAGCGTCGCACCGAAGATAATGGAGGCAGATGCTAAGTCTGCAGCAGCACCATTAATTGGGCGAAGCTTCATAATTTTGCCGCCTACAGTTTTGATAATTTTATAGCCTCCGATAGACGTACCTAACCCCATTGCTGTAGCTGCTGCAATCCGCACCCATGTTTGAATGTCATCGCCTGTTTGCCAGCCGGCAGCAATTAACGCCATTGTCATAATACCCATAGCTTTTTGGGCATCATTTGTGCCGTGTGTAAATGATTGAATCGCTGCTGTGCAAATTTGCAAGTAGCGGATCCCTTTATTGGTCTTATAAAGATGTGCCTTTTTAAAGATGACTTTGAAAAGAGACATCACAATGAACCCCATTGCAATCGCAATGAACGGCGAAAGAAGCAATGCTTCCAAAATTTTAAGGAAACCACCGTAATTCAAGATGCTAAAGCCTGCAGCTGCAATTGCTGCGCCTGCAATCGATCCAATGATGGCATGCGAGGAACTAGATGGAATACCGAAATACCATGTCACTAGATTCCATATAATCGCTGCTATTAATGCTGCGAGAATCACAACTGACCCATTCTCTAAGGCGAAAGGATCGACAATATCCTTAGTAATGGCTTTAGCAACTCCTGTAAAAGTGATAGCTCCGATAAAGTTCATTACAGCAGCCATCATAACAGCTACTTTTGGCGATAATGCTCTTGTGGAAACTGAAGTGGCAATCGCATTAGCTGTATCGTGGAACCCATTGATAAAATCAAATGCTAAAGCGAAAATAACAACGAGAACTGTTAATAGTATGATTGAATCCATGCTGCACTCACTTTCTATGCATTACGCATAATGATGGTTTCCATTGTATTTGCTACTTTTTGACATTCATCCGCAATATCTTCTAGTTGCTCATAAATATCTTTAAATTGAATAATGCGGATTGGGTCTTTTTCATGTAAGAATAACTGTTTAATGGATACACGCAGTACTTCATCACATTTACTTTCGTAATCTTTTATTAAAATTGCATTTTCACGCATGCTTGTTAGATTTTTATTTTGCAATTTCTCCATTGCTTTCACAATTTCATCCGTACTCTTCACAATATATTCGATAAATGTATTCATAGATTCATCAATATCTGTTAACGCAAACATATCAAAATGTGCAATACATTCTTCCATGCCGTCCAGTACATCATCCATGCTGTTGGCTAGTGCCAAAATATCTTCACGTTCAATTGGAGTCATAAACGATTTATTCAACATCACAATTAACTCATGAATCAACGTGTCACCGTCAGTTTCATACTTTTTCATTTTTGTGCTAATTTCCTGTAGATCCTCAAAATTTTTAATTCGAAAATCATTGGCAAAATGCAAGGCTTCTTGTACATTCACTGATATTTTAACTAAGGCATCAAAAAATGGATCTACTTTCTTTCGACTAAACATAAAATCCCCCTGAAAAAGTTAGTATATAATATGTGCTGTTTGCAAAAATAGCATATCAGTAATTAAAATAAATTGCTTGTAAATTTACACTACTTAATAGAACATTTACAATCCTGTAACATTACTTACTAACTTTTTCAATAATTTCGATTTTATTCTCTTATAAACCTGCATATAAGCTTCAACAACAAAAAAACCAGCCGCTTAGAGTGCGGGCTGGTTCAGTTTCAATGCTCGGTTGCCGATATCATTTCGCCAATGCAAGCCATCGTTCTTTATTTTTTTGATTTCTTCATACACTGTTTTATGTGCATCTTCCAAATCAGTTCCTTCAGCTGCGACAACTAGAATTCTTCCGCCATCTGAAATCCATTTACCGTCTTTAGATTGAGCTGTTCCAGCATGATAGATATGTACATCAGAAGATATTGTTTCCATTCCATCAAGTGAAATTCCTTTTGTATAATCCCTTGGATAGCCTTCAGCTGCAACAACTACGCCTAGCACAGCCTCTTCTTTCCATTCAAGCTCCATGTCTCGTCCATCCAAAACAGTTTCGATAGCCTCTGCTAAATCAGAACCAAGACGTGGCAAGACCACTTGTGTTTCCGGATCACCAAATCGAGCGTTAAATTCAATCACTTTAGGACCAGCATCGGTTAAAATTAGCCCGGCATACAGTACACCAGTAAATGGGCGCCCTTCTGTAGCCATCGCTTTTGCGGTCGGCATCAAAATATGATCAAGTGCTTCCTGCACGATCTCTTTTGAAATTTGTGGAACAGGCGAGTATGCCCCCATTCCTCCCGTATTCGGGCCCGCATCTCCATCAAAAGCTCGTTTGTGGTCCTGTGCAATAGCCAAAGGATACACTTTTTCTCCATTTACAAATGCCATGAAGGAAAACTCCTCTCCTTCTAAAAATTCTTCGATCACCAATTTTTCGCATGTTAATTCTGACAATGCCTGCAGCGCCTCTTCTTCTGTCATAGCCACTATTACACCTTTACCAGCAGCTAGGCCATCTGCTTTCAATACAATTGGTGCCCCTTTTTCCATAATGTAAGATTTAGCAAGAGCGAAGTCAGTAAATGTTTTATAATGTGCTGTTGGGATGCTGTATTTTTTCATTAGATCCTTTGCATATGATTTGCTTCCTTCAATCTCTGCCGCAAGCTTTGAAGGTCCAAACGCACGCAGTCCAGCCTCCTCAAAATCGTCTACTAGGCCATCCATCAAAGGTATTTCAGGACCTACTATAGTGAATGTAATTTGATTTTCTTTTGCAAATGCGATGAGTCCGATATGGTCATTTTCATGGATGTTGCATAGTTCAGCAACATCTGCCATTCCTGGGTTTCCTGGTGCTACAAAAACTCTATCAACATGCTCGCTCTCTGCAAGTTTTCTCGCAATAGCGTGTTCTCTGCCACCACGTCCCACTACAAGTACCTTCATCCAATCACCTCATTGTTAATGTTTAAAATGTCGAACTCCTGTGAATACCATGGCAATTCCATATTCATCCGCTTTTTGTATAGAATCCATATCTCTAATAGAACCTCCAGGCTGAATAATGGCCGTAATGCCCGCTTTAGCAGCAGCTTCTACTGTATCCTCCATTGGGAAAAAGGCATCTGAAGCCATAATACTGCCTGCTGCTTTTTCTCCTGCCTGTTCTAAGGCGATGCTAGCTGCGCCTATTCGGTTCATTTGACCTGCTCCCACACCAAGTGTCATTCGATCGTTGGAGACAACGATTGCATTGGATTTAACATGTTTCACAACCTTCCAGCCAAATTTCAACGCTTGCCACTCTGTTTCAGTCGGCTTCCGTTTTGTAGGCACTGTAGTTGTCGTTTCATCTAGCTTGGCATTATCACTATCTTGTACCAACAGCCCGCCTTCAATGGAAGAGATTCTTCTTTCTACATTTGAACCAGCCTCAAATGGAATAGTTAACAGACGAATATTCTTCTTCGCTTTTAAAAGATTGAGCGCTTCTGGTGTAAATGAAGGAGCGATAATAATTTCCAAGAAAATGCCGCTGAGTTTCTCAGCTGTTTTTACATCAACAGTTCGATTTAAAGCCACTATTCCTCCGAAAATAGAAGTTTCATCTGCTTCAAACGCTTTGGCAAAAGCTTCGGCTATTGTGTCGCCTTTACCTACACCACAAGGATTACTATGCTTCACAGCAACCGCTGCGGGTTCTGCAAATTCCTTGGCAATTTGAATGGCCGCGTCTGCATCATTGATATTGTTGTAGGAAAGTGCTTTTCCATGAAGCTGTTTTGCTTTAGCGATTGAGAAAAGAGAGCCTAGTGGCTTTTCATAGAATGCAGCTTTCTGATGTGGATTCTCTCCGTAACGCAAGGATTGTTTTAATCGATAAGTCACTGTTAGGCTTTCCGGATTTTCTTCCCCTGATAGCTCTGTCATATATTGGGCAATCATCGTGTCATAGGCTGCTGTATGGCGAAAAACCTTCGCAGCTAGCTTCCGATTTGTTTCAAATGAAACACTTCCTGTATGGGCTAATTCTAAAAGGATGCCTTCATAATCTGCTGGGTCAACAACCGCCGTAACATATTGATGGTTTTTAGCACTTGACCGAAGCATCGATGGTCCTCCGATATCAATATTTTCGATGGCTTCTTCCCAAGTTACATCTGTTTTTTCAATGGTTTGTTGGAATGGATATAAATTGACGCAAACAAGCTGAATGGGTGCGATGCCATGCTCTTCTATTTGACGAAGATGGCTTTCTTCCCCATGCTTCGCTAACAGTGCTCCATGAACCATTGGATGGAGTGTCTTTACTCGTCCTTCCAAAATTTCAGGAAAACCGGTCACTTCACTGATGCCTGTCACTTCAATGCCTTCATCCAACAGTGCCTTTTTTGTACCGCCTGTAGAAATAATTTCAAAGCCAGCATTCTTTAAACCCTTCGCAAATTCAATAATCCCTTTTTTATCTGATACACTCAGCAATGCTCGTTTAGACATGATGATTCCTCCTCAACCTATGTTTACATGCTCTTGTTGAAATAGTTCTTTTAATACAGATGGATAAAGACGGTGTTCTACTATTTGAATACATTTCTTCAACGACTCTTCCGTGTCATTCTCATAAATTCGCACGGACTCCTGTGCAATGACAGGTCCTGTATCCATGCCTTCGTCCACATAATGGACGGTGACGCCTGTCTCCTTTGCCTTTGCATCCAGTGCCTGCCCAATTGCATCTTTACCAGGAAAAGCTGGAAGTAGTGAAGGATGGATATTAATAATTCGTCCTTCGTATTCCCGTAGAATGGTCGGCCCAATAAGGCGCATATAGCCTGCTAAAATGAGATATTCCACTCCTTCTGCAAGTAAATGCTCTAGGATTACTTCTTCATATGCTTTTTTATCTTCGTATTCCTTTGGATTAAAACAAAAAATAGGAATCCCCAATTTTTGGGCACGTTGTAGAACATAAGCCTCGTGATTATCACAGACAAGAAGGGACGTTTTTATTTTTAGTTCTTTCTTTGCTTCAGCTTCCATGATGGATTGAAAGTTTGAGCCGTTGCCTGATGCAAAAATAGCAATTTTTTTCATTAGGCAAACGACACTCCTTCCCCTGCGACTGTTTCGCCAATAATATATGCTTCTTCACCTGATTTTTTAAAATGAGCTACAGCACGTTCGGCGTCTTCACGCTTCACGATCACAGCCAAACCAATGCCCATATTAAAGATTTGATACATTTCATGCGTTGAGATTTGCCCTTTTTTCTGCAATAAAGAAAATATTGGGTGAACCTTCCAGGTGTCGAGTTTCACAGCTGCTCCTACTCCGGCTGGCAGCATGCGAGGAAGATTTTCTACAAAACCTCCACCTGTAATATGGGCCATCCCTTTGATATCAATTTCTTGCACCGCAGCCTGAATAGCTCGTACATAAATTCTCGTAGGTGTAAGCAGCACATCGCCTAGTACTCCGTTAATCTCTTCCACATACTGATCCAAAGGCATATCTTCAATAACTTTTCGTACTAATGAAAAACCATTGCTATGAATACCACTTGAAGCAAGGCCAATAATCGCATCGCCAGGCTGGATAGATTCACCTGTGATTAATTGAGATTTCTCGCATGCTCCTACAGCGAAACCAGCCACATCATATTCATCTGCATCATACATGCCAGGCATTTCAGCTGTCTCGCCGCCAATCAATGCACAGCCTGCTTGCTCACAGCCTACAGCAATTCCTTTCACGATGTCTTCAATACGTTCCGGCACTGCTTTACCCAACGCGATATAATCAAGAAAATAAAGCGGCTGTGCACCCTGTACGGCAATATCGTTTACACACATTGCGACACAGTCAATGCCGATTGTGTCATGGCGTCCCATCTTCATCGCTAGAAGAAGCTTTGTCCCTACACCATCTGTTCCTGATACTAAGACAGGTTCCTTTAAACCTAGTGTGGAAAGGTCAAATAGTCCGCCGAAGCCGCCAAGTCCACTCATCACTTCTGGTCTCATCGTTCTTGCCACATGTTTTTTCATGCGTTCTACGGATTCATAGCCGGCTTCAATATCTACACCAGCTTGTTTGTATGCATTTGCCATGGAATGACTCCTTTTGAGCATTTTATTTTTTACCGAGATTAATTGTTGAGCGTCAGTTAGCTCCCAATTTTACTTCTTCCACTGTTAGATTTTCCGATACAGGTTCTGATGCCGGATAAATTTCCGTTGGGTATTGCCCTGTAAAACATGCTAAGCATTGCCCTCCATCTGCATAAGGCCTGCCAATTCCCTTGACCATGCCCTCTACACTTAAGAAAGTAAGAGAGTCTGCTCCAATCAGTTCACACAGCTCCTCGACTGACAGTTTCGATGCAATCAGTTCGTCTTGCGTTGATGTATCGATACCATAAAAGCAAGGATTTTTAATAGGTGGTGAACTGATACAAACATGCACTTCTTTCGCTCCCGCTTCTTTCAACATCGCTACAATTCGTTTGCTTGTTGTTCCCCGTACGATCGAATCATCGACCATGACTACGCGTTTACCTTCTACAACGCCTCTCACAGGTGACAGCTTCATTTTCACACCTTGCTCCCGGAGAGACTGTGATGGCTGGATAAATGTCCGTCCGACATAACGGTTTTTAATGAGGCCCATCTCGTATGGAATACCAGATGCTTCCGCATAGCCAATCGCTACTGAAACGCCAGAATCGGGCACCCCTGTCACGACATCTGCATGGATCACTGATTCTAGTGCCAGCTGTTTTCCCAAATTTTTACGCGCTGTATGAACATTAATTCCATCTACATTGCTGTCAGGACGAGAGAAATAAACATATTCCATTGAACACATCGAGCGCTGTGTCGCATGTGCGAATCTCTCTGAGTGAATGCCTTCCTCATTAATAATCACAAGCTCACCCGGTTCAATATCCCGTATAAATTGTGCACCGACGATGTCTAAGGCGCATGTTTCAGAAGCTACTACAACCCCATCGCCAATCTTTCCTAAAGACAATGGCCTAAGACCATGTGGATCAAGAGCTACCATCATTTCCGTCTCGGTCATGATTAAAAAAGCATAAGCTCCCTTTAACATCCCAAGTGCATTTTTAACACGCGTCTTCAAATCTGCGAAACCACCGCGTTTAATTAAATGAGCAAGAACTTCCGTGTCTGAAGTGGTCTGAAAAATGCTTCCCTGTGCTTCTAGCTGATCTTTTAACTGTGCCGCATTCACTAGATTTCCATTGTGCGCCAGTGCAAGCCCACCGCTTTGTGAGTTAAAGAGGAATGGCTGGACATTTTCATATCCGCCACCTCCTGCTGTTGCATAACGTACATGTCCAATCGCCGCATGCCCAGAAAGTCCTTGCATTTTTTCTGATGTGAATATTTCTGTGACAAGCCCTTCGCCTTTTACACCAGTTAGATTTTTTCCATCTGTTAAAACCATTCCGCAGCCTTCTTGCCCTCTGTGTTGAAGGCTATGGAGTCCGTAATATGTAATATTTGCTGCATCCTGATGGCCCCATATCCCAAATACGCCGCATTCTTCATTTAAACCCTTTAATTCAGCAAGCATGGGATTGCTCCTTTCCACACATCCTGCAATTCTTGGACAGCCGCATCTATTAGTAGCTCTCCTTTTTCGTTATGAACGATAAGCTTTGGAGTGGACGTCACTTTCCCGAGACATACTGCATCATCCATCACTGCTTCAAATGCAGCTTGATTTGCCTCCTTAATCGATAGAAGGAAACGAGATTGTGTTTCACCAAAGAGCGCTGCTGATTCAGTACCTTTTATAGATACTTTTGCTCCCAGTTGATTTTGGCCAAATAATGATTCAGCTAGTGCGATAGATAGTCCACCTTCAGATATGTCATGAGCGGATTTAACAAGTCCTGATCGAATCGCTTGAAGCAATTGGGATTGGCGCTTTTGTTCGATTTCTAAATCAATGGCTGGGGCACTCCCAAAGATCTTTCCTTCTACCATCTTTTGGAGTTCACTTCCACCAAACTCTTCCTTTGCCTCGCCGATGATATAAATCAAATCACCCGCATCTTTAAACGTTTGTGTCGTGATATGTGCTGTATCTTCAATAAGCCCTACCATGCCTACTACAGGGGTTGGGTATACTGCTTCACCATTTGTTTCATTGTAGAGCGAAACATTACCGCCAATTACCGGCGTTTTCAGCGTTCTGCATGCTTCGCTCATTCCGTCTGCCGCTTGCTCAAGCTGCCAGAAAATCTCTGGCTTTTCCGGGTTGCCGAAATTCAAGCAATCTGTAATAGCAAGGGGTTCTCCGCCGGAACATACAATATTTCTAGCTGCCTCGGCTACAGCGATTTTCCCTCCGTTTTCAGGGTCTAAGTATAAGTAACGCGAATTGCAGTCTGTTGTCATTGCAAGCGCCTTTTTCGTTCCTCGAATGCGGACAACTGCGGCATCAGAGCCCGGCGCTACGACTGTATTTGTTCTCACCATATAATCATATTGGTTGTACACCCACTCTTTGCTGGCAATAGTAGGCTGTGCCAATAGATTCAAAAGAGTCTCTTTATAATCTGTAACCACAGGAGCTTTTACGTTCATTGCTTGGAAATCGCGGAAAAACTGCGGCTCATTTGATGGTTTATGATAGACTGGTGCATCCTCGGCAAGTGCATCCACCGGCACCTGTGCTACTTTTTCGCCCTGATGGAATAGTGTCAACTGGTGATCATCCGTTACTCTTCCAATCGATACGGCTTCAAGGCCATATTTCGAAAACAATTCGACGATTTCGTTTTCACGACCCTTCTTAACTACAAGCAGCATGCGCTCCTGTGACTCGGAAAGCATCATTTCATAGGCGGTCATATTCGTTTCACGTTGTGGAACATGATCGAGATTCATTTCAATGCCAGAACCAGCTTTGCTTGCCATTTCAGCAGAAGAACTGGTTAAACCTGCTGCACCCATATCTTGTATGCCAACAAGCGCATCTGATTGAACAAGCTCAAGACATGCCTCAAGCAATAGTTTTTCCATAAACGGATCACCGACTTGAACGGCAGGGCGTTTTTCTTCGGATGCTTGGGAAAGTTCCTCTGAAGCAAATGTAGCTCCATGAATTCCATCGCGTCCTGTTTTTGCACCTACATACATGACAGTATTCCCTACACCATGCGCTTGGCCCTTTTTGATATCCTTATGTGCAATTAAACCGACGCACATCGCATTGACAAGAGGATTGCCTTCATAGGAAGAATCAAACTGGATTTCTCCTCCTACTGTTGGAATGCCAATACAATTTCCATATCCTGCAATACCTGCAACTACTTCTTTGAATAGGTATTTCACACGAGGATTTTGCAGTTCTCCAAAACGAAGCGAATTTAATAAGGCAATAGGGCGTGCTCCCATCGAAAAGACATCACGGATAATACCCCCTACACCTGTGGCAGCTCCTTGATAGGGTTCGATAGCCGATGGATGATTGTGGCTTTCGATTTTAAATACAACGGCTAAATCGTCACCGATATCGACAATCCCTGCGCCTTCACCTGGCCCCTGTAATACTTTTTCGCCTGTTACAGGGAACTTCTTTAAAATGGGCTTTGAATTTTTATAGGAGCAATGTTCTGACCACATGACAGAAAAAAGACCTGTTTCCGTGTAGTTAGGCGTGCGTCCCAGAATTTTTTCAACCAATGCAAATTCTTCATCCGATAATCCCATTTCAGCATACAAACGATTTTCTTTTATGGATTCAACAGTAGGTTCAAGCAGTAACGACATGTGATTCCCTCCAGCTCTTAACGATTGATTGGAACAGCTTCAGCCCGTCCTCTGATCCTAGGAGCGCATCTACAGCTCGTTCAGGATGTGGCATCATACCAAACACATTGCCTCTCGCATTCATAATGCCGGCAATATTCTCGAGGCTTCCATTCGGGTTTTCTTCATGATAGGTAAACAGGATTCTATTTTCTTTTTTTAATTCTGCTAGTGTTTGATCATTGCAATAGTAATTTCCTTCACCATGTGCAATCGGAATGGAAAGCACTTCACCAGTTGTATATAGATTGGTGAAAGGAGTCTGGCTGTTTTCTACTTTTAATTTCACATTTCGGCAAATAAATGAAAGCTGTTCATTTCTTCTCATCGCGCCAGGCAAAAGGCCTGCTTCCAATAAAATTTGAAATCCATTGCAAATGCCAAGTACAGGCTTCCCTTCCTCAGCTGCCTTAACTACCTGCTCCATGATAGTTGAAAAACGCGCAAGCGCCCCACTTCGAAGGTAGTCTCCATAAGAAAATCCTCCAGGAAGCAAAATGCCATCATAGCGATCTAGATTGTCTTCAGTATGCCAAACATAATCCACCTCTTCACCAAGCTCATCCTTGATAGCATGGTACATATCAGCATCACAGTTCGAACCAGGAAATACAATGACAGCAAACTTCATAGCGCGGCAACCTCCTTAATATCGTAGCGATAGTCTTCAATCACCGTATTTGCCAGTAGCTTCTGGCACACTTCATTGACCAAACCATCTATATCTTGTTCTTTTTGATCAATGGTAAGTTCTAGGTATTTACCAATTCGTAACTCTTCAATTCCTTTATAGCCCAGGCTATGCAAGGATTGTTTTACAGCTGAACCTTGAGGATCTAATACACTTTCACGTAATGTAATATATACTTGTACCTTATACATGGATTTCTTCCTCCAATTTCATGAGAATCGTTTGATAAGCTTCTGTTAAACTGCCTAAGTCTCGGCGAAAGACATCTTTATCTAGCTTTTTATTTGTAGCTGTTTCCCATAGTCGACAAGTATCCGGCGATATTTCATCTGCAAGCAAAATTTTACCGTCTGCTGTTTTGCCGAACTCTAATTTAAAATCTATAAGCGTAATACCAAGTTCTTGAAAGAAAGCACTCAACACTGCATTTACCTGCTGTGCATACTGTTTTAGCAAAATTACATCAGCTGGGGCAGCAATCGCCAGTTCTTCAATATGATCTTCATTGAGCAGTGGATCGCCCAATGCATCATCTTTATAGTAAAATTCAACAAGCGGTTTAGAGAATGGCACGCCCTCTGCTATACCGAGCCTTTTGGATAGGCTACCGGCAGCCTTGTTTCGCACTACCACTTCCAATGGAATAATGGATACTTTCTTTGCAAGGTGCTCTCGTTCGGAAATTTTCTGGATGAAATGAGATTGAATGTTTTCGCTATGAAGCTTTGAAAACAGCAAACTTGTAATCGAATTATTTAAAACCCCTTTGCCCGCAATCTGTGCTTTTTTCTCCCCATTAAAAGCAGTGGCTTCATCCTTATATTGTATTAGGACTACATCTTCCTGATCTGTTGCATAAATCTTTTTTGCTTTCCCTTCATATAACATCTCTCTCTTTTCCATTCCTGCCCCTCCATTTTTCCGAATAGTATGACTAAACAATTGATAAAATGAGCCATAAAGATGGTCAAACACCCATTTCAATATATGTGCATGATTTATGTGTTTAAGGGTGTTTTCCATAATCTGCTTTTTTCAATTTGCATAAGAGCTTCTTCTGTATTCCGGTGAAGAATATTAATATGGCCCATTTTCCGGTTAAACGCTGCTTCTTTTTTTCCATAAATGTGATACTTCCACCCAAGACTATGTGGTATGGTCGTAATCGCGTTCTCCATATGCTGTCCCAGCAAATTCATCATGACAACGGGTTTTAGCAATTCGGTACTTCCTAGTGGCCAATTACAGATTGCTCGAATATGTTGTTCAAATTGTGAGGTTTCGCAGGCATCCAGTGTGAAGTGTCCTGAATTGTGCGGTCGTGGTGCTAGTTCATTCATAATCACTTTATCTTCTTCTGTCAAAAACATCTCGACCGCAAGCGTGCCAACAACTTCTAGCTTTTCTGCGAGCATCATCGCCTGCTTGGTAGCCTCTTCGGCTGCTTTTTCACTGATGCGGGCAGGCACAATGGTCTGCGCTAAAATATTGTCTTGATGAATATTTTCAGCAATTGGGAAGCACGTACATTCACCGTCTGCTTTTCTAGTCAAAATGACAGATATCTCTTTCACGTAGGGCACCCAAGCTTCTAATACACACACACTGCTTTGTATAAGATCGCTTGCGCGAGATAAATCTATACGGTTCTTTATTACAAGCTGCCCTTTACCGTCATAACCGCCGCGAGCTGTTTTTAACACGCACGGAAATCCTATTTTTTCTACCCCGATTGCAAGTTCCTCCAAAGTTTGAATGACACAATATGGAGCGACCTCAACACCGCTGGACTTTAGAGCCGTTTTTTCAGCTATACGGTTTTGACTGATTCTTAATAATGCAGAGCCTTGAGGTAAATACGCATAATCACTAAGCCAATTCAATGCTGGAGAGCTAATATTTTCGAATTCAAATGTAATGACATCACTTACATCTGCAAGTTCTTGTAATTTTTCTGTATCATCATAAGCGCCAATAATTTCAATATCTGCTACTTGTGCACATGGCCCATTTGGAGTTGGATCTAATACCGCAACACGAAATCCCATCGCTTTCGCAGCAATGGCCATCATTCTGCCAAGCTGTCCTCCGCCGATAATGCCAATCGTTTGCCCCGGTACAATCACAGGGCTATGTAAGTTGTTCACTACTGTTTAGCACCTTCTCCCTTGTTTCATTGCGCATCATTTCTAACTTTTCCGCTAACATTTCATATGATGTTGCCAAAATTTGAGCAGCCAGCAGGCCAGCGTTTGTTGCACCTGCTTTCCCGATTGCTACTGTTGCGACTGGCACACCGCCAGGCATTTGCACAATCGATAAAAGAGAATCTAGCCCATTGAGTGCCTTCGTTTGAACTGGCACGCCAATAACAGGAAGCGTTGTCTTAGCAGCTGTCATACCTGGCAAGTGGGCAGCTCCTCCTGCCCCAGCAATTATTACTTTTATGCCGCGTTCCTTTGCCCCTTCAGCATAGTGAAATAATAATTCTGGCGTTCGGTGTGCTGATACTACTCGTTTTTCAAAGTCGATTTCCAGTTCCTCTAAAATGGCACATGTATGCTTCATTGTTTCCCAATCAGATGTGCTTCCCATGATTACCCCAACTTGTGGCATCTCTTTCCCTCCATCTAACATAAAGATAAGTAAGACATCACTCTACTGTGCATTCTTTTGAAATAAAAAAACCGGACAGATTACTTTCAAAGAGAAAGTAGTCTGTCCGGAAAGTGAAAATGGGTACACTGATCCCATAATATCCAGCAAACGGTTCTACTTTCTCTCATAGTCCAATAATTTACGGTTATTGGGTAGAAACTTTCGGGCCATATTCCCGGGGATATATGAGAGAATTGCTTATTACACCCTGATAATACTACAGGATTATCCAGCTGTCAAACCAATAATCGAACATTATATAATTTTATTTATATAATGTTCGCTTTTCAAATAGCTAATTATAAACTGCTTCTCTCCAGACGGCGCTTTCCGCGAGCTTGGCTTCAATCTCCTCATCACTTCGTTCTTGCGGGGCTTTCAGCTCAAGCTTTTCAAGCAGAAGATGCTATCTATAGCTAGCCTAATGTAAAAAAGAGGTTTAATTTTTGCTTATAATGTCTGCTTATATCGCTTCGTTCCAGACGACGCTTTCCGCGGGCTTGGCTTCAATCTCCTCATCACTTCGCTCTTGCGGGGCTTTCAGCTCAAGCTTTTCCCGCAGGAGACGCCGTCTTCCGCTACGCTATAAGATAAAGATTGTTCAAGCTTTTTGTTGCATATTATGATGAAATCAGCATTTTACACTTTTAGGTTTTTTACGTATTCAAATACATATTTAAAAATAAATTATTCACTTTTAGACTTAACACTATAAAAATATATTGAAACCAAAACGATGAATTATATATCTTGTTGTTTTCATTATACAGTTTATTAAATTGTAAAGGACGGAAGAATGGATATGGATTTTAACCTGGTTATATTAACTTCAATTGTTGGATTCATTTTAATCTTATTAGGCTATTTAATTTGGTATAAAAAGATGCTTTTTCTAATTGCGGGTTATAATGAAGCAACTTTTGAAGGGGATAAAGAAAAGTTAGCAAAGGGTACGGGCATCGTTCTTATCTTATTAGGTATAATTTTGATAGTTTTACCATATTTTCTATACTGGTTTGGAAACACACTAGTCTATTGTTTACTAGCTATTATAGGAGTAGCAGGAATAATAGTAGTTATTATGATGAGGATTAAACCATAGTTTAAATCGTCTATTTTTCATTCTTCTAATAGAATCACATAAAAAGGATAGATAGAGCTGTTTCAATCGTCTCTATCTATCCTTTTATTCATTTAAAGTTATTAATGACAACGTACTATTTCTACTTGCCCTCTTATTTTAAATCCGTCATATAGCTTGTATCATTGTATGTTTCTAATACCCATTTCTCTTTTTCATATGATAGTGTGCTAATTCCACCATTTGATAAGCGAGGGACTTCTTGAAAAACTGCCATCTTTTCAACCATATCAAAGATTGTATGGATGACTGCACCATGTGTGACTAAGATAACCTCATCGTGGGGATAGCTTTGCTGAATCTTATGCAAACCCTTTGCTAACCTTTGGCAGAGACTTTCCATAGATTCTTGGTTCGGATACTGCTTGCTTGGATATAATTTCAAACGTTCTTCTAGTGTTAGTCCTTCTGCCTTGCCGAAGTTTCGTTCTTTAAACTCGTCTATCAAAATTAATGGCAGGTCCAACGTTTCATTCATTATAGTAGCAGTTTGCCGCGCTCTTTGAAGCGTGCTACTAAAAATCACTTGGCAATTTTTATCTTGAAAGTAACTCCTACAAGCAATCGCCTGCCGCTTCCCATTTTCATTCAGTACAGTATCTGTCCCACCTTGAATTTTCCCCGCTAAATTCCAATCTGTTTCTCCATGGCGAAGCATATAGATTTTTGTCATTGATACACCTACCTTGCCGCTTTTGTAAAACCTGCCTTTTTGGCTTCCTCTTCTGTACAAAATGTTTTTTCCGGTTTTACATTATTGTACTGAGCCATTCCTGGTATGTGGTATAGTTTATTTCCTTTGCTGTTAATATTGCCTTTAATCGTACAAGCGCTTTTTCCGTTATCTTTTTGTCGGAAAGTCCCGTTCGAATTTTTCGTATGTTGTTGCTTTTCAACGACAGATTTGACAAATCCTCGATCGGTTACATATCCGTCATATCTCCATATCCCAATCTTCTTTTTCTTAGCTTGTTCTTGAATATCTTTAAATTCATTTACATACTTTGTATTCGGCTGATAGATATAGCCAACACGTGCTAGTCCCTCTGCCACTAATTGTTCTTGCACACTTTTTCCGTCCGCGTAGACATAAGCTAGTAGGCGGCCATACTTGTCCTCCTTATCGCCAACATCAAACTCTAAGGAAACATTCTTAGCATGATTCAATATCTCTCTATTTTTAGTCTGTGCTTCGCGCCCATATGGCTGCTCGCCAAGTTGTTTATGATACATCTCGGGTGTATCAATCAATAAGTAGCGAACTTTTTTTAGTTCACCATTATATTTCACCTTAATTGTATCGCCATCCATCACGCTTATTACCTTTACAGGTACTTTTTCTGATGTTTCAGTTTCTTGTTCATTACTAGAAGAATTGTCCAATGTACAGCCTGCAAGTACTACAAGCACCATGCTGCATAGTAGGATGATCCACCATTTCATACTATCACCATATTTTCTTTATAAATTGTATAACGCGACGAAACAGCGCCAAGTATGACGCTGCGCAAAGACGCTATACTTTATCTCTCCCTGCAATCGATTCACCTGTTTCTTCGACGTCGCGAATACGATGTGCTAGTCGAGAAGAAGCAGATGCTGCAATGCTTGCAATCAAATCATCTAAAAATGTGTGGACGCCTGTTCCGTCTCTAGTATCCAATTTCTTGATGATGCCGATTTTTTGCTTATCCAAATGTCCATACGTTGTCATTGCTATACTTCCATATGTGAGGACAGAGCCTATCGCAAGTGTTTCATCAATGCCAAAAAGGCTTTCATCTGACTCGATTAATTGCTGCAACGGCTGGGATAACATTCCCTTTTCTGCTAGTTCATCTAATTCAACTCCGACGAGAATAGCATGCTGTACCTCTCTCTTATTGAGAACCCGTTCGACTGATTGAATGCAATGTGCCAGTGTCAAGCCGTTGCTATAGGGATATTGCATTTCAAATACAATTTCGGCGATATCGCTAATCAATACGCCACGTCGCGCAATTGCTTCTTTTGCTGCATTTCGGACGCTTTCGGAGGATATATTCACTTTTTCATTATACATAATAATGACCTCATTTCTCCCTATATTTCTTATTATACCTTTGCAAATTCATATGTTACAATTTCCCTACAGAATGTTGAAGGGTGTGTTTGGTATGGGACAAGGAACTATTAACGATATAGCATTTTTTAGCGAAGCACTACAAGAAGAATTACATTTGTTGATTTATCTACCAGAAAATTATTCACCGCTTTACAAATATACTATTTTAATCGCTTCTGACGGGCGCGACTATTTTCAGTTAGGACGCATTTCTAGAATTGCCGATGAATATTTGGCAAATGAAGAGATTGAAAATTTAATTATTGTGGGCGTTCCATATAAAAATGTGGAAGATCGTAGACGCAAGTACTTGCCAAATGGCGACTTACATACCGCTTATTTACGTTTCTTAGCACATGAGCTTGTGCCCTATTTAGACAAAAATTATTCCACTTATCATATGGGCATGGCCCGGGCACTTATTGGTGATTCTCAAGCAGCCACAGTATCTTTGCTTGCCGCTGTTGCCTATCCTAATACTTTTGGAAAGGTACTGCTTCAATCGCCGCAAGTGAATGAAGAGGTGCTTCAGAAAGTCCAAGAAATGAAAGATCCTCATGCTTTTTCGGTATATCATGTTATCGGTTCTTTAGAAACGGAAGTCGTGACGATGGATAAAAAAGTAAAAGACTTTTTGACACCAAACCGAAAACTTCACCAACTGCTTAAGGAACTAGGTGTTGATACGTTTTACGATGAATTTGAGGGCAAACATACGTGGAAATTTTGGCAAGCTGACTTAAAAAGAGCTATCCGACAAAATTTCGGTCAAAAATAAATAGTTAGGTAATAACCTTTACAGTAATTTCTGCTATACTGAAAATTAAGTTAATTATTTTTCTATTAAGGAGGTTTTCATAATATGAAATATGGAATTGTTGCATTCCCATCAAAAGAAATCCAAGATTTTGCTAACTCTTATCGTAAAAGATATGATACCCATTACGCAAAAATTACTCCGCATATTACATTAAAAGGAGAAACAGAAATCCAATCTTCTGAAATTGAGGAAATCTCAGCATCTATTAAGAAGGTGTGCGAACAATTTAATCCGCTAACTATTTCTATTTCAAAGATTAGCTCTTTTGCACCTGTTAATAATGCCATTTATTTAAAAGTGGAGCCGACAGAACAACTTATGCGCTTACACGAGGCATTAGAAAATGATGTTGCAGGCGGCGAAGCAAAATATAAATTTGTACCTCATATTACGATTGCCCAAGATATGAGCGCTGGAGAACATGATGATGTCTTTGGCCAATTGCGCATGACAAAGGTTGATTTCAACGAAACAATTAATCGTATTCATTTGCTTTATCAGTTAGAGGATGGTTCTTGGACAGTGTTTGAAACTTACCGACTTAGAGGAGAAGAGTAATTATTGGTTTTCGCTAAGATTGTTGAAACAGAAAAAGAATTGCAGGATGCTTTTTTTGTTCGAAGAGAAGTGTTTGTGAAAGAACAAGGAATTCCTCAACCTTTAGAAATAGATGAATATGATGAGAGTGCTACACACTTTGTCGCATACTTTGATAATCGACCGATTGCCGCTGGGCGTGTAAGATTTACAGATGAACTAGTAGCTGTTGTAGAACGCGTATGCGTTTTACCAGATTTCCGTCGAAAGCAGATTGGTATTCTCATGATGAATTGCCTAGAAGATTTTATTCATGGCTCAGAGATTCGTAAAGTAAAGTTGAATGCCCAAACGCATGCTATTCCTTTTTACGAGAAACAGAATTATATCATCACTTCTCCAGAATTTCTCGATGCCGGAATACCTTACCGCGCTATGGAAAAAATAATATAACAGCAAAAAAGCTACGATGTCTATGAATCTCAAGTACATCGTAGCTTTTTATATGGAAGAAGTATGGAAGGGTTTAGGTTGATCCATTGATGAATTGAGCATATTAGACATATAAGTTGCAAATCAATCCCTTATCCGTTTTATTCACAATTTCGTGATCATAAGAATCAGCTGTATGGCGTTTAGGACTGTGTATGATTGGTTGGTGTACAGGTGTAGATCTTTTTTTCTCTACATAGAAAGATTGCTTCATCGTTTGTCTTTTTTGCTCTAACTCCTGCTGAAACTTTGATGAATTTTTCACTTTCTCAACACGTTCCACGTATGAATAGGATTCTCTTGTTTGTGCAGAGCGATTGATATATTGAGCAGCTTGATAGTCATTGATTGGTAAAATATAACTCATTATAAGCACCCCCGACAGTTTTTTATCCTTTATACCCTATATGTTTAAAAGATAAACATCATGCCAGGGGAAACTTATATTAAAGCATATCTTGGATTTTACTTATGTCCAAATTCTTGCCATTCTTCATAATAGAATTGACAATTTGCTCTTCTAGATCTTTTGAAACGGGCTTATTTGCAAGCTTCGCTACTTTTTTTACGATTTTACGTACTTGACGTTCATCTTGAAAGTCGGCGTTTTGAATGGCATTTGCTAGTGCGAAGACTTCTTCCATTGGAACCCCAGTCTTTTGTTCGATTTTACGAAAGAAAGGTGAATTCATTCAATATCCTCCTCTAGCAAATGAAACTTGCGCCAACAATAATCAACAAGATGAATAAAACAACGATTAAAATGAAAGTAGATCCACCGTAAGAAGATCCACCACCATCATAACCATAGCAGCCTCCGCCGAAGCCGCCTCCGTATCCGTAACCGCCTCCGCATCCGTATCCCCATGACATTTACATCCCCTCCTCTCTTTTCTCTATATCCTATGCCTTTTGGAAAAGAGAGACCGGGCGTATGTCTATGGATGCTGACCTTTTGAGTGGAAAATAAGCGCACCAATCATACCAAAAACAATTGCTGCACTGATACCCGAACTTGTCACTTCGAACATTCCTGTCAGAACGCCAATCCATCCGTGCTTTTCTGCTTCTGCTAGAGCACCGTGTGTCAAGGAGTTACCAAAAGAGGTAATCGGAATAGTTGCACCAGCTCCAGCAAAGTCAATTAACGGTTCATACAAATTAAAGCCGTCTAAAACTGAACCAAGAACAACCAGAATACTTAAAGTATGTGCTGGGGTCAGTTTTCCTAAATCCATAATCAGTTGCCCTACAACGCAAATAAGGCCACCTACAATAAAAGCAATCAACAATGTTGCAAACATATTTATATCCTCATTTCATTGAAATTTCGATGGCGTGTGCCGTGCAAGGAATAGACTCATTTTGCTGAACAGTAAGCGGCGAAAGCAATGCTCCTGTTGCGACTGCTAAGACCCTTTCATACTTCTTCTCATTCAATCCCTTTAGAATAGTACTGAAAAAGACAGATGCAGAGCACCCCGCGCCACTTGCTCCGGCAAGAAAGGTTTGATCATCTCCATAGAATTCTGCTCCGGCATCACGGATTTTCATCACATCTTGCTGAGCCATTCCTTCCTTAATTAAACATTCCTGTAATATTGGAAGACCAACCTTCGCCAAATCTCCCGTAATGATTAAATCGTAGTCGCTTAATGATTGTCCTCTTCCTTTTAAATGCCTTGTAATTGTGTCGCAAGCTGCAGGTGCCATAGCTGCCCCCATATGGAAAGGATCAGTTTGCTGTAAGTCGATGGATTTTCCGACAGTTGCGGCCTCTATTACAGGACTATTCATCTGCCCTTTCGCAATTAATGCATAGCCTGCTGCTGTAACGGTCCATTGTGCTGTACCAGGTTTTTGACCGCCATATTCCACTGGATATCGAAATTGCCTTTCAATGGAGTTATGCTGGCTTGCAGCACCAGCCAACGCATATTTACTTGCCCCTAATTCTGTTAGTAATGCTGCCACAATAGCTCCGGATATGGAAGTAGCACAGGCAGAATAAAGTCCAAGATATGGAATACCTAACGTAGACGCTAGAAAGTTGGAGGGAGTCATTTGATTAACTAAATCTCCACTCATAAGGAAGTCAACATCACGTTCTTTAATATTCGCTTTTTCTAATGCAATTTGGCATGCTTGAAGAGCCATCTGCTTATGGCCCTTTTCATTGGATTTTTCTTCTGCTCTTTCATCATCTAAAAGAAGGTCAAAATCAGCAGCAAATACACTTTTTTTCTCTAAAGGGCCACCTACTACTCCAGAAGCAATAATGGAAGGCTTTGATGGAAAATAAATTACTCCTTGATCCATTACCAATTCGTCACCCCCACTGTTACTAACAGAAGTTTTACTAGTGCTACTACAAAGGCTGATACAACGCCGAATACAATAACAGAACCTGCTAATTTAAAAATATTACCACCGACACCCAATACATATCCTTCTGATTTATGTTCAATGGCTGATGAGATAACAGCATTACCGAACCCTGTAACTGGTACGGCGCTACCTGCTCCTGCAAATTGTGCAAGTTTCTTATAAAGCCCGAATCCAGTAAATAGCATAGCAAGGAAAATCATTGTAGCGACTGTCGGGTTTCCTGCTGTTCTTTCTGTAAAATTAAAATAAGCCATATAAAAGAACGTAATCAGCTGGCCAATTGTACAAATGATGCCGCCTACGAGAAAAGCCTTTAAACAATTTTTTATAATGGAAGGTTTTGGCGACAGAGATTGTTGTAAAGTATCATATTGTTTTGCATCCATTAAGTTTGCTCCTCCGCTAATTCTTTTAAATTTTTAATTTTTTCTTTTACCTTCTTCTCGCTCATTTTCTTTTCGTTTAAACGATCTGTTTCCATTATTATCTTTTGATCTGTACTAACTAGCACATCGCGATCAGGAAGTGCACGCTTAATTTCTTTTTTCCACTTCTTTTCATATTTCTTTTTATTCCATTTTGAAAACGGCTTTACCTCAACACCTACAATTGCCTCTTTTTTTGTAAATAAGACAGATACCTTTTGGACATGTTTGTCATGGCCTAAAACTTTTTCTACCGATTGCCGTTCTTCCTGATATTTGTGGTCATCATTGACTGAGATAGCTGCACTATTTGATTTTCCACATCCAGCAAGCACAGTTAATAGAGCAATAAACATCAACAGGCTTTTTTTCATATCTTCCCCATCCTTTTTATTGATAGTATGCGAATTTTAAATTCAAATTATTCAAAAGCAATAATGATAATAGCCTGCGCCATCCCACTAAATAGCCATATAGTATAAAGAATTGGAAATAAGGAGGTGAATTTGAATGGGTTGTGGAAGAGAAAGTACAAGTGTGAGCCCAATTATGGGAGGAAATTGCGTATGTGACGTATTACAGACAATTTTGGACCTCCAAGTTCAACGTGAAAATAACGAATGCGGTACTTGTCCTACTAGCTGTTTCCTAGAACCTCTAGGCGGTTTAGTAAGTCCATCAAGATCCAATGCTGATACTCGTGTATTTATGCTAGTGACTAAAGATGGCACGCCGTTTAAAGCTTTCTTCAAAAACTCTCGTCACCATCATCGTAATTCTTTAGAGAGTACGTCACTAGGCGGAATGAACATGAACAATCATCATAATCAACAGCACCATAATCAACAACATCATAATCATAATCAATCTTGCTTCTCTGTATTTTTCCGTGTAGAAGATATTTTTGATGACTGCTGTGCAACATTACGGGTATTAAAACCGAATCGAAACATCCTAAAAGAATGCGGCTCCATCGACTTCAATAAAATTTGTGAAGTAACTGACTTCGAACTTACAGATAGTTGCATTACCGTAGATCTAAATTGCTTCTGCGGCGTACAATGTGTGCAAGATGTCTTCTTAGACGTTTGCCGATAAAAAGCTCGCTCAAGGTGAAACAGCGTCGTAATATTGCAAAGGGTCCTAATCTATGATTAGGGCCCTTTGTTCTTTTAGCCCAGTCTCTTTTTTTAATAAGGCATATGCTATAGAGAATCTGAATAAGGATGTGATATTAATGGGTTGTGGAAAAGAAAGCTCAAGCAGTTCAAGCTCAAGTTCGAGCTCAAGCGTTAGACCAATCACTTCAGCTAATTGTGTGTGTGATGTGGTGCAAGCAATCTTAGACATTCAGACACAGGACATCACTAATGATTGCCAGTGCCCTTCTAACTGTTTCTTAGAACCGCTGGGTGGCTTGGTAAGTCCATCTAGATCAAATGCAGACACACGTGTGTTTATGTTATTAACAAAAGACGGCACACCATTTAAAGCATTTTTCAAACCGCGTCATCACGGTTCGCATAATAACAGTACAACACATCATAACGGATGTTTTTCTGTATTTTTCCGTGTAGAAGATGTATTTGATGGCTGTTGTGCAACATTGCGTGTACTAAAACCAAACAAGAACATTCATAAAGATTGCGATTGCGGCTCAATCGATTTAAATGCAATTTGTGATGTAACTGATTTTGAACTTACAGATAGTTGCATTACTGTAGATTTAAATTGCTTCTGCGGCGTGCAATGCATCCAGGACGTCTTCTTAAATGTTTGTCCTGATTAACAAAAATACCTAAACCAGAAAACGAATAGACGCTAAAAAGCGGGATTCTCCTTTACTATGGTGAATCTCGCTTTTTTCATACAAATTTTTTATGGAAGTGGTATATTATTTTGCAATAAAAAAAGCCTAGAAAATATCTAGGCAAGTTTTAAAAATTGATTTTAAGATTCAGCATCGATTTTGTCTTTTTCAGCATGTTGGACTTGTGGTTTAAAGAATGAGCTTCCTCTCCACACCAAATCAGAGATTTCCCAAACCTTATACGTTAACACTGTTTCAGAGGTACGAATAAAGACATCCTCTGTCTCACTATCAAATTTCTTTACTACTCCAGTGATCTCCTGCCCATCATGCAGTACAAATACAAGCGGTTGATATGCCCTTTGCTGAAATGGCTTTGACAGGAAATGAAGCCTCTCTTTTCTTTTTACTAATTCACTGTTATCTAAATTATGTGTACTTGGCTTTTGAGCACTCTCAAAATGCTCTGTTTGGTCCTCGATTACAATACTTTCAATTAGCTCCGCACCTGTTTCCACAGGGACTGTTTCTCTGAAAAAAGCAGGGGGCGTTTTGATAAAAAGGAGTGGGTCTTTTCCCACAATCACACATCCTTTTTATTTTTATCATATGCCTAATATGCCATATGGGTTCACATGAGATGATTAATGAAAGCTGTAGCAATTCCTAAGTAAATCAGAATACTGGTAATGTCATTTAATGTTGTGATAAAAGGACCTGAAGCAACTGCAGGGTCAATATTCATGCGGTGCATCACTAATGGAATCACTGCACCAGCCAACGTTGCCACGACGATTGAACAACAGATGGCCACACCTACCAACAATCCTAGAAGGAATGTATGTTGCCAGAAGTATACAATGCCGAGTGCGATAATACCGCAAACAACTCCCATGATTATGCCGGTGACCATCTCTCTAAGCATCAGTGCCCATTTGTTATCTTCTTCTGAATTCCCTGTCGCAATCCCCCGGACCGCAACCGCAAGCGCCTGTGTACCACTATTCCCTGAAGTCCCGCCAATTAACGGAATAAATGCTGCCAACAACGCTACTTTTTCAAGCGTATCAGTAAATAGATCAACTAAATTAGCCGTAATCATACCAAGGAACAACAGTATGACAAGCCAAGGTAATCTTTTTTTGGCAGCCAAAAAAGGATTCTTGTCAAATGTATCCATATCTGAAACACCTGCTAGCTTGGAATAGTCCTCAGATGCTTCTTCATCAATAACATCAATAATATCATCGACTGTGATAATACCGAGCATTTCATTTTTTGAATTAATAACAGGCACCGCTAGGAAGTTATAGTCCTTCATAATCTGAGCTACATCTTCCTGGTCATCCGCTACCTTCACGCTTACGACACGATCATTCATAATATCATGGATTAGCGTATCTTCATCCGCGATAATTAAATCACGCAATGAAATGACACCTGCCAAATGCTCAGCATCATCCACCACAAAGATATAATAGATGGTTTCGGCATTCGGCGCTTCATTCCGCAGTATCGTCATAGCAGACCTTACAGTAGAGTTTTCGGGGATTGCCACATATTCCGTGGTCATAATAGAACCCGCAGTATATTCCTCGTAATGAAGAAGCTCCCGAATTTCCTGGGCATCTTCATTGCTCATTAATTTTAAAAAATGGCTAATTTGGTCTTTGTCTAATTCATTTAATACATCGACCGCATCATCCGTGTACATTTCTGAAATCATTTGTGCCGCATAAATAGGCGTCATTTCCTCAAGAAACCGAGTATATCCATTATCGTCAAGTTCTAGAGCTTCGAAGATTTCAGCCAACTCTTTCGGGGACAAGTATTGATAGATCACCTGTCGTATATCTGGTTCCACCTTCTCATAAAACTGTGCCTGATCATATGGATGAAGCGATAAATACTCTTCTCTGAATGCAAGTGTATCGCCTTGGTGAATTAACGAGCTTAAATGCTCTTCATCAAATTGTACTTCATCATTTTCTGTTGTGTTATCCATCATGCATGTCCCCTCCTCTCGATTTGGATCTTTTTTAATACCTTACTATAATAGTGCGAAGTTTCGACAAGGGTCAATTCTTTTTTAGTGTTTCTATTGAATCAATTTCATAAATCCGTTTTTATAAAAGTTCGGTTTAACCTTTTATTTATTCATAATAGTTCTGGCTAGATACGCTTTGCAGTGAAAGACTTAATCAATTCATCAATTCATTCTTGCGAGTATTCAGCTCAAGCTCTACCTACAGTGATCACTATATCTACTGCACTATACCCCAAAAATATCATATAAAAAAGAGCCTGGGACATAACTAAAGTAGTCCGTTCCCCTGCGCTCCAAAAGATCGCTTTCCGCGGGGCGCACCTTGAGCCTCCTCGTCGCTTACACTCCTGCGGGGTCTCAAAATAGCACTAAATCCCGCAGGAGTCGACCTTTATCCGCTCCGGTCCACTCCCAAAACTGAATAGGATTTTGGGATATTTAAAGGCAGTCATATAGAAAAAATGCATGAAGGCGTATTGTCCTTCATGCATTTTTATTTTTGAAATTATGTCCCAGCCTCTTGTTAATTTACACCGCTATTTGAATGGCTGAGCAAAATATGCTCCATATCTTCCGGAAGATTGCTAAACCATATCATTTCCTCTTGGGAGAGAGGATGTTGAAGCTTTAGCGAAACACAGTGCAACGCCTGCCTTCTAATCAATGTGCATTTTCCTCCATATAAGTCATCACCCAGCAATGGATGTCCAATCGAAGATAGGTGTACACGAATTTGATGTGTTCTGCCTGTATGCAAAGTCAAACGAACATGACTTACTTCTTCTCCATTTACATTAAAACGGTTTAAAACAGTCACATCTGTATGGGCGTATTGTCCATCCTCTGTTACTTCACGTTCAATAATGCTTCCTGCTTTTCTGCCAATCGGTGCGATGATTTGCTGAAAGTCTTCTTTCACGTGGCCATGTACAAGCGCTTCATATGTTCGGTGAATGGTATGCGATTTTTGTGCTTCGCTAAGCAAATGATGTATATGGCGGTGCTTTGCTATACACATCAACCCTGATGTATCGCGGTCTAATCGTGTGACGATATGAACAGTGGATGCCACATCCTGCTCTTGCAAATGCCCCGCAATCTTATTCGCCATACTGCCTGTTGGATGGTCATGTGAGGGTATAGAACTTTGACCATCCGGCTTTTCGACAATCAATAATGCTTGATCTTCATAACAGATAGTTAAACGTCCTTTTTCAGGTATTAAGCCAACACTCATCTCTTCTTTAGGAAAAATAACCTTAATTTCATCGCCTTCTGTTAAGGGATGTCGCACATTCTGTTCTTCTCCATTGACCAACAGAGCGCCACCGCGAAATTTGATCGCTGTTAATGTTCTCTTCGAAATGCCAAATTGAGCTAGTGCATCTCTAAGTAATTGTCCATCTAGAGATGCATGAAACGTTAAATGGTATCGTAAATCTTTCATTAGTCCCTCAAATCGCTATCAATAAAGGAGTCATGTACACGTTGCCAGAAAGGAAATGCTCTAAAACGCGCAAATCTCACTTTATCTTTTGCCACACGATATTGAATGGTTTTCACGTTTTTATGCAACAGCTGAATATGATCAATCGTTACCATAAAATCATCCACCTTTACTGGCTTTAATACACAGTTGTGATGTGCAGGTAACACGAGCGAAGAGCCAACTGTACGGAATACGCGATTATTAATAGAAGCCATTTCCGTTAGCTGGATTGTCTCTAATGATGGATGAATAATGGCTCCTCCCAGTGCCTTGTTATAGGCTGTGCTGCCGGAAGGAGTAGAGACACATAGACCGTCGCCGCGGAAACGTTCAAATAGCTTACCGTTTAACTCTATATCCATTACTAGTGTGACCTCTGGCGACTTCACAGTAGATTCGTTTAACGCTAAATAGGTAAAACAATCCGTATTGTCTTGATAATTAATCGTCATTTCTAATAATGGGTACTCAATCACATCAAACTCATTTTTAGCAATTGAAATGACCAATTTTTCAATTTCAGCTGGCTTCCAGTCTGCATAGAAACCTAGATGTCCTGTATGAATTCCTACAAAAGCCACTTCTGATAGCATATGTGTATATCTATGGAAGGCCTGTAATAGTGTACCATCACCGCCGATAGATAAGACTATTTCCGGCTTTTCTTCGTCTAATTCTAACCCGAAATGTGTTAAGTAGTTGATAGCTCGTTCCATCAGTTCATTAGACTGTGGATCATTCCGTGACTGCACTGCGAATCTCATCGTTTTCCTTCATCTCCTTTCCCTTGGCTTTGGCGCACTTCTGGATTGTTTGCTTCTTTATATTCTGTGAAATATGCCTGGGCTTCTCGAATTTCCTCGCGAATCTCAGACATCTCCTCATCAAGCATGAATGCTGCTTCGGCTGCGCTTTGAAGGCGCTTTTTTATCTCGTCAGGAAATAATCCCTTATATTTATAGTTTAACGAATGTTCAATTGAAGCCCAGAAATTCATAGCGAGCGTTCGTATTTGGATTTCTGCCAATATCTTTTTTTCGCCCTGAATGGTTCCGACAGGATATTCGATTATCATATGATAAGAACGATATCCGCTCTTTTTCACATTCGTAATATAATCTTTCTCTTCTATGATATGTAAATCATTTCTTTGCCGCAAAAGGTCAATTACAACTGGTATATCATCGACAAATTGGCACATAATTCGCACGCCTGCGATATCCTGCAGCTCATGTGCAAGTGTATCGGAAGGTTCAAAGACCAAACCTTTTTCCAATGTCTTATCATATATACTTGCAAGCGGTTTTACTCTGCCTGTGACAAATTCAATCGGCGATGTCCTATTTGATTTCTCAAATTGAGCACGTATTCCTTTTAATTTTATTTTCAATTCATCAACGGCTTGCTTATATGGCTGCAAAAAGCGATCCCATTGTCCCATGATAAGTCCCCCTAACACATTTAGGCTTCACTCAAAAGTTGTGCAAACACTTCCTCAACCGCTGTTGTAAAAGCTTCGCCGTAATTAGAGTTGCCTTCAATATTATATATTAGCGATCTTAATTCATCCCATAGATGAACTAATTCCACTTTACCCGCATCCCATTTTAACACAGGTACTGCATTTACCTGCATAGCAGCAGCTAAATCAGGCCAAATAGCTTGCGGGAATTCCACATAGCTATATCCCTCTTCCTCATCCATCATATATACAAACGTCATGGCATCCGAGTCTGTAATAAGCTTGCCTGACGGCGTTCCCATTATATTCTCCTCTTGGTTTTCAAGTAGAAAATTAATATGTGTGTTTTCTAAAGTACTACTGCTAATCGTATATGTTTTTCTCACTATTCTTCTCCCCTTTTGTGAAGTGTTTCTCTCGTTTTGTATTATGGATTTCACGATTAAATTGTTCGCTCTTTACTTAGTTGTAGAACTCCATATTATTTTATCATAAAGACGTTCTTTTCTGACCATATTCTTCATTTTTACGTCTGTACACCTTTGTTGTCATTTTAGCCTAAATTCCGCTATAATTCAGGATAAGAAAGGGTGAAAAGAATGCCCCAAGAATTAGAAATTGAATTCAAAAATATGCTGACAAAAGATGAGTTTATCAAACTCGCCGACTATTTCAATCTAAAACAAGACGAATTTCGTGAACAAACCAATTATTACTTTGATACAGAGGACTTCTTACTGAAACAGCTGCGTGCAGGTCTCCGTATACGAAAAAAAGGCTCTTCCTTTGAATGTACATTAAAAGAACCGTTCACCGGTATAGGGCTCATGGAAACAACGGACAGGCTAACTGCAGGTAAAGCAGACTCTTTTCTAAAAGGAGAAGGCCCACTTGCTGCCCCAGAAGTAAACCAACGGCTTGAAGCATTAAAAATTAATATAAAAGACTTAAATAATATAGGTACACTTATCACCAAACGTGCCGAAATAAAGTACGAGGGTGGTCTTCTAGTTTTGGACCATTCAAATTATGGAAGTACGGAAGACTATGAACTAGAATATGAAGTATCAAATGAGGAAAAAGGAAAAGCAACATTCCTTGAATTTCTTGCTAGCCATTCGATTCCCATCCGTCCTGCAGAGAAAAAAATTGCCCGCTTGATGAATGCGAAACAGTAAGATCTTTCTCTTCTTGCATCGTGTGTAACGGGTATTTTTACAATCTCTGTTTGATAAAAAGTGAGGTCTATCCATGAACATTCAATCTATTCTTCCATATATACAATCACTTAATACGAATACAGCAGATATAAATGGAAATAACACAACAAATTCTTTTGCTAACATGATGGGGCAATATACTGGCTTATCAACAGAATCATCCGATACTTCGCAAATGCTTGGTATGTCTAATGCTTTGTCGAATACAGGAACACAATTATTGCAATTATTATCTTCTAGCGGTATGCAGAATAGTAATTTAGCTAGTGCCTTCAATCCAACCCAACTGTTGGGCAGCTTAGGCTCCTTATCCAACAGTGCCAACTCGCTTTATTACAACGGGACATCTCCCGTTTACACTCCAGCTACGATGAACTATACAAATGGTTCCTCGTCTGCGTTAAATGCAACACAGCAACCCGTGAGTGCCGCGGCAGGGTCTGGGCCACAAACGAGTTTTGATGGGTTAATCACGAAGGCTTCCAATATGTATGGTATTCCAGAAAAAATGATAAAATCGGTAATTAAACAAGAATCTGGCTTCAATCCAAGTGCTACTAGCTCAGCTGGAGCAGGAGGTTTAATGCAATTAATGCCGAGTACTGCTAAATTCTTGGGTGTTTCCAATGTGTATGATGCCGAACAAAATATCATGGGCGGCACTAAATATTTAAAACAATTATTTGATAAATTTGGGGGCAATTATGATTTAATGCTCGCTGGATACAATGCAGGGCCTGGAGCAGTTGCTAAATATGGCGGCGTTCCTCCTTATAAAGAAACCATGAACTATGTGCAATCTATTATGAATACATTTAATGCTTAAGCCTCTTATATTACTGGCCAATCTTAGCTAACTGTCATCTATTTACGTTTAATTATGTATGATTTTAGCACGTAGATTGGCTTTTTATTTTGTACTCTATGAAATTTGAAATAGATAACGTATCATTTGTTTGAGAAAATAGAAAGAGGTTGATAAAATAGGATTACAGCTAAAGCAAAGGAGATACATCTATGATGCAAAAACCTATTATCCCATTTGAGGAAATTGGTGAGGAAAGACTCTATAAATTGATTGATATTTTCTATTCAAAAGTTGCCAACAATCCGAAGCTAAAGCCTATATTCCCTGATGATTTAACTGAGACCGCACGCAAACAAAAGCAATTTCAAACACAATATTTAGGCGGTCCCAACATTTATACACAAGAGCACGGCCATCCCATGATGAAAGCTAGGCATATGCCATTTAAGATTACTCCTGAAAGAGCTCAAGCTTGGTTGGAGTGCATGTCCGAAGCTATGGATGAAGTCGGCTTAGACGGCAAATTCAGACACGTGTACTATCAACGTCTTGTCCAAACTGCACATCACATGATCAACGCACCGGATGAAGACGAGGAGGTTTTAGAGTGAACAATATTCAGTATTTAAGCGAAAAACCTGCTGTCTCCCCATCTCTAAGCAAACCGATTGAACTTTATGTGTTCATCGATTTGCTTTCTCAGGGGAGCTTTGAACTTCAAGCGCTAATCCGACAATTGCAAATAAACTATGGCCATTATTTTTCAATGCGCTTTGTCCTGAGCACAGAATTAAATTCTTTAAACAGTGCATGTCAGCGTATTAATAGTTGCCAAACACAAGAAGAACTAGTGGACCTATCACATCCTGTCCTGCCTTCCATCGCCGTAAAGGCTGCGGAACTGCAAGGAAAAAAAGCAGGTTATCGCTATTTAACCAAGCTCCAGGAATACACCTATTTAAATACTAAAAATGTATGCCAATGCAGTACATTACAAGAGATCGCTTATGAAACAAATCTAGATGTAGAAGAATTCCAAACAGACTTTTTATCCGTGGAAGCTTCCCGCTCTTTCCAGAACGATTTATGCATCGCACGAGAAATGGAAGTAGATGAAGTGCCAAGCTTTGTATTCTTCAATGAAAATATTGAGGATGAGGGATTAAAAGTTTCAGGCAGCTACTCCTATGAAGTCTATGAAAAAATATTAGAAGAATTACTCGGTGAGAAGCTAGTTTGCCAGCAACCGCCATCAGTAGAAGATTTATTCCATCGCTTTCATACATTTACAACAAAAGAATTAGCAGCAATTTATCAAATTTCCCCTTCTACTTGTGAACGAGAGCTAAAGAAAAAAATGTTGCAACAAAAAGTAGACCGAGTGACTTATGAAAACTTATCGCTCTGGCGTTTAAAATAAATAAACCAAAAAAGCCCTAACTGTTGATAACAGTTAGGGCTTTCTGTGTTGACATATAAAATTCTAAAAAAGGCAAAAAAATAAAGAAGCATCTCTACGGGAGATGCTTCTTTTCACAAAGGGGATGGGAGAAATGTTCACGTTCAAACAAAGGGGTGTATGTTTGTTTGTGATTTATTTCACATCTATTACTTTAGCACGGAAAATCGCATATATCAACGCTTTGAACATCTTTTCACAAAGTTGTCAAATAGAAAGCGTTATCATTGAAAATTAACCATTTATTCACAGGGTTTTCTTAAATATGCGTACTAATTTGATATGTGGATGAAGTGGGGATATCTACGCTTTCCTAGGGTAAGTCTTCTTTTAATACAAAGATATGCACCTGCAACGCTCAATGTAGGATTCCACATCAAATAATTACGAATACATTGTTTTCAAACTTTCTATTAGCAATATCCCCGTCTGAACCCAAAGCAAAAAAGATTGAACTCTTCAACTAGAGAGTTCAATCTTTTTCATTCGATTATTGTTCTGACAATAGCTTTTCTAATTCTTCTAAGTTTCGCTCGAACACTTTACATGCTTCTTCAATTGGGGATGCAGATTCCATATCAACGCCAGCAGCTTTTAACACATTGATAGGATAATCTGAGCAGCCTGCTTTTAGGAACTTATTGATATAGCGCTCTACAGCTGGTTTGCCCTCTGATAAAATTTGAGAACTTAATGCAATTGCAGCACTTTTACCTGTTGCATATTGATACACATAATAGTTGTAGTAGAAGTGTGGAATGCGAGCCCATTCCAAGCCGATCTCTTCATCTACGACCATGTCATCACCAAAATATTTCTTATTTAACTCATAGTATACTTCAGTCATACGATCAGCAGTTAGAGCTTCACCTTTTTGGTCCATTTGATGAATAATATGCTCAAATTCTGCAAACATTGTTTGACGAATAATGGTGCCACGGAAGCCTTCAAGCCAATGGTTTAAGATATAAATTCTTGTTTTTGGATCATCAATTGTTTTCAGCAAGTAGTCATTTAACAATTCTTCATTACATGTGGATGCTACCTCTGCCACAAAAATTGAATAATCACCGTACACGAACGGTTGATTGTTGCGTGTGAAATAACTGTGGACACTATGTCCAAATTCATGCACAAGTGTGAACAAGTTATCCAGATTGTTTTGCCAGTTCATCAGAATGTATGGATTTGTTCCGTAAGAACCTGATGAATAAGCACCGCTGCGTTTGCCTTTGCTTTCTAAAACATCCACCCAGCGATCTTTTAAAGCTTGCTCAACGATACCTACATACTCATCACCCATCACACTTAAGGATTTGAGCATATGTTCCTTGGCTTCGTCATATGTCATATCAATTTTTGATTCAGCGACAAGTGGTGTATAGACATCCCACATATGCAATTCATCCACTTGAAGCATTTTTTTGCGCAATGCAATGTAGCGGTGCATCAACGGTAAATACTTGTGGATAGTTTCAAGCAATTGATCGTATACTTTTTCTGGAATATGATTTGCGCTCATAGCAGCTTGGCGGGCAGAATCATAATGGCGAATTTCAGCATTCACATTATGAGCTTTCACATTGCCTGATAACGTTGCTGCAAACGTATTTTTAAAATCTCCATACGTTTTGTACATCGCACGGAATGCAGCCTCACGGACTGAGCGATCTTTGCTTTCCAAGAAATGAACATAGTTGCCATGAGTTAATTGAACCTCATTACCTTCTTCATCACGTACAGTAGGGAATTCCAGGTCTGCATTGTTCAGCATACTAAAGGTATTAGAAGAAGCGCCTGTTACCTCAGACATTTGCGAAAGCAATGCCTCTTGTTCTGCAGGCAAAATATGAGGGCGTTCATTATTAATTTCTTCTAATTCATGTGTATATAATTGGAGATCCTTATTTTCTTTCAAATATTCTTTAATTACCGCTTCATCCAACGCTAAAATTTCCGGCGTCAAGAAAGACAGGCTTGTAGAAACCTTTGCATATAATGTTTTAGCTCGACTGTCCATAGCTTGGTATGTGGAATTTGTTGTATCTTGGTCATTGCGCATATGTGAATATACATAAAGCTTCCCAAGCTTAGTATAGACTTCATCGCGGAAACGAAGGACTTTAAGCAATGCATCCGATCCTTCAGCAATAGTACCTTGATATTGCGAAGCCTGTTTCGCCAATTCTGTTAATTCTTGATAAGAAGTTTCCCAATCAGCATTTGACTGAAAAATATCTTCCAATTTCCATGTTAATTCCTCTGGTACTTCTTCTCTTGTAAGTACTTTCGTTTTTTCTGTCATTACTTAAACCTCCTACTTTCAACTCCAAAAATGGACTGCTCTATTATTTTCTCAATTTTCTTAAGTTTTTGCAAGAAATTGGCTATAAATATAGTGGAATATCTTTTCTTCCTCATAATGGCTAAATATATCTTCAATATCTAAATAATTTAATATTTCGCTATAAAAACGAATTGATTCTGTATCTAAACATATGCCATGTGAGTCAGTGAAATCCTTTGCTAATTTTGGACTATAAGCCATACAATTTTGATGCTGTGTATATAAAAAATATAGCCATAACAGCTGCCATTCAACTGCTTCTATTGAATGCGGCTTTTTATTTATTGGAATGCCAACAAATAAGGGCAGCTTCTCAGGGATGACTCGTAAATAATAGCAAGCACGTAAAAAGGGATCTTTTACTCCTCTCTTGCTTATATGTAGTCTTCCTCTAAGAACTCGTTCTCGTTCCCTTTTGCAAAGCTGCCAATATTTCAAGTATTCATTCTTTGTGAGTGCACTTGCACGCAAAAAAGGAAAGTGTTGTTGGTCAATGGCAAGTGTTTGTACCTTTGCAATGAAGCGATATCCGCCAATAGGGAGCAGATAATTATAGTACACGAATAGTTTTAAAGTGGGGTTGTAGGTGATGAGATGGGCGTGTTGATTACTATATGTGATGAACTGCTGTTTAAATGGGGATAAACGTATTTGTTGAATTCCATCTTTATGAGGATTTTTGGTCGTGGGGGTATGTAAAATCCACAGTGGAATCATTTTTTCCTTGTGATAGCCAGTTGTACGTTTTACCATTTGGGGTTTGGAAATCGTACTGTATTGAAATTCAATAGCATATTGCTGTTCTTCTACTTTGATAAGAAGATCGGGACGTTGCATTAAACTTTTTAGATAAGGCTCTAGCTTTGCCTCTATCTGCAGTCTTTGAAACATTTCATATAAATGCCGTTTTCCAAGCAAGTGTGTAGCTGTCTCGCCTTCTGAAAAATACTGGCAAGACCCTTTCTTTCTGTGTGCAAAATGCGGAATCATCACTTGTCCAATTTTTAAATGCACGGCTTTTTGACATTGCGGACAATAAAATTGTTCTTTTTCTCTCAAACGACTTAACCCATTTTTATCTTCAATTCCAGTCAACAAAATGAGCTTGTTCGAGGAATCAAGTGCCGTCAACATTCAATCACCTCCACAAACCAAATTGTAAGAATATTCGACTCTGAATGCAAACAAAAAACCTTCTCAACTTGGAAATAGAGAAGGTTTCAAAGAAACTGTTAGAAGTATTTTCGCACTATTTCTAAGCAGTTTTTATCCATAATTAATTTTCCGTATTCTTCTAAAAGGTGAATGGTCGTATCTGCTTCTTCTGCACATTCGGAGATAACGCTTAGATAGTCTTCTAAATCATCCATCGTCATTTCCTCGTCAAAGTCAGCATGCAAGAAATACTTGCCTTTCATCTCGAAAAGTGATGTTTCAAAGTTTGCACTTTGTGGCATTCTTTCTGCTATATCAATTATGTCGTCAAAGTCTTTTAGGATAAACGTATATCCATCTATATCATCCTCAACTTCGCCGAAAATTGTATCAAAGTTAGAGGAACCCGCCTTCGCATCAAGCCCACTAAATGCATTTTCAAAAAACTTTCTTTTTTCTTCAATACTTGAAGGGAGATCCATCAAACCATCAGGAGATAACTTTGTAGATGTTACCGTCAATTCGAGACCTTTGTCAGTTGCCACAACTTGGATCCATAACGGGCCATCCATTTCAAAATCTATATCATCATTAATCTCTTCCATCATAACCCAGAAGAGTTCTTCGCCTTTATCACGGTCATACCAAATTTCATCTTTGGTGAATCCTCGTTCTTCAATATCAACGTAAGAAATGAAGAGTTTTAGTGTATTCTCATTAATGCGTTCCATATCCATTTTACACAACCCCCTTCGGTCCATAATTATAATATTCTTCAACGATCATGTAGCCAGATTTTCAAGGTGTATTACTTTAACAGCGTCTATTACTATTGTATGACGAGATGGTGAAAAATGAAAAGGATAAATCTTAGGAAATATCAATAGTATATGAATTATAATAGTTTTAAGTTCCATTTGCCAATAAGAAGCAATAGATTATGGCAATGTGAATAGAATGTATTCACCGCAATTGTTTTAACATTATATTCTGATGCCTTGCCATTGTTGACACATCGCTGTTCTTTAATATCCTCATGTCTTTACCTTCTTCTTTACCCACAAATGGCTTTTAAAAAACGAAAAAAGCTAAAACCCACCAGACGATGGATTCTAGCTTAGCTTGTACACCTGTACTTGATCTATACAGAGTTAGTTCACCATTTTTTGCGCTTCTTGCAATTGGTAAGCACGAACTTTTCGTGGTAGGAAACGACGAATTTCATCTTCGTTGTACCCCACTTGCAGACGCTTTTCGTCCAAAATGATTGGACGTCTTAATAAGCCAGGATTTTCTTGGATTAACTCATATAATCGTTGTAAAGGTAATGATTCAACGTCCACTTTTAATTTTTGGAAAATCTTTGAGCGTGTAGAGATAATCTCATCTGTACCATCTTCCGTCATTCGTAGTATTTCTTTAATTTCGCTTATGCTTAACGGCTCCGCGAAGATATTTCTTTCTTTATATGAAATCTCATGTTCTTCTAACCATGCTTTTGCTTTTCTACATGAAGTACAACTCGGTGATGTAAAAAGAGTGACCATCATCTCAAAAACACATCCTTTCGAAAATGTGAGTTAATGTATATAGGAATTGCTGTATTGTTAAATTAGAATTACTCTAATAAAGAAGTCTAACATCATTATACACCATAAATTCTCATTTGAATATACACAAAATAGAAATTACATCAATTGATTGACGACTAAATATGACGAATTATTCTATTATGTTCAGTTTCACTATTATTCGTCATAGAGCAATTCTCAGTTATATCTGTATTATCCCCATTTTTAGGAACAACTAAACATAAAAATCCAGAATAATTTTCTCAATTAATACCTTTACACTGAAAATGAGTTGCTATACTATTATTTACGTTTAATTGCCAAAAAGGTTCCAAAACTTTTTGAAAAGATGAAAAATAATGAAGATACTTTTTAGACATTCTCTAACTGTCCTAACAGTAGACAAATAAAAACTTTCTCTATAATTGGAAATTATGCAACAGTTGCTTTTTCAAAAACGCTATATTATAATTTTCACCATATTGATAAAACGTTGAAGAAGAAGAGTACTTATAGTTCGTATGTAAAGAGAGTCTGTGGCTGGTGGAAACAGATCCTACGCTATAGGGAATGGGCTTCTGAGTAGCTTTATGAAAACATAGTAGTAAGGCTCGGGTTTGTCCTACGTTACAGGATTAGAGTGGCCGGATTTCGGCAAACTTGGGTGGTACCGCGGATACATAACATTATTCGTCCCTTTTCAGAGGGATGAATAATGTTTTTTTGTTTTTATAAGAATTTTTAGGAGGAAAAAGAAATGAAAAGAATTTTTTCAGGTGTACAACCAACAGGTGTCATTACATTAGGAAACTATATTGGGGCATTTCGTCAATTTGTGGCTATGCAGGAGGATTATGATTGCATCTTTTGTATCGCTGATGAACATGCAATTACTGTACCGCAAGATAGCGATTCACTAAGAAACAGCATACGAGCTCTTGCCGCTACTTATATTGCAGCAGGCATTGACCCACAAAAATCAACATTATTCATTCAATCCGAAGTTCCTGCACATGCACAAGCAGGCTGGATGTTAACTTGTACAGCTTATATCGGAGAATTGGAACGCATGACTCAATTTAAAGATAAGTCGAAAGGAAAAGATGCTGTATCAGCCGGCCTTTTAACTTACCCTCCATTAATGGCAGCAGATATCTTGCTTTATAATACAGACATCGTTCCTGTTGGAGAGGATCAAAAACAACATCTTGAAATTACACGTGATCTAGCAGAGCGATTCAACAAACGCTATGGCGAAGTATTTACTATTCCAGAAATTCAACTCCCTAAGAACGGTGCTCGCATCAAATCACTTCAAGATCCATTGAAGAAAATGAGCAAATCAGATGAGAACAAAAAAGCAACAATCCGTTTGCTGGATACGCCGAAAGAAATCGAGAAAAAGATCAAATCAGCCGTTACTGATTCGGAAGGTATCGTGAAATTCGATATGGAAAATAAGCCAGGTGTTTCTAATCTTTTAACTATTGAAGCAGCGTTGAGCAATATGTCGATAGACGATTTGGTCTCAAAATATGATGGACTTGGCTATGGCGCTTTTAAAGCGGGCGTAGCGGAAAGTGTTATTCAACACCTAACACCAATTCAAGAAAGATACAATGAATTAATTGATTCACCTGAATTGGATGAAATTCTGAATGTTGGTGCTGAGAAAGCCAACAAGATTGCAAGTGAAACTGTTACGAAAATGGAGTCCGCGATGGGCTTGGGAAGAAAAAGACGGTAATCAGTCCAAGACATGCTCCTAAAAAGATTTTAAAGTCCACTGTCTTCAAGATGAAAATAAATACATCAGACCATGGATAACCGAGAGCATGATAGTTTAAATACAAAATCATATGAGTGGCGGTCAATACAACTAGTCCATAACAAATTAAAAAAAATAAGAATCGCATATCATTATCCTTTTCTTTTTTTTTATTTCAGTGATAGAAAGAGATTTGTTGTGTGAATCTTCGTATTGTCGTTAAAAGAATCTATTATAAGCTATGAAAAAAAGCCTTTCTCTATTCATGAGAAAGGCTTTTCTACTAGTTTTAACTTTTTATATTACATCTTTTTAAACAGTAGTGAAGCATTATGTCCACCAAAACCAAGTGAATTGCTCATCACGTAAGAGATTTCTTGCTCTCTTGCTTTATTTGGCACATAATCCAAATCACATTCTTCATCTGGTGTTTCAAGATTCATTGTCGGTGGCAGAATATTTTCTTGCAACGCCAATACAGAGAAGATTGCCTCAATACCACCTGCTGCACCAAGTAAATGGCCAGTCATTGATTTAGTTGAACTGATTGCTAATTTATAAGCATGCTCTCCGAAAACTGTTTTGACCGCTTTCGTTTCGAATAAATCATTATAGACCGTACTTGTTCCGTGAGCATTAATGTAATCCACTTGCTCAGGAGATACATCTGCATCATTAAGTGCTTGTTGCATAGCACGTGCTGCTCCTTCACCTTCTGGAGCAGGAGCTGTGATATGGTGTGCATCACCTGTTGAGCCGTAGCCAATAACTTCTGCGTAAATTTTTGCACCACGGTTAACCGCATGCTCATATTCTTCCAAGATCACAATACCAGCACCTTCGCCAATAACGAAGCCATCACGATTTTTATCGAACGGACGTGAAGCTGTTTTTGGATCTGGATTTAATGTTAGTGCAGTATTTGAACAGAAACCAGCTACTGCCATGTTAGTAATCGGTGCTTCTGCTCCACCTGAAATCATGACATCAGCATCACCACGTTCAATTACCTTGAAGGCGTCACCGATTGAGTTTGTACCTGATGCACAAGCTGTTACTGAACATGAATTAATCGCTTTTGCTCCGAAATGGATGGATACTTGACCCGCTGCCATATCGGGAATCATCATTGGTACGAAAAATGGACTCACACGACGTTGCCCTTTTTCAAGGAAATTATTATATTGCTGTTCAAATGTCTCCATTCCACCAATTCCTGAACCAATCCATACACCCGTACGCAATCCGACCTCAGGCGTAATTTCTAGGTTTGAATCTTCAACAGCCATAATAGATGCGGCTAATGCATATTGAGTAAAACGGTCCATTTTTCTCGCATCTTTTTTAGAAATATATTTTTCAATATCAAAGTCTTTTACTTCAGCAGCAATTTTAGCCGGAAATTTTTCTGGATCCAATCTTGTTAATGGTCCAATTCCAACATGGCCTGCTTTAATATTTTCCCAAGTTGTTGAAATATCGTTTCCTAGCGGTGTTACTGCTCCAATACCAGTCACTACTACTCGACGTTTTGCCATGGTTATAATTCCTCACTTTTCCTTTGTGTTATTTTCCCCATCTCATTGCAACAGCGCCCCAAGTTAATCCAGCTCCGAAACCTACTAAAACAAGTAGATCATCATCTTTAATGCGGCCGTTCTCCAACTCTTCTACTAACGCATTACCAATTGAAGCAGCTGAAGTGTTACCGTATTTGTGGATAACTGACGACATTTTTTCAGGCGGTAATTCCAACCGTTGTCTAGAAGCTTCCATGATACGGATATTAGCCTGATGTGGAATCAAAAAGTCTACATCATTTTTTGTTAAGCCTGCTTTATCAATTACATTTAGTGCAGATTGCCCCATTTGACGAACTGCAAATTTAAATACTTCGCGGCCATTCATTGAAAGATAGTTTTCTTTCGTTTGATATAGATGATTTCCACCTGAACCGTCTGAACCCAATTCAAAGGAAAGTATGCCTCTTCCTTCAGAAACTTTACCTACCACCGCAGCAGCTGCACCGTCTCCGAAAAGAACGGCTGTATTACGATCAGACCAGTCAACAATTTTTGTTAGTTTTTCAACTCCAACAACCAAAACATAATCGTAAACACCTGATTCAATAAACTGCTTAGCTGTGACTAAACCATAAATATAGCCAGCACATGCTGCAGAAAGATCCATCGCTGCTGCATTCACTGCTCCAAGCTGGTCTTGTATCATGCAGGCTACACTCGGAAATGGCTGATCCGGCGTAACAGTAGCTACTAGAATTAATCCAATTTGTTCTGGTTTTATGCCAGCGTCTTTGATCGCTTTATCTGCTGCTTCAAATGCCATATGGGATGTATCTTGGTCATCTGCAGCGATATGACGTTCTTGTATGCCAGTACGTGTGCGAATCCATTCATCTGACGTATCCATCATTTTTTCTAAATCAAAATTTGTTAATACCTTCTCTGGAACACATCTTCCTACTCCAACAATCCCAGCATTCATGAGGTAGCGCCTCTTTTCTTATTATCAATTATTAGTATCTGGTCTTAATTATAGCGAATAATTCTCTTTTTATCAATATGAATCAATTTTGTTCATATCAGATTGTAAAAGTTTCTTCCAAAAAAATAAAACGTTATGGTATGATAGAGTTGATATAAAGTGAAACGAACACTCAGATTTCATGAGGTTTAATCCTCAATTAGTGCGCGTTGAACCAATCGGGCATTTATGGTCAGTAACTCTTCTAACCATTCGTTATCACTCAAGTGTTGAGTTGAGGTCTTGCTGCCCCATAATGCGGATAAAAGTGAGCTAGAGGTGATTATATGAAATACATTATGTTAGTGATTTGGTCAGCATTATTGGTTTCCACTTTAAACTATGTTGTGAGCTCAATCAATAATGTGCCATTAGATGGACCAGCATTCACAAAAGGATTATGGATATCACTTATCATTTCAGTATTAATCTTAATAATGGATGCAGTGATTCCAAAAGATTCACCAAAAGAAATCGGTCAACACGAATAATGACTAAAAAACCTGTCCTAAATTATGGACAGGTTTTTTATTTTGAATAATGATTATTTACTTTCTTTCTTTATGAATGGTTACTTTACCATCCTCCAAGGCTACTACTAATCGGTCTCCGGCGCTTGCTTCGCCTTTTAATAATTCTTGCGCTACCAATGTTTCAATATAGCGTTGAACAAAGCGGCGTAGTGGACGTGCGCCAAATGCAGGGTCAATGCCTTCTTTGACTACCCATTCTAGTACATCTTCATTTACGGTTAGCTCAATATCTTGTTCTGCCACCCGTTTTTGAAGAAGTGCTACATATTTTTTAGCAATTTCGTAATATTGTTTTTCTGATAAGGAATGGAACATCACGATATCATCAAGTCGGTTAAGCAATTCTGGTTTAAAATGTTGTTTCAATTCTGCCATTACTAGATCTTCGATTGCATGATCGCTATCTTGCCCTTTTAACTCCAACAAATAGTGTGAGCCAATATTGGAAGTTAAGATAATGACTGTATTGGTAAAGTTGACTGTACGCCCTTGACTGTCGGTTATGCGACCATCATCTAATATTTGCAACAAGATATTCGCTACATCAGGATGAGCTTTTTCAATTTCATCGAGCAACACAACAGAATAAGGATTTCTGCGAACGGCTTCTGTCAATTGACCGCCTTCTTCGTATCCAATATATCCTGGAGGTGCACCTACCAATCTTGAAACACTGTGTTTTTCCATGTATTCGGACATATCTATACGAATGAAATGATCTTCTGAATCAAATAGCTGAGCAGCCAATGCTTTAGCTAATTCTGTTTTACCGACACCTGTTGGACCTAAAAATAGGAATGAACCAATAGGCTTGTTCGGATCTTGAATGCCCGCTCTTGCACGCCATACAGCTTCCGTCACCAATCGAACTGCATCGTCTTGCCCTACTACACGTTCATGCAATGTGTCTTTCAGGTGCAATAGCTTTTCGCGTTCTCCTTCTACTAATTTAGTCACAGGAATACCCGTCCATCTTGAAACGATTGATGCAATCTCTTCCGCTGTTACATCTTCCCGTAACAAACGGCTCTCATCATCAGTTTGCAAAGATTTTTCAAGCGATTGCAGTTCTTTTTCTAATTCTGGAATTTTGCCATGGCGCAAAACGGCAGCTTTGTTAAGATCATATTGATTCTCTGCATCTTCTAATTCTCTACGATAGCGGTTTAATGTTTCCCGTTTTTCTTGGATAGCTTGCAGTGCATTTTTTTCTGATTCCCACTGCTCTTTCATATTTTTAGATGATGCTTTTAATTGATCTAACTCTTCGCGTAAAGCTACTAGCCTTTTTTTGCTTGCTTCGTCTTTTTCTTTTTGTAACGCTTGTTCTTCAATCTCTAGCTGCATTTGGCGACGTGTTACTTCATCTAGCTCTTGTGGCATTGAATCGATTTCAGTACGAATCATCGCACAAGCTTCATCGACTAAATCAATCGCTTTATCTGGTAAGAAGCGCTCTGTTAAATAACGATTAGACAATTCTGCTGCTGCCACAATCGCTCTATCATGAATTTTTACGGCATGATGCAATTCAAAGCTTTCCTTTAGACCACGTAAAATGGAAATAGTATCTTCTACAGATGGTTCCCGCACGAGTACTTGTTGGAAGCGACGTTCAAGTGCCGGGTCTTTTTCAATATACATGCGATATTCATCAAGTGTTGTCGCGCCGATACAATGTAATTCACCGCGTGCAAGCATTGGTTTAAGCATATTGCCTGCATCCATTGCTCCGTCTGTTTTTCCCGCACCAACAATGGTATGAATTTCATCAATGAATAAAATGATACGTCCTTCACTTTCTTTGACTTCTTTCAAGACACCCTTTAACCGTTCTTCGAATTGGCCACGGTAACTCGCACCAGCCACTAATGCACTCATATCAAGCTCATATATGAGATGATCCTTCAATCCTTCAGGTACATCTTTTTTTACAATACGCTGTGCAAGACCCTCAACAATAGCTGTTTTCCCTACCCCAGGTTCACCAATTAATACCGGGTTATTTTTCGTTTTACGGGACAATATTCTAATAACATTCCGAATTTCTTGGTCTCGACCAATGACAGGATCCATCTTTCCTTTTTTCACTTCTTCTACTAAATTCCGTCCAAATTGTTCTAATGGGCTTTTTTGCTCTTCGTTATTCATTTGCATTTGCATTCAAATCAGCTCCCTTTGACCATTACTGACCTTATGTTAATTTTATTATATTCTTCTCTATCTTTAATGTAAAGTAATATGTTTGACCTTGTTTGACTATATAATAATTACCATTATTTGCTGTATTCACATGACTATCATTCTAACTACGCTGTGTTATAATAAGAAAAATAGATTACGTGAAGGATGGGATAGGTATTGGCAGATTTGGATCATTTTGAACCGCTTCCGCAAAAGATACGAAAAATCTTTGAAGAACATGGTTCATTGATTAAATTTCCTAAGAGTAGCCATATTTGCACCGAGGGAGAGCCAGTTAAAGATCTTTTCTTTATCGTAGCTGGAAAAGTGGTTGTATCGAAAGAAACTGCAGGAGGCAAAGAATTGTCACTCCGAATTTGTGGCAGTGATGATTGTATTGGTGAAGGAATTGTTTTTAGTACATCTGGATTTTATCCGCTGAGTGCCAAAACATTAGAAGCCTCTCAAATTCTTACATTAGATGCAGGCCTTTTCGAAATACTATTAGCTCAAGAACCTGATTTGTTAATTGAGTACATTAAATGGCTACAGCTTCAAAATTTAAAAACCCAAACGAAGCTGCGCGATTTGCTGCTATTTGGCAAGAAAGGTGCGCTATATTCCACTATCATTCGTTTATCCAATACGTACGGTGAAAAACTAGAAAATGGTGACGTTCTAATTAACTATCCATTAACAAACACTACGCTAGCAAATTTGTGTGCAACAAGCCGTGAAGTAATCAATCGTACGCTGCATGAGTTAAAGAATTTAAACGTCATTTCTTTTGATAAAGGATTGATTACCGTTCATCAATTAAACTATTTAAAAGATCAATGTGAATGCGATAACTGCCCTATTAGCGTCTGTCGTATTGACTAATGCTTCATCTTCTATGTATACCCTACTGTCATGAATATATTCGGAATGCTTATATAAAAAATCAGTGAAGAACTAGTTCTCCACTGATTTTTAATTTTTATCGAATACCTAATGCCATTTTTGCGTAACGTGACATCTTATCTTTAGACCAAGGCGGATTCCAGACAACATTGACATCTACATCTTTTACTTCTGGAATTTCAAATAAAGCTGTACGGATTTGATCCACAATCACTGGTCCTAGTGGGCAACCCATAGAAGTAAGTGTCATTGTGATGACGCATAGGCCTTCTTCAGACATATCCACGTCATAGACTAAACCTAAATTGACGATATCTATACCCAGTTCTGGGTCAATAACATTTTCAAGTGCACCTAGAATATTTTCTTTTAAATCAGCATCCATGGTTTTATCCCCTTTCTTCATATTGTTCCCTAATCATATCATCCCTAAATCACTATGCCAAATGGTCAGCAAGGAAAGCAGTCCCTGCAAGCATCCCAGCACGAGATACTTTGTGGCCAGAAGACGAATCAACCATAAACGCCAAATCTTCTGGATGATTCTGATAATAATCTTTTTGAAGTAGTTTATAGAATTCATGCGTAGGCTTAAATGGTACCATTTGGTCCTTTTTGCCATGCCAAAAGAATACAGGGCGACCTAACAGACCTTCTGGTTCTTTACTTAAGTCAAAACGACTAAGCGTTTTATACATTCCCTCCAATTCTTCGTCATTCAACGGAATTTTAAACCCTTTTTCTTCAATGCCGGCAATTTGTTCCTTCGCTAACTCTACATAAGCTGGAGAGCCCATCATAACAGCCGCCGTTTTGATCCACGGATATACTTTCAATGCGCCAAGCGTCACAATGCCACCCATTGAGGTTCCAGAAAGGCCAATTTCACCTTCTTTTGCTAACCCTTTTTCTAGCAGCTGATTGCGTAAAAATTGTACTTCTTCGATAGAAGTTAAAACAATTTCCCAAAAACGCAGACTCAACTGAACTTCATCCAGTTCCTCTTCGCGTTCCCCATGCAATAGCGCATCAGGCAATAATACACGTAGACCCTTATTTACTAACTGGTAAGCATAATGTAGATTATGCTCTTTTGCGCTTGTAAATCCGTGCAAAAAAATGACAGTGGGCGCTTCTTTTGTCGCCGACTGTTCATTATATATATGAAGTAAAGGGATATTGCCCCAAATTTCATGGTCCACTTTCATTTCATTCACTCCCTCATTTCGTTATGTCAATGTTATCAAAAAAAAGAAAGTGAAGCCAATCTGATGTCATATACTTATGGTTTCAAGCCTGCTAATACTGCTATATCCTGTGGTTTTTTTAATACGTATTCTGCTAAGTCATAGCCCTCTGTTGTTTTCGCTCCCCACAATGCCAGGGCAAAATGTACTCCAGCTTTATAGGCGCAATGCATATCATAGATAGAATCGCCAATGTACAGCGCGCTGCTACTTGGTACGCCTAATCCTTCTAGGCAAGCCAATAGTGGTTCTGGCTCTGGTTTGTGTTTGACTGTATCGTCAGCGCAAACTATATACTGAAAATAGGTATTCAATCCAAATGGTTGGAACTCTCTTTTCAATTCGTCTCTTGTTTTAGAGGTAACAATCCCCATTTGTATTTGCTTATCAGCCAATAACTCTATGATTTCTTCTATACCGCTAAACAATCCAACCTCATCAGCATATGCTAATACCGCTTGCGACCACTTTTTATCCATTTTATTTATATTCGTTACAGGGAGTTGCTTGAGTGCCTCTTTCCCCGGAATTCCTAAAGAAAACTTTAGATCATCCAATTCATAACTTAGTCCTTCTTCCTTCAATACCTGCTGTAGAGATAATAAGATGGCTTTTTCTGTATTCAATAAAGTACCATCAATATCAAAAATAATCGATTTGTACATCTGAATCACTCCCCTTTGTTAGTTATTCTAAAATATATATAACCTTTAGAAATACATTAAACCCTTTATTGTGAATAAACTTTGACTAAAGCCTTATTGAAAGGATAAACTTTAATATATCTTACCAACTGAATCAACTTCATAAATAGTGTATAAACGAACGTTTTGATTTTAATCATTCAGAATTTCTGCCAATTAACGCTTCGTTTCAGACTGCGTTTTTCACAGACTTACACTATAAAATAAAGAACGTTCGGTCATTTCAACTATATGGTGAAATTGACTCAGCTAATAGCATTTAAACATATGTATTCCTATGATGAAAATTTTACTTAAATCACAGGACTAGCTAATTTTGGACTACACATCGACAAAACAAATAAGAAAAGGAGTTATCAGCATGGCACAACAACATTTAATTGTTTTAGATTTAGATGGAACCCTATTAACTGATGAAAAAGTGATTTCTGTTAAAACAAAGGCCACATTGCAAAAAGCTAGAGAGGCCGGACATGAAGTCATGATTGCAACAGGAAGGCCCTATCGTGCAAGTAAATTGTTCTATCATGAACTAGGTTTGCACACACCCATCGTCAATTTCAATGGCGCATTTGTACATCATCCTCTAGACCAAAACTGGAAGACAGTACATAAGCCGATTGACTTAAAAGTTGTACAAGAAGTCGTAGAGTCCTTAAACAGAGAGCAGTTTGAAAATTTAATTGCTGAAGTCATGGATGACGTATATGTACAATACCATGATGAGAAGCTATTAAATATTTTTAGTATGGGTGACCCGAAAGTAACGACGGGAGACTTACATCAATATCTAAAAGACAATCCAACAAGTTTGTTAATTCAAGCGAAAGAAAGCAGCGTGCCGGGCATTCGTCAATACTTGGCAGACACGAAAGCCGAATTGATTGATCATAGGCGTTGGGGAGATCCTTTCCCAGTCATAGAAATCGTACGTCATGGCTTGAATAAAGCTGTCGGCCTCTCTCATGTTGCCAAAGACCTAGGCATTCCTCGCGACCGCATTATTGCTTTTGGCGATGAGGACAATGACCTTGAGATGATTGAATATGCAGGTGTAGGCGTAGCAATGGGCAATGGCATTAGCCAACTTAAAAATATTGCGAATGAAGTAACAACAACCAACAACGAAGACGGAATTGCTGAATTCCTTATCGATCGTCTTCATATATAGAGAATAGAATACAGGGGGTTTTAAAATGAGAATTTACGCAGATAGCGCATCTGATTTGCCAAAGTCTTTTTATGAACAAGAGGATGTTACACTTATCCCGCTTCGCGTTCATCTAAAAGGAAAAGAATATGATGACATCATTGGCGTCGACATGGATGAGGTTTATCAAGCCATCCGAGATGGAGAATCATTAAAAACCTCGCAAGCTTCACCCGAACGTTTTTTGAAGGAATTTAACGCTTTAGGTCAATCCGGCGAAGAAGGAATCTACATTGCTTTCTCATCTGAACTTTCTGGCACCTACAATACTGCCGTCATGATGGCTCAGCAGGCAAAAGAAAATTATCCGGATTTAAAGCTAACTATTATTGATACAAAATGTGCCTCTCTTGGTTATGGACTAATCGTTAAAGAAGCTGCCCGCATGAAGAATGAAGGCAAATCTTACGATGAAGTGACGGAAAGAGCGCGATTTAACGCACTCCATATGGAGCATTTATTTACAGTAGATGATTTAGATTATCTTGCAAAGGGTGGCCGACTTTCCAAAGCGAGTGCTTTTATCGGTGGCCTATTGAGCATTAAACCTGTTTTAGATGTAGAAGATGGTAAATTGGTGCCTATCGAAAAATATAGAGGGCGCAAAAAAGTTTTTAAACGCCTAATAGAGTTAATGAAAGAACGAGGCGACTCACTTTCTGAACAAGTGATTGCCATTAGCCACAGCGATGACCTCGTTGCAGCAGAAGATATGAAAGCATTGATTGAGGAGAATTTCCATCCTAAAGCAGTAGAAATTCATTTAATCGGATCCGTCATTGCAGCACATACAGGGACAGGTACTATTTCCGTCTTCTTCTTAAATCAGCTGCCCGAAAAATAAAAGAATACAAAAAAGCTCTTTCTTATCTTTTTGATAAGAAGAGCTTTTATTTTATGCTTTTTTCCCTCTACGCCCTCTACGAAGCAACAAAACAATGAAGGTAATAAAGATGACATACACAAGTCCTAGCGCAATCATATACGGAATATTAATTCCCTTATGGTCAGTAACTTGGTAAAACTCAACAAGTTCGCGATCTAAAACGATGTTATATTTTTCATCTTCTTTTTGTTGTCGCACAATATCTTTTTCAAAGATGCCGTGCAGTTCCTTATTATTACCAATCACAGAAGGATCCAAAACATATCTTTTTGTTTTATCAGTATTATTGACAACTATAATCCATTTTTCTTTTCCTGCATAACGTTCATATACCATTAAACCATCTTTATTTTCTAACAGCTTAAATTTCCCTGTACGCAATGCCTTAGATTTGTTTCTGACTGATTGAAGGTCTTCAATATATGAAATAATATCATCTTTTGTACGGAAATCCATTGGCGCATGCGATTCATCTGTAGTCACGCCATTCTGCGCTATTTCAGTACCATATGAAACAATCGGCACACCAGGCAATGTCATGATTGCTCCCAGCGCAACTTTAATCCGTGTAGGCGGGAACATGTTTTCTTCAGCAGATGCATGTGTAAAGCGCGCACTATATAAATCATCAAGCATTAGTGCAACAGGCTTTTGCGAGGTATCGTTAATACTATTACCTAATGGCTTCTCTAGCTGTGAAGAGTCTTGATCCACATTTTTAAAGATGGATTGGTATGTATCAATCGTATCTTTATTTACTTTCAAATCAAAATCAGCATCGCTCGGCTCATTTGTGATCACATACAAATTTTTATTTTTTTGTTTAAGTGCTGTAATCATTTTATTGAGAAATGCAGTGTCTGCTTTGCCAAGCTCCGTTAATCGGATACCATCCACTTTATACTTACCTACAAAATCTACCGCTGCTTGTACTAATGCATCCTGTACAGCAGTATGGGATGTATTCCAGTTAATGCGGTCAGAATTTGCTAGCTCGTACCAGTCTTGATGGCCTTTTTCTAATACCCATGCATGATTTTTACTTACATTATTAATCGGAAAATCTGCCATCGTTTTAATATGGTTTTTATGCAATGTTCCAATTAATGATGAGAATTCTTTGCCTGTACCGAAATGGCGCTCAATTTTGTTGTAATCTACAACGGCTTGTCCATCATATGTTTCGGATGAAAAAACAGAACCTAATGAAAGCATGGTAAAACCTAAGTCTTGAAAATACGAAAGCTTTGTAGCGATTCCATCAAAGTCTCCACCATGAAAAGCTTTTGGATCTTTTGCATTAATATTATAATCATTCTCTACATTTTTATCGAAAAATCGGTCTATTAATACATCATAAATACTTTCATTTTGAATTTCGGGTGTCTCTTCTTTCGCAGATACTGCCGGGGCTGCGCCAATTGCCGTGGCCAGCAATATGGATGCAACTGCAGTACTAATCCATTTTACATTCAACTCGAAGTCCTCCTCTATAGAACTGTCCAACATAATTTTAACAAACGAATAACAATCTCTCCATACGTACTTGCAAAAAAAATGTAATCCTTCTGTAATTTCAACAAAGTTGTGAATGTCCTTTGACAGAAAAAAACACACATTCTTACTGAATGTGTGCTTTAATATACTGCCTTTTAGATATGAAGGAAACCTAATGGCAAATGTGCTCCCATATATACAGTGAATACAAGGAAGATAATAAAGAGCGCCCAAAGTACACCTGTAGATTTTGATTTTTGTTTGCGTACTAAGACCATTTCCATCATGCCGATTACAAGTAATCCGCCCAATAGTTTTAATCCGTATTCCATTGCCATAGGGCCTGCCATCTGAGAACTAAATACAACGCCGCCTGAAATAATGATTAAAATGTAAAATACACGTAAAATCATATGTGTGATTTTTTGGCCTTTAGAGCCGTTTTGCATCATAACAGCTACGAAGAATAAAATGACTGCTATAATAACCGATGTAAAATGTAAGTGTATCATTTCGTATTTTCCCCCAAATAGTTATTGTCTTATTTATCCTACCAAATTTGTTATGTACTATACAAATTTTAGACCGATGGATAATAGATTCCATCGGCCTAATTCTTAATTCTGACATAATTATTTCAATAAATGTAGATTAAAAGAGATACACATGTCAGCTTCGTTATTCAAAACTGTTTACCAAAGTTCCGATTCCTTCGATTGATACTTTCACCACATCTCCTGCTTTCAGGTATTGCGGTGGATTCATGCCCTTCCCGACGCCTGCAGGAGTGCCCGTCAAAATAACATCTCCAGGTTCTAACGTTACTAATCTAGAAATCTCTACTATTAAATCTTCAACAGTGTGCACCATATCTAGGGTTGTACCATTTTGACGTACTTCGTCATTTACCTTTGTCACAACAGTTAAATTCTGCGGATTAGGCAATTCATCTTTCGTCACCAAATAAGGTCCCATTGGGCAAGAGCCATCTAAACTTTTGCCTAAGAAAAATTGCTTATGTTTTCCCTGTAAATCTCGAGCGGTAATGTCATTGGCAATCGTATAGCCAAACACATAATCAAAGGCTAGGTTTTTCGGTATGTCTTTCCCCTTTTTGCCAATCACAACAGCTAGTTCACCTTCATAATCCAATTGAGATGTTACATTTGCATGTATAGGCAAAGTTTGTTCGTCAGCAGCAATAGCTGTCGGTGCTTTTGTAAATACAACAATATCCTCAGGAGCTTCTGCTGCACCCATTTCTTTTGCATGCTCATTATAATTTTTGCCAACGCAAATAATATTTTTAGTAGTACGCGGTATAGGCGCCAACCACTCAATATCATTAAAGCTATATTTAAAGTGAGCTGGGTTCTCTGATTCTTCAGCAGCTCTTACTAGTTTGCGTGTTTGCTCCACAAATTCAAAGCCATTCGTCATGCCTTCCACTATTGTCTTAGCATAAGATGGCAGAACTTGTAGCTCTTCTTGAATAGCAAGTACATCCCAAACTGCTTCTTCTTTTTTCACCTTTGGACCAAAGCCCAATTGATCATTATAACGAAAAGAAAGAATTTTCATAAATGTAGCACTCCTTTTTTTACCCATCATACAACATTTACTTAAATATTTCCTCTTTTTTCGCTAAACTTTCCATACGTAATACGTTTCCATAGGCTTTCTAGTGGGCCTTGGCGAAAAATCATTAACCAGAACATAGAAAAAACTGCTAAAATCGCGTATATTCCAAGCACTAACCAGGTGATTGTATCAAGACCTAATTTTCCATAAAGCCCTAATCCAAAATGATAAAAAATAAGTGTACAAACAAGGGATTCTAATAAGTAAACAGTTAATGACATTCTCCCTGCCATCGCAAAAGGCAATAAAATCTTCGTTGCATAAGGAATGCAACAAATAAGAATGATAGCACTAGCATATCCAATAGCTAAAAGAGGTCCACCGAATTGCATTTGAATGCTATCTAGAAAATAAGTGCGATCCATTGTATAAGGCAACATTTTTAAAATAATTCCAAGTACAATGAGCACGACCGCAGTCACAATCCACTTAGATAGATGATTCTTAGCACTTTCTATTAACTTCCATTTCGCCGCCGCGGCTCCAATTAACATGAAAGGTAGTATGGTGAACAACGCCATAATCCACATAGAAGGAGAAAATTGTACGCTCGCATCTGTTAAACGCTGCTGGAACGCATCCATCCATGAACCGCCCCCATAAGCTTTAATTGCACTTTGAACAGCTTGTATATCCGCGTATTCAAATGTATCAGATGAAGCTTTAACTAATGAGGCAATATATGCCAATAAAGCTACCAAACCATTTATTGCTCCGTAAAATAGCAAACCAATCGCTAATAAAAACTGGGGCTTCATACGAATCAAGCTAATGGCAATAAGTCCGCAGAAAGCATACATCATTAAAATATCTCCCCACCAAAGAAGCAGTACATGAAGCAAACCGATGATGAATAGCACCACCAAACGTTTTACGCTCAATTTATAAAAACTGTTTCCTAGTGTTTCCGCCTTTTCCTGTTGCATCGCAAGACCATAGCCGAACAACATGGCAAAAAGCGGATAAAAACTGCCCTGCACGAGAATATCCAACCATTTATGATATGAAATATCAAGCGGCGTTGAAAAATACGTCTTTAAATCTACATATGGTACTGGCGTACTGAATGCAAACATATTTACGAGAAGAATGCCAAGTAAACTGACCCCTCGCAGAATATCTAAGGTAGCGACTCTCTCTTTGGTCGCCGTTGGGGTACTCTGCACGTCTATTCCTCCTATAATTGTATAGAGTGATTAGCATTAAATGCGTAAATCACTTTCTCCGCTATTTCAATCTTCAATATCTCTTCTATTGCTTTTTTATAGAGTGAAAGCTGCACTTCATATCGCTTAACCATTTCAGTACGCAAGCCCTCTATTGTTTGCATATGGGGCAAAAGCTGATCCGTTTTATAATCGAGCAAAATCCACTTCCCGGTTGCATCCTTTAACAGGCAGTCGATTACCCCCTGCACAACCTGCGTATCTCCCTCATTGTCTGCAAGACTTAGCGTAAAAGGCATTTCTCGGTGAAGCTCTTGCGCATTCATAAAGCGGATGCCTGTTTCACTTTTAAAGAAGTCGATAATCTTATTCGGTTTCACAGCTTTCGCTTCTTCTTCTGTTAACAGTTGGCGCTCCACTAATGAATCCACAAACCTGCGTACCGTTTCTTCACTATGAAGACCTTCTTTTGGGATATGCTGCATCACTGTATGGATAGCTGTCCCCGTTTCTGCTGCTGTCAGTGATTGCTGCTGTAAAAATGCAGGCCTTTGTGCTACTCTTTGCTGATTTGGCGTGCTGCTCGTAAATAGCTCTGGCTCTTCTTGCGATTGTAGCTGTTGCAGTCTCTTTAATTCACTGACAGATGTTTTGGAACGTTTAGCAATCGCTCGTTCATATGCGTAAGGTTCGTCAAAGCGTCTTTCGATCTCTGCCACCATTGCCGGATTTACTTCCGCTTCTAGTAAAGATTCTTTTTCTTCTTCTACTTTCTCTACCTCAGTTTCATAAAAATCATTCACATGCAAAACATTTAATTTCCATTGAGATTGTTCTGCCCCTACCTCTTCTCCTTTGAAATGAGGATGTCTTGCAAATGCCGGTCCGATCCAATCTAAATAACTTTTTGCTTTTGCGCGAAGGTAGTCTGGAAGCATTTCTCCATCTGGCAGCTGTGCAGAATCCGTCCACTGTTTCTTCGCTTTCTCCCAATCTTTAATCGTTCCAAGTAAGAAAAGCTTCTCCTTCGCCCTTGTCATGGCTACATACAGAATACGCATCTCTTCTGATTTCATTTCTAGCGTTTTCTTTTCTACCATCGCAAGGAAAGGCAGCGATGTGTACTGGATTCTCTTTTCTGGATCAATCATCTTCACAGCTAAGCCAAATTCTTGGTCAAATAAGTAAGGCAAATGGAAATCCATTTTATTAAATTCACGTCCAAGCCCTGCTACAAAAACAAAAGGAAACTCTAGGCCTTTAGATGAATGGATAGTCATGAGACGAACCACATTTTCCTTCTCACTGATGGCTTTAGCAGTTCCTAAGTCATTTCCCCGCAACCGCATGCGCTCTACAAAACGTAAGAAACGGAAAAGACCTCGGAAAGACGTTTTTTCATAAGCGATAGCCCGATCATGTAACGCACGGAGATTCGCCTGCCTTTGCTTGCCATTTGACATAGCTCCGACCATCTCATAATAATTTGTATCCATATAAACGCGCCATATCAAATCAGCCAGAGATCCGCGTCTCGCCAAATCTCGCCAATCCTCCAGTTGCAATAAGAAACGCTGTAACTTCGAAGCAGTAGTGGCGTTTAACCCGGCTCCTTCACTACGTACGAATTGTTTAAGAGCTTCGTAGAATGATGCCTTCGGTTGTGCAAGGCGAATTTTGGCCAATTCATTTTCAGTAAGACCCACAAAAGGTGCTCTTAAAACCGATACAAACGGAATATCTTGATAAGGATTATCGATTGTTTTTAAGGTATTTAACATAATCATGACTTCAAGTGCTTCAAAATAACCTTTTGAAATCTCCGCATACAATGGGATCTCCGCTGCCTTAAACTCATCCACCAAATCTGCAGACCAAGTCATTGAACGCATTAGAATGACAAAATCCCTATACTCGATGGGTCTTTCTTTTTTGGTCCATGGATCCATTACTGTCATACCTGAATCCATCATGCGTCTAATTTCTTTAATCATAAATCTAGCTTCTTGCTGGGATTTCTTTAACTCTTCTTCCTCGGATGCTTGCGAACCGCTTTCATCCTCATTCTCTTCGGTATATAAAATAGCCAATTCAATTGGCATTTCTTTTTCGTCATAAGGTGCTTGTGGTTTTAAAGCGGCAGCTTCATCATAAACCACTTCTCCTACTTCCTCGCCCATGATTTGTTTAAAAACATAGTTCGTTCCATGTAACACCTGTGGACGACTACGGAAGTTCGCGTTTAAGTCTATACGGAGGCCTGAATTCTCCCCCTCATTGTAAGCTAGATACTTATGAAGAAATAGCGTTGGTTCTGCTAAGCGGAATCGATAGATGGCCTGCTTCACATCACCGACCATAAACATGTTACCGTTTGATGCTTCACCTGTTTTGATGAGCTGTAGGATGGTCTCTTGAAGAAAATTGACATCTTGGTATTCATCAATTAACACTTCTTTAAAATGGGCCCGATAATCAAGTGCAACCGATGAAGGCACCATTTCGCCATCCACGTCTTCCGTTAAAATAGCTAATGCGTAGTGCTCTAAATCTGAAAAGTCTACTAATCCCTTTGAGCTTTTAGCTGCTCCATACATTTCGCTAAATTGTAAAGCTAGCTCTACCAACGTTGCAATCATCGGCTTCATAAAGCGTATTTCATCAAGCAGCCTTTCTGGAGAACGCTGAAAATACTTTTCAACTGGCTTTTCAAACATTTCTTTTACTTGCTTACGTTTCGCTTTTGCCATTTCTAGCAGTTCTTCATCACAGCTACCCTTCTTTTGGGCTTTCGCTCTGTCTAGTTTAACCTTTTGGAAGAATGAATGAGCCTCCTGCCAACTTCTCTCACTAACAAGAGCTCTTGCCTCTTGAAGTAGTACTAAATCCTTTTCTGCTGTTTCCCCGTATGCATAAGGACCATCTGGCAACAGTGCAAGCTGACGGATTTCTTGGGCAATGTGGATGGCTCCATCAATATCATGTAAAATGGCCTTTTTCACATATGGAATGAAAGGCAAATCATCTACAACAGCATCATCTGCAATGGCATATTGCTCTGGCAAGGCCAAAAGCCATTTAGACGGCTCTGGATTGACGCGTGACATTTCATATAGCTTAGAAATGAGCACTTCAATCGCCTGGTCATCTCGATCGGATGTAAAACTATCCACTAACCGGTAGACACGATCGGCATATTCACCGTCATAAGCCGCTTCTAGCACTTGCGCGAGAATATCATCCTTTAGCAATGCCGCTTCTGTTTCATCTGCAATGCGAAAACCTGGATCAATGTTCAGTAAATATGCATATTGCCGCACGATATTTAAGCAAAACGAATGCAGTGTAGAAATCTGCGCTTTATTAATCAGACTTAATTGTCTGCGCAAATGCTTAGAAGTAGGGTCTTTCTTGATTTCCTTTTCAAGCGCATCTGCCATACGATGTCTCATTTCTGCCGCAGATGCATTAGTAAATGTAACGACAAGCAGCTGATCAACGTCAATCGGATGGTCAGATGAAATGACTTTCTCAATCATCCGATTAATCAATACTGCCGTTTTACCTGACCCTGCTGCTGCAGACACTAGGATATCTTGTCCAGTTGCCCATATGGCCTTCCATTGTTCGTCCGTCCATGTCGCATCGTCCGGCTTTTTAGGTATGGCTGAGGTCATCGTGACCACTCTCCTTCCGTATCTTTTCAATTACTTGTTCTGGCTTCTCCAGCGATAATTGGCGATAATGCTGCGCTGGGTCTGTTGTATCAAATTGACATACACTTTTAAATGAACAGAATTCGCATGCGGTACGCTGATTCATCTTGAATGGGCTTATGTCCGTTTTGCCTTCCAGGATTTCTTGGCCTGCCTTTTTATGCTTACTCCGAATAAAGTGTGTAAGTGAACTCATATCATCTGGCCCTATGATGGATGACATACCGGGAGATGCACTGCCGTCTTTTTTGACATAAACAGGCACGACTTTGGAATATCCTCCACTCTCAGCAAGATTTTCGTCCATCGCATGAATTGATTGAGAATCATTTAATAATAGGCCACGCATTTTAAATTCCTTTAAACGCTCAGTTTCGGCTTCTTCTATTGATAAGCTATTAGATGCACTTAGCATTGGGTTGTGAACATGAATATAAAGAACGCCGCCAGCTTCGGCATGGACCGGAAGCCATTCCTCTGAATTCGTAATGGCCACATCTAGGTATGTCAGCATCTGTAAAGATAGTCCATAGTAAACTTCATTTAAATCCAGCTTGCGGGCAGATGATTTATAATCGACAACGCGTATATACGGTTTACCATCAATGGTTGTTGCATCCACACGGTCAATTCGGCCGCGCATTTGCATTTTTTTATTGTTGTCCAACTGAATTATAAGTGGTGGCAAAGGCTCATTCGGCCCAAAAGCTGCTTCAATCGCAATGGGTTTAAAGCCCGACACTCTTGCATGCTGGCTAAGCGATTGCAGTGTTCGTTGTACGATATAGGTCAACTTTCGAGCAATATAGCGGTAGCGTGCATTGCTTAATAAAATTTGGTGATATAAAAGTGGCGATATTTCTTCAACAGCTTTTTTTGCTAAATGCGCACATTGCTCATTCGTTAATTGGCTCCATGAGAGGTGCAGACGATCCGTTTCTTCACTAATCCATTTCAAAGCAGCATGAAAAAGATCGCCGATTGTAGGTGTTTCTAAGCGATACTCTGCTCTTTCCTCCAGATTTAATCCATACATTGAAAAATGGGAGAATGGACAGCGATAAAACTTCTCTATTCGCGATACACTCGAAGTTAATGTAGATCCATAAAGGGCCTCCGTCATTTCAGGTGTTAAAGGTTCAGCTTGCCCATGCGTTTTTAATGGACGCATTAAGCGCTCTAAAATGGTTCTCCAGTAAGGATCCTTCTCATAATATTGTTGAAGCGCTAACCATTCAGGACTTAACTCTCCACGTTCTTGTTGCATCCGTAGTCCTTTCATTAAATACGCAAGCGACGTACGCGGATGCACAATATATGACATAATATCAAAAGCCTCAGTCGATTCAGTCGGATCAACAAGCGCCATTGTTTTACGTATGTTTTTCAGTTGATCTTCCAAGCGTTTGATATACAAAGACGGTAGCAGTGCCTTGCTTTCTTCATCAGCCATCGCATAAGAAACAAACAAACGATGGGATTGCATAGTAAATGCATGATAGGTGATAAATTCTTCTTCTAATAAGCGAGTTTTAGAGGTTGGTGCGATTTCATGCCCAAGTCTTGAAAACCACTCACGCTCGCTGTCAGCCAATATCCCTTCATAATCGAGCCGTTTTGGATACACACCATCATTTACGCCAATCACAAAAACTGCCTTAACATGTGTTAAACGAGCTATATCAGCTGATGCTATTGTTATTTGGTCTATAGAAGGCGGAATTCTTGAGAACTCCAATGTATCAAAGCCTTCATCTAAAATCTCAAAGGCTTCTTCTAAATTCATAGGCTGATCGCCAAAAAGAAGAACAAACTGGTCTAGGATATCCACCCAATTTTTCCATGCTTGTTCATGCTCGCTTGCTTCCAGTAAACGTCCTTTTTCAATTTCATAGTCCTTTAACGTTTGCAGCTTATCAAATACTTCTAGCGTCTCCATGAAACGATAAATGGATGTGGCAATATCTCTACCTGTAGTGGCTTCTTGCAATTCTGTTTCTAATGCTTTCAATGGCACACGAATTTTTTCGCGCACCAATTCTATCTCTTGTTGATAGGCCCGTTCTTCGTCTGTTTGATTGGCTGTATATAATTCTAGTCCGCGATATTTTTTGTAGAGCCAGCGCTCATCTTCAAACCAGCGATTGCCGTATATCCCCTTCGCCAAAACAAAATTTTCAAGTAAGTCTGCTCTTTCTCTCCATATTTGCTTTTCTGCATTCATCGGGAAAAATAAATCGGTTTTGACGGCACGGAAAATAGGCTCATACTGCCAGCCGGATTGGATAGCTTCCAAAGTTGATCGACTTAATTCAATCAACGGATGATGAAGCATCGGCTTCTTTTGGCTGACAAAGTATGGCAGATCATATTGAGGAAAGATGGTGTGAATGAGTGGATCATAGACATCCTGTTGACGATAAAGAATGGCCATATCTCGATAGCGCATACCATCCTCATGGACAAGCCCATGAATTTTTCGAGCAATAGCATGAACTTCTGCCCGACGATTAGATGCTTCAATGATCTCCGCACTGCCATCGCTCTCTTGTTGAAGTGCTGGAAATGTATCAAACTGACTTTCTAAATGTCGTAAATCAGCCGTCTGAAATCTGTGTTGCTCCCTTTGATGGATAGTCGGTTCTAATTCAACGCCATTTCCCTGCGCTATTTCCATTAATTTAGCGCACGTTCTCGAAGATTGGTAGAACAATGCATGCTCATCTTCTGCATCTGCAACTGACTCCATCGGTAATACAATCGTTACGCGGCGCGCTGTTTTAAGCAGTTCCTCTACGACTTCTAACTCTCGTGTAGTAAATGCCGTAAAGCCATCTATATAAATATCTGCCTGTTGGATAGCAAGTGATTTTCCCAGTTGTGACGCTAATAATGGATAGTAGCCTTCACTATCAACATACGTCGTGCCCAATGATTCTTCAATCGCCCCTACGAGCAAATGTAAGTCATGCATTTTATCCTGTAGCGTTTTAGGCGCATCTACATCTGCAAAACTAGTCATTAGATTTGTCAGCGCTGTACTATCCAAACTATATCTGCTAAATTCCTTTAGCAATGACTCCATTTCAGCTGTAAATCCCCGTTTATCAGCAGCTTTCTTAAACAGAGCAAATTCTTCTTTGTGTTGGTCCAACAATTTTCGGATCAGCATTCGATAGCCAAAACCATTGACTTCTTTGCGGCTAATCCCACCTGTTTCTTGTAGAACACGCCATGCCAGTCGTTTAAAGGTTGTGACTTGTGCACGAATAAGCCCTTTAATACTATATTCGTGTGTCATATCTCTCTCGGCTGAAAATGACATCTGATCAGGCACAATTAAGAAAATCGGCGAACCAATTGGCTGCTCTTCCACTTTCGCCACAATTTCTTGTTGAATCAGGGCTGTTTTGCCCGATCCAGATCTGCCTGTTATGAATCGCAGTGACATACATAACTCCCGCTTTCTTTTCCTTAATTATAGCACAACACGAACGAGCGTTCTATTTTTGTTCATATTTAGATGAATTTCGCATTTCTTCTTTCATTTTGTTGTTCATTCGCGCTTCGACATGCTTTCCTCCCCACCATAAGAGAACCAGAACAACAACAATCAAGCCTGTCCTAACAGGATTCGTAATGAGTGCACGCAAATCTGATCCGATCCAACTAATAATGAAAATCATCACCAGTTTTGCCAGCATCACAGTGATTAAATAATTCTTCTTTTTAAGATTTGATAGTCCAGCCACCACATTGACAATAGCCGATGGCGTGAAAGGAAAACAAAGCAATATTAATAATGGGGTGAAGCCTTGATATTCAACCCAATGTATAAGCTTTTGAACAGCTGTACGATTTGAAATAAAGCGCAGAATTTTGCTTCTGCCAAACTTTCTGATAATAATAAATACAGAATAAGCTCCTAACACTGCGCCTACCCACGAAAACAAAAATCCCCACCATAATCCATAGGCGCTAGCATTCGCCACCACGAATGCAGCTAATGGCAAAAACGGCAAAAAAGCCTCTAAGAATGGCAAGGCTATAGCTAGTAGAGTCCCAATTAAACGATAATGTTGTGCAAGCAACTGAAATTTCTCAATGGATAACCATTCAGGCACGATCATTGCCCCTTTCGACAAATCTTACTTTTATAGTTAAGACTAATATAGCCATTTATAAGTTGCGTTACGATTCAGTTAAAACTTTTTTGCTATTTTCGACATACAATTACCCATAAAATCTAATAGGGGGTAGTCCAATTATTATACAACACTTTGTGTAGAGGTGAGCGACAAAAGGATTGCCTTTATTTCGACAAAATGTTGTTCTCCAAAATACAAAAAGACGGCCTGTCCTTTCAGACAGCTACCGTCATAATAGATATGTTTCTATTTATACATACTCAGTTTTAAAGATTTAACTCTAGCTCTATCTTCAGCTAGCAACGTGTCTTCTAGCGAACTACTAGCAAGCCAATTCGATAGTGGTCATGACGATAAATGACATGCTGCCTTAACCGAACTTCTCCGTCCTGGTCAACCACTTCTAGTCGACAATGTGCTGCATTTATTTGGAGCGCTTCATATAATTCTTCTTCATTTGAGACCGGAATGCCATTGACTTTACGAATGCATTCACCCACTTGAATGCCCATAGCTGCAGCTGGGGAATCCGGCAAAACACCCGCAACCATCACACCATTATCTTTTGGCGTTACGGCATATGTACCATGGCGTTCACTTAATGAATATAGGATTGAAATGAAAATACGTCCAATTATACCGACAAATACTGCTGCGACTCCCATGATTGGAAAGAAGTAAGCAATAATTCCTTCAATTAAGACAAGCAGGCCCAGAATCTCGATTGTTTTTCCTACTTGTGGGTAAAAGTGTACCGGCAACAACTTTCTTGATCTCTGTTGAAACCCAATGACAAACGGTACAAGAATTAGTGAGAATGTATTGCTTCCTAGCGTAAACTGCGGCCAATATGGAACATATTCGTGAATCGCTCCACTCGGAATTACGAAGAAAATAGGCAGCATCCACAACCGTTTTGCAAGGTAGATAGCGGATGGTAAACCTCGTTCAGACTTTAATATTTTAGGTGAAGCAAGTTTTGCAGCATTCTTTACGACAAGAGCACCTTCCGCAACCAGCACAAGCCCAATTAATATAGGAATTGTACTTAACATCCCGACATGCATAGAATGACTTGTCACATCCCACTTCAAGAAATGCCAAGAGCCATCTGCAATATATGTATACCATAAGATAACAAATGCTATGCCAAGTGGATAAACAGCAGATGCTGCATGATAATAAAAAACAGCGATTAAAATAACGCCGACGACTGCACTGATCACAATAAATTGAATGGGAACTGTTAATCCTACGATTAAGCTTATGGCTGAGATGATAACCCCAGGCAACCAGCCTTCTTTCACCATAAGGATTGTCTCAGACCATCCCCAAAAAATTCGTGTCTTAAAGGATTTCCGTTCTGATTTTACACGCTGATAGCCAATTAAAATAGCGAATAAGATTCCTATATATAATAAAGGATTTAAAAAGAAACGGCCGATGCCTTTGATAATTTCCATGATTACATCTATGTACATACGTTTTGCATCACCTTTCATTCTCCGGCAGTTAATATAATGGTGCTTTCATTGTATCAAACAGCCGATTGAAAACGAAGTGTTTTAATGATTATGTACCATTTATCTTATATTAGGGAATGTAAAAGCGGTGAAAAGCAATAGTTTTCTCTTCTTCACTTTCTGGCTCATGAATTGCAAGATTAGCCCTGTAGGAAGCGGTCGAGGATGACTGCTCACCTACAGGGATTTTTCATCTATTTCAACTTTTGATTAATATAGCTAATCGCCATTTGGAGCTGCGTATCATTTTCTTCTTTCTCTCTATATTGAACCATCTCTTCACGCAGGGTTGTTAAGAATTCCTCATTCATTTCACTTTTGCCGGACAGATTGTGTTTATCACTATACTGTTGGACAGCTTTTGCTGTGGATTTATCATAATACCCATCCAATCGGCTAATTTGGTAGCCCTGTGTTTTTAATACTTCTTGGATTGATTGAATATCATCTGCAAAATCTCCTTCTTTAAATTTCCCTGCGATTGGTGGCAATTTCATATGAAATAGGGGATTTTGTTCCACTTCAACTCCAGCTTGAATACCCTTGCCATGAATCCATTCCCTTTTTGGTGTCAGCCATTTATTCGTGGAAAGCTTCAATTCGCCCCCATTAGATAATGGCCAAGTTTCTTGTACAGTACCTTTTCCAAAACTTTTAACACCAATAATCATTGCTCGATCTAACTCTTTTAACGCTCCACTTAGCACTTCACTCGCAGATGCACTTCCCTCATCTTGCAGCAGGACCATCGGCAGCTGTTTTAACTTTTCATCATAATCAAACGCGAGATCATCTTTTGCGACTTTTAAGGGCTCTTGATTGCCCATCGCATCTTCCATGTAGGCGAAAGTAGAATCCGGTTTAACGACACTTCCAATAACTTGTGCGACACTTTTGAGATATCCGCCGGGGTTGCTTCTTACATCAATGATTAAAGCTTGAATATTATTTTTCATCAGTTCGCTTGTTTGCTGGTACCATTCTTCTGCCGTCTTTTCACCAAAAACAGAAATAGCGATATAACCAATATTTTTGTCTTTTACTCCAATGAGCTTGCTTTTGACAGATGTTTGCGCAATTGCTCCTCTTGTAATTTTGATATCTACATGTCGGTTTTCTGAAGGTCTAAATACTGTCATGGTAAGGGTTGTACCCTCATCGCCCCTTATAAGTGCAAGCAATTGAGTTAATGACTTGCCTTCTGCCCTTTGCTTATCTATTTGGACGATTTCGTCATAAGGTTTAAGTCCCGCTTTCTCAGCTGGCGACCCTTTCATTGGCGACACGACAATAAACCGCCCTTGGCTTTGGGTGATCTCTGCTCCTATCCCTACACGTTCATCAGATAATTGCTCCTTATGCATTTTTGCTTCTTCTTTTGTATAGTAGGTGCTGTAGGGATCCTTCAAAGCGCCCGCCATACCTGTAATCGCACCTTCAACCAATTGTTTTTCCGTTGTACTATGAACCGACTCTTGGCGAATTAATTGATATGCTTCTCCAACAGGTTCTAAAGTTGTTGATTCAGCCTTCACTGCTTCTTTTGTTTTTTGGGACTTCATGAAATAGAAAATCCCTCCGCATACCAATACACTAATAAATAAATAAAGCCACCATTTTCGCATTAATCTCAGTCCCTCCCATATCTTTGCACTATATGAGAGAAAGTCCTGAAATAAAACTAAAATGGTGGACATGTTTTTAAATTATTTTAAAATCTTCATTGTATTTTCCATCATACCCTTATCCATTGGACCCACAGCTTTCTGCTTAATCTGCCCTGCTTCATTAATGAAAAAGGTAGTTGGAATTGTAACAATTTCGTACTGCTTTTGCTGTTCGCCTTCCTTATCCAATAAGATGGGGTACGTGATATCGTAGGATTCGGCAAACTCTTTAATATACTCTTTACTTTTGTCAGAGCTAGTCAAATTAACTGCTAAAATTTCCACATTATCTTTTTTATTCAAGCTTTTATAATATTTCTCCATATGAGGGATCTCTTCTTTACATGGTGGACACCATGTTGCCCAAAAGTTTAGTATTACTTTTTTGCCGCGATAATCCGATAGCTTCACTTTTTTCCCTTCGAGAGTCTTAAGTGTAAAATCAGGAGCATATTGTCCGATTTCCAATCCATTCTTTTCTGTCTCTTTTGTTTCTACTTTTGTGTATGAGGTGTCGATTTTTTCTGCTTCAGTTATTTTCGACTTTAAAAAGTTCGTGAGTGCAAAAACAATTAATGCTGCCACTAGCAGCAAACCGAAAACTTTCTTTTTCACTTTTTCGCCTCCAGCTTTGCATATCTATAAGAATTTATGCTTGTTTCCATACTAAAAATGCTATCACAATCTAATTTGAAAAGCCATGAATGCTATGTGAATAGATACGTTGGAAATAAAAAAAAGTTGCCGGCTAATTAGCCAGCAACAAATTCATTATGTCTAAAATGAGATATACCGCAAAGGATTGACCGCTCCTACTTTTTGCCCTTCCCATGGCGTTGTATGGATTTCAAAATGGAGATGGGTGCCGTATGCGCGGCCTGTCTGCCCCATATAGCCAATCACCTGGCCTTTATGAACTCTTTCGCCAACAGATACCTTATATTGGCTTAAATGTGCATAAACTGTCGTAAAGATATGTCCTTCAATGGAATGTGTCATCATGACCACATTTCCATAGGTAGACAAGGGACTAGCACGAAACACTACTCCATCGGAGGCTGCTACTACCGGAGTGCCCTCTTTATTCGCAAGATCAATACCATAGTGAAATTCTGCGCCTTCACCTAAATCCCGCCACCCGTGATTGGATGTCAGCCGCCCTACAGCCGGCTTTGTCCATGTTCCAAACGTGACCTCGGGCAGTTCGCCCGTCTCCATTTGAGAAGCAGCCGAAGTAGCTGCATTTGACGTAGAGGACATTTGTGCTGCTAGGTTTGCTAGTCTTTGCTGTTCTTCTTCAATCTCTCTTTTCACATTTTCACTCATCGTGACAGCTTCTGAGTATTCCTTTTCAAGGAGTCTCTTCCCTGTTTGCAGCTTTTTTTGTTCTGCTTCCAGTTTGTCGATTACACGATTTTTATCTATTATTTGTTCATCATACGATTTACGAAGCAATTCTAATTGTTCACGGTAGATTTTTTTCTTCTCTACTTTCCCATCAAGCTCTGCCTGTTTCTCTTCCAAACGCTCCTTTTTGTCGCGTTGTTCTCGTAAAATTTCGCGATCTGCTTGTAATAATGTATTCACAGCACCCACACGGTCAATAAAATCACCTAAACTTTGTGATTGTAAGACAAGGGTCACATAGCTTAAACTCCCATTGTTTTCTTGAAGAGCCCTTGCACGATTATCAAGCAATTCAGTACGTTGATTGATTGTTTGCTGCATGCTTTCAACCGAAACACTTAATTGGTTGATTGCTTTAGACATCTTGTGTTCTTTCGCAAGCACGGAACCAATTTTCAAATCAGTTCTAGTAAGTTTACGATCAAGGCTAGCGATTTGGTCCATATAATTCTCAATTGTTGCTTTATGTTGATTAATCTCAGAAGTTTTTGCATCTAGTTTTGAATGGAGTTCACTTTTTTCTTTATCCATTCTTTGCTGTTTACTATTTAAGTCCTTGATAGATGTTGCATGCACCTTTATCGTTGGCCATACTAGAGCAAATGCGATTGTGGTACATAGTAAAGCTTTTAAGGCCCTTGATTTCATGTTCAACCACGAATCCCCCTGATATTCTTTCTCTCTCAACATTGCATATTTATGGCTTAACTTACACTTTTAAGAATTTACGTACAGACATAAAACTTCCCCACATACCGATGATTACGCCCATTACTAATATCAATGCATCTATTTCAATGATAAATGGAGAAACGCTTAGCAATTCGAACACTTCTCCCTTTAATCTTGGCGCTAGCGCACTGTGAATATTTGCATACGCAAGCGTTACAACTACAATCGGAATAATCGATCCTAAAATACCTAGCCAAATCCCTTCAAGTAAGAAAGGAATGCGTACAAACCAGTTTGTAGCACCTACAAGTTTCATGATTTCAATCTCTTTACTTCGAGCAAAAATAGTAATTTTGATAGTATTCGAGATTAAGAACATTGCAGTCAGCAATAAGGCAACGATGAGTACAATCCCCACATTTCTACCTGTGTTTAACACATTGAAGAGCTTCTCGATTTTCCCTTTCCCGTATAACGCTTCATATGTACCATCCATCTTATCAATTTGTTTAGCGATTTTCGCTGTCTGTTGAGGGTTGGATGCTTTGACATAGAGAACATTTCGCAATGGATTGCTTTGTTTAAATAAACTTAAATCGTTACCAAAGTCTTTCACTAAACCGCTTAATTCACTCTCTTTTGATGAATAGCGTATTGATTCTACCCCTGGCAAGTTCTTAATTTGATCTTGCAGATTGCTCTCATCTTTTTCATTTGCTTGTAAATCGATGAGTACTTTGATCTCCACATCGTTTTCCAGATCATCGGCAACTTTGTTTAAGTTCATCATAATCACCATAAATACGCCCACAAGCAATAGGGTTACAGTGACGGCACTGACAGAAGCAAATGTCATCCATCCATTTCTGGCAATTGATTTAAAGCTTTCTCGTAAATGACGCGACAAGGTGTTAAATTTCATAGCCGTAATCACCTCCTCGTTCATCACGAACAATTAGTCCGCCTTCAATGGCAACAACACGACGCCTCATATTATTAACGATTTCTCGATTGTGCGTCGCCATTATAATGGTTGTCCCTCTTGCATTAATCTCTTCAAATAAACTCATAATCTCCCAAGATGTATCAGGGTCCAGGTTTCCGGTTGGTTCATCGGCAATTACTACTTTTGGTAAATTGACAATGGATCTCGCAATCGACACGCGTTGTTGCTCTCCGCCCGATAATTCATCCGGAAACATTCTCGCTTTCTTTTTTAAGCCCACTAAATCCAATACATCCATCACACGTTTTCGTATTTTTTCCGGATGTTCTTCTATTACCTCAAGAGCAAATGCGACGTTCTCGAAGACAGTAAGCTTTGGCAGCAGCTTAAAGTCTTGAAAGACTACGCCGATTTGCCTTCTTAAGTAAGGAACTTCTTTATTCTTTAAATTAGACAGGTTCATGCCATTCACAACAATTTCACCTGATGATGCTTTTTCTTCCCGATACATCATCTTAATAAAAGTCGATTTCCCAGCACCGCTCGGACCGACAATATAAACAAACTCCCCTTGGTTAATTCTTATATTGAGCCCATTCAGCGCTACAATACCATTGGGGTACTTTTTATAGACATTCTTCATTTCTATCATATTTAGACCACCTATGTTTTAGTAAAACTTGACTATTTTCCACTCTATTATATCACGGCACTATTTGTCTACCATTACAAGTGTATTTCAAATAGGTGAATTATTACTTGGGTGTTTCTTTTTATTTACTTGTTATTTAATCTACCAAAAAAAAGACTGCATCAAAAGAAAGCGTTAAAGCTTTCTTTTAAAGCAGTCTTCTTACCATAACTTTTAAAGGTTATATCGAACTATAACAGATCCAGTTTTTGTTTCCCCTTCAACTAGCAGAGTTTGTGTATCTTCAATTACTTTTGAGAATTGTACACTCTTTTGCAAGAACTGATTTTGTTCATTTTGTCGTTGGATATCCGGTAGACGCACATCTACTTTTCCTAAGTTTGAAGTGACTTCACCCTGTAGGGAGGTATTATTCGGTATATAAATTTCCACTGCACCAGCAATTGTTTGTGCACGGATATTCTTTGCTTTTTCAGTACGAGTCGTCACTACGACATGGCCATTAGCTGATTTCGCATCTAATTCTTCTATTTTCCCATCGACATAAATGCGACCATTGACTGTTTCTACTTCTGCTTTTTTCCCTTTCACATCACGTAGGTCAATTGCGCCATTGGCAGTTTCTGCATCCAATTGGTAAAAACCGACATTTTTGAAATCAATACCGCCATTCATTGTTTTAACTTTTATTTGCTCGATATCAATGTCAGCTGTTTTAAATCCCCCATTGAATTGGCGGATTGTAACGAAATCATATTTTTTTGCCGGAATGTAAATAGTAGCATCTAGGCGCAGTTTTTTAGTTGCAGAGACAATTCGTAATGTATCATCATCTGCCTTGCTGATTACACCTTGATTGAATTCTTTTAATATGTCATCCGACATTTTTCCAATGGTTGGTCGAATTCGATATACAATTTTCGCGCTCTCTTCGTTCGTTGGAATCAACTCGATATTACCATTGGGAATATCAATGCTAATATTAGAAAACGTAGCGTTTTGTAACTCTTCTATTTTTTCTTCTGAGGCTGAAGAACTCATAAACCCTTTGTCAAAATCGAATTCTTTTACTTTCGAGAAAGTAGTGTTCATTAAATTCACCAATTTCGTTCCAAATTGTGTGAAGTCTTTTCGTATTTCTTCAAAGAATTCATCTTCATTGCCCGATTGGCGTTGTTCAGTTGTCTGCTCCCCATACTGGTCACTTGCCATCTTCTCTTTTTTCGACTCATTTTCGAAATATTCTTTCTGTGGAGCAGTCTTGCTGCTATCAGTTGTTGCTTTATTTTCGTTTGGCTGTTGGTTCATGTTTGTTGGCTGCTCAAGTTTTTCAAATAGTACGATTGCTTCTTGGGCGGTGATTGTGCCTTTTTCGACTAAATCCAAAATTCGTTTACGTTCATCTTGCATAATAACACCCTCCATTATTCGTCTTACTACATGTACGAATTCACTGGCAAAAAGTTTCATAATAACGGAAGGAGATATACCTGCCAAAGCTTACTTAGCTCCCTAGGGCAGATAAATCTCCATTTCCAGTCATGCTATCTTAATCATTTTACTAATACTATTTCTGCGCTTTTTCGAGCGATGCTTCCATACGGGCGCGATCACGCTCTAATACACGATTCAAATAAAATCCAGTATATGAACCTTCTGTGTCAGCTACTTGCTCAGGCGTTCCCTTAGCAACAACAGTACCACCTTTATCTCCGCCTTCTGGTCCCATATCAATAATGTAGTCAACTGTTTTTATTACATCAAGATTATGTTCGATAACCAGCACTGTGTCGCCATTCTCTACAAGTCGATGTAACACTTTCAATAGACGCGAAATATCATCTGCATGAAGTCCTGTTGTCGGTTCATCCAATATATAAATGGATTTTCCATTAGACCGTTTATGCAATTCAGATGCCAGCTTAACGCGTTGCGCTTCCCCACCGGATAACGTAGTCGCTGGTTGGCCAAGTTTGATATAACCTAATCCCACATCAACTAATGTTTGCAGCTTTCTAGCAATACGCGGGATGTTTTTAAAGAATTCCAAGCCATTTTCAACTGTCATTTCGAGCACATCTGAAATATTTTGGTCTTTATATTTTACCTCAAGTGTTTCCCTGTTATAGCGTTTGCCATGACATACTTCACATGGTACGTAAACATCAGGCAAGAAATGCATCTCAATTTTGATGATCCCATCTCCACGACACGCTTCACAGCGTCCGCCTTTGACATTAAAGCTAAAGCGTCCTTTTTTATAACCACGTACTTTCGCTTCATTTGTAGAAGCGAACACATCTCGAATATCATCAAATACCCCTGTATATGTTGCTGGGTTAGAACGTGGCGTTCTGCCGATCGGTGACTGGTCAATATCAATCACTTTTTCTAACTGCTCGATTCCTTCTATTTCTTTCACTTCGCCTGGCTTAATCTTGGCGCGGTTCAATTTATGGGCGAGCGTTTTGTATAGAATTTCATTGACTAACGTACTCTTCCCAGATCCAGAAACACCAGTTACCGCAACAAATACGCCTAATGGAATATCTACTTTTACATTTTTTAAATTGTTTTCTCTTGCCCCTTTAATTTTGATATAGCGGCCATCAGGGGTTCTCCGTTCAATTGGCAATGGGATAAATTTCTCGCCGCTTAAATATTTCCCTGTTAATGAATGCGGATTATGCATAACCTCCTGCGGTGTACCGGCAGCAACAATTTCACCGCCATGTGCTCCTGCGCCAGGTCCTACATCGATTAAATAGTCAGCGGCCATCATTGTATCCTCATCATGCTCAACAACAATCAATGTGTTGCCCAGATCTCTCATGCTTTGCAATGTAGCGATCAGACGGTCATTATCGCGCTGATGTAGGCCGATTGACGGCTCATCTAAGATATATAACACACCAGTTAACCGTGAGCCAATTTGAGTAGCGAGACGAATTCGCTGTGCCTCGCCGCCCGATAATGTGCCTGCTGCACGGTTTAACGTTAGATAATCCAAGCCAACATTGATTAAAAAGCTCAATCGCTCTTGGATCTCTCTTAAAATCAACCGGGCAATCTGCATATCTTTTTCCGATAGCTCTAGTTCTTTAAATAGTTGGAATGCCTCTTTTACAGAAAGCTCTGTTACTTCACCAATATGGATACCATTGATCTTTACAGCTAATGATTCAGGTTTTAAACGATGACCGTGACATGATGGGCATGGTTGCTGTACCATGTATTTTTCCATTTGCTCACGTACATAATCCGAGCTAGTTTCTTTGTAGCGTCGTTCTACATTTCTTAACACACCTTCAAAGAAAATATTTTGGTCTCGCACGCTTCCAAATTCATTTTCATAGTGGAAGTGAATGCTATCATTTCCCGATCCATTTAATATCTTATCCATTTGTTCACTTGATAGCTCTTTTACCGGCACATCCATTGGGATACCGTAATGGTAGCAAACAGCTTTCAATAATTGTGGATAGAATTGTGAGCTTGTTGGAATCCATGGAGCAATGGCTCCTTCATCCAATGTCAAATCCCAGTCTGGTATGACTAATTCTTTATCTACTACTAGTTTAGAGCCAAGACCGTCACATCTTGCACATGCACCAAACGGGCTGTTGAAGGAGAACATTTTCGGTTCTAATTCGCCGATTGAAAAGCCACAAATAGGACAAGCGTGATGTTCGCTGAATAACAGTTCTTCATGTTCCATCACATCGACTACTACACGGCCTTCTGCAAGCCTTAACGCTGTTTCTAATGAATCGCTTATACGTGCCTCGACGCCTTCTTTTAAAACGATACGGTCAATGACCACTTCAATCGTATGTTTTTTATTCTTGTCTAATTCAATATTATCGTCTAAATCGCGGAGTTCACCATCTATTCGTGCACGGACAAACCCCTGTTTTTTTAGATCCTCTAAAAGTTTTACATGTGTGCCCTTTCTCCCTTGGACCATGGGTGCAAGTAGTTGAAGCTTAGTACGCTCAGGATACTGCTTAATGCGATCCACCATTTGTTCAATGGTTTGAGAAGTAATTTCAATACCATGCTTTGGGCAGATTGGTTTTCCGACACGAGCAAAAAGCAATCGCAGGTAATCATAAATCTCCGTTACCGTTCCGACAGTTGAGCGCGGGTTTCGGCTTGTTGTTTTTTGATCGATTGATATGGCAGGCGATAAGCCTTCTATCGCATCTACATCCGGCTTGTCCATCTGACCTAAAAATTGACGTGCATAAGATGACAGCGACTCAACATAGCGCCGTTGACCTTCCGCATAAATCGTGTCAAAAGCGAGAGAGGATTTCCCTGAACCCGACAAACCAGTAATCACGACTAATTGGTCTCTTGGAATGGTCACATCTATATCTTTTAAATTATTTGCTCTGGCACCTTGTACTACAATCTCTTGATTTTTCAAATTGGTCATCCTTCCGACTTCAATTCCAAAATAGTGTCTCTTAATTCTGCTGCCCGCTCAAAATCAAGCGCTTTTGCAGCATCCTTCATTTCTGTCTCTAAAGATTCAAGCAATGTGATTTTTTCTGCCTTCGTAAGCTTTTTGCCTTTGGTTGCTTTTGTCAGATATGTTTCAGGTTCCTCAGCAGCTTGTGTTGCGCGAATCACATCACGAATTTCTTTTTGTATAGTTTTAGGTGTAATATTGTGTTTTTCATTATATTCCATTTGAATTGTACGACGACGTTCCGTTTCCTCGAGTGCTTTTGCCATGGAATCTGTAATGCGATCAGCATACATAATGACATGCCCATTAGAGTTTCGAGCAGCACGACCGATTGTTTGGATTAAAGAACGTTCTGAACGAAGGAAACCTTCTTTATCCGCATCTAAAATAGCGACAAGAGAAACTTCCGGAATGTCTAGTCCTTCACGAAGCAAGTTAATACCGACTAGTACATCATATGTTCCTACACGCAGCTCTCGAATAATTTCAATACGCTCTAACGTTTTTATTTCCGAATGCAAATACTGTACCTTGATGCCCATCTCTTTTAAATAATCGGTTAAATCCTCCGACATTTTTTTCGTAAGCGTCGTAATCAGAACACGTTCATTCCGTTGAATTCTATTTTGAATTTCATCCATTAGGTCATCGATTTGGCCTTCAATTGGACGTACATCGATTTCTGGATCAAGCAAGCCAGTCGGGCGAATAATTTGTTGAGCCATTTCAGGTGTATGTTCCAATTCATAGGGACCAGGCGTTGCCGAAACATAAATTGCATTATGAATATGTTTCTCAAATTCTTCAAATTTCAGCGGCCTGTTATCAAGCGCGGACGGCAGACGGAATCCGTGTTCTACTAGTACGTTTTTGCGTGCTTGGTCTCCATTATACATACCACGGATTTGCGGCAATGTAACATGGCTTTCATCAATGACAAGCAGAAAGTCTTCCGGGAAGTAATCAAGCAATGTGTAAGGTGTAACACCAGCAGGGCGCAATGTAAGATGCCTTGAATAGTTTTCTATGCCAGAGCAGAAGCCCATTTCGCGCATCATTTCCAAGTCGTAATTCGTTCGTTGCTCTAAGCGCTGTGCTTCCAACAGCTTGTCTTCTTCTCGCATATGTTTTAATTGATCTTTCAGTTCTACTTCAATATTATCTATTGCTTTTAATAATTTCTCCTCACGCGTAACGAAGTGAGATGCTGGGAAAATAGCAATATGTTCTCTATCTCCAAGCACTTCGCCTGTCAATGCATCTACTTCTCTAATGCGGTCAACTTCATCCCCGAAAAATTCAATACGGATACAGTGTTCATCACGAGATGCAGGGAAAATTTCGACTACATCTCCGCGCACTCTAAAGGTACCACGCGTGAAATTTATATCATTTCGTTCATACTGGATATCTACGAGTTTGCGGAGCAGCTGGTTGCGTTCAATTTCCATCCCTGTACGAATGGACACAACCATTTCACGGTATTCTTCCGGGTTCCCCAAGCCATAGATACAAGAAACCGATGCAATAATAATTACATCATCTCGTTCAAACAAAGAGGAAGTGGCAGAGTGCCGCAGTTTATCGATCTCATCATTGATGCTGGCGTCCTTTTCAATGTAGGTATCGGTTTGTGGCACATACGCTTCCGGTTGGTAATAATCATAATAGCTGACGAAATACTCGACAGCATTATTTGGAAAAAACTCCTTAAACTCGCTGTAAAGTTGCCCTGCGAGCGTTTTATTATGCGCAATGATCAACGTCGGCTTTTTCACTTCTTTGATAACGTTTGAAATCGTAAAAGTTTTCCCCGTTCCTGTTGCGCCAAGAAGTGTTTGATGCTGTTTATTTTGTCTAACGCCTTCAACCAGTTCTTTAATCGCTGCAGGCTGGTCGCCACTCGGTTGATATGCGGAATGTAATTCGAAATCTTTACTCATTTGGTTCCTCCCCGTTCCTTAAAACTCATAGACATATTTTAACATAGCTACTCACAAGTATCCAGAAATAAGCGAACGTACGTTTTATTGTTTAAATAAAAAAACCGCTCCATCTGAACGGTTTTTAATTTTTAAATTGAATGATAACAGTCACAGTTTTCGACTTTGGGGGCTTTTACTGAGAAAGTAAAACAAAAATAGTTTAATTTTACCCTCATATGGCCCAAGCAAAGTATTCATTCTACCAACAAAAAGAGAAGAACGACCAATGATATGTCACTTTTCTCTGTTTTATTTCCTGAAATGCTTTTTGTTAGTATAGGAAAAACAACATGAATATGCAATCTTTTTTACTTTCTCATCTATCTATAGAAATAGTGTAGTTGAGATCATTATATACCCGTAAATTTAATCTTTGAATCCACCAACATACTAGGAGGAATAAAAATGGAAATTATAAAAATTCATGAATTTTATCTAACACCGGATATTTGCATGCTTAAGCCTATTTTGGTAGACAAACGAAATTATTCACTTGTTATTGAGCTCAATCGTCAATACATCGTCTCGTGTACTGTGACCCGATTGATTAATTATATTTGTACTTCACTCGGCACTTCATTGGACGTATCACTGGAATATTCAAATTACGTATTTAGCAAAGTAAACGAACATGCTAAATCAGACACGATTATTAAACTACCTATCATCTTAACGGCTCTTTTACAGCCATATATTTTCTTTCCGACTGCATCACCTAAGAAAAAGCATAACGCATGGATTTTGTGGCAAAATTTTAGAGGACATACTATGATGAATAAACAAGAAATGGGCTTATATTTCAAAAAAGGAGTTTATATAGAGGAACAATTAAGTTTTACAACACTTTCAAGGCAGCAATATTATGCTTCCATCCTTTATTTCCGTCATATGGACGAGGTGATCAATAGGCATCAAAAAATGGACAATCGTTCAATTATAGAGCGCGGCTTGTTTCTTATGACTTAGATAAATAGTGAGTTAACAGTTCTTCCACATGATTGCGCAGCCGAATATTCGAGTACCGGCGGCAATCTTGGGCTCTTTTATTGATAAAAATGTATTCGGAGAATAGATCATCTCGCTCCCCGCGGAATACTTGCAGCTGATGCATAGCCAAATAACGTTTCGTCTCAGCCAGTTCTTTGTGGACTCGCTTGGTCGTCTGTTCAAGCAGCCTTATATAGGGTTGTTTTAATTTAAAATGCCCTTGCTCAAATTCTTTGCTATCACGCTTTAGAATTTGCAGCACCATTGGCAAGTAAATGGCCTGCTCTAACCTATGAATTGCTTCATTCGATAAATTCAACATCGCCAACAACCTCCATAGAAAACAAACGTTCTTATTTTATTTTATATTCGAGTTGCTCATTTAGCAAGCAAAATTAAGAACAAACGTTTGGTATGTTTTGGCTCAATACCTAAAATAGAAAGAGACAACACCGCTACTAGCAAAAAATACGCCCGTTCAGATGAGACCTTGCAAAAGTCTATCCACTCGGGCGTATTATTTATTCACAACTTACAGTTTTTATAATTGTGAGCGCAAATATGCATTAATAAACTGGTCAATATCGCCATCCATCACCGCTTGGACATTACCGGTTTCTGTGTTGGTGCGATGGTCTTTCACCATTGAATACGGATGGAATACATATGAACGGATTTGGCTACTCCATCCGATTTCCTTCTGTTCACCGCGGATATCATCTAGCTGAGCTTGCTGCTCTTCTACTTTTAGCTGATACAATTTCGCCTGCAGCATATTCATCGCTTTCTCACGGTTTTTAATTTGTGAGCGTTCAGCCTGGCATGCCACAACAACCCCTGTTGGCAAGTGAGTAATTCGGACAGCAGATTCTGTTTTATTGATATGCTGACCACCTGCGCCTGATGCACGATAGGTATCTACTTTTAAATCTTCTGAACGGATTTCAACAGCAATCTCATCGGTAAACTCCGGCATGACATCTGCAGACACAAAGGAAGTATGTCGACGTCCAGCGGAATCGAATGGTGAAATACGTACAAGACGATGGACACCTTTTTCGGCTTTCAGGTAACCGTATGCATTATGTCCGCGAATCGCAAGTGTAACAGATTTCAACCCTGCTTCATCGCCTGGCAAGTAGTCTAATGTTTCTACTTTGAAATCATGTTTTTCTGCCCAGCGCGTATACATACGCAAAAGCATAGATCCCCAATCTTGAGACTCGGTACCGCCTGCGCCTGGGTGAAGTTCCACAATGGCATTGTTTTGATCGTAAGGATCGCTTAAAAGCAATTGCAGTTCGAAATCCTCGGTGCGTTTTTTAAACTCATCCATCTCGTTAAAAAGTTCTTGCTGCAATTCTTCATCTGGTTCCTCTTTTAATAAATCCAGTGTCATTTCAAGGTTTTCCTGCGTTTCAACTAATTCGTGAAATTCGTTGACGATTTCTTTTAAACCTCTGGATTCACTGATAATTTTTTGCGCATTGTTTTGATCATCCCAGAAAGATGGCTCAAGCATCATTTCATCCAATTCTTGAATCCGCGCCTCTTTGTTTTCTAAGTCAAAGAGACCCCCTAAAGTCTTCTAATTTTGTGGACGTCCCATCAAGGTCGTTCCGAACATCTGATAATTCCATCATAATTTGTTCCTCCAATTACATTAAATATTCAATAACTTATCACGCATCTTAGTCACTTTTCAACAACTAAGGCTGAATGTTATTCACTGTAAGTATAGTTATAGAAGGGATAAGCTTCTATAACTATAGCTATGAAAAGACATAAAGGAGTTGTTCAAAGTTTGAACAGCTCCTTTTGCCAATTACATCATTCACTTTAACCACATTACGGGCAGTAAGAGCTCATCAGTGGGAGATAAAGAATCCCACTATTTTTACTCTTTATACAGCGCCGTGGCAGTTTTTATATTTCTTACCGCTACCACAAGGGCATAAATCATTACGACCTACTTCTTGCTGTTTACGGACTGGCTTGCGTTTAGAAGTCTTTTCATCGGTTTTCGGATTTACCGCTTCACCCTTCGCTACTTCTTCACGTTCAAGATTACTACGGATTTCTGCTTTCATTGCATATTGAGCGACGTCAGAACGGATTGCTTCTACCATTGCTTCGAACATCGCAAAGCCTTCTGATTGATATTCACGAAGCGGATCTGTTTGAGCATACGCACGTAAATGAATACCTTGTCGCAATTGGTCCATTGCATCGATGTGATCAATCCATTTAGAGTCAATTGCACGAAGCAAGATAACTTTCTCAAACTCGCGCATGCGGTCTGGCGTAAGTTCTTCTTCTTTTCGGTCATATTCTTTTTTCACTTCAGTGCGAAGGAATTCAATGATTTCTTCTTGTGTTTTCCCTTTGAATGAATCGACAGTAGCAATGCCTTCTGGTAGCAAATTAGCACCTACAAAACTTGCTAGTCCTGTTAGATTCCATTCAGTTGGATTTTCTTCAGTTGTATATGAATGAACTGCGCTAACTAGTACTTCGTCTACCATTGATTCGACTAAGCCACGCATATTCTCTGTTTCCAATACCTCATAACGCTCTTTATAGATAATTTCACGTTGTTGACGCAAAACATCATCATATTGCAATAAGCGTTTACGCGCATCGAAGTTATTGCCTTCTACACGTTTTTGAGCAGATTCAACGGCTTTGGATACCATTTTCGATTGGATTGGCTGTGTATCGTCCATCCCTAATCTTGTCATCATGTTTTTCATGCTTTCAGAACCGAAACGTTTCATCAATTCATCTTCCAAAGAAAGATAGAATTGCGTGATACCAGGGTCACCTTGACGTCCAGCACGGCCTCGCAACTGATTATCAATACGGCGTGATTCATGACGTTCTGTACCAATAACGGCTAATCCGCCTAAATCTAGTACGCCTTCGCCAAGTTTAATATCTGTACCACGACCAGCCATGTTTGTTGCAATAGTTACAGCGCCTTTTTGACCTGCTTCTGCAACAATCTCTGCTTCGCTCTCATGGTTTTTCGCATTCAAGACATTGTGCGGAATACTGCGTTTTGCTAATAAGTGCGAGATTAATTCTGATGTTTCGATAGCAACTGTACCAACAAGTACTGGCTGCCCTTTTTGATGACGGTCTGCAATTTCATTTGCCACCGCTTCAAATTTACCTTGCATAGATGCATAGATTAAATCCGGACGGTCATCACGTGCAATTGGTTTGTTAGTCGGAATCACAACAACATTCATATTATAAATATTGCGGAATTCCTCTTCTTCTGTTTTAGCTGTACCTGTCATACCAGATAACTTTTCATACATACGGAAATAGTTTTGGAACGTAATAGTCGCCATGGTCATAGACTCGTTTTGAATTTCCACGCCTTCTTTTGCTTCAATGGCTTGGTGTAATCCTTCTGAATAACGGCGGCCTTGCATAATACGTCCTGTAAATGAGTCAACGATTAATATTTCACCGTCTTGTACCACATAATCAACATCCAAGTGCATACTAACATGCGCTTTTAACGATTGGTTGATGGCATGGTTTAGACCAACATGCGTTAAATCAAACAAGTTATCAATATTGAAAGCTCTCTCTGCTTTTTCAATCCCTTGTTCTGTCATTGTAACGCCTTTAGTTTCTACATCATAATTGTAGTCTTCATCTTGTTTCAATGTGCGTACAAACGCGTTTGATTGTTTGTATAAAGCAGCTGATTTATTCGCTTGACCAGAAATGATTAAAGGTGTACGGGCTTCATCGACTAAGATGGAGTCCACTTCATCGATTACTGCATAATGCAGCGGGCGTTGAACACGTTCTTCTTTATAAAGCACCATGTTGTCGCGCAAGTAGTCGAAGCCAAGTTCGTTGTTTGTGCTATATGTGATGTCACAAGCATAAGCTTCTCTTTTTTCATCTTTTGACATGTTATTCAAGTTCAAGCCAACTGTTAAACCTAAAAATTCATATAATGGGCGCATTGTTTCAGCATCACGGCTTGCTAAGTACTCGTTGACTGTAACAACATGCACGCCTTTATGAGTAAGGGCATTTAAGTAAACAGGTAAAGTGGAAGTCAACGTTTTACCTTCCCCTGTCTTCATCTCAGCAATATTCCCTTCATGAAGCGTTGCGCCCCCCATTAATTGAACTGGGTAAGGGTACATGCCTAAAACGCGTTTAGATGCCTCACGAACAACTGCAAAAGCTTCAGGGCGAATTTTATCTAAATCTTCGCCGTTAGAAAAACGTTCGTAGAATTCATTCGTTTTTGCTTTTAATTCTTCATCTGTTAATTTAGCCATATCTTCAGCAAATGCATCGACTGCACTTGCAACTTTTTCTAAGTGTTTTAATTCTTTTTTATTTGGATCAAAAATTTTATTTAATATGCTAGGCATTGATTTTCACATCCTATATAGTCTCAACCTTCATTTTAACACTGTCTGAACGTTTAAAGCAAATGAACAATTAGTAAAAATCTATTATTCCTAAACAAATAATACAAGGAAAAAAGATATACAGAATTGAAATTTACAAATCTATTCAGGGTGATGAATTAAATCATCTACTGTGGCCGTTCACTTAACATATAACAGTAATGATAACTTAACAGTAAAGTAAATAAATTGAAAAATCAATCTTTAATTTCTTTTAAAAGAAATACATAGAAGGAAAGGTTGGATTTCGAAAATTGATAAGGAAGGATATCACATAAAAGCCCAGCTGAGCAAACATTAGGTTGCTCCTGCTGGGCTTATCAAAAACGCAAATACTATGAATTTATTATCTTAACTAGTTTCAATCAGTCCGTATTTACCATCTCTGCGTTTGTATACGATATTTGTTCCGTCTGACTCTGCATCTGTGTAAATAAAGAAATCATGGCCAAGTAAGTTCATTTGTAGAATGGCTTCCTCTTCGTCCATTGGTTTCAAGGAAAGTTGTTTTGTACGGACAACTGATAGTTCTTCCTCTGAATCATTCGGATCAGCTACTGCTCCAGGGGAATTTTCAGTCTGAACATTTGCAAAGTAAATGCCTACTCCTTCACGATCGCGGAATTTGCGATTGACTTTTGTTTTATGCTTGCGAATTTGACGTTCCAACTTGCCAATAATCAAGTCAACTGCAGCATACATATCATCATTAGCCTCTTCTGCACGTAAAGTTAAACTTTTCATAGGAATTGTTACTTCTACTTTCGTACTCTTGTCATTGTAAACCTTTAAATTTACATGAGCAATCGCATTAAGATCTTCATTGAAATAGCGTTCTAATTTTTGAAGCTTTGTTTCAACGTACTCTCGAATTGCTGGAGTTACCTCAATGTTTTCACCACGAATGTTAAATGTTAGCATGTAAACTCCTCCTTTAATCAACCATACTAATATTATTCTACAATGCCCGTTAAAACCCTTCTTAAAACACATAATTAATTAATTTTTTTTGATGTTGTTATTGGGTTCTGCCACTATTTTGTCTTATTTCCACTAAAGTATATTGCTTGGGACTTAGATATAGAACAAAATAATATATTTTTGATATTTTGGATTTCAAAAAAAGACCCGAACGCCATAACGGCTCGGGCCTTCATTATATTAAAGATTATCCAATTGGTTTTTAATATCATAAACCGCATAGAAATATTGATAGCGTTGAAGTACTTTGCGATCAATAAGCGTGCTTAATTTGATTTCTTCACCCTTGATTAGCTTTGGTATATTTAGATCTTGGTAAAGCCGTTCAAGAATAACCATTTTGTCGACAATGTCTTTACTACATGTCCCAGTTCCACAATTATTATTTGTTTCATCAGCAGCAAGTTCCTCTACCTCGGCTACGCCTTTTTCAAAGTCTGCAAGCTTTTTAATAGAAGGTTCGATATTTTTATCTGTCCTATATTCTCTTAATTTGCTTTTATTCTTCACATAATTTTGGGCATTGACCGACATAGCGTCATAAGTTTTGCCTGCTTCAATGACTGCTTTTGTGTAACCAGATTTTCCAGGTGTAATAGCCACAATCTTTTTATCTAGCTCTTGAGCGGCTTTAATATTGTCACCTTCATTTAGCAAGGCCTTTTGAGGTACAGTTAACGCTTCTTCTGCTATTGCCTTTTGGTCCTTCCCCAACTTATTGTATAGTGTTATGGCCTGTGCAATATTATCAATATACTGATTATCATACGGAGTGCCAGGATCTGTTAGTATTGTCACAATTGAAACGATGGGAGCATATTTATTGTAAATAGCCAGCACTTTGCTATCTACATAAGTTAATGCTTTTTTGTCAAGTCCATTATACAATTTCACTGCTTCTAATATATCAGCATATGGACTTTTTGGACTCAAGCGATTGACAGCCTCCTCAAAAGCATCTGCCTTTTCTTTTGGCGTTTTGTATTCTGTCCCAGATTGTATACTATCAAAATCAGTCACTACATATTTTTTAGCTGTAGTCGACAATTTGTCATAATCCTGGATAATTTTTTTCAAATCAGTACCGTACTTTTTACTATTTGGATCAAGTGATTGATAGCTCTTATCGAGTTTTTGCGCTTGTTTGATAGCTGTTTCTTCGGTTAAAAATTCCTTATTCAAGCTTGTTGTTTTTGTAACAATAGCTTTTGGATCTAACGATATTTTTTTATAAATGGCAATTGTGGAAAGCATTAATTGAATATCGTTATTGCTGTACTTTCCATTTTTATTTATCTTATCAATATTTATATACATATCTACTAAAGGAGCATAGCTATTATATTTTGCTAGCGTTGGCTTATCTAGAAGCGAAAGCTGTACTTCATTTAGTGCATTGTATTGTTTCACAACAGAATTGACATCCTCGTACAAACTGTTCTTAGACAACTTGTTCAAAGCTTGAATAAATGCATCAATTTCGGCTTTAATAGTTGCTGCATTAAAACGATTAGCAAAATCCTCAATCTCTTTCGAGTAGATTACATAAGCCTGAACGTTTGGACCCGCATTCATGTATCTATAATATAGAGCAATTGCACCATCTCTATAGCTAGAGCTAGATGGCTTTAACGCTTCATACGCTGCATTGATTTTTTGTGCTTCTAGGAAATTCTGAATCGCCACATCATTCAACGGGATAGACGGACGAATAATTTCATTTTCTTCAAAAACTCGATTTGGATCATACGGAATGTTGTGTGATTCTTCATACGAGTGGTCGTTTGCATACCTTGGCGCCTTGCTGACAATAGCTCTTTGCGGTGAATCTAATTGATTATAAAGAGTAATAACCTTTACAATACTATTTACGTCATTTTTATTTTTTAGTTTATCACCAGAAGCATATCCTTTTCCTTCGACAAACCGTCCATATTGCACATACATGCTTTTGGCGATGTCCTGAATTGTCAGGATATCTTCGAATTTATGATATTGTTCCATAATTGTTGGATCTATAATCGTTTCTAAAGGAACATTATACTGCGCATTAATCTTGTTGTATTTTACGTTATTCACATAGTAATCTTTGACTTTTTTTACATCTTGCACGCCTGGTGTATAGCCTTTATTACTAACTTCCGACAGGTCTTTCACCATTTGTTCGAATTCCCTAGCTGTCGCAAGTTGTGGAATATATCGCGTTGCTACTTCTTCCAAGGCCTTCTTGTTTGCTACATATTTTTTCACCTGTGACGGTGCACGGTCATAAAGAGTGTAATAGACTTTCAAAACGTCTACTTCATACTTGCTGTCAGTAGGTTTAATTTTTTCGAATGCTTTATCAATAGTTGCAGCTTGAGCTATCTCATCTCCATCTTGCAAAAATTTATATTTAGAGCGATCTGCATCATCTATTACTTTTTTCGGATCAGCTGCCAGCTTCTTATACGTTTTGATGGCTTGTTGAATATATTCAATATTAGTTGGTGAAATATCGTTTTCATTCGTAATTTTTATCAAATCAAACATTTGCATGATATCTGCAATTGGCTCATATTGCTTATATTTTTTTAAGATTTTGCTATCAACAAGATTGCTTATTTTTGAATAAGGTTCTACCTTTGCTAAATAGTAACGGACAACTGGCAGTACATCTTGCGTTGCATTACTTTTACGATTCAATTGGTTAACCATTTCTTCAAAGGTTGAGGCAAGCTGTTGTTGGCTTTTATAGGCTTGATCTAATCCTTCCATTTTTAGGCCATTTACCAAATATTTAAGCGTATCAGGTGATGCATCTAGATAATCGATGTGTACTTTTTTCGCTTCTTTCGGATAGTTTTTGCTCGATTTTTTCAGTTTAGCATAAGCTTTATCGAGTCCTTGCGCCTCTTTAATATTGGCTTCTTCACCTGCCAGCATCTCAATTGTCGGTTTGTGTGTTGTTGTCGAATTGTCTACAATTGCTTTTTGAGGAGTACCTAGCTTTTTATACGTTTTAATATTGGATAAATTGTCAGTAATATTCTTTGTAGAATAGCCATAATAACCATTACTTAATGTTTTATCTGGAATTTTATTAAACGCTGTTACCACTTGTGGAATGCCTGCGTATTGGTTGTATGTCTTAAGAACTATTTTATCTACTAATGCTGTTTGGTTTGGTTTTGCATTAGACATAGTATTATATTTTGCAACAACTGATTTTACATCTTGGAGAGTGCTATTTGCCGATAATTTATTAACGTCTATAGCAAAGTCATCAGCTGCTATCTTTGCTTCTTTGTAAACTGGAGACGTAGGAATTGCGGCAATGGTAAGCGCATTCTTTATAAATCGTCTAACATCAATGATGGCATTATCATATGCATCAAAAACCTTTTGCAGGTCTGCTAAGTAAGTTGGACTCGTTTTTTTCTTTTGCACTGAATCATAACTTTTATCTATAGTCTGTGCACTAGCCACATTTTTTTCTTCTAAAAGATATGGCTTTTTTTCCTGTGCGTTTGCTTGAACTATCTCTTTCTGATCTGCTCTAAGCTTTTTATATTTTGCAAGCTGGTCGATTAAATTATCAATTTGGGCTGAAGTTAATGAGCCTGGCACAACTTTAATAAAATCAGGTAAATTTAATATTCCTTCAACAATACTTGGTATGGTTTCGTACTTTTTATATGTAGCTATTATCTTTTTATCCACAACATCAATTGGCGCCAGTTTAGGATAAACGTTCGGAGTAGAGCTCGCTGTCGGTTTGCTTATATTTTTATAAGAAGTTACCGCATCCTGTATTTTTTTTAGTAACTCTTCTTTTGATGCACTACCTTCATCAATGGAATCCACAAGGTTCGCAAAAGTCGCTGCAGCTACTATTTGCTTTTCGTAGATTTTTTGTAGTTCCACAATTTTAGAGCTATTCGGCATAAACCCTGCAACTTCGCTATCTGCTACGGTTGCATTTGTGTATTCCCAGTACAAAGCAACAGCATCTTTACCATACGTATTACTGGATGTCTTTAAAATTGCGTATTTTTTCTCCAATGTGGCAGCTGTTTTAATTGTGTCAGCTTGAGTTAGATAACCATTTAATTTACTTTTCTCGTCTGAACTCATTAAATGGTCTAACAGATTTTTTTGAGCGCCCGAAAGCTTATTATAAGAGGTTAAAAAGTTATATATTTTGGGGCCATTTTTTTCTTGTGTTCCGCTATTTGCATTTCCTACAGCTAGCGTCATTAAACGATATGAACCTGTGACATTGCTATAATGATTTAATTTTTTTACTGTAGAAGCAGGAACAGCCGCTTTGGTTATTGCATTCATGCTATCATAGGTCTTTTTCAGCGGAGCAGCTTTTGTTCTGTAGTTTTTATCAGTTAATTTAGTGACATCAGCTTGGAGCTTTTTTACTTTCTTAAGAGCTGGCTGTATTTTTGCCCAATGTTTTTTTAAAGTTGAATAATTCGCAACTAACTTTTTGTCTTTTTTCGATAGTTTATCGTATGCGCTTTTGGCAGTTTTTGTTTTTTGGATGTAGTCAGCTTTTTGAGATTTAATCGCTTTAATCTTATTAATAACTGCTTTAGCTTTTTTACTTGTTTTTTTGGATACCATCGTAATATCAGCATGGGTTGAGATATGAGGACCAGCTTGTGCTTCTGTACTTTCCTTGCTAGCAGCAGACAAAAACGCTGGCGCCATTAATACAGCTGCAAGTCCCATAGCAACAAATGATTTACGCATATGAATCCCCCTTTATGTAATGTTATTTATATAGTCTCTCTTCTATTATATCGGAAGAAAAATTGGTAATGTTAGAATAACTGGTTTATTAAGAAATGAAAAAACCCCGTAAAGATTTGTTTCTCTACGGGAATAGTCTAGATTTATACTTGTTGTTTTTTATCAATAATTTCTTGTTTACGACGTAATTTCAATTCTGAAATTATCAGCGTTTCAATCAGCTCATCGGTTTCTAAATCAATACCATAATAATAATGGCCAAAAGCAGGACGCTTCCATTTCACTTCACCATGTACAGCAATAGGTTTGGTATGTAAGACAAAGAGAAGCTCAATAACGCAAACTTTGCCTTCAATTGGTAAATTATCGTTTAAAGCAATCCTCGCACCGCTGGGGCTTAAATCGACTAACTGGCAAAATTCTGAGGTTGAAGAAAAATCCTGTACAATTCCGTCCATTATTACTTTATACTTTGAAGTTATCCTGTTCTCAAATATATGCCGAAATGACTCGGTACGTTTAAACTTCATAACGCTTTCCAACACCTTTACTACTAAATTGTTTCTATTATAACGAGAGTGACAATATGAAGAATATAACAAAAAAAAGACTCTAGCAAAAACAGCAGCCTTCGCTAGAGTAATTACTTTTACTTCTTACCATCAAAGTAGCTACCATCCATCACACGGACACTCGCATAAGGATCAACATAACTTCGTTCAGATTTCTTAGATAAATGGAGATTCTTTATATCTGTTGAGAGTTCATCTTTTTGGGCTTTCAAACGTTTTCGGATTCTTTCATCCAGCTCCCGCAACTGCTTTTCAAATGGATGACCCGGCAGTGGATTTACTTCCAACTGCTGTAGTTCCTCAATAATAGATCCCCGTTCATCTAGTAAACGTTCTGTGATTTGTAAATAATCATCCCGCTCTTTATCCGGCGGCAGCTCGGACAAATGTTTAAAAAGTTGCGCGGATACTTGCAATAGTTGTTGAAGCAAATCCATTATAATTGATTCCCAACAAACTGTTTTTGTCTGTTAAACTTAATGACTTCTTTCCATGTATCACGGAACTCTACCACTAAGCCCTCCACTTCATCAATAATGGAAGGGTCACTTTTTATATTCGCCTCCATTAAACGACGATTCATATAGTCGTAAAGCGGCATCATTTCATTAGAAACAGCTAGATCCATATTTAATGTGGACATTAATTCTGTGATAATATTTTGGGCTTTAATAAGATTTGTATTTTTCATTTCAATATTTTTTTCAAGAATTCCTTTTTTGGCTTGATGCATAAATTTAAGACAGCCATTGTATAGCATAAGTGTTAGCTCACCAGGAGAGGCGGTTGTGACACTATTTTGTTTGTATGCATTATAAGCATTTTGTGCTTGCAAGTTGGACAACTCCTTTATATTTTACAAAGTTCTTAAATTATCTATTGGGCGAAGTAAGAGGCTTGGCTATTCGCACGTGCAATTGCATCCTCCATGGCAGAAAATTGCTTCCAATAACGGTCTTCAATCATTTTTAAGCGGTCTTTCCAATCAGCAATTTTGTCTGTTAGACCTTCAAGTTGTTTTCCAAGAGTATACGTGTTATCCACAGAAGAAGCTTTGCCTGCACGTTCTTCAATTGTTTTTACGGTATCTTGAGAAATTTTACGCATTTGCGCAACTATCCCTGTGTTAGGCTGAGTAAAGATTTTCATTACACTTTCTGGATCTTTCGTCAGGGCTTCTCGAAGCTTGTTTTCATCAATCTCTAACTTCCCGCCATCGTTGTAGGTTTTTGTTGTAGTAATGCCGATTTCAAATAGAGCTTTCTTATTTCCATCTCCAAATTCTACTGATTTATAAAGAGTGCTGCGCAGACTGGAAAGCGCACTACGCACAATAGAATCGCTACGTATTGATCCGGATTTCGCCTTTTCTTCCCATTTTTTAATTTGATCTTCAGTCATTTGAGAGCGCTGTGCATCGGTAAGTGGCTGATAATCCTTGTATTTGGCTTCACCAATCTTATCATTCAATGAGGTGATGAGATTATTGTACATGTTGACGAAGTCTTTCAACTTGTTTACCATTCCATCTGTATCAGTTGTGGATGTAACCGATATTGGACTGATAGAATCTTTAGCAAATTTTTCTTTTAGAGTAATAGTATATCCTGAAATAGAGAGTTGGTTTGACGTACTATTCATCGTAATTCCGTTTATAGTATACTCAGCATTTGTACCCTCAATTATCTGTGCATCAGCTGCCTCGAAACCAAGGCCTTCCATAAGAGATTTATCATTAGCACTATCCGCTTGGATAGAAGCCCCTCCATCCTTAGGTAATCCTGTTGCATTTGCGGTAAGCGACATTTTTCCGTCTGCGAAAATTGCTGTTATACCAACTTTATTCAGTTTACTTGTAAAACTAGATAATGTGTCTGTGCCTTTATATGCAATGCTTTCTTTTTTCATTGACCCATCTTTTTGTAAAACATTTAGAGTTAGGGTCCCTTCTTCTGATGAAAATCCAGGAATTTGAGATAATAATGTATTTTCATCAGCAATCCCTGAATTTGTTGTAATTTTTCCTGACACTAACCTACCAGAAGTCGCAAGGCTTGTGATACTCTCTATAGAAAGCGATCCGCTAGCTGTTGAAGATGCAGTAGCAGAGATTTTAGAGCTATCGGATACATTAACTGTCTTTGTCGGGAATTTACTTTGCAAACCAAATTCGTCAAAAAATGTTTTTTCAAATGTGGATAGCTTTGTATTCACTTCCCGATAAGCATCTCGTTGCCATTCATATTTTTGCTTTTGTTGTACAAGTTTTTCCATTTGCATGCTTTGCGCTTGCATTAGTTTTTCTACCATAGATTCCGTATCAATTCCAGATGCTAATCCTGTAATACGGCTACCGCTTGTTTGTAAATATGAATAACTCGATATATTGTTCGCCATTTCATTCACTCCTTAAATCTTTTCGTCTACTATATTTCCGATAATCTTTTGCATTTCATAGTAAGCATCTAATACTTGTTTAGATGGGATTTCACGAATCACTTCATCTGTTTTCGAGTCGACTACTTTGACATAATACTCTTTCAATCCATCATGATAGACAAACTTCAAGTTATTATTATGTACCTCCATGAACTCATTCAACTTGTCTATTGCCTTCTGGAAAGTGGCTTTTGGTATGTCATTTTCTTTGTTTTGATTTAAACTTTCTTCCGTTGATTCATTCGCATTTTTTGTTAAAGGTGTATTTGCTATAGCCGGATCGACCGGCGGCATCTGTGAAGCAATTCGCATAGACAGATTCCTCCCTACAATTAGCATGCATAATTAGTTACCTTTAATATCGGATAAGTCTTTTGCTTTTCAATAGTTCATTAGAAAGAAATCAAAAAACCGCCCCTCCAAATAGGAATAGGCGGTTTGTCTGTTCAATTATTTAAAACGTTCAATAACATCTTCTAATTCACCGGCAATTTGTTTCATATGCTCAGTAGAAGTAGACACATGCTCCATTTCTTGTTGTTGTTGGACAGCAGATGCACTCACTTCTTCCGCTGATGCGGCCGTTTCATCTGAAATTGCTGCTACATTGCGGATTGCTTCCATCGCTCTTTCTTTATATGTCAGCATTTCTTCTAGCTTATGGGACAATTGCTCAATGGTGCCGCCCATTTCTTTTGCTACTGACGCGTTTTCCATAAATGTTGTCTCGGTATCAGAGACAGATTGATTGGTGGTTTCCATCAATTCTATATTATGTTGAATGAGCGAAACTGTTTGAGCTGTTTCATTCAAAATTTCTTTCACTGTATGCTGGATACTTTCTGTTTCTGAACGTGATTGCTCAGCCAACTTTCTTACTTCTTCGGCCACAACCGCGAATCCTTTGCCATGCTCCCCTGCTCTTGCAGCTTCGATACTCGCATTCAATGCCAATAAATTAGTTTGTGCTGTAATGCCCTGGATCGATTCAATGACCGCATTAATTTCTGTCATCTTATGGGATAGAACTGAAATTTGAGCTTCCACTTTACTGTTCATATCATTAGTGGTTTCATGATGATTACGAAGCAATTCTACTTGCTTAATTCCTTGTTTAGTAGAATGAGCTGATTTCAGTGACAACTGATCCATATTTGCTGAAAGTGCTGCTAATGCATCAATCTGTGAAGAAAGATCCACCATTTGCTGATTTGTATTTTCTGCATCAATTGATTGTTGTTGTGCACCTTGCGCAATTTGTTCTACTGCTGCTGCCACTTCTTCGCTCGCTGCTGAAACCTCTTCAAATGCACGATGCACGTTCGTAGATGTTTGATTCAAGCGCGAAGTAGATTCTTTGACCGTGCCAATGACTTCATTTGTCTGGTCTAACATATCATTGAATGCTATAGCTACAAGCCCAATTTCATCTGGGCGTATTTGCGATTCATCTATTTTCTCAGTTAGATCACCTGAAGCTGCTTTTTCAATAGATTTTCTTAAGCTGGCAAGAGGTTTCAATTGCTTATGAATGAACCAAAGCGACACAGCTGCCATCAAAATGATGATGATGATACCTGCAATAATTGTTAAAGTTAATATAGACTTAAATGTTGCCAGAATACTTGATTTAGGAACTACCGACTGCACGCTCCATACCTCATCTGCTCCCTCGACTTTTATGGGTGCAAATGCGTTAAACGCTTGTTCTTTTAATTGCTTCGAATCTACATACAGACTTGGTATATCACCTTTTGCCAATTGGCTTTTTACCGGTTTCCAATTAATCGCATTCGCCATATTGGTTCCAGTGATTTTGGGGTTTATACTATTCGCTACCACAGTCCCATTGTCTGTGATAATGCTCGCATAACCTCCATCAGGCTTCATGTCCTTAACGAATTCATTTAAGAAATCCATTGAAATTCCAGCTGTTATAACACCTGCAAATTGATGATCTTCTGTATAAATAGGCGTAGCTATAGAAGCCACATAAATAGATTCATTTCCTACTTTAAACTCCTGTGGTTCCGTTAATACAGTACGATCTTCATTTTTGGGAATAGCATACCATTTACTTATCTCTTCATTATCATATCCGACTGCTGGCACTACATTAACTTGATCGTTATTTTTTAACATATACGGGATATATCGCCCATGTTCATCTAATAATTTTGGGTCTACTAAATTCTTTTTAGGCGCGATATTTTTTTCTAAAATTATAGATATCCCGGTAAGCTGCGAAGTATTATCTAAGTTTTGCTTCATAATACTTAAAACTGATTGTGCTGTCAGTTTATGATCGTTTGCCAGTGCTTCTAATGCATGTTTTGTCGCCTTTATTGTTTCTTCTGTGGCTTCAAATCGTTCAGAAACTTCAGCGGCATATAGTTTCGAATGCTCTTTTGCATATTTTTCTGAGTCTTGGATACTTTTTTGATATAAATTGATACTTACTAATACAGAATATATCAGGAATAATATTAGAAACAGCCCTATAATTACCCCTGACAATCTCCAACCTATACTTTTGGTCTTCTTCATGTGATTTTTCTCCCCTAGTTGTCTGCAATTAATAGCAATTTGAACCAATATACCCAAAAGGCGATCGGTACGTTAAACTATTCTACCATGTTCATTCAATAGTAAAAAGTAATAAGTATTTTTCCATAAACATTCCAAAGAATAAAAATTTTAGGTTTCAATTTAAAAATATTGTAAATTTAATAACATGTTATTATAATAGAAAAGTTGCTGGGCAATTTGACTTAATAACTATATAAAAATGCTTTTCTCATTGAAAAAAGAGTATTTACAAAACATAAATACCTTTGTACATAGCAAAATAAAGCATAATATAGGTCAAAAGATTTGATGTTTTAAAGAAACAACAAATTCCCAATAGAATTAAAATTATATGCTATAAAGCATAGTAGAAAAGGATGATGAAAATGAAATGGACCATTAACCGAAAACTTCTCGGTGGTTTCGGAGTAGTAATTGCGATCTTAATTGCTATGGTTGCAATAAGCTTTTCCCAACTTCGTTCAGTGAACGATAGTTATAGCTTCCTCTTGCAAGACAAAGCACAAAAAGCGGTAGATATTAAGGATTTACAGGTTGCCGTGAAGCAAGAAATGTCTAGTTTAAGAGGCTACTTACTTTTAGGAACTGATCAGGCTTTACAAGAATATACACAATCACGCGAGGATTTTAAAAATAAGTACAATAATCTACAAAGTAGGTTTAAGATCGCTGAAGCAAAGAAAATGTTAAGTGATTTAAATAGTATTGAAGATGAATATAATCAACTCTCTGAGCAAGTCATTGCACTTCAAAAACAAAAGAAAACAGAAGAAGCAAATCTTTTGATGACTTCAAAAGGAAAAGATATTGTAACCCGTATTAATGAGCAATCAAAAAAACTGTCTGATTATCAAAATGATATTTTGGACAAAGGTAACAAAGAAACATCAGACACAGTAAAACATACAATGAACGTGTTAATTATCATCGGCATCATTGCGGTTATAATCTCCATTACCATTGCATGGTTCATCGGCCGTCTTATATCTAAGCCGCTCATCGCCATTGCACAATCAACCTCGCGCGTTTCAGACGGTGATTTAACTGTTGAGCCTATTCAAGTAAAAAATAAAGATGAAATTGGTGATTTAGCTCAATCATTCAATTTGATGACTGATAACCTTCGTAGTTTAATTCATAAAGTAAACAATAATGCAGTCCAAGTTGCTTCTTCAGCAGAAGAATTAACTGCTAGCGCTGAACAAACTTCACTGGCGACAAACCAAATTGCAACGAGCATCCATGAAATTTCTAGCGGTGCAGAATTGCAAGGCCAAGGTGCAATGGAAAGCTCTAGTGCAATGAATGAAATGACAGTAGGTATTCAACAAGTAGCCGAATCTTCAGCACAAGTTTCTGAACTATCAAGCGATACATTAAAAGAAGCTAATAATGGCCATGACTCATTGAAAAAAGTGATTTCCCAAATGAACACCATTACAGATGTAGTAGATGATTCTGCTAGAGTCGTCAAAAACTTGGGCAGCCATTCTGAAGAAATCGGCCATATTATTGAGGTGATAACTTCAATCGCCGATCAAACAAATTTGTTGGCACTAAACGCTGCGATTGAATCAGCTCGAGCTGGCGAACATGGCAAAGGGTTCGCAGTAGTCGCTGCCGAAGTACGCAAATTAGCTGAACAATCCAAGCAATCTGCTGACCAAATCGCTCAATTGATCAGCAAAATTCAAAATGATACGGCACGTGCAGTAGATGTTATGACACAAGGAACACATGAAGTGCAAGTCGGCATGACTGTCGTACATGAAGCTGAAACTGGCTTTAAAGAGATTGTGAAATTAATAGAACAAGTTTCTTCCAAAATAGAAGAGTCTACAGCTATCTCTGAAGAAATGTCAGCAGGCGCTGAACAGATCAACGCCACTATGGAAGATATTGCTCAAATAGCACAAACTTCCGCGACAAATACTCAACACGTGGCTGCTGCTTCTGAAGAGCAACTGGCATCAATGGAGGAAATTTCTTCTTCTGCTTTGGCGCTATCTAAGATGGCGGAAGAGTTGCAAGAACATGTGAACCAGTTCAAAATCTAATTTATCATTGATTTATAACTTTTAAATATCAACACACACGAAAAAGACGCTACTCTATTGAGTAGCGCCTTTTTCATCCCACTAGTTGCGGGATTCAAGGGAAATTACTAGAAAAAAATTCTAGCGCTAAATATAACGGTTCAGGACGAGTGTTCCTTTCGCCCGAAAACTAAATTCCCCGTACAAGGTGTTTTCCAATACATCTTCTGCAGTCGCTGTTAAACACTTCATGTCTATCAGTCCCTTTCGTTGTAGTATTGTTTTTCCCTTGTATTCTATATATACCCGCTGTCGCAGGCTTAAAACATATTTTATAAAATTTGTTAGGATTGATAGTAACTTTTTCTTCTGACTTCCAATTACGGAGCTATTTTAATTCCCTTTTTTCTTTCAGGAGCCTTTGAAATTCCAACTCTAATTCACTAGACGGTTCAATACTTAGGCGGCTGAGCACTTCTGTTATTTTTGTCTCTAATAAGAGAAGCTGGTCAGACTTAGAATTATCTTTTTTAGGCTTTTGTTGCTGTACATATTGCGTATAACTACCTTCGAAAATATGGACCTTCTGCTTCTTAATCTCCAGTATTCGAGTAGCAATCTTTTCAATAAATTGACGGTCATGCGATACAAAAATAATTGTGCCTTCATAATCTTGCAGGAGTGATTCTAAAGCTTCTACTGCTTCGGTATCTAAGAAATTGGTCGGCTCATCTAGCACTAATGTATTTAGGTCACTGACAAATAATTTGGCGAACGCTACTTTTACTCGTTCACCCCCGCTTAATACACCAACAGGTTTATACACATCATCATGATAGAAATGCAAGCGAGCAAGAACTGTACGGATTAAGTCTTCCCCTCTTTTTGAGGTAGATTGCACGTTTTCTAAGATTGTTTTTTCAGTGTCTAATATATCAAGTTTCTGACTGAAATAGCCCATTTGAATAGAGGGAGAAATCGAAATGCCTGCATCTCTTGCCATTATTTTTTTAAGGAGTGTTGTTTTCCCTGTTCCATTTGCTCCGATTATTGCTAATTTATCGCCGCCTCGTATGAAGAAGCTTGCTTTCTTCCATAGCTTTCTTTCCCCAAAAGACCCTTCCACATTTTCAAATCGAAAAACAATACGTCCATTCACTAAATCTGCATGAGGTAAATCCATCTTAATAGGGGCACGCTCTTTGCTCTTTTCCACTTTTTCAAGGTTTTCTATTCTCGTTTCAATGGCTTTAGCAGATTGATATAACTTTTTTTGTTTTTTTGCAAAGTATGGTTTTGTTCCAGTAATTCTAGCTTCTGAGGAGCTCAGCTTTTTCGGTTTTTTTGTGGCTCTTTTTGCTTTTTCCTCTTTTAATATTAAAGCTTCTTCAAGCTGTTTCTTTTCTTTCACATACTTTTCATATGCCGCTTGCTCTTGATTCTTTTCCACTTCTTTTTGTTTTACATATTCACTATAATTGCCTTTATATTTTGTCAGATGGCCATCTCTTATTTCCCATATACTCGTGCAGAGAGCATCCAAAAATGTCCGGTCATGTGATACTAAAATAAATGCTCCTTGCCAGCTTTTCACACTTTTTTCCAACCAGTTGATATGAGAAAGGTCTAAATGAGTAGTCGGTTCATCTAATAGCAGTAATCCTGAATTTTGATTGAGGCTTTTTTGAATATATTCTTGTGTGACTTCTCCACCACTTTTGGTTGTTATATCAACCTTTAATTGAGGAATATATTCACACTCTACATATTGATGCACAAACCCATTATCAGGCGTTATTTTCTGAGCCAAAATCTGTAATAGTGTCGTCTTTCCACTTCCATTCGGTCCAACCAGCCCAATCCGTTCATGCTGTTGCACCTCGAGTTCTGTAATATCCAACAACAAACGATCTTTTACATAATGTTTTATTTGTCCCGCTTTTAATACCTGCATAAATTCATCTCCTTTTGGAGACAGAAAATGCCTCCTATTTTATGCAGAATAGGAGGCATTCATAAATAGAGGATCATTAAATAAGCCTATAAAAAGACCATTCAATCCAACTATAGAAATACAATCCTATTCTGAAAATGACAATTGAAGGCATCAAAAAGAAGCGGTGTCCGCCTACTTAAAACCTTCATTTGTGTGTTTTCAATCATAGGATTAGTAAATCATTTAGTTGGGTCACCCTCTCGTCCGTTTGAATTACAATTATCTTAAACCAAAGAGCAAAATTCTGTCAAATGAAATTTGCCCTCTGTGGAAAATCTTTTACCTAATAAAGCTCAAGGAACTTTCCTTTTGCCTTTTTCCCTTTGGTACAGTATGGATTGCCTGGCCAATAAGCCCTTCCACACTTTCTAACAGGGCTTCATTCATACTAGGGTGGGCAAAGGCCGGAAATTTTGCATCCTCTTCTTTCGCTGCCATTTCCAATAGTTGAACAAATGTGCTTGATAGCTCAACCGCTCCTTCTCCTATCATATGAATGCCTAAAATAAAGTCATTTGAAGCATCTGTCACTACTTTAATAAAGCCATCTTTATTGCCAGTAATCATAGCATAGCCATTACTCCCCAATGCAAATTGGTTTACACGAAGATCGATTCCGAGATTTTGGGCTTGCTGTTCAGTCAAACCAACTGAAGCAATTGGCGGAATGGAATGAACAATGGTTGGTAGGAATTCTAAATCTACCTCCGGATTGCCACCAGCAATCGATTCTACTGCGGCTTTGCCTTGCTTAATTGCCTTTACTGCGAGAAGCGGACCTTCCGTCACATCCCCGATCGCGTAAATAGAGGGAACTGTTGTCCTCATATTTCGATCAATCTTTATAAACCCATCTTCATTCTGCTCGATACCAAATCGTTGTAGCCCTAGATCCTCTACATTCGGCTTCCTGTTCCCTGCTGCGAACAAATGTGTACCTGAAACATCCTCTTCTTTTCCTTGCGTTCTAAACCTTACATCGATACCTGCTTCTGTTTCCTCGACTGACAAAATCTTGGCTTCTTTGTAGATCTTTATCTTCTTTTTCTTAAGTAACCGGTTCAATTCCTTAGTGATAGAACTATCAAATAAAAAATCATCTGTGCCTTCCAATAGAATTGTCACTTGAGCCCCTAATGCATGAAAGCTTGAAGCCACTTCTAGCGATATATAATCATGGCCATAAACGATTAAATGCTCGGGCAACTCCCGCAAATCAAATATTTCATGAGAAAGTAGCATACGCTTATTGTTTTTTGGACATCCCTCTGGCAACACAGGGCTACTACCTGTAGCGATAATTGCTTGCTTGAACGTATAAATATCAAATTGGTGGCCATTTTCAACACCAATCCGATCTTCTCCAATCAGTCCTGCCTTCCCTTTAATTATCTCTACTTTATTGGCTTTGCAAAGTGTTTCTACACCACTTCTGAGTTGTTCAATTACTTTCGATTTATAAGAAAGCAGCTTGTTTAGGTTAAATGATGTTTCCCCAACGAAAAGACCTAGCTCTTTCATATGCCCAGTTTCTGACTGTTTTTTCGCAGCATATGTAAACACTTTAGACGGAATGCAGCCCCTATTCAAACAAACGCCGCCAAGTTTTTCTTGCTCTATCAACGATACGGATAAACCAAGCTGCGCAGCACGAATGGCAGCACTATATCCGCCAGGGCCGCCACCGAGAATGACCAAATCTCTTTCTTGACTGATATCTCCAACGACCATCTATATCATCTCCAGCATCAATTTGTTTGGCTGCTCAATTAAACTAGCAAAACGATTTGTAAATGCAACCGCAGTAGCACCATCCGCAACACGGTGATCAAAAGACATGGACAATGTCATCATATGTCCAATAACAATCTCGTCATTCTCCGTCACGATTGGCACTTTTTTTGTTTTATGGAAAGCGATCAGTGCTGTTTCCGGATAGTTGATGATTGGTGTTGCTCCTGTACTTCCAAGCGGCCCCACATTGCTGACAGTAAATGTGCTGTTTTGAATATCAGCAGCCGCAAGCTTACCGTCTCTCGCCTTTTCATTTAAGCATTTCATCTCATCATAAATCTGTTGTATTGATTTCTTATCAGCATGGTGAATAACTGGCACAATTAAGCCTTCTTTTGTATCTACCGCCATACCGAGATGGTACTCTTTTTTCAGCAGTATTCTATCGTTTTCTTCATCGAGTTCCGCATTAAATACAGGGAAATCTTTCAAAGCAAATACCAGGGCTTTCATGAAGAAAGCAGGCACCGATACATGAACGCCTTCCTTCTTTAATTCCTCCCGCAACTTCAGAAGATTTGTCATATTGACTTCGTCAAAATGGGTCACATGTGGAATCGTAAAGAGGGATTTTGTCATTTTCTTCGCGATTTGTTTGCGTATACCCCGGAACGGAATTTCATCAGGCGATATTGGCTTTGCCAGGATTTCTGGCTCTACAATAGTCGATACAGCTTCATTCTCTGCTAACTGTTCTCTTTTCATAAACCGGTAAACATCTTCTTCTGTTACCCTTCCAGAGGGATCCGATGGTGTAACATCTTCAATATTGATATGGTGATCGCGTGCAATTTTGCGTGTATAGGGAGTAGCTAATACGCGATTAAACGAAGAAACAAACTCATTTTTCTCCTTTAATAGCACCGGAACTTCTTCTTTAGGAGTTTCAGATGCCTTTCCTTCACTAACAGGTTCTATGCTTCCTTCTCCTTCAATGTAAAGCAGCGTCGTACCTACAGCTACGGTTGTTCCTGCATTAATAATAATTTCTTTTATTGTACCGGCTCCAGGTGAGGGCAATTCTGCCACCATCTTATCCGTCTGCACTTCTACAAGCGGCTGGTCAGCTATCACCCGATCTCCTGGTTTAACAAGGTAATGAATAATTTCACCTTCTGTCATTCCTTCTCCGATATCATGAAGTTTTACCTCTAGCATAGACGTTCCCCCATTTCAAAAATCACAATGCATTTATTCTCTTTATAGAAAAATAGAAGACGCCAGGAATTGGCGCCTTCAGCCACACGATTAGAAATGAACAGCCTTTTCAATACTTTCTAATACACGTGCTGGCGTTGGAAGAAAGTCTTCCTCTAATGCAAAGAAAGGCACTGGCACATCAAAGCCTGTAACACGCTCAATAGGCGCCCGCAAATATAAGAAAGATGTATCGTTAATAATAGAGATAATGTCATTGCCAAGACCGCCAGTTAAATGCGCTTCATGAACAATAACAGCTCTCCCTGTTTTTTGTACAGATTCCGCAATGATTTCTCGATCGATTGGATAGAGTGTTCTCAAATCAATAATGTCACAGCTGATTCCTTTTTTCTCGGCTTGCTGCGCCGCCTTTTCTACAATGGTCATCATAGCTCCCCAGGCAATCAGAGTGACATCTGTACCTTCTTTCACCCTTTTCCCTTTGCCAATCTCAACTGTATATTTTCCAACCGGCACTTCTTCTCTTTTCGCACGATAGCTCTTCATTGGCTCAAGCATTAATACCGGGTCTGGGTCTTCCATTGCCGCGATCAGCAGCCCTTTTGCATCATAGGGAGTAGATGGGCAAACAACCTTTATTCCTGGCATATGTGTGAACAGGGATTCTGTGCTATCAGAATGAATTTCAGGTGAACGGATTCCTGCGCCGTATGGGGCTCGGATAACCATCGGCACAGTATAATGCCCCATGGTTCTCATCCGAAGCCGTGAGACATGTGTCATAATTTGTTCGTAAGCTGGATAAATGAAGCCTAAAAATTGAATTTCCGCAATAGGTTTAAATCCATTGACTGCAAGGCCGATGGATGTACCTATAATTCCAGCTTCTGAGAGGGGTGTATCAACAACACGATCAGTACCAAATTTCTCTTGAAGCCCTTCCGTCGCACGAAAAACTCCGCCATTCTTTCCAATATCCTCACCAAGAATCATGACACTTTCATCGCTTTCAAGCAGCGTTTTCATCGCATCATTGACAGCTCCTACTATCGTCAAAAGCTGTGTTGTCGTATTTTCTCGTTGTATATCCTTAACTTTCATTTCCAAAGCCCATTACCCCCTCTTCAAATGTGCAAGATAGGATTCTTTTTGCTCAGCCAGTTGTGTCGGCATTTCAGCGAAAACATGGTCAAACAAATCTTCCACGTTTGCTTTTGGATAGCTTTCCATCTCTTCAACAGCTGTCTCTACTTCTGCTTTGATTAATGCTTCTATCTCAACAATCCAAGCCTCATCCCAGCAGCTGTTTTTCTTCATAAAACGCTCAAGTCGCACTAATGGATCTACTATCTCTTTCCCTTGGTCTTCCGGACGATATTTTGACGGATCATCTGCAGTTGTATGGGCACCAGTACGCCAAGTCACCGCTTCAATAAGCGTCGGTCCTTTGCCATTTCTAGCATCTTCTAAGGCCTTTTTAGCCTCAAAGTAAACAGAGAAACAGTCGTTTCCGTCAATGCGTACTCCTGGCATGCCATATGCGACAGACTTTTGAGCTATCGTTTCGGAATTCATTTGCTTTTCAATCGGAACCGATATGGCATATCGGTTATTCTGATTAAAAAATAAGACAGGTGCTTTTAATACACTGGCGAAATTTAATCCTTCATGGAAATCTCCTTCAGATGTTGCTCCATCTCCAAAGTAGGCAATGGCTGCATTCCGCGTCCCTTTACGCATTTCCGCCCAAGCTGCTCCTGCTGCATGCGGCAATTGTGTAGCAATCGGCACAGCAGGCGGAAAAATATTTTTACCTACAGGCGGAATACATCCCTCTGCTCTTCCATTCCAGTAAAGATAGGTCTCAACCATAGGGGAGCCAAATGTAAGCTTTGCACCGTGGTCGCGGTATGTTGGAAACATCCAATCATCCTGCCCCAGCGCTAGTGCACTGCCCACCTGTGAAGCTTCCTGCCCCTCCATTGGTGCATATGTGCCAAGGCGTCCTTGCCGCTGCAAGCTGATCGCTTTTCTATCAAAGGCCCGAACCCGCTTCATATGGTAATACAACTCTTTTGCTAGCTCTTCATGCAATTGTTCACGATAGGAAGCGTCCACTACGTTTCCTTCATCATCTATGATTCTTTTGATCGGAAATTGAGTCTCCATAGTACCCTCCTCACACACAATTATTTACGAATCGCCCATTTTGGCTTGATAGAAGAAGTGAAGAAGCTGTTTCGCTTTCCTCTGGATGCCATGCGTTGCTCACACATTCGGTTTGCTGCTTCCATGGTAGTGATGCTGTCCAGTCTTGCTTGCTGGTATACTTCAAGAATGGCATCATAAATATGTTTTGTTTTTGCAAGTACACGTTCTTTATTCACACCGTATAATTCATCCGCTACTTGAATGAGACCACCCGAGTTGATAATGTAATCCGGTGCATATAGAATGCCCTTTTCAGTAAGCTGTCTTCCATGTTCTTCAGTAAGAAGTTGATTATTGGCTGAACCAGCGATTGCTTTTACTTTCAACTGTGCGATGGTTTCATCGTTAATAACTCCACCAAAGGCACAAGGAACAAAAACATCTGCTTCTTGTGTATATATTTCATGGCTAGCCACAATAGAAACTGAACCTAGCGTAGCTTCTGCTTTTTCTTGTATCGCCTGTAAGCTTTGTTCGTTAATATCTGTCACAATCAAATGAGCGCCTTCTTCCAATAAACCTTCTGCTACTTTAAAGCCAACTTTTCCTAGGCCTTGAACGGCATATGTATGGCCGCCAAGACTGTCTCTACCAAAGAGCGTTCTATTTGTTGCTTTGATGCCATAAAGAACACCCATAGCAGTCGGAATAGAAGAATCTCCTCCGCCTCCATAGGCTTCCGGTACACCAACGATACAATTGGTCTCTTTCATGGCATGAATGAAATCTTCCATATTTGTGCCCATATCTGTCCCCGTATAAAAACGGCCACCCAGCGATTCAACAAACTGGCCAAAAGCTCTGAACAATTCAGGTGATTTATCTTTTAACGGATCCCCGATGATAACAGCTTTTCCTCCACCAAAATCAACGTCTGAGGCAGCACATTTATAACTCATGCCTTTCGAGAGGCGCAGGGCATCTTCAAGTGCTTCTTCCACACTGTTATATGGCTGCATACGGCACCCGCCAAGCGCAGGTCCAAGCGTTGTATTATGAATGGCAATAATTGCCTTCAAGCCCGATGACGGATCGTTGCAAAAGACCACTTGTTCATGTTTAGACATTTTTTCAAAAAGCGTAAATTCTTCTGTTATTGATTTCTTTTCTACCAGATTCATTTTTATCCCCGCTTTCATTGAATAGTTGACGTCTCTTCTCCACTGTAAGCCCTTTCAAAATAGTGCTAATGAAGATAAATAAATGTAACTTTAATTATAAAAGGTTAGAGTGTACAAATATATATCAAACTGATCTAATTTTCTGAAATTAATTAACATTATGAATATATTTATTGATCAATTACTCCGATTTGTAAATTCCTTTTACTGCAGAAAAAAACCCCTTTCCAAAGTGAAAGAGGTCGCGAATGAAAGTCTATTATTCTTTTATTTTAAAGGCTCACGGCCATTCTTGCTCAATAGCTGATGGCAAAACTATTTTTTCCGAAACAGGTGATTTTAGCACGATCGAGGTATGAATAATACCGTAGTGAATTAAATAATCAATAAGCTTATTTAAATGGTCCACATCATTGACTGCTGCCTTCAATAAATAGTTCACAGTGCCAGTTAAACGGTGACATTCAATGATATCGGGATGGTTTCGAGTCATTTCTTCAAAATCATCATAAAGAACCTTTACTTCACTCACCTGAATGAATAAAAGCAGGTTTCGACCTACTGCATTAGGCAATACTCTTGCTCCAATTTTGTCGATCGTTCCTTTTTCAGTTAACCTTGTAAAACGTTCGGCTACACTTGGCCTGCTGAGGGAGAGTTTTTTTGATAAATCGCTTAGTGTAATTCGTCCATCTTCCTGAAGAATTTTCAAAAGTTGAATATCTGTCACGTCCATGTTATCACCCTCAAACGTTTTATTTTACGCTATAGCTTTCTTCTACTCTATTTTAAAAAATAGTCGAAGACGCCAAGAACATCCAAGTAAACAATCACAATCACAACAGGCACAAGGTATTTAATCAATAGGAACCATGTAGCAAAAATTTTCTTTCCAACAGATGAGCCAGAAGAAATCTCTTCTACTAATCTTTCTTTTGAAATTTTCATCGGAACGAAAATGGCGATCAACAAAGCCCCAAGCGGCAGAAGCAAATTACTTACAAGATAATCAGCCGCGTCAAAAATAGACTTTTTGAAAATCAATACGTCGCTCCACACACCGTATGACAGCGCAGAAGGTACGCCTACAACAAAAATAAGAAGACCGATGATCCATGAATATTTCATCCGTTTGCTGTCATCGCCCTTTGCTAGTACGGCCACAATAATCTCTAGCATAGAAAAAGCAGAAGTTAATGCGGCAAATAAAAATAGAATTAAAAAGGCAAGTAAAAAGACGATGCCAAATGGGATTTGGTTAAAGACTGTTGGCAGCACATTAAATAGCAATACTGGCCCTGCATCTGGTTTCAGACCAAACGAGAAAACAGCAGGGAAAATAGCCAATCCAGCTAACACTGCCACAAGAATGTTCATGACAACGATGGAAATAGCGGATTGTGGGATACTTTCCTTCTTAGATAAATAGGAGCTGTATGTGACCATGACGGATACCCCAACACTCAAGGTAAAGAATGACTGCCCCATGGCAAATAAGATTGTATCCGAAGTAATCTTTGATAAATCAGGATTAAGAAAAAATTCAAGTCCTTTCATTGATCCTTCTAGGGTTAGAGAACGAATAATAATAAGCAGGAATAAAATAAACAATGCCGGCATCATAAATTGGCTTGCCTTTTCAATACCAGCTGTTACCCCCCGTGAAACCACATAAATCGTGATGGCCATAAACAAAAATTGACCGAAAATAGATAGGAATGGACTGGATATCGTTTCGCCAAATAAAGTCCCATATTGGACTTCTGTCAGACCATTTAAGGCCCCCGTAAAACCTTTATAAATATAAATTAAGATCCATCCGCCTACTACACTATAAAATGATAGCAAGATAAAGCATGTAAAAATGCCAAGCCTTCCAATAAAATGCCATGAAGAGTTTGGCGCTAGTTCCTTATATGATTCTATTGCATCTTTTTGCGTACTTCTTCCGATAATGAACTCTCCAATTAAAAGCGGCAAACCTACAAGCAGTGTAAAAAGAATAAAAATGAGTAGAAAAATTCCTCCCCCGCTTGTACCCGCTACATAAGGAAACTTCCAGATGGCGCCGAGCCCAATTGCAGAACCAGCAGCTGCGAGAATGAACCCCAGCTTCGATGACCATTGTTCTTTCTGTTCCAATACTCCACCCCTTCATATTTATTAGACAGGAAAACGCTTACACTTATCTCTTTTAATCCCCTCAATTGGTATAACGTTTTTCCAACTTCATTTTATCAACCCGTTATATGAAAATCAATATTATTTTCTGAAAATTCTATCACCTATATACACCAAAATTCGTTCCTTACAAGGAATATTTGCATTGCTCAAAGCCCCTTGTAAGGATTCGTTATTACTATATATCCTTTTCTCCAAGGATAACAGTTGCTCCTTGTTTCGCCGCACGAAATCGGATTTCTTTCACTTCTTGTGCTGCAAAATTAAGCTGCTCATCTGCTGATTCCATCATTCTTTCGAACAATTCCTTCACAGTCGGTACATCATCTATTAGTCCTGCAATTTGGCCGCTGTTAATAAAGCCATTTTCCATATCGCCTTTCAACGCGCCTTGTATATGTTTATCTTCCGAAGTCCATTCTGTATACTGATCTAACGTCATTCCCTCTTGTTCCTGCTCGTGTAAGCGCTTTGCATAAGGATTTTTTAAAATCCGTCTGACCCTGCCAACACTGCGACCCAAAATCATCGTTTCTGTATCCTCTGCTTGGACAAGATGATTCTTGTACGCTTCATGGAATGGCGCCTCTTTTGTTGCAATCAGCCTTGTCCCTATTTGTACGCCGCTTGCGCCAAGCATAAGAGCTGCTGCCAGACCTCTACCATCCCCAATCCCACCAGCAGCTAGTACCGGTACATTTACATGCTCCACAATCTGTGGGATCAGTGTAAATGTAGTTAATTCAAGAGAAGAGTTAATCCCTGCTGCTTCGAATCCTTCCGCTACAAGGATATCCGCACCAGCTGCCTCTGCTTTTTGTGCATGTTTAACAGATGCTACAAGTGCAATTACCTTGATTCCATGTTCATGGAGTAGTGGAATGAGTGGTGCTGGATTACCTGCTGATAGTGAAACAAACGGAATTTTATGCTTGATAACCAAATCAATAAGATCTTTTGTATAAGGTGATACGCTTATTGCTATATTTACCGCAAAGCTTTTAGCTGTAAGCTGTTTTGTTTCTAGAATAATCTTTTCTACCTCATCAGAATCCATAGTACCGCACCCAATCGTGCCAAGCCCTCCCGCTTCTGAAACGGCAGCGGTTAATTGGGCATTGCTAATATTGCCCATCCCCCCGTGGATAATAGGATAGTTTATTTGAAGAAATTCACAAACATCTATCATTTTTTCTCCTCCCTTTGAAATTATGTTATAATAAATAAAATAGAAAAACAATTTAGAAAATTACTGACGGAGGGTATGCTATGATTATTGCTTTTAACGGGAAAAATCCGCAGCTCGAAGAAAATGTATTTATTGCACCTGGCTCTCAACTGATAGGAGATGTCCATATCGGCTCAGAATCGACCATTTGGTTTAATGCTGTGCTTCGCGGCGACGAAGGCTCCATTACAATAGGTAAACGATGCAGCATCCAAGATAACTCAACCATACATTTGTATGAAGGTTCTCCGGTTGTCGTGGAAGATGAAGTAACGGTTGGCCATAATGTTATTTTGCATGGCTGCAAGGTGGGAAAACGCTCCATCATTGGCATGGGATCCACCATACTAGACAATACAGAAATCGGCGAAGAGTGCATCATTGGTGCCAATACTTTAATTCCAAGCGGCAAGAAAATTCCTCCTCGCTCTCTTGTGATTGGCTCACCTGGTAAAGTGGTCCGTGAACTAAATGACAAAGACCTTGAACTCATTCAGTTGTCTATTGATACATATGTGCAAAAAGGATATGACTTTAGAAAAGCTTTAGAGCAAGATTAAACTATGTTAGCACCCTACAGACATCTAACTATCAGCTAGTAGTAAATAGTATGAACCAATGGGTTAAAAGATGCCTTGGATATATTTTATATACTAGTAGATTGAAAACCCAGAAAGCTTTTCGTTTTCTGGGTTTTACTTTGGATTCTCATTGACTAGATATGGATGATGTGCTGCATTATACGTTTTGTCTTTACGACGCATATCATTATCCTCACTGAATACTTCTTCAAAAAATCGGCTGGCTGGCTCTGCCAGTAATTTATAGTATTGGCTGAATAGAAGTGAGGCATGGTCACCATTCCACAAAGGAGGTAACAACTCTTTTGGCAATCCCGGGTCGGTAAATAGAAATTTACGGTATTCATGCACTAGGTTCGCCCGCGCAACAAAACATTCCGCATCTGTCATTTGCCCAGTTGCCATAGCACTTTGGTGGATAATATATCTTTTGCTATATGTTGCAATAAACTCTTCATACTTTCCTTCAATCTCTTGTAGAGGCCAACTTTTTTCGACAAGTGCACGGTCTTCATTTGGCCCCTTGTAAGCTGAAACAAAGAAATCAACATACTCGCTTATCTCATATTTTTCAACTAGCGCCTTCACTTCTTTTTCAAGATCGTTTGGCGAAATCCAGCAGCCACTTGAAAAGCTCCCGAAACCACTCCATAGTAGCTCCTTGCGCAATTCATCACGGATTAACCGCTTTTCTTCTGGAATGGTATACATCAGCATGCGCCATTTGCCATCCCATGAATGTGCCTTTAGTTTGAAAATCCGGTGAGCTGCTTCTTCCATACGCGCTTCTCCCCGTGGAGTAAGGTAATAATAGCTTTTGTTCCCCTTTTTTTCGGATACAATCCAGCCCTGCTTCACCATTCGAGAGACAGCAACTCGAACGGATTGCTCATTATGCCCAAACTCTTTCAATACACGAATTAAACTGCCGATCCATATTTTATTTCCATAATGACGAATATAGTCGCCATAGATGGTGAAAATCATTGATTGTGTATTCGCCATTTCATTCCTCTCTTTCTTCTTTTTTCGACATTTCTTTATTTTCTCATTATAACGTTAATTTGATAGTATGCCTACTTGCCGATATACTCTGGTTCCCTTTTTTCACTAAAAGCCTGAAGTGCTTCTAAGCGATCTGTTGTTGGTATCGTTAGTTCATAAGCTTTAGCTTCAATAGCCAGACCTGTTTGTAAGTCTGTGTTCATTCCTTGTGTGATAGCATATTTGGCTTGTTTTAAAGCAACAGGACCATTTTTCATCATATCTACCGCCAATTGTTCACAGGTACTCATTAATTCCTCTTTCTTCACTACTTGCAATACAACGCCCATGGACAATCCTTCTTGTGCTGAAAATTTCTTGGCGGTAAAAATGAGTTCCTTCGCTTTCATTTCCCCTACTAATCTAGGCAGGCGTTGTGTTCCACCGGCTCCTGGGATGATGGCCCAACTTGTTTCGGTCAAACCCATTTGCGTATCTTCTACTGCGATTGGGAAGTCACAGGCGATCATTAATTCAAATCCACCGCCCAGTGCATAGCCATTGACTGCTGCAATCGTTGGCTGTGGGAGGCTCGCAATGCTGTTGAATACATCGCGTATTGCTTTTACATTTCGTCGGACTTCTGTTTCGGTTAAATGTTTGCGCTCTTTTAAATCGGCACCTGCGCTGAATGCTTTATTGCCGGCACCAGTAAATATGGCTACTTTAACCTCTGGGTCAATCGAAATTTCATCTGTGACTGCTTGTAAGCATTTAAGAGTTTCATAGTTAAAACAATTAAGAGATTCTTCCCGATTAATAGTTACATAAGCAATATTATTTTTCTTCGTATATAATACAGTCGACATCCTACCATTCCTTTCTATTAAAAAGACTGTCCGTCTTTTGCCCACGCTCTTACATAAAAGAGCATGGGTGCTTGAAGGGACAGCCTATTTACAACCTTTATTCATTGTAATTTTCTACAATAGCGGCAATGCCTTGACCCACACCAATACACATTGTGGCCAATCCGAATTTTTCGTTTCTCCTTTTCATCTCATAAAGAAGTGTTGTCAAAATACGCGCCCCACTAGCACCTAATGGATGGCCAAAAGCGATGGCTCCTCCGTTGACATTCACTTTATTCGAATCTAATTCTAGCTGGCGAATGCATTCAATTGACTGGGAAGCAAAAGCTTCGTTCAACTCGATAAGCCCGATATCATTTACAGTCAGGTCTGCTCGTTTAAGCGCTTTACGAGTTGCGTAAATCGGACCAAGTCCCATAACGGCCGGTTCCAATCCTGCTGTAGCTCCTGTTATATATTTGGCTAGCGGCTTTACATTCAGCTCTTTCGCTTTTTCCACGCTCATAAGAAGCAATGCCGATGCCCCATCATTTACTCCAGATGCATTTCCCGCTGTCACAGTACCACCTTCAAAAAGGGGCTTTAGGTTTCCAAGCTTTTCAAGTGTTGTCTCTGGACGCGGATGTTCATCACGGTCAACAACCATTTCACTTCCTTTGCGGTCCTTATATACAACCGGAACAATCTCTTCCGTAAAACGATTTTCTTCCAATGCTTTTTTGGCCCGTTGTTGACTTTCATGGGCAAATGCATCTTGATCCTCACGAGAAATGGTGTAACGCTGCGCAACATTTTCTGCCGTTTTCGGCATCGAGTCTGTTCCATACATTTCATGAAGAACAGGATTTGTAAAACGCCAGCCGATTGTTGTATCTTGCAGTTCCATATTTCCTCGTGGGAACTCTTGATTTGGCTTTGCCATGACTAACGGCGCTCGTGTCATGCTTTCTGTACCGCCTGCAATAAAGATATCTCCTTCACCTACTGCGATCGCTCGCGCAGCATACATCACAGCATCCATTCCTGAGCCGCACAGGCGATTAACCGTGGTGCCGCCGACCTCTACTGGAAGGCCTGCAAGTAGGGCTGCCATTCTGGCCACATTACGGTTGTCTTCTCCAGCTTGGTTCGCGTTGCCTAATACAACTTCTTCAATCTGTTCAGGAGGAATTGTCGGGTTTCGCTCAAGCAATGCTTTAATGACAACTGCTCCAAGATCATCCGGTCTGACATCCTTTAATGAACCTTTATATCTGCCAATCGGCGTACGGACTGCATCTACAATAACGACTTCTCTCATTTTTTTATCAGCTCTTTTTGATCAGTATAGTCATACACGCCTCTTCCACTTTTGCGGCCAAGTCTGCCCGCTTTCACATACTGTTCAAGAAGTGGTGCAGGCCGATATTTTTCACCTAGCTTTTCATGCAAATACTTTAAGTTGTTCAAACGGACATCAAGACCCACAAGATCAACTAATTCAAAGGGACCCATTGGATAATTCAATCCAAGTTTAATCGCTTTATCAATCTCTTCAGGCGTCCCGAGCCCTTCTTGTAACATATAGAAGGCCTCATTACCGACCAATGCACTGATCCGACTTGTCACAAACCCAGGGAATTCATTAATGACAACGGTCTCCTTACCCATTCTTTCAGCGACTGCTCTAATCACAGCTGCTGTTTCATCGCTTGTTTCGAGTCCGCGGATAATTTCAACGAGAGGCATTTTATGTACAGGATTAAAAAAATGCATCGCAATCGTTTTATCCGGACGTTTCGCGTAAGAAGCAATTTCTGTCGGGCTCATAGTAGAAGTATTTGTTGCGAAGTAGCAATGCTCTTGGGCATGCTCCTCCATCATTTCAAATACTTGTTTCTTAATAGCAGCTACTTCTGGTACAGCTTCGATCAGTAAATCAGCCCCTGCCGCGACGAATGCTAAGTCTGTTTCAAACCGTAAATTTTCACGAGCCTGTTCTGCTACCTCTACAGTGATGTGTCCGCGGGAGATGTTTTTTTCAAAAATAATCTCAATCTCTTTTTTGGCATTCTGCAATGCCTCTTCGCTTACATCTGCAACTGTGACAGAGTATCCGCCAAGTGCTCCAACATAGGCAATTCCTCTGCCCATGACACCTGAACCAATGACGCCAATGCGGTTGATCATATTTTTCTCCTCCTTTATGCAGGAAAACGGACAAGAGATCGTGATCACCTGTCCGTCTTCAATAAATAGTTTAAACGCCTAATGGATTAAGGGGACGGCTGCCATAGTAAGATAGGATACTCTTTGTTTCTGTATAGAGATCCAGTGACTCAATACTTAACTCGCGGCCAAAGCCTGACTGTTTGTATCCGCCAAAAGGCGTGCCCGGGAATGCAGAAAATGGACAGTTGACCATGACAATACCTGCTTGAATTCCGTTGGCTACACGTGTTGCTTTGGCTCCATCTTTTGTCCAAATCGCAGAACCTAGACCATATTCGGTATCATTTGCCAGCTTAATCGCTTCTTTTTCATCTTTAAACTTCATGACAACAACGACAGGTCCAAAGATTTCTTCTTTTACTGCTTTCATATCATGGTTCACATTAGCAATTACAGTTGGTTCATACCAGAAGCCATTTTCAAAGCCTTCAGGTTTCGCCACTTTCCCACCAGCAAGAATTTCTGCGCCATCTTCCACCGCAGATTTTACATAGCTGTTAATTGTGTCAAGTTGACGTTGGTCGATGATTGCCCCCATATGTGTACCTTTATCAAATGGATCACCCAGTTTAATAACTTTTGCCTTTTGGACGAACTTGCTCATGAATTCCTCATATATATCTTCTTGCACATACAAGCGTGAACGCGCTTCGCAAGATTGTCCGCTATTATAGAAAATACCAAACAATGATCCATCAACTGCCGCATCAATGTCTGCATCATTAAAGACCAGATTAGGCGATTTGCCTCCAAGCTCAAGTGTCACGCGCTTTAATGATTGCGATGCTTTGGCCATAATGTCTTTACCGATTGGCGTAGAACCTGTGAATGCAACTTTATCCACTTGTGGATGGCCCACTAGATAATCGCCCACTTCTGCACCTGAACCAGGAATAATATTCACAACGCCTGCAGGGACACCTGCTTCTAGGCAAATTTCGCCAAGGATAATCGTTGTAAGCGGCGTAAGAGAAGCAGGTTTAACAATAACGGAACAGCCAACAGCAATCGCCGGTGCCACTTTCCATGCAGCCATCATCATTGGGTAATTCCATGGCGTGATTTGGGCACAAACACCGACAGGTTCTTTTTCTGTATAGTTATGGAATTGCCCAGGCACATTATTAACCGTCCCGCGGTGGCCGACAATCGCGCCTGCGTAGAATTCAAAATCTTCAATGGCTTGCATAACCTGTCCCTGTGCAGCATGGATAGACTTACCTGTATCAAGAATTTCTAGTTCTACTAGTTCGTTGAAACGGGCACGCATAATAGAAGCAACCTTATTCAATACTTGTGCACGGCGGCCAACAGGGTACTTCTTCCATTTACCGTTATCAAATGCTTCACGTGCAGCAGATACCGCTCGATCTGCATCCTCTTTTGAAGCTTTTGCTACTTCAGCTACCAATTTGCCGGTTGCAGGATTGTATACTTTTATCGTTTCATCACTGCTGCTTTTTACCTTCTCTCCGTTAATGATTAAATGGTAAAAATCTCGTTTCATTGCTGCTTGTTCTACCTTGATTTCTTGAGTTGTTGACATCTATTCCACTCCTTTTATTTTCCTAGGAAAACTGGTTTTCTCTTTTGCATAAACGCATCAACGCCCTCACGATGATCAGCTGTCAAACCAGCGATCCGTTGTCCTTGGGCTTCACGTTCAAGATATTCGTCAAATGAAAGTGTGCTTGCCTCTTTCAGTGACCGTTTGATTAAGCCCATTGCCTTTGTCGGCATAGTTGCGAGACGGGCTGCAAAGGTGTGTACTTCATCAGTAAATGTTTCTGCTGTATAAACTCTATTAGCGAGGCCAAGTTCAACAGCTCTCTCTGCTGGTATTTTCTCACCCAGCATTGCTAACTCAGCTGCTTTTCCTTCACCTACAAGCTTCGTTAGGAAATAAAGATTGCCTGAATCCGGTATGAGCCCAACATGTATAAAAGCATTAACGAAACTAGCATTCTCAGAAACTAAGCGAAAATCACAAGCAAGAGCTAGAGAAAATCCAGCACCAGCGGCAACTCCGTTCACGGCTGCTACGATGGGCTTTTCGCATCGCCTCATCTCTTTTACCATTGGTCCATAATGCGATCTTAAAATATCTCCGTGATCCATCGTTTCATCTACTTCAGACAAATCTTGGCCGGAACAAAACGCTCGCCCTGCTCCTGTGAATACTATTGTTCGGACTTCTTCATCTCGTGAAGCTGTCTTAACGGCATCTTTAATTTCACTATTCATCCTTGCAGTAAACGCGTTAAGTTTGTCAGGTCTGTTCAACGTGAGCCAGGCAACTCCATCTCTTACGTCATAATGAATGGTTTCAAACATCGATGCAGCTCCTTATCTACCTTTATATTCTGGTTTTCTTTTTTCTACAAAAGCATTCATGCCTTCTTTTTGATCCTGTGAAGCAAAAAGAAGATAAAAATTCTTCCGTTCATATTGCATGCCCTCGTATAGTGGATAATCGACAGCCTTATTAACTGAATCCTTGATCAGACGTAAAGAAAGTGGGGGCTGTTTTGCAATCTTGGCCGCAAATTTCAATGTTTCTTCCATTAATAATTCCGGGGAAACAATTTGATTAATCACACCATGTGTTAAAGCATCTTCTGCTGGAATCCTCTCTCCTGTCCAAAGCCACTGAAGCGCTTTTGTACGTCCTGCCAGTTTCGTCAGCCTTTGAGTCCCACCTGCCCCAGGCATAACACCGAGTGATACTTCTGGGAAACTAAATTCGGTGCCAGAAGCCGCGATTAAAAGATCACAGCATAACGCAAGCTCAAATCCGCCGCCAAATACAAACCCTTTCACAGCTCCAATGATAGGTTTTTTGATGAGTGAGATATGGTCCCAATCCGCAAATTGGTTTAACAATTCCAGTTGAATTGGATCATCTTCCGCCATTTCATCAATATCAGCGCCAGCTGAGAAAGAGTGACCCTTTCCGGTTAAGACAATCACCTGCACCTCTTTATTTCGGTCAAATGACTCCATTGCTTCCACGACTTCACTTACCATTTTTCGATTAAGAGCATTTAACTGGCGGGGGCGGTTTAACTCTATGACCGCCGTTCCGCCTGTTATAAATGTGTCGATACAGTCAAAAGCACTCATTCTACTTCCTCGCCGATCATCAATGTTACAAGATCACCTGCAAATCCCATTAAATCTTTTCCGGAAGCTTTCCCTTCATCCGATTTCATGCCGCTTTTCAAATCTTCCATGCTGTCATAAATCATTTCGCACATGAGATAAAGATCTGGTTCACCGCCTGCCATCACATTTTTAGTAAATCTCGTTACTTTCATTTCACGAAGACCTGGAATTTTTGCTGTGATGGGTCCGTGAACATTAAAATAATGCTCATCAAATTTCTCTTTGTCTTTCGGTTGTTTGTATAATGCCACTACTTTTGCCATTCTAAATCCCTCCACTTTTTTACATGATTGTTGATACTGGTTTCATTGCTTCAAACGGGTTCTTACAACTTTTGCAGTACAAAATGCTTCTGCAGGCAGTAGGCCCGAAGATATTTTCCATGGTTACATAAGTAGAATCGCAGTAAGGGCAATCCACATGCCATGAACCATCTTCTTCAAAGTGCTGCGGCGGCGGAGCAATGCCAAATGCACGCAGCCCTTTGTGCCCTTCTTCAGTAATACGTTCAGATGTCCAAGGTGGATGGAATACAAATTCGACTTCTACCTCACCCACCGATAGCAGTCTTTTCACTGCATTCACTGTATTTTTCTTAATAATTTCTAATGCAGGACATCCCAGAAAAGTGGGAAGGAGCACTACATTCACGTTGTTTCCTTCCACATTCACATTCTCTACCATACCTAAATCAATGATGCTGACTGTATCGATTTCTGGATCTTTCACGCCCATTAACGCATTTAATACTTCTTGTTGAATTTCTTCTTCAAGTGATACCACCTGAGATCACCTCTTTTGATGTTCATTTACCAAGCTGCTGCAGTATCTAATCTGTACACTTCTGACAGAGTCGTTAATGCAGATGCCAATTCTTCCGTATGATCGCCATTGCGTCCATTCTTTGCCGAAGCTTCTGGAAGGTCTGGCACTTTCATCGCAACACATTCAAAAGGTAACTCCATGTTCGATTTCCATTCCTCTTTTAATTGATCTTCGCTGGCAATTAGACCGCTCTGTTCAATCGCTGTTTTTTCATCTCCGTACGAGAAAACATCGCCAAAATCCTTCATCACAAGCTCTATTGCTTCGTTCATTCGGCGTTTTGCTTCATCTGTTGTATTGAGAAGCTGAATAAACCATGTTTTCCAGTGAAGAAGATGATAGTACAGCTCCATGTTTACTTTTACAGCCGTTTCAGCAAGCGGCTTATAGTTGCTTTGCCGTAATGAATCCATCTTGACTTTTTTTGCTTGGGTGTAGAAGAAATTTCTAACAACAGCGTAAGCCCAGTCATATTTCGGGGTTTCCATGTAATAGCCTTCACCGTTCACTCGTTCAGCGAGCACACTATTTCTTCTATCCTGAGCTTCCCGCAGGTGTGCAAGGTCATCTGCTTTTCCAGCGCCAAGATCCTCAAGCAGTGTATAGAACATAGCCGCATGCCCCATTGTGTCTTGGCTGATGGAGGAAGACGCCACATCCTCTTCTATATGCGGGGCAAGGCCGAGCCATTCAGAGCCGCGGAAAGAGATGAGAAAATCATCGTCCGCTAATTGAAACAATAGATTTTCTAATGCTTTTTTGTATTCAGGGCTTAATACGTTTTCTCCGCTGCTCATTTGCTGTTCCCTCCCCACGATAGGATTTCTTTTTCATCCAGCATTTGCTGCTCGTAATGGCGCCACTTCTTTTTTAGATAGCCATAGCCTTTAGTTGTGCGGTATTGCTTATTATCCAATCGGCACAGTGTCAGTTTCTCATCAGCATTCATAGAACGGATATGTTCTCTATCTACAATCCAGATATCTGCAACAGGCTCACGGCGCATAAAGTTTTCCTGTGCCATGATAAACGCCATATCTTTGTTTGGCGCAAGCAGGCTAAATTGGTGCTGAAAAGCAGAACTTGGCGTTCGTTTGCTAAACACTTCATATTCTCGGTAAAATGTTTTTTCTGCCATTTATATGACCTCCCATCGGTACAATTAATTGGTTGTAGCTGCTAACGCATCACGCACCCATGCGTTATTTTCATATGAAGTTCTACGAAGATTGAGGCGTGCCTGTGAACGTGGTCCTTGGTTTTTAATAATTTTCTTAAACTCAGACCAATCTGGCTGCTGGTAGATCCACATTTGTTTTTCTTCATCGTAATGCATGGTTGGATCCGGCAGTTTAAGCCCGAGCGAAAGGATTCGTGGAATATATTTTGTAAAGAAGTCTTGCCTTAGCTGTTCATTTGTTTTTGTACGGATTTTATATTTAATCGTAATGTCCTGTTTGGAGGAGCCAGTTGTTTCCTTGCTTGCTGGGCCAAAGAACATCAACAAAGATTCCCACCAATGATTTATTGCTTCTTGTACCATCGTTCTCTGTTCTTCTGTTCCTTCTGCAAGCGCCATAATGATGGCTTCCCCATGCTGGGCATGGAAGACTTCTTCTGCACAGATGCGCTGAAGTGCTCGTGCATACGGACCATAGGAGGAGCCAAGCATGTTTGTTTGAGTAATAATCGCTGCACCATCGACGAGCCAGCCGATCAGCCCCGCATCTCCCCAAGATTTCGTATCCATATGGAAGACATTATGGAATTTTAAGTCCCCATTAAATAAATCCTGCATGATATCGCTACGGGTTTTACCGTATGGCTTCAATAAATCTTCCGCTACACGCAGCAGTAATTGCCCATGCCCCATTTCATCTTGTACTTTCGCCATAATGGCAAGCTTCCTGTGAAGCGTCGGTGCTTTCGGTACCCATTCTTTTTCCGGAAGCGCTCCCATAATTTCGCTGATACCATGCATGGAAATTAACTTAATGAGCGCGATACGGTATTCCTCAGGCATCCAGTCATCAGCCTCAATTTTGTCTCCCGCTTCAATCCGCTCGATAAATTGTTCAAGCTTTTCATCTTCGCTTTTCATTGCCAGATTAGACACTAGCTCTCCTCCTTAAAAAATAATTTATTTATAGTTTCTATAACAGATTTACACGCCGTTACGATTATATGTTATGTGTCAAAGAAATATTTCCACCATTATCAGGTTTTGTTGCGCTTCCCCACTTTTAATAAAAGCACTATTTAGGATTTCACAGCGAAAAATGGCTCACTTTCCACTTTTATTGAATCTGTCGGACAACCTTCTACCGCATCCTCTAAGTCTTCAAGGAGATATTCAGGAACTTCAACGCGTCCTTCATTATCATCTAAAATGACATGAGAGATGCCTTCTTCGTCATAATCGAAAATATCTGGTGCACTGGCTTCGCAAGCACCGCATGCAATACAAGTTTCTTTGTCCACCATGGTGTACTTCGGCATGATAAAAGTTCCTCCTTTGATCTTTGTAAGGGGTAGTTTACACAGATTTTGCTATGTTTTTTTCGCTTTCTCCCATCACAGAGGTGCTGTGCAATGGCTGCACTTTTGCTTTTGGGTCAATATACACTTTGGCATTGCTAACTGCAGTTGGCGCTTCGCCGAAACCACTGGCAATAAGCTTTACCTTTCCTTCGTATGTGCAAATATCTCCGGCAGCGTAAATCCCTTCAATATTCGTTTCCATCCTTGAGTTAACAACAATACTATTCTTCTCAATCTCGAGACCCCAATTCTTCATAGGTCCAAGCGATGAAACAAAGCCGTATGTGACGACAACATCATCCACCTCAATCGTCTCTTTTCGGTCGCCTTTTACCTGCTCCAGCACAACCTTTTCAATCCGATCTTTACCGATTAATTCTGTTGGAACAAACGGCGTCATGATCGTAACCGACGAATTCTTCATATTTTCCACGCTATGCTCATGTGCACGGAACTTATCTCGTCGGTGGGCAATAGTAACCTGTTCAGCTATTGGTTCAAGCATCAACGCCCAATCTACCGCTGAATCTCCTCCTCCAAACACTTGCACTTTTTTACCGGCAAATTTGTTGAGGTCTTGGATGAAATAATGGAGGTTTTGACCTTCATACTTCTCTGCTTCTTTCAACTCCAGCTTCCTAGGCTGAAAAGCCCCATTTCCTGCTGTAATAACAATGGCCTTGGTATAATGAATGCCATTATTTGTTGTTAACTCAAAAATGCCATCTTCTCGTTTTTCAAGAATTTCAACTGATTCCCCTAAGCAAATAGTCGGTTGAAATTGGTCCATCTGTTCTTTCAGATTATCAACCAGCTCCTGCGCCTTGATTTTTGGGAAACCCGCCACATCATAGATATATTTTTCTGGGTAAAGAGCCGATAGCTGACCGCCAAGCTGCGGCAGGCTTTCAATCACTTTGCAGGACATTTTCCGCATACCTGCATAAAAAGCAGTAAACATGCCGATTGGTCCTCCGCCAATTATCGTAATATCAAAAATATTCTGATTTTCATTCATGCAATTCCGTCCTTCCATGTTTCTATTACACTACTACCGCCTTAGAATTTCTTAAATCTACAATTCGGGCAGCTTTCCCTTCTGACCTTGGGATTGTTTTAGGAATATTAAAGACAGTGTTTATGGTCACTAAGCATGTAGATTTCATCACTCGCTGGATTTCTTTCTTTATTTTCGAAACACGTTCATTTGACAAGTCTTGGCCTATTTCCTCATATAGTTTGCTTTCTATCTCGACATGTAACACTGCTTCGTCCATTGCTCCATTGCGGATAAGATGGATTTGGAAATGCGGCACAAGTCCATCGATTTGAAGTAACACCCGCTCTATTTCAGATGGAAAGACATTTACACCGCGGATAATAATCATGTCATCCGTACGTCCCTTTACTCTAGACATTCTGACTGTTGTCCGTCCACAGCTACATTTTTCTCTTGATAAAGAGGCAAGGTCACCTGTACGATAACGCAAAACTGGAAACGCTTCCTTTGTTAAGCTTGTAAAAACAAGCTCGCCAATTTCTCCATCTGAGACTGGTTCCAATGTCATCGGATCAATTACCTCTACAAAGAAATGATCTTCCTGTACATGCAGGCCATCTTGCGCTTCTGCACACTCAATTGAAACACCCGGCCCCATAATTTCGCTCAATCCATAAATATCGACTGCTTTCAAATTAAACATCTCTTCAAGCTTAGTCCGCATCTCTTCAGACCAGGGCTCAGCACCAAAAATGCCATATTCGACTGATGTTTCTCTCGGATCTTTACCCATCTCCAGCATCTTCTCACCTATGTTTAAAATGTAAGATGGGGTTCCACAAATTCCACGCGGTTTGAAATCTTCAATAACCGTGATTTGCCGTTCTGTATTACCTCCTGATATGGGAATGACTGCCGCTCCAAACATTTCAGCACCGTAGTGTAAGCCAAGCCCACCTGTAAACAATCCATAGCCATATGCATTGTGGAAAATATCTGTTTTCTTCCCTCCCGCAGCCACTATGGACCGGGCGACAATTTCGCTCCAAACTTTTAAATCATTCTCTGTATAACCAACAACAGTCGGCTTCCCACTTGTTCCTGATGAAGCATGGATTCTCACAAGCCTCTCTTGTGGAACAGCAAATAAACCATATGGATAATGATCCCGCAAATCTTGTTTTTTTGTAAATGGGAGCCTTAGTATGTCATCCAAGCATTTAATGTCCTCTGGTGTAATCCCTATTTCACTAAATTTATTTTTATAGAATTCTACATTTTCATAGACTAACCTTACTGTGTTTTGAAGGCGCTCAACCTGTAAGCTCTCCATTTCAGAACGCGCCATTGTTTCAATTTGCGGATTGTACATGTGGTGTAACCCCCTAATTGTAGAATATGGAACATTAAAATCTGAAACTATATAACACTTTTTAAACGATTAATTATTTAGTTGTAATACAATTAAATTCTAATTTTCGTTTTACCAGTTGTCAACAGTAAATTCTGAAAATTCTTTTATATTTGAGGGTTACCTTCTATATCTTAAAAGCATTTGAGATTTAGATAACAAAAGTAGCATGTTTCTCAAGAAGCAAGAATCGGGTAATTAAAGGAGGGATAAGGAGCGTGAGCTAAGATGGGCTACGTATTTATTATGTTATATTTTGTGATTATTGGATTCGTTATTGAGATTTCTGTCATGTTATTTCACTTTACCGGCCTCAAAACAAAAATATCGAGGTTTCAGGTCATCTCAATGCTAACAGCCACTGGCTTCACGACAGATGAATCCAAGATTATCATTGATCATCCGATACGAAGAAAAATTGCATCATTTCTTATATTATTCGGTGCCTTTTCACTTGCGGTCATTATTTCCTCCATCAGCAATATTCTGTCGGACGATTTAAGACTTAAGGAGCTATCCATCATTTGCGGTGTACTCTTTGTAATTCTGGCGATTTTAAAATTACCTTTAACTCGAAAAAAATTAACACGATCTTTTAAACGAGAGTTAGAGAATGAATTTCAAATATATGAGCGCCCTCTAAAAGATGTTTTATATCTAGACAGTGAGGATTTTGTAACGGAAATGGATATTACTGAACACTCTAAACTAGTGGGCAAAAGGATTTCTGACATATTAGATGAGGAAGAAGACATACGTATATTATTCATTAAAAGAGGAGAAGTTTGGATAAGAAAGGATTTATTCTCCTGTACCTTAAATCAAGGTGACCAAGTACTTCTCTATGGAAATAAAAAAGAGATTGAAGAAAAATTTGCTCGGGAACTAAATCAGAGGAAGATCTAACGTATTCTAATAATATAAAAATCGTAATGAATCTTTTGGTTCAATTATTCGTAGATGAATCATAGACAAAATGAAAAGGAGGAATTGAATTGGAAGGTAAAGGTTGTATTAAGTGTGGTTGTACGGATGCTGTTACAAAAGAAGTTGCTATGACGGGCACAGGTTTGTCCAAGATGTTTGATATTCAGCACAATCAATTTATTGTGGTGTATTGCAAAAACTGTGGGTATGCAGAATTTTATAACAAAAAGTCATCTGCTTCCTCTAATATCTTAGATTTATTCTTTGGTTAGATGATATGTAGTTCGCTAATTGCATAAGATGAAACAAGAAAAAGAGAAGTGAGAAGCCACTTCTCTTTTTTATTATCTAGTTCTCTCCTCTTAAATATATTTCATATTCCATAGAACGATATATTTCGATATGCGAAATAATAGTGCTGAATATTCATTAAATTTTAATAAATTTAATAATTCTGTTTTATTCTACTTTATCCTTTGATATAGTATTAATAGTTACTCTTCTCAAGTAGCTAAATTTTTCATTAGATAAGGGGGATTTTTATGAAGAAAAGGTTTTTATCGCTTGTGCTATTATCAGCTTTAATGCTAGTACTTGCTGCATGTAACTTCGGCGGAACGAAAGAAAAAGATACCTCTTCCGGCGGGCAATCATCTTCTGGCACTACCAAAAACGAAGATAAAACGTTAAATCTTTCAATTGCTTCTGAACCACCAAGCTTGAATCCACAGTTGGCAACGGACAGTACTTCTGGTGCTATCATTCGTGCAGCGTTTGAGGGTCTTACTCGTGTAGATAAAGACGGTAATGTTCAAAACGCAATGGCGGAGGATGTAAAAGTAAGCGATGATAAATTAACGTACACATTCAAGTTGCGTGAAGCAAAATGGTCAAATGGCGATCCAGTTGTAGCTGGCGACTTCGCTTATGCTTGGAAATGGGCTTTAGATCCAAAGAACGCTTCTGAATATGCTTCAATCCTTTACCCTATTAAAGGCGCGGCAGCATTTAACGGTGGAAAAGGTTCTGCTGATGATTTAGGCATCAAAGTAGTTGATGAGAAAACATTAGAAGTAACACTTGAAAACCCAACACCTTACTTCTTAGAATTAACAGCATTCTATACTTATATGCCTGTTAACGAAAAAGTAGTTAAAGATAATAAAAAATGGTTCGCTGAAGCTGGCGATACTTATGTAACAAACGGTCCTTTCACATTAAGCGACTGGAAACACAATGACTCAATCACTCTTAAAAAGTATGCTGATTACTGGGATAAAGACAACGTAGCTTTATCTACTGTTAACGTTAAAATGGTTGAATCTGAAACAACTGCTAACCGTATGTTCAAAAGCGGAGATCTAGATTACTTAGGCTCTCCATACCAAACTGTTCCACTTGATGCAATGGATGGTTATAAAAAAGACAAAACTTTAAAATCTATGCCATATGCTGCTATCTATGAGTACAAATTCAATACAAAAGGTAAATTCACTAAAAATGCAAACATCCGTAAAGCATTATCTTACGCAATCGACCGTCAAGGCTTAGCTGATAATGTATTAAAAGGCGGACAAAAACCAGCATTGAGCAATGTACCAGTTGCAATCGAAGGATTTGAAGATCAAAACAACAAATTCAAAGACAACGATATCGAAGCAGCGAAAAAAGCACTTGAAGAAGGTATGAAAGAATTAGGTATCAAAAAAGCTAGCGATATCAAAATCGGCATTTCTATCAACACAAGTGAAGCACACGCTGCTATCGCACAATATATTCAAGAAGGCTGGCACAAAAACCTAGGTATCGAAGTGAAAATGGATAACTCAGAATGGCAAGTATTCCTTGATAAAGTAACTGCCCTAGATTATGATGTAGCGCGTATGGGCTGGATCGCTGACTTTAACGATGCTTACACATTCCTAGAACGTTATGATACTGCTAAAAATGGTAACAATGATACTGCTTGGGAAGATCCAAAGTACAAATCTTTACTAGTTTCTGCAACAAAAGAAACGGACGAAAACAAACGTCTTGATTTATTAAAAGAAGCTAACACAGTGCTAGCTGAACAAATGCCAATCGCACCAATCTACTTCTATGTAAACAACTATGTAGAAAAAGATTATGTGAAAAACATGGCACCAAACAAGCTAGGTGAAATTGACCTTAAAGCTGTAGATATCGAAAAATAACTTTAAAAAACTGCTTCCACCGTTAATTCGTTGGAAGCAGTTTTTTAGTTTCCTATAGTTTTGTATAATTTATAATAAAGAATACACTGGTTATTTAACTTCTCATTTAAATCACTTAACTTTCGTCGATCTTCTCTTTTCCCACTCCTGCTTCCCTACTTTGTAAAAAAGGTACCACAGAAATTAATGCCAGAGTACAACTCATTGTGTTGGATTCAATAAAACATCAATAATAAACTTCTCTATCACTGCCTCTAATAACTTAGTGGCCAACCACAGGATTGGAAAAATACATAATACGTGGACCTTTCGAAATCAATTCAGAAATGTAAAAATGTTATTAAGGGGATGAATTCATTGTTTAACGATTTTAAGCTAACGGAAGACCGTCCTATATATATTCAACTGAAGGATTATCTTAAAAGGATGATTACCAACGGACATTTACTTGAACACAAAAAGCTTCCATCTACCCGAGAATTCAGCTCATTATTATCCATCAGTCGAAATACCGTTCTAACGGCTTATACAGATTTGGAGCAAGAAGGGCTTATCTATGCAGTGAAAGGAAAAGGACACTTTGTAAGCCATGTTGAAACATTCAAATCCCAATCCATCCATTTGAATTGGACGGAAAAGATCAATGGGCAAACCTTTCTAGCAGAAAAGATGGACCTCATGAAGCATGGAGTGGGCTGGAAAAAAGGAATGATCTCATTTACTAGCATCGCCCCCGATGAAAAGCTTTTTGATGTAGAGAATTTCAAAAGAGCTTTTTTAAATCGGATGTCCCTAGAGGGAGATATTGTTCTCAACTACGGCTATGCAAAGGGCTATAAACCACTTATCGAATATCTGCTTCATTACATGGAGATTAAAGGAATCGATACTAGTAACAAAGATATTTTAATTACAAATGGATTTACAGAAGGCCTTGATTTACTTTTATCCTCTTTAAATAAAAAGAATGGCCGTCTTATTTGCGAAAATCCAACCCATCATTCTGCCCTTAAGCTTTTTCAATTACACGGCTTTGAAATCGATGGAATTGAAATGGAAAACGATGGTGTTAATGTGAAGAAGTTAGAAAAATCCCTATCCGAAAAGGAATATGATTTTGCTTACTTGATTCCGTCTTACCATAATCCAACGGGTATCGTAACATCCTCAGAAAAAAGGAAGAAAATGATGGATCTGTTTTCATCCTATCAACTGCCAATTATTGAAGATGGATTTAATGAAGAATTACGTTACTCAGGATCACATCTAGCACCGTTAGCTGCCTTTGGTGGACTTGGCAATAACGTCATATATATTAGTAGCTTCTCTAAGATTCTTTTTCCTGGCTTACGGGTGGGGTGGATTTTAGCAGACAAAGAGTTGATTTATTACTTGGAAAGTATGAAAAGAGCTCGTACCATTCATACATCAACATTAGATCAAGCAGTGTTATATCAATATTTAAATGATGGCTATTTTGAAAAATATATAAAAAAAGCAAAAGCAGTCTATAAGAAAAAATATGAGCTTGCTGTCCATTATTGTAAGCAATATATCCCCTGTAAACGGATAACTGGTGACGGCGGACTACACCTTTTTATAGAACTAAATAACAATATAGATACACAAAAGCTCCTGGAAGCATGTTACCCAAAAGGCGTTGTTTTTTCGATAGGCCATGTATTTTATACGGACAATAATGGAAAACATACGCTGCGTTTAGGCTTTTCTAGGCTACAAGAAAACGAGATTGTTGAAGGAATTAAAATTATAGGAAACACCTTAAAAACTAATTTTGGAGGTTAAACAAATGAGAGTTGGCGTCATTATGGGAGGGATTTCCTCCGAGAAGCAAGTTTCAATCATGACAGGTGAAGAAATGATGGTACATTTAGATAAAGATAAATATGAGGTCGTAACGATTCGGATTGAGAAAAAAGAAGACCTAATAGAAAAAGCACGGAATCTTGACGTTGCATTATTGGCGCTACATGGTAAATATGGTGAGGATGGGACTATTCAAGGTACTCTAGATACTTTAGGCGTTCCCTATACAGGAAGCAATGTCTTGTCCAGCAGTTTATGTATGGATAAGAATATATCGAAAAAGGTCATCAGATATGAAGGCGTACAAACACCTGATTGGATTCACCTTTCAAATAATGATGAACTTAATCTGGACGAATTAGATCAATTGGGATTCCCTGTAGTGGTGAAACCTAATTCAGGCGGTTCGAGTGTAGGTGTAAAAATTGTGTATGACAAGGAATCAGTTAAATCAGCGATAGCAGACGTATTCAAATGGGATACAGAAGTGATTATTGAAAAGGTTATTTCTGGTGAGGAAATCACTTGTCCTATATTGAATGGAAAGCTTTTACCGACGATTTCAATCCGGCATCAGGGTGAATTCTTTGATTACACCTCGAAATATGATGATGCAGCTACCATTGAAGAAGTGGTTCAGCTCCCTATTGAAACACATAATCGTGTTGCTGATGCAGCCATCTCTTGCTATAAGGCACTGAAATGTAGCGTCTATGCCCGAGTAGACATGATGATTTACAACGGTGTTCCCTATGTGTTAGAAGTTAATACACTACCTGGATTAACAAAAAATAGTCTAATGCCGAAAAGTGCAGAAGCAGCAGGAATACCTTACTCTCAATTGCTTGATTCTATTATTGAAAGTTCACTTCAAGCTAGGAAAAACGAAGCTTAATATATAACCTGATGAGAATTATTTGTTCTATCGGAAACAATAAGGAGTGAAATAAGATGGTGATAAGAAAAGCGGTTATAGAGGATTGGAAACAGATTTCTTCGCTATTAGACCAGTTAGAATACTCGAATACTGAATCATTTATTAAAGAGAAGCTCGAAGTACTTTTTCGCGACCCAAATGGCATTGCCATTCAAGAAGAACCGATGCCCATAGGTTTTATACGCGACAAGGGTATTCTGAATCACCGAAATACTTTATCAAAATGTTAGCCTAATCTGACTAAACCTTATGGTTATCATAAAAACGAGAAACCTCTTATAGTAGGTTTCTCGTTTTTATGATGATTTTATTCAGGAATATACGGCAATTCCAGCTCATCTGGTAGGTTGATAACGTGAGTTTCTGTATAGGATTCCCCCCCTCTTCTCCATATTCATAACCTACACCTGATTGTTTAACTCCCTCCACAGGGGAAACGAATATCTGATTCTTGCATCGCCGCAGTATTTACAACCTATTCCCCACTGATTCTAAAGATTTGAAAACAACAGTCAAAAAGATTGATATCAACATATATTAAATCAACCGGTATGCTTCACTGTCAGTGTAATGGTACTTCAATATTTTTATCATCACGATAAAAAGATATTTGACATTCTTGATTTTTCTGAAAACATCTGGTAGTCTAATTTTAATTCCTAGTAAAGTAATCCGAAAAGAGGGGATGAGTATGGGAAGAGAATTCAACGACTTGTTTGATCAATGGGCTCAGACATATGATGGAACGATTTCGGGCCATGATCTTGAATATACAGAAGTGTTTACAAGGTATGATGAGATTTTAGAGGAAGTGGCAGACCGAGCATCCGGTTTTGTTATTGAATTTGGTGTCGGAACCGGCAACCTGACGAGTAAGCTTGTTAGCAAAGGAAGTGAGGTCTATGCTGTTGAACCATCCCAAGGGATGAGAGAAAAAGCAAAGGAGAAGCTCCCTGATCTCACGCTGATTGACGGTGATTTTCTTCAGTTTCCCGATCCTCGCGTAAAAGCCGATGCAATTGTCAGCACCTATGCCTTTCATCATTTGACAGATGAAGAGAAAGATAGAGCGATTGGCCGTTTTCATGAAGTGCTCAATGAGAATGGGAGAATTGTTTTTGCTGACACTGTTTTCTTGGACGATAATGCCTATAAAGCAAAAATCAAAGAGTCCGAGGAAAAGGGATTCTTCCGGCTTGCCGAAGATTTAAAGAGTGAGTACTACACGACCATTCCGGTTCTGACCAAATTATTCGAGAAGAATGGTTTTCTCGTAAAATTTGAACAGCAAAATGAGTTTGTATGGCTCATAGATTCAATAAAAAAGGAGAGATAACTATGGCAGCACAACAAAAGATGAATGTAGAAAGCTTTAATCTCGACCATACAAAAGTAGCAGCACCCTATGTCCGACTTGCAGGTGTCAAAGAAGGGATCAACGGAGATGTCATCCGCAAATATGATATTCGCTTTTGCCAGCCGAACAAAGAGCATTTAGAAATGCCCGCTTTGCACTCGCTTGAGCATATGATGGCAGAATTCAGCCGCAACCATTCCGATAAAATTGTCGACATTGGACCAATGGGCTGCCAAACAGGCTATTACATGGCGTTAATCAACCATGATAATTATAAAGAAGTACTCGATATTCTTGAAAAAACGCTGAATGATGTTCTCATAGCAACCGAAGTACCTGCCTGCAACGAAGTACAATGCGGCTGGGCAGCGAGCCACAGCCTGGAAGGTGCAAGAGAAGCAGCGAGAAAAATGCTGGCAAAAAGAGATGAATGGACAGAAGTATTTGCCTAAAAATGAGGGAGCAGCATGAAGTACGCAAAAAACATTCAACAATTGATTGGCCATACCCCTTTGCTTGAATTGACTGCCTTTCCTTTGCCTGAAGGAGTCAGACTGTTTGCCAAATTAGAATTTTTCAATCCTGGTGGCAGTGTAAAAGACCGGCTCGGTCAATATTTGCTTGAGCAGGCTTTTCGTTCAGGAGAACTGCAGAAAGGCGGCACGGTGATTGAACCAACTGCTGGTAATACTGGCATCGGCTTGGCGCTTGCAGCCATCCATTACGGGGTGAAAGCTGTGTTCGTCACCCCAGAGAAATTTAGCCAAGAAAAGCAAATTTTAATGAAGGCGCTTGGAGCAAAAGTGGTGAATACGCCGACAGAGCTCGGGATGGAAGGCGCCATAAAGAAAGCAGAAGAGCTTCTTCAAACAATTCCTAATTCCTATTATCCAGGACAATTTCGGAATGAATGGAACCCTGCCACTTATTATGAAACACTCGGTCCTGAACTTGTGGAAGCAATGGAAGGACAGATTGATATATTTGTAGCGGGAGCTGGATCAGGCGGGACATTTACCGGAACTGCCCGCTATTTGAAGGATCACGTTCCCGGTGTCCGCTGTGTCGTGGTAGAACCTGAAGGATCCATATTGAACGGCGGAAAGCCAGGAAGCCATGAGACAGAAGGAATTGGTATGGAATTCCTTCCCCCATTTATTGATACTACATTGTTCGATGGAATTCATACGATTTCTGATCAGGAAGCATTCCATTATCTAAGGGAAGCCGCAAAATTAGAAGGCCTATTGGTCGGGAGTTCTTCCGGCGCTGCGCTAGCAGCAGCGTTAAAGGAAGCGGAACAGGCGCCTCCAGGAAGCCATATTGTCACCATTTTTCCTGATAGCAGCGAACGATATATAAGTAACAGAATATATGACGAGGTGAAATAAAGATGAAAAAGAAAACACAATTAATACATGGTGGAATCAGCAGTGACCCATATACTGGTGCAGTTTCAATACCGATCTACCAGTCTAGTACATTCAAGCAGGACGGCGTCGGCAATTTCACATACGAATACGCAAGAACAGGCAACCCGACGAGAGAAGCGTTGGAAAAGCTGATTGCTGATATTGAAGGCGGTGCTCGGGGATTTGCATTCGGATCTGGTATGGCTGCCATTACAGCAGTAGTCCATTTGTTCTCATCTGGCGACCATCTGATCTTAACCGATGACGTGTACGGTGGTTCCTTCCGTGTCATGACGAAGGTATTCAACCGTTTTGGCATTGAGGTTTCGTTTGTAGATACAACAGATCTAGATGCTGTTAAGTCGGAGATTCGTCCTGAGACAAAGGCCATCTTTGTAGAGACGCCTACGAATCCTCTATTGAAAGTGACGGATATTAAGGCGGTCAGCGCAATTGCGAAAGAGCATCATTTACTGTTCATCGTTGACAACACATTTAGCACCCCTTACTGGCAGAACCCGATTGCACTAGGTGCGGATATTGTCCTGCATAGTGCAACGAAATATCTTGGGGGTCATAGTGATGTCGTGGCGGGCCTCGCCGTTACGGCAACAGAAGAGCTTGGAGAAGAACTCCATTTTATCCAAAACTCTACCGGCGGGATACTAGGACCACAAGACAGTTGGATCTTGATGAGAGGCATCAAAACGCTCGGTATCCGCATGGAAGAAATTGAGTCGAATACAAAAGCGATTATAGAGATGCTTCAAGAAGAGGTAGCAGTAGGCAAAATCTTTTATCCGGGTCTTGCAGATCATCCGGGACATGAAGTCCACCAATCCCAAGCTGGCGGATTTGGAGGTATGGTCTCCTTTACCGTGGAAAACGAAGAAAAAGCGCGAGAAGTTGTGAAAAATGTTCGCTACTTCACATTGGCAGAAAGCCTTGGTGCTGTCGAAAGCTTGATCTCTGTTCCCCCTCTCATGACTCATGCTTCAATTCCACGAGAACGGAGATTAGAACTGGGCATTGAGGATGGACTTGTACGGATTTCGGTTGGACTGGAAGATGCCGAAGACCTTGTGGAAGATTTGCGCTCTGCTTTGCGGAAATAAGGAATACTAAAAAGCTGCGGAATTTTATTCTGCAGCTTTTTTGTGTCTATAGTTTTGTTATTCTGAGGGCGAAAATTCAGGATTAAGCCTATACAACAGCTAAATCAATTCTCAATACCTAGGGTTCTCTTATTCATAATTTGTAGTAGCAATAAAATCAAAATCGCCATTTGAGCTAATTTCATTGTTATATTCAAAATTATATATTAAGATTACTGCATTATATGATTTCTTTAGATTTATATTTTTCTTGATCCTTGGAATGATAATTTCATCATACGAACATCCATCTAATAATACTGAAAAATCACTACTACTATTCTTATAGACAGCTTTTTCTATAGTATCCTCATCTGTTTCATCCATATCAATATTAAAATCCATAAAAAATTGAGAAGGGACAGACTCGCCATCCTCATCATATGATAAATCAACATACTCTCCTATTGAGTTCTCATCTTTAATATTCCCTAACCAAATTGAAACCCATCCTTGTTTTTCCATTATTGTTTCCTCCTACTTTAATCTTAGACCTTGAGGTAAAGACGAATCCCCACCCGCTAATCTATAATTAGCCCAATTATTCAGCCTTCTAACAAATGTATTATAGTCGCTAGAAGTATCTATTATTGCTAATAATTCATTATGTGCTTTAGTTGAGCCCAATCCTCCATGAATACCATTTGGATTGATAAATTTAACATCAGATATAGCTGTTCTTAAATTTTTAATCTCTTCCGCACCAATATTCCAATACTTAAATTGCGGAGCTCTTGAAACTAAGTGCCACTCATGTAAACCTCCAGGTTCTCTAAGCTGACGTTCAATTTTCTTCCTAATCTTTTTATCTTTCCAAAGTTCGTCTAGTTCACGACTTGTTAGGGAGTTGAAGAATTTATTAAAAGTCCCACTCTTTGCAGTTGGTATATCATCAGCAGTTAATTTAGTTATATCTTTAGTATTTTTATTATCTACACCCTTACCACTCAAAACCCCATCCTTTTCCACCTGCTTGATAGCTAAATACTCATCTGCTTTCGCAGGGAGTTTGCCTGATGGAAGACCTCGCTCTACTCCGGTGACTACATTCCCAGCGGTTGTTTGGACCGCACGGACTTCGATTGGGCGGAGGGCGTTGTCGATAAATTTAGCGGATTCACGGACCGTTTGTTGGCCTGTCTTTGATGTGACTGCAGCGAGAACGGGATGCTTCAGGGTAAATTTCAGCTGATCGCCATGTGCTTTCCCTAGATTTCTCGCATGTTCCAGCGTCGACTTTAAGGCAGATCCCCCTCCATTCTCAACTGTTTTATAGGCTGATTTCATTACATTCGCAAGAGCTGGCATATTTTTTAATAAGGCTTTTCCCGCTGCTGCGCCGGCACCAGGCACAATCGCAAATGCCCCTCTTACTAGGCGTTCATTATCAGAGAGTTTTCTGCCGGATATAAGATCTTCTCCCCTGATGGCTCCTCCGACATCTATAGCCGTATAGGCAGCCCCTGCCACGAGTCCAGCGGGTGGACAGACAATCGTTAAGCCTACCACAACCCCCGTAGCAATTAAATTAAACCAAAATTCCTTCTTCTCCTGGCCCGCACGGATTCCTTCATATTCAAAGGCCCCACTATTTAAAGTGGCTGTTTCATAATCGTCTTGAGAAGCTTTGACATCTGGATTTTGTAGCTTCCATGCCTCATATTCAGCTTTCAGATTATCAGAATACTCCGTGTCAGTTTCATATAAGTCCGTTAGCTTGATCTCCTTTTTATCATGTCTATAAAAAAAGGGTCCTGTTTGAACGTTAATCGTATTTGCTGTGGTATACGCCGTAGCATTCATATCAGCCATCTTTTGTATATATTCATTGATGCTTTTATAGAAAGGTTCGTCTACTTTTTCATCTATAATTTTACCAATTCCCTTGGCATAATCATATAATTTTTTGTACTTCTCGCGTATGGGTTTTGCTTCTGGGTGGTATGTCTGGGGGCTAAAAGAAATGGCTCTATCAATATCTTTGTCTGCTATTTCGCTCTTCGAGTCCTTAAAAAGGTCATCTGCATACTCATACTTATTGTCATATTCGTGTGCTTCATTCACTTTTTCCAGTGCCGAAGCTATGCTCTTCCATTTCGCCTCTTCATAGAGAATCTTCACCTACTGAACACCTCTTAAAACAATTGGGAAGCAATCATTACATTTCCTCAATTGTAAAAAATTTATAATTCCATTTTAAAAAAGAGAAATATAGCCGTCAATGAGTATTATAGTTTAGCAGTTATACCAGCAAAGCATAATATTCTAAAATCAATCATATTAAGTTGTTAAATATGCAGGAAATAGATAGATGATTTAATGTTATGTATGCAAAGATATCTATTTTACAATCAGTTGATAAGTATTTTGGTATATATTTAAATTCTTAATTAACCATAATTAGACTTTCTCAAAAAAGTAATTAATATTTTATAACAAGTACAATATAATGTAGGTAAAATTACCCTTTTATGTATTAAACATTTAAACAATAAGATTTTAGCACCTTTTAAAAATTCAAAAGTAAATAAATAAAGACCCTAGGATAATCCCTAGAGTCCTTTTAAATTAATCTAAGCGACTATGCTAAGATTAACGAAGTAATTGAAGTACACCTTGTGGCTGTTGGTTAGCTTGTGCTAACATAGCTTGAGCTGCTTGAGAAAGAATAGAGTTTTTAGTTTGCTCCATCATTTCTTTCGCCATATCCACATCACGAACACGTGATTCTGCAGCAGTTAGGTTTTCAGAAGCATTGTTCAAGTTATTGATAGTGTGCTCTAAACGGTTTTGGTTTGCACCAAGTTTAGAACGAGCAGCAGAAACTGTTTTAATTGCAGTATCAACTAACGCAATATCAGTATCAAATTGACCAGTTGTTCCATCAGGAGCTAAAGCACTTACTCCTAAATCAGCTGCACTGAATCCTTTACCTGTTCCAGCATCAATTGTTAATTGAAGTGTTTGCGTTGCATTAGCACCAATTTGGAAATCCTCTTCAAAAGTACCATCTAATAATTTTTTACCATTAAATTCTGTACGAGTAGAGATACCTGTTAACTCTTTATTTAATTCTCCAATTTCATCCTTGATTGCTGTAAGGTCTTCGTCAGCTAATGTTCCACCATTACCAGCTTGAACGATTAGTTCACGTTGACGTTGTAGGATAGAATGAGTTTCACCCAAAGCACCTTCAGCAGTTTGGATTAAAGAAATAGCGTCTTGAGAGTTACGAGATGCTTGATCTAATCCACGAATTTGTCCACGCATTTTTTCTGAAATTGATAGACCAGCAGCATCATCGCCTGCACGGTTAATACGAAGGCCAGAAGACAATTTTTCCATTGATTTTGATTGTGCGTTTGTTGCACTATTCAATTGGCGGTGTGTGTTAAGAGCTGCAATATTGTGATTGATAATCATTATAATTTCCTCCTTGGAATATACAATCCACATCCTTGTGGATCTCAGTGTTTTGACAGGGAATTAAGCCGGCCGGTCTCTTTTCCCTGTTACATACTTACTATCGGAGCATTACGTAATTGTTTAATAGTTTTAGTTAAATTTTTTACTTTTTCTTTTTAAATATGTCTAAATTTTGGAGCACCGCTTCCGTATTAGATTGTGACACTTCTGTTCGGAGTTCTCCCCGTACTATTCCAATGTTTTTAGGAGCTTTGATACCAAGTTTAATTTGGTCCCCTTTAATTTCAGTGATGACAATTTCCACGTCGTCCCCTACCCAAATAGTTTCGCCGACTTTACGTGATAGTACTAGCATCTCTTCACCCCTCTACGCTTTCTGTTGAGATAAGGTGTCGTATTGCATAATCTTCGTTATTTAATATAACTTGTTTTGCCTTGTTATTCGTTGTATTCCAAACAATTGGCGCTTTTAAATTAATCGTAGATTGCTCAATTGATTCTTTTAATGAAACAATCGATAGCACTGCAACTTCCCTAGGATCATTTATTTGCAGGGAGTGCGTGATGATTTCGTCGATTTCAAAGCTGTAGTTAGTTGTAATGTCAAATGGATTAGTCACAATAAAGGCAAGTTCTGCTGTTTTAATCGATTGCAGGACATGGAATGCAGTATTATCTTCAATCGGGAGTAGCACAAACCCTTTTTCATCCTCAAAACCTGGTATGCCATGTTCGAATTGAAGAATTTGAGATGATTCAATCTCTACTTCCCCTAAATAGGCTGTTAGAATATTCATGTTTAATCTCCCCTTACACTTGCCAATCTATTTTTAATGAAGGGTATTGAAGCATTTCTGTTGTCACTTTACCCGCTGTGTATTCATGGATTGGCTTATTGATTTTCGTGTTGTTAATTACTTTTTGCGGTTGGGCTTCTATATTTACCTTTCCCGGTTGGAATGAAATTTTAACGCTGCCTGGTGAAGGGATAAACTTAATACCTAAGCTAGAATAAGGCTGTCTGCCAGACTGTTTGGAATGCGCAGCAATTGGATTACCCCCATTCTCAATATGCATCAAGTCGTCACCTTCACCCGCCCTTCTTGAAATCCCTTCTAAGAGCTGTCCTCTGCTATAACTAGCAACTTCGGCCGTACGCCGTATGCTACTCATCAAATCTAAATCTGCACGTGCTTCTATTGTATCGATGGAAAGCTCCGGCTTTATCGTACTAATTTCAAGGATCGCGGCTGGTTGCTCTAACTCCAGCTCAGCCTGAGGCTGTTGAATTTCTTGAATTGGCTGCTGAATGTTTAAACCAAGTTTACCTTGCGTTGATTCAAGGTGCAATTTTGGCATGTCCATAAAGTATCACCTCTCAAAAGAAGCGTTTGGAAAAATTCCAAACGCTTCTTCATCTTATCTTAAAAAATCTGTCAATGACGGTTGAATAATACGAGCTCCTACTGATAATGCAGCTCGGTGGATAGATTCTTGTGTGATCATATTGGTAATCGCCTTTTCGTAATCTACATCTTCATTATCTGACATTTGCTTAGTTGCAGAGATTTCTTGCGATGCCAGGCGATCTTCCATCAATTCTACACGATTTTGACGAGCCCCAATATCTGACCGAATCGTCAATAATTCATTACTATTTTTATTAAGCTCGGTTAAGGAGTTACTAAAATCCTCAGTTGTTGTAGCACTATCTAACCTTGCAAACATATCATCAATACTTTGGAATGTGTTGAGTGGTGTAATATTTGATTGCAAAGAAATGCCGTCAAAAATCTCTATATTTATTGTCTTTTCAAAAGCAGGATCGGTTGAATAAGTCCCTGTAGTTTTATCAAAAGGAGGTACATTTGTTTTAGTACCACTAAAAATATATTTCTCTCCGATTTTTGTATTGGACATATCTTGCACATGTTGTCGTAATTGTTTTAATTCGGCCTTTATTTTATCACGGTCCTCTTCAGTGGTAGTTCCATTTGCCGCTTGAACTAGTAAATCATTCGTGCGCTGCAATGCAGCATTTACTTTATCCAATGTATTATCAGATGTATCCAGCCAATTATTGACTTCACCAATATTGCGCTCATACTGCTCTATTTTGCCAAGTGCTGTACGGTAGTTAATCCCTTTCATAACAACAACAGGATCATCTGAAGGGCGGTTTACTTTTTTCCCTGTTTCCACTTGGCGTTGTAAATCCCCCATTTTGCCGTAGCTACTTGATAGATTGCGTAGCATATTGTTTGAGAGCATCGATTGTGTTACACGCATCTCACTTTACCTCCTACTTACAGACCTACTCGGCCCATACCGTTAATGATCTTATCTAATATTTCATCGATTGCCGTAATCATACGAGCTGATGCGCTGTATGCTTTTTGGAATGTAATCATATTTGTCATTTCTTCATCCAAGGATACAGAACTTACGGATGCTCTGCGTTCTGTGACAGATTGCAGCAATGTTTCTGAATTATATTGCAAGCGGTTTGCTTGTTGGCCGTCGACTCCTAGCTGACCTATTAGTCCTTCAAAGTAGGATTGCGTGCTAACGCCACCTAAATCTGTCAGTGCTGAAAATTTCATATTTGCTAGTTTTTGAGCAAGTTTTCCATTACCAGGTTCCGCATCTGTAGAATCAGATGCAGCAATTAGCTTTGGATCTTTAACAATCGCCTCATTCACGACAATATTACTAGCAGACATGCCACTTGATGCGTCTTTTACTACAAAGAAATCCTGTCCTTGAACACCATTCAAATCTGTACCAGTTTTGTGAATTTTATTAAACTCTTCTGCAAAAGCCTTAGCCATTTTATCTAAGTTAGCTAGCATTTCTGGCAATTTTCCCGTAACGTTTCCAGTTGATGTACCGTCTACACGATAGCCGTAGGAATTAACTAATGATTTTAACTTGCCTGTTTCCGTAAACTTGTTTGCTAAATGAACCTCTTCCCCTTCTGCTGACCAATCGTTGTTAACTGGTTTATCAATTGCCTTTTTATCGGCATCCAGTTCTTTTTTTACAAGGTAAAAGCCTGTAACAGGTTCTGTCGGTGTTACGCCGTCTGTTGAACCTTTTGTACGCAATTCAGCATGATCTGCCCCATCTACCAATTTCAACTTCGTACCATCAGCAAGTTTAATAGAAACAGTAAGAGAACCTTCCGAAATAGCTAATGCGTTGCCGCCTGATTTTTGATATTCCAAATCAATCGGAAAATAGCTAGATAGCTCATCAACAAGATTATCTCTCGCATCATACAAATCATTTGGTAAGTAACCGTTTGGTTCCACATCTTTGATTTGTCTATTGATATTGGCAATTTGTTCGGCAAGTGAATTAATATCCTTTAATGAGATACCAATTTCTTTTCCCGTGTTATCTTGCACTTGTTTAAGCGATGTTGCCATATAGTTAAATGAATCTGCTACCGCCACGCCACGTTGAACAACAACGGCACGTGCTCCTCCGTCTTCCGGATGTACGCTTAAGTCCTGCAATGAATTCCATAATTCATTCATTGTTTGGGCAAGTCCATAATTGGATGGTTCGTTTAAGATATCTTCCATTTGTATAATGACTTGTGATGTGGATTGCCAATAACCAAGTTTATTGGTCTCTTGTCTATATTGATTGTCGACAAATTTGTCGCGGATTCTTTCTATTGAGCCTGCTTCGACGCCCGTACCTAAAAACCCAGGCATTTGTGGCGAATTCGTTCCTGTACCTGGGAACCCTTGTGTCGGCTGCATGTTGACGCGTTGACGTGAATAGCCGATCGTATTGGCATTGGAGATATTATGGCCAACTGTGTAAAGTGCTTGTTGTTGGGTTGTAAGGCCGCGTCTGCTTGTTTCTAAACCCATAAAAGTGGAGCCCATTCTTTTTCCTCCTATAGCAATTCGTGCATTTATGCTTGCGAATCAAAATTAGTTTTCGGCAAATGGCTGCCTCTGGCTTCGTTTTTCGAATAATTCACTTGATTTTGCTCTGGGCGCATCAAGTCGAGCGTCATATTGACATATTGTAGCGATTGGTAAATCATTTTTTGATTTAAATCATTTTGCTGCTTCAGTGAATCTATGAGACTAACTAAGCGATCGCTAGCCTCTTTCAATGCATCTTTTTCATCTTGTCTGCTAGCTGCTTCCATAACTTGTACAACAGTATTACTGCCAGAGGAAGCAAATCCCTTTGCTTTAAAGTAATCCGTTACTACCTTCTGGCGCTGTTGTTCAAGCTGCGATATGGCTAGTACATGTGCTTGCTCGTCTTTCAAAATTTGGTCGAGAGCTTCCATATCGCCGACTTTGATTAGATCTGTTTTGCGATAAGCTAGTTTGAGCAGGCTTTTATGCATTTTTTCAAGTTTATCCATGCTGGTTAACAGCGGCTCTATGGACATGTTCTCTCTCCTTTATTTGCGGTAATAACGCAATAAGTCTGATGCTAATTTATTTGCGTCGACTTTGTAATTGCCTGATTCCACTTGTTCTTTAATTTGATCAATACGTTCTGCACGGTCGGTGCTGTAGCTTTTGATTCCTTGAAGGTCTTTCGCTGCAGATGAGATTTCAATTTGGTCCGTCATATTGACCGTACTCTTCTTTAGTTTCTCTGTTTTTAATGATTGGTTTTGATATGGATTTACTTTGTTCACACCATAATTTTGAATTTTCAACGTAATGACCTCCTCTTTTTTATAATCGTATACTTTTTATTTCGGTACAATTTGGTGAATGTTAAGCCAATACGCGATAAAACGAAAGAGTTCCTATTGTTTGTTATTTAGTATAGTACTTTTTTCTAATTAAAAACCTTCATTCGCCAAAAGGAATGAAGGTTTATGCTTTATTTATTATTTCTGTCAGATAAATAAGTTGCCTTATCTTGATTCTCTCTTGCTTGCCTGAATTCACGTGCCGCATTAAATTTATTTAAGTCTTTTTTCAAACCATCTGCACATTCGTTACAAAGCTTTCCTGAAGTTGTTATGCGCCCGCATTGATCGCACGGGTATCCTAAATTTGGGAATAAGGCCGGTTGAAGCCTATTTTTTCTAACCCATTTATATAAAAGCTCTTCTTCCACGCCTGTGACTTCAACAATCCGTTCAACTGTCGCCGCGCGGTTTTCTCGTTTACGCAAAAAACGGTAGACAACTTCATACATATTTTCTTCATCCTGAGTGCACTTCGGGCAAACTTCCCTTACACCGGTATAGTTAAAGAAGCCGCCGCACTTCGGACAATTTCGCAATTCTCCCATTGTCATTCCTCCAACTTATAGCCACTAAGACTTTTGGCATTCTATGGACATCATAGCAAAACAAAAAGCATATGCCTATAGAAAATTAAGTGAAAAGTCAATAAGAGTTTATATTACTACAAGTAAAATTATCCTTGAATCAGTGCAAATGACGTTACTGTCCTCGCCCCTGCTTCCCTTAGTAACGCAGCAGCATGTTTCAAGGTTGTACCTGTTGTCACAATATCATCGACCAACAAATAATCGATATGTTCTATTTGACAGTCTTCCTTTAAACTGAAAAATTGCACTGATTGCTCCCTCTCCATTTTTGATTTAGTCGCCTGGTTTTGCGTAGTCTTTTTCTCTAGGCAATGTGTATAAGGGATGCTGGCAGCCCTCAACAGTTCGTCCACCTGAGCAAATGTCCGTTCTTTTTTCTTTAAAGGATGCATAGGAATTGGAACAATGGAGGTACAACTGTTTTTCAAATAAGTAGCAATGTCTGAACGAAAAACTTCTGCCAAAACAACATCCTGCCCGAATTTGAATTGATGAAGATAATCATGCATCGCTTCATTATAGTGATATAGCGCAAAGACATCTTCATATTTTTGTTCGTTGTCTAGTACCCGCTCAAATTTCCCCAAGCACTTCTCACAAACAACTGGCTCGGGAATAGAGGTAAAAAGCAGTTTCCAAGTAAGATGTTGACGCAATGCTGCTGAGCATAAATAGCAGTGTATCATTGAATCACTTCCATTTCATTCAGCTTTACGATTTCTCTTCGTGCCTCATCCATTTCCAACGTAATGCCATGATGGAAGAATACTAAATCTCCTGAAGGATGATCCGCTGAACGGCCGACACGTCCACCAATTTGTATGAGCGCACTTTTGTTGAAAATGGTGCTTTCTGAACCAACCACTGCTACTTGCACTCGTGGAATGGTGATGCCACGTTCTAAAATAGTTGTGGTCAAAAGGCCTGGTATTTTACTCTGCCTTAAAGATAGCACCTTTTCTTTTCGGTATGAGTCCTCTGCGTGAACAGCTTGTATAGCTGGATGCAATTGCTGGAATAATCCAACCGACTTTTCCATTAGCTCAATTGTAGGAAAAAAGACTAAAAAAGGTTCTTCTTTCTCCAGCCGATCACAGACCCATTGCTTTAGCTTTTGAGGAATTTTGCCTTTTGTAAGTTTCTTTTGATAACTGAACAATGAATCAAAACGCGGCACAGGCAAAGGGTGTGTATGATATCTTCTAGGAATAAAAGAATATCCACCCTTGCTTTTTTTAATCCTATTTTTTAATTCACCAGATGGTGTTGCGGTGACATAAAGAATGGGTGCTTCTGCTTTCTTCGCTTTCTGAACAGCTTCTTGTAATGTTTGATCAGATGTATATGGAAAGGCATCCGCTTCATCAACTATGACTACATCAAATGCCTCTTCAAAACGGTAAAGCTGATGTGTCGTTGCAATGATGAGTTGGGAATAGCGTTTATCTACCTCCGCTCCCCCATAAAGTGCTTGTACAAATGTTTGTGGAAACACTTTTTGAATCCGCGGAGCAAGCTCGAGGACTACATCTGTTCGAGGCGTCGCCACACATACTCGTTTATGGCTCTTTAGGCATTCAGCAATGGCTGGAAATAAAATCTCAGTTTTCCCCGCGCCACATACTGCATGAGTAAGATGATCTCTACTTAGGCGTACACTTTCTATCAGCTCGACAGAAGCTTTTTCTTGCTGAGGTGTAAAGGTACCTTCCCATTCAAACGTATTTCCTTTGGTCACTATTTTCTTTCGAGGACCGATCCATTTTATTAATTGTGTACAGGTACTGACTCTGCCCATGTTAATGCAATGCCTGCAATACACACATGTTTGTTCACACTTTGCACAATAAAAACGTGCGAAAAAGTGTTGTTTTATATTGCGGCAACGATTACATTGCCATTTTTCTTTGGAAAATAAATGATTGGTTGCTGAGATTAATTGAATACCAGGGATGACTTCTACATAGCCAAGCTTAATTTGCTGATCGATTGTTTCACTTCTTAAAAATGATTGATTGCGTAGCCATAGCCTGCCAGTTAAAAAGTCTCGCAGCTGATGATGCAAAAGGTGTAACGGGGAAGATGGAGTAAGATTAAGCTGTGATTTGTTTAACTGAAATCGCAATGATTCCCTCCAATTCTGGGGTTGGATTGAATTAAGTTTAGCGATATTCGGGAGTCATAACAAGGGATATTTCATAAAAGAAAAATCCCGATAGACAAACTTGCATCAACGGGATTTTAACTATTATTTTCGATACCACCCAAGCCCAAGTGAACCTTCGCCAAGATGCGTACCAATGACAGGACCGAAATAGCTTAATGTAAATTCAACGGATGGATATTTTTCTTGAAGGACATGCATCCATTCTTTCCCTTCCTCTTCACAGTTACCATGGATGACGGAAGCTTTAATATTTGGATGGACTGCTACATCTTCTCCTAGTAAATCTTCTATACGCTTAAGCGCTTTTTTACGTGTACGGATTTTTTCAAATGGGACAATCACTTTATCTTGGAAATGCAAGATAGGTTTTACTTGCAGCAACCCACCGATTAAAGCTGATGCTGCTGACAGGCGGCCACCACGTTGCAGGTGCGCCAAATCGTCCACCATAAAGTAAGCACGAACTGTTTTTTTCATTTCTTCAAGTTTCGCTATGATTTCTTTTGCAGAAGCACCTTGTTTGGCCATTTTACCTGCCTCAATGACATAGAAGCCTTGGACGTAACAGGCAATTTCACTATCAAAACCATGTACATCTAAATTTTTGACCATCTCACCAGCTTGTACAGCGCCTTGATATGTTCCACTAATACCACTTGATAAATGGATAGTTACGACTTCATCATAGTCTTTCGCTAGTTTTTCAAACAAGGAGACAAATTTGCCGATTGGCGGCTGCGATGTTTTAGGAAGCTCTTTTTCTTCCCGAACTTTTTTATAGAACGTCCCTACGTCTAGATCGACACCTTCCTCATAAGACTCTCCCTCAAAAATAACGCTTAGTGGGACTACATGTATATTTAAATCTTTTATTTCATCCTCTGACAGATAGGCTGTGCTATCTGTAACGATGGCGGTTGTCATTAATTGTTCACTCCCCTACCTACATAAATACAATTCTATAATAGATCACTTGTTATGTTCAATGGGAAATAGCTAAACCCGGCAAAACAAAAATGAACGCAAAGATTTCTCCGCGTCCATTAGCAGTACTTCTATTTTTTTGTTCCCATGACATAGACAGCAGAAACGCCCCATTTGCCGTTCTCCTTCGTCATCACTGTCACTTGGTTGAGTGGTTGTGTGAAGGAGTTGCTATCTTGTTTCACAACTGTTTTGATATTCGCAAAAATTTCTGCGTAATTGTCCTTGTATTTCTTCAAGGTAATATTTTTAGCGGTACGCTTTACATCATAGTCTTTAAACGCTTGTTTAGTGTAGTCAATTTCTTCTTTATAATCGAAGCCTTGTGGTTTATCAGCAATGGTTTTGGCATATCGATCAATATCTTTATCATTAAAAGCAGCAATATATTCATCGAAGACGGCTAATATAGCTTTTTTCTCTTCAGCTGGCGCTGTTTGATCTTCATCAACTTTACCGTCTGAATTTAGCTCAAAACCTACACCTTCATCATCTGAAGAGACAGATGGTTTCGCGGCCTGTTCATTCGTTTCTGTATTTTGTTTCGTATCGGAAATACCGTGATTAATCGCGTTATTTTGAGATGTATAATCACTATCTTTGGTCGACCCTGTATTGCTACTCGCTTTTTCATCGTTGTTGCCACATGCAGCTAGCATCAACGCACATACACCGATTAGCGCTATCTTTCGTAAAAACATGGATGAGGCCCTCCTACTTTGTATTCAGCAAACATATTGACGTCAAACTAATTAATATGTTTCATTTCAAACAATATCAGTATAATCCAGTTAAGATAGCGTGTCATCTTCTTTTAACTTCCTCGGCATTCACCTTAACACGATATAAATAGTAAAAAGCTAGAGTAGCGGCTCGAACTCCGCTATACTCTAGCTTTTTAATTTTCTTATCTTACTTCGACCCAGCCGTTTTTAATTGCTGTAACAACTGCTTGCGTACGGTCGTTTACATTCATTTTTTGAAGAATGCTTGATACATGGTTTTTAACTGTTTTCTCTGAGATGAATAATGTTTCACCAATTGCTCTATTGCTTTGACCATCTGTTAAAAGTTGTAGCACTTCACATTCACGCTTTGTAAGCAAGTGGAATGGACGGCGAATTTCTGTTTGATGGAATGAACCTTTGTTTTCGCGTTCGCTTAAACGACGGTATTCCGCTACTAAGTTTCTTGTTACTTTTGGATGCAAGTAGGAGCCGCCAGCAGCTACGATTTTAATCGCATCAACAATTTCATCCGCATCCATTTCTTTAAGCATATAACCTAATGCACCTGATTTTAATGCATGCGATACATATGACTCGTCATCATGGATGGACAAAATCATCACTTTAGCATTAGGGTGTCCTTCAATAAGCTCAGCTGTTGCTTCGACGCCATTTTTTTGTGGCATATTAATATCCATCAAGACAACATCTGGTTGATACTCTTCATATAGTTGGATAAGATCCGTACCATCATCGCCTTCTGCAACGACTTCAAATGAATCTTCAAAGTCCAATATACGTTTAACCCCTTCGCGGAATAATTGATGATCATCAATAATAATAATTTTTGTCATGAAAACTTCCTCCTAAATTGCACCTAAATTCTCTATTTTGTTTTAATTGGTATTTTAAACATGATGCGCGTTCCTTGTTTTTCTACAGAATTTAAATTCATTTCGCCACCTAGCAAATCGACACGTTCCTTCATTCCAATCAAGCCAAAAGAATTCTGTTTTGTAGTTTGTGGATTAAACCCAATGCCATCATCTTTAATGGAGATATTGATAAAGTCTTTACAACTCTCTAGTTTAACCCACACCTGATGTGATTTTCCATGTTGGATTGCATTATTTACACACTCTTGCACCAAACGGAAAATGGCCACTTCGTATTTTGAATCAAGCCGGGTCTGTTCTCCAATGCTTTGGAAATAAACCTTCGTTCCTTGATGATACTCTTCTACAGAACTTAGGTATTTTTTCAAGGTCGGCACGATTCCTAAGTCATCTAGAGCCATAGGCCGTAAATCATAAATAATACGTCTTACCTCATGCAAGGCATCCCGCACCAAACCCTTTAGTTCTACTATTTCCAGCAAAGCTTTTTCAATACCTCGTTCTTGATATGTACGATTAATTATATCAGTGCGTAGCAATACATTAGCAAGCATTTGTGCGGGACCATCATGAATTTCTCTTGAAATCCGTTTTCTTTCTTCTTCAGTGGCTTCAATAATTTTCATGGTGTAGTCTTCACGCATCTTCGCATTTTCTAATGCCGGACGAATGCTCTTCAAATCAACGGTCAAATAATTCAGCACCACGTTAACTTGGCTAACCAAATGATCCGCCCGTTCAATTGTATCGAGTAGGGAGCGCATTCTTCTTTCTAAGTCATCCCTCTTATCACGTAATAACCTTTCTTCTGCTTGAAGAATCGAGTAACGAATTTGAATCTTATTTGCTTGGTCATAGGCTTTTTGAATCTCTGCTTCACTATAAATGTTGAAATTCTTAGAAACTTCCGCTAAACGAACTCTCGACAATCGTGACTTTTTCTCTAGCACATCATTTTCCAGAATTACTTCCTTTATTTTAGAACGAACTTGTTCCAGCTCGAGTTTCATTTCATCAAATGTTTTGCGACTCTGTTCACTGATAGTGAAGATGTCATTCTTTGATTCGTCGATGGTTTTAATCATTCGGTTGAAGATTAAATCCAACGATTCTAAGTCGAATTTATCGTTTAACATTCACATCACCCTTATTTTTTGTGCTACATTTAAATCAATACTTCGCCTGTTTGCTGGCTTATATATCTTTCCTACTGTATTCACATCATTATTATATCACGTGTCAGACTTAAGACTATTAAATTATGATGACAAACAGATGTCTAAGGCTTCACGAAATAGGACCTATATAAAGAGGAGTGTAACATGAGAAAAAATTATTTAACAATAAAAAGCGCTGGTTCCAATGAAATTGTAATATCAAAATCAAGATTTATCGCTAACTGTAAACGAGTGGAAAATGAGGAAGAAGCATTAGACTTTATTCAATCAATAAAAAAAGAGCATCATTCTGCAAATCACAACTGCTCTGCATATATAATCGGTGAGAATAACCAATACCAAAAGGCAAATGATGATGGGGAACCTAGTGGAACTGCCGGTGTACCTATATTGGAAGTTATCAAAAAACAAAACTTGCAAGATACAGTCATTGTCATCACTCGCTACTTCGGTGGCATAAAATTAGGTGCAGGCGGTTTAGTACGAGCGTATGGTAAAGCAGCGTCTGCTGGTATTGAGGCTAGCGGAGTTGTAGAACGCAAGTTACATAATGTTATGAAAGCAGCAATTGACTATACCTGGCTCGGAAAACTAGAAAATGAAATTCGAAATTCTTCTTATTTAATTAAAGAGATTGCTTACGCAGATAATGTAGAATTTTACGTATATGTTCCTGAAGAACAAGAAGCAGAGTTTAGCGAATGGTTAACAAACATGACTAATGGGCAAGTAATGATTACATGTGTTGACAAAGTATTTCGTGAATTCGACAAAATATAATGAAATTTTAATTTTACCTTTACATTTTCACATAGTATAATGAAGTTCGCTATATGTGCTAAAAGAAACTTCTTTCTTTTGAATAGCGTCAAATAATTATCTACACTTAGTATTCCTAAATTTAGAGGAGATTATATATGACAAATTCTAGAATACAGGCAAAAAAAGAGAAAAGAGTGAAAAAGACGCCTAAGAAGAAAAAGTCGCGTCTCGCTTTAAAAGTCTTTTTAATTGTCATTGCATTAATGCTCGTTTCTGGCGGTGCCTATGCATACTATTTATATAAACAAGGCGAAAAAGCTGCTAACAAAGCATATGACAATGAAAACGAACGTGAAAAATCTGATTTGCGTACTGAAAAAGTAGAACCGTTGAAAGACAATATCTCAATCCTATTTGTTGGGATTGACGACAGCGAAAAACGAGAACAAGGCACTGATCATTCCCGCTCAGATGCGTTAATGCTTGCCACTTTAAATAACAAAGATAAATCAGTAAAACTATTGAGCATTCCGCGTGACTCTTATGTATATATTCCCTATGTAGGCTACCAAGATAAAATTACGCATGCCCATGCATATGGCGGTACACAAGCAACAATCGATACTGTTGAAAACTTGTTGAATGTTCCAGTGGATTACTATTATCGATTGAACTTTGATGCGTTTATTCAGATTGTAGATGCATTAGGCGGTATCGAAGTGAAAGTACCGTACGCCCTACATGAATTAGATGAAAATGACAAACGGACCATTAATTTAAAACCAGGAAAGCAAGTCCTGAATGGTAGTGAAGCATTAGCGCTTGCACGTACACGTCATCAAGACAGCGACATACAGCGCGGCGAACGCCAACAAATGATTTTAAAAGCCATTATTAAAAAAGCTTCTTCCGTTTCATCATTCACAAAATATGATGACATCCTGGAAGCAATCGGCAATAATATGAAAACCAATATGACGTTCGGCGAAATGAAGTCACTTGCAGCATATGTGAAAAACGGTATGCCTAAAGTTAAGTCGTTATCATTAAAAGGTAACGATGATATGTCTACAGGTGTTTACTACTATAAACTTGACGAAAATGGTTTAGCTGAAACACGCCAAGTTTTGCAAAAACAATTGGGAATAAGTGACAGTGATTTAAACAAAACGAATCAACAAACTGACAACAACACTAATCAACAAAATAATAATAACCAGCAAAACAATACTAATCAACAAAACACGAATAACCAACAGCAAAACACGAACCAACAAAATAATAATGCCGGAAACAACAATGCTGGCTATCAATCTGGATCCACTAACAACTATAGTGGCAGTTACAATTCCGGCGGTAATCAATAAAGTCGCTTCATTGGCTAATAAATAAGAAACACCCCAAACGTTAGAATCAAATCTAGCTTTGGGGTGTTTTTTGATCTTTCACAATAATTTTTTCAATCCATATTAGTATTGCGCAATAATAGTTCCGTTTCAAGAAGCACTTTCTGCGCGCTTAGTTCCATCTCTTCGTCACTACGTTCATGCAGGACTTTCAGATCACGCATATATTAGGAGATATCGTATCTACTACACTAGTTATAATAGTCCATCTATTTTGAGTTTAATAAGAACTGAGTCATCCTTCCTCTCTTTACTAAAACTTCACTTTGTCGTTCATCTCCTATATCTATTTATTAACTAAAAAAAGACGTGAAAGATATATCTTTCACGTCGTCTTAAATCACTAGTTATTTACGTCTTACTAGATTTAAAAGTGGTCGGTAATTTTGTCCAGCTAGTCCAATCGCTTCAACAAATAATTCAATGGCAATCAAGATTACCGTGATTAGTAAAATAGCTCCCCATACTGTAGCCATCGAGAATGTAACTGCCGCTACTCCGAACATCGCTGCAATACCGTAAATTAACAGTACTGTTTGGCGATGAGTAAATCCAATACTCATCAAACGATGATGCAAATGGGATTTGTCAGGACTAAATGGCGGTTGTTTATTTAATAAACGGCGCACAATAGCAAAGAACGTATCCGAAATTGGCACGCCCAACATTACGATCGGAATAACCAAAGAGATAAACGTAACATTTTTAAAACCAAGTAATGATAAAACGGCAATCATAAATCCAAGGAACAGCGCGCCTGTATCACCCATAAAAATTTTAGCAGGATGGAAATTATAAAATAAGAAACCACAAGTACTTGCAGCAAGAATTAAAGCAATCACAAGTACAAAACCATTACTCATAATAAACGCCATACCAGCAAGTGTAACTAAAGCAATCGTAGAAACACCAGCAGCAAGGCCATCCAATCCATCTATTAAGTTAATTGCATTTGTAATAGCTAATATCCAAAGTATTGTTAATGGAATACTAAAATATCCAAAGGTTAATTTTCCGTCAAAAGGCAAGTTGATAAAATCAATTTGAACGCCGCCAAAGAAGATGACGATTAATGCTGCTGCCAGTTGGCCAAGCAGTTTTGCTTTTGGCGTAATTTCAAGCATATCATCAAGAGCCCCAGTTATAACAATCACAAAGCCACCAATTAAAATAGCAACCATTGACTTATCCATAGGATGTGCTACAGCAATCCCTATTAGAAAGGCTATAAAAATGGCTAAACCGCCAAGTCGCGGCATTACACTGCTGTGTACTTTGCGATGGTTTGGTTTATCAACAGCGCCAATGCGGTATGCGAGTTTCTTAACGAACGGAGTCAAGAGTATTGAAGCAACAAAAGCTACAATTAGTGCTAGGTAAGTCATATTACCCGTCCTCCTTACGAACTCTACATCATTTTATATGAAATATGCGTCCCAATAACGCAGTGATATACTATTTCTCATTAAGTACAAAGAATATTATAGCACGAAATTAGCAAAATAGCAGTCTCTTTCAAGGAATTCATTGGGCCACTCATATTCACAAATGTACTTCTTCCCCAATTCTATTCTTTATACACATAGACAAAATGCAGTCGCTCTACTTATTTCTAATCTTCACTATATATTAATTGGGATACTCTAAAATTACAAGACGTATTTAAGAACAAATTGTTCCAATTATTGTTCTTCATTTTACCAGACTATTGATCTCTTCAAAATAGAACTGTTAATAGTAAATAAATAAATTTAAAAAGCTTTAAGATTTTAATGTATTCGACAAATTATAAAAATATTCATCTTTTTATCACAAAATAGTGTTTTTTTCGATATTTTTTTATGGTACTCTAATCAATAGCTTTTGAAATTTTAATTAGAATTTTCAGATATTAAATAAATTCACTTACTATTCTAATTAAAAAATGATATACGGCAAAACACAGGCCAATGAAAAACACTAAAACACTTCTTAGATTTTTCAGTGCCTAAGTAAAAAGGAGTTTTTCTATGGAAATTCAAAAACTGTCACTTGGAGAAAAAATTTCGGTAGGTTTTATGCTATTTGCCCTTTTCCTTGGTGCAGGCAACATTATTTTCCCACCATTGCTAGGACAACAATCAGGCGAACATTTTGTATTAGCCATTATAGGATTTTTAATCACAGGTGTAGGTCTGCCTTTACTCGGCGTTATTACAGTTGCTAAGTCAGGCGGCGAATTACAGGATATGGCTTCTAAAATAAGCCCATTATTTGGAATCATCTTCACAGCAATTGTTTATCTAGCTATCGGTCCTTTCTTCGCCATGCCGCGTACCGGTACCGTTTCATACGAATTAGGGGTAAAACCTTATTTATCAGAACATACCGCTTCTATGAGCTGGCCACTAATTATTTTTACAATACTCTTCTTCTTAATTACAGTGTTTTTTGCATTGAATCCAAGCAAGCTTATTGACCGAGTAGGAAAAATTCTAACACCAGCACTTCTGATTGTAATCGCGGCTCTTGCCGTAAAAGCTGTTGTAACCCCAATGGATGGAGCAGGAAAAGCGATTGGTAAATATGTCTCAAATCCATTCGGCGAAGGTTTTGTACAGGGCTATTTGACAATGGACTTTCTTGCAGCATTAATTTTCGGTATCGTAATCATCGAAGCATTAAAGGGTAAAAATATTACGCATAAACCAACTGTTGTGAAAACAACTGTTTTTGCAGCCTTTATTGCAGCAGCTGGGCTTGCACTCGTTTATATAGCTCTTGGTTATATAGGTTCTTCCAGCTATCAATCAATTGGCCAATTTAAAGAAGGTGCAGATATTATTACAAAGTCTGCCTACATTCTATATGGACAATTCGGTAATATTTTATTAACTGCGGTGATTTTGCTGGCATGTCTGACAACTTCAATCGGATTAATGACAGCTTCATCAGAGTTTTTCTATAAATTGTTCCCATCGATTTCATATAAAGCATGGGTTTGGATTTTCGCAATCTTCTCTACCGTTGTTTCAAACATAGGTTTATCACAACTAATTGCAGTTTCCACACCAGTTCTATTAGCTATTTATCCGCTAGCAATTGTTTTAATGATATTAACATTGGTCTCTAAATGGTTCAATGACGCACGCTCTGTATACATTACTGCACTAATTTTTACTGCCCTCATTAGTATTTACGACGGTCTTAAAGGTGCAAATATTAAATGGCCAGGCTATGAGGCATTTTTGAAAGAAATTCCACTCTATACAACAGGAATTGGATGGCTCATTCCCGCTTTAATAGGTGCAGTGATTGGCTGGATTATTTCTCTTTTCCTAAAAAGAAAATAATATATTATTATTTAAGCGATTAGAGCGAATCTCTAATCGCTTTTTATTGTGCTTTCATTTAATAGGATAAAACAATATTTTAAACCTTCCCTTTAACCTGAGATAGGCAATCGTTTACCTCCTATATAATTATTAATTTTGATTAAATTTACAACTATAAAAAAACGCTTTCAAAAGTTTTATAAAAGACTCAACTTTTTAAGAACAAAAGCTTGAATTCATCTCATAGTGTGATATATTTAATACGCTATTGAGATATATTCATAAATTAGACACAAAGGATTGAGGGTGTAACAAAAATGGAGTGGTATGAATTAGTCGCTTCGATTATTTTAATTTTATTGGCAATCTTTGTTGTTGTTCTAGGGATCGCATTATTATTCCTGCAAATAATGGACAAAAAACAAAAACAACATGCCATCTTGCGAAATTTCCCGGTTCTTGGCAGGGTCCGCTATATTACAGAAAAAGTCGGTCCTGAGCTTCGACAATATCTATTCGACGGAGACAATGAAGGGAAACCATTTAGTCGAGAAGACTTCTTACATGTCGTATTACCTGGGAAATACTTGAGTAATGTCATCGGATTTGGTTCAAAAAGAAATTTTGAAGAACCAGGATATTATATTCGTAATGCCACATTTACTAAACAAGTAGAAGAAATGCGCGTAGACCAAACACAAACAGTTGAAACACAAAAATATGTAATTGATTCAGATAGCCTAATTAGCCGTAAAGAGCATACTGAAAAAATTGTCGCTAAACCATGGTTATTGCCTGATGAAGACGCCGTAGTCATCGGACCTAATTGCCGTGAGCCTTTCCATGTGAAGAGCTTGGTTGGCCAATCAGCGATGAGTTATGGTGCTTTAGGGAAAAATGCAATTAGCGCTTTATCAAAAGGGATCGGCTTAGCCAAAGGCTCTTGGATGAACACTGGTGAAGGTGGCGTTTCCGATCACCATTTAGCTGGTGGATCTGACCTAATCGCACAAATTGGTTCTGGTTTATTTGGCTTCCGTACACTTGAAGGCGACTTCAGTTTTGAATTATTAAAAGAAAAAGCTGCTATACCACAAGTAAAAGCTTTTGAACTAAAATTGGCTCAAGGTGCAAAAACACGAGGCGGCCACGTTGAAGGTGATAAAGTAACCGAAGAGATTGCCCGTATCCGTAACGTAGTACCTGGTAAAACAATCAACAGTCCAAACCGTTTCCGCCAATTCGATGATTTCCCATCATTATTCGACTTTATCGAACAAATTCGTGAGGTAGGCGGACTTCCAGTCGGCATTAAAGTGGTAATCGGCAGTCCAGATGATGCAGACAACCTTGCCTCATATATGAAAGAGTCTGGCAAAGGCCCTGACTTCATTACTATCGATGGTGCTGAAGGCGGTACTGGTGCTACTTATCAAGATTTAGCTGATAGTGTTGGACTTCCATTGCACAGCGGTCTTGTCCTTTTACATGACGCACTTGTAAAACATGGTGTTCGAGACCGTGTTAAAATCATAGCTTCCGGTAAAATTATCACTTCAGATCGTGCAGCAGTTATCCTTGGCCTTGGCGCAGATTTAATCAATGTAGCACGTGGATTTATGATTTCAGTAGGCTGCATTATGGCCCAACGTTGCCACACAAATGAATGTCCTGCAGGAGTAGCTACAACAGATCCAAAACTTCAAAATGGTTTAATCGTTGATGAGAAAAAGTTCCGCGTTACTAACTATATTTTAACAATGCGGGAAGGCCTTTACCGAGTAGCAGCTGCTGCCGGCCTGGATTCTCCTACTAAATTTAATAGCGAACATATTGTCTATAAAGATGAACATGGCCGTGTATATAAAGTAGAAAACCTTAATCCTAAATTTTAATTTAAATAGAAAGAATTCCCCTGCTCTTTTAGCAGGATGATGAATACAAGCGAGTATAAGAATGATTCCGTCGTTCTTATGCTCGTTTTTTCGTATAAAGCCATTCTTCAAAGAGATTATTACAACTGTTGGAATCTACCTCACTTACCATCAACTAAAAACATACATGCTAGCATTACCATCTTAATATAAGACCATTTATATATATTTATACCTGGCAAACCTAAAATTAAAGTAAAAAGGCAACTTCAGTTGAAAACCCAACAAAAGTTGCCTTTTTTATTTAGAAAGCAGGCAGGATATTCCGTTATCCAACCTATTTTAATCTAACTCTTTTAATGCAATTCGTTCCACTGCTTTTGCAACAGAGCTGTGGACATTCGGATCTAGTGGGTGTGGCACTAAATCGCCATTATGTGTAGCATCCACGATTGCATTTGCTGCAGCCAGCAACATCGGATAAGTAATGCTTTTTGCATTAGCATTTAAAGCACCGCGGAAGATACCTGGGAACCCAAGAACATTGTTTACAAGTCGTCCATCAGCCGCATAGGCTGCTCCTGCTTGTAATGCTTCCTCTGGTGTGATTTCAGGGTATGGATTGGACAACGCCAATATGATTTGCCCTTTTCTCACCATGCTTGGTTTAATAAGACCTTTGACACCAGTTGTCGCAATCACAATATCACATTTTTGCATGAGCTCTTCTAAAGAATTCATGACTGTACCACCGAAACTACGTAAGCGGTCACAAGAACTTTCTTGTAAATCACTACCGCATACTTCTTTCACGCCATACTCAATCAACATACGAGAAATGGCAAGTCCTGCAGCTCCAAGACCTACTTGTCCAACAACTGCTTGTTTTAAGTCAACTCCTGCATAACGGCTAGCAGATAAAACTGCAGCTAATGTTACAACCGCAGTACCATGTTGGTCGTCATGCATAACAGGTATATTTAAATCATTCTTTAAGCGTTCTTCAATTTCAAAGCAATGAGGTGAACCAATATCCTCTAGAAGAATCCCGCCAAACCCTTGTGAAATATGCTTTACTGTTTCAACGACTTCATCAGGATCACTCGTATCAAGTAGAATTGGTATACCGCTAATTCCTGCAAATTGGTCAAACAGCACAGATTTTCCTTCCATGACAGGCATCCCAGCAACAGATCCTATATTACCAAGCCCTAAAATAGCAGTACCATCTGTGACAATCGCTACTGTATTACCAATGCTTGTAAAGTAATTTGCTTTCTCAGGTGAGCGCTCAATTTCTTGGCAGACACTTGCCACGCCAGGTGTATAAATACGTCGAAGATCACTAAGTGAACGAACATCAATCTTCCTGGACATATGTATTTTTCCACCTTCATGAGCCTTCATTACATCGTCGGAAACAGCGCGGACAGTAATATCTTCTAAACCATTTAACGCACCCACAATGGCATCCAATTGTTCTACACTGTCGCATGTACAAGAAACATCACGAATTGTAGATAACGTGCCAATCTTTAGCGTCTTGATATCGCCGATATCGCCACCTTGGTCGCCGATCGCTTTTGCAACTTTAGCGAAATTTCCTGGTTTTGATGGTGTTTCTACTATTAGACTACGTATAATATTTTGTATTGCCATATATTTCCCTCCACCTTACACTATTATGACTATTTTGTGACGATTAGAAATACATTCTACCCCTTTCGTCTTTAAAGGTAAATATACTCCCTATAAACTTACAAGATTTCTGTTCAAAATAAACGGATTAGAAGTTCTTTCATTTTGCTACAAGAAAATTAATTCCATTAGAAATTAAGTGTATAGAAGTTGTAGTACTTAGTTATACTGGAAATATAATCATCCAACTCCCATAGCATATTTCGATTTGAAATATAAATTCATGTGAAAAAACCTTCCCCCAAGAGAACCGCTTCCCCCTTAGCGGTTCTTTTACTATTTAATCCGACTTATTTCCCGAGGAATAACCTTTATTTTTATTTTATTCCTCCTGTATTGAATACTAAATCTTCTCTTTTACACAGTAATTCTATTTTATTTTAAAGTAATCATCTTATTTTTGCACTAAATTAAGAAAAATTTGTCGAAAATGCAAACAAGCCTATTTTCAGATGGAGCAGTTACATTTATACTAGTAAAAGTATAAGTAAATTCAGTCAAAAGTTACAAAATTCATTGTGAAAATATGAGGTGTGGTAATGAGCATTAAAAAGATGATTCGTCTGACAATCATAATTACAGCTATTTTAGTTATTCTTAACGGATTAAGTTTAGGATACCTGGCAAAAAGTATATCCAACCAAAACAAAATCGAAAGAATTAACCGTGAAGACAGTTCAATTGCTCTTTCATTGATGAAGAATACTGAAACGAAGTCTTCTAATATTCGTACATACGCAGAATCTGGCTCTAGCCGTTTCTTGCAAGCTTATGAACGTGAGGTCCAATCCTCACTCAACGCTGATGAGACTTTAAAAAAATTAAAGAGCAATCAACTTCCAGAAGATATTATTGCTCTTGCCGAATACGCGATTACACAATCAGAACAACTTAAACCACTAGAAGAAAAAGCAATCGCATTAGCAAAATCCGAGGAATTCGTCCAAGCTAAAGATATACTTTATGGAACTGAATATAGTTTATTAAAGGATAATATCAGCAGCTCTATTGATTCTTTTGACAAATCATTAAAAAAATTAACAGCAAAACAAGTAGCAAAAGCTAAAACGCAGGTAAAAGTGAGCATTATCACAATGGCTGGTCTTCTAGCGCTATTTATGATTTATATTGCAGTAGTTCTATCTTATTTTTCTCATAAAATGAAACCTATATACTCACTAAAGAATTTTGTTTTAGAAGTAGCGAATGGCAATTTAGCAATTGAACCAATTCACCATGGACAAGAAGATGAAATCGATGAACTTTCGGAAGCATTTAATGGCATGTACCAAAATTTAAGAGACATGATCCATACATTAACACAAACGAGCGAACATCTAGCAGCTTCTTCCGAAGAATTGTACGCGAGTACTGAGCAAACCAATAATACAACTAAAAATGTAAGCCAAAAAATTGATCAGCTTGCACTTGATTCTGCGATGCAAACTGACTATTTAACAAATGGAACGAATTCAGTGAATGTTGTTGCTAGCCAAATTAGCGCTGTAGCCGAATCAGCTGCTTCTGCTGCTAAATCAGCTGCAAACTCATCAGACAAAACGGTATTTGGTGGAAAGCATCTAGAGAATACGGTCAAACAAATAAAAGAGATCAAAGCAGAAGTGGCAGAAACCCAAACTTCTTTATTAGAGCTCGCGAATAGTTCAAAGAGAATTAACAGCATGCTTTCTACGATTACTGAGATTTCGGAGCAGACGAATCTGTTAGCACTTAACGCAGCAATAGAAGCGGCTCGTGCCGGGGAGCATGGTAAAGGTTTTGCGGTAGTGGCCGGGGAAGTTCGAAAGCTTGCAGAGGAATCGGCACGTTCAGCGAATGAAATACGTGAAACAACCGAAAATATCGAAAAGTATATGCATAAAACAGTACAGCAAATGGAACAAGTCAATTTAAAGGCTGATGATGGTTTCAATAGTATTCAAACAACAGGTAAAGCATTCAAGGAGATTTATACAATGTCTATCAATCTTTCTAATGAAATACAAGAAGTATCGACTATTACCGAAGAAATGGCAGCAGCCTCTCAGGAAACGGCAGCTTCCCTTGAAAATGTAAATGCTATTTCACAAGAAACAAATTCAAAAACTCAAGAGATTGCTAACCTAAGTGAGGAGCAATATGCAATTGTTGAAGAAATTACAGCCTCAGCAGAAGAATTGAGCCAGTTAGCAGAAACATTAAACAAACAAATACAAGTGTTTCAAGTGTAAAGAAAAAGCGCAAATTGCGCTTTTTTTATTTTTACCTACTTATTTAATGGTCCTTTAGTAGCTACCACTCCTACATATATTTTAAAAATATTTCAATCTATCTATCAAAACTCCCTTTTTTCGTCAGTTGATTGTATTAAATCCCATTTTTCTCTACAATACAGTTAATAAAATATACTCATAAGATCCAACCCAAAAGGAGTGACCTATATGAAAAAAGCAATCGTTTCTGCTCTAGCTGTATGTGCTACCACTTTTGTAATACATGACCAAGATGCGAAAGCAAGTACTAATACATACAAGGTAAAAAGTGGTGATTCACTATATGTCATAGCAAAAAAGAAAAATACGACAATTACCAAACTTAAAAAACTGAACCATCTGACTTCAGATCTTATTTATGTAGGACAAACCTTAAAAACCTCAGGCACAACGAGCAACAGTGCGAGCAAGAAAACCTCTGCTCCGAAAAAAAGTACAACAAGTAAAACGACAACTGTTACCAAAAAGTCTGGTACGTACAAAGTAAAACCAGGCGATTATATCGCAAAAATTGCAGCCAATCATGGTATTACATTATCAGCCTTAATGAAAGCTAATGGCCTAAAAAATGACCTTATTTTTGCTGGCCAAACATTGAAGATACCTGGCTCAAGCACTATAGTCACTCATGTTTCTTCTAACAAGAATAATTCTCCAAAACCAACGACAAGCAAAAAGGCAACGACCTATACTGTCAAATCAGGTGATTATGTAGGAAAGATTGCTGCAGCTTTTAACGTATCCATTGCGTCAATCGAAAAAAATAATAACATAAAAAATCATGTTATTTATGTTGGTCAAAAGTTAAAAATTAATGGGTCTTCAACAAAACCAGCAAGCAATAACACGAAACCAGCGACACCTAGTAAGACTCCAGCAGCGCCTTCAAACGCAAAAAAATATACTGTGGTGTCAGGTGATACGCTTTCGGTAATAGCCCACAAATTCGGTATAACAATCACACAGCTAAAATCTTGGAATCGATTAACTTCAGATATGATTCGCGTTGGGCAAGTCCTCGCTGTAAAAAATAGCGGAACAACAGTCCAACAAGATAAAGAGAATACAACAGGTGTTTCTAATCCAACACCTGGACAAGCGTCATCTACTGTATTAAAAAATGCTATTAATATTGGGCTTTCTATGAAAGGAACACCTTATGTATGGGGAGGTTCTTCACCAAGCGGCTTTGATTGCAGCGGTTTTATTTACTATGTATTTAAACAAGCTGGTTATAAAAACATCAGCCGCACAAGCGCTGCTAGCTACGAAGCGCGTTCTTACTATGTTTCCAGTCCGAAACCTGGCGATCTAGTATTCTTTAAAAATACGTACAAGACTGGTATCTCGCATTTAGGCATTTATATTGGGAATGGCCAATTCGTCCATGCCGGTGGTGATTATGTACAGGTATCTTCTGTAAATGAATCTTATTGGAAGAGCCACTTTGATAGCTATAAACGATTTTATGATTTATAAGTTATAAATTTTCCCTATAATACTAACTTTTAAACCTTATCTAATATTTTTGGATAAGGTTTTTTTACATTGAGAAAGCTTGATATATCAACGTTTTTGTCGAACTGTAATCATTATGCTCTATTTTTGTTACAAGACTGTAATATAACTGTAAACGAAATAGCATTGTTAATTTATCAGATTTTTTATAAAGTTATACTTGTAAAAAACGAAATAAAACATAACATTTGAACTATAACGATTGAACTTAAATAACTACGAGATATAAAAAAACTCACTAGAATAGTTGGAGGACCTTTCATGAAAAAGAGAACTTTCTTAACGGCTATCGCATCAGGCGCATTAGCATTAACAATTGGATTTGGCCAAGCAAAAGCAGCGGAACAACACGATACAGCAACTACTACAGAACATACATCTATTACAATGGTTTCAAGCTCACAAGCTGTTAAAATCAGCGGCAAATACCATGTTACTGCAAATTCCTTAACATTACGTAAGGCACCTTCTCTATCTGCAGGAAAGTTAGGTTACTTCAAAAAAAATAAAACTGTAAATGCAAGCTACAAAAAAGTTGTTTCAGGTAGAACATGGTTTAAAGTTAGTGCACAAGGCAAAACAGGCTGGATGTCTGCAGCTTACTTAAAAGCTGGCGCTGGCGTTAAAACAACTTCTTCTAGTACAAATCAAAGTGATATTGTAAATACAGCTAAAAACTACTTGGGTGTTCCTTATGTTTATGGTGGAACCACTCCATCTGGCTTTGACTGCAGTGGTTTTACACGCTACGTGTTAGGCAAACATGGTATTACTTTACCACGTACTAGTCGTCAGCAACGTACTGCCCTACCATATACAAGCAATCCACAACCAGGAGATTTAGTATTCTTTAATGTAGGTGGCGGTGCTATTACACATGTGGCAATTTATGCAGGCAATGGCATGATTGTACATGCAGCAGGCAGCCATGTACAATACCAAACAATGAGCACTTATTGGAAAAATTACATTCATAGCTACGGTAGCATTCGCTAACTGAACGTTATAAGTAGTGCCCGTTAGAACAATATATCGTACGTTAAAAAAGCTCAGCTAACGTAGCTGAGCTTTTTTATTAGGATGCAGTTTGATAAGTTTCTTCTTCACTTGCAGGATCAGTTGACTTTGGTTCTACAACAGATTTGTTTTCCTTAACGCTTTTCGTTTGTACGGCTGGTGTTTCTTCAACATCAGTATCTTGCTCTGGTGTCTCCAACTCCTCTGCAGAGGCTCCATCGTCTTGAGTATTGCTGATTGTAATTTCTTTAAATTGATAATCTGCATAGTCGTCGATAACAATTTTATAGATTATTTTTTCTTTCAATTGATGCTCTTGCTTATTTTTATCTACATAAGTGAATGTAGAGTCAACTTCGGCAGTCGCATAATCGTCTGTGATTTGAATATTGCCGATTGAATGTTTTAAATCTTTATACTTTCTGCCTTCAGCTGTGTATGTTTCTAACATCTTAGATGCTGCATTTTGCGCTGTGCTTCCTGGTAGAATATAGGACTCATATGAAGGTCTTTTAACAGGGTCTTTAATAGCAAGTGGTACAAGATCATAGAAGCTATCGATATAATCTTTTATCAAGTCTTTCCCTAGATATGCTTCATCTCTGTGATCATTATCAAAATCTTGATCGTTATCAATATCGATTTCTACATCTTTGTTTGACCATCCTGTAATCAAATTCATTATTTGTTTAATTGGTATAGCGTAACCTATTTCAGGTTGATCTGTTAAAATAATCGAATTAATACCAATTACATTACCTGTTTCTGCATTAATCAGTGGGCCACCGCTAGAACCAGGATGCAAACGAGCCGTCATTTCGTATAGTCCGCTATATGTGTATTCATCCGTAAACTCTGCGCCGATGTTTGTGATTTTTCCTTCAGTTGAAGTGCCGCCCTTATTATTCGGGCTACCAATTGCAATAACAGGCGTGTTAAGTCTTGCTGGTGCTGTATCTAAAACGAGCGGGTCTTTCCCTTCCAGTTCTGGTACACGTATAAGAGCAACGTCTGTCTTTTTAGAAATTCCAATTACCTGACCTTGAAACTCTTGGCCATGCTCATTTGAAACTAAAACATAAGAAGCATCTTTCGCCACATGGGCGTTCGTGATAATGTCTCCTTTTTTGTTAAATAGGAATCCAGAACCTTGCTGCAAATCTGTCACGATCGTATAGACTTGCGTTTTAGCGTTTGCAATAATTGCAGAGGTATCATTTTTAGGCATAACAACATTTGTTTCTTCTTTGGTCGTCGTTGGTTGGCCAGTTGCTGGAATATCATTGGTCACACTTCCCTCTTGACGGCTAGCTGTCACCTTATCCTCTTGATCCTTTTTCGGTTCTTCTTTCTTTTTTGTCTCTTCCTTTTTAGGCTTATTGATTTTTTCTACTTTAATATGTTCATTTTCATTTGCTGACTTTTCATTTTTGGTTAGGAGCATAAACGCACCCAAGATAATGGCTGCTATTAATACAATGGATACAGCTATTCTTTTGATGGATGCTTTCTTTGGCTGATACCGTCGATTTTTAGTCATCACACATCCACTTCCTATCATTATTTAATTGTCAATACTATAGACGAATGAGCCTATATGAAAGTTTCAAAATTTTATCAATTCGGCTTTCTAGATTCAATTTCACAAAGATTATCATAGCATAAATTCCAAAGAATAGAATGAGAAAATAGATTTTTTTCGAAGGTATTTCTACTTATTTGTTTTACCCTATTTTCAGCACTATATGCACACCTTACTTTCTTTTCCATAGGTCTCCTTTATAATGTCTACTCGGTTTATTTAAAGATTCCTTTCCGTGGTATATAATGAGGGAAAACGTGTTATGGAAGGTAAGTTGAATGAAAAAGATAAATATATTGGGCATTCCTTTTGTAGATACTACCAAAAAAGAGTTTGTTAGCCATGTCTTGACCTTGGCAACCAGCAATAAGGAACCCATTTCAATCGTAACAGCGAATCCAGAAATTGTTATGCTAACAAAAGAAAATGCACAATATGAACAATACGTACAGCGATCCACCTATGTAGTCGCAGACGGTATAGGCGTTGTCATCGGTTCTAAAATATTAGGTACGCCTTTGCGGGAACGGATACCAGGCTATGAATTAGTACATGCATTTATGAAAAATGCTGATGTTAATAAAAATCGATTCTTCTTTTATGGTGGCAAGCCTGGTATAGCAGAAGCAGCGGCTAAAAAGGCAATCGCCCTCTACCCCCATATTAATATTGTGGGGACTGCTGATGGCTATGGTGACAGAGACGCAGTAGCTACTCAGGCAGCGTCCTTAAAGCCTGATTTTATCTTTATTGCTACGGGAGCTCCCAAACAAGAAGAATGGATAGCTAGCCACCGCCATCAATTCGAGCACTGTGTCATGATGGGCGTAGGCGGCAGTTTGGACGTGTTATCAGGCAATGTTCGCCGTGCGCCACAACTCTTTATCAAGCTTAATCTTGAATGGTTTTATCGCCTAATCACACAACCCACCCGTATAAAACGTATGATGAAGATACCTCTTTTTCTGCTTAAGGTGTTGCAATCAAAATAACAATTTGCCGATTCTATTAAATTGAATCGGCTTTTTTATATTCCCAATTTCCATTCAAAAATCCAATAGCATCTTATTAATAAGAATTCGCTCTTATAATTTATATTGATTTATTGTATACAATTGTATACAATAATTTTATATTCAATTGTATACAATTGTATACAGAAAGAGGTGCGATATGAGACCAAATGAGGAAAGAGGCGGCCGACATCGTCATCATGGCGGCGGCCATCATACAAAGGGTCCTAAAACATTTAGGCGCGGAAGAGCAATAGCATTTTTAGAGATACTTCAGCTAAAACGTATGACTATCAAACAGCAACTAGACGAACCCGAATTTGAAACTATTAAGTCAATCTTAATCGGCGAGTTAAAGGCACTCGACATGGTTATCAACGAATTTATACAGCTATTTGATTTAGAAGAAAGTGATGAAATTGTAACCACTGAAGATTCTTCTAAAGAATCTTCAGAAATGATAGGAGATCCAGCAGATGAAATTAATCAATGAATACATCGATAGCCTCTTCGCTCCAACAGATACAGATTTAGAGGACGTGCTGACATCAATTGAAGAAAACGGAATGCGTTCTATCTCCGTATCACCCGGCTCTGGTAAGCTTCTTACAATGCTGGTGTCTTTATCACAAGCTATAGAAGTACTAGAAATTGGAGCACTTGGCGGCTATAGCGGCATATGTTTGGCAAGAGGATTTGGCAGCGAAGGTTATTTAACATCACTCGAATTAGAGGAAAACTATGCTACCCTCGCTCATCAAAATTTAACCAAAGCAGGCTTTGGTAATCAAGTTACCTACTTGACTGGTCCAGCACTAGAAAGCCTCCAAATTCTAAAAGAAAATAATAAACAATATGATTTTTTCTTTATAGATGCAGACAAACTAAATTACATCAACTATTTAAACGCTTGTATCGAGCTTGCCAAAGATGGTGCTATTATTGTCACAGACAATGTCTTAGCTGGCGGGAGTGTTGCAGATTCAAATTCACAGCCTAAACGTTATAGTGAGTTCATGAAAGAGTTCAATAAAACAGTCGCAGAACACTCTCAGTTGCAATCTGTATTAATACCGATCGGCGACGGAATGACGGTTTCACGCGTTATAAAGTAGTTATACAACATGCTGACTGCTAGCAAATGCTATATGCTTTGTGAGCAGTTTTTTCAATTTCTAATCCTGCTTATCCGACTACCCCACCCCTCAACCTAGAAATATTTTCCCTTGCATGATACTGTATTCAATGAATAATAACGAGGAGGAATTCTTTCACTTTGATTTCATTTATCCTAACACTAAAACGACTGCTAGAAGCTTTGTATAAATCATCAAAACATCCTTTATTTTTATCGCTTATTACTACCCTATTTTTCATCATTCTGTCAGGCGTGTTATTTTATACACAAAAAGAAGGCTGGGCCGTTCTAGACGCCATCTATTTCTGCGTTGTGAGCATTATTCCAACCGGCATCGATACCAACCTTTCCCCTGAAACAGCGATAGGAAAAGTATTCACTATGTTCTATCTTATCGTTGGAACAGGCACAATGCTCCTAACACTCATACTTTTGGCCAAATCGACCATCAATAATGATGATGATTTTAAGAAAACCTTTAAAAGTGGAAAGTGGAAACGCGAGGGACAAGAGGAAGAAAAATAATTCATTTCTTCCCAGTTGCATTGGAGAAGAATAAGTCAAGATAATGCTAGGGCATTTTTGAATATCACCTAAATCATGAAATCTGAATTAAGAAAATAAAAGTGCTATACTATTGGTGTAAATAACTGTTGCCGACTTAGTTTAATGGCAAAACGGTGGTCTCGTAATCCACTGATAAGAGTTCGATTCTCTTAGTCGGCATATTAGAAAATCGACAACTTAAATACATGCCACCCCTTCACGTTGAAGGGGTTTTATTTTTTGTAGTTTACTTTGTATTTCCTCAAAATATATATTCACACAAAAAGATAAACACCAATTAACTCTTAGAACTTCTCGAAAGATAAAAAGACCTTATCTACTATGAGATCAAGGTCTTTTTCTTAAACTGTTTACCTATAAACTAGTTCCATGCATTTGAGATAATTATTTAGTAACATTTACAGTGAATTTTACAGGTGTATTGAAAGTAACAACTTTATCATTTGAAAGAGTAATTTCTTGTACATATACGGTCGCAGTACCTTCAGCAAGTTCTCCATCATTCTTTACTACTGTAGAATCAGTTGCAACAAATTTTGTAGATTTAACATTCAATGTTTTTGAAACATCTGTTTCTTTACCGTCTATCAAAACTCTTACATTATTAGATAGTAAATTAGTTAGATTGCCCTTAATTTCTCCTGTTAAAGTGTACCCTTTAAAATCAGCAGTATATTTTGAAGTTGTATCAACTATAGTTACAACTTTAGAAGCTACAGTATTAAGACCAACTTTTACAACAACTGTGAATGTATCCCCAGCTTTAACTTTTTCTTTATTAACAGTTACTGTACCCCCACTTACAGTTACACCTTCGTTATCTGAAACAGATACTGTTGCATCAGAAGTTACATCTTTAACTGTTAAACCCTCAGCATCTGAAGTATATAACTTAGGAGAAAAGCTTAAAGAAGCTTCTTTTAAATCAACTGTCGTTGGAATTTCTTTAGCAACGTAAGAAGTTGCTTCCCCAGAAGGTTTTACAGTTACTGTGAATGTAGCTGATTTTTCACCAGCTACTAATTTTACAGTATATGTGCCAGCAGTTGTCGTACTATCTGTTGCAATATTTACTGTGTACTCACCTGTTTTTTCAGCTACAGATTCCACTTTTACAGTTGGTACATTTACATCTTTAGCAAGTGCTTTACCGTCTTTATCTAAAACTTCCTTGTTCAACTCAGTACTAAAAGCATTACCGTATTGATCTTTAACTGAAACAGCTAAATCTTGTGAATCTGCAGATGTATTAGATAATAATAAAGAAGACTTTTCAGCTTTAATCGAGTCTACTGCTTTTGCAGCGTTTACTTTAATTTCAACTGTTTTAGTATCTACTACTTTGCCATCATTCACTAATGAGATTTTCACAGGAACCACGCCTGTTCCCATAGGTGTAATGGTACCAGTTGTTTTATCAACTACTGCCACACCATTATTTTGTGATTCATATGTGAAATTACCAGCAATTACATTACCTAATTGATCTTTTGCTTGAGCTTTTAAAGAATATCCTGAACCATAAATTGTTGAAGCTGGTTTAGAGAAATCAGGAGTAACACTAGTTGTTACAGTCCAAGCAGAAATTGTTGAAGCTACTGCTTCCTGTGCAGAAATAGTTACTTCAGAGCTTTCAGCTAAAACTTTATCAGCATCTTTAATTACAACTTTCGCTTTGATAGATGAACCTTTAGCAAGGTTAATTACACCTGTTGTTTTATTAATCGCAGTAGACGCTGATTCAAATGATACACCAGTTGTTCCAGGTTGGTATGAAGCAGTAATATCTACTCCGCTTTCGTCTTTAACTTTGTAATCTAGTACTGTATTAGTATCAGCTTGTACAGTTTGATTTGCTACTTCCACTGATGATGGCTTTAATGAACCTATTACTAAATCATTTGTAACATTATCTTCACCTATTTTAGTGTTTACAGTATAGGTAGTATTAGCTGCAAATGCATTATAGAATTCTAAAGTAGCTGATTTTTTATCTTCAGACAATGTAACTGCTTTTACTACGTGTTTTTCACCAGTCGCTTTGTTTACTACTTCGAATGCAGATTTGTCAAGTGAGTCAATTGCTTTGCTAAATGAAACTTTTGCTGATGTAGTATCAATAGCTTTTACAGATTCAACATTTAAAGAAACTACCATACCATCTTTTATTTCAATTTTTTTACCTTCATACTCAAAAGTTCCATTAGCTAGCTCTGCGTCATTGTAAAATTTATCTTCTACTTTTACAAATCCTTTGTTTAAGCGACCTTCATTATATAGAACTGTACCATTTTTATCAGTCTTGTAGCCTTCTGATAATTTACCATTGTAGAACATTAAAGTTGCGTTGTTAGCTGTTTTGTAACCTGATTTAAGGTAGCCGTTATAGTATAGAGATGGATCTTTATCAACATCCCCATATACTTCGTAGCCCTTGTCAAGATAGCCATCTTTGTAAAGGCGTTCACCGTTACCAGCTGTTTTGTAGCCTTTTTTAAGTGATCCATTGTAGAACAACAATTTATTTTCTTTTGCTGTTTTGTAACCTTTTTTAAGTGATCCATTGAAATAAAGTTTGATTGTTTTGCCTGAACCAACTGTTTTGTAGCCAGTTTTCAATTTGCCATTGTAGTAAAGTTTTGAATTATAAACAACATAACCTTTTACAACCTTACCAGTTTTAGCGTTTACTAATTTACCTTTTGATACTTTGTATTTAGAAGCTGCAAATGCGCTTGTTGAACCTGGCACTAAGGCGGCTGTTATGACAGAAGCGCCTAGAGCAACAGCAGCAGCAGTTTTAATAAGTTTATAATTTTTCAAAATTCCCATTCTCCTTTATAGATGAACTATTTTACGGATTACGATACTACGTAATTTTTATAAGTTTTTTTCCAAAATCCTTCAATTCGTAATCCTTAACGACTATATTATCACATTATTTAAATTTGCATAATAGTTTTTTATATTTTTTTATTAAAATACGAATAAAATATGAATAATATATAATTATATCCAATAAATTTATATCATTTTCCAATTTTTATTACTATTATTCTACTTAGTATTATGTATTTTTTTATTATAAATTCCACTAATGTTTAATATTAGATAAAATACTATAAAATTTTTTACATAAAAACATATTTTTAATTTTCATTGGTTTATCTATAAGCTTTATTATTATATTTTCCTTAACAATTTCCTAGTTCTTTTTTATTTTGAAAATAAACTTTTGAACTACAAAGTTCGTCTTTTTTTGGTTTAATACCACTTTATTCGACAAATTTTGACTAACATTCGCTTTTTACTGAATATATTTGTAAAAAAGTAAGTGAAACAACATCTTATTTTTATACTCCTGTTCCCCGCTAGTGTATAGTACTTTTTGTATATACTATTTCTTTATTCCACCACTACAGAGTTTCTACATATAGCAATAAAATGCTTAGTTAATTTCAAACTATATAGTATTACTTTGTATTTCAGATATATAAGACATGAATATAAATTTATTTTTATCCACAATAAAAGCCATCCATAATTGGATGGCTTTATTTCTTATTCTATAACGGCAATCATGCCCTCTTCATCATCAATTTCTAATCGGATGCTTGCTGCATAAGGATCTACGTTCGTTTCTTCCTGTAAGTAGGCGCGGATAGCGGACAACATATTGGCTACACGATACGTATCTTGTCGATTATTATAATATGCATCAGCAGAGTAACCTTCATCGTCATCAAAGCAAAGCTCGATCTCTACATTTTCGGGCATTACATTGATTTGGCGTGCATGGTATACGCATAATGCGTTAATTAATTGGTCTTCTGATAAGACTATTGTTTCCATACATTTCGGTCCTCATCACGTTTTTTGTTGCCGCGGAACATTTGGAAGACTTTCATGATTAACATAATAAGTACCAAGATGGCAATAACATTGATTAATAAACCAAATAAGTTGCCCATTGCACCCATATTGCTAAGCATTCCGCCAAATAAAAGTCCTGCCAGTCCTCCGAGCATCATACCACGCATAAACCCGCCTTTTCGTGGAGTTGAATTAGCAGTTTTTGATTTGTTAGTTTTGTTATTAAAGCTTGAGTTTTTGTTATCTTGTGTATTTCGATTTGTATTGGATTTGTTGTTATTGAAAATAGAATTGTTGGAATTACCGTTTGAATTAAAACCTCTTTTGCCTGATTTGTAACCTCTTGCATCAGCTGTGATGCTGAAATGGTCTGAAACAACAGGCCCTACAGTTGAGAAAGCAAGAGTAGCTGCAAATAAAGCTGCCGCAAGTTTTTTAAATTTCAATTAAATACCCTCCATTAGTGTGTAATTAATATTACTTACTCTTATCTTATCATTTTCCTTACATTATATGAAATGAAACGCTAAGGCAAAAAAAATCCTCCTGCTTTTATGGCAAGAGGATTTTTATTAATATGTTAGTCCACTTTTACATTGCGAACTTCTGTTGGCTCTTCAATTGTTTGTTTACCTTTTAAGTAGTTGATGAATGCATCAGTGTCTACTTCGATTGTTTTATCGTTTGTTGCTGTTGTGAATGCTTTGAAGTTATCGCCACCTGTTGCAATAAAGTCGTTAATTACAACAGAATATGTTTTTGCAGGATCGATTTTTTCACTTGTATCCCCTACAAATACATCTACAACACCTTTTGAGTTGTAAGTATAGTGCAAGCCAGATACTTCTAAGCCATAACCACCTGTGAATTGTTGGTTGATTGCTTCTTTAATATTGGCACCAGTCATGTCTACAACTTTCAAGTAGTTGCCGAATGGTTGAACTGCTTGCGCTTTACCCCATGTAATAACATTTTTGTCTCCGTCTTTAACTGTAGTAAGGTCAGCACGGATACCACCAGAGTTTGTCATAGCAAAGTCAGCATTGTAGCCTAGAGCTTTGGCTTGGCTTAATTGTCCATCTGTTACTAAGTTGCCTACTGGAGAACCGCCTAGTGGATGAGCGACACGGTCTCTTGTAATGGATTCAAATGATGCTGTTGCGATTGGCGCATCAATTTTCTCTTTTACTAAAGATTTTGCTTCATTCACAATGCCATTTACTTTCTTAGATACTTTGTTGCTGTTGATTTGTTCTTCAGTTGGCAAGTAGTTATATTTTACAATACCAGATGGTGTTTTAATAAAGTCTTTTGTCTTTTTGCTAATTTTACCTGTTACAACTGAGTAAGCTTTACCAAACGATTTTGCCTCAATAATGCGTGTATTTTTGTAAACGCCATTTGCAAAGTTATGATCATGGCCGCCGATTACTACGTCTACAGAGTGTTTCGAATCGATTTTTTCAAGCTCTTTCAGCATATCCACTGTTTGGCCTAAAATTTTCTCTTTTCCTTGTGTTTCAATTGATGTGTCTGCATCTGTGTTATAGGCACCAGAGTGTGCAACTACAACGATTGCATTTACACCTTGTTTACGTAAAACTTTTGAATATTTCGCGATTGCTTTTGCTGGATTTACCACTTCGATATTCTCAACGTGTTTAGATAGTACTACTGTTTTAATGTCTGGTGTAACGACACCGATAAATCCAACTTTAACTCCACCATATTTTTTCACTGTATAAGGTTTGAAGCCACTAAGGATTTTTTTAGATTTTTTATCCACAATGTTGGAAGTTAGGATTTCCATATTGCTTTTAGTCAATTTATAGTCTTTTACTAATTCATAGTTTTGTGTTGCTTCGGTCGGTGCAAGGCCGTTTAAAATTCGTTTGAATTCATCGATTCCCTCATCAAATTCATGGTTACCTAGTGCTCCAACAGTAAATTTAATTGCATTGGCTGCATTCATTGTTGGCTCGTCTTGAAGTAAGCTTGAATAAGATGGACTTCCGCCTACTAAGTCGCCTGCACTAATTCTGTAAGTATTCGCTGCGGCTGTTTTCAGTTTGTACTTCTTAGCAAATGCTGCCTTTTCTTGCTCAAAGTGATAAGCAAGAGCTGGTGCTCCCCCGATTGGTGTACCATCTGTAGCTTTATAACTCTCTCCGATATTACCATGCATATCATTGATAGATAGAAACTGTACTGGCACAGTTGTTGGTGCTTTTGGTTTTGCTGGCGTTGTTTTGGCAAAAGCTGACATAGGCGTCATTAATAATGCAGCAGCCCCTAATGTTGCGACGATTTTTGTTTTAAACACTCTCTACACTCTCCCATTTTATATGTAAGTTTGTTTCTTCTTCATTGTATAGTCTGCTATATAACAATACAATACTCAAAATTAAAAATAATATAATAATAGTATGTAAGACTATTCAGATAATACTATATCATTATTTCCAATGAATGAAAGCGCTTTTTTATTAAAAATTTTGAAGAATTTTGCCTAAATATGATATAATTACGTAGAACTTATAGTTAGATGTGCCTGTTAAAATTTGGGGAGGAATTTATTTTGACAACAATGAAATCTGTTCAACAACGTTTTGAAGAAAGTCCTTTTTGGCAAACACTTGGACTTGAATATATACATGCTGAAGATGGAATTGCCGAAATTGCCTTTGACTATAAAAAAGACTTAAACAATGTGGTGGGTACAATGCACGGCGGTGTCTTCATGTCAGCGCTTGATACGGTTATGGGCATTGCAACACATACGCTTGGTTTTAAAGATGTAATTACTATTCAACTAGAAACGCGTTTTTTAAAGCCGGTTACTCACGGTCGTGTGAAAGGGCTAGCGCGTATCATATCGCAAACTCGTTCAACAACCATTGTAGAAGGCCGTCTCTATGACGAAGAAGATGAACTCGTTGGATTTGCGACAGGTACATTTAAAGGTAGTAATTAAGGATAGAGATGCCCACTCTTTTAAGAGATTGGGCATCTTTTTATATGTCTCTATTGTAGGTAAAGAGGCGCCTACATACTTTACCATTCTGGCTTTTGTGCTTGTCTCCCTCTCTATTCTGCTAGTAATACTAAGGTACTAAGTTGCCTTCGCCTTCATCGTCACCTTTAACCTTTTGATTTGTTTTTCTATTAATTTGATAGTTGATGCTATTCTCTTCTTTAATAATCTCGTATTTTGCATAGTTTCTCTTTTCTTTTGGAGGAATTCGCATATAAAACGTATAGTATTCTATTTGCGCTTTTAATGCGCATGCACGATTCATTCTCCGTTCAAATGTACTTACTGTAATATCCATTATTAATTCGGTTCCACTAGTAAAAGTAATAATAGTGCCTAAGCTACCGTATGCACTGTACCTTTTTATATGGTTAAGTGCTAACCATATGCAGCCATCTTTCTTTGGCGAAAAAACGGGAAACCAGACTCTTTCATTAATAGTGACCGGATGCATTTTAACTTTACCAAGAATATGCTTTGTCCCTTGTCCTGCGCCTGTTAAGCTAGAGCCTGAAAATTTTAAATTGGCATCCATAATTTCGATTGGATTTAAACCGCTTAGTGTAACTCCCCCCAACTCCATAATTTTAGTTTTTACCTTCCCTGTCGCATTTTCGTAAAATGGGATAAGTGCAAGCGTTTCAATAGATAAAGCGTAAACATGTTTAATCAATTCATTTCCCTCCTCATTAATAAAATAAAAGCGATAAAACAAAATTCCCCGCCATCAAATCAAACATAATTTGTAAATTCGACATAAATCAGGATAATTTTATATTATATTATTACTATTAAAACCCAGTGTCAAATAAACATATTTTCCTATTAAATTCACTATAAAATCCCTTTTTTCTCTCAAAAACCTGTTAATTAGCGGTTTTGTTATTTTACACTGTTAAAAGCTGATTAACTTTTTTCATTACTTTCTTAACTTAAACGGCCTAAATTACGTTAATTTTAACCATACTAAAGGTTAAAATTATTTAAATAGAAAGCGCCAATACACTCACAATCCAACTAATATGCATAAGAAAAACAATACTATAGATAACAAGCGCTGCTCTTAAAAATAGATTTACCAATAAAGTAGCCCTCATCTTACTTAGAATAACAATGAGAGCTACAGGCAAAGCTAATTTCATTAAATAAAAGGCTATTTTACTCGAGCTATATATCCAATTCATTAAAGGATTGGCTTCTCCAATAATATGAGTGCGTAAGCCTATGTCTGTTAAAATTGTATCTAACAAGCATAATATAAATAATATATAAACATTCATAAATTGCCTTTTACTAGCTGGCTGTGTTATAGATTGCTCCACTAAAACTCCTCCTATATTGCCAATGTTGAATAAGTCTAAGGCAAATAGAAAGGTTTTTATTCACATACCAAAAAGGACTGGCCAGAAAAATTCTGTGCCAGCCCTTCTACTTTTATATTAAATTACATCCATGGATGGCCTGGGTTCCATTGTTGCCATTGTTGATGATGGCCATCATGGTGCATCGGGTATGTTTGCCAATGTTGTTGTGTTGGACGCCAGTGTTGTTGACTTGATTGCCAAGGATAGGATTGATGGTAGCCATGATGCATTGGATATCCATGACTTCCATGACTTCCATGACTTCCATGCCCTCCATGACCTCCATGACCTCCATGGTGTCCCATATTCCAGTTGCCATGTTGTTGATGCTGCATATGTCCATAGTTTTGATTCCAATCATGACCCTGTCCCCATTGATCGCCAGAATGCCACCCGCCGTGCTGTTGACTCATTTGTGACATCCATGGGTTATACTCCATATTTTCTCTCATGTAATTAACGCCTTGCCCATCAAAAGGTTGAACCATTCTTTAAACACTCCCTTTTCATTATTCTTTGTATCATATGGTCAAATGACTAAGGCAATTGGGCCTTTATACCAATAGATTAACAATGAGTAAAGAGTATCGGAAAGGAACATTTCTTTGACCAACAAAAAAACCAGCAATCGCTGGTTTTTCATCTATAGTTGTGTAGCCGCCTCGTATGTTTCCACGAGATTACTGGCAGTTTTTTTCTGGTCATCCGCTAGCATACTTAGTGTAGCATTGAGCTCTTCTAATGAAGCAGTGCTTCCCTCAATAATTGTCGCAAATTCATTTGTATTCGCTTCAATAGTGCCTGTCTTGTCTTCAACACTTTTAATTTCACTTGCTACTACTATCATTTGCTGATTCAGGTTTTGCATAGCAGTATATAAATGATTAAACGCATTTACTGACTTTTCTACAGTTTCTACTTGTTGCTCGACACGTTTTGCCCCTACTTGTAATTGGCTTAAGGTGCTTTCATTGTATGTGTTGACATTGCTTAGATTTTCATCAATTTTCACCAATGTATCTGCAGTAGTGGAAGCCAGTTTACGAATTTCTTCTGCTACAACAGCGAAGCCCTTCCCATATTCACCGGCACGTGCAGCCTCAATAGAAGCATTGAGGGCCAACAGATTAGTTTGTTCTGTAATCCCTTTAATCGCAACTGTGAATGTATTGGTTTCTTGAATTTTAGAAGTCAGCGTTTCAACGGATTGTGAAAGCTGTTGGAAAAATCCAGAGAAATTATCGATTTCATCCTTCATTTCTTTCATATTTTTCGCACCCTGTGTTGCTTGTTGCCCAGCTTCCTCTGTTTCATTTTTAGCGCCTTCTAACGAGCGTCCAATATCGAGGACCGTTTTGTGCATATATTGGATATCTTGTGCGATATCATTGATCCGATAATTCTGCTGTTCTGCTCCAGCACTTACCTCACTCACTGCCCCTAGCATCTCTTGATATGAAGTAGTGGTGTTTTCGAAAGTATTTTTAATGTCGTTTAAATTAGAAGTTATTGTACCGACTGTTGTATTCAGCTTATTCGAAGTATCTTTTTCCTTTTCTGCCTGCTCATGTACTGTGCGTAAGTAGCCCAACGCTTGGTCGAGCACTCTACCATTTTGCAAAATTTGTAGATATAATCCAATAATCATTAATAAATAAACTAATACGACATTGGCCAATTGACTATGTATATCTTCATTTTTAAAATTGGCATAGTTCATATAAATTGTAATAAGGCCGAGGATTACTCCGGTAAAGTAAATCTTTCGATTAGAATGAATACTTGCCACTATAATTAAGAAAAAGCTTAAAGCAATAGTACCGAGTGTTGATTCACCTTGGCCAAAAATCAAAGTCATACTAATTAGAAATATCATGGCAATAACAAAGTATGGGAAAGCAATTTTTAAGGCATTAATTTTTTTCTGTGCAACATAAGCGATTATAAAAAGTATAAAAGATATTCCCAGACTAATCCTTACCAAATTTGTTGATGACAATATAAGCTGCGCAATTGTGCCTAACCCAGAGCAAATAAAGACCATTAAAAATAGGTAAAAGTTTTTCTTTTGAAGGTCTTCCCATTTTAGTTCATCCATCGTCAAATTTCTCACTTCCTCAGCGATTAAGTAAAAATTCCTGTTATCTTAAAAGATAATTAGGCCTTTTTTCATCATTATTATAACAGTGAGAGATTCAACTTTTCAATGTAAAATGAAAAAAATTACAGAACCTACCCTTAATTATGTCAAAAAAACCATTTAGTTTTTCAACTAAATGGTTTTCGTTTATATCAAATTATAAATGTCTGTAACCAGCAAAGTGTTTTTTCCAGTAAGATTCATTCACAGAGCTAACTTGAACCTTTGTACCACTTGCACTAACAAACTTGCTGTTGCCCATATAAATACCGATATGTGAAATTCCTGATTTATATGTATTTTTAAAGAAAACTAAATCGCCAATACGAGGTGATTTGGTTGCAGATGAACGTGCATAAAAACCTTGGGCATTTGTGCGTGATACAGAGTATCCTGCTTTTTTATATGCATAGTAAATAAGTCCGCTGCAATCAAAACCGTTTTTTGACGAGCCGCCAAAAACGTATTTTATCCCCTGTTGCTTAAGAGCAATTGCTAGAGCTTTGGAACCGTTAGACGAGGTTGAAACGCCTGCAACACTTTTGCTAACCTTTTTCGTAGCTTTCTTTTTAGCTTTTGTTTTCTTTACTTTTAATTTTTGGCCTACATATATTTTTGTAGACTTCATATGATTTAATTTCATGATTGTTTTGTATGAAATATGATATTTGCTTCCTATTTTAGAAAGGGTGTCGCCTGATTTTACTTTGTATGTAACTGTAGCTGCTGATGCGGTTGTTTCTTCTCCCACTGTTGTAAATAGTAGTGCCGAACTTAGTGCGATTGCTGTTAATAATGGTTTTCTCATTTAATATTCTCCCTTAGTTGAATCAATCTCATAAAGTCTTTTTAATAGCATATAGACGAACAGTCATCTGTTCTCCAGACAGCACTTTCAGCGACATTAGCTTTCTCTCTCTATTGCTTCATGTTCGCTAGGCTTCCAGCTCGATCGCATCCCTTAGAAGATGCCGTATCCGTAATACTATCCATACTCTCTTTTTTAGTGAAATGAAATTAACTCAGTTATTATCTTTATTAGTTATATTTATTTTTTGTAGTTATTTATTGAACATGTTCATTATAAGGGGTGAATATGACAAGAATGTGATAATGAGAACAAATTTATATTACAAAAAAAAAGCTCGCATCTAATTTAAGAAGCGAGCCACTCACTATGAATAAAAATGACTACCGTCGATTATCTCTTTCGCTTTTTTTGTTTTATCTATTCTATGATACTCTGAAATTTGGATAACCCGTACATGCCCCGTAAAGAGTTCATGATAAATACCTCTAGAATCTGTAAAGTGGATGTATTGATCTCTTTCACTTTGGATTAATGCTTCTGCTTCTGCTTGCGACTCGACAAAAATGAAACGTCGTACATAATGTTCTTGGTCAAAAAAGTAAGTTACTTTAAATTCTTTCATTAATAACACTCCTCTTTTCTCATATGTGTAAGCATATCCATCCTGAGCCATACTAAAACTTTAATCACTCGGTTCCTCCTTAGAAATTTTTTCTCTATTAGTCGTAATGGTTGTCTCCGCTGAATAGGATGTAAGACACCACAAAACGGAGGAAACCACAATGCACTCTTTTTTCCCTTATTTCTTATTAGGCATATCTTTAGCCGCACCGATTGGACCAGTTAAGGCAACCCTGCTAAACCTTGGGATAAAAAACGGGTTTTTTCACGCTTGGTTTTTTAGCTTAGGCTCCATTACAACTGACATGATGTACATGACATTAGTTTATTTTGGTATTGGACAATTTATTGAATACCAGGTTGTAAAAACAATCTTATGGTCGTTTGGCTGTTTCGTGTTATTGTACACAGGGATTGAAAATTTATTAACACTTCATAAACTAAAGCTTGATGGTAACTTTAAGAAAGCAACAAGATTACGGCATTCTTTTATGTCAGGTTTTTTTATTGCACTATTAAATCCATTGACCATCCTCTTTTGGCTGGGTATCTATGGATCAGTATTAGTAGGAAAAACCGGAAAGTTGGAACAATGGGAAGTTGCATTATTTAGTTTAGTGATTTTATGTGGAATCGTCGTTGTAGATTTATTTATGGCTAGTATTTCAAGCGGCTCACGAAAAATACTATCTACAAAATTTTTAAATGGGATATCAATTGCATCGTCTCTATCTATGATTGGTTTCGGTATTCATTTTGGCTACCAAGCTTATCAAGCCCTGTTTGCATAAAAAAGTGCATTACGGAAAACCTACCTCTAACAAATAAAATTGAGGTGTTATCATGGGGAATACGGATAAAGATGATGTGAAGGTTGGATTCTGGGCGATATTCAGCTTAGCTTCCATCCCTCTAGTCATGACGCTCGGCAATTCAATGTTAATTCCTGTATTGCCAATATTAGAAAAGAAAGTTGATATTTCTTCCTTCCAATCCAGTATGATTATTACCAGCTACTCTATTGCAGCCATTCTGTTTATACCAGTAGCTGGTTATTTATCGGATAGATTCGGACGAAAAATCGTTATTTTGCCATGTTTAATTTTAGCTCTGATCGGTGGATTAATATCAGCCATCGCCTCATGGAAGCTGGATAGCCCCTACACCATGATTATTATTGGACGAGTCCTTCAAGGTATAGGCGCAGCGGGGGCAATGCCTATCGTTATTCCTCTTGTTGGGGATCTTTTTAATGGCGATGAAGAAAAGGCTACATCCAGCCTTGGCATTATTGAAACATCTAATACATTCGGTAAAGTGCTGAGTCCTATATTGGGTTCAATTTTTGCTGCTTTTCTGTGGTTTTTACCTTTCTTCTCGATTTCTTTCTTCAGTTTAATTTCCATCATTTTAATTTTCTTCTTCATTAAAGTCCCCAAGGATGAAGACGAGCCTGTCGCCTTCAAAGAATTTGTGTCCAACGTTAAAGGAACATTTTCAAGAGAAGGCAAGTGGCTGTCTGTTGTCTTTTTAAGCGGTATTTATGTCATGCTTGTACTATTTGGCATGTTGTTTTTCCTGTCTGAGGTTCTGGAAAGCACCCATGATATTAAAGGGGTGAAGAAAGGATTTGTCTTGGCCATTCCGTTATTGATGCTATGTATCGCCTCCTTTATTACGGGTAAAAAAGCAAAGGGCGAAATTAAAGCATTGAAAAAGCTGATTTTGATTTCACTAATCATCACCTCTGCGAGTATTGCTTTTATTGGTTTTTTAGAGGATCATTTAATTTTCCTTTTGATCGTTGCAAGTATTGCCAGCATTGCCCTAGGCTGCTTACTTCCTGTACTAGATGCCATTATTACTCAAAATATTAAAAAGGAAGAACGCGGTACAGTTACCTCCTTTTACAGTGCTGCTCGCTTTATTGGCGTTGCTGCTGGCCCACCCGTCATGTCTCTTGTAATGAAAAACTATTTGAATCATAGTTATATCACCGCTAGCATATTAGGATTGATCTTGGTATGGCTTGTCGTCAAATTGATTAAAGCGGAAGAGATTGGTTCAAAAAATAAAAACTTGGAACCAAAGACAGAATAAAAAAGGACCAGATTCTTTTGAATCGGTCCTTCTTTTATCATTCATTTGGCATTCATACTAATAAGAATCAGCGTAACGCCAGCAAATAGGCAGATCATGCGCGTCATAGAAATCTTATCTGCTAGCCCAAACATGGCAACGGCTGTGGTAATAATCAGTACAGTCGGACCCACTAACGCTAGCATTGTATTGATATAAAATGCCTTCTCTAGGTTGTTGAACCTAAACATAAATAATGCGGCAGTAATTTCAAGACTTCCTGAAATCAGGCGCATCACAACCATAATTAATACGGATTTATCTATAATTCATCATCCAATCTTCCATTTCGTTTCTATATTTCACTATATGTCTGATGTGGACAATTTATATTTAATTTTTAAAAAGCATATGAAAAAGCCTCCGTAAATGTTCGGAGGCTTTAACCTATCTGTTGCTGTACTTTTCATCTAACATATCAAAGATTTCTTTATAGCTAGGACCAGAAGTGGCATTTAACCTTTTGACTTCCTCAATATCCGTTCCAGTCCATGTATACTTTTTTGGCGTTTCCGGGTCAATCATATTGCCATTAGATTGTGTATCTGTCCATTCATGATTTGCTACTATTTCTTTTATTTCATTGTAAGATGGACCAGACATCGCATTTTGCCTTTTGACGTCCTCAATGTCTGTACCCACTTCAGTATATTTTTTATTCATCTGTTGTCTCTCCTTTCATTTTTGTTTATTCACACATCTGTGGATTGTGGTTGATCAGGTTCTCCTTTAGCTTGATGTTGACTGACACCACCGGATGAAAATAAGGGGGGTTTCTCATAATCGACTGGATGACTGTAGGCAGATGTCATCGTTCCGCCATACTGACCTACAATCGTTTTGATTGCATCGCTTGTAGCTTCAACCTGTGAATTTTGATCGTATACTTTCTTAAAATCCAATGATTTTTTTGAATGATTGTCTAAACTCAAAAGATCACCTCCTATTTTAGGTTTCCTCAAAAAGTGCATTTTATCCGGTTTTAGAGGGCTGTCGATTTCTATCCTGTTGATTGATTAAATTTGTATAATTTTGTCCATAATGATCTTAACGAATGTTTATAAAGGTGGAATTATGTATGTTGAAAAAATTAATCAGTATAGCACTTATTTGCGCCATATCTTTTGGAGCAGGCATTTATTATACATTGAATACATCATCAACTAAGTTTCTAGATTGGAACAAAAATAGTGTTGAATTATTTGCCGCTGCACCAGCCACACTTTCTTCTGTATACGATGACGTCAAACTTGTGTTATCCACATCAATGAATTTTATTGATAATCAACTAGACAATCTCTTCCATGAAGATAAGGAGAAAGAGACAAAACTGATAAAGTATATAGAAAAAAATCATGATAACCCTATAAAACCTGTGGATGACTCTCAAAAAATTGATGTCGACAACGAAGAAATCGATCCAATGCCTGCAGATGGCGGAATGGGTATATAAAAAAAGCTCCTATTGTTTGGCTACAAACAGAAGGAGCTTTTTTGTGAATAAATCAAACTTCTAACCGATAATTAAACTATAATTTATCAAAAAGGAGTTCAATCATCATGAAAAATCTGAGATTATTACTACTTTTAGTAGTTGTTCTTTTAGCTATACAAGTATCAGCTACAGCCAAATCTAATCCAGTTCATACATTACAGTTGAGTAAGCAATTAAAAGCGAAGACACTTTTTTATCCCTACAGAGACCCAGCAGGTGTTACAGGCTCAAAAGCAAAGGGATTACAAGGCGTCACAGTCGATGAGCATCAACAATATTACCTCACCTACTCAACAGGTGATAAAACGCGGTACGGGTATATTTATAAATATAGCTCCAAAGGGAAACTTTTGAAAAAGAGTGAGCGTCTCACGATTGGTCATGGCCAAGCTATTGCCTATAAAGATGGCTACTTATATCAATTAGCAGATATACGGGGACAAAGCCGGTATACATTGCAAAAAATCAATGTAAAAACATTTAAAGTGGAACGCAAATGGCTGGTTCCGTCGACAATCCATCCCAATGTTATTACCATGTTGGATAAAAATACAGCTGTTGGCGTTTCTAAATCCGGCAATGGTTATGACCTCAACAAGATTCATTTAGGAAAAGGAAAAGAGGCTGGTCGTGATTGGCGAGAAAAGGTACACATTAACGGACTTGTCGGAACAACCCCAGGTAAGGAAGTACAAGGCTTTGCATATGGCAAGGGGAAATATTATATCCTTTCAAATGGCGAATATATGATAGTGAATCCTGATGGAAGCCAAAGCCAGAAACTACGGTTGAACACCAATAGAGAACCTGAAGGTATGAGTATTACGAATAGCGGAAGAATTGTAATGGGCTTTAATAAATTAAATGAAATATTTATTGAGATGTAAAAAAACATCCAAGTTCTATTACGGAACTTGGATGTTTTTTATGCTTCAATATATTATGATGGCATACCGATAATCGATTTAATTTCTAAGTATTCCTCGATTCCGTATACGCCCCATTCTCGTCCGATACCTGATTGCTTATAGCCGCCAAATGGAGCAGCATAATCAGCTGGTACTTGGTTTATAGTGATGCGGCCCGCTCTGATAGAAGAAGCCACTTTTAATAATATGTCTTTATCTTCACCAACAACATAACCTGCTAATCCAAAAATGGTATCGTTCGCAATCTCAATGGCTTCATCAAGAGTTTCATAGGTTAGGATAGACATTACTGGACCAAAAATCTCCTCTTGAGCTATGGTCATATCATTTTTCACATCCGCGAAAACAGTTGGCTTTACATAATAGCCTTTATCTAATCCTTCAGGTTTGCCCGTACCACCGACAACAAGTGTGGCACCTTCAGATTGCCCTTTTTTAATATAATCCTGTACTCGATTATATTGTTTTTCAGATACGAGTGGCCCTAAGTACGTGCTGCGGTCATATGGATCTCCAACTGGGAATTCTGGAAGAACCTCTTGAACTGCCTCAATGAACTCATCTTTCATTGATTGTGGAATTAACGTACGCGTCGCAGCTGCACAGACTTGGCCTGAGTTGGATAAAATATTGCCCACTGCAATTTTTGCAGCTTTTTTTACATCATAATCATCAAGAACAATAAGAGGAGATTTCCCACCAAGTTCTAATGCTACTTTTTTTATCGTTTTCGCGCCATTTTCAGTAATTTTTTGGCCGACAGCACCTGAACCTGTAAATGAAACAAAGTCGATATCAGGGTGAGAGCTAATGCCATTTCCGACAACTTCACCAGTACCGTTTACAAGGTTAAACACTCCTTTTGGTACATTTGCTGCTTCAAAGATTTCTGCCAAGATAATGGCAGCAAAAGGTGTTAGCTCAGAAGGTTTTAAAACAACTGTACTTCCTGCCGCAAAGGCACTTGCAAGCTTTGTAGAAGTTTGGTTAGTTGGGAAATTCCAAGGTGTAATTAGCCCAGACACTCCGATCGCCTCTTTTGTAATAAGAGTGGAGCCTCTTTTTTCGGTGAACTCTAAAGCTTCAAGCTCTTTAGCTGCTTGTCTAAAGTGAGAAAGCCCCATATTGTAGTGTACTTTTTCACTCATTTTTATTGGCGCACCAAGTTCTTGTGTGATCGTTTCTATAATATCGTCTTTGCGTTTTTCATATTCGTCCGCAATTCGGTTCAGTAAATCAATGCGTTCTTGCTTTGAAGTTTGTGAAAAAGAAGGAAAAGCCTCCCGTGCGGCAGCAACAGCTTTATCTAGGTCTTCCTCTGTCCCACTGCTGATTTGGCCAATTACTTCCTCCGTTGCAGGATTAATGACATCAATTGTTTCGCTTCCTGTAGATGCAACCCATTCGCCATTAATAAAATGCTCTAATCGAGATTTCATATTTATCGCTCCTTTTTCAAATAGTAAAGGGTACATGAGATTTTTTACTTCTCTCCATTTATTCCCTTCTTTCGAATATAGCATAAATAAGATAGATCCATAAAGGATGAGGTCCTGCATAGCAAATAGTATCCATATTTGTCGTATGAACCCCTCGTTTATTTAAAAGGAAAAGCCATTATACGACAAAGTAGTTACCTAGCATCAATCGACAAAAGGTGCATAAACAAAAAAAACTGTAGACGAGATTTGACTCGCCTACAGCTTACTATTATTCAAAAAGACCAATAAGGATATATTTTGCCTTTTGAATAGAAGGTAACGCTTTGATATCCTTTTTATTCAAGTTCTCTGATTTACTTGGTGTAATAAACGGAGATGGATCAGAAACTTTGACGTTTTGTTCATTTGTTACGATTGTATCCTTTGTAAGAATGCCATCAATAACCTGATTTTTTTTCTTATAAGATACCCCTATTTGAATCGGTTGTTTTCGGACCATGCCATTTTTCGTCATTTGGTATACATAATATTTTTTATTTTCTTTTTCAATAGACTGTGATGCAATAACAGGCACTTGAAGAGCTTCAGCTAACGTTACCTGCATATCCATTTTTGTACCGAGTAACAACGGTTTTTCTTTTTCAGCTACCGTCGACGCCTCGTTATTTAGATTTACCTTTGGTTGTTTGTCTGTACTTTTCGCGGCATCCGTGTTGCCACTTGTTTCTGTGGTATTTTCTTCAGCTTCGCTTGTGATTCCTGTTGCCTCATCAGTTGGTGTATCCTCAATTGCACTGTTGTCACTTTCATTCCCTAATTTAACCAAAAAAGAATACATAGGTTCTTTTTTGGCAGTTTTATAGTCAGGAATAGCAATAACTTGCGATACTTCACCTGTATAATACTGATCCAACAGCGGTGAATACAATTTAACTGCTTGTCCTTCTTGAACTTCGTGCACCCGTGTTGCAGGCAAGTTTCCCTTTACCGCTGAACTAGCAGAGGCAATTGTAATCATAGGATCCTGCAGTTCAGGGTTAATATTTGTTACTTGCCCATCAACTGGACTCACTACATTTAAATCTTGTAATTGCTCATCAATCCGTGATAGTTTCGCATCATTTTCAGCTAGAGTTGCTTCTAGCTTGCTCTTTTCCGTTTGAGCCGCAGCTATTTTTTGTTGTACATTGCTATCAATAATTGGAGAGGTATCTATATTTACATCTACTTTTACTTTTTTGTTTTCTGTTTCTGTTTTTGCTGTATCCGCTGGAGCTTGTTGTTTAATTTGCTGCAATTCTGTAATTTCATTTTCCACACTGCTCATCTCGCTTTGCAGCCGTTCTTTCCGGTCTTCTAGTACTGCTTTTTTGTCCTCCAATTTTTGCGCATCATACACAAATAACGGGGTTCCAGCAGTCACCGTTTCGCCCTCTTTTACAAGGATTTTATCTAATGAACCCTTGCGTTTATCAAAATATACATGGGTTTCAGACTCTGGCTCTGTCACACCTTTTGTATAAAATAATTTTTTCACATTATCCTTTTCTACTCTTGTCCAATCTCGAACATTAATTGTTCTTTCAGCTTTGCTATTTTCTTTTAAAAGAAGATACACATTGCATAGAACAAACACAATGGCCAATACGGCAATAATCGACTTGCTCCACTTCTTCAATTTTTCCAATCTCCTTTAGAAAAAGAATTCTATCTTCATATAAGATATGAAACCTGCAAAGATCCAATAAATGGCATATAGTATCACATTCAGTACGAATAGCGTTTGCTTACGTCCCTCAATTAACTTCGTTAGATAGAAATATGATAAGAAGAACATCGCTACCCGGAATAAAGTGAGTTCACTTAAAAAGTGTATAGCAATAACATTCGAAGTGATATATTGTGCGATGACGCCAAATGAAAAAACATTTGATGCAGACCCAATATTTAGTCCCAAAAATAATGGAATAAGGAGGAGTTTCTCAATAAGGAAAAGTCCCAATACATTCATTTGCATAATCATCATTTTGCGGAACTGTCCATTGGCAAAAGCCACATAATATAAGCTGCTTAAATATAAGAAGATGGTTGGAATGATAAGGGCTTGCAGCAGCTTTCCTATTAAGAAAAGTTGCTTTCTCGCTTCAAAGGCAGAATCTGTGAGCGTTGGTAGTTCCTTCGAGATGGATTCACTCCCAATGCCAAGCGAGCTACCCACCATGTAGATTAAAATACTTGCCAGATATAATAAAATAATAGAAAGACGATAACGTTTATAATGCTCTGCTTCCGCTAATATTCCTCTATAAACAGCGGGTGTAAAAATCCCTCTAAACGGGTTTATCCTCAGTATCATATTTTTTTCTCCTTTAATCGCATCCTTCTTCAAGATTCATAGAATGAAAATGAAGAAAGCCCTGTACGAGAGTCTCAAACAGAGCAAGAAAATCTGCGAATATACTGCACATTCTTTCTTTTATTTTAGATAGGAATGTAAAAGATTGCAACTTTATTTGGGGGATTTTTCAAGTAATTTGACGAAAAGAGGCTGATTGTATCGATAGATGTATTTTCTCGACCGGGTATTCCCGTTTTGTAGGAGACTTGTCCTACTAATCGATCTTGTAATAGATTTTTGTGAACACTCTTGAAGGTATTTTTTACATTCCTCATGAGTGATAGAAGGTTTGAAAAGTAAAAACCAATCGAGCAATGCATTTTCTGTTGCCTGTGGTATTGTTTGTTCACACATACTACAAAGCCACGTTCTCTGGGTTTGGCATATACTTTTACCGACACATTGACACATGACACCAGTTTGCAAATGACTAAGAGGGATATGTTATTTCTCTGAAAATAGAAGATAATTATACGAATCATTCGGGGTACTCACTCTGAATGAGGTATAAAAAAATCACACTTCAAATGAAGTGTGATTTTTTTTGCTACTCTTATTTCTTAATTAGTTCTAGGTCGACTGGAATATTTTTCTCTACTTTTTCACCTTTTAGGGATTTAACAGCTGTTTCTACAGCAATTTCGCCAATTTCTGTTGGTTGTTGTGCGATTGTTGCTGCTAACTTACCTGATTTTACAGCTTTTACAGCATCATCAGTTGCATCAAAGCCGACTACTTTGATTTTTTTGCCTGCAGCTTCAATTGCTTCTAGTGCGCCTAAAGCCATTTCATCATTGTGCGCAAATACGCCTTTAATATCTGGATTAGATTGTAGGATATTTTCCATAACTGTTAGACCTTCAGAGCGGTTAAAGTTAGCTGTTTGCTTTTTGACTACATCTAAGCCTTTATCTGCTACTTTATGGAAACCTTCTCCTCTATCACGGGCTGCTGATGAACCTGCAACACCTTCAAGCTCAGCTACTTTCGCTCCATCGCCAATCAATGATTTCAAATAGTCGCCTGCCATTTCTCCACCTTTAACGTTATCGGAAGCGATATGAGCTACAACTTTACCGCCGTCTGATGAACGGTCAACTGTGATAACTGGAATTTTTGCATCGTTTGCTGATTCGACTGCGGATGCTACTGCTTCTGAGTCAGTTGGATTGATGATGATTAGATCTACATCTTGTTGAATTAAATCTTCTACGTCTGAAGCTTGTTTCGATGCATTATCTTGTGCATCTACTACTGTTAAGTTTACATGTTCTTTTTTCGCTTCTTTTTTTGCGCCATCTGATAATGTAACGAAGAATGGGTTATTTAGAGTTGAGACAGACAGACCGATTTTCATATCGTCATTTGATTTTTTCGAGTCTTTCGAAGCTGAATCATCACCATTTGGTGACATAGAGCAAGCTCCTAGTAATAATGATGCTGATAACGCTAGTGTCCATGATAGTTTTTTCATCTTTATCTCTCCTATGCTGTTTTTTTACGATCAAGTAGTACTGCGATTAGAATGACAATCCCCTTCACGACTTGTTGGAAGAAGGATGAAACGCCGATTAAGTTTAAGCCATTATTTAATACGCCGATAATTAGTGCACCGACTAATGTGCCGAAGATCCAGCCACGTCCGCCTGTTAAAGAAGTACCGCCTAATACAACTGCTGCAATGGCGTCTAATTCATAGGATTGACCTGCTGTCGGCTGTGCTGAATTTAAACGAGAAGTAAGAATTAAAGCAGACAATGCAGCAAGCATACCTGTTAGTGCATATACAGCGATGGTGATGCGGTCTACATTAATGCCAGACAAACGGGAAGCTTCCTCGTTACCGCCAATTGCATACACTCTGCGGCCGAATGTTGTTTGTTTTAAAATAAAGTAAAGAACAATGAATGCCACGATCATAGTCACTACTGGCACAGGTATTCCAAATAAATACCCTTTCCCGAATAGTTGGAATGCCTGCGAATCGCCTAGACCTGAGACCGGTTTACCATCTGTATAAACAAGTGTTAGACCGCGGAAAATAGTCATAGTGGCAAGTGTTGCGATAAATGGTGCTACTTTGCCTTTTGCGATAATAACCCCATTGATAGCTCCAAGCAATGCACCTAATAGTAAACCAATAAGCATAGCTAAAAGTGGATTCATACCACCTGCAAGTAAGCCTGCACTAATAGCTCCTGTCAGCGCTAATGTCGAGCCGACCGATAAATCGATCCCGCCTGTTAAAATGACAAACGTCATCCCAAATGCGATTAAGGCACTGATGGATACTTGGCGCAGAACATTAAAGATATTTGTAGCTGTTAAAAAACTAGGGCTCATAAATGAAATAATAATGATGATTAAAAGAAGTCCTAGCAATGGTCCGAGTTTTTGAATTAAATCTTTAGATTTGGACAACTTTGTCTCCTCCAGTGGCATAATACATAATTTTTTCTTGCGTCATATTTTCCTTTGTTACTTCTCCTGTAACTTTTCCTTCATGCATAACGAGCACGCGATCTGCCATGCCGATTACTTCTGGTAGTTCCGAGGAAATCATTAAGATTGCGACACCTTGCTCAGCAAGGTTATTAATAATTTGATAGATTTCTTTTTTAGCCCCAATATCGACACCGCGCGTCGGCTCATCCAGGATCAAGATTTTCGGTTCATCGCCTAACCATTTAGCAATGACTACTTTTTGCTGATTCCCACCACTCAAAGACTTGGCTGTTTGCATAGGGCCTGATGTACGAACACCCAGCTTTTTGATTAAATCGCTTACAAAGCTCTTTTCTTTTGTTCGATTGATGATACCCATGTTTGAAGCTTTGTCTAGGTTTGTCAGCAACACATTGTCTTTTATTGAGAAATCAACAACTAAACCTTCCGATTTGCGGTCCTCTGTCACATATCCAATGCCATGTTTTTTAGCGTGAAGCGGATTCGTGATTTTTACTTTCTTGCCGTCAATGAAGATTTCGCCTTTTGCCATTTTGCGATATCCAAAGATGGCCTGTGCCACCTCTGTACGACCAGCTCCCATTAATCCTGCGATTGCAAGGACTTCGCCTTTACAAAGCTTGAAATTAATATCCTCACAATAACCATCTCTTGTAAGGCCCTTCACCTCAAGCTTGACGTCGCCAATTTCAGCATTGCGTTCTGGAAAACGTTCACCTAGTTCACGTCCAACCATCATTTTGACAATCTCATCAAAAGTAGTTTCTTTAATCACCCGAACACCGACATATTGTCCATCACGTAAGATCGTAATACGATCGCAAATCGCAAAGATTTCTTCCATCCGATGTGAAATATAAACAAATGAAACACCTTGTTCTTGTAGTTTGTGAATAGTTTTAAATAGTGTTTGTATTTCACGATCTGTTAGAGCTGCCGTCGGTTCATCCATAATAATGACCTTTGCCTTCGTTTCAATGGCTTTAGCAATTTCAATAATCTGCTGTTTCCCAACAGAAAGTTGTCCAGCTGGCGTTTTGACATCTATATCGAGCCCTAATTGGCTTAAAATACGTGAAGCTTCTTTGTTCATTTCTTTCGTTTTTAAAATGCCTGTCCTGCCAAGGGTCTGCTCATTCCCTAAAAATAGGTTTTCTGCAACCGATAAATCCGGCAAAATATTAAGCTCTTGATGGATGACGGCGATGCCTAGTGCTTCCGCTTCTTTGGGAGATTTAAAGTTGACTTCTTGTCCATTCACTTTGATTACGCCTGCATCCCGTTCATAAATGCCTGTCAAAATTTTCATTAGCGTTGATTTACCTGCTCCGTTTTCCCCCATCAACGCATGGATTTCTCCATCCTCGAGAGAAAAATTGACGCCTTTTAACACGACATTTCCGTTAAAGGCTTTATCAATGCCTGTCATTTCAATCATTTCGTAACACCGCCCTTTTAAAAAATCACACCTGATTGCAAAAGTATATTAGCGTATGGTGTTGCCTCTCCTGTGCGGATAATAACTTTGGCATCCACCGATTTTTGTTTTAATTGTTCATGGCTGACCTTTTCTATTGGACATGGAAAAGGTGTTAGCTGACTATAAAGCTCCACATTTTCTGCGTCCATTTCTGTTGCTATCCAAGCTTTTTCTGCTTTGAAATCACCAAGCACAGTTTCGAGTATGTCTATGAAACTCGGTTTTCCCATTGTATAGGCAAGGTCAATACATGTGACCCCGTCCGGAATCGGCAGACCGCAATCAGCAATCATGATGGTATCTGTATGGCCGATTTTTGCGAAAATGCCTGCCAGCTCCCGATTTAAAATTCCTTGTTTTTTCAAACTGCTCATCCTTTCAAGCGGGCTTCCACCATTTGAAGTGTTGGCATGCCGCCTTGCGCTCCGAATTTCTCTACAGATAAGGATGCTGCAATGTTCGCAAATCGTACTGCTTCTTTTAGCGGCTGTCCTGATGTTATGGCGTATGCAAGTGCGCCATTGAATGTATCACCGGCTCCTGTTGTATCTACCGCTTTTGTTTTAAAGCCTTCAATGAATATATGTTCTTTGCCGTTATAATAGCGAGCTCCAGCTGCACCCAATGTGACGATTAATTGGTTTGGATAATTCTCAAGAGCTTCTTCTATTTCACTATGAAAGATTTCTTCGCACTCTGTTTCATTTGGAGTTAAGTAAGCAATGTTATTCATCCATTCTTCCTTAAAGTTTTTCGCAGGCGCTGGATTTAACAGAACAGGAATGCCTGCTTTTTTACAGACCCGAAGTGCATAATCGACGGTTTCTTGCGGGATCTCCAATTGCATGATGACTAGTTCACTGCGCTCGATTAATTCTCTCGCTTCGTCAATTCCCGCTTCTGTTACAAGTCCATTTGCACCGGGCACAACGATAATCCGGTTGTCATTTTCATATAAAAGGATATTGGCAATGCCCGTTGCTGTTTCCTGTGCAGTGGCAACAAAACGTGTGTGAATGCCTTCTGCTGATAAATTTGCTGTGAGTTCTTGGCCAAATCCGTCTTGTCCTACAGCGCCTACCATATGAATTTCTCCGCCTAGTCTTGCTGCTGCGACCGCTTGATTTGCGCCTTTTCCGCCAGGCACTGTTTCAAAACGATTACCTAGCACGGTTTCTCCTTGTTTAGGAAAAATCGTTGTATCTACTACTAAGTCCATATTGATGCTTCCAATGACTGTAATCATTTGACCCCTCCTTATTTTGTCGAGCGCCGAATGACTAACTCTGTCGGCAATTCGATGAGATGATTATCTATAGGTTCTTCTTTAATTTTCTTTAACAATAATTCTGTCGCTACTTTACCAAGATGATAAATATCTTGAGCGACTGTGGTTAGTTCTGGTGTGACAAGCGCTCCAAGGCTAATTCCATCAAACCCTACAATTTGGATATCATCTGGAATGTTTCTACCCAGCGATTGCGCTGCTTTCATAGCACCGATGGCAGATGCATCACTTGCTGCGAACACCCCATCAATTGTTGGAAAAGCACTGAGTATGTTGAAAGCTTTTTGTTCTGCTTCTGTAAATTCAAATGGCGATGTGATAATTTCGACTTGAATATCTGACGCATTATTGACTACTTCCAGAAATCCCTTCATCCGATCTTCGGCTACTCCGATTCCTTGTGGACCTCGTATGCAAAGAATATGTTTGCATCCTTGGTCAAGTAAATAGCTGGTCGCCATTTTTGCGCCTTCTACATTGTTTGTCGTAACAGTCGGTATGGTAGGATCTAATCGCCTGTCGAGTGCAACTATCGGCAATTTGATATGGCGGTAATATTCCGCTTCCGTATAATTAGTCGTTACAATCAGCCCTGCTGCATAATTTTGCTGCAAAGATTGTATATAATGCTTTTCTTTCTCCTGTTGTTCAGAAGAGTTGCAAAGGACAACCGTATATCCATTCGAAAAAGCTGTTTCCTCTACGGCTTTCGCCAATTCTGGGAAGAAAGGATTTGTAATATCAGGAACAAGCAATCCTATAATATTTGTCTTTTTTGTACTCAGTGAACGTGCCATCTGATTTGGTTTATATCCTAATTCTTGAATCGTTTTCTTGAGTATATTTTTTGTTTCCTCGCTTACATAGCCCTTGCCATTTAAATAACGCGAAACGGTCGCAACCGAAACGCCTGCGTGTTTCCCCACATCCCTAATTGTTACCATTAATTTCTCCTTATTGAACGTGTAACCGGTTACATATGTAATCGTTTACACATAATATACTTAAAAACTTTAATTATGTCAACATAATAATTAATTTATGTCATACTAAATCTAAATTTCCCCCATAAATCTTGATTAGTATGTCACTTTAACAGTATTCAAAGAATGGTTGATCCCTTAAATCACCTAAAAAAAACCCTTTTCTTATAGAAAAGGGTTTAAACCGTTTATTTTTCATTGTGGGTCGTATTCTTTTTCTTTCTCCGTATGGTCATGTAAAGAATAAGAGCAATAGCCGCGATAAGAATAACAAAACCAACTATATACGGTACAGCTTGTTTCTTTGTATCGTTTTTGGAGACATTATTTGTTTCAGTAACTTTTTTAGTAGAAACAATAAAGCGACCGTCTTTTGTTTCAACTGCTGCTGATTTGTTAGCGTTTGAGTTTTTCAACTGACGATAAAAATCATCATCCTGGAGAGATTGCTCTCGGTTTTCAAGGACGAGCAACGGTTCGCTAGACTGCCAGAAATTTTGTGTGATGTAAGCAGTTGATGCGACTGCCTGCGGCAAGAAGCCTTCTTCCATCATTTTTTCATCTGATAATGGGAGTTGGTCTCTTCTATCTTTTAATAAGTTAAAATCGTTCACTTCCCCTGTAAAGATTAGCGCATATTTTTGCAGTTCAGCCTGCGAAACCTCTTTTTCTTTTTTCAATTTAATAGGTGGGAGCTCACCGTTAATAAATAATGTTTTGTATAGAGCGAGCATTTGACTATCGTTCACTTGCTTTTGATTAGGCATGATGATCAGTGTTTGATGATCAAAAGCATTGGGATAATCGCGCAATGAAAATACCGTATTGTTTGCTTTCTTAGCAAGATTCAACGTGCTGTCTCCATCAATATACAACTCAAATCGTTCACCTGTATGCTCACAGGGATCTTCTAATTGGAAACCTGTGACCTCGAATCTCAAATCAACGAGCGAATGCTTGTTTAATAAATTCGTTTGAATGGGTACATTCGCTTCATATATACCTGATTGTGTTTTCTTTAGTTTGCTAAGATCAATAGAATGAGGAACATCATTGACATAAAGGATTAGCTCTGTTTTTCGGTCATTCTCTTTATCTTTTACTGGCATGGTTGCTGATTTTTTCAAATACAAATGAAGGTTTGCTTGATTGTCTTCTTCCATGCGAGGCAATGAAACATAATAATCTTTTGATGTTGTGTTACCGCCAGATAAGGTTTCACTCTTAAAGCCTAATTCGTTAAGTTTTATATGGGTGCCGTCCTTCTTCTTTGACTGCGGTAATTGGTCTACCGTCATCTGTTGCCCCGACAGTTGCTTTGTTAAATCTTCTTTTAATAAAAGATCAATTCTTTGTTCAATGGTACTGCTGCTTGCTGCAGTTACAAAAAGTGCAGGAACCTCATTCTTGCTGCCTTGATTGTTCAATATTCCGCTTTTGAGTGAGATTCCATCTTTGTAGCTGACATTTGCCTTAGACAAAATGCGTTGTATTTCCGATGTTTTAAACTCATCTTTAGCTCCAATAAAAATAACCGGTCCTTTTACTGAGCGAAGATGAGTTTCTCGTGATACTGTAGCCTCGCTGTCTTCCTCTTCTGATAAAAATGCCGCTAGCTGATAAGCGCTATTTAAAGTAGCTGTTGATGGATTGTCTGGTAATACTATCTGGGTGTTCCCTGTTTGAAAAGCTGATGGATAATCGCTTAATGCTATTTCTTTTTTTTCTTTTGCAAACGAGGAGATAGTTGAAAGTACATCAATCTTAAGCCAGTTACCTTGATCTCCCGGCGCAACACATACGCCTTCTTTTACCACTCCATAAAAACTCGCTGTTATCGTGTGGTCTCCTTTTGTTAAGGCTCTTTTTGGTAAATCAATCGTCACGCTATTGTTTGTTTTCTTGCCTGCAAGAGAAATTGACTTAACGGGCAATCCATCCACTTTCACTGTAAATGATGAAGGGGATTTTAGTAATTCCGAATGCTCCAAGTGAAAAGTAGCACTATGCTTTTTATTTCTTTCACTTTCTTCTAGTGAATAATAAAAGTCAGTGGAAGATGATGGCCCCTGCAATTCGATTACTTTATTGGTAAGCGGTTTTTCTTCGTTACTTGTGCCTTCTATTGTAATAGGGTGCTTCACTGTAATATTCGTTGCTGCCTTTCCAGGCAAAGAAAATAGAAACAGGCTGAAGAACAACGCTGCAAAATATATAATGTTTCTCATGTTTCTCCTCCTTACTTTGGCTTCTTCGCAAAGCGCTCTGTTTTATACCATTTGACTTCTTGGCCTGTAATCAAACGCTTGATTTCTAAATATAAAGAACGAACCACTAACACAATCCACATCTGTGAATATGTAAAATACATGGCGATGACATATATGAAATTCTTCCAATTCATCTCTGTTTTTTCAATACTTAATGTGACCATCACTTCTCCTAAGAAGAGTAAAAATGCAAGCCCCCAGAGAATTAAAGAGATATTACCAATGCTAAGACCGATATCATAGAACAAATTGATGATAAATAAAGCATTCGACAGAATTACTCCAAAGAAAAATAGGAAATAAGTGAAAAAGAAATAAAACAAATCAAAGATAATACTCTTTCTCTTCAGTGTTAAAAATTGGCGAAGAAACTTTAGCACAACATATTGATTACCACGCGCCCACCGTGTTCTCTGTTTCCACCATACACTCAAGGTTTCCGGTTCTTGTTCCCATGTAATAGCTTTTGGGAAAAAGCGTATATGGTAGCCAAGATTATAAACACGAATGGTCAGCTCTGTATCCTCTGCTAATGCCTTAACATCCCAACCGCCAAGCCTCTCTAAAATACTGCGGCGAATAGCAAAGTTAGTACCAGGGATGGTGGCAACACGGAACCATTTCCAACGTCCGCCTTGTGCCATCCACTGAAAACAAATCGTTTCAATATTGATAAAACGAGTCAGCCATGTTTCTTCCGCATTGATGACACGGAATTTGCCGACAGTTGCTGCGGCTTTGGGGTCATTTTGAAGTCCCATCACCAAGTACCAAACCGCCATTCGCTCCGGCGTATTGTCCGCATCATATACGATAACAATCTCACTGGAAGAGTCAGCAAGCGCAGAATTTAATGCAGAGGATTTGCCTTTTCCCTTATTTGGTTCCACTGTTTCAAGGACTCGGATAAATGGGTATTTTTCCGCAAACCTACTTGCAATCAACCCCGTATCATCAGATGAATTATCATTAATAACAATGATTTCAAGCTTATCCTTGGGATAATACAACCGAGACATCGCTCGTAAAGTCTGTTCGATAACGAGTTCTTCATTGTGGGCTGGTATAAAGACACTAACAGTTGGCAGCTCCTCCATATTTCTGGACCATTCAGAAATGGGCTTTTCAAAACTGCGGAAATGGAGATAGCCCCCTTCCATTAGAAACATATGATATAACAGCATTACCCATATAAGAAATAGTGCTATATAAAATAAAAGATCAGCCATGCTCATTCCTCTCCTCAAACAATCGCTTGCGCAATGTTATACGCAAACGAAGCGTATTAATGAAAAAAATCACTACAAATACTGTTACAACCACTAGAATAGCCCACAAAATAACTTCAAAAGGCCTTTCCTGGAAATACATTTGTAGCCGATCCTTTATAGTAAATGACTTCTTCACGTGCAGGGCTCCGCTTTTTTCCTGTTTGATATCCACTTTCTTTGTCTTGATTTGAAGCTGACTCTTCCGAAAATCAATCCATTCGATTGGCATTTGGGTATCTTCCAATGTGCTGATGATTTTTCCCATCAAGGGAGCTCCTAGATAGACTGGATAAGGCATGCCTATCGCTGAACCTGGCACATTTCTTAATCGAGCAAGCGATGCCTGAAACTGATTAATGGACGTCTCCGTTGATTCTTGTATCTGATTTACATTTAGCGGATATATTATATGACCATCCTGTTTTGCCATATAAAAGTGTTGGCTATGTTCATGCAGGGCAGCCGTAAAGCCTTTAGTTGGATTGCTGATGATTGTAGGATAGAGCTTATTTAAAACCATATATTCCAAGCTATTATCTACTTCATTGCCAGAAGGAGATAGAATAAGCGATGCCCCTTTTTGTTGAAGAGAACGCAGGTACTTAACCAGCTTTTTGTTATCCTGAATATAATAGGATGAGCCATCTTTCTCTTTATATATCGGCGTAATTGCTAAATGAAGTGGAATGTGACGAGATGAAAGCTCGTTGATTGTTTCTTTTAGCTTTGTTAAATTGGTTTTCATATTTATATTCGTTAGAACGATATAGGCTGGATGTGTATTTTGAAACTGAATGCCCAGCACTTGGCTAAAGAGATGCGGCCAGCTGTAGACAAATTCTGTTGACGACATCAAATCGCCCATATAAGACCAGTTTGAATGAAGGGAACGCGATACGAATGGCACTTTTTGCGTTAACGTAGAGGCATGTACAAGGACTTTCCATTGTTCTTTCGGAGGAATTATAGCATGCCACCTAATTGGTTCTGTCAACGTATAGTTGCCAATTTTGCGTAGTTTTACATATTCACGGTCTCTCCACTTTCCAAAGGGTTTTAATTGTGTGGCATTCTCGCCAATAGTAAGTGCCGGCCCTTTGAAATGTTCCATTGCTCTTTTTGCTTTAAGGGGAACTTTCTCCTTATAGGTGCTAATAAACACTAGCCTGCGATATTGCTTCAAGTTGTTATCAGTTAAAGATTCTACGGGGAATATATCGACAGACACTACAGATTCCAACATCTCCTGCAATGCTATGATGTCTTCATTGACTTGCCCGTCGCTTGTCATATAGACGATTGCAGTGTCCTTTTCTTTGGCAGAAGCATATGTATTTCCTGCATAAATAACACTTCCTAAAAGAACAAGAGTAAACAGCCAAAACTCCTTATAGCTCACTTGTCCTCATCTCCCTTTCCATCTCTCCTAGCAATTCATCAAGGGTACGCTCGCTATTAGGTGTATAGGTAATGTAGCTTGTTTTGTATTGGAGTGTTATCCATTTGCCATTGAGTAGTTGATGATTTTTGAGTATGTCATCCAATTTTTGATAAATGATATCAATTGAAGCGTCTGATGTCTCTGTCAACAGCAAACCGATTTCATTCTGCTGATACCGAAATTTTTTATCAATATGACGGAGCTTGCCTGTAATTCTTAAAGCTAACTGCTTCCAAAGATTATTTGCTTCTTTCATGCCATATAGTTTTTTAAATTGACTATAATTCTCAAGCTTTAAGAGAATGAAGGTGAATGTATGATGATAACGATCAGCTCTTCGCATCTCTTCATTTAATGTCAAACGCATACGCATCTCATTGTCAAAACCCGTCTCCGGATCCACCGCTACAAAATTCTTGATGTCTTGTTGAAGCCTTTTGTTATACTCCTGTTGCGTCACAAGTATTCCTTGTATCTTCCCTGCGGCAAGGACGCCAAGCAAAAGCACAATCCCGTATCCTAAAAATAACTGTAATGGCATACGAGTCGTTGATACAGCTTCACCTGAAAACTCCGTATAAATCAGGGCTGTACCTGTTATAAACAGATAAATTAAACTGCTAATTAATCCTGCTACCAACCCACGCCACAGAGTAAAGAAAAAGATAAGAAGCAATAGGATATATAATAACAGCCGTGTATTTTCACCATTCAACAGAAAATATGGGGGCAATTGACTCAGTATAATAAATAAAGCCCCAAAGCCAAATAATTCTCTTAGCCATTTACTTTTTAGTTGCATGCGCCATCTCCCTTTCTGCTAATAATGGGGATAGATTATCAAATGCATGAGTTTCTTTTGTTTTTGCATCATAGTAACCAGATTTTTTATTAATTTTCATTTCATTCATTTTCCCATAAAATTCTTGGGCCATTTTGAAGTCTCCTACTTTAAGCATATAGCGTGTAGCAAGTGCGTAAACTGCGGGTGATTCGTACTGCACAGAGGGTTTATCAGTACTTGCTGTATACCTGCCATAAAGTTTATGTTCCCTTCTATATATCTTAATAAGCCATTTTTTGAAAGTTTGGGTATTTTGACCAACAGATGCTTGGTGATATGCGACATAAAGCTGATCAACTAAGTGCAAATCATCGTCATATACGTACTGTTGATTATCAATCTGATAGGCCTTTGGATAGGTACCATTTTTTGATAGAGGCGCCTTACTTAAAATCGATAGCTGCTTTTGATATTGTTTTTCTGTAAGAACATCATGTTTTTTCATTTCCTTTAATGATTGTGGCATTATATAGCTCAGCGTTAATACATTTGCTTTTTTATATGTATCTACATCTACATAATCAACAAAAAAGCCATCCTGCATTCCGTCTTTTACTAGCGATTGGCTGATTGTCTTCCCTAACTTGGTATATGCTGCGCTATGCCATTTGTCCCCTGCTTTTAGTAAAATACCTGCAATTCTTTCATCATCAATCAACGCATTGACAGTTGCCTGTTTTTCTCCATCAATTTTCCATGCAAGCAATCCGTTTTTTAAAAAATGGTCTTTAATCACTTTTACTTGGTGATGAAAACGTTCCTGGTCACCTTTTTCATATAAATAAGCTAACCATAAACCGGCAGATTCAGATAAATAGACATTTTTTTGATCAGTTAAATTCGTGCGCAAAAGCCCATCCTCATTGACTAAATGATTAATCACAAATTTTTCGGTAGATGAAAGAGGCTTTACTTCCTGGGATTGAATACTTTTCTTCATGCAGCTCGTTAATACAAGCAAACAACATATGAGCAGCAGACATATACTGATACCTCGGCGATTCAAATGGCTTCCCTCCAATAAAAAATACATATATTAATATACCTTATTAATGTCGAAATTTGTTGAATTTATATGAAATAAGAACCTATTTCACTCACAAAAAATTTTATCTATTTTTAATATGTTTATAGGCTGATTGAATAGGGAATCAGAACATGGTGGACATTATGGGTTGTTAAATTTAGTTTCTTCTATTATAATAGTATACCTATTCATCATTAGGAAATGCGTTTATCTTTTTTCACATCTAACAACTTCATAGTTTCATCTCTTTTTACTCATTACTTTGCAACAATACAACTGAATATGGTCTCTTAAAAGGTACGGAGATTGTTTTTAAGTTTCCGCTATTTCTTTTAAACATAGGTATCTTTTTGGAGCTTCTCGAAAATAGCAAAAACTAAATAGAGGAGCTGTTTTAGAAATATGGTACAAAAAAATCTTGATATTGAGCCTTCGGATATTAATATCGTAAGCTCAAAGAAAGCAAAGAAAGCTGTATTTGCAACAGGTGTAGGTAATATGATGGAATGGTTTGATTTTGGACTTTACGCATACCTAGCTGTTGTAATCAGTGAATTATTCTTTGCGGGAGTAAGTAACCCCAGTCTTCAACTCGTCTTTACATTCGCCACTTTTGCGGTTGCTTTCTTAATTCGTCCACTCGGCGGCATATTCTTTGGCCGGATCGGGGACAAATATGGACGAAAGATCGTCTTAAGTACGACCATTATTATGATGGCAATCTCTACCCTCTTAATCGGTATTTTACCCACTTATGAACAAATCGGTGTTTGGGCACCTATTTTACTGCTTGTAGCACGCATGATTCAAGGCTTTTCAACAGGCGGCGAATACTCAGGCGCAATGGTCTATATTGCAGAATCTTCTCCTGATAAAAAACGTGGGACTCTCGGCAGCGGCCTGGAAATTGGTACGCTCGTTGGCTATATTTTTGCCTCTGGGGTTGTCACACTACTTACTTTTATGCTGTCGCATGAACAAATGCTATCATGGGGATGGCGTTTACCGTTCATTATTGCAGCGCCAATTGGTTTAGTCGGCCTTTACTTGCGCCGTCATTTAGATGAATCTCCTGTATTTGAAGAGATGGAAGAAGCTCGTGAAAACGAAGAACACATTCCATTTAGGGATATCATCAAGTACTATAAAAAAGATTTACTACTAAGTATTGTAATTGTGGCTTTCTTTAACATTACAAATTATATGATACTGTCATACATTCCTTCTTATATGACAGAGGTATTGCATATTCACAATACAGTAAGCTTAGTCATTTTATTAGTTGTGATGATGATTATGATTCCACTTGCACTCTTCTTTGGTCGTTGGAGTGATAAGATTGGTAATAAACGCATTGTTCAAATTGGTTTGCTTGGTACGCTTATTTTAGCAGTCCCTGCATTTTCAATGATGGGTTATGGCCATATCGGCTGGATTTTCGCTGGCGTCTTTTTGCTGGGCTTTTTCCTAAGCTGTTATGAAGGTACTATGCCGTCGCTATTACCAACACTTTTCTTCTCAGACGTCAGATACCGTGCATTAGCTGTATCGTTTAACATCTCTGTTTCAATTTTTGGCGGTACTACACCACTTGTAGCATCTTATCTTGTACATGCTACAAAAAATCCGTTGTCACCTGCCATCTATCTAATGGTGATTAGTATTATTGGCTTCGTAATCTTTACATGGTTATTCCGCGATACATCTGGACGTCCACTAAAAGGCTCATTCCCAGCTGTGGATTCACGTAAAGAGTTTAAAGAAGTCCTAGATCAAGACCCAGATGATGTCCTTTGGTGGCAATCTGAAACTATGGAAGCAAAAGAAGCAGAACTCCAGGCAAAAATGGCTGACTAATGTTTATGTTGTTAGATGTAGCAACCCCCTCGAATTTAATCGAGGGGGTTTTTATTATGTGACAGTTTCTCTATAAGACGTAATTTGTTAAGTTCCGGGAGTAAATTTTAGTTTAGCGTTAGTAAATCATCGAATTGCGGTAGTATTTTGCCTCGGAACGGTGGTAAATTGCTTTTAAACGACAGTAAAAAATTATCCGTTAAGACTCATTAGGTATTGTTTGGATTACTACTATAAGGGAAAGATGATAGTCAGGAGGTGTATTTTCTATGGAACTATTGAAAGTTAATGGAAAGATGGATACAAAGAGCTTGGCCAAGCATGTCCTCGTCCCTATTATTGGCGGTTCTATAACCGGTTGGCTTGCCAATCGACATGCTCAAGAGAAATATAAGAAACTGAAAAAACCTTCGTTTTCTCCACCTTCCGCCGTTTTTCCCATTGCCTGGACTACATTATATGGATTAATGGGACTCGCAAAATATAGAGTATCCAAACAGCAAGAAGGTAAAAGAAAAAAGGAAATTTCCATCTATGAACTACAGCTTGGACTTAATTTCTTATGGTCATTTTTGTTCTTTCGTTGGGAGCTTCGTGGCACGGCATTAGTGGAAATGACCGTATTACTCGGCGCGATTGCACTCACTGCCTATGACTTCTTCCAAGTTGATCGAGCAGCAGGCACATTGATGATTCCTTATATAGGATGGGTTATCTTCGCGCTAAGCTTGAATTATGCTACATGGAAATTGAACGAATAAAGGATATCTCCCACGAGATATCCTTTTTCTTTTCTTATTTTGTTAGGAAATGTTGCGTCCAATAGAAACGTTTGTTGCTTTTATCGTAATAAACGCCAACACCCATTTCCTTGAAGTTTTTATTTAATATATTTTCGCGATGCCCTTTTGAATTCATCCATGCAATCATTACTTCTTTCGTGGATGGATAACCATAGGCAATGTTTTCGCCCATTCCTGTAATATTTATGCCAATATGGCTAGTAATTAGGTTAGACCATGTTTTATACTTTCCGCCATCGTGGCCGAAATAATTTTTTTGTGCCATTTCTTTACTCTTGTAATAAGCTGTATAGTTCATCACTTTATTTTCTTTAAGAGGTTTTAAGCCTGCTTTTTTTCGTTCTTTATTAACAAGCGTGATAATCTTTGATTCTCTTTCACTGCTGCTCTTTCTTTTTAAATCCTTAAAGTCAGCTAGTTTTACATAGCCCTTTAAGCCTTTTTCGCTAAAGTAAGCCCAAGATTTACCTTTTGTAATCTTCAGCTTTACGCGTACTTTCTTGTCAATATATCCAACAGCCGTATTTTTTGTGCTTGCACCCTTACGTACATAAGTTTTCTTCGTACTCAGCATGTAAGTTTGCGTTGTCTTTGTAGCCGCAGATGCTGTTTTAGGTCCTGCATCTAAAACGCTTGGGGTTGCTGGGACAACAGCAAGGGTAGCTGCTAACACAATTGATAAACCTGTAACTAACCATTTTTTCATTTTATTTCCTCCCTTTGAAATAAAAATGCACATTGTCTAACATATGTATACACATGCTAAGATAACACCTTATACCCTTTTTTGCACTACATAAACAAAAAAATCCAACTTTATTCGTTGGATTTTTTTAAAAATTTAGTTCGAAATATCCTTAACCATTACTTTCTCTCCTTTGGTATCTAGTTCACCGGTGAAGAAGAACCCATATTGCTGATACAAATGGATAGCATGCTTGTTGTTATCATATACGCTTAAATAGATTTTCTTACACTGATACTTTGCAATCAAATGCTGGATTAATTGCTCAAGAAAAAGACGACCATAACCCTTTCCTTGGTAATGCGAATCAATCAAAAACCGATCTAGCCACACTCGTTGTCCCTCTTTTTCATCCTGAAAGGCACCATACATGGCGAACCCTACAGGAATGTCGTCTACATACAAACCAACGGGGACAAAATTGGCATTCTCACCGGCTTCCTCTAAGCATTCTTGTGTTGTTTCAATAAACCCTTCTTGCGCTTTAGCTACATGCAGTGCTAAAATTTCATCTTTGTTGGAGATGGTAATGTTACGAATACTCGCAACCATAATTTCAAAACCCTTCTTATCAAATTTAATACTTCATTTTAATTATATAAAATTATGTGTGATTCACCCAAATATTATGTATATATAAGAACTCACCAGATATTTGATATATATAATAAAAGCCTTTAACCTTGGTGAGATTAAAGACTTTACAGTTTAAAACTTTTCCACAAAGCGCTGAGTGATTTCTTTTGGTCGTGTGATTGCTCCTCCAACTACACATGCGTGAGCACCTATCTTCATGCATCGCTGATACATTTCAGGGGTCAAAATATTGCCTTCTGCAATAACTGGTATCTTAATTTGACTGAGAACGTTCTTAAGAAATTCAAAGTCATTATCATATAATTTCTTCCCCTTTGTTTTTTCTGTATAGCCATGCAATGTCGTAGAGATACAAGTGAAACCCAATCTCTCTGCTTCGATTGCCTCTTCAAGCGTTGCAATATCTGCCATCAGCTGGCATTCAGGAGCCTTCTCTTTCACATACGCAACCAACTCACTTAAATGAATGTCACCAGGGCGTTTTCTGCTTGTTGCATCCAGCGCAATCATGTCACATTGGCTTTCTAGCAATTCATCAATTTCTTTCGTAGTGGCTGTAATATAGATATCACTATCTCTATAATCGCGCTTTACTATGCCTACAATAGGCAAATCCACTTCTTCTTTAATCGCTATAATATCTTCCTTTGAGTTTGCACGTATCCCTTTTGCGCCCCCCTGCCAGGCAGCTAACGCCATCTTTGACATGATAAAAGAACTGTGTAATGGTTCATTCGGTAAAGCTTGGCATGAAACAATCAGACCGTCTTTGACTTGTTGGATCATTCTACTTTTCCTCCTTAAAAAATGGGTATACAGCGCCGTACAAGGCTGCATCATTATAAAGTTGCGCCATTTTAATTTCCGTCTTTAAAAAATGGGATGGCAAGAACTCCTCCACCTGTTCTTCAATGAGGTGCAATAAAAAGTCTCCTTGTTGAGAAATGCCTCCACCAATTATTATGCAGCTTGGATCAACCAACAGGATAATTTCAGAAAGCCCCCTCGCGACTTCCTTACACCAATCTCTAATCATAGCGGTGCAGCCCACATCACCTAGTTTCGCTTTGTCGAAGGCATCTTGCACTGTAAAATCAGTGCCTAATTCTTTTACAACCTTCCTTGATAAAGCAGAGGTGGAAGCCCTCATTTCATAGTTTGTTTTAGAAGCAGGGTCATATAATAAATAGCCGACCGAGTGAGCTTGCAAATGGTAGCCATCTACAATTACCTCATCATAATAGGCACCACCTATCCCCGTACCTAGTGTAATGCAATAGACTTGATCGTGATGTTGCGCCGCACCTTTCCATATTTCGCCTAACAATGCAGCATTTACATCATTCTCAACATGAACAGGCAAATCAAACTTTTCAACTATATGTTTTTTAAAGGAAGTGCCTTTATAATTTTTAATTGTAGGCCCGGCGTATACAATTTCGCCTTTCTGCCTATCAACAATTCCGGCTGTGCTTATACCGATTCCATTTAATGAGCTTACGCTTAAAAATTTTTCTATTATCTCGTCTACTTGTTGTAAAATGGCAGACTCCATATTTCTCTTTGTAGCTACTTTTCCCTTATCAATAAGATGTAGCTGCTCATCAACCAATCCATATTTAATATAGGTGCCGCCGATATCTATTGTTAAATATTTAGCCATGGTAGCCCCCTATGCACGTGTATTTTTCATGTGATTTGTCAAGAGCTTTTTGGCTCGTTCTGCGTCTCCCGCTAGCAAGGCTGCAACTATTTCCTGATGTTCTTTAATAATGGCCTGATATTCTGCATGGGTCAGCTGTACATGCTGCACTTGGAAAAAGTAGCTTGTAATCATATTAGTCATTTGTATAAACAACTCATTGCCCGTTGCTTTCAAAAGCTCCTTATGGAAGGCAAGATCAGCAATTCTGAATTCTTCCGGGGTGGTAAGCCCTGCACTATTTTCCACCAATTCTTTTAGGCGATCTAATTCGTCCTTGCGATTTGCCTTCACAATTTCATCAATAGCACTTGATTCAAAAAGTGCCCTTAAGCCCACAATTTCTTTCATTTTCCCGCTATTGATTTGCCATAAGAAGAAAAAGTTGTCCAATAAATTTTCAAAATTTGTTTCGTTTAAAAATGCTCCATGTCCTTGGCGTACAGTAATGATTTCCGTATTTTCAAGAAAGCTCAGTGCTTCTCTGACCACAGATCTGCTCACTCCGAATAACTCTGTGAATTTCCTTTCAGTTGGGAGCTGGTCGCCAGCTTTTAATTCATGATCAATAATATATTGCTTAATTTCTTGGATGATCATTTTCTTTAATGACTTTCTTTCAGATGATTGAATCGGCTCCATCGTCAGGTATCTCCTTTAATTGTTGAACCAATTTAAAAATAGGTTCAAAATGCTTTTTCATTTTATTTTGCGCTTCATGAAGGTTTCCTGTTTCTATAGTTTCAATAATAGCTTTATGTTCTGTATATGCTTGTAGCAGTTCGTCTTCTTTTTCTTTTACATCAATACAAACGAATGAAAAGTATTCGTTGATAATTTCACTAAATAAATAGTACGTACTATTATCAGTAGCTTTCATTAAAGCTTGGTGAAATAGTCGATCATACGGCTTAGGATCATCCTTTGCTATAATCGCTTGATAGTAGGATTCATTTAAGTTTGTTAATTTGGTTGTATCTGCGAGCGTATTATTTTCAATGATTAATCTTAGAGCACCCATTTCAACAATCTCTCGCGTTTCAATTAATTCTTTAAGCTTTATCCCATACGTATCATAATGAAATTTCAAGATTTCTGTAATGGAATCAAGCTTTGGTTCTGCAATATAAACTCCGCCACCTGATTTGATAGTCAATATGCCAATGGTTTGGAGAGATATGAGCGCTTCTCTAACAACCGTTCTACTTACCTGAAGCTTGGCTACCAACTCTTTTTCAGATAGGAATCTATCATTCGGTTTGTAATCTTGGTCTTTGATATAATTTTTTATTCGATCAATTGCAAGGTCGACCAAAGATATCTTCTGGATAACCATCTTTCACCTTCTTCTCCTCTTTTTTTCTATCATAACGACTCTGATCTATAAGCCGCAACTATATGAAAACCCTTACAAAAAATATTGACTTTTCAATTTGAGCCTTTTATGATGGTACTAACTAAAAATTGGTCTGACAATATTATATATTTTGCGTATTGTTTTATCAATTAGTAAATAGGAGGAATGAGTAATGAAAGGTTTATTTTCTGCATTGCTTGTACCATTTGATGAAAATGGTCAAATAATTGAACAAGGTTTACGTGATGTCGTAAGGTTTAACATTGATGTTCAACAAATTGATGGACTTTATGTAAATGGAAGTTCAGGAGAAAACTTCTTACTTTCCACGGAACAAAAGAAGCAGATCTTTCAAATTGTAAGCGATGAAAATAAAGGTAAAGTTAAATTAATTGCACAGGTTGGCTCGCTTAATCTTAATGAAGCAATTGAGCTTGGTAAATATGCAACAGAACTTGGATATGATAGCCTTTCTGCCGTCACGCCTTTCTATTACAAATTTACATTCCAAGAAATCAAAGCTTACTATGAAACAATTATTCGTGAAACTGGCAACGATATGATTATTTACGCTATTCCTGCGCTTACTGGTGTTTCTATGTCAATGGCTCAGTTTGATGAGCTTTTCCAAAATGAAAAGATTATAGGTGTGAAATATACAGACGGTAACTTCTTCTTACTTGAACGTCTTAGAAAACAATATCCTAATAAACTTATTTACTCAGGGTTTGATGAAATGTTAATTTACGGAGCGATCAGCGGTGTCGACGGAGCAATCGGCAGCACCTATAACGTAAACGGAAAACAAGCAAAACAAATATGGGATTTATGCCAAACCGGCAAAGTCGCAGAGGCCTACGAAGTACAACATAAAACCAATGATTTGATTGAAAAGATTTTAGAGCTTGGCTTGTATCAAACGTTAAAAGAAATTTTGAACGTAAAAGGCATTCAAGCCGGCACCGTCAAACAGCCAATGTCTTCTCTTGATCCAGCAAAGAAAGATGCAGTTAAACACCTTGTGGAAAAATATGAGCTATAATTTTAGCAATCTTTTAGTAGATTGCTACGGGCTAAATTGAAAGAATTTTGTATAAATAAAAAATGTTTTATTTATTGAAAGGGTGAGTTTGATGGAGAAAATTAGCTTTGGAACGGCCAATTGGGCGGTACTTGTTCTTTATTTGCTGGCTATGTTGGCGGTAGGGATTTATTTCACAAAGAGATCAAGCAAAAATACAGATGCTTTCTTTACAGCTAGTGGCAAAATTCCCGCATGGGCTGCCGGGTTTAGTATATATGCAACGACTTTAAGTGCGATTACATATATGTCAACACCTGAACAGGCTTTTTTATCTGACTGGTCCTATGCAGCCGGGAATCTCACGATTTTGGTGATTATTCCGGTCTTAATCTACTTTTATGTTCCTTTCTTCAGAAAGTTAAATGTGACAACTGCCTATGAATATTTAGAAGCACGATTTGGGGTATCTCTTCGCTTTATTGGCAGCTTGCTATTCACACTGTTCCATATTGGACGCGTAGCCATCGTTATTTATTTGCCGACATTGGCTATCACACTTGTATCTGATATTAATCCGATTATTATCGCTACAGCTGTTGGCGGTCTATGTATCATCTATACATTCCTAGGTGGTATGGAAGGTGTTATTTGGAGTGATGTTATCCAAGGAATTATTCTATTGGGCGGAGCAATTCTGCTTGTCTTTTTAGGGATTCATGCGATTGACGGCGGCTTTTCTACGGTGATGCAAAACGCGATGGACCATGATAAATTAATCACGGCGAAAAACTTCCAATTCGGAGGTGCAGCTGCAGCCATTCCCATTATTTTCTTGGGCTCTATTTTTAATAATCTACATCAATATACGGCGAGCCAAGATGTGGTGCAGCGTTATCAAACCACGAGTTCCATTAAGGAAACCAATAAATCTCTTTGGACAAACGGCATTTTAGCTTTGGTAACAATTCCTGTTTTCTTCGGTATGGGAACTGTGCTTTTCAGTTATTACAACAATGTTACTTCACTTCCCGAAGGTTTTAATACGTCTGCTCTTGTTCCTTACTTTATCGTTTCCAGTTTGCCGGCAGGCGTAGCAGGTCTTCTGATTGCTGCTATTTTCGCAGCTTGCCAATCAACTATTTCATCAAGCTTGAATAGTATTTCTGCTTGTGTAACGGTTGATTTTAAACAACGTTTCTTTGGAAAAGATGAGAAAAAAGATGTTTGGTTGGCTCGTATCATCGTCATCATAGCAGGCCTACTCGGTATGGCTGCAGCTCTTTATCTAATTTCAACTAATCGTGCAGAAACATGGAATCTCTTCCTAGCTATTACCGGATTGTTTGGTGTACCTATTGCCGGCATTTTTGCATTAGGTATATTTACAAAACGCGCAAATACACCAGGTGTATTAATCGGCCTATTCTTAAGTGCAATTACAGCGTATTTTGTTCAAAAGACTAATTTAACGCCGTTTACAGTTAGTATCGTTTCATTCTGTTCTGCATATGTATATGGATATATCATAAGTCTGCTATTCTCACGATCAACAAAAGATACAACAGGTTTAACTATCTATACCAAAGATGAAGTTTATAAAAAACCCAATCAAGAAGCAGGAGTGGAGCCTTCAATCGAGAGCATCAGCTAAACAAAAATAGCTTAACCAAGTTCGCTTATTTTTTAAGCGAACTTTTTTAAATAAATATAAAGAAAAAGGACTATAAGCTACATTCCATTTTTTAATTTTTTTGTAAATTAACCCATTAACCTATATACTTTTAGCATGAATGGGTAATACATTATAAATAAATTAACATTGGAGGGACTATAAATGAAGAATAATAGGAAGAAAATTGGCTTATCTACTATAGTGGCTGCTTCGCTTCTATTTGCAGAGCCTTCTCTCTATTCTGTTCATGCGGCAAATGAAACACCCAAACTCCCAAAGGCAAATGAGCTAAATCAGCAAAGAATCTTAAAACAGACACCAGCTATACACGAAGAAAATCAGCGTGTCGATCAGTTGCTAGAGGACACACCAACCAGTGCTACAGAGGCTATTCCTAAAACCGATGATGAAAGCGACGGAGAGGTAAATAAACCAACCAATCCACAAACTCCTTCTGAAGAATCAGATGAAAGTAAAGAAGTTCCACAAACGAAACCACCGAAGGAAACACCTTTAAAGGCAAAACATTTTTACTATAAAAAGATAGATGAAAAAAAGCAGAATTTCTATCTAAAAATCAAAACAGTGCAAAAGAAAAATTACCCTATCTATAAACATAATCCCTATAATGTAGACAAGAATTCCATGAAACCAAGCCACCGCAGCTTCAACTATAAGAGCAAGAAAATGTACATAAGCAGATCTGCTAAAGCTGGCGGAAAACTATGGTACAGAATTTCATATAATGGCAAATTGTTAGGGTGGATTGAAGCAAATGGCTTAAGCGAATATTATAAAAACCTAAACGTAAAGGTCATTAATCAGCTTCCTGAGTTGCCAACTGGTTGTGAAATTACTGCCGTCACCATGATGCTCCAGTATAAAGGAGCCAAAGTGGATAAGATGAAAATGGCCAGGGAAATGCCAAGAACTAGTACATTAAATGGCAATCTAGGCTTCGTTGGCAGTCCCTATAGTAAAGCAGGTTGGTGGATCTTCCCTCCTGCATTGATGAAACTAGTCAAAAAATATGCCGGTTCCTCGGTGAACATGACAGGCAAATCGTTTACATCGATTAAAAAACAAATCAATCGTAATCACCCGGTAGTTGTATGGGTAGCGAATGTCGATGGTTTTGTAAATCACGCATTAACTGTAACAGGTTATGATAATTCAAGAGTTTATTTTAATGACCCATGGACAGGTAAAAAAAGCAGCATGAAAATCAGTACATTTAAAAAACATTGGAAAGATGACAAATATCGGGCAATCAGCTATTAAAGGAGAAACTTAAGTCTTTTATTCTACTATGGAAGTTGAGGTTAACAGATGAAGCGAAAATGGTTAATGGGTTTGATGGCAAGTATTCTCTTGCTCTCCCCTGCGATTGGCAAGGAATCTACTGCACAGGCAAAAGAAGTATCAACGTTCTATAAGACCAATCCTGTGATTGTAAAGGTAATAGCAGGTACCTCCATGTATAAAGATGTTGAATTTAAAAAGAAAGTAAGCTTTGAAAAGAAAGGCACCTATTTGCATGTTAAGCGAATTGTCTCCTCTTCTAAAGGAACACCGCGCCTTCAATTGACGAATGGCAACTATTTTACCGCTCATAAACACTTTGTGGTAAAAACGAAGGGTTATCAAAATCCCAAAGCCTACTATCAAGTTCAATATAAACAAATCAAGCCCACAGGGAAAGTTGGCTATAATTTAAGTCGAGGCTACGAAGGAATCAAGACATGGAAAGTTATGAATAAACTTGGGATTATCGGACCCAACGGCTATGCTAAATATAACGATGCCACATATAATGCCGTACGTAATTTCCAAGCCAAAAATCATCTGCCCGTTACAGGTAATGTGGATATAAAAACTTGGAAGAAATTAGGTTTCAGTGAAGCATCATGGTATAGCATTGACCAGTATATTGCACCACTAAAAGCCTTTGCTTGGGATGGACGTAAAGAACATATCGAAGCGATGATAACACAAAGCTATAAATATTTAGGAAAACCCTATATCGTCGGCGCTTCCTCTTCACCAAGCTATGGACTAGATTGTAGTGGGCTAGTAACGCAAGGATTGTATGCAGGCGGGATTAACCCTGTCCCAGTATCAAGCATCCAACACGCACACCCTGGCAATGAGTGGAACAGCCGCAAACTGTTTGCTTCTTCGAAATTTAAAAAAGTAAGCTACAACAAGCGGCAGCGCGGTGATTTAATCTTTTACTATGAGCCAGGTACACACACTATCTGGCATGTAGCAATCTATCTCGGCGACAACAAAGTAATCGAATCATGGCCACAGAAGGTAATGATTTCACCAGTTGTCAATTCACACTGTAATGTAATTGCAGGTGTAAGACGTCCATTTGTATAAGAGAAATGCCTTTGTTCAAGACGCTGAACAAAGGCCTTTTTGTATTGTCATCAATAAAAGTAAATAAGCAAGCATACATGCTTTTCAGAGCTTCCCTCAGAGAAACTGCACGGTTTTATCAAACGCTAGGGTTATTCAGCAGCTCATATTACCTGAAGATTAAAAATATAGAACAGACAGCGATAGCTACCTTTACCAATGAGAAGGTTTCTGTATATATATTGGCAACCGGGTCATCTCATTTCCTTTTGCTGAATTGATTTGCATTTGAGTCAAAAACATACTAGTAGAAAGATCAGCTCCACCCAAATTAACATCTCGTAAATCAGCACCAATGAAATTTACTTCTCTCAAATCTGAATTTCTCATATCTGAAGCAATCAAATAAGCTCCTCTAAAATCAGAAGCCCTTAAATCTTTTCCTTCTAGTTTCTTTCCGATCCAGTCGACTCTTGCATGATCAAAATCTTTTATATTTCGATTACCAGGCAGTTTACTAATCGCTTTTTCCCTAACAAAATTACTTGCTATAGTTAGAAGCTCATTTAAAGAAAAACGGTACATTATTAAATCAAGGGCAAGTAAATCATCTGCATCCAACTCAGTTAAATACTGCAATTTCTTTAACTGTTTGCTCAATTTATCTGCTATATCTTCCGGTATTTCATAAGACAGAGCTTCTGAAACATATGCAATCATTTCATGGAGTTGCTCCATAATTGGAAATACCTGAAACATCTTCTTCCCTATTTCAGGATTTCCTCGCCAACTCTGTCCCTTAAAAGTAACCTGAGAAACGACCTGCCCCGCCCCCAAGCAATCAAAAACTGTACATCCTTTGAAGCCTTTATCTCTCAACTGGCTGTGTATTTGACAGCTGTAATTAGGTTGCAAATTCAGGCAGGGAGTTCCTGCCGGTTTATTAATTGAAAAATCGCTTGAAGCAACAATATTTAGAGCAGTACAACAGAGACTAAAACATTTTGTGCAATCTGCTTTCATTCCCTCTCTGATCCGACGAGCAGCTTCTTTATCAATTATAGTAGTTTTAGACATTGTCATTTCTCACTTCCATCCCATCAATGGTCTATCACCTAAAATATAGCATAATATTTCATACATGTATTTACATTTTTAAGGTATATATATCTAGATTTTAATAGTATTAATAAACCTAATTTCGTTTTATTTTATTTTTTTAGGGAATCTTCTACTAACCTAAAAGATTGGAGGTTAGGTAATGGAACAAAATATGAAAAAAGAAATGAAGAAGGAGTTTTCTGGCCTAAAGGAGCCATCTCAATGGATTGCAGGGATTGAGTGGTTTTTCTTTATTTTCGCCAATATTGTCATCATCCCATTAACAGTGGGAAAAGCATTTAAGCTTGGACAAGACAGTATTATTACCACGTTACAGTTATCCTTCTTAGTGACAGGAGCAGCTTGTTTATTGCAAGCTTTCATTGGCCACAAAAGAGCCATTCTTGAAGGTCAATCTGGATTATGGTGGGGAATGATTTTATCAATTGTCAGCATGGCTACCGCACAAGGGACTTCCCTCGGGGAATTAGGGGGCAGTTTGACAGTTGGAATCCTGATTTCCGCTGTTTTAAATATAGCTATTGGGCTTTTTGGCTGGGGACCTGCTATTTCAAAGCTTTTCAAACCAGGTGTCATGGCTGTATTTATGTTACTTTTTGGCATTCAATTAATCCAAATTTTTTTAAAAGGCATGTTAGGTATACCAATGGGTAACGCGCCTGATGATGCAAAAATCAAATTATCAGTAGCGGCCTTGACGTTTATCATCGCAGCCATAATGATTTTTATCAATGTGAAAGCGCCCACTAAATATAGCAAGTATTCACTTCTCGGCGGAATAGTTGTCGGGTGGATTGCTTATGCTCTTATTTTTGGACCAGAGCATTCTGTTAAAACAGATGCTACCTTTAAGTTCCAACTATTTAATTTGGGCAAACCCGCTTGGAATATTGGCATTATAGTGATGGCTGTCATTACAGGCTTGATGAATTTGGCAAATACATTTGGTGCTTTAAAAGGAACTGAAAATCTATATGATGAAGAAACGAGCAAGAAACAATACAAGCGCAGCCTCACCATTTCAGGTGTATTGTCTGGATTGAGCGGTCTATTTGGATTAGTTCCTTATGCACCCTTCGTTTCATCAATCGGGTTTTTAGAACAATCAGGCATTGTTAAGCGCCTTCCTTTTGTAATAGGCAGTGTCCTATTTTTCATGATGGGATTGATACCGCCTGCCGCGCATTTCTTTTCCAATATTCCTCTTAGCATAGGCAGTATGGTCCTCTTTGTTGCTTATTTGCAGCTATTAAAATCATCCATGGATTTCTTTAAGAAAATAGAACTGAACAAGCGAAATGTATATCGCTCTGCCCTTCCCCTTTTTTTAGCCATCGTTATTATGATTATGCCTGACTCTTATTTTTCTTCCCTTCCAAAGGTAGTTCAGCCAATTGTCGGCAATGGCTTATTAATGGGCATATTGATGGCCCTTATTTTAGAAAACGTAGTGAAATGGAATCGTATTAAACCACCTTCTAAAAATTAATATGTTTTACCCATATGTAAAAGGGTATGCATAGTTATAGGGACAAAATTACCTATAAAATTTCTAATTTGGAGGTACTTAAATGGTTCAAAAATCCAGTGTATATGGTGAAGATATTGATCCTCGCTACGGCAACTCCTTTATATCTAACAAAAATGCAGTTGCCACACCTAACGAACTTGCTTCCATGGCCGCAAACCAGATTCTTATCAAAGGTGGAAATGCCATTGATGCGATGGTTACAGCCAACTCAGTTCTAGGTGTTGTTTTCCCTCATATGACAGGAGCAGGAGGCGATTCTTTTTGGTTAATTTATGATGCAAAAACAAGTAAACGTCACGCCTTAAATGCAACTGGACATTCCGGCAAAAATGTCACGCGCGATCAATTCAATCGGGAAGATGGCATGGACATCCGCGGAGCTAAAGCAGTTACTACTGTACCAGGAGCTGTCAGCGGATGGATTGAAGCGCATGAGCGGTTTGGAAAGCTTCCATTAAAAGATTGTTTAGAGCCAGCGATTGATTATGCTTACAATGGATTCCCTGTTGGAGACTCTCTTGCTAAGTTCTCAGAAAGTGCTCTTACATTACTCCGCACATACCCATCGACAGCTAAGGTTTACCTCAAAGATGGTGTCGCTCCGTATATCAAAGGCGACATCCTTAAGAATCCTGATCTAGGAAAAACTCTCGAGAAAATAGCAGAACACGGTAAAGATGCCTTTTACAAAGGTGAAATAGCCGATATGGTTACAGCATTTTTACAAAAAAATGGAGGATTGCTAACAAGAGAAGACTTTGCTAATCACAAAGCAGAATGGGTGGAACCTGTTTCTGTAGAATACGGCGACCGCAAAGTCATTTCGCCGCCGCCCAATTCAGCTGGAATGGTCACACTCCAAATTCTTGGTATGATGGATCATTTAGATATCACAAGCCTAATTGGCCAAGAGGAAAAATTTATTGACTACTTTACTCGGGCTACTGCATTTTCATTTATGGACCGGGACCAATATTTAGATGACCCCGCATTCAATAAAGTTCCAACTGATATCTTACTAAGTAAAGAATACTTTGAAGAACGCGTTAAAAAAATGCATGATCCATCGCTTGGACCTCCGGAAAACGGATATGCCAAGAAAGGCGATACAACATTTAGTTGTGCAGTTGATGAAGAAGGCAATGCAGTTGGAGTCATCCAAAGCCTCTATTGGGAATGGGGCTCAGGTTTCGTCGCAGAAGGGACAGGCATGATGCTTCAAAACCGTGGTGCTTACTTCTCGCTTGATCCAAAAGCGCACAACACTTTAGAACCTAATAAACGCCCTGCCCATACGTTGACTTGTTCCATGGTATTCAAAGACGACAAACCCGAGTTAGTTGTTGGAGCAATGGGCGGAGACGGCGAACCGCAAACACAAGCACTGATTATCATGCGAATATTAAACCAGCATTACTCTGTCCAAGAAGCAATCGATGCTCCAAGATGGCTTCTCGGCCGTACATGGGGAGATGATATACGAGGACTTCGTTTAGAGAGCCGTTATGATAAAGAAATTGCAAAAAAACTCGAGGAGCTAGGGCATATTAACGTTTCCATGGTAGAAAACTTCAGTGACTTGATGGGTCATGCGCAGGCAATTCGCATCTGGCCTGATCGCCTTGAGTCAGGAGCAGATCCGCGTGCTGGCGGACTAGCAATTGGCAACTAACTCGTTTTTTGAAAAATCCAATCATATTGAAAGGAGAAATTCAAGAATGACTTTAAATAAACAAAATGAAAACACTAACCCACAACCAATGAGCGGTGAGCGCGGAGGAGAAATTTGGGGTGCCCAAAATCCGGAAATTGACCGCCAAAATCCAGATATTTTAGTTCCCCCTACGACTGATAAAGGGACTATGCCAAACTTAAAATTCCCGTATGCTTTATCACATATGCGTGTAGAATATGGCGGCTGGTCTCGTGAGGTAACAGTTCGCGAGATGCCTGCATCTACTACTATCGCTGGCGTTAATATGCATTTAGAGCCAGGAGGGGTACGTGAGCTTCATTGGCACAAAGAAGGCGAATGGTCTTACATGATTAAAGGAAAAGCGAGAATTACAGCTATCTCTCCTGATGGCCGTGAGTTTGTAGACGATGTAGAGGAAGGAGATTTGTGGTATTTCCCAAGAGGTGTTCCACATTCTATCAAGGGTCTAAGCGAAGGAGCCGAATTCCTGCTCGCATTTGATGATGGTAGTTTCTCAGAGAATAGTACATTCTCGATTACAGATTGGTTCGCACACACACCAAAAGACGTCCTTGCTGCAAACTTTGGGGTTTCAGAAGAGGAATTTGATAATTTCCCTAGCAGCGAACGCTATATGTTCCAAGGAAAGGTACCTGGACCGATTGCGCAAGACTTACCGGAAGATGCAAATGAATTTGTTAAAAACCCTTATAGCTTCAAACTCCATGATGTAGAACCAATTGTAACAAACGGCGGTAAAGTATGGATTTCAGATTCAAATAACTTCCCAGCCTCTACGACAGTGGCAGCAGCCCTTGTTGAATTAGAACCTGGTGCTGTCCGTGAATTACATTGGCATCCAAACAATGATGAATGGCAGTACTATCTTGAAGGACAAGGCCGCATGACTGTGTTTGCCTCTGGCGGCAAAGCACGGACATATGATTATCAAGCTGGTGATGTTGGCTATGTTCCATTTGCGATGGGCCACTATGTCCAAAATACAGGAGATACTCCTCTCCGCTTCCTTGAAATCTTCAAGAGTGATCACTATGCAGATATCTCACTTAATCAATGGATGTCTCAAACACCAAAATCACTTCTGAAAGAACACTTACCTCTAAGCGATGAATTTATCAAAAATGCATTGCATAGCGATAAACGTCCGAATGTAAAATTTAAATAATAACCGTAAAGCCATGCAGATTTACCCTGCTGGCTTTTTTATATCTTCCTCCTTTGATTTAACATAAGGAAAGCCCTAAATCTTTTAAAAGATTTAGAGCTTTCTTTTCATACTTTAAAATGGGTTCACTCTCTTCAACGGTTCTTTTGCAGGTCCTGATATGACTTCTCCTTTTCCATCAAAGATAGAACCGTGGCATGGACAATCCCATGTATGGTCTCCATCATTCCATTTCACTTCGCAGCCGAGATGTGTACAGGCTAAGTTCATAAAATGAACCTCGCCATTTGCATCCTTATACATCCCTGCAGGTTTTCCATCTACTTCAAACTTCTTCGCTTGCCCTTCCTTAAGTTCAGCTGCTTCATCTAAAATAGTTGGAGTTGATTTCTTCTCATGACCCTGTTGCGTTGGCAAACTGCGATTTGGGTCATACAATGGCTGATATGGGCTTTCTTCTCCCATAATTAAATCGGTAATCAACTCTGCTCCCACTATGCCAGTTGTCATACCCCATTCATTAAAGCCAGTCATAACGTAAATGGAATCAGTTCCTTCATGCAATTTCCCTATGAAGGCACGTGAATCGGGTGTAAGATAACCATGTGCTGACCAATAGTCCATCATTTCGGTTAAGCCAAATTCTTTTTCTACTCTTTCTTTAATAGATTCATACCTTTCCGCTGTAGAGGCATTATCGCCAGTTGGATGAGATTGTCCACCGATAATTAAAACAGGTTCTCCCTCATAATACGCGGACCTAAAAGAAAGCTCCGGCCTATCATTACTTATATACATACCTTTCAAATTTCGATTCAGGTGAGCAAACGCGGTTAAATGTGTTGTAGAGGGTTTCATGGTTTTCGAATAAAATGACTCTGGATCTTCTGCGGGGAACAATGTAGCTAGGATCATATCATCACATCTAACCTGGAATTGCGTATCCGTATTAAGAGTAAGACGATCCCCGTCTCTTTCATAACCTATATATTTAGTGTGCTGATAAATATGGGCCCCCATGTCTTCCAATTCTCTTAAAATACCCTGCAGAAATTTAACCGGATGGAATTGTGCTTGATTCCTCATAACAAGCGCCCCTTTTATATCAAAAGAAATAGGAATGTCATCGACCATCTGTCCATCTATTCCTAATTTCCGGTAAGCAATTTCCTCACTTTCTAATTGCTCTAGAGAACGTTCTTTTTGTGAGAAGACGTACGCATCTGTTCTTTCAAAATCACAATCAATCCCATATTCTTCTACAAGGGACTCGGCCATATCGATAGCCTTTGAGTTCGCTTCATAATAAAGTCTTGCTAACTCTTCTCCACTTTGTTTAATTAGTTTATTGTAAACGAGCTCATGCTGAGCCGACAGCTTTGCAGTCGTACCTCCAGTTGTGCCGCTAATTAATTCTCTTGATTCCAATAATGCTATCTTCTTGCCTTTCTTTGCTAAAAAGTAAGATGCCAAAATACCTGAAATTCCTCCACCTACAACAGCCACATCCACTTCGACCGTATTGGCAAGCTTCGTGTAACTTAGCCCTTTGGCTGACATGCGCCAAAAGGAACGGCTTTCACCAACTAATTTATTCAATACAAAATCCTCCTATACTGGATATTTAAACCTTATATACTTCTACCTTTAATGGTAAAAAGTAAACATCCAAATAGGAGGATTGTCCCTTATTCTTTTACAAAAAACATGCTCACAATGGACAAGCAAACAAGATAGAAGGCAAACCATAAGCTATAGGTAGCGTGCCATTGCACAACGAGCGTCCCAATACCTACGCCGAAGATAAACATCACAATGACTGTCAATTGATTGAGGAAATCGCTTTTTGCCTTCTTCTCTTTATTGAATAGAATACGATATAAGCTGTTCATTAAATTTTTCGCATTGCCTGTCATAATTCCATTGTTCACTTGTGTATCTCTAATTTTCCGGAACATTGTTAATTCATAGCCTGATAAAATTCCAAGTAATACGCCCATCACACGCGTATCTAATTGAAGCTGATATATAGCTAGCAACAATAGTAGAGCAGCCTGGAAATAGAGAAACAATCGATATTTGAGCATTCTCAGCTCCGCAAACTTCACAAGAAAAATCTCTCCTAAGAAAACACCTAGCGCGAATCCAAAGAACACGATGATATTACGGACAGCTTGCCGCCATTCTCCAGAAAACAGCTTCACGGCAAACGTCACCATATTCCCTGTCTGAGCACTCGCAAACACGTGGTTTTGCGCCATAAAAGTATAGGCATCAATAAATCCCATCAAAAATGCTGCAATGATTGTCAAAAGTGTAATAACTCGATTGGATGACTTTTGTTTTTCTGACATAAGACCTTCTCCTATTAATAGGGTTTTATATTTCAAGCTTAAAAGTATGTATGATTACCCATTACCCTCAACACTATAAAAGTATTCGACCACATTGTAAACCACTCTGCCTCGCTCATTCATAATTGCTTCGTACTAAAGACATCACCTTACGCAGTCTTGACTTCCATCTCGTCATGCTTAATGCTTAGCTTTCAGCTTAAGCTCTTTCCATAGAAAATGTGTAGCCCCTAGGACTTTTTTAATAATTATTTGACTCCAAACTGTAAAACTTGAAAATTATCTTTCCATAGATTAAGTATGTTATGATTAAACTCGATTTAGAATAATAGAAGAAAGGGATATCAGTATGGAAAATAATATCTTACTGCGTAATAATGTTCGATTAACTGGTAAAGGTACGAAAACGATCATCTTTGCACCAGGGTTTGGTTGCGATCAAACAGTGTGGAGTGCAGTTTCACAGAAATTTGAAGGCGATTACCAAGTAGTTCTATTCGATTACGTCGGTTCAGGAAATACTGATATAAATTTCTACGATTCAAATAGATATAGTACACTTGAAGGCTATGCCCAAGATATATTAGAGATTTGTGCTACTTTACAGTTAACAGATGCTATTTTCGTGGGCCATTCTGTTTCTTGTATGATTGGCATGCTCGCAAGTTTTAGACATCCCGAATACTTTTCGCATCTGATAATGGTTGGTCCTTCTCCTTGTTACCTTAATGAGCCACCCCAATACATCGGAGGCTTTCAAGAGAGTGAGCTCCTTGGTTTAATCGAATTAATGGAGAAAAACTACATAGGCTGGGCAAATATATTTGCAGCAACCGTGACAAATAATCCAAGTCGTCCACAAGTTAAACAAGAGCTAGAAACCCGTTTTTGTTCGACGGACCCTATAATGGCGCTTAATTTTGCTAAGGCAACTTTTTTTGCAGATAACCGAAAAGATCTTGAAAATGTAATACATCCTACACTTATTGTTCAATGCTCTAATGATATTATCGCTCCAGAAACAGTGACACAATATACGCATCAGCATATACCGAACAGTGTGTTAAAACAATTGAATGCTATAGGACATTGTCCACATATGAGCCATCCTGAAGAATTATCAAATACGATCCGACAATATTTAGAAGAACAGTTAACGAAAAAACAAACAGAGGAGATTTTATGAAATGGATGAGCTATTGGATCGTGCACCATGTGGTTTTCTGAATATGGAAGAAGACGGAACTGTCACATTGGTAAATCAAACTTTAGTAGAATTGCTAGATTATAAGAAAGAGAATTTGATAGGGGAACATATTAATTTAATTCTTACCTCCCCATCATGTCTTTTTGTTCAGCTTTATCTGATGCCACTCATAGCTTTAGAGGGCCATGTTGAAGAATTGTATATAACTTTAAAGTCAAGGAATGGCGGAGAAATTCCTGTACTCATAAATGCTTCTAAACAAAGTATGAATGAAAGAAACAATGTGGCATGCATATTAATTCCAATTAGACAAAGAAATAAGTATGAAAACGAACTGTTAATCGCAAAAAAAGAAGCTGAAGCAGCTCTAAAAGCTAAGCATGATGCGATTGAAGAATTACAGGTAACACTAGAAGCATTAGAAGCTCAAACAGAGGAACTTCTAAGACTGAATGAACAAAACCAACAATTCAAAATAGAAACAAAAAGAGAGCTTGAACTGGCTCGAAAAATCCAACAGACATCTTTAACAATGCCTATTCAAAATGAAGATATTGAAATGGAAACATTCTATAAAGCATCTAAAGAATTATCTGGTGATATTTATGGGATATATCAACTTGATTCAACCCGATACGGGATTATACTTCTTGATGTAATGGGACATGGTATCTCATCAGCATTAATCACGATGTCTCTTCATGCCCTTTTCCATAGATTAATTATGAAAGAAGGCCATACAGTTGAAAGAGTGATGAAAGGGTTGGATAATCATCTACATGAATTGTTTCAAAGTAATGAAGATGCAAGGCATTATTGTACTGCTATTTTCCTTTTAATTGATACAGATAAACAGCAAATCGATTACATAAATGCCGGTCATCCATCTGCACTGTGGCAAGATGCGAATGGTACACAATTTGAATTACACTCTACTACACCTCCTCTTGGATTGTTTAAAAATGTGGAATTTGAAACCCAAACACTTTTATATCAAAACAGTGGTAGGCTACTTCTATATACAGATGGGGTAGACCCACTTGGTACAGAGTATTTGCATCCATTCCTTATGGAAAATGCATCTCTATCTTTGCCTGCATTTAAGAAAAAAATGTTACAAACACTTTCCAACTGTCCGATTGATAACTCTAAAAGTGATGATCAGTGCTTTATTATTATTGATATAAAATGAAGTATTCAAGATTCTATAGCCTTTTCACTAAACAAACATGAATGTGTAACATTCATGTTTGTTTTAATAAGTAGTAATATACTAACCAAATTACAATCAGTAGACAGATAGCTTATCTAGTGCTACCACTTCTTTCGATTTGTACATTTACTTTCGCTTCTATTTCCATATCCTTATATAATTCTTTCCATTTTCCTTCCTTCCACAGATCCGGATGATACGCTCTAATATCTTCTCCTATTCCTACTACATCAGAAGAAGCCTCTTGACATTTTTTAAACATTTTTGCAATGTCCTTTTCAATTCTTTTTTCAATAAACTTTTTTAAGGGCTCTCTTTTTTCCTTTTTATTTAAATGGTCCGGTGGATACTCTGTCATGACAATAGGCATTTTTATTTCATAGCTCACCTTTATCTTACTACCTACCTGTGAAACTTTTTTCTTTTGCTTAAAGCGGATGATATTAAAAGATACTGGCTCTTTTTCTTCACCTTTATCCCACAGATAGGACACTTCGACCATCTTTGATTTCCCATAACCTAATAATGTCACAAATAGAGAATCTCTTTGAGTAAGATGTACACCTGTATATTTTTGACCATTAAACAGTGCCAAACCTTCTGCTTCTGGAAGGCCTTTGCCACTAATTTTTATATACGGTAACCCTAAGTCCACACCTTCACTAAACATTCGATTGGCTGCAATTTCTAAATTAGTTTTAGGATATATGGAGTATTCTTCAAAGCTTACCCTCCCTTTTGCAAATTACCTTTTGATTCAATACTATTCAATCCCTGCTGCCTGACACACACTTAAAAGATGTATATAATTTGATTACTATGAGAGAAAGGAACACTACTCTATGAAACAAGAAAAGAATCAAAAAGGCTGGCGTCCGTTTCTTCAGCTTGTACAACAAGCTAATCCGCCAAAACTCTTAATCAGCATAGCCATCTTGCTAAGTCTGATTACGACAGGTGTGGGCTTGCTCGTACCACTTTTCACTAAAAACCTGGTGAATGATTTTTCAATTAGCGCCATCAACGCAAAAAGTATATCCTTCCTAGTCGTAGCGATTCTTGCTCAGGCATTGGCAAGCGGTTTCTCTATTTATTTATTGAATCGTATTGGCCAAACAGTTGTTGCGAGCATTCGAGATAGACTTTGGAAGAAGCTACTTGTATTGCCTGTCAGTTATTTTGATGAACACCCTTCTGGTGAGACGGTAAGCCGAATGACGAATGATACATCGGTTGTGAAAGATCTCATCTCTGACCACTTAGCAAACTTTGTTGCAGGTATTATTTCCATTGTTGGTTCTATTATCGTTCTCTTTATTTTAGATTGGAAAATGACCCTTGTGATGTTCATTGCAATACCGATTGCGGCTGCTATACTTGTTCCACTTGGTAAAAAGATGTATAAAATCGCTAAAGGAACACAAGATGAAACGGCAAAATTCACTGCTGTCCTTCAGCAGGTTTTATCTGAAATTCGACTTGTTAAATCTTCCAATGCTGAAGAAGTTGAATATGCGAATGGACGTCGAGGCATTACCAACTTATTCAATTTTGGTTTAAGAGAAGCTAAGGCCCAATCGTTAATTGGCCCAATCATTAGCCTTGTCATGATGACACTGCTTGTTCTGCTACTGGGTTATGGCGGCATGCGCGTTTCATCCGGTGCTTTAACAGCGGGCTCTTTAGTAGCATTCATCATGTATCTGTTTCAGATCATTATGCCAATGGCCCAAATGGCGTCATTTTTCACTCACTTCCAAAAAGCTACAGGTGCCACAGAACGAATCATTGATATTCTTGAATTAGCCCCAGAGCCAAATGCTACAGATGACGTTGAACACGTAGATGCAGATTTAAAAGTGGAACATGTCAACTACAGTTACAATGAAAAAGATACAATCTTACATGATATAAACTTTACTATCCAGTCAGGAAAAGTAACCGCTATTGTCGGACCTAGCGGCAGCGGTAAAACAACCCTATTCTCTCTCTTCGAACGATACTACCAGCCCAATAGTGGACGTATTACCATTGGCGATAAATCAATCAACGATTTCTCCCTTACCTCTTGGCGAAGTCATATCGGTTATGTATCACAAGAAAGCCCGATAGTCTCCGGGACTATACGGGATAATATCTGCTACGGTTTGAGGCGTGAGGTGACCGATGAGGAGATTCAGACTGTCGCTAAAATGGCTTATGCCGATCAATTTATCGCAGATCTCCCAAATGGCTATAGTACAGAAGTCGGCGAAAGAGGAATGAAACTTTCTGGCGGCCAACGCCAACGAATTGCCATTGCTCGAGCGTTTTTAAGAAATCCAGAAATTTTAATGCTAGATGAAGCGACATCCAGCCTTGACAGCAAATCGGAGAAAATTGTGCAACAAGCATTAAACGATCTAATGAATGGTCGTACCACGATTGTCATCGCCCACCGTCTCTCAACAGTTATTGATTCAGATCAGATTATTTTTCTTGAAAAAGGAAAAATCACAGGAAGCGGTACACATCAGGAGCTCTACCAATCACATCCTCTTTACAGGGAATTTGCAGATCAGCAATTGCATAGAGTGGAAGAATAACAGTCTTCTTACCCATATCCATAAATCGTTCTTTGGATACGAGCTTTATAAATGGACATATAAGGTCCCTACCTTAACACCAATGATATTGAACCTAAAAAGACCCCAATCTAATAAGATTGGGGATTTAATGTTATCTTCTCATTACCTGATAAAGACTCATTGCTCTCCTTGGATTAAGCGTTCCTACCGATTCCATATGCTTTATCCCTTGAACTGTATAAATAAGAAAAAAGCCTTTTATTAATACAAAAGGCTAGCTTTATATACTTTTTAATTTTTCAAGTACTTGCTTGATATTGAAACGTATTTAAAACCATCTGCGAATGAACTAACTTCGTATGGCTCAAAAATGACCTTCAAACCTTTAGTTGTCCAAAAGAAAGAATGACCTGCAATGCTTGTATGGCTATCAGCAAATGGATATTTTTCAGGATGGCTTAGAATATAGCGCTTAGCATAGGCCTTACCATCTTCATAACTTTTAGCAGATTGAAACGCTCCTTTTAAACTCATACTTTTCCCATTCAAGAAGTTAAAGGTTTTTGAATAAGGCATACCGTGTGCTCCACCTGTATACGTATATTTCTCGCAGAAAATGCTTACTTTAGAAGATTGACTAAATTTTTTAGAACAGGTAATTACAGCAAAATATGGAATTCCGTTTGGGATAGATCCTTTTTTCAAATCCTCTTTATTTTTCTTTGGAGTTTTTCATTCACTCTGTAAACATGTTTTGTATAGGCAAGCATCTGAGCATTCGCTTTTTTATATTTAGCTCCACTAATAACTGCGTATTGGTATTCTTTCTTATCTTTATATTTTTTAATAGTTACTTTAGGTCCTGCCGCTTGTGCTTCCATTTTAGGGGTAGTAACTGAGATCATGAGACATAACGTCAAAAACCCTAGTAAGATTGCTAGATTTCGCTTCACATTTATTAACTCCTTACTTGCTTATTTTTTGACTTTTATAAGTTCAATTTGACTGTAATTGGGTTTAATCAAAATTAAACCGACATTTTTAGCAAAGTAGAAAGTAGCACCTGACATTCCTGATCATATGGTGCTTCATATTAAAACTCCTTTTTTCTTATATTTTAATTAATAAAATGATTTATGTATATTAACTTTCTAGGATGATTGGTATTTTTTAATTAGTCTATCAAAGGAGTCACGATGACAGGCCTATCTTTTCATGAAATTGATATTCCTTAAAATAGGTCATCGTTTTAATGAACGATGGATGCATAGGGCAGCCAAAACTATTAGCATCGAGAAGGTGCGCTTTTTTTCCTGTCTCTTCTAAGTATTTCAAAATAGGATAGTTGGCATTGAACCATCCCCCTTTTGAGCCCCATGCTGCCACCACAATATGAGCTTTATCAATCGATTTCTTGATCGTCCATAGATTTTGAGGAATAGAACGTGTTTCCGCCTCTAGCAACTCTTCTGTTTTAGCGGTGCGTAAAGAAAATAAATTAACAATACTGATTGAGCCATAACCATTAAAATCGGCAATCTTAATGCAACGATCAATCGTGTGGTCACATTTGTCTAAATCAATAGAACTCGGATTTAACATAATATATAAACAATCCGGCAAATCTTCATCCCATGTACAAGTGAGTTTTAGACGGTGTTTCTGAGATTCGTCGAAGATTACTTCGATGTGCTCGTGCGATTTCCATGCTCTCATTTCCTCAGCACCTCATTCAGTATTTTAGTTTTTATTTCATTCTTCTCTAGAAGTCCAAAACCCTTTATTATTCGACAGATTAGTTGTTTATTTTTCAATAACCTTATATAAACTTGTGCGAACCATCGCAATTCGGCATTTTTTTTGACATGCCACATATGCAATCGTTCAATCCTTTACCGCTAAGAATTCTTTCGATATTCTTTGTTATCCTGGCATCGCGCGTTTTTGATTGTTTGGCGGCTGAAAAATGCATGAGATAGGCTCTTTGTCGTCCAGGCGTTAATGACTCAAAAGATGTTTTTAAAGCTGGCATTTCAATAAATTTTGATTTCAATTCTTCTGGCATCTCTACTTCTTCTTTTTTTGGAGCTACTTTCATGCCGGCCTTTTCCACTTCAATTGCTTCATAGATATATGCTTTTACCGTGTCTTTCATAGAATCCATCTCTATGACATTAGCAAATCGTATTTGACGACCACCTTGAGTATTCTCCCCTGGTTTGACTAAGATGCCATTTGGGTCTTTTAATAAGGAGCCTTTAAAGAAGCCAAGTGCACAATATTTTTTAAATGCCTGTATCATAACGATATTGTTATCATCCATCGTGTAGCAAGGAATCCGCCACTTCCATTCTTCTGTTAGGCCACATGATAGAATTATTTCTCTCAGCAATTTCATTTCCTCTTGCCAAAGGGTCGCACTGTTTATATATTCATCAATTTTGGGATTCATTTTGTTCAAAACCTTCCTAATTTATTTACTTTACTAATCTCTTTCAGAGATAGCTCTTCTTTTTACGTCCTTCAGATATTCAGAAGACTCCAGCATCTTTGCGCCATACCAAAACATCTCACCATCTACTAAAAGAATTTTGACCTTTGGAAGGAACTTACGAAATTCTGCTATATGCTTTTCTTGAAATGGAAATGGTTCAGAAGCAAGCAGAAGGACATCAAGATTAGCCTCTGCAAGATCTTCGTTTGTAACCTCGGGGTATCTTGATTCTTTATTCGTAAAGGGATTTTCGAACCCTAATATCCTTAAGACATCATTAATATAAGTTGTTCCGCCAACGGCCATATAAGGTTTTCGCCAAATTATATAAGCGGCTTTAAGCGTTTGATCCTCTGTAGGTGTAGGAAAAACATTTTGACATGAGGTAAGCAGCTCATGAGCCTGCTTCTTTCGATTGGTCAATGCCCCAAGTGTTTCAATCAACCGATATGCATCGTCTGTACTCTGTACCTCTGTGACGAAAACTGGACCAATCTCTTCTAAAGCAAGCACAATTTCTCTCGTATTTTCTTCTTTTTCTGCCAAAATTAAATCCGGCTGCAAATTACGGATAGTTTCAATCTTAACCTCTTTTGTGCCGCCAACGACGGGTATATTTTCTACTTTTCCTTTTGGAAATATACAATATTTTGTACGTCCTACAATCATTTCGTCAAGCCCTAATGAAAAAAGAGTTTCCGTAATGGCTGGACAAATAGAGAGTATTCGTTTAGGAGAGTCAGGAACAGTTATATACCTTCCAATATGATCCGTTACAGAATTTGCCATTTTGCAACTCCTTTATAGTTCGACCTTTAATAACTTTCGAATATTCTGTCGATTATATTGTTAGTTTATTTTACAGTATGACATTGATGATATCTAGTGTTTCTACACTAGAAAAGAGGATATTTTAAAAAGTAAATTAGCCGAATATGAGAGTACAATTTAATTTAGCCGTTGTAAATAGGGCGAATATTAACTTCCCTGTCACAAAAAGTTTCTATTTTAATAATAGAGCAGTAAACAATCAGACTATCTCGTTGATTTTTATTTGTAATGCACTTACAATTATCATGTTATAAAATGTTTATTTTTGTTATAAATTATCAATACTATAACAGGAGGGGATATCATGTTGCCGCTTGAACGACAAAAGCGCATAAAAGAGTTAATCAGTGAAAGAAAACATTTGAAGATTACAGAGTTAAGTGAGCTATTGAATGTTTCCGAAATGACCATTCATCGTGATGTAAAACTATTGATTCAGGAAGGGTTTGTAGAAAAAACGTTTGGAGGCATTTGTCTTGCTCCATCATACCAAACTTCCAAAAGCACTAACACAAATGTTTGTGTACTATGCCACAAAAGCATTAATGATAAGTTAGCCTATCGATTAATTTTAAATAATAATCAGATTGAAATGGCTTGTTGTACACATTGCGGACTGCTTCGGCATCAACAGCTGGCAAAGGAAACCATGCAAGCTATTTGCCCAGACTTTCTTACCCAAACAACAATTAGTGCACCTATGGCATGGTATGTGATGGACACTTCTCTGAATTTAGGGTGCTGCCAACCTCAAGTACTTCCCTTTCAATGGCGTGAGCATGCGGAGAACTTTGTAAAAGGTTTTGGTGGTAAAGTGTATTCGTTTGAAGAAGCTATGCAACAAGTCTCTCAAAAAATGAATGGCAGCAGTAATAATTGCTGTTCAGATTGCTAGGGGGAGTTTGCTATTTTTAAAAAATATTTTGCCCGATTGGCGTTGTTTATAGTTGCTTCCATAGCCTTGTTGCTTCCCCTTTTTGGGATGCTTACTGCCGATGCACATTCTGCCCTTATCGAATCGATACCTGCTGAAAAAGCTGTAACTGAAAAATCACCAACCACATTATTGTTGCGCTTTAATGAGCCGGTAGAATTAGACTTAGCGAATGTTACTATTTATGATCGAAACTCATTGCCTGTTTTTACACATCAACCAGAAAGTAACAGTGAGCGTTCAGCTAATCTTTCTTTTTCACTTCCTAAGTTAAAAGAAGGAACTTATACCGTTCAATGGAGTGTTGTGTCATTGGATGGTCATCCTGTCAGCGGTTCTTACTACTTTTCAGTTGGCAAAGCAACCAGTAATGGAGCAAATGCGATCGCGGATGGCAATCAATCAAGCGGTGTAATGTTGATTATCTTCCGAACTATTGCACAAGGCGCTATTGTTTTACTAGCAGGTGTCTACATATTTAGCATTTGGGCGGAGAAACGCAAGTATCCTGCTCTTCGTCAGTTAATCACTAAATTGAACTGGGTTTATCCAATTCTACTGGTAGCGAGTGTAGCTGAATTAGTCGCTTACGTAAATTCACTACCACCAGGCTTGGTACAAGCTATGTTTAAAGGAAGATGGGATCTATTGCTGCACTTCCCATTTGTGCTGATGTTATTTGCACAATTGGCTTGCATACTACTTCTTTTGATTCCTGGTATGGTGCGAGGCTGGTATATTGTCTTGTGGCTAGCATTGGCCATCACTCCGGCATTTGGAGGCCATGTATGGGGGCTGGCACATCCGTATGCTGCTCTGATTCCGCGTATTATACACCAACTAGGCATCAGCCTATGGTTAGGCGCACTTTTGTACATGATTTTAATTAGACGCAAAGGAAAAGTTCATTGGGAAGAATTTAGATCCTTCTTCGTCAATCGAGTACTTGTGTTTTCCGGGTTAGTCATCCTTTCCGGAATAGCCATGGTGTTTTTCCAAACCAGTTGGAAAGCAATATTCGAAGGATGGATGAATTGGAGCACATTGCTTCTTTGCAAAATTGTGCTTACTCTTCTAATGCTTTGCTTGGCACTTGTGCAAACATTTAAATGGAAGAAAAGCGGGGAATTTTCTACTTTTCGTCTAATTCGTACAGAATGGTTGATCGGTATTGTTCTTATATTACTTGGTGTTTGGCTAAGCCAATCAGCTTACCCCCTGCCAAAAACTTCGTATGATAAACCTTTGACAGCTTCGGAGTCAACAGTCCAAGTTCATATGAAGAATTTGCATGCCGGCAATAAAACAATGACAATCGAAATACCTCCGATAAAAGGGAAAAAGCCAAAGGATGTGAGCGTTACAATCTTTATGACCGATCATGATATGAAGGCCGGTCCTTACCCTGCCAAAGAAATGGATACTGGAAGTTATCAGGTCTCACTTCCTTTTGTGATGTCCGGCAACTATAGTTACAGTATCACAGCAAACTACCCTGGTGGGAAAACCACGGAATGGACTGATCAAGTATCAATCAGCAGTGCAAATAATTAATAATAGGAGAAGATAAAAATGAAAACAAAGAAAAAATGGTTAACGCCTATATTGGCTACAGCAATCTTAATGGGATTTACTTATACAGCGGATGCTCATGTTTCTGTACAACCGAAGGAATCAACAACAAATGCATATGAGAAGTATACAATGCGCGTACCTGTTGAAAAGGATATCAACACAACTAAAGTAGAATTAAAGGTTCCTAAAGGGGTAAGCCTTGTCTCTGTTATGCCAATATCTGATTGGGGTTATGAACTTAAAAAAGATAAAGATGGACAAGTTAGCTCAGTTATTTGGACAGCTAAAAAAGCTGGAATTAAAGCTAACGAATTTATGGAATTCGCCTTTATTGGCGCGAATCCAAGCAAACCAGGAGAAGTGAGTTGGAATGCGTTACAAACCTATAAGGATGGTTCTGTAGTAAAATGGACAGGCGCTCCTGATTCAGATGAGCCGGCTTCTGTGACTACGATTAACAAAGGCGATGCAGAAGCAGAACATAATAAGGCTAATGCTCAAAGCGAAGCCAAAACAACGGAAGCAAAAGCTGAAACAAGCACAAACAATTCTTCCAATTGGCTTCCAATTACACTATCAGCAGTAGCTCTTTTACTAGCACTAATTAGTCTGTTTCGTAAAAAAGGCTAATATTAAAAATAGAAATTAAAACCGCAGAAAACTTTAAAGTACTAATTTAAACTTTTGAAGAAGTGGAATTAACTACGCTTTCCGCGGGCGAGCGCCGAGCCTCCTCGCTACGCTGTGGGGTCTCGTCTGTCTCGCTATCCCGCAGGAGTCTTCGTTATTTCCACTTCAACAAATTACAATTCATCAAATATATACTTCTACTAAAAAAGTCTTCAACCTCCTTAGAGATTGAAGACTTTTTAATTCTTATTTATTAGTTGAGATGCTTAGTTTATATGGCTTCATGCTAGCATTACCATTTACATCATTCACCTTGATATGGTATTTTCCTTTTTTCAGATTAAATGGGGTGATTTCAGCATCGCCGCCAGAATAGTAATCTGACTTAAATATTAGTTTTCCATTTTTATAAACAGAAATGACACCATCAATTTCTTGGCCAGCAGATAGCTTAATGACCCCTTTGGTATTCTTTGTTACATTATATTCATACCAGTCGCTATCTCCATTTGAAATACCTGCATTGAAGTAGCCTGTGGCAGTTTTTACCTTTGATCCTTTCAGCTTAAGTGGCTTAGACGGGATATTTTTCTTCACAACTGAGCCAGCATCTTCATCCTTCGTGGGTGCTGAAGCAAGTGTAAATGTGTAAGGGACAATAGACATTGGAACATTACCATTCATTATTGGTTCCATCATAATGAAATAATTCTTTCCCTTTTTAGCGTTAAATGACCCATATAAGTGGCCCCAAATACCCTTGTCAACGATATGAATATAATTATATTCTTCTTCATCTATTTTTCTATTATTATTTCGGTCTTCAATTATACCTGTCACACCTGCATACATGCTTAATAAATCCTTTGCATATGTTGCTTTCATGGTATCTGTAATGGTGTGCTCATCAATGGTCACACCGATTAACTCAGTTTTCTTTGCCTGATAATAAAAAATATCCCTATCATTTGGCATTGCAAAATTCCCTTTAAACGATGCTCCAGGTAAATTTTTCACATTCTCAAATGAATCATTGTCTTCATATTGATCCTCTACTCCGGAGAGCCTTACCTTAGAGCTTAGCTTGTACGGTTCAAACGAAATACTATTAGAATCATTAAAGTAATTCGATTGGATATTCACTAAATATGTCTTGCCTTTTTTAAAACCTGTATAGAAATTCTTCTTGGTTGAGATTAAACTACTGCCCCAATCAATGTTATCACCAAGGTTATTTAAGTTTAATATTTTTTCACCTTTTTCATTTTTCTCCTCATCAAGCTGATATATATCCATCATTGGTATCTCATTATCTTTATTTTCTAACGTAAATTTAAAGATGGCTGTTTGTTCTGGTTTGATGATATACCAATCCTCATCCATGTTGTTTTGCAAATAAGCGGATGTCTCCCCAATCATAGAGTAAGGTCTTGCGCTATCAAGTATACCCTGAATATATTCATTAGGATCTTCTGTTTGCGGATCTTCTGACTCTTGTTCTTCTGCCTCCGCAAGTGCTGCTCGCTGTTTAGCAAGTGCATCTGTTTGTAGGCTTTCAGTTCCATCTATTTCTTCAGTAGATTCTTTATCTTCCATTTTCGGATAGTTATCCTCATCCTCTGGGAGCACTTTCGTTTCTATTTTTAATCCATACGGAATAATCGATTGTTCAACGGATGTATTGGATTCTGAAATCTCCATACCCATAAAGAAGTCAAAAAGGCCAAAGTAATTGCTTGGTTTATTGGACACTTTAAGGATATAGGTTCCCGGCTCAGCTGAGTAAGTAAGCTTATCACCTTCACTTGTACTACCATTATTGGCATAAGCAATTGGTTCAATTTCATCTTTTCCCTCTAACGTGTTCTTAAGCAATTTTGTCTTTTCTTCTTCTGTTATTTCCTCATCAGGCGATAATATTTGTTCCAATTGATACAAGCTCATGCTTGGATTCACACCTGGCACTCCTGTTGTCGTAATCTTAACCGCTTGTTTCTCCTCAACTTTGAAAGTATAGTAATCATTATCGCCTTTCTCACCGATGAATGTATAGCCCTCTTTCGATTCGAATGGGAGTGCATCTATAGCTACCATATTTTCTACAGATGAATCATCCTTTGGGAGTTCCTTCGTTTTTTCAACGGACAATGAATAATGAGATTGTTTTTTTGATGTGCTGTCATAACTACCGTTTACATCTTTCACGCCAATAGCCACAGTTCCTGAAAATGGCGCCTTTACAAGCTTTCCTTCCGACTTGCCAGCTCCGGTGCTATTTACGTCCATTGTTTCTTTTTTGTTATCCCCATAGAAATGGAACATCATTTTATAATCATACTGGGTAGCACCTTCTAGCACAGCCTGAATCGAGTCACCTTCTTCAACCTTAAACTGGATCCACTTTTGTTCAAAAGGCTTCGTTATCTGACCATCTATTTTTATCTTATCGTTGCTTTCTACCTTTTGAGCATTTTTAAGTATTTCCTGCTGATTCCACTTTTCCTTTACAAATGTAGGAGCTTTCTTAGTGTTAAATTTCATCGCTTCTACAACATTAAGGAGACCGTTCGCATATTTCTCGTCAAAACCTGCTGGGCCTAAGTCTGACGCGCTTTGCTCTAAAATATACTCGACTTGTGACGGCGTTAATTTTGGATATTTGGACAGCAATAAAGCAGCGGCACCTGCTACCATTGGCGAAGCCATAGAAGTACCGCTCATTTTTTGAAAGCTTGATTTCTTCTCTGCCTCATAAATAGTGCTGTAAATTTCATCTCCTGGGGCGACAAGATCAACGGAAGTTCCGTAACTCGAATAATCCGCTAATTTTTTTCGACTATCCACAGCTCCTACGCTGATGACGCCTTCATAGCCAGCCGGATAATTCACCCAATCATCTCCAGAGTTGCCCGCAGACGCCACGACGACCACGCCTTTTTCATTCGCTTTATTGATCGCTTCTTCGATTAAAGGCGAGGGCATTGGACCACCAAGACTCATATTAACTACCTTTGCGCCCTTTTTAACTGCATGTAAAATCCCTTCAGCTATGCTGTAGTCACTGGCACCCCAACGCTCAAATACATCAATCGGCAGGATTTTGACATTTGGATTAATCCCGTATCCACCAATGCCATTATCCTTATTGGCCGCTATAATACCCGCCACATGTGTTCCATGATCATCGGCTGCAGGCTGATGCATCGGATCAAGGGCATTGTATCCAGGTAAAAATAAACCTTTTAAATCTGGATGATTTGTGTCAATGCCTGTATCAATGACTGCCACTGTCACTTTGTTTTTGCCCGCTAGCTGCTGCGCTTTAGCAATATTCAGCATTGTCAGATGATATTGTTCGGAGGCTGCTTTGGGATCAGCATTTCCCATTGTCTGATAGTTTACGCTTGGACTGACAGACTGGACCTTCTGAAGCTTTTGGTATTTTTGAATCACTTTATACAGGTTTTTCTTGTCCTTCACTTTTACTATGGCATAGTGCAGGTTCGAAAACTGCTTTACGACTGTACCACCTGCAAGTTTGTGCTCTGTTGCTGTCAGAGGCTTATCAAATTTAATAACGAGTGTATCCTTGCTCAATGGGTTTTGCTTTTCGGTATCTCCTGAGTGGATTCCCTTCGCCTCGAACTTAGAAAGATTTGTAGTACTATACGTCTTGCTTACTGCCGCTGTCCAAGTTGGCATGATAGTAGAAGCCATAAGGCCAGTACTGACACCAAGAACAGCGAGTTTCTGATAAAATGATTTCAACATTTCCCCTCCTAAAAACATAGTCATATGAATCATAGCTTTTATTCAAAATTTTGGAAATATATTCCGTAACCAAAATTCCGCTAGAATTCGACACGCAATAGATTGAGATGTATCTTGACTAAGATAGGTCAATTTGTTAGTATTTACACCATTTATAAAATGTAAATAGAAAAGGTGTGATAGATTTTTGACAGTATTCCATCCAACAAAAAAGTCTCCATCTTCTAAAAAGATGGAGACTTTCATAGTTTCAATGTGATTATTATTTTTGTAAATCTGCTGGATTCACTGCAAAATTCAATTCGCGTTCTAGCTCTTCCTCAAGACGTGCTTTCTCTTCTTCAGACCAACCAAAGACTGTTTGCATATAATGAATAACTCTTTCTTTTGATTGTCTCACAGTATCTATTGAGAATAGAAGGAAACCTGTTCGTCTTAAGAAAAAGTCGAGCGGCGTTACAGACATTTCGTGCTCGATTGCATATACAAGCATAGAGAATAGGCCAAGAGGCAAGCCAAAATCTTTTGCTTCCTCTTTTTTCGTACGGGCAATTTCAAATAAAATTTCCGCATTTGAACCATATTTACGTACTATATCTTTTGATTCTTTTTCAGTTAATCCTGCATCGATACCATTTTTAAGCTGATTGGCCATAAAGGTTTGGAAACCTTTTGAACCGCCAACATGTCCGCCTGATAATGGAAGATGTTTTGTTTTTGTGCCTGGGAATTGACGATTTTCTTCTGCAGCAAATTTCTTAGCCACAAGATCGACTACATTTTCAGCCATTTTACGATAGCCTGTCAATTTACCGCCTGCAATGGTGATTAGGCCAGATTGAGATTCCCAAATTTCATCTTTCCGGGATATCTCAGACGCATTTTTTCCTTCTTGATAAATCAGTGGACGAACGCCCGCCCAGCTAGATTCGACATCATCATCTTTGATGCCAACAGTCGGGAACATATAGTTTATCGCTTTGATGATATAGTTTCTATCCTCTGTTGTCATGCGTGGTGTTGCCTTTTCTTTATTATAGAAAGTATCTGTTGTGCCCACATACGTTTTTCCTTCACGCGGAATCGCGAACACCATACGTCCGTCTGGCGTGTCGAAATATACAGCTTGTTTCAATGGGAATTTTGATTGGTCGAACACAAGGTGAACACCTTTCGATAATTGCAGGACTTTGCCTTTTTTTGAATGGTCTTTTTCACGAATATCATCTACCCATGGCCCTGCTGCATTGACAATTTTTTTCGCTATGACGTTAAATGTTTCATCTGTTAAAAGGTCACGCACGGTTACACCGATAATTTTTCCGTTTTCATATAAGAGCTCTTCTACACGTGCATAATTTAATGCCAATGCGCCGAACTTCACAGCTTCTTTCATCGTTTCCATTGTTAAACGTGCATCGTCTGTCCGGTATTCTACATAGTAGCCACCGCCAATGAGGTCTTCTTTTTTTACAAGTGGTGCACGTTCGATCGTTTCATCTTTTGATAGCATTTTTCTACGTTCAGATCTTTTTACGCCTGCTAAAAAGTCATAGACTTTCAAACCTAGAGAGGTACTATACCTGCCGAATGTCCCCCCTTTATGGAATGGCAACAACATCCATTCAGGTGTTGTCACATGTGGGCCATTTTCATAAACAATCGCTCTTTCTTTCCCTACTTCTGCAACTACTCCGACTTGCAGTTGTTTTAAATAGCGCAAACCGCCATGTACTAACTTAGTTGAACGGCTAGATGTGCCTGCCGCAAAATCTTGCATTTCCACTAGCGCTATTTTCATGCCACGTGTTGATGCATCTAACGCAATCCCGGCACCTGTAATTCCACCACCGATTACGAGGACATCATGTTGTACATCTGTCATTGCTTTCTTGATTTCTTGCCGATTTTTATTTGAAAATTCCACAGTAAACCCTCCTGAGAATAAAATAAAAAGAGGCCAAAGAAAACATTTATAAATAAATGTTTCTTTGGCCTCTCCAAATCTCCAACCTGTTATTAACTTGGTTCTATTATATCATTTTCTACATGTGCTGTCATTAAAAAGTGGTTACTATTTAAAAGCCATTGTTGCATGAATTGCTTTTTTCCAGCCATTGTATAGGTCATTTCTTCTTTCTTCTTCCATGGTAGGCTCGAATGCCCGGTCAATCGCCCATTGTTGTGCGATCTCATCCTCATTGTCCCAGAAACCAACAGCAAGACCTGCTAAATATGCAGCGCCTAAAGCTGTTGTCTCATTAATGCGTGGACGTTCTACAGGCACATTCAAAATATCACTTTGGAATTCCATTAAGAAATTATTTTTCACTGCTCCGCCGTCTACACGCAATGTTTTAAGCTCGATGCCTGAATCTGATTCCATAGATGAAAGAACATCTTTCGTTTGGTAAGCAAGTGATTCAAGTGTAGCGCGCACAAAATGCTCTTTGGATGTTCCGCGAGTTAGGCCGAACACTGCACCTCGCACATCGCTATCCCAATATGGAGTACCAAGACCCACAAAAGCAGGTACCACATAAACGCCATCAGTAGATTCTACACTTGTAGCATATTCTTCACTGTCAGCGGCATCTCTGAACATCCGCAGTCCATCACGTAACCATTGGATTGCAGAACCTGCAACAAAGATACTTCCCTCTAATGCATATTCCACTTTACCATTCAGACCCCATGCGATGGTTGTTAAAAGACCGTGTTTAGAAGGTACAGGTTTTTCACCTGTATTCATGAGCATAAAGCAGCCTGTTCCATATGTGTTTTTCGCCATGCCTGGTTCAAAGCATGCCTGACCGAATAGCGCTGCCTGTTGGTCGCCTGCAGCACCAGCAATAGGAATCTCTTGCCCAAAGAAGTGGTAATCTACCGTATTCGCATATACTTCAGATGATGGACGCACTTCAGGAAGCATTTGTTTTGGCACATCCAGAATAGAAAGAAGCTCTTCATCCCACTCTAAGTCATAGATGTTGAACATAAGTGTGCGAGATGCATTCGTGTAATCTGTTACATGCGCTTTGCCGCCAGATAGTTTCCAAATCAACCAAGTATCAATGGTTCCGAATAAGAGTTTTCCAGCTTCTGCTTTTTCACGTGCGCCTTCCACATTATCAAGAATCCATTTTACTTTCGTGCCAGAGAAATAAGCATCAATCAGAAGACCTGTTTTCTCACGGAATAGGTCATTATGTCCTGCAGCTTTTAATTCCTCGCAAATGCCGCTAGTTTGGCGTGATTGCCAAACAATCGCATTGTAAATCGGTTTGCCTGTCTCTTTATCCCAGACAACGGTTGTTTCGCGTTGATTGGTAATGCCGATACCCGCGATTTGCTCTGGTTTAACGTTTGCTTCGGATAAACAAGATGCAATCACCGCTAAGATAGAGCCCCAAATTTGACTTGCGTCATGCTCAACCCAGCCTGGTTGCGGGAAGTATTGTGTAAATTCCTTTTGAGCTGTATGAACGATTTCTCCTTTATGATTAAAAAGAATAGCTCGAGAGCTAGTAGTTCCTTGATCCAAGGATAAAATGTACTTTTCCATGATATGTCCCCCTCAATGCTTATTTTAATAGGTAAAATAATTCCGTAAAACTTTCAGCGATTTGCTGCCAATAACCGTTCCTCTTCAGACGGCACATTCCATAGGATATCTTCTCATCACTTCGTTCTTGCGTGCCCCCGGAGTCGCCGTCTTCTGCTCCACGATATTGATAAAGAACGTTCGTCTATTGAAATTGTATGATGTAATTGACTTAAGTAACTCTAATAACATTATATATTTTTATTCATTTATTTTAGCTGTTTTGGGATCGTGTGCAATTTTCCCTTTCTCGCCAAAGATATAGCACAGAACAAGCAACACGATAACCACGATAAGTACAATCCAGAATAAACCAGTTAGCTCTCCTTTAAATGCTGCTTTAAAGAAAAGTGCACCGAGTGAACCACCTAGAATTGGCCCAACAACCGGAATCCAAGCATATCCCCAGTTAGATCCGCCTTTACCAGCAATTGGTAAGATAGCATGAGCAATACGAGGACCGAGATCACGGGCAGGATTGATCGCATAACCTGTAGTTCCGCCAAGCGACATCCCAATTACGACAATCAAGGAACCTACAGCTAATGGATTTAGCCCTTCTGAGAATTTGTTTGCCCCGATAAAGTCTAAGCCTAACACCAGAATAAATGTACCAATCATTTCGCTTAAAAGATTTGAAAATGTATGTGGTATTGCTGGTCCAGTAGCAAATACACCTAATTTAGCGGCAGGATCATCTGTTGCTTTCCAATGTGGTAGATAATGAAGATAGATTAACACTGATCCTAAAATAGCTCCAATCATTTGACCCAGAATATACTTTGGTACATCTGCCCAAGGAAAATCACCGTTCATCGCTAAGCCAATGGTTACAGCTGGATTTAAATGCGCGCCGCTTATACTGCCGACTGCAAATACACCCATTGTCACCGCAAGCCCCCAGGCCAACGAAATGACAACCCATCCTCCATTTTTTGCGAAAGATTTGTTTAGATTAGCACCTGCGCAAACCCCTGCGCCAAATACAACCAAAATCATAGTACCTAACATTTCACCCCAAAATGGTGTCATACTAACCGCTCCCCTTTATTTGAATGAATTTGTGTAAAAGAAAAAGGGAGACCATAGACATAGATAGCTTCTCAAAAAGAGCTACTACTGCCTGTGATCTCCCAATCTCCTTCACGATTATTAACTTACAATACATATTAATCGTAAAAGAAAGCGCTGTCAACAAGTATTTTTACATTTCAAACTTCTAGGAAAAGCGTTTCCATATTTCTTTCTCTGATGTGGTAATCGCAGAAGCCCCTGCATTAAGCGCTTTTTCTGCGTCTTCCACCGTACGGATTAGCCCACCTGCAAAGATTGGAATGTTCAACCTGTTTTTTACCTCACGTATCATATGAGGCATGGCTCCAGGCATTACTTCTATAAAATCGGGTTCTATCTTCTCGATGAGTTTATAGCTTTTCTCCAGCGCATGGCTGTCAATTAAAAAAATTCTCTGCACGGCGATTACGCCATTTTTTTTGGCTGTGGTAATCACGGTTGATTTGGTAGAAATCAGACCATATGGTTTATATTCCTGGCACACATACGTTGTCCCAAAATCATCATTTTTTAGTCCATGAACTAAATCCATATGGTAAAACATTTTTTTATTATGTTCTTTAGCCATTTTATGAATATTCTTCAGCTGTGAGATGTGAACCTCCAGAAATACCCCTATCTCAAAGGGCGAAGCTAAAAATTTCTCAAAATCCTTCATCGTCGACATGGCCGGCAATATTTTTTGCTGCAAATAGAATCACCTCCACTGCTGCACCAATGTGTTTCTTGATTATATAACTTTTCCCCTTCTTTCTAAAGATTTTTGTATGGCGGCAGGTGAGAGTGATGATTCGATTTATTATATGGAAAACAGTAGGTGTTTAGGACTTTAATTCGTCACAGACAAAAATAAATTTTTCAGTTAATTGAATGTGAATCCTTCCGCAAAAATAACTGTAGCCAATTAACCATTTTGTACAATACTACCCTTCAAAGCATAGCACTGAAACGCGAAACCTAGTCATCCACCAACAATAAAGAAAAAGCCTTCATCTCCATTAGAAATGATAGGCTTATTACAGTTTTTCTATTCGAATTGTTTTGTTTCTTCGCCTTGTACATATTTTGTGATATACCACGCATTAAGACCTGCCGCTATCGGAATAATGAGCGCAATGCCAATACCTCCACAGAAAATCGTCAGCATTTCCGCTCCGAAGACTTTCGAATTAATGATTTCCCCAAAGGAATATGATAGATCACGGAACCATAATAGCAGTGCCATGTAGCCACCAATGAAAGCGAAGAAAAGTGTATTCGTATCAGAGCCTAAAATATCTCTGCCAATGACCATCCCCGAGCTAAAAAGCTCCTGGCGGCTTATTTTCGGATGATGATGAAATACTTCCCTTATCGGCGAAGAAATGGCGATTGCCACATCGGTAATGGCGCCAAGCGTACTGATAATGATTAAGGATACAGCTACTTTCACAAAATCTATTCCTATATGCAGTGAAAATATACTAATACCCTCCTCTTCTTCTTCGCTGAAACCTTGGATCATCGCTTTTTTGGCGAATAGATAAATTAGCAAAAGAAGAATACTTATTGTGATAAGTGTCGATACGAAGGCAATCACTGTTTTGCTGTTAATGCCATTAATATAAAAGAGATTGATTGCACTAACGCCTATACATGCAATCAAGGTCAAAACCACCGGATTATTATGCGAATTTAACATTAAGATAACAGTAAATAGAATGACGATAAAATTCAAAAATAACGCGATGAAGGATTTTGCCCCTTTTGCCCCTCCAACAAGAACCATTAAAATAAGTAGAATTGCTGCCAATACTACAATCGTATTCATATATTAGCCCTCTTTCTCTTTATGAAAAAAATTGAAATATATAAGCCAATCGGAATCGCCAGCACAATACCTATGCCGCCCGCCAAAGCCCGTGTTAATTCTAAAGAAAGATTGACGGACAACGTATATCCTAGCGGAAGTGCATTTTTTAAATAGAGAATCAACATAGGAATAGAACCGCTAATATAAGCAAAAAACAAAATGCTCGTCATGGTACCCATGATATCTCTGCCAATTTCGAGCCCAGACTTTTTCAATGCCTGAATCGTTATGTCGTGGTTCTTCTCCCACAACTCGAAAATAGAAGAAGTGATGGTAATCGCAACATCCATGACGGCGCCAAGCGCTCCAATAAATAGTCCTGCAATGAAAACGGTCTTATAGGGTCGTGTCAAAAACTGCATCTCTTCATAGCGAAGGCCGTTTTCTGAAGTCATCCGCATGACAAGGAGTGTAATGCCAATAGAAGCAAATGTCCCTAACAACGTTGTCAAAATGGCTGCATATGTTTTTTGGTTCGGCCCATTAATAACCAGTAGCGAGAGAACTGTAAAGAGAATTACCAATAAACCCGAAAGAAGTAATAGATTTTGTCCAGTTCGTACATATATTTCAAGAGCTCCTGCCAGCAAAGCAATATTGACAGCTAAGCTAAAGACAGCGAATAGCCCCTGTTTTTTCCCAATCCCATATAAAACAATGAGAAACGCCCAAAAACCTGCCATCATATATTTATCGCGTTTTACATCTTGGATAGTGCCTTTCAAGGTCTTCCCTTTTGACTTATCGATAGTGATAAATAACTCATCACCCGTTTTATAGGCTTGATCGTAGGCCTTCGATTTCGTGTATGAATTCGTTAACTCGATTTTCTTTCCTTTTTGATTGCCATTTTTTAATTCACCAATCAGCTTCTGCGTATACAGGCGATCTTTATTTCCATTCATATCTATCTCAGCTTCTGAATGCGTGACTTCCATATGGACCACTTTAGCAATCGGTCGGTCATATACACCATAGTTATTCGTTACAAAAACCATGGAAACTAAACATAAAAAAAGCAACAGGCATAAAATAAAAACCTGTTTCTTCTTCAAGTTTTTCTTCCACTTCACTGAAATCCACCTCCTAGGCATAGGACGACATCTGCTCTCACACGTTGCACTGCTCAAATGTCGAGAAGACAGGACAGAAAAAGAGGACACCTGTGCTGGGTCCCCTTTTTCAAATCGTTATACAGTATGATTAACAAAATGCTCTACAAATCTATCTGCATCTACTTCTGTACATACGCGAATTTTTGGTCCGCCATTTGACTGCTCGAAGGTTCTGCCGACTTCTTCCCCTTCTGTTACGACACCGACTTCGATGGTCTCCATTTTAACAAAGCTTGGGTCAATCACAACGCCTACAGCCAGTGGGTCATGAAGCGCGCAGCCGCCAATGCCAGGATATGTCGATTCATAAAAATCAATATAAAATTCTGTAATGTCTGCCAAAAATGCAGCGCTCTCTTTTCCTGTTTCACGCCATTCTTGCAATTTTGAAATTGGCAATAATGTCTGCATGGTTACATCTAGCCCAACAAGAACCACTTCAATGCCAGAAGCAAAAACAAATTCTGCTGCTTCCGGATCCGCATGAATATTCGCCTCTGCAAATGGAGTCGTATTTCCTGGTACTCTTACAGCACCACCCATGATGACCACTTCTTTCACGAGCGAAACAATCTCTGGATCTTTTTGGATAGCAAGCGCAATGTTCGTCAGCGGTCCAACAGCAATAATCGTAATCTCATGTGGGTGTTTTTTCACCTGTTCAATGATGAAATCAGGTGCATATTGGCTTTCCGCCTGGAAATTCAAAATATCATCAGATCTTTTATTACCTAATCCATCCTCACCATGGACATGCCTTGCCCAATGCGTTTTCTCACCACGTGCGAAGGTCTCTGCCGCCCCTTGATAAACTGGTATCTGCTTTCCTAACTTTTCTAGTACAGTTAATGTATTGCGGGTTGCATCCTCCACTGGCACATTACCAAAACAAGTCGTAAAGGCAAGCACCTCTAGTTCGCTTGCTTTGACTGCATAAGCCATCGCCATTGCATCATCTATACCTGTATCTACATCAAAAATTATCTTGTTCAACAATACTCTCTCCTTCTTTTAAACAATTGAATCCTTTCAAAGAAAACTATGTATCGCAACTTACCAGCGTTGCTATATAAGAAATCCATGGTTCTAAAAAGGAACTATATCATATTGAGTAAGTATTTAGCTACATTATTATACTACTTTTTCGAATCGTTGGTCTTTATCCGCTTTTTGTCCCGCTATATCTACTAATAGATGGAAAGGCTGCTTTACAAATACAATTTCCACAAAATGAAAAGCCAAACAATTAGAAAGTAACTTCCGCTTCGTTTGGCTTTTTCACGCTAGAATGTATTGTTCCTAATTACATTAATAATTTAAAGCATCCTAGAAAGATAGAGATAAATATTCACAGGTTGGAAAAATGGAGAATTCAAAATAGGTTTTGTTATTTTTAAAAGTGTTTTCTGGATTTTTTTTCGGGACGGGATAAATAGAAGTCGATTTCTTCTTTATATAAAATTTATTGTCTATAATCTGATTCTTTTTGGCATATTTTTGCAAAGTAATCTCACCATAGCCTTGATGCTTAATATCATTTAAAGAGAATGCATTATTTGTAATGATATTTTTGCTTGCTCCACCATTTGAGGTATATGCCCCGCCTAATAGAAGACCTGCCCCGTTATTATTGAAGATATTATTATTCTTCACCGTTACTGAACTTGTTGTTTTCCCTTTTCTTTCGCTTGCAAGCTCTATGCCAAAATCATTTTTATATACGATATTATTTAATATCTTAACCGCTTTTCCTCCGTCTACATAAATACCGCCTGCAGCATAGTGCCCTTCATAGGATGGGTTCTTTCTAGAACTGTTCAGATAGACACGATTGTTTTTAATCGTTCCATTTCTTGCTTGGTCTATGCACCCAGTACATGTCCCATAAAACCCAGCTATATCAATCCCAATATTATTATTATCATGTACAACATTATCTGAAATAGTAAACTTTTCTACATTTCCGTTCAGGGTTAATGCTTCACTATTACCCAGAATTAAATGGTGGATATTGTTGTCCTTGATTGTGATATCTGAAATAGGGTCTGAGGCATTTCCGTAAATCAATATCCCATGCGCATTTCCTTTTTTCGAATGATTTTCAATATGATGAATATCATTTTGAACGAGACGTATGTGATTGCTCTGATTCATAACTAGGATACCGTTCGGATAATATTCAGGACTGTTTGTGATTAAATTCTTCATTTCAAATCCGTCAATTACAATGTAATTTGCATTTATCGTAAAGAAAGCTGAATTCCCTTTCTTTATCACCTGCTCATTCATATCCATTACTGGTGTTTCTCCTGGATATGCCTTGAACGTAATATATCCATCTTCCGCTGAGCCGGAATTTTTAATAGAGACCAATTCAGGGTAAATACCTCCCCTAACATACACAAGATCTCCAGGTGCAGTATTGTCTGCGGCTTTTTGTATTGTTTTCCAAGGCTCATGGATGGTTCCGCTATTCTCGTCATTCCCATTATTATCTACATAAAAAATACGAGAAGTGGTTGTCTCTGCACTGGCATCCATACACCAGATAAAGAGACTTAGGCAAGCAATGATCAAACAAGAAAGACCTCTACTTATTGTGTTGCCACGCCATAAAAATCGGATATTATTAACTATATCGGTTTCCTCCTTTCTACAAATATTCCTACCGCTATAATACCATTAATGGTTACTAAAAAAGCCCACACCCGTAAAAAACACAGCCTCCATATAAGGCTGTGTTTATATATAATTTATGCATTATTGTGCGTAGTCGCCTGTGTAGTTGACTAAGGAGCAAGACTGCACACCATTCATTTGGTCAATTTCTCTCAGAAAAGCTGTGTTGTCATCAACTAAATTAATCTCCACTGTTACCTCTGTAAATCCGTTACGAATGCTTTTGGATTTTAGCTTTGTATTTAGTTTTCGCAATAATACACGTAGCTCGTCAGTTGCTTCATCTGTATGACGTACGATCAGCAAGTACGCTTCATGTTTTGCTTTCTTCTTAGACAACCACGCAATAACCAGACCAAATGCAAGAGAACCAATAATAGATAATGGATACATTTTAGCCCCGGTCGCAATACCAGCTGCAATCGCCCAAAACATATATGCTATATCTAATGGATCTTTAACTGCTGTTCTAAAACGGACAATACTCAAAGCCCCTACCATCCCTAGTGACAGGATAATATTCGAGCTGATGGTCATAATGATTAAAGTGGTAATCATTGTCATTAGTACGAATGAAACATTATAGTTATAGCTATAGACAACACCACGGAAATATTTTTTATAAATCCAGTAGATAAACATCCCGATGCCAAAAGAACAAACTAACCCCAGTACTATATCAATATAGGATACTGTTTCAAAAGATTCGAGATGAAGGATGCTTTTCTTAAAAAAATCTTGAAAACCCATTGTATCATTCATATAATTTCCCTCAAGTTTCTATTTAAAGTTTTGAAATGTTGCTTCTCTGCATAGCACATATTTAGAAATAGCAGAACGCAGCATTCTCTCAGGTTGCAATAACTGACGAATGCTATCAGGTAAAAAATGGTCAAATTTCACTTCCATGATGACTTGTTCCGGCAATAATACTTCCTGAGAAATCATATGTTCATCGAACAAATCAATGGTATTGACTGCAGCATTTAATTTTTTATCGAATGTAATCCTTACGTTACCAGGCTCATACACATATGGTTCTCGTGTATAACTCACAATAACGACCGGCTGGAAATTTCGATACATTAAAGCGGCATAGAAGTCCTTGAGCAATACATCTTCTTTATCTGTCAAGACCTCCGGATGCCCATTTAAAATGGCCTCGTACTCTCGCTTAGAAAGAGGAGCATTTTCCTTACAAATAAAATCTCCATTCTTACTTTTTCTCTCTAGCGTAATCTTTTGATCGCTCCCATTATAAATACGAATGCGATATTTCTCTCGATTGAGAACGCCGTTATTTTTGTCATACAGTGAATGCTGATGTATACCATCAAAGTATAAACTTGAGATGAGATACCCCTCTTCATCAAATGAATGAGAATCAAGCGGTAAGAAACTAGCAATCTTCTTTTGTAATGCAACATACTCCAAAGCGTTGAGATAATATTTGAATTCGTGTCTAAAAACCTTTTGTGCAATATCCATATTAATCTACCTCAAAATCTCTTATTCCGTAATAATTTGTTCCTTCTTCATCTGTATACAAATCAAAAGAGGTTTGCTGATGGTTCTTGCTATCCCTCACTGATACCTTCCAGAAATAATGACCTTTAGCCAAATCGTCTAATTCAACTCTATTAGTGCGTATATCTTTCTTAGTTGCAACTATATTTTTCATAGAAGGATCTTTAGCAACCGTAAATGTATAAAATACATCATCGCCCTGTAAATCGAAGGAAACATCCCATGTGAAGATCAATTTTTTACCGTTTTGTTCTACATCATCCGTATAAAAAGGCTTCGGTTTTTGTATATCCGCATAATATCTTTTCTTAGCTCTATCCGGTGTATTTCTTATTAAGTCTAAGTCATTCTCATAAAGCTTATTTTCAATAGGCAAATAATTTTTATCTGGGCTGCTAAAGACGAATGGCTTTACTAGATCTTTATATTGATTCATTTGAGCAGTCACTGTACGTTTATTGATTAGGTTTGATAACTCCTCAATTTTATCCGTTAATCTTTGAACATTTTTTTCTGAACGAAAATAACGATTTAACAATACATTTCCCCAATAGTTACTGATCCCTGCTTGGTAAGGTCGGATACTATTAACACTTCGCTGTAATTCCCAACCGCCATCATAGTCCCACGGCAAGATAAACCATTTATCAGAATTCAATGGTGAATAAAGAAAGAAGTTATTGGCATCTGTATCCATATTGTCCATGAGAATATTCATTGCGGTCCAAGTAAGCAAATTATCCACATCAAAGTGTTTTTCAATAACATCCTCTATTGGCATATTATCGTTATTCACATCATCCAACATAGAAATCAACTTTTCGGGGTCATCTTTTCCTTTAACCTCTAAAATAGATTCAAATTTTTGTTTATAATATTTCGGGTCTGTTTTTACTCTGATTTCATCAGGATACCGATTAAATTCAAAGAAAGTTACCTTATATAAATAACCATTCGGATCTAGTAAATGTGTACGAAGAAACCTTTTATTCGGCTGCTCAATTTGTGTATAGAGGCCATAATCCTCATATTTCTTTTTGTTTCCATCAGTCAAATCCTTTACATACAAATGGACAAACTGCGTACGAAGGCTTGTCATATGTGGAATTTTTTCCATCAAGTCAAAACTCAATTTATTTCGTAAACGACTAGGATCATCAATATGTTTATTTAAATTAATTGTGCGTTGTTGCTGCCAAAGACCTGCACTATCAAACAATTTGATTTTATATGATTTCTGCGCAGCCTCTCGTGAAGAGTTCCCCCGAAGGCTTATTTTGGCATTAGGTTCATCCTCATTTACACTAAATTCCCCTTTATCACCGCCAGTGCCTTCAGCAAAAATAATATCCAATTTGTCTTTGTTCTGGCGATTGGTATTTCGATTGAGTTTATACCAATCTAACCCTTTAGATTTGTCTGGCAACACGGTAATATACATTTTTTTAATGGAGTGATCTTGATCTTTTTCATACAAACGCTTATCATCTTCTAACTTATCGTTATTTTTCGCAGATTCGACCTCTATCTCATTCTTCACTTGTTGTTTCTTATTATCGGCCTGACCCTCTGTTGAACAGGCTGTTAGCAACATAGCCGCACTAATAGAAAGAATGAAAAGAGAAAGAGATTTTAAGGGACGCGATAAAGCCTGCTTCTTCTTGCTCATCGTAATAGCTGGCTGAGAACAGAAGGTATAGTAATCTAAGTTTTTAATAATATAAAGCAACCGATAAATGGCAATGAATAAAACAAAGAATGACGCAAAAAACATGCCTGCACCATCAAAATTTATCTTCATAGTGCCAAACGTCAAAAGAACGTTCACTAGTATAAATGAGCCACTAATAAATAAAACTCCCTTTCGATCATCAAAATACATGAGCAAATGCAAGATGACAAACAGTATGATAAAGAAGACATATCCCAAACACAATATAAGGAACAAATCCAGCTGTTCCATAGTAAATCCAATCTTAGGCAAATACAGAATACCTAAAGCGATAGATAAAACCGTAAATAGCACTTGGACTTCTACAAGGAAGGTCAGCTGTTGCATCAATACCTCCCGTAGTTTCTTCTTTGCTTTGCTCATACTCTCATATGTGCCGCCGTTCACGACGTTTTGGTAATAATTTAAAAACCTTTCATAAAATTTGGTTTCTACCATCACGACAAATAAGACGAGAGACGACAATACAGAGATATACGCGTAAAAAACTGGCACATCATAAAATGGCATTAAGACAAACCGACCGGCCACTATAAAATGACGATCAGAGAATATCCAATAAACAAAATTATGAATATAAACGCCAGAATAAACAAACAGACCACTAAAGAAAATAGATGGATACTTCCGGATATACGTTAAAAAGGCAAAGTAATCTTTTGAAGGATCTCTTGGAAAAACACGTTCAAAGTGAAACATAATCATTCCCACTATTACTGCGAATCCTACATCAATACCAGCTAAAGCACTAATTGTGGGTGGTAGTGTTGTCAATTTGAACAATAAGAGGCTAATTAATATTGAAATAACAACGCCGATCACGAACCCTCGTACTATTCTCTTATAGTCTTTTAGGGCAGATAAAAAAACATTTTGTAGCCAAATAATCACTAATTCTATAAAGAACAAATAAGCAACTAGTTTATAGCCTATCGATTCTTCCACACCATAAAGAAAGAGTAGAGCAATTACTCCAGCTAGCGGCACGACAACAATGAGAGTTCCATAATAAGCTGAAATAATTTTGCTGAATGACTTCTGGTACACCATGTCGGCAACATATCTAGTAGCGCTCATTGAAAATCCAGATGTTATGATGATGGAGAACACAAAACTATAAACCATCGTTGCAATAAACAACTCGTTCTCTAAGTATCTGCTGCCATTCGCCTTCATCATCATTTGTTGGGCAAACATCAAAATTAAGCATAAGATCATTGGACCAATCGTAGTGACCGAAGAATATACATAAGCTCTTACATTTTGAACAAGCCCCTGTTCTCTATATAGTTTTCGAAGTTCAAAACCAATTCCCGCCATGTCTATTCCTCTCCTATCGATTGATATAATTGTCGATAGTTTGATATCAAAGCAGATCTGGTATAAAAATGTTTCACTCGTTCCAATCCATTCTTTCCAAATTCTCTGCGTAATTCCGGTTTATTGCACAGTTCAATCATGTAATGCGCGATTTCTTCATAATGCATAACCGGTGCAATAAATCCTGCCTGACCACAATCATCATCTAATCCGCCAAACAGCATTTCTTTGCATCCCCCAACATTTGTGCATACAAAGGGTTTACCGCAGGCTAACCCTTCAAGAATAGCCAATGGTTGGCCTTCACTGATACTAGTTAATAGGAAAAAGTCTATTTGCCCTAAAAAGTCTTTGATATTGACTAAACCTGTAAAAACAATATTTTTTATTTCGAGAGCTTCTACCAATTGAAGGCACTCCTCGTAATACTCAGAGTCCTCATCGGTCGGGCCCATGATATATAGCTCAACATTTGGAACCTTCTTTTCTACTAATGCAAAGCTTTGGATCATTGTTTTAATATCTTTAATAGGCACGACCCTGACGATTGCTCCAATTTGAATATGTTGAGTATCGGATTTTACTTCTAGCTGTTGATAATCCTTCCACTCAACACCATTCGGAATAAGCTGAATTTTTTCATCAGGGCAGCCTAATTCTATTTCGATTTCTCTGTTACGGTTGAAGAGTGTCACGACTTGGTCTGCAGCATGATAAATAGAGCTTGATAAAGTGTAAAAGTAGTTAATCCAAATATCTTTGAAATATCCTTTAACCCAATCTGCTTTAATAATTTCTTCTTCTCTTTCACGCGAATAGATCCCGTGCTCTGTCAGGACCAATGGCTTCTGGTATAGATGCTTGGCTAATGTCCCTATTACACCTGCATATCCTGTGGAGACAGCATGATAGATATCCGCTTTAGGGACCTCATGCTGGATGATGGATATGAGAGGTAGCAACATAGAGCTGATCGTCCAATATAGTTCAGTGAAAGGTGCTTGCGTGTATTCATTCTTCCCCATAAATTCGACCAGTTCATAATAATCCTTGCTTGATAAAAATTCGCCTACATTAGAAAACTTCTTGCTTCGTATCAAATCAAATAACTCGTTCCAGGGCACTTTTACATCATTATTGATTAACGAAATGAGGGACTCTTTCTGTACAGTCGAAAGGTTATACCTTTTCCCCCATTTCTTTTTCTCATATAAATATTCATCTAAAAATATCTCTTTTAATTCCACTACATTTGGCGGCAACTGGTATTTATACTGTCCCTTTTGTTTCGTTTCTGCTCCTATAGCATAAATGATAAATTCATGCTCCTTCATTGTTGTCATAAGACTGTGAATCCAGCTAGAAACACCGCCCGCCACATATGGATAAGATCCTTCAGCTATCAAGCATATGCGCATATCAGGATTCCCCCAAATCAATTTTGAAATCTGCCTTTTTTGCTTCTATTAAGTACGTATGTGTATCAATCTTTGTAGCTTCACAATGCTCTAATCTATTCAGCTTCTTATCTGTTCGTAGGATATAAAACTGGTTCGGCGCATAGTTGCTAATATGACCTTCCAAACGATTTTTCGTATGCTTCCATTCCACTTGCATTTGCAGTGTATTGGCTACTTCATAAGCTGCATCTGTTGATGTATTAGCTCGCAGCCACGGATACGTTCCTTTAATTCTTGCCATGTATTGATCAAACTCATCATACATCTCTTTCCAGCCAAGATTATTGCTGCGATCTTCACTAATCACGTCATCGGGGTGGGCAAAATGAGAAAAGTACCCTAACTCTGTAACAGTATTAGCGATGGACCACCGATCAAATCCGCTCTCAAAATAGCCTGATGTAATTCGAGGCATTTCAATAATGCCATCTTTTGCAATCTCAAACTCTTGGACATAGCCGAGCCCCGTCATATCCTCTCTATATACAGAACTTATGACAGTCAAATCTGGCCAAGCTGCCTTTAAAGCACGTCTTCCTTCTTCAGACAGTACATTGGATGGCGGAATATAGCTAGTAATCTTGTAATTTGGGAATGCCCTGCTTACATACGCGCTGAGTTCACGAATGGAATCCGACATATCCTCTTCATCCTTCCACACCTTGTAGCCATATGCTGATGATACTTTTGGGTCTAAAACAAGCGATTGATGATTAAATCCATGAAAGCCTAATTCTCCGCCGCTTTTTAATAATTCTCTACCAAAGGCAATTAAGTAATGGCTATCTTTATCTTCTACACTATCAAAAGGAGGTGTTACTACATCTGTGTACGATTCAATAATCCCACCAGTATATTTAAAACCATATTTCTTCGCTGTTTTCAGCATATTCGGCCACCAAATTTCATTATAGAAAGTTGGGATGTCACGCTGATATTCCTTTGATATAGCAGCATTCCTACCTTTTGGAATAGGTGCGGGAAAATCATCAATATAAAACAGCTTTTCATTAAACACAGGATAAATAAAATCAGGAACTAATAGACTTAAGGCACCTGTAAATAGACCACGACTAATCTTTTCTTGCATGATAGTCCCATTGAAAATCATAAATGCCCCTTCGCCATATTTACTTTTCCAGAGGAGCGGCGTTTTATCTGCACTTTCAGCAAGCAATTCTGTTTGATCATCAAGGTCCAGACTGATCGAATCGTTTGTTATAAAATCATCGTCGACTTTATATCCTTTTTCTCCAATTAGTACATTCGACAATAGGTGAATACCTTGTGGTGATACATAATCTCCAAAACTCGAGATACCTAATTTCCGATATAAAATTTGATATTCTGCATCCTGATTAAGTACTGACATCAAGAGGACAAAGCCACCATTCTGTACATATTTTTCAATAGTCTCTACAGAACCAAGATCTTTTAAATGCTCGGTAGCTAGAATTGTGGTATTACAATCCTTTAACTTCACTCGGTGTTCCTTCGTATCAAAAATTGTGGTTCGCTTTTTCATATTTTCAATCGCTTTTTCAGCATTCGCTTTTAGCTTCCTGTTATAATCGCTTGAAGAATTATATGCTATACAATAATTATCTCCGGTTAGCTGAGGTGTCTTCCGCTGGTTCTCCATCGTTGCCAAATATTGATTTCTTTGTGGATAATCTGCTTTTTGAGCTTTCAAAACGGTTTGTGAACGAGAAAACAAGAGTAAAAGACCACAGGCAAATAAAAGAAATAGAATAATATATACTTTTCTTAATTCCTTACTTTTGAAGTTCATGCTTACTTCCTCCCGACCAGTATCTCACGACGGTAAGAGCACGATTGGAAAATTGGATTGTTGAATTCATCAATTCATCTAAAATCTCCTGCATCTTCATTTTAGATTTTGTTCTGTAATAGTACTCCATCAGAAACAGGTAGGGCTCCTCATTCAAAGGGTAGGCTTCCAAGTATTGAAGCCCTGTCTTCTCAGCCTCTTGGTATTCGTGCAATTCCATTTCTACTCTCATCTTCTCTTCATAAATCTCTGGTTCACCTTGCCCATTTTCAATCAATATCCCTACAGCCTGGATGTAAATATACTTATACTTCTTTAACGTTTGATCATCTAAAAATCCGCTTGCCATGTACTCTTTCACAACCTGTGCATATGATCTAGCAACCGTTGTGTTCTGCTGATTCTTTTCAAATTCTACAGAAAAACGCTGAAGTGAAAGAGATAGTTTTCGTTTTACTTCCATGACAGCAGCTACAGCAAAGTGAGAAGTTTCCGAGTCCTCATTTAGCACCGCTATTTTGATGACATCAATATATTGCATGGTGTCCTTCTTTAAAACATCGAGCATCAATTTCCTTCTCGTCGTAAAATCATTGATAACCAATGCTTCTTTAATCGGAATCACATTCAATTCTTTTTCACGCTTTACACTTTCTTCTTTTGTTAATAACTCAATTTCTATATCATTCGTTTGCTCATTCATATAATCCTCTAAAGATTTACCCTCATTTGGAATAAACTTTTTTGACCAAATGCTAGGTAACAACCAGCCAATTAACGGTAAAAAGGATACAAGCGTCAACCCTAAAAGCCATTCCTTCACATTTCTTTTAGCCAACGCAAGGATAATAGCAGAGACTATTACATAAATAAGATAGAGGTACAGCATTTTTACATTTCCCCTTCTAACAAGCGCATAGAAATATTATTTGCCTCAAAACGGGATAAAATTAACTCCACATCATTCTGATTTGTATTCGAAAGAATGACACCCATCCGATTCTGGTCTAACATGCCAATATAATCAGTTTCTCGTAATAAATTTGATAATTTATTTGCATAAGTACCTATCTCTTGCTGAACAACAAAAGCCTCAAGCACTGCATACGGCATACCGTACTTATCTTTTTGTTCCTTCTTGCTTTCTAATATACTTTTAAATACTTCTAGATATAAGACATTCGTTTCAGGAATAAATCGGTTGGCCTCTGTCGCCTCTATATAACGCAATGCTCTATCTAATGCTGAACCAGCGAGCTCTGTTGTAATTTTAAATAAATTTTCATGGTAGAGTGACATATGTTTAAATTCCATCCAGTCGATTGTAATCACAGCAGAAATCTTATTGTTGCGATAGATGGGTGCTGCCATAATAGGCGTATCCAGCCACAACTCTTTATTTACAAAGATAGTGCCTGTTTGCAATACATGTTGTATATATTCGTATTCGTTTGCTTTAATCGAATTCTTTTGAGCCGATTGAGAGAAGTTTGTATTCGCTACTAATCTTAAAAATGCTTGGTTACGATTAAAGACATAAATTGAAACATTATCAGCGTCCATTACCTGCTTTACAACTTGAACAGCTTTTGAAAATACCTTCTCCGGCTCTAATTCATCTAGCTCTTTAATAATAGAATAAATTTCACCAAAACTATCCTCGCTATTTAATAGACGTAATTGCAGCTCATCCTTGACCTCTCGAGTTTCTGTATGGATGCCTTCTAAAAACTCATAGCGTTGTTCCAGCTCAGTCATTTTTTGTCGCTGCTCTTGTAAACGATTTGTTTTACGTTGCACAGAGTAGCCAACTACTAATCCGATAAATAAGAATAAAGCAACCTGGAAGAAAAATGATGTATCGTACAATAAAGATATAAACTCTCTTCCCTCAAACAGTTTCTCTATGGTTAATAGTCCAATTGATAAGCCGACAGACAAGATAGATTGTTTATTACCATACATAGCACCAAAAATCATAATATAAAAAACACCAATTTCTGTTGTATTAAAAATAGATATATCATTTGTCATCACAAACCATGCGATAATAAGGAAAACTACTATATTTTCTATATAAGCTTTAAAAGGCATTACTACATGCGCAAAATTCTTCGGCTTATCTGTTGCTTCTACAGTAGTAGCTGCTATTTCTTTTTGCGCCCGATCTCTTGTAGCCCATTGATAGGTTTTTTCCAACCCAGTCCTAATATCATAAAGTGGACTCCAATCGATTCCGTTCATGAGCTTTCTATTATTTAAAACAGAGTGGCGGATATCTCCTTCTTTTCCAGGCAGCATATTTACTTTTACTTTTCCATGTATATCCTGAAAGATTTGTGCTAAGTCATTAATGCTTGTTTCTGTGTTTGTGGATAGATTAAAGACTCCACTAATAGGAGCATTGGTCGACCTATATATAGCGTCCGCAATATCGCCGACATATATAAAATCTCTCGTTTGTTCGCCGTCTCCGAAAATCTTCAGTGCTTCGCTATTTAATGTGTTGTTTACAAACTTAGAAACGACCCCACCCTCGCCTTTACTATTCTGACGAGGACCATATACATTTGAAAAACGAAAACACACAGTTTCAAACCCATATATTTCGTTCCACTTTTCACAATACGTTTCACCAATCCATTTGCTGATTCCATATGGTGATATGGGTGCACATTCCTCTTCTTCTGATAAAGGCAATTCCCCGTTCACACCATATACAGCTGCAGATGAAGCAAATATAAACTTCTTCACATGATACTTTTGAGAAAGTGATAATATATTTACAAGCCCAACAACATTAGATTCTGTATCTAACAAAGGATTATTAAAGGATTTTACGACACTTATTTGAGCCGCTAGGTGAATGACAATATCAAATCGGACCGCTTTAAAAATTTCTTCACATTTTGGATCATCAACAGAAAGTACGTATCCTTTGTGTTTAAAGGTGATATTCTCTTTTTTGCCTGATGATAAATCATCAATAATAAATATTTCATGGTCTTCCTTATGAAAGCGGTCAGCTACATGCGAACCAATGAAACCATAGCCCCCTGTTATTAATACTTTCATACTGTTTCTCCTCGTATCTTCATAGTAAGCACGTTGGCTCCTTATAACGCCCCTGAAACCCTTATTATCACTAGGTTTATAGGGGTTATTAATTATATTCCTCTCAATAATTCTTAATGCCTAAAACACACTTTCTAATAAAAACTATTTTTTAGACATAAGTATAATGTTCTATTCTTACTTCTACTTCATTTGAAATAATTCCTCTATTGTATCTTTCGAATCAATTTCAACTTTCATAGTATAGCAAAAAATACAGGAAATTCTATATAAAATTGTTAAAAAAACAACTCCATTTCATACAATAATTTTCGGAAACCTTTATTAGGACACCTTGACAATCCTACCATTAAAGCACTGAACAAAAACTGAACAAAAAAGCACTTACCACCTTTTAATAGTGGCAAGTGCCTAAGTAGAAAACTAATTATTTTTACCAAATGATTTTCTAACTTTTCTAAAACTATAGAGAATCATCCAAAGGCCCAGTATACTTGAGGCAATTCCTCCAACTATCATGTTTAGAGAATACCCTTCACCTGTTTGTGGCAAGGCTTTTCCTCCAAATGTTTCAAGAGTTGTATTTGTATACTTATTAGGATTATTCGTATTTCCTGGAACATTTGGTTTATCAGATGATGTACTTGGCTGATCTGGCTTATTCGGATCCTCAGGTTTATGAGGATTTTCCGGTTTACCTGGTTGTTCTGGGTTGTCTGGATGTTCAGGTTTTCCTGGTTTCTCAGGCTTTGTTGGTTCTTCAGGCTCACCTGGTTTTTCGGGTTTACCTGGTTCTTCTGGTTTTGTTGGCTCTTCCGGTTTACTTGGATTTTCTGGTTCACCTGGTTGTTCTGGTGTTGTAGGCTTTTCTGGTTCGCCTGGTGACCCTCCTCCACTCCAAGGTATTCTGCTATTTGTTTTTTCAAGGTAAACTGTTTCTTTTTGTTGATCCACTATATCAAATTCAATTGGTGTTTGATTTAATTGATAGCCAGAAGGCGCCTTAATTTCAACCAATCGATATTTTCCAACCGGCAAATCTTGTAGGAAAATTTGACCGGTTTCATCTGATGTAAGTTTTTCAACATCAATTCCTTTTACTACTTCATAAATAGGATTGTTGTTTTGATCCACATTATCTGTTGCTTTTCTTAACTCAAAGATAGCACCTTTAAGTCTTAATGTTTTATCTTCATTATATTTTGTTAACAAAACTGAACGATTCGCTTTTTTATTTTCAATCATTTTAGAAACAATTGCATTGTCTGTTTGATTTTCTGAATCTAGAACGATTGTTTGTTCTTTTGAATCTAATAAATAGTCAGAAGGTGCTTTGGTTTCCACAATTGTATACGTGTCATACGGTAAATCTGTGAATGTTGCAATTCCCTTATCTGTTGTGGCAGTTTTTTTAACTGTTCCCTTTTCATTTGTTAGCACAAATTCCACATTATCTAAAAGAATAGAATGATCTGAAGCATCAACTTTCTCAATTTTTATTTGCCCTTTACCACGTTTGTTTGTAGCAAATACCTCTGTGAATTTTGTTTGATTTTTAGTAATGGTAAATGGATGTTCTTTTTTGTCTAACAAATAATATTTCGGGGCTTTTGTTTCGATCAGACGATAATTCCCTGGTTCAAGATGGCCAACTTGAATTTCACCATCTTGATTTGTTTTAAGGCCTTTAAGTTCTATTCCCTCTTTATCTTTTACTATCTCATCTTTATCATTATAAAGTAAATCAAACTCCGCTCCTGCTAAGAAATTACCGTTTTCTTCATCCTTTTTAATTAATTTAAACGCATTGAGGATTTTTTCATTTTTAATCGGTTCTGTCTCTACAATTGGTGAATCAATTTTCACTTTTATACCAGTAGCAATTTCGTTATTCATTAAATAACCTGCGGGTGCTTCTGTTTCCTTCAGTGTGTATTCACCATATTTAATAGGAGAGAATGTTGCAATACCTGATTCGTTTGTTACTGCTTTCGCAATTTCTACATTTCCGTCATAAAGCGCAAACTCCGCTCCTGCTAATGGTTTTGACGTATCAGTTGCATCAACTTTCTTTACAATCAACTCACCCTGTTTGTCATTCTTCATGGTTGCTTTTGTCGGTTCCGTTTGATCCTTTACCACTTTGAAGTCCATTGGCTTTTGATCTAACCAATAGCCAGATAGCGCTTTGGTTTCAACTAGTTGATAATCTCCTGGCTCCAACTCATCAACATTAATTTTTCCTTCTTCGGTGGTTGTTAATTTTTCGTAGCCAGTAACTACTTTGTACTCACCTGATTCGTCTTTTTGTCTAAGTTCAAATTCAACACCTGAAAGTGGAGTGCCTTCTGCATCTGTTTTAGTCAATTCAATTGCCTGACGAATTTTTTTATTTGTAACAGTTTCATATTGAACTCCGTCTTTTAAAGAAGCTATTTTCAACTCAATCTCTTTAGCTGGATTTTTTAGATATCCTGTAGGTGCTTCTATCTCTTTTAAATCATATTTCCCTTCACCTAGTTTTACAGGGAAAAGCAGCTCGCCATTATCATTCGTAGTGCCTTCTGTAAGCTTAATTTTGTCTTTGTTGTAAAGAGCAAATTTTGCTCCTGGCAAAACTTCATGCGTAGCCTCATCTACTTTTTTTAGCTGTAACGGTACTTTTTTTGTAGATCCCGATCCACTAAACCAATAATTAAATTTCTTTGTTTTTACTTCTTCTTTTCCTGTCGTAATACCATCATAACGAAGAGTTGCTCCATTCTCGACAATATCATTCGGTGCTCCTAAGAAAATGGTGCTGTATTCAATATAATAGGCTTTAGTTATAGGTTCATTAAATGTAAGTGTAAATGAGCCTTCGGCATTATCTACTCTTACAATATACCCATCTTCTAGTAAAGTTTTTATTTCAGCTGGTTTGCTATTTTTTGATTCACCCGCTAAAGTAACTTCGTATACTTTGAAGGAATCTTCTAAAATTAATTGATTTGGATTTCCATCTGCATCTTTTCCTACTGCATCTGAAATAAATATATTAGATAATTTAGATTGTCCATAATTTAATTTCAAATTCCAATCAATTTGTGATGTAGCATTTTTCCCTTTCCCATCTTTTGAAAGTGTTTCATCTGTATAATTGACAGTAACCTCATCTATCCAACTGGCATTTTTATTTTCACCATCGAATAGCTCTGCTGTATTTTTCGCTCTATAATTACCCACGGTAACAGGGAAAATCCCATTTTCTATTTCAGATGTATATGTGATTTCATAGGCACCTGTAATCTTTCCTAGAGCAATTTCAATCTTATTACCCTTCAAATCAGGTTTACTTGTAATTGGTATTCCACTTTCATCTGGAGAAACTGTCCCATTCGGATTCACAATTACTGGTTTTATTTCAACCTGGCTTACAACATGACCTTCTGGTAACTGATCTTTAAATATAGCATTCTCAATTGTGTTACCATTGAAATTAATTCCAACAGTCCATTTGAAGGTCTTCTCTTTATAGTTATAAACGCCTTTCTTATAACCGTTTGCTTTTTGTTCTTCTCTAATGTTGGCAGTAGCTTCAGCATTTGATGTATAGTTTTTGCTATTGGTTTCCCAAGCGATGCCTGCTTTGTTTATATACTTCCTGTCATTAGCACCAATATCTTTTATTTCATAATCAGTCGTATAAGTTATTGTAAATGGCTTACTGATTGTTCCTTTAACTTTGAAGCTAAAACCTTTATTCCCCTGATCCTCAAATTCATACTCATCTTCATTTAAGCCTATTACTTTTAAAGAGCCTTCTTTAAACTTCATACCTACACCCTCATAGGTATCAGTGATAACAATGTTATTCATTTCATACGAATCTTTATTGACATCTATTTTCCAATCAATAGTTTTCGCATTGTAGTTTGTTCCTGTTGTGGATTTCACGATACTTGGATTGCTGTAATTAAATGATGCACTGCTGGTTTTATTATTATCTTTTCTTGTAATAATGTTGCTAACTTTTCCACCCTTAGTAAAATAATCTGTTTTCTCTGTCTTATATATAATTTGGTAAGGTGTTTTGTCAATATCTTGATTAAATGATAGGGTGTACCCTTTTCCATCGGAATTAACGTCTACATGATACAAGCTAGCATCGATGAGTTCATTATCTTCACTATAGACCTTGACGTCGCTCGCATTATTGATTTTATGATCCCCTGTTATAACATCCGTCAATATAGCTTTATCTTTCACAATGGTTTTTCGGTTATAGTTATACTTAATCGTCCACACAGCTTTGGTTCCATACCCATCTGACTTTACTGACTTCTCAATAGGAGGACCCCAGTTTACTGTTTGACTATTCGACGCTTCTTGTGTTGAACCACTATTTGTTATAGATGCTGTATTTTTATAGGTAACTCTTCCTGAATCAGAATCTCCCTCATCTATCACACTGTCATATTGGATACGATACGCTTTTTTCCCCTTTGATAAATCAAAAGAAACTTCAGTTCTATCGTCGTTATAGATAGGTGTAACAGATACTTCAGATCCCTCTGCAACCTCTCCCTTTGCATTCACGATTAGCTCAATAACTGAAAGCTTTTTACCAAATTTATGTTTCCCAGGACTTCCTTGTAACAGTACATCTTTAAAAGATGCACTTGAGAGTTCGTCTAATTTTGTATTGATGTCAACTGTCCATTCAATTGAACTACTGCTTTTGCCATTATTTTCGGGCTTACCCGATTTAGTAATGGCATTTCCATCCTTTGGTTTAAAAAGCAATTTGATTGTTTCTTGACCAGGCAATACTAGGTCGTATTCTAGCTGAGTATTAGATTCACTATATTGGGCACCAATTGCAAAGCTTGCATTATGAATTTCAATACCTTGGTTTGCATCATCCCGAATAGATCCATTAAAGGTAATCACTACTTCGCCATTTTCAACCTTGAATGAACCAATGCTTCCGACCTCTCCATTACCTTTTATATTCGTGAATATTTCTGGTAATTTATAACTTAAGGTTGAACCTTCACCATATTTGTGGCCGGCTTCTATTAATAACTCAAAGTTTAAAGTAACAGCGTCCCCATTTCGAGCCTGGTAATCTGGGATATGGCTGATATCCTCTTTCCCACCTGTGACCTTGTCTACTAGTACAGTAATTTTCGAGATATGGGATGCAGGAACTGTCTTTTCAATTTCCACTGTAGGTGTAGTCTCATCTTCCGGAACATTCGCTCCTTCTTTTACAGCTTCTTGGCTTTTCTCATCTTTTGTCTCTTCTTTACTCACAGCTGTTCCGTCTTCTTCGCCTATATTGACTATCGGAGGTTTGCTTTCTTTAGTAACCTCTTTCACTTCATCAGTAGACTCTTCCGATGGTGGGTCATCTTCATGATTAGTTGTTGATTTCTGAATGTCCGCAAGCGGAATTGTTCCCTGGGCATCTTTCTCTTGGCCAGCTGTTACGATTACAGTAATGACACCTTCTGGTGATACTGAGTAACTCCCGACAGGTAAACTCCCTTGTTGTCCTGTATCGAATATATACTCACTCCGGAATGTATATGTCTCCTTATTCTCATTTCCAGAGCCAGCTGTTAGATTCCAATTTAGTACAGCTTTTCCTTCCTGATCTGCACTTATAGAAGCATTAAAACTCTGCTTTTGGTCGGTATTAGTAACCGCATGCACAGACAATGGGCCTATAAAGTTTTGCAAGATCAGCATACAAGCTAATACAATAAAGCTAATCCTCTTCATAATTACCTCCTATAATATTTTTTTGATTTTGGAACATAGTTGCTCTATAACTATTTTTCTTTCAAGGTGCAAAAGATAGCATCAATGTCTTGATCGCTACCAAACTCTAGCACCTTATAGCATGTTCCAACATACGTCGGTATTGCTAAGTTAGGCATAATAGTTTGCAAAATCTCTATGGATGAATTATTCGTCTCAGAAATACCTTATCCACAATACCTTTTCGCCACTGAACAAATTCTGAACAAAAAAACACTTACTACCTTATTAATAGTAGTAAGTGTTTTTTTTTATGCTAAATAGTTTGCTGATAGAGCTCTTTGATTTTCAATGGGACCTCAATTCCCAATTCTTCCTCTAATCGGCTTTCTATGTTTTTATAATATGTTTTCATTTCGCTCACATTTTTCGTTTGCTTGTAGAATACTAGCAATTTATACATATATTCTTCTTGGTAACAATCGATATCTAGCATTTTCTTTAAACAACTTTCAACCAATGCGCTATCTTTATAAACAGATATACACCTTTCCAAATAACGTAATACAGACTGCCTTACCTGATGCTGCAATGATAGTGACCATATAAAGTCTTCCTCTTCTAAAAAATCACCTTTATAGAGTAGTAGGAGTTTTTCGGTATCAGTTGGCGATAGCTGTTGAGCTTGGGTGATTTTCTCTATCTCTTTGATATCACTACGTACCGATACATTCAAAGTATAGTGATTATTATTAAAGGAAATGGCATTTTCCACTCCTTTTTCTTTGAACTTTTTTCGCAGCTGATAAACTGTTGTATGAAGGAGACTTATTTTCTTTTCCTGGTTTGTGTCAGGCCATAATTTCTCCATTACGATGGCTTTATGGACAGGAATTCCCTTTCGCATCCACAAAAAGAGGAAAAGTTCTTTCACCTTTTTGGTACGCCATTTCAATGGATTCTGTTTGTTATCTACTAAATTAAAGCCCCCAAGAGTTTCTGCATAGAAAGAGACCGTATCCTCCATTGTATTCGCATCCGATTTCCCGATTGAACGACGGGCTTTCTCTATAGCCTTTTGCAGGCGTTTCTTATTGATGGGCTTTAATAGATAGTCAACCGCATCTACATCAAATGCCTCAAGGGCATATTGGGGATGGGCTGTTACCATTATAATTTGGACATGACTGAATTTCTTTGTGATTAATGAGGCAAAATGGATCCCATGCACATCACCCATTTCAATATCTAAGAAAACAACATCTACGTGTGATGTTTCCATTATCTTTAGAGCCGCATAGGGATCCATAAAACTCCCGACTACATTCACATCATCAAACTCTTTCAGCATCATTTCAGTTACGTTCAATGCGATCTCTTCATCATCGATTAACATGACTCTCACCGTTTATCACCTCGGTAATTGTATAGTTACTTTTGTACCTTTACCTTTTTTACTCTCTAATTGGAAAACCGTTCCTTTTATAAGTTTTAACTTCTTTAACGGATTCGTGAAACCAAGACGATTACTTCGCCCTTCTAAAAGCTCCCTTTGTTTTTCCAATGGCATTCCCACTCCATCGTCTTGTATGGTGATATGAATATATCCTGCCTCTTCCTGAATAGACAAAAGCAAGGTCCCACCATTTTTATTTTTCGATATGCCATGCTGCACTGCATTTTCCACAAGCGGCTGTATAGTCATAGAAGGAATAGTTTGATCAATTGTTTCATCAATATCAAAGATAACGTTCAGCCTGCTGCCAAAACGCATTTTTTCAATGGCCAAATAAGACTCCACAAGTTCTATCTCATCTTCCAATGAGACAAGAGCTTCTGGCCTCCGATAATCCAATTTCGCACGGAAATAGACTGCCAGATGCTGCAGTGCCTCGCGTGTTTTTTCTTCATCTGTATAGCTTAAACCAATAATCGTATTAAGTGAGTTATATAAGAAATGCGGTTTAATTTGAGCATAATGGAAGCTCAGTTCATCATGTAAAGCATCTTGAGCTGATTTTTTCATACGTAGGAGTGATTCGATTCGAGCCTTTAACTCCTCTTTTTGAATAGGCTTTTGAAGGTAACCATTTGCACCCACCTGAAAAGATAATACTAAATTCGATGTGTGTTTAGCGGATTGTAATAAGATGACCGGCAGTTCTATTGGTCCATATTCTTCTCGTACAGATTGGCACAATTCATAACCTGACATATCCATTAACAATGTATCCGTGATAATCAAATCAATTGATTCCCTTTTAATGATATTTAGCGCTTCCTCACCGTTGTTTGCACTTAGGATTTTATATTGCAACGCTTGAACCATCTGTTGAATTATCCTGCGTTGTCCTAATTCTCCATCTACTACTAATATAGTGTAGAGATAATTATCGCTATTTTCTGAAAGAAGGGTAGCTGCGTAAAGCTGTTCTCCTCTTGCAGGATCTAACTGCTCCGTCTGTATATCTAGTACTGCATTAGACAATAGAGGAACTGTAAATGTAAAACAAGAACCCTTTCCTACTTCAGAGATCACCCTTATTTTGCCTCCAGCAAGTTCAATGGTGTTTTTCGCAATACTTAACCCTATGCCAAGGCCTTCTTGATCATTGGTATGGTTATCTATTTGGTAAAAGGGCGTAAAAATCAGTTCTATATGCTCGTTTGCAATCCCTATACCTGAATCAGTTACGGAAATTTCCATCTCTTCTTGAACTACTTTTGCATCAATTGTAATCGTCCCTTGATTCGTTGCATGAATGGCATTCGATAATAAAATAGTTAGCACTTGTTTCAGCTTTTGTTCATCTATAAAAATGAGGGGCAGATCATGCCTAATATGGTTTATTAGTTTTACATTCATCTTCTGTGCATACATATATTGAATTTCAGCGATTACTTCTTCTGCCACTTTTAAATCAACTGCGCGTGGATTAGTAAGAATATCTTTATTTTTTGAATTAGAAACAAATAATAAGTCCTCAACTAGGCTCGCTACTCGCTTTCCTTCATTATATATTGCAATAGCCTTTTCATGCTGCGAGCGCTTCAAAGGCCCATCAATTCCTTCCATAAGTGCCAAGGATTTGTTTAATATCGTATCGATAGGTGTACTCAATTCACTCGATGTACGAACTAAAAATTCATCCTTTAATCTATGCTGCACCAGAAGTTCTTCCGAGAGGTTTTGTATTCGTTTATATGCTGTTTGATACCGGTAACTTAAAAGCAGCGACAAGCTAAAAATCATCAGTAAGCCTAAGAGTGGCAGCATGCTTTTCGCTTCAATTTCAAACAGGAAATTAAGCCCTAATACCAATCCGTAACACATGAAAGTTGTCATCGTAAGCAATAAATACTCCGATCCTTCTTTCTTTCCTAGGAAAGCTTTCAGTAATACTTGAAGAATATAGATAAAGCAGATAGCTAATATGGCTACTAGCATTATTTGACGAACGTATAGTGAAATAGATGGAATGATGAAGCTTAATGGATTATAGGTGTTGACGATTATGAGCTGGACACACAGTAAGATACTTAAAAATATAGATACTTTTCTCTTTGTATGCTCTATAAACAATCGGGACACGAACAGCAAGAAAAACAATACGACTAGATGGATAGCAGATAGCTGCAGGCGCGATTGTTCATGCGCTGTGAAAGAAGGGAAAACAGTGAAAAATACATAGCTATTAAGCATTGAATTATAGATGCCCAACACGATACAAAATAATGCAAAGTATAATTCATCAACATATCTTCTTCTCTGCAAAAAAGTAAAAAAGTGAATGAGACCAATCAGTATAAAACCCGTAATAATGCCTACTTCTATTAATTCACTTAATTCTTGCTTTGCTGTAACGTCCTTGCTCCTTCCAAAAGTGAGCGGATGAACTATGCCACCAGTATGATAAGTATAGTTGGCTGCCTGAACTACGATTTCAAGTTGCTTATTTCTACTTTTACCAAAGACCGTATAATTTTGATTACTATAAATAAAATTTTCTTTTTGCTCTGCTGGTTGCCCAGCTCCTCCTGCTTCCACTCCATTAATATAAATTTTGCTTGAATTTCGGATAGAATTCGCTTGTATTCCGTAACTTCCATCAGTAGGAACCTTAATAGTTAACCGATATGTACCAAAACCATTGCTTGTTTTATTTGAAAAAGCCTTCTTCCAATCACCTGGAACTGCAATTTGTTTTTGTATTTGTTGGTGTCTTTTAAATACATCCCTGTTAGCCCTTGGTTCAATCAACTCGTTCGGGTAAAACTCCCAATTTCCATTAAGCATAATAATAGGATCGCTTTTCGTGTTCCAATTTGTTAGTGAGAGTACTCCATTATCAACTGGAAAAGGGGTTTTATTTGATGTGTGAAATGAATGATTAATACCGACTAATGTAGTAATAAAAACAATGATAGATAGCACTATAAATATAATTCTTTTCACTATTCAACCTCTCTTTCCAATTTCTACACATTAAATGTACACTGAATGGAACATTCTTTACAATGATATTTTTTAGTGAAAATTATTGAAATAAAAAAACGCTGATTCTTCCCAGTTCAGCGTTTTCAATAATATTTACAATGCAATTAGCTATATCCCTCTAGCACTGGGTTGAACTACTTTCCTTTTTCTTTATATACGAATCGTGCCATCACTTCTTTTGTCTTCTCCTTCAAAAATACAAAGGCTGCATCCATTGCCTTTTCCGTTGAGACGCTCTCTTCTACAACCGAATAGATTTCAGTAAAATAGGGTGTAAGACTACATCGGCAATCCTCATCAATCGTTCCAGAAATTAAAATAGTGGGTTTGCCTGCTTTTTTGGCTGCTTGTGCGATTCCCATGGGCGCCTTTCCTGATAATGTCTGTAGGTCTGTTTTCCCTTCTCCAGTTAAAACAAGATCGGCTTCTGATACATGGTGAGCAAAATCAACAGCTTCTAATACTACTTGAATACCTTGTCTCATTTGTCCATCAAAAAAAGCTAGAAATGCTCCTCCAGCACCTCCCGCGGCTCCTGCTCCTTCTTTCTCGTGTAACGCAATGCCAATCTCTCTTTCAATCACATCCGCAAAACGTTTTAAACTAGAATCCAATAAAACAACCTCTTCAGCAGAAGCACCTTTTTGTGGTCCAAAAATAACTGAAGCTCCATTAGGACCGATGAATGGATTTTTCACATCACATGCTATGATAAATTCAGATTCTGCAATGCGAGCATCCCAACCATTCATATCTATGGAGGCTATATCAGCTAATGCTCCTCCACCTTTTTTCAGGTCTGCTCCTTCATCATTTAATAAACGAATGCCAAGAGCCTGCAGCAAGCCTGCTCCCCCATCATTCGTCGCACTCCCGCCTAATCCAATGATAAATTTACGATACCCTGCATTTAATGCATGCTGGATCAATTGTCCGGTCCCATATGAAGACGCCATTATCGGATTTATTGCCTCTTTATTTAAACGAGTAAGCCCTGAAGCTTCAGCTATTTCAATTACACATGTCTCTCCATCACCAAGCACTCCATATGCTGCCTGGACGTTTTTCCCTAGCGGATCTTCTACAAGTACGCGGATAAGTTTGCCATTCGTTGCATCACATAAACTTTGCATCGTGCCTTCTCCGCCATCTGCCACCGGCAACAGAATTGTTTTAATATTCGAGTCAACTTCCAGTATTCCTTCTTTCATAGCATTCGCTGCTTCTATTGCTGTTAAACTACCTTTGAATGAATCTGGCGCCAATAGTATTTTCATTTGCTCTACCTCCTCTGCATGAAATTCACCCTGAAAAAATTTACTTTATAAAAAAGCCTTCAACCTGAAAGAAGATTGAAGACATATATTTATTTAGCATGACTGATATCATCATTCACATAAAGCGAAAAAATTTTTTCTCTTGTTGTCCTCTTTTCCACACTTTCTTCTATTTAATATGTAAAAGCGGAAAGAGGGAGAATACAATGGCACGATTTGATTATTTGGCACCTTATGCCACATTTACAACTGTACAAGAAATGGACGAAGTAGTAGAACAACATATCCACAAGCATTACTACAATTTGACTCCATCAGACAAGGCAATTCTTTATAAAATGGCTTCACATGCATTGGATTACCCGGGGGCCTGCCACCTAAAAGCACAAACAATTGCAGCAGCTTTAAGCATTTCTGTAAGAACTGTTTTCCGTACGCTTAAACGCCTAGAAGAATTTCAAATTATCCAACGCATCCAAACAAAAAAGATGAATGGCATCAAAGGCGCCAACATCTTTTCTATTTTACCCTACCATGACACATCGATTTTGGCACATCAAGAGGAAGCTGAAACCCCTTCTGAGAGTAAGGCGGAAATTGAAACAATCAAACAGGAACCATCTTTATCTTCTAATCCTAAACATCAATACGGTAAACATACGTACCCGATGCTCAATACATCCATACGTAATCGAATCTTTCATTATCTAGCTTCTACCACAGGTAATACATCAGAGACAAAGAGGTTTGTAGATGTGGTGTACAAGCAACTAAAGCCGTTGCTGGAATGGGAAATATATCAATCTCGCAAACAACAACTCGAAGATATTAGTTTTACGGCCTTCAAAGAAACCATTCAACAGACCAAAAAGCAGTTTATTCGCAATCCCTTTGGCTATATGTACAAAAAGCTAGATAGAAAACTGAATCGATTTATCGTAGATGTGATGGAATTTTATTTGGAAGAGGCAAGAAGAAGTGATGCGTAGTAGGTGCTCATTAGGTTGTCACAATCCATGCCTCTGTCATTCAAGAATATATGTAATTTTTTTAGCACAACTATCAAGGCGTTATTCACTTAAAGCTTGCAATCTTCGTTACTTCAATCCCAGCTTCCCGCAGGCTACTAGAAATATAACTAGCAAAGTCCAGTGCATTCTCTCCATCGCCATGAATACAAATGGTATCTGCTTGGATAGGGACGTCTATACCTTGAAGTGACGCTACAGTCCCTTCCTTTACCATGCGGATCACGCCTTTCACAGCTGTTTCGCGGTCCGTAATGAGAGCCTGCGGTTCAGTTCTTGGTGTTAGTGAGCCATCACTTTGATATGTTCTGTCAGCAAATACTTCATTTGCTGTGTGCAAGCCAATTTTTTCACCTGCTTTGACTAGCTCGCTTCCTGCTAAACCAAATAAAATAATGCTTGGATCCACTTTGTAGACGGCTTCTGCAATCGCCATCGCGAGTGTTGAATTTTTTGCTGCCATATTGTATAAAGCACCGTGGGGTTTCACGTGTTGAATTTGTCCGCCTTCTGATTTAGCAAAAGCATAAATTGCTCCTATTTGATAGACAACAAGGTCATATGCTTCCTGCGGAGAAATTTGCATATTTCTTCTGCCAAAGCCGACTAAATCTTGCAATCCTGGATGTACGCCAATACCAACATTTTTGTCTATTGCCATACGGACCGTTTTCCTCATGGTCGCAGGGTCTCCTGCATGAAAGCCGCAAGCAATATTAGCTGAAGTGATGAAATCCAGAATTTCTTCATCTCTTCCCATTTTATAAGTGCCAAAGCTCTCTCCCATATCACAATTCAAATCAACTTTAAGCATGTTTATTCCCCCTCGTTTAGTTTCAATTCTATCGCTTTTTTTAGTAATTGTATTTTTCTTTCCTTTTGTAAAAGTAATATCTGGGCCTCTTCATGTGTAATTTCTGTAAAACGGATGGTATCACCTGGCTTCGCTTGAGCTAATAATGGCAAATCAACAGCAGCAACTTGCCCAATCTTTGGATAGCCACCTGTTGTTTGGCGATCGGCAAGCAAAATAATCGGATTTCCATCTGAAGGTACTTGGATTGTCCCAAAGCTTACCGCCTCTGATAACATGTCAATCGGTTGCGCTAACGACAATGGAACTCCTTCTAATCGGTAACCCATACGGTCCGATTGTGTAGAAACATCAAAACGCGAGGAGAAAAAAGCATTTTGGCTTGAAGTTGAAAAAAGTGAGTAGTGAGGCCCCTTCATCACACGAATCACTTGGTCATTTTTAAAAGCAGGGATGAGCTCAGATGCAATGGACCATTCAGCTTCTACGAATGTTTGATTTTTCATGTCTTTTTTCAGTTGACCCATCATGTGCTGCGCTACTCCACTAATTGAATCGGTTGAAATTTTATCTCCCTGTTTTATAGCTCCTCCATTAAACCCACCAATTCCAGCCTTGAGGTATGTTGACTTGCTCCCCATAACCGAGGGTACAGCCAATCCGCCCGCAATCCCCAAATTCACTCTGCATCCAGTCTTCGCCGCACCAAATCGAAGCTCGCTTCCTTTTTTCACATAAATGGTTTTCCACATTGAAACTGCCTCTCCATTAATTGAAGGAGATAAATCACCACCGCAAATTGATAGAAGTGTATCTTCATGAAATTCTATATGAGGACCCATAAGTGTTATTTCTAATGTCGGAGCATTTTCTTCATTTCCCACTAACAAATTCGCAATCCGGTGTGCAACGGTATCCATTGCTCCCCCCACAACTACCCCGTATTTTTGGAAGCCATACCGACCTAGGTCTTGAATTGTTGTGAGGAGTCCAGGTTTTTTTATGGTGATCATCCTTCTTGCCCTCCCCACTCTATGTACTCTTGATAGCTAATCGGTTTGAAACGAATTTTATCTCCAGCTCGCAACAAACTTGGCGTTTCGGCATTTGGTTGAAATAGCTCTACTGGTGTCCGTCCAATTAAATTCCAGCCACCAGGTGTTGAAATCGGATAAATTCCAGTTTGTTTGCCAGCTATCCCAACTGTCCTTTCAGGAATTTTCAGCCTTGGAGATGGCAATCGGGGCGCTGCAATCTTTTCCGACATACCACCAAGATACGGGAATCCCGGCGCGAACCCAATCATATAGACAGTGTATTCTGCAGAAGAATGAATTTGAACTACCTCATCTGCCGTTAAGCCGTTCAACTTGGCAACAGATTCTAAATCCGGGCCAAATTGCTCCCCATAGCATACCGGAATCTCCACAATTCTCGTTTCCGTATGCTGGTCCACAGGTAAGTCTGATAATGCCTCATGTAATTCATTGCAAACAAATTGGTATGGGAGCTCTCCTTTTAAATTATTCATTATTTTTAACGGATTATAAAAAATAGTTACTGTAGAAAATGCAGGTATGTATTCGATTAGCCAATGGAATGAATGATTCTCTAAAAAAGATGAAATGGCTTGTACCTTTTGATGCGTCGATAAATTTAGTTCATTTCCCAATTCGATGATGATTGCACTTTCTCCCATTGGAGACAAGGTATAATCCATCTAACTCCCCCCCTTGCAAAGTCATTAATTTAATAGCTTTTCTAATATAAATATCAATATACTATTATAGTATATTTTATTTTAAAGATTTAAACAATTTAAAATAGAATAAAGTCTTTATTTATTTATTAATATTTCTATTTATATTTAATTTATAGATAATTAATACTATTTTAAAATTAAACTTCTCAAGCCCTTTTCAGCCTATTTTATATCTGTTAGTATTTTTATATTCAAAAAATTCCTAAGAGAAAGAAGAGTTTATATGGTTTTAATTGGCGTTGCATTAATTATCATCGGATTTGCATTAAGGCTGAATTCTCTTGTAGTAGTAACTGTCGCCGGTTTAGTAACTGGTTTAATTGCAGGTATGCCTATAAAAGAGATCATTACTCAATTTGGAGAAGCCTTTACAACAAATCGTTATATGTCCATTTTGATTGTTACACTTCCCGTCATTGGGCTGTTAGAAAGAAGCGGTTTACAAAATCAGGCGGGACATCTTGTTTCAAAAATAAAAGCCGCTACAGCAGGACGTATCCTTACGATTTATTTGCTGATTCGCGAAATCGGTGCCGCTCTTGGATTAAATAGCATTGGCGGGCATCCACAAACTGTTAGACCGCTTATCGCCCCTATGGCAGAAGGAGCAGCAGAAGCAAAATACGGAGAAGTGCCTGAAAAAGAAAAAGAAGAAATTCGAGCGCATGCTGCTGCAGCAGATAATATCGGACTCTTTTTTGGAGAAGATATTTTCGTAGCTGTCGGTGCTATTTTACTGATGAAAGGCTTCTTTGATCAAAACGGGATTGAAGCTGATCCTATATCGATGGCACTTTGGGGTATCCCGACCGCTATTTTCGTGTTCATCGTTCACTCAATAAGACTATATTTCTTCGATAAAAAGCTAGATCGGAAACTAAGAGGCAAGACAGAGAACACTCCACCGATCAGTAAAAAGGATGTGAGCTAATGGTTTTTTCAGTTGAATTTATTTATATCATAATGGGTATTATTGGGTTTTGTTGCTCCATCTATACTTTTTTAGATAAAGCAAACCCACGACGAATTTCCTCCGGTTTATTCTATCTTCTTTATTCTCTTACACTACTATTCGGCAAAGTCATACCGCCGTTTTACATAGGAATCATGGTTATCCTTATGGTGCTAATTGTCGGCTTGGGCGGTTTAAAGAAAGGTTCATATGAAGAGGCCACAGAAGGACAACGTGAAGAACGCCGGAAGAAACTTGGAAATATGTTATTCCTGCCTGCCTTATTAATACCGATTATCACGGTTATAGGCTCTAAGTTATTTGTTAATGTAAAAATTGGCTCCTTGCAATTATTAGATCCAGCTAACCCTACACTTGTATCACTGGGCATTGCATGTTTAATCGCAATCCTCGCAGCAGTAGCTCTGACAAAAAGTACACCCAAAACCACCATTAAAGAGTCACGAAGACTATTAGAAGCAATCGGCTGGGCAGTTGTACTCCCTCAGCTATTAGCTACTCTTGGAACCATTTTCACTTCTGCCGGTGTGGGCAAAGTCGTTTCAGATATGGTCACAAAAGTTATACCAGAGACATCTTTATTCTGGGTAGTATTTGCGTTCTGTATCGGCATGGCTGTCTTTACGATGATTATGGGAAATGCATTTGCAGCGTTCCCTGTGATGGCAGCTGGCATTGCCATTCCGTTATTGATCAAACAATTCGGCGCAAATCCGAATCAAATAGCGGCTATTTCAATGTTTGCCGGCTATTGTGGCACATTGATGACACCAATGGCTGCAAACTTTAATATTGTGCCTGCAGCTCTACTAGATTTAAAGGATAAGAATCATGTTATTCGAGTCCAAATTCCCACAGCATTATGTGCATTAGCTTTCAATATCGTTCTTATGTATTTTCTAATTAAATAGGAGGAATGTTCTAATGGAGAAAAAAGTACTGATTACCGGGTTTGACCCGTTTGGTAGTGATACTGTCAACCCCGCTTTAGAAGCTGTGAAAAAGTTAGAAGGCCAAAAAATTGATGATGTAACCATCATTACGCAAGAAGTTCCTACTGTCTTTCATGAGTCAATTAATGTTGTAACGGAATCCATTGAAAAGCACCAGCCCGATGTGGTAATTCTTGTTGGACAAGCTGGTGGACGCACTCAAATTACACCTGAACGGATTGCTATTAATATTGATGATGCGCGTATCCCTGATAACAAGAAGAATCAACCCATTGATGAACCGATTGCAGCAGACGGTCCGGCTGCCTACTGGTCCACTCTGCCAGTGAAGAGAATGGTGCATGATATGAGAGAAGCCGGGATTCCAGCAGCGGTCTCTCATACTGCCGGTACATTTGTCTGCAACCATTTATTCTATGGCGTCATGCATTATTTGGCTAATCAGGCGCCGCATATTCGTGGAGGGTTTATCCACATTCCTTTCATCCCTGAGCAAGCCGTCTCTAACAACCAACCAAGCTTAAGTCTTGATACCATCGTAGAAGGCATTAAACTATCAGCAGTTGCGGCTGCACATGATCATGAAGATATTCGCGAAGTTGGCGGTACTATTTGCTGATAGATTTGTATTGAGGTATTGAACATGTGTAATTTTAATGTTTTTATTAATTCATATTAAATTGAAGTGGGACAGTTGCGCATTCCTAGGGGCGAGCGGTAAGCTTCCTCTTCAGCTGCGCTTCCTGTGGGGTCTTACCTGTCTCGCTAATCCCTAAGGAGTCTCCGCTGTCCCACTTCATAAACACATATATTATTTTTGGCCTTCATAATTATGTAGTAGACTACTGACCCTTAAATAGGCTTTTAGTATAATGTCACTTTCAAGGTATGCTTCACTATTCTCTCCTCTGGTCTAATCAACTTTAACCTTATCCTTTTTTATCCATCTTCAATCATTAAATCTCATAAAATATTTCTGAATATTCATTGTTTTATGAATTAATTTATGCTATCCTCGTATGAAGTTGAAACTTCAAAACATACAATAAAAAGGAGAGACTTCTCTTGGAAAAAGAACGAAGTATCAAAGAATTGATTGAGATGCAATTCCATGATCTCTCAAAAGCTCAACAAAAGATAGCAAACTTTGTCTTACGGCATCCCAAATTTGTGAGTGTTCACTCAGCTACTGAGGTTGGTGAAAAGGCGGGAACAAGTGAAACGACAGTTATTCGCTTCTGCTTTGCGCTTGGGCTTGAAGGCTATACAGAACTACAAAAGAAAATTACCTTACATGTTTTTAACAATACCGCTGTTAGTACACTTGGTTACTATGTTTCTTCGAAAATGGAGCTCTACAATGACCAATGTCTAGTAGAAAAAGGCATGAACAAAGACAGTACAAAAATCAGCGGGATTGCCAAGCAAATTAATAAAGAACATTTTAATGAGGCAACCGAACGACTACATAAAGCAAAAAATCTATATATTTTGGGTGGAGGTGCATCAGAGTTTGGGGCAAGATGGCTGCACTTTACGTTAAATATCCTTCGGCCGAACGTGAAGCTGATTCAAACGGACTCGGCGGATCTCTTTCGGACAATGCAGGAAATAGATGAGGATTCGGTTGTCGTAGTCATTTCATTGCATCGGTATTTTAAGGAACCCATTCAAATTGCAGAAACTCTTCACAACCAAGGGGTTACGGTCATAGCTATTACAGATTCGAAATTAGCCCCTATCCATAAACACAGCTCATATTCCTTTATTCTCGAACAGCCTGAACTGTCGACGATTGATCTCATGCCATCTCTTATATCATTTTTAAATGTTATCGTGACAGGTATGATGACTCTTGATCCGCAATATTATCAGGATCAGCGAGTAAGATACGATGATTATAAAAATAGCTTTATTGCAGATCGGTGGTTTTAACTGATGAATCAACCATTTACCGAAAGACTACAAACGATTTTCGAACATCTACATCATTCCCCTGAGACTAGCTGGAATGAAGTAGAAACAACGTCTTTTATTGCAGAATTCCTTCGTCAAGAGGGTTTGAAGCCACATCTTTTTAAAAATATGACGGGTTTATATGTTGATATTGGAGAAGGCATTCCAAAAGTTGGTTTCCGCACAGACATGGATGCACTATGGCAAGAAGTAGACGGTGAATTCAAAGCAAATCACTCTTGTGGACACGACGGACATATGACCGTGGCCTTAGGGGTAGTGCTGCTCCTGAAAGAAATGGCCCCTTCCCTGCCAGGCGCCATTCGAATTCTTTTTCAGCCGGCTGAAGAAAAAGCGCAAGGAGCAAAGGCACTCGCCGAATTAGGAATTGTAGATTCCCTGACCTATTTGTTCGGCACCCATGTAAGACCGCTATACGAGTTACATGACGGAACCTATTCACCAGCACTCTATCACGGAGCGGCAAAACTATTTACCGGAACCATCCAAGGACTTGAAGCACACGGAGCACGTCCTGAGAAAGGAGTGAATGCCATTGAAGTGGCGGCTGCCATGATCGATGGGTTAAAAAGGATTTGGATTAGCCCCGAACAATCAGCTTCTATTAAGATGACACAGCTTCAGGCAGGTGGTTCATCTACTAACATCATTCCTGGGAGTGCCACATTCAGCATTGATGCACGGGCTCAAAATAATGAATCGATGGATGAATTAACAAGAGGCTTTGACAAGGTAGTGGAAGCCGTCAGCACATTATTTGGCGCAGTCATCACTTACAAGATAGATGCGCATATTGCAGCAGCACAAGTGGATGATAGCGCGAAAAACATAATGAAGCAGGCCATCCTCGATGTGGTTGGTGAAGATCATTTAGCGCCTGAGATTGTGACACCAGGTGGTGAGGATTTTCACTTTTATGCCTATACACGCCCCCATTTGAAAACAACCATGCTTGGGCTTGGATGTGGGGTTACACCCGGATTACATCACCCAAATATGACTTTTAATCAGGAGCGGCTCCCAACAGGTGTTGAAATTATTGCAAGAGCCTTAATACTAGCCCTACATCAAATAGAAAGAAGCGATTAGATGATGAATATTCGAGAATTGAAGACCATTGCAGAGATGGAACAGATTCAAGAGCTTGAACAAAAAGTATGGGATATGGATCCCATACCGACTCATCAAACCTTAACAGCTGTAAAAAATGGTGGCATTATAGTTGGAGCATTCGATGGAGTCGATTTAGTTGGCTTCAGCTATGGATTTCCTGGTTTTGATAATGGAAAAAGCTATTTATGCTCTCATATGCTCGGGATTGATGAGAATTACCGTTCACAAGGTATTGGTGAAAAGTTAAAACTTGCACAGCGTGAAATGGCCATTGCAAAGGGCTTCCACATCATGAAATGGACATATGATCCACTTGAAACCCGCAATGCATCCCTAAACCTAACGAAACTAAACGGCATATGTAACACCTACTTCGAAGATTGCTATGGAAAAATGCAGAATAAATTTAATCAAGGTTTACCATCAGACCGGTTTGAAGTGCATTGGCATTTGACTAGTCCATATGTGATTGAAAAACAACAGCCTCAAATAGAAGTAGTCAAAGCCTTGAACACTATTTCTCTGAATGAAGACCGGCTACCCGTTTTTATTGCAAGCCCAGAGCAAGAATTAAATAAACCTGCCTATTCCATTGCAGTACCGAAAGATTTTCAATTCCTCAAAGCGCAAAGTCAAATACTCGCAATTGATTGGCGCTTGCAAACACGTAAGATATTTCTACGCCTATTTAAAGCAGGCTATGCTGCTGTACGTTTGCAATCGTATGAAACGCATAATGACTATATTTTTGTGAAAACAGAAACATTAGAATTTGGAGGAGAGTAACTATGAAAATTGTAAATATCACGATCCGTCAACTAAAAATGAAATTAAAGGATCCTTTCACTACAAGTTTTGGAACATTTACAGATAGAGATTTTCTCGTGCTTGAAGCGCAGGACCAAGATAGAACGATTGGCTGGGGTGAATCAGTCGCCTTCCACTCGCCTTGGTATAACGAAGAGACTTTGCAGACCAACTGGCACATGCTGGAGGACTTTTTAATCCCAGTGCTTTTAAACAAGGAAATCCACCACCCGGATGAAGTTAGTGAGTTATTTGCACCTATTCGGAAAAATAATATGGCTAAGTCCACTATTGAAGGAGCCGTGTGGGATATTTATGCACAGCAAACAAATCAATCTCTTGCCTCTGCACTCGGCGGTACAAGAGATAAAATTGAAGTCGGGATTAGTATTGGCATTCAACAATCCATTGAAGAGCTAGTTGAATTAGTCGATGGCTACGTCAAAGAAGGCTACAAACGGATTAAAGTGAAAATTAAGCCAGGCTGGGATGTGGAGGTCATGCGCATATTACGAAACACTTTCCCCGATGTTGCCATGATGGCAGATGCCAATTCTGCCTACAGGTTAGAAGACGCAGAATTGTTAAAACAGCTAGATGCGTTCAACCTCACTATGATTGAACAGCCTTTAGCATCAGATGATATTATTGACCACGCACAGCTGCAAAAAATGCTAGAAACGCCGATTTGCTTAGATGAAAGCATCCACTCGCTTGAAGATGCACGAAAGGCTGTAGAGCTTGGGAGTACAAAAATTATTAATATTAAAATCGGTCGTGTCGGTGGATTAACTGAAGCCAAGAAAATCCACGATTACTGTGAAGCAAACGACATTCCCGTGTGGTGTGGCGGCATGCTCGAATCAGGTATCGGGCGTGCACATAATGTGGCTTTAACAACATTATCGAATTTTACTTTACCGGGAGATACAGCAAGCTCAAATAGATATTGGGATAAGGATATTATCAAGCCTGAAGTCGTATCCGAAAATGGCTACATCAACGTACCGCAGGCGGCCGGAATAGGATATGAAATTGACTGTGAGGCTGTGGAATCCTTTACTGTCGCCAAAAAACATTACAAATAATGGAGGGAAATGTATGAGGAAAAGTTTACAGATTGGCGCCGCTTTCGTTGGATTGATTGTAGGAGCCGGATTTGCTTCCGGCCAGGAAATCATGCAGTACTTTACAAGCTTTGGCCTTTGGGGAACCGTCGGTGGAATTCTTGCAACTATCGCCTTTACATTTCTAGGCTATATGTTGGCTCAGCTTGGCTCAGATTTACAAACTTCTTCACATAAAGAAGTGATTTATCATATTGGCGGGCGGTATATCGGATTTATTCTAGATGTCTTAATTACATTCTTTTTGTTCGGTGTAGCGGTTGTGATGTTTGCCGGTTCTGGATCAACATTCCATCAAATGTTCGGCATTCCTCCATTAATAGGCAGTTTGATTATGGTCGCTGCCACCATCCTAACATTATTGCTAAATATAAAGAATATCATCAATTTGATCGCTGTAATCACTCCCTATTTAATGGCGATTATTTTCATTATATTAATCTATTCTATTTTTACGATGGATCTCTCCATAGCTGATGCCAACACAATCGCTAAAGAGCAAGGTTCCGCTGCCTCTAATTGGGTGCTGGGTGCACTGCTTTATGTTTCCTATAATATCGCTGCTGGTGCCGCCTTGTTGATTGTGATGGGCGGAACGATTAAAGACCGCAAAGTCGCAGGTATGGGCGGGATATATGGCGGGATTATGTTGGGTGCCTTAATTATCCTTATCAATATTGCGATGTTTGTAAAGATCGATGTTATCAAAGGTGTTGACATGCCAACACTTGAATTAGCTGCCCAAATCCATCCCAGTGTTGGAGTGCTAATGGGAATTGCCCTGCTTGGCATGATGTATAACACGGCGGTCGGCATGTTCTATGCTTTCACCGTTCGTTTCGTACAACCTGAAAAAAAACACTTCAAGCCAGCCATTGTTATGATTGGTTTACTTGGATTCGGCGCAAGCCTTGTCGGTTTCACCACCCTTGTCGGAAAGGTCTACTCTACTATGGGCTACCTAGGGCTCGCCTTAATCATAGCTATTATCCTTTCGTGGGCTCGAAAAGCAAAGAGACAAAAAACAGCGAATGCGCCAGAACCTTTGTAGAAAATGTTCAATAACCAAATTGCACATAAAAGAGACTGAATTTTTCAATAATAAAACATCCTAATGAAAGCCTGAACCCATGTGAAATTATAATGAGTCAGGCTTTTTCATTTGTTTTTCTTCTATTGAACTGACATATAAAAGTTAGTTTGTGTTCCGTTCCAGACGGCGCTTTCCGCGGGCTTAGCTTCAATCTCCTTGTCACACAATTACAATGATGCTCATCATTAAAAACAAAGATATTCCATCCCCCTAAGGAGATGGAACATCTATTGATCAATTGGTAAATTATAAATTGAACTTTAAAATCACACCAATTCTTTTATTTCAAATTGTGCCAAATCACCGGCAGCTTTTACGCGAATACGTGTTGCATTTCCCGGGATATAGGCAAGTGGAACATCCTCCACATCTACGATGACCAAGCTTTCCTCGGCTGCACCCGCATTGATTGCTTCCGTTTTAGCCTGTAGTTTTGCGTGCTCTAATGCCTTTTCTCTTCCTATTTCATCTAAAGAATAAATCTTTTCGATTTGGCCGCTTACTTGTGAGATAGCTGAACCGATTGCGTTAGCAACACCTGAATGCTCCGGACGGATTACCTCTGAAGCACCTTCCAGTTGTTCCGGCAACAATACGCTACCTCCTCCTACAAGAATTACAGGTACTGGGTCTGCGCTCGTTTTCATTTTATCGATGGCTTCTTCTACAAGTGACACCATCTTCGTGTACATTCTATTCAACAATTCCTTATCTAAATGTGCTACCTTAGCAGAATCACCGATCTCTACTTTGCCTAGAGCTACAGCAACATCTGTAGCCGTTAAAATATCTCCTCCAAAGACAAGGCTCTTTTCCTGTAATTTGTACCCAACGCTATCCGGTCCAATCGTGAAATCACTATCGTCTTTGGTACGAATCACCGTCCCTCCTCCAAGTCCTATCGACACAAGGTCAGGCATACGGAAGTTGGTTCTAGCGCCACCAATTTCAACTGCTAGAGACGATTCTCGCGGGAAGGATTGTACTAAAACACCCACATCGGATGTTGTGCCCCCAACATCTACGACAATTGCATCAGTGAGTTCACTTAAATAAGAAGCCCCGCGCAATGAGTTGGTCGGACCGCACGCTACAGTAAATATAGGGTACTTGACTGTATATTCAATAGACATTAGTGTCCCGTCATTTTGTCCGAAAAATACTTTCGCATCTATTCCTTCGCTTTTCAGTGCGTTAATAAATCCGTCGGCTGCTGTTTTTGCCACATTCACAACGGATGCATTCAGAATCGTTGCATTTTCTCTTTCTAACAGTCCTACTGAACCAATTTCAGAGGATAGTGATAAAGGAATATGATCGCCCAGTACTTCTCGAAGTATCTCGCTTGCTCTTTCTTCATGCGATTTGGATACGGGCGAGAACACTGATGTAATCGCAATTGAATCTACCTTTCCCTTAATCTCCTCAGCTATTTGATATAAATGATCTTCATCTAACGGAACGATTTCCCTACCATCAAATTCATGACCTCCACGCACGAGATAAACATGTTTCCCTAGTACTTCCCGAAGGTCATCAGGAACACCAATCAGTGGCTTTACTGATAAAGTTGCAGGGGCTCCGATTCGGATCGCAGCTACTTTATTTAACCTTTTTCTTTCTACTATGGCATTTGTGCAATGAGTGGTGCCAAGCATTGCATATTTAATTTCCTCACGAGGTACGTTTGCTTGCGTAATAATTTGGTGCATTGCATTATAAATGCCTGTTGCCACATCTTCAGTTGTAGGGGATTTTGTCTCTGACAATACAGTATTATTTTGGTCTAGCAAAACGGCATCTGTGTGGGTTCCGCCTACGTCAATTCCTATACGATAAATACTCATTATGATAGCACTCCTTTTTTCGCAAGATTTTCTACAGGCACATAGTCCACATCGTATCCAAAGTATCTTGGACCGACAGCCTTAATTCCTTCTTCCGTTCTCCACTTCGGGTGGCATGGTATACCAATGACGATACATCTTGATCCATATCTAATACCTTCCGTTGTGATAGGTAGCCCTGTTTCTGCATCTAGCACCGCAATCAAATCCGGGGTAACACAAAGTAAGCGATTGTCTGTCTTGGCAAGAAGATGTTCATTTTGGAAATGAAGCTGCAGTGTTTCCCCTTTATATGAATGAAGCCCTTCGAATGTTGCGATACCCTTTGCAAAACCTGATTCTGTTTTGCGATTGATATCGCTAACTTTGCCGTTGAACAATTCATAACCATCGATCTGCTTCAATAATTCTTGGATTGGGTTTACATTCTTTTCTTTAGCGAGCCTAATCGTTCTACCGATTTCCTCTTCCAGTTTTAAAATATTTTTCACGCCACTGTCGCGTAGATTCTTGCCAGTCATTGAATACATCGCAGTCATAGCGGATCCGCCCATTTGGATAGTAACAGCACGAGCAATTCTTTCTGTCCACACATTATCCACTGTAGATAACAAAGTTGTATTACCTTTTTCATCAGCGAGTATGGCAGGTGTAGCAGATATTCCATCTAGATAAAAAGTGACCATTTGTAATTCAGGGAATGCTCGACCCATTCCATCTGCGTCTATGACAGGAATGCCTAGTTTGGCAGCAAGCGCAAATGGAATCATAGAATTGACACCGCCTGCTTCTATTGGGAATGTGGCATACACCTTCTTCCCTAAATAGTCTTCAAGGTTTTTAAAAGCCAAAATAGGCTCTTCACCGCTTGGCGCTTTTTCCAGCATCACTGTTGGTGCCCCCATCATGGAGGATGGCACTACTAAAGCGTCGTCTGGTACTTCCTCTACATCTAAAAGTGTGACTTCCCCGTATTCTTCGATTGCCTGCAGTGCCATCAGCTTTCCGATATATGGGTCACCTCCACCGCCTGTTCCTAGCACTGCTGCGCCAACTGCAATATCTTCAATTTGTTTTTTACCTATTTTCCTCATTAAAAAGCCTCCTGAATATTCCGAATTTTTATTATGCCACTTGTTTCTCATTTTCAATATGTTTATTCGCACTCGATCTCGTAGCTAATTTCCCAATGTAATAAACTACACCACTTACCACAAGAGAATTAATAGAAGGAATCCCTAGAGTGACAAAATAACCTGCCGCAAAACCCGTTGCCCAAGCGATAAGTGTAATCGGACTTAGCTTTTCACCCACTGCTGGCAGTGTTCCCTTTTCTCTGCTTTCATCAAGTGCCTGACGATTGGTTTTTAATATGAAATAGTCAATCACCATAATACCGGCAACCGGCGGTATCAGAACGCCCAACAAGACAAGGAAATCCACGAATTTATCAAGAATGCCTAGAACGGAAAGCAGCGTTCCAATAATCCCAATAACCAAAGTGACAATTCCTCGATTTAATTTAACCTTAAATACTGAATCAAAGATGTTTGTAAAACCAAGTGATGAAGAATATAAATTCAAATTATTAATCTTAATCGTTGATGAAACGACTACTAATGCACCAAGCCAGCCAGATGTTTGCATCATGATGCTCGCCACGTCATTTGTTCTAGCAGCAAGTGCCATCAAAACCGCAATCATATTAATAAAAAGTTCGCCAATAACCGTCCCAATCATTGTCATCCAAAAGACGTCTTTTCCACTTTTAGCAAAACGGCTAAAGTCCGGTGTGATGACTGCTCCGATAATAAATCCTCCGGCGACCATTGTTGCTGCTACGCCCATAGACATCTTTTCACCAGCAGGAGCCGTATTCATTAACTCAAAGATAGAATGATCTTTAAGAACCTGATAAATCCCAAAGGCTACAGCGATTAGAAATGCAGGTACAGCGATTGTCGCGGTCGCGCTTAATAATTTAAATCCAAAAATCACGAGGACCGTAACAGCAAGTCCCGTTAGTGTAGCCGCAACAGGAAGACTTAATTTCCCATGGCTTGCTTGCACTAGCCCTTCTGCAAAAACGGAGTTCTGTACACCGAACCAGCCAATTGTTGAAATCGCAATAACGGCGCCAATAATACTTGATCCGTAACGGCCAAAGCCCGTCCATCTTGACAATAGACTCGTGGAAAGTCCTTCACGTGCCCCTGCATATCCTAGGAGAAGGCTAATTACTTCTAAAATGACACTGCCGAACATCGTTGCCCAAAAAGCTTGCCAAAAGGTCATGCCATATCCTAGTGCCGCCCCGATCACAAATGAGGATATCGTTGCCATTGATCCAACACGTACAATCGATACATTCCATAATGATTGTCGTGCTGATTGTGGTACGCGAGATAGTGAATAATCATCCATTGTATTTTGTTTATTTTCCATTTGCCTCTTCTCCTCTACTCAGCTCTAACTCATAGGAACTAAACTCTATTACATCTTTACTCTTTGTTTTGAAGGTGGCGTCATATATGTCAAACGACTTTGTTTCACACCCATCTCTATCAAACCTTCGAGCATCTTTGTTGCGGCAAAGGCCGGATCAATCACTGGCACATCATAGCCTTTTTCTTTAAGACGCTCTTGCAGCTCTGCTGCTACGCCCAAAAAGCCTGTACAACCAAGTACGATTGCATGTGCACCGTCTTGTTCAATTGCCTGCACCATTTCTTCGAATAGGGCCGCTTTCAACCTTTCCTTCTCATGGACTTCCAACACAGGAATATTAATATATCGAGTGGATGCTAGATTGCCGTGTACACCTAAGGTCTTGCTGATATTCTCAATCATTGGCACCACATTCGGTAGCACCGACACGACTGAAAAGGACTTTGCCAATGAACTCGCAAATAGCATTCCCGCTTCACATGGCCCAACGACAGGAATATCTACTATCTCCCTGGCAGGCTTCACTCCGGGATCTCCGAAACAATCGCTAATAATCCCATCATAGCCTTCCACTTCCGCTTCCTTAGCTTTTTCTAGCAAATTCGGTACGCTTAATGCTTCATCATATTCACTTTCTATTGATGCAGGACCATAATCTAGACTGCAAACCCCAAATTCTGTGTTAGCCGCACCATATAAATCAAATTCCTTTTTCGTTTCCTCTAAAAATACATCTGAAATAATAGGCATGATTACTTTAATTTTCATTGTCTGCTCTCCTTTTTCATTTATACTTAAAGTGATAAGGCTAGAATTCTTTTCATGCAATGCTAGATTAACTTTAAAACCACCCCTTTTTGCGTGAATATTCCAGTTTTCTTACAAATAATTCAATCAATATGAAATATTCTGATAATATAAAGTTTAATAAAATATATACTACCTAATATTAGTTAGGTAATCAAGAGGGAGAAGGAAACAGATTGTCGACAAAAATTAACATTATGAAAGCGGCTACAGAACTATTTGCCATAAAAGGATATGAAGGAACAACTTTAAAGGATATTGCAAATGCAGTTGGCATAAAGCCTCCATCTATTTATGCATTCTTTGAGGGAAAGGAAGATGTGTTACTGCATATCTATCAAGAGATACTTGATGAGCATCATAAGCATCTGCAAGATATGCTGGAACAATTGAAGAATGGATACGCCAAAAATAAACTGTATGGAATGTTAGTAACCGCGGCAGAATATCATTTATCTGAAGCTGGAAAAATGAAATTGTTTAGAAGGCTGATGCTCTTCCCGCCTGAAGTTTTACAAAGTGAAATCACAGAAAGCTTCCAAAAACTTGTTGCAATAGAACGACAAGCGATTGATGCTGTCTTTGAAGAAGCTATACAGAACAAAGAGGTTAGAGAAGGAAAAAGTGAAGATATGACAACTGCCTTCCAATGCTTAATGAATGGTTTGTTCTTAGAGTCACAGTATTATGATGAGCAGGAATTCTATCTACGACTTGATATTATTTGGGAGGAATACTGGATGGGAATTAGCCGTAAAGACTGATTCCCAGGAACATCCATAGTCATCTCAATCACACAAAAAAGCCGTGATGTGTTGTTAACATCACGGTTTTTCTTTGTACCTTGCTCACTATTTTCAGGAAGAATCAACAGTAGGGTCCAATTAATTATCTACGGATTCTATATTGCTTATAGTCCTCCGGAAGAGGTGAAACATAGCTTTCTCCATCAAGACGTTCCAATAATTCTTCTTTCGCCTTCTGGATTATATCTGGTCTCTTCATCACTTCAGCGGCAGTAGCAGCAATCACTTTTCCTGCATGCAGCATTCCCTTGTGGCCGATGGAAGACCCGCCTTGTGAGACCATTTGCCAAGAGTGCAAAGAGGTACCTATTGCTGCACAGGCAGCATAGCATTGGGCTGTTGGAACAATCCAGCTGACATCGCCTACATCTGTAGAACCAGGCATGACTTCTTTGTCCTCCACATGTGGCTCCACAATATCAGCGAGTTCTTTTCCTTTTAACTCTTTCACATTTTGCAAACCAAATTCTTTTTCTGCATCTGTTAGTGTATCTCGAATTTCTTTTGCTAATTGTATTTCCTTTTCATCAAATTCGGGTACGCCAAGTTCTACATATTTTTCCTGCATAACGGCTTCTAACGTTGTATTGGGAATATAATTGAACATGGCCGAATCAAAACCAATCTCAAGCTCGGTGCCTGTCATAAGAGCAGCTCCTCTTGCAATGTCGCAGACTCGCTCATAAATCTCATGTGTTTGTTTTACTTCTGGCGCTCGAACAAAGTACAATACTTCCGCTTCTGATTGAACCACGTTTGGCGACACTCCACCTGTATTGGTGATCGCATAGTGAACCCTTGCTTCTGGAATGATATGCTCTCTTAAATAATTCACTCCCACACTCGTTAACTCTACCGCGTCTAATGCACTTCTCCCTAAATAAGGACTTGCTGCAGCATGAGAACTTTTGCCTATAAAGCGGAAATTCACTTCATAGCATGCGAGTGTGCGAGAAGACCAAATTTTATTATGAGCTTCTGGGTGCCAGGTTAAGGCAAAGTCGACATCATCAAAAACGCCTTCTCGTACCATGAAGATTTTACCGCCCCCGATTTCTTCTCCAGGACAGCCATAATACCGTATAGTACCTGGCAGATTGTTTTCTTCCATTAATTGACGAAGAGCAATGGCGGCGGCTAGCGACCCAGTACCAAGCAAATTATGCCCACAACCATGGCCGTTACCGTTTTTCACTACCTCTTCTTGTTTGGTCGATCCTGCTTTTTGGCTTAGACCAGTCAAGGCATCAAATTCGCCTAAAATCGCCACCACAGGATTGCCGCTTCCATAGCTTCCCACAAAGGCTGTTTCAATGCCGCTAATCCCTCTCTCCACCACAAATCCTTCATCTTCAAGCACCTTGCTAATGAGATCAGCAGACTTCCACTCTTCAAATCCAGTCTCAGCATATTCCCAAAGCTGATTGCTGACTTCAATCAGCTTGTCTCGTTTTTCTTCAATTAATTGATTTATTCTTTCTACTTCATTTTCTATTTTTGTTTCATTCATTTAGAACACCTCATTTTTTTATTTACAATAGTAATCCTTTAAAAAGGTCCATATTTTGTGAGATAGGCGATAATGACAAACACGATGGCTACTGCATATTGCACAAGCACCAATGGAAACAGCCATTTTAACCAGCGAATATAAGAAACGCCAACCAAGGCAGCTCCTGCTACAGCTATGCCAGGTATTATCATATTGAATATGCCATCGCCAAATGTGAATATAAGTACAGCTGTCTGTCGGGTCACACCAATGATGTCAGATAGTGGAGACATAATCGGCATTGTTAGAGCAGCCATTCCACTGCCGGAAGGAACCGCTATATGGAGCAGCGAATCGAAAACCATCATGCCAATTGCCGCAAAGGAAGGAGGCAAGTCCTTAATTAAAGTAGAGGCATAATACAGAATGGTATCCATGATGTGTCCCTGATCGAGCACAATCACAATGCCTCTTGCAACGCCAATAATCATGGCACCATAAATGAGTGCTTGAGATCCTTTCATGAATTCATCAACTAATGTATTGGTGTTATAGCGGGCAATGAGCCCAATTGCAATACCAAATATAATGAACATTCCGGCAATTTCATTTATAAACCAGCCAAATTTTACGACTCCCACACCTAGGATTATCAAATTGAGAACAAAGCAAGCGAGAATCAATTTATGTTTGCGTGTTAATGTAATATCAGACTTTAATAGCTGGTCAATTTGTTCACGTTGAATTGTTCCATATTCCCCTAAGGACGGGTCTTGTTTCACTTTCATCGCGTGCCGATAAACAAAAATTACAGATACTATGTACATAACAACAAAAGCTGCAATCCGAAGGCCCATCCCCGAGAATGGCGGAAGCCCAGCTATTCCTTGTGCTACCCCTACGGTAAATGGATTCATAATCGCCGTCGTAAAACCTGCGGATACGCCTACTAACACAATGCCAAGACCTGTAAGCGCATCATATCCTAGCCCTACAATCAGTGGAGTGATAATCAGAATATAAGGAAGTGTTTCCTCATACATCCCAAGCAATGAGCCTAACAATGCAAAAAATAGCATCAAAACGGGAATGAGTAATTTCTCTTTAGTGCCGAACTTGCGAGTCATCGTTACAATGAAAGCTTCAACAGCACCTGTCGAATTCAGCACGCCGTATGCACCTCCAATAATTAAGAGGAAAAACATAATCGAAGCTGCATCGACCATTCCAGCAGGAATACTGCCCAAGATGCCCATAAACCCAACTGGATCAGCCTTTATAAAATGAAACGAATCAGGCTTTACAATACTCCTGCCATCGACCACTTCCCTTTCATATTCTCCAGTTGGCATAGTATACGTCAGAATAACGCAGATAGCCAACAATCCTAATAAAAGAGCAAAGACATTGATCTCTTTCGGCTTCTTACCAGCTTTTGCCTCTCGTATGTCTACCACCTTTGGCGCCATATTATTTGTCATACCTTTCCCCCCTTATACTCTATTCATTGTTAAATGAATAGTATAAATTTAGAATATTGTTAATAAATATACAGAAGTACATATATTCCGTCAACCGAAATATTCAAAATATTTTAAATTAGTAATATGGTAGTACTTTAATTGGATGAATCATAAGTTTTATTTTAATTCCAACAAAAAAGTCTTCAACCTCTTATGAGATCGAAGACTTTAAGATTGAGAATAATAAAGGCACTATTTAACAACTTTTACTACCTTTGCCTTACTTACATTACCTGCTTTGTCTTTTGCATAGAAAGATAGGACTGTTTTGACTTTTTGCTTCTTAATTTTTAATGTATATGTTCCTTTTTTAGTTGCTGTAGTTTTAGCAATAATTTTGTTTTTAACTTTTACATACACCTTAGATCCTGCTTCTGCTTTGCCTGTTATTTTAGTTGTTTTCGCTGTTACCTTTTTAGCAGTAGGTTTGTTAGGCGCTGTTTTGTCTAACACTTTTACTTTGGCACCTTTACTGCTATTGCCAGCTTCATCTACTGATTTAACAATTAAAGTAGTACCAGCTTTTTGTTTAGCTAATTTCACTGTAAAGCTGCCTTTAGAATCAGCTTTATTTGTCGCAATTTTTTTGCTTTGTTTATAGATAATGATGGTAGCACGTGCTTCTGTTTTGCCTGATACCACTTTGTCTTTATCGCTGAATTTTTTTACTGTTGGTACAGATGGTGCTGTTTTATCAAGAACTGTTATTGTTACTTCATCACTAGCTTGTCCGCTTTTTAAATCTCTTGCTTTCGCATATAATACTGTTCCTGCCTCTAACTTTTGGGATAACTGGTATGTAAACTCGCCGTTATCTTGTGTATTAGCCTCAAATTGTAATTGTTTTTTGTCTGTAATTTCGATTTTTGTATTTTTAGAAGCCGTTCCTTTAATAACTAAGCTTTCTGATGTGATTGGGCTGAACTCGGGTACCGGAACGGGCAGAACTGGATCTGTTGTATCTCCAGGGTTTCCAGGCGGTGTAACAACTGGAGGTGGTGTTGTCCCTGAGTCTCCTCCTCCTGTAGATGGTGGTGTTGTCCCTGAGTCTCCTCCTCCTGTAGATGGTGGCTGAGTTGTCTTGGTTATCTTAACCTCATGGGTATCTGACACGCCCCCTGCAGTTAATTTAAGTTTGTAAGTTCCATCTGTTAATGATTCATTTAACGCAATGCTTGTATGAATACTACCATCTGTTTGTATTTCTCCATCTTTCCACTGATAGATTTGGATTAGATTGCTATCGGAATCTACCATTGATAAAACAGGTTTTGTACCTAAACCTGGTTCTTCATCTTTCAATACTTTTCCCGTTATTAAGATTTTTTCACCTGTTTTATAATCCGATTTATCTGTACTAAAAGAAACTACTATATTTGCTGCATAAGCCGGAATGACAATACTTAAACATAAGATTAGTGAAGTCATAAAGACGACTATATTTTTCTTCATTATTGACCCTCCTTATGAATAGAAAGAGAGGAATACTCCTCCCTTTCAACTGTTCCTTATTATTTGATATCAAAGTTGATTGTGCTTGTTTGTGCCAATGGCGTTGGGTTTTCTAGGCTATCCCAAACAAATACCTCTGCAGTATAAGCACCTGTTTTAAGTGATTCAAGAGGAATATCTACCCCAACTCTTCCGCGAGAAGCTTTTTTGAATTCATCTAGGCTAAGCACTTTGAAAATGACCACTTCATCTTTAGAATCCTTCACTTGTACTAGTACTTGCGCGTTTTGTTTTACTTCACCGCGGTTTGCGAAGTTGGCAACAATATTCAACACACCATCTTCTGTCACAGCTTCTACTGCTTTTCCTTTTGTATTCTTGGTTTGCCCTTCAATGACAATCGGATAGTTAGCAACTGTAAACGTCACTACTTGTTTTTCGCTTCCTTCTGGACCAAATTCTAATGTGTATTCACCAGTTGGTGCAAATTCATCCGGTGTGAATGTTGCTTTGTATTCTTTTCCTTCAGCTGTGTCTAATTTAAATTCTTTTCCGGTTGAATCAGTAACTTTTGCTTCCCATTTAACTGATTCGTTTGCTTCAGCAGTTAAAGTAGCTGGATTTTCAGTGCTAACTTCTTCTGTTGGACCGAAATCATAATTTGTGATAAATCCATTTTCTGGTTGACCTTTGTAGATGACAATCGTTTTCTTTGTCACATGCCCAGATAAATCAGTAGCTTCAATCACAACTTTATTCGAGCCTTCTTTTAAATCTAGCTTATAATCATACGAATGAGATAATGCTCTCATTTCATATGGTTCATCGAATTCATGATTGTAAACTTCATTGCCATCCACAACAAGACGCAGATCATCATAGTTATCTGAAGCTGTTATTTTTAGTGTTGGGTTCTCTTCATCTTTTCCTACAATATTATTATCAGGAATACCTTCCACCTTCAGTTCCGCTGGTGTTGTATCCACAATAACCTGTCTTCTAAACTCAATTTTATTTCCGACTGAGTCCTTACCAGAGAAGAAAATATCATGTACGCCATCTTCAGTAAATGTCAGTTGCGTATTAAAGTCATATCGCTTCGTTACTTTATTCTCAGTTACAGGAATCTCGATACCGCCGCCTTCCAATTTATCACCGGTAACCTTTAATTCCTCAATTTTTGAAGCATCTTCAACATATCCAGTTACAGCCATTGTCTTTGTATCATAAACACCAAGGGCTTCTGGTGAAGTAGTGACAATGTAAGGAATAGTATTATCATTTGTAACTGTTGTGGATGCAATATTATTTGCATTATCTACAGCTACAATTTGAATAGTTGATTTATCCTTTACATTGCTCACAGGTACTTTGAACGCTTTTGCTTTAGATCCATCTAAATAGCCTGCATTTTTACCATCTACAAGGATTTGAATATATTGCAATCCACTACCTGCCATATCTGTTGCTTCAAAATAAAGTTGACCTTTATTGCTGCTGAATGAAGCATTAGTAATTTCAGGTTTTACCGTATCAACAATTACTGGAATCTTTGTAACCTGTGGCTCTTTACCTTCATAATCAACTTGTGTTTTTACTTGATAGAAGTATTTGCCGTCTTTAGCTTTTTCATTTCTGATATAGCCATCCCAGTTTGTTCTGCTTGGATTATATACATACGGTGCTGTGGCTTTATAATTTTTGCTTTGTGCACCTCTAGTCGTTAATTTCCTTAATTCCTTACCGCTTTCATCCACAATACTATACTCAACAGATTTACTGTTACGAAGGAAAGAAAGAACTGGGGTAACAGAATCTTTTTGCTTATCACCATTAGGTGAGATAGCAATTGCATTTTTGCTTAAGTCGCCTGTCAGCGCATTTTCGCCTAGTGCATTTCCTTTTTCATCAACCATGAAGGAAGTTTCTAGATAAGATCCATCCTCATAAATCATGTTGTCTAGTATTGGAGCTTTGTTCCAATCTCCTTTGAATCCAACAAAAGGAACTGTCAGCTCAGGTGCTGCCTTTTCTTTATCGGTACCTACTAGTCTCACAAAGCCTTCTACAAAGTAGCCATTCTTCATTAATTTCTCTAATTTTTCCTTAGCATTAGTTAAATTTACTTTTACAGTAATATCTTTAGTGCCATTTCCGAATAACGTAAACTTAGGTGTATCTACAGTAATTTTCGCTTCATCAGCAATATTTTGCTCTTTTAAGTCAAGTTTTCCTCCTGTCACTGAATCTGTAAGTAATGATGTCTTCACCTCATATTCAAGATCATCATCACTTGTATTAGTTGCAGTTAGAGTGAATGAGAAGGAATCATCTTTGATTTCTTTCAATTCTACTTTACCTTCATTGGTACCCTTCTTCGCTACATACACAGGTGTTGATACAGCAGAATGCAGCTGCATAATTCCTGCTCCTTGGCGACGAGGCGAGTAGTAGATTCCACCATTATCAGGATCTTCAACAGGTTTAGCTGTATTCATCAGCAACAGTTTCGCCATCTTAGATTTAGCTGCATCCTTTAAATCTGGAAATAGTTCTTTTACGCGTTGAAGAACTAATGCTGATCCACCTGATACATGAGGAGCCGCCATCGATGTACCACTCATCAGACCGTATTTATCATTATTTAATGTAGAATAAATCTGTCCTCCTGGAGCAGTGATTTCAGGCTTCATCTCAAGGCTTGGCGTTACGCCCCATGAGGTAAACGTGGACATTTTACCAGCTGCAGTATTTACAACAGATTGTTGCTTACCTGTAAATGTCACTTTTCCTTTACCACCTGCTGCTTGTAATTTTGCAGCCAAATTGTTCCCTTCACTTTGGGCAAGTGAAACAAGTGGAATAGTTGGATTATTTAATGCCATGCTGACATAATCACCGTGAGATACATGCCCTCTTACGATGACACCTGCTGCTCCTGCTTTTTCAGCTTGTGCTTGGATTTCTCCATAGTTAGGATTAGTTGCTGTACGAACTGCAACCACCACTTTACCTTTTACGTCTTTGTTGTTATATTGCGCAGGACTTCCATCCCCTACATATACAACATCTACTTCCTTGTTACCAAACACTTCTAAAGGATCTGGAGACGATTGTTTTTTGTATGGTACATTGATTGTTTCATCGCCAATTTTTATTTCAAATTCGTCTAGACTAATCTTATTATTTTCCATTGAGGCAACTGATAGTGAGCTTTTAGAAACAGAAGGAGCACCAACTAAGCCGATATCTGGGTTTGTTGCCAATGGCGCACCGTCGAATTCACCACTGATGTTATCCGAGTTACCAGCAGAAATGGACATAACAATGCCATTGTTCACCGCATTATCAACTGCTTTTTGTTCAAGGTTAGTATCATCTACGAACCCTGCAGTAGATCCTAAGCTCATATTCAATACATCTGCTCCAAGCTTAATTCCATCGTCAATTGCTTTAATATAGATATCTCCAAACGTTGATGGCATAGCAGGGTCATTGCCGAATACTTTCAGCGCTAATAATTGCGCTTCAGGTGCTACGCCTTGTACGCCACCATTGTTTTCATCACCATTTGCTGCGACCGTACCACCGACGTGCATTCCATGCATGGATGCATCTGGTCCAAGATCTAGTACTTCATCATTTTTATCTGCATAGTTATAGCCATAAGGAACCTTATCAGTGTAGAATTTGCCTGGTAAACTATTCTTTGTGATGAGGTCATTGGTAGAATTTTCGGATAATTTTTCCCCTTCTTTTGTTGTTAGTTTCATATCTTTATGTTTAAAATCAATCCCTGTATCGATAATGCCGACAACCATACCTTTTCCGTTATAGCCGTCTTTCCATGTTTGCTGTGCCTCAACCATTTCTTTACTAGTCACCATATCAGGCTTTTCTTTTGGCCGTTCATACTCTGTTGCAATACTTACACTAAGAACGCCCGGCAGTTTTTCTAGTTTTTCAATATTTCCATATTCCATTTCACCGCTGACACCGTTCAATACGGTCGTGAATGAATTATTTAATGTAAGACCAATATTTTGCTTTTTAACGTTTGCTAAGAAATCTTTTTGTTCATCTTTAATATCAGATTCCAACTTTAGGCGTGTTTTAGGTGCCAATTCTTTATACATCACGCCTTTGTCTTGGGCATAGGAAATGGCTGGAGCGCCCTCTAATTCAACAATGACCCGGACTTTCTGATTATCTTCAAACTCTGCATCTCGATCAACCTTTGTTTCTTTTGCCAAGTCCTTAACGAGATTGCTAACTTCCACTTTGTCAAAATCAGTGCTAGTTTCTGTCTCTGCTTTTGCGTGACCTGCCATCATCAACATATTAGATGCTAATAATGCCGATGCTAATCCAACTGTAATACCCTTTTTAAACAGCTTATTCTTGTCCAAATTGTTCTCCCCTTTTCTGAATATATGAGCACCTCTTTTGTGTGAAAATTCTAAGTTAGCAAGCTAGGTAAAAGAATTATATCACCTATGTTTATAATGTTAAATAGAAATATTCTGAACATTTTATATTATTAATAAATTGTTTTTCGACATAAATTGGAGGTTTTCAACCAAAATATATGGATTTTTAATATTTTTTTGTTCATGGAGAGATTATCATAGTTGTTTTGTAGGATTCCAATAGTTAATTATTGGGGCCTAATTGAAGTGAATAGAAATAGTATAATTGATAGGTTTGCACTCTCTATAATATTTAGATAAAGTACATATACCAGCCGACGAGTAGAAGTAAATACAAAAAAGCCCTCAATCTTTTGAAAGATTGAAGACTTTGACATAGTCTATACTATGGTTTTCACTGAACAGTTATTTTCATCAAGCTTTTTATTAAACGATCAAGCATAGCAGGAGTTTGAATAAATGCACTTTCAATATGTAGTCGTTCAGTTAATTGATGGGGATCCTTCCCAAACGGTCCTACATTAAGTACAGGTGCTTGAAGTTTATGCATATCAGCAAATGGAATACTGTAAACGTCTCCCCATACTGGTGTGTTTCGCTCAAATGCAGCCCATCCATCCTCATCTCCACTATAATGGACATAACTTAAATCACAAATCCCGTTGAAATAGTGGACTTGCTCCATTGCTACACCAAATTCTACAGCTACATCTTTTACCAATTGGACAGCATCCATAATAAGCGGATCATCAGATGTGTTAACGGCCGGATAATATGGTGGGGCGAATAGCAATACGATAGCTGGGGCCAACTCTTGGCATTCTATCATTAACTTATCTGCTATTCGTAAAGATTGCTCACGTTCGTCCCAATTGATATTTATGATAACTTCATCTCGTATCTGTACCACCCGTTCAATGCCCAACTTGTTTTTTGCGTAAGAAAGTAATTGTTCGTAACGCAATACTTTTACATTCCCTACGCCATCGATTCCTTGTTTTAAGCAAAGTTCTGTATATGCCTTATTACAGTCTTCTGCTGATTCCTGTGCAATTTGCTCAAATAAATCCAATACCTCAGACGCTGACCGTTTCATTAAAAATACATTATATAGAGCAGAGGCACGGTAAGGTGTTTGTGTTGAATACGTATCTTTTAAATCTCTTTGCTGTAGAGAAACCGGCAACGGCGTGGTTTCCGAAAGGTCACTTTCTTGGAAAAGCGAATTCCATTCCATTCGTTGCGTCAAAAAGGTTGAAATATAATTTGCTGTCATCCCTTTTAGCGGCTCGCCAACATGAGTTTCTTTTCCATAGAAAAGAGCAGCTGGCATAATCTTACCAATTGTCCCTGAATAAATGTAATGTCTCTCATCACCAGGTATTTGTGCGAATGAAGGTTCACTATTTAAAAACAATTTATAGGCAATGCCATATTGATCGCGCATCTTGACTAGTTCTGTTACGGCCCTTCTCATGCCAGATGAATTCACTTCTTCATCCGGAACAGTTAATAAAATTAGATTAATGGGCCACTTTTCTTCGCTTGCTTTTTCGATAAGTGCCATATGAAGCGCAAGGCCCATTTTCATATCCATTGTCCCTCGACCAAACAAGTATTTCCCTGATTCAAGATCCAGCCGCGCATCTTCCGGAAGATTACTTTTTCGGTTGAGTAGCTCTTTTGTTAGTTCTTCCGGCTGGAAGGCAAGCGGCTCAAGATCCCCATATTCTTCTGTTTGCACAGTGTCAAAATGGCTGATTAAAACTACCGTTTCTTCTACCTCTTGATTTCTATAAAAGGCAGTCACCAATTTCCGGCCAAGGTCAGCTTCATGAAGAGACAAGTATTCTGGATACATTTTGAAATATTCAAGGTCGCCTAACTTTTTATGGACTTTATGTGCAAATTGGCGTTCTCCCTCAGTAAAGGTTCGACTATCCCAGCTGACCAGCTCACATAATAGTGCTCTAAGCTTTTCCGGGGTTGCCCATAATAATTGACTCATCCCAATCACCTTCCTTGATAAAATTTCCCTTAGTGATAGTTTTATATTCTATTTATACTAGAACCGTAGAGATAAACAGCTTAATCCGCCATCTTGCTTTTGGAATTCGGACATTTCTAATTCAATGGTTTTATAACCTGCTTCATTCATTTTTCGTTTTGTTTCTTCATAGCCTTTTGGGATGATAACATAATCATTTACTCTTATGCAGTTTGCAGAGTATTCATCCTCAGCTGATACTGTCAGTTTGTCATATTGTTCGAAATCTGGATGATCCAAAAATTCGCCTGCTGCCACAATCAAATTATTGCCAAGATAAGCAATACCAGTTTTGAGGTGGAAAAATTTCTCTAACGGGACAATAGTTCCTTTATAACCTTCAGATTCTACTATCTCTTTTAACTGGCGTGCCCCTTCTTCATTTGTACGCTCTGAGATACCTATATAAAAATGATTATCTGCCTGAAGAACATCTCCACCATCTAAAGTGCCTGGTGCCTTGATATAATATATTTTTTCATAAAAATCTTTTAACACAGCTTCCATTTCTTTTATCTCGCCATTTCGTGAATGCGCTCCTGGATTGGAAACCACCGCAAATTCAGAAGTTAGGACTGCTGTGTCTTCCACAAATGTAGAATCGGGAAATTCTTCACTTGCCGGCAGATGAGTTACTTCTACACCACATTTTTTTAATGCTTCAACATAAGCCTTGTGCTGTTCCAATAATTTCTCGTAATCCGGCTTACCAAGATCTGATGTTGTTAATCCATTTACATAGCTTTCCCCAGGTGTTTTTACTATTACATTTTTAAACATTTACTATTCCCCCATTGTTTTTAGTTTATTTACGCACTACCGGACATGTTAAACAAGTTGGTCCTCCTGTGCCCTTATAGCTAATTTCTTGCCCCTTGTATTCATATACTTCAGCCCCCGCATCAATCAACTGTTGTTTGGTCTGATTGTTGCCTTCTACAATAACGCAGCCCAATCCTATAGCAAGTGTTCTCTCATCAAGCCACACAAGATCCCCCGCATCAGAAACAGCATCTCCCGTCAATTCACCAATAATAGGAATGTTCTTTTCTCTAAGAAATTCTTTGTATGCCTCTGCTTCAGGCTGCCTTACTGCCTTTCCAGATTTTAAAATGATGGCCCCATCACTTGTAAATTTCACTGGATCATGTGCATATAAGGAATCCAATCCTGCATCAGAAAAAGCAGGCAAATAATCAATATTCGGAACATGTTTCTTCAGAATAGAAATAAACGTAGCGTGTTCTTTTACTGCTTCTTCGTAATTCGGCTCTTCTAAATAGTTGAATCTCTTCCATTCCTTCGAGACATTTTCTTGATTGATAAATGATTCTTCTGGCCGTTTAACAATTACTCTTTCTAATGGTTTATACATAGATGAACAAAAACTCATTCTCTCTCACTCCTTTTTCCGCATTGTGAAACCTATTTCTGCTTAAAGGAAAATCTTCTTAAATTATAAAAGTGAATATGTTATAATGTCAATATGTTTTAAATTTTTAGAAATCTTTATTTTAATGAACCGAAAGATAGGTGACAAACCATATGCAATCAATTGACCGTGCAATGAGTGTTATTAAAATATTAGTCTCTGATTCTGATAACTGGATGTCTATTACCGAGCTCGCAGAAGCATGTAGCCTTCCCATTAGCTCTATGCACCGACTACTAAAAGCCATGATGAAGCATGGCTTAATCCAACAAGATCTCCAATCTAAACAATATAGCTTAGGGAATAGTTGGCTTGAATACGGTTTAATTATGTATGACAAAATGGACTATATTAGTCAGATTAGACCTGAACTAGAGAGGCTTATGAACAACGTAGAAGAAAGCGTCTACCTTAGCCAACCTATGGGAAATGAATCACTAATTATTGAGCGGATTGACAGTATAGCAAACCCAATTCGGGTGTATGATCAGCTAGGATCTAAGATTCCTATGAACATAGGTGCTGCTAATAAAACGATGCTCTCATTTATGCCATACCAACAGACAAAGAAAATTTTAGAATCTCTTTTGCCCGAGCAGGAAATAGAAGCTTGTTGGGAAGTTTTAAAAGAAACAAAAATGAACGGATACGGAATCAGCCACAATGAAAGAACGGAAGGGACGACTTCTGTTGCCGCCCCGATTTTAAACCATTTTGGAGAAGTCCATGGTGCAGTAAGCATCGGATTTGTCAGCTTTAATTTAACAGATGATAGACTAGACTTCCTCATTAAAAATGTGGTGGAAACAGGCAACCGCATTTCTAAAAAGTTAGGGTATAACGGTTTTTAATAAGACAAGCAATGGGTTTACCAGCAGTGCTAATAACTCATTGCTTTTTATTATGGCTATGATTCTTGTTCACTTATTTGGACAACGGTTTGTTCAGTAAACTCCTCTTCTTTTTTCACCACTTTCTTCGCCAACTTAAATTTATAAAACAATACACAAGCAATTAAGAAACCTACGCCATAAAACACACCCAGTCTCTGGGTAGGATCAAAGGCAAGAAAGATAAGAATAAAGAAACAAAATCCAAAACAAAATAACGGGACGATTGGATATAATGGAACCTTGTATTTTAAATCAGTCAGCTTTCCTCCCCCCTTTTAGGAACTTTCGACGGAACATATATTGAGATAAAGCAATGCCCATCCAGGAAATAGTGACCGATATTCCGGCTATTGACATTAATAAAACAAATACTGTGTCAGCTGCTATGAAGCTTGTTAATAAAGATAAAAGCGAAAAAGAGATGGTGAATATAAGGGCATTGAGAGGAACTTTTCTCTTAGTTAATTTTCCAAATACTCTAGGAGCCATTCCATCGTGAGCCATTGACCATAACAAACGCGTTGAAGCATACAGACAGGAATTTCCGACTGATAAGATAGCAGTTAAAATAATAAAGTTCATAATGCCCGCCGCATATGGCACGCCAGCTATTTTCATTAGAGTAACAAACGGACTTTCCAATAATCCTAATTCAGAAGCAGGAAAAATAGCGGAAAGAATAATGATCGATGAAATGTAGAAAACGATTATTCTAAAAAGGACATTGCGAATTGCTTTTGGAATATTTTTTTCCGGCTCTTCACTTTCACCTGCGGCAATTCCAATTAATTCTGACCCCTGGTATGAGAAAATGACATTCATCATGGTAACGAAGACAATGGCAATACCTGCCGGGAAAAGACCGGTTGGCGCTAAATTCGTCATAAATGGAGTTGATCGGTCAGATAAAGGGATGAAACCAAAGATGCCCGCGATGCCAATAAGAATAAATGCAACCACAGCTACTACCTTTATACCCGCGAACCAATATTCTGCCTCAGCAAATCCTTTCGTTGTTAACGCATTTAAAGTGAATAAAAGCACAATAAATGCAGCACACCAAATCCAAACTGGCGTATGAGGAAACCAATGCTTCATAATCATGCCTGCAGCTGTAAATTCAACACCTGCAGTTGCAGCTGAACCCACAAAATACATCCATCCTAGTGAGAAACCCGCAGATGGCCCAATGTATTTAGCTGCGTACTTTTGAAACGAACCAGTAACTGGCATATGAACAGCAAGCTCCCCCAAGCAAACCATAACCATATACAAAATCAAACCGCCAATCAAATAGCCAATAATAGCTCCCCCCGCTCCTGCTTGATTAATCGTAAAACCTGCATTCAAAAAAAGCCCAGTCCCGATAACGCCGCCTAGTGAAAGCATAAATAAATGACGTTTTTTCATCGAACGGTTTAACTGTTCGTGTGTTTCCATTTTCTCCATTAACCGCACCCCCAAGATATGTTTGAAGTATAAAAGAACCAAACCTGTTCCCCTATTAAAAACTATAAGAGCTTCTTTGCTCCCTCTTTCCGCATAGCGGAATTAAATTCTGTTAAAAGGAATATTGATTAAATTATAAATAACGATACTTTTATTTGTCAATATCTTTTGAATAGTCAAAATGTAAATGCTTTCATTCCATAATAATGATGGGCATTTAAAATAGATCGGCTTGAAACCAAAACTAGATCACATACCTCCTCCTATAATAATTTTTCAGACATAAAAAAATCCCCATTCAATATACAGATTAACTGTCTAACAAATAGGGAGCATCAATATTAAGTTAATAAGTACAACTAACTATTCCATCCTTTAAGCCCCATTAAAACCTCATAAGGAATTTCCTCTTTCACTCTTCCCCTGTTCCCTTCGGTAGTGGTGGCTTTACAGATAGAATTCCAAATAGCTTTTTCCACAGTGTCCACCGCCATTTCAAAAAGTTGGGAGATCAGCTGGCCATCCTCTCGTAAAAAGTGAAATGTGTTGCACTCCTGGTTAGGTGGCAGCTTATGAGGAATACGATGCGCTGTGGAAAAGGCAATAACGATATCTCCGCTTCCATGGGATGCATAAGACCCCGTTCTCGAAAGACCAAAGGCAGCGCGTTTCGCTAATCGTTGCAACTGCCGTTCATTTAAAGGAGCATCTGTTGCAAGGATTATCATAATAGAGCCATCTGGCATTTTTTCTTTGTTCTCTTCCGCTTTCACGAATTGGCCGTCACCCGGTATGCGCAAATCTTTTTTTTCACCAAAATTGCTTACAACTAAAGCTCCGACTGTATACAGATTATCACCAAAGGAAGCCACTCTTGAGCTTGTCCCAATGCCTCCTTTATAACCTAAGCAAGACATACCTGTCCCAGCCCCAACGCATCCTTCTTCCACGATCCCACTCTCAGCATTCTGAATTGCTTGAATGGCATGTTCTGGTGCAACATGCATGCCGCGAATATCATTCAGATACCCATCGTTGCATTCTCCTACAATGACATTGACAGTGCCGGTTGTATCGCCAATTTGCGGATTTTGCCTGAGGAGATAACGAATGGTTCCATCTAAGACTGCCGGAACAGATAGCGTATTTGTTAGCATAATGGGGCTTTCAATTACACCCAATTCTTGCAGCTGGATGGTCCCTACCGTCTTGCCAAATCCATTAATCACATATGAGCTCCCTAAAACTTTTTCTTCGAAGAGAGAATCAGTATGAGGCAGGATAGCTGTTACCCCTGTTCGAATGGCATGTCCGTCTTCATTATTATAGGAAAGGGTAACATGTCCCACCTTCACATCCGAAACATCTGTTATCGAATTATGTTTTCCGGTTTCGAATCTACCTATTTTAATACCTAGATCACGTAGCCTAACTCTGCTCATTTCTTTTCACCACCAAAATCTGTCTATTATATAAATTGAAGACTATCTCTTTTCAATATAAATGACAAGCAGAAAAATAGCCTGGAGAAGTTTCCTTTAATACAGGAACTTCGGTTTTGCATATTTCCATACAGGCATTGCAGCGAGAGTGGAATGTATTACCTGCAACTACACTAGTTAAACATCTCTCTCTTAACATTTCCTACCCCCCCTCGAAAATTTTTTCGATACCCTAACACTTTCGCAAATTAAAATCCGGAACGAGTTGCCCTATATTCTCTTGTTTGGCGTTTTTTAAAACAGGTTGATGATATTGCCTTAAATGATTCAATTGCTCTTGATTTAACAAATCCAGCTGTCTCAGTACCTCTAATGCTGTTGGATAAACGGCCCTGCTGTTCCCGTCTTCTACCTTTATAGCAATGCCGATGCCAGTTTTTTTATCGCCAATTAAGTAAATAGCCTCGGCTCCTGCTTTCCCAAACATTCTTCCTTCGGCAGCTTTCATAAAATCTGTGCAAAAACGGCCGGTCCCACCAACCATCTCCGGATATTTCATCATAGAGGTAGTGATTCGATTAACGGCTTCGGCACGGCGGTTCGTAAACATGTTTGGACGAGTCATTCTTGCAAATCCATATGCTAATCGTTCTAATGGCAATGCATGTACCGGCACTCCACATCCGTCTATCCCTATCTGTATTTTTTCAATTGGATACTCAGTCATCTCAGAAATCACCTTCATAATCCGTTGTTGGACAGGATGGTCAGGTAAATAATAGTCTTCCAGTGATTCACTGTTATGCTTTGCTGTCACTAGCATGCCTGTATGCTTTCCTGAACAATTATTATATAAAGGGGTCAGTTCCTTTCCCGCTGCCATCAGTTGTTTATAAGTTTCCTGCGAATGAGGAATATGTGTGCCACATTGCAAGGTCGCTTCTTCTATGCCTGTCCTTTTTAACATAGCCAAAACACGGTTGGTATGCTGTGCTTCTCCGCTATGTGATGCACAACATAAGGAGAGGTCCTGTTCACTTAGCCCAAATCGATCCGCTGCTCCCGTTTCCACAATCGGCATAGCTTGCAATGGTTTCACTGAAGAACGAGCATAAGTTACTCGATATGGGTCACCCGCTGCATATAGTAATGTACCTACCGAATCAACAACTGCTACATGTCCAAAATGAGAGCTTTCTATCTTTTTCCCGCGATAAACATCAACAAGTTTCAATGGATTCATCGTATGCACCTCTTCTCATCAATATAATTCGTTCAAATGTTTGACCTATTATATTGATGAGGAAAGTCTATTAGAACCGAATTCTTTCAGAGAATATCAATAATCCTTCATAGATATCAGATAAAAGTGGAATAACCATTGTGCAGAAGAGGAATATAGCATGTCTTTTTTTATGACTGTGATAATTCTTTGATGGACGATGGAATACAGAGTGGCCTTTATATGGGTAATTTTATTTATTCAAAATTCAGAAATGCTTGTTATAATTAGCTATACATAAAAAAAGGAGCTGGCTACCTTGCCTATGTTGTATGTATTTTTATTGTTATTGACGAGTTTTCTATGGGCGGGGAATTTTGTAGTGGGAAAATCACTTGTAGACCATGCTAGCCCCATTACCTTGACTACATTAAGATGGGTGATTGCTGTACTTTGTCTCCTACCATTCGTATGGTGGAAAGAAAAGAAGCTGTTGCCATCAAAAAGTGCCATTCTACCACTCATACTGATGGGTGTGACAGGTGTAGTATTATTTAATATTTTTCAATTTTTAGCGCTCGAACATACTTCAGCGACAAATGTTGGATTAATTTCCACACTTAATACCATTTCAATCGCTGTCTTTTCTTTTTTTCTTTTAAAAGAGCGGATTGCTCCATTTCAAACGCTCGCAATGGCCTTCTCTTTCTTTGGCGTTTTGCTTGTACTGACAAAAGGGAAATTAGGCTTACTTCTCGCCTTTCAATTTAATGTGGGTGATTTGTGGATGATTGCTGCTGTTCTGATTTGGGGGCTTTATTCTGTTTTTAGTAAATGGGCGATGGCGAAAACCACACCGTTAATGGCTACCTTGTATTCAGGTATTTTTGGGCTAATCGCCATAATTCCTTTTAATGTGGCTGACTTCCACATCACCAATGTCAATCCATCCTTCTTGGGTGCCCTTTTTTATACCGGGCTTATCTCTACAGTGCTATGTATGGTGCTTTGGAATATTGGCGTGCAAAAAATCGGCGCAACAACTGCTGGCCTTTTCTTGAATTTCAATCCTATCTTTACAGCCATCTTATCTTTTTTACTTTTAAGAGAACGAATGACGTTCATACAAGTGATCGGCAGCATCATCGTCATTGCAGGTTGCTACTTGTTTTCTATTTTTAAAGCAAAAGAAGAAACCGAGGTTCATGAAGAAACTCCGGCTGCATGATTTAAACAAAGCCTTACATAATCCGTACATTCATATTAAAAAAACGAGTGGAAACAATTTCCCGCTCGTTTTTTATTATGTAGTTATATAAACAACTTTCAGTCTACTTCTTATTATTTCCAACTACATTGAATAATTGTGCCATCTCCGAAATAAAGTTATTTATAACATTCAATTCTCACTTTTATAATACATATATAAAGTTCCTGAAAGTTCGGAAACAAAAGCAGTGTTTGTAGCAATGATTTTTTTCTTATTTAACAGATATGCATAAACAACATCATAATATTGTTGAGCTTTACCACTAGATGTGGTCTTAAATACTAGTAGAGCATTCTCAACATTACATATAGTCTTAGCTTGTGTAAGTAGTGTTTCAATCCTTTCTTTATTACGAACATTCATTATTCCAATAACATTAGATGGTGAATATTCACGTTCACAAAAAAGCTTTTCCAAAGTCTCTTCATCTTTTTTAAAATAGTTTTCACGTTCTAAATGTAATACAAAATCATTCCAATATTCACCATCCCAATTATCCCACCATGTTAAGTCCATTGGTCTGTTTTGACCATTACAAGTGTCTTCCGTAAAAGGGAAATAACCCAACATAGAACCTAGTCTAGAAAAATGCTCGATTTCAGTCATAGTAAATGAGTGTTTACCATGATGAATGGTTAGATTAAAAGTATGATAGTTTCTAACATACCCATCAAACAATTTCATTAAATCTAAATCCATAAGAAAAACCACCTTTCATAACTCCCGATTATCAATTTACTTCTTTCGATAATAAAGCTTAATAATCCTTCTTACTCACAGTAATTGTAAATAAAAAAACAAAACCCTTGAATGCCATATTCCGCAAACTTGGGTTTTGATTTTCTCTAAATACAATAATAAGGAAAGATAAGGATTCTTGAATTGTTTATTATAATAACTTCATACAGTAAAATGGTCAGGTGCAATATTCTTTTTAACACGCATACCAATCATATAGACAATCGCAGAAACCAATAGCGATTGGACTGCCGGGAGCCCTACATTATATACATATTGCGTCAAATAGCCAACAAAGATACCGGCAACTAAAGCGATGGTTGCCATCCAGTTCCAGCCATTTTTATCTTCCCACTCCTGTTTACGAATCATGAAGAAGTCCGCCATCATTACTCCACCGATTGCTGGATACAATAGAGCAGTTAAATACAAGAAGTCCATAAAGTGGTCAAGAATTCCCAATAGTGCGACTATTATAGCGAGTATTGTTCCTAATAATGTTAAAAGCGCACGCCCCTTACCGGAATTCACATTCAAAACATTTGCTAAGGCGAGACCCATACTATAGTTATTTACAAGCTGAGAAGTCCATGTTGCAAACCATAGGATTAGAAATCCCCAAATCGGAAAACCCATGCCCATCATCACATTCACAATATCAGCATCACCTACGCCTACTGCCATTATTGCTCCGACAATGAAAAGAGGGAATCCAACTAATACGATGCCACTCGGAATGATAAAGTTATCCTTCCAAGTTGGTTTTGCATAGCGCGTGTAATCTGATGCGATCACCCACTGAGAAACATTCACCCCAATAACAAGGCTGATAGCTGCCCATATGGACATGGTAGGCTCAGGATGCCAGGAACTAATGGTTTCCCACCCTGTATTCTTTAAGGCATAGTATATCCCTCCAGCAATCAAAAGTAAGCCTGCTGGTACAGCGATATAATCTGTCCATTTCATTGAGCTATAGCCAATAATAGAAGGCAATGCAAAGAGCAAACCACAAATAACCGTGACAACGGCCCACCCTATCCAGTTATTCTTATAATCAATCCCAAACATTGCTGATATTGCATTCCCGGCAACTGCCGTTTGAACTGCCCACCAGCCAAGTGAAACAAGGAAAATCGTCAGTCCGACTAAGACTTTTGCCTGCACAGAGCCAAAGCTCGTCTTCGCTATAACGGAAGAGGTTCTTCCTGTTTTAGCGCCGATATATCCTTGAAGCGTATTTCCAATCCATTGAATACCGAATAGCGAAATAATCAGTATCACAAGAATGCTAGATAATCCAAAGCCAGCAGCAAGAGAAGCTCCTACCATCAAAACCGGAATGGTAAATTCTAAACCGCCAAAAATCATGGCTGGTGTCAGCCAATGCTGGCGCTGGGACTCTGGGATTGAATCCAATGCCTGATCTTGGTCCATAAAACCCTCAGCACTCGTTTTGTTCGTTTTTTCTGCCACCTCTACTGTATTCGGTTGTGCCATATGTTTCCTCCTTTTCATTTATACAAAATGAGAGAATAGAAAACTTGTAAAAGCTTCTATTCTCCCTTTGCATTACTTAGATTTCACTAAGGCATATACTAATTCGCAATCATTATCTCCGCCTACACACCAATGGTATTCGCCTGCTGGAATATAGGAGGCTTCACCTGCTTGAATCTTGTATGGATTACCACCACTTTCGCCAGATAAAGAACCTTTAATAATAAAGGAGTATTCATGCTCTTCATGAACAGTCGTTCCGTCTAAAGGAAGCCGTTCACCGGCTGGAATGGTAACATAACCAAACTTTACTTCTGCATCTTGAAACTGATTTTGGAAGAGAACCTGTACAATATCCTCTGTAATCTTTGGTTGTTCGATTTTCATACTCATTCCTCCAATTATGATCTTCTAGGGAGCTCCTTATAGTCAAAGGTAATCGGATTTACTTCCACTTGGAAGTGTTCCTTCGCTTCTTCAATGGTGAAATATCCATTTTTTACGTCTTTGGCTACCTGTTCTGCCGGGCGTTTTTCCGGGCTTCCGTATCCTCCGCCTGTTCCTGTCATTAAGCGGATCACATCATTTTTTTGTAGTTTATAACGCGGATACACACCATATGGTCCGTCTACTTCGCCACTAGCTTTATGAATATAAAATTCATTTGGCGAGCCTTCGTTACCGCCGTTCATACCCCAAGGATAAAATTTATTACGCCCAAAGGTTACTGTAGCAGCTTGTCCATCTGTTAATGCACGATATGAACGAATGACCCCTTTTCCGCCAATGTATTCCCCTGCACCGGCACCATTTCCATCCTCTCGAAGGCTGTATTCATCAATCAAAACACCATAACGAGTTTCTGCCACTTCAACCGGGACGTTATAGGTTTCTCCATCAGCCATACAGAATTGGCCAGAAGCTCCGTCTTGACCCTGTCCGCCTCCCCATCCACCAACGGATGGTTCCACAATTAGGAATGGCTCGTCTGTATCTTGATGATTACCTGACAGAGTTACAGCGCATACAGACAAATGATGCCCTGCAGTCAGGCGATTTGGAAGATGCGAAGCTAATGCTTTCCAAACTAAGTCCATACCTCCTAATAATGTCTCGAAGTAGTTTGACACTGGAACAGGACGTTCAGCCGACATAATCGATTTTGGGTCAACAATCACTTGGAGCGGCCTAAAGACACCATCATTCACATCTTGTTCAGGGTTCGTAATAGCTAAGAAAATCGTGCGCACAGCTGACATTAGACCCGTGTATGAACAGTTTACTGGACCGGGAACTTGCGGGCTGCTTCCTCGGAAATCACAGATAAATTCATCATCTGTAATCGTTACTTTTACTTTAATCTTGAAAGGGCCATTGCCAATGCCATCCGTATCAATAAAATCTTCAGCCTCAAAAACACCCTTAGGCAGTTTTTTAATCTCTTGTCTTGAGATGGTTTCACCATGATCTAAGAGATAATTAATCGCTGCTACGATAGTTTCCTTACTGTGTTTATCACACAATTCCTTTATACGGCGGTCGCCTGTACGCAATGCAGCAACCTGAGCCCACATATCACCTAATGAAAGGTCTGGGAAACGGACATTAGAACGAATGATTTCAACGATTGCCTCATTCAGGCGGCCTTCATCATAAAGCTTAATACAATTAAATTGCAGGCCTTCTTGGAATATATCAACAGCATCATTCGTAAACGAGCCCGGGTCTTTCCCCCCTACTTCTGTCCAGTGAGCCTTGTTAGCAGAAAAAGCAATCAGCTCTCCCTCGTAAAAGATTGGCATTACAAGCCCTACATCCGATAGATGGGAGCCCCCACCATTGTAAGGATCATTGATAATAAACACATCGCCGGGCTTTATTTTTTCGCCGGGATACTTTTTGATTGTTTCTTTTACCATAAATGTAAGCATCCCAATGAAGCCTGTGACACCATTACCTTGTGTAAGAAGATTACCTTTTGCGTCTGTTAAACCACTTGCATAATCCAGCACTTCATAAATGATTGGGCTCATCGATGTTCGAGCAAGAGCGATAAACATTTCATCCCCTGCCGCCAAAAGAGAATCTTTCACAATTTCCAGCGTAAACGGGTCCACTTTCACAGAAGTAATCATATTACTTTTCCTCCATTTCGATAATGATGTTTCCGTAGTTGTCTAAATGCAATTGCTGGCCTTCATAAATAACCGTCACAGCCGCTTTTTCTTCAACTACAGCAGGTCCCTTAATGACCTTATTAGATGGGAGCTTTTCACGATCATAAACTGGTGTATTGATCCATCCTTTCTCCTCAAAGTAAACTGCACGGAATTCTTTCCGAGCTTCCAGTACTGAACCTATCCGTTCAATTTTAGCAATGACCGGCTTAGGTACTTTACCGAAAGCTGTTACGTGCAGATTCACAATTTCAGTCGGTGAATCTTCTAATTTAAATGTATAGTTCTTTTCATGAAGAGTATGGAATCTCTCAATAATGTCTCTCTTATCTTCTTCAGACCATTTCCCCACAGGGACTGGTACCTTTACCGTATGTTCTTGACCTAGATAACGCATATCTGCGAAACGATGAAACTCTACTTTATCCTCTGTCATTCCTTCATCCTCATAATGACGAAGTGCGTGATTCTCAATTTCATCCCACTGTGCAGTTATTTCATCTAAAGATAGTTCATTCATTCGCTTGATATAGGTTTGAATATAATCATGTCTCAAGTCCGTCATAAGCATGCCCCATGCGGAGAATACCGGAGATGCGATTGGGACAACGACTTTTTTTACGCCGAGTTCAAGAGCAAGAGCTGGCGCATGCATAGAGCCACCTCCGCCAAAGGCTAATAAAGTAAAATCTTGCGGGTTATACCCTTTACGGATGGAGATTAACTTTAAAGCATTTAACATATTCGAATTGGCAATACGAATAATGCCTAGAGCAGCTTCTTCTGCTGTGATACCAAATTGATTACCGACTTTTGTTTGAATGGCTTCTCGCACTTCATCCATGTCCACCTCATAATCAAAATTCTTAGGTGATAAGCGACCAGCCAATAAATTAGCATCCGTAGTAGTCGGCTCAGTACCGCCTAATCCATACGCCACTGGTCCTGGCATAGCTCCAGCTGATTGTGGCCCTACTTTTAGAGAACCTGCATTATCGATCCATGCAATCGAACCTCCTCCATTGCCGATTTCCACGATATCAACTACAGGTGCCTTTATAGGATAGCCCGCGTTACGGCTGTCTCTTTCAATATAGTAATCTGTTGAAACCTTCACTTCTCCATTTTCGATTAGTGAACATTTAGCCGTTGTCCCACCGATATCAAATGCAATAATATTCTTTTCTCCAATTAATTCACCTAATACAGCAGCACCAAAGATACCTGCAACGGGGCCCGATTCAACCATATTGATAGGCGCTTCCTTTGCATTGTTAAACTTCGTTGTCCCGCCATTTGATTGCATAATGTAACGCTGATCGCTCTTTGTTTGTTTTTGCAATTCTCTATCCAGCTTATCCACATATGTGGTAGCTGCCGGTTGCACATATGCATTTAGAACTGCTGTATTCGTTCGTTCATATTCACGCCATTCTTTTGTAATATCACTTGATGCAGTGACAAACACTTCCGGCCATAGTTCTTTAATTATTTTTACAGTTTCTTCTTCATGAGCTGAATTCACATAGGAGTGCAGGTAAGAAACAGCAATAGATTCGACGCCTTCACTTTTAAAGTACTGTACACACTCTTCAATATCTTTGCGATTCAGCGGTGAAAGTATCTCTCCCTTATAATTCAGGCGTTCATCCACCTCAAGGCGTAAATGACGTTCAACAAACGGTTCAGGTTTTTCGTATCTTACGTTAAAAAGATCCGGTCTGTTGCCCCTTGCAATTTCGAGGATGTCGCGGAAACCTTTTGTAGTAATTAACCCCATTTTGGCACCCTTACGTTCTGTCAAAGCATTAATAATCACGGTAGTACCATGAATAAATGTAGATAACTCTCCACTTTGAACATCAGCCTTCTCCATTACATCTAAAACGCCTTTTTCAAAATTAGGTGGAGTCGTATTACTTTTTGCAATTCCAATAACACCGCTATCATCAACGTATACTAAATCTGTGAAGGTGCCTCCGATATCTGTTGCTACTCTCATTTGATCTACACTCCCTTTTTTAAATTAAAAAATAACAGGTGTTGAGACGCTTAAAATCTTGGTTTCTTTTGAAGTAGGATTTTCCCATGCATGCAAAAGTTCTGAAGGAAAATGGACCGTGTCCCCAGCTGTCAGGTGATAAGACTCCCCATTGATCGTAAATATTACTTCACCCTCTAAAACATAGTAGAGCTCTTCGCCTAAATGGCTATAGCTATGCTCTTCTTTCAGATGAGGGGGAAGAATCACTAATAATGGTTCAAGTTTACGATCGGGAAAAGCACCTGATAATCGTATATACTTCTGCTCTCCTCCATTTACCTTTAACGTTTTTTGCTCCTGCTTTTTGATGAGATAATTCTGATTTACTTTATCGTCTTCAAAAAAGTAGATCATAGACACATCCAAAGCAGTAGCTAGTTTCTTTAACGAAGTAATCGATAATGAAGAAGTCCCTCTCTCAATTTGTGAAAGAAAACTTAATGAAAGTCCTGTCTCTTCACTCAGCTCTTTTAATGTCAAATTCTTTTGCTGCCTTAATTCTTTGATTTTCTTATAGATGTCTTCCACGTTGCTAACTCCTAAAAAATTATAGTAGTACTGTAAATCATATTCTTTTTAATCCTTTAAAATGCTTTTAAATTACAGTGTCACTGTAATTTTTATCATAATAACACAATATTTTTTGATAATCTATAATTTTTAGAATATTTATTATATTTTATTTGTAATGTATCTTTTGGAATTACAGTATAAGTGAAATTATTACTTCACCCATTAATCACTGTACGGTATGAGCGACTTACAAGCGGATGCTGGGGACTTAAATTGCTTTCTTTCGGTAGTAAATTGCTTCCAAGCGGTGGTAAATGTTGTGGGAGCGGTAGTAAATTGCTCAAGAACGGTGGAAAATCGACTTTCACCGAGGGTAAATTACCCCATCAAAAAAAGTCTTCAACCTCCGAAGAGGCCAAAGACTTTGATTATTATAATAGCTATTAAGCTACTTGCTTATCAACAGAATCCTCGACAGTAGCTTGCGGTTTAGTTAGAGCACTTACGCCAAATGTCACAATGAGATTGACGATTAACGCTACTACACCCACGTTAAGGTCTTTCACAAATTGCGGCAATGATGGGAAGAGTGTTCCGATTGTAGAGCCACTGATTGTAATGTAGGCCACCATGAATACACCGACAGCAATCCCTGCGAAGGCACCCGCCTTTGTCACTGGATTCTTTTTACCAAGACTGAAAACAAGTGCAGGGAATAATTGAGTTACTAGGCTATAGCCCATTAACAGTAGTGTAACAAGTGTATCCCCACCCTTGAACGTAAAGAACAGTGCAACAATCGCCATAACTGGCACAAGGTTTTTCGCTAATTTTGAAATTTGTTGGTCTGTTGCTGACGGTACAAATACCTTATAAACATTCTTTGCAAGCAAGGTAGATGAAGACATCATAATCATTGAGCCGGGAACAATAGCAGTCAGCAATCCTGCTGCACCGATTAATCCGACAACCCATGGATCAAAGGTTTGCATGGAGAGTTTTAATAAAGCTAAATCTCCATCCGCTCCTTCTAAGCCTTTCACTTGAAGAATTGCAGCAAACCCTACAAAGAATACAAATAATAATACTAGCTGATACAATGGCATGATAATAGCATTTTTCTTAAATACGCGTGCGTTTTCGGCAGAGTAAATCGTACCGAATGTATGAGGCCACATATAAAAGCCTAGTGCAGTCAATAAAACTGTTGAAATAAACCAAGAAGTACTTAAGCCTGCATCCGGAAGTGCAAGGAAGCCTGGTTTTGCTGCTTCAATCGATTCAAACATCGGCTGGAAACCGCCGTAATAATGAATCGGCAGATAAATACCCAAGAAAAGAACAATGCCGAGAATCATAGCATCCTTGATGACAGCTGTCCAAGCAGAGCCATGAATACCAGAAATCATAACATAAACGGTTACTGAAATTACACCAATCCAAATCGCAGCTGTTGAAGAGATAGAGCCTGCAGATGCTTCTGATACGATAATCCCCAAACCTTTTAGCTGTAAGACCAAGTAAGGAATAAGAGCTGCAACACCTACTAGCGAGACAAAGACGCCAAGATATGGGCTTTTATATTTGCTGACAAAGAAATCCGATTGACTCATCAGCTTGTGGTCTTTTGCATATCGCCAAACAGCTGGCAATAGCCAGTACGACATGATATAAGCCAAACAGCCATAGCCTAGAATGTAGTATGTTGGACCACCTTTACCATATGCCCAGCCACTACCACCAAGGAACGTAAAAGTCGTATAAATTTCCCCTGCCATCAGCAAGAAGACAAAGATGGTGCCGAATCCACGGCCGCCCACTGTCCATTGTTCAAGGTTCATATCCTTGCCTTTTTGTGCTCGAACGCCCAAGAAGATGGATAGCAATAAAAAACCAAATATGATAACTAAAGCAATATTCATTGTACTTCCTCCTTCTTATTCTCGGGGTCTAATTTGAAGACGATAGCCATAATAACTGAACTCAGCACTACCCATAAGACCACATAAAATAGAAGGAAAGGCATGCCGAAAACATACGGTGTCACTTTATTAGCAAATGGAATGCCACCTAGCAATCCGACGAATGGGATTAGGGCAAGAAGATGATGCAGTTTCATTGAGTAACCTCCTTATTTTATAAGAACCGCCGGATACCCAGCGGCTCTAACTTTTACTATTTATTTACCTAAAAATTTAAACACCGCATGCAGGAATGTTTTAACGCCAATTTCAAGCGCATCTTCGTCTACTGTAAAGCGTGCATGGTGGTGTGGATAAGTGATCCCTTTTTCTTCATTACCTGCACCTACATAGAAGAAGCAGCCTGGCGCTTTTTCCATGTAAGCTGAAAAGTCCTCGCCACCCATATTTGGCTTCATCAGATCAAGTGCTTCCTCGCCAAATACTTCACGCACCGTTTCCTCAATCACTGCGGTTACTTCCTCATCGTTAATCACAGGACGGTAGCCAAACTCATATTTGAAATCATATGTCGCTTCATGTGCTTCAGTAATCCCTTTGATTACGCGTTCCATCTTTTCTGGAATGGTTTTACGAAGGTCGGCATCAAAGCTGCGAACAGTACCGCAAATATCTACAGATCCAGGAATGACATTATGTGTTGTACCACCTACAAATTGCGTTACAGAAAGTACTAGATTGTCTAGTGGATCTGTATTGCGTGATACAATATGCTGCAAATTCGTTACAACCTGAGCTGCAACTGCAATGGAGTCAACCGTTTGATGCGGAAGAGCCGCATGCCCGCCTTTTCCGTTGACTGTTAACCAAAACGTATCAGGAGCTGCCATCATCGGACCATATACAACACCGATCTTTCCAAGTTCAAGAGGTGACCATAAGTGAGTACCGATGACAAGATCAACGCCATCCATTACACCTGCTTGCACCATTTCTTCTGCGCCGCCTGGGAACAGCTCTTCAGCATGCTGGAAGAAGAAACGGACTTCCCCTTTGATTTGATCTTTTAATCCAGAAAGAATTTTAGCTGTGCCTAGAAGCATAGCTGTATGGCCATCATGACCACAAGCATGCATAACGCCCGGAACCTGGGAAGCAAATTCAAAAGTGTTTTCCTCATGGATAGGAAGTGCATCCATATCCGCTCTTAGTGCCAATGTTTTGCCTGGATTAGGGCCAATTAAACGAGCCATCACACTTGTTTTTGTTGGGCGAGAAAGCTCTAGGTTGCCAAACGATTCTAGCGTGTCATACACAAATTGTGCTGTTTTTTCTTCTTCAAAAGAGAGTTCCGGATTTTCATGCAAATGTCTTCTCCATTTAATAACATCCTCTCTCAAGTCTTGTGCTGCTTTATTTAAATCTACTGTTACGCTCTCATTCATTGTCATGTCTCCCCTTTTCTACTAATCTATCGTTTCGTTTACTTTTTGGACTGCTAGCGTTAAAAGTGTTTGGCAAAGAATGTTCGCGCCGTCCGCACAATCATCCTTTGAACTCCATTCAGCAGGATCATGGCTGATGCCATCCTTCGAGCGAATAAAAACCATCCCCATTGGACATAAATCTTTAAACTGCATACCATCATGTCCGGCGCCACTTGGAAGATATGTTTTTTCAAGTCCTACTGTGTCAAATGCCTCTTCTACTGCTTTCTTTACTGAATCTGCACATGGGACCGGTGTAACGCGCTGCAAATCTTCTATCGTTAGGCGCACTCCTTGCTTTTCACAAATATCATAAGCTTGTTCACGAATTCGTGTTTCCACCTCGTCGCGCACTGCTTCATCCGTATCACGCAAATCGAGTGTAAACTCAGCTCTGCCTGGGATAATATTAATGCCACCTGGCTTCACATCCAGCTGACCGACTGTACCGACTGTTGTGCCATTTCGACCGGCTTCTGTTTCAATCGAAAGCATTACTTTCGAGGCCGCTACCAATGCATCCTGACGAATAGCCATTGGAGTTGCTCCAGCATGGCCTGCTTCCCCTTCAATGATGAATTTCTGCCAGAGAGGACCTGCAATCCCTGTCACAATGCCCGCTGACAATTTTTGTGTCTCTAGCACTTTCCCTTGTTCGATATGTAGTTCAATATAAGCTTTGACTTTCTCTGGTCTTCTAGCTGCCCGGCCGATATAATCAGGATTCAGCCCATCAGCCTTCATCGCCTCCGCAATAGAGATTCCTTCTTTATCCCTTTGCTCTAAATCTTTCTGAGTAAGCGTGCCCGCAACACCACGGCTGCCAATCATGCCAAAGCTAAATCTTGCGCCTTCTTCATCCGTAAAAGCAATCACTTCAATCGGATGCTCTGTTTCAATTCCTTGTTCGTTCATACTCTGCAAAGCATCAATCGCAGCCAAAACGCCAAGCGGTCCGTCAAAATTTCCTCCATGGAATACGGAATCAATATGCGACCCTGTCAAAACTACACTCGCGTCTGGATTCTTCCCTTCTTTTCTGCCAATGAGGTTGCCAACTTCATCCTCCCAAACTAGCAGACCCGCTTCCTTCATATAAGTAGTGACCAATTCCTTTGCTTCCTGTAATTCCTTTGTAAAAGATAAGCGGATTACTCCACCGCCTTCCGCCTTACCAATCTCTCCAAGACGTTCAAGCCGGCTCCATAATCTTTCCGGGTTTATCATGATTGCCCCCTTCCCGACATCGTGTGATGGCTAAAATTTTGTGTTAAGAACCATTATAAAACTTTTCTGAATATTTGTTATGTTTTTGAAAACAAAATTAACACTAAATTTTTGTGTAAATCTACAAAAAGTAGAGAAAATAGTTTGAAAATTTATTATAATTGATAAATATTATCTAGAATATGAGGTGACGCCAAATGAAAGAAACATTGAGCCATCGCCAGCTGCAATCTTTAATCGAGGTTTCGAATGTATTGAATTCAACTTTAGATATTGATACGGTAATAGATTCCATCATGGACCAAACAGTTTCTATTACAGAAGCAGCACACGGGGGTGTTCTATTTATCTATGACAAGGTGCAGAATGTTCTTTTGCCCAGATCTAATAGACGCTTCACAACAGCTCTATCCGAAGTGCGCCTTCGACCTGGCGAATCGATGACAGGTTTAGCCTTCAATGCACGAGAGTGTTTGATTTTCAAAAATAGAGTGGAAGTAGAAAAAGCTACTGCTACTTTATCTGAGAAAAATTCAAAGCTAATGTACGCCTCTGTCCCGATGCTTCCCTACTCTTCCATATGCTCACCTATTCTTTCGAACGGTGAATGCATTGGAGTTATTACCCTTGATTCCTTTGATCCGAACCTACAGTTTGTGCCTCAGGATATTCATTTGCTTAATGCAATTGCACATCAGGCTGCAGTTGCATTAGAAAAAGCCAATCTATATCAAGAACAGGAACAGACAGTCAAAGTATTGGAGAGATTAAACAATACAATCATCGATCAAAACAAAATACTTTCCCGTTCAGTCGAAATTCATAAAAATCTTGCGACGCTCGTTTTAAAAGGAGAAGGACTGCAATCTATTATCAGTTATTTGCATGAAATCACAGGCTATCAAGTTTTTCTATTCGACGAGTTAGGAGAAAACATCTCCCATGCCTATGATGTAAGCTGGAATGACGACAAACTGTTTAAGCTAAAGGAAAAAGTTCAAAAAACAATGCAAACCACTGAAATTGTGCGTTCGTCCATTGAAAGAACTATCAATCCACATTATCCATACATAAACCTACTTACTATTGGTGCAAGACCTGAAATTTTTGGTTCACTCGTTGTAGCAGCTAGTGAGAAAATAGATGCCGTCGATTTGGCAGCATTGGAACACGCATGCACTGTCATCTCACTTGAAATGGTGAAAGAACAAGCTATTTTTGAAGCAAAAGAACGGATAGATGGTGAATTTATTAATGACCTCCTTGCTGGTAAAATGGATGATGCGCTCGTTCAAAAAGCAAAGCAATTACATTTTGATCCGAGTGGAAATTATATCGCCCTCATCTTGCGTATAGATGAAGAGGACCAGCTTCGAACCAGCATCAGCCGGCATTTCATCCAGTTGGCTAATCATATATTTTCACATCATCAAATAAAAGGAATTGCCGTCAGAAACCATGACCAAATCGTTATTCTCATGACCTTTCCGCAAAAGGTTTCTGTCTCTTATACCACAACGCAAATAAAGGAGCTTGTCTCAAAACTACAACACGAGTATGTGGTCAAAAAATGGGGCGATGCGTTGTCAATTGGCATCGGCCGGATTCATCCAACACTGCAAAAAGCAACAAAGTCATTACAGGAAGCGGCAAAATGCTTGCAGTTCATGAGCAGTTACGGAGAGAACAACAAAGTCGTCAGCTATAAAGACTTAGGTGTTCATCAGCTGCTTCTTCAAAACACTGAAGATGAGCTAATGGAATTTATATATGAAACCCTAGGACCGCTCATCCGATATGATCAAAATAAAAAAGGAGGACTGCTCCCTTCCCTATTTGCCTATCTGGAACATAACCAAAATGTAAAGGAAGCCGCAGAAGCCATCCATGTTCATACAAATACCCTTCTCTATAGATTGAAGAGAGTCGAAGAAATCTTAGAGACAAACCTGTCAAACAGCCAGCAATTTCTCACCATCAACCTTGCCGTAAGTCTTTATCCGTTTCTGCAGGAGAAAATCGAAATGGGCTAGAATTTTAGAGGTTTTTCTAGTTGAAAGTCAATAACGTTAAATAATGATTGACAACCAATGAGTTGTCAATTATCCAGAACTAAATTAACTCACTCTTATTTAGTAAAAACTTTATAATAATATTGTTGATTTTTGATGGTACTGTATTAATTAATAAGATTAATATACGAATCATCTTTTCATATTTCCTTTAAAATAAAAAATCCCAAGAAAAAAGATAGCATTATTTTGCTATCTTTTTTTCCATTTTCTTTTCATTTACTTTTTCTTGAAAAGCTATATATTCCCCAATACACTATAGGAAATATGATTATAATAAGAAAAGCAGTCTGATTACTAACATACTTTGAGAGTACAAAGATTATAAGCATTAATATTAAAAAAATTAAATAAATGGTTTTGTTAGATACTCTATTTTTCAATAAAGAACAGTCTCCATTCTACAAGCTAAACACCCGCCCAAACAGTTCTATGACTTACCTGAGTTTTACCAACTTGTTTTTTATATTTCTTATCTTTATATAGTTTTGTATATACTCTATACTCCATATAATTAGCATCTAAAATACGGACATCTTGTCTCACTTTATAATAACCTTCTTTGATGCCATATTGAATAGCAATATTAGCTATTCCTGAAAATACTGCTCCAGGGAAACCAAATGTAGCACCAAGTATACCGATTAAAGTTTGGGCTGTAAATTTCCCATTAGCGGTAACTTTATGTTTGTTCCATTTACCAATTAACCAACTACCAGTTGTTTTTTTTGCGGCTGATTGAACATTGCTAAACTTTGTTTGCTTTAGATTAAGACCCTCTATCATTTGATCTGCATTTTTTTGTATTTTATTCAAATCAGCAGCTGATAAATCTTTACTCGTTACGTCAATTTTATCATCTTTTAAGCTATAGATAAAAGATATAGTTCCTTCACCTGAAGTTACCTCAGATACTCGATAATCTTTGTTATCTATTGTTTTACGTACTAATTTGACATGCATTTTTTCTCCGGCAATATTCATACTTTCGTCGGAAATTAACCTTTTTGACTGTCCAGGATTCTCTTTTTCCTTTGCAAAAATATCATAACTGAATCCTGAAAGCATAACCATTAATGATAAACCAAAAATACACAAATTTTTCATTAACATTCTCCTTCACCTAAATATTTGATTTATATTATAATTTTATCGTATTTATATTTATTTGTGTAATTTTTTCCTTTTAAAGTAATTATATTTATTCTATAAAAGCTATTTAAGTCTTAATGTTAAATCTATGTCTAGTTTGATACTAAAATTGAGATTATTTCAAAATAGTCAGGTTATTTCTTAGTACCAAATTAAATCAAGCCTTTTTTGGAAAACGAGCTTTTTTAATCAATTATTAACTAAATACAAAACCATATGCTCTTCATCATAATATGTATTATCAACTTTTAATGCCCTTTTCTCTTTTGCGTATATCGAAAAGCCACAGGTGGTGTACAACTTTATGGCAGGGATATTAGTTGATACAACGCTTAAATATATTTGCTCAACGCCTTCTAAACTTTTCGCTTTTTCAATTGCTTTATAAATTAAAGTCTTTCCTAATCCACTTCCTCGCTTTTCAGGTTTAATGTACATCGCTACAATCGTTGCTCTGTGATTCAGCTTTATTAATGGCTCTCTAAATAAGGTGACCACTCCCACTAGCTCGTTTTCTTCAAAAGCACCAAAAGTAAATGAGTTCATGGGATCAGTAAATCGCTCTTTATATTTCGCTGCTGTTTGGTTTTTTTCCTCTTCGTAGGTTGTGGCAAAAGCATCTGGGCTATGTTGGAGAGCTTCAAGCCTGAGAGTAAAATAATCCTCAGCGTCATTAGTTCTTAATTGTCTTAATTCCATATGTGTCCCCTCCTTTCTATAAATATACGGTACTACAATATCGTATTCCTCTAAGCTATAAAAAATAATTAAATGTCCCTTTTTCATCTTTCTTCTCTATGTACTAGTTGAAGTAATAAAAAGTTATGGAGGGATATATTATGTTACTACTATTTGATTATGGCCATGGAGGCAGAGACCCCGGAGCTACTGCAGTTAAAAGAAAGGAATCAGACGATGTATTGAAACTCGGAAAAGCCATTGCGGCCATATTGCGAGAAAAAGGTCTAACTATCGATGAAACGCGAAATCGTGATGTCATGATTTCTTTGCTCGCTCGCAGCAATCTTGAACACAAGAAAAAATATGACTACTTTATCTCGTTTCACCGCAATGCAGCAAAAAATACTAGCGCCTCGGGAGCAGAAACCTTTGTTTATCTTACAAACAACAAAAAAGCTAAAGCTCTCGCTATCCCAATACAACAAGCAATGGTGAACCTTGGATTTAAAGATAGGGGTGTGAAACAGGCTGACTTCCACGTTCTACGGGAAACCTACTCACAAGCGATTCTTATTGAAATTGGCTTTATTACTAATAAAACAGATAATGAACTGTTTGATTCTAAATTTAATCAATTAGCTAATGAAATCGCGACAGCTATCTATAAACATTCTGATATCAAAATAACGGAAGGATCATCTTCTAACCCATGTTCACGCTAAGTCTTTTTGGCATCTATTAAGTTTGGATCTCTGTCTCATCAATGATTGTTCCGCCAAACCTGCGTCGCGGGTAGCTTAGGACTTAAATTGATTTCTTTCGGGAGTAAACTTATGATAGGCGGTTGTAAATGGAGAGAGAACGGTTGTAAAACGCTCGGGAACGGTGGAAATCATCTAAGAACAGCGGTAAACCTTCCTAACTTTTTTCCTCTATGCATTTAAAATTTTATCAACTCTTAGAATAAATTTGTAGACTCTTCTTATCTTATTGAATATTCAAAAATCAATAAGTATAATAGTATAAAAAAGGTTAGGGTGTATTATACTGCTAAAATTTATAATTATTTTCTCTGTCTTTTGTATTATTGTTTGGGCTTTAGATTTACTACTAAGAAAAAGCTTAAAAGTCCCAAAAGATAAAGATTATCGCTTTGTCAATTCTACACACAAAAAAATTGAAATCTCTATGATTTTAATTTTCCTATTTGTTTTAGTTTTTAGTAACTATAAATTCCCACTCGCCATGATCTTATTAATTTCTTTTGTTTTAATTCGAGCTTTTATTGAATGGAAATATGATAAAAATAGAAGAGAATACATCATAACGCTTATTTCAGTTTTCACCTACCCGACTTTTATAAGCATTGCTTATTATGTGTCTTTTAATTGAGTTAAAATAAAAAGAGTGGTTCCCCTTTTTGTAGGAGGAACCACTCTTATTCTATTTTAAAGGGGGGTATTTTGTTCAGATAAATTTTCAATCAACATACTAAAACATCTTTATAGGTGGGATAATATCATGATCAGGATAATCAAGACCTACATATAGACTTAAAGCTCCTGTTAAAATCAATGTGAATACTAATAATTGTTTTCTTTTCATTTTGTTTTCCTCCTAATTGTGGCGAGCTTTATTTGCTAAACGATAAAGCTCACTCGCTTTTTTATACTTAGTGTGATGAAAGTAGTAGTTTGCTAGCTTTTCCGCATATTCCACAACGTACTGGTTTAATTGTACTTTTTCAAAGAAATCGATCGCCTCCCGAAGTGTTTCTTCATATTGCTCATTTTCCAGATTTCTAATCTCCATATATTGAAGATGAAAGTGAAAATGGTATTCTCTATAAGGAAAAGTATCTAATAAAGACAGTCCCTTATCACACCATTCCATTGCTTCTTTAAACCGTCCCAGTTTCATATATTCTTTCGATAGCAAATAAATTAAACATAATAATTCATTACCCGATAATTGCGCAGACTGAAAGGCAGATTGAAGATGATTAATGGCTTCTAGAGAACGACCCATATCTGAATAAAGATAACCTAGATTATGTTGCGTGATAGCAATTGTATGCGTTTTTTGTAATTTCTCAGAAAGCTTCAAAGCTCTTTTTAAAAACTTTTCAGATTCATAATGATTTTGAATCCGACGTTGATTAACACCTATTAAAATTAATGAATCAAGCAAATTTTCAATATCAAATTCCGCTTCAAAGGATTCGATAGCACTTCTAGCAACCTGAATGGATTGAAAATACAATCGATGATGTGTATATAACCATGCTTGGTTATAGTAGATTATTCCTTTTTCAACCTCTGCAATGTCTATAAGCTTCATTAAGCCTATTAACTTTTCATTGCATTTCATGGCTTTAGTAAATTCCTCTTTTGCACATAAATACAAACTTAAGTAGTAATAATAATCAAAAACAGTTTGCGGCCACTGGGAAAGCAAATCAATCGATGTTTGATGGATTTTTTGATATTGAATGGTAGATTGTTCGATTTGTCCTGTAAAAACATATAATCCAAATAAGTAAACATCATATTGAATAAGAATCTCCTGAGATTGAGTTCCTTGGATTACATCCTTTAATTCCTCAGCGAGCTTTTCAGCTTCTGAGAAGTTTCTGTTTTTTACATTCCATTTAAACTGGGTAAAGTTTTTCAATAATCCCCCATCAAAATTATTCACTGCTTCCTCCGAGTCAAGTCCCAGCCTTTCACATAACATGTTGATGACTTCCTCACTCGCCGTGGCTACACCATTTTCGATTTTTGAAAGATAGGAAATTGCACATATTCCATCTGCTAGATCTTTTTGCGTAATATTTTTCAGTTTTCGAAAGTAGCGGATTTTTTCACCGATCAAGTTGTCTTATTCCCTCCTCCCACTTCCCTATATCAATAGTTTAATTATTCCAATAAATTAGAACAATAGGTTGGAGGGCCTAAAACAAACCGGTATACTATGAATTAATTATTAATATTCCTAGTTGACGCCAACTTTTGTCCACGCGGATGCCACTCCATTGTACTGTGTGCTTCCTGTGCCGTATAAATCAGCTGCTGATGCTAACAAAGCTGCACGTGCTGCGCTAAAATTGCTTTTTGGTGAAAGGTAAACGGTTAGCGCGCGATAGTAGATTTTTTGAGCTGCATCATATCCAACGCTTTGGATTGTATTATAAGCTGCTTTGTTTGGAATACCACTGTTTGTGTGGACACCTCCATTATCTGATGTAGTGTTCACATAGCCGCTCATATTTTCCGGCTGACCATATTGAGTTGGATTAGACAAACTTCTTAATGCATCACCTGCAATTTTAGGTGTGTACACATCTTCACCTATTAAGAAATTCTTTTTATCCATAAACATCGCAAAGGTATCAGAAATTGATTCGTTCAGTGCACCTGATTGTCCCTGATACTCTAAACCGGCAGTTCTTTCTGTCACGGCATGGGTAATCTCATGTCCTACAACATCAAGAGATCCCGATAATGATGTAAAGGTAGTTCCATCTCCATCACCGTATACCATTTGTGAGCCGTTCCAGAAAGCATTATTATAATTTCTTCCATAGTGTACAGTAGAAGTTATCGTTGCGCCTTTATTATCAAAACTATTACGGTTGAAAGTATTTTTATAATAATCATAAACAACGCCTGCATAGTAGTGCGCATCTACATCGGCACGTTGATTTGTAGCATTAAAGTTGTCATCAGGATCGACAGAGTAGCTTCCTGGCAGGCTGGATAAGTTTTTAGCAGTTCTAGTTTCAATCACGCCTGTCATTGCCTTAGTTGTATCATATAAATAGTAAGTGCCGCTTGAATAATAGGTATTCAATTTCTTCGTATCTCCAAGAACTCCTACGCCTGTCCCTTCTGTTACTGCATTATAGGAATCGATGACACTACCAGTTTCAGCGTCTACATAAACAACCCAGTTCGCTGGATAAGGATTAATAAATTGGAGATTAACTTTGTATGCATTATAGAAATTATCTCCTTTTTTATAAATCACCTGTTTTCCTTCCTCGTTGGTGCCACTTTGTTTTTCTCCTTTAGGGCCAACTTCAAAGTCAACTAGTGTTTCATCTTTTGTCAGATCGATAGATTTCCAAGCATTGTTGATTGCTTCTTTTTTCGTAAGGTTTGTTTTCAGTTTACCCTTACCTTTAAAGTAATCTCCCGCTTCAACAAATACGTCACCATTGACAGCAGTTACATAGCCCTTCTCATCTGTGTGAACTTTTAGTGCAGAACCATCAACCGGAATACCTTGAACAGATTGTACAAAGTCAAAGTGTTTACTTCCGATTTCATCCTTCGTTACATCCAATAATGTTAAATCTTTCTCTACATCAAATGGATAGGTCTCTTTATTATCTTTAAGGAATTGTTTAACCGCTTCTTTGTCTTTATGCGGTTTGTTTGAAAGTTTCCCATGAATGAAGGTAGGAACAGCTTGTCCTTTTTTCTTGGTTACGTTTTTCTCATTACCTGATTCTTTAATCTTTGCTGCTAACACATTTTGAGAATTTGTAGCATGGGCAGTTGACGAAAACGGTAGTACGGCACCAACAGTTAAGCTAAGAGCAAGAGCGATAGATGTACCTTTTTTCATAGATTATTCCTCCTAAGATTTATTTTTTGTAATTTTCTAAATCTTATCACAGCTTGCTAGTTTGGTAAATTGGGAAAACTAGTTAAAAAACCTTAAAATATCAGCGTTAATAGAGAGGTGGTTTCCTCAACTTTAAAAGCTTCTGAATTCTCTTCAATAAAATAATTTTAAAATAAAAAGCCTAATTCTCTATTATATAAATAGAGATTAGGCTTACTAAAATACGGGTGATATGATTATCTATTTTTATGAATGAGCTCTATATATTGTGTATCTCCATACCCTATGGTTGGGAAACGAGTAAACAATCTATTCACTAATTCCATGGTAGGTACATCTTTATTTTTTGCTATATATTTCACTACAGCATTGTCTTCTTTAAGCATATCTAAATAAATTTCTATGGCCTGATACATTACTGGAAACACGTCATTCGTTGGTCTTTGATGTTTTACTAGCACTTCTTTATAAATAGAAGAATAAGTACCCAATTTAAGTTCAGTTACATTCACTTTAAACTCATCTTCTCTAAAACTATATAAGAATATCTCTCCCTTATAGTTGGACTGCTCCAGATAAGTCAGCATTGTAAGTAGGTTCATCTGACAAAACATATCTTCTCCAAACCATAAAACAATACATTTATACTGTTTAGTAAACAGGTTATCTAATGGCTCGATTACTTTTTTAAAATAATTTTCTACTGAATCATTGTGTCCCTGAGCACGAGTTTTCACAAACTCTTCATCGAACACTTGGCTAGTTGCTGCATTTACGCACATGGCTTCATTAAATGGAACGTAATCAAAATCACCCATTAGTTTATTCTCTTTAAATTGTTCATACATAAATTGACCGTTTAATACATTTAGTACATCTCTATCAAATAGCTTGCTTGACTGCCTTTTTAATTTTTCAACCTCTTTTGTTGAAATAATCATTCCATCCCACTCCCCTTCTTTTTCTAGAGTAAGTTTAATAAAAGATTGAAGAGGCATCTCATTAAGCTGAAACTCTCTTGGATTTAGACCAAAAACACTTTTAAAAGCTCTGCTATATGCTTCTTGCGAAGAATAACCATAATCAACAGCGATATCAATTATTCTCATATTATTTTTCAAATCATCGGTAGATAAATATAGCTTTCTCAGAAGAACATATCGTCTAATCGTTATACCTGTTGCCTGATGAAATTTAAAGGAACAGTAATAAGGTGAATAGCCCATATATGTTGTATCTGTTTATTCATCTATCTCACTCCTCTATTCCATTATAGGAGGACTTTATTTCATCATTTTGATACTTCTTGTGATTAAATTAAAGAGCGGGATCATTTTACGCAGCTTGCTATAAACATTGACGCATCTTGGTTCATAAAAATTCGTTCTCCATGATAGAATGTCTTCATTTCTATTGATGTAAATCCTGCTTCAGCTAGAGTGGTCTTTAGTTCTTCATGAGCGAAACCGTTATGAACTTTCGGATGGTAGACTTTTTCGTTTTTATCAAAATCGACAATGATTAGTTTGCCGCCAGGATTTAATATACTGAACAACTCTTGCATTATTTTTTTCGTATCTGGCACATGAAGGAGCACTAAAGACATGAAAACAATGTCGGTTTTCAACGCTGGTGTTTCCACTGTAAAATCAGAATAAAGTACCTTGGCATTTGTAATTCTCTTTTGATTAATTTTTGCTTTAGCTACTTCTAGCATTTGCTTTGATGAATCAATCAATAAAACAGAGTCAACCAAATCAACTATCTCCAGACTGACCAGTCCCGTTCCACTTCCGTAATCTACTAAGGATTGAGATGAGCAATCTTGCAATTCCTTCCTGACTTCCTTCGCAATCACTTTTGCTAATTGTTTTCTTTCTTCCGAATCATACTTTTTCGCCATTTGTTCAAATACGTTCTCTTCCATTTTTACTTTCCCTACTTTCAATATCTACAATATATTCACTCACTAATTTATAGAAGTTTATCTAAAATCATTTTATTAGTTCATTAAAATAATATATATAAACCTAAAACCACCTTTATCCAAGATGGTTTGCTAAAGCAATCTAAAATTAAAACTATGTCTCAATACTCCGCCATAGATAAAGGGAGGCATAGCTTAAATAAGGAGACCATGGCTTGCTATACTTTTCCATCTCATCCATTGTCGGCTTCTGTGGGAGGTTGTACCATTTTTTGATAGCGTTCTGGATACCGATATCAGCTTTAGGAAAATGATTAGGACGACCAACGCCGAACAAAAGAAAGTTCTCAGCTGTCCATCTGCCGATTCCTCGGATTTTTATAAGAGTATTCATGATTTCTTCATCAGACTGTTGAGCAAGCGCTTCTAAATCTAAATGCCCCTCTGCAATTGTTTTAGCAAGACCAATAACATATTCTGCTTTCCTCGTACTAAATTGGAGTGCCCTCAGTTCTTCTACAGTCAGTAGCGCCACTTCTTCTGGCGTTGGATAAAACCATACGCCGTCTAGTTGAATGCCGAATGTGTGTACAAACCGTTCCGTCAATGTATGGGCAAAGGCAAGATTTAGTTGCTGATGAATAATACATTTAACCAAGCAGTTAAAATAATCAAAATCAAGCACAATTGCCGTTCCCCGATGCTCTTCAAAAAGATCACGAAGGTCAGTGCCTGCAAAATGTGTAGCAATTTCGTGTAAAGATTCATTCCAACGGAAAATCCTTCTCACGTGGCGAACTGCTTCCTCTCTAAATTCTTCTTTTTCCCCCTGAATACTAAATGCCGGTTCATCCACCGTACCAATCCCTTGAACTAATACCACCATGGGCTCCCCTTGCAACCGAAGTGGCACTTTTATTCTTCGTTCCAAGAGATTAACCTCATGAAGTGGATCTAATGCTAGCCTACTCAATATCAAGTCAAAATTATACGGACCTTGAATGTTTAAAGTTTCCGTCCACATGCCCATTCACCCTTTGTTATTTTTCTTCGATTATAGCATTTATACGAAATATATTGCTTGAATGCTATAGGGATCACATTACTTTACTAAGACAAATGTGATAAGCTTCTAGAATTAAAAAAGCACAGAGAAAGAATTATCTTTCTCTGCACTCTGAGTCCGTCTATTCATTAAAAATCAAAGTTATCTGGGTCTGGACCTACACGATGGTTTTGGTTTAATCCATCGATTACTTCTAATTCTTCTTGTGTTAATTCGAAATCGAACAAGTCTACATTTTCAACAATTCGATGTTCTTTTGTTGATTTTGGAATGGTCATTACACCATTTTGCAAGTCCCAACGCACGATGACTTGGGCAACAGATTTATTATGTTTCGCTGCAATTTCTTTTAATACTTCATTATCTAACAGCTGACCTTGCATTAATGGTGACCATGCTTCAAGCTGAATGTTATTGTCTTGGCAGAATGCTTTCAACTCTTTTTGAGTTAATCGTGGGTGTAGCTCTACTTGGTTGATTACCGGTTTGATTTCTGCATCCTTCATTAAATCTTCTAAATGATGAACTTGGAAATTACTTACGCCGATAGCTTTTACGCGTCCTTCTTTATATAGAGTTTCTAACGCTCTCCATGCATCTTTATATTTCCCTTCCACTGGCCAATGAATCAAGTATAGGTCTAAATAGTCTAAGCCTAGTTTTTTCAAGCTTGTTTCATAAGCAGCAAGAGTTGATTCATACCCTAAATCCTCATTCCACACCTTTGATGTGACAAATAGGTCTTCTCTTGAAATGCCTGCTTCTTTTAGCCCTTCTTGAATCCCGTTGCCCACACCTTCTTCGTTTCCATAAATCGCTGCAGTATCAATACTGCGGTAGCCATGTTTGATAGCTGTTTTTACGGCATTCACTAATTCTGGGCCTTCCTCCACTTTAAAGACGCCTAGTCCTAGCCAAGGCATTTTCACACCATTATTCAAAGTAGTTGTATCCTGTAAATTTTTTGCTGTCATCTGTAAAACCTCCACAATTTGATTATATTTTACTTGCTTGATCTTTTCGTTCCAATGATTTACTAATACCTGTTAATACTGCAGCCACGACAACCATAATGGCACCAATCCATGGTGTATGGATAAGTCCTATTGAGTCTGTCACAAGGCCTCCTACATATGAGCCTAATGCAATCCCAGCATTAAATGCAGCAATATTTATTGCAGAAGCAACATCCACTGCACTAGGAACAAAACGCTCTGCCAGCATAACAACATATACTTGCAATCCCGGCACATTCATAAAGGCTAATAGCCCCATCAAAATAATTGTGATTAATCCAGCTACTTTATATGGTGCTGTAAAATTCAAAACAAATAGGATGATGGCTTGTATAATAAACATATAGAACAGTGCGCGAATTGGGTTTTTATTCGATAGCTTTCCACCAACCATGTTACCAATCGCAATCGCAATACCGTAAACTAACAAAATAACAGCTACTGTTCCTTCTTTAAAACCAGTAATATCCTGAAGCAATGGTGATAAGAAAGTAAATACCACAAATGTTCCGCCATATCCAAGAGCTGTAATGATGAATACAAGCAATAGTCGTCCGTTTGTTACAAGTTTAAGCTGGTCGCTAAAACTTGTTTTAACTCCTTTTCTCAAACCAGAAGGAACCAGGATGCTATTTGCGATAAAAGCAATAACCCCTATAATGACAATGGTAATAAAGGCTGCTCTCCATCCAAGCTGCTGTCCAATAAAGGTTCCAAATGGTACACCCGTTACTGTAGCTACCGTAAGTCCGGTAAACATAATTGAAATCGCGCTAGCTCTTTTATTTTCTGGTACTAAATCGGCTGCAATAGTCGAACCGATTGACATAAATACCCCATGTGAAAATGCAGCGATAACGCGTGCTACTAGCAATAACCCAATCGTTGTAGAGCTAGCTGCAAGTGTATTCCCGATAATAAAGACAACCATAATCCAAAGCAATAATGTCTTCTTTGACATTCCTGATGTCAAAGATGTTAATATAGGAGCACCAAATGTTGCCCCTAAGGTATATAAAGATACCGTTAAGCCTGCTGTCGTAACCGGAATACTTAAATCATTTGCAATAAGGGGCAATAACCCTACACTAATGAATTCAGTTGTTCCAATCGCAAAAGCACTCACTGCTAAAGCAAGCAAAGCTAACGTACTTTGTTTTTTGCCTAAAGCCATAATATCTCCTCCTTCATTTTTTATATAAATAGAAACTTTCTTTTCGGGGAAAATTTACGAAAGAAAGTATAGTATCAATTGGCTGGCAAATGTTATTATGGTATATATCAATCACAAAGAAAAGTACGCACTTTAAAGTTCTATAGAAACATAAAAGTATCATAGGAACCTTTTAGTACCTATAAGGAGGAGAAATAAAAGATGCAAAAGAAGAAATATAATATATCTGTGGAAGCCACATTAGAAGTCATTGGCGGCAAGTGGAAATGTGTGATTCTTTGCCATCTAACTCACGGCAAAAAACGCACAAGCGAATTAAAGCGGCTCATGCCAAACATCACACAAAAGATGCTTACCCAACAGCTTCGTGAACTAGAAGAGGATGGTGTAATCAACCGAATCGTCTACAACCAGGTGCCACCAAAGGTAGAATACGAACTCAGTGAATATGGCCAAAGCTTAGAGGGCATCCTCAATTCACTGTGTTTATGGGGAGAAAGCCATTTAACAAAAGTATACGGAGATAAATTTTCTGTTTTAGAAGATAGTGTGTTGAATGATCAACTGAAGTAAAAGATCCTATTTGTTTTCAAGCTAAATTTGATTAGATATAGTTGCCCAATTGTACTTATTCGGTCTCTAAGACCTCAGTAACAATTGGGTTTTTTCATTATCTATTCGTTAAGAAAAATAAAAAAACTGCCTTACCAAATAGATAAGACAGTTATTTTTTATAAGGAAGCTCTAACCTAATCAGCAGCATTTAGACTGATCTGCTCCTGTACGTTTAATTCATCCTCATTTTCAGTTTCGGTATTGGTAACATTTTCGCTTGTAGCAGTAGTTTGTTTAACACTCTCTGCAAGAGATCCTTGAACATTGGTCATTTGTTCCTTCAATTTTTCTAGTCGATTAAATTTAAACTCACTATGCACACCGCGTTTTGCATCAATCTTCATTTCACTTTCTAGAGAAACCTTTTCACGAGAAAGCGTACGTCCCATTCGTGACAGTGTTTTAGTTTGCTCTAATGAGTCTGCTTTAGAAAAAATAGACTCCTCTGTGGTTTTGGGTGCTGACTCTTTAGACTCTGCAGTTTTATTTTCCAGCTTCCCTTTTTGCTCTTGAGCAATTTGTGCATCAATATCAGAGATTTGCTTTTCTAAGGCTTTCATTTGTTCTTTCAAACTAGATAGATCATTTCCTTTATCAAGTGCTCGTTCAGTTAGCTTGTTTTTCTGCTCTAAAATATTTTCACGTTGTTTCATTAAGCTCTCAATAAGGGAGCTTTTTTTGTTATGGCTACCAAACAATTGACGAGCCTGTACACCAATTGAAATAGAATCTTTTGGTTGCTCCTGTTTTTGCTGTGGCATCTCTTGATTTTTCATCATCGTTACATTTGCGTGCATCAGATTCACTTTATGATCTAACTGTATTTTCACCTCAAAGCCTCCTAATCCAATCCATATCTTATTTATTATATCGGCAAAATATTGAGCAAATACAGTCACTTTACATGAATTGGGAGTTTTAAGCCATGGATCGTTATTTGGTTGCTAAAAATTTTAGTACTTTGAAGGATTTGAGAGGTAAATTTATTCTAATAAATTCTTTAAATTATGTAGAACTACTTTTAATAACTCTGTTTATAGTGGTCATTTAATAGAAAACAATTTTTCACTTCCTATCTTGTCCTCACGCAACTTTAAATCGTAACATTAGTTACCTAAATTTAACATGAAACTTTTCTAAAAGTGTTTATACTAGTATATAAGTAAGCAAATGTTGGGGAGAAGATAAAATGGATATCGAAATATATAAGTCATCAAATCTTAATCCGAATGAAGAACAAATTAATGAAACACCGAGCGAGAATAAAGTTTCAGTGACTATAGAAGAAACTATAGCTCAAAATAGGAAACTATTAGAAGAAAACCGGGAAATCTTACCAAGTTACCAAGACTCCTCATCTTCTTAAAAAAACTAGGAGTGGGCCTTGATTTTAACAGTATAAATTAAATGAACTATTAAGTGCAGACTCTTTATTAACCCGGAGCCTGCACTTTATTTGATTTAAGCTAAATTCTATCAGATTCCGATTGGCTCCTCATGCAGTCTTTCTGACAGATCAGGCGCTGATAATTTTTTTTTTAATAAATTCATTGCCATAGTGCGTATCACTGTCGGTAGCACATGGAATGTATATGGTTTATACACTCGCTCCGTCCATTTATGTCCGTCTTTTCCATACACGCCAACGTTAATAGACGGTATATTCAATCCACGAATTTCGTTAACTGGTACAGGATAAATAGAATCCCATTCAGGGAAATTATTGATTAATGAGCTAAGCTCCTCATCACTTTCATGCAAGGATAGGAAACTGCCATCTGCTAAATACGGGAAGAATTTTTTTAAGGCAAATGTTTCGCCCGTCAATTGTTCCATTTCTACTAACGTTTCTTTTACCGATTTTAGAATCTCTGCGTCCCGTTCATTGGATTGGTTCAAATAGTTGTGAGGCAAATAAGGCGGCGCAAAGAAAATGATGACTCTTGGTTTTTTATACGGATCCCAGTTCTGCAATTCCTCAACGATTTTAAAGCAAAGCTCCCTGGCCTCCATCTCTTTGTTTTCTCGCTGCACTTTTTTGGCCACTTCATAAGCAGGAATGCCTTGTGCCACTAATTCCTTCATAAAGTCAGCTAAGCTCGTCACTTCTAAATGCCACGACAGCTTTTTACCAGGCAATCCAGTTCGTTTCAAGAATTCTTCGTATTGCTTAGATAAATGAGCTTCTACGTCTACACATGCATCTGTAGCAATCGCAATCAACTTATCCATCACTTCTTTTGCAGAAAGCTCAAATAAGAAGTAGTTAAAATATAGATAACTGCTTGTTGCAGTCTGTACTGAATAAAACTTCTTTGTATCTCTTTGTTGTAAACATGTTGGGGGAAGTGTCATTTCCCCTTCAATATTTTCAGCCAGCTCCAGATTATTATGGATTCGGCGTGTCAGTTCTGCTGCTACAAAGTTGGGGTCCACACCTGATAGCGTATCTCCTACATGTGCCTCGCGTCCGTAAATATAAAAGCTCGGAAGAATTTTGCCAGCAGCACCCGTATAAATATAGCGGTGCGGATCATTTTCATAGAGAGGCGTAATGAAATCATCATTAATAGCTGAGATAAATTCCAGCCCATGCTCTTCTTTTAAACGCTTCAACTCTGGAATAGCTGAGATGATTCCTTTATGCTGGGATTCCTCATCAGGATTGAACATAAGAAGAATGTTCCCGTCCAATTCTTCAGCATGTTCAGAAAAATAAAGAACATTGGCTAAATGGACAGCAGCTCCACTTTTCATATCGACAGATCCTCTTCCAAACATCCAATCGCCAGAATTTGCATCCATTTGGACATCTTTATCCAGTTCATATGTTTTGAAAAACTGTTCGATTTGGTCAGGGTTAAAGGCATCCTGTTTCAAATGTCCAAAATCCTCAATGCCCACTGTATCAATATGCGAATGGAAAATAACTGTACTCGTAGAGCTTCCCTTACCTTTTACCAAGGCAAAAATATTTTTACGGTAAGGATCGTTCGGGACTTTTTTCTCCCAAACTTGATTAGGGTTTTGAATAAAGTAAGGAAAACTTTGAAGGATCTCCTTGAGAGAATCAGCGATAGCTCCCTCTCCAGCTGTTCCGTTCACGCTATCTATCCCGACAAGCTGTCTTGTTAAAAATTCAACTTGTTGAGGCAAAGTCATTTTTTGTAATTGTTGATACATACCCATCCCTCCAATGTTTTCTGCATTATGGAAACGCTTTCTATTTTATTTATATTCATAATATATAATATTCAAATAAGTTTGTCATTATTTTTTTCACTAAAAAATCCCTTGATTAACTCAAGGGATTCCCATCAATAAAATCTTCCTATACGATTTGAAATTTGCTCCGCAGCCATTTTTACTTTTTCTACTAGCTGTGGAAGACTCTCCTCTGTTATTCGAAAATCAGGGCCATTAATGCTTACTGCAGCTAAAACCTTATTGCCGTATCCAAAAATGGGCGCTGCAATAGATATAGTGCCTTCCGTACGCTCCGAATTACTCATCGCATACCTATTCCGGCGTACTTCTTCTATCGTTTCCTTTAATTGAATGGTTTCTTCATCTGTCAAACCTAGCTTTTTTATAATATCTGCTCTTTCTTCTTCCTTCAAAAAGGACAAGATGGCCTTGTTGGGTGCCCCGACATTCAATGGACTGCGAATACCCAAAGTTTCAGCGATACGAACCTTTAAGGGACTGTCCACTATTTCAATTGTCATCCCGAAATTCCCATCTTGAATGTTTAAGTAAATACTTTCTTTTACGTCCAGTGCCAGGTCTTCCATGATCGGACGAGCTACATTTCTATAATCAATACTTTCAAGCACTTGTAAACCAACTTCCATCCAAAGAAGGCCTATTTTATAATGCTTTGTGTTAGGATTTTGTATAACAAGACCATGATCAATTAAGGAGTTTAATAAACGATGCATTGTACTGATTGGCAACTCTGTGCGTTTTGATAGCTCAGAAATGGACCATTCATTTCGATGCGGATCTGATCTTAAAATATGAATAATTGACATGGCACGGTCAATCGATTGAATCATGGTATTCTCCTATTCTTAAAAAATAGTTATTGAATCTATTATACTATTCCCCTGAATAGGAAAACAACAATCGACAGACTTTAACGACTATTCCGCCTTTTCTAATGACTGTTCTGGCTGTGAAAGCTGGACTTCCTCCATGTAGTTTTTCTTTTTATAGATACGCGTAAAGTAATCTTTTGTAATCTCTTTCACCTCACCGCCTAAGAATAACAGGGCAATAATGTTCGGCAAAATAACAAGAGCTAAAAGAATATCGAGGAATTGCCAGACAAACTTTAATCCGCCAATTGCACCAACAAATATGGCTCCAACATATACAAAACGCATTACTTTTGAAAAGAATGTACCAAATAAATATTCCGCTTGTTTCTCCCCGTAATAGATGATAACCACCACAGTCGATAACACAAAACAAAAGAGAGCAATGCTCATGATAATGCCAGCTAACTGGTCACCGAAAACTTGTCCCCACGCCATCGTCACCATGCTCGAAGCCTGTTCAGAAGGTACTTTCTCCCATTGCCCTGTACAAAGAACAACAATAGCTGTCATTGTACAAATGATGATGGTATCAACAATTACTTCAAAAACACCCCAGAACCCTTGTTTTGCAGGGTGATCTGTTTTAGCGGTTGCATGTGCAATAGGTGCTGTCCCCATTCCGGCTTCATTTGAGTAGGTTCCCCTTGCAAGTCCCCATCGAATGGCAGCTGCAATACCAGCTCCACCAAATCCACCTGCAGCAGCTATCGGTGTGAAAGCATGTTCAAAAATTAAAGCGAATATTGAAGGTATAGCAGATACATTGGCAAAGACTACGATTAAAGATCCGATTATATAAATGCCCACCATAAAAGGAACAAACTTCTCTGTAATTTTACCGATTCTTGAAATCCCACCAAAAACAATAATGCCAATTAACACCATAACTAATAAGCCCGTAATGATAGGCGAAATATGAAACGCACCAGAAATGGTTGTGGAAAGTGAATTGGATTGCACCATTGTGCTTGCTACAATTTCGAGCATTAAAGCAAAAGCGAAGAATGAGGCTACCGGCTTCCATCCCAAACCTTTCTCAATATAATACATGGGTCCCCCAACCCATTCCCCTTCTTCATTTTTCTCCCGATATTTTACCCCTAGCACGACTTCTGAATATTTGGCAGCCATTCCTATTAATGAGACAACCCACATCCAAAATATTGCCCCTGGTCCCCCGAATGCAATCGCCACAGGCACCCCAATAATATTTGCCGCACCTACAGTTGAAGCTAACGCAGATGTAGCCGCTTGAAATGGTGTTAATGTCCCCTCAGATGCATCAGATTTACTAAGAATTTTCCCGAAGGTTTGACTGATAATATGAGGCATATAACGAAATTGAAAGAAACCTAATTTAAAAGTAAGATACAGCCCCCCACCTAATAGCAAAAGCATCATCGGAAGTCCCCATATAAAATCAGTAATACCCCCAATAAGATTCATAAACTTGTCCAAAATTATTTCCCCCTTTGTGAACGCTTACAAAAATACAAATGTTTCCGTAATACGGAAATACTTTCTATAATAAAATTATATCAAAGGGAAATAACAATTGTATACACATTTCTAAAATTTCTAAAATGGATAGTCCTATCTTCGAAAAAAGCTGTTCCATCTATCAATATAGATGGAACAGCTCTGCTATTTATGCTTCTAATTCAGTTACAGTCCGCTCAACATAACGGGCACTATCTATTTCTGCTAAGCGTTCGCCTTTTATTTCAAACACGCCTTTTTCAATGATGGTGTTCATCACATCATACACCTCTTTGGATGATAGCCCTTCTTTTGGCACGTCAATACTTATTGAATAGTCTGTTCCCTTCGAGGTTTGGAATTGAAGCTGCAATACTTTTGACATTCGTTCTCCTCCTTTTCATATTATTGTTGAATGCTTTCTTGCATTAGGATCCCTGTGCCGATCCATTCGTGCGCGAATAGACTTGCAAGTGCTGTACCTACAGCTGCCAAGTTTTCTACTTGTGCATCTCGCGCTACATTTTGAAATGCTTTTGTTTTTTCGATCATTTGTCCTTGCGTATTCACGCCAGTAGAGAATTTAATGCGAAGTGTACCTTTTTCAAATGTTTTCGTTGCCATGTTGCTCACCTCCCTTTCATTCACTACATAGACTAAACTTCGAAAAAGAGGACAAGTATTTATAAAAAATGAAAAAAAGCACCAACCCAAAGGTTAGTGCTTTTAAAGCCATTATTTAGCTCGATTTAGCTTCAAAATGGATTTATAGTGTGTAAAGGTATCAAAGCTACCTTGTCCATGATAAGATCCCATACCACTCTCACCTACGCCCCCGAATGGCAGGTAAGGTGTAGCTAAATGGGAGATGGTGTCATTGATACAGCCGCCACCAAATGAGATATTTCCTAGAACAGTGTTTTCTACTTCTTCGTCTTCTGTGAATAGGTACAGTGCAAGAGGTTTTGGTCTCTCTACAATTTTGTAGATTACTTCTGTTAAATCATCGTACTCGATAACCGGAAGAATAGGTCCAAAAATTTCATCTTGCATAACTGGATCTTCCCACTTGATGTCGTCTAATACAGTAGGCGCGATAAATAGGCGGTCTTCCTCTGTATCGCCTCCTACTACTTGGATGCCATTGTCTAGGAAAGCGGACAGGCGGTTGAAATGTCGATCATTAATAATGTGTGTGAAGTCTGGATTTTTGGATACATCTTCTCCAAACATCTCCTTAATTTGTCCTTTCATCTTCTCAAGGAATTCATCTTTCACACTCTTGTGAATTAGCAAGTAGTCTGGTGCTACGCAGGTTTGACCAGCATTAGAGAATTTCCCTTTAGTAATGCGCTGAGCTGCTGTATCGAGATCTGCATCCTCATGGACAATACATGGGCTCTTTCCGCCTAATTCCAGTGTGACAGGTGTTAAATGTTTTGCAGCTGCTGACATGATAATCTTCCCAACCCCCGTACTTCCGGTAAAGAAGATGTAATCGAATTTTTCTTTTAATAGAGCTGTACTTGTTTCTGCTTCGCCCTCTACAACCGCAATGTATTCTTCAGGGAAATTTTCTTGCACCATTTTAGCAAGTACTCCTGAAGTAGCAGGCGTAAATTCTGATGGTTTCAGCACAGCACAGTTGCCGGCGCAAATCGCACCGATTAATGGGGCAACAGCTAATTGGAATGGATAGTTCCAAGGCGCAATAATTAAAGCCAAACCATAAGGCTCTGGGTACAGCATACTCGAAGCATTACCAAAAACCTCTGGCGTTTGTGCTTCTTTCGGCTTAGCCCAAGTATGCACATTATCTAAGATATATTTGATTTCGTGTAAAACGAATCCAATTTCAGTACGATACCCCTCTTTTTCTGACTTGTTCAAGTCCTTACGCAAAGCTGCAAGTATTTCATTTTCATACTTCTTCATTGCGTCTACAAGTTTATTTAATGTCTCTACACGAAACTCGACATCCTTTGTTTTTCCTGTACGGAAAAAAGCCCGTTGTCGTTCGACAAGACCTTGATAATTTTCTGACATGATTATTCCCCTCTCAAACAAACTATACTTATTTTGATGCAAAACCAGATTTCCTACTTTTATTAATCCATAATTCTACCTAATCTTAAGGGAAATATAGATATTATCTTTTTTAAGTATAAAATGTATTATATACAATATACCTTCAATACACTAGTATACTGAATCGTGATTCCGCATTCTTTACTCTTCCCGAAAAAAAATATATCATTCAGCTGAACCAAATACCTTTGATTACCCGCTTCGTACTTTTTAAAACAGAACAGTGAATGAGAAATGTGAATAGCACACCAATTTTTGTGGATATTTTATAAATGACATACATATTTAGGCCTTAAATAGTAAAGTTTCGGTGGTAAACTTTCAGAGAGCGGTTGTAAATGGCGCCGCAACGGTGATAAACGAGTTCTCAGCGGTTGTAAATCATCGCACATAGGTTGTAAGTTATTCCACCTTCAGCTTTTGGCCCCGGCATGGAAACTTGTTCTCCAACTTGACTGTAGGCGCGAACATAGGGGCATCTTAGGACCTAAATTGTATAGTTTCGATGGTAAACTTTCAGCGAGCGGTGGTAAATGTACTAACAGCGGTTGTAAATCATCCCAAATAGGTGGTAAGTTATTCCACCCACAACGACAGAAAAAATCCCTTCTCTAAAAGAAAAGGGATTTAAGCTATCTTTCAATTTTAAACTGCAGTATATCCACCATCAACCAGCAAGCTTGCTCCTGAGATAAAGGATGCATCATCACTTGCTAAGAAGAGAACAGCTTTTGCTACTTCTTCCGGTCTGCCCAAACGGCCGATTGGATGGAGGTCAATCAATTCTTGTTTTGCTTCTTCTGGCATGCCAGCAAGCAATGGAGTATCGATATAACCTGGGTTTACATTATTAATTCGAATGCCTTTTGCTGCATATTCAGAGGTTGCCGTTTGTGTAAGCAATTTTACGCCGCCTTTTGAAGCTGCATATGCACTGACTCCTGGCTTCCCTACAAATCCATGGATTGAATCGTTATTGACAATGGCCCCGCCTGTTTCTTGTTTTAGCATTTGAGCAAGGGCATATTTATTGCAAAGGAAAACCCCATTAAGATTGACATCGATTACCTTCTTCCAATCAGCATAGCTCATTTCATGAACAAGCGTTGCTGCACCAATTCCTGCATTGGCAAAAAGGACATCTAAGCTTCCATATTTACTCACAGTCTCTTCGACTAAACGTTGTACTTCTTCCTCTTCCGTTACGTTTGTTTTCATAAACATGGTTTGGTATCCGTCTTGATTTAATTGATCCGAAAGCGCTTGTCCTTTATCAGACATGTCGGAAATCACGACATTCGCTCCTTCTTTCGCAAACTCTACTACCGTAGCTTCCCCGATACCACTTGCTCCACCAGTTACAATGACTGTTTTTCCTTTAAAACGATCTGCCATTTTCGATTCCTCCCTTAGAAATGATTTAACTACTCGTCATTATTATAGCACTTTCCAAAAAAGCTAAACCGTCTGAAGTATTGGATTGGAAATAATTTCATTATTTCTAATGACCGTTTTCATTCCGCAATCTCGGAAAATTCCACTTTTACGGAACGCTTCTAAAATGAAAAATCCGATAATCCGGAAATTTAAATTTAATTTGCAAATTACACCGTAGAATTCTCAGTAATTAAGGGATTTGCTTAAACAGATGTTTTTGGCATGATTCTTGCAATTAAATTAAGCTGAAGGGGATTTTTTGAAAAAGGAGGATGTATTTTTTTGCAAACGCTTTCTTACAAATAATAATAAGGGGGATTTTCATGGATTTAATTGTCATACTGTTGGCGCTTGGTTTATTAATGTTTGTTGCTTACCGTGGATTTTCAGTTATTTTATTCGCGCCTATTTGTGCACTTTTTGCTGTTTTATTAACAGAGCCTAGCTATGTATTACCTTTCTTCTCTGGCGTTTTCATGGAGAAAATGGTCGGTTTTATAAAATCTTATTTTCCTGTCTTCTTACTTGGAGCTATTTTCGGCAAGGTTGTGGAAATGTCTGGCCTTGCAGAATCCATTGCCAAAACGATTGTTAAATTAATCGGTGCCAAAAGAGCAATTCTTACCATCGTTTTATTAGGCGCTATTTTAACATATAGCGGCGTTAGCTTATTTGTTGTTGTTTTTGCTGTTTATCCATTTGCAGCACAGCTGTTTAGAGAAGCAAATATTCCGAAACGCCTCATTCCGGGGACCATCGCATTGGGAGCATTTTCTTTCACGATGGATGCCATTCCTGGTACCCCGCAAATCCAAAACGTAATTCCGATTTCTTTCTTTAAAACTGATATTTATGCTGCGCCTACGTTAGGAATTCTTGGCGGACTATTTGTATTAATTTTTGGATTGCTTTATTTAGAATCCCGCAGGAAAAAAGCAGCCAAAGCTGGAGAAGGCTATTATGGCTTCGAAACAGAAACGGCTGCTACTCTTGAAGCGATGAAGGAAGAGCCTGCTATCAAGTTTACGGCAAATCAATCTGTACTCCGTCAAATCTTTGCCTTTGTACCTCTGATTCTTGTCGGCGTAATGAATAAAATTTTCGTCACTTATATTCCGAAATGGTATCCAAACGGCTTCAACTTTTCGAAAATCGGGCTAGATTCATTTGGTGTAGTCGATACGTCAGCAGTTGCGGCTATCTGGGCTGTAGAGATGGCGCTTGTTGTTGGGATCTTTGCCACCATTCTATATGACTGGAATCGAGTAAAAGTAAACTTTAAAGAAGGATTAAACGCTAGTATCAGCGGATCTTTACTCGCAACTATGAACACTGGTGCAGAATATGGGTTTGGTGGAATTATAGCTGCTCTTCCAGGATTCTCAGCTATTAGCGGAGGAATTTCTCATACCTTCACAAATCCGCTAGTAAACGGTGCGGTAACAACCTCCACACTTGCAGGTATCACTGGCTCAGCATCTGGCGGCATGGGGATTGCTTTAAGTGCCATGGCAGATAAATATAATCAGATGATTGAAGCGGCCAATATTCCGCCTGAAGTGATGCACCGCGTTGTCGCTATGGCATCTGGCGGCATGGATACACTGCCTCACAATGGTGCAGTCATTACTCTCCTTGCCGTTACAGGTTTAACGCATCGCCAAGCTTACAAAGATATATTTGCTGTAACAATCATTAAAACAATTGCCGTTTTCTTTATCATTGCGCTTTATTCTTTAACAGGCATTGTATAAATCTTTTTGGAAGGTTACTAGTTTCTATTATGCTAGTAACCTTTATTTGAAAGGGAGACTTCTAAAATGAGTAAAATCAATGAAAGCTTTGAATCAGCCATTCAGGAGATACAAGATGGTGCAACCATTATTGTAGGAGGCTTCGGCCTATCCGGCATTCCAGAAAAATCAATCCTTGCGCTTCGAGATAAAGGTGTAAAAGACTTAACCATTATCAGTAATAATTGTGGCGTGGATGATTGGGGACTTGGCCTATTATTAGCAAATAAACAAATCAAGAAAATGATTTCCTCTTATGTTGGAGAAAACAAGACCTTTGAACAGCAATTTTTAAGTGGTGAGCTAGAGGTAGAACTTGTTCCTCAGGGCACATTAGCAGAACGTATCCGAGCGGGTGGCGCTGGAATACCTGGCTTCTATACAGCAACTGGTGTTGGCACGAAAATTGCTGAAGGTAAAGAACACAAAGAATTTGACGGAAAGACGTATATCCTTGAAAGAGGCATTACAGCTGATTTCGCTCTTGTAAAGGCATGGAAAGCAGACGCCCTCGGGAATTTGGTATACCGAAAAACAGCACGCAATTTCAATCCACTGGCTGCTATGGCCGGAAAGGTAACGATAGCTGAAGTCGAAGAAATTGTAGAACCAGGTGAACTTCAACCGGATCAAATTCATACACCAAGCATTTTTGTACAAAGGCTCTTACAAGGCGACGGATATGAAAAACGGATTGAACGTAAGACAGTACAAGTGGAGAAAGGAGTTTTTTCATGGACGTAAGACAAAAAATTATTCAACGTGCGGTATTAGAAATAAAAGATGGTATGAATGTGAATTTAGGCATTGGCATACCTACTCTGCTTGCTAATGAAATTCCCCCTTCCATCAACGTGTTGCTTCAATCAGAAAACGGGCTGCTAGGAATCGGTCCTTACCCTACTCCTGCTGAGGTAGATCCAGATTTAATTAATGCAGGAAAGGAAACTGTAACAGCTGTGCCCGGTGCTGCCTTTTTTGATAGCGCAGAATCATTTGCCATGATTCGCGGTGGTCATATTGATTTAGCTATCCTTGGCGGTATGGAGGTTTCTGAAACTGGCGATCTCGCCAACTGGATGATTCCAGGGAAGATGGTAAAAGGAATGGGCGGCGCGATGGATCTTGTGAATGGGGCAAAAAAAGTAGTCGTGGTTATGGAGCACGTCAATAAGCATGGCGAATCAAAAGTAAAACAAATATGTACCCTTCCTTTAACAGGTAAGAATGTTGTGCACTGTTTAATTACGGATCTGGCTGTTTTTGAATTCACTTCAAGTGGAATGGTATTAATAGAACTGGTGGATGGCGCCTCCTTAGAAGAAGTACGAGAAAAAACAGAAGCTTCTTTTACCGTGAGCCCACAACTTCTTATACATCAATAATAACAACTACAGAAAAACGGAGGGAACGAAAATGGGAATGTTATTAGAAGGAAAAACAGCTTTGATTACGGGAGCAGCAAGCGGCATCGGCCTTGAAATTGCGAAAGTTTTTGCCAAGGAAGGTGCAAAAGTAGCGATTTCTGATTTGAAGGAAGAAGCAACAATCGGAGTAGTCAACGAGTTGAAAGAACAAGGGTTTGAGGCGATTGCCGCTCCATGTGATGTAAGTGATGAAGAGGCTTTTGCAAAGAGTATTGAAACAACCTATCAAGCCTTTGGACGGATAGATATCTTAATTAATAATGCTGGTCTGCAGCATGTATCAAATATCGAAGACTTTCCAACAGCGAAATTCAAGCAAATGATCGATGTCATGCTTACAGCGCCGTTTGTGGGAATCAAGCATGTATTTCCTATTATGAAACAACAAGGCTTTGGCAGAGTCATTAATATGGCTTCCATCAACGGACTGATTGGTTTTGCCGGAAAAGCTGCCTACAATAGTGCAAAGCACGGTGTCATCGGATTAACCAAAGTAGCTGCGTTAGAAGGAGCGGAGCAAGGTATTACTGTGAATGCTCTATGTCCCGGCTATGTAGATACACCATTAGTACGTAATCAACTTTCAGACCTAGCGGCAACTCGCGGTGTCGAACTGGATAAAGTGATGGAAGACGTACTCTTCCCATTCATTCCTCAAAAAAGACTGCTCACTGTAGAAGAAATCGCGGATTACGCTGTCTTCTTAGCCAGCGATAAAGCAAAGGGTGTTACCGGGCAAGCAGTGGTTCTTGATGGTGGCTATACTGTTCAATAAGAGAACCTATTACCGCATGAAGGTACTCCCTTTCATGCGGTTTATTACTTAATAGTACTTTATGGAGTTTTTTAAATTTTAAATATTTTAATATTTTTTTGCTATAATAGAGTTATCAGATATTAAAAAGGGAGGCACATGATGAACGGATTTCAAAATATTCCCTTTAACTGGCTTGAAAAGATTATCAATCTAGCAGCAGAGCGAATTGTTTTAGTTAATCGCCAAGGAATCATTCTCTATATTAATACTGCTTATTGCGATTTCATTGGAACCACTGTTGATTGGGCCATTGGCAGGCATATTGAAGATGTGATCGAAAATACTCGTATGCATATCGTGGCAGAGACCGGCCGTGCAGAACTGGCTGCTGTCCAATCGATTAATGGCAGCGAAATGATCGCGAACCGTTTCCCTCTAATTATAGATGGCGAATTGGTTGGAGCCCTAGGCACAGTGATGTTCAGTAATCCAGAGGAATGGCAGAAATATCAGCGAAAGATTCAGTCACTGGTCGATGAGCTCGCCTATTATAAAACTCGGTTTGAAAAAGAATTGAAAAGCAAATACACCTTTGATGATTTAATCGGGAGTAGCACAGATTTCATAGCTGCAAAAAAACTGGCGGAAAGAGTAGCTGGAAGCCAATCGTCTGTTTTGCTGTTAGGTGAATCGGGCACAGGAAAGGAATTATTTGCGCATGCCATTCACTCGGGCAGCCCTCGTGCATCATTTCCTTTCGTCCCCATTAATTGCGCCTCTATTCCCGATCATTTATTGGAATCTGAGCTATTCGGCTATGAGGAAGGCGCCTTTACCGGAGCTAAAAAAGGCGGCAAAAAAGGACAATTTCAAAACGCAAACCTAGGGACAATTTTTCTGGATGAAATCGGTGACATGCCTCTTTCTATGCAAAGCAAGCTACTAAGAGTTCTGCAAGAAAAAGAAGTACAGCCCATCGGCAGCCAGCAATCCATCCCCATCGATGTCCGGGTCATCGCCGCTACACATCGGAATTTAGAAAAAATGGTGCAAGAGGGAAAGTTTCGACAAGATTTATATTACCGATTAAATGTTATTAAGATCGACATTCCCCCTCTACACAAACGGAAAGCTGATATTCCGATTATTAGTCTGCATTTATTAGAAAAGCTAGCGAAGAAATTTTACCGTGAGGAGCTATCTCTTTCACCGGAAGTCATCCAAAGGCTTCAAAGCCATATGTGGCCTGGCAATATTCGTGAACTGGAGAACGTTTTAGAACGTGCCATCAATGTACTCGACGGGAAAACCATTGAGCTGTTTCACCTGCCTTTATATTTACAGGATGTAGCAGAGGATCCAAAGGACACTCAATTTGAAGGTCAGACTACTATTCCTTTAAGCCCCTTAAAAGATACAGTAGCTCAGGCTGAAAAGTCGGCAATTCGACGCGCACTGGCTGTAGCAAAAGGCAACAAACAAGAAGCCGCCAAGTTGCTGCAAATTAGCAAAACCAGCTTCTATGACAAATGCAAACTATATAATTTATAAGGAGCAACCTACTGTGATGATAGTAGGATTGCTCCTTTTTTCTTTAGCCGCCATCATTGTGGGCAAGCCGTAAATCCTTTAAACACATAAAAAACCAGCCTATTAAGACTGGTTATTAATCTAAATAATTGGTTTTTAATTCACCTTTTGCTTCAAAGGAATCCATATCTCAGAATATAAATCCTCACTTGAAGGGTCCTCATCTGAATATACTTCTAATTCTGGGGTACCCGCGTGCTCATATGAATTTGAGGGAAACCACTCTTGAAAAATCTGCTTCCACACTCTTTGCATAGCATCTGGCATGGGTCCGTGGACTTCAAAAACTGCCCATCGAGAAGCGGGAATATCAAGTGTTTCCAAACCTTCAGGTGTTGTACCAGCATATTCTGTAGCTATCCAATAATCAAATAAATCACTTTTGCTTTCCGTTATAGCAGCACATACACCAAGAACTCCCTCTATTTTCCCATTGTTCAAGCTAAATAAAAGATCGTCCGTTCCATCTTTATTCACTTGATCCCACAATTTAGGTATCCCTTTAAGGTTCTCATCATTCACAGTTGAAAACTCTCTTTTTATCCCTACTACCTGAAAACTTTCTCTTTCAACAATTTTATACTTCATCGGCTCTGCCCCTTTCAGACTCACCTGGATGACCAGGCGGTTATAAGAATTAAGCATCCCTTTATGAAACCGCGCTTCTCTTGGTGTTATCCCGTGCTGCCTACGAAATGCTTTGGTAAACGATTCAGGAGTTTCATAACCATATTTAAAGGCAATATCAATAACTTTGTTTTTCGTATTAGAGAGTTCCTGCGCAGCTAAGGTTAACCGTCTTCGTCTTATATACTCCCCAACGGTACTATCAGTTAAAATATTGAATGTTCGTTGAAAGTGAAAAACGGATGCTTGTGCCTCCTTTGCTATATCGTCGATTGTCATTTCCTCTAACAAATGTTCTTCTATAAAGTTTATTGCCCTCTGTAAAGAATCAATCCACTCCATATCGCACCTCCTTGAATTAAGAATACTAATTTCATGGCCATAAAACCTGTCATTATCTGCTTTTATAGGACCGTTTTTTATTTATATCCAGTAGTAGTTTCTTCTCCAAGTAAGAAGGGTTCTCCTTCAAATGAACGGTTTGTCTAATAAAAAAACCAGCCTATTAAAAGACTGGGTTCTCACTTTACATACGTATTAATAATTGAAAGAATAGAAAAGAAAATAACTCCTCTACACTATAAAAAAAATCTTACTCTTCAAGAAGAATAAGGTTTCTGTCTAAGTTTGTTATATAATTCTAAATTGAAATAATCAGCTTGGTTAAAAATAATATCATTAACCCCTTGCCTCTACTTACATTATAACCCAATCTAAATATTATTTATAGACTGTTTTTTCGCCCTGATCCTGCCTTATACTGTAATACGAAAGTCTACAAATAAGGAGAGTGACTATATGAATAACCAAACGAATACCTTAGATCCAGGGCCTTTCTTTCACGGTACGAAAGCAAATCTGAAAATTGGAGAACTGCTTGAACCATTATACTTATCCAATTATCAGGATAAAAAATCTAACTATATCTATTTTACTGCAACATTAAACGCCGCTAAATGGGGTGCTGAATTAGCAAGAACTAATTCAAAAGAGAGAATTTATATTGTAGAACCATTAGGTGATTTTGAGAATGATCCGAACTTAACTGACAAAAGATTCCCGGGAAACCCTACACGTTCTTATAGGTCCAAATCTCCTCTGAAAATTGTAGCTGAATTAGGTTCATGGGAAAGGCATTCCGATGAAGAAATAAATCATATGATCACATCTTTAAAAAAATTAAGTGAAGAAGGAAAAAATGTAATATACGATTGATTAGTTAGCCTTAACTAATTTTCCATAAAAAAAATCGTATTCAGAGGTGAACTCTTGAATACGGTTTTTTTGTTTTGTTTGAAGCCTACAATATCACATACGCTTCAACAGATGTGTTCTTCTCGACTTTAATTTTCTCTTTTTCCAAGCTTTAGAGCTCCCATAATCAAGGGGATTTGTAGTGGCAGTCGAAGCCATAGGATTAAAGGATTTGCTTTTTCATCTGGCTTGAATGATATTTTCTTCATTGTCATATACACATTTGCCGGAAAAACAGCCACCATAAAGAAGGCTAGCAATTTACTTGTGATGGCTTGACCTTTTTTCACCCAAAGCAATACAGAAAAAATAATCTCAAACACGCCTGTCACTAATACAATAGCTCGACGGAATGGGAGGATTTTCGGAACAATTCTGCGGAAACCTGGTTCATGGACGAAATGCAGGACACCTGCTCCAAATAAAATAACCGAATAGATGGATCTCAAAAAAGTTTTCATCTGCGTACTCCCTTCATCTCTTTATTCCTTCCTATTGTAATTCTTTATTACCTTACAACACATTGTGTAAACAGAACAATTCACACTCGCTCATTACGGTAGATATCATTTTATTTTTTGTTTAGCTTTTACTAGACGTATGTTAGCAATAAAAAAGAGCAGCTAATGCTGCTCTTTTTTATTGCTAAATTGATTCCCAGTCATATCCCCTATTCATGAACTGGTATATAACCCTTCTGAACATAAATTACCGGATCAAAGTATGTGTTTAGATTATATTTCTGAGATATATCAGCACTTATTTTTTTAAAGGTCATATAGCTTTGATTTGTCTTACTCGTTTTTACTTTTGCTGATATATAAATACTTTTTTTATTTTTAAAAGTTAATTTAAAATAATTTTTGACGTTCTTTTCTTGAACAAAAACACTATTCGTTAAATGATTAGGCTTATTTAAAACTTGTTCAATATGATCTAATTCAATTTTAGTAACTGGTTTAGTTTGTAAATACGGTTTTAAATAATTCACTTTCCACTCTGGCTCTGTAATGGCATCTCTGGATTGTACAATATTCATTGTTAGAATTATCAAAATCGCCATTACAATTACTATTAAAATTGCATTCCCTACAATAGTTGCGGCTGTCTTTTTCGTTTTTACAAATTCAACTAATATAGCCACTAAAACAATTGCCCAAAACACACACGCCACTATTGCTATAAGATTATTATCCACGTTTATTTTGTCATACATTAATTTAACTTTTTCTATATTCATTGGAGCACTCATTTCTTCGTAAGTTTACTTTTTTATTATTCTTGGCTTTAAGGTGAAATTATGAAATATTTAAATACTGTTTTAATAAGTATAAATGATGTTCATGGAAAAGATGCTTTTCTAAATAATTGAAATCAACCCAGCGCATTTTTTCTTTTTCAACTGGTTCAGCTATCTTTTCTAATAGTTTACAAGTGTATAATATTCCGATATTGTGTTGAGAGTCGCGAGGATATTTTGCTGAAACCCAATGTCTTTCAGCTTTACCTATCTGCTCAACGATTCGAATTTCATGTCCTGTTTTCTCAATGCTCTCTCTTAATAATGCAATTTCAGGAGATTCATCTATTTCAATCCCTCCACCAACTAAAAATAAATTCCCATCCAAATCTTCTACACATAAGAATTGTTGTTGGTCATTTTGAATAACAGCATATGCACCAGTTCTTTTCCAATAATTTAAATCGTAATTACGTTAACCAAAAGTTTTCATTTTAGCCTCCTAATTGGAATTCTAGCGATATTATAACATTAAAAAAAGTCCCAAAACGGTGTTTGGGGACTTTAATTGATAGAGCTGTTAGATAGGGATAAGGGTATTGCTAAGCGGAAACTCCAATGAGCAACAGAAAAGTCTGTTTTTAAAGTGGACCCTCTCCCGAAAAGATAATTTAACTTTCCTACACCTTCATCTAAGGAATACCCTCTAGTTTAATGGTATCCCCGCAGTTTTAAGTTCTCTAGGAATAGCAATAAAAGGAGGGGCGTACACCTTACTTTTTCAACCACCAAAAACCCTGCCTTTTACAAGACTGGGTCTCTTGGTACTTTCAATCTATCTCTTTTTTCCAACTGAACGATGTGAAATAGGACCGTTCCTATATGTTTTATGATTTCCTATCGCTTCAACAGTTACTGTGTAAGTTCCACGGACTTTCATTTTTGAAGCATAGCTATACTTATGGTTGCTTGCGGTTACATGTTTTGTAAAGACTAGTTTAGATCCACGATATAATTTAAGTTCATATTTTGAAGCTTTAGCTACAGATTGCCATTGAATAACAGTACCTTTCCAAGTAGGCTTGGGAACTTGTTTTAACGTTATCTTTTTATCCGAATGTACGGAGGCTGCTCCAGATTTATAGCTTTTATTATCTCCGATAGCTTTGATTGTTACTGTGTATTCACCTGAATTTTTCATTTTAGAAGAAAGGTTATACTTCCTGTCTCCTGCTGCGACCCTTTTAGAAAGGATTAGCGTTTTCCCTCTATATAATCGTAACTCCACCGTTTTGGTATGTTCTACAGTTTTCCAATGAATGCTATCGCCACTCCAAGTGGGCTTTTGTGGTTTTGCTAGCGTTGTCAATTTTTTATTTACTTCAGATGGACTAGAAACAATACTGTCTCTATAATTCACTGAATCACCTATTGCTTGAACAGTTACTGTATACGATCCTGGTTTTACCATCTGTTTTTCAAGATTATATTGCTGAACATTATTTTGAACTGTCTGCGTTTGTATTAATGTTTTTCCATTATAGAGTTTTATCATATATTGGGAAGCATCTGTCACTTCATCCCATCGAATAGTATTGCTATCCCAGATTGGTTTTTTAACTTGCTTTAAAGTTGGTATGATTTTACTTGTATCAGAATACGTTGAAACAGGTCCGTCCTGATAATGTGCACCATCTCCTATCGCTCGGACTGTCACTGTATAGCTCCCTGGACTCTCCATCTCAGAGGATAGATTTATTTCATGGACTGTTCCATCAACCCGCGTTGTATAGATGATTGTATTGTCCTTATATAATTCAACTTCATATTGGAAAGCATTTGGGACATCTGTCCATTCAATAATTTCTCCTTCTAAAATAGGTTTTTGCACTCTGTCTAAAGTTATCGCAATGGCTCGCATCCAAGAAAAGTCCAATCTAGGTGTTGGTATATTATTTGCCTTATCTTTAACGCTCACTCCGTCTTCTTTCATATAAGAAAGAATTTGATCTACAGTGGAATTCGGGTATTTTTGACGTACAAGTGCAAATCCTCCTGTTACTTGAGGTGTTGCCATTGAAGTACCAGAAAGATACCCGTATCCTCCTCCTGGCAAGGAGGAATAAACCGGATCCCCTGGTGCTAATAAATCTAGAAAACTAACACTATTTGAAAAGCTAGATACTTGGTCATAGTCATTTGTGGAGCCTACACTCACCACAGAAGAGATACAGGCAGGTGCACTAATGGCACTTTTGTAGGAATCGTTGCCAGAGGCTGCAATTGTCGCGATGCCTGCACTTTTTAGATTGTCTACAATATTTTTTATGCTGGTATATGAACTATCACAAGTACTAGAATATTTACCACCACCTAAGCTCATATTAATAGCAGAAATATCATACTGATTTCTTAATAGATAGACTCTTTCCAGCCCATTTAATAAATCAGAAAAATTCCCTTCTCCATCCTTATCTGCCAGTACTTTTATTGCTAAAATATTCGCTTCTTTAGCAACGCCTGAAAAGTTCGTCGTATTCCCTGCTGCAATGCCAGCTACGTGTGTACCATGTCCCTCTGTATCATTCGCTGCGCCCTCTCCTGTTGTTGCTGTTTTCCCATCACAATTTCGATTTGAACTGAAGCATGCTTCATAGACGACTTTGCCTTTTAAAAAAGGATGACTCCGATCTACGCCTGTATCAAGAATAGCAACGCTCTTCCCTTTCCCGGTAAATCCTGCTGACCAAGCACTCTCAGCATTCATTAAACTGTTTGTAAAAATATCCTTTGCTCTTAGTTTATCTTCTAGGAAGTTTGAATTGGTTTTTATATCGCTTTTTGAAATGACCGCATCTTCTGTAATACTCTTAACATCCGGGTTCTCGGCTAAAGCTTTAAGACCCTCTTCATCTACTTCCATTGACATATAAGGAATAGTCTTAAATTTAGAAATATGGCCTGATACATCTTGTTCCTTGTTATCTAAATCCTCAATAACCGCATCTTGAGTCTCCTGGATATTGCTTTCCTGCTTATCCTTTTGACTCTTAGATACTCGTCCTTCTGGTGTGAATTTTTCTTCCAATTGAACAATTACTTTAATTTTGCCTTTCTTGCTTTTATTTACTTTTTGTTCTAAGTTGCTTTGTATTTTTCTCGTATGATCAAACTTATTTGTTATTCTATCACTGCCTTTGGCTTCTACATTCATTTGCAGTCCACTTAAAAAAAGGCACGTGATTGTGAACATTAAAAAGTGTTTAAAACCCTTCATACTCAAGACTCCTTATCTATTTATCTCTCTCTATTTTATTAGCATATTTTAATTTATCGGGTTGAATCGCTAAATTTTTAGACCCTCAAAACAATGATTTTCAAAGTTGACGCACCGATAATCAAAGTGATAAGAACGAAAATTAATATCCTTGAAAAGCCAACATTTTTTTGGTTTTTTATATTCCACTTTCTTATGAAAAATTAAATTAAAAACTCAGCCTAAAACAGGCTGATTTTACGTTCTGTTCATTATTATAAGAGTCTTTTCAAGGCCTCACGTTTACTAAGAGGTTTTAATTGATTTGTTGCTACGAACTCCTTTACTGCATCAGGGTTCGTCTTCCCATATTCTCTCAAGACCCACCCTATCGCTTTTTGAATAAAGAATTCATTGCTGTCGGCTCTTGTGCGAATATAGTGAAATAAGCGTCCTTCATCTGTTTGTTTCTTATAACGGAGCTGGTACAGTAATGCTGATCTTTGTAGCCATATATTGTCGCCTAAAATCCACTCATCTGCATACGAAGAAATCAACTGTGGATAAACTGTAAACAAATACCCCATTATATGCGGCGATAGTACATCCACCGTATCCCACCATGATTTCGTCACCAACAAAGTACACAGCCACGGCATATCATCAGGTGTAAGTTCCTTTTTTACCTTCTCTAGTATATCGAGCGCTGCCTTTTGATACTCTCTCTCGGGAAGATCCCATAATGTAAGAATAATCTCTTTGAGATTTTCTTTTGAGGGAACACCATATTCGTTCAAAAATTGTTTCGTCAGCTTTCTGCGGATAGGTGTTCGAATCCCTAAAAATTGAAATTGATTGCGCAAATAATTTTGTGACCAGTTCGCGTATTCTTCATCCTTATGTTGGTTATATAATTCAACCAGTTGTTTTATGTAATTGTTATTCATTCCCGCCACCTGCTTTGAGTTATTAATATTTTCCTTCTTTAAAGCTTATCTCATTGTACTCCTTATTAAACGCATTAATAATTCTACTATGCCTTAATAGCTAACTTCTTTAATATTCAAAAAATATTTCTAAGAATAGGTCTTATTAACCTATTCAACATACAAAAAACTCATTATATTTATAGATAATTGTTGCTGTTTCTTCTGTTCAAGATAGACAACGACAAGGCAACACTATAGAAATATAGTTGCGCAAAGCTATAGGGGCTAAGGTGGTTTCCACTAAGCCAGCCAGTTACCGAATTATCTATAAAAGGAGAATGTATATGATAAACATGAAGAAAGCATGGAGCGTAGGACTAGCAGCAACATTGCTACTGTCACAGGGAATGACTGTAGCAAATGCAAAAGGACATTCAGAAAAAAGCCATGGGAACAAAACACAGGCTCATGACAAAAATAAAAATAAGATAGCTGATAAATGGGAAAAGAAGTATAAGCTAACTGGTAAAAATATCGCTTCACAAGACAAAGATAAAGATGGTCTCCCAAATATAGTGGAATACCAACTTCACTTAAACCCTTTATCTGCAGACACTGATAAAAATCATGTAAACGATGGGTTGGAAGATGCGGATGATGACAAATTAAGCAATAGAGCTGAAGTAGAGCTTAGGACTGATCCCAGCAATCCAGATTCTGATCACGATAAAATTTTAGACGGTGCTGAAGTAGACAAGCATGGCGTAGAATACTCAAAAAAAGTTCGTGAATTCGAACTAGAAATTGAGACTGATGATGATGACTTCGAGGCTGAGTATGAATATAAAAAAGGCCATGCCAAAATAAAAGTAAGTAAGAAATTCATTTCAAAAGCGACGGTTGAAGCCTTAGTAAAGAAATTTGAAGCAACCACTGAGTTAACAGAAGAAGAAATGCAATCAATTATTGAAACAGAGTTACACTTGGAAGGTTCATATGATATGGAAGCCGAAGTAGAATTTTTAAATGGCAAAGAAGTAGAATTTGAAAAACAATCATTAGATCATGATGATTCCCAAGCAGACGATGATGATAATCAAAGTGATGAGGACGAAGATTAATATTCTTGAAAAGCCAACAATTTTGTTGGCTTTTTATATTATTTCCACTGAAAAACTATGGCTTCACTTTAATAGTTTGAATGGAGAAAAAAAACATAATAAAAGGACTTTTTAATATGAATTCAAACAAATCTACTCCAATAGAAACAAAGCAGTCTAGTAAAATTTCGCTCTTTTCATTAAAGTATTATGATTTTCCTTGTAAGATACTTTTATAGCCATTAAGATTTAACATAGTGACCTCAAGAATAGTATCAAATTTAGGAGGACGAGAGAAACCTCCCTTAGATAGAAGCTTAGAATGTTACTGTGCTAAATATACTTTTTACCATTAACTTTCTTTCAGAAGTCCCACTCTCACAGATGGGTCTTTTATTTTTTAGGTCACTATTCTGCCTTTTAGATTAGTTTTAGAACCAACATGAAATAATGCGCAAACTAGCTTCATAATTTACAAACTATCTACTATATCAATAATATAATAGATAGTTGAAATGAAAGTGAGGAATTACGTATTGGGTGTTAAAGAACGAGTTTTTACTTTTGATAATTCAAAAGCTTTATTGATTTTTCTAGTAGTTCTCGGGCACTTCGTTGACTACTATACTGATATCTCTCGTAATATGCAGGTTCTATTTTTCTTTATATATATTTTCCATATGCCTCTCTTTATCTTTATAGCCGGTTTATTTAGTAAATCTACTATTAATAAATCGCCATTTCGAATTGATCGAGTACTGACTTTCTTATTGCTCTATTTTATATTGGAAATAGTGCTGTATCTTATGCTTCATGTATGGTTTGGAAGTGAGAGCTATGACTTAACCATGTTTTCTGAAGATGGCGTATCATGGTTTATGTTTGCCATGGCAGCGTGGCTTTGCATAGGTTACTTCTTAAATCAATTCAAACCAAAGTATGTGCTCATTGGCACTACAGTATTAGCCTTATTAGTTGGCTATGATAAAGAAGTAGGTGATTTTTTAGTCGCTTCTCGGATTATAGTCTATCTACCTTTCTTTATGGCGGGTTACTATACAAATCCGCAAAAACTCGCGAGTTTTTTACAACAAAAATCTGTTCGCATAACAAGTGGCATTATTCTCTTATTGACGATAGCCTTTATCTACTTCAATATTGATCTGATTTATGGCTTACGTCCTCTATTATCAGGTCGTAATGCATATGTAGTTGCCGGCCTGCCGGTCATGGGTGGTTTTATCCGTCTAGGTTTAATGATTGTGACGACGATTGTCTCTTTAGCCGTTATGGCAATCATGCCTAACAAAAAAACATGGTATACAGTAATAGGAGTAAGATCTCTACAAGTTTATTTCTTGCATCGTTTTATCCTATTTATTTATCAACATTATCACTTGAATGACTACTTAGCTAAAATTTCACCTAACCATTGGTTAGAAATATATCTATGTTTCGCAGCCATTTTAACAGTACTCCTATCCTGGAAAGGCTTCGGATGGATACTTATTAAAATTCAGTCCATTTCTTATGTTCGATTTAAGAAGCAAGAAAAAGTAGTTAGACAATAAAAACAAAGCCCTTCCTTGTGTTGGGGCTTTGTTTTTTTATATATAACGATATCTACTCAACCATCATTTCTCCACTTTGTTTAGCTTCTTTTAGATAAAAGTATAATCTCGTATTAGAGTTCACTTTCCTCCAGATCATGCAATTCATAAACCCCCTTGCCTATCCGTCTAAAATCATTATGTACAGTTACATGATGTCTCGGAGCATTCACACAACATCTCGATGCGATGTGCGTTCTAATCGTTGATTCTTTATATTTCGTATTTAACTTATTCATATACTCAATCACTTCATTGATTGTAAATTCATTTTTCCCTTTATCCTTCACTAATGACGTGACGGCTGAAAGTAACTCATCCCTACAATTTGTTTTCTGCCTTGATTTTCTTGATTTTACGCTTTCACTTACAAGCTTCTTACTTTCCAAAACTATTGATCGCTTTGTTTCGCTCGAAATATTCCATACTGGATTTACCTTCGCAATTAAGGCTGATTCTATACTAAATTTGTTGTCTGTCTCCAAGAAATACAGTTTAATTTCTTGAGCTACCTGGCTCGCTTCATAAATTAGATGATTTATACGACAATTGTTAGATTCTCCTCCAATAAAGCATTTTCTTGGTGAAATCATGCCGTATCCCTTATTAAATCTTCGCGAAAGACTTTCGCATACACCTATATAGACAAGTTCATTATTTAAAGCGATTGCATATAAACCCGCTTGCTGTATATCACTTGGGATAGAGAATTTGCAGAACGGCCCCTGACCATATTTATTCAAGGATAACCCTTGAATATTATTATTTTCGACATGTACCTCAAAATTTTCAACATTCCCATTATGGTCTCTCAAAGGTTTTATATCACAAATAAATTTAAATTTATTTTTCAAATCCTGCATTTCAAACAAATCCTCCCTTATAATTCGTCTCCCAGAAAACTATATTGAATTGATTTTATCGGCAGAAAGTTAAACTTCGTTTTAAAAAACCGTACGCGCCAACATCACATTTTTAGGTATTTATTACCTTATATATTTTCATTATAAGGTAATAAGTATTAATTTACTATAAAAATAAAGTGAATAATAACCTACATTTTACACATATTATTACCAGTTAGGATTTTTTTAAGGTTATATATCCTTATATGATACTTTCACTAGGTTTTAATCGCTTGTTCAATAAAAAAAGAACAGTATTTTTAGCTAAACGAATTTTCTTCACCTATTCGATACCCTATTAAAGGAAAAAATCCTAGTGCAATTAAAAAAACCGAACTATTATCCAAATGCTAGTACAGCATTTTTCAATAGTTCGGCTTTCATTATTTAACTTAACTATAACCATCTTCGGCTTTGGTCGCACTGCCCCAGCCTCTTCTGAATTCTTACACCATGAATTTCTTATTTACCAAATAGCTTCTACCCATTCAGGATGATCAACAAATGGATTTCGGTTCCCCTGTATTTTAAATATTTTTTCGTTTCGTTGTTTTTCCCAGTCACTTACCGGATCTTGTTTATTCCATTGCTTTAAAACAGATAGTTTGCCATGGTAAGGATTTGTTCCATTGTTGACTTGATCGTTCAATTCTAAGTCAACTCTGTCACCCTTTTCATAACGAGTAGCCATGTAAAAGAGCATTCTTGCAATATCCCCTTTTACGTCATTTGGTGGCTCAAAAGAATCGCCATCCCTTTTACAAAGAGAACAACCGTTGATTGCGTTTCCACCGTTATCAAAATCTAGATTACCTCTTGACCCGTTAACTTGAACGTCGGCTGGTCGTAAATGATGAATGTCTGTACCTGGACCATTGCTCGTCCCGAAATTGCCATGGGATTTAGCCCATGTATGCTCTCTATTCCAATCGCCCGCATTGCCACCGGCTCTATCCTTTGAGCGAGATTCACCTGTATAAAGAAGGATGACATTATTTTTGTTTTTTGGATCCTCATCAGTGATTTTCAAAGCATCCCATACTTCACTGTATGAAAGAACTTTATTATCATCTATGATATCGTGCAATGCCGTTTTTAACGCTTGCCCTTCTTTACCGATAGCATCGCCATAATATTGATCCGTAGCATTGGCAGTTGTCACAGTTACGCTGAAACGAGAAGTAACAGATTTTTTACCATCTGAAGCTGTAACAGCCACTAAATGTGTACCAGTAGGCAAATCTAACGTTAATTCTGAACCGTTAATAGTGCCCATCGTAGAACTGAAGGTTAGTTTATCTCCGTCTGGATCAAGAAAATAATCTGCCAAAGAAAAGTTTAGCTTTTTTCCAGCTGTTATCGTTTGATTATCAAAACCTTTTTTGGCTACTGGTGCATTGTTTTCTGCTGGTTTATTAGGCTGCTCTATTTTTTTGCCCTCTGAATCTCTAAACTGAATTGTTTCAGGGTTCGCACCGTTTATATACTCGATATTTTTTAGGTTTTCTGCTCCTCTGACTTCCTTGACATTAGGACCATCAATAATAACTTTTTCCAATGCTAGTCCTGAGAAGTTGATAATCAAACCAGCCTTGTTAGGTTTGACTGTTACCGTTGCCCCTTCAAAGCCCTTACCTGCGAAACCTGGGCCTTTAAGCTCTGCATATTGTGAACTTCTAATGATGATTCCTTCTGTAATACTACCGCTTACAAAATTCATCCCAACACTTGGAGAAGCGATTGTTAGCTTTTTCGTTTTTGTTTTTGTAAAATTGAAAGATTTGTCAGCAACAATCTGTTCAGCATGATCATCCCCGCCAGAACTATCGGCTAAATCTAGCTGCACCATTACTGGATCATGGTCACTCGCACGACCAGCCATGTCAGTGAAATCTGAATTAATATGAAGAATATCGATATTCGCCGAGTCAGCTAAGTTATTGGATACCAAAATATGGTCTAACACTTGTGAATTCCCCTGATATACGTACGTATAACGATCGGATTTTTCCACTTTATTAATCATATTCGTCATATATTTACCTTCCAGTATTTTTAACGAATCAGTGAATTGGAAATCGTTATAATCACCTACTGAGACAATATTTGCATCTGGATTGTCAGATTTAATTTTCTCTGTAAAGTCTCTCACGATCGTTGCAATTTTATGGCGTTGAACTTCACTTACTAATTTAGGCGGCTGTGATGAGCCAAACAATGGTGTATCTCCTGATTTAGAGTTCCAGTGATTCGCAATGACAACAACACTTTCACCTTTAAAGTCAAATTGTGCAGCTAGCGGTTTTCGGCTATTATCAAATGCTGGATTTGTAGGATCAATTCGTCCAGGATTCAATGAAAGCTTTCCATCTTTATAATCTACTGCTGTTGTTGCATCGCCACTTGGAATGTCTTTCGTTAATTGTACGCGGTCTGGATTATACAAGAAGCCGACACGGATATTCGCATTCGGTGCACCACCATCTGCATTATTTTCCGGGTCAATATTAGCATAGTTATATTTCACGCCACCTGCTTCTTCAATTTTAGCAATTAAACGCTTATAGCTTTGATCAGCAGCAGCATCTCCTGCAGTAGAACCATTGTTATCTTGAACCTCTGTTACACCAACAATATCAGGGTTTTTCATATCTGATGCAATCGCGCGAGCCAATTTGCCAGCTTTGTCCTCAGAGGTTTCTTTTGTATTGTTAGAGAAGTTTTCTAGATTATAAGAAGCAACGGTTAATTTGTCATCCTCTTTTACAATTGTTGTGGTTTCCGGTTTCGAATCACCTTCCACAAGTTTTGCTTTCATATAATCATAATCAGCGTAGATTTTGTAATTCGAGAAGCCGTAGTTCACTACCCCAGTAATAGGCCCCTTAAATTTATCGCCTGTCGCCACTTTAAAATCTCTCGCTTGTGTATTATCGTACAGTTTAAACTGAATACGATCTGCGTTTGCATTATCCTCTGTATACAAGACACCCCCATGAATGGTATCTGTTTTTCTGTCTTCTAGAACAGTAACCAAATCACCATGATCTTGAGGCCCTACAGCTTTTACATTTCCTACTTGCACTCTCATGCCTTCGAGAGATTCCCAGAAATCAATCGCATCTTCCTGTGGATCAAATTCAGTAAATTGATCATTATCAATTACTTCAGACGGCAGATTATTACGATCAATAACTACCGGTTCTGGAAGGGTGACATTACTCTTCAACACGCCTACCTTCCCGCCTTGGTCGTTGCGTGCATTAAGCTGTGTGACAGATAAATCTGTCTCTTTTTTAGAGTCAGCATAGCCGTCAATTTGGAATTCATCTACTTTACCATTTACACTGACAAGATCCCCAACTTTTACGCTCGCTGCTGTGTTACCCGTATAGACAATAATCCCTTCTGATGTCTTTGGATTGTTGTCTTTTTTAGCATCTGGCGTTTGCATGTGGAAGTAGTTGCCGCTTCCGATTTTATAAATATATGTGACAATACCTTCAATTCCTGAAACAGTCTTACCTTTCATTTGTGAGTCATGTAACTCTCCTTGAATATCATGAATTTGAATTCCTTCTGCTGAATCAAAAACAGTATATTCATACGAAGCAATAGGGCTATCTTTCAAACCATCTTTAACAGCAAACGCTTTTACTGTCATTTTATCTTGAATCGTAATTGGTTTACTATATACCTTACTTGATTTCGTAGGCTCTGTTCCATCCGTTGTATAATAAATGGTTGCTCCCTCAGTCGGAGTTGTGAGTTCTAATTCAGTACCTTTTGCCACTGCTCCAGCTTTCACTGATGGTGTGATAGGCTGAACAACACTCGCATCTTCAACGATATCTGATGTGGAACGTGGAATGACTTGGTATACATTATCGAATTGCTGAACAATCCCTGTGATGGAGTCATAGGTCTTCCCAACAGCTAAATTCAATGTTTTTGCCTCATCACGTACGACAAATTCAGTAGTACCATCTGTCACAGTATAGTTCGCCCACGTACTGCCATCTTCCACAGATAAAATTTTAATATTTTTAGCTTTTACTAGGCGTGATTCATTTTCTTCAGTTACTTCTGCCCCTGTAACAGCTTTAGGCGTTGGTGACCCTACATTAGATTTCTTCTCAACCAATTGTGCTCCGTCTAGCTGCAATAATCCCTTGTAGTCTGCTAGTTTGCCTGTCAAAGTGACTTCATCACCCACTGCAGCATCTAATGTAGCTGGGCGAACGGCTATTCCGCCCGTTTCATCTTGGACAGAGATTGTATTTTTAAGTTTCGCAGCTACCACAGCTTTGATTGTGACCGTATCGCCTATTGGTAGCGCTCTTGCTTGTTCGATTGATTTAATCTCAACTGGAGAAGGGTTTCCTGGTTCTACTGATGAACCATCCATTGAATGCTTGCCAAGGTTAGATAAATCGTCTATCGGGAATTTATCCCACTCTTTAGTTGGCTCAAATGCATCATCAATAACGGTATCGCCTGACGTAATAGTAGATTTTCGAACTAAAGTTAAATCCGCCATATTATTGATTTTTGTGCCTACTTGTCCAAGCGAATCAATGATACTATTTACTTTTTTTAATACGACAGCATCGTCACCGTTAAAATTAATAACAGTTGAATTAGCGAGATTCCCTTTACTCTTTATCGATTCATTCGCATTATTATTATAAATAACGTACGTATCTCCAGCTTTAATACTTCCACTAAGTTTTAATGTTGCAGTTGCTGTAGTTGCTCCATTTGCATAGAGTTCTAGGGAATACTGACTTAAATCAATTGGAGATCCAGTCCCATTATAAAGTTCAATTGCTTTATTGCTACTACTTCCCTCAATGTACTCAGAAATAATTAATTCCGAAGCTTTACCTGTTACAGCCGCCGATGTAGGGAGGGCTGGTGTTAAGATGCTTGCTGTTAAGAGTGTCGACAAAAATGCGTTGAATGGCTTTTTCCATTTTCTTTTATTCATTTAAACTAGTCCCTTTCTTAATCAGTATTTGTTTAAAGAATTACAGCGTAATTTCTTCTACTTCAATGCCATCAAAAGAAATATTACTGCCTTTGACACCAGAAGCATCTAAATGACCATTTACCTTAATCGATGTAAATGTAATACCTTTAGCTTGGCCTGTTAATATCAAATTCCCATTAATAGTGGCATGCTCTAACTTTTCAACATTAGTGATGTCTACTTGAATTGTGCCATTAAAAACTTTTGGATTCTCAGAGGTTCCAGTAAACTCTGTTGGAGAAACTACCTTTACGCCATCTTCAGTGCCGCTCCCCCCTCCATTATTTGGAGTGTTATCAAATGCATACTCAAATGTTAATTCTACTGTTACTGATTTACCGTCCTTCGTGACAGTAGCATTTACGACCGAACCTGCTGTTGCAGCTTGTACTGTTGCATGTTTAGAAGTGTTGTTAGTAAATTGAGCCTTTCCAGTTACTGCTGTGAATGTCACTTCATCTGCAGCTGTTAACGGCTCTGATTGCACCCCGTATTGATCCGTTGTTTTAAAATCAATAGCTTTTAATAGATCTGATAGACCATATGGCTTTGTTACTTTACCAGATACCTTCACTTTTGAGGTTTGTTCTTTAGTTCCCTTTTTAAACGTTTCTACTTTTATTGTTTTTGCTGGTTCAATCGAGTAAGTAACCGGAACAGAAATTTTCTCGCCTGTTTCAGTAATTGAAACTATTCGATTAACTGTTTTGGAAGTTATACTACTTCCACTCTTGTCTTTAAAGAAAGCAGCATCTAATTTAGGTGCAGATGAAACTGTGTATTCGCCTTTTTCTCTTTTTAAAGTAGTCTTCTTTGCTTTTGTTGAAGCTACGACTACAGGCTCGTCTGATGTATATTTTGAGCCCTTTGCCGATGAAGCAAGCGTGTAATCAGCTAATACATAAACTGTAGGCACTGTTTTTACAGTGTAAATTACAGCCAAACCATTCTTATAGGATTTGATTTCCCCGTTTTTATCTTTTATCGGACCATTTGCTAACGACGCATTAAAGTAGTATTTACCTTTGTATAAAGTAAGACCGACGTTAAGAGCACCATTTTTATAGAATTTTCCTTTATAAAGACCGGTTGTTACCTTTTTAATTCCTTTGGAGTAGTACGCACCTTTGTAAGTGCCCGTAGCTTTAACGCCCTTTTTGTAGTAAAACTTCTTTTTATAAATGCCTGTAAACTTTTTGCCATCTTTATAAAGCTTGCCCTTGTACGTTTTGTAACCTTTTACTACTTTGTTCGTTTTTGCGTTGACAAGCTTACCCTTACTATTCACTTTATAAGCCGTTTTTGCTGAAACATCTACAACCGGAAGAATCATTGAAGTAGTTAATAGGGATGCACCAATAACACAGGCTGCTGCAGGTTTAACAAATTTGTAGTTTGTCACAAATAAAAATCCTCCTGAATGGGTTTTATTTTCACTTAGCTAATTACACGAAAATCAGCAATTGGTGAATATCTTAATTATTTACTATAGAAATAGATTTTTCCACCTCCTTTTCAATAAAAAACTCAATATTTACAATTAGTAATATATTTAAAGAATTCGTTAGTTAGATAACTATATGTCGCTGGTAGAAAACTCATAAATTGAGAATCTTTCTCTAATTAAAAAACTCACATGTTCGGATGCATGTGGGTTGATTTCTAGTACTTTTTGCTTTTCATTCCTAAACTATAGATATTTTACTTCCGCTAAGATCTGATTTAGATTTCTGATACAAGCCTGCAGTATAATTACTGACTAGTTTCAGAACAATAAAAAGCCGTAGCATAAACATTGTTTATACTACGGCTTTATTTAAATAGAATTATGGTAAGAATTTTGAATCACTTGGTTTTTATATATGTTTTGTAGCTCGATTTGTTTTTCTGCTAGATTGCTTAATGATTGCTTAGTCTGAAACACTGGCTGCTCAATATACTTTTGTTTTTGTTTAATAGCATTAAGTTCGGATGGAAGTAATAAACCATGATCCTTTGTCATCATGCCAAGATCATAACACTTCTTTATAATATCCAACACTTTATTGTTTTGGTCTCTATTCACTTGTCCATATTGATCAATGATATTCATTATTTTGTTTTCAAGACTATCTTTTTGTTCTGAGTAAACAATTTTTCCGTTCAGTGCATTCTGTTCATTAATAACTTGTCCTGATTCAATAGCTGAACAGAAATCATAAAAATTCATTGAAACTGTTCCTGGTTTACAATTATCAAGTGATTCGGTTGCAACTATGGAAAATGAAAGAAACATAGGATCATAGTTTTTAATCATTTGATCCCAACGCTCGACATCTGCAGTATCAAACTTTGAAATATCGACACCTTTGTGCATAATTGGGTCTTTTTTTGTGTTTATTACTTCGTTTTTGGGTGTAGAATCTAAATTGTCCACATTACCAATAACTTCTGCTTTTCTAGATGAAGATTTTATATTGCTAATTAAAGTTACGGTATTTTGTACATTTTGTATCATATTTCCACCTCTTTATAAGCAAAAATCATTGAGCTAAACTGAAGAAAACTGTGTTACTATCCGCTTGTTTGGGACCTGCAGCACTATAGCTATGAATTCTAAGTTTGTAACCATTTTCAAAAGCACTTACTGGAATTGAATAATACCTTTGATAACCTACAACAACTTTTGCAGAATCAGTAATTGGTACTTGTTGATAATTAATTACACCGCTATTAGTAATATTTAAAGTATCATTATAAAAGATATTAGTATTAGAGATTCCAGTGTAGGTAACTCTAAAATAAACCGTATCACCTTCTATAGGTTTAACTGCAAGAGAATTACCTGTAGAATCATTTAAGGACTCCCAATTTACCCCATCTGATGAAATGCGATCAATAGATACTTTTGTGATAGGTGCTGCTGTTCCTGCAAAAGCTTCTGTAAATGAGCTAAATAAAATGGAAACAGAAGCAACGGCAAAAATTAATAATAGACTGAATATTTTTTTCATAATTATCCCTACTAATATTAACATCGTCTATATTTGTAAAATATTAATAGTTTTTGGGAAATTTTAATAGTTCACCTTGTATTGTTTTGTAAACCACTCTTTTCAAAAACCTCTTCTATTTGGATTTTTATTTTCTTTTAAAACTTTGAAATATATATATAAGGATTTCTCATACTCCTTTTTACTTTTATAAGCGCTTTGAAAAGGAATCGCTTTTTGACGTCCTTTGTTGCTTTAAGAATTGTTCATTCAAAATAATAATATATATTTAAAAAGAGAATCCAAACTCTATCTTTGAATCTGTTCGCCCAATAAGGAAAGGGATGGATTTAATAATTAGTTAGATTTTAGATTATTATTTTGAATATCATCATGTATACAAGAGTAAGCACTATTAACTAGCTTTAAATTCCATTTATTTTTAGTCACTTGCATGTACTGTTCTAAGACTGAATGCTTTAAATCAAAGACCTCTATTGCTATATTAGATGCTTGTGGGTACACATGAAATATCTGTCTTAGTTGTTTAGAAAACCATTCCTTCACAAAAATCTCTTCCATTTGGATTCTCCTTTTCAATTAAAACCTTGAAATAGACGTGTAAAGCGATTACTTAAAAGCCCTTACCTTTTTAGGCTTGTTTAAAAGTAATCGCTTTTTAAGTACTTGTATATTACTTTAAGAGCAATCATTCGCATTCCCTCCTAACGAAAAAAGCTCCCATATACGAATACATGAGAGCTAGAATTCAATATAATAATATATATTTAAAAAGAGAATCCAAACGCTATCTATGAAACAAAAAAACTCCCATCTTCCGTAGAAGATAGGAGTCTTGAATCCGTTCGCCCAATAAGGTAAGGGTGGATTTAATAAAAGTAATAATTAGCGAGTAGTTGTAACTTTAACTTCTGCTTTTTGGTCATTTCCTGTAGCATCTTCAACTTTATCTTTAGCTGCAACTGTTTCGATTGTTACAGTTTTAGTAGTGTCAAAGTTTACTGTTTTTGTTTCTGTTTTTTCAGCTGCGATTTCGCCGTCTTTAAGAATATAAGTGTATGTTTTTCCGCTCTTAACAATTGTATCACCTGCTACTGGTGTATAAGCAGTTGTTGTGTCATTATAGAAGCCATCTGCTTCCGCGATTACATCGCCAGTACCACCGTTATCTACAATTTTCCCATCCTTAAGGACATATTTGTACGTTGTTCCATCTTTAACAATTGTATCACCTGCTACTGGTGTATAAGCAGTTGTTGTTCCATTGTAGAATCCATTTGCAGGTGCTTTTACTGCAAGAGTTGTTTCATTAACCGATTTTTGAGCTTCAACAATTAATGTTTTACCTGCTACGCTCTTAATAACTGCTCCAGATACTGTTACTTCTTTGCCATCTTCAGTGAATTTGAATGCAGAAGCTACATCTCCAGTTAGATCTGAACTTAAATTCTCATCATATGTTAAAACAAATGTTTTACCGTCTGCTAATAGTTGTGCAGATTGTAATTTAGGAGCCACATTATCTTTAACTTCTACTGTACCTGTATATGTTTTTAAAGTTTTTGTACCTGCAGTATTTTTAACGTTTGCTACTGTGAATACAGCTGCTTGGTCATTTTTAACAATAGATTCTGCTGGTAGTGTGATTGTTGCAGTATCTTGTGTTTTGTTAAGAGTAATAGTAGTACCAGTTGGAAGTGGTTTACCAGCTAATGTATAGTTTGCTACATCAGTAGCTGAACCAGCTACTGCTCCACCTTTAACTGCTTCTGGGTATTTCACAGTAATAACATTGTTAGAAGCTGATGTTGCATTTTTAGAATCTAATTCAAATTCCGTAGCTTGTGTACCTTTACCGAAATCAATTGTGTAGTTAAATGCTGCTGATTTATTACCAGCCTCAGATAAGTCAGTTACTAATTCATTATTGAATGAGATAGCATATTGACCTGTTATAGCTACAGGTGTTGTTGATTTAAATACTACTTTTTTATCTCCAGCTTTTACAGCTTGAGATGTAAAGTTTACAAAAGTAGTAGTATCAAGAACGCCATTTGCATCAACGATTGAAGAAGCTGCCGCATGTAAAGTAGTACCTGTTGCTACTGATGCTTCTTTTAAACCTTCGCTGAAGTTAATTTCGATTGCTTCAACTTTACCGTCTTTATCTTTAAGTACGTTATAGCCTGTTGCTACTGGTTTAGCTGCATCTTTAGTTAATGTTACTTTTTGTACAGATTCAGTTGTTTTGTTACCTAATTTATCTTCCATATCTTTAGGTAATACTACATTGAATGTACGGCTATCTTTATTTGCAAAGATAGCATCTGATACAGTAAGTGAGAATTGTGTACTGTTTGTATTCTCTACTGCTTTAATAGCTCCAACATTAACATTTGCAAGAGTTTCATCTTTAACTGTAATATTTTTCACTGTACTTTCATCCATTGATTTGTTGAAAGTTACTAAAATTTCTTTATCGCTTGAACCAGCTGATACTGTAGCAACTGGGATAGCTGCATCTACTGATACTGTGAAAGTAGCTGTAGTAGAAACCACTTTGTTACCTGCTACATCTTCTGCATTGATTAATTCAACTGTATGAGATTTACCAGCTTCAAGATTTAAACCAGTTAATTCTAATGTATCCGAAGTAGTACCTGTGAACGATTTTACTGTAGCATAATCACCGTCTACTTTTACTAGAGCGCCAGCTTTTACTGGTTCAGATAATTGGATAGTAGCAGTTTTTGCTACAGTTCCGTTTGTTTTAGCTTCAACACTTACGATTGAAGGAGCTACTTTATCTTCATAAGTCATTTTACTTACATATTTTTCAGTAGAAACTTTATCGTCAGCTTTAGTTTTGATTGGATTAACTACTACTGCTGCATCTGTAACTTTAATAGCTTCAGTTGAAGTTAATGTTAAAGTTTTACCATCTTCTGATAATTCGCCTTTTGAAAGTGTAGTTACACCTTCAATTACTACTACACCAGCTTTTTCAGCTTCAGTTTTGTCTACTGCTTTGTTAAATGCAACTTTAACAGTAGTACCGTTAATCGCTTATAATTCAGAATGTTTCGTCTGTTAATTTCATTTTAGCAATTCCTTGTGGCACATGGGTTTGTGAACATCCAATTTTTTCATTCGAATGAAAATCTATTTAGATTCTAGTATTTTTTTATTCTATCTAGGAAAAGTAGTTAAACTGTAGAGTCTACAAAATTGTAGAGCTACTCTCATATATTCCCCAATAAATTCCCCATCCATTTCTGATGAAACATAAGGAAACTCCCATTCTACCCAATATATTTATAAAAAATTAGAGTTTCTACTATTATATATTCAAATTCACAACCGAAAAAATAAAGGTAAATAGCGTTAACAGAACTTGACGGTATTAATTATTTATTACATAACATTGGAGTGAAAAAGATGTCTTTGAATCCTAAAATTGCAACTTTAATTTATTTAGTAATATCATTAAGTTCTCCTTTGATATTTTACTTATTCAAACAAGAATTAGTTATTTTTTTTCTTATTTCTTTCTTTATTTTAATATTTGATTTGTTTGTAGAAGGGGCTATTTTCAGTACTTTTGAATCTAAAAGAATTTTACATATTTTAGAAACATTGAATCAATTAATTATCTGCTTTTTAGTAACCTTTATTCCTTGGTTATTAGTATTAAAAGTACTTGATATTTTTTCTTTAAGAAATCTTGATAGAACAAAATTTACTCTATTTATTGGAGTTTGCTTTATTTTGACGGTCTTATTTTACTGGTTACTCAAAAAAATAGATATATTTACAAAAGTAGATAGTCATTTATCTCAAATTTTCAATCTAAAAATTAGTACATCTCATCAAAAAAGGAGTCAATTGGACACTCCTTTACTTGGTCAAATAGCAGATATATTAACAATTCTCATTACAGTGCTCTTATTAGCAAATTCTGCTTATACAGCAATTGAAAGTAATTTTAATTCTTCTCCTATTAAAACAAAAGATTTAAGTACAATATCAGAATACCTCTATTTAATACCTGGAATTGCTGTTTATTCATTAGCAACCTATTACAAAATTATAGATTTTCTACTCAAAACTAAAAGCAAAGAAACAATGTAAATTTATAGGGTTTTACGGGAAATCCTTGTCCTAGCAAAAAAAGAAGCGGGGTTCTGTCCGCTTCTTCAAGGGTGAAACAGTCGGTTCACTTCTTCCTTGTACCCGTACTTTTGGAAGAACTCAATGAGGGCTGTTTCTACAATGGTCTTTTGTGTCATGTTGTGTTCATCACTGTAATCAACTAGCAGTGCAATAATGCGATTATTCATGGTGAGAGTTTTGTTAGCGTTTCCTCCTCTAAGTTTAAAAGTAGGAAGTTGTTTTTCTTCTGTTTCGAGTAATTCTTTTAGTTGTGTTTCATGTTTAACGAGGTAAGTAAGAATGGCTTCAAATTGCGGATTGGTTCCGCATACAGTTGCAACATTGGAACCTTGTTTGCCTTGGGATTCTTCTTCTGGTTCTGGAAAGTATTCAATGTAATTTTCTTTTTCACTATCCCATTTGTACCCTTTATTCATCATGTACTGTCCAAGTTCTTCAATGGATCTAAAACCACTTTTAACGGAAACCTCTAAGATGTCCGCATGTTCTTTTTCCAATGCTCGTATGATTTTAGCTGGCTTTGTTAGTTCAACTTGTACACTTGCAAGTCGTTCTTTTCTCTCCTTTTCCTTTTCTTCATTATAAGGAACAAACGTGTCATCCTTCCAACGGAATCCTTTCCGTCTAAAGTACATATCAATGGACTTCCAATTTTTATTTCCATAGAACTCAACAATCTCATCTTGTGAGTAACCTTTTTTGAGCATTTGTAAAACGGTTGCTACTTTTTCATCTTCGTACACTTCTGGATTAAAATTTGTCATGATGAATCTCTCCTACAAACTTAATGTATTTACCGCTGCCTGCATGTCCTCTGTTTGTACGTGCAAGTAAACTGTTGTTGTTCGTAAATCTGCATGACCTAGTAATTGTTGAATGACTGCAACATGGACATCATTTTTCACTAATGCACTTGCAAAGGAATGACGAAATGCATGGCTTGTGACAGTTTTTTGAATGCCAGCTTCTTCACATGCTTCCTTTAGTGTGCTATTGATTAAATGACGACTAATGGATCCTGTTTTCTGTAAAGCAAAGAAGTACAATGAATCTACTTCTGGTCGAACATTTTTTAAGTACTGTTGGAGATTGTTGTACAGGGATTCGCTAATTGGAATATTTCTATCTTTTCCTCCCTTACCGTTAATGACATGAATGATTCGTTTGTCGAAGTCTACATCTTGTAAACGTAAATGAATGCACTCGGTAATCCGTAACCCTGTGTTAGCCATTGTGTACAAAAAGCTTTTAGCGGTTGGATGTTTAATGTGTTTTAAAATTAGCATGACTTCTTCGGTACTTAGAAATGTACGTTCTTTATATGGTACTTTGACACGTTCTACATTTTCCATGATATTTTCGTCTACTTCTTTATATTTGGACAGGTACTTAAAGAAACTAGCCAATGAATTGATTTTGCGGTTCACAGTTTTAGCAGCCCATTTATGTTCAACTCTTGCTTCCTGAATGAAATCTTCTACTTCTACTTGTGCAATCCGGTTTACTAACACTGGACCATTTTCTTTTTGTGCCATGTAACGAGCAAATTGTTCAATGTCGATTCGGTAACCTCTAGCGGTTTCTTTGCTCATACCTTTTTGTGAAAGATATTTCATGTAAATATCGATTGCGTGTTTAATAAGTAAATTTTTTGTCATTGTAATCTCTCCTTTAAGCTGATTCAATAAAATAATATCTATCTCAAAAGTGAATTAAAGACGCTTAGTAACAATGATATAGATTGCTACTAAGCTGTGATTTTTTACTACACTAACATTCAACTGCTAAATTGTAAGTCTTCTGCATCGACAAGCAAGGTGTACACAGTATCAGCTGGTTTTTTTGGTAAATCATCCACACCTAATATAGCTTGTCTCTGATCTTGTTGCTCTTTTGAAAACACTTGCTTTCTGCTTGTAAGTCGCCCTCCCTCGTAATCAAGCCAGCCTTTTTTCTTCCAATTTTTAAGAATGGTTTGTGTATCTTGATAACCAAAATCATGCATAGCTTTTTCAAATACATTCTTAAGGATGCTAACTTTTAGCTTTGGTTTGCCACCAACAATTTTCCCTACAATTTCTTGTGAATAGTTAGGAACATTACCGATAATAAACTGATTTTGATGTTGTTGAACAAACTCGAGCATGCGATTCCATGCCGTTTTGCCAATGTCTCTGCTTTCAGCAAGCATAGCATCTCTTTCAACAATAAAATTTTTTAAGTTATCGATATCTATGCCAAAATTAAAGACTTTGTTTGCTAATTCAGCAGCAAGCTGAATGATGGCATATTTTTTCGCCATTCTCTCTTTAAAAGGTGAATCTGTTAGTATACTAGTGAAGTTTTTTATGTTCAAAGGCAATAAATTATCAATTATTGACGGGTTTTTAAGTATGTATTTTACAAATTCTTTTCCAGCATGTCCGTAATTTTTCATCACACATTCTTTAATATTGTTAGAATTCTCAGCACTAGTTGTCCATTGTTCATTAGAAAATTCGAGTGCTCGCAGTTTTAATCCTGTATTATTTGCTGACTTGCTTAGGATAGACAACTCACCTGTTGAGAAAATAGTAGTTGCCCAACCACCAGTGTTTTGGAATGAAAGTTCTTTGTTTAATCTTTTTTTGTTACGACCATCCGCAATACTATAAAGGAACGAAGAAAAATCTCCTTCATTACTCATAGATAATTCATCAATGAGATAAGGTACACCATAGTTACCAACAAGTGATTGTAAGATAGCATTAGATGTACCATTCCATGAAGTAAACAACCCTTTTTGCTTTTTCGTTGGTGCACCAAATATAGAGACTGCTAACATACCCGCAGTTGTTTTCCCGCTTGTGGAATCACCTGTTAAATTAATCATCAATGTATCAGTTAGATAATCTTTCTGATAGAGATAACCGACAATAGCACTTGAGAAACCACAAGCTAGGATGAATTCTAACGGTGTATGTCCGATTACTTCATCTTTTACCATAGTTATCCATTCAACTAGGTTACCAGCAGGTGTTAAATCAAAGCTAGCATTCTCACTATCAAAAACAAATGGCATTCTTCCTTCTGTATCATTGCCCTTAATTATCTCATTCATTCCGAAGACTAATTGTTTGCATTCTTTATCTTCAAAGAATCCAACATCTGTGTAATGTCGTAGCATTGGTGCTATATATTGTTGTTGCATTAGAAAATTTGATAACGCTTTATAATTATTCGCTTGAATTGGAAAACCATAGTCAATTAGCTTTTCAATATTTTTAGGAACTAGAATACTCATTGGGAATTCGCGTGTTTGAAAGGTATTATTTACTTTATACATTAGCTTCACTTGGACTGTTCCTTCTTCACTCTGCTTGTAACGTTCAAGTACACAAATTGGATCTGAAATAAATATAGTTTCATTATCTTTAATCTGAAAAATTCCTTTTTCCCCCATCAAATAACTGATACTTGTATGTCCTTTCAATCGGTTAAATTGTTTTTGCATTTCAAAGTATGGATTTGAATAAATACTTTTTTCAAACGATGTACTATTATCTCCTTTTTTATTATCCACGTTTGGTGTAATGTTTCTTACTCTTCTAACTACCATTCATTTCTCCCCCATTTAAATACGATTACTTTTAATTTATAACAGAATATTCTGTGTTTTTTGTATACATTGAAGCCTTTTAGCTTAATCTCTCCCAAACATATTATCTGCTTTTGTTCTATTAATATGTCAAATTTCATTTATGTTATATATATTACTAATAACCACAATATCTTTTTGTCTTATATTTTAACTCTTCTAGTGGACAAATATTATGCAAATAATAATTTTCTATACCGTTTTCTATCTGTGTCGAAACTAGTAAACCAAGCTTTTTCACCAATACATCTTCTGGAATTTTTATTTTAGATGGTTTTATACGTATAGCTGTTGAAAATTTTTGATAGTTTTTATTCATTCCCTCTTTTAAGGCAAATGGAAATGAAAGAAACCTTCCATTTTCTAATGAAAACTCAACTATATTAATTCTTTCTTTACTATGTATTGTTGTAATAGATAAAGCATATCCTTCAATCCAGAAGCAGTTACAATCCTTGGGGTCTTGTAAAAGACGTTGTGATTCAGTAAGTAAATAATGATACTCTTGCATGTTTTACACCTCTCTTCCTTTTCCAATTAGTCCTCTTATTTGGCATGTTTCATAAAACCCTAATTGTTGGATAAGTTCTTTATCCAACAATCGATTGTGTTCACACATCTTTTTTGCTTGATTCTTTTTATTCATAGAAGTTTGCACCCTTTCATTTTTAATTTTGAAGCTTGAAGAATAATAACAACGCACCTTTAGTTGTACTTCTTATGGAATATATTTTGATGTGTTATTTAAACTTCTACTCAATTATAAGTATACAATTTCAATATTTCAATACTCCTATACTCCACCTATATATTATTGATGCATTCCCACTATTGATAATAAATATTTAACAAATAAATGGTTATTTTATAACAATTTACATTAAAATAATCATTAAAATATCAATTATGGTGGACTGAGCCTTAAAACTTGCATAACCCCTATGTAATTGGGGACTAAGCCTTCCCAACTAGTGATTTGTAGAGGTAAAACACTTCGTAGTACACACGAATCATTTTTAACGTCTTTTTTGTTGTTAATAGATTTTCTTTCGAAAAACTACGGAAAAGCGGGCTTTACAGGGTTTTAGTATAAGAAAAACTTATATCATTTATAAACGTTCAACTGCTGCTAGTTTTTCTTCCCTTGATGTTTGAATGTAATACTTTGCAGTCATGTTCACACTTGCATGTCCTGTTAATTTGCTAACAGTTGTAATATCTACACCTTTACGGAGTAATCTGGTGGCAAAAGAATGTCTTAATAAATGTGGGTGAAGATGTATTTTTATTTCCTTTGAAACATGACTCAACCAATTCCAAACTGCATCACGATGTAATTTTTCACCTCTTTGACTGACAAGAAGGTAAGGACTATTACTAAATGAACTTTTCTCTCGTTCCCCTTGTAAGTATTCCTTCAAATAGGTTAATACATCTTGTCGTAGGCTAATCTCACGTATCTTCCCCCTTTTACCTTTTATCATGATGGTTGGTGGCATTAGACTAATATTTTCTAAATGAATGCCTACTAACTCACTTACTCGAACGCCTGTGTACAGTAATAGATAACCTATTAAACGGTTCCGTTCACTTACTTTTGCTTTATCTTCTAGGTAGAATAAAAAACGCTCTACTTCTTCCTCTGTTAGTGCTGTCACAGTATGCTCACTACCATTGGCAATTACAACCTTATCCTTCTTCAATTGAATGTAGTTGTCATTCACATAGCCTTTATACTGTAGGAAATCGTTATACACCTTTAAACTATTAATCTTCTTGTTAATGGTTGCTACTTTAAACTTGTTCTCTTGTAAATGTTGCTTGTAACGTACAAACAAAAAACGTGTGAGAAACTCTTCACATTGGCTATGTTCCTGTCTGTAGGCTTCAAACTTCTTTACATCATTCACATAAGATTCAATTGTCTTTACTGCTTTGCCTTCTTCTACTAACCATTGTTGAAATGTTTCAATAGGTGCTTTCACTGTTATCATTCCTTTCAAAAAAATAAAACCCTAAACCATTGTGTTAGTTTAGGATTCTTGTGTCTTTTCCTGTAATAGTTTAATTACTTCTGCTAAAACTGTTATTACAATTGTTAAAATTGCTTTTGAACTCATACTCTCATCCTCCTAAAATTGAAACTCACGACAGTTATATAATAATGTCGTGAGTTTTTTTGCATACAAAAATAGCCCATGCCTTCTGTCACATGAACTTGTCCTTTTTATCATTCTGTTAATTTACTTTTGTCGTGAGATCTCGATTAGTTTTGTCGTGAGTTTACTCATTCTCTTATTGTACTTCTCCGTTTTTCACCCAAATTGTTTTGACATGGTTTTGGTTACTTTCATCGTAAACATCCATCATTAAGTAATCATCATTGGTCTTTGTTAGATAACTAATCGCTGTGACCATACAAACCTTTGGAAATTCTTTGAACTCTTCTTCTGTAAAGAATCGTTCATCCATTTCCTCTTTGTAGAGTTCAATGTTTTCGTATCCAATGTCGTTTAATGTTACTTGGTCAGACGTTCTTAGTGCCATCCCTTTTAAAAATCGTTCGTAGCTGTATATCATGTACTTATGCTCCTTTACTTGTAGATTTCATAGGCTATTACTTCATCATTCTTCTTCCACAGTTCAAACAAAACACCCTTTTCTTTACAGATGAAATATGCTTCCCAGTGATTACCTCTAATATCATCATGTGTACAAGAGTAAGCACTATTAACTAGTTTTAAATTCCATTTATTATTATTAATCACTTGCATGTACTGATCTAAGACTGAATGCTTTAAATCAATGACCTCTATTGCTACATCAAATGCTTGTGGATAGACATGAAATACCTGTCTTAGTTGTTTAGAAAACCATTCCTTCACAAAAATCTCTTCCATTTGGATTCTCCTTTTCTATTAAAACCTTGAAATAGGCGTGTAAAGCTATTACTTAAAAGCCCTTACCTTTTAGGCATGTTTAAAAGTAATCGCTTTTTAAGTACTTGTATATTGCTTTAAGAGCAATCATTCGCATTCCCTCCTAACGAAAAAAGCTCCCATATACGAATATATGAGAGCTAGAATTCAATATAATAATATATATTTGAAAAGAGAATCCAAACGCTAGCTTTGAAACAAAAAAACTCCCATCTTCCGAAGAAGATAGGAGTCTTTGAATCCGTTCGCCCAATAAGGTAAGGGATGGATTAATCAATAATCACAATTAGCGAGTAGTTGTAACTTTGATATCTTTAGCTTGTGTATTTGAAGCTTTGTCTTTAACTAATGCAGCAAGAGTTTCAACTGTCACAGCTTTTGTAGTATCAAATGCTGCACCTGAAGTTGAAGACTCAGAAGGTACAATTACATCACCTTTAGCATAGTAAGTGTATGTTGCATCACCTTTTACAATTTTATCAGTTGCAACTGGTGTGTATGCATTTGTTGTGCCATTATAGAATCCAGCTTCTGGAGCTGTTACTGCTGGTGTTTGATCATCTGCTGCTGGTACGATTACATCACCTTTAGCATAGTAAGTGTATGTTACTCCACCTTTTAAAATTGTATCATTTGCTACTGGAGTATAAGCAGTTTTTCCATTGTAGAATCCAGCTGCTTCTGCTTTTACTTCTGGAGTTGAAGTTGTAACAGCTTTATCGGCTGTGATTACAACAGTTTTACCAGTTACACTAACTACTTTAGCTGTATTAAGTGTTACATCTTTACCAGCTTCAGTAAATTTAAATGCTGTTTTTACGTCATCATTTGTAACAACACCAGTAACATTTTCATTGTAAGTTAATACAAATGTTTTACCGTCTGGTAATAATTGAGCAGTTTGTAATTTAGGTGCTACGTTATCTGTAAGATTGTCTAAAGTTACAGTATAAAGTTTGTTAGTTAAACCTGTTGTAGTTTTAACACCAGAAACTTGTAGTACTGCTGCATCATCAGATGTTTCAACTGTTCCAACTGGTAATGTAATTTGTGCTTTTTGTTGAGAAATTAATACAATTTTAGCATCAGAAGGTATAGCTTTACCATTTAGAGTATAACGATCAGTATTTGTAGCTGAACCATCAAATGCACCACCGATTACATCTTTACCAAAGTCAACTGTAATTACGTTAGTATTATTTTCAGAAACAACATTTTTTGCTGAAACAATAGCAAATTGTGTTTCTTCTTCAGCTGCACCAAAGTCTAGAACTTTTTCAACTTTAGCAGATTTATTTAATGAAGTTGAAGTATCTGTTACAAAACCTGCTGGAAGAGTGAAGCTATATGTGCCATCTTTAACACCAGCTTTAAGAGTTAGAGTCAAGGTTTTACCAGATACAGAAGTTCCTGTTACAAAACCAGATTGTAATAAGCCAGTTTTGCTTACAACTTCAACTGCATCTTTATTCATGCCTGTTACTTCTGCTACATTTTCGTCAAATGTAAATGTAACTTTTTCAATATCACCAGAAGATGCTTTAGTGAATTTTACTGATTGTACTACTGGTGCAGTTGTATCTTTAGAAAGAGTTACAGATTTAGTAGTAGCTGCGTTTTCATTACCAGCAACATCTGTAAATGATTTTTCTGCTACTGCTACTGTTAAAGGAATAGATGTAACAGTTTCATAACTTGCAGAAGTCAAATTAGTAGTAACAACAAATTTAGTACCTGTAGTATCACCATCTAATGCTCTAACATCAGTAGGAGTAACTGTTGCCAAAGTAGTGCTATTAGCTAATTTGAAATCAGCAGCAGTTAGAGTTGAAGCTTTAATTTTTTCACTGAATTCAACAACAAATTCTTTGTCATTTAATGCAGTTAATGATTTAATTTCTGGTGCAACGTCATCTTTAGTAGCAGTGAATTTAGAAGTTGCAACAGCTGTTATGTTACCAGCAGCGTCTGTTAAGTTCACTACTTCAACAGTATGTTCTTTAGAAGAGTCTAAAGAAAGACCAGAAATCGTTTGTGATTCACCAGCAGTTGTTAGGCCTACTTTAGTGCCATCAATTTTAATTACAGCACCAGCTTGAACAGGTTCAGAATAATCAACTGTAACTTCTGTAACTGTTGATCCATTAGTTAAGCCTTTAACAGATGCTACTTGTGCTGGAGTAGTATCAAGCACTTTAATTACTGAACTAAATTTTGGTAATTTTGATGTTGTAGAATCTTTTTCAAGAATACCACTAATAGTAACAGCAACAGAATGTTCAGATTTGTTATCAAATGCTGTATTTAATGTTAAAATAACAGTTTTTGAGTCATCTTGTAATTCTGCTTTAGCATTTGAAGAATTTAATGCTGTGTTATCTAAAGAGTAATTACCTTCATCTTCTGCAGTAGTTGCGTCTACTGATTTGTTGAAAGTTACTTTAAGTTGAGTACCGTTAATCGCTTCTACAGAGTTAACTTTTGCACTAACTTCTACACCGTTTTCAACAGCAATTTCTTTGCCTTCGTACTCGTAAGTACCGTTAGCTAGATCTGCATCGAAGTAGAATTTATCTTCGTATTTTACTAGGCCTTTATTTAAAGAAGAATCTTTAAATAGTTTGCCGCCAACTAGTGCAAGGCCTTCGTTTAAGCGACCTTCTTTATAAAGAACTGTACCTTCTTTAGCAGTTTTGTAGCCTGATTTTAATTTACCGTTGTAGAATAAAAGAGTTGCATTGTTAGCTGTTTTGTAGCCTGATTTTAGGTAGCCATTGTAGTAAAGTGATGGATCTTTATCAACATCACCGTATACTTCGTAGCCTTTGTCTAAATGGCCATCTTTGTAAAGGCGTTCGCCGTTACCAGCTGTTTTGTAGCCTTTTTTAAGTGAACCGTTAAAGAACAACAATTTATTGTTTCTTGCAGTTTTGTAACCTTCTTTTAATTTACCATTGTAGTAAAGTTTGATTGTTTTACCTGAACCAACAGTTTTGTAACCTTTTTTCAATTTGCCATTGTAGTAAAGTTTAGATTTGAATACTACATAACCTTTAACAACTTTACCAGTTTTAGCGTTTACTAATTGACCGTTTGACACTTTGTACTTAGAAGCAGCTGATGCAGTAGTAGCACCAGGAACGACAGCAGCAGTTACTACTGAAGCACCAAGAGCTAGGGCAGCTGTAGTTTTTACTAGTTTAAAATTCTTCATGAATTGAAAATCCTCCCTTATTGGATATGATTAGCATTAAATCGCATTGATAGACTTATCAACTAACCATGCTTGTCCTTATTATCGACTATATCCTATCAATTTTCCACCTTTTTTTCTGTAAAAATATTGAACAAAAAAATGTTAATGTCAATTTAATATTAAAAATAACAAAAATGTGTGAAGAATATTCTAACAAATACATTTTTATATTATAAATGATGTTTTTTTACCAAAAATATATCATTATTGTAACTATAGTATTATTTTATAGACTTCTTATTAACAGTTATTTATTTTATTTTGTAGTTAATAGATAAAGTAATAATTTATTAGTAAAGTATAAAAATAACTTTTTAATTTAAAATTGGTTTATATATAGATAAAATAGGTTAGTCTTTTATGAGTAACTTCCTTTATATATATACCATTTGTCTGGTACAAATATTATATCTCTATATCATTCCTTACTTTAGATATACCTAATCATATTTATAAACACTCTCCCTATTAAAATATTATTCAATCGTATAGAAATTTTTGGTGATTGACCTTTGTTTTTATATACGTCATGATTTCCTGCTTCCTTACCCTATTTCAACCATTTTATAAGTTTCCTCAATCTGGCCACCCTGCTACATTATGCTCTGCAACTCAAAAAGATTCTCATTTCCACTAAACAATTCCGCTTTTATTTCAGAAAGAATAATTCATACAATTCTTATTTTTATAAAACAATTTTACGATTATCCTCCTATTATTTTGATAAATTTTTATTATGGCAATGGAAGAATATTTTAATTTATAAAGTAAGAAAATGATTTCTCTATTTTTCTTCTCACCAACTTAAAATAGTTCACTTTTGTCGTTTACGGCTTCCATTTGAATCGTTTGGAACCAGCAAACGACCTTTTTGGCGCGATTATTCGACAGAATAGCTTTTGTACCTCTTTCTGAAAACATTCTATTCTGAACTCACCTAGGAATAATTCGTTGTGCACAATGAGAATTGAGAAATCAAATATGTATCATTTTGAAGAAATACTGACAAGATTCGAGCCCATGATTTCAGCTGCCATCCGTAAATGTAAAATCTACAAAAATCATGAGCATTATCGCCAAACTGCTCGCATTGCTCTGTGGCAGGCGTGGCAAAAATACGACAGCAGACAGGGCGACTTTACTCCCTATGCTTATAGGTGCATTCATGGCAGTATTCTAGATGAATTAAAACGAGAAATCCGCTATGAGACGCACTATCAGCCTGAAGAAAGCTCCCAGCTGGAGATACACTTGCCTATGGAGTTTGACAACGAAGTAGCTAATGAACTGGAAGGTTTGTTGAATAAACTGGAGGAACAAGATCAGCAATTTCTCATAGATTACTATATTAGAGGATTCTCCTATGAAGAACTTTCGGTAAAATATGGTACTAGTATCGTAGCGCTAAAAAGGCGCCGAGGTCGGATAATCAAACGTGTACGGGAAAATAATACTGTTAAGATTTAAGGCATGAAAAAAGGCACCTTTGACGAGTTTGTTAAGGGTGCCTTTTATGTTGATCTGTTTATAGGGAGTTTTTGGTGTAAGTGCAATTGGCGAATTTTCGAAAAGTTGCTTGAAGTTATACTTGTTATCATTACCCTTGTGTATTTGCGACCCATAGAACGTCCTTCATTTTATCCGCTAGTTCTTGTACTAAATCTGAAGCAGAGAGTGTACCCTCTTCATTTCCTCTTTGGTAACCGTATAATAGGATTTCTTTGAACTTCATTTGCATTTCTTCTTGTGACATCTGTCTTCCTCCTTTAGATTTTGTTCATAGAGAGGAGATACCCGATGTTTTGTATTGGTAAACTTTTTTTAGAAGATTTTTGTTGGAGTTTAATCATTGGTAGCAAAATCTGTGAGTTTTGCTAACGGATAGAAAGCGGGGACTTAATTTGTCTTTTTTCTTGAGTATACTTCTTCTTAGCGGCAGTAAATTGGATGAGAGTGTTAGTAAACGCCTCGTGAGCGGTTGTATTTCTCGTAGGAACAACAGTAAATTTCAGATTGTCCCTTTTTCAATTTAATAAGCGCATGAAAAAAAGCCTTTAACCCCACTAAATGAATCTCGTTCATTTAATGAAGCTAAAGACTATATAAATAGGATTCTAACCTAACTTCAAATACCATTCCTTAGCACTTTCCACTTCACCCATTGTTAATTGATGACCTCTATTTTCCCAGTGAAGCTCAACGCTAGCATTGGCTTGTTGCAGTAGCTGTTGTAATTCTTTCGTCTCTTCAGGAGAGCAGATCGGGTCGTTTGTTCCGGCACCAATAAATACAGATTTTCCTGCTAGGTCTGGTAAAGCGATGCCTCTTCTCGGCACCATTGGGTGTAACAGGATGGCTCCTTTTAATGCATGTTGGTAGTGAAATAGCAGACTGGCTGCGATATTGGCTCCGTTTGAGTAACCGATGGCAATGATGTTATCTCGATCGAAGTCGTATTTTTCTGCTGCTTCATCCAGAAACTCATTTAGCTCTCTCGTGCGGAAGATTAAATCTTCTTCATCAAATACCCCTTCAGATAATCGGCGGAAGAACCTTGGCATGCCTTGTTCTAAGACATTCCCTCTAACGCTTAATACATTGGCTTCATCATCTATGACTCCTGCTAATGGCAGCAAATCAAGTTCGTTCCCACCGGTGCCATGGAGCATTAAAAATGTTGGTTTATTTGGGTTGGTCCCCTTATTAAAAATGTGCTTCATGTTGTAACCTCCTCTTGTGTTCTCTCATAACTAAAGCTATTTCGGTCTTTCTATTTCAAACATCTCACCAATTTTAGCATAGGATTGGCCTGCCAATCTGCTAACGGCCGCTAATCCTCTAGGATTAATTCTTCCTTTTTCATAAATAGCCTCTTCTATATGAAATTGAACGACTTTACCAATAATCAGGTCACAGCCAGGCTCATCTGTGCCACCTAACTCTAAGGCTTGCTCCAGTACACATTCCATTCGGACCTTTGATTCTTTGATGCCCGGTACAGCAATCTTTGTACTTTCCACAGGCGTTAAGTTTGCTAGCTCTACTTCACTTTGTTCAGGTGGAAGGCTGGCTGCAGTAATATTAATTTTACCTACATTGTGTTCATCCACAATATGAACGACAAATTCGTTAGAGTCCAGGATGTTTCGCGCTGTGTCCTTCATTTTCCCGTTTGACCGTTGAATCGATAGGGAAATCATAGGCGGATTAGATGAAACGATATTAAAGTAGCTAAATGGAGCTCCGTTCAGAACTCCATCTTGCGTAAGGGTAGTAACAAATGCAACCGGCCTAGGGATAATACTTCCTGTCAAAAATTTATAATTATCTCTTTCAGCCATTGTTTCTGGGTCAATCGATCGCATCGTCATCATTCCTTTTATATGATTTAATCTAGCTCTCTCACTTCAATCGGTATTAATCTCCGTTCCATGCCCGCTCTATAAGGTTCAAACTGCTCAGGCAGCATTAATTTTTCACCCATTGTTTCTGGTGATTCATCATGTGCGAATCCTGGAGGATCTGTCGCCATTTCAAACAGGATTTCGCCATGCTCTCTAAAGTAGATGGCATTGAAATAATTCCTATCTCGAACCGGTGTTACGCCATACCCATGCTGAGAGATATATTTCTGCCAATCTAATTGGTCCTCATTATCAATGGCACGCCATGCAATATGATGAACTGTTCCGACACCCATAATTCCACGGCCATTTGTTGTTAGTTTCAGGTCGATGACATTTCCGATATCAGCGCTAGAACGGAAACGAATATAATCTCCCTCTTGCCCTACTACTTCAAGGCCCATGATTTCTTCGACTAACATAGCTGTCTCGCTTGGATTTGCAGAATAAAGTGTAGCTCCGGCAAATCCTTTAATAGCGTATTGTGGTGTGATTTCTCCGGTAGTCCATGTATTTGTTTCCCCTGCTTCTCTTTCAACTAGCTCTAAATGTAAGCCATGAGGATCATCAAATGCTAGAACTTCTTCGCCAAAACGTTCTGCAATTGTATATTGCACATTAAATTTAGCCAATCTTTGTTTCCAAAATGCCAAAGAACCCTGTGGAATAGCATATGCTGTTACCCCAACTTGTCCGTCACCAATTTCACCTTGCTGTGCATTTGCCCAAGGGAAGAAGGTAATGATAGTGCCTGGTTTTCCGCCATCGTTCCCAAAATAAAGATGGTAAGTTGCCGGATCATCAAAGTTGACTGTTTTTTTCACTAAACGTAATCCTAATACACCTGCATAAAAATCTACGTTTTCTTGTGGGTGGCCTACAATGGCTGTAATGTGATGAATACCCATTGTTTTTTTGCTCATTTTACTCACTCCAATTCTTTATTAAACGATGGTGACGAACTCATTCACAGGCTTGCGATAGCCTCGTGGTTGTCTGCTCGCTACTTTTTCTTTACCTAGTGTAATCATTAATGCTACCTCGTATTGATCACTGATATTCAGGATTTCTTTTACTTTATCCTCTTCGAATCCAATCATCGGGCAAGTGTCCCAGCCTTTTTCTTTCGCTGCTAGCATAAACAGCATAGAAGATAAGGAAGCATTTCGGATGGCTTCATCTCTTTGGAATGATGGTCCTCTTGTCTCATACAGATCAACAGTACCTTCTACCGCAAAGTCATATTCTTGTTTATTTAATATACCCAGCATCAATAATCCTTCATTGATTTCGGCTGCTTTTTTATAGGCTTCTTTATCGCCTAGCACCAAGATGACAGCTGATGCACTATGGACCTTATACTGCCCATTAGCGGCCTTTCTTATTTCTTCTTTCACCTCTGGGTCTGTCACGACTATATAATGCGTGTGTTGAAGGTTGAAAGCTGAGGGTCCAAGCTTTACTAGTCCAAATATTTCATCTAACTCTTCCTGTGAAATTTCATAATTCGGAAGAAAGTTGCTTGCCGATCGTCTTTCTTTTACCAACTGCGTGAATTCTGTCATCTCTATATCCCCTTATCTATCCCTTTTTTCACAACGACTGAGCACATCCATCAACTTGTTTGATGCGATTTGCTCAATTTTCATGATGTACATATACATGCGCAAGTCGCTGCGCATGTATATGAATGAAAGAAAGATTAACGAATAGTGAACAATGCTTTTGACCAAGGAACGACTTGATCTAACATTTGATTCACTGATTCTTCTTGAACAGCTTTTGGTTTAAAGTCTGTACCGTTTTCGAAATCTGTGAACAATGATAATGCTGGGTGTACACGAACATCCGCTACAAGCAATTCACCTAAGATGCCACGCAGATGTTCTGCTGCACGAGCACCGCCAACTGAACCGTATGATACGATACCAGCTGCTTTGTTGTTCCATTCTTCGCGAAGGTAGTCTAGTGCATTTTTAAGTGAACCAGTAATCGAATGATTGTATTCTTGAACGATAAATACAAAACCATCTTGTGCTGCAACAGCTTCTGACCATGCAGCTGCGCCTGATGCATCTCCGCCTGCTTCACCTAGTAGTGGCAACTTGTAATCTGCAATATCAATGATTGTGTAGTTCGCGTCACCACGTTTGTCTGCGATTTCTTTTACCCAAGCGCCTACTTGTGGACTTACACGTCCTTCACGAGTTGATCCTAAAATAATACCGATATTTACTTTTGTCATTGTTTCTTCCTCCTCTTGTTTTGTACCAAATAATTTAGACATAAATCCCATGATTTCACTTCCCTATAAATATTCCTTTTCTAATGTGCGAGTACTGCGCACTGTATCAATAGGCCTTACGATTTTTTCGATTTCTTCGCGTTTTGGCTCAAAGAATGGCGGCAATGATAGATTTTCGCCAAGCGTTTCATATGGTTCATCCCCCATAAAGCCAGGACCATCTGTTGCTAATTCAAATAAAATGGAAGGGGCAGCATTTGTATAAAGAGAACCAAAATAGTAACGTTCTACATAGCCGGTGTTTGGCAGTTTATATAACTCTAAACGTTGTTGCCAAGCATCCAAGTCCGCTCTGTCATTCACACGGAATGCTGTGTGATGGACTGTGCCATAGCCTTGTCGAGCTTGCGGAAGCACGGTGTTCATTTCAACGATTACTTGAGCCCCGTTGCCACCTTCACCCATTTCAAATAGTTTGAATGAGCCTTCTTTAGCGACTTCTTTCATGAAGAATACTTCCTCTAACAGTTGCTTGAAGTAGTCAGCAAAAGAAGTCCGGACAAAAATAGGTCCTAATCCGGTAATCGCATATTCAAGTGGCACCGGTCCGTTTTGCCAAGGTGTCCCTGCTGGCACTCCCGCGTTTAACTCATCTGATATGAGCTGATAATTCTGGTCGTCAAAATCGACGAATGATAAAGTCTTTTTGCCAAACTGCTCTTGGATTCCTGTATGTCTCACTTCAAATTTATCAAAGCGTTTTACCCAATACGCTAATGCCTCATCATTAGGAACCCGGAAAGATGTTTTAGAAATCTCATTTGTGCCATGCACCCCTTTTGGAATACCTGGAAAGTCAAAGAATGTCATATCTGTTCCTGGGCTGCCGACATCATCTGTGAAGTACAAATGATAGGTTTGGATATCATCTTGGTTCACTGTTTTTTTCACTAATCGAAGACCTAATACGTAAGTGAAGAAATCATATATTTTTTCTGCACTGCTTGTTATAGCTGTAACGTGATGTAGTCCTTTAAGTGCATCCATGAAATACCCCTCCCATAATTATCTTGAATTCGAGATATTGTTTTAAAAAAAATGCTTTTGAGCTTTTGTTTGGAAGATGATGCTGAACTTATATCAACTAAATTCAGCATTATACACAAGCTTTTATTATGCAGCTGGGTTAATTTCTAATTCCACTTTGATTTTGATGTCTTTACCTACTAGTACGCCACCTGTTTCTAGTGCTGCGTTCCAAGTTAAGTCGAATTCTTCACGGTTGATTTTTGTTTCCGCTTCGAATCCGTACACTTCTATGCCCCATGGGTTTGTACCTTTACCGCCGTACTCTACGTCGAATGTTACTGGTTTTGTTACGCCTTTGATTGTTAAATCACCAGTTACTTTGTAGTCATCGCCATCTTTTACGATGTTTGTAGATGTAAAGTCGATAGTTGGGTTGTTTTCTGCATCGAAGAAATCTGCTGATTTCAAATGATTATCGCGATCTTCGCTGTTTGTGTTAATGCTTGCTACATCAAATTTGAATGCGATTGTTGCTGTTGTTAAATCCGTTAAATCTGCTGCTTCTACATCTGCAGTATAAGAATCAAATAGTCCTCTTACTTTTGAAACCATCATGTGTTTTACTTCAAAACCTACTGTTGAATGTGATTGATCTACTGTCCATTTTGCCATTTTAAATCTCCTCCAATGTATATAATCTGAAAATACTAACTGTCTCGAAATCGAGATATATATTAAAAAAATAATAGACTTAAAACAAATATCTTTAATTCGAGATAATCTTCTCATGAAATCAAACTCTTGTCAATACTGTTTTCAAAACTTTTTTAGATTAATTAAATTCAGCATAATTTAAACCTCGCAGCAACCTTTGTATAGGAAGAAATATAGTGAGAAATTGATTTTCACGGTACTTATTCGATATTAGATTGATTTTATAAATTCCTAAGCAAGGTTGTAAATCTTCCCCCTTAGCCTTCTTTATTACATGTAATTCAAAAAATTTCAGGAGGATGAAGAGTATGAAAAAAGATTACGATCAATTTAAAAAAGAGGAAATCAATAAAGAAGTATCTGCTCAAGGAATTCCAAAAGAGACAAACAGTGTTTCAGTTAACTATGACAGTCCTTTAGCTGGTTATATGCAGAGTGCACGTATTGATATTCTAGGTGGCGTCGCAAAAGTTACCGCTACAAATACAGGAAATAATGATCTCAAAGTTTCCATACTATCGTATAAGTTTGCAATGAAAGTTGTGAAATCTTGGACAGTAAAACCGGGTGCTACATTAAATACTGGAGAATTTAGTATTACTGGTGACACTTACGCTTTAAGAGTGGGAAGGGCGAGCGATTCCTACCCAACAACCGGGAGAGGTACTCTTTATGGTATAACTTACCTCTAAGAAGGCATAAAATTTTTTAAAAACCGTATGTAATCAACTGTAAAAAGTTTGATTACATGCGGCTTTTTATTTATATTATAAAGGCTTTTTGATTAGAACAATCTTCAAGTTGAATTCAAAAAAAGCAGCCCTGAAGGACAGGACCGCCTTTTTCATTAATATTTGACACTCATAAAATCTTCTTGAAATTATAGGATTTATTCATAAAGGTGATACACGGAATCGAACCGTGGTGTAAAGGTTTTGCAGACCTTCGCCTTACCTCTTGGCTATATCACCATTCTTACTTACCTTATATAAAGAAACGCATATCACCTTATTCACAACCATAATTTTAAGAAACATAAAGAAATGGATCACCCATTACCATCAAACTATACATACTCTGCAATCAGCTATTCGTTATGTAGAAACCTTCTAAATAAGGAATTCAGATTTGTGTTAATAAGGGTGTTATGGGATTTGTAGTTAGAATGTTATAATAAATGTAACTTTTAAACTTAAAGGAGTGTAAAATCAATAATGAGGATATTAAAATGGGCTATAGGCTTATGTCTTGCCCTTTTATTAACAGGTTGTTTTGGCGAAAATTACGATTTCTCTCCCCCAACTGTTTCACTAGTAGATCCCAACAACATTAGTGAAGAGACAGAATTAGCAAAAGCAAATGTTAAATGGGATTATAATAAAAAATATAATAAAAAAACGGACGATATTAATTCCTTGGCCCAGAAACAAGAACCAATAAAACTTAAGAGTGGCCAACAAGTTGACTTTTTGATTGAAGATGGCCATTTTGATCCCGACGGTATAAGTATCGTACTTTCAAAGAACCAACAAAAGATTGATTTAGAGGTCAAAAATGAACAAACATTTAGTGTACCGAAAGAAAAAGGCGAATATTTGATTGAAGTTAATCTTAATTCAGATAAAGGAAAGGCTCAATATGTTGGGGAAATCATTATTCAATAAAATATCAAATACTATCCTTATACTGAAATACATCTCCTACATTGAATATAAAACATTGTACGAATAATATATAATGCCGTTATCTCTGATTTTGTATGCTTGAGCAAATAAAAAATGGTTCCTAACATCAAAATTGATGTATAGAACCATTTTTATTTACCGTTTCATCGACTTATTAACATTATAGATTCTTTGAATACTAGCATACAAAGCAGAATGCTGACTCAACGAGTATCTTAGCCTTGGCAAAAGGAGCAGCTTGGGCGCAATCACATAATTGTTGATCGCAATAGCAATGCGGGTAACCTACGCCATAGGTGTTGTAGCAACAATCATGTGTTTTACAGCAGTTATCCAGACCATTTACTCCACTTTTTGTACTCTTACATGCAGGGTACCCTCCACACGAATCACCACAATAAATATAGCCGCCTGCAATACAACCTTTAATTGGGCTCTGAGCATCAACTTGTCCGACTAATTGACCTGGCTCATAATTTTCATCGTAGTTAAATTCTTCTTCAAATTTTTCATTTGCTTCTGCCGACATCTCTACTGCTTCTTCATCAAATTCATTTTTGATTACAGAAACAACATTGTCATCACTTGCCCTCATAACTGTTTGTAGAATTTTTTCTGGTTCTTCAATGCTGTTATGATTAAGTGTTCCTACAAAAAAATCATTCGTTGTTTCAAGATCTCCATTTAAGTATCGTGTAATATACCGAATGTTAACTTTATCACTAAATTGCAGTACCAGTGCTTTAGCAGTGATTACTTGCTCCCCTTTTGTCGTATCAAATTTTAAGGCTTGAATCACTTCTGCTTTTTCTGTATCGAAATCTAATTCACTGTATCGTTTAATTTCCTTCATTAAGTTTTGAAACTTTTGTTTCTGTTTAAAGCTACTTATTAAAGCTGTAATCTCTTCTTGGTTTAAATGATATCCAACTTCCATTTGTTGGACCTCCTTTTATTTTTAATTTGCCAGCTGACATTATATAAAGAAAAGGAATACGTCTAATTTACAACCACAGGATGAAATTTCAGTTTAATCAAAAGTAACGATAGATTTACAGAGTCTAAAACTTATCAAGCCTAATGTAAGATTGATGATAAATATATTGATTACAGTAGAAAGACTCATTGGAGTGTGTAAATTAAAATAAAATGCATGATATAATAATCGGTTAGCACCAAATGTTGCTAATTCTATTGATAGATAAAGAGCCATTAAAGATATGGTAATACTAATGTCAGATATAATCATAAAAAGAAACAAAAATATACTGCTAAACAACAATATTTGAGATAACAGTAAAGAGAAGCCTACTAATACATTGAAATCCTCATAAATAGTCTTTAATGAAAGGCAAAGTATTAATAATAAAATACTATATAGGCCGAAATAAATAAAAAAAATCCTTTGTACCAAATCATCGTAAATTGTTAGAAGAAAAGAAGTATGTCTTGTACCAAAAAGATCATAAAAAAGAAAAAGCACAAGAATACTAAAAAGGGGAACAAAAACAATTTGAATTAAAAGAAAGATAGTATTTGCACTCTTAAAAATATCAGCCATTATCACGATGAAAAAAATCAAAAACATTATAGCGATGATACTTAATAAAGATTGGACTGATATTGACTTTATCCTGATAATTTTAGACATTATAATCCCCTTCCAATAAATTTATGTAACCACTTAAAAAGTCTGCTTCTACTTTATTAAAGCAATTATTATTTAATGGATTATTGGTAACCAATCTAACCTTTACTTGATTACTATCCAATGGTTCGACCCGAACTAACCTTCCCATTGAGTTTGCGCTATTCAATTCCGACCTATTTATAATGCCTTCGTAGGTTGTATTAGATGTTTTTGAGATTAGTTGATTAATATCCCCGTCATATATTTTTTTACCTTCTTTAATTACGAGCAAATTATCACATATCGATGCTATATCTTCTGGAATATGGGAAGATATTATAATCTCCACCTCATCTTTCAGACTCAGCAAAGACTCCCTTAGTTTAATTGCTTCAATAATATCTAAACCTGTAGTAGGTTCATCGATTATTAAATAATCCGGTTTATTTAAGAGGGCCTGAACAATACCAACTCTTTGTAAAGTTCCCCCCGATAGTTTTTTTAATTTAACATCTCGATAAAGTTCTAAATTCATTTGATCTATTAACTGTTCAATATAGACTTTATGGTAAGATTTTTTTAAAGATGCTATTAATTCAATGACTTGGATTACAGTCAAGTTAGGATAGATATTAAAGTTTTGAGGTAAATAGCCAATTTTCACTTTCCGATTATTATTGTTATAAGTAATTATTGATTTGCTATCCGCTTTCTGAACAGAAGCAATAATCTCCATAAGAGTTGTTTTGCCAGCACCATTCGGACCAATTATCCCTGTAATCCCGCTTAATTCTGCATTAATATTATCTAGTATTACTTTCCTTCTTATCGTTTTAGATAAATTACTTATTTTTATCATTAGGAACCTCCTATTATTTTAAGATTCTTATATACTAAACAAATGGACCATTAATTAAATTAATGGTCCATCTTGTTTTAATGTTTTACCAACTAGTGTCTAGTGATTGCACTTGTACATTCCCCATACCTAAAGGTGAAAGTGTTGAAGCTTGGGCATAATAGGTGGATGCTTCAGAAATAGAAACTGTAGAAGAAAAACTTCCTCTAGAAAACATATTCTTATTCCAGGTTGTTGGATCTGGTAGCAATGTAACAGATTTTTTAATTGTTGCACTAAAGGTTGGTTCAGAACCTGCAGTATCATTTTTTGCAGTAACCTTTGCTTTTCCATCCCAAATATTTACGTTGTCCCCAATTGCTTTACTAGCAAAGTTCAATTTAGCAGTTGAATATTTATCCATTGCCGCAAATGCATTGATCCCCATAAGCACACTCATTAAAAGTACCCCTGACACAATAATCTTTTTGACATTTAACCTTTCTAAAACCATTGTCATACCTATTCCTCCTCATCATTTTTAAATTAATGCATTAATTTGTATCAGCTGACATTATATAAAGAAAGAGATAGAGCTATTATTACAACCTTATTTTTAAAATAGCTTTATATTTTAGGACTAATATAAAAAAGAGAAAATCCTTTACGATTTTCTCTCTTTTAGTAAGCTCTCTTTGATTAAAGACCGGATTTGTTTCCAGTCATCTTCTTCATTATCGCATATAAGATATTTCCACTTTTTTAAGAAGTCATTTGAAAGTCGCTCTCTAAAATTTATTAGATCCTTTAATATTTTTTGTTCATTTGGTGTCAAAGCACTATGAATGGATTCAAGGTAAAAATAAAATAATGACTCTGCTGCATGAGACTTGTTACTGATTTTGAAGCCTACAAAACTATTAAAAATTAGCCAATTTATTCTTTGTTTTTCAGTTAAGCTATTGTATTCATTAAAAGCACTGTCTATCTGAAAGGGAATCCCCTTTTCGATAGGTATCACTCTTGTAAATTTACTGGGGTCCAAATGGATAATAAGATTAGTTCCATCCCCAATAGAGTGTGGATTTATGCCAGAAATAAACGGATCCAGAGTAGGGAGCAATATAATTCTCTGGGGTATTTTGTTTTTTGTTTTTAAAAGACGATTGTATCTTTGTAGGTCTTCTTTGTATTGAGTAACATACTGTTTAAACTCCTCTTTATAAGGGAACCAAGAGCTAGGATAAACCACTTCCATATTATTATCATGTTTATGCGTCAGTTCTCCGGTAATTAAAGTAACACCTTTAGCTACACCATAGTACCTCCCTTTTCCCTCATATCGTAAATTCGTAAAATAACGTCTCTGGTTATCCCGGAGTATCAGGCTATACTCTATATTAGGCGAATTGTTAATCGCAGCAGCTGTAACTCCCTGATTAAATAAATAGTGGGTAGGCATTCTTTGATTACTAGGAATCCAAGTAAAATTATGAGGGAGATAAACGACATCCCCAATTGATGGATTTCTCATAGTGCCATTGCCCGAATAAGTAAATTTCAATGTATTTATTTTTTTCTTGTTAATTTCAGAAAGATTCACGTATATATAATCACCGGTTTGATAATATTTTACCGGTTTACCGTTATCTAAAGAAATATTCTTTATTTTAAAGCCCTTATATAAAGTAAAAGCTATGTTAGGATCTTTTACATTAGAAATTTGAAGTTTTGCCGTTACGGAAAATAAGTTTGTGTTTTGTATACTCAAATTAACTTTATCAATTCTATAATCAAAGTATTTTTGTTTGGGGGTGCTTTCTAAATTTCTATAATACTCGTATTCCTTTGCTAAAGTAGGTATATCTTGTAATTGGTTTTTTGAATAATGATATGGAATAGAGCTGTAACACAACAATAAAACAAACACTAAGATAATACTGTATTGCTGAAATCTCCATTTTTTCAAAAAGATAATCTGTAAAATAACAATTAAAATTAAGGTGAGCAATAACATGCCTTTTTTATACCAATCAAATTCAAAGCTAAATAATGAATTATATAACTCATCAACTTTAGATACACCTAAATTTATATTTTGTAGCCAATTGGCTACCTCTATTAATTGTGAGTTAACAAGCAAATTATTTAAAAAGTTTAGATTTGTAGGTGAGAGAATTGCCCAAACAATAAATATGCACACGTAAACTATTTTGCTAGAGAAACTCAATCCAAAAATATAGCCTATAAGGGCACTTATAATAAAAGGCAACCACCAATAATACAAAAAGAACAGTGAACTCTCTTTTACAAAAGAGTTAGTAGGGTCTATACAGTGATAATAAATGTTAGTACTTATGATAAAAGTTAAAACAAACAGTAAGGATAAAATAAATAAAAAGGATATATTAATACAATGTAATTTTCTCATTTCTTTATTTGCTACTTGATACAGCGAGCTTGTTAGATTCTTAGTGGCTAATTGAAATCCTATCAACAGAAAAAACAACATACCCGACTGGATTAAAAAACTTGAAAATTGTAAAGCATTACCTGGATCTTTCGCTTTATATAGCAATGTATATTCAATGAGTCCCCCATAAAGTAATAAACTAGCTAACCCTATTAACAATAAATACTTATGCATCTTTAAATTACTAGTTGTTAATACTTTTAAAACCTTCAATTTTCTCATCCTTTCTAACACAGCATAATAATTAATAAAGAGGAAAACGTTGATGAAATAACAACCCTTTTATATAGAAAAAAGCAGATAGAAATAAATTTTCTACCTGCTAAAATTTAAATTAAGAAATATTAAGTTCAGTTCTTATCTCTTTTTTATTAAATCCTACAATCTTTGAAACAATTTTATTATTTATTTTTTTAATAATATAAGGTGTAGCTCTCCCTCCTAGTTGACTGAATTCTTCGTACACCTCAAACTTTTATGGATATTTATCTCTTTATAATTCACTTTCTTTTCTTCAAGAAAGCTTACGAGATTTTCGCAATATATACAATTTGGTTGAGTATAGACGATGATTTCCATACAAAATTTCCCTCCGTTTTATTATAGAAATTATGATTACATATAATTTAAAGCTCTTCACATAGCTCTTTTATTTTCTATTTTTCTTTTCAAATCATAAAACCCCGGTGTTTCCTCTACTTGATATCCATGAATATATTTAATAAGTGTATATTTTAATTCTTGTGCTAAATCTTCTCGATTTTCATAGCTTGTAAGCGAAAGAGATTTTTTTAATTTAGGTTCAAATAAATCAATTAATGATTGCATTGCATGTTTGCTTTCTTGTGATTCTTTTACTAACTCATATAAGAATACTGTCATCTATTAATTCCTCCTTGTTTCTTTAATAACTTGTCCTAGTTCTGTTATAGCTGCTTCTAAATTTTCTATTTTCTTTTCAAAACGAACGAATAAGTACATTGTTATGGCTATAGGAAACCCAAAGTTCCCTAAAATAACAATCCATTCAGGGATTTCTGTCATTTGCTATTTTTCCCTCCTTTTAAAGACTGTATTATATTCTGAATTGCTTTTTTTCTAGTCTTAGAAACAGATTGCTGAGATTTGTTCAGTATCTTCCCAATTTGGGTGTCTGAGAGTCCGTTTACGAATGCTAAATTGATTATTTCCTTTTGCTTTTCCGTTAACTTCTCAACCGCTGAGCATAACTGTGGATCTTCGAGATAATCCAAAATGCTTTCTTTTTGTATAATATGATCAATATGAATTTGGGCTTTTTCATCAGTAATTAAATCCTTAAAGGTGCCATCTTCATCATTTCCTAAAGGTCTATCAACAGTTAGAGGGTGTCGTTGTTGAATCTTTCTATGTTTTTTATCGAAGTTGACTGCATTAAAATATATAGCTGTTGAGATAAAAGAAATAAACCGAATATGAAAATAAAACTTCCTAAAGGCATTGTCTAATTTTTTCTCATTTTCAATAGTTGGATTACATATAGCAGTAACAAATAAATCCTCATGGTCCTTATTTTTAAGAAAGGAAAGAACAATATTATTTTTTAAAAACTCCTCATTATCCAACTTGAACTTTTGAAGGGCATCCGTACAATATCCTTCTGTCATGTTAAATTCCATAATAATTACCTCCACACCTACACAAAAAGAGAATGTATGTTCTATTTTTGGTTGTAAAAAAATGACTAGCAATGTATAGTCATAAATAGGTTTATTCTACTTTTTGTCTGAATATTTACTTTTTAATTATACCATTTTTTACAATAAAATCTAATGCTTTTCGTAAAATTCTTTTATTTTTTTAGAGGTTGAGGCTGTTTTTTCTACAAGCTCTATTAAGTATTCTCTCTCCTCTTCTGGGCATTTATCCAAGCACTGTGTTAAGTATGCTTGTGTTTTCCTAGATTCACAATAGCATTTAACAAACAATTCTTTAATTGTTAAGGAATCATTCATCTGATTTCCTCCTTTCTTTTAAAAGGTTTTTTAGATAAAGATAAAATATTTATATTATGATTATTTAATTCTCTATTCTCTGTATGTAGCATTAGAATGTCATAAATTTCTTGTTCACTTAACCTTTTATTTTGTTTATATTCATGCTCTTCAATCAGTAAACCTAACGCTCCTGCTACATGTGGTACAGCCATTGAAGTACCTGATAAAATCGCATATTGTTGATTTAGAAATGTTGAATACACATTAACTCCAGGAGCATAGAGATCAACATACTCATTTGTATTTGAGAAATGTGCTATTTTTTGATTCTGATCAATTGCCCCAACCTCAATCACTTCTTCATAAGCTCCTGGATATCGATATTCATTCGTACTAAATTCTCCATCACCATCATTTCCTGAAGCTACTACAACTGATATTCCATTATTTATCGCTCTCTTTACAGCGTTGTGGAGCTCCGTCGAAGATTGCTTTGTACCAAGTGATAGAGATATGATTCTAACTCTTTCATTATTTGGTCCACGCCAATTTGAAGCATAGTCAAGAGACTTAATTAGATTATCAATAGATCCACCGCCAACAGAATTTAGTACTTTTAAAATTAATAATTTGGATTTGAATGATATACCTATAACTCCCTTATTATTTTGCGCAGCTGCTATCACACCTGCCGCATGGGTACCGTGACCGTTCGTATCATTATAATTTTCAGGATTCCCATAATGCTCAGTCGTAAAATTATAGCCATCAATTATCGCTTCAGATAAATCTGGGTGACTACTATCACAACCCGTATCTATAACAGCAATGACTACCTCTTGCCCAGAAAACCCCTTTTTCCATTTTGTTTGAGCACCTATTTCTAGAATGTTCGTTGGGATAACTTCTTCCATATTACTCATAGAAACTAATGCTTCATCCGGTATTAATTTAACTTCTGTATCTTCCATAGAAAGACTCCTTTTATTAGCTTTTGTAGAATAAAGAAATATGAGTAAGGTATTCTACAACCTTTCTATCCAATAATTTTAATAATTAGAGCATTTACAGATTACTTAAACACAAAAAAACCAGAAGAACTGACTTAATCAGCGCTTCTGGTTTCTTATTTTATTCATATTTGCCCTGCTTCTGCTGTGGATATAAATTAATCCAATAATTCTTTTGCTAATAGTGTGTAGCTTTGTTTTCGGCTTTCGATGCTGAATTGGTTGCAATTGAACATCGCTTCGTCAAAACCGTATTGCTCTTGGTCTCGGCGAATAATATCGCCTACTTCCTTCGGTGTTCCGACTAGATGCAATTTGCGGTTTTCTTCAATCATCATTTTGTCCATTTCAGTTAATGGATAATCTTTTGCTTCTTCTGGTGACAAGGTTTGAATTAAATTACCTTGCATCAGCTGTAGTCTAGAAATATCAATCGGCATCGCTAAAAATTCTGCTTCTTCTTTTGTTTCCGCTACAGTTGTCGCATATGTCACCAAAATTTCTGGTGTTTCCATAAAGTATGAAGGCTCGAAATTAGCGCGATATGTGTCGAAGATTTCTCTTGTCATCCCGCCATTGAAGAATTGAGCAAAGGAGTAACCCATACCCATGCGACCTGCTCGTACGGCACTATTACCAGTCGAGCCTAATAACCATGCTTCAGGAAGTTCCACTTGCGCTGGTGTCGCCACGACTGAATCATAGACAGAAATGCCTGATTTTTGATCGTTCATTAACTTAAGGGTTGTTTCAATTTCTTTATATTGATCCGTCATCTCAGGTCGTTTACCTTTTGCCATCGCATAAATAGCATAAGTATCCCCGCCTGGTGCGCGTCCAACGCCAAAGTCGATGCGGCCAGGTGACAGTGCGCTTAATGTTTTGAACACTTCCGCTACTTTTAATGGTGAGTAATGCATCATCATGATGCCGCCTGTGCCGATACGAATACGGTTTGTTTTAGCAGCCAAGTGAGCCGCTGTTACTTCAGGCGCAGAGCTTGCAAGCGATTGCCCGTTATGATGCTCTGCCATCCACATACGGTGATAGCCTAGCTCTTCGCCAAGAATCGCCAATGTTTCGCTGTTTTTTAAAGCCTGTGCCGGTTTAGCCCCTTTTGGAATCGGCGCTTGATCTAGAATAGAGAGTCTCATGTTACTCATCCTTCCTTTTTTCATCTATCTGTGTAAATGTGATATTTATACGTCATAATGCTAGCGGAAGTTTAAGGGGATGTAAAATGATTGGATTGGTGAGGAGGTTAAGATAATAAATTGTTCATAATTAAAATAGGTGTTGCTAAATAGTTCTACTTATCATAATATATATAATAATTTTAATTCTAAAGAAGCACTGATAAGGACATGAATCACTTTTACGGTTTACAGAGAGGGAAGTTTTGCTGAAATCTTCCTAACGCAGGAGAGTAATTTACCACCTTTGAGCTGTATCGGGGAATCTAGTATCCGGTACCGTCTATGCTACGTTACAGCACCAAAGCCATAAGTTGTTTTCTAACTTATGGGAAGTTGGGTGGAACCACGGGTTAAAACGTACTCGTCCCTTTATTAGGGATGCGTGCGTTTTTTTGTATTTAACGGAGGATTCCATTGATTGGCATGAAAAATTCAAAAGCGATGATAAGGACAGGAATTATTTTTACGGTTTACAGAGAGGGAAGTTTTGCTGAAATCTTCCTAGCTTAGGAAAATAATTTACCACCTTTGAGCTGTATTGGGGAATGTAGTATCCAATACCGTCTATGCTACGTTACAGCACCAGAGCCATAGGCTATTCTTTAGCGTATGGAAAGTTGGGTGGAACCACGGGTTAACAACACACTCGTCCCTTGTTTAGGGATGCGTGTGTTTTTTTATTATAAAAATAGGAGTGTTTAACATGATGAATGATCAATTTATACAAATTCAATTTCCAGATGGCAAACAACAGCAATACGAACGAGGCCTAACACTAACAGATATTGCCAACTCCATTAGCCCCAGTCTTTCTAAAAAGACAATTGTCGGTTATGTAAATGGGATACCTACAGATGTAGCACGTCCGATTACAGAAGATGCACAGATTTCCTTATATGATGCAGCTTCAAAAGAAGGAATAGCAGTGGTTCGCCATTCAACAGCCCACTTATTGGCGCACGCATTAAAACGCATATATCCTTCTATTCATTTTGGAATTGGTCCTGTCATTGAAGATGGTTTTTATTATGATGTGGAGCTGGATTCCCCTATCACTCCAAGTGATTTACCTCAAATAGAAAAGGTCATGAAACAAATCATTAATGAAAACGTGCAGATAAATCGAAAGGAAGTTTCACGCGAGAAAGCTAAGCAATTATTTGCGCATGATCCATTAAAACTTGAGTTGTTAGAAGACATTCCACAGGATGAAACAGTTACTGTTTATGAACAGGGTGACTTTTATGATTTATGCCGGGGTCCCCATATACCTTCTACAGGTAAGATCCAGCATTTTAAATTAACAAAAGTGTCTGGGGCATATTGGCGAGGCGATAGTAATAATAAAATGCTTCAACGCATCTATGGTGTCGCTTTTGCAACAAAGGATGAGCTACGTGACTATTTCGTCTTTCTAGAAGAAGCAGAAAAGCGAAATCACCGTAAACTTGGAAAAGAGCTTGAGTTATTCATGTTCTCAGAGGAAGCACCCGGCATGCCTTTCTATTTGGCAAATGGCCAGATTATACGGAATGAGCTCGAGTCCTTTTTACGAAATTTACAGGCTGAGTATGATTATAAAGAGGTGCGGACTCCACTCATGATGAATCAGAGATTGTGGGAGCAATCCGGTCACTGGGATCACTACAAAGAAAACATGTACTTTACACAGGTTGATGAACAAAGCTTTGCCTTAAAACCGATGAACTGTCCTGGACATATGCTCATTTTCAAAAATGAACGACATTCCTATCGTGATTTGCCTATTCGCATGGCGGAATTCGGGCAAGTTCATCGACATGAATTCAGCGGTGCTTTAAATGGATTATTACGCGTTAGATCATTTTGCCAGGACGATGCTCATATTTTCGTTACACCAGAACAGATTGAAGACGAAATTACTCTTGCATTAAAGATCATCGACCATGTGTATAAAGTATTCGGGTTTGAATACGAAATAGAATTATCAACACGCCCAGAAGATTCAATGGGAAGCGAGGAACTTTGGAATCGTGCTGAAACAGCTTTAGAAAACGTACTAAATAACTTGGGGTACCCTTACAAAATCAATGAGGGTGATGGTGCGTTTTATGGTCCCAAAATTGATATTCACATTAAAGATGCCATTCAACGCAGCCATCAATGTGCTACAGTACAGCTCGACTTCCAGCTACCAGAGAAGTTTGATTTAACATATATAGACAAACAAAATGAAAAAGCTCGTCCGGTGGTCATTCATCGCGCAGTATTCGGTTCCATCGATCGTTTCTTAGGCATTTTAATTGAACATTTTGCAGGAGCCTTCCCTGTTTGGCTCGCTCCTACACAGGTACAAATTGTCCCCGTTTCTCAGGTGCACCTAGATTATTGCTTAAAAATCCAATCTCAGCTAAGACAATTAGGAGTACGAGTTAAAATTGATGAAGACGAAGAAAAATTAGGCTATAAAATAAGAAGAGCACAGATGCAAAAGATTCCTTATATTATTGTGCTTGGTGAAGAAGAGTTAAAAGAAAACGCAGTAAATGTTCGAAAGCACGGCGAAAAACAATCAATCAGTATGCCGTTTAAGGATTTTAAAGAGAATATTGTAAAGCAAATAAATGAACGCAGCATTTAAAACAAACAAGGGAGAACCTAATATTGGTCCTCCCCTTGTTAATTTACTTATTTATATTTTTAATGACAGCCATTTCTTTTCCAAAGCGATCCCATGATTGCTGAACGGGCGAGTATCTTCGGGACTTAAATTGTACTTTTTGGGGAGTAAACTTCTAGAGGGCGGTTGTTAAATGAGTATGAACGGTAGTAAATGTGTCCTCAGTGATGGTAAATCAACAGAGAACGATGGTAAGCATTGAAGCTAGGCATTGTGGCTATTAGTCGATATTTGCATAATAAATTTTCAACTGCAATAGTTGGCCATAATTTAGCATTCACTATATTTTACAAGTATGCTTTTCTTTTGTGTATATTTATTTGATGTTTGTAATATTGTCAGCCATTTTACACAGGTTTCTTCATATTATATACTCGTTTAAACAATTGAGTTTGGGAGTGATTTTTATGTTGATTAAACCTTTTGCACCCACCCATTATTTAGATTCCTTGCGAAAACTGAGTGATCGGTTATCAGCGACTCATCCTTTGAAACAGGAATTGGAGAGGCAATGGAGAAATATAGAAGCTGGCGATTTAGGAGAGAAAATTATAGTTGATACTCTTGGTCAGTTGCATTCACCTGAAAAGTATTATGTATTTCATAACTTATCTCTTGTATTGGAATCTAAAATACAAATAGATATTTTGCTGTTAACTACAAATTTTGCAGTTGTGTTTGAGGTAAAGAATATCAAAGGAACGATAGAATTAAGACAAAATCCTCGACAATTGGTGCGCCATTTATCAACAGGTGAAACACATGCATTTCCTAGTCCAGAACCCCAACTGGAAGAATACACCCACCAACTTCAAGTATTCTTTTTACACAATTATATCAATCTCCCCATTTACGGCGCGATAGTTTTTCCTTTTTCCTCAAGCTACATTGAACTAACTTCATCAGCTAATACTATTCTTTTGAAAAATGATATTAAACCCTATATTCGAAATATACCGGTACAAAAAGAGCCATTGTCACCCCTGCAGCTAGAAAAACTCGTCCAATCCTTATTGAAACAGCATACTGATTATAATCCTTATCCATTATTGCAGAGGTATAACCTTTCTAGAAAGGACGTTTTGAACGGTGTAGCTTGTCCTAACTGCCGTAAATTGCAAATGCGAAGAATAAATATGCATTGGTACTGTCCCTATTGCCATCACACAAGTCGCGATGCTCATGTCCAGGCTATCTATGACTATTTTTCATTGATTGATCCCTCTATTTCAAGTTTGGAATGCTATCAATATTTAGGCTTAGCGAATTCTCGGCAAGCCTACCGCTTATTAAGTCAGATGAAGCTTCAGAAGATAGGTAAGTATAAAGATGCGCGCTATATACCTACTTATCAATGATCTTCTTGCGCGTTGCTAATTTGATTTTGCTCGAAATACTACCTCTATTTAGGAGCAGCTTAGGACTTAAATTGCTCAATTTCGTGAGTTAACTAATGAAGAGCGGTGGTAAATCGGATGGGAGCGTCTGTAAAAGCTTTAGCAGCGGTTGTAAAATTGCAGGCAACGGCAGTAAATTTTAAATGTGTTAACTTTCTGAATTGCTATATAATACTAATCAAGAGAATGAAGCCAAATTATTCGGAGGGTCAAATGGAAACTGATTTGAATAAAGCATTAGATTTAAGAAAAAGTGGAGAGTATAAAGCATCTAATGAACTTCTTTTAAAACTCGTAATGACATATCCTGACGATGCTGTCTTAAGCTATCAATGCGCTTGGAGTTTTGACCTTTTAGGTGACGAAGTGAATGCTATTCCTTACTATGAAAAAGCTATTCAGTTGGGGTTACCTTCAAAGGATTTAGAAGAAGCATACATAGGCTTAGGCAGCTCCTATAGAACCTTAGGAGAATATGAAAAATCCAAAGATGTCTTTCTACAGGGAATCGAAGCTTTCCTAACTAGTCAGGTACTCAAAACTTTCTATTCTATGACGCTATATAATTTAAATGAACATAGCCAGGCAATGGAGATATTATTAAAGTGTTTAATACAGACGACTAATGATAAAGAAATTCTTAGTTACAAAAAAGCTATTGAATTATATGCTGGCCAATTAGATCGGATTTGGAAGTAAACAATTGCCATCCTTTTAGCATTTTAAAACATAAAAAAACTCCGCCTTTCATAGGCGGAGTTCTTTCTAAAACTTCGTAATAATAGTAGAGCTAATCCAAGCTGTGGTATCGGTACCCGGAATATAAAGTTTATACCATGTTGTGTTACTTTCGTCTTTTTCTGTGACAGGTTTGTTTTTGCTGTCTAAGACGAGTTTGAAATACGTTTCGTCATTTAATTTTGTTAAGATTTTTGAGTCTTTTGTTGTTGGTTTGTCGCGGACGTTGCAGCCGTCTCCGTTTGTGACAGCTAGGTTTTGGATATCGAGGCTTTCGCTGCTTACCCATGCTTGGTCCGTAGCTTGTCCGTTAGCATCTGTATATTGAATGCGGAACCAGCGTGCTTTAAATTTGCCGCTGCTGTCTTTAATGTCCTTCACATCTGAATTATGGCCAAGCAGTGTAATGCTCTTGCCACTTGCTAATGTGCCAAGTTGACGTGCTGGCTGTGCATACGGCATTGAATAAACTTTCGTCGATGCATTCGTTGTTGCCTTAATGCCTTTATCAAATGTTTTAAAGATACTTGGCTGTGGCATATTGGCAGGAATAATATGATCGTATGTTTTATTTACTGGCGCCGGTACTATTGTGCTGATTGGCTGTGCAGCATAATAGCTAGAGTTGTATGGCTTCATTTCTTCCATAATGCGTGTAATGGTGCGTCCCCAGTTTTTATCTGTCGCGTAGCGAACATTCATGCCCGCCACATTAACACCATTATTATAGACGCCGCCAACTCTCAAATAATTTTGGTAAATTTTTTCTGCATAATAAGCAAGACCTTCTTTTCCTGAAGGGAAGTATAGCGCACATGTAAATGGCGCAGAATCATATGCTTGATAGCCAAAGAAGTTGTTTTTGTATTGAGAGATTTGCGAGCTTCCCCACCCTGTCTCAACGATAGCATGCGCAAACATAAATTGTGCGTTAATGCCATACTCTTTTTGAATTTCCAAGAAAGCCGGAATCATTTTGTAAAGAGTAGCGGAAGTGATCGCAGCACCTTTTTTCTTAATTAAGTAATTTTGCATTTCACTCTGTGTGATGTTTGATGTTTTGCGCAAGTTTTCTGCTATATAGTTATTGCCTGCTTGTTCAAGATTGATCCAAACTGTTTTACCGCCGATCGATCCTTGGTAGTACGTTTTGCCGTTTACCACTTCTACCTTTTTAGCAGTGAAAGCTTTCGCACGGTAGGCATCAAGTTTCTCATAGACAACGTTATTTGTATCTCCATCAGAGATATTATATGCTGAGCCGAAGCCAGTCAGGTATAACTTTAGATTTGTTGTGCTTGATGAGGTGATGTTTTTCAGATTCAGTTGGCCTTCTTCTACCCAGCCGATTGGTTTTGAATCGCGGCTAATTTGGTAGTAGGTTTTACTTTTGATAGTTGTCTTCTTATATACATAGAAGTTTTCCTTGCTATAGCTGCTTCCTAGTTCGGCATCTACTAACTTAGTTGGATCTTGATAGATTTTAGCCGTACTTTTTAAAGAGCCGATTTTTTCAACAGCAGTTGTTTCAAAAGAAGGATCTTCCTTTGGCGGCTCGACTGGTTTAGTTGGTTCAGTTGGTTTGGTTGGTTCTTCTGTTTTAGGTGGTTCGGTTGGCTTTGGTGTTTCAGGTTTTGGTTCACTTGTTGATGGTTTTGTTGTAGTAACCTGATTGTATTTAAGCCAGACCGTTTGGCCATTTAATTTGCCACTGTACCATACGTCATTGCCAACTTTTTCGGTTGTTTTTGGTTGGAACAGTGTATTTTTGTCTTTGGTGAGAGTTGTAAACATAACATTACGCTCGTCTCCCCAAGGTCTTGTATACGCTTTGCCATTTCCTTTCACATAACGTTTAGTTGTGCTATTTTTAGCAATAGTATGAGTTCTCGTAGTAATATCTTTCGATTTAACCCACCCAACAGTTGGTTTGCTCGGATCTTTGTAATTACTTATTAAAAAGTACGCTGTATCTTTGTAGATGGCTTTCTTATTTATATAAAATGTCAGGTGCAGCTGCTTAGCGCTTGTTGTCCCCTTTGTAGCTGTTGGTGATGGATAGATAATGGCTTTCGCTGTTTTAATTCTGCCAAGTCGGCTTGTTTTGCCTTGTTTTACTTTTGCTTTGACAGTCGTTTTAGCATCCGCTTGAATAGTAGGAATGGCCGTTGTAACAGTCGTTGCAAGGATAGCTGCAGAAATCATCGAAGCAGCTAATGTTTTGGGATTCGGCATATAAAACTTCCTTTCTAGTAAAATCATGGATTTTTACTAACTATATCATGATTTTTGTGAATTTAATAGATAGTAGATTGTGTCAAAATAAAAACGAGATTCCAGAGAAGGAACCTCGTTACTTTTTAGTTGAACATTTGCAGGTTAGAGCTTTTAATCCATAGTTTTTTTGTAGAGCCTGGTTTGTAGATTTGATACCATTTCACTTTTTTCTTGTCTGTTTTTGTAACATATTTATTATCTTTTTTGACCAACTTGATCAATGCATTCTTATTAACTGATGCCACTTGTGTGTACTTGTCGTTTTGAAGTGCAGTACGATTGTTGGTAAAGCCTAAATTCGAAACTGCAATTTGATCGCTTCTGAGCCAGCCTTGTTTGCCACTGTAGTCAATGCGATACCAGCGCACCATTTTACCTTTGGTATTTGTAAAATCACGGACATCTGTGTGGTAGGCCTTTAAAGTGATAGCCTTGCCTTTTTTGTAGGTGCCGTATTGTGCGGAGTAAACATAAGGCAGGCTGTAGATTTGGGCGCCTTCCGCTACATCCACTTTCGCTTTAATCGCATCCGGCATTGTTAGGAATTGATCCGGCTGTGGTTTCCCTACCGGAATGACGTTGTTGTACTCTTTTGGCTCTTTAAAAACAACTTTGCTTGCTGTTTTTTTACTATAATAGCTACTGCTATACGATTTCATTTGAGCCATTAAGTTTGCAATCTTGTCGCTCCATTCTGGGTCTGTCGCATACCGGACATTCATGCCAATTAGTGTCGGACCGTTGTAATATGCACCAGAGCTTGTTAGATAGTCTCGATAAATTTTATAGGCATATGCGCTAAGTCCAGCTTTGCCCGAGGGAAAGTATTTGGCACAGGTTAATGCACAGGTATCGTAGGCTTGATAACCAAAATAATTGTTTTTGTATTGGGAAATGGTTGAACTTCCCCAGCCTGTTTCAAGAATGGCATGCGCCAGCATAAATTGCGCATTAATGCCCGCTTCTTTTTGTAACGTAACGAAAGTCGGTGCTAGCTTGTACAATACATTATTGGGTAACTTCCCTTTACTGATTAAGAAGTTTTGCATTTCTTTCGCAGTAACGTTTGATGGTTTTCTAAGATTGAGTGCTGTATATGGATTTGTTTTAAGGGCACTCTGTGAAATCCACACCGTTTTATTGTTCAATGTACCCTTGTACCAAAGAGTACTGCCAATCTTTTCAATGCGTATAGCTTTGAATTCTTTTGCACGAGAGCTACTTAGTGATGATACTTTGTTCTTCGTTGTGCCCCATGGCATGTTATAGGAGTTGTGTGTCCCTGCTATGTATGCTGTTGTTTTCTTGGTGCTTTGCAGGATGCGTTTATGGCGTGTGATATCTTTTGTCGCTAACCAACCAACTTTAGTTTTGCCTTGTGTAAGCTGATAGTACGTTGTTTTGCCAATCTTTGTTTTTCTGTTGGCTTCATAAGTTTTACTCATACGTGTCTTTGCAGCTAGCTTGAAGCTTTTGAGCTTCGTTGGATTGCTATAAATTTTGGCTGACGTCGTTTTAATACGAGCAACTTCCTGAGTTTTCGTTGTCTTGTATGCAGTTTTTGCACCTACGGGTACTTGCATAGTGATAGTGATGCCGAGGATAAAAGTTAAGACTAGAAAAAATCCTTTTGCTGTTTGATTCATGAGTACTCCCTTCGGTGGATGTTTTAGATATGGCTATTGTAACCGAAAATGGAAGCTATTTAAACAGCAAGTAGTGACTTTTGTTGTTTGAAGAGGGAAAAAAGACTTAAATTATTCAATTTCGGTAGTAAATTTCCGGGGAACGGTTGTAAATCTGATGGCAACGGTTGAAAAACTCCTAGGAACGGTTATAAAGCCCACGAGACCTGCAATAAATGATGGCACCTACTAAAACAAAAAACCATCGCCCTAAAGCAATGGTTTCTGTTTATCTTCTTCGATAGTGCTCTGAATTAGTTGCTTCCAGTTTTCATAGAAGCTTTGAGGTGTATATTGTTCTTTCACTAATTGCTGTGCATTGTTACCCATTCGTTGTCTGTCTTCTGGGCTATCAAGCAATTTTTTGATACGATCTGCTAATGCCTCAATTTCTCCATCTTGTACAAGATAGCCGGTTTCCTCGTTTTGGATGAGTTGAGCTGGTCCATAGTTGGTGTCATAAGCCACAACAGGTGTACCGTTGGCAAATGATTCGAGAATACTTTGGACGAAACCTTTCGCTTCTGCTGTAACGATTGAGACAGCTGATTTCGAGTAGACCGCATCTGTATCTTGAACTGGTTCTTTAAGTTTTACACCGTGCGCGACTTTAAGCTTTTTAATTAATTTCTTCAGCTTGTCTTCTTCTTCGCCCGATCCGTAAATTTCAAGCTTCGCACCTGGTATGTCGCGCGCAACCTCCATGAATGCTTCGATTGCTTGGCCAATGCGGTTTTCTGCCGTAAAATCTGCAATCATCGAAACAAGCAACGAATTTTTTTCATTCTTAGCACGTGGCATTTCAACGCTTGGTGAAATAACATGAATATTGCCTCTGTTGCCAATCTCTTTGTGCAAGTCCAACTGTTGCTGTGATGTCGGCACAACGATTGGAAAACCTTTAGAAACGATATCAAGTATTGGCTTAGTTGCTTTATTATAGTCACTGCCCAATGTGTAAGGCGCTTCAAAGTGATTTTGGTGTATGTTATAAATTTTATACGCTAAATCATCATCAAGCTGAATGACGCGATTGACAGTTAACACGCCGTCTACAATGATGACCGGTTTCACGACTTCAGTTCGGCACAATTCTTCTAGCCAGTAAATTTGAAAGTCTTTTCGATTCGAAAAGTCCTCCGCTTTTTTATGAGCAGGGTCAAATAGGAAAAGCGCTTGCTGCTTATCTGTTTGGTAATTGAACCAATTGGTGCAGTAACAAAAGCCATCGGGCGTAAAGAAGCGCTCTTGGTTCTTTTTATTATTGGCTGGGTGATACAAAGTCTCTCGAATTTTGTAGCCCTTCGGATTGTATTCTTCTTTTCGGATACGTACACGATTTTCATCGAAGTAGTCGATGAACTTCAGCACGCCATCCTCATCCCATTGCTTATACTTGATATAACTGCCGTTTTGGAAATAACGTGCTATTGTATCACCATCTTGTACCCAGTAGTCGCCCTCATATTTTTTGATATTTTGTTCATATTGGGCTTTTTGAGCAGCGGACACTTCTTTAGAAGAGAACTTTTGGCGGTAATAATCAAAGACGTTTATTACTTCAACCTCTTTTTTTAACCAGCCTGTAGCATAAAGCCCTTTAATAATCTCATCATAATTAATTTTAAAATCCATTGTCAGAATAACCGGGCGATACTCGTCATTTGCAAATAGGGATGCTCGCTGTAATAACTCTTTTGTTGTGTCATCCAACGTATCACTAATGCCCCAAGTTGTCATAAATACTGTTCTTTTCATTGAGTTCACATCCTTTTAAGGTGAAACACGGACCGAGTTTTAGCCTCGATCCGTGAAAAACTACTTGTTGTTCTGTTTGCGGCGATTGGCCAATTTATCGCGGAAAGCCTTTTGATCTTCAGGCGAAAGTTTATGATATTTCTTAATGAATTCGGAATAGTTCTTCATGACAATATTAGTCGGCCCAAATTCTCGTAAGTGGCCGCCTTCAATCCAAGCAATCTTCGTACAGAAGCTTCGTACCTGCGACAAATTATGGCTGACAAAGAAGATGGTCTTGCCACGTTTTTTATATTCATTCATCTTTGCAAGCGATTTGTCAGCAAAGGTTTGGTCACCCACCGATAGCGCTTCGTCGATGATCAGGATATCAGGATCTGCGGTCACACTAATTGCAAAGCCGAGTTTTGATTTCATCCCGCTAGAGTATTTTTTTACAGGCTGATAGATAAAGTCCCCAAGCTCTGAAAACTCGATAATTTCAGGCATGACTTTTGCAATTCTTTCTTTGCTATAGCCCATCAACAAGCATTTGAATTCGATATTCTCGATGCCTGTCAATTGACTGTTCAGGCCTGCATTGATAGCAATCACATTGACTTCTCCATCGACGATCACCTCGCCAGATGTTGGCGGCACAATACCACCGATGATATTGGATAGAGTCGATTTGCCGGAGCCGTTGATGCCTACAAGGCCGACAACATCCCCTTTTTCGACTGCGAAGGAGATATCTTCTATTGCATTAAAATCAGACCCAGATTTTCCAGGCAACACAAGATCTTTCAGCTGCTCGCCCTTTGTTTTATACATACGATATGTTTTAGTTACATTTTTGATAATCACGGATTCCGCCATGGTAATTCTCCTTTTAATACATTTTTAGATAAAGTCAGAGAAGCGGTTTCTGAATTTAAAGTGCGCTGTTGAACCGATTAACAGAAGGAATAGAATTAATCCCCAGTTGTATAGAGTCAGCTGCCAGTGTTCTACAATGTACCAGTCATTATATAAAAGCGAGGCTCTGTAGCCATTAGCTAGATAATAGAATGGGTTAAGCTGTAAAATACTTTGAATCCAGTGCGGCATCGATGTAGAACGATCCCATAAGATAGGTGATAAGAAGAACATCGCTTGTAATAGTGACTGAATAAGCATTTGAATATCCCGTACAACAACAGTAAGCGTTGATGTCACGAGTGTAATCGCAAATGCGAGAATATAGCTCATCAGTAAGAAATAAATTAGCTGTATATAATAGATGCTTGGGTAATAACCCTTAATCCAGAAAACAACCATAATGAGGCCTACAAGCGCTAAATGGCCGTAATATTTCCCCATGATGATATAGCTCGGCAATACGGATAATGGGAAATTCATCTTGGCGACCATCGTATATTTTTGATAAATGGCCTTTGACCCGTTTAGAATCGCCTTATTGATGAAGAACCACATTGATATCCCTGCGAGCATCCAATAGATGTACGGTATTTCTGAATGGCCGTTCGTGATATTCTCTTTACCGCGAACTCCAAAGCCGAAGACGAACCAGTACATCGCCATTTGTATCGCTGGATTAAGTATTTCCCATGCAAAACCTAGATAGTTGTTTTGATTGTCGATGCGCAATTGAAATTTAGCCAAGCGCATTATTAAATAAAAAGAATGGTATTGTTCTTTTATAATTTTTATAAGTGCTCTCATTTCGTTAATTCCTCAATTTCGTGGTTTTGATTTCCTAAATGAATACTGCTTCTGCCCCTTATCGCATGCTTTGTCGCTTACGCTACAATGCTAACGCTAGCGGCAATCGAAGGTTCCACAATACACCAATTCATTTATATTTATTAAGAAAAATACTTCAACATAGTATAACATATTAATGGAAAATATTCCGTTAGCGCAATAACATCTTTTTGTGAAATTTGTCACGCGGTATTTTTTAGAAAAAGTCGGCAAAACTATGCTATAATCAGTAACTATAAAGATAAACTTCAATCATTTTGATTTTTTTACTGACTGATTGTTGCGTGTTATTAAGCTGCATTTATTAATATGTGGCATAGTACTGCCATTGCAGGATAGATAGTTTTTGTAGATTGGGTGAATGAATGAGAAAAGAATGGTTAATTGAACTATTTTTATTTATAAATAAATGTATTTTTGAATTGTTTAATCTAATGCCTTTAAAGAAAAAAATTGTATTATTATGTGATTTTGGAGACAACGCGCGCTTTGTGGCGAATGAGCTGGCAAGGCGGGGGGAAAAAGGTTTCATCGTGCTGCGTACCTCTAAATGTAAAGAAACATTTAAAGGGACCGGAGCTAAGGCGATTTTGTCGTTTAGTCCAACTAATATAATGGATTATGTGAGAGGTCTTTATCATTTGGCAACAGCTCGGACCATTTTAATTGATAATTATTTCCCTATTCTGAGTGTGACGAATTTCCGGCCAGATGTAGAGTGTATCCAGCTATGGCATGCAGCAGGTGCTGTGAAGAAGTTCGGTATGCAGGATGCGAGCGTGCTGTTTCGCTCTCCCGCTGCAGTACGCCGTTTTAGACGTGTGTACAATCGTATGAATCGTGTCGTAGTAGGCTCAGACGAGATGGTCCCAATTTTCAAATCCGCATTTGAGATGAAGGATGGTCAGTTTTTACGTTTAGGCATTCCACGTACAGACTTTTTCTATGACCTGGATGCTATGGAAGCGGCGAAAATTGCATTGTTCAAAGAATATCCCGACATGATCGGCAAACGCATTATTCTTTATGCGCCTACTTTCCGCGATCAGCAGCTCAATGCACAAAGTATTCCGATAGACTTTAAGGATATCATAAACGAACTTGGCGAAAATTATTTATTAATCATTAAATTGCATCCTGCTGTGGCGCAAAATTTGGCAGCGATGAATCATCCACAAATTATCTCTGTAAAAAATAATGTACCAATTAATGATTTGCTGTGTGTAGCTGATTGCGTCATCTCAGATTATTCTTCGATTCCATTTGAATACGCTCTCCTTGGGAAGCCACAAATCTTTTATCCATATGATTTGGAGAAATATGAGATGGAACGTGGTTTTTGGACCAACTATGAGGATCTTGTGCCTGGGCCTGTCGTATCAACGGACGATGAACTTGTATACGTTCTACAAAATAATGTATTTGACCATGAGCGCATTCAACGATTTTCTGCTTCGTGGAATCAATTCTCGGATGGTCACGCAAGCAGCAAGCTAGTTGATTATTTGCTTGCACGAAATTAGTTGCGCATTGAATGGAGGCATTACTGTGAAACGAATCATTACATATGGCACATTTGATCTTCTCCATGTCGGCCATATCAATATTTTGCGTCGGGCAAAAGCGCTTGGTGACTATCTTGTCGTTGCCGTATCAACCGACGAATTCAATGCCATCAAAGGTAAACAAGCATACTACAGCTATGAGGACCGAAAAACCATCCTCGAAGCAGTCCGGTATGTGGATGAAGTCATCCCTGAAAACAGATGGGAGCAAAAAATTGACGATGTTAAAACACATCGGATTGACACATTTGTCATGGGCCACGACTGGGAAGGCAAATTTGATTTTCTAAAAGATTATTGCGAAGTGATCTACCTTCCTCGAACAGAAGGTATTTCTACAACGAAAATAAAAGATGATTTAATGACAAAATAACTGCAGAGGTGTCTCTGCAGTTTTTTATTTGGTTGCAGGTTCTCTAGGACGCTTCTACTCATTTTATTGTTTGTATGAACTCCCTTAACCTATCAATATTATTCAGACATATAGTAAAAAACAAAAAGGCGAATGAATAAGATATTGAGTGTTATTTATTATTCTACTCCGGAATATTCTCTTTATAATCCTTAAAAAACTTACCTAATGTTAATAAATATAATATCCAAATAACAGATCCTGTGGGATCCACCCCATGCTGAGAACGTCCACCCAACAAATAAAAAATAACAATTAAAACCATCATACATGTAGCAATTAAAGCCTCTACTAACGCTTCCTGTTTCTTACCTATTGTCCATCTAAACTTTTCATTTTTAGAAAAATAAAAATTCAATAATAGAACTACTACTAACAAAATAAGCAAAAATGCAAATATAAGTTTACTACCTCGTACAAAAAAATCGAAAAATAATATAAATACTAAAATTATATTAAATATAAAAAAAGTGATTTTTTCCAAAAACACACTTCCTTTTCTCACACGGCATCCCTGTTAGTTAATAATACCAATATTGAAAAGATGAGTAAATTAAATATTCATTTCTCCAACACTTCCTACTATAATCTATATCTTAATCTATGCATTTAATAATAACTTTTCCTACCTTAAAAATTACAAGTACGATTTTCTTTTTAATATTTCGTCTGTAAATGTTAAATCATTGACGATCAAAAAATATAAAAAAACTGCCCACTCATAACGAATGGACAGTCTTTATTTTATTTCTTCGCAAACATGTTTGCAATTTTCAATGCTGTGCGAACGGATTTACGGTTTAATGTACCTTGCAAATGTTTAATTTGTTTTTCTTTTTCTTCTAGTCTGCGTTTTTCAGCAGAGCCGCTTGAAGGTGCTTTTGCTTTTGGTGCATTTTTGTTTTCAAGCTCAGAAAGTGTTTCAAAACGTTTTACCGCTTCTGGAATTGTGCAGCTTGTAATAGGTTCTAGAGGTGGCTGTAAATCAACGCCAGCTAGCTTTTCATCAAGCGGAATACGTGTTGGTTCGTTGCCATTTTTATAGATATGATCGATTTTGCTTAAATTTAGGAAATCGATATAACGATCAAAATTCTCGCCTTGGTATTTTGATGCTTCATGGAAATCCACTTTTTCAATTAAGTCCCAAATGTTTGTGTTGTCGTCAATATCCTTTGCCCATACATGTGTTAAATGGTGGTACTCAGTTAATTCGCGCATACGACCATCTTTTGGAATCATCAAGCTTGGCGTTCCGGCAATTGTTGACGTAATGTTGCCGTGTAAACGTGCGCCGAATGCAAAGTCTGCTTGTTGCAAGAATTCTAACCATGTAGGAACGTTTAGGAAATAGCGAACACGGTTATTAGCATAAACAGGATCTGTAATTTTTCCTGGATAGTTGCCATTTTCGATTTTTGGAATTTCTGGATAACCAATATACGTCAATCTCAATTCTTTCAGCCATTGGGGGATGAAGTAATGATTTGGGAATTCATCCATGCTACGTGTAATGAAATCTAACACATTTTTCGGTGAAAGACGTGAAGAATTGACAGCAACCATAGATTCTGGCGTAATATTCGTTTCACGGATTTTTAGCTCTCGACCAAATGTGTACATAGATGGGCACCCGATTGCCATATGATCAACGCCGTCTTTAAAGCCAAGGCGAGTTAGATAATCCGCCGTAATTTGGCCGCGCACCCCGATCATTGGAGATCTTTTTAATACAGCTTTAACAAATGCTTTTACGTCTTCGTCAAATTCAAATTCATCATCCGGTTTAGGATCAAATGTTGTACGTAAGCCAACGCCTATTACGTAAACGGGAATTTTTAATTTGTTGATTAACTGCGTATATCTGCGTAGTGTTGGCACAAAATCTTTACGGAATGCATCCGCAAGCGGAATTAGATAAGCATCATAAGTTTCATTGATGTAGTCTGCATCTTTTGGATTGATTTTATAATAATCGGGCACGAATTCTACGTTCTCATCCGTCATTAATGTACGGTACACACTGTATGCATAAATTAGGTTGCCTACATTTCCGCCAATTGAATTGTTCACAATCATCTCCGCGGGGCTAAACGTTTGAAATGGCGTAATCCCTGAGCGTATTAAATATTTCTTCATGTGTTGATAACACTCCTTCTTCTTTCATAGGGGGTTAAGACTTGGAAGCCATGCAAGCGTCAATTAAATCCGCTACACGTTCAGTAGATTTGCCATCCAAATCCTCAAAGAATTTGTCTGTAAATGTTTTATAATCTACAGCTTTCACATCTTTTAATTGAATTGCTTCATCAATCATGGCATCACAGGTACGGACAATCGGACCTGGCGTAAAGTCTTGGTATGGAATATAGAAATCACGCGTTTCGATATATTCTTCAAGGTCAAAGCAATAAAAAATCATGGGTTTATTTAATAATGCGTATTCAAAGCAAACAGATGAGTAGTCTGTGATTAACACGTCTGTAATAAACAATAAATCATTTACGCTTGGATATTTCGTGAAATCTTGAATCTTATCCTTGTATTCAGCAGGGATATGAACTTTCTTCTTCACAAATGGATGCATTTTGATTAGGAAGATGGTATTGTCATCCAACTTTTCGTAAATACGATCGAAATCAAGCATCTCCATTGGAAAGTGTGCACTGCTTTGTCCATTACCTCTAAAAGTTGGCGCATAGAGTACGATTTTCTTCCCTCTGAATTCCGGATACTTAGTATACAACATTTCTTCTTTATCTTTCTTGTATGTTTCATCGAAGAAAACATCAGTACGTGGAATCCCAGTAGGAATAACCTTGTCCAAAGAAACACCAAAGCCTTCCGCATAGAAGGGCGCAACAGTCGAAGAGCTGACCGTTACCTTTGTATAGTTTTTGTGGTTTTTGGAATTCGGATCTGGACCGCCAATTTTGCCGACACGGCTATAGCCGAATGTTTTAAATGCGCCCACTGCATGCCAAAGCTGGATTAAATCAGCATTTTTACGGATTTTCAGCGGATACACCATTGGATAAAAATCATCGACCATGATGACTTTTGATGTAGCCATATTATAGGCTAGTTGGATAATTTCTAAATATCTTTTGCGTTTTTTAACACTTTCTTTTAGCAAGAAATAATATTCATAATTATGCCTTCTCTTCAACTCATCATAAACAAATTGAAAATTGTCGCTCAATGTTTTGCGGCTATCTGAAAGAATCGAGATTTTGTTGTTATCGATTGGCAATAGAGAAAACATTTTATAAAGTGCTTGGAATATTTCTCTTTTGAATTTTCTATCTAGTTTCTTCCGAAATTTCTTTTTCACTTTTTTTAGCTTCTTCAATGCATGTACCTCTTTTACCGTTTAATGAAAATATTATGGCGTCATTGTGTTGTTTCTGTAATCGCTTCATTCGCCACACCTTTTTGCCGTATAACTTTCTACATTATAAAGTTTTTTCTTCATTCGTTCCAGTGGATTCCACTAAATCACGACAAATTGTGCTATTCTTCTCATCCTTCTGTTTTGTTACCGCTTTGTGATTTCTTTTCTGATTTTAACTTTTTGACTTCTTTTTTCAACTCTTTATTTTCTTTTCTAAGCTTTTTGACATCTGTGGTTAAGGTTCTTAGCTTTTCCGCAATTGTTAATTTATATAAATCATTTTCACGAATATAGTATAATCTTTCACTAAATGTAGCTGTCACGTATCGGTCTGCTTCCTCAGGCATGTTCTCGTTGATAAAACGTGAGAAGGCAAGAAGCCATTCTTTCTTTTGTCCCATTGTCATGTGCTTGTTCTTGAAGAAATCCTTTGATTGTCCATGACGGAACATGCGCGTCACAAATTTGCCCGCCAGTTTATGCTTGTACTCTGTATCTCCGACAGAACCTTGATATATAGAATGAAGGATGTCAGCCATTAAACGAAAATATAAATCTGTATTTAGTTCATTTTCCGATAAATGTCCATCCTCGTGCTTCGTCACAAAGTAGCAATCATAATCAGCTACAATTGAGATTTGCTCCGTATTACAATACATGGAAACTGTGAATGCTTGGTCCTCTGCTACAATGGCGTCTGCGTCAAAAGATAGCTGCAACGCACGCACTTTCTCTAATCTGAACATTTTAAGGGCTGACAAGGCATAGAACAGGCTGTCATCTAGTATTTCTGCCTTCTCTAAATTTCCTTTGGCAAAAATAGCTTCCGGTACTTTCCTACCCTTCACGCCGACATATTTACCGATCACTATATCGGAATTGTTGGCATGGCCATATGCATACATTCTTTCTAAGGCTTCTGCACCCAAATAGTCATCACTATCGACAAAAAAGATATACTCGCCCTGCGCCATGGCGATTGCTTCATTTCTCGGTACACTGGCACCGCCCGAATTTTCGCTGCGATAAATCGTTTGGATGAGCGATGGGTAGCGCATTTTGAAATACTCAAGTATGCTCTGCGTCCGGTCAGTTGATGCATCATCCACGACAATAACCTCATACTCATCTTTATTTAAAGATTGTTCTACAATTGAATTCAAGCATGTTTCAATATATTCTTCCGCATTATACACGGGAACTGCTACGGTTACTTTTTTCATATCCAAAACCTCCACTCATAGTATATCCATTTTTTCCTTATATCCCAATTTAGTATTTTATAATCTTCTATCAATGATTTTATAGGGAACATTAGGTTTTTAAGTAGAAGAAAAACAATTAACAAATAAAAAGTAGGTATATAATTAAATTAGAGAGAATTTTTTATTAGAAAGAGGGATCAGTATGCAGTATACGATTGAACCAATTGCCTTTGTTAACAATACAAGAAAGCATATTGCGGATGATCAATGGGGGCCAATCATATCAACAATTGAACTTGTGGAAAATATAGATGAAGCCTCACTAAGGGGCATTCATGAATTCTCACATCTAGAAATCATTTTTTACTTTGATAAGGTTTCAGACGATAAAATTCAGTATGAAGCAAGACATCCAAGAAACAATACAAATTATCCAGAGGTCGGCATTTTTGCGCAACGGGCAAAAAACAGGCCGAATAAAATAGGTGTCACGATCGTTGAGCTGATTGAACTAAAACAACGTTCATTCATTGTAAAGGGGTTAGATTCAATCGACGGCACACCTATTATTGATATTAAGCCTGTAATGAAGGAATTCTTGCCTAGAGGTGAAGTAAGACAACCGGATTGGTCCGTTTCTTTAATGAAAAATTATTGGGGAGATTAAACGCCCATTAATCTGTAAGAAAAATACCCGTATACAAGCAAAATGTATACGGGTTTTCAATATAAATTTGAATGTAATTGTAGCGGAACAATTATTGAAAAACAATTAGATAGTTCCTCTAAAATTTAACAATCGTTCTGCCTACATGCTGACCATTTTTAATAGCTTCAATTGTTTGTGGTACTTCTTCAAGCGAGATTTCATTTATTAAGGTGGTTTGAGAAATATTCCAGTCATTGGCTATTTTCTCCCAAACAGCAGGACGATCTTCAATTGGTACATTTACTGAGTCAATGCCCAAAAGGCTTATTCCTCTTAGGATAAATGGCAACACAGTTGATGATATTTTTATACCCCCTGCATTTCCACACATACTCATACTACCGCCATAAGAAATTTGAGGAATGAGGACAGAAGCAATGTCGCCGCCCACAGTATCTAGGACAAAGTCAAAGTTTTGCTTATTCAACGGTTTATTCAGTTCCCCTAATTCATGTGCAAAAACGATCTCTGTTGCTCCTAAAGACTTTGCAACCTCTACCTGATAATCTTTTCGAACTAAAGCAGCGATATTTTTGTAACCTATTTTAGATAAAATTTGTAAAGCTACGCTACCTACTCCACCAGTTGAGCCAGTGACTAGGATTCTAGCATCATTGTTTACATCCAAGCCTTTCTTTTCTAAAGCGATGATAGAGAGCGAGGCCGTAAATCCAGCTGTTCCAAAAACCATAGCTTCTTTTAAGGTTAAGTTGTTTGGCAATGGAACAATCCAATCTCCTGGTATTCTCGCATACTCTGCAAACCCGCCTGTATGGCTCACTCCAGTACCAAAACCTGTAACCAATACTTTCTGACCTTCTGTGTATCGACTATCTGTTGAACTAACAACAGTTCCACTTAAATCAATACCAGGTATCATTGGATAATTCCGAATCACTCCTGAATTTTTTTGAACAGCTAACATATCCTTATAGTTTATGGAAGAGTATGCTACCTTAATTAACACTTCTCCCTCAGAAAGAGCGTCCATATGAACATCCTCTAACCCATAAATGACCTGATCTTGTAGTTCCTTTACCACTATTGCCTTGAATGTATCCATAGATATCTTCCTCCTTTTGTTGCAAAATACTTCTGATACAAAACTATTTCATTGTAAAAGTTACCATGATATTATAGGTAATGTCAATTTGGAGGAGATTTAATGGAATTAAAAGAGTGTATTAATTTTTTACTAAGCGTAAGTCAAAATAAAGTGTTTAAATACTTCAGCAAGCTATTAGAGGAATATGGCGTGACACCCGCTCAATATGGTGTGTTGAATTGCCTGTGGAGAGAAGGACAATTATCCCCTAAACAAATTGGAGAAATGGTCCACTTAGAAGCCCCTACTGTCTCGGGAATATTAGATAAAATGCAAAAGGCCGAATTAATAGAACGTTCGGTAGATCCAAACAATCGTAGAAATGTCCTAGTAATAGCAACTGAAAAGTCGAATGAAATCAGAGAAGAAGTAGAAGCAGCCACAGATAAGCTAAATCATAAGGTTCTTCAAGATTTAACTGAAAGCGATACAGAAGCGTTAAAAAAAGCATTAGAAGCTATTATAAAGTCTGATTTCTAATGAACTTATCCTGTCTAAGAAAGGACAACACATTAAAGGTGTTGTCCTTTTTTCAGCTCACTAGTAGTCTCTTTGTCGCTATCACAAACTCATATAGGAAATACCCTGCAAAGCATAATAAAATACACCCAGCAATAATCGATACCCATTTGATCATGGTTTGATTCATCACTTTCCTTGTTACAGCAACAATAGAAAGCAGACCAACATCATGAAGTAAGATTCCGCTTAATATCCCCGCTCCAACAACTAAAAATTTCGTTGGTTGAGTCATATCATAAGAATCGGAAAGTACAGCGCCAAAAACAGAAATCCAAAACATAAGATTTCCTGGTGAAAGAGCTACGAATAAGCCATTACGATAGGAGCTAAAAAATGATACATTCGATTTATCACCAGCAAGTGCAATGTCTTGATTCGAGTTTTTAATAGAATCGTACCCTAAATAGGCTAAGAAAAAAGCACCAATCAGCCACATTGGTATTTGTATATAAGATATAGAAAGGATAGATGCCAATCCCATATACAAGGCAATAATTAATAGGAAATCAACCGTCATTCCACCTAACCCTACAGCCCATCCTTGCATAAACCCTTTTTTCAGACCTTGTTTCGTCATTTCTACCGTCATAGCTCCTACAGGCATTGCAATTGCAAGACCAGCTATTAAATATGTAAAAAATAAACTCAAAAAAACACTCCCTTCAGAAATCTCTCCATCCACATATTTCTATTTTTAATATAGCATATATTTTAAATAATTATTCACTATTATAAATATTAATACAAAAAATATACTAATTAGGGGTTTTTTTATTCTATATAGATTAAACAAATATGGAGCAACTTTAAGAAGGGCATCACATAGTGATGTCCTTCATAATTGTCTTATCTAGTTTTGATTATAAGCGCATATCATTAGAGTGTTTGTATGAAACGTTCAAGACGATTCATGCCTTCCTCCAATTCTTGATCTGAATAGGCGTATGTAATGCGGAGGTAGCCTTCTCCATATGGAGTAAAGACAGAACCTGGGATGGTACCGACACCGGCTTCCTTCAGCAAACGTACAGCAAATTCTTCAGAAGTAAGGCCGAATTTTTTGATGGATGGGAAGATATAGAATGCACCAGTTGGCAGCTGTACATCAATTTCCATTGCCTTTAACCTTTTGTATACATAATCTCTACGTCGTATATAGCTTTCATTCATAATTGCAGGCGTATCCCTGCAGTTTGTCAGTGCTTCAATGGCTGCATATTGACTGGGTACAGAGGCACAGATAGCATTGAAGGAATGCACTTTCACTACTTCTTGAATAAGTGGAGCATCGGCAAGCAGGAACCCGATACGGAAACCCGTCATAGCATGGGACTTAGATAGACCATGAATAAGAAAAAGGCGATCTTTTAGTTCGGGATAATAGCCAAATGAACGGTGTTCCCCGCTAAATGTATTTTCGCTATAAATTTCATCAGATACAATGTAGATGTCCTCTTCTTTTAGCACTTCTGCCAATGCATCCATTTGATCGGGTGTAATCGTGGCACCTGTTGGGTTCGATGGGAAATTAAAGATCACCGCTTTAGTCTTAGGGGTAATGAGCTCTTTTAGTTTGGTCGCAGATGGTTGAAAACCGGTGTCTGTCGTATCCAAATAAACCGTTTTTGCACCGCAGTACGAGATAACTGGCTCATAGCCTGCATAAATAGGAGCAGGCAAAATAACCTCATCGCCTTCCTGTAAAATCGTACGGAGCACTGAATCAATTGCCTGGGAAGCCCCATTCGTCACAAGGATTTCAGTATTTGCATCATACTGGCATTGGTATTTATCAGCTAAAAATGTAGAGACTGCTTTCCGAAGTTCTACTAACCCAGCATTCACGGAATAAGTAGTTAAATTATTTTCGAGTGCATAGATACCAGCTCTTTTTACAGCCTCCGGTGGTGCAAAATCAGGTTGGCCTATGGTTAAATTAATGGCATTTGGAAAGTTTACTAGAAGGTTGGAAAACTTTCGAATTCCGGGCAAACCGATTCGATGGATTTGTGGATTCAATGATAATGGCATAGTAATTCCCTCTTTCCCTATTTCTCTATCATTCCATTATAGTGTTCAATTCGGAATAGTTGAACAATTATATGTATAAAAGACGGAAAATTCTCCTAAATCCATAAAAAAAGCAGACAAACAAGAAAATGTTCGTCTGCTGCTTATTTAAACAATTGCTCAACAATGCTCTTTGCGATATGTGAGGTTTGGGAAAAATTATATTCTACCATGCGAGAGGTATCATATGAATCGCCTGTATGCCGACTGTTAATCCAATCGATCAGTGCTGACCTGCTTCTCAAAATAGCACCGTCTGAAATGTTATGAAGGTCATTATATAACCCGCGATTTTTTGTATAAGCTTCTAAGTCTGGTACATAATGCGCTAATGGCTTGTGGAATAGCGCAAATTCAAATATGGCCGAAGAATAATCAGTGATGAAAGCATCTGCCACAAGCATCCAATCATTTGTAGAAAACTGCCCGTCAACGATGATGTTGCTCGTTTTTTGAAGCGCCTCGAAATGACTATGGTCAATATACGGATGACCTACAAAGACAATTAGCTTGTCCTTGTCAAGATGTCCGGCTGTCTTGATCAACTCTTCTACGATATCGAGATCAGATTCCTTTGAGCTGCTTCCAGCGCGGTATGTAGGAGCAATCAGTATTTTAACCATCCCTCGCTGTTTTTCAGACAAGGTCTTTAATATCTGATCTCGCGTCTTTTCTACAAACGCTTGATCGCTAAAGTAATCAATGCGCGGCACGCCAAATGGAAAAATACGATCTCTCTGCATATGAAATGCTTCTGCATAATACGGAATCATGTTTTCAGAAGATACGAATACATGGGTATAATGCGAATGGATTGGCACAACGTCTAAATAACTGCTACTTGGACCAAATTTTGTGTTGATCGTACTATAGCCAAATTTCTTAAAAGCGCCTGCTGCATGCCAAAGTTGCACTATATCTGTTTCTTTTCGAGGATTGATTAAATAAACCGGCAAGTAATAATCATCCAACAAGATAATTTTGGCATCTGCAATCATATTGATTTCCTTAAACAACTTTACACTAATCTTGTTGTTCGGCTTAATAATATGAAATTGCAGCTCTGGGTGAGTCTTTTTCATTTCTTCATATACTGCCTTCAAGTTGCCTTCAAGCTCGTCTTGGCGATATAAAGGAATAACAACCTTATTAGACTTTACAGGCTTCCCCATGCATGCCAGACGATAACAGCACCGATAGATCAGCCTGTAAAGCGCTAATATTTTGTATTGAATGGTTCTTCCAATGCCCATTTTTAGATTTTCCAGTTCATGATGGTTTTGCCCCATGAATTAGAAAGGTCTGATTCAAATGCACTAAGCGCATCTTGTACAGATGTCACGTGGAAGACTTGTCCAATTAAAGTAGCTAGATATTCAACGATTTCTGGATGTTCTTTATAGATATCCACTGTACGTTGGAAGTCGGCCACACCGCTTCGGCTGCTACCGATAAGTGTTAATCCTTTTTCCAGTACCATGCGCGTATTGATTTCTACTGGATATTCACTAACGCCAAGCAATGCAATAGAGCCTTCTGGTTTGATGACATCAATGATTTGGTCAATTGCATATTGGCTTCCCTTGCCTCCAGCACATTCGAAGGCATGATCAATTTCATAGCCTTCTGGGATATCATTAATGTAAATCGCTTCATCACAGAATGAGAATTGATTTAATTTGTAATCTGTTTTCCCAAAGATCGTCACTTTACAATCAGGATATAGCGTTTTTAAGAATAAAGATGTAATAAAACCTAGATTGCCGTCTCCCCAAACGCCGAATGAACTACGGCGTTTAATGGATTTTTCTTCGAAACGAGTGATAGCATGCACAGCAACAGAAACAAGTTCTGTATAGGCAGCAACATTCATATCAATATCTTGCGGCAATACAATTAAACGGTCGCGGCGAATAAATACATAATCCTGCATAAATCCATCATAGCCGCTTGATCTGAAGTGGCTTGTAGTCAAATAATTTTCTCTAATATAAGGATCTTCTTCTGTAGGCTTGTTCGGTACCATAACAACCTTTGTGCCTACAGGGAATTCATCTTGCGGGTCATAAGCGATTTCACCAACACCCTCATGAATAAGAGCCATCGGAAGCTTTTTCTTCATTGCTTCTTCGCCGCGCGTTCCTGTGTAATAGCGTTGGTCCGCCGCACAAATAGAAAGATGTGTAGGGCGTACAACCACTTTTTCCGCTGTTATAGAGCTGTCTTTATAAGTGACTTCAATTTGTCTTGGTGATACGAGGCGATAAATTTGGTTAATCACTTATCCATACTTCCTTTCAATATTGCGTTGGAAACACTTAAATCGTACGGAGTTGTCACTTTGATATTAAATGTTTCACCGCGCACTAATTTCACTTGAAGACCCTTGATGGCAAATATTTTACACGCATCTGTAAGGATTTCTTTCTCTTCTTCGCTAAGCATACTATAAATTTGCTTTAATTTATTAATTTTAAAGGTTTGTGGGGTTTGCCCTTGATACATATGTGATCTGATTGGAATAGACGAGATATATTCGCCGTCTGTTGATTCTACAATTGTATCAATCGCACTGATAACAGTATCCACAGCATCATTCTTTAAGCCCTCTTCAATATTTTGTTCAATAATGCGGTGCGTCAAGAAAGGTCTTACCGCATCATGTGTAATGATGATATCTTCATCGCTGACCGGAGAAACGCTTTCAATATATGAAATGATGTTCATGATGGTATCGTTACGATCAGTGCCGCCTTCGATTACTTTAATGTTTGGCATTGTTAGACCGTATTTCACTAATGTATCGGTAGTGTGACGTATCCACTCTTTTGGAGTTGCAACGATAATAGTATCGATTTTTTTATTTAGTATAAACTTCTCAATTGTGTGGATAATGATTGGTTTTTCATTTAAGTGTAAAAATTGCTTTGGCATTGGCACATTGCCCATTCGCGTGCCTTTTCCGCCTGCTAGTATTCCAGCATAAATCATTTGTATAGCACCTCTTCTTATTTGAAATTCCGGCACTAGCCGGTATGCATTATGCTACATTATTACCTTGTCGTATTGGCACTAATTGTAGCATATTTTCATTGTATGTTCTACTAGCGCCAAATAGCGCTAAATTGCTTGATCATTCTTACATGACGTATAGATTAGGATAGGGTTCGCTCTTTTCATCTTAGTTATACAAAATCTTCTTTATACTGCCTCTCAAAAGATAAAAACAATGCAATGTCTATTGAATCGAACCTTTGTTCTTTGTTATAATGAAACGTAAGTTCGGTGAGTAAGAGATAAAGGATAGCTCTGCTCCATAATTATATATTTTTAAAAATTAATTGGAAAATTTTTTTATAAAAGGTTTAGTATTTGTTTATTTGGATATTTATTAAGATGGTGGAAATTTTTTTTTGTACTTCCATGTCTTTGTAAATTGAACCAAAATAGTTATAAACTAACCTAATCTTTATAATAGAACTATTATTCATAAAAAAGTTTTCGACAAATTTCGATATTTCTGTCTTCTGTGGATAAGTTTATGCACAATGTCCACACTCATAGTCAACTGGTTTACTATTTTTCCACACAGTTTAATCACATCTTATCCACTATTTCTTGTGGATAAAGGGCATATTGTTTTGCTGGAAGCGATTTGTTAAATTAGGTGTACACCCAAGCAACCTACAATAATATTCTTTCGTTTGACCATATAGAACCAGTACTTTCAAAAAAAGAAGGAGGGAAGTTTATGGATACGTTATCAGACAAATTATTGGTTCAAGCATATAAAGATGCCAAAAGAAACAATTTGAACCCTGAATTCATCCGCATTCTTGAGGAAGAAATTCATCATCGTGTGCTTCGGAAAGTCTTATCCAACTCACAGGGCAGGGATATGTTGTTTGATGAAGAATCCCTGATGGAGATTCAGTAACTCCGTAACCGCTTACCTATACTCCGGTTGTGTTCAGTTACTGACTCCATATACCTGCCGTCTGATGATTTCCTCCATTGTCCTTCACTCAATTTTATTTTTAACTTCTTTTATTCTGTGTTTTACACCAATGCATATACACCACTATACCATCGACCCTTTCTGTCATTAGTCACAAAAGGTCTTAACTCTTCATATCTATGAGTAAGGCAGTGTGAAGACGGAGGGATTGGGATGAGAGGGTTGTGGAAACGTTTAGGTTTCAACTTTATGGATGCCGTCATATGGGTTTATTGTTGTTTCCTCGCCATACTATTAATCTTGCTATTTATCCTTCTCTTAATTGGATAATGTTCCCCTAATTAAAATAGATAATTTTTTTATATAGCAAAAGCACCCAATCTTTAAAGATTAGGTGCTTCTTAATTGTTTAACTTATTGTTCAACCTGTGCGTCCTCCATTGGTGCGATCTCTTTTGCGAGAGTATAGAATAACTCTTCATCTCGCTCTGCTAGTGCTTTGTCAATCAACTGCAAGCGATTAATGTCTTCCAGTTCTTTTATCAGCAAATCCATCTCTGAAGGGGCGCTCAGCTGTTCATCTCTTTTTAGTTCAAGATCATCTAATATTAACTCCAAATGTTTATTTACATCCGATGTCAACATCAATTCATGTAAGGGCAATCGAAGAAATCGGCTTCCTTTTTGAAATACAAAGACTTCTGACAAGTTCTCGATGCGCAAAGTGGATAAATTAATCACAATTTCCTTACCTTCTATAGGGATGAAATGAAATACTTCTTCGTCCTTTATTATGGAGAAATATTGATAGGCAAAAACCATTTTGAGCCTTGCGCCATCTCGCTTTGTGTAGAATGGTTCCATTCTTTTCACTTCCAACATTCTATTCCCCTCCTTATAAGGAATATTCTGATTATTAACAATATATCATGTAACCTTTAATCATGACACAAAAATCTTTGTCGCCTTTTCTGAATGTTTTTAAATTCATTTGCACAATTATGAAGGCTTTTGGCGAAACGGTTCAAAGGCATTTACGGCAGACCTTAAATAGCGATATAATGAAAGGAAAGTTTTTTCAGGAGCGATCACTATGAATATGAATATTTCTGAAGTGGCCAACAGATATGAAGGCTTTATACGCAATCAAATGGCCGAAATAGATTTACAACTTCATGCCAGCGATGCTGAGGATGAAGAATTAGTACGGCGTGCAGCCTTTTTGGCGCGCCATAATTATGTGAAAATCAACACGTTTAGCGAAACACAAAATACAATTCAATTTGTGGTTCAAGACGCTATGCCAACACTAGTTCAATTAAACATGAATACTGATCGCATATCATGCAACTGTCCAAGAGAAATATGGTGCCGCCATAAAGTGGCAGCCATTTTTGTTCTGTATCAATATATTGACTCTTTATCAGACTGGCTAGATAACTTCCGCAGAAGTAAATCTACACAGCTTCATCTCCTAAAAGATGAACGGTCGCCTGAATCTTGGTTAGCTCTAGTAGAAAGAGTGTATAAGGCCAACTTATTTCGTCAAACATCGCTCACTCCATACTTGCTGGAGAGTATTTTTCAAGATATGCAGCGCCAAGTTTTTCGTGAGACACCTCTCGAACGCGAATGGCAAAGTTTGTTTAAGCTTTTCACACATATGGCTTTAGTGATTCATACATGGAAGCACTTAGAAGATGTCCATAAATCCTATGGTGGCTATATCATTCGCTTTATCGATAATGAAAAGGAAAATATTAGGGAGCATATACGGACGACTTCTTCAAAATCCCGCCTTTTTGCTACAGATCCATTTTACGATACACTTCAGGCGATGGTTCGCCGATTTACTTTGCAGGAAAAGGGCTTTTTTGGACATCGTTTAATGATTTACAAGAACTTCTGGGAATCAATGTTTAACGAAAAAGCGAGACGTGAGAATGAGCTACAAACAATCCGGCAAACTACGCAAGTAGCGGATGATGTTCGTATTGAAAGCATAGAGTCTATGTTCTATATTATGCTGAAAAATTATGAGGAACTAGGTCGTGAGCTTTCGAAGATGAACTCGGAAGACCTGCTACTATGGCTCGACTTGGCTCAATTTGCCGCAAACAATAACGATTATGAAGCACTTTCAATGATTTTGCGTACAATGCTTCCTCACTTAGATACTTTTATAAATAACCATATTTCAATTCGTTACCGCCCAAACTTTGTGGGGGCTTTCCATAGGCTATGTTCTTATATCAATCTTAATGACGAAGAAGCGGAAGTTTTATTTGCAGCAGCTGGTACTTATGGGTTGCAGCCCTATTCGCTCTTTTTAGTTGAACGCGGTCGATTCACTGAATGGTCGGCGCTTCATCACCGCTTTCCTTCCTCACTCGGATATCTGGAAAATTGCGGTCTCAAAACAGTCGTAGAGCAAAAACCGGAAGTACTTTTGCCGCTATACCATTCTTTGGCGATGAATGAATTGGGCCAAAAATCCCGTCAGCATTATAAACAGGCAGTACAAGTATGGAAAAAAATGAAGACCGCTGCCAAAAAAAGCGGAAAGAACGAGTTTTGGAATCAATACATCGACCAAACGAAAAAGCAATATAAGCGCCTGCGAGCATTGCAAGAAGAAATCGAGAAAGGAAACCTCAAGCTATGACATTACAATCAAAAGTGCCAGCATCATTTTTGAAAACCTTGCTAGTGGAAATCAAAACTGAAAATGGCCAGTCCTACACGATCCAATCGCTTGATGAGCACGGCACACCTATGAATGTTGATGAGTGGCTATCTTTCCTTTTTTATCAATACGAGGCATCCTTTTATGGACTAACAGCAGTCCATACAGACGATACGGTTACAGTGACACCACTGGAATTCATCGAGCTGTTCTCAGCCCAGCAAAGGCATCCTTTTATTTCTATTGAAGGAGCAGATAAGGCTTCAAACGAAAGGATAGAGGCAGCTTCTGCTGCGTCAAAATATTGGTATAGCGAGGATCTTTGGGATTATGTATCAGTGCAAGAAGACCAGCTTGCCCTCCAATTGCCAATTAATGAACAAGCTTCACAATTAGTGAATACAGCCTTGGCCCAAAAGCTAGTTGAATTGGGGCTTGCCATTGGAGAAATCCCTTCCCTTTTATCTTATTTCCGAAATGGCGGTTGGCCTATCCATTCCAAAACTGTTGAGGATGAGATCTATGTTGGCATGAGGCTAAGAGAGCCAGCAGAAAACGAAGATGAATGGCACCTTGAAACCGTCATTCGAGGCAAGAAAAGTATGAATTACTGGGCTCCACCAGTGCGAAAACGTACCTTAAAAATTGAAAATGCTCTTCCTGAAAAGTGGAAGAACTATGCAATCGGCATTCAACAGCTGCAACAGCAAATGATCGACCTGTTGAGAGATCAAGCATATATGCAAGACGTTGACTCTGAGAAGTTCCTTTCATCTCGGTTAAAAGATGCGGATGTTCGAGAGTTTTTGCGGTCAGATTTCGCAAGGCTTCAAGCATTAGGTTTTGAAATTGTTCTGCCTGCATGGCTGAAAGAGCTGAAGGACTCCCGCTTCAAAGTGCGGGCAACCGCGAATACTGCATCAAACTATAAATCAGCTGCCGGCCTGCAAGAAATCTTAACATTTAACTGGAAGCTATCTTTAAATGGCCAAGAGATTTCAATGGAAGACTTCCAACAGATGGTGAATGATAATCGTGAATTTATCAGAGCTGGTACAGAATGGGTACGCGTCGATGCACAGTGGATGCAAGAGATTCGCAAGCTGATGGATAAAGCCGAATCGGAGAATTGGACAGTGAAAGATCTTTTGTTCCAAGAGTTGCCGGAAGAGCTAACCATTCCGCTTGACGACGAAGAAGAAGAGGAAGCAGATGATCCGTTCTTCCAATTCGAAATGCAAAAGTCCCTGCAAGAGTATGTTAAGAAACTTGTGGATAAAAAAGGCCTGCCACAAGTTCCCATCTCTCAAAATCTACATGCAGAATTACGTCCTTATCAACAAGAAGGATTTGAATGGCTATCCTTTATGCACGACCAACAATTTGGTGCTTGCTTAGCTGATGATATGGGTCTCGGGAAAACCGTACAGCTTATTTCTTATTTACTGCATATCTATGATGAAAACAAAGAAGCGTCACCGTCTCTGATTATTTGCCCAACCTCTGTGCTTGGCAACTGGCAAAAAGAATTAGCACGATTTGCACCTACCTTAAAGGTATATATGCATTATGGTCCAACACGTTTGAAGGACCAAACATTTTACGACCATTTGCAGCGTGAAAAACCGCAAATTGTGTTATCAACCTACGGTACCATCACCCAGGATGTAGAAATGCTTGAAGAAATAGAGTGGTCAAATGTTACGCTAGACGAAGCGCAAAATATTAAAAACATGCATACAAAACAATCGAAGGCGATTCGAAAATTGCGTGGAAAACATCATATAGCATTGACTGGTACACCTGTTGAAAACCGATTATCTGAACTATGGGCGATCTTTGATTTTATATACAAAGGTTATCTGGGCAGCTTTTCACGCTTCCAGGAAGAATATATAGCGCCGATTGAGCGAGATGATTCAGAAGTCCATAAACACCGTTTACGTAAGAAAATCCAGCCGTTCCTGCTGCGACGTACCAAGCAGGATCCTGCCCTTATGCTCAATTTGCCTGACAAAGTGGAACAACGGGAATATTGCCCGCTGACTGAGGAGCAGGCCGTGCTTTATGAAAGCTTTATACAAGAAACGGTGCAAAAACTGGAGACACTCTCAGGCTTTGAAAGAAAAGGGCTTATCTTAAAGATGCTTAATAAGTTGAAGCAGCTGTGTAACCATCCTGCTCTTTATTTAAAGGAGCCTTTCGAGAACGCCAAAGAAATGATGGAACGCTCTGAGAAGCTGGATCGTATTATTACCCTGGCTGGCGATATTGCAGGCAATGGTGAGCAATGCCTGATCTTTACACAATATATTGGAATGGGCCAGCTCATACAGCATTGTCTAACAGAACTCTATGATATAGATGCGCCATTTTTAACAGGTAGCATGCCAAAAAATCAGCGTGATTATTTTGTCGAGTCTTTCCAAAAAGGCGAATTTCCCGTTTTCATTTTGTCCTTAAAGGCTGGGGGCACAGGCCTGAATTTAACTGCAGCTAACCATGTTCTCCATGCAGACAGATGGTGGAATCCAGCAGTTGAAAACCAAGCAACAGACCGTGCGTACCGGATTGGTCAAACCCAATTTGTCCATGTACATAAGTTCATGACGACTGGGACGGTAGAGGAAAAAATTGATACATTATTAACCGAAAAGCAATCGTTGTCGGAAGAATTAATCCAATCCAGCCAATGGATTACGGAACTAAACGACGATGAGATCAAGGATTTATTGTCATTTAACTTTTAGCCAAATTAAAAAAGGTTCTGCTATTTACAGCAGAACCTTTTTATTATGTACAGATAAAGTCATACAATCGATGACTTCATCCGCTGTCTTCCCCATAGACATTTGTTTAATACGCTTTACTTTCATCACATAATTTCCCTGTACCTGTAATAGCCTTTTTTGAATTGTTCTGTGGATGATCATTTGGTTGAATTTTTTATTTAGAACAATTCATCAAACCCATTGGCGCGGTCTTGCCATAGGAGCTATCATTACAACCTTTGCCGCATTATACAATCGGCAACCCTTCCACTTCTTCTGTCGGTAATACAAAGCCCTGTGGTATGTTATTTTGAGTTGTTGCCCTCTGGTCTCCAGTTCCTTTTTGAGTATGTTCTTCGCGGTTCTTCAATGCGATAAAACGAACTTCATCCGCTACCACTTCTGTTAAATATACTCGCTTACCATCGTCACGGTCATAAGACCTTGATTGCAACCGGCCACCAACCCCAATTAATGAACCTTTTCCGCAATACTTGACAACATTCGCAGCGAGCTTGCCCCACACAACACAAGATACAAAGTCAGCTTCAACCTGACCATTCGCATTTTTGAACTTGCGATTTATCGCAATGGTAAAGCTTGTTGCCATCCTACCTTCCCCTAATCGCCGCAAGTCTGGATCTTTTGTTATCCTCCCCACAAGAGCAACTTGATTCACATCTTCACCTCCTCCCGCTTAAGTTATCCCTATCATACGGAGGTGGCTACGTTTTAGCAAAATAGCGAAAACAAAATTCAACCTATATTTTGATTCGATATTCAATTTTGTTTCTGGAGAAACGGAGCAGTATGCTGTTTTCCTCATGCAGGAAAATACGTAAAAATCTATTTTAGCTTTTTTTCATGTTATAATAATGTCATCTTCTCTAGACGTAAAGCTAGAGTAAAAATTCTCTGAATCATCAAACATAATTGACGTTGGTGTGTCATATACTATATCTTTTGAAAGATTGGCGGTGATTATTATAAAGACATTCAAAATGCTATCATTAGAGTTGTTAGAAGAAAATCAGTTCACGTCATACCCGCTCATAGACGGGATTATTATCAATCAAGAAAATAGCCATAAGTATTGGATTCTAGAGATGTATATGGATGCTCAGTATGCTGGCGATTTTGCTAAATATCTTGGGACAGATGACATCCTTGACGTCCGTGCAGTAATTTCTTATCCTGACAATGAACCTGCTTACTTCCGCGTTGTTGTCCATAACATTACGGAAATGCCCGATACTGGCCATGTATCTGTCTTGTTGAAAGGTACACTAAATTCAAACAGAAGGCAGTACGCTGAGCAGCTATTGCTTGAACTTGTAGAAGAAGGCTTAACGGGCAATGCATTGCTTGAACGGTTCAAGTCCGATTTACATAATCGAAAAAAATTAAAGTAAAAAATACGAAAAAGATGATCTCTTAACAGAAATCATCTTTTTCTTATGGGTGTTAACCCATACTATTTATTGTCATCCTTATCATGAGGCACATTATTGCCGTTTGTAGCTTCATCATCCGTTACCATATGATCATTAGGTGTAGGCTGGTTGCCAGGCAATACATCGTTTACTCCTTGTTCAACACCTTCAGTCACATCATTGACGCCTTCTTCAACGCCAGTCATGCCATTGTTCACGCCTTGCTCAATGTCAGTTGTTGTACTGCCGTTTTGAGCGCCGTTGTTTACACCGTCATTTGTAACACCGTCATCTGTATTGCCAGTGTTAACATCACGGTTGACGTCCTCCATTGGTGTTTCCGTACGTGTATCTTCTACTGCTTTTTTGTTATTGCACCCAACCAATAGAATGGCAGTACAAATTAAAACGCCTGCTGATTTTCTCCACATACTAAAATCCTCCTTCCAGCATATAATCTTAAACCACGACACGCTGTGTGCGATTCAAGAATAGTATGAACGGAAAGAGGAAAACTATCCTTACAACTAAAAAAACTTTTTAAAAGCAGGACTTTATTCTTTTGGAGCTGCAGGCCCAATTGCAAATAGGATATCCGCTTCGCTAGCAAGCTCTCCATCCACTGTTGCTTTTGCATGGCCTTTTCCCATTGTGCCGCGAATCCTTGTGAATTCTACTTCAATATGAAGCTGGTCACCAGGGACTACTTGTCGTTTAAAACGTGCGTTGTCTATACCTGTTAGGAAGGCTAGACGACCTTTAAAGTCATCTGAACTCAATAAGGCAACGCCGCCTACTTGTGCCATTGCTTCAATAATAAGTACGCCAGGCATTACAGGATAGCCTGGGAAATGCCCATTAAAGAAAGGCTCATTAATTGATACATTTTTAATGCCGACAGCACGTTTGCCTTCTTCTACTTCTGTAATCCGATCCACTAAAAGAAATGGATAGCGGTGCGGCAATATTTGTTGGATTTGTTCTGCAGTTAGCAATGCTCTTCCTCCTCTATAAATCAACTGCCTATTTGCCGTTCATAAGATCAAAGACATGTTCCCAAGTCTCCGGTTTAAAAACGCCAAATGGGTTGCCATCACCGATAACGCCATAGCCAATCATAGCTCCGGCGATGACTGCAATAGCTAGTAAAACAACAACAATTAGGATTCTGATGCCGATGGAAAAAATACCTCTAGTGACCCAGTTTCCGTCTCTTTCTCCAACACCTGCTTGCTTTTGCTGTTTCGCTTCTTTGCGAGTTTTAGCGGCACGAGTTGGATTTTCAGTTTTTTGTTCTGTTGTATTATTTGCCATTACAAAATTCTCCTCTACTTATCGAATCCCATTTACTAGCCCCATCATTTGATCAGCCATTGTAATGGTACGTGCGTTAAATTGGTATGAACGCTGAGTATTAATGAGATCGGACATCTCTTTCGAAATATCTACATTAGATGCTTCAAGGCCACCATTTTGCATGGCGATTTGGTTTCGGTTTCCGCCTTGCAAATTTTGAAGTACTGAAGCTTCTTGAACACCAAATTCACCGAAGTTCTCAGGCAAGCCGATATAAGTGCCTGAAATATGTTCCATTAGCTCCGGCTTTTGAATTTGAGTTACACCTAACTCTATTTTAACACTTCTATTATTATACTGAACATTTAAATTCCCGTCTGCTGTTACGCTGAATTCTTTTGCCCCGTTCGGCAATTGAATCGCATTTCCTCTAGAATCAGCAATTGGATAGCCATCGTTATTGACAAGCATCACATTCCCATTATCTGTTGGTGAGAGATAAAAATCTCCTTGTCTTGTGTAGACTGTTTTAGTAGTGTTGCCATCTGGCATCAAGACATTAAAATATTGTCTTTCTTTCGACAAGGAAAAATCAAGTGCTCGACCAGTTTGTTGAAATGTGCCGAGTTTCGAATTAATTTGCGCTTGCGCAAGACCTGCTCCGACTCCTATGCGGATACCGGGCTGTGATTGCCGTGGTGCTTTATCTTTATCATCATTATCGAACTGTTGGTATAGCAGTTCGCCAAATTTTGTTTCCTTCGCTTTAAAGCCATGCGTATTGCTGTTAGATATGTTGTTACTGATTGTATCCAACTGTTGCTGTAATTGCCCCATTGTATTGGCAGCAGACACCATTGTTCTGATCACTTAATATCCCTCCAAAGCCAATGCTTATACTTTGCCGATTTCATTGACTGCTTTATCCATGCTTCGGTCATATGCTTGAAGAATCTTTTGGTTTGCTTCAAATGCTCTATAGGCTGTCATCATATCCGTCATCGTGCGTGCTGAATCAACATTGGAGCGTTCAATATAGCCTTGTTTCGTTGAAAATTGTACACCGTTCACTGTATAAGCTGAAGGAAGATTATCACCATTATTTGTATAGTAAAGCCCTGCATCACGTTTTGCTAGTGTATCCGGTTCATCAGAATAGGCAACTCCGAGTTTAGCCACTCTTCGTCCTTGCTCATAAACATCCCCATTCTCACGAATTTGAAAGTCATCACTTTGTAAATTAATCTTTTGACCTTGATCTGAAAGGACAAATAAACCTTGTGAGTTTACTAGATTGCCAGCAGCATCAAGAGTAAAGCTGCCATTACGTGTATATGCCTCATTACCCGCTTCATTTTGCAAACGGTAAAATATCGCTCCCTTTGTGCCCGTTTCTTCGTTTACAGGGAGATTGCCGTCTACTAATGCTACATCGGTTGGCATATCTGTCGCGGTGATTTGGCCCTGCGTATAGTCAGGCAGCGTTTCTTGCATGTATGTGCCTGTACCGAGCGCGCCAATTTGTTTAACGGAACTGCCTTCATAGCCATTCTGGCGATTTGCAGGACCACTTTTTGTAATGGTTGACATCAGCATATCCGGAAACGCGCGGATAGTTGATTGATCTGCTTTAAACCCAGGTGTATTGGCATTGGCAATATTATTTGATAATAGTTCAGTGCGCCGCTGCTCTGCAATCATGCCGGTAGCGACCGTGTAAAATCCACGAAACATTTCATTCATCCTTCCAGCTGGAATGTATATAGTAATCGTTCATCAATGAGTATCGTAGTTGAATCTTTATATTATAAATTAAATTTACTTAGTATATTTTTATTGATTCTATCATTTTTTTATTTCGGCTAATTATTTCATACGTTTAGGTGTTCGGTCAATATTTTCTAATATTATTCCTGTACCTATCGCTACACAGTCCATAGGGTTTTCAGCAATAAAGACAGGTACTTTGATTTCTTCGGCCAATAAACGGTCTAAGCCGTGAAGTAGAGCTCCACCGCCCGTTACCATTACACCACGGTCTATAATGTCTGCTGAGAGCTCTGGAGGCGTTTTTTCGAGTACATTTTTGGCTGATTGTATGATAAGCGATACGGATTCTTGTAAAGCTTGTTCAATTTCATGCGAATGGACTTCTAAAGTTCTTGGCAGACCTGTTACCAAATCTCGGCCACGAATCTCCATGGATTCATTACGTCCTTCAGGATAGACTGTACCAATTGTGATTTTAATATTCTCCGCTGTTCTTTCACCAATCAGGAGTTTGTATTTTTTCTTGATATATTGGAAGATATCATGGTCAAACAAATCCCCGGCTACTTTGATAGATTCTGATGTTACGATGTCACCCATAGACAAGACTGCTACATCCGTAGTGCCTCCGCCTATATCAATAACCATATTGCCGCTTGGCTGAAAAATATCCATTCCTGCACCAATTGCTGAAACTTTTGGTTCTTCTTCTAAAAACACGTTGCGTCCACCAGATTTCTCTGCTGCTTCCCGAATCGCTTTTTGTTCAACACTTGTAATATTTGTAGGACAGCAAATAAGAATGCGAGGTTTAGACATAAATCCTTTGATATTCAGTTTATTGATAAAGTAGCGAAGCATAGACTCTGTCATATCAAAATCAGCAATGACACCATCTTTTAAAGGACGGATCGCCACAATATTTCCTGGCGTACGGCCGACCATCTTGCGTGCTTCTTCGCCAACGGCCAAGACTTCGTTTGTTTTTTGATCTAGAGCTACAACGGATGGTTCGTTCAAAACGATACCTTTCCCTTTTAAGTGAATTAGCACATTAGCCGTACCTAAATCGATTCCTATATCTCTCGAAAACATAATTTCACCTTTCCTAACTGTTCTTTCGCACGTTTATATATATATGTATCTAGAATATTTTAGCATAGCCTATACGCAATTACATCTATTATTTCTCCATATTATGGGCTTTTTGGCGGGTTTTCCACCTGTTCAAAATAAAAAAACACCCCCGCTAATCTTGTTGCGAAGGTGTCTTATTATCGGCATGGTGCGTCAACCATTTTTGCCGAGTTGCCTCTCCACCGCGTATATGACGGATGGATTTGTGGTAAGCTAAGATCTCGCTTACTTCTTTCGCTAATTCTTCATTCACCAGCATCAATCTTTCTGTAAGATCCTTATGAATGGTACTTTTGGAGTAACCAGTCTTTTGTGCTAAGGCTCTTACGGTTTGCTTAGTTTCCTTCAGCATAAAACCGAGTTTTAAACAGCGGTTGCGAATATGTTCGTGCACATTCTCTTCCTTTCCACAATGTACGAACGTTTCTTTACCATATGTTTAAAATCGTATGCTTAGAACTTGGGTGAATTGAATTTTCTAAAAAGCAAGTAAACTTGTTGGGTTGATGTGCTTGCCTTCTTGCATTACTTCAAAGTATAAATGATTTCCTGCAGCTGGGTTATATTGATTATCAGTTGTTTTACCGATAACTTGTCCTTGATCCACTTTATCGCCTTTTTTAACAGCGATATCTGAGACAGAGCTATAAACAGTTGTCATGCCATTCGAATGTGAAATCGTGATTTCATTCCCGATAAATGGATCACTCTTCACTTCTTCTACTTTACCGCTTAATGCTGCTAATACATCAAAGCTTTCACCGTTGACAGCAATAGAGATGCCATCGCTTGTCGTAAATGTTTGGTTAAAGACAAGCAATGCGCCTGCTCTTGATTCTTCATTTGCTTCTACATCGTAATAGTCCTGTACAACTTTAGCGTCTTTTAAAAGTGCTTCTTTAAATGGATACTGCAAAGATTCCGTTTGTGCATTTGTTTCGACAGTTGGTGACTTTGCACCATTTGTTGCTGTTAACTTGCTGCCTGTCAATGGTTTTGAAGAATTGGTTAATGCTGAGTAGCCCCAAACACCGGCAACAAGCAATACTGCAAAGCTTGCATAAATAACTGGCCAGAACCAGCGTTGTTTTGTTACATTTTTCTTTTGTGGAGTAGGTTTTTTATTTTCCTCTCTCATGTTCATCACCTCATTTGCTATTCTTGTCAATAGCTTGAGAGTTTAAACATAGAGAAGAAGATTTTTTTAATTTTTCTATTTTTACGTGTTGATAGAAATGATGCAATATTTCGCTCGAGCTCGCCCCCTTTTCTGCAAGAGCTTTTGCTCCGTATTGGCTCATTCCTACACCATGTCCATATCCTGTTGTTTGAACTTTGACCTTTTTCGTGTCAGTATCCCAAGCAACTGTGAAATCAGATGAAGCAAGCTGCAATTTTTCTCTCACTTCTCTGCCTGTCCATTTTTTTGTACCTGAAGCTATATACTTCACTCTGCCTGAAGAATTCCGTGCAATCTTTATATTGTAGATTTGAGATTTGGTCCACTGTTGATTGAACGCGTTATTCCATTGCATCAGTGTGAATGTATAGTTGGTGTGAAAACGCGGTGATTCTTTTTCGCTTGTTGGCACAGTTACGGACTGCAGATAGGGAACCACTTGTCCACTGTAGCTTTTGGCGCTCTCCGTTTGCCCATTACTAGTCGAGAAAAACATAGCTGTAATAAGATCCTTTTTATAAGTAAGTACTTGTCCCTTTGTTGCTTGTACAGCTTTGCGGATCTTTTTCTCATTCTTTTGGTAATTGGCACCCCAATCTTTTTTGCGCTGTGAAGGACTCGCATAAGCCTGGGCAGATACAGTCGGTTCAATTTTACTTTTGCCGAAGCTTGTTCGTTTTAAAGCAAATGTCCTTGAAGCAATGGCCTGAGCCTTTAAAGCTTCCAAATCAAAAGAAGCGGGCATTTCTGCCGCCACAACTCCCACTATATATTCTTCTAGTGGGTACGTCTCCTTTTGGCCCACTATTTGAATAGTAATCGGGCAGCTTCCATCTTTTTCTTTCACAGCATCTTGTCCACTTTTTAAGGGCCGTGCGACGTGTGTTTGTACTGGTACTTTCTCCTTGGCTTTTTGTTTGATCACAATAGTTGGCAGCAAAAACAATGCGACGATTGAAATGAGGATATATAGGTGTATTTTTTTCATGGTGAATTATATGTATGGTTTCTATTGATTATGCATAAAGAGGGGTTAAGCGTTTGTTTGTGCTTGGGCAGCTTGATTGGTTGGGAATTTCTATTCTTCATTTTGGGACACCCAGCCGATTCTTATTCGACCCAATAGGTGTTTTCACGGACACATAGAAATTTCTCCAAAATAAAAAAACTCAGTGCATACAATACATGCAATGAGTTTTTTTCGTTTTTTATGAATTAACTTGCAATTCTTTGGCAAAGACTTCTTCTGTAGAGATACGTTCGATATCAGCACCTAGAGCCGCTAATTTTGTATGGAAATTAACATATCCTCTGTCCAGGTGTTTCAGTTCTGACACGCGTGTAATGCCTTCAGCTACTAAGCCAGCTAGGATTAATGCTGCAGCTGCGCGCAAATCTGTCGCTGCTACTTCTGCACCTTGCAATTTGCAAGGTCCATCAATCATAACAGAGCGGCCATCGATTTTAGCATTCGCGTTCATACGACGGAATTCTTCTACATGCATGAAACGATTTTCAAAAACAGTTTCTGTAATAACACTTGCACCTTCTGCAACAAGCATTAATGACATAAGCTGTGATTGCATATCAGTAGGGAATCCTGGATGTGGCATTGTTTTCACATCAACTGCTTTTAATGGATGTGTTGCACGGACGCGCAAGCCTTCTCCTTCTTCCTCGATTTCGACGCCCATTTCCACCATTTTAGAAATTAAGGCTGTCATATGCTCTGGTACTGCATTTTCAATGTGTACATCTCCGCCAGTAATTGCAGCTGCAACCATGAATGTGCCTGCTTCAATTCGGTCAGGAATAATAGAATGTATTGTACCATATAATGTTTCAACACCTTCGATACGGATTGTATCCGTACCAGCGCCGACTACTTTACCGCCCATTTCATTGATGAAATTCGCTAAATCGACAATTTCCGGCTCTTTTGCAGCATTTTCGATAATTGTCGTACCATCTGCTAGCGCTGCAGCTGTCAAGATGTTCTCTGTCGCTCCAACACTTGGGAAATCCAAGTAAATTTTAGCGCCTTTTAATCGGCCTTCTGTGTGTGCTTCTACATAGCCATGGCCAGTAGAAATTTTAGCTCCCATTAGTTCAAAGCCTTTTAAATGCTGATCAATTGGGCGAGAGCCGATTGCACAGCCACCAGGCATTGCTACGCGCGCATAGCCATTGCGGGCAAGAAGCGGACCCATCACCAAAATAGACGCACGCATTTTGCGTACAAACTCAAATTGAGCTTCAGATGATAATTGTGCCGAAGCATCAATTTCAACAATATTTTCCTCACTTGAGAAAGATAATTGAACATTTAAGCTTTTTAGTACTTCATCTATTGTATAAACATCGGCCAAGTTCGGCACGTTTTTAATTATATTTTTTCCTTCAGATGCTAATAACGATGCTGCTAGAACTGGTAGAACAGCGTTTTTTGCTCCTTCTACTTTTACTTTCCCGCTTAACACCTTACCGCCTTTTACAACAATTTTCTCCACAATATGTCCCTCCGAACTTATTCTAAATATCCATATTTATGTTTCAGTCCATCAAATTCATCCATTTTTTAAATCATCATTGTAAATAATTAGTAACAAAGCAAATTACATAATACAGCTTTTTCTGGATAAAGACAAGCACCGTTTACACTATTTTAGCAGTCTACGAATAAATAACTATAGTATTCCTATATTACGTAAAATACTTTGGAAGTGTGTAAAGATTTTCTAAAATTCTGCACCCAACTTAGGTACCCGTCATTTTCTTGGATAAAACAACTTACGACAATTTATTTCCCAGGCAATGTTACGCTTTATGCAAAAGAAATAATGTATGATGCATCAAATTTGTATAAGTGCATACATCTATTATAATACATCATCCGGATTGAATGTTTGTATAATCAGTTTGTGCCATTATTTCTTTTGCATACAGAATAGCTTTAATTAAATAAATATGGCAATTGTTTAGACCATGCTGCAATCGCAAGAAAGAAATTTGACACAGTTGCACCAATGGCAATGCTCAATAAAATAAAAACAAGCTGTATTTGGAATACATGATTTTTTTTAAAGATATTCTCCACCCTAAAGGCTTGCAATGCATAAAAGGTAATAGCAATAAAGAAAATATGTGAACATATGCTAATTAGTGCATTTTGGCCAACCATTGTTGTGATTGTGTTCATAACATCCCTCCTTAATACTTGTAAAAAAGCGAGCAGAATATCCTGCTCGCTTAAAAAGTTAATTTTATCCGGCTTAAAGGGCAGTAAGACTTTCCATCATCAAAAAGTTCAGATGGAGATCGCTGTCTCTAAAAACCCGAATAGAATACTTACTATCAGCAAGGAATGAAGAAAACCCAGCCAATTGAAGTTTCACTTTATTACTTAGATGTTACCCTCTTTAACGTTGATACGATTCATCGCGCGTTTTAGAGATAATTCCGCACGTTTGAAATCAATGTCATCTTGCTTGCTTTGAAGTCGGCTTTCAGCACGTTTTACAGCTTCCTTCGCACGTGCTATATCAATTTGATCAGCAACTTCTGCAGAAGGTGTTAGGATTGTCACTTTATCAGGACGAATCTCAACAAAGCCACCGCTTACTGCTACAACATCCATACTGTTGTCTTTTTTAAGTCGAACAGCACTAACTGCTAAAGGAGCTACTGTTGGAATATGTCCAGGCAGTATACCCATTTCACCAGTTACAGTCTTCACAATAACCATGCTTACTTCTGAATCGTATACTGGGCCGTCAGGAGTGACAATGTTGACTACAGTTGTCTTCATATTTTTTCCTCCAAGTCCCTAGTATTAAAGTTCTACGCCCATATCTTTTGCTTTCGCAACTACTTCTTCGATTGGACCTACAAGTCGGAATGCATCTTCTGGTAATTTATCGTACTTGCCATCTAGAATTTCTCTGAATCCGCGTACAGTATCTTTTACATGTACGTAAGATCCTTTTTGGCCAGTGAATTGTTCTGCCACGTGGAAGTTTTGTGATAAGAAGAATTGAATTCGGCGTGCGCGGCCAACAATCAATTTATCCTCATCAGACAACTCGTCCATACCAAGGATTGCGATGATATCTTGCAATTCGTTGTAGCGTTGTAATGTTGATTGTACTTGACGAGCTACATCATAGTGTTCTTTCCCTACGATTTCAGGAGAAAGCGCACGTGATGTTGACGCAAGTGGGTCAACCGCTGGGTAGATACCCATTTCAGATAATTTACGTTCAAGGTTTGTTGTTGCATCTAAGTGAGCGAATGTTGTAGCAGGAGCCGGGTCAGTATAGTCATCGGCTGGTACATATACAGCTTGGATAGATGTTACAGAACCTTTATTTGTAGATGTGATACGTTCTTGCAAACGACCCATTTCAGTCGCAAGAGTTGGTTGGTAACCTACTGCAGATGGCATACGGCCTAAAAGCGCAGATACTTCAGAACCCGCTTGAGTGAAACGGAAGATATTATCGATGAATAGTAGAACGTCTTGTCCCATTTCATCACGGAAGTATTCAGCCATTGTAAGACCAGTCAAAGCTACACGCATACGTGCACCAGGTGGCTCATTCATTTGTCCGAATACCATTGCTGTTTTCTTGATAACGCCAGAATCGCTCATTTCGTAGTAAAGGTCGTTACCTTCACGAGTACGTTCACCTACACCAGAGAATACGGAGATACCACCGTGTCCTTGTGCGATGTTGTTGATTAATTCTTGGATTAGTACAGTTTTGCCTACACCGGCACCACCGAATAGGCCGACTTTACCACCTTTGATATAAGGAGCTAATAAGTCAACTACTTTAATACCTGTTTCAAGTACTTCAACATTTGTTGAAAGTTCTTCGAATGTAGGTGCTTCGCGGTGGATTGGGTCACGGCGAACATCTGCTGTGATTGGTGCGTCTAAGTCAATTGTTTCACCTAATACGTTGAATACACGACCTAGTGTTGCTTCACCAACTGGTACTGAAATAGCAGCACCTTTGTCAGTTACGGCTGCGCCACGTTGCAAGCCATCTGTAGATGACATTGCAATTGTACGAACAGCGTTGTCACCTAAGTGAAGAGCTACTTCCAGTGTAAGCGTTACAGCTTCTTCATTTGGACGTTTGATTTCTACAGTTAGCGCATTGTTTATTTCTGGCAATGTGTTGTTGTCGAATTGAACATCGACAACTGGACCCATTACTTGAAGAACGTGTCCTGTGTTCATACTTGTATTCCCTCCTATCGAACTATTACAGCAGTGGGGAAGCTCGCCTATTCTAAGGCTGCAGCTCCGCCAACGATTTCTGTAATTTCTTGTGTAATCGCCGCTTGACGTGCACGGTTATACAATATTGTTAAGTCATTGATTAATTCATGAGCGTTATCTGTAGCACTCTTCATTGCTGTCATACGTGCAGCATGTTCACTCGCTTTACCGTCTAGCAACGCGCCGTAAATCAAGCTTTCTGCATATTGAGGCAGCAATACTTCTAGAATCGCTTCGCCTGATGGCTCGAATTCGTAGCTTGCCCCTGTAGCGCTTGACGGAGTTATATCCGTAATTGGCAATACTTTTTTCTCCGTAGGTTCGTTGGCAATTGCACTGATAAAGTGACTGTAATACATATAAAGTTCATCATATGTACCGTCTGTGAACATACCAACAGCTTTACGAGCAATTTGTTTAATATCCGCAAATGAAGGTTGATCGGGTAAACCGATTTCTTCTCCTACGACAGTGAAGCCTTGTTTACTAAAGAAATCACGAACAACACGGCCCACAGCAAAGATCACGACGTTTTCTTTTGTATGGTTATGACGGTTCATTGCGTCTAGTGCAGTACGAATAACATTCGAATTGTATGCACCCGCAAGACCACGGTCTGAAGCCATAATCAAGTAAGCCGTTTTCTTCACCGGACGAGAGACTAACATAGGATGTGAGCCATCTGGTGTGCCTGCTGCAATCGCTGCAACAACATCTTGTATTTTATTCATATATGGAACATATGCTTTAGCATTCGCTTCGGCACGCGCCATTTTAGAAGAAGACACAAGCTGCATGGCATTTGTGATTTTACTTGTACTCGTTGTAGATTTAATGCGTTGTTTTACTTCGCGTAATGATGCCACTGGTATTTCACCACCTTACCGTTTTATTTTATCAATCCGCATCAAAAAATCTTACTCAGCTGAAGGAGCGAAAGTTTTCTTGAATGCATTAAGAGTTGATGCCATATCTTCGTCAGATGGCAGGCCTTTTGTTGTGCGAATTTGATTTAAAACGCCGGCGCCTTTTTCGTCATTCGCATCTAACCATGCATATAGTTCTTGTTCAAAACGAACAATATCTTGCACAGGGATATCATCTAAGAATCCTTTAGTTAATGCGTAAAGAATAACTACTTGTTTTTCAACTTTGATTGGTTTATTTAGATCTTGTTTCAGTACTTCTACTGTACGTTGACCACGTTCAAGTTTAGCTTTTGTAGCCGCATCAAGGTCTGAACCGAATTGAGCGAATGATTCAAGCTCACGGTATGCCGCTAAGTCAAGACGTAGCGTACCTGCAACTTTTTTCATCGCTTTAATTTGAGCAGAACCACCAACACGAGATACAGAAAGACCTGCGTTGATCGCTGGGCGTACACCAGAGTTGAACAAGTCTGATTGTAAGAAGATTTGTCCATCAGTGATAGAAATTACGTTTGTTGGAATGTATGCACCGATATCGCCTGCTTGTGTTTCAACGAATGGAAGCGCAGTGATTGAACCGCCGCCGTAAGATTCGTTTAATTTCGCAGCACGTTCAAGTAAACGACTGTGTAAGTAGAATACGTCACCAGGGTAAGCTTCACGACCTGGAGGACGGCGCAATAGTAATGAAAGTTCACGATAAGCTGCTGCTTGTTTAGACAGATCATCATAAACGATAAGTACGTCTTTACCTTGGAGCATTAACTCTTCACCCATTGATACACCAGCATAAGGAGCTAGGTATAAAAGTGGAGCTGGAGATGATGCAGAAGCAGTGATAACGATTGTGTAATCTAAAGCTCCGTTTTTGCGCAATGTTTCAACAACGCTACGTACTGTAGATTCTTTTTGGCCGATTGCCACATAGATACAAGTCATGTTTTGGTCAGCTTGGTTTAAGATCGTATCGATCGCAACAGATGTTTTACCTGTTTGGCGGTCACCGATGATTAACTCACGTTGGCCACGACCGATTGGAACTAAAGCGTCAATCGCTTTAATACCAGTTTGTAGTGGTTCATCAACTGATTTACGTGCCATTACGCCGAAAGCAGGGCTTTCGATTGGACGAGTTTTTGTTGTATGAATTGGACCTAGTCCATCCACTGGTAAACCTAATGCGTTTACTACACGGCCAATTAGTTCTTCACCAACTGGCACTTCCATAATACGACCTGTACGACGTACTTCATCGCCTTCTTTGATGCCTTTAGCTGGTCCTAGAATAACAATACCGACATTATTTTCTTCTAAGTTTTGTGCCATACCAAGAACACCTGTTGAGAATTCTAATAATTCTCCAGCCATGACGTTGTCTAGGCCGTGAGCACGAGCGATACCGTCACCAACAGTGATGATAGTACCCACTTCGCTAACTTGCATTTCAGATTGGTAATTTTCCATCTGTTTTTTTATAAGTCCACTGATTTCTTCAGCTTTGATGCCCACGTTTGTCACCTCTTTAATGTTTATTGGATTAACCGATCAATTTACGTTGTAAGCCTGTAAGCTTTGTTGAAACAGAATTATCGTAAATCTGGTTTCCGATTTGAACTCGAATGCCACCAATTAAGCCTGGCTCGATTTCGTTTGTAATATGGAGCGCACTTTTTCCTACCAATCCTGCGAATGTGGCAGAAATGCGTTTCTTTTCTTGTTCTGTAAGCGGACGAGTCGAGAAGACAATCGCATCTGCAATGCCTTGTGCAGCATTCGCTTGTTCAATAAATGCATCAATTACATTGACCACTTCATGAATGCGTTTTTTATCAACTAACAATTTAAGCGCATTCACAATAATTGGCTGTACAGAAGCAAAAAGTTCAGAAAGGATTGCTTTCTTCTTCTCATCGCCAATACGTGGTGAATCTAGCAATTGGAAAAGCTCGCCGTTCTCTTTGAAGGCAATCTTCACTTCACGTAAGTCTTCTGTTACTTCTTTCAGCAATTTATGTTCCACAGCTAATTGAAATAAGGCTTTTGCATATCGAGTGCTAGCAGTCGATTGGCTCATCGATTTTCCCCTGCCTTCGCAATCGTTTCTTCGATTAGTGAACGATTATCTTCTTCGGATACTTCTTTATTAAGCACTTTTGAAGCTGCAAGAACAGAAAGCGAAACCACTTCTTCGCGCAATGCGGCAATGGCTTTTTCTTTTTCTGTTTCGATATCACGTTTAGCAGATTCTTGTAAACGCACAGCTTCATTGCGAGCTGCTGAAACAATCTCTTCTTTTTGAAGATCTGCTTGTTTCTTCGCATTTTCAACAATCGCTTGTGCTTCTACACGCGCTTCTTTAAGAAGGCTACGTTGTTCTTCCAGTAATTGTTTCGTTTCTTGGCGGCTTTTTTCAGCTGCCTCTAAATCACCCGCAACTTGCTCTTCACGTTGTTGCATAATGCCCATCAAAGGACCCCATGCAAACTTTTTCAGAAGAAGCATTAGGACGATAAAGACTACTAATGTTGCAAGAATATCTCCCCAGTTTACGCCTGGATGAGCTGCTTCACCTAGTAATAGATAGTCTAAAAACACGATTGTTTCACTCCCTTCAAGAGCCTAGAGTTCATATCATTTATGATTGAATCTTTGTATAAGATACACATTCTTGAGTCATTTTCCCTTAAGACATAAAGGAATGGCGAAGGATTCAATAAATGGAATTTTCTTCGCCATTTGATAAAACAGTTAAAGACGATTATTTGTTCATTACGATAAATGCGATAACTACCGCGATGATTGGAAGGGCTTCGACTAATGCTACCCCGATGAACATTGTTGTTTGAAGAACGCCACGAGCTTCTGGTTGACGAGCGATTCCTTCTACTGTTCTTGAAACGATTAAACCGTTACCGATACCTGCGCCAAGTGCACCTAAACCAACTGCGATTGCTGCTGCTAATAAACCCATTGTTAATTTTCCTCCTTGGAAATTGTTTGTATTTTTGTGGTTGTCAGCTGCCTAGCAAATGCCAGACAAATTTATACTTAATGGTCTTCGCTCACTTTGTGAGACATATAAACCATTGTTAACATAACGAAAATAAATGCTTGGATTGAACCGATAAACACGGAGAATCCTTGCCATACTAATGTTGGGATGGCTGCTGCTGCAAAGCCCCAACCTGACCACATAGTAGCCAGTCCTGCAAGCAATCCTAGTAGAATTTCACCTGCATAGATGTTACCATAGAGCCGTAGACCCAACGTTAACGTATTCGCAAACTCTTCAATAATTTTCAAAGGGAATAAGAATAACATTGGTTTTGTGAATGTCCCGATATAATTACTCATACCGCGCATTTTCACGCCGTAGTAGTTTGATAATACGAGGATCATTACTGCTAGAGTCATTGTAATAGTAGGATCTGCTGTTGGTGATTTCCACCATAAGTATCCATTGACTTTCACTGAGAATGGAAGACCTAACATGTTAGCAACAAAAATGAACATAATCAGCGTGATGCCCAATACATGGAACCTTCCGCCAGTTTTCCAGTCCATATTACTGTTGATAATATTTTTCACAAAATCCATAACCCATTCCATAAAGTTTTGCATGCCTGTCGGCTTTAACTTTAGGCTTCTTGTAGAAATGAAAGCGATTAGAAAAACAATTAAAGCTGTGACAAGCAAAACTAATAAGTTTGCCGGGTTAAAATCTAATCCCCATAATTCAAAATGCGGATTGTTGTGTTCCACTTTGTATTCACCTCACTTTCAACTGTGCTTATTGGTTTTTTACATGAAATACGATCCTGTCTACTAAAAGCAGAACGTACGGAATCATTAGCCCAATGACAACGCTTACTAAGTGAAAATATGTGGGCCACGTAAGTGCGACTGCTGCCGCTGCGAAACCAGAGGCAAAACGTAAGCCGGAACCTAAACCAGGAGCCCTTTTCTCTTCACTCAACGCACGGTCAAATTTTTCCATTCTTCGGACTAGAATCCAAAAGTTATAATGACCAAAAAGCACGCCTACTATGAGACCAGCGAATACTGTTTTAAAAGATGTGAAGCCCCAGCCTAGCGCACAAAATGCGAGCAAAAAAAATAACATTTTCTTTTGCCGTGCAAAAATCTGATGCATTTCAAGCATTGGTCTTTAATCTCCTGAATCTTATTTTCGAATGATGGAAGTAATAGCTGACCACCGAATAGATGCCAGTTAAGTAGTAAAATACTACTAGCGACTCAATAGACAAAATATCACTATTCACAAAAAGTAAATATGATAAATAGACCAGAGGAAACCGCTTTACTTTTGACATCGACTAGACGTACAAAAACCGCTAAAATTCTGCAGTAAACCTATTTTCACTGCACATTTAGTAGAAACTTGGTATCAAAAGATTTTCAAAGAGTTTTTTCTATGAAACCCTTATCATTCTTACCCTTTGTAAGCATACAATAGTGAATATTTCATGTCAATTGGTTATTGAGAAAATCTTCACAAGATGCCTAATTTGTCAAATAGTAGACAAATATTTAAGCATTATTATCCTTTTACTATTTTTGGTTGAATGGTAGATTTAATTCCATCCTCGAAACATAGTTATAAACACTCTTACAAGAAACCATAATAATATATTAAAAAAATGATATAAATAAGAAAAACACCTTATAAACTCTAAAAAGTTTATAAGGTGTTCTGGAAATTATCATTCATTCATTCAAAAGCAAATTGATAAACCAATTTTTGTTAATATCAACTAGCAATTTTCATTTTTTCTTGATAATAGAAAAAATACTTTATTTTGTTGTTAAATAATCGTATAAAAATTCAACTATTCTTTCAGAAGCATGTCCATCCCCGTATGGATTAGCAGCATGTGCCATGCCATTATATGCCTCTTCATTTGTCAATAATTCACTTGCTAACCGATAAATAGTTTCTTCATTTGTTCCGGCTAGCTTCAATGTCCCTGCTTGAATTCCCTCTGGACGCTCTGTTGTATCACGCAGGACAAGGACTGGCTTCCCAAGCGACGGCGCTTCTTCCTGGACGCCGCCAGAATCAGTTAAAATCATATAAGATCTTTTAGCAAAGTTATGGAAATCAAATACTTCTAAAGGCTCAATCAAATGAACTCTTGATTCTTCTCCAAGTATTTCATTCGCAATTTCTCGTACAGCTGGGTTCATATGAATCGGATAAACAATTTGAAGATTATTAAATTCATCAATTAATCGTTTAACAGCTTTGAATATATGACGCATCGGTTCCCCAAGATTTTCTCTGCGATGGGCTGTCAGCAGAATCATGCGATCTTTACCGATTTTTTCTAAAATAGGATGTGTGTAATTGTCTTTAATGGTTGTTTGCAGCGCATCAATCGCCGTATTGCCTGTAACAACAATTGCTTGTTCGTTTTTATTTTCGCTCAACAAATTTTGCTTTGCTTGTTCAGTTGGCGCAAAATGAATGTCAGCCATAATCCCTGTCAACTGGCGATTCATTTCTTCCGGGAACGGAGAATATTTATTGCCAGTTCTAAGGCCCGCTTCGACATGTCCGATGGCAATCTGGTTATAGAAGGCTGCAAGACTTGCGATAAATGTAGTTGTCGTATCCCCATGTACAAGAATAATGTCAGGAGTTACTTCCTTCAAAACTGCATCTAAACCTGCCAATCCCCTTGTTGTCACATCAACAAGGGTTTGGCGTTCTATCATAATGTTCAAATCATAATCTGGGGTGATTTGAAATGTTTCCAGCACTTGGTCGAGCATTTCTCTATGCTGCGCAGTTACGGTCACAATCGTTTCGAACTTGTCTGGATGCTTTTTCAATTCCAATACAAGGGGCGCCATTTTTATTGCTTCTGGTCTTGTCCCAAATACCGTCATTACTTTCCATTTTTTAGACAATCAAAACACTCCTTGCGAAATCATTATTTTGTGCCGAATAAACGGTCTCCAGCATCGCCAAGACCTGGAACAATATAACCATGGTCATTTAGTTTTTCATCTAATGCCGCGATATAAATGTCAATTTCCGGGTGATGCTCATGAATAGCTTCTACACCTTCTGGAGCAGCGATCAAGCACATAAATTTAATATTTTTAGCGCCACGTTTTTTTAGTGAATCGATTGCTTCGATCGCAGATCCACCTGTTGCTAGCATTGGGTCCACAATAATAAATTCACGTTCTTCAATATCCGCTGGGAATTTTGCATAGTATTCAACAGGCTTTAGTGTTTCTGGATCGCGGTAAAGACCGATATGCGCAACCTTTGCAGCTGGAATTAATTTTAACATCCCATCTACCATACCTAAGCCTGCACGAAGTATAGGTACAATTGCCATTTTCTTACCGGATAAAACTTGTGTAGTTGTTTTAGTAACTGGTGTATCGATTTCGATATCTTCTGTTGGCATATCACGTGTAATTTCAAAAGCCATCAGTGTAGCCACTTCATCTACTAGTTCACGAAACTCTTTTGTACCTGTGTTCTTATCACGAATGTATGTTAGCTTATGTTGAATTAATGGATGGTCAAATACGTATACTTTTCCCAAGGTGTTCTCTCCCTACTTATATATATTTATCTTGCTTTTGCACACAACTAATCACCCTAAAATAAACTCAGAAGAGAATGCTTTTAGGAGAATTCTTACTGCGTGTGAAAGCCCGATCGCAACTGCCAATCTGCAGAAATGTAATTCTACACTGTTGGTAGTTTCAGTTTATCCTGCTTATTATAACAGAAATAGCAGGTTCTTATGTAATTCGTTTATATTTTTTATTAACTTTATATTCTCATTGCCCACAAAATGGGGCTCACTTAATGTTATGACGTTACAACATGACTTTTGGATGCATAAATTCTAAACAAATTTTTAAAAAACTATTTGAATAAATAATATTGATCAAATAAAAAGCTGCTTTCACTAATAGTGAGAGCAGCTTTTGTATGAGTCCCGGATTTACGGGCTGATTATTTAGAGTAGATTGGGTGTTTGTCTGTTAGTTCTTTTACGCGTTTAATGGCATCTTCTTTCACAGCTTCGTCTTCTGGATTTTTCAATACCGCTGCAATAATAGAAGCAACTTCTTTCATATCCTCTTCTTTGAAACCGCGAGAAGTAATTGCTGGTGTTCCTACGCGTACGCCAGATGTAACAAATGGGCTTTCTGGATCGAATGGAATTGTATTTTTATTGGCAGTAATATGAACATCATCCAATAATTTCTCAGCTACCTTACCAGTAAGACCTAAAGAACGCACATCTAAAAGCAATAGATGGTTGTCTGTGCCACCGGAAACGATATTGATGCCTTCTGCTGTAAGAGCTTCACCGAAAACTTTTGCATTTTTTACAACTTGTTGGATGTATTCTTTGTATTCTGGTTGTTGCGCTTCACCGAATGCTACAGCTTTTGCTGCAATCACATGCATTAGAGGGCCACCTTGGATACCAGGGAAGATGGATTTATCGATTTTTTTACCCCATTCTTCTTTGCAAAGAATTAAACCGCCGCGTGGTCCACGCAATGTTTTGTGTGTTGTAGAAGTAACAAAGTCTGCATATGGCACTGGATTTGGATGTGCTCCAGCTGCAACAAGACCTGCAATATGAGCCATGTCCACCATGAAATAAGCGCCTACTTCATCGGCAATTTCACGGAATTTAGCAAAGTCGATTTCACGTGGGTAAGCTGATGCACCCGCTACGATTAATTTCGGTTTATGTTCTAGTGCTTTTTGGCGAACATCTTCATAATCAATCACATGTGTATCTTCTGTCACACCATATTCTACGAAATTGTATTGGATGCCTGAGAAGTTTACTGGGCTACCATGCGTTAAATGGCCACCGTGAGATAAATTCATCCCTAAAACTGTATCTCCTTGCTCCAAGATTGTGAAGTATACAGCCATATTTGCTTGTGCACCTGAGTGTGGTTGTACATTGGCATATTCCGCACCGAAAATTTCTTTTAAACGATCGCGTGCAATATTTTCAACAACATCGACATATTCACAACCGCCATAATAGCGTTTGCCAGGATAGCCTTCTGCATATTTATTTGTTAGAACTGAGCCTTGTGCCTCTAAGACAGCTTCTGAAACAATATTTTCAGATGCAATCAATTCGATATTTGATTGTTGACGCGCGAATTCTTTTTCCATCGCTTCAAATACTGCTTTGTCTTGTGATGCAATCTTTGATTTTTCTTGTGCTGCAAGATTTCCCATAACCCTTTTCCCCCTGTTTTATGAAAATTTAATTATATATAGCACGCTCGCCGCCAATTAATTTAGGGCGAGTCGTTGCAACTGTCACTACCGCATCTCCAATATGTGTAATGGAAGTACGAAGTGGAACTGCTACTCTTTTCAAATGCATGCCAATTAATGTTTGGCCCATGTCAATACCTGCATGTGCAAGAACTTCTTCCACCACAACCGGATCTTTCATCTGGCGATATGCATAGGCTGACATGGATCCGCCAGCCTTTTGAGCAGGAACAACTGATACAGGCTCAAGCCCGTATTTTTCTGCCGCTTCCCTTTCGATGGTGATGGCACGATTGATATGTTCGCATCCTTGGAATGCTAAATAAAGACCATGTTTTTCGGAAAATGCGCGTAATGGCTTATAAAGTGCTTCCGCAATCTCTAAGCCTCCAGCTGTACCGATTTTTTGCCCTTTAATTTCCGATGTTGAACAACCTATAACCAACAGTTGACCTTCACGAAAATGGACTTGTTGTTCAAATTCGGCTAACAGCGTTTGTAGCTGATCTTCGATTTGTTGTAAGTTCATCGCTTAAGCCTCTCATCTGTTGTTTAGTTTTTTGCTTCTACTGTAGAGATTTTTTCAATACGGCGTTCATGACGTCCACCTTCGAAATCAGTCAATAACCATGTTTTCGCGATTTCGCGTGCAAGCCCAGGGCCAATCACTCTTTCACCCATAGCCAAAACATTGGAATCATTATGACAACGAGTTGCTTTAGCACTGAACACGTCATGTACAAGCGCACAGCGAATACCTTTTACTTTATTAGCTGTAATCGACATGCCAATGCCAGTACCGCAAATGAGGATGCCTCGGTCAAATTTGCCGCTTGCAACTCCTTCTGCAACTGGTAAAGCATAGTCCGGATAATCCACCGAACCTTCATCTGTTGGGCCAAAATCCTCGTAGTCCATCTCTAATTCTTCTAATAGATTAACGATCTCTTTGCGTAAATTGTTACCGCCGTGATCTGATGATATTGCGATTTTCAAAAGAAGTCCCCTCTTTTCATTATGCTATTCATCTCGTATGTACGAGAATATATTCATTACTATGCTCGTTAAAATTAAAACGGTTTATCTAATCTTCAGCCGTTACTAGCTGAAGGAAGTTTCACTTTTAGTTTACCATTTATTTTAGTATAAAGACATATTTTTCACTCAATTTAGAGGGGGGTGATACGTTTAGGATCCATGTTTATTTTAGACATAAAAAAAGGCGGAGAAAGTTTATTTCCCCGCGTACAGATTATCGTTCGAATTGTTGGATCATTTGATATAGATCTTCTGATTGTTTTTTTAGCATATGTGACAGTTGGTCGATTTGTTCAATAGAGCGTACTTGCTCGTCCGTAGCACTTTGGACTTCAACTGCCCCTGCTGACGTTTGCTCAGCAATGGCTGCTACTTCTTGTGATTGATGAGCCGTTTTTTCGATGTTGTTTAATTGCTTGCTAACGAATTCAGAGATTTCTACTATTGAAGCAGCCATATCGCCAACTCTCGTTGACATGCCATCTACTGCAGATGTGGTTTCTGAAATTCGAGCGACTTCACCTTCTGCAATGCTCACTTGCTCGGTCATCTTACCAACGACAGTTTGTACATCCAGTTGGATGGTTTGGATAAGCTGAGTAATCCCTTTGACCGCTTCGGCACTTTCATCCGCCAACTTACGAACCTCTTCAGCTACAACAGCAAAGCCTTTGCCATGCTCTCCAGCTCTTGCCGCTTCAATAGAAGCATTCAGAGCCAACAAATTCGTTTGTTCTGCAATATCACCGACAAGCTGAATAATTTGCTCTACCTTCAAAGCATTTTGCTCTAATTGATGGATATCCTGTAACGCCAAAGAATTCCCTGAAGCAATTTTTTGGATACCTTCTACCAAATCATTGATAGCATCAGTCGTATGCTTTAATTCCCCCATCATTTGAGTAGATTGATTGGATGAAGTCAAGGCACGTTGATTTACCTCTTCAGCTAATAAACGAACATCTTCTAAGGCTTCCGCTGTCTCTTGAATAGCAATGGCAGAACCTGTTGCTCCTTCAGAAATTTGTGAAATCGTTTCTGCGATTGATTCTGTCTGTCTTGTAGCACGCTCTGTTTCTTCCGATAAGTCTAAAACAGTTGCATTGGTAGTTTGGAAGTTTTGGTTTATGCTTGTTACCATTTGACGAAGACTCACAAGCATTGTTTGGAATGCCTCTGACAGCGAACGGATCTCATCTGAACTTCTTGGCATATCAATATCTTTGCCAATTTTCCCCTCAGCTGCTTCTATTGCAACATTCTCTAGCTTTTGCAATGGTTTCACTAATAGGGAGCTAAAAATGCCAGCCAAAATACCAGACCAAATAATACCTAAAACATATGTAATGAGTTGAAACACCGATTGTTTAACATTCGGGAAAAATTGCGGTTGCACATATTCAATAAAGATAAAACTAATGCTGTAGGTGACAATTGCTAGAATGGTGACGAATAAAATGAGTTTCTTTTTTAGCCCAAAAGAATGCTGCACACTTTTTTTTGCCATGGGTTATTCCTCCAGTAGTTTCTTTTCAAGTACGTCAATTAAGTTGTTCAGTTCTTCAAATGTTGTTAAATACGTATCCAGGTCTCCACCAAATGGATCGATGACATCTTCATCTCTATCTAAAACATATTCTTTTAGTGTGAAGGTCTTATCCGCCATTTGAGGATATACTTGTAATAATGCTTCTTTATGCCCGCATGTCATGGTCAAAATCAAATGTGAACTTTGTAGTTCCTCAATATTTACCGGCTGCGAAATATGATCATGGTCTATGTGATGCTTTTGTAAAGCAGCCTGTGCATTTGCAGACATCGGCTGTCCCGATATTGCATAGATCCCCGCTGATTTAACTTCTACTCCCGGTAAGTTTCTTGATTTTAAAATAGCTGCTGCCATAGGGCTTCTACAAGTATTTCCTGTACAAATAAAGTAAATTCTCATCGTGCACTCTTACCCTTCATTATATAGTATAACGCTGACGAAATGTTCAAATTTTTTATAAATTTAATGAAAAAATACCCATCAAAAGTAATGCAGCACCTGCAATCATCTGAAGATATATACCTAAAGCTACTGGAATTTTCTTATTTAAAGTTAAAGCGATAAAGGAAAATAGGAAGGCAAAAATCCCCATACTGCATATAAGCAGTGTCTCCCTTAATTGAAGCATACCAAAAGATATGCTCACTGAAAAGGTATCAAGACTCGTTGTAATTGCCAGTATGACGACCGGAATCGTTGCTGGCCTTTGATCTTTAGCTGCTAGTAATAGTTGTACACCAATTAAACTTAATAATATACCCGAAATATTTTGGGCTAGGCTCGATATATAGGATGCAAGCCATTCACCTACATGGAAACCGATTAAAGGAAACAACATGTGAAGGGCACCTGTCCATAGAGATAACCAAAAGCGATATTTTACATTTGGCAATAGCAAATAAATTGTCAACACATCTATTGCTGTAAATATAGCCGCAAGTGTTTCTGCCAAAACAGCACTCCCTTCTCTACCACAATCTTTTATATCCTATGAAACGAAGTTCTTCTTCATTCCAGATTGAGGATGGGAGAAAAAGGGGTACTAATTTTTCAAAATAAAAATGCTTCCTATATAATAAGAAGCATTTTTTATTTTACTGATTTAACGAGCAGTAAAACCTCAAGGCACGAGGAAAACTCTCTACGAAAAAAACTTAGTTATCATTAATCATTTGGTTTAAAAGTAGTGAAACCAACTACGCTTTTCGCGGGCGAGTGTATAGCCTCATCTCTGCGCTGTGAGATCCCGTCCGTATCGCTATCCCGCAGGAGTCTCTGTTTTTTCCACTACAATTCATTTTTAGTTTCAAATGATTATAATTAATTCTTACTTAATCTTTCAGTGCGTTCGAAAAATCTGAATACCATTTGCCACCTGCTGATTTTTCCAAGCGATTCATAATCGCTGCGCCTACACCTTCTGTTGAAGTAGCAGTAGCTAGCACTATCTGTGCATCTGTGGAATCACAAGCGCGCAGGGCATGAAAAAGATGTGACGCCATTTCATCCTGTGTGTTGCCTATTGAAAAGAACCAATCAGGTGATAACTCTTTGAAGGATGGCAATGCAATCAATGCTACCTTATAATCCTTCGCTTGCAAATATTGAATCGCCTCTTGGACAATCTGTTTGTTTCTTTCAATTAAGTATACGGGTGCATTCGGAGCATAATGGGTATATTTCATTCCCGGTGCTTTCGGGGCGCCTTGTTCCTGCTCTATATGCGTAGGCTGGTCAACTGGCCCTATCACTTCTTCTAGCATCTCTTTCGTAATCGCACCCGGACGCAAGATTACCGGTATTTCCTTTGTTAGATCAAGGACAGTTGATTCAACACCGACACCTGTCGCCCCACCATCTAAGATTAAAGGAATTTTTCCGGCTAAGTCTTGTTCCACATGAATAGCTTCCGTTGGGCTTGGTTTGCCGCTTCGATTTGCGCTTGGTGCTGCTACCGGCATACCTAAAGCTTGCAATAATTTTAACGCTACTGGGTGACTCGGCATCCGAATACCGACAGTATCTAGGCCTGCTGTTACGCTTTTCGCAAAGACATTTGGCTTTGCTTTAAAAATCATGGTTAATGGTCCTGGCCAAAATGCATCCATACACTTCACCGCTTTTTCGGAAATGGTATCCACATATTTACTAAGCTCTTCCTTCGTGCCGATGTGAACAATTAGCGGATTATCAGATGGCCTTCCTTTAGCACTGTATATTTTTTTGACTGCTGCTTCATTTGTAGCGACAGCTCCAAGTCCATAGACTGTCTCTGTTGGCAACGCTACAATCTCGCCTTCAGCTAACAAATTCACAGCTTGTGTATAACTTTTTTCAGATTCCACATTGTTATCCACAACAAGCCGTTGCGTTTCCATTCGATTACCTCCCTATAAACCTTATTTTTCAGAAAGTTATACACAATTTGTTGATAACATTCTCTGAAATGTGGACAAGTTTGCACAATTTTGTGATTAACTCTCATCCTAAAATATTTTTTTGAACCATTCAACGATGAAAAACTTTGGTTTTTCCTCTTCTTTTTCTTTTTCCTCTTCTTTTTCTTTTTTCTCTTCTTTTACTTCTTTATCTTTATAGCAAACCTTTGGAAATAAACCACACCACCAATTGTCGCCTTTCCCTGCGCCGATGGTGACAACAACTGCCTTATAGACATCCTGTGCATACATTTTGTAATCATTACGTTTTGGCGGAAATAAAGCATTCGTTGTTTGGACATTGATTTCGCCCGACTCAATCTTTGGTGCCAGCGTTCTTTTGATTTCACTTTCAATTGTGGATAAGTTCACGGAGCCTGAGCTATTGGCCATCTCTTTTTCTATAATCGGTTTTATATTTTCTAAGATCTGCTTTTTATAAAGTTGGTCTGCTTGCGAGTTGCTATTAGCAATAAGGCGGAATCTCGGCTGTGCCAAATCCGCGCTATATTGTTGTGTAGCAACACTTTGAAAAATAAGAAGCAGTAATTGGATAAGTAATAAAGATGTTATAAATAATAAAAGTGTCGCCACTTGTGATTGTTTTTTTGGTTGTTTAATAGATTCATAAGACACGATTTCAGGTTGTTTGATTGTATAGTAATCTTCTAGCATATTGTATCCCCTCCATGAAACTATCATGGGCAAAGAGATTACTATTTATACATCAATTTCACAAAAAACCATTCGATCGTTTGAATTAATATCTTTTAATAGCTCAACCTTGGCATCAGGAAAGCTATCTTTGAATAATTGGACGACAGCTGGACCTTGTTTATAACCAATTTCCAATCCTATGAAACTAGGTTTTGCCATAATACTTGGCAATGTTTCTGCTAGTTTTCTATATAGGGCTAAACCATTTTCTTCTGCAAAGAGTGCGGTGTGCGGTTCATGATCCAGCACGACCTCAGACATATCCTCCGCCTCTTGGTAAGCAATATAGGGCGGGTTTGATAAAACAATTTGCCACTTATGCTGTGCGATTGGTTCTGTTAAATCGCCTTGCACAAAACATACATCTGCACTCAATCGTTTGGCATTATTCTTTGCAACCTGCAATGCTTGCGACGAAATATCAGTTGCTGTCACCTCTAGTACGGGCATTTCTTTTTTCATCGTGACAGCGATTGCCCCGCTTCCTGTCCCAATATCTGCAAGCTTTATCTCTGCCCCGTCTTCAAATATTCGATGAGCTCTTTTTAATGCTTCTTCCACCAATTCCTCTGTCTCCGGTCTCGGTATGAGGACAGATGGATCGACTGTAAAGGTTCGTCCGTAAAATTCTTCTGAACCCGTGATATATTGGATTGGCGTCCCTTTCGCATGTGACTCAACCATTTGCCAGTACGATTGGTTTTGCTCTGCTGTTAAAGGCTCCCTCATACTGATTAATAATTCAGTATGTGACTTATTTAATGCATGCTGCAATAGAAGTCTTGCAGCAATTTCTTCTCGACCATGTTCCCGCAAAAAAGAAGAAGCCCCATTCAGGGCCTCATAAATGTATTTAAAGGGCTGCGTCATTTAGCGCATCCAACTTCTTCGCTTGTTCTTCCAAAATCAAAGCATCAATCAACTCATCTAATTTCCCATCAATAATTTGGTCGAGTTTTTGGATGGTTAAGCCAATGCGGTGATCGGTCACACGGTTTTGTGGATAATTGTACGTACGGATACGTTCAGAGCGGTCACCTGTACCTACAGCTGATTTACGTTCTGCATCATACTCGCTTTGAGCATCTTGCTGCAATTTGTCATAGACGCGTGCACGCAATACTTTCATTGCTTTCTCTCTGTTTTTCAATTGAGAACGTTCATCTTGCATTGCTACAACAATCCCTGTAGGAATATGTGTCATACGAACAGCAGATGCCGTTTTGTTGACGTGCTGTCCACCTGCACCAGATGCATGGTAGATATCCACACGAATATCTTTATCTTGTAGATCTAATTCTACTTCTTCTGCTTCTGGCATTACGACTACAGTTGAAGTGGATGTATGAACACGTCCTTGGGATTCTGTTTCAGGAACGCGTTGTACACGGTGTGCTCCGCTTTCAAATTTGAATTTTGAGTAAGCGCCTTGTCCGTTGATCATAAAGACAATCTCTTTATAACCACCAAGCTCAGTTGGGTTAGCGTTCATGATATCAATTTTCCAGCCTTGCGTTTCTGCATATTTGCTGTACATGCGGAAAAGTGAATTAGCAAATAATGCTGCTTCGTCTCCGCCTGCTGCTCCACGGATTTCCACAATAACGTTTTTGCTGTCATTCGGATCTTTCGGGATTAATAAGATGCGTAGGCGTTCTTCATAATCAGCAATATTACTTTCAAGCTCATTTACTTCTTCTTTTACCATTTCTTTCATTTCTGCATCTAATTTATCTTCTAGCATTTCGCGTGCTTCAGCCAGTTGCTCTTTTGCAGATTTATATTCACGGTAAACTTCTACTGTTTCCTGAATATCCGATTGTTCTTTTGAATATTTCGCTAGCTTTTTCGAATCGGATACAACATCCGGGTCACTTAGAAGTTCGTTTAATTTTTCATAGCGATCTTCTACAGCTTGTAAGCGATCAAACATATATTTCACCAATACCTTTCTGTATCTGTAGTAAGTTTATTGTCCTTACGGATCAATGGTTAGTCCGTTTCAGCGAACTGTCCACAAAGCGTCCGTTTTAGTGTTACGTACCAATCAGCGGAGATTGAACAAAATCCCATGATTGGCCATCACTTTATGAAGGAAAGCAGGGTCCTGTCGACGCTGCTAAAAAGGATTCTGTTTTATGTGCTCCATTTATTAGTATAAAGAAAAACAGCAAGGCATGCTACTTTTTTGAAAATTTCATGATTTATTTTAATCCCGCAAATGGGCTTAATACTGAGTGGCATTAAATTTCACAAAACTAAAGACTGAAGTGCTGTATTTCTACAGCATAATCCCTCTAGCGAAAATGAAAAAAGAGCAGCCAGCAGCCACTCTTCGTAACCCGTTGACGGGCATTTTCTGTCATCTCTTTATCGATTGAACGGATCAAGTTTTAACAGCATTTCACTTTACTTGTGTTTGACTCGCCGGTACAACATGGTGGTGTCTACAGCGAGGCTCATATGCCTCCGCAGCGCCCACTAAGATAACTGGATCATCCGCCTTAGCAGGTTGTCCATTAATTAACCGCTGTGTACGGCTTGCAGGTGATCCACAAACACTGCAAACTGCTTGAAGCTTTGTTACCTGCTCCGCAATCGCCATTAGATGTGGCATTGGCCCAAAAGGAACCCCTTTAAAGTCTTGGTCAAGCCCAGCTAAAATAACTCGATATCCATGATTCGCTAGTTGTTGAACAGTAGCAATAATATCCTCTCCAAAAAACTGAGCTTCATCAATTGCTACCACATCTACATCATCTGAGAGATAGCCCCACATGTCTGTAGATTGTGAAATAGGATAAGCGATAACCGTTGTGCCATTATGGCTTACAACAGCTTCTTCGCTATAGCGATTATCTATTTTAGGTTTAAACACAACAATCTTTTGTTTTGCAAATTGCGCTCTTCGTACACGGCGAATCAGCTCTTCTGATTTCCCAGAGAACATACTACCGCAGATTACTTCAATCCAGCCATTTTGAGTCATTACATACATGAAGTAGACCCCTTTCAAAACATATATCCATCATCATATCGAAAAAGAGGACATTTTTCTGCTCTTTTTTTTCGCTCTATTTTGTGATATGTATGATTATTTTTTCTCGTTTTAACAGATAAAAACTCTCTTTAGTGAGAGAAAAGCCTACCAAAATTAGAGAGGAATTAAAAAAGCCCTCACCAAATTGTAGTGTGACTTTCATTAAACAACGTGCTTAATACTACACGAAAATAGCCTATGCCGCAAGAAAAATACCTGCCGCGCAATAGGCGCAAGGCAGGTATTAGAAGTTTTCAGTGATTTATTTAAGACCGTATTTTTTGTTGAAACGATCCACACGTCCATCAGCAGACGCGAATTTTTGACGGCCAGTATAGAATGGGTGACATTCGCTGCAAAACTCAACGTTGATGTTTTCTTTTACTGAACCTGTTTTGAAAGAATTACCGCAAGAGCATGATACAGTAGCTTCTTTGTATTCTGGATGAATTCCTTGTTTCATGTGTAATATCTCCTCTCGCCCTGAACCATCTGGAACAGAGTATTATCGAACTGTTGCCTTACACGACCCAGTTTTTGTTTGCCGTATATGCAACACGTATGAAATGCAATAACCATAGTATAGCAAGTCCCGACAGAAGATGCAACAAATTAATTCGAGGAATTTAAATTAGTCCTTTGCCATTACGTGCAGCTTTCATATCGGTATTTAGCGTATCAAAGAACTCTTCATTTGTCTTTGTATTACGCAATTTTTTCAAGAAACGCTCCGCAAAATCTGGAGAGTCCGAGAAGGTTTTTCGAATTGCCCACAGCTTATCCAACTGTTCTTTTGGAATAAGAAGTTCTTCTTTCCGCGTGCCGGAGCGGCGGATATCAATAGCTGGGAAGATACGTCGTTCAGCAAGGCTGCGATCTAGATGTAGCTCTAAATTCCCTGTACCTTTAAATTCTTCGTAAATGACTTCATCCATACGCGAGCCGGTATCGATTAAAGCTGTAGCCAGAATAGTCAAACTACCGCCTTCTTCAATGTTCCGAGCTGCACCGAAGAAACGTTTTGGTCGGTGGAAAGCCGCAGGGTCAATACCGCCTGATAACGTACGACCACTTGGTGGGATAACAAGGTTATAGGCGCGAGCAAGCCTTGTGATAGAATCCATTAAAATAATCACATCACGTTTATGTTCAACAAGACGCATAGCACGTTCAAGAACAAGCTCTGCGACTTTCACATGATTTTCTGGCAGTTCATCGAATGTAGAACTTACTACATCCGCATTTACTGAACGTTCAATATCTGTTACTTCTTCTGGTCGTTCATCTATCAATAGCACAATTAATTCTGACTCAGGGTACTTCTCCGTAATGGCATTTGCGATTTCTTTCATCAGCAATGTCTTACCCGCTTTTGGTGGAGCGACGATTAATCCCCTTTGACCAAAACCGACTGGAGCCACTAAATCCATAATACGAGTAGATAGTTTTGACGGTGTTGTTTCCAATTTGATGTGTCTATCAGGATACAACGGCGTAAGCGCAGGGAAAAATACACGTTCTTTGGCCACTTCTGGATCCTCGCCATTGACAGCTTCAACATGTAAAAGTCCGTAGTAGCGTTCATTTTCTTTCGGCGGACGAACTTTCCCCGTTACCTTATCGCCATTTCTTAAGCTAAAACGTCGAATTTGGGATGCAGATATATAGATATCCTCAGAGCTTGGTGAATAGTTGATAGGGCGCAAGAAACCAAATCCTTCTTGTTGGATGATTTCAAGCACACCTTCCATAAAGAAATAACCTTCACTTTCGGCACGGGATTTTAAAATTGCAAAAATCAGCTCTTTTTTTGTCAACTTGCCATAATACGAAATTTTATATTCTCTAGCAAGCGCATAGAGATCTTTTAATTTCATATCTTCAAGTTGAGAAATTGTCATTGTCGTCATAGGCAATACACCACTCTTGTTTAATATTGTAAAAATCACGAAATGAGGATGAGAGTTATCCCGCACGAACGGGCAGCCCCACCTTCACTTTGGTGTAAATGAGAATTCAGGTGGGCCATAACTGCCAGTAAAAGACCGATTGGGGCAGCGAAACTTGCCAATCCGTCATAGGCTTAATTAAACCAATCGAGTTCACAGGTTCTGCATCAAGACATTTCGAGTTGATGCAGAACCAGTGGAACCGAACTAACACTCATTGTAAAGAAAGCACCTGAGTGAAGCTTCACTACTTTGTCATTGGGAATGGAATTTTAGCGAGAAGAGACCCGGCAAATGCCGGGCCAAGTAAAATAGAAGTTTAATCTTGCATAAATAGTTTTGGTTTTTTTGTTAAACTATGTCTACCTTCAACAAAACGAACAGTTCCAGATTTTGCACGCATTACAACCGACTCTGTCGTACAGTGCCCACCTTTGAATTGGACGCCTTTCAAAAGTTCGCCATCTGTTACGCCAGTTGCTGCGAAAATAGCATCATCGCCTTTAACCAAATCTTCCATCTTTAACACAGTGTTAACGGCGATACCCATTTTGCGGCAGCGTTCTACTTCTTCTTCGTTAGATGGAATAAGCTTTCCTTGAAGCTCCCCGCCTAGGCATTTTAGTGCAACTGCTGCAATAACGCCTTCTGGAGCTCCACCTGTGCCGAACAGAATATCTACGCCTGTTTCGTCAAATGCTGTGTTGATTGCTGCTGCTACATCGCCATCCGTGATGAATTTGATACGAGCACCTGCAGCACGGATTTGGTCAACGATTGGTTGGTGACGATCACGATTTAATAGTGTTGCCACTACGTCCTCGATGTTCTTATTTTTCGCTTTTGCTACCGCTTTAAGATTATCGATTACAGGTGCATCGATATCAATCTTACCTGCAGCTTCTGGTCCAACTGCGATTTTATCCATATACATATCCGGCGCATGAAGCAAGTTGCCTCGGTCGGCAATCGCAAGAACTGTGAGTGCATTCCCACTTCCTTGTGCAACAATGTTTGTGCCTTCTAGCGGATCGACTGCAATATCCACTTGAGGACCAGCTGGATCTGAACCGAGTTTCTCTCCGATGTATAGCATAGGCGCTTCGTCCATCTCACCTTCGCCAATCACTACTACCGCGTCCATTGGAATGGAATCAAATACTTGGCGCATAGCTGTTGTTGCCGCATCATCTGCTTCCATCTTTAAGCCACGGCCCATCCATCTTGCTGATGCGATTGCTGCTGCTTCTGTCACACGAACTACTTCCATAGATAAACTGCGTTTCATTTTTTACTGTTCCTCCCATTTCCATCTTGATGACTGATTCGTTTTCACACTAAATCTATTATAGCACACAGTTTTTGTTGTGCCTGATTATTTTTAGTTAAAACGCTTTGCCGCTTGGTTTGCAGATTCTGTTTCGATTGACTCTCGTTGGATATCTGCTCCTAAATCCTGTAGCTTAGCAATAATATCGCTATAACCGCGCTCAATATGGAAAATATCATGGACTTCGGTATTTCCTTTTGCTAACAAGCCCGCGATAATAAGTGCTGCTCCCGCTCTCAAATCTGTTGCAGTAACTGTAGCAGCTTCTAGCTTCGTAGGACCTGTTAAAATGGCCGAACGCCCTTCTACTTTGGCAACTGCACCCATTCTGCTAATTTCATCTATATGCTTAAAGCGAGCGGAATAAATGGTATCTGTAACGATAGAGGAACCGTTTGCTTGTGTTAATAGCACAGTGAATGGTTGTTGCAAGTCAGTCGGGAACCCTGGATATACAAGCGTTTTAATATCCACAGGTTTTAAGCTTTTAGGCTTAGGAATAAAAATTCGTTCTTCTTCTTCCATGACTTCTACGCCCATTTCACGTAGTTTTGCCGTGACTGCTTCTAAATGGAGTGGAATAACATTATCGATAGTCACGCCATCTCCAATAGCAGCCGCCATAATCATATAGGTACCCGCTTCAATGCGGTCAGGAATAATAGTATGGTTCGTGCCATGCAATTCTTCGACGCCTTCAATTCGAATTACGTTAGTCCCGGCCCCTTTGATTTTGGCGCCCATATTTGTGAGCAATGTGGCAACATCAATAATTTCTGGCTCTTTTGCTGCATTCTCAATAATCGTTTTGCCTGTTGCAAGCACTGCTGCCAGCATAATATTAATCGTTGCACCGACACTGCTGACATCTAAGTAAATTTTTGCTCCACGCAATTCTTCTGCACGCAAATAGATAGCTCCATGTTCATTAGTCACTTGCGCACCCAAGGCTTCAAAACCTTTAATATGCTGGTCAATAGGACGAGGGCCAAGATGGCATCCGCCAGGCAAGCCGATAACTGCTTTTTTGAAGCGGCCTAGCATAGCTCCCATTAGGTAATACGATGCGCGCAATTTTTTGACATTGCCATTAGGCATCGGCATATCCACCATAGAACGTGGATCTATAACCATACGACCATCATCAAATTCTACATTTCCGCCAATTTCCTCAAGCAAAGTCTTTAGCGTCCAAACATCTAAAATTTCTGGCAATCCTTCGATTGTTACTGGAGAATTGGCCAAAATGGAAGCAGGGATTAAGGCTACTGCACTATTTTTTGCGCCGCTGACTTTAATCGTGCCCTTTAGAGGTTTTTCACCCGCAATTTTATACACGTCCATCTCATTCTCCTTAATTATTTATCTTTGTTTGCCCAGTCTTTCATGAAGCCTTCGATCCCTTTATCTGTCAAAGGATGATGGAATAATTGTTTCAACACTTTATATGGTGTAGTGGCGATGTGTGCACCTGCTAGAGCAGCTTCTGTAATGTGTCGTGGGTGACGAATAGAAGCAGCGATAATTTGTGTTGGTATCTCGTGGATAGCAAAAATCTCTGCAATTTCTCTTACTAGTTCGGTACCATCTTGACCAATATCATCTAAACGGCCTAAGAACGGAGATACATACGTAGCACCAGCACGTGCAGCCATTAAAGCTTGGTTTGCATTAAAGATTAACGTCACATTCGTTTTAATTCCTTCTGCCGTTAGCGCAGCACACGCAGTCAAACCTGCAGGCGTGAATGGCAATTTAACCGTAATATTCGGCGCGATTTGAGCTAATTCATGACCTTCTTTGATCATGCCCTCTGCATCTAAGGCAATAACTTCCCCACTAATAGATCCATCTACTAAATCTGCAATCTCCTTCAAACGATCATGGAATGAGATGTTTTTCTCTTTTGCTACTAGTGAAGGGTTAGTTGTTACACCTGAAAGAATCCCCCATGCGTGTGCTTCCTTAATTTCATCAAAATTGGCTGTATCAATAAAAAATTTCACTTCTATTTCCTCCTAATGATGGAAAAATGGAGAAGTCCCGGATTCAAACCGGTTCCTTCTCCCATTCCTCTCTATTTAAACTATATGCTTATGCTTTTTGAGAGCTACCGAACTCGCGCATTTTTCCGATAACAGTGGCTTTAATTGCCTCGCGAGCAGGACCTAAGAATTTACGTGGATCATATTGTTCTTTATCCTTGTCCAAAAATTCGCGAATCGCTTTTGTAGCAGCAATTTGGTTTTCAGTATTCACGTTAATTTTTGCAGTACCCAAAGAAATAGAACGTTGAATGTCTTTTGTTGGGATACCTGTTCCTCCGTGAAGTACAAGTGGAAGATCTGCCAGTTTTGAGATTTCTTCCATTTCTTTAAAGCCCAAGTTTGGCTCGCCTTTGTACGGACCGTGAACAGAGCCCAATGCAGGTGCTAAACAGTCTATTGCTGTCGCTTCTACCATCTTGCGGCATTCCTCTGGGTCAGCATAGTTAATGCCGCCGATTACGCCATCTTCGTCGCCGCCTACTGTACCAAGTTCTGCTTCTACAGAAACACCGTGTGCATGCGCATACTCAACTACTTTTGAAGTGATTTCAATGTTTTCTTCAAATGGATGGTGAGATGCATCAATCATGACAGATGTAAAGCCTGCATCAATCGCCTCTTTACATTTTTCAAAACTTGAACCATGATCTAAATGAATTGCCACTGGCACAGTTGTGTTATAGCTTTCCATTAGGCCTTTAACCATTTGAACAACGGCGATAAATCCACCCATATATTTCCCCGCACCTTCAGATACGCCTAAAATAACTGGTGATTTTTCTTCTTCTGCCGCTTGTAGAATTGCTTGTGTCCATTCAAGATTATTAATATTGAATTGACCTACAGCATAGCTATTTTCTTTTGCTGTAATTAACATTTCTTTCATTGAAACCAAAGCCATTAGTAAATCCTCCTTTAGGATGTAATGTAACATGGTGTTATGTTATATTGAGTATTTCCCTTCTTATCATAACAAAAAGAATAAGCATTGACTACCGACAATACTTATTACACAACTATTTTTATCACAGTATCTCTTACTTCTAAAATATTAAATGGTTTTGCGAAAAAGTAATCTGCTCCGCAATTTTCAGCTTCATTCATCACTTCTTTGTCGCTGTCTCCTGTCATCATAATCACAGGCAAATCTGCATAAGCTTCTTTTATCTTTTTTAATATTTCCAGACCGTGCATATCTGGAATTTTCATATCTAATAACACGCAGTCTAGCATGTTATTTTCAAATATTTGTACCGCTTCTGCTCCATTGGATGCAAGAAGTGTTTCAAACCCCTCATTTTTAAAAACCTCGCTGAGAAGCATTCTGATGCCTTGCTGGTCGTCGACAATCAATATTTTTTTCATATACCTTTCTGCTACAAAAATACAGGCAAATATATTTATCTATGCTAGACATACCCTGCTTCATAAACTCTTAACCGCCAGTATATTTATCCTGTAAGTACTTTCAGAATCGCCTTTTCTTTACAACGACCAATCCCAATCTATACAGAAATAAAACCTACTATAGCGAATAAGTCCCCATACCATTAACAATTAACTACAGCTTAATATATGTGTGTTTTCATGCTAGTCTAGCGTGCAGTTTTTATATCCTATCTGTCGTTTTTGCCTGTCCTTATAGCAGAATTCACCTCTCCTTCGATGGTTGATATATTGATGATTTTGATTAATTACAATTAAAATCTTTTAACCATTTCTGTTTCTTTTACTTTTCTGCACTTTATTGGAAATTTAAAATCATTCAAGACGTTTGCATTCAGCAGCGTACTGAATACAAATCTCTCGGTTCATTCCTCCCACATCAAAAATAGCAAACTCGATAAGAATACTAGGAGTTCGCTAAACAAGGAGCTAAATGAAATGTAGAACTCATATATTAGTAACTGTTGATAAAATATCTTTCCATTTTTTAGCACTTGTATATATTGCAATTTTAAACTTTATTGTCCCCTTATTATACTCTATTCGCCCATTATTTTTATTTTCCTGCATTATTAGATAAGTTTTTATTAAATTAACTCTCTTTCACACAAAAAAATTAAATAATATCACAATATGAGAACCATTTCAGGGCTCTATTTTGCAATTGGATTATACCCATTTATAATGAAGGTGAGGTGAATGGAATGTTAAAAATGTTATCTACCCAAATCGGCGGCTTGTTAAAGCGAGTGGCTACAGACCAAGAAGAAGCAATCGAGGAAACTGCCCGTCTGCTTGCACAAGCTGGAATTGGAGAAGGGTTTGTCTATTTTGCATGCTTTGATGAGCTAAAGGCTGTAGAAATCAATGCCATGCAAGCTGCAGAACCTTTCCAACAATTGCGCCCTTTTACTCCTGAAGCGAATATTACGGATATTGACCGTGTATGTATCTTTGCTCGAACCGCACATGATCCAAATGCATTAAAGTTAGCTCAAACTTTATACGATGCATTTATCCCTTTTGCAGTTGTGGCAAGTGAGAAAGTTGAAAATGCCGGAAAAATGGCCGACCTAGCTTATACGTATATTTCTATGGATATTAAAAAAGGATTGTTACCGAATGATTTGGGCGAGCGTATTGTCTTACCACATACGCTAACAGCTCTGTTTATCTATGAGGCGATCAAGATGTCTTATGATGAAATGGTGGATGGGCTATAATTCTAAGCCATCCCTTAGGAGATATTTAAATTATTTTAACTAAACAACAAAGAAAAAACCAGGCTAATGTATCAGCCTGGTTTTACTTTTGTTTATTTATTTCACAGAAGCGCCAACAAACTCGCGGAATAACGGTTGTGGACGGTTAGGACGTGAAATGAATTCTGGATGGAATTGACATGCAACAAAGAATTTTTTCTCCGGCAATTCAACAATTTCTACTAAACGATCGTCAGGAGAAGTTCCTGAGAAAACTAGTCCTTCTGCTTCCATCGCTTCACGGAATTCATTGTTGAATTCATAACGATGGCGATGACGTTCATATACTAGTTCATCATTATAGATTTCACCTGCACGAGATCCTTCTTTTAATTTACATGGATATAGGCCAAGGCGAAGTGTGCCACCTAAATCTTCTACATCGATTTGGTCAGGTAGTAATGCAATGATTGGATATTTTGTTTCTGCATCCAATTCAGCTGAATGTGCACCTTTAAGTCCAAGTACATTGCGTGCAAATTCAACTGATGCAAGCTGCATACCTAAGCAAATACCCAAGAACGGCACATCGTTTTCACGGGCATATTGGATAGCTAAAATTTTACCTTCTACTCCACGATCGCCAAAGCCACCTGGTACTAAAATACCGTCAGCGTCATGTAATAATTCTTTTACATTTTCTTCTGTTACGTCTTCTGCATTGATAGCATTCACTTCTATATCTGTATCATGTGCGTATCCAGCATGTTTCAATGCTTCTACTACAGAGATATAAGCATCTTGCAACTCAACGTATTTTCCGACAAGTGCAATTTTTGTTGTCTTTTTAAGGCTTTTTACTTTATCAACTAAAGCTTTCCAATCAGCCATATCTGCTTGTGGCGCTTCAATGCCAAAGTGTTCTAACACAATGTCATCAATGTGTTGAGCTTGCAGATTTAACGGGATATCATAAAGGCTTTCTGCATCCACGCATTCAATAACTTCATGCGGTTTTACATCGCAGAATAGCGCTAGTTTTTCTTTCATTTCTGTTGGCACTGGGCGATCTGAACGTACCACCAAAATGTTTGGTTGAATACCTAATGAACGTAGCTCTTTCACTGAGTGCTGAGTTGGTTTCGTTTTTAGCTCGCCTGCTGCGCCAATATAAGGAATAAGTGTACAGTGTAAATAAAGGACATTTTCATTTCCAAGATTGCTTTTCATTTGGCGAATTGCTTCAAGGAATGGCAATGATTCGATATCGCCTACTGTTCCGCCGACTTCTGTGATGACGATGTCTGCACTTGTTTCGCGGCCCGCACGTTGGATGCGGTCTTTAATTTCATTTGTGATATGCGGAATTACTTGTACCGTACCACCGTTGTAATCTCCGCGGCGTTCTTTTTTCAATACTGTTGAGTAAACTTTACCAGATGTCACTGTTGAATGTTTACCTAAGTTAATATCAATAAAACGCTCGTAGTGGCCTAAGTCTAAATCAGTCTCTGCGCCATCATCTGTAACGAACACTTCACCATGTTGGTATGGGCTCATAGTTCCTGGGTCGATATTGATGTATGGATCAAATTTTTGAATTGTTACATTCATTCCACGGTTTTTCAACAAACGTCCAAGTGATGCTGCTGTGATCCCTTTACCTAAAGATGAAACTACGCCGCCGGTTACAAAAATATATTTGGTCAATGAAAATTCCTCCTAGTTAGTGCTGAAGATAGGTTTTTTAAAAAACAAAAAACGCTCCTCCCGCAAATAATTTGCAGGGGGAGCGTGAAGTTTCACGGTCAATCTCCTTTTTTAAGGAGCCCAAGTAAAAGGTTAAATGATAACTCAAAAGAAGTCAAGAAGTTAGTCTCTTTCTTTTTCTTCCAATTCATCTTCATCATCGTCATCTTCATCTTCATCTAGTTCAAACTCTTCGTCATCCATATCGATATCTTCTTCTAACTCTTCTTCATCGATATCTTCGAGATCACCAGCATCAAATGTTTCTTCCTCTACTGCTTCTTCTTCAGCTTCATCTTCATCTAGGAATTCATCAAAGTCTTCTTCAAACTCAATTTCTTCCGCGTCGTCATCTAAATCATCTTCTTCAACGACTTTTGCTTTTTTCTTGCGCACTCTTACAGTTGGAGCTGTTTCTTCTTCTACTTGATCAATTGCATACCATTCACGAACACCCCAGCGATTTTCGCCCAAAGCAATAAAACGGCCATCGATATTCATATCTGTATAAAATTGAGCAGAAGCAGCTTTCATTTCTGCCTCTGAGCGTGCACCTAGGTCAACAATCGCTTGCATTATTTCAGTAAATGAAAGTGGTTGGTGCTTTTCCTCCAAAATTGCATATGCTAAATTAATTAATGATTCTTCTGTTAATTGTTCTTCATTTAATTCACGAAGGTTCAAATCATGCACGTCCTTTCTTGTCCTAAACATCATATCCATTTTGAACTTCTTATTACTGCTGTTACGCCTAAGGAACCAAATTTGGATCGTTCAAGAGTTCAACAGTATTGTACTATGCCAGATACTTAATCCACAACCAATACCTGACTGATTTGTATGGGCAGCCATAACTATCAATAACTTTGAGTCAACTTTTGCTTCTTTCACGTCGCAACAAATCCCTACATTATCTTATATTCATTGTTGCACGAATCAATTCTTCTTCTTTTCTAAGCGTAAGCGGTAATAGCCATATGCAAAAAGGTAGATCGCTAAGAGCAGGAATGAGACCGCGCCAAGTTGCTTATCATAGGTAAAATAAGTCAAAATCAAGCACAATAGTATTACTATGAAATGAATCGCGATTTTCACTGCATTCTCACTCCTTCAACAATAATCCCATCCAATATAAGTCAAAAAGAAGAAGGCCTAATCATAGGATTAGACACTTCCTCATATGAACAAATAAACGTTGTTTGAATAAAGCATACTCCTGATTTTATGATTCGTAAAGCCTAAAGAGCAAGAATTCAATTGAGAATAATGGAAGGAATGTTTCAGCTACATATTTCTTCTATATTGGCCGCCAACTTCATATAGAGCATTTGTAATTTGGCCAAGACTAGCAACCTTAACTGTTTCCATTAATTCACCAAAAATATTGCCGCCATTTTTTGCTGTTTCTTTCAGCTTGCTAAGTGCTGCATCCACTTCATCCTTGTGGAGTTCCTTAAAGACCCGCAAATTCTCAATTTGTGTCTCTTTTTCCTCTTTAGAAGCTCGTGCGATTTCCATCGAGTTAATGGACTCCTGTGAAGGAGGATTAGGATTTAAATACGTATTCACACCAATAATCGGCAGTTGCCCTGAGTGTTTCAGCGATTCATAGTGCATAGACTCTTCCTGGATCTTACCACGTTGGTATTGAGTCTCCATTGCCCCTAATACACCTCCGCGGTCATTCATTCTGTCGAATTCCTCAAGCACTGCCTCTTCCACTAGCTGTGTCAATTCTTCGATAATAAATGCTCCTTGCAGAGGATTTTCATTCTTAGTGAGACCATGTTCTTTTGTGATGATCATTTGAATGGCCATTGCGCGTCTCACCGACTCTTCAGTTGGCGTTGTGATGGCCTCATCATACGCATTTGTATGCAATGAATTGCAATTGTCATGCAATGCCATCAACGCTTGCAAAGTAGTCCGGATATCGTTAAAGTCTATTTCTTGTGCATGAAGACTTCTTCCCGATGTTTGGATATGATATTTTAATTTTTGACTACGTTCATTAGCACCATATAAATTTCGCATCGTAACAGCCCAAATTCTTCTCGCTACCCGACCGATTACACTATACTCAGGATCAAGGCCATTTGAGAAGAAGAAGGATAGGTTTGGCGCAAAGTCATCGATGTTCATGCCACGGCTTAAATAATATTCAACATAGGTAAAGCCATTCGCTAATGTGAATGCAAGCTGTGAAATTGGATTAGCGCCCGCTTCAGCAATGTGGTATCCAGAAATCGAAACAGAGTAATAATTCCGCACTTTTTCATTAATGAAATACTGCTGGATATCCCCCATCATCCGAAGTGCAAATTCTGTCGAGAAGATGCACGTATTTTGACCTTGGTCTTCTTTTAAAATGTCCGCCTGTACAGTACCGCGAACGACATTCAACGTATTGGCTCTTGTTTCCGCAAACTCTTCCACAGTCAATGTCCGGCCAAGCTCGCTCTCTCTCAAACGTACTTGTTGGTCAATCGCAGTATTCATAAACATAGCCAATATAATAGGCGCAGGACCGTTTATTGTCATTGATACAGAGGTTGAAGGCGCACATAAATTGAACCCGTCATATAGCTTTTTCATATCATCTAGCGTACAAATGCTGACACCTGATTCCCCTACTTTACCGTAGATATCCGGCCGTTCATCTGGATCTTCCCCGTACAATGTCACGGAATCAAATGCTGTAGATAAGCGTTTTGCATCGTCATCTTTCGATAGATAATGGAAGCGGCGATTTGTTCGTTCCGGTGTTCCTTCACCAGCAAACTGGCGTTTTGGATCCTCTCCTTCGCGTTTAAACGGAAAAACACCTGCAGTATACGGGAATGCACCCGGCACATTTTCAGCATAAACAAAGCGCAAAATCTCGCCATAATCTTCGAACTTCGGCAATGCAACTTTAGGAATTCTGAGACCTGACAAACTCGTAGTTGTCAGCAAAGTACGGATTTCTTTGTCGCGCACTTTTGTTACTAATTCATCGCCGCTATAGCTTTCTTTCAGCGTATGCCAATTTTTCAGTATTTGCTTAGATTCTGCAGTAAGCTGATCTTTAACACCTTCCATTAGTTGATTCAAAGACTCTACAAGTGCTTCTTCGCCATGCTTTTCTTGTACAAGCTTTAGCGTGCCTTCTAATTGATATAGTTTTCTCGCTAGATCTGCTTGCTGTGCTGCCTTTTTATGATAACTCCTCACCGTATCGGAGATTTCACGCAAATAGTAGCGGCGGTCATTTGGAATGATGACATTTTGTTTTTGCGTTTTAACGAATTGCTCATAAGATGTTTGCCAATCATAGCCACATTTTTCGTTAATGGTGCGAATTAATGCTGCAAATAATGAGTTGGTTCCCTTGTCATTAAATTGGCTCGCAATCGTTCCATAGACAGGCATATGATCAAGATTTTCATCCCACAATTCATGGCTGCGCTGATATTGCTTTTGAACTTGGCGAAGCGCATCTTCAGACCCTTTTCTTTCAAATTTATTAATGACGATTAAATCGGCGAAATCAATCATATCGATTTTTTCTAGCTGTGTAGGAGCACCAAACTCACTTGTCATCACATACATAGATAAGTCGGACACTTCAGTAATCGCTGCATCCCCTTGTCCAATACCACTTGTTTCTACAATGATGAGGTCGAAGCCAGCGACTTTGACAATATCCAGTACATCTCCTAAAGCTGAAGATAACTCCGTATGAGAATCTCGTGTTGCTAGGCTTCGCATGTAAACCCGATTATTAAAAATAGCATTCATGCGGATACGGTCTCCAAGCAAAGCACCACCTGTTTTTTGCTTCGTTGGGTCAATTGAAACGATAGCGATCTTTTTATCAGGGAATTCATGCAAGAACCGGCGGATCAACTCATCCGTCAATGAACTTTTTCCTGCACCACCTGTACCTGTTATCCCAAGAACCGGCGTATGTTTAGATAGCTTTCTTGCACGTTCCAAAAGCGTGGCTGTTTCTTCATTATCCCCTTCTTCTGCTGCTGTAATCAGCTGTGCCAGCAACTCAGGCTTCTCAGTTGAAAGTACGTCTAATTGATCAAGAAGGTCTTTTTTGACTGTAGAAAAATCACTTCTTTCAATCATTTGATTAATCATGCCTTGCAGACCCAAATTCATACCGTCCTCGGGTGAAAATAGACCTTTTACGCCATAATCATGCAACTCTTTGATTTCTTTCGGTAGGATAACGCCACCCCCACCGCCAAAAATACCGATATGCGGGGCTTTCTTTTCATTCAACAGATCATACATATATTTGAAGTATTCCATATGGCCGCCTTGATAAGAGGAAATAGCGATCCCTTGTGCATCCTCTTGAATAGCAGCGTTTACTACCTCTTCAACAGAGCGATTATGCCCAAGATGAATGACTTCCACTCCGCTAGATTGCAAAATGCGTCTCATGATATTGATAGATGCATCATGCCCGTCAAAAAGGCTAGAGGCTGTGACGAATCGTACATGATTCTTCGGTTTGTAGATTTCAGCTTTTACCATTTTTATAAATCCCCCTTATTGAACAAAACTTCTCTCAATCCCTTATTAAAAAGAAAAGGCAAGGCTAGTGATCCACCCACATTGCTGTTTGTGTATTCCATCCTTGCGCCGTTCCACTTAGCTCAACATACCGTTTAATAATATGTTTGTTTGCATTTTGATATAATCTTCTATTTTATAATCTTTGCGCCATACCCATCTTCTAAATGCCCATGCCTGACCTTGGATAACAATTTGATGTGCCAATAGTTTAATTTCCTTTGGCGAAAACTTCATTTGATCAAGTTCTACGCATCCTAACAGTAAATTTTCAAAAATGCCAGCCATTTCGATTTCTTTCGCTAATACATAATCAAGCGCATCTTTTGGCAAGGACTTTGACTCTTGGTACATCACGAGCATTTCATCTTGCATTGAATCCACAAGCATGTAATACTGCGTAATCGCTTCAATCAATCCCTCAATGCTCGCTTCTCGCTGCTGGAAAGGTCCCAATTGACGCTGAACCTCAAGATAAATACGGTCGCAAACAAGGTAAAGAATATCTTCTTTTGTGCGGATATATTCATAAAGCGTTCCGATACTAAAGCCGGCTGATTTGGCGATTTCCCTCGTAGTAGTCCGATGGAAGCCTTTTTCTTTAAAGAGGCGAACAGCGCCCTGAATCATTTCTGTGCGCCTCTTTTCAATTAAGACTTCATCCTTAATCGAGGTATGAATCCGTTTTTTTTGTTCATTTTCCATACATTATTTCAAAAGCATACGAGAGATTACAAGGCGTTGGATTTCTTGAGTTCCCTCATAAATTTGAGTGATTTTTGCATCACGCATAAAACGCTCTACAGGATAATCCTTCGTATAGCCATATCCGCCGAATACCTGCACCGCTTCTGTGGTTACTTTCATCGCTGTATCGCCAGCCATTAATTTTGCCATTGCCGATTGTTTGCCATATGGCAGGTTATTGGATTCAAGCCACGCCGCTTGGTACGTTAACAGGCGAGAAGCTTCTGTTGCAGTCGCCATATCTGCTAATTTAAATGATACCCCTTGGTTTGCAGAGATTGGCTTACCGAATTGCACGCGTTCTTTGGCATACAGTGTTGCTGCATCAAGCGCACCTTGTGCAATACCTACTGCTTGCGCTGCAATGCCGTTTCGTCCGCCATCTAAAGTTTTCATTGCAATTTTGAAACCGTCGCCTTCTGCACCAAGCATATTCTCCTTTGGCACACGGCAGTTATCAAAGATGATTTCAGTTGTTGGTGATGAACGAATGCCCATTTTCTTTTCTTTCTTCCCAACAGAGAAACCTTCATAATCAGCTTCTACGATAAATGCTGACGTGCCATTTTTTGCTTCTGGATCTGTCACTGCGAATACTACGTAAATATCAGCGATGCCGCCATTAGTAATAAAGATCTTTGAGCCATTTAATATGTAGTGGTCACCATCCAACTTTGCAGTTGTTTTCATGCCGCCTGCATCAGATCCCGAACCAGGTTCTGTAAGGCCATAAGCACCGATTTTCTTCCCTTCAGCCATTGGACGAAGATATTTTTGCTTTTGTTCTTCTGTCCCAAATTTATAAACGGGCCACCCAGCAAGTGATGTGTGTGCAGATAATGTTACACCTGTTGATGCACATACTCTTGAAAGCTCTTCTACAGCAATGACATATGCTAAATAATCAGAGCCGATACCGCCGTATTCTTCTGGCCAAGGTATACCTGTCAAACCAAGTTCCGCCATTTGATCAAAAATAGCGCGGTCAAATGTTTCATTTTCATCGCGTTCAGCAGCACTTGGCGCTACTTCATTTTCTGCAAAATCTCTAACCATTTTGCGTATCATTTCATGTTCTTCTGATAGTGTAAAATTCATTGTCAAATCCCCTTTGTTTGATATTTACTTTCTATCTTTTTACCGTGAAACCTAATGACCTATTCTAAGCTCCTTGATATAACCATCCGTTGAATCTCACTAGTGCCTTCATAAATCTCAGTCACTTTCGCATCGCGGAAATATCGTTCAACAGGATAATCTTCCGTATAACCATAACCACCAAAAACTTGAATAGCCTCTGTTGTCACTTCGACAGCTGTTTTTGATGCAAATAATTTAGCCATTGATGCTTCTGTTCTACACGGCTTCCCTAGCGAACGTAAATGGGCTGCTCGATATACTAACAATCTCGCCGCTTCTACAGCGGTGCCCATATCCGCCAATTTAAACGAAACGCCTTGATTGGCTGCAATCGGTTTGCCAAATTGGATACGCTCATTTGCATAGCGAACAGATTCCTCCAGCGCCGCTTCAGCAATCCCTAAGCTCTGTGCCGCGATACCAATTCTTCCGACATCTAAGTTAGCCATAGCGATTTTGAACCCTTCACCTTCTTCACCCAGCAAATTTTCTTTAGGAACTCGCATTTGCTCAAATGTTAGCTGAACTGTCTTAGAACCATGAAGGCCCATTTTCTTTTCATTTTTCCCTATAACAAGGCCTGGCGTGTCTTTGTCGACGATAAACGCTGATATACCCTTTGTTCCCTGTGTTGGATCTGTTGAGGCGAACACGATATACACATCCGCTTCGCCGCCATTTGTAATAAAGACCTTTGAGCCGTTCAATTCGTAGTAATCCCCATGCTTTACTGCTTTTGTTTTAAGAGATCCTGCGTCTGATCCGGCTGATGGCTCTGTTAAGCAAAATGCACCCAGATACTCCCCGCTAGCCAGCTTTGGCACATAGCGTTTCTTTTGTTCTTCTGTGCCAAAATAGAGTATCGGATTTGTTCCGACCGATGTATGCACAGACAAAATCACCCCGATGACTGCACTTACTTTAGATAGTTCATGGATGGCAATGATATAGGATGTAAAATCCATTTCTGAACCGCCATATGCTGCAGGTGCGGTAATGCCCATAAGCCCTAGCTCTCCCATTTGCGCTAGGATATCGCGTGGAAATTCCCCTTTTTCCAGTTGATCAACTTGCGGTGCAATTACTTCTCTTGCAAAATCACGAACCATCTTTTGCATCATCATTTGTTCTTCCGTGAATTGTAGATTCATGATGTCTCTCCCTTTTACATCATTTATTTAAAATGCATTCAAAAACAGATATCTATTTTTCTACTACTACTCTGATTTGAATCAAAGTGGAATTAACTCCGCTTTCCTGGGGGCGGGCGATAAGCCTCCTCGCTCGCATCGCTTACTGCGGGGTCTTATCTGTCCCGCTAATCCCCAAGGAGTCTCCGTTAATTCCACTTCCATATAGTTTCCCAAATCATAATAGTTGAGATGAGGGCGAAGTGCGGGCAGCTGTGCGTTCCTGGGGCGAGTGGTAAGCCTCATCGTCAGCTCCGCTTCCTGTGGGGTCTTACCTGACTCGCTAATCCCCAAGGAGTCTCCGCCACCCGCACTTCTACAAAGTTTTAACATCAAATATTTATTATCAAATTCTCTGCAACTATACTTTTAGTACTCTCATGATTACTAGCAGGATTCTGCTCTTGAATTCCCTTTGTATTCTTTTAAATTTTCCTTTAATTACAGTTTTCTACTAACTATATTCGTAGAACCCTCTTCCAGATTTCTTGCCAAGCCAGCCTGCTTTGACGTATTTTCTAAGCAGTGGGCATGGGCGATATTTGCTATCGCCGAATCCTTCGTATAGTGTTTCCATGATATATAGGCATGTATCTAGCCCGATAAAATCAGCTAGCGTCAGTGGTCCCATTGGATGGTTCATACCAAGCTTCATCACTTCATCGATTGCTTCTTTTGTTGCAACCCCTTCATAAAGTGTGAAGATGGCTTCATTGATCATTGGCATAAGTACACGATTTGCCACGAATCCTGGGAAATCATTCACTTCTACAGGTACTTTTTGAAGTTTTTTTGTTAACTCTTCAATTGAGTTATATACTTCATCAGAAGTAGCAAGCCCGCGAATAATTTCGACTAGCTTCATGACAGGCACTGGATTCATAAAGTGCATGCCGATTACTTGTGCTGGTCTATTTGTCACTGCTGCTATTTCAGTAATAGGCAGTGAAGATGTGTTAGAAGCAAGAATGGCATGTTCTGGTGCTATTACATCTAGTTGTTTAAATATAGATTGCTTGGTATCCATGTTTTCAACAGCTGCTTCAATCACCAAATCAACTTCTTTTGCATCCTGAAGTGACAATGATTTAGTAAACCGTTGCAAGACAGCCGCTTTTTCACTTTCGTCCATACGTCCTTTTTCTACATTGCGTGACAGGTTTCGCGTAATTGTGCCTATGCCTCTTTCATACGACTCTTCGCTAATGTCATTTAGCAGTACTTCTAAACCTGCTTGAGCACAAACTTGGGCAATGCCTGATCCCATTTGGCCAGCGCCAATGACCATTACTTTTTGTATTGCCATCTTAGTATCCCTCCGTTGTCGGTACTTCGATCATAATCGCGTCTCCTTGGCCACCGCCCGAACAGATAGCTGCGATACCAATACCACCACCGCGACGACGTAATTCATACGCAAGAGTTAAAATAACACGCGTTCCTGATGCACCGATTGGGTGGCCTAATGCTACAGCGCCGCCGTTAACATTGACTTTTTCTTCATCCAAATTAGCAATTTTACTGCTAGCAAGTGCAACAGCCGCAAATGCTTCATTGATTTCAAAAAGGTCAATTTCTTCTAATGATTTACCTGTCTTTTCAAGTAGCTTGTTAATAACTAATCCTGGTGTCTGCGGGAAATCGTTTGGTTCTACTCCAACCTCTGCGTGACCTAAAATAGTTGCTAACGGTTTTAAGCCATTTTCCTCTGCATACTGCTCGCTCGTTACCACAACTGCACATGCACCGTCGTTAATGCCAGGAGCATTACCTGCAGTAACCGTTCCGCTATCTTTAGTGAAAGCAGGTCTCAATTTGCCAAGCACCTCGATGGATGTATCTTTTCTTGGCGCTTCATCTTGGTCGACAACGACTGGCTCGCCTTTTCGTTGTGGAATGCTAACAGCAACAATTTCTTCACCGAGTTTACCGCCTTCTATTGCCGCAATAGCATTTTGGTGGCTACGCAGTGACCAATTATCTTGTGCTTCTCTTGTAAGTCCAAATTTTTCTGCCGTCTCGTCGCCATACGTACCCATATGTACATGATTTGGTGAGAACGCACATGAAAGGCCGTCATAAACCATGCCATCCACAATGGCTCCGTCTCCCATACGGTAGCCGAATCGTGCTTTTGGCAAATAATATGGCGCTTGAGACATCGACTCCATCCCGCCTGCTACGATTACGTTTTCCTCTCCAAGCCGTATTAATTGATCTGCAAGCGTCACACTGCGCATACCAGATGCACATACTTTATTGATTGTTTCAGTTTTTACAGTGTAAGGTATACCTGCTTTAGTAGCAGCTTGGCGCGAAGGTATTTGGCCTTGCCCTGCTTGCAACACTGTTCCCATAATGACTTCATCTACTTGCTCTGCATCTACATTAGAACGTTTTAATGCTTCTTTAATAGCAGCTCCCCCTAGATCGCTTGCTGCCAAAGAACTTAAACTTCCCCCGAATTTCCCAAACGCTGTACGTGCTCCGTCAATAATCACTGTTTTTTGCAAGTTTGACACCCCTTTTTGTCATTGGTTACGCTTACATAAAAATTGAAATGATGAGTATTTACATTTTGATTGAACGCTCGCTCAATTAACTTTTAGAAAAAAAGAGAGGGCTCTAGCTCTCTCTTTTTTACTTGAGTTAAGTTTATAAAACTTTCAAAATTTATGCAATACTTTAATTTTTTTCTCGTTTTAAACGGTTTCTTCTAAAGGCTCCGGCACTGTTTGTATTTCGCCGCACACTGATTTTTCAAGTAGCTCAGCAATATCATATGTGCCAACCGTTTCTTCCACTTCTTTCGCTTTTGTTCCATCTGATAGCATTGTTAAACAATATGGACAACCTGACGAGATGATAGTTGGATTAACTGCTAGCGCTTGTTCAGTACGCGCCACATTGATTCGGTTTCCAACATGCTCTTCCATCCACATAAGTCCGCCACCAGCTCCACAGCACATGGCTGTATCGCGGTTTCGTTCCATTTCCACTAACTTCACACCAGGGATTGCTTTTAAAATTTCACGCGGCGCATCATACACATCATTGTATCTGCCAAGGTAGCAGGAATCATGGAATGTAATGGTTTCATTCACTGCGTGTTGCGGTTTAATTTTTCCACTCATCACCAGCTCATATAACATTTCTGTATGGTGGAGTACTTCACCATTCCAACCAAAATCACTATATTCATTCTTAAAAATATTGTATGCATGCGGATCGATTGTGACGATTTTTGTGATGCCCGCTTTTTCAAATTCTTTGATATTTGCTTCAGCCAGCTCTTGGAATAAAAATTCATTTCCTAAGCGGCGCGGTGTATCGCCTGAATTCTTCTCTTTGTTGCCCAAGATAGCGAATTTCACACCTGCTTTGTTCATCAAATGCGCGAAGGACAACGCAATTTTTTGTGAGCGGTTATCGAATGACCCCATTGAGCCAACCCAGAATAAGAACTCGAATTCTTCTCCAGCTTTTGTTGCTTCTTTTACTGTAGGAATGTGAAGATCAGGACGAGCATCTCTCCAATTTTCCTTCTCTTTACGGTTGATACCCCACGGATTGCCTTGGCGTTCGATGTTCGTCATCGCGCGCTGTGCATCAGGGTTTACGCGACCTTCTGTCATAGTTAAATAACGTCGCAAGTCAATAATCTTTTCAACATGCTCATTCATAACAGGACATTGGTCTTCACAGTTTCGGCAGGTAGTACATGCCCAAATTTCCTCTTCCGTAATGACATCACCAATCAACGACGGGCTGTATACATCTTCAATTACAGCGCCTTCTGCTCCTGCAGCCATTGCTAGTTGATTACCTTTTGTATGGCCAAAGAACATCTTTGGTACCCAAGGTTGTTGATGTGTTTGTACAGCGCCTGTAAATGTAAGATGATCACGTAACTTTGTCATCAAATCCATCGGTGATAGCATCTTGCCTGTCCCTGTTGCTGGGCACATATTTGTACAGCGCCCGCACTCAACACATGCGTATAAATCAATTAATTGGAGCTGTGTAAAATCTTCTATTTTCCCTACGCCAAATGAAGGCATCTCATCTTCTGATTCACCCTCTTCATCTTCAAGCGCATTAAAATCAATCGGAGTTAATTTCCCTGGCGGTGTCAAAGGATTGAAATATACATTGGCTGGTCCTGCGATTAAGTGCGCGTGTTTGGATTGCGGCACATAGACTAAGAAAGTCAACAAGAATAATAGGTGGACCCACCACATAACGAAGAATACAGTAATAGCTGCCGTTGTTGGCAAGAATGCAAATGCAGTAGCAATCAACGATGCGACTGGCTCAGACCATGTTGCAGATTCGCCATGCCAGATCATGCCCATGCCATTTCCCACAAGAACGGATACCATTAAGCCACCGATAAATAGCAATACAAGGCCTGACTTAAATCCTCGTTTCAAACGTACTAGCTTTTCCACATAACGACGGTAGAACGCCCAGACAACAGCCACCAAAATCACTAAGGTGACGATTTCTTGGAAAAATGTAAAGTAAGGGTATAGCGGTCCAAATGGTAGATGGGAACCCGGCTTTAACCCTTTCCATATAAAATCAATAGCGCCAAACTGAACTAGTAGGAAGCCATAGAAGAACATGACATGAATGGCACCGCTCTTCTTGTCTTTCATTAGTTTCTTTTGGCCAAAAACATACACCCAAATTTTTTCTAACCGTGCTTTAACATTGTTATCAAATTCGGTTTTCTTCCCCATTTTAATGAACTGATAACGCGTTTTTACTAAATACGTAAACAATCCTAAAGCATAAGCGACTACCCCTAAAAACAAGATCCAATTGACGATCAACAATGGATTCATGTTATTCCCCCCTTATGTTGTTACTCCCCTTTGTTTTATCTCAAGAGAATTCTGAAAATACTCTGTTTTGTCTATTGTAAAATATGAATGAGCATTCAGTCAATCACATTTCTAGGATTCTCTTAGAATTTCTGTGAAAATGATTTTCTCCTTCCGTAAACTTTTTTCTAGAAAGCGAAAGTATATTTCAACTTGTCTAAGTATTCTATCATATTTATTTTCTCTCGCCCAATCAATTTTTCTCTAAAAAAACGCCGAGAAATCTAAAGGATGATTTCTCGGCGTAATATTATGGACTGTCTTTCCAGCTAATCGGCAAGAGTAATTCACCGAACAGCGATTGGGCAGTATGTATTTTTTTAGGCTCCACCCCAATTAGAACAACAGTTGATGGACCTGCTGAAGCGTGAGGTTCCCATGCGCAAGTAAAAGGTTTGCTACCAAAAATGCGTTTGATTTCTCCTGCTATTCCTTTCGAGCCCACCGGCCATACAGATGCAATTATATTCCCTTGCCTAGCTTTGTAAATAGATTTCAACGAAGCAACCTTTTCTTTTTCAGCCAGTAGGTTTTCTCCTACAAGCGGTTTGCCGTATGTAAACCATTTGAGCGTTTCTGGAGCTTTTGATTGATAGATTTGCTCTCCTAACATGGTAATCGCTAAGCCTGATTGTAGCGTTTCAATGTTGGACTCAGTACTTCCGCTTATAGGTGGAGAAGAACATTCTATCTCATCGAATACTTGATGAACCCCTTTTAAGTAGCGCACCCATGCTTCGTCGCCGCTAAAGTTATGCATAAGAATGGAATGTGGTTCAGCGCCTGCAGCCCATTGCTCTAAAAGCGTCACGCGAGCCGAAAAATAACTGACCATTTCATCTGGCACATGTACTGTATCTTTCTTTTTTTGCCCAATTGCTCCTGCATTATCCGTTGTAACAATGAGTCCATTTGGTAGTTGTATAGCATTTCTCATCGACACGTGTCTCCCACTTTTCCGGTTACTTTTGTTATTGCCGGTAAGCATAATCCTGCAATAACGGCATTTATAACGGTAGCGATGAATATGCCGGGGGTAATAGCATAGTATGTTTGCGGTGAAATGAGAAAGTAAAACGGCAACGGCGCTAAAATACCGTTTACGATGACAGCGAACAGCCATTTTAGTAGATGATGATTTCGTTGATGAAGTTTAGCAAAACCATAGACTACTGCAAACATTTCGATGGCGATCAGCGCGTGGAATGGAAGCGTCATCGGAAATCCACTAAGCTCTGCAGAGACCATATGTCCAATCGCCGCTGCCGCACCTGCAATCGGGGCAGGCAATAATGCAGCACCCAAAAATGCAGGGGCTGAATCAAGCGCTGCCGAACCGATGCCAACAGGTATTTTAATCATTGCGCCAATTGCACTTAATGCAGCAATCATCGCTGTAAATGTAAGTCTACGATATTTCATGCGGATTAATCCTTCTCTTTACGGCCGCCATTTTTAAATACTTTCGCCCCACGGATATATTCAATATCAGCAACATTTATTCTACAATTGGCTACACGGGCAGCAGCAAATAAATAATCGGATAAACGATTGAGGTATCGTCCAACAACTAACGGCACATCGTTTTCCTCGGAATTTTTGAAAAGTGTGACAGTCAAACGTTCTGCACGTCTTGCAATAGTGCGGGCAATATGCAAAGTAGCTGCGCCAGGAGAGCCTCCCGGTAGGATAAAGCGTTCAAGTAAAGGCGGCTCATCCATTAGTACATCAATTCGTTTTTCCATAACTTCGATCGGCTCATCTGTCATTTTATAATGGCGCTCTTTCATCACATTCGCTAAATCACCGCCACAATCGAACAATTCATTTTGTATATTTTGCAAATCTTCTAGGATATCTTGGAATTTCTCTTGATCTAGCTCAGTCATTGCCTTGCCGATAAATGAATTCAATTCATCAATTGTGCCATATGCTTCTACTCGCAAATCATCCTTATCCACTCTTCGGCCAATAATGCTTGTTTTCCCCTTGTCACCTGTACGTGTGTATAAATTCATTGAAATCCCCTTCTTTCTTACTTAATATTTTCGCTCAAGCCATACCAGATGCGTGTGACATGTTCACTACTCTTAAATAGCTCCTGATAAAGCCTACCGCACGCATCCCTTAATATTCGATCATGCCGGCTAAGAGGAACAATTCCTCGCCCCATTTCAGTTGCAATGACGATCACCTGATGTTCTTTCTCCCATAATTGTAACTGTTTTGCTATCTTTTTCGCGAGTATTAATTCATCTTTTTCCTCATCTGATTGGAGAATTTTTTCTAAATGAGAAATGACAATAGTTTTGTTTTTGGGCTCTTTTGGCAGGACACCTTCATACCACGCTACATCATTTTCATGCTGTTCAATGAGCCAATTTCTCACATACTCATGTTTGCCGTTATAGGCACCACCGATAAAAACGTGCATCTTTCTCCCTCCTCAAAAGCCCTTCTCGACTCCCACTCCAATGTATATATATCATTATGCGTGACTACCCAATCCCAAAACTGGCTTTCGTGCGGTGCAAATTCCGTCAGCAAAACGCGAATCGTACCACCGTGCACTACGAGCGGGTACACTGATAAGCCTTGTGGCAATTTTTTAAAAGCTATCCGACAGCGATTAGTCATGATTTCTAATGTTTCGCCCTCCAGCGGTGCTACTTGATTCGAATCATCCAACCACTTTTGATAGTGCTGGTCTTCCTTTAATTCTTCATAGGTTTTCCCTTCAAACTGACCAAAGTTCAATTCCCTAAGCCCCTCGTCTTCTACATAAACCGCACCCGGAAAATAAGCTTCAGCCGTTTGCTTGCAGCGCACTAAATCGCTTCCGAAAACAACGGGATATTCCCTATTTACTACTGGCAGCTCTTCTCTTTTCAAAATGGGCTCATCTTTCCAGCCTAGATACCGCTTTTCGTCGTTGCTTTTTGTTTTGGCATGGCGTATTAGATGCACAACAACAGGACTATCCATAAAACCGCCTCCATCCCTTCGATAAGAGCTCCAAGCAAATCTCCTGAACTCCCGCTAAACTGCTGAAGTGACCACCATCTATAGATCATAGCAGCCAACACAATCATGAATAGCAGAAAAAGTATAGCCCATGTTCCACTAAGCCATATAAATAAAGCTCCTCCTACAATCATCGAACATACAGTTCCAATTAACCAATATTTCATATGTAAGTGCTGTTTAAAAAAGTGAGCCAATCCCTTCTCTTTAGATGTACGTGTACAAATAAAATAAATTGACATACACAATCGTGATAAGAAAGGAACAGCAATTAGCCATATCCAATGAAAAGACGGCTTCGCGAGCAATTCTGTCAAAAAGAAGATTTTAGCTAGAATTAGAAATACCAATGATATAGCGCCAAAAGCACCTGTCCGAGGATCATCCAAAATCTCTAATCGTTTTTTCTTATCTCTGTAAGAAAAATAGGCATCGCTTGTGTCTACATATCCATCCAAATGAAGTCCACCTGAACAAATGACATAACCGCTAATCAAAATAAAACTTAAAAGTAATGAACTAATGTCTGTGTATGTATGCAATAAATAATAGACACTAGACAACACAAAGCCTATCAATGCGCCCAGCCAAGGAAAAACGACAAACATGGCCGTGACGGTCTTTTTCGTCATTGGAATTTCTTTATGAATAGGCAAAATTGAAAAAAATTGAAGTGCAAGCAGCAGACCATTTGTCATTCTAATTCGCTCCCTACTTCCATTTATGTATAAAGCCGTAATCAATTTCAATTGCTTCTGAAGCATTCTTGACAAACCACTGGTGGAGCCTGCCAATTGTCTGCTGATATAGATGTACCTCAGGATTTGCGGAAAGAGGTTCATCTAACATTTCGTTGGAAACGATGGCGAGAGGTATTCCCATAGCGCGAATTTGTAAAATAGTGCTTTTCATCTCGTCCATCCGCTGTTTGAGTTTGCCTTCTTGCTTCCAAGCAAAAACGCCTGATTCACTCTGTTCATAGAATTCATTCGATAGCCAAGTTGTGACGCAATCCCAAAGAATAGCATCTCCTTGCTTCACCTGAACCAATACCTTTTTGAAATTCGTGGGTTGTTCAATGGTTACCCATTGATGCTCTTGCATTATCCGGTCATGTTTATGCCGCTCTATCCGGTTTGTCATTTCTTCATCGAAGGCTACACCCGTTGCTAAGTAGACCAAGCGATTTGCTCGCACTTCCTTTGCTAACTCTACTAATCGCTGCTCCGCATACGCACTTTTGCCGCTTCGAACACCGCCTGTTATAAATGAGAGTTTTGCTTGATCCATGCTTCCATCTCCTCTTGAAGAACTGCCATTGCCTGTTCATTCTTCATTCCTACTCGAAACCATTTACCATCCAATCCTTTAAAGTTTTCAGTATGCCGCAGGACAATGCCGCTGTTCAGCATTTCGTGAAAAAATCTTTGAGACAAATCTGGATGAGGAAGCTTAAAACAAACATAATTAGTCACGCTCTTTGTTGTTTTGCATCCTAATTTTTGCAGGAAATCTACAAATTTTGCTTTCGACTTTTTAGCATATTCTATGGATTTTTCTCTATAATGCGTTTCGTCGATACATTTTGCTCCTATATGGGCAGCGATGCCATTAATATGCCAATGCGGTACTTTTTCGCGCAATGCTTCAATCAATGCAGGAGAGCTTACCATATAGCCTAGCCGGATTCCTGGAATTGCGTACATTTTGGTCATCGAGCGCACAATGATTAGATTTGAAAAATCCTCTATGTACGAAATCATGGATGCTTCCTCCCCAATCCAATCGATGAAGGCTTCATCCAATATTACTGTGCAGCCCATTTTTTGACCTTCCTCTAAAAGGTGCACCAGTTCATTCCTTGGTGGCAGTACACCGGTAGGATTATTTGGTGTGCAAAGGTACAACAGATCGGCACGCTTCATATTTTCTATAATATGGTCTATTGGCAGCTTCCAATTTTCGATCTCTTCTACTGAGAGATGAATGATTTCTGTCCCATTTGCTCTTAAAGTTGCCTCGTATTCCGAAAAGGTTGGATGAACAATCATCGCACATTTTCTTTGAAAGTGTCCAGCAAGCAATGAAAAAATCTCGGCCGCACCATTCCCAAGCAATACGCGGCTCTTCGGAATGCCGTGATATGCTGCAATAGCAGATAGAAATGGTTCGCCGTGCGGTTCTGGATAGCTAGAAAGTAAGTGTATATAGCCTTGCCAGTTTTCTACTACTGAGAGGGGCGGCCCTAATGGATTTACATTTTCACTGTAATCTATGATTTGTTCTGGAAGCGGAATTGCTAATTCACTGTATAACAATTGCGGATTCGCTCCATGGTTAGGCAATGACAATCATAACTCCTCCTATCATAATACCGAGTAACCAAAAATAAGCTGTGACAGAATACATTTGATTTACGGCTAGCTGAATATGTCTCGGAGCTAACTCTACTTCCTTCTGCCCCATTGTGGCTCTTTTGGAGACAACACCTTTATAATAATTAGTTCCACCCAGTTGTACACCAAGCTGATAAGCAGTCGCTGCTTCTAAATAACCACTATTAGGGCTTGGATGCTTCTTGGCATCAGTCAACCATCCCCTCATTCGTTCAGAAAGTGAATGCTTCGTCTCATTTTGCATCGTTAAAAGGATCAGTAATCCTGTCAAACGGCTTGGGATATAGTTGAAGACATCGTCTGTATGAGCTGCTACAAAACCAAACTCATTGAATTCCTTATTTTTGTACGCAACCATTGAATCAAGCGTATTTACAGCTTTGTACATCCAGATGCCAGCTGCACCGAATAGAAAAGCCCAAAATAATGGAGCCGTCACGCCATCGCTCGTATTTTCAGAAACTGTCTCTACCACACCTCGTGTGACTTCGCTTTCCGAAAGTTTCTCTGTATCTCGCCCAACAATCCACGAAAGCTTCACACGTGCTTGTACTAAATTGCCAGCAGTAAGAGGTTCATAGACTTCCATCGCTGCTTGTTTCAAGCTCTTTTGGGCAAGCCCAAATGTAATGAGTAAACCTTCTACCAAGATGCCAAAAACAATGCCCACTTGATAGGCAATCACAACCACTGCATAAGCGGATACAGTCGTTGCTCCTACGACCAAAATGACTAGCAACGCACCCTTCGTTTTGCGGAATCCACCCTTATTCAATCGTTTTGTTAGCCATCCGATCAAACTGCCGATCCATTTTACAGGGTGCGGCATTCTTTTAGGATCTCCAATAAGACGGTCAAGAAAGATCCCTAGCGTACAAGCGATTAAATGTGCCAGCATTTAGTCTTGCTCCTTCGCTTTTTTATAGTCTTGCAGTGCAGTACAAAGGGTTTCATAAACACCGCGACCGATGAGCTTGCCTACTGCGGTTGCACTTCCTGCATATTCATAAAAAGGACCATTTTGCGTTGCGGCGATTAGCACACTATCTGTTGAGGTGCCTGTTGCAATGGTGCCAGAAACAACATCTTTAATTTGTTCTGTATACATCGCCTTTGTTTTCGCTTCCGTTATAGCAATCATCCCCTGCATGAACGATTCATCTGTCAATGTGCCATTGATAAACACCCATATATTAATAGTCCCTACATGAAATACATCTTCTCTTTTGTAAGCGCTCGCAATATCGATTGCATTACCCACCCCAGCAGTAACTGCCACAACAATATCGGCCTCGTCGGAAGTGAATTGCCGTACTACTGCATTTTTAGCTGGCACTGCAGTCATCATGGCGACTGTATTTGTAGGAGAAAATCCTTTCTCCATTAAGTATTCTTTTAATTCATCATGCGCATCATCGCACATATACTCTGCATCAACCGTCCGGTTAACGAAATACTGATACCAGCCGACGCCTGCATTATGGACGGCAGAGGAGAAAGCCTTCAAGGGTGAAGATGTATTTAACTCGACATACTCATCACGTATTTTTATATCTTCTGCTTTTATCGGAATACTTTCCTCCCTCTCCCCTATTTCAGGCATTAATGTCATTTGGGGTTTGGGCAAAATAGGATGTGGATAGGTCGATATAGTCGTGTGATAGACGTCTTTTATAAAGTGTTCTTTTAGCACCTCATGCGGCTCACCCAACGCATAAATTTTTCCTTTATTTAGCAAGAGCAGGCGATCACAGTAGAGCGCTGCCAGATTGATATCATGGAAGATGGACAGAACTGTTAATCCATTTTGGACCACTTCAAGGCGAATCATATCAAGTAGTTTTCGCTGGTGTTCGATATCCAAATGGTTAGTTGGCTCATCCAGCAACAATAAATCAGCACTCTGTGCCAGTGCTTGTGCCACATATGTACGCTGTTGCTCACCACCTGAAAGATTTTCAAGCAACTGTTTTTCGTATGAGAGAATGCCTGTGGACTCCATCGCCTTTTTAATCGCTGATTCATCCTCATCCGTCCATGTGGAAAGCCACCTATGCTGATAAGGGTAACGACCAATCGAAACTGTCTCTCGAACAGAATGCGAAAAAGCCTGTGTATGTAGTTGTGGCAGCACAGCCATTTTGCGGGCAAGCTCTTTTGCCGTATACTCCTCTCGACTCTTCCCTTCAATCTGAACATTTCCCTGATTGAATGGGAGCGTACCGCTAATAGCTTTAAGTAGCGTAGATTTGCCACTGCCATTTGGGCCAAGTACCCCTAAGAATTGGCCTTTTTCCACACTAAAATTTATACCTTTTACAATTGGATGTTTCTCATCATATCCTCCTGTAAGATCTTTTACGTTTAGCATTCTGTACCCCCCTATCCTTTTCGTTGCCTAAAGAAGATATAGGCGAATACCGGCGCACCAAGCAATGCCGTAATCACACCGATAGGCAGTTCTGTCGGCGCAATAATTGTTCTTGCAACTAAATCACAAAGTATGAGCAGTGATGCCCCGTTCATCAGTGAAAGTGGCAAAAGATGCTGATGATTCGCGCCAAAAAGCAAGCGTGTCATATGCGGTACTACTAGCCCCACAAATCCGATGGTGCCTGATACAGAAACAGCTGCTCCCGTTAACATCGATCCACCAATCAGTAGCGTTAATTTACTTCTTCTAACATTGACGCCTAAATATTTCGCTCGTTCTTCGCCAAATAGCATGGCATTCAATTCTCGTCGGTTCAGCCATAATAGAATTGTGCCCACTATGACGAACGGTAAAATCATCTTAACATATGGCCAGCCGCGCATCGACACACTGCCCATTAGCCAGCTAATGATTTGTCGAAGCTCCTCACCAGTGAGCGCGATCATCAAAGAGATGATAGAGCTGAGAAATGAACTAATGATTATGCCTGTTAATATCAGCGTTTCCATTTTCATCGCTTTGTCTACAAGCTTCGCAAATCCTAAAACCAAAAACATTGTCAATAATGCACCTATCATGCTGAATGCGGGCAACGTAAACATGCCCAATACAGGTGCTGAAAGACTGAAAAAGAGCGTCATCACGGCGCCCACTGAGGCACCTGATGACACTCCTAACGTATATGGATCAGCAAGCGGATTCTTAAGCAACCCTTGGAAAGCGGCACCTGAAATAGCTAATGATGCTCCAACGAGTCCTGCTAAAATCACACGAGGCATTCGAATAGACCATAATATATTCGATGCTACTTCATCTGCATTATTGTCCCATAACGTACTGATTGGCACTTTAACAGCGCCGGCTGATATCCCCAAAGCCATGCTCAAAAGAAGAATAGCAAGAGTTACGAGATATCCAACTACTATTTTTTTCACTTATTTAAATACCTCTGGATAAACAGCTTTCGCCACTTCCTCAAGCCCTTCAGCAAGGCGAGGTCCTGGACGGCTAGTCTTGTCCGGATCAACTTGTACTACTCGGTCGTTTTTAATAGCCTTTAAATCTTTAAACCCTTGGCGTTTTTTTACTTTCTCTACGATATTCGGTACATAATTATATGTGATTAAGTATACATCTGGGTCACGCTTAATAATTTCCTCAGGGTCGATTTTAAACCAACCTGATTGATCATCTGCCACATTTTTAACATTCGCTAGGTTTAAGATTTCTTGCATGAATGTATCTTTACCAGCTGTATAAATCTCAGGCTCATCAGAGTTTTCAACGAATACATTGCGTTTTTTTACATCTGCTACTTTAGCCTGTACATCTTTTACTTTCGCTTTCATATCTTCTACAATTTGATCTGCTTTTGCACTTCTATTTGTAATTTTGCCGATTGTTTTAATCGAGTCATATGTTTCCTCAAAGTTGCTGGCATTTTTAACGACAAATACAGGAATATCTGCATCTCGAAGTTGCTGTATACCGCTCTTTGCAGATTCGGCAATCATGCCATGCGCAAAAACGGCATCCGGTTTTAAGCTGATAATTTTTTCAATATTAAGCTCCATGCCGCCTACTTTATCTTTTTTAGTAGCAGCTTCTGGATACGTATCATTATCTGTCACGCCGATTACGTGATCATCTAATCCTAAAGCAAAAAGAATCTCAGTATTACTCGGCATTAAAGACACAATCTTCGTTGGTTCCTGCTTAAATTCGACTTTATTGTCTGTATCATCTGTTACTGTCATTGGATATGTAGCTGTTTTGTTTTCTGATTGCGTGGTTTTGTTTTCTGCTTCTGGCTTTTTAGAGTCGGATTGGCCACAGCCTACAAGCAATGTAAATGCCATCACAAGCATAAAACCAAGCTGCCATAGTTTCTTCATTTTTTACTCCCCCTGGTGTGTAAGATTACTGTTGGTTGGAGAAAAAGGTCTTTAACCTTTTCTCCAAAATAAAAAACTCTCGTTCACAACGAGAGGTTTGGTGATTGCAGCATTATAAAAAAGATCATAATGGCACCTATCAATCCTCGTCGATATAAACGGTGTTCTATAATCGGCAGGTATCCTGGCTCGTGATCATCGCGCATCGCACCTTCCCAAAGTTTCCTTCAGTGGCATTCTCGAATTGCTCACACTTACAGTGGCGGGACCGCATCGGCTTTTACCGATTTCCCTTTTAACCCAAATAGCTCTCTATTCGGGACCGATTAAACTATGTATTTTATTTCTTTTTATTATATCTAATATTTTGTAAATTAGGAAGAGATATTTAATAGATTATTCTAGTCAGGTAATTTCCAAGCTAGGTGAAGTTGTTTATCAACAAAAAAGCAGAGCAACAATATGGTGTTGTTGGCTCCGCTTTTTAAGAGTTATAATTATTACATTTTTTCCGGTGCAGAAACGCCAATCAATTTTAGCGCGTTCGCGATCGTTGTGCGAACTGCTGTGATAAGTGCAAGGCGTGCTTCTGAACGGTCTTTATTTTCTTCATCTAACACTTTTTCAGCATTGTAGAAGCGATGGAAAGTTGCGGCAAGTTCTTGAATATAGTTGGCGATACGGTGCGGTGCACGTACACGAGCAGCGTCAGCTACAATTTGCGGGAAATCGCCTACTTTTTTCAACAGCTCAATATCTTTTTCTGTAGACAAAGCGTCAAGGTGTTCGATTGATGGTACAAACCCTTTTTCTGCGCTTTGGCGCAAGATTGAGCTAATACGCGCATGAGCATATTGTGCGTAATATACAGGGTTTTCGTTTGATTGTTTAACAGCCAAATCCAAATCAAAATCTAAATGAGAGTCACCTGCACGCATAGCAAAGTTATAGCGTACTGCATCTAGGCCAACTTCTTCTACCAACTCACGAAGTGTAACTGCATTCCCCGTACGTTTAGACATTTTCACTTTCTCGCCGTTACGCATTAGGTTAACCATTTGAATGACTTCCACTTCTAATCGGTCGCGGTCATAGCCAAGTGCTTCAATCGCAGCTTTCATACGTGGAATATAACCATGATGGTCTGCACCCCAGATATTGATCAATTGGTCAAAGCCACGACGCAATTTATCTTCGTGATAAGAAATATCTGGTGTTAGATAAGTGTAAGAACCATCTGATTTTACTAATACACGATCTTTATCATCGCCAAATGTAGTAGAGCGGAACCAAATGGCACCGTCTTGTTCGAAAACATGTCCATTATCTCTTAGTTTTTGAAGAGCTGTTTCCACTTTTCCGTCTTTGTAGAGTGATGTTTCAGAGAACCAAACATCGAAATCCACACGGAAATCGTGCAAATCTTTTTGTAGCTTGCCGAATTCATGTTTTAATCCATGCTCACGGAAAAACTCAAAACGTTCTTCATCTGACTTATCAAGGATTTCAGGGCCATATTCTGCTGAAAGCTCTTTAGCGATTTCAATGATGTCTTTCCCATGATATCCATCTTCAGGCATATTGAATGGCAAACCAAGCGATTCGCGATATCTTGCCTCAAGGGAGTTCGCTAATTTATTGATTTGGTTACCGGCATCATTAATATAGTATTCACGAGAAACATCATAACCAGCAAAGTCTAAAACATTGCATAAAGAATCGCCGACTGAAGCACCACGCGCATGTCCTAGGTGAAGATCGCCAGTTGGGTTTGCAGAAACAAATTCAACTTGGACCTTTTCACCTTTGCCTGTGTTTGTACGGCCATAATTAACGCCTTGATCTAAGACCATCTTCACAACATCTGCTAAGTAATCTTTGCGCAATGTGATGTTCATAAAACCAGGGCCAGCAATCTCGATGTTTTCAATATTTGTTTGTTCTGTTTCAAGGTTTTCAAGAATCGCTTCTGCTATCGCACGAGGTGGCTTTTTAGCCAGCTTAGTTAGCTGCATCGCCACATTCGTAGCATAGTCACCATTCTCTTTGCTTTTCGGTGTTTCAAGGTGAATATTCAAAGAACTCGTATCTTCAATGATGCCTGCTTTTTGAATAGCTGCTTTTAGCGCATCTTTAATGGCTTGTTGCACTTGTTCTACTGCGTTCATTTATTTCCCTCCGTGTACTGTAGTTCTAATATAAAATTGCCCGCATGTTCGGAACCGATAATTAATTCGTACTGTAGATAAAACCGGCCGCTGTGCGTAGTTTCCGATGGATGGTATTTCATTTCCTTCACCTGAGTAAATAACGGTAGTTGTCCAAATTGGCTTTGATAATGGCCCCTTTGTGATTCTCCCACGACAAATGGCATGCGCATCTTAACATCACCATTGCGAATAATCATTGCATCCTTATCACCAAACCGCAATGTTGTCCGTATATGTGAGTCCTCTTGCACTTCGGTGTATTGCAAATAGATTTGTCCGCGTTTTTCCATAAGGGTACCCTCAGACCAAAACTCAATCTGCTCAGGCTTTTCACCTTGTTGTGTGATTGTTGAAGTTATTTTTAATTGTACCGGTATTGAAAGAGCATCTGGCATAAGTGATGCCTCCATTTTCTACTTAATATAACCTTTTTATTATAGGATAGGAGAGGAGTTCATTTCAAGGTACAACTTGCGATTGAACCCCTTTCTGTCAGTTTAACCATCCTATCCTCAATGTGCCCAAAGCAAATCTATTTCAGAATAAAAATACATTTTAACATTTCTTTATGCAGATTGAAAAAATTTTTCTTCTCGCTATCTAGGTAAATGGTATAATAGATAGAAGACTTTAGGCGGTGATATTACGTGTTTCTTGAATACGCAGTTTATTTTTCGCTATTATTTACTTTTGTCATTTCCTTTTACCTTGCCTATCAGTTACTTGAGCAATCTACTGGCATCTATAAGGAATTCCATCCATGGATTGTTGGTTTTGCCGCTTCTATTACAGGTTTGCTTTTAATGAAAGCATCCACCCATTTTAAGAGCGAATATCTAATAAACGGCGATTTGCGCAATGTGCTTTTGTTGTTATCCGGATGGCTTGGCGGCCCTATTTCTATGGGTATTGCGGCAACATTAATTGGCATAACGCGCATATATATTTCCGGTCTCTCGGAAATTTCCATCCATTCTGGAATTTTGACCATCATAGTAGGACTTATTCTCGCCTTACTAGCTTGGTGGAAACCGATTAAATTTCGCAATCTGCATTATTATCTATTGCTTTCCATTCTTTTTTACGCCTCTAGCATTGCGCTCAATGCAGAAAATTGGTTAATAAGCGCTGTGCTATTATTCATTATCTCGATTCCAGCACTTTATATAACTGCGTTTGTAATTCGTCTCTTAAATAATCAGTTTAATAAAATCCATACAATCGAAAAAATGGTAGAAACTGATTTTTTAACAGGCTTGCCAAATATCCGAAAATGTAAGTGCATTATAGATCGTTACATTCAAAGCGAAATTCCGTTTGCCCTGCTATTGATTGACATAGACCAATTTAGCAAGATTAATATGAAACATGGCGTTATGGTGGGCGACCAATTTTTAAGGAAAATTGGCGAATTGCTAAAAGAATTTAATAGAGAACATCCTGGTTCTACCTCTATTCGGATTAGTGGAGAAGAATTTTATTTAATTTGCAAAGATCTGCCGCCCGCATCCAGTTTGCAATATGCCTATGATATAAGTAAATCCATCTCCAAGATGTCAGTAGATTTAGAAGACGGAAGCAGTGCTTCTATCTCTGTTAGTGTCGGTATTGCTAACTATCCTGAGAACGGCAAGACGATTTACGAAATTGCCCAATCCACACACGATGCCTTTCGACTTGCAACAACGAAAGGGAACAATCAAATCGTTCACTATAATCAAATCCCTAAAACTCCTGTGCCAATGGACAAATAGCCATTGGCACTTTTTTTGTATTCAGATTTGTAAGATCTGTCCTGCTTTTTATTCGTTTTTCATCAAATTTAGCGCTATTCTTTCCGTTTAGTTTGTGCAATCTCTTCACATACTAGTTTCAACGATAGGAAAGGAAGCGATAGGATGAACCGAGCTGAATATCATAAGCAACGAAAAAAGAAGCTGCGACTACGGCAGTTAGTCATATTGATGGTCGTGTGTGCCTCAAGCGTCATTACTGCTCTGGTCTCACTCCGTGTTTACGCTCAAATTACAGGGGCTCCATCTTTAACTGTTCCTAAGGCAACCGTTTTTTTAGATACTAGCGGGGAACAAATTGGAGATAAATTTGCCGGACAACGTCGTTACTGGGTAGGGTTAGATGATATTTCGCCTTTTGTAACAAAAGCCTTGATTGCTACTGAAGACCAAAATTTTTATAAGCACAATGGTTTTGACTATACACGGATTGCAGGCGCCATAGTACAAGATGTGAAAGCAATGAAAAAAGTGCAAGGTGCTAGTACGATTACTCAACAGTATGCCCGCAATTTATATCTTTCACACGATAAAACATGGCTTCGTAAAATGAATGAGGCCCTCTATACGTATCGATTAGAAACTTTCTATGATAAAGATCAGATTCTAGAAGGATATTTAAATACAGTTTATTTTGGTCATGGTATGTATGGAATTGAAGCTGCCAGCCGCTATTATTTCGCCAAACCAGCAAAAGAGCTTACACTTCCTGAGGCTGCATCCCTGGTAGCAATACCGAAAGGGCCGAGCATTTACTCGCCTCTGGCAAGTGAAGAAAATAATCATAATAGACAGCAGCTGATCTTGTCGTTGATGAGAAATAAAGAGATGATTACAGAAGAAGCAAAAGAACGCGCACAAAATGAAAACCTAACATTTAAATATGACGAGTGGGATAGCGATAAAATGAATGCTCCTTACTTTGTCGATACAGTTTGGGCGGAGGCTAAAAAGATTTTGGAGAAAAATGGTCGAAACATTGCAGAAGGCGGTTGGACTATCCAAACGACTTTAAATCCGCTCCACCAAAAAGCTGCAGAGGAAGCTGTAGAGAAAAATATGCCAAGTTCTGGTCTTCAAGTTGGATTTGTCAGCATGGATCCTAAAACAGGATATGTGACTTCATTAGTAGGAGGCACTCATTATACAGAGAGTTCATATAATCGTGTGACCCAAGCAAAAAGGCAACCTGGTTCTGCTATTAAACCGTTTTTATATGCGACTGCATTAGAAAATGATTTTTCGCCAATCACATTTATGGATGCAGAAAAAACCATTTTCACCTATGACGGTGGACGTTCAGAGTATGAACCTAAAAATGTAAATGGCAAATTTGCCAATCACCCTATTTCGCTTGCACAAGCATTGGCCATCTCTGACAATATTTTTGCCGTAAAAACCTATGAGGAAGTAGGTCATCGTAAATTTAAGCAAATGCTCAATCGCTTTGGCATTGGTGAAACCCTACAAAATACACCTTCTGTGGCACTTGGTACAACAGAAGTGACGCTGAAGGATATTACATCCGCATATAATACACTCGCTGCAGGCGGAGTTAAGAGATCACCAATTACCGTGCTCTCTATCAAGGATGGCGAAGGCAAATTAATTTATGAAGTTGAAGAAAAACGTGAAGAAAAAAGAGTGCTAAAAAAAGATGAGAATTTCATTTTAACTCAGTTGATGACAGGCATGTTTGACCCTGTGTTTAACGACTATACCCCTGCTACAGGTGTAAGTCTGCGCAACAGACAAACAAGACCTTATGCTGCAAAATCGGGTACAACCCTGACAGACCAAATGATGATCGGCTTTACGCCATCATTAACAGCCGGTGTATGGAACGGATACGACCAGGGAAAACAGCTCTCAAGTGAAGAAGATGCAAGAGCTACAAAGCATATCTGGATTGACTTTATGGAAGGGGCACTGAAAGATACTCCCAGCGAACCTTTTATCGCACCAAAAGGTGTTCAATCCGCTATCATAGATGTTGAAACTGGGGGCATTGCTACAAAAGCATGTGGCAGACAGCGATTAGTATATCTCAAGAAAAAAGATATGCCCAAGAAAAAATGCACAGATCCTTCTATCGTTAATGAATTGACAAAAGAAACGGATGAAACATGGAGTCTGTTCCCATTCTCTTTATTTGAATAACAAACTAAAAAAAACTTCCATTCCAAAGGTGTCCGTTAACCTTTGGGGTGGAAGTTTTCTGCTTCAAGATGACTGCATTTATCCTTTCGCCCTTGGGATGGCTAATGAGAACCATACAACTTCTCGCACAGCATATGTCCTAGCTTACATTTGCAAGCTTTAATTCTAGTGTACTTCCTTTCCAGAACACTTTCAACCACGTAATTAGAAAGTGCCAGAAAAAAGCGCATGTTCGACAAAAATTGGATCATTCAAAGCCTAAATCAGCATGTAATGAAGGACTGCTATTTTTCCACATCTCTTCATTAAAGTTTTTCAAAAACTCACCAAGGACCTGTTTTGACGTCGTATCCATTTCATCAATCATAATATTTCTTTTCATGGATTTATCCATTTTGTTGACATGCTCTGCCAGTATTTTGTAGCCTCTGCGTTTTTCGCGATTGACTACCATTTCGCATGCAGTCACACCAGCATAATATGGCCCGTTCTCTTTTTGTTCAATCGTTACCCATACAAGCCAGTACGGTTTGCCACCTTCAGAATCTTTACGGTCTGTTGTAAATTTGATACCCTTTTCGACTGCACTTCTTGCATGCATTGCACCAATATCTACTTCAGCTGTTTTTTCATTCACATCGATGATGACTGGAGAGACATTCTCAAGTGTGATGGAACCAATTCCAAACCCTTTGTGGCCATCGGTAGGATTGTTTTTAATTATGGTAAATTCCATTTTTTTCGGTTGCTGTTCATTTGCCATTTCATAATTCCTCCGTATACGTTATGATTACCACTATACACTACATTTTACACAAGGAGACTTCTTATGCCTATCGTAACGATTAAAATGCTTGAAGGACGTACAGACGAACAAAAACACCAGCTTGTCAAATCAGTCACAGACGCAGTATCTGAAAGTGTGAATGCGCCTAAAGAAAATATCTCCATTATTATTGAAGAGATGAAAAAAGAACACTACGCAGTAGGCGGCGTCCGTAAAAGCGAAGTCTAATAAGCATTTAAAACAGACAGACATTGAATGAGATTTCATTGAATGTGCTAATTGAAGTGGGTGTATCGAATCTGCGAGTCGAATGCCCACTTCATTAAAATATTGCATCAAAAAATTTATAACATTTATGCAGCGGAAGCCGTTGACTCCTGCGGCATAAGCTTAAGCGGAAAGACCCGGTTGGAACGGAACCATTCTACTTATACTATTTCTAAGACTAAAAGTTTCCCCTTGTCTTTTTTCTTTGCTATAAAAAAACGTGAACAAGATTCCTTGTCCACATTCCATAATTAATTTGCATTCAATTTGATTTCCTCTAATGCCTCAATAAGTGAAAATGCTTCATTCATTTCTGTCTCTGTAAATTTCAATTTTCCTTTTACCACATGCACTTTTTGAATCCGTTCTTCTTTCGGAAGTTCATCAAAAAACAATAGCGTAGAAACAAGCTCTAAAAAGCGGGCACTTTTACTGTTTAGTACCTCTACGACTTCATTTAAATGCTGCTGTTCCTCGCACATATGCTTCGAAAAGTTTGTTCCTTTATCAGTCACTTGATATGTGTACTGCACATAGGACCCCTTATCTTCCATTTCTTCCGTTAAAAAACCCATCGTGCATAGCTCTTCTACGCGCAATGTAAGCTCCTCCGAATAGGGGCCATAAATATGAAATTGGTATTTCTCATTGAAAGGAAACTTCATTTTTTTTGCGATATAAACCATCTTCTGCAGCTTTTTTCGCCCCGTAACACTTCCAGCTAAAGATACAAATTGTACGACTTTTGCATGTTCTTCTAGCACGTTTTTCTCCTTTCGAGAAGCTTAACCTCTCAGTACTTTTAATATTTGTTTTTTTAGCGTTTTTTGAGTACCATCCTGCAGCAGTACTTCTTCCGGAAAATATAACTTATGATCAGATCTTCGTTTTCCTGAAATAGCTTCAACAATTTCAGAGCATCTTGATAGTTCACGCGTTTTACCATTCGGCATTAACAACTGGATGGGTACACGCTCTTCTTCTTCTCCTGGCCGGTAAAAATCGTATGGTAAATCTGAGATAGAATCGTGAACTAAATAATATTTAGGGTCAATGCCCGCTTGATAAAATAACTCTTTTAGATCACTTAATTTTTCATATTCATTTGCAGGATCAAATTCTATATATTTAAATAACTTTCTATTAATAAAACGGCGGCTTAAATCGCTTAATATCGGATCGCTTTCTTGCATCCACATTTGAAAATAAGTAAGCAAAATATTTTCATCAAGTGCAATATAATCTTCTAGTTCGATATTGTTTTGGAAAAACGCCATAAAATGTGTAGGTTCTTGCTTGAATTGATAGTTTCCCTGGCTCAAGTCTTTTGCACGATGAAGAATCTTCGTTAAGATTACTTCTGCGCTGCGGGAAACTGGGTGGAAATAAACCTGCCAATACATTTGATAGCGACTCATAATATAGTCTTCTACCGCATGCATCCCACTTGATTTGATGACGACCTGCTCTTCTTTTGGTCTCATGACACGCAGGATTCGTTCCATATCAAAGTGACCATAGCTGACACCTGTAAAGTAAGCATCTCGCTGCAGATAATCCATGCGATCCGCATCAATTTGGCTGGAAATCATACTGACAACTTGTTTATTCTCATATGTTTTGGCAATGACGTCTGAAACTTTTTGCGGAAATTCAGGTGAAACGCGTGTCAATACATGGTTTACCTCTGTATCTCCTAAAATAATAGCTCGTGTGAATTCCTCATGGTCTAAATCAAAAACATGTTCAAAGGAATGTGAAAAAGGGCCGTGGCCAAGATCATGCAATAATGCAGCACAAAGAACCACGAGACGTTCGCTTTCATCCCACTCTGGCATGTCTATGAAGATATCGTCTACCATTCGGCGGACAATTTCGTATACCCCCAAAGAATGGCTAAAACGACTATGTTCTGCACCATGAAACACTAAATACGTCGTACCGAGCTGTTTAATCCGTCGTAAACGCTGAAATTCCCTCGTGCCGATCAAATCCCAAATCACTTGATCTCGCACATGGATATAGCGATGTACCGGATCTTTAAACACCTTTTCTTCCGCTAATTTTTTTGTCGCATAATCCAATTCGGAACCTCCCTTTTTCTCCAAAGTGTCCTATTATGCACTATATTTCACCATTATATACGAAAAAACCACCTTATTGAAAGGTGGAATAGTAATTGTACATATTTATTCTTGATAACTTTCTGGCAGCTTCTTTTGAGACTTTAATTTAGCTACTACTTTGGGAATCAATTCTTCTTCTGTATGTGCTGCACATGGACGATTATTTACGATTGTGAATGTTTTTCGAAGACCCGGCCCACAATAAGATTGACATTTGATATCAATCACTGCATCTGGATCTACCGTCTTTAACTTAGGTATTAATGTTTTTAAATTAACGGCTTGACACTCATCGCAAACACGAAATTCGTTTGCCATTTTGTCTCCAACCCTTTCTATATCTCAATTTCAAGTTAGTATCATTCTAAAAATGAACTAATTTTTATACTTACTATACTGCATTTCCGCTACAGGTGGACTCTCCCGCTTTCAAGTCATAACGCTCTTTTAGTTCATATTAATTATAGTGTATCGTATTTTCTATCTCTCATTCAAGACATTTTCTTTTAAACCTATTAGAAGTTATTGAATAAAAAATAGTAAAACTGTCTACGCTAATCCTATGAAACAAATAGGAGGTTTTAAACAATGAAAACGAGACAAGATGCTTGGTTACCAGAAAACGACGAACTATTGGCAGAAGCCGTTTTACGCCACGTAAAAGAAGGGAGCACACAGCTGACGGCCTTTGAAGAAGCTGGTGATGCACTTAACCGTACGGCTGCAGCTTGTGGCTTCCGCTGGAATGCAGTAGTACGCAAAAACTATGAGAAAGAACTATCTTCAGCAAAGAAAGAACGCAAGGAAAGAATGCGAGTCTACGGTACTACCGTACGAAGAAGAACAGCTGGTCTCTACTTATTGCCTAACGATAAACATAGTGAAACAACAAGGTCCATCCCTCTATCTGCCATGTCAATTGATTTAGTCATTGCGTATCTAATGCGTTTGCAACAGAGCGATTTTCATGATGAAGAGGTGACAAGATGGCGCCACCTAGCAAATATTGCAAATGATAAAGCGTCACAATTAGAGAAAGAAGTCTTACGTTTAGAAAAAGAACACCGCAACATGAAAAAAGACTATGAGCAATTCATGCAAGTAATGAATCGTGCAAGACGCCTTATGACACTTGGGACAGAGGATGAACATATCGCACCTGTCTTTACGATGGAACGCAACGGTAATCTTGTGAAAAAAGAAGATGTACCAACCGTTGGAATTGAAGAATAATATCAAGAAATAGTTTAAAGAAAAAACCGAACAATGATGTGACTTTCACTGTCACATTTGTTCGGTTATTCTTTTTGCTCCGTTTCAGACGGCGCATTTTGTAGGAGGCGCCGTCCCCCACTTCACGCTATTTAAATATTTTATTAAATTTGTTCTGACCAAGCCTCTTTATGATATCTAGTTTTTAACCTATTTCCCGGGAAATCGACAGTATTCTACTCATCTATCGGTAGCATTGATTGATTTCGTTCGAAAACTCTCTTTAGATAAAATGAATATAATTCAATTTCCTCTTCCTGAAATTGACCGATGACTAATTGATCACTTAGTAATGCTAATAAATTTTGCAATTCAATGACCGTTTGCTGTACTGTAATCTCTTCGCCTAATAATTCACTTAGTGAAGCCATGACCTCTGGCTTGATGTCAGGGTAATGGAATTTTGTTTGTTCCCCCCGCAAGCTGACTTGATAAAAATCTTTGATCAATGCAGCTCTCTCTACACCGCTTCCTTCTACGCACAGATAGATTTGCACCGCGATTCCTTGGCGCATTCTTCGTTGCGAGATGCCTGCAAATTTCTTTCCATTAATGCTTAAATCATAAGAGCCTGGACAATAAGAGCCGACGATTTCATACGCTTCTATTTGGTCAGCTACTTGTGGAAAGAGACTTTTGATGAGTTCTACCATAATTTCATAGCCTGTATTAATATCAATCCGTTCTTCCTGCTCTGATAAAATTAACGAAATGTTTAGGACTCCAGGATCTAACACAACAGCCAAGCCACCTGAATTCCGTACGATTGGCGCGTAGCCTCGACTACTTAATAAGTCTATGCCCTCTTTTATATTAGGTAGACGATGGTCTTGAATCCCGAGCACTACCGAATCGTTATGCACCCATGTTCGCACACTAGCAGGAGATTGTCCCTGCCCTACTAACTGGCATAATGTATCATCAGCAGCAAAAGATTCTAATGGAGAACGGTCAACACCACTCATGGATTGATCTATAAAACGCCAAACTTTTTGATGTAAATAATCTTTCATGTTCTCTTCTCCTGCATGGTTAGTATTATTGTTTCATTATCTCACGAATAATACATGAATCAAAGGTGAAAGAAACTCTCTCCTGACTCTCGCCTCAAAACGTTCATAAAAGAGTATATCTGTAGCTTGAAGAGCTTTCACTAAGTGAAGTTTCGCTTTATTTCTGTTAAAATGAGGGAGTATTGATTTTAGAGTTTAAAGGAGTGTTTCTTACAATGATTGAAGCAGCACAAACACTTGACGGCTGGTACGTATTGCATGATTTTCGTGCAATGGACTGGACATCATGGAAATTAGTTTCGAAAGAAGAACGCAAAGCAGCTGTTGATGAATTTATTCAATATCTTGATAAGCTGAACGAAGCGGACGTAAACAAAACAGGCAGCCATGCATTCTACTCAATCGTAGGACAAAAAGCTGATTTCGTGATTATGACATTGCGTGAAACAATGGAAGAATTGCAAGAACTTGAAAATGAATTCAATAAACTTGCGATTGCTGATTTCACAATCCCTACTTATTCCTATGTTTCAGTAGTGGAGCTTTCCAACTATTTAGCAGGCAAGCCTAAAGATGATGGTCCTGCAGAAGATCCATATCAAAACCCGCATGTGCGTGCACGCCTATATCCTGAATTGCCTCGCTGGGAACATATCTGTTTCTACCCAATGGACAAACGCCGCCAAAAAGGCGCTAACTGGTATATGTTAGAAATGGATGAACGTCGTAAATTAATGCACTCCCACGGACTAATCGGCCGCAGCTATGCAGGAAAAGTAAAACAAATCATTTCTGGTTCTATTGGTTTCGATGACCACGAATGGGGCGTTACATTATTTGCGCATGATGTATTGGAATTCAAAAAATTGATTTATGAAATGCGTTTTGATGAAGTATCAGCACGCTACGCTGATTTCGGTGAATTCTTCGTCGGCAATATTATGGACAACGAAAAATTAGAGAAATTTTTAGCGATTAAAGATTAATACGAAAAGACCAGCTCTCATATTATGAGATGGCTGGTCTTTTTTAGTAGGCAAATCGCTGATCCAATTCTTCAAGCTTTTCTACAATTTGCTCCTCAATTAGCTGATTCTTTGATATGCATTCATCCGCATATAGCGCTAACAGCGGATGATCACCTACCATGACACTGTGCTTCGCATGCTCAAAAACTGGAATATCATATTCATCATCTCCAAAGGTAATGTATGCCCCTTTCTCAATGCCCAGCTTTTTTAATGCTTTCCACTTTTGAATGCCACATGGTGTGATATCAAGCATACCTAGTTGGTAATGTGTATGGATAATCACATTTAATTCATCTAGTTTTTTACGCAGAATCGCCATATTAAATGACGTGACAATCGTAATCTTTACAACATGTTCAAGCTTATCTAAGGGTTTATTAACCCCAAGGCCATTAGGATCGATTGTTTCAGCAATCGGATGGTCAGCTGGACCGGTATATGAATAATCCCACTCGCCTTCTATGAAATAAGTTACTTTATATTCTTTCATCAATAACCGTATACTCTCTAATGTTTCTTCATCAAATACAACATTCGGCTTTACGTTTCCATTATGGCAGAGAATGGCCCCATTTCGTCCTATCATTTTGTTGCCGTGAAATCTTTTGGCCAACAATGGTAACATATCGCGAATAGGACGGCTCGAAGAAAAAATAACCTCATGTCCTTTTTGGACCAAGCATTCTAAACTGTACGTAATTGAATCTGGCACAGGCTGATCTTCAAAACAGATTGTTCCCTCTAAATCAAAGACAAATTGCATGGCTCAACACTTCTCTTTCTATATAACATTCTCTGGAGCATTTTTACCTATCAGTAGCAGGAAAGCCGTCTCCCAACAGGCTTGGAAATTAACAGAGAGGCGCAGGATAATAATGAATAAAGAAAAAAAAAGACTAAAGCAGGATCCACACACCTAATCTCCCGTTTTACATTATTTCCCCTCTTCTATTCAAATTATACGTTTATGGTGGTTCTTATTTTATCTTCTTCGCATATATAAAGAAGAGGAGGTTATGTTATGCCTGTCATCAAAAGTACATCAAAAGAACTTGACCTTTTAGCACGACTTATGCGGGCAGAAGCTGAAGGCGAAGGGGAACTAGGAATGTTAATGGTCGGAAACGTGGGCGTCAATCGAGTCCTTGCAGATTGTTTAGATTTCCGCGATGTGAGAAATCTTCAACAAATGGTTTTTCAGAGTCCGGGTGGCTTTGAAGCTACAACGAAGAGCTACTTTTATCAACGTGCAAGAGAGCAAGATCGTCGTTTAGCCCAAAGAACCATTAACGGAGAACGTTTTCACCCAGCAACCCGAGGACTATGGTTCTTTAAGCCAACTGGCGACTGCCCTGCGCAATGGTATGGACAATGGAACACCGGGCGATATAAATCGCATTGTTTCTATGCGCCTACAGAAGCTGACTGCCCGCAAGTATAAATAGAAGAAGGGAAGATGAAATGGTTCAATATTATTGGACACCGAACTATCAACAACAGACTTACCCAGCAGGCGGTGTGACTATTCCAACAGGCACCGTACAAACAACTCCTAGCCAGGGACCAGCAACTGGGGGTCTGCACTTGGGCAGAGAGCAGTCATACATCGAAAATATTATGCGTTTAAACAGAAGTAAGCCGGGAACTTTCCACTTTTCATTTGAGCATGCAACAGCTCAAGGACAAAATGTGGTCATTATCAGAGGGGTAATTGAAGCGGCCGGACGAGATCATGTTATTTTACGCGATATCAAAACAAATCATCGTTATCTCATGCCGATGATTTACTTTGATTATGCGGAATTCGATGAACCGTTACAGTATTTTGACCAAACTCCTTAAAAAACGAACTGATTGAACACACACAAAAATGCCAAGTATTAAACAAACTTGGCATTTTTATTATTGACTATTACTATTTACCGAACTTTACTGCAGCAATCATAACCAATACCCAAGCAATTAAAAATAAGACGCCTCCAATTGGTGTAATTGCACCAAGCACTTTAATTTGAGTAATTGCCAGTACATACAGGCTACCAGAGAATACAATCGTACCGATCAGCATAATCATGCCTGCACGTGATAGCAAGGGAATGGGACCAAATAAACTTTTACTCATTAAAATCCCTATCAAAATAAGACCTACTGCATGAAACATTTGGTATTGTACGGCTGTTTCATACACTGTCGCATAATGGTCTGTCAAAACATCTTTTAACGCATGAGCGCCAAATGCTCCGAATGCTACTGCTAAGAATGCGAGTATAGCACCAATTAAAATATAAAAACTCATTTTATATGACAATCCCTTCTAAAAATCAAATAGTGAATCACCGTTCGCATCATCTTCTTCCAGCTTATTGGCTGTGAGCGATTTAGGCATGGAAGAAACGGATGAATGGGACAAGTCTTGTACAGTCTCCCCTATCATCTTTGGCATAACGGTATGAGGTGTCGGTGATTTGTCACTTTGCAGCGCTAGGTCGCATAAAGCTCGAATAGCGGACAATTCTTCACGCATCTTAGCTTCACTACTTCTTTGGCCCGCTTGATGAATATGTTTTTCTAGTTCGCGGATGACCGCATCATAAGAAATCATTGTGTACCCCTCTCTTATCCACTGCTACTTCTTTTACTATTACTTTACCATGTTTCGAAGTGGAGATGAAGGGTGTCTCTACTCACTATCTGTCAGATTAAAGTCAATCGGCTCTTCGCCCCACGATAAAAGCTGATTATTGATTTTAGAATACGGGCGGCTGCCAAAAAAACCTCGGTGAGCGCTTAAAGGACTTGGATGGGGTGATTTAATAATGGCATGGCGAGAAGTATCAATTAATCTTTCCTTTTGCTGTGCCGGTTTTCCCCAAAGGACAAACACAATCGGCTCTTGCCGTTCTGACAGTTTTTCTATGACGGTGTCTGTAAACTGTTCCCATCCTTGATTTTTATGCGAATGGGCTTCATGCGCTCGTACAGTCAGTACAGTGTTCAACAAGAGCACACCTTGCTTTGCCCATTTAATCAGTGACCCATCCTTTGGTATACCAAATCCAAGATCCTCGTGTAATTCTTTCAGCATATTTTGCAGGCTTGGCGGCTTTCGCACACCATCTTTTACTGAAAAGCTTAAACCTTGTGCTTGATTCGGACCGTGATAAGGATCCTGCCCCAGCATAACTACCTTCACTTTATGATAGGGTGTATAACGGAACGCATTCCATATATCCTCCATTGGTGGGTATACGGTATGTGTGGCATATTCTTCTTTTAAGAAATCGCGCAGCTTTTGATAGTAAGGCTTATCAAACTCTGCGCCGACGATTTCTTGCCAATCGTTGTCAAAGATTCTTTTTGGCATCGTATCACTCCTTAAATTTTACGGTCACATCATAGCCAACTAAAGCAAACATATCTGCAACAGAGTTTTTGGCATTACTTTTTGCTCTACTCAACAATCCCTGTGTTTTGGCTTCTTTGATCATTTCCCTTTTCGCTTCAGCCGTTAAACCAAAGGCTTCTTTCATATCTGGTTTGTTACGAAAAAGACCTTCGCTGGAGAATACTTGCACATTATCAAAATCTACTTCTGGTTCACCAAGAATCTTTGGGGCAGGCAAGGTAATCGTTGCTTCCTTGTTCTTTTGGTCAAGCTTCACATTTTTTTCTGAAACATCCTCGAAATCGACACCAGCTTTAACCCCACCTGGAACAACTACTAATAACTCTCTCTTTGTACCTGGCAAATCAATACCGATTTCTTTCCCGAATAACTCATTGTTCTCTTTTTCAATGATAACTTTTGTAAATGCCTCTGCTGTTGTTAATTCATTCAAATTTTGGATGCGCTCGACTAAAGAGCCCTTCTGCTCTTGGTAAGTACTTCCCTGAATCATTTTCCAAGCAGCAAAAGGTACAAGCAAAATAACTAATAAAACTAAAAGGCTGGCCCACATATATTTATTTTTTAATAGAGCCAGTACTACTATATTTCTAAAGCTGCGTCGTCGCATCGAGGTTCCCTCCACCACAGTCGCAGCCTGTTCATTATCTCGATAATACTTATTAAACAATTGAGTTAACTTTTTGTTGTTTCTTGGCATAAACTTCCTCCTTTTATACTCTTTTTCTACCATCTAGCATACTACTATTGTTATTTTAGCGGTTAGTAGACGTTTTGTCGAAATTTAAGGGTTCCTGAAAATCATTTTTAAATGGCTCCTTTTAGCAGCGTTTCTGACCCTTTCATTCCTCTACATTCTGGCTATTTTTACTGGCCAGTTTAACAGCTATAATAGATAGGAAAAGAAATTATTTATGAGGCATTTATTATTGGACAACCTACACTATGTCCTATCATGTTATGAAGGAGTGTTTAACATGTCACTAAAGAAAACATTAACGATTGCCGGATCTGATGCTTCTGGCGGAGCTGGTTTGGAAGCTGACTTGAAGACTTTCCAAGAATATGGCACTTACGGTATGGCTGCTGTAACAGTCATTGCTACTATGGATCCTGATGAAAATTGGTCACATGGTGTTTATACATTACCTATTGATGTTCTAAAAGCTCAGTTAAAAACTGCCTTTTCTACTGGAATAGATGCAGTTAAAACCGGCATGTTATCAACCGAAGAAGTCATTCTTACTGCCGGCGATGCGATTAAAGAGGCTCAGCTTAAAAATGTGGTTATTGATCCTGTAATGGTATGTAAAGGGGAAGATGAAGTATTAAATCCAGGAAATGTAGATGCGATGATTTCACATTTGCTGCCGATTGCTTTAGTTACCACACCTAATCTATTCGAAGCTGGTCAATTAGCTGGCATGAAAACACCAAAAAGTATTGACGAAATGAAAGCAGCTGCTGAGAAAATCCATGCTATTGGCGCTAAGCATGTCGTCATTAAAGGCGGCCGCTCTATTGATCCAAACAAAGCATTTGATTTGTATTATGACGGCGAAAAACACTTTTTATTAGAAACGCCTAAAATTGAGACAACATACAATCATGGTGCTGGATGCACTTTCGCTGCTGCCATTACTGCTAATCTTGCAAATGGTCTTGATGTCAAAGAAGCGGTTATTAAATCAAAAGAATTCGTTGCTGCAGCAATTACACATGGCTGGAAATTAAATCAATATGTCGGCCCTGTGATGCATGGTGCGAAGAATGTATATGGCGCACCCGAAATTACGGTGACAGAACTGTAGTATTCTTCAATAAATAAGCTTCCACTCCAAAATGGGTGGAAGCTTTTTAATTTACTCTATGTTGGGACAAAATGTCTTTATGCTTAATATTTCAGCCAAAACTGCAATCTTTTTCTTATATAGTTGTAGAAAGTACTTACTAATAAAAAGAAAGTCATTAAAATCCCACCAACAGCTGTTATCAGACAAATCCATTCATAAATATTGTAATGGAATATTTCCGACCAGTTATAATTTCCGTCCCATTCTTCAATAATCAGGTTCATCCCGTATATACCTGAGACAACCGTAAACATCGTCAATACGAATAACAAGTAGTTTTGCCTTTTGTCTGCCGCTTTTTGCTGGTTCACATAAAGGGCATCAAGCGTTTTAGAGACCTCACTGAAAAGCTCATCGATTTTAAAAATCTCTCTCAAGCGCTTCGACATTTCACGACTTGATGAACGGCTGCTGACCTCTTGGAAGTAATATTTAGAAGAAAACATGGTAATCAACTGCATTAATTTCTCTACATAAATTTCATCCTTTTTCCAAGCGAGCTCACAATATCGGAAGGAGAGTTCGAGTAGTGTTAATTTGTAAAAGTAGTGAAGTAAGATGGTGTAATAGTGAACGCCCATAAATCGAACTCTTGCTTTTTCTCTAAAAGCCTCTGTCGTATCACGATAGACAATCGTTGTTTGGACATGCTCTGTTGTTATGTCACATAACTTAGGCATATAGCGCGTGTTCACACGCGTTTTTAGGTACTCCTCCATATGCTCTGTATTGGCTGCAGAGATAAAGGGAACAGATTCTTCCGTGTACCCATCCAATTGACTGGCTCTATAGAGTTGTTCAATTGGCAAGTGGTCTTCATCCAACTCAATATAATTCGTGACAAGCATTCGCTCATCTTCAAAGTAAGGAAGACTACCAAAGTAACCGTCCCGACGGTCATCATGAACCGTATATTTTTGAATTTCAGGGCAAAGATGCTTCATGATAAAATCGTGTATACAAGTAAATGGTTCCCCATCATATTGGACTTCCATCCCTAATTGGTTATTTGTTTTAGGCTCTAGAATGCGAAAGTGATGCATGAAATCAAGTGCATCTGAAAATAAATTAACATCCTCTAACTTCACACGAATCGATACAAAGCCAATTCCAAATGGACATAGGGTAATATCAATGCTAAGTATAGTAAAAAGATAGTGTCTGTCGTGAATTTGGAGGCTACCTGTCTTTGAAATTTCCTTAGAGAAACGCTGAAAACCATCATCTCGTATATTTTTCGGAAACAGCCTCCGCTCTATGTAGGATAAAAAATTTTGCTTAAGGGCAATACTTGATAACTCGATGTCACCGTAAAATTCGGATTGCTGCTTCTTATCATTGAGATTAAAGAAGCTGTAGCCATTGCCGAGCAATTCCTCAGATAGCGCTATCTCCTTTTTGGTCATAAAAGAAAATGGCAGCATAGCTGTCATCCAAGCATTTGTTATTTTTGTTTCTTCCTCTAAAACTGGTGTTGTAAAGTGCATAAACTCACCCCCTACCCTATAGTATTCCCACATTTTGTTCATTTATAAACATTTACTGAAAGAGTAGACAGTGCGTGTGAATCGCATTTCATCCTTTTTTTCTCTATACTATAGTAGTACTTAAATCAGTGGCAGTTTATCGCTATATGTAGCGATGAGGCCTCTTTTTGAGAGGAGCATATAATCAGATGGAAACAGTCAATCTACAAAAACTTCAGGACCTTCTGAATTCCTTTGCGAATAAAGATGTCTATATACACTTAGAAACAACGAATGGGGCTTATGCCTCTCACTTCGATGAAAAAGTATTCAATGCGGGCACATTTATCCGCAATGTACTAATTCGTTATGAACTTGGTAAAGTGACGCCTGATGTACCCCATCGTGTGGGTTTAAAACTATCGAATGGCGGCTGGGTGTATGCCCAAGGAATTACGCATTTTGAGCTCGATGATCAAAATCGTTTGCTTATGGGCGGCCATGGCTATGATGGTAAATTAGCTATTGCGCTTGAAATCAGCGAAACACCATTCGCATATTAATTTCCAAATTAAAAGGAGTTTTGAATATGTTACAACCTGAACGTCAAATACTTGTTGTGTTCCCACATCCTGATGACGAAGCATTCGGAGTTTCCGGCACATTGGCGCAATATGCGAAAGCTGGCACACCTATCACATATGCTTGCCTAACTCTTGGAGAAATGGGACGCAACCTCGGCAATCCTCCATTTACCACACGCGAAGAATTGCCATTAATCCGTAAAAAGGAACTTCAAGCATCTTGTGAAGCCATTGGTATCAAAGACTTACGTATGATGGGACTTCGTGATAAAACGGTTGAATTTGAAGATGATGAAGAAATGGTTGCCATGATGACAAATTTAATTGATGAACTCAACCCTTCATTAATCATCACTTTCTATCCGAATTATGCGGTTCACCCTGATCATGAAGCAACTGCTAGAGCTGTTGTCCGTGCTGTACGCCGCATGCCTGAGAGCGATCGCCCAAGACTATACTGTGTGGCATTCGCCAACAATACAGTAGCAGAACTTGGTAACCCGGATATTATTAATGATATTCACGATGTACGCGTGGAAAAAATGAACTCTATGAGAGCTCATATTTCCCAAACAGGCTGGATGCTTCAAGAAGAAGAAAAACGCAAAGAAGAAGGCGCGACTGCAGAAAATAACTGGTTTACAAACGAGCATTTCTACAGCTATCGCTTTGATGAAGATTTCGAAGACAGTTTTTAAGAACATAGAAAGGCCCAGTTTTCTTATAAACTGGGCCTTTTTAATTAGCACTGTTTCGTTGTCTTTAAAAGAGATTATTAAAGAGATTGAGGAGAAATATGATGCGGGAGAAAAAAATTCGAGGAATTAAACGTAAAACCAATAATATGATGAAACGTATTGAAGAAAACACATTTGAATTCCCAACAGACTTTTACAATGGTTATTGGCATCTGCACCTACCAGTTGCTCCAGACTTTATAAATTCCAATAAAACACCAAAAAGAGTTAAAAGACTCTGCATTCAATCACTATTGGACAGAGCTGAATATCTAATTGGTTTCAAACCAAATGACAAACAAAAGTATCGAGTAGTAGCTGCAATTGATTTACCTGATTTATGGGGTTCACAAATTATTGTATTTAAAGGTGACGCCCATTTTGAAGAATTCTTTAACAGAGACGACGAATATCAAAAGTGGCTGCATTTACCAAATGACAGAAAAATTCAAAATGAATGGGGACTATCTGTTCCTAACGGTTTACAAATAACAGGTTTTAAAGAAGAAATTACCGATGAAGATGGATACCACTTTGAAGGTGAAATTTGGTTTATTGGAGAATTAAGATAAATTTAAACAGACATAAAATACGTATGCCCCTTTTCTTTTAAAAAATCTAGAGCCTTTAATTAAAAAATATACTATTGAGACATTCACCAATCCTATGGTACATTTATCTGGAATAATATTCAAAAAGGGGTAATCTATGAAAAAAATAATAATGGCATTCTTATTGATTCTTGTGATCGCCGGAGGTTTTTACGTTAATAGCCTACTTAATAGTAAGCCACCCCTCCCCATTATTCGTGCTGGGCATGAAAATGTTGCGAAAGTTAGAGGCTCTTATTGTTGGGAAGGACTTGTTAGCAGTGAATGTGTTGATACTATGCCTCCTCCTGAACTTATTAAAAACCAAAACCTCTCACCTGTGGTTGCTTCTCCCTCATCCAAATTGAAAATAGTATTTAAAAACGAACCTAAAAAGAATACGATATCAGTAAGCAAATGGCTTCCAAATAATAAGGTTGAAGATGTCGTACTAAATAAACAGTCAATTATCTTGCCAAAAGAAAAAGGGTTGTATGTGTATGATGTATCTGCAAACTGGGAGAAAGGCAGCGCAAGCTATGCTTTTGCAATTGAAATCCGTTAAAGCTTAGCTTCCTTTTTATCTTTCAAGGGATTCTCCCTTGCTTCCAGCTTCTCTTCTGTATTAAACAAAAAGAATCCATAATAAAACAGTAAATCCTAAAAAGAGCAACCCAAATATGAAGGAAAGCATTTTAAAGATCACAATATGATATTTTGGTGTTGTAAATTTCTCAGAAATTAATAAGAGAACACTAAATAACGAATCAATCCAATCTAAAGTATTAAGAATAAAATCGTTGTCCTCTTTAAATCTTTTAAAAGTTACATAAAAGGCATTGCCTGCAATAAATAATAAAAATATGGAGCTTATAATCAACATATATATATTCATTCAATATTTCTCTCCTGATCGGTAATAGCCTACAGTTCAAATGTAGGGAGATTTTTACTGTCTGGTTGCCTTATGCTTTGATACCAGGCATTTGCTTTTAGTTCAATCTCCAAGACTAGCTGCTCTTTGCCTTTAATATATGACTCAATATCGTAAGGAAAACGTTTGGAGAGTCCCTCTTTCACATCTCCATATTTTTTAGCGACATCTGGATGTGATATCAAGTAATCACGAAAAGCCAGATGACGATTAATATTGTGGTTATCAAATTGGTAAAAATGAAGATGATGAGTTCGATGATCTCCGCCTTTTTGAAAGTATCGTCTTTGATAAATCCCGTTTTCTCCTTTTGGTACATAACCAATGGCCATCATAGGAATATTAAATTCATCAACTTTATTTACATCTGTAACCACGGGCATTATATCAATGATTGGTTTTGCCTTTAGACCTTTTACAGATGTACTACCAATATGATGAATATCAATGATTTCGGAACTGAATATCTTATACAATAAATTTGCTTCTACCTCAAACATTGAATTCCAGCACTCGTTATATGCTTTCACTTCAACTTTTCTCATTAAGAGCCACCTCTTTGTATATGTTTAATTTCATCACATTCCAAAACACCATCTTTAAAGAAACTCCCGATTACTGAAGTTCATGATTCAGCTAAAGAAGCTATAATTCTAAGTGTGAGTGACCACAATAGAGCTTTGATTTTGTCCGAATAAATTGCTGAGTGGCCCATGATATTGATATAAGCTTTTTTAAGCTGGAGTTGCAAAAGGCTTGCCCATTACTTTATTGGTCAAGCCTTTTTATAATTAACTATTTAAAGAAGCACCATTTTTTCAAAAGTATTCCTGCCGCTTTTCACCTGTTACGACTTTCCATGCTAATAACCCTACAGCGAGAAAGGCAAAGGAGCCTATTAACCCTACAGGCCGGATCGAAGTTAATTCAGCTGCAAAGCCTATTAAAACAGTTATAACAACAATAAAACCTGCTTCCACCACACTAAAAAGACTTTCAAATCTCCCCATCATCCCGACAGGAACATGATTTTGGTAGAAAGTCATATACCCTGTATTAGCAAACGTCACAGCAATTCCTATTAAAAATACACCAGGCGTTGCACTAAAAAAGCCATCCGAACTATAAAATATTATATAACCAATTGAAGTGGAAATTGTGCCCATACCTATTAAAAGATTAACTGCAAGTTTTTTTGAATAGAGGGAGTTAATAATTGAACCTATTATTATTCCACCTCCAAAGACACTTAATAAAAACCCATAATTGGTGTCTGACATTGAAAGTACGCCTTTAGCAAAAGCTGCTTCGAGCGAATCTATTGCGGTCATGATTATAGTAGTACCACTAAATAATAAATATATTTTTACGACATAGGTATTACTTCTACTGAAATGAAAAACAACTCGAAAATCTTTTTTTATCAATTGCCATGTAATTCTTTGCCTCTCTGTTTCTTTAAGTCTCGAGTCCACATTAGGTAGCATCTTAATAATTAGAGCTGAAAATAGTAATGCTACTGCATTTATATGAATAGCCGTATAAGGAGTGCCCATCCAAAATAACATTCCAGCAATGGCAGGGCCTATTAGTGAGCCACATGAGTTGATAAAACTACGAAGTGCGTTAAACCGTTGCCGATCAGCTTCAGGTATTAGTTTAGTCATATAAACCATAGAGGTAGGTTGAAAAATAGCACTTCCCATATTAATGATAAACGCTAGTATATAAACATAAATCAGTGACGGTAAAAATGGAATGAACGCAATACATATTGCTCGAAAAATATCTAATCCCATCATCAGTCGCCTTGTATTTACCCGATCAATTAGACTACCTGCCCAAGCATTTGAACATATAGTTGCAATTGGATGTAGTATATATAATAAAGCAATGGCAAGTGGGGAACCTGTTTTATTCAATATAATTAAGTTTAATGCAATGAGATAAACCCAAGCGCCCACATTTGAAATACCTATTCCTCCTAATAGTATGAAAGGATACTTCCATCTGAACATGTCACCACTCCTATTTTATTTTTGTAAAACAAAATAAAAAACTCACCCCCAAGATATTTATCTTGGGGGCGAGTCATATCGCGGTGCCACCCCAGTTCATCTCTACATTGCTGCAGAGGCCTTATCGAGTACGGCTTTGTGAATAATTCACCTGCGATACTCTATCTCTGTAACGTGAGAATACGTTGCATCATCATTATTCCAGTGAACAAATCCAATGCACAGCTCCAAGCCTTGTTTCAACGCCTTTCCTATCCCTCTTTTTCAGCAATCAGAGGTCTCTGTAGATAGTACGTGGGTTTACTCTTCTTTTCGTAGCTTTTATATGTAATTCTGTAAATCATATACTATTTAAAACAAGAATTCAATCCAAACAAAAATCATCTTCATAAGGGTTTGCATATAAATCTATATCAAATTCAGCACCAATACTTGATGCAAAATTTATTACGTCCGTATCTAAGTAAAGACCAGGGGTATCTCCTTCTTCCATAATGATTACAATAAAGAATTTACATACAACAGAATAAGTTTGTTTGATCTCCTGAATTATGGATACCTTATTTTGAAGCGGCATTATAATTTGTTGTAATTGTTCTTCTACATCAAAAGATTCTTGGTAGCCTGTATCTAAATGCCACGAAGTTTCTTTTCTCGACAGTTTACTTGAACGATTGGGAATTCTATCTCCTTTTCTATATGTATTAGAAGGTTCAATCCCTAATTTTTCAGTAATATCTTCTAAGGGAAATGAATCGCCAAATATACTTAAATAGACCCTCACCTGTGTTTTTGTCTTCTCCAACAGTCATACCTCCAAAAAAATTATAATTTGTTCAATGTTCTTTTTAGCTTAAGTTAACACTTCCTTCTTCTCAAATCTTCATTAAACTTTATGTAATTCTTTTGGCTTTTAAATGTAAAACCAATATAGAAAAACCCTAAAATGTAGTATTTATATTTTAGGGTTTAAGAATTCCTCTTACAAAGATTTTCTCGATCTTATTCGTTGTATAACTTTTTCTGCTTCATTTTTGCCCACTCAAATGGGCCATCATGCAGTGTTAATTGCTGATTTTCTAGCCAAGCTGTTTTGGTGAACAGCTTTTGTAAAAAGTATCGATCATGACTAATCGCTACTATTGTACCGTCAAATTTTTCAATCGCCTCTTCAAGTGCTTCACGCGATTCAATGTCAAGGTGATTTGTAGGTTCATCCAACACAAGCACATTACATTGTTGAACCATCAACTGAGCTAATCTCAGTCGCATCTTTTCTCCACCACTCAATTGTTCTACCTTTTTAAACACATCATGACCATAAAATAAAAATTGTGCGAGCATATGGCGTGCCTCGTATTCCGTCATTGAAACATCACGACGAAAGGCTTCAATTAATCGCTCTTCTTTATTAAATTGTCCGAACTGCTGAGCCAGATAGCCAATTTTTAAATTGCTTCCTTGCTTCACTTCCCCATCTATTGGTATTAATTCTCCAAGTAATATTTTGAGTAACGTTGATTTGCCGGTCCCATTGTTACCAACAATCGCTAAACGATCCCGATAAAAGATTGGTAAATGTACATTCATAAATAAGAAATCTTCTTCAAAGCCATGTGAAACGTGATTGAGTAAAAACACCTCTTTTCCTGAACGCTCATCAGCTTTTAACTGCAGGTTCATCTGCCGCTCAACTCTCGGCTTCTTCACCAGATCCATACGTTCGAGCATCTTTTCCATAACTTTTGCTTTTCGATATAAATCTGGATTTGGTGGTGATGCCTCATTTGCCCATTGACGCAATCGGCGTATTGCTTCTTTGATTTTTTGAATCTTTTTTTGTTGCTCCTGATATTCAGCGAACTGCTGAGCAATTTTTGCTTCTTTATTTCTCACATATTGATCGTAGTTCCCTTTACTAACCCAAATTTCTCCATCCTCAATTTCTAATATTTTATTAACGACATTATTTAAAAAAGCCCGATCGTGAGATACGATCAATACTGTTCCTTTAAAATAGTTTAAATAATCTTCTAGCCATTCAATAGCTGCTAAATCAAGATGGTTTGTTGGCTCATCTAAAAGTAATATATTTGGTTGCTTCAGCAAAATTTGCGCGAGCATTACCTTCGTCTTCTCACCACCACTCAATGCTTCAAAAGGTTGCTCCAAAAGTTGCGTGATCTTCAGCCCATTTGAGATAGAAGCAATCTTTGCTTCAATTTCATAACCACCAGCTAATTGATATTGCTCTAATAGATCCCCATATTGAGTTAAAACCTTTTCGCTCATGTTTATAGCCATCATTTGCTCCAGTTCCGTTAAACGAGCCTTCATTTCATGTAGCTGCTCGAATGCTTGGGACAATACGTTGAACACAGTAATATCCTTAAACATCGGAATTTGATGCAAGTAACCAATTGTTTGACCTTTTGTCTTTACTATACGCCCTTCATCTGGTTGCTCGATTCCCGCTATCACTTTAAATAAAGTCGTTTTACCGCACCCATTACGTCCAACAATAGCCACTCGTTCACCTAAATTTACTTCAACTGATAAATTGGTAAAAATGGTGTTTCCACCTAATATTTTTGTTATATTTTCTACTTTTAATTGCATACTCTAAAGCTCCCCTTTGGAAATAAAAAAAGACTGCTATAACTAAGCAGTCTTTCCTTAAAAATTGTGAAAAGAATGTTGTTAGTTAGCTAAAACACTATTAATTTTTCTAAAAAAGGGCACACTTGTCCCGTTAGTAGCAAAATCAAAAGCAATAACAGATGCAAAATACATAGCTGTATTTACTTTTACACCTGTTTCCATAGCTAACTTTTCCATTCTTCTCACCTCCGTTCACTAAAGTTATTTTAATATTAACACATTTCAATAAAAAAAGCGCCAAATGGAATAAAATAGATAAAAATTTCGAATTTAGATTTTCGACTCTTCATACTATGCATTTTGATAAAAGAGGAATAGAAGGGTATACGCCAGTAAATAGCGCCCCTTCCTTATATAATTTATTTTTATAAGTCCCGGTATTTAATACAAGCTATCATAATATTTACTACTTTAAATTTCTTTCACCATATACACTTGCTGAGCTGTTGTTTCGAAACCTATCTTTCTTAAGGCACTATAGGTTTTTTTACTTTTGTTCATTGGTAAATTAGGAACTGTTCGATTGATATTATCTGTAAAATCCCCAAAAACACAACCTATTAATTGATAGATAATCTCTTCAGCGTCTACTCGTTCTGGTTTTGCCTCACACTGATACATGGTGGTACCTGTATGGACACCTTGATCATTATAATTCTTTTTGTAGTAAGCGTAGCCAAGTACATCACCATTTTCTTCTTTTACGAGGAGGCCCTCACCACTTTTCGCGCTTTGCCATCGGGTCTGCCATGGATTCGTCGATTTATAAAATGGTAGTTGACCAATTTGTTGTAGCGCTACTCGTTCAACCGTAAATTTTCTTTTTACCTCACCAATTAGATTTTGTTTTTGCTTTCCATTAAGATTTAAGAATTCTACAGTATCTTCAACAAGATAACCCTTCTTCTTATAGACGGAAATGGCGACCGTATTTTCACTTATCGCCTCAAGTGTTGCTATATTAACATTCTCCTTTTGTAGAATGGAGAGCGTTGATTCTATTAGTAATTTCCCGATCCCTTTACCCCTATAATCCTTACTAACTCCGGTGCCGCCATTCCAAGCAACCTTTTGGCCGTGATCCATTCTTACACCGTTCATCACAATCCCTATTGGTCGATTGTTTTCAAAGGCGATGATAGATAAAGCAGGTGAAAGATCTTCCATAACCATTCTTGTTAATAATTTTTCTGGAGTAGTGGTTGCATCCACAAAGTATCCTTCAAACCCATCGTTCCAGGCTGTTACCGCATCTGCAATTGTACAATCTACTAACCTCTTAATCGTTATCATTTTATTTCCCCCTTAACAGCGATACGTCCTTACTAGGTATGCTCACCTCTCAGGAAGAATTCCATTATCATGGGAATCATTCGGAGAAGTTTCTACCATAATGCATCAAGCTTAGCACCTTTTGGAATGTATATAAAAGCATTCAATTAGAAGGAGTTTCACCATTTAACTTCGCCAAGTAATAGCATCCCGCCGTAGAAGAAATATCTTCTGTTATAAACTGAACGTTTTGGATTCGCTGGCGAAGAATTTCAGTGAATTTTTCTTGTACAAAAGGAATATTAACGAGAATACTGCCCTTTATGGCAATAGCCACTTTTTCTTCTTCTTTGTATTGTAATTTTTTATACGCATTCCATGTCAGCTCGGCAAGCTCTTCTCCTGCCTCACTTAAAATTTGCAGCGCTTTTTCACCGCCTATTTCAGCGTCTTTTACAATGACGGGTACGAGGCGTGCAATTTCTGCCTTAGGAGAGGAATAAACAAAATCTTTTATGTCCTGAACAGAGGTTTGTCCCAATTCTTTTAATACTGTCCTTGTTAAAGATGAATAGGCTACTCCCTGATCCTCCTCTTTAATCATGGCTTTCAATGATTGAATGACGATCCAATAGCCACTCCCCTCATCTCCAAGCAAATGGCCAAAGCCTCCTGTCATCTTTTGAATACCGTCGTGCACACCAAAACAAACAGACCCCGTCCCAGCAATCGTCAAGATACCATCTTGCCCTTTAAGAGAAGCTGCATGAGCGATGATGCTGTCTTGTACTATATCTACCTTTGTCTTGTAATAGTTCTTGAAGTGTTGGTGAATGAGCTCTTGATTTAATGAGCTTTCATATCCCGCAATGCCCATATATAAATGCACACACTCTGTTTTTGAAAGCGCAGATTGGCAGGCATCGACTGCCTCCATTATATGATGAAGTGCTCTTTCTTCATGTATGAGCACATTACCAAACCCCGAAATACTTGTATGCAATAGATTCCCGTCTAAATCATAAGCAGCTGCTTCCGTCTTTGTGCCCCCTGCGTCGACTCCTATTATGATTTTCATTTGCTAAACTCCTTTCGTGTTCCTAAAATAAAACCTCCATATAGGTAGCTTATACCCTATGGAGGTTTTCAAATTGCTTAAAAGCTTTCATCATCTCTTGGTGCATAATGTTTGGCTTTTGGACTGCAATCCACAATATATCAAATGACTCTACTGCCGATTTTCTTTTTTCTAAACGTTGTTGAATCTCATCTCGGTATTCTGGCTTAGTCACAATCGTTGTTACCTTACCAATCCCCGGATATTTCTTCAAAACGATGGACTCGATTTCATGCCAGTACAATTCATGATTGCTGAAATCTATTGAAACTCTTCTTTTAGTCCAGGCGATTCCTCTTTTTTTAATACGAGCAATTAAAAAGTAAAAACCCGTAAAGGCAAAAGTGAAATAGACTACAATACCGACTACAACCATCACAATTTCTCGCCAGCTCCAGCTTCCTGCCTGCGTTTCATGTGATAATTGGGTAAGCACGCCGAGTACTGTTACAAATCCGCCAAGAAGCAAAAAAAGAATGCAAACGTTTTTCGGTAAATATTTCTCCATATAATGCTCCTTTTAAAGCAAAGGCACTGCTGTTTTTGTTCTTCTATTATAACGAATCTTATGCAAAAGAGCTTCTTTGAGTGTTTGCAAAAGCATTTTGACAACCCGGCTAAACAGGAGTAAAATAATGATTTGCTCTAAACACGTGGTTCGAGACCATCCCACGTAAAAAAACTAGGGGGAATACAATAATGAAAACAAAGTCTCTCGCAATCAGCGGTATTATTGCGGCTCTTTATGTTGCCGTTACATTGCTGATCGCGCCTTTTGGATTTACTGCGATACAATTCCGTATCTCGGAAATGTTCAACCATCTTGTTGTTTTTAACAAGAAATATATGATTGGAATTGTAGTAGGTGTAATAATTGCTAATTTCTTTTCACCACTTGGCGTATATGATTTAGCTTTTGGTGTTGGGCAATCTGTGTTAGCACTTACGATTACGATTATTTCCATCCGTTTTATTAAAGGACAGTTAGCGAAGATGATATTTAATACAATCGTCTTTACAGTAACAATGTTCTTAATCGCCATTGAACTACATCTTCTTTATGATCTTCCTTTCCTTTACACATGGTTTACATGTGCTGTAGGTGAACTTGCCGTAATGGCTGTTGGGATTCCAGTAATGATGGGGCTTAATAAACGCATTAATTTTAATAAATTGATAGAAGATTAATTAGAAAAAGGACTTGTGAAATAATCACAGGTCCTTTTTATTTTTATTTTCTCAGCTCGTGGATATCATCCCTGAGTTTAGTCTTTAAAAACTTACCAACAGAGGTTTTCGGAATTTCATTGAGAAACACTACATCATCCGGAACCCACCACTTTGCGAATTGGCCTTCCAAATAACTTAGCAACTCTTCTTTTGTCGTGGTGCTCGCTTCTTTTAAGACGACACATGCAAGCGGTCTTTCCTGCCATTTTTCATCCGGCACTGCAATCACGGCCGCCTCGAATACTTGCGGATGTGTCATTAAAGCATTTTCAAGATCCACAGACGATATCCACTCTCCGCCACTTTTGATTAAATCTTTCACACGGTCGGTGATTTTAATATAGCCCTCCGGCGTCATCACAGCGATATCACCTGTATACAGCCAACCGTCCTTGAATGCTTCTTTTGTTCTTTCATCTTTATAATATTCATCCGCAATCCACGGCCCTCTAACTGTTAATTCCCCCATCGTCTTGCCGTCCCATGGTACTTCCCCTTGTTCATTTACGACGCGCGTTTCAAGTAGTGAAACCGTTAGACCTTGCGTGGCACGAATATTGAGCTTGTCTTCTTTAGACCAATGCTGCATATCAGACGTATAGGTGGATAAACTAACGATTGGCGTTGTTTCTGTCATGCCATATCCGACAATGAATGGGACATTATATTTTTCTTCAAATGTCTGGATTAGCCCTTTTGGAGAAGCGGCGCCACCGCAGACAATCACGCGCAAGGATGAAATATCTCTCTTATTTTGTTCCAATTCTTTTAAAACACCAAGCCAAATAGTGGGAACACCTGCTGTGATGGTTACTTTCTCTTTGTCAATTAAATCAAGCAGTAAAGATGGCGTGAACATTGGACCTGGCAGTACCTGAGTTGTCCCAAAGTTGACCGCAGCAAACGGCATACCCCATGCATTGACATGGAACATTGGCACCACTGGCATCGAAACATCGTTTTCACGCAATCCCAGTGAATCTGCCAAGCCGAGCGCTAAACTATGGAGCACCAAGCTGCGATGTGTGTATACTACACCCTTTGGGAAGCCTGTCGTCGCACTTGTATAGCACATCCCAGCCGGCATATTTTCATCCAGGTCCTCAGGAAACTCATACGCATCGCTTGCATCTTCAAGCAATCGTTCATACGAATGGACATTTTTCAAATCTGTTGGCGGCAACTCATGATTGTCTTGCATTACGACAATATGCTTTACAGATGTTAATAATGGAATTGCCTTCTCTATTAATGGAAATAAATCGCCATCAACTAATAGGATTTCGTCCTCCGCATGATTGATAATGTAGACAATATGCTCAGGCGACAAACGAATATTGATCATATGCAATACGGCGCCTGCACAAGGTACTGCAAAATAAGCTTCTAAATGCCGATGATGGTTCCATGCAAAAGAACCTACCTTCGTTCCTTTTTTCATACCTAGCTTCGTGAGCGCCTCCGCCAATCTTCTTGTCCGTCTCCCGAACTCTCGATAGTTGATTCTGTGAATCATATTTTCAGCAGTTCGTGAAATAATTAGTTTCTCTGGAAAATAGCGCTCTGCTCTTTTTACAAAATCAGTTAATACTAATGGCGTTCCCATCATTGTTCTACCAGCTCCCTTTTGTCTACCTTCTTTCAAATCTATTAACTCTTTCTATATTTATGCTGGTTAAGAGCTTTTAATGAATGCTGGTTGACTAGATTAGTAAATTTAAAGTGGCCAGGTTTAATCTTTCTTTTTCAGGGAATACCATAAATATAATCAACAGAGGAGGAATTTTAAATGGTTACAAAAATTACAGTAGAAAACGCAGTACAAGCGAAAGAAGAAATCGAAAAGTTAGAAGCTCAAGGCTACAGCCGTGATGATGTCTATGTATTCGCGCACTATCAAGAACGCGAAGATGATATTGCAGATGCATTAGATACAGCTGAAGTGGGTATGAAAGAACAAGGTTTCTTCAAATCCATGAAAAACTTAGTGGCTAAACGCGGCGATGAATTACGCACCGAAATGCAAGCTGTGGGTCTAAGCGAAGCAGAAGCAGATGCCGGCGAAAAAGAGTTAGACCAAGGCAAACTTGTATTAGTAGTTAACAAAAAATAATTCCCTTCCCTTCATGAATTGAGCATCCTTAAAAAAACACGGCTAGGTTAATCAACCAAGCCAAAAAAGTTCCAGTCATCCTTTCGATGATTGGAACTTTTTTATGATCACCTTTTATTTCTCTAAACTAGGAAAATTATTTTGCATAAATTCTCTTTCAAGTTCATCACTCATTACATCATTATCTCGGTCATCGTTACATTTAGGTTAAGAAAGCAAAACAGTTTAGACAATTAGGCCACACATATTAAACATGTCTGATGTGTAGTCTAACTTTATTACATTATTCAACTAAAGAACCTGTAAGTTACCGAAATGCTATCAATATTAGGCATTATTTTTAATAAGGATTTGATTGTTAATATGATGTTCCATATGTTTAAGATAATCTTTTACGAGCCACTCTAATGTTTTTTGTTGATTATCTCCTATATCACAAAGATTTGATAATCTCTCTTTTGGAATGTTCGAGATAGTATTTATGATTTGCTTATTTAATGATAAAAAAAGGTTTAATATCTCATCAAGTGGTCTTTCTTGATATTTCTGAAGAATTACCCATTGGTTTTGCCTATATGATTGGATAACAAATGGTTGTTCTTCGTACTGAATCTTTACAAAACTATTAATATTATTTATTGCAGAGTCGCATAGATGTCCTAAAATCTCCTTTTTGGACCATTTATTTTGTAATGGACGATTTGATATTTCTGTTTCTGACATTGAGTTATATACCTTCGGTAATGTTTGTATCCAGTGGTTTATTCCATTAATTACATCCTCCATACACCTTCACCCTTTCAATATGCAATATGTATCTAAAAAACAATATTCGTCTAAAGACATTAATATACCTTCTTAAATTAGCCTGTTAGTTGAACAAGAATTATATCCTCATCAAGTAATCCTTTATAGGGTTTGTTTATTTTGAAAGTAAAATATTATCTTTCACATATTCCCACAGCATTAAATAGCCCGATTGTGGAATAACAGCTACAATTAGACTGCCACTTTACTTGAAGAAAGAATGAAAAAGTCTACCTTGAATGCTACTCTATCCAGAATAGTGTTAATAAACTTTCCATTCTAATTTGAAACCATCAAAAAACGACTAACTCCTTTATAATCAAGGTTTAGTCGTTTTTTGAATGAAAATCGATAAAGGCCTGTATTCATCTATTTCTTTGAAATTTATTTTACCTTAATTTCTAAATACCTATTCCCCTACCATACCATCATTATCTCGATCATCCATATATGGGTATAACCAATGTTTCCTCGTTATTGGCATACTATAACCTGCTGCTTTTGCTTCTTTAATCGTCACTTGTCCATCACCATTTGTATCAACACTAGAAATATTGCCTTTTCTGTTTGAACGAGTTGTAGTTGAATTGGAAGCCTTATTGCCAGTTAGACCGAGCGATTTGTTTACTTTATCAGGGTTCACATTCTTAAATTTATCAACGATTTTCTCACCCTTTATCGTATAGGTATACTGATAGCTTGAGGGAATTTGTGTTTGCGTATTAGGATAGGTAATAATGGCTTCAAAGTTTGTAGCCCCACCAGCTTTACGAATGGCATCTTCCATATATGCTTGATCACCATGTCGGTTGAGTGTACTTTCTTGTGGAGTAATATTGTAAGCATTTGATACCCCTCCGAGAGAATCCGCAATGATATGTCCTTCATCTAAATCTGCTCTTTCAACACCTGGAACTTTTGCTTCATCAGGGTAGTATCTACCAGACGATGTTACTGGTTCGGTACGGTCATCTTGTAGAACAATTTTGTCGGCAATAACACGAACCAGTTGCCCATGCTCATTCGTAAATCCCCAATATTCACGATTTCCAAAACCAATGTCAACGACGACGTTTGATTTTCGATACCCAGAAAGATCACCACCATAAACTTTAATAAGTTTGTATCCTGAGAACAGTTTTTTATTTGGTTTAGTTGGTGTTTTCTTTGCTACTGTTTCACCAATAACCGAAGTGATAGTTTCATCTTTTTCACTATTTTTATTTGTATCAACTGTGTTTACTTCTTGTGAATTTGTTTCTTTATCTTTAATGGATCCACCTTCGGTACAACCGACTATAAAGATGGTCGTTAAAAGTAATATTATGTAATTCATTTTCCTTTTCATGTTAGGACTCTCCTGTAATAGCTTTATAGTATTTGTTCCAAGATATACTTTATCATAAATATATCCATTTACCTTAATTGGTTTAATTTATTAATAAATTGTTTTAAATGATGATTCTTATATTTTCCGCTTCACAACGTAGTTTAAAAAAGTCTTGGACAAATGGATGTTCATTTGCAATAGTGTCATTTATTTTCATTAATGATCGTTTACCTATGCGACGGTCTAAAAGAGATAATATTTTGATTAAAATATCGGAGGACTGTCGACTTTCTTGTATTGAAGCATTGAAATATTGTTCTAAAGCAAAAAAGAAATCATATTGTCCATAAATCGCCTCATTTTTCAGTAATTGATGTGCTTCATCTTGAAGATCCCGATTATGAGTTACGTCATCAAAGTTAAAATCATCTAATTGTTTTCGTATAGCCCATTTTTTGCGAAATTCTTCTCTCTCTGCAATGAGTGTACACATATTTAACTTTTCAACTTTATCTACCGTAATGACGGCTCTACCTAACTGGTCGTGCGCGCGTCTATAATTAATAACTTGAAAATCCACTCTCGAACGCAAAGATTCGCAAGTGAAGCTTTTCAATTGTTTTTTTGCTTTACTCCATTTCGGACTATACAACAAATAAATACCTCCAAAAATCGTTTTATATTAAGTATAAATCAAAATTATAGGAATAAAAAAAACAACAGCTTTGATTGAATTTTGTCTTTTTTATAATGGTTTTTTAGGAAAGGTCTCGTGCAATAGTTTTTCCTTTTAAATAGCCACACAAAGAACTTGTTGTCCCGTTATAATGTAGTGTTCTACTCTAGCCACTACATTACAACAATCACATTTACACATAAGGCTTTTATCTTCATATTCAGCAAAGATAGTGAGATGGCCAATTTGGTGGGGGAAGCCCAATACTTTAAAGGTTTATTATAAGAAAAGTGAAGAGAGCACAGAGTATAATAAAGCTTTGATAAAATACAAAGATCAATAACAAAGTCCTTCTTCTGAAAAACTATTATTTAAGAATTAAAATCCGAATAAGCAAAAAGAGGCCCAAAAAGTGATATGCCACTTTTTCGTGCCCCTTTTTCATATAGGATGAGCATTTTTAAAATGCTGTTCCTTGCCTAGTCTATTTTAATTTTTCTTTTAATACATTTAACATATCGATTGTCATTGCGTCTAAATCGAATTTTGCTTTAAAGCCCCATTCTTCTTTTGCCGCTGTTGGATCAATCGAATTCGGCCAGCTGTCCGCAATTGCTTGGCGTACAGGATCCACACTATAATCCATTGTAAAGTCTGGCATTACCTTGCGGATGGAAGCTGCAATTTCTTCTGGTTCAAAGCTCATCGCTGTTACATTGAATGCATTACGGTGAATTAGTTTTTCTGGATTCGCTTCCATTAAGTCAACGATTGCTTGCAATGCATCAGGCATATACATCATGTCCATATATGAACCTTGTGCGATATAAGAAGTATATTTGCCTTCTTGTACAGCTTTATAATAAATATCTACCGCATAGTCTGTTGTACCGCCGCCTGGAGGAGTCACATTGGAGATCAAGCCAGGGAAACGAACGCCGCGCGTATCTAAGCCAAAGCGTGTGAAATAATAATCACAAAGAAGTTCACCCGCTACTTTATTTACGCCGTACATAGTAGTCGGACGTTGTAATGTATCTTGAGGCGTATTATTTTTCGGTGTTGATGGGCCAAACGCGCCGATAGAACTTGGCGTAAAGAATTGCATATTTAATTCGCGTGCTACTTCAAGAGCATTCACAAGACCGCCCATGTTTAAATTCCAAGCGAACAATGGTCTTTCTTCAGCTGTTGCTGACAATAATGCTGCCATATGCATGATTGTATCTGCTTCAAAATTCTTCGCTAATTCATGCATACGTTTTGCATCTGTTACATCTAATTTTTCAAATGGCCCTGCTTGGTTTGCACTCTCTTTTATATCTGTAGCTAGTACATTTTCGGTACCATATTCTTTTCTTAGCTTCGCCACTAATTCTGAACCGATTTGGCCAGACGCGCCTGTTATCATTATTCTTTTCATTGTATAATCCTCCCTCTATTACATACAATTGCTTTTTCCGACAGTACAATTTCCCTTCTCAAAAACATTTGTATTCTCCCAGTGTACAAATAAACCCATTAGCACCTATTATTTAAAGTAATTTTCCGAGTTTATTATATACTGTATTTCTAGAAAGCACAACTAGTGCTTATCCACTGATTTCTTCTGGGACTTTTCTTGAATTTTCATTTATACTAAACGAAAAAAGGAGTGAACGAATGGAATTAGTAAAATTAACGCTTATTTATTTATTCGCCATCCTAGCATGCTCTTTTCTGCTTTTAATGGATATTCCTACATGGCTAATCGTAATTTTGCTTATCTTATATGTATTTATGTTTACACTTTATCCCCACTTCAATGCACTATGGTGGACAAATAATCTAAAAAAAATTGACCGCTTCCTTAAAAGGAACAAGCAAAAAGCATTATTTGCCTATCCATACGCCATCGCCCATGAATCCTTAGCAGAACAAAAAGAAGCACTTCAACGAATAATTTCCACTCATCAACAGCCTTATATCAAACATAATTACGCATGCTTGCTTGCCCTACTAGAAGAACATTATGACCAAGCGCTGACTGAAGCAAAACAAATTCAGAAAGAGCCTTATCAAAGCTATATGATTGCCCATAGCGAAGCCCTGCTTGGAAATATCGAGAACGCACGTGAAATGCTTCCGCGGTTAACTGAAAAATGGATGGCTCCTTCAATTGAAAGTTTGATTTCTGCCAAGGAGAAAAATAAAGAAAACTTTAGCCGATACTCAGCTGAAGCAATCGAACATGCAAGAGGTGTACAGAAGTACATGCTTTATTATTCCTTGAAAGATATGAAAGAACTTCAAATGTGAAAGGGATTTTAGCAAACTCTGTGTGTACACCTAAAAAGCCACAAACGTTGAATCTATACGTTTGTGGCTTTTATATTTTATTTGATTATTATTATTTATGATTTTCACGCTAATATTTCCAAATGAATAATACAGTCCACATCCACCCAATGATTTTTAGAAAATGTATCTTGATCTTGGATTAACAGTTTTTTCTTTTCACTGTTAAGGTTGGCAATGATGCCTGTAAAGCTGCGGCTCGTTTTGTCATGCCATACTTCTACTACTACTTGTTTTTTGCTGTAGTATGCTTGAAGTACTTCCTCTTCTAACGCCTGCAGTGTCCATTCGTCATATGCAGGTTTTTTGATTTGCTTTAATTCACTTTGCCAATTTTTTAAACGGTGAACATGTTCCGGCAGCATCATAGCCGTCCACTTGATATTCCCTCGGTCGCGTAGCACTAACACACATCTCCTTTTTATCCCGTCTCGCATTAACAAGCTGTAAAATTCCCTCAGACTTTAGCGCTTGTGCCCTCCAAGCAATCCGTCGCGTCCAATTGCAGTACCTGCCTCTGTATACGAAACGGCGCGAAGGATAGCTGTCGAACCGTAATGTGCACGAAGGTGATCCATTGCAGCGCCGAGCTTACGACGTTTCCAGCGTTTTGTATCAAAGAGGCTAAGCTGTAGTGATTGTTCCGATTCTAATTTTGATATGCTGATGCTGATTTGTCGCACGGGACGTTCGTTGTAATGCTCTTCAAAAAGCTGCAGACATACACGATAAATCGCCATTGTATCATTGGTCGCTTCATCAATTGTTTTTGCGCGTTGGAAGCCTCCGCCAAAAGCATCGCGGCTATACGATATGCCCAATGTAATGGTGCGGCCCACTTTATAAGCTTCCCTTGCCCGCCTTGCTACATCCTCACACATCTCAAGCAGCACGATGAAGATTTCCTTTTTCGTATGGTAATCGCGTTTTAATATCTGGCTTTTGCCGAAACTGATTTGGCCTTCAACAATTGGTGCTTCTCCTACGGTAGATAAATCAATCCCCCATGCATGGTGGTAAAGCTGGTTGCCCATAATGCCGAACTTCTCTTCGAGTGCAGATAAATCAGCATTTGCTAAATCGCCCACTGAAAAAATACCCATGTGGTTTAGCGTTCGTTCGGTGCGGCGTCCAATTCCCCACATTTCAGATAGCGGCATAACAGGCCATAGCTTTTTCTCAACATCCTCAAAGTCCCATTTTGCAAAACCTGTTTTTTTCGCTTCTAAATCGAGTGCAAGCTTTGCTAGAAGCATGTTAGGTCCCATACCGACAGTGCTTGGAATTTCGAATTGCTTGTAAAGTTCATTCTGGATGGCACGCGCTGTTCGTTCTGGATCACCCCATAGCTTCTCCGTGCCTGTTAAGTCAATAAAGCTTTCATCAATACTGTAAACATGAATCGCTTCGCTCGGTACATAGCTCGTAAATAATTTAGTGATTTCAACAGACATGCGCACAAAGTACTCCATCTTTGCTTCAAACACATGGATATCGGGGTGCTTCGGAATTTCAAATAACCGAGTGCCCGTTTTTATTTGGAAACGTTTTTTCGCCATGGGAGATGCAGAAAGCACGATACTGCTTTGCTGCTCCAGATTACCAACAACGGCAACCGCTTCGTTCAGCACATTCAAACCAGCGAGTGTCGCCATGCAGCTCGCATAAAAACAACGCATATCTATACACATAATCGATCTATTTGGCATATTTTCATACAGCACAGCGAACTCCCTCCATTCAATAAAGAACATTTGTTCTAATTCTAAAATGAGACAAGTGAGATGACAAGTCATAAAGAGCATTTACCAAAATGTAACGTTTTATTTTCCATATAAAGTGAAACTTCATTCAGTGGGGGTTTTTTATCCCCACTGAAGGTTAGTTGAACCAATCGGGCTTTTACGGGCAGTTACCCCCCACTAAACTTCTCCTTTACATACTGCAGTTTTGAAGTGGGGGTCTTACTGCCCGTTAATGCGGGATAAAAACAACGAGAGGAATGTAGAAAGGGTTTGTGAATATATTATATTCGGTGAGGGGATGGATATACGTTTATATCCAAAGAGGCAGGTTCGAACAATAAAGTAAAAAGCGAGAGAAATAGCTTCTCTCACTTGAACTTACACCAGAATATCTTTATATAAATCAGGGCGCCGGTCATCATAGACAGGGATTTGTCCTCGCACTTCATCGACATTAGATAAGTCCACGTCAATAACAGCAAGCTCTTCATCCTCATTTCCCGTCCACAATACTTCACCCCAAGGCCCAATAATCATGGACTGGCCGTTGAAATTTTCTTTCTTGTTGCTAATTCGATTGACAGCTATAACAAAGCATTGATTTTCAATAGCTCTTGCTTGGAGTAACAATTTCCAATGATCAATTCTTGGCGTCGGCCATTGTGCTACCACGAACAACACTTTTGCCCCATTTAATGTATGAAGGCGCAACCATTCTGGAAAACGGATGTCATAGCAAATAACGCCCGCCGCCTGCAAGTCGCCTAAAGCAAAGTTGTTCTTTTCGCTTCCTGAGGATAAATGCAAATGTTCATCCATGAGGCTGAAAAGATGGACTTTATCATACTCTCCTACTAGTTTGCCCTCTTTATCGACAACATACATCGTATTGTAGAAATAATTATCTCTCTTTGTTGCCACAGAACCGCCGACAATATCGATGTGAAGTTCTGTGGCTAAATTTTGCAAGAAGTTCTTAGTTCTTTCACCATGGTCATCCGCTAATTCATTTAACTTTTTCAGCGCATAACCTGTATTCCACATTTCAGGCAAGACAACAAGCTTGGCTCCTTTACTAGCACTTTCGCGAATGAACTGTTCAGCTCTTTTAAAGTTCTTTTCCACATCACCAAATGCTACATTTAACTGAATGCATCCTATCTTCATGTTTGCGCACCTCCGTTTGAACTTTTCGCTCCCATAGTAAACTTTCAATTCTGAAAAATCTACATATTATTCTATCTTTTCTGAATCAAAAAGTATATAAAAACGAGATACTAGAAAGTCCTTTAACATAAAAAAATCCCGCCATAATGGCGAGATTTTAGGATATTAAGAAATAACACCAAGCTCTTTACCGACTTTTTCGTAAATCGCTAGCGCTTTATCAAGCATTTCTTTTGTATGGGCAGCTGTTGGCATATTGCGTACACGGCCAGTGCCTTTTGGAACGGTTGGGAACACAATCGATTTCGCATAGACGCCTTCTTCAAGAAGACGAGCTGAGAATGTTTGTGTTAATTTTTCATCGCCGATAATGCATGGCGTAATTGGTGTTTCTGAATGACCGATATTAAAGCCTAATTTTTTCAGGCCGGCTTTTAAGTAATCGCCATTTTCCCAAAGCTTGTCATGAAGCTCTGTAGAGTCCATCAGCATTTGAACTGCACGTGTGATAGCAGCTACGTCACCTGGTGGTAATGCTGTAGAGAATAAGAATGGACGTGAGCGGACTTTTAACCAGTCGATTAGGTTCTTCTTACCAGCAACATAACCGCCAACAACACCGATTGCTTTAGATAATGTACCGATTTGGAAGTCAATCTCATTTTGAAGGCCAAAATGTTTGACTGTTCCTTTCCCTTTGCCCATTACACCTGAACCATGTGCATCATCCACATATGTAATCAGATCAAATTCTTTTGCGATTTCTACGATTTCAGGCAATTTTGCCACATCGCCGTCCATTGAGAAGACGCCATCTGTGATGACCATAATTTTATTGTATAGGCCTGATTCTTTCGCTTCTTTCGCTTTTTGGCGAAGATCTTCCATATCAGAATGGTTGAATGCAATAATTTTCGCTTTTGATAGGCGGCAGCCATCAATAATAGACGCATGGTTTAGTTGGTCTGAAAGAATGGCATCATTTTTATCCATAACAGCTGAAATTGCAGCCATATTACAGTTAAAGCCTGATTGATAGGAAATCGCCGCTTCTGTTCCTTTAAACTCAGCCAATTTTTCTTCTAACTTCACATGCAAATCAAGCGTACCGTTAATTGTACGCACAGCGCCTGCACCTACGCCGTATTTATCAATTGCCTTTTTGGCAACTTCTTTTAATTCAGGATTTGTCGCTAATCCAAGATAGTTATTGGAAGACAAGTTAACTAATTCTTTTCCTTTAACTTGGATTACTGGACCATTCGCGCCTTCAACGGCATCGATTTCATTGTATAATCCTTGGTCGCGAAGCTGTTGTAAATTTTCGTTTAAGAATGTATTAAGTACGTGTGACAAAGTCCTCATCCCTTTCCTGCATATCTATATCGTATTGTAGCATAACTATTTTTAGTTTTGCATTTCTATACCAGCCACTACTGCTCTATGATTTCTTTTTCTACTTGCTTATGTTTACCGTCATCTATTTTCATACATTTTTTCAAAGCCTTCTCGCTATACCGAAGTGCTACCTGGATGATGGGCCCTAGTGCGAAGACCATTACAACCGTACCAATGCCGACAGGTCCACCAAGGAAGTAGCCGACGACTGCTACAGTGAATTCCATGAAGGTACGTGCCGAAGTAATGCTCCAGTCGAGTTTTTCAACAAGCAACAGCATCACGGTATCTCGTGGCCCTGCCCCAAAATGGGCCGGTATATACAGGCCACAACCGATAGCGATGAGAATGGTACCGAGAATAAAATCCATTAATTGAAAAGCGAAGTGATGCGGATCTGGCAAAAGCCAGTTGAAGAAATCAAGGAAGAGCCCGACCACAATCATATTAAGGAATGTGCCTATATGCGGCCATTGCCTAATACCAATCGAGGATAGTGTCACGATGAGAATGCCTATTATTTCCGACCATGTACCAATTGATAAACCAAACTGTTGATACAGGCCAATATGCAGCACATCCCATGAACCGACGCCAAAACGCTGGCCTTTTACTGTCAGTGCAATACCCAGCCCAATAACCATTAGGCCAGCGAAAAAGAACAGCAAACGCCACGTATTTACTTTCTTCACTTCATCCCTTCTTTCACCATTAGAAAAAGAAAGCCATGCATGAACATGCCTTCCTTCATTCATTACTTCTATTTTAAACTAGAGATGTGAATTTTGCATGTGCCGCTTTTGCTAGACTTTCCGGCGACAAGCAAATTTGCATACCAATCTTCCCGGCTGAAACAAATATTTCATCTAGTTTTTCTGCTGCGTCATCAATCCATGTAGGATACTGCTTTTTCATACCAATCGGCGAACAGCCCCCTCTGATATAACCTGTATTCGGCAGAAGCTCTTTCACAGGCAGCATCTCTATTTTCTTTTCGCCAACCGCTTTTGCTGCCTTCTTTAGATTCAGCTCAGAAGCTACAGGGATGACAAAAACATAGAGATTGCCTTTGCCGCTTGTTGCAACAAGCGTTTTATATACACTCTCCTCTGCCTGCCCAATCTTATGCGCCACTGCTACGCCATCAATCTTCCCGTCTTCCACTTCATATTCCGTTAATGTATAAGGGATTTTTTGACCATCCAACAAACGGACGGCATTTGTTTTTTGTATCTTATGTTTTGCCATAGCATTCTCCCCTCCTAAATGAACATGTAGATGGTTGGTTCAGCAAATTGAAAACCTTGTCTGGCCATGCTGGTTTGAAAAGTATAACGCGAAATTGCTTTTTCCCTTATGTGCTGCTTTGATGGTGCTTGCTCAAATGTAGACTCCTTGAGAGATGTATTCGTTATTTGAGTAACAGGATCATTATGTATGCGCCAGATGCTATTCTTTCCTATGTCTTTGCCCTTTTGGTTGCGGGCAGAAGCAGTATACTCTTCATTGTGCTCCTGATCTGTCTTTCCCGTCAATAAATTCAGCAACGTTTCAATAGATGGTCTCGGCTTATGATATTGAGCGTTCCTCCGGTAAGTCTCATCCGCTGTTTTATGGCGAAGCGCCCTCTTGCGGTTTTCTATATCCGTATACTGTTTTTCCAGAAGTGACGAAACATGCATGGCGACAACCTCCCCTTTTTATCCTAACTCTATTGTCGAATACGCTTACAAATAAGAGCTTTTTTTATCTTCATCTATTAATATATCAGAAAAGTGGAAATAGACGAATGGGGCTCAGAATATTTTTCCACTATTTCAAATTAAACTTGCAACCTCGATAGAAAACCGATAGTCTCAGTATTTGAAACTAGATTCTGGAGGAATAAAGTGTAACAACTAAAACCACAACAGCAACAAAGTTTCTGTATGTTCACCTAAAACGCCCAGTGTGTAACAATATTATTGGTCTCGTGCCATCCTAAGTAATCTCCTACCCACGGACAAAATCACAAGGCTGGTTATCCATAATATCAACATAGAACCCAAGCCAACCAATGTCCACCATGTGTTAATCTGATGCTGTCCAAGACTGGACCTCAATGGCACAAAGAGTAGTGTCACAATCGGAAGCAGACAAAGGAGCGTTCCTGTAACATAATAAGCCTTGACTTTGAAAAGGTAAGCAAGAGGAAAGAAGTGTACCCCAACAATTATAGCCATAATCGGAAAAAACCAATCGAAATGTCCAACAGTATTGCAAATGATAGCCGCAATAATAATCAACAAAAATTCTGTAGCAAAAACAATATTAAACCACTTGTTGACATTGGCATTCTTAGAACCATGGGTATTTGTACTATCCAAGTTTCGGGAACTCCTAATCAATGCAATCCCCGAGAAAAATAAAGTAGCACCGATAAATATTGCAAGAATTAGTAACCAAATAGAACCTAAGCCCTGCAAACCTCCAATACCAACGTCCGCCCAAACTGTCCCGAAAAAGGCCATAAACATAACCCCCGAAGCAGTCCCACGAATGTCCGCTCTAGAAATAACGCTTTCCGACACACGAATCTCCCTCTCCATTAAATTTCTACTTCCACAACATGTTTCTTTTAATTGTCCTTAAATGAATTAAGTGCTTATCCTTATTCAAGGATTGTGCACAACAACGGAAAATCTTATTGAAGATAATCACAAGTTAGATTAAAGCTTTAGCTCCGCTCACAGTACTTTTCTAAAACACACTCTGCTCACATTATATTTTATAGCCAATTATATAATTCTACATCTCCATCTATTTCACCTGTATACTTCCGTCAACATAAAGAAGCCCTTAATCTCGGAGATTAAGGGCAAACTATATACTGATTAATATTTTTTGGATTTGTAATATTTCTTGTACTTCAATCTTTGGACTAAAAGGAACCCTATTAAAACTCCTATTGGCCCTGAGTAAGTCACTGGCCCTCCAATAAAGATAACTGAGCTTACATAACCAGTAACATAAACAAAGATAAAAATAATGATATCCTATTTTCGTGTAGTAAATATTCTTTCATTATGCTTCATTCCTTCTTGAAAACCATAAAAACGTCTAGATTAATCTTTTGTTCTAGATTCATTTTTCTCTAAAGCATAACACTCGTTAGCTGCAGGAAAAAGTTCTTTATCATCATTCTCCTCCCCTGAATAATATCCACTCATGACCTTCTCATTTAAAACTTTGGTGGTACGCGCCTCTTCGTCTGTTGTTCGTAGGAATAGGCTAATTCGATTAGCTTTGGTTCACTATATGCCAAGCCTGAGAACGTCAAACCTACAGGAAGCCCGGTTTTTGTGTAACCCGCAGGAACTGTGATAGAAGGATAACCCGCTTTGGCAGGCAATTCATCGCCAGAGTCACTTAAAAATAACAGAGCATCTAAACCATTCTCTTCCATTACCTTATCAATGCCAAGTTCTCCTGATAATTTCACATCATCTGAGCGTTGCTTCAGATAAACTGGATTTTCTAGACTCTCGCTTCTTCCCTCTGACTCAATCAATAAATCTTGGCCATACTTCATCCTGTTATCAGGGTCTTCTTCATTAAAGGCAATAATGTCTTTTAGCGTTTTCACTGATACAGAATCTGAGGTTGTCTTTAAATACTGATTCACTTGATGCTTGAATTCGTAGGACAGGACATCGGAACGGAGATCATGTTCAGGGACCTCCACTTCCTTTATAACAGCGCCTAGGTTTCGCAATTCATCCATTGCTATATTCAACATTTCTTTTAGCTCTGTCGTTTCTTCATCGTGCCTATCCAAAAAGCGAGGATCAACACCAATTGTAGCTCCTTTTAAACCGTCCATCTTGAGATGCTTTGTATAATCCTGAAGTGCCTTACCTTCACTTGTTGCTGTGATAGGATCAGCTGGATTAACACCCGTTAACACACCTAATGTAATAGCTGCATCTCTTACCGTCCTTGCCATAGGACCAGCTGTATCTTGGCTAAGGGCGAGTGGAATAATCCCCCCTCGGCTAATTAGTCCGACTGTTGGTTTGATACCCACAATGGAATTCAAACTCGATGGATTCAGAATGGAACCACATGTCTCCGTTCCAATACTAACCACCGCAAAATTAGAGGCGATACTTGCGCCAGAACCAGAGCTTGAGCCGCCTACAAATCCAGCCTCGAAATTCTCCGGCCCATAAGGATTTTTAACTTGTCCACCCACTCCACTGTAGCCGCTAGGTGCCTTAGTAGACATAAAATATGCCCACTCGCTCATATTGGTTTTCCCTAATATGATCGCACCTGCTTCTCGAAGTTTTTTCGCTACCCAGGAGTCCTTCTTCGCATAGTTATCTTTTAATGCAATGGCACCTGCTGTAGTGGGCATCGGATCCATTGTTTCAATATTGTCTTTCAAAAGAATAGGAACTCCAAAAAGAGGGCCTTGTTCCCCCGATCCCATTGCCTTATCCATATCAGCAGCTATGTTTAATGCATCTGGATTTATGTTGAGGACTGAATTAATTGCAGGACCGCTGCTATCAAACTGTTTAATTCGCTCTATATACCATTCCACTAACTCTACAACCGTCAATTCCCCATTCTGCAAAGCTTCTTGAATTTGTTTGATCGACCATTCTTCCATTTTATATTTTTCTCTTTTTGTTGATGTGCTCATCTCGTCCCTCCTGGCAACTTTTCTACCAATCATTATAGCAATACTCTTTATTTTCTGATATGTTTAGAGCTATCAATATTAAAGAAGGTGGGAAGTAATGCGCAAATACATAGGAGAACTCGCTCTGACAATTACAGCGATTATCTGGGGAAGCGGCTTTGTGGCGAGTGCCATTGCCTTGGAACATTTTACGCCGTATCAGATATTGGCGATTCGCTTTTTCATAGGAGCAGTCATATTAGGCATTGTTTTTTATAAAAAGTTAAAAGGAATAGACAAAGGAACCATTTTCAAAGGAGCAATATTGGGGACTTTCTTATACTTGGCTTTCGCGCTTCAGACAGTCGGGCTACAATTTACCACCCCCTCCAAAAATGCTTTCTTAACAGCAGTCAATGTCGTCATCGTACCGTTTATCGGCTTACTTTTGTATAAAAGAAAGATGGATTACTTCGAACTCATTGGGGCGTTCCTTGCCATTATCGGTATCGGTGTCCTATCGCTGAAATTGTCCTCTTCTATCAATATCGGGGATTTATTAACACTAGCCTGTGCAGTTGGTTTTGCCTTCCATATATTTTATACAGCCAAATTTGTGAAGGATGCTGATCCAATCCTTTTGACATTAGTCCAAATGACGACTGCTGCCCTTATTGGTTTTGCTGTTATCTTTTTCAAAGGGGAAAGTTTCCACACGGTTGAAACGGGCGGAACACTCTCTATTTTATATTTGGGTATTTTTTCTACAAGCGCTGCCTTTTTGCTTCAAACAGTTGCTCAGAAGTTCACCACAGATACAAAAGCCGCCATCATCCTTTCAACAGAATCTTTTTGGGGCATGGTCTTTTCCGTACTCATTTTGCATGAAGTCTTGACCATTAAAATGGCGTTTGGTGCGATTCTTATTTTAGGGGCGATTATTATATCTGAAACGAAGGTGCCGTTTTTAACGAAAATTAAAATAAAGGATTTAAAATTTGGCCGAGGTGGACAACGAGACTCTTGATATCATGGCTAAAATAAACATGATGTAGAAAGTGGGTAGATTCATGATTCCGTTAGTATATGACCAGCTTAGTGGCTGTGGTAAAGACAATGAATTCTTCTTAGCCCTGTTGAAGAAATTGAACGTGAAATACATAGCAGATTTGGGTTGTGGAACTGGGAGATTAACAACCCATTTTTCAGAGTCAGGCTATCATATTACAGCGATTGATCCGAATGAAGAAGCAATCGAATATGCCAAAGCGAAAGAGTATCCAGAGGAAGTGACCTGGATTGTTGGGGATAGCTCCAATTTACAACCAAATGTTTTTGATGCTATCATCATGACGGCCAATGTGGCGCAAGTATTTCTTACAGATGAAAGTTGGCAGAACGTCATTTCTGATGCATATCGAGCATTAAAACCTGGCGGACATTTTATTTTTGATACACGAAATCCCTTAGCCAAAGAATGGGAACAGTGGCAGGAAGATATGACACCTGATCTTGCAACAAATCCGTTGAACAATGAACCACTAGAAATTTGGACGGAATACGTTGGATTTGTAGGTGATATATTTACTTTTTATGAGACTATCAAAGTTGCACGTACAAATGAAATTGTCATTCAGAAAAAAATGCAATTAATATTCCGAACTCAAGAAGAAATACAAGAATCATTACAACAAGTTGGATTTTCACAAATCCATGTTTATGGAGATTGGACATTTACCGAAGCCACATCAGACACCAAATCTTTTATCTTTCATGCTGTAAAAGGATAATAGTTAACCAAACAGTTTATTAATGAAAAATAAATTAGGCCTTGCTACAATCCATACGTAGCAAGGCTCTTTAGATCACTATTACTCGTTTACTTTTTGACCCTATACCTGTCATCTAACTTTGCCTGATGCACTTTAAAGATATCTTCTAGCTTAATATCATATTTATTCGCTATATCAGTGATATTTCCCAATACATCACCTAATTCACTTACAAGCTCCTGCTTCTTTTCAATATATGTATTTTCAGTTTCATCTGGTCGATCGCGTCCAATTTCAAGAGCTCTGATTGCTCGGGCAACCTCTCCCGTTTCCTCCGCTAAGAATCCAATACGGATGAATATATCTAATTGTGACCATCCTCGCTCTTCATAATAATCGTTAATCCATTGCTGAAATTCATTCACATCCATACTATAATCCCCCTTGGTTCAATCTCAAATATTCCCTATAATTACAATTGTATAATAAAAACTTGCAGAATTGAGGGAACTTATGAAAAGTGTAGCAGTATTTTGCGGTTCTAGTATGGGTGCTTTACCTACTTACAAAGAAGGAGCCATTGCTTTAGGAAAAGAATTAGCTGAACAAAATATTACACTCGTATACGGCGGAGCTAGTGTAGGTATTATGGGTACAGTGGCAGATACAGTATTAGAAGCAGGCGGCCAGGTTATTGGTGTTATTCCCAAAATGCTAGAAGAAAGAGAGATTTCTCATAAACATTTAACAGAATTGATTGTGGTAGATTCCATGCATGAAAGAAAAACAAAAATGTCAGATTTAGCAGATGGATTCATCGCATTACCTGGAGGCCCGGGAACGATGGAAGAATTTTTTGAGGTATTTACATGGGGACAGTTAGGTCTACACCAAAAACCTTGCGGGATATTAAATATAGATCATTATTATGATCAATTAATTAATTTCTTTAACCACATGAATGAACAACAGTTTCTTCAAGAAAAATACTTATCAATGCTTTTGAATGATACATCTCCAGCAAAACTAATTGAAAAGTTTCATTCATATACCCCTCCAGCAATAAAAACCTATATTAAAGGGAATCAAGCTTGAAAAACATTATTTATAACAGGTTCGATGCCTTATTTAGAATTACAAAATAAGGTATTAGGATATAAAAAATAATAGCGGAAAACAATATAAAAGTGGAGCAAAAACTAGATAGAATAATTAAACTATTAGAGCAAGATAAAAGGAATAAATAGACTGTTAGCTTTCAGAGCGGGGTCGATCTCTTCGCGTACATAAGGAGCGGAAAAATATCATTGTAAACCCATGGACATTCAAATGAGGAGGATGGATATAATGAAACAAATCGCAGTTTGGGAAAATAAAAAATCTACTGGTTCTGAATTCTTAGAGGTGAAGTCATTAGAAGATACTTCCATAGCAAAAAGTTCAATTATATCAATTGAAAATGATACTCCCTTAAAAATAGAATATAAAATTGAATTAACTAATTGGTTTACAAAAAATGTGAAGATCGATTTATTAAACCTTGGTAAATCTCTTTATCTTGAAAGTAATCAAAATCATCAATGGTTTGACGAACATGGGAACGAAATCCCTGAACTCTCTGGAGCAATTGATATTGATATATCTTGTACACCGTTTACAAATTCATTACCAATAAATAGAGTGGATTGGCGCTTAAATAAACCTCAGAGTTTCCTAATGGTTTATATCAAGGTTCCAGAATTGACTCTTAAAAAAGTTGAACAAGTATATACTCTAATCAAGGAAGAAAAAGACTATCAAATGTTTGATTATAGAAGCTCTTCATTTCAATCTACTATTCAGGTTGGTAAAGATGGGTTGGTAATTGAATATCCAAAACTGTTCAAAAGAAAATACTAAAAACTAGCAAAAAAATATCAAAAGGCATGCATTCGAAATCTCAATGCATGCTTCCTAAATTATTCTACACCACTTTCCAAAATGGTAAAGGTTCCTTTATCGCAATTTATCTCTGCCAATGCACCATATGGCAAAATAAACTTTGGTTCCGTATGACCAAAATTTAAATTATAGAGAATCGGCAAATCTTCTAGATTAAATTCCTTCATAGCTAATTGAATAGCCTCTTTATATTCATCGTAATATTTTTCATCTTGAGGTTTCCCAAAGATAATTCCTTTACTCTTTTGTAAAATGCCTTGGGCAGCATAGTTGCGCAACCAATATTTAATAAGATCCGGCGCTGGCTTTTCTTCAGAGGTTTCAAAGAAAAGGATGCTATTCTCCCAATACTTTTCTTCTGGCCAGAGTTCTGTCCCTTTTACAAATTCAAGTACTTCAATGCAGCCTCCTATCAAACGTCCTTGCGCTATTCCAGAACCTTGAAGAACTTCAACTCCTGCATTTTTCTGCATGACTCGCCGGCGTGTTTTATTTCCTTCTGCCCACTCTACATATTCACTCGTCCATTCATTCGCCGGAAGTATTTCACCAATTACTTCATTTGAAAAGAGCGTTCGATTCACCGATTCAATTGTATATGAATCCATCTCCACATTTTCTGCAAAATCGGTTAGAATGGCTGGACCATAAAAAGAGGAAAGCCCAGCTTTATGGCAGAATAAATGTGAAATGGTTACATCGGAGTAACCCATAAATATTTTCGGATTCTCACGAATAACGTCGAAATCGATATAGGGTAACAAGCGGATACTATCATCACCGCCAATATTTGCAATGATCCCTTTGATATCCTTATCCTTGAATGCCGTCATCAAGTCTTCCGCACGAGCTTGCGGATTATTATAAAGATAGTCTTCGCCTTTTAAACTATTTGGCATTGGCACAACTTCCAAACCAAAGATGTCTTCTAATCTTTTTACACCTTGTTCATATCGCCATCTAAGGTCTGGTTCACCCGCACCTCCCCAAGAAGGGCTTACTGTTGCTATTCGATCTCCCACTTGCAGTTTTTTTGGTTTAATTAACATGATATTGCACCCTTTCATAATGACTTTAATGTTTAATGGATTGCCTTTTTTTCAAACAAACCTACAAAAAACAGGATAAGACCAACTAGAAAAATAATGGGAAATATATAAAGCATCACTAATGCTGACCATCCGCTTTTAGTGATTACTGCAAAACTTAAGCCCATTGCAAAAGAGATGGATGGTGAAATGAGTAGCATTAGAATAATTCCCCAAACTATATATTTTCTCTTTTTAGACTTACCTGTACTAAGCAAAAAAGCTACATAAGCCCCTACGATTGTAATTAGTATCCCTACAAAGATTGCCATTAGCTCTTCTCCCTTCACTAAAGAAAATTACAATTTTATATTCTCTTACCTTCAATGGAAGTGTCTTAAAATTTCAGCATTACTTTTTAAGGTTATTAACTTATTTTTATAAGGGATAAGCAAAGCAAGTATTTCCGGCTTACTTTTATAGTCAAAGACAGTATTGTAGTTATATAAATCCTTTAATACTTTTAAAGATGGTTTATAATTTGATTTTTCAATGCCTATTTTTTGTTTAAAGTACCTTTTGATTATTCTATATCTTCTTATTGGGAGGCTAATGTCTAGAAATAAAATTAGATCAGCATTTTGAAAGCAGGAAGATACCCATTTATGATGGGCCCCTTCAATAATCCAATTGTCAGTAGCAATTATTTTACTTAAATATTCGTCTCTCTCTTGTTTGCTTCGTTTAATATCTCCAGTGTCAAACCTTTTCCAAACAACATTATCCCATTCAAAATAGGGAATGCTTAATTGATCAGATAGCTTCTTGGCCAAGGTAGTTTTGCCACTTCCGATGGAACCAATGATATGTATTCGTTTAGGTATTGGCACAGGATTTTGTTTGTCTATAGAACCACTCTTTTAATTTGCTAACAATTATTTCGGGTGCATCTCGATATATCTCGTGACTCGTATTAGGAATAGCCTGAACTTCTGCATGGGGAATTTCATTCATCAAATATTCAATTGCCTCATGTCGTTCTTCTTCTATTTCCTTGGGCATCGTACTACGCAGTAATAGTACTGGTGACTGGACCTTTGGAAAAATAGCTGCTGTTGGTTCTAAATGCATTCCTTTCATCACTGCTTTGGCTGTAAACGGAGATATGGCTAGCCTAATTTCACCGTCAACTTCAGCAGCTTGTGCAATACACCCATCCTCAATCTCCTTCGACCATCGTGAAGAGTTAGCCCTTTCAGCGTCGAGAAATTCATTCCAGGAAGCGAAGCGAGCACTATCAATGAAAGCTCCTACATCTATAAGCTGCTGATCAAGTGAAACACCAGCCGGGTCTTGCTGGAAGTAACCGCCATCCAATAACACCAGTCCTTTGATTTTCCCCGAATACAATTCAGCCATATAAAGTGCAAGGTGGGCTCCCCATGAGTGGCCAACAAGATAGACATGGGTTAAACCCAAGGAGTTGATGTAATTACATAGACGTTCAGCCATCCTTGTTGGAAAATACTCTTCCTCATTATCCATGGAAACTTCTCCACCATGTCCTGGTAAATCAAAAGCAACAACGTAAAAATCATTCTGCAAAAGTTTCGCTAGCTCCGCAAAACTTAAGCCAGAGGAGCCCAGTCCATGCAAGAAAACAAGTGCAGGATTGTCTTGATTACCCCATTTGTAATAACGTAATACCATAGCTTCGCCCCCTATCATATTTAAAAATTCAGTTAAAATAAATCAATTGGTGAGTAGAATTTCAGTTTTAACTTGACTACTGAAATATAATTTTAGTATCTTCAAAGATTCCTCAATGACAATGCATTTTACCCTTTGGAAGGCATCGTATATTGATAAAAAGGAAATATAGCTTCCTAAGGAGCTACCAGTTCTACCTTGATTCTGTCCGGATCTTCAAAATAAACAGCGTAGTGATTTTCACCCCCAGCAAATGGATGCCGATCAGTATATAGTAAAGTAACTTCTCTGCCTTTCAACTTTTCGGTCATTTCATCAACTTGTTGCCTTGATTCCGCGTGAAATGCTAAATGATTTAATCCCACATGGCATCTATGATATGGATCCCCTAAGAATCTTTTTTCTGTTTGTACAAAAACAAGGTAGGTATCCCCTAGTTTCCAACTCTGTCCCCCATCCCATTTTTGAACCGTGCTATATCCCAGCTCACCAAGGAACCACCCCCACAAAACAGAGGTTCTTTTTAAATCCGAAACGTATATCTCTATATGGTGAAGTAATCCTTTTGACAAAAAAATCCCCCTATGCCGTTAATGGCTAGTTTTTCACATAATAAAAATTATCTGAACTAATTGAGTAGGAAGTAATTTTGGTACCGGTGTGCTTTGAAAAGCTTTATTCCTTAGCAATTAACTAAAAACTCTAATCAACAAGCTAATTGCAAATAGAATATATGCAATCTGTATCAATATGTATAGGGTCCTTTCAAAGGTTGTAAGTCCTTTTTGCTTTCGAACCTTTTCGAGATATCGTAAATAAAAAGCTGCACTTAAAAAGATTAATAGTGTTGCTATTACCATTAAAATATCTGCAAATATGAGCATCGTTCTCCCCCCTCTCTTAACACATTTAAGTTGCAGTAAGCAGAGGAAATCCCGCTCGGCTCCATAACCATAAAGGTGTATGCACATCAATAGGAGCTAATCCACTTCCAGCAAGGGCTTTGATCCAAGCATTTGCCACAGCTATTCGGTCATCTCCACTTCCATTCAACACTTCTTCTGTACATAATCCTAATTTCACAGTGGCTTTTAGAATATGAGTATCTGGTGCAATAGAGATTAGTTCTCGTGACTTCCAGGATACTTTTGCATAACACTCTAAAACATATAACCAATAATTAAATATTTTCGGTCCAGAAAGGTATGGGAATTCTGTTTTCCTGGAGCCTTGCATGATTTCTTTTAATAGTAAATTGTCAAATTCTACTGACTCAATTAGCCCTTGGACGTTTCCTTGTTCCGATGAATGAACTATACCTTTTGCAACACGTTGCCAAATATCAGGATGGCGGTTTGGCTGTAAGCCCACACGATGTAATAGCAATGCTTCACGAAGCTCATGAATATCTTTTGTGGCGACAACAATCGGATTAAATATCCAGCTCGTTTTAGGATCTTGATACGCTTTAACAACAGATTCCCACAACGAATAAGAATTTCTTTGATAGTTTAAAGCCATTGCCATAGTTAAAACATCTAGTAGTTCATCTTCTTTCACTACATTAATCAACACATCCTCAGGCATCACTTCCCCGCCTAAAAGTCCATCTGCATGCATTTGTTTTAAGGTATGTATATTTTCTAAAATGTTATTCTTCAAAAATAAGATTCTTCTTTCAAATTAGCCAAGTTATCCGAATCTAGTGTATATGATCCTTGGCATTTAATTTTTCATAATCAAACCTTGTCATACCTAATAGATCCAAATCCTCAAAGTCTTCACCTTTTTTAATATCATGTCTTAATGTTCCTTCGAATTGAAGTCCCACCTTTTCCATCACCTTCCGAGAAGCAGGATTTCTAGACATACAGTGTCCATATATTCTCTCTAAGCCCAGTACTTCAAAACCATAACTGAGCATAAAAGAAGCAACTTCTGTCGCATAACCTTTACCCCACTCATTTTTATCAACAAAGTAGGCAATTTCCGCTTTTTGATGACTACTCGAAATACTGACCAACCCGCAATTCCCTATGTATTTCTCTGGGTCTTCTTTTAAAAAAACTGCAAATTCAAAAGCTGTTCCTTGTTTTGCACTAAGTTGTAAGTAGGCAATCCACTTATTTACAAGTGCTTTTGGGTACGGATGTGGAATGGTAATCATTGTGTCAGCAATTTCCGCCTGTGACACTACTGAATAGATAGCATCTGCAAATTCTTGTTCATATGGTTTTAAGAGTAATCGCTTTGTTTCTATTATCATTTGCCTACCTCCGTTTTAGCTAATTTAACATTAATTTATTTTAAAAACGGCTTCCCCTGCTCTATAACTATTTCTACATTAGTTATTAGACTCCTTCTTGCTATCACCCTAGTTATCAATTTGCCTATACTTCTCCGACTATCGCCACTACAGTTTGATTCTAGGATAATACGTGGATATCACGGTACATAAGATAATGTGAATAACTTCAAAACACCATTTAGATGTATGGTAAAATTAATTAAAAATTGAAAATAATTTTAAGGAGGTGTTTTAAGGTGGAGCATGATGAAATTTATTTGCGGGCTAAAAAGCGGGTTGAAAACTTAAAATCATTTTACATTCATTTAACGGTTTATATTCTAGTTAATCTTATGCTTTTCTTCATAAACATCATCACTGATTCAAGTCATTTATGGTTTTTATATCCGCTTGGAGGTTGGGGTATTGGGGTTGCTATACACGGCATAACAACATTTTCTTCTGGAAGATTTGGTGCAGAGTGGGAAGAACGTAAAATTAAAGAGTATATGGGGAAAGATAAGTAAAACTCTTCTACCATTAGCACTTCCCTTAAGACAGGTACCCTTTAACCTCAAACACATTTATAAGAAAAAGAAGCCCTCAAAAGGGCTTCCTCTTTACAGGAGGAATTATCCTGTAAAAAAAATTTTATGGAGTAAAACGATTGGCTTTTTATCGTCCAAAGTCTTCTAATTGATTGAATGTATGACTTTGTATTTCCCAGAAGTAAAACAAATTATAATAACTATTTGCAATATATATAGGCGCAAAAATAAATACCTTTTAGGAAGCGTCCTCTTTAATCTCATTTTATTCCCACCTCATTTTGTCTTCAATCTGCAATATTACAAAAAGTACAACAAAATTTAGGAAGCCATTTTACCTCTTTAAATCTACAATAATCGGTTCCAGTTCAATCTTTTTATGGCCGTTCCCATACATAAGACTCGCAATCGCGATTGGTTGAATAATTAATTTGTTGGCATCTTTTTGGATTGATTGAAATGTGGTACTCCCTTTGAAAGTCTTTCCATTATCGTTCGTAACTCCACCACCGCCAGAGCCCTCCAAATATACATGCCCCAGGTCATCTGTTACTCGAAACATAGGTGTTACACTTGGCCATTTTTTCAGGAATTCGTCTGTCACTATCTGATCATAGGCTATGATGGTCGAGACATCTGTAAATACAATTGAACTCAATGTAACATCTATGTTCTTATTTTTTACTGTTTTATTCACAAGCAGCTTATCTCCCTCTATGCGATTTAATGAAAAGTTAAAAGTCCAATCACCTTTAAACTCTCGATCCTTAGAAAAACTATAAAAAGCTTCAGGTTTCCAAGTAACTTGGACTTCATTTGGCTTTCTATTATCTTTAAAGTCTGGGGTAAATGTGGCAATGCATACATAACGTGTATTACTAATTTTCCTAACATCTTCAGAAAAAGTGCCTCCATCTGCACCTTCGACACGGAACCAATTACGTGCAGTTATTTCCCTCTCATCCCCAAGGTCATGCTTAGTCTCTAGTGCGTAGGATACAGTTATATTCGTGCCGTCATATACTGCTTTGTCAATCATGACCGTAATTCCATTGCTTGTCTTGGCAAGCCCCATCTCTGTTGAGAAGGTATCAAAGTTTTTATACACCTGTTGTTCTTCATTGCTGAAATAGCTAATCACATGATTCATAAACGGGATTTGGGCTGCAATAGTTGGAAATGCAAATCCAGTTGCACCAGTAACGCTAACCATAATGACAGCTGCGATGACAATATTACGCCAAGTCTTTGATTTTTTACGTTTCTTTAATACATGTTGTTTGACGCGCGCTTTTTCGACATTTGATACCTCTAACAGGTCAAGGTTATCTATATCTATGTCCATCCATTCTTTTTTACTCATACAAAGAGCTCCTTTAATTTTGTGTTTGTGGCTAATACTTTCTTACCTCGATACAAGCGATTATCCACCGCTGCCTTCGAAAGACCAAGATTATCGCCGATTTCATTATTCGTAAGCTCTAAGTAATATTTCATAATGAAAATGTCACGATCCATTTCACTTAATTTGCTTAGCGCAAGCAGTAGCTCATTTTTCACTTCTTTTTTTAATACAGATAAATCTGTCTGTAAATGGCTTGCAGTCTGTTCAAGTGGATCATCTGATTGTTCAAGTGCTAGTTGTTTTTCAGCCTGGCGGTAACGATCAATTGCTTTGTACTTTGTTATCATGCCTATCCATTTTTTAAAATCTTGTGGATCACCCTGAAACTGATGCGCATTTTGCCATACAGTTAAAAAAACATCATTGACACATTCATCGATATCCAGTTGTCTCATATTGTGCAAAATCTTAGAGGCAATTGTTTTCACAAGGGGCATATATACCTCTAAAATATAATCGAGTGCATCTTCTTTCTGTTTTTTTAGTCTGATGATAAAGTTTGACGATGAACTTTTCATAATTTCCGCTCCTTATGTGATGGAAAAAGCTTTTTCATAAAGTACAACGAACGTACAACAGGATTATTCTCAAATAATATTCTATGTATTTACTATTTTTAAGATAAATAAAAGAAATGTAAATTTGTATATAGCATGAAAGAGGTAAGATGGCATTATTTAGAATGCAGGTAAAGAAAAAATTCTTTTAAGTAACGTCGTTTGATAAAAACGTATGATGTTGGTGGGATAAACGTTACCTAATGATTTATTAAACATTATAAAAAAGCAACACCTAAAGGCATTGCTTATAAGAGAAATTGAATGAAATTTCACCAAGGCTTATCTATCCTTTAATGTTTCCTCACATTTATTCTTAACTATTTCCTCTTAAAAACTATACTTCATTAATTTTTTTCATCTACATTAGAACTAATACTATCAATTGTCGCAAAGATTCTGGAATAGACATTCTTGATTTCCGTTTCTTTATTTGCTCCTTCTGTCAAAGCATATCTTCAGGTTTCATCTGAATATTCTTTAGGAGACATACACTCATCCCCCTTCCTTTTAAGAACAAATTTAATGAACTCCAGTTACCAATAGTTCTCATCCATATTTCAAATCCTGGAACTATGTTATAGTAACCATACACAAGTTTAAAGGAGAAGAATAGTATGGCAAAAAGCTTAGTATTAGCAGAAAAGCCTTCTGTCGCAAGAGATATTGCGGATGTATTGAAGTGCAATAAAAAAGGAAATGGCTTTTTGGAAGGCGACCGATATATTGTCACATGGGCATTAGGGCATCTTGTGACATTAGCCGATCCAGAAACTTACGATAAAAAATATAAAACGTGGAATTTAGAAGATTTACCAATGCTGCCCGACCGACTAAAATTGACTGTCATCAAACAATCCGGTAAGCAATTCAACACGGTCAAAACACAGCTAAACCGCAATGATGTCAATGAAATTATCATCGCAACAGATGCCGGACGCGAAGGCGAATTGGTCGCACGTTGGATTATTGAAAAAGCACATGTGCGTAAGCCGATCAAACGATTATGGATTTCTTCTGTTACAGATAAAGCAATCAAAGATGGCTTCCAAAATTTAAAACCCGGTAAAGCCTACGAACATTTATATCATGCAGCAGTTGCCCGATCTGAGGCCGATTGGTATATTGGCCTGAACGCAAGCCGTGCCTTGACGACCAGATTTAATGCACAGCTTAATTGTGGTCGTGTACAAACACCAGTAGTAGCAATGGTTGCTGCACGAGAAGATGAGATCAAAAACTTCAAGCCGCAAACATATTTCGGTATTGAAGCACGCACAGCCAATAACTTAAAACTGACTTGGCAAGACGAAAAAGGCAATTCTCGCAGCTTTAATAAAGAAAAAGTAGATGCCATTGTGAATAAACTGGGCAGCCAAAGTGCAACGGTTGTAGAGGTAGAGAAGAAAGCGAAAAAGACATTCTCCCCTGGGTTATACGATTTAACAGAGCTTCAACGTGATGCCAATAAAATGTTTGGCTATTCCGCAAAAGAAACATTAAATATCATGCAAAAACTATACGAACAGCACAAAGTGTTAACATATCCTCGTACAGATTCACGCTATATTTCAACAGACATTGTTGCTACTTTGCCTGAACGTCTAAAGGCTTGTGGCATTGGTGAGTATCGTACAATTGCCAATAGGATTTTAACCAAACCAATTAAGGCAACGAAAGCATTTGTTGATAATCAAAAAGTGTCGGACCACCATGCAATCATTCCGACTGAAGCTTACGTTAATCGTTCTGCGATGAATGACAAAGAACGCAAAATCTATGATTTGGTCATCAAACGATTCCTAGCAGTTCTATCTCCAGCCCATGAATATGAACAGCTAACATTGCGCGCGAAAATTAAGGACGAAAACTTTATTGCCAAAGGGAAAACTATACTTTCAAGTGGTTGGAAAGAAGTATATGAAAACCGTTTTGATGAAGATGAGACTCATGAAGATATTAAAGAACAACTCCTGCCACGCATTGAAAAAGGCGAAACGCTGCAAGTGAAATTAATCTCTCAAACGTCTGGCCAAACAAAACCACCCGCACGTTTTACTGAGGCGACATTACTTTCAGCTATGGAAAATCCAACGAAATATCTAAACACACATGACAAAAAGCTCGCAGATACGCTTAAAACAACTGGCGGACTTGGTACAGTAGCTACACGTGCAGATATTATCGATAAATTATTCAATTCTTTCTTAATCGAAAAACGCGGAAAAGATATCCACATCACAGGTAAAGGCCGCCAGCTTCTTGATTTAGTACCCGAAGAATTGAAATCACCTGAAACAACTGCGGAATGGGAGCAAAAACTAGAGCTCATCGCAAAAGGCAAGCTGAAAAAAGATGTATTTATCAATGAAATGAAGCAACATACAAAAGAAATCGTTTCAGAAATTAAAAGCAGCAACAAAAAATTCAAGCATGATAATATATCCACAAAGTCTTGTCCAGACTGTGGAAAGCCAATGCTTGAAGTGAACGGTAAAAAAGGTAAAATGCTCGTATGCCAAGATCGCGAATGTGGACATCGTAAAAATGTAGCGCGCGTAACTAACGCACGTTGTCCACAATGTCATAAGAAGTTAGAATTACGTGGTGAAGGTGAAGGACAGATATTCACATGTAAATGTGGATATCGTGAAAAACTATCCACTTTTAAACAAAGACGTGAAAAAGAATCCAAAGGAAAAGTGGATAAACGGACAGTCCAAAAATATTTGAAAAACCAAAAAGAGGATGAACCTGTGAATAATGCTTTAGCAGAGGCATTAAAAGGGTTAAAACTCGATTAAAATAAAAATCCTTGGCCCTAGTGGCCAAGGATTTTTTTATTAGTGCTGGTCAATTGTTTCTTTCGGTAAATCTTTGCTTAGCTCGCAGTATTTGACGAAAACACGTGCCATTTCGCGAAGGCGTTCGTGTACATTCTCATCGATAATTTTGTTTTCTGAGTCAAAATGATCTCCGTGTGTATATACGTAATTCGGTGTCACTAACGCACGGAAATAATCAAGAATAGGTTTTAGTTGGTTTTCTACAACTAGGTGGTGTTGATAAGTCCCACCGTTCGCCACGATAGAAACTGGTTTATAGCGCAATGCTTTTGGATGTAAGAAATCAAATGTATTCTTTAAGACACCTGGGATAGATCCTTGGAAAATAGGCGTAGCCAGAATGTAGCCATCTGCTTCCTCAATGGTTTTTACGAGTTTTTTCATATCATCATTATATTGATCAAATGGACGTCCATCCACAAATTGATGTTCAAAGTCTGCCAGATGTAGCTGAGATACTTCTAGCCCTTCATCCAATTCTTTGATATATTGTTCCACTTGCTCTAAAATGGCACCTGTTTTGCGGCCAAGAAGCGTGCCGTCGACAAGCAAAATCTTCATTTGTTGTTACCTCCAATTCAAAATTCCTATAGGTATTGTAACAAATACGACAGCCTAGTATAAGGTAGTATGCCTATAAAGCGAACAATTCAGTCTTTTGGCTGAATAAGTCGCTCTTTGTCATTTTTTATTTAGAAGTGGATATGATCAACATTTAAACAAATAAATTCGTAAGCTAGCACTCTTCAAAAAGTTCATCAATTACTAGAAATCTATACATATTACCTCTCCCTGTCCCATAAGTTGAATAGAGCGCTGAAAGGATGGGGATATAATGAACTACCAAAATAATGAAGAATCAATGAAAAAGACTGTTTTTGTTGGAGCTGTAACTTCGTGTATGAACCTATACCCAATTGAACGAATTGCAACGCTTGCTGCAATGTTTGATAAATCAAATACCAACTTGTTGATCAAACACGATCAACAAGCAATCGAATATTTAATCAATAGAGGCTTTAAACCCATTAGCTATCAAACTGAGAAAGAGTTAGTAGCAGAGCTAAAAAAACTCTCTCCTCAATTAGTGATATATGATGGTGGAAATACAGAGGTTCCATTTGTAGAAGAATTGAAAGCATTCATACCAACTATCATTCATTTCGATGATTTTGGAGAGGGTGGTACTGCCGCAGATTGCGTCTTCCAAACACTTTACCAGGAAAAGCGTGAAAAGCTTCTCCCCCATTATTTAGTTGGACCTTCTTCTTATGTAGTGCCGAAATCGTTGCAGGCCGTTCAGAAAAAAGCAAAAGAACCAGCGGACAAGCCGCATATAGTTGTCTCTATTGAAGGAAAAGATCCAGACAATACAAGCTATCGTGTGCTACGGCATTTGCTCCAACTACAAATCCCGATTAGAATATCGGTCGTTGTCCAATCCAACTACAGCCATGCTGTGGATGAATTAAAACTAATGGCCTTAAGTCGTAAAAACATAAAAGTTATCCACAAGGATCATGCACTATACGAATTATTAGGTGAGGCGGACATTGTGATTTGTGGAGCAAAGTACACGCCATATAAAGTAGCGACAGTGGGCATCCCCTGCATTGTGGTATGCTATGACGAGCTAGAGATGCAGCATATTTTCCCGACAGAAGCCAATGGATTTATTAACTTGGGGCTCGGAAAGAAAATTAAGCAATCCCTCCTGCAAAATGCAGTAATGGAGTTTCTTTTACATGAAGGCAGACGTGAACATGCTATCCGCAAACAATTGAGCCATGATGTAGGTCGCAACAACCAATATATCCAATCCTTTATTAAAAGCTTTGGAAATGATCCATCAAATTCCCCTGGCTTTTTATCAGAAGAACAAGCCAAAAAAACAAGCGATATGATACAATAAAAAGAAGAACTACTTTATGCAAAAGGGGCTTTCATATGGCGACAAAAGAAGAACTATTATATACAATAGCCGAACTGAAAAGCGACTATATCCGCCAACAAGGTGACATTGAAAAGCTTGAAGCTACAGGATATCCACAAATGGTTGAAAAAGCTGAACAACGTCTCGCAGATATGGAGCAGCAGCTTGCAGAACTAAACAAAAAATTGGAATCTTATGAAGCATAAAGCGCCTGCATTGGGCGTTTTTTGCTGTGCTGATTCCACATTTCAATAGATATACAACATAAACGGAGGAAATTATAAACCATGATCTTAACAGTAGATAAACTAGGACATACATTTGGCGACCGCACCCTTTTCAAGGATGTTTCTTTCCGCCTTGTAGAAGGTGAACACGTAGGCCTTGTCGGTGCAAATGGTGTCGGCAAATCCACATTAATGAGCATACTAACAGGTGAGCTAATTCACGATACAGGACGTGTCGAATGGCTGCCAAACACACATTACGGATACTTAGACCAACACGCAGTATTAACACCAGGCAAAACAATGCGTGACACATTACGCGATGCATTCCTTCCACTATACAAAAAGGAAGAAGAAATGAATGAGATTGCCGCTAAAATGGCTGAAGCAACTCCAGAAGAGCTAGAAGAACTTTTAGAACAAATGGCTACTATTCAAGATGCATTAGATGCAGGCGATTTTTATACATTAGATATGAAGATTGAAGAAGTAGCTCGCGGTCTTGGTCTTGATGCAATTGGCTTAGAACGTGACGTTACTGCCCTTTCAGGTGGTCAACGTACTAAATTATTGCTTGCAAAGCTGTTGCTTGAAAAACCAAAGGTATTGCTTCTAGATGAGCCTACCAACTATTTAGATGAAGAACATATTACGTGGCTAAGCAATTACCTGAAAAACTATCCACATGCATTCTTATTAATTTCGCATGATACAGAATTTATGAACGGCATTGTGGATGTCATCTTCCATTTGGAGTTCTCGAAACTGACACGCTATACTGCCACTTATGAAAAATTCCTAGAGCTTGCAGAAATCAATAAACGCCAACATATTGATGCATATGAAAAACAGCAGGAATTCATTAAAAAACAAGAAACATTTATCGCAAAAAACAAAGCGCGTTTTTCTACAACCGGCCGTGCGAAATCACGCCAAAAGCAATTGGATCGCATGGAGAGAATCGATCGTCCTGAAACTGCGTCAAAACCTGAGTTCTTCTTCAAGGAATCACGCAGCTCTAGCCGCTATGTAGTAGAGGCTGAAAACTTATTGATCGGTTATGATAAGGACAAGCCCCTACTTCCACCTCTTACTTTCCAGGTAGAGCGTGGCGAAAAAATTGCGTTAGTAGGTATGAATGGTATCGGTAAGTCTACATTATTAAAAACCATGCTAGGCAAAATACCAGCACTTGGCGGTAAAGTGGAACTTGGCGATTTCATCTTCCCTTCTTATTTCGAACAAGAAGTAAAAGCTGGGTCTCTTACACCGATTGATGATGTTTGGAATACTTACCCTTCATTAGAACAAGCAACAGTACGTGCATTGCTTGCAAAAACAGGACTTAAAAGCGAGCACATCTCTCGTCCGCTCAACCAACTAAGTGGTGGAGAACAAGCGAAAGTCCGCTTATGTAAACTGATGATGGAAGAAAGTAACTGGATGCTGTTTGACGAACCAACTAACCACTTAGATGTAGTTGCAAAAGAAGAATTGAAACGTGCTATGAAAGAATACAAAGGTACTATCGTGCTTGTCAGCCATGAACCTGAATTCTATGAGGGCTTAGTAACAAAAGTGTGGAACGTAGCCGAATGGTTTGCGCAAGGACACCAATAGTATGACCATACTAATTTGAATAAATAAGAAAAAGACCACCTCTTAATATAGGGGTGGTCTTTTTGTTTTTGGTTGTTATTAATTAAATAACTGTATGGCAATTTATATAAGTTATACTTTTTAATATTAAATATCATTTGTGTTATACTAATATCTGTATAATATGAATAACGTTATACTATTTTAGGACGAAAAATTTGCAAATGGGGATGATCATATGGAAAGAAGTGAAGTATGGAATAAGGTAGATGAATACTTTGGCAATAAATTACTGCCATCAGATTCAACTCTTGAACAAGTGTTATTAAAAAATAAAGAAGCAGATATTCCAGAAATTGATGTGTCACCTGCACAGGGGAAATTTCTATATTTATTAACAAAAATAAAAGCAGTTAAAAATGTATTAGAGATTGGTACACTCGGTGGTTATAGCAGTATCTGGTTCGCACGCGCGCTTCCTGAGCACGGTAAAGTGTATACCCTTGAAGTTGACCCTGACTTTTCGAAAGTAGCAAAAGAAAATATTCGCAATGCACAATGTGAACAAAAAGTAGAAGTGTTGGTAGGAGAAGCTCTCGATACATTACCAAAATTAAAAGCAGATGGCCTCTTGTTTGATTTATTTTTTATCGATGCCGATAAACAAAACAATCCACAATACTTGAAGTGGGCTTTGGAATTAGCAAATCCAGGGGCGCTCATTATTGCAGATAATGTCGTACGAGATGGCTTAGTTGTTGATGTAGAAAGCACTGATGAACGGGTTCAGGGAGTACGAGAATTCGTTGATTTGTTGGAAAATAATCCTAGCTTAGAGTCCACTGCTATACAAACGGTTGGTAGCAAAGGTTATGACGGTTTTATTATGAGTGTTGTCAAATAAGTCACACATACCAAATAATATTAGGCTCCAATTATACATAACCCCGTTCATTTAGAACGGGGTTTTAGTGTTAATTTTTGTTATAATTACATGATTACAGCAATACAGGAGTTTTCATAAAATGTCTAAAAAAACAAAAAAGGAAAATAAAATACTAACAGGGATAGTAGTCACTATTTGCATGATAATAATAATTGCATTTGCACTTACAGTACCACTATTAATTCTAGTAAGCTTTTATTATATTTTGTTATATACTCCCGGTGTTACCATTCTGAAAGATAACATATATTCTAATATATTATTGGTAGTGAAATTCATTTTATTAGCCTTAGTTGTACTTGGAATAGCTCAAATAATCTCTGAAAAATTTTTAATGAAAGCTAATATATATAACCAAACCACCAAAAATATCGTAGTTTTTGTATTGGATTTATTATACGTGGCAGTTTTCACAACTGTTTCGCATAATATCCAAGTTAACTTATTGGGGATAATATTAATAACAATATTTATAACCTTAAGTGATATTTTATTTACTTATGTACTTTATATTGTCAAAAAGTTAGAGGCTATTCAAAGGAAGAGGAGAAAAGAGAAGAGGAGGCGAGAAATTGACAACAAATAATATATTTAAAGGTGCAATGGAAGGTTTTAATATACGTGAAACCTCATGAAACTTTCGGCGAATAAAAGAAACTTTGAAAAAATTTGCGCTTGAAGGATATTTTAAATTCCTTTGTTTTGCCTTTGATATGATTTTCAATTCCATAGCGACTATCTGTGTATCCATCGTCATGAATAAACCAATTTCTCACAAATTTCCTGTTACTCTTGCCTTTTTAATTGGTTGAGCCTAATTTAAAGCACCTTCTCAACAAACTAAAGAGGTGCTTTAATAGGTACTTCAATATCTTTCTAAAAACCCTTTTCGAGCCTGTGTGTTGATTTTACCTTCACATTCGTCGCACCAAAATTTTTTATCTCGATCTTTCTTACGTTCTTTATATTTCTTTGTGCCTTCGATTAACTCAAAATCCTGTTTGCAAATAATACATGTGGTTGTATATGAAATCATGATTTTTTGTCTCCTCCAAAGAAATTTGTTAGAATTATCATACATTAATTATTCCAAAAATAATATACAAATATATCCTATTTTGTTTCTGAAAGACCCATTAGGTATGTTGAATAAATCAGAAACCATCCAGTACTCATCTTGCTTATCCTTCTCTAACTCCCCTTTCAATGGTTACCTATACAATTTATGAACACTTTATGAATTTGCTCATTTTTTCGCAATTTTTCCTATTCTTTTGCCAAATCTCATTGACTTATATATATCTTACTGATAAGATATATATATAATAAAAATGAGAAAGCGGGAAATGCTATGACTGTGACAATTTATACGCAAACTAGCTGTACATCATCGAAAAAGGCACTCAAATGGTTGAAGGAAAATGAAATTCCTTATACTGAAAAACGTATCACATCTGAGACACTAACACTTCCTGAGTTCAAACGGATTTTAAGCATGACAGAAGATGGAACTGATGAAATCATCTCAAAAAATTCAAAGGATTTTAAAAATCTGCGATGCGATGTAGAACAATTGTCGATTCAAGAGCTATATGATATTGTAAAAGACCATCCCAAAATGTTGCGCAGCCCTATACTGATAGATGAAAAAAGGCTTCAAGTCGGCTATAACGAAATGGACATCCGTCGCTTTATCCCACGTAAAGTGCGTGCATACGAGCTATATGAAATGCAACGCTTATCATATGAAATTTAATGCTATATGTCGGAGATGAAAATAATGAATGAAAAAAGAAGAGAGAGCATTACTTCCCTTTTTGAAATTGTATCTTCTTTAGAAAGAAAATGGGCGAATGAATGGAATAGCCAAAATTCAATAGGCTTGTCTAAGAGCCATATTTTTATATTAGACTTGCTGGACGCAGAGGGTCCTCTGCGTCCATCTACCCTTGCTGAAAAACTTCACGTTACTTCAGGCGGTGTGACTGTCCTCACTACAAAGCTGATCAAAGCAGGCTATATTATTAAAACGCAAAATACTACAGACCGCCGTGCGTCTCAGCTTGAGATTACTGAAACAGGACACCAGCTTTTAGAAACAGCCCATAATCATATTACTGCGATTGTTGATCGCATGTTTGGTATGCTCACAGAAGAAGAAATTCATTCTTTACGCAAAATCTTCGCCAAATGCTTATTAGGATAATAAAACACCCGATCAACTTTTGTTTGATCGGGTGTTTTTTAAGCTTTATGCTGGCAAGATGGCTTCAGCTGATGATTCATCTGACATTAAGATTTCTTTTAGACGTTGTTTAGCACGGAAAAGACGTGATTTCACTGTACCAATGGATACTTTCATTAATCCTGCGATTTCAACCAATGAGTACTGGTTAACATAAAAATATAAAAGTGTGTTGCGGTAAATCGTATCCAATTGATCAATCTTTTCTTGGACAATTTGAGAGATAACACCTTGCTCCACAACTTTTTCAGTAGAAGGCTCATTATTGGGAACCAAATCTAAAACAGGTACGTCTAATGTTTCAGGTTGACTCATCATATATTTGCTACGACGTACATTCTTGCGATAGCGGTCGCGGAATGTATTCATGGCGATGGTTGTAAGCCAAGCTTTTACATGTTCCACTTCAGCCATATATGATTCATAACGTACTACTTTCACCCAAACTTCTTGCATCAAGTCTTCTGCTTCTGCTTTATTGCGAGTTAGTTTTAAACATAAATGATATATATAACGATTATATTCTTCATAGACATTTTCTAAAGTGTTCATTTTTATTTCCTCCGTTGGTGTTGCTTTGTTATTTATATTTTCGCAAATACAAAGCTTTCACTCTATCGGATTAACTTTCACTTACATTACAAACGTGTAAGGTTTGGGCAAATTTTTTGTAATACAGGATCTAGTGTGCAATTGAGACTCGTTTTTACTATTCCTCCTGCTTTTTCGTAATCGTGAGTTTTGTAATCCGATTATCCTCCACTTCATTGACCACAATATGCAGGTCCTGATAGTTAAACGCTTCGCCTGGTCCTGGAATATGCAAGCTTAATTCCAAAACAAACCCACCTACTGTCTCATGGTCTTGCGGGATATCCACATCAAAAAGGAGATTAGCTTCTTCAATTTCCAACCGGCCATTACATATGAGCACATCTTCGGTCATTTTATAAACGAGAGATTCTTCTTCCTGGTCAGATTCATCCTCTATTTCTAATCCAATCATTTCTTCTATTAAATCCTCATTCGTAATAATTCCTAATGTGCCTCCATATTCATCCAATACTATTGCCATATGTTTCTTTTTAGTAAGCATGAGCGTAAAAACCTTCTCAATACTTACAGTTGACACTACATATAATGGATCGGAGTCGATAAAATCCATGAGTTTTCGCTTAGGGTCTAAAGACCACTCCACAAATTTCTGAGCATAAAACAACCCGACAATCTGATCCATGCTATCTTCATAAACGGGATAGCGCGTAAAGGAATACTCTAATAAGATGTCCCTTACTTCTTCAAACTTCGCTTCAACTGGTAAGCCGATAACATCAGTCCGGTGTGTACCTAATACATCTGATACCGCTTTATCAGGAAAATCCAGTACTTCTTTTAAACGCACTGATTCAATCTCGTCAAATGCGCCTTCAGTAGAGGCAAAATCAACCATTCCACGAAATTCTTCCTTCGTCAATGTAGCCTCTGTTACAGCACCATTAGAGAGAATACGTATGAACATATTGGTAAAGCCTTGCACAATCCAAGTGATCGGTCTAAGGATTTTCACACACAGCGCAATAAAAGGCGCTACCACATATGCTAGGCGATCCGCAAAAGTGACTGCAATCGTTTTCGGCAAGACCTCGCCGAAAATGATAATGATGATAGTTAGGACAGTCGTCGCAACAGATATTTGCCATCCATGCCTTAGAGCAATGATTGTCAGCAATGTCGGCATTAAAATATTTACTGTATTATTAATAATTAAAATGGTCGTAATCATTCGATCAGGTTGTGAAATTAAAAAGTTTAATTTTTGAGACATGCGATCCCCTTGATTCGCACGCAACTGGACTTTTATTTTATTGATCGCTGTTAGAGCCGTTTCACTTCCTGAAAAGAAAAAGGAAATAAGCAAACAAATAATTAAGCCTAAAAAATCCAATACAATTCCTCCCATTATATATCCTCGTACATTTATATTACCCAATATACCATTATTTAGTTGCAATCATTTTCTGATTCATTAGATAAAAGCACTTATATGCTATAATTGTCATGGTATTGAATATTCAGAAAAGGGTGATCCATGTGAAAAAAGAAAATGTTCTAGATAGTTATTTTGCAGAGCATCGCGAACAACACCTTGAGGAGTTAAAGCAATTTTTGTCAATCCCTAGCATTAGTTCTCTATCAGAGCACAAAAATGATATGAAAGATTGTGCTAGTTATCTAGGAAACTTAATGAAAGAAGCTGGGCTAGAGCATATTACTATTAATGAAACAGCCGGCCATCCTGTTGTAACTGGTGATTGGCTACATGCGGAAGGAAAACCAACGATCCTTGTTTATGGCCATTACGATGTACAGCCAGTTGATCCTTTAGAATTATGGGAAAGTGATCCATTCAAAGCTGAGGTCCGCGAGAATAAACTATATGCCCGCGGTTCAAGCGATGACAAAGGCCAAGTATTCATGCATGTAAAAGTGATCGAAGCCTTTCTAAAGAAACAAGGCGAGCTTCCTGTAAATGTGAAATTCCTGATAGAAGGAGAAGAAGAAATCGGAAGTGTTCATCTCCCAGACTTTGTAGAATCGAATAAAGAGAAGCTGGCCGCTGATTTAGTCTTAATCTCAGATACTGCTCTTTATGCGCCTGGCCGTCCAGCGGTTTGCTATGCACTTCGTGGATTGACAGGTGTCCAAATTGATGTGCGCTCAGCAAGTGGTGACCTGCATTCCGGCATCTACGGTGGTGGCATACAAAATTCCATTCATGCATTAGTGGAACTTCTTGCATCATTCCATGACAAACATGGGACTATTCAAGTCGATGGCTTTTATGATAAGGTGCGTCCGATTACAGATGAAGAAAAAGCCGCTTACGCTGCATTAGACTTTGATGCAGAAGGCGCGAAGAAGGAAGCTGGCGTGAAAGAATTGTTTGGTGAAACGGACTTTACTTACCTAGAACGGACATGGGCACGCCCAACATTAGAAATAAACGGTGTATATGGTGGATTCTCTGGCGAAGGTATTAAAACAGTCATCCCCGCAACAGCAGGTGCGAAGATTACATGCCGTTTAGTACCAGACCAAGATCCATATGAAATAGTTAAACAGCTACGTGCGCATATTGAAAAACACAAGCCTGCAGGTGTTGACACTACTATTACAGAATTTGATAAAGGTAAACCATTTATTACACCGCTCGAACATCCATATATTCAAGCAGCTGGCCGTTCATATGAAACACAGTATGATGCCAAAACTGCGTATATACGTGCAGGTGGTTCGATTCCGATTGTTGCGGCATTCGACGAAATATTAAATACACCCGTCATTATGATGGGATTCGGCTTGTCTACGGAAAACTTCCATGCACCAAATGAACATTTCCATTTGGATAACTTTGATAAAGGGCTTCGTGTAGTAAGTGACTATTTTGAAGAGATAGCGAATATAGAAAAATAATTCAAAATAAAAACCAACATCTCTCTAGAGAGACGTTGGTTTTTTCTATTTAAAAAATGTGACAATTTCTTCAGCCGATTTACGCGGCTTTTCTTTTGGAATATCATCAAAATAACCAAATTGGAGCATGCTGATGATCCGTTCTTCCGGTTTAACACCTAATGCTTCTCGGAATTTAGGATTGTCTAACCAATTAGGCGTCTTCCAACAAGCGCCGATACCTAAATCCCAAGCAAGCAATTGCATATTTTGAATAAAGCCGCTTGCTGCTGCAAAATCTTCATAGCGTTCTTTTTGGCGTACATCTTGTGGAACAATCACAAAAGCATATGCGCCTGGAGTTGTAAACTTAAGCATCTTTTTATTGATTTCTTCTTCCGTCAGTTCCTTCCAATTCGGCACTGCAAAGTCACGAATCACACTCATCAAGGAATCCATAGCTGTACCAATTGAAACTACCAAACGCCATGGTTGGCGATTGCCATGGTTAGGGGCCCAAACAGCTGTATCAATAATATTCATTAAATCTTCTTGATCTACCGGCTGGCCATTGAATAGTTTTATGGAACGACGATTGCGGATTGCTTCCTTAACCGATAAAGACTGTTCTGTCATCATAATCACTCCTCTATTGCAATTAAGTATATTTTTCTAATTTAATATACTTGTATGTATATTATTCCTTTTTAACTTACCACAAACTAGCATATATTGAAACGGCTCAACTACTAGATTATTCGACTGAAATTTGATAAAAATAGTATTTAATGTTTGGTGTGTATGCACTGGAATCCTCATAAGTCCAGAGTCGATGATAGCTGTCCGAAGAATGAGCATTTACATAAGGGACGCCATTAACAATGCTGGTTACAATCAATGAGTGGTTGATAACACCATCGCCTTCAAAATCGATGAAAATGAGATCCCCTAGTTTCAAATCACTGGCACTATCTACCCTCTTACCTTGAAGTCCTTTTTTTGAGGAAGCCACATAAGAACGTAGCGCATTGGCTGTACTCCAGCTATAGCTCCAATTGCCTTTCTTTACCCACCAGCCCTTTGCTCGATTAGGAGCACCTGTCATAGGGGCTCCTCCTGCAAACAAACATTGAGAAATAAAATTGGAACAATCATCATTAAATTGTGGGAATGCAGGATTCCGACGATTCCACCAAGTATTTGCATAATCGACAGCTGCTTGCCTGTTATACATATAATATACCTCCTATTTAACTTTATGAATCCAAACTCTCTATGATTTCTTGAGAGGCGACGATACTCACACTTTTTTGGTATACTGGAAACAACTTGTTTTTATTGTCCTTTACTACTTGAGAACTCTCGTAAGCTTTCTATTACTCTTGATTTTACGTTTGAAAGGATGTTTGAATTGACTCAGCATGCAGAAAAAGAAATTGTGGATGCAACACTCCTATGCGATCAAAAAGGCAACCTCAACCCTGCGGCGATTGGTTATGCCAAAAAACCTATTATTCTAGGCAATCTGAAGGGTCATTTTATGCGTAAGAAGAAGTGGAATAATTGGTACATATTTGGTGATGACATCTTATTCGCTACCTCCATTATTCACTTAGATTACGCTGTGATTTGTTCTGTTCGTTTTTTAGAATATGAAACACAGCGTTTTTGCGAAAAGATCGTGACCATTCCGCTTGGAAAAAAACTGAAAATGCCTGAGCGCGTGCTAGAAACAGTACATTTGAATAATGAAGAATTAAAACTTCAATTATTGTTTTCGAATGGCGAAACGCATATGACGGTAACGATTCCCAATTTTGAAGGTGACCTTTTGCATGCAGATTTAGTTATAAAACATCAGGTAGAGGATGAATCATTAAACGTCGTAGTGCCTTGGAATCGCCAAACATTCCATCTAACAGCTAAACACCTCTCACTTCCTGTCAATGGCTATGTAAAGTTGGACAGCAAGAGTTATACGTTTAATGAAGAAGATTGTTTTGCTGTCTTAGATTTCGGGCGTGGGGTATGGCCTCGAAATACAGCATGGAACCGTGCAATGGCCTCCCAAAAATGCAGAGGACATCGTATCGGATTAAATCTGGGCGGCTTGTGGACAGATGGCACAGGTATGACAGAAAACGCATTTTTCCTTGATGGCAAATTGCATAAAATACATGAGGATGTCATCTTCCATTACAATAAATCAGATTACATGGAGCCATGGCAAATTCATACGCGTTTTACTGATGACGTACAGCTTTCATTTACACCTTTTTTTGAAAGGGAAGATAGCAAAGACTTGAAGTTAGTGACATCTTCACTTCACCACATGGTCGGTTATTATAACGGTCAAATTCGGCTTGAAAATGGTCGTTGCATGAAGATCCAGCAAATGCTTGGAACAGTAGAAGAACATATTGCCAAATGGTAATCGGAAAGAGTGGGCTCTTACTCGTAAGAACTCTCTTTTTTCGTTTGGTATTTTTTTTCGTAGGCATGGCGGTACATTTTCTCAGGCTCATCGGTAAAAATAGCATCAACACCTAGATCCTCTAATAAATCATAATCAGCTATTCGGTTGACTGTATAAACTCTAACGCGATTGCCTAGTTCAATCGCCTTTTTCACTGCATTGCGTTTGGCTGCTATCAAAGAAACATGTAGAGTACTACTCCCTGCCATCTGCCCATATTCACTTAAGTTGATTAAAACCTTTGAAAATAGAAGGCCTACCTCATTAGGTATTGCTTTTTCAAGCAATTTTTCAAGAATTTCATGATCAAATGATGAATAAATGATTCTCTCCGCCATGTCGTGTTCTAACACGGTTTGCAGGACATCTTCTTCTAAACCGGGGTAGCTATAAACATCTGTTTTCAACTCAATATTTATCATATGATGAGTTACACGAAAAATGTCTAATACTTCATGGAGAGTGGGTATTTGTTGGCCTGCGAACTGTTCCCCTTTCCATGAACCAAAGTCATAGCTACGAAGCTCTGCAAAATCCATTTCATGAATAAATCCCTTCCCATTGGAAGTTCGATTAATCTTTTCATCGTGATGTACGACTAGCACGCCATCTTTTGTCCGATGAACATCTAATTCGACACCGTATATTGGGATCTTCGCTGCTTCTTTAAAAGCTAGAAGGGTATTTTCCGGGAAATAGCGCGAAGCGCCACGATGCGCAAAAATATCCAATTGTTTTACCTCCGTATATCATTATTTTTCTCTCAAAGTTATTTTCTTATATAATAATCAGTACCTATTTAAGCAAAAAGGGGGTCCTTATTTTGGCAAAACATCCGGATTTCAACGAAGAAGAACAACATCTTTCTTATACGAAATATTATATGCAGAAGCTACTAAATGAATCAGAAAGTGAGCTTGAAGCTGCCCAAGCAAATCTTCGCTCTGCAATGTCCGATTTGGAATATCTCGATTCCAGTCTTAGCTACCAAAATATATTAACCAATACGAGGTTCTTTGATATGGCGAAAAACCAAAAAGAAGGACTCGAAGCGATAAAACAAAAACCCTATTTTGCGCGAATTCATTTTCAAAAGGAAAATGAGCCGGCAGAGAAGCTATATATCGGTAAGACCTCTCTCTTTGACCGAGATTCACAAGAACCGATTATTGTAGATTGGCGATCACCTGTTGCCAATGTTTATTATGATGGACGTTTAGGTGACCTTACCTACATGGTAAATGATGAAGAATTGAAAGGCCATCTCTTTTCAAAGCGCCAGTACAAAATTGAAAATGGCAAGCTGCTGGATGTCCGCGATATTGATCTGACAACAAACGATGAACTGTTACAGGATGCGCTTGCTGGAAAAGCAGATGTACGCTTAACAGAAATCGTGTCGACCATCCAAGCGGAGCAGAATGAAATCATACGGGCACATTTAAAGCAGCCTATTCTTGTCCAAGGCGCAGCGGGTAGTGGAAAAACTACGATAGCCCTTCACCGTATTTCTTATTTCTTATATACAATGGGCGAACATTTTAAACCACAGAATTTAATGATTTTGGCGCCAAACCGTCTATTTATAGACTATATAGCGGATGTACTGCCAGAGCTTGGTGTAGGACAAATTTGTCAAACGACCTTTGCAGAGTATGTTCAAAAGGCCACAAACATCAAGGTTAAAATTCAAAACGCTAATGAACAGTTGGAGAATGCCATCCAAAGTGTAGAGGAATACAGCTGGATTACAAGAATGAAAGGCACGATGCAATATCTTGAAATAATGGATCGTTATATTAAGAAACTTGAATGGCAAATAGCAGACCAATTTGAGGATATTTATATTGAAAAATTCCGCATGATGAAAGCATCACACCTACGCAGACTTTTTTTAGAAGACTATCAATATATGCCCATAGAAAAGAGACTCGCAAAAATTCGTTCTGTTTTACAAAACCATATACGCCAAAAGAAAAAACAGCTGATTTACACATTAAAAAAACGCTACGATGATATATTAGATCGATCCATCTTTGGCATCCGCGATGATGCGAAGCGTAAAGAAGTTGTCACCAAATGGATTGATGAGCGTGATGAGCGACTGCCTCAGGTCGAGAAAGAAGCAAAGACTGTTGTTTCTCGTTATATGAAACGCTTTGATAAATACAAGATTAAAGTACTTTACCGTACATTTTTAACAGACCCAGTACTTCTGCAGGAATTAGCTTCAAGCTTTACAAAGGAAATGCAGGAGGAATTCTTAAAAGCACATGAAAAGGAAGCTTGGACATTGGAAGACCTTGCTGCGCTGTACTATTTACACGCCAGAATTAAAGGCCTTAAAGATGAATGGAAAATGAAAGTTGTCTTCATTGACGAAGTACAGGATTATAGCTTGTTCCAGCTAGCTGCTTTAAAAGAAGGCTTAGAGACTGACATGTTTACAATGGTCGGTGATCTTGCACAAGGAATTCACAGTTACCGATCTCTCACGGAATGGGACCCTGTACGCGAACTTTTCCCTCGCGCAAGCTATAAGACATTGCAAAAGAGCTATCGAACAACTATTGAAATTATGAATGTTGCCAACGAAGTGCTTCAGCAAATGGACGAGGACCTTCCCCTCGTTGAACCTGTGGTGCGGCATGGAGAAGAGCCCGCTTTCCATCCAATGGATAAATGGGAGCCTAAACAACTAGCGAAATTGTATGAAGAAATCAGAGGTAATGGTCATCGCTCCATTGCATTGATTTGCAAAACGGCGGAGGATGCCAAGAAAGCAGCGAAGGTACTTTCAAAAGAAGACCTACATATTCAGACACTAGATGAGTCATCAGCCATCGACCCAGATGCGCTACTTATTGTCCCAAGTTATTTATCAAAGGGACTAGAGTTCGATGCCGTTATCATTGCTGCGATTGACGAAGCCTTTTATGATACAGCACTTGATCGTAAGCTTTTATATGTGGCACTTACACGCGCTATGCATGAGTTACATTTGGTTGCTCCTAAAAAGAAATATCTACTATTAGAAGACTAATCTATAGATTGCATTTAATAAGTTGCCTAATTTAGTTAAATGAGCGTTCCTTAAGTTAAAAAATAAGGCTACATCTGAGTATACAGATGTAGCCTTAATTCATTCACAAGCTTTCTTTTTGCAGGTTTACTTTCGATTAGGAATAGGATAATAGCTCTTTTTTAAGCGAGTTTTAACTGGTCTAAAATGCAATACTTTGCCAAGTACATGGCTTAATAAATTTTTGTGTCCGCCTTCCGCTTTACGCAATGCAGGTAGCCTCATACCAAAAACCCCCTAAAAGCATGTGATAGTCCATCTTATGAAGACTCTTACCCAAAGTATATCCCATTTAACCCTTTTTAGTGTTAATTTTAACCTAAAATTTACAGAACATTTATAATATATTTTATCTTACTTATTGTTTTTCACAAAATAATCAATCTGCTGGATGATAGTAAAATCATTGTTCTGATAAATGCGTAGTGCGTTTTGATTTTCTACTTCTACATCTAAAAGGACAGATCCCATCCCTTTTTCAGAAGCTTTATGTCTTACCCATTGCAAGACTTCAGAGCCTATCCCTCTTTTTTGATGTTCTTCTCCGACTACAAATGCAGTAATCCAAAGACTTTCTCTTTCTTCTGCCAGCGTCACAGTCGCAACGCTCTCATCCAACTCATCTACCATGTATAGCATTCGGCCTTCTGTATTTGTATTATAGTAGATCAGCTCTTCCGTCTCTTCAGGTAAATCTGAAAAGCCCTCTTGCATAAGTGCTATGACCTTATTCTTGTCATCTTCTTTATATGGCCGGATCGTTCTATTCCAATTTTCTGGATGATATTGGGGCAATGCCTGTAGCGTTGCTTCTGCCGAACTAAAGTCATAACCCAGTTTTTCTAAAAATAAAGCACTCGCTTCTTCATGATAAGCAACTGCCATATCGCCCATCGCACCTCTTTCAAGAAGGGCATTAGCGAATGCTTGGAAAATGGCTGTTCCAATTCCGATTCGCCGGAATTGCGGATGAACTGCTATTGACCATTCATATGTGTTGAAGCCAAACATATCGCTTGCGCATAAGACGCCGAGCAATTGGTCCTGTTCATTATATGCCAGTATCATAAACCCTTTGCATTCAGCGTTTTTCCAAAGATCCTCTTTCATTAATAGCGACAGATCTTTATTTAATTCCTGAGATGCTTCTAGTAAATCTTTGACCTCTTGAATTGTCTCATCATCTACGGGATAAGTTGCCCTCATTACGTATATATCCATAAGTTTCCTTGTCCCCTATTCATTATTGTTTTGCAGCATCTGATAAAATATGCCTTTTTTCTGAATTAATTCTTGCCTGCTGCCTGACTCTACTAATTGTCCTTGCTCCATTACAAATATAACATCTGCTTTCTTCACCGTATTTAATCGATGGGCAATGACGAAACTTGTGCGTCCTTCCATCAACCGTTCGAGCGCTTCTTGTATTTCTAATTCTGTAACCGTATCAATGCTGCTTGTTGCCTCATCTAGCAATAGTATAGAAGGTCCTGCTACAAGGGCTCTAGCAATTGAAAGCAATTGTTTTTGGCCTTGGCTGATTTCGCCGCCATCCATTGCTAATTCTGTGTTATATCCATCTGGTAAAGACATGATAAAATGATGGGCATTTGCTCTTTTTGCCGCTTCTATTACCTCCTCATCTGTTGCATCCAAATTGCCATACCGAATGTTTTCCATAATGGTTGCTTGGAACAAGAATGGCTCCTGCAGGACAAATGCCATCTGGCTTCGTATCGTTTCTCTTGCAAAGGAAGAGATAGGGGCTCCATCTATCAGAATGCTGCCTTCTTGAGCGTCATAAAAGCGGGCAAGAAGCTGCATAATCGTTGTCTTCCCTGCCCCGGTAGCACCAACAAGCGCCGCTGTCTGACCCTCTTTCACATGAAAATTGATATGCGATAATGTGTACGCTTCTTCTTCTGCATTATATTTAAAAGAGACATCTTTAAAACGAACATCCCCCTTAATCTTTTTATACGGCTGTTGCTTTGCTTCATCTTGCTCATCTTCTTCATCCAAAATGACGAAAACTCGTTCTGCTCCGGCAATCGCAGATAAAATATTGTTAAATTGGTTGGCTAAATCATTTAACGGCCTTGTAAATTGGCGTGCATATTCCGCAAAAACGACAATTGTACCAATCGAAACATATCCATTATAAGCAAGAATACCACCGGCGCCAGCCACGATCGCAAAGCTTGCGTTATTCAGGAAATTCATCACTTTTGGAATCGCTCCAGAATACACATTTGCCCAGTAGCCAATACGCCGCAATTCACTGGATTTTTCTGCAAAGTCTTCAATCACACGCTCCTCCTGAGAGAAGGCTTTTACGATACGTTGACCTGAAATCGTTTCTTCGATCATTCCATTCAGCATACCGAGTGCCTCTTGCTGCCTTTTAAAGAGTCTTCCCGTGCGCCGTGTAATGAAACGGGTGGAAACAAACATGATAGGAATAATCACCATTGTAAGGAGCGTTAAGAGCGGGCTCATCGAAACCATGACAACCACAGTACCTATCAATATCAATGTACTCGAGAATACTTGAATAAAGGTGCTGTTAAGCGTTGAACTAATATTATCTATGTCATTGGTCATCCGGCTCATTAAATCTCCATGTTGCCGTTGGTCGAAAAACGAAATTGGCAGTCTTTGGAGCTTTGAAAAAAGACCTGTACGCATGCGATACACTGTTTGTTGGGCGATGCCAATCATCCAATAATTTTGGAAAAACAGAGACAGGGACAAGCCAACGTATACAGCGACAAGAATGCCAATGATGGATTTGAGTCCGCCGTATCTCTTTTCTACAAGATAATCATCTATGATTTTTCCAATCAAGTAGGGGCCGAGCAACGATAGAATCGAGCTAACGATGACCATGAGTAGCACGAAGATCAGCAACCCGCGCTGTTCATCCACTAGCTTCCAAATGCCGCCTAGTGTCCTACGCCAATTGGCCGCTTTTGAACCTTTTTTCTTTTTGGAGGATTGAATTTCTTCTTTTGTTAAAACAGGCTCATACATATAGGACCGAAACCAATTTTTAATCATTATATTTCTCCCCCTCTGCTTGAGACCTGACGATTTTGCTATAGAGCGTTGAGCTGCCCAGCAATTCTTGATGTGTACCGAAGGCAGCTACCGCCCCATTGTCTAGCAGTAGAATACGATTCGCACCTTTCGCTGTTTGGATTTTTTGAGTAATGACAAGCATCGTAGCAGACATGGTGTCGAGTTCTTCCCATAATGCTGCTTCCGTCTTTACATCGAGAGCACTTGTACTATCATCGAATAAAAGAATAGGAGACTTCCGTAAAATGGCTCTAGCGATGGATAAACGCTGTTTCTGTCCACCCGAAAGATTGACGCCTTTTTGTCCCACTCTTGTTTGATATTTGTTTGGGAAACGTGTGACGGACGTATGGATTTGGGCTTGAACAGCAGCTTTCTCTATATCTTCCTGCGTAGCCGTTGTTGCGCCCCACCTCATATTTTCAGCAATTGTTCCTGTGAACAACAAAGATTGCTGTGGTACGTATCCTAGGTATTGACGTAGCTCTTCTGCCTTCCAATCAGTAATATTACGACCATTCACAAAGATTTCACCTTCTGAACAATCATAGAATTTTAGAAGCAATTGAAAAATAGTCGATTTTCCAGAACCTGTTGCACCCATGATGGCAATTTTTTCGCCCTTTCTGCATGTGAAAGAAATATTTTGTAAGGCATATGTTGTTGTGCCTGGGTAATGGAAAGATACATTTTTGAATTCAATAACGTCGTCCTTATCTTCTTTTAATACATCGTTATATGGTAGTTTTTCTTTTGGCATGTCTTCAGCCAAGAGGATTTCTTCCATGCGATCAGCAGAAGCCTTTGCTCTTGAAAAGAGCATAATAATGAACGAAAACATCGAAAAGGAACCTGTTAGGCGCATGGTATAATTGACAATCGCCGCCAAGTCACCAATCTTTGCATGTCCAGTACTCACTTTCCCTGCTCCAAACCATAAAACCGCCAGTAATGCGATATTCATAACGATTAATAAAATGGGTTGGATATACTCCATCAAACGCAAAGCCTTTGATGTATCATGTTTTAAAAGAAATGCTGCTTTTTCAAAACGTGACCCTTCATATTTCCCTCTAAAATAGGCTTTAATTAAACGAATCGCCTGAAGGTTTTCTTGAATCATTGTATTAATCCTGTCTACACGCTTTTGTACCGCTGAGAATTGCTTGATGCTTTTTTTCACCATAAGATACATGAATATCAGCAAAAAAGGTACACCTACAACAAGATACAGAGCAAGCGATGGATTGATATAAAAAGCCATAATTAAACTACCAATAACGACCAAAGGAGTCCGCAACATAACACGCAAGCTCATAAAAAATACTTGCTGTACTTGTGTGACATCATTCGTCATCCGAGTGATAAGGCTAGCAGTCGGGAACCGTAAAAACGTTGTCATGCTAAAGGATTGAACTTTACGGAACAAAGCTGTACGCAAATCAAATGCAAGATTCTGTGCGGCATACCCCGAGAAAAAGGAATTAATAATCCCAGCAAAAAAGGCAAGTAACGCAAGCAATAGCATAATGGTGCCCCAAAACCAAATGGTATGTATATCGCTCTCAACAATTCCTTCATCAATAATTTTCCGAATAAGCAGTGGCTGTGCCAACTCAACCATTAATTCAATGAGCATCAATAAAAGCGCGATGCTAGCCGGCACTTTATAAGCTTTAATGAAGCCAATAATAGTTTTCACTATTAATCTCCTCCCTTCTTTTCTAGAGTTTTTATTTATTATCACATAACTGTTCGATTTACGAAATAAAATTGATTTTACATTTTAAAGCGACACAATAAGCAATTTATTAATAATATATGTATAATAAGTAAGTTAAATATACCTATTCATAACTCTTTTTTATACCCCCTTATAACCAACCACTTACCTTTAAGTAAAACCAAATGTCTTACATTTCGGGATATATATTTTAATTCTCCTATGCGAAGGCACAAAAAAAATACTTATCTCTAAATACCCTGTTACTAATGACTTATACCTTTCAATTTACTATAATAGAAAATATAGAAATTCCAAGGAGAAATATAATTTATGAGAGAAACCCAGCATGTAAACCCTACTGTACATCCACTTACTCGTCAGACGCCCTGCCCTATGATGATCTTAAATTCAAAAGGAAATATCGTCTCTTGGAATCGTGGAGCTGAGATAGCGTTTGGCTATACAGAAATAGAGCTGGAAGGCAATCCACCTCCATTTATAGTAAAAGATTATACCAATACATTTAAAGACAGATGGCTAAATATCCTTCAGTCAGAAGTCCCTATACAACTAAATAACATATTATTGCAAAAGAAAAAGGGAGACCCTATCCAAATCTCTCTTATTCTTAATACATTGTCGATTAACGACGAAAGCTTTGTGCATTGCCAATTCTTATTAGTCGAAGAAGAAGCCGTTGATTTTGTGCTCAATGAAATATCTAACATTCATGAATATTTAGATTCGACCTTTATGTTGGCAGCACTTGATCAGGAAGGGTTGATTACTTATGCGAACCCTTTATTTTTAAAGCAAAGCAAATGGACACCAAAAAGAATTCTCGGTAAATCATTTTGGCAGCTTTTCCCTTCTGATTCAAAAACAACAGAATTCGCCAATAATATCTGGAAGACACTAGAAATGGGAAATCAGTGGCATGGAGAGGCAGAAAAAATTACAAAGGATGGACAGCATTATTGGGTCGACTTAACCGCAATCCCACTAAAAAATGCAAAAGGCCCATCACATTATATTTTGTTAGAAAATAATATTTCAGACAAAAAACAATTACAGGAACGTCTAGAGAAATTTGCTTATATTGATCAAGAGACTGGATTAATGAACCGCAATCGTCTTGAGCAAGTAGTTGAGTCGATGATAGAAGAAAGAAATCATTTTAGTCTCGTTTATTTTAGCATCGACAAGTTCTACTCTTTGAAAGAAATTTATAATGACCAAGCAGACCGTATTGCCCTGCAAGAATTTACTCAACGTTTAAAAAAATATTTTCAAGACAGTGTCATTGCACGTGTCAGTATGGATGAGTTTGTCGTCCTAACACCGCTTGGTGAATGGTTCATTCAAGGGTTCCTGTCTTATTTAGAACAGCATCCGATTTATATCAATCATGGGGCATTCCCTATTTCAATTAGCGGCGGTATTTCAAAGTATCCAAATGACCAAATTTCATTTTCTCATTTAATGAAAGCATCCTATACTGCATTAAAGAAAATACAAGCGGAAGGGGGCGCACAGATTGGCAGCCTTTCAACAGCAGATCATAAGGCTTTATATACGAAGTCCATTATCGAGAAAAGGCTGCTCGTTGCGCTTAACCAACAAGATTTAAAAGTTTCTTATCAACCGCAACTGGATTTAAATACAGGAGAAATCATAGCCGTGGAAGCTTTTGTGCGCTGGGATGATAAAGAAATAGGCACAGTAGCGCCAGATGTTCTAATCCCTATCGCGGAAGAGACAGGGTTGATTAATAATATTGGCACCTTTATGTTGGAGCAAGTGTGTATGCAAGCTGCACAATGGAAAGAATCTGGTCTAAACATTAAGGCCAGCATTAATTTATCTGTGCGCGAATTTCGAGATAAAAATATGGCCAAACAGATAAGTAGCATATTAGAACGCACAAATTGCCCTGCAGAATTGTTGCAAATAGAGATTACCGAAAAGTTTGCATTGGAAGCGGAAGCAGAAAAATCTATTATTAAACAAATGAAGCAGCTGCATAATGATGGTGTTCGTTTTGTTCTTGATGACTTTGGCACAGGTTACGCCTCGTTCCGCTACATGCAGATGTTGCCGCTCTCTCAATTTAAGATAGACCAAACCTTTATATCATCCATGCCTTATCAGCCAAAAACGCAAAAGCTTGTCAACGGCATGATACAATTCGGCAAATCCATTCATATGGGTGTCTTAGCCGAAGGTGTTGAGACAGAAGAACAAAAAGAGCTTCTTGCAGAATATGGTTGTGATGCGATTCAAGGCTACTTGGTCGGTTATCCAATGGATGCAGATGACATTGAAAAGTTGTTTTAAAAAAATAACAGCAATTGGACCATTTCAAATGGGCTCAATTGCTGTTTTATTATATGTGAAATATGAGTGATAGCTAAAGAACAAACAGATATGCGGAATTAACCTGCTTTGATCATCCTAGCCTTCCTTTTCCGAATGGCTCTGAACACTAGCTGCATTAATACTTCTGCGAATACGAGCCCCATAACAATAGCGCCAGCAATAATAAACACTTTCGCTCCATATTGCGTGCTCTCGACGTAATCATTTTCAACAATCGAGCGCATAGCATTATAAGCAAGACCCCCTGGCACAAGAGGAATAATTCCCGCAACACTAAATACAATCATAGGTGTTTTAAATCGACGTGACAACAAATGGGCAGCAATCGCGATTAAGAAAGCACCCGCAAAAGAAGCAAACACAGCATCGACACCCTTTTGCATAAATGCATAATAAATTAACCACCCGCACATGCCGACAAGCCCACAGTGAAACAGCGTTTTCTTAGGCGCATTAAAAATAACGCCAAAGCTAGCTGTCCCTATAAAACTTAGCACTCCTTGATATACCCAATCCATTCAAAACATCTCCTAAAATGACAATGTGAGCGCTATGCCGGCTCCGATGGCAAAGGCGGTCAAAAGTGCTTCCATCCCTTTTGCTACGCCAGAAACAAAATGACCTGCCATTAGATCACGCACCGCATTGGTAATAGCTAACCCTGGAACTAGCGGCATGACCGAGCCGATAATAATCTTATCAAGCTGTGCTCCTAATCCTGCTTTTAACACAAGCATGGCTGCTACGCCGATAAACAAGGATGCTGTAAACTCTGCAAAGAACTTCACTCTTGTTAAAGAATGCATAGCCAAATAAATTAAATAGCCAAATGCACCGATTGCCATAGCTGATGGCACATCAACCCACTTACCATTGAATAAAATTAAAAAACATCCGCTAGATGTTGCTGCTGCTATCAGCTGCACCCAAACAGGGAAGAATAAATTTGTCCTCTCTAAACGTAAAAGTTCTTCATACGCGTCCCCAACAGTAAGGGCACCGGAGGTCAATCTCCTTGAGATGGCATTGACTACTGCAATTTTCTCTAAGTCCGTTGTACGGCTTGCAATCTGTGCAATTCGAGTGGGCCTTTTGTGACCCGCTGAAAAAATGATACCCGTTGGTGTGACAAAGCTTTGAGCGTCTGTGAATCCTTGGGAACTGGCCATTCTTAGCATCGTATCTTCTGCTCGATACGTTTCAGCCCCGCTTTGGATTAACAAACGTCCAGCTAGCAAAAAACAATCAATAGCTAATTCTTCCTGTGCTATTTCGATCAATACCTTTCACCTCATACTTCAATTATCTTTTTTAAACAAAAATGTTAGATTTAACATTTTTCTGCTCACTTTTCCTGTCGAATAGGGTAGAATAAAACTATCACACCTAAGGAGGAAGTACGGGAGTGACTACTAACGATCACCCAAAAAAGTATTACCTTTCTATACTTATTTTGATGGGTATTGCAATCTTGGCACTTATATTTTTTGTATCTAAAACACTGATTAACCAGAAGCATGGAGCTCCTGCTAGCAATCCTAAAGATAAACTAAACATAGTATCCAACACAACGCAAAAACAAACAAAACATGAGGGCATTTATTTGGTAACTGAAAAAGCAAAAGCAGCCGATAAAGATGTGGCCTACACAATTCAGTTTCCTAAAACGCCTAATAAAGCATTTAATCAAAATGTTACCGACTCTGTTGATAAAATGCGAGACGATTATTTAATAAACCAGATGACAACAGATACTAAAGGGAAAAAGAGCAAATTAACGATATCTACTAAAATGATTATCTATAAAAAGAACTATTATTCATTTGTTTTAACACAAACTCTCAACAAAAAGAGGAAGTGTGTAAAAACATTTATGTATGATTATAAAAACAAAAAAGTCGTCTTATTGCAAGATATTATTCAAACAAAGCAAAATCTTGGCGTTTTATCTAGGACTGTTAAAGGCGAAATCATGTCCGATTGTCTGATAAAGCAGCATCACGATGCTGCTTCTGTAGCAAATATCACACGGCCTATATGGGGTAATTATCAAGAATTTGCTCTAACAAAAAACGCATTTATTATTTATTATAATCCAGGCGAGCTCTCTAAGAATATAACGGGCATAAAAAAATATGTTATCCCTTTATCATCTACCACCAACGCTATTCTCGCTCCGCCTTTTAAGAAGAAACAACCAGCAAAGAAAATTGCGTTGACATTTGATGACGGGCCTAGCAATACGGTAACACCTAAAATATTGCGCATATTAAGAAAGCATCACGCTAAGGCCACATTCTTTATGCTAGGACAACAAGTCCATAAGTATCCGAATGTAGCCAAAAAAGTGTACGCAGATGGCCATGAAATTGGCAGCCATTCTTATTCTCACCCTGATCTTAGAACATTGCCGATTAAAAAAGTTAAACGTCAAATCAATCAAACGAATGCAGAGATAAAAAAAGCTACTGGTTGTATGCCTTTTGCTTTAAGACCGCCTTATGGGGCTTATAATAAACGAATTCAAGCACAATCATCCCAACCTATTGTTTTATGGACAGTAGACACGCTGGATTGGAAATACCTTAATTCAAAAAAACTTTTATCTCAAGTGAAAAAGGATGTCTACCCTGGTGCCATCGTGTTGATGCACGATATACATCTATCCACTGCACAGGGACTAGATGCTGTCTTAACGTACCTTGAGAAAAGAGGCTATACATTTGTGACGGTACCCGAATTGCATTCTTAGAATGGTAGATAACTAGTTAAATATGAAGAGTGTAGAAGCTAATAAAAAACCGAACACTATGTGAAATTTACAACTTACTTTCACATTTGTTCGGTCTTTATTATTTTACTCATCTTATTCATTTGTATTTCGTTTCAGGCTTCCCTCAGGATTAGACCCATTCGTATTAGCCCTTTACAATATTTGTTGAACGATGTTTGATTTCGGTAATCTTTACTCCTCGATGCTCCATTTCTTTAATATACGCTTCACCTGGAACCACTTTTTCTGGCGGGTAGACTCCTCTTTTATCAATTGTGCCATCGCCAACTAGTTGGGCAACTACCGCAATAGTATTCGCGGTTGCTTGAGCCATAGCCGTTTCGTTATTCACCTGGTCTCTGTATGTTACCATTTCATATTCATAGGAAACAGCTTCTTCATTGCTTTCACCGCTAACAATCACACGCAATAATACAGCATCTTGCTTATCGCCAAGACCAATCTTACTTTCCAGTACCTCGCGTAAAACATCCCTTGCCTTGACCTTCTGCCCGTTCACTGTTACTTCCGTTTCTTTATTTGTAAGGCCTAAATCAACGAGTAACTTGAATTTTTCGGCATGGCCTGTATAACGCACAGTCTTATATTCTAATGTTTGAATATCCGGATATGACTCCGGCAATGTTGATAAGCCGCCAGATGTATGGAATGCCTCTAAGCCATTGAATCCTTTAAAATAGAAAGGCTCCACTTCGGATAGAGATGGAATCTCTTGCAAAACGCCATTGCGCACAACATGAGATGGATCTGTATAGTGATCAAACACGCCTTCTAGTGAAAATACCACATTATACTCTAATGGTGGTTCTTTCTCTACAGGTATGCCGCCAACATAGATTTTGATTGATTTCACGTGATCTAGTTTAGAGGCACCAAAACCGGACAGGATATTAATCATGCCTGGTGCTACACCCAAATCAGGAATTAGCGTAACACCCTTTGCTTGGGCTTCACTGTTTAATTTTAAAATCTGGTCTGTCGCTCCGCCAATATGGCCGCCAAGATCTACACAATGGACACCCACTTCAATGGCAGTCTTTGCAACACGCTCATTAAACGTGTAGAAAAGTGCATTAATGACTACATTCGCTTTTGACATAACCAACTTCAATTGCTCATCATTTGTTGCATCAAGCTGTAATACTTCTACTTTCTCTGACTGCAATGTATCGGCAAATTGCTTCGCTTGTTCTTTGTTTAAATCCGCTAAAAAGACTTTTTCTATATTTGGATTTCTCACTAAATCACGAGCTACTTCTTTCCCCATTAAACCAGCACCCAAAACGGCAATTTTCATCCTGTTTCCTCCTATCTATTCTGTATCAATTTGTGCGCGTTGCAGCTTACCACTGTAATCAATGTAGACACTCTTCCATTCGGTATACACATCTAATGCAGCTACACCAGAATCTCTATGGCCATTGCCCGTTCCTTTCGTGCCACCGAACGGCAGATGGATTTCAGCTCCTGTCGTCCCTGCATTGACATAGACAATACCAGTATCCAAGTCGCGCTGAGCTTTGAATGCACTGTTGATGTCTTGTGTGAAGATCGAGCTAGACAATCCATACTGAACGCTATTATTTACTTGGATTGCTTCTTCTAAATCAGCTACGGCAATTAGCGAAACAACAGGACCAAAAATTTCTTCCTGTGCAATGCGAGCATCCGGTGCAACATCAGTGAAAAGAGTCGGAGCATAAAAATGACCTTGGCTATAAGGTTGTTCTGTTAAAATACGTCCTCCGGCAAGCAACCTTGCTCCTTCTTTCTGTCCTTCTTCCACATAATAATGGATTTTTTCCAGAGCTTTTTGATTGATGACAGGGCCAACTTTGACCGATTCATCTAATCCATCCCCGATTGACAGCTGTTTCATCGCCTCAAGCAAACGCTGCTCTAATTCTTCCTTTACATCTTTATGCACGATAACACGGCTACATGCGGTGCAACGTTGACCTGCAGTTCCAAATGCACTCCACAAAATCCCATCTACTGCTAGATCTAAATCAGCATCATCCATGACAATGACCGCATTTTTCCCACCCATTTCAAGGGATACTTTTTTTAGATGCTGTCCGCCAAGGCTAGCGACTTTCCTGCCTGTTTCGGTGGACCCTGTAAACGAGATGACTTTGACATCTGGATGCTCAATCAGCGCTGTTCCTACTTCGCCGCCAGAACCGAAAACAATATTGGCGACACCTTTTGGTAGGCCTACCTCATCAAAGATTTTGGCCATTTCATAAGCCATCATTGGCGTTTCAGTTGCTGGCTTCCATACAAATGTATTGCCTGCCACAATTGCAGGGAAGCTCTTCCACGTCGCAATGGCTACAGGGAAATTCCAAGGTGTGATTAAGCCGACAATACCAATTGGTGCTCGAACGCTCATGGCGAATTTATTCGAAAGTTCAGATGGGGTAGTTTCACCGAATAATCTTCTGCCTTCCCCAGCCATATAGAAAGCCATATCAATGCCTTCTTGTACTTCGCCTCGTCCCTCTTCAATCACTTTTCCCATTTCTTTGGTGAGAACAGTCGCGAGGTGTTCTTTCTTTTCCTGCATTTTCATGCCGATCGCATATAAATATTGCGCTCGTTTCGGTGCAGGCACTAATGCCCATTCTTGCTGCGCCTGCTTTGCTTGCGCCACTGCTTCATTTACAGTTACTTCTGTTGCTAGCGGTACCTCAGCCAGTAATTCTCCATTAGCTGGGTTTAACACACTTGTCCATTTTTCTTCCTCTGTTGCTAGAAATCTTCCTCCGATATAGTGCTCTAATTGAATACTCATCATTATTCCCCCTTGTTGTATGATCGATCTGCAACCCTCTTGCTCTACTATTCTACATAAGAAGAGGAAATCCTTTGTATAATATTTTTATTATTCAAAATATTATATTGCGGAACTTTTTTATTCTCTCATACGTAACTTGTTATAGATTATACGATTCGGAGGGTTTGATTATGAATAATCATGAAATTGATTACAAATTATATGGCGATGATATGCAATTTGTTGAAGTGGAATTAGATCCAAATGAAACAGTGGTGGCTGAAGCAGGCGCACTTATGATGATGGAAGACGGCATTCGGATGGAAACTGTTTTTGGTGATGGTTCAAGTAGAGGTGGCGGCGGCTTAATGGGCAAATTGATGGGTGCCGGCAAACGCTTGATTACTGGAGAAAGCTTATTTATCACGACCTTCACAAATGAAGATATGGGAAAACGCCATGTTTCATTTGCTGCTCCTTATCCCGGCAAAATCATACCAATGGATTTAAGCATTTACGATGGCAAAATCATCTGCCAAAAAGATGCATTCTTAGCTGCTGCAAAAGGTGTGTCCATTGGCATTGAATTTCAACGCAAACTAGGCACAGGCTTCTTTGGGGGCGAGGGTTTTATCATGCAAAAGCTAGAAGGTGACGGAATGGCATTTGTCCATGCCGGCGGAACGATTATCCGCAAAGATCTTCAAGCTGGTGAAAGACTACGAGTAGATACAGGATGCTTGGTTGCGATGACAAGCAGTGTTGATTATAGCATTGAAGCTGTAGGCGGCGTTAAAACAGCTCTATTTGGCGGAGAAGGTCTATTCTTTGCAACACTACAGGGACCTGGCACTGTTTGGATCCAATCATTGCCATTTAGTCGCTTAGCCAGTCGTGTATTTGCTGCTGCTCCTCAAACAGTTGGGGGTTCACAGGTTGGTGAACGCGGCATCGGCGGCGTATTTAACTTGTTTAGTGATGACTAGCTCTCTGTTTCACGCCGGTTAAGTTATAAACGAACCATAACTCTTTTTATTCCATCTTTTTTAGGGGGAATAAAAGGAGTTTTTTTCTTGTCCTCCCGCTCGATATTTTCTCATCTCTATGAATGCATTAATGCCTAAATGGGCACTCTGACAATAGAGAAAATCGGCCAGAGAGGAAGATCGCAATGAATGATAAAAAAGAGTCAGAAACAAGCCTTATTGGAACTTTCTTTTTTGTATTAGCCGTTGGGTCTTTTATTGTGGCAGGATGGACTTTTTGCCTGAACTTTTACTTAGATCAATTTTGATGTTTTTCGTATATATAAAAGAGGATAGATGAACAGCATGGTTATAGCTGATTCATCTATCCTTTTATTGCCTTAAAGGTTGGACAACTGTAGTTATTTTATTTAATCACTCTCTACCACACAACGTTTCCCATTCTTTCCATGGCATAATCTCTAATTCAGGTTTTGGCTGGTCATCTAGCATAGCAATAAATTCAATCGAGTGACCATCTGGGTCTTCAAAGTAGATAGATACAGCAGGCATAAAAGGAAATACTAATAAATTATCAGCACTCTCTCCAAAAAAGTTTGTTGTATCAATGTCCAAAGAGGACAAATAATCTTTTGCTGAAGAAATATCATTTAAATCTACTCTGAAAGCAAAATGCTGTCTTTGAACTAAGGAACTTGGATAGTTCTCTCGTATACCTAGCATAGCCTCTCCAGGTTGTCCCACCCAATAAAACTTTAGTTTTCGTTCCGCATCTTCATATAATGGAATAATATTTAACAGTTTTTCGTAAAACTCCGCAGATTTTTTATAATCACTCACATTTATATGTGTTTCAAAAATACCTTTTATCATGAATATTCTCCCCTTATTCCCTGTTGTGAAATCTTTGATAATTAATTACAAAGTTAATTTTAGTTTTCACTTTTATACTAATCAACTAATCTGTCCTATTAAGCTTTAATCCCCTCATCACTTTTTTCTTACTAGGCTTTCAGCTCATGCAATCCAGCAAGGGTTTACTAAAAAGCAAAGGATATTTATCAATTTTCAGTTAAAACTGCAAACAAAAAGTACATCACTTTTGTAAGTGATGTACTCGTTTGGTATTTATAAAGTTATTTATTAAAGTTCATCAAAGCCATTGTCTTGGACATTAACTTTTGTATATTGACGTGAACGTTGTTCAAAGAAATCTGTCTTGCCAAGATCTACATCCTCATAAGCTTTAATCCATTTCATTGGGTTTTTGCGGTAACCTTCAAATGGACGTTCATAGCCTAATTGGTTGCAGCGGACATTAGTATAGAAGTACACGTAATCTTCCACATCTTCTACCTCTAGCCCTTCGATCTTGTCACCGATAATTTCGTGTGCCCATTCAATTTCTAACTGTGCTGCTTCTTTAAAGATTGCTTGCACATGTTTTTCACGCTCTGGTGTGTTGTACTCAGGGTATTCTTCCAACAATTCTTTATAAATCTTTACAAAGAGATCGACATGAAGCTGTTCATCACGATTAATATAATTGATCATTGTACTTGTTGCTACCATTTTTTGGTTGCGTGCAAGATGATAGAAGAACGAGAATCCTGAATAGAAGAACAGGCCTTCTAAAATCACATCATAAACAACGGAATCAAGCATATTTTCGATAGTTGGCTCCTCAGAAAATTGGCGATAGCCTTTAATCACGAAGTCATTACGTTTCTCTAGGATTGGCTCAGTGCGCCAAAAGTCGAAAATGCGATCTTGTTCATCTTTTGATACAAGACTGGAAAGAATATAAGAGTATGAATGATTATGGATGACTTCTTGCTGTGCCAGAATAATCATCAAGGCATTAAGGCTTGAATCTGTTAAATAATCAGCTACTTTGCCGGCATAATCTGTTTGGATACTATCTAGTAATGCTAGCAAACCGATAATTTTTTTGAATGATTCTTGTTCATCTGCTGTTAGTTGAGAAAATTGTTTGATGTCATTGCTCATATTAATTTCAAAAGGCGTCCAGAAATTACCGAGCATTTTTTTGTATTTAGGATAAGCCCAGCTAAAGCGTACATCATCCCAATTCAAAATGTTAGATGAACGGCCGTTGACAATTTTCGTCGAACGATTGGGTGCTTCTTTGTCCATAAGTACTCGTTTATTGACTGTTGTCATATTAAATCCCTCTCCTTTTTAGCTTTCACAAGACTCACATTCTAATAATTCAACTGAAGTAGAACGTACATAATAAGTTGTTTTAATGCCGCTATTCCATGCATTTAAATGAAGGGCAAGCAATTCTTTCGCTTTGACGGTATTTTGTACATATAAATTTAAGGATATACCTTGGTCAATATGACGAGAGCGCGCTGCATTTTGTTTAATCGTCCAATTTTGATCGATAAAGTAAGCAGATTTATAGTACCAAGTTGTTTTTTCATTCAAATCCGGTACTGTAACTGGGATTTTATAATCTTTTTTCTCTTCAGAATAGCTCTTCTGGAACACTGGGTCGATACTTGCTGTACTGCCGGCAATAATAGAAGTCGTTGAGTTAGGAGCTACTGCCATTACATAGCCGTTGCGCATTCCTTGTTCTGCAACTTGTTGACGCAATAGTTCCCATTTTTCTTTGCCGTCATAGCCATGGTTTGTGAAGTATTCACCTGTTTGCCAATCTGAGCCTTCAAATAGTGGGTATGATCCTTTTTCTTTCGCTAGCTCAGACGATGCTTTAATAGTTAAGTAAGCGATTTGATCATATAGCTCGTCCGCGTAAGTAACTGCTTCATCTGATTCCCATGTGATGCCTTTTAATGCAAGCAAGTGGTGCCATCCGAATGTACCAAGGCCAATACCGCGATAGCGTGAATTTGTGATTTCAGCTTGTTTAACAGGGATATTATTCAACTCAATTACATTATCAAGCATACGCACTTGAATACCGATTAAACGTTCTAGCACATTCGCCGGTACTGCTCTACCAAGATTGATAGATGATAAATTACACACAACAAAATCACCAGGTTTGCGGCGAGTGACAATTAAGTCATCTTCAACTGTAATAGTTTCAAACTCAGTTGCACTCATGTTTTGTGCAATTTCAGTACATAGGTTACTTGAGTAAATCATACCTGTATGTTTGTTTGCATTCATGCGGTTTACTTCATCTCTGTAGAACATGAATGGTACGCCTGTTTCAAGCTGTGAACGCATAATCCGTTTCATGATATCAATAGCAGGTACGACTTCAGAAGATAATTCAGGGTTTTCTACGCAAGCTAAATATTTATCTCTGAAAGAGCCTTGTCCTCTTGTTTCATCATAGTAGTCCTCTAAGTTGAAGCCCATAACTGTACGTACTTCATGCGGATCAAATAAATGCCATTCTTCACGATTTTCTACTGCTTCCATGAAAATATCTGGGAGACAAACCCCTGTAAAGATATCATGTGCGCGCATACGCTCATCACCATTGTTCAATTTCAAATCAAGGAATGGGAAAATATCTTTATGCCAAACATCTAAGTAAACAGCGATTGCCCCTTGGCGTTGCCCTAATTGATCAACTGATACAGCTGTATTATTTAGTTGTTTGATCCATGGGATTACACCGCTTGATGCGCCTTTAAATCCACGAATAGATGAACCACGGCTGCGCACTTTACCCATATAAACGCCGATGCCGCCGCCAAATTTAGATAATGTTGCAACATCTGTATTGGAATCGTAAATGCCTTGTAAACTGTCATCTACTGTGTCGATAAAGCAGCTAGAAAGCTGGCCATGCGTTTTCCCAGCATTCGAAAGGGTCGGAGTAGCTGTTGTCATATAAAGATTGCTCATTGCCCAATAAGCTTCTTTTACTTTATCTAGTCGATTATCACTTTCGTTTTGCATCAATGTCATCGCAATGACCATCCAACGCTCTTGTGGTAATTCGATTGGCGTATTGTCGTGTTCACGAGTCACATAGCGGTCCATCAATGTTTTGAGGCCGATATATGTAAATAACTTATCGCGCTCCGGTTCCATCGCTGCCGCTAGCTGTTGTAATTCTTCAGGTGTATATGCTTCTGCTAGTGCCGGGTCATATAACCCTTTTTCTACTAATTCTTGGACCTGTTTTGGAAAAGCTTGATAGACCTCTGTAGGTTGAACATGGCGAAGTGCTGCATATTCTTCGTAAATTTCTGCTAGCAACAACCGTGCTGCGACAAATGTCCAATAAGGTTCTAATTCATCTAACAGGCTTAATGCTTCAAGCGCTAAAGCACGTGTCCACTCAACAAGCGTATATTCAGGATGCTTATCTTCTAAACGTTCATGCTTCCGTCTAAGCAGCTCTAAATCCTCTTTTCCAAACTCATCTTCTAGTTGCTGCATTACTTTTTCTTTTTCATCCAAACGAATTAGCATATTTTTGTCTCCTTTTTACAAAATCTATCCCAAAAGATAATCGTTTTGGCTCTTTCGTTAAAAAAGCGATTGTTTTAACCCAATGGCTGAACAATCGCAAGGCTTATAAGGGAATAAATTTATTGATTCCGAAGCCTACGAAATGAGACACAAAACGACATAATCTAGGTTGTATAATTAGTGCTGAAAAGCTACATCTTGTGTCTACAGAAAGAAAATTCACCTGTTGTTTATGTGCAATTTCCCCATCGCAGCTAGCTTTAACCGTCTAACTGCAGAAAAGATAAAAATGTGGCTTTCATACTATATATTGTGTTATATCACCAACACAATAAAGATATATTGTGTTTTTACTGTTTTTTATTATAGCACAAGACAAGTTTATTTGGCACTCTTTCACTTAAATAATATATTTCACACAATTAAAAAAAGATGTCGAAAACCGACATCTCTTTTTCTACATATATACGATAATTGCAAGTATAATCGCTAGAATAATACGATAGATGGCAAACGGAACTAATTTCACTTTCGAAATAAGCTTCAAGAAAAACTTAATAGAAATAAGAGCGAACACAAATGCGCTGATAAATCCAACGATATAGAAATTCATGTCGCCGAAATTAATTTCATCCCAATGTTTCAGCAGGGATACAAGACTGGCACCCGCCATAATAGGAACCGCCATAATAAACGTAAAGTCGGATGCCGTACGATGATCTAGCCCTAGCATAACACCGCCGGAAATCGTTGCGCCTGACCGTGAAAAACCTGGCCACAGGGATAAACATTGAATAAGCCCCACTTTAAATGCTTGCCCATATGATAAATCATCAAGCGAGTGCACTTTTGGTCTTTTTGGTCCCCATTTGTCCGCCGCAATCATAAATAACGCTCCGAAAAACAGACTGAAAATAACAGTTTTAATCCCAAATAAGTGCTTGTCAATAAAGTCTTCTAACAGAACACCTAGTATACCAGCAGGGATAATACCCACGATGACATGCAACAAATTGAAATGATGATGAGGTCTTTGTCCTTTGATATGATATAAACCAACAAGGCTTAACATCCGCTTCCACATCACCACAACCACTGCTAGGATAGAACCCAGCTGAATCACAATTTTGAATGTATTGGCCGATGACTCGCCAAGAAACTCTTGCGTTTTCAACCACATATCATCGACGATAATCATATGGCCAGTAGAAGATACAGGGGCGAATTCAGTCATGCCTTCCACAAAACCTAATATGATGGATTTTAATAATTCAATTATTTCCATAATAACTCCTTATCTTTTATTTGATGCTTCATTTGGCTATTGCCAGCAAAATTAATCATAACACATCGGGAATGATAGCTATTTTATAATTCCGTTACATTAATCCGTCAACTTCACGTCTACAATCCACATTTCACTCCGGCTATTAGTTCGAATCGGTGGCCCCCAAAATCCAAAACCAGATGATACGAGATAGTGCGTTGTATTTTTTAATAAATAACCATAGTCCAACTCAAATGTTTTTTTCGTTATCCACTGATTGGGCCACATTTGCCCGAGATGAGTATGGCCTGAGAGATGGATATCGACACCAAGTTCTGTAGGTGTGCGCAAATCTGATGGCGTATGGTCCATGACTATCCACGGATATTGCTGATCAACATGCTCAGCTAATTCTTTTAAAGACTTGCGATTAGTATTCGTCTTATCTTCCCTTCCTGTTAAATAAAACGCATTGGCTATACATATTGTTTCATCTTGTAAGATGGTTACAGAAGATTTTTTCATTTCTTCTACAAATATAGGAATTTGGCGACCGTAATATTCGTGATTGCCTAGAACTCCGTATACACCATATGTAGAAGTTAACTTTTTCATGACCTCATCCATGTGATATGCCTTAAACCAATACGGGTGATCGTCTACAATATCCCCCACTAATAATACGACGTCAGGCTTTGTCTCATTCGACATATTCACAAATTTTTGTAAAAGCTTTTTGTTAGACAAGATGCCTAGATGAAAATCCGAAGCAATGACCATACGAAAATCTTTACTTTCAGGATGAATTTTTTTAATGTTTATCTCTTTTCTCCGAACGACCGGTGAATAAGCCATATATGAGCCAATTCCTATGATCAAAGCGAATATGCCAATAACAGCTACTCCTACCCATAAAACTGTTAGCGAGGGAATGAGCCATAGGGCTAAATCAGCGAGCGGGAACAAGAGAAGCCCATATTCGACCAACACCATCCAGTAGGCGCTCACCACTTTAGTTAGACGAAACTTTTCATTGAAATTGCTGATGATAATACTATATGCGATATAAAGCCAAATAATGGAAAATATAAGGCTAAAATGAGAGTGAAAGACGGTTGATAAAAAGTGGTACACATTCCATCCAAGGTAATAGACAATCAAATTATAAATGACAACCAATAAAAGACCTTTGACTATTTTGCTGACTCCCATAGAACGCTCCTTTCCTCACCTTTTTAAACTGTATGTAAATATATTTCCATCAAATAACGAAGTAGAACAAGCCCAATTTCTTACCTTACTAAGGAAATCAGGCTTTTACTTATTTTAATATGGCGCAATCCAAATAAAGTAATGCATAAAAATAATGCAAGAATATACAGTTAGTACAGTAGTTAACAAAGCCCGTCTTTTTAAAATTACTTTATAGAAAATAGGCGCGTATCTCCTAACAACAACCATTAAAATACTAGTCAACAGGATCCCTATAAATAATTCCGGTAAAGCTAAATAAACAGTAATATCCCCTATCCCTAGCAATGCATCTAGCAAGACCGCATAGCCTAGTAATCTAAACTTACCCGCGTGTAATTGCAAGTTGAACAGAAGCCGGCTAATCATAACTCTCCTCCCCCTTACCAGTAATTATATATATTTTTGGTTAATTACGGCAAATTAGAGGCGTTTATCCATAGTATCTTTACAATTGGGTTACTTAATTACAGTATGAGCAAGCAATTTAGTTAGAAACGGTCTTATAAAGGGTAAAGAATAGTTATCTAACTAGCAAGACGCTATTTTTTAAGCAAGGTTCAAAAATAAGCAGCATTTGTTGGATACATTCTAAAGAATGACCAGGGGTGGGTGAGTATAATGCAGATTAAAGATTCAAAAGGAACTATCTTTAAAAGGAAAATTTTAAACAGCAAGTTTGTTGTCTATACACTTATTGTCTTCATCTTCAGTCTAACTGTTCTAGCGCTATCCAAAATCGGATTTGTTCTAATCCCTTTCGCTATCTTTATTAGAACTATCTTTTTGCCGATCATACTGGCAGGAATTTGCTTCTATTTATTCAATCCGTTGATTGATTTCTCCGAACGAGCTGGGGTGAAGCGGACTATATCCATTTTATTATTATACGTATTGATTATAGGCATACTTACGGTCATTATTTCCTCTGTTTTGCCCATCTTAAAAGAACAAATTCAAAGTCTCATCATGAATATTCCAACTCTCACAAAAGAGGTACAACATACAGTTTTACAATTGGCACATAATGATTTTGTCGAAAAATGGATGCAACCTCTAAATGCTGATATTGATCGAATATCGCAAAGTGTGTCAGGCTATCTCAGCAATAATGCAGCAGATTTTTCACATGGTATATTTTCAGTTGTAGGAACCATTACAGAAGTGATCATGGCTGTGGCAGTGCTTCCTTTTATTCTTTTCTATTTATTGAAAGACGGTGATAATCTGCCAACATATATTCTACAGTTTTTGCCAGATCAATCACGTTCAGAAACCAAGCGAATCTTAAGCGAAATGAACCATGCGTTAAGCTCATATATACGTGGTCAAATCTTCGTATCCTTATGTATTGGCACATTGCTTTTAATTGGCTACCTTATTATCGGCTTAGATTATGCCTTAACGCTAGCAATCATTGCGATGGTAACGAATGTAGTGCCGTATCTAGGACCTATTATTGCTATCACGCCAGCCATTATTCTTGCGCTGATTCATTCGCCATCTATGCTGTTGAAATTAGCCATCGTTTGGGTCATCGTTCAATTGCTTGAAGGAAAACTAATTTCTCCACAAATCATGGGCAAATCTCTGCGAGTCCATCCTATAACGGTTATTTTCGTTATTTTGACTGCTGGAAATCTATTTGGTTTGCCTGGGATTATTTTGGCGGTACCAGGCTATGCAGTACTAAAAGTAATCGTCACACATATTTATCAATTTATTCGATTGCAGTCTAACATGTTTGCGGATAAAAAGATTATTACAGAAGAAGAAGAGGTTCCTACCGACACCTCACCTATTATTGTAGGTCCAGAATCTCAAGATAAATAGTTGCTTGTATAAAAGAGCTAGAGTTCAGTGTGATTTGTACTCTAGCTCTTTCATTTTTTCGTTTAAGATGAGTGCTTCTTGCGAAGATCATTAATATGTTTCTCTTTCACTTGTTCTTCTACATTTGTATAAGGCAACAATTTATTGTAGATAAGATTAACTGGTATTGCATCAGGCCTATGAAGAGCGTTAATCTTCTTCACCACATGCAACCTATTACGATTGATAACTTCTATACACTCTGATTCAATATCAATTGATTTCAGAGTGCAACGGTTGCTAAAAACAATCAGAGAATAAAAAAACTTCTCATCTACACTTGAAAGTAAACGCTGCAAATGTTGTATATGTGATCGATTTTGCTTGATAGGATTGTAAAACTTATACTTCTTTTTATTTTGAAAAACCTGAGTCCATTTATAATCGCGTTCTCTACCATAAATCCATCCGCTATAATTTTTAGATTCAATCACATAAATCATACTTTCATGTATGAATATAACGTCGATTTCCGTTGTATCTCCATTTGTCTTAGGAATATAAAGATTGACTAGCGTTTTATGCTTGCCCGGCAACTTTTGTAACTCTTTTACAATTAAATATTCCCCATATAGTCCCTTGTTAAAAAAGGTTTTTCCGAATGATGTGCCTGTCAGTTGTTTATATTCACTTTTTTCATAACCAATATATCGAACATATTGGATAGAAAGCAAAAAACAAATAAAGATGATTCCTATTATTATCAATGTATATCACTCACTTCTATCTTTTTATATATTTACCAGTAAATAGATTATTATTAATATCATTTTCCTATATTATATTGTTTTTTGCTACTAGTTTTTTGATGGAATTAAAAAAAGCCCAGAATTCATCATAGAATTCTGGAACCTATTTATATTTTTTCAATATAATCGCTCTAATGGCACAGAAACAACCACTTTAAATAAATCGCCATCGATTGTGATTTCCATGCTGCCTTGGTGGAGATCGACGATAGATTGAGCAATAGCAAGGCCAAGGCCTGACCCTTCTGTATGGCGAGCGGTATCAGCTCTTTTAAAACGTTCATAGAGCTCCTCGACATTTTGGTCGCCAAACTCATATTTCGTAATATTTTTGATAACAAACTGCGCTTTATCATTCACTTTTTCTAATGTGATATAGACACGTGTTCCTTCCATTGTATACTTTAATGCATTGATCAACAGGTTATCTAACACGCGCCACCACTTTTGGCCATCTACATATGCGAATAATGGCTCCTCTGACAATTGCACACGGAACGACATATTTGCTTTTTCAATTTCTTCCTCATGTTCGCCCACTGCTTGCTTGACTAGTTGATTTAAATCAACTCGCTGTTTGTGCAGTTCAATATTACCGGTCGCCATCTTAGACACCTCAAATAGATCTTCAATCAATGTTTTTAAGCGTTGTGATTTTTTATCTAATATCGCTATATAGCTATTACGCTCATCCTCTGTCAATGCAGGATTCTTCAATAAATCAGTGTACGTAATAATGGATGTTAATGGTGTTCTTAAATCATGGCTGACATTGGTAATAAGTTCAGTTTTTAACCGCTCACTTTTCGCTTGCTCTGTAATAGAAGAACGGACACCTTCACGTAAGGCGTTCAAATTTGCTGCATGCTGGGCAAAAGGTGATTTGCCTCGAACGGGAATATCACCGCTTAATCGCCCCTTCGCCATATCCTCTGTCTGTTTCATCATTCGATTTAAATAACCCATGCGACGCAGAAATACTAATGTTGCTGGAGTTGCTACAAACATAAATAAAAACATGTAAAGTAAAAATGCCCCTCCACTACCATCCGATACAATGACTATGCCTACGCCTGCTAAAAAAACAGTAATTAGCAATGCGATAGATTGTAGACCAATGCTTCTAGATAAAAATAAATGTTGAATATCCTTTATTACATGAAGAAGGATAGATTCTTTAATAGCTTTCGCACGCTTCTCCCCTGTATCCAAGTCTTTCATCAACATCATCGATTGCCTAATGATAAAATGTACTAAAACAAACAATAAAGCAAATTCAAATATAAAAGTGAAAACAAACATCGCTTTATTAAAGAAAGTTCCATATATACGAGTGAATACTAAGTGTTCCGATAATAAAATAACGGCAAAGAGAGTAGCAAATAAATTTAATGCAATAAATATCCCTCTTATATCAATAGGCCATTTACGTATCCACTGGTAAAATGCGCGGCCCTTCTGTATCTCTAATTGAAACGGACGTAATAAAAATAAGGCAATTATAGAGAATATACTAACTAACCAAATAAAATAAAGAAGTCGTTTGTGGAATTGAAAGTTTTTATATTCCTCATAGTAGCTTGATTGTGTAAATAATTTTTCTGAAATAGAGATACTTCCTGTATATCGGTGTGTCTTCTGCTCCAATAAATTTGACACATCATAAGAGATTCCATCACTTCCTTCATACACGATATCATCAGAAGATAATGATAAATCTAGGGTATCATCGGTACGATTATACTGCTTTGTATAGGCTGTATCTCCCTTCACATTGCCCTTCACAAATGACTGGCCCGTCTCTAGATCAGTGAGGTTATATGAGTAATAAGAGAAATAGTTGAAAAAGTACTCTTTGTTATTCTCTCTGTCGCTTATATACTGATCAATATCTTTTTCTTTAATTTTTATAATCTTGTCGCGTACATATTGATCGTCTTCAAAGTTCTTTGTGATATCTTTTATTTTTTTCTCTCGCTCTTTGATTAGTGCCTCTTCGACAGTAGTAGCCTTGGCATCTTTTGCTTCTTGGATCCTATCTCTATACTGGTCTTTAATATTGGCTATTTGCTCTCCTAAGCTTCCATAATAATTCCGATAATCCTCTATTTCACTAGAAGAGACCTTGATTTTTTTCTTCGCCTCATCTCCATCTGCTGGATTTAATACAAGCGAGCCTAATTGGTGTGTAAAATCGTCATAATCTGATTGGAAAGTATCAGATTCAAAAAAGTTTTTCAGAAAGTATTGGTGGCCATATTCTAAAAAAGAATATAGCCCAATCAATACAATAGAAATTAGAGACAACTGGGCAATATATTTATTTCGTTTCATGCGTTTCCTCCAATTGTACGTGTTAGCTGAGCTAGGGCTTTGGCAAAACTAAAATCAATAAAGTGCAAAATAAATGATAAGCAATATAAAAGACTAGCGAATGCAAGCAACAAAGCGATGATTGACCAAATCATTGCGCTATGCTCTTTCCATTTTGTAGCCAATTCCCCACACCACCTTTAAGTACTTTGGATTCTTTGGATCTACTTCTATTTTTTCACGTATTTTTCTTATATGAACTGCAACAATATTATCCGCATTGTAAGCCGCTTCTTTCCAAACACGCTCGTAAATTTCTTCTATTGAAAATACACGACCTGCATTGGTGATTAAGAGTTCTACGATGTTATATTCAATCTTTGTCAGTTTTATAGGCTCGCCGTCCAGCGACAATTCCTTTGCTTCTGCATCTAATGCTAACCCGCCTAATACTACTTTCCCTTGCTGTTCTTGATAGGTCCCAAGTTTTACGTAGCGACGCAATTGCGATTTAACGCGAGCCATTAATTCTAATGGGTGAAAGGGCTTTGTCACATAATCATCCGCGCCAACTGATAGTCCGTGAATCTTATCTCCATCCTCAGCTTTAGCGCTAAGCATAATAATCGGGATATTTTGTTCTTCTCGTATTTTAAAAGTTGCCTGTATCCCGTCCATTTCTGGCATCATAATATCCAATATGATTAAATGGACTTCATTTTCCATTAATTTCTCTAATGCCTCTAACCCATTCGCTGCTTTTAATACATGGTAACCTTCGTTTTTTAAGTAGATTTCAATGCCATCACGAATATCTTGGTCATCATCTGTGACTAATATTGTATAGGATGCCACTTCATGCACCTCATTTCACTGTTTTCTATATAGTTCATTTTACAGGCCAAATCTTAAAAAGAAGTGAGCCTAAAAATGAAGAAATTCTTAAGATTTACTCCTATTTTACAGGATTTCACAACCCTATCGAAGAGAACTTTCTAACATCACCAATAATAAACACCAAAAAACAAACTATTATCACTTCATTCCTAAGTGATAATAGTTTGTTTTTGTAACTTGCCCACTCTACTTGATTCTAAAATGGAGTATGATACATCTCTGGAAATAGAGTTACTACTTTAAAGGAATATCAAAGTTTTTTCCTGATCTTATCAATTCGTGCGTAACGCCATTACGTACATCGTCTGTAGAGAACTGAATGTCACCCATTTGTTTAGGACGCTTTTTCAGCAATAAGCCTATTCTTCCCTCTCTTTTTTCACCTTTACGATAGTCGACTCTTGATGCGCTACTTTCGCTAACAAAGGTATCATTACTAAAGATAAAGTTTCTTCTTGGAACGTAAAAACTTTCTCCATCAAATTGAACATCTAGGAAGCTAAAGAACTGCACTACCTCAGGATATTGATTAGTCACTTTATAGATAATTTCTATGTAATATGCACGGTCTTTAATCTTCCACCCGGATTTTTGAACAGCCTCATTTAATTCATTCCAATCTGCATCTTTGTATTTGTTTTTTTCTTCAAGTAAATCCTCTATCGACTTATTATTATAATTATTTAAATATTGTTTCTCTTCATCTACTATATCTGTCATTTTTATCAGCTTAACTTCCTTAACAAAGATATGCACCTCGCCAACATTATACTCTTTCCTTATATTGTAATGTTGAATTAACTCAAGCGTCGCTCTATCTTTTTCCCTCACTTTTTGCCCTTGCGTCTGTAAGAAATCGTCTCCACCACTTTCTACTATTTTCAAAGTCTTTGGTTTTTCATTTTTTAGGGGCGCTTCTTTCATCTCTTTTTTTGGAGCTAATTCATAAAATGCAATTAATAAAACACCAATCATCGCTAATATCACTAAAGCTGCCCATAGAAGCCTTTTATTATTCTTCAAAAAATAAACCTCATTCTATAAAATATGCTTCATCTTTGCTAGAATTTTTCTTAGCAAAAAGTTAGAGAGAAACCATTAGCCTCTCGGTCTTATATTGTAGCTAACAAACCAGCAGTTGAGCAACCCTACATCTACTAGTATAATGAAGCAAAAAGGGGGTTCTTTTGATGTACAAAAGTGTGGCAGATACAGCACAGGATCTCTCTATGCCCGAACATCAAGTGATGCGCTATGTCTTAGAAGGAAGGATACGCGCTGTACATGATGGCCAGCAATTCCTCGTTAATAGCGACCAATTTGAACGTTATTTTGAACAATTGGATAGAATAAAAGAAGAAATCGAAATATGGAAAAACACACCTATTCCAGAGGATATTGATATTAAGGATGAGGATTAATGACAATGAGGACTACTTTGTAAAATTAATGATAATAATAAAAGTACGCCATTTAAAAATTAGTGGTGTACTTTTTTGTTTATCACTCCTCCTAAATTCTCCAATGCTACAATAGGATCATTACTGTCAGGAGCTGATACAATGACTAATTTATATTTTGTTAGGCATACACATTCTACCTATACACCTGATGAATTAAATAGACCATTATCAGAAAAGGGATTTTCTGATGCCCCACTGGTTACAAGATTATTAAAAACAGAGGGTATTGATTTCGTTTTTTCAAGTCCTTATAAAAGAGCGGTTCAAACCGTAGAGGACATAGCAGAATACATACATACAGATATAGGAATTATAGAAGGTTTTAAAGAACGGACTTTAACTGCAGTCCCTTCAATGATTTTGCTTTTGCAATAGCAAAAGTCTGGGAAGACTACAACTTTTCATGGGAAGGTGGAGAGTCTAACGTTGTGGCTCAAGAAAGGGGTATTGAATCTACATTTAAAATATTAGACAACTATAAAGGTAAAAATGTAGTGATAGGAACACATGGAAATATCATGGTGCTAATCATGAATTTCTTTGACAGACAGTATAATTTTTCTTTTTGGCAGAATCTTGATATGCCAGATATATATAAATTGACTTTTGACGGAAAAGTTTTAAGAAACGTAGAAAGAATTTGGGATAGAAATTAATTCTTGTTTACTTAATTGGCGCGATTGTATTAACACAATTGCTCTTAAACTACATATTAATCCAGGTAGGAGTGTGACAAGAAGGTACTTTGAATAAAAAGGTATTTTTTTATTGAACATACTAAGGATATAACAATCGATTTACCCCAACCTAACAAGGCACATTATTTTAGGATGGTGGTAATTTTGAAGTTCATAAAAATAGTTACTTGTTTGTTAGTTTTTTTAGTTATTGTCAATTTGAAAGATCGTGAAGTAATCGCTTCAGATCTTGAAATTACATTAAAAGAAGCGATTAACATTGGATATCAGAGAGCGAAAGAATGGAATGTAAATGCAACACTTACAACAGCAAACAGTGTGGATGAAACAATGGGAGGTTCGAGAGGAGATACAGGAAAACGCTTTAATTGGTTTACGACCTTTGTGGTACCAGGTACAGAAGATTATGTAATAGTTGGTATCTCAAAAAAGAAAATTACCTTCTTTAGACCGAGTAAACAAACCCAAGGCCCAACAATTCCTTTTGATGATATTAGGTTAGATAGCTTTGAAGCTCTACAATTGGCTAAGGATAAATACGGATTAAAACAAGGGAAGGATTGGGCGACAGGATATCATTTTACACTTGATAGTATCGAGGGTGAACCTATTTTAACAGTGGTTGGAAATGATCGAGATAACCGTTTTACTCGAATTTCATTCAATACCAAAACTGGAGATATAGTCAGTGCAATTCATAAATTACCTTTCGGCGGTGGATTACTATCCAAACATATTGGGAATGAAGTTCTGTCAAATAAAGGAATGGCTATTATGGGTGTTGTTGCAGGGAACAAACAATTGGTGATATGGGGCGACAAAAAGCCAACGCAGTTTAGCACAACCAAGCAACCCTTTATTGAATTGAGCCATAACAATGGTAAAACATGGATAGAACTGCAATTTAATGGTTATGTAGCACATGCTTGGTTTGATATGAAAGATCGATTATACGTAGCCACAGAAAAAGAAATATGGGCAGGTATTACATCGAAAAGTAGGGGTACTAAAATCCTTTCATTAGAGTACCCTATAGAGAAAATTGATTTTTCTGCTAACAACCAGATAGCTGTGACTTCAAAAGGTAAGGTTTACTATACAATCAATCAAGGAGAGACTTGGGAACAAACTGTAGTACCTAAACCATTTAATGTGCTACAAATCTCAAATAACGGTGATTTGGTAATGTTATCAGATGAAGGAAGTATTTTGCAATACACAAAAAATCAATGGAAATTAATAACCATACCACATTGTAATGATGAACCTATGGATATGAAAGTGATTAATAATAGGCTATTTGTTACAACACAAGGCGGAATTTGGACTCGAAATCTCCGACAGAAAGGTAAGGGAAATTGGAGAAATGTCCAAGTTGATGAAGTGCTGGTTAGATTTATTAAAAAAGGAGAGAAGTTGTTCGGCAGCACACATAGAGATGAAGCTATTTATTCCATCAATACAAGAGATGAACAAAAATCTAAAAAAGTCTTTGATACGAGAGATCTCATCGTTTGGGATGTGGATATCATGAAAGATACGTTATGGATTGCGACAATACCAGATTATTCATGGGAAGATATGCCGATTAAGTAGACGATAAAAGTATGTAGTGTATAGCTATAAATAGCATTCTACTCTTCAACCCAAAAGACTAAGAAGAGAAGTTATATAATGTAAAAGGATAGATGTATACAGGTCCACACTCCTGTTCATCTATCCTTTCTTTTTAAACCAATATTATGATAAATATCTTTTAATTGAGTTAAATTGAAATAGCAGTTTTAGTCTTTGTTAGCATATCTCCATAATCTTCCACCATCACGCTCGCAGTCGGAAGCATTCCCGCTCCTGGCCCTACAAGTGTTACGGTGCCTAGCAGATCCGCCTCAATGGCAACAGCGTTGTTTACTTCCTCAATTGAATAGAGAGGGTGACTCTGATCTATGAGCTCAGGTCTAACTGTCGCATGCACCTCGCCTGTTTTATAATTTTTTTGGACTAGTGCAATATGTCGGTAGCGCATGCCTTTTTCAGTTGCTTCTTTTACTTGTTGGGATGTGATTTCATTAATACCTTGTACTTTTACATCCTTCCAATCTGGCTGCTCTTTAAATGCTAGTTCACTGAGGATCATTAGTTTTCGAAAAGCATCTTGGCCTGATATATCGTTATAAGGATCTGCTTCAGCGTAGCCTAATTTCTGTGCATCTTCTAAAGCTTCCTCAAATGCCATTCCTCTGGCACGCATTTGGGTCAATATGTAATTGGATGTTCCATTTAATATACCTTGAATGCGCTGGACCTCATTGACACGAAGCAGATTTTGCATCGTTTTTATAACAGGAACGCCGCCTGCAACTGTTGCATCAAAACCTACCTGCACTCCCTGTTTCGCTGCTTTTTCCTGAAGTGATTTACCATGCTTAGAAAACATCACTTTATTAGCGGTGATAACGTTGCATCCCTTTTCAATAAGGCGGTCAAGGTATTGATATGCAGGTTCCTCTCCTACAATTGCTTCGAAAACAACATCAAGATTCGGAATATCCAGGATTTCCTCTATTTGATTTGTCAGCAACTCTTTAGCAGCGTGAGGACGTGGCTTATTCGGATTGCTTACGAGGATTTTTGCTACTTCTAGGTCGACACCTAGCATCCGTTTCAATTGACTGCGCTTTTCTGTTAATATGCGATAGACCCCCTGGCCAACTGTACCGAAACCTAATATAGCAACCTTTACCTTTTTCAAAAAACCGCCTCCATTCTCTTAATCAATTAATCTACATACTGATGATTTTAGCTTACACAGAGTATGTTTACAAGATAATTCCTCCCATAAAAGACATATGTATTTACAGTGTGTTCATTCAATTCAAAATGAAAAGAGTGACAAGACAATCCATCACTCTTTTCTTTATTTATTTAAAAATCTTAGGAAATGCTGCTATTTCCCTGAGGCGAAGTGAAACTCATTAACAAATTATTTTGCTGCAACTTTTGGGCTTACCTTTGTGAATGCTTCTTCTAGTGCAGAGATGATATCATCGATTGCTTCTAACCCAATAGATAAGCGAATTAATTCCTCTGGCACGCCTGATTTTTTCAACTCTTCACTGTTTAATTGTTGATGAGTAGTAGAGGCTGGATGAATAATCAATGAGCGGGCATCTCCTACATTTGCCACGTGGCAGAACAATTCGACATTGTCGATAAATTCGCGTCCAGCATCTCTGCCCCCTTTAATTCCAAATGTAAGAACAGAGCCATAACCATTCTTTAGATATTTTTTGGCAAGAGGAGCGAATTCGCTATCAGAGAAGCCGTTGTATCCTACCCATTCCACCTGAGGATGCTGACGTAAGTATTCAGCTACCTTTCTAGCATTTTCATTATGATAAGGCACACGAAGATGCAGTGTTTCAAGACCCTGTAATAACTGGAAGGCAGCATCTGGGCTAAGCGTTGGCCCAAAGTCGCGCAGCAATTGTACGCGCAGGCGTGTAGTGAAAGCTGCATTACTCACATCAATGCCATATCGGATGCCATGATAGGATTCATCTCTTTCTGTATAGTCAGGGAATTTACCTCGTGTCCAATCAAACTTGCCTGCATCCACCACAACACCACCGATTGTCGTACCGTGCCCGCCAATCCACTTAGTCGCAGAGTGAATCACAATATCAGCACCATATTCGATAGGATTGCATCCAATCGGTGATGCAAATGTATTGTCGATGATTAGAGGGATTTCGTGTCGATGGGCAACATCCGCAATACTTTCGATATCTGCTACTGAAAGACTAGGATTACCAATCGTTTCAACATAAATCGCTTTTGTATTTTTTTGGATTGCACCTTCAAAATCTTCAAGCTTCCGTTCATCTACAAATGTAGTATTGATTCCGTATCGTGGCAAAGTATTGGCAAATAAATTGTACGTTCCTCCATATACACTCGCAGCTGAAACTATATGATCACCAGCACGCGCTATATTTAAAATAGAAAATGAAATGGCCGCCATGCCTGATGATAAAGCAACCGCTGCTGTTCCACCTTCAAGCAGGGCTACTCGTTTTTCAAAGACATCAACAGTAGGATTCATGATTCGAGAATAAATGTTACCTGGCTCTTCCAAGGCGAATAATTTCCTTGCATGCTCTGTATCATTAAACCTATAGGCTGTAGTTCGGTATACCGGCACTGCAATTGCACCAGTTGTAGGATCAGGCGTTTGGCCTCCACGTACTGCTAAAGTCTCTTTACGAAATTCTGTCATTCTAATTCCCCCTAATATAGTTTGAGATGGAAATCTGAGGCATGTGGCAAGGATTTTCCAAAAGAAAAACCCTTCTTCACATAAGAAGAGGGTCATTAGCATTTTCCTCCCCTTATCTGTCAGATCCGCAATAAAGAATCTGTAGGAATTAGCACCATGTAAGATAACTTACTGGTTGCCGGGCATCGCAGGGCCTTTCCCTCCGCCACTCTTGATAAAGGTAATTTATTCTGTTCCATCTTGTTGTTGTAAGTATAGGTATTGCATTTTAAAAAGTCAATACTATTTTTTGATATTTCTAAATATTACATACAAGCGGATTCGTTTCGCTAGTCATTTCCTACAATTTCTCCTATAGTTAATTAAAGAAATCCACAAAATAGGAGTTGTTCTACAGATGGTTAAAGATTTATTGCGTAGCCATTCATCTGTTCGAAAATATACAGGTGAAGAGATACCAAAAGAGGTTGTACGAGATTTAATTGAAACAGCACAAATGGCTGCTACCTCACATTTCATCCAAGCATACAGTGTCATCTGGGTAACTGATGCTGACAAAAAGAAAAAATTAGGCGAGCTCTCTAACAATGAGTTCCAATTCAAAACAGCAGGTGCTTCTTTCTTATTCTGCGTTGACTTCAAGCGTTTGGAGGCTGCCGGCAAAAAGCAAGGTGTAGAAATTGTGGCTGATTCTGCTGAAAACCTTCTTGCAGGCGTAGCCGACGTAGCGCTATTTGCACAAAACTTTGTTATTGCTGCTGAATCAGAAGGATACGGTATTTGTTATATTGGCGGTGCGCGTAATAACCCAGCTGAGATCAGCGAATTATTCAATCTGCCTGAACACGTTTTCCCTATGTTCGCCATGACAATCGGAAAACCGACGAAAAGAAATGAAACAAAACCAAGACTTCCACTGGATGCCGTGCTGCATGAAAATAGCTATGATGAAGAAAAATACGATACATTACTTGATGAATATGATGCGACATTAGAAGAATACTACCAACATCGTTCATCGAATCAAAAAATGTCGAATTGGACAAAACAAATGGCTGATTTCTTAGTTGAACAGCGTCGTCCATTTATCAAAGACTTTCTTGCAACCAAAGGATTTACTTGGAAATAGAAAAAAGCTCTATAAGGTTTTTGGCTTTCGTCTACCTTATAGAGCTTTTTTAATTATTTTTCTTCGATTCCCTCTATAACCATTTCTTTTACTGGTAAAAAGACTTCGCTTGAATTCACATATTTCAGCTTTACAGTGTCACCTTCTTTCAGATAGACGGCGAGAGGAGCCACTTCTGAACTCACAATATAATTTTCTTTATTATCTAGCAAGAAGGAAACAGTAGTGAAATCCCCATTCTTTTCTTTATAAACGCGGACTATTTTTCCTTGAGCTTCTTTTTCTTCTGCTTCAGATGTTCCTTTTAACGAACTGTTGCCAATTCGGGAGATAATTGTTTTATATTGCCTTAATGCTTCATTTGGAGTTGCTGCAGATACTGAAAGTTCAGGCCTTGCTGCAGACACAATCGAGTAATTTTGCAGGAAGCCATTGGAATCTAATACTGGTACAAGCCAGCTAGCTTCACCGTAAAAATTGTAGATAATCGGCATAGAAGCACGCCATTTTTTCTCAATGAATTTTTTCTCAATGATTTGAATAGCACCCTGTGAATCCATATAGGATTCTTCTTTATTGCCTGTATAGTACGTTGCATGACCTGTGCGAGCGTCTGTTAAAGAGTAGCCAAGCATAGAATCTACGCCTTTTTTCGGGCTTCTAAAATCAGTGAAATAATACATGGTTCCATTCTCATCAAAAACAGGGCTGACATTTGCTTCTGTCCCTTCATCTGATGGCAATTTCACATCTTTCTTGCCGACTAGACTATTCCAAAAGCCATGCACATATTTGCCGAAATATTCATTTTGTCGACTTACCGCTTCTGGAGAGATTGCTCCGTCAATAAAGGCAGGTATTTTATCTAATGTATACGTTTTAGAAGCGCCTGTTTTTACATCTACCATAACAATGCCCTTTGGATCAAAGCCATTACGCGCAGAAATGAATTTTCCATACGTTCTGATGTAATACGGCTTGCCGTCATCGTCTACTTCCAATTGTGGATCGCCATAAAAAATTTCTTTTGGATTAGCAAGTCTCATGTGGCGTTCGACATTATTGTTAAAATAGCCAGAAGCTGTGTAAACCATTTCAGATTTAACGAACTTTGGATTGTTAGATGAATCGGTTGCACTCATAATGAGATACCCTGGCGAAACCTTCCCCTTCATCCATTTAAAAAAGTCAGAAAACTCAACGGGTGCAATATAAACATATTCGCCCGCTACTTTTTGGATCTGCAATTCTCCTAATTCATAATAGCTAGGATTTGGCACTTGGCTAAAGGCCTTCTTCATCTTATTTCGTGCGAATTTTGGTGGAACACTTGCAGGCGTTTTTGTGTCATCAAACGCTTTCATTTCCACTTTGTGATCCATATCCGCCGACTCAAATTTTTGATTGGCGTTAAAAACAGGAGCAGCTAAAAGATAACCAAAATAAATTAAACTAGCAAAAGCGATTAAACCTTTTATTTTACGTTCCATTCCTGTGGATAATAAAAGACCAATGATAGCAAGAACTAAAATAACAGGCCATATTACAGACCAATTTTGATCTAATTTAGTTACATAGAAGACAATGCTCGAAATTAATGTTCCTACAATAAAAATAAATAAGCCAAATTTTAATTTAAACGATGTTTTATGATCGCCCTCTGGTGTCTTGCTTGCAAGCGGCGTTACCAAAACCATTGCGATCAAACCGATTAACGCTGACATCGTAAGAGTTAGTGTCATGTATTACTCATCCTTTCTTATCCTATAAATACGGTTGGAGCGAATGAAAGTTTCAAAGAATTTATATGCTTGAGAAGATTGAGTTCCAACTTCATCAAATAGTTCAACTAGATTGGTATAATTACCCTCCAATTCGGGAATTCTTTAAAAAAAAGTAATTGGAGGATAAATAATGCCAGAAAAATATGGAAAGCTTCCAGAAAGCCCTCAATCTTATTGGATAGACTCTGTAAAGTTGCCCACATTTCCACGTTTAGAAGAAGACATTAATGTTGATGTCGTTATTGTAGGTGGTGGTATAGCCGGGCTTACTTCTGCTTTTCTATTAGTTAACGAAGGTTTAAAGGTTGCTATAATCGAGGCAGACCATGTGCTCAATGGGACTACAGGGAATACAACTGCAAAAATCTCAGCTCAGCATGGTTTAATCTATGATGAATTTATCAGGAATATCGGTGAGAACAAGGCAAAGCTTTATTATGAAGCAAATGCAGAAGCACTGCATTTCATTGAAAATACAATAAGTGAGCATAACATTGATTGTGATTTCTCTAAACAGGATGCCTACGTTTATGCGGTCACTGAAGAATATGCAATGAAAGTAAAAAAAGAAGCTGAGGCTTATGAAAAGCTTGGCATCAAAGGCGAATTGGTGAATAGCATTCCGTTTAATATCGATATACAGAACGGGATTGTAATGAAAGACCAGGCACAATTTCATCCATTAAAGTACTTGGCACATCTTCTACAACACATTACAGAAAAAGGCGGCAAAATCTTTGAAAATACAACAGCTGTCAACATAGAGACAAAGGAACAGCCAAAGGTTTTAACCCGCGAGAATCATAGCATTACAGCTAAACATGTGCTTATTTGCACCCACTTCCCTTTTTATGAGGGCATGGGACTTTACTCAGCAAGAATGCATGCAAGTAGCTCATATGTACTTGCTACAAAAGTAAAGAACAAGTATCCGGGCGGTATGTATATTAGTGCTGAGATGCCATCACGTTCTCTTCGCTCAGCAACCATTAACGGCGAGGAATACGTGCTTGTTCTTGGTGAGGACCATAAAACGGGTCAAGGCGGAGACACACTAAAGCGCTACAAAGCATTAGAAGACTTTACGGAACATGCTCTCGGGCTTGAAAGTATCGCCTACCGTTGGACTGCTCAGGACTTAATAACACTAGATAAGTTGCCTTATATCGGTAACCTCACAAGCAATGATCCTAATATATTAATTGCCACAGGTTTTAGAAAGTGGGGAATGACGAACGGAACAGCTGCTGCCCTTCTATTCCGTGATGTCATTGTAAATAAAGGAAGTAAGTATCAGGACTTATATTCGCCATCACGGTTTTATGCAAATCCAAGCTTAAAAAACCTCTTAGCTCAAAATGTGAATGTTGCTGGGCAGTTTATGAAAGGGAAATTTGGCATAACTACTAAATCGATAGAAGACATAAAGAAAGATGAAGGCGGCGTTATCACGATCAACGGCAAACGAAAAGGCGCTTATAGAGATACAGAAGGAAAATTGCATATTGTAGATACAACCTGTACTCACTTAGGATGCGAGGTTGAATGGAACAACGGCCAACGATCATGGGATTGCCCTTGCCATGGTTCCAGATTCACTTATACCGGCGAAGTAATTGAAGGGCCAGCTGAAAAACCATTGTCACGCGATGACCATACATTTTTTGATAACTTCACCTCGAAGGATTCAGGTTACTAAAAGAAAAAATCACAAAACTACGTGTTTTAACTCCATACGAAATTTGATAATTAAAAATGCAAGGGATAGCTGTTTGCTATCCTTTTTCTGTTTCATTATCGATATCCCTCAACACATTCTTTTGCCATGTATAAAATGAAATTGAAAAGGTGCTAACAAACAAAGTCAAAAAAGTAATCCCTAAAACTGTGGGAACAAATTTAAAAGCTTTGATAGCATTATTAGAAATTGACCATTCCATCGCACCAGGTGGCCTAGAAAAAAAACTCGCCAACCCTTCTCCATTAGCCCCTATTATGAGAAATAAAAAACCTAATAATAAAAATCCAACTGGTATACCATATAATGCAATAATCTTATCTTTCACTTTACACCTCCTTATGTTCATGAATCTATTTGTTAATTATTGTAACCTTCTATTAAGCTTATATAAAGTTAGTATAGCTAACTATTTCAACTATTTTCTCTCTCCTCTTTTCTGAAAATATTTCGCACAACTAAAGAAAGTGTTAGAATTATAGCAATGCTTAAAATTTAAGGAGGATTCACACAATGAAAGAAACAGTTATTGAGCGATTGATTCGCTATGCCAAAATTGATACACAATCAAACGAAGAAAGCACAACTACACCATCTACTGAAAAACAGTGGGATTTACTTCGTGTATTAGAAAGCGAATTAAAGGAAATCGGTATGGAAGAAGTATCAGTGGATGAGTTTGGCTACTTGTTTGCTACATTGCCTGCCAACACAGAAAAAGACATTCCCACAATTGGATTTTTAGCACATGTGGACACAGCGACAGATTATACAGGTACGAATGTGAATCCGCAACGTCATGACAACTATGATGGCGGTGATATTCAATTAAATGAAAAGGTTGTCCTTTCACCAAAAAATTCACCTGAGCTATCAAACTATGTTGGCCAAACATTAATTACAACAGACGGCACTACATTACTTGGTGCTGATGACAAAGCTGGTATTGTCGAAATCATGACAGCTATGGAATACCTCATTCAACATCCCGAAATCAAACATGGCAAGATCCGTGTCGGCTTTACACCTGACGAGGAAATTGGCCGTGGCCCGCATAAGTTTGACGTAGAACGCTTCAATGCAACTTACGCTTATACAATGGATGGCGGCCCATTAGGCGAGCTTCAATATGAAAGCTTCAATGCAGCAGGCGTCAAAGTTAAAACACGCGGTACAAGTGTACACCCAGGTTCAGCTAAAGATAAAATGGTCAACGCGATTACTATGGCGATTAAATTCCAAGAATTGATGCCAAAAGAGGCTGTTCCTGAAAAAACAGAGGATCGTGAAGGCTTTATTCATTTAATGCGATTTGATGGAGATGTAGAAAATACTACTCTTTCATATATTATTCGAGATCATGACCGCGAAGCATTTGAAACGAAGAAAGATTCTATGAAAGACGCGGAGAAGAAAATCCAAGCAGAATACGGCGAAGAAGCTATTACCGTAGAAATGAATGATCAATACTACAATATGGCAGAAAAAATCTTGCCTGTAAAAGAGATTGTAGATATCGCAGAGAAAGCAATGAAAAACTTGGACATCAAGCCATTAATCTCCCCTGTCCGTGGTGGTACTGATGGTTCTCAGTTATCATACATGGGACTTCCAACACCTAATATCTTTGCAGGTGGAGAAAATATGCACGGTAAATTTGAATATGTATCTGCAGAAACTATGGTCAAAGCAACAAATGTCATTATCGAGATTGTCCAATTATTTGAACAAAAAGCATAATTGAAAAGAGGTGGAGAGATGAAAGAAATAGCACTTGGTATTTTGGCTTCTTTATTTTTTGCCGTGACCTTTATATTAAATCATTCGATGGAATTAGAAGGCGGGAGTTTTCTGTGGAGTTCGTCTTTGCGCTATTTCTTCATGCTCCCTTTTCTCTTGATCATCGTGTCTGCACGTAAAGGAATGCCCGTTCTTACGAAAGAAATGAAAGCAAAGCCCTTACCATGGTTATGTTGGAGCTTTGTCGGCTTTGTTCTTTTTTATGCTCCGCTTACATTCGCTGCGGCATATGGGCCAGGGTGGCTTGTGTCCGGTACATGGCAGTTTACAATCATAGCAGGGGTGCTGCTTGCGCCATTCTTTGTGAACTATATTGACGGGCGTCCCATACGTCAAAAGGTCCCCGTCACTTCACTTCTTATCTCAAGCATTATCGTGATAGGCATTATTTTAATTCAAATACCTAGTAGTCAAAATGTCTCTACATCACAGTTATTGTTGAGCATACTCCCGGTTATCGTTGCGGCATTTGCCTATCCACTCGGCAACCGTAAGATGATGGATCTTTGCCAGGGAAGATTAGATACATTCCAACGTGTGCTGGGAATGACGATCGCTTCTATGCCCGCTTGGATTGGGATGGCCGTCTATGCGTTATTTACAGTTGGCCTTCCATCTATGAGCCAGTTGATTCAGTCATTGATTGTCGGCATCAGCTCAGGGGTCATTGCAACTGTGCTATTTTTTATTGCGACTGACCGCGTTCATCATGACCAAGGCAAGCTAGCGGCTGTCGAAGCTACTCAATCAACAGAGATTATATTCGTCATCATTGGAGAAATTTTTCTCTTAGGTATTCCGCTCCCCACCCCGCTTGCGCTGTTTGGGATAATCGCCATTATCATTGGTATGTCACTGCATAGTTACTATACGATGCTATTAAAGAAAAAAGAGAATATTCTAGTACAGGCCGCAAATGCTAAACATGAGCAAAAACCAAAATTAAGAGCGTAATAGACTCAAGCCCAAAGGAAACATGATTCCTTTGGGCTTTTTTATTGGTAAACATGACAATGTTTATAATAATCAACAAGTGGCAATTGAATATTGTTCAGTGACCATTCAAAAAAATTCTATGAATCCAGGTAAATGCCTACACACATTAAATGGAATCTTTCTAAAATAGAGAAGAATCCAGGCTTTACTTTTCATTAAATGTAGGGTACACTTTACACTATAAAACTTGCCTTAGGGAAACTTTATTTCTGCAATAACAATTTTAAGTGAAGGGGAAAAATATGAGAAATAGAAAAACAAAAATGGCTTTCCCGACCGCCGATGATGTATTAAATGGCAAATCCCATGGCATCAAAAATATTTTACCTTTTCTAGGGCCTGCTTTTATAGCGGCTGTCGCCTATATTGACCCAGGCAACTTCGCTACGAATATTACCGCAGGATCTGAATATGGCTATCTTCTTTTATGGGTCATTGCTTTTTCAAATCTAATGGCTGTCTTAATTCAATCTCTCTCAGCTAAATTAGGAATTGCTACAGGGAAAAACTTGCCGGAAATCGCACGGGAAAAATTTAAAAAATCTACTTCTATACTGTTATGGATTCAAGCTGAGCTTGTTATTATGGCTACTGACTTAGCAGAATTTATCGGGGCTGCGCTTGGCTTATATTTATTATTTGATATACCTATGTTGCCAGCTGCACTTATTACAGCTGTAGGTTCATTCGCCATCCTTGAATTACAACGACGCGGCGTAAGAGCTTTTGAAGCAGGTGTTTCAGCGATGGTCATGATGGTTGTATTGGCATTTGCCTTTCAAACATTCCTTGCCCATCCAAGTGGAGGAGCGTTAGCAGCAGGATTCATTCCTAAGTTTGACGGAGTTAATTCGATTCTTCTGGCTACCGGCATACTAGGCGCTACTGTTATGCCACATGCTATTTATTTACATTCGTCTCTAACACAGCATCGCGTGGTTGGAAAAGATGAGGAACAAAAACGAAAGATCTTTAAATTTGAATTCATTGATATTGTGATCGCTATGATTATTGCCGGGGCAATTAATATGAGTATGCTTATCATTGCAGCAGCCGTATTCCATACTAAAGGAATGAATGTTGAAGACTTGGATGTAGCCTTCAACTCGCTCCATGACATGCTTGGGCCAACAGCTGCCATTTCATTCGGCTTAGGTTTATTAATCGCAGGGCTCGCTAGCTCCTCCGTCGGTACACTCTCTGGAGACGTGGTAATGCAAGGCTTTATTAAGAAGCATATACCAATTTATCTAAGACGCTTTATTACGATGTTGCCGCCATTATTAATTATTGGGTTCGGCGCAAACGCCACCAAGGCTTTAGTATGGAGCCAGGTTATCTTGTCCTTTGGTATTGCATTCGCACTAATACCACTCATTAAGTTCACTAGTGATAAAAAAATAATGGGTGGCCTTGTAAATCATAAAATCACTACTTTTATCGGTTGGATCGTTGCAGCCATTGTCGTATTATTAAATCTTTATCTACTCTATGAAACATTCATGGGTGCATAATAATATGCAACGCACACACACTAACCTACAAAAGGTAGGTGTGAGCAATGAAAAAGGATTCGTTACCTGAAAACAAAAAAATATTTGTTGATCTTCCCTATAAAGATCGACCAGACATGCTGGATTCCGAGAACATTAGTATCTATGATTTGCATGAAGATATGCAGACAGTTGATCCTATTCCAGCAGAATCACAAGCACTTGAGTTAAAAGAAGAAGAGCTTGATGACAAATATAATGGATCCTGGACATCCTGAGAATAGAAGAGCAAGCAGAGAGTAGTTCTCCGCTTGCTTTTTTTACTTTCTATAAACAACAATCCACTGACCGTCTCTTTGAAGCATATGTGTTCCAATAAATCCTGCGTTAATTAACCGCTGTTGTCCTAAAGTATCTGTCATCGCCGTTTCCTGTTCCTGAGTAAAGCTCGGAACATTTTCTTTTAGGTTTTTTAAAAAAATGTAGCGCAGTTTGCCACCGTACTTTTCCTTCAATCCAGCCACATGGAATCCCTGCGAGAATTTATCTTTTAAGCTAGGGATATTGAGAGGTTTGACTGTTGCACATACATAATCGTAAAGGCCTAAATCAACTTGACCCATAATAATAGACGCCATTTTCTTTTGTAGACCTAATCCACGATAGCGAGGTGAGACATTAGAAATTTCTTGATAAAGCACACGTGAAAGCTGTTCTTGTGGAATACCACAGTCTAGTCCTAAATGTTCCTCATCAACCTCCGGCAAAAGCAAAGCACGAAAAGCGATTAATTCATCAGTAATAAAAATACCGATTATGAGGCCATTTCCGTTAAAAATGTGGATAATCTCTTCTTCACTTAGTGGTTGCAGAGAATCACGATCTGTTAACGCTCCAATTACTTCTTCTTGCAGTACCATGATTGCTGGCAAATGGTCTGCAGTTAAAATGCTTGCATGATACACATTCCCGCCAATCGTTCCTTTTGCAATATTATTCATTGCCCTCTTCCTTTCCATCAACACTACATGAAAATTGGCAGAGCTCTTTGATGATGCTTTCATCTACATCTACACCTAAACCGCTTTTTTCATTTAGGGAAATGAATGGCACGTCATAGTGCAGGTTACCGATATCCTTTGAAAACTTAAGCGGTCCTGTCAATTCCACGCTTTTAAAGACTTTCTTCGAAAAAGCGACATGGAAGCCTGCCGCAGAACCGACCGAAGATTCAACCATGGAGCCAATTTGGCACTCAATCCCCGCCATTTCTGCCATATGGGCAAGCTTCATAGCTGGATAGATGCCTCCACATTTCATCAACTTGATATTCACTTTGTCTGCTGCACGTTTAGCTATAATTTCACGCATTTCTTTCATTCCATGCAAACCTTCATCAATCATCAAGGCAACATCGCTTTTTGCTTTTACCTCGACCATGGCATCTATATCATCTGCATCGACGGGTTGTTCAAGCCAATCTAAATTCATCTTGCGAAGTGCTCGTAATCCTTTAAGTGTTGTGGCCGCATTATGCCAGCCTTGGTTGACATCGACACGGATATCAATAGCATCGCCTACTCGCTCGCGAACCGCTTTAATGCGCTCTACATCCTTCATCACTTCCGTACCGACCTTCATTTTGAAGGAACGATATCCCATTTCTACGCGTTCTGCTGCTTCTTGTGCCATTTTCTCAGGCGAGCCGATACTCAAAACGTGAGTGATAGGAAACTTCTCATGATAGCGCCCACCAATAAGTTGATAAACAGGCACTTGCAGTTTTTTTCCTGCAATATCAAAGCATGCAATATCAATGGCTGCTTTAGCAGCAGGTGCAAGATATACCGTCTTGTCCATAATGTCATGGATCTTTTCAAAGCAAAGTGGATCTTGGCCAATGACAGCCGGTGCTAATTGATGTTTCAACATCATATAGGCACCTTCCCATGTTTCACCTGTTACATGGTCATCTGGCACTGCTTCTCCGTAACCGACAATCCCTTCATCAGTTGTGATTTTAGTGATAATGGATGGCATTGTATCGTATGTATCATAGCTGATAACAAACGGCTCGATTAACGGTAAATGTATAGCATAAATATCTATCTTCGTGATTTTCATTTTTTTCTCCCTTTCCCTTTACATTTATTTGACTCCTTGATATATTGTCGTTAAACTGTCGCTAAATAGGCAAAAAGAAAGGAACCTGTACAATGCCCATTAAAATTGCTGTGATTTGTTCCTCTGCCTTTCGTGAAAGGTTAGAATCGATAGCTCAAGAAGTATCTAATATCCAATTAGAATTTTACATCTATCAGGCGCCAAATGAAACACCCAATCTAATGAAACAAGTTAAACCTTGTGATGCCTTATTGTTATCAGGCACTCTGCCTTACTTATATGCTAAACCATTGCTGCATGACTGGCCTATTCCCTGGACGTATTTAAAACAGGATGAAGCAGCTATTTCAACATCTCTTCTCTCTGTTCTGTCTAACTATAGGGTACCCATTTCTGATATTTCTATTGATGTCATGAATGCAAAAGATGTCCGCCATGTGTTAAATGATATTCAATATTCTGGCGAACCGCCTTTTATACAGGAAATTAAGCTGGAATCATCATTTGAACAAATCAAAGAAGCACATCAACAATTATGGCATAAAGGAAAAGCAAAATTCATTATTACAAGTATACATCAAATATATGATGATCTAGTTTCAGCAGGTATACCAGCCATCCGTATGCAGGATCCAAACAGTACAATCATCCAACACTTGAAAAAAACCAAGTCACTTTCCAAAATGCTGAAATCTGAATCAGCAAAAGCTGTAGTGGGCATTATAGCATTCAAAGAGCAAGAAAAGGAAAATCAATTGCTCTTACAGCAAATCACATCTACTATTCATGCTACATACCAAAAGATTGATGACTATCATTTCGAAGTATTTACAACGTATGGCCATCTTTACAATGCTCTTCAGTACAGCTTACTTGAACAGGCACTCCATTCAAGCCCAACTACAGCAAAGCTTACCTTTGGCTATGGGACATCTATACGAGAAGCAAAGCAAAATGCTAGGCAAGCACTACAGTTTGCAGATTATAATACCATACTAATCATGAATGAGGAGAAGGAACTTATTCAATATCCTCATCCTGAAATGATAAAGCTATCACTCAAGACAAAGGATCCTTATGTGCTCCAAATGGCGAAAGAAACAAAGCTAAGTCCGCAAAACATTTCAAAAATCATGGCCTTCAGTACATCTAGGAAATCCCTTCAATTTACAGCACAGGATTTAACGGATTACCTGCAGGTCACTCGAAGAACAACAGAAAGGATTTTAAAAAAGCTAGTGGACCATGGCTATGCTGTCATAGTGGGTGAAGAAATGCTATATCAGCAAGGGAGACCGCGTGCTGTTTATGAACTTAATTTTTCTACGTATTCCTAATAAGATAAGACCGGTTTGGCGCAATGTCAAACCGGTCTTTTTTATAAGTTAATGCTATGAGGTTTTTTCCCTAAAACAGTTGCGAGTACCTTCGCCCCGTCGAATAGAGCTTTATGATTAAACGACATGTGCGGATGGTGTAAACCTGGTGCAAGGTCAGCACCAATACCAATCATGGTTGCCTTTAATTCGGGTTTTTTAATCGTATAAAAGTGGAAATCATCACTGCCAGGTGTAATGACATGTGGTGCCAAATGTTCTGTGCCCAACGCTTCGACAATTGCTGCTTCCGCCATATCTGCAGCTTCGTTAGACACTTCTGCGCCTGGTGTGAAGTCAATCCATTTCCAATTCAATGAAATGTTGAATTGCTTAGCTAAGCTAGCCAATCCATGCTCTACTTTTTCTTGGATTTCTTCCAGCACCGTATTCTTTTGTGCTCGAATATCCATTGAAAAACTTGCTGAACCAGGAATGATATTTATACTTCCGCCATCTGCTATCATTTTCGTCAGCTTTACAGAATGAGGTTCAAATGGCGATATATAAATATTTTTTGCCATTTGATGAATCGCCATAATTACATCAATTGCATTATTTCCTTGATGTGGGCGAGCACCATGTGCATCAACGCCTCTTATTTCGCCTTCTAAAAAGATTGCAGAGCCATGGTGAATTGCAGGTGATGCCATACCTAATGCTAATTCTTCGATTGGGCGCAAATGTACGCCGAAGAGATGTGATACATTGTCAACTGCTCCATGTTCATAAGCAGCAACCGCTCCGTTCCCCTGCTCTTCAGCAGGCTGGAAGATAAAACGTACTTTGTGCTGTAACGGGGCATCTTTTAAATGCAACATTGCACCGAGCACCATTGAGATATTGGCATCATGGCCGCAAGAGTGGTTTGCTCTCCATTCACCATCTACCTCTTGCCACAGTGCATCAATATCTGCACGCACTGCCACTACTTCGTCTCCTTCGCCTATCTCAGCTACAAGCCCAGGAATATCCTTAAATTCCCGGTAAGGGATATGTAATTCATCTAAAATACTACTAATTTTTTGGGTAGTTCCATGTTCCTTCCAACTCACCTCTGGATGTTTATGAAAGTAATGAAACCATTCTAAAATTTGTTCATCAATTGCCATTTATCCATCACCTCGTTTTTTCATCATACTGCATTAGCCAATGTTTTCAAAGTCATTATCCTTTTTGGATTAGATTACAAATAAAAAAACAGCCATAGATTTGGCTGCGTAGGCATGGTGTGTTGATTATAATTCGCTGAAAAAACCTGCTGGAAACTGTGTTAGTTCTTCAAGAGGAATCATTTCTTCGTTTGTAGTACTTTCCATTGTCTCTTCCTTTTCTTCGTCTAATAAATACGTTTCAAATCTAGATGGATTCATCTGTACACTCCTTATTTTAGTTGAATTTTCTGATTTTTTATATCTTACAATAGATACAATTTATTATCAAGTATTTAAAATAAGAAAATGATAAAAAAGAGAACATAGCGCAAAATGCTATGTTCTCTTTCTTGATTGCTTCACTTCAGTTACTTGCATTCTCATATTTGAAAAGTTATTATCACCTATCAACATCATGATTTGCAGAATAGTAAAAGGTAATGATGTCTTTTTGCGATAGGCGACATACTTAATTTCCCACTCGTTAATATAGGTCTCTTTAATGCGCTGGATGGCAGGAGAACTATAATAGCCCTCTCCTTCAACAACAATGCGCGTTGCGATTTTTTCACTTATACCAGCAAATCGTGAAATTCCTACATGCGAAAGAGGTGTCATCCCCACATTTATACGCTTAAATTCTTGTTGTTCACTTGCCAGAAAGATATTTAAAAATAAGTAATCTAAAATATGCTCAGGCAAAAAGTCTTTTTTAAAACGTATTAAGTCGATTGTAACTGTCTGCTCTTGGTCATAAAGCGGAATTAAATTTGCGAATGCTACAATTTCATGTTGATTTCTTTTTACAACAGCAATCGGCGTATATTGGAGATACGATTCATTGAAATAGCCTAGCGAAAAGCCTTTTTCTTTACGATTATTTAACCATTCATCTGATATCTGGCGAAGCTGCTTCAGTTCGTCCTCTGAATGAGGTGGAGGCCATATTTCAAAATGGCAGCCCTTCTTCTTAAAGGTGTCTTCTATCTTCCGCAACCCATTTGAGTCGGGTAATGGCGTTTTTAAATCAATATATCCTTCATCCCCGAACTTAAAGAAAAGATAGCCAAAACCATGCAAGTAAGGAACGAATGAATCACTTACTTCATAGAAAATGGGCGTATAACAATACCGGTCAGCAAACGTGATAAATTCTTCAATCGCTTCTCTGAAATCTGCTTTCTCTCCAACTAAATCGCCCAGCACAACTAGTTTATTTGCGACTACCTGATAAGGAAAGAGAACCGTCTTTTTCGAATTCCAATAGACATACTTATCATGCAAGAAAATGAGATGCGATAACTCTTTTCCTCCATATTTATTCAAATGGATAAAGATTTCTTCTTCATATTCGCGCGAAGATATTTTTTTAAACTGCGTTAATTTGCGCAGTGACACTTCGCAGACTACTACAATAAGTACAACAATCAAACCCATAAAAGCACTTTTCCATAAATCGCTAGAATCTGTGATAAAAAAGGGTTGTAGCTTTTGCGGCATTGAATATTTTATCGTTGGATATGCGAATAATCCAATAACAATATAAAGCAGTAAAATAGCCAAAATAATGAAAGTATTTAATATGCTTCTACCCCACGTCACAATGTAGCTCTCTCGATAGAAGCGGCCCCGTGATAAAAACAAAAGCCCAGCTACAAACAACATAAATAAGGCCTGCTTATACTGGATACCTTTCACAATAAAAAGTGCTGAAGCGAATAGCAATACAAACACTGTCATGCGATATGAATTTTTGTCTTTATAAGAGATACCGTTTGATAATGCCAGCAGCACAAAGCCTGTCGCCACCGCCAATTGGTGAGAAATATTGACTATTGGAAAAGACATTAGCTCCTTTGCATAGCGAATGCTTTCTATAGCTCTCGGCGCTACAGAAGATACCAGCAAAATAAGGCCAGCTAGGAATACAAACGCTGTTGCAAGTATATGGCTGGTTTTTTCAAGGAAAAACCTTGGAATGGCATTAAAGCTCACATTGAACTTTCCCCACAGCTCTCGTACAAAGAGTAACAGCCCTGCCAAAAAAGGAATCACATAATAGCCTACTCGATAAAAGAGCAATAGGATTAGAATCGATTCTTCCGGTATTTGAAGAGCTTGGGCACCCCATATAAAAACCAAATCAAATGAACCTAGCCCACCAGGAATCATACTGACAATGCCGGCACATGACGCAACAACAAAGATAGGAATAACAGATTCAATACTGATTGGTATTTTTAAAAGATGAATAAGCACGACAATAAAAGTAAAAGCACCGAGCCACTCTAAGGTTGAAACGCAAACCAGTAATACGTCAGATAGTACGTGCTTTTTGGTTGTCTTCTTTGAAAGTAACTGTATGATAGCTTTAATAATGAGAAAAGGTAAATATAAACCAATTAAACCTGCTGCAAAAACGACGATTTTATGCTCTTTGAAAAGAGGAAAATCCCAGTAGAATAAAGGCAATATCCAAGTAAACAGGGAAAGGCCCGCCAAATAAAAGAGCGTGACCGAGGCAATCGTTTTAAAGAAAGAGGTGTTGTCTACTTCTTTCTTCTTGAAATAGTGCGTACGCAGTAAAACGCCGACTAACCCACCAAATCCTATTAAATTCGAAAATGAATTAATAATTAGTGACTCTTTCATTAATTTTCGTAACGATCTATTCAATTTTAGCTTTTTAACAATAAAGTAATCATAAAAGAACATAGGAAAAACGAGCACTAGAGATAACAAGGCAGTGAAAGCAACTGTTCGAATATCTAAATTTTCTATTTGAACAGCTATTTCATGGCGATCTACATTCCCTATAATTTTAGCGATCTCATGAATGGCAAAAACCATTAATAATATTGGCAAAACCACTTTAACCCATTGGAGAAGTTTAGTCTTATTAATTTTGATCTACACCCATCCGTTTTTTGATAACCCTATTGTAAACCATCTAAAAAAAAAACGCTCATAATGCGGGTTGCATTACGAACGTTTTCTTTAATTACCTATTGTTGAATTTGAATTACTAATTCAATACTTTTATTGTTACTGTACGTACGCCCCAGCTATTCGCTTGGCTATTGTTTGGCATTAATAGGTCAATTTTGTGTCCCTTAATTGCGCCACCTGTATCAGCTGCAATAGCTGTACCGTATCCTTCAACCCACACTTTTGAACCAAGCGGAATGACACTTGGGTCAACTGCAATTAGTTTCATATGTGGATTTGCTTTTACATTAACGCCTGTGGCAGTCACTCCAGAACAACCAGCACAATTAGGTGTATATGCTGTTGCTGTCACAGTCATTGTTTTACCTGATGATGGTTGTGTAGCTGGTTGTTGTTGGGCAGCAGGTTTTGCTGGAGCTGCTGCAACAGGGTTAGCTGCTTTTGGTTCTACTTGTTGTGTAGAGGCAGCTTCTACTTTTGCTTTGTCTCCAGTTAATGCAAGAGTTTGTCCCACATAAATAGTATCTCCGGCAAGTCCATTAATTGCTTTTAAATCTCCAACAGAAACACCTTTTTCAGTTGCGATTTTATATAATGTGTCGCCTTTTTTTATTTTATATGACTTTTCTTCATTCTTACCAGTATTTAATTTTTGTTTTGGAACAATAATATCAGAAGATAGATTGTTCAACTTTTTCAGATCCTTTACGGATACTTCTTCATCTTGTGAGATGCTCCAAAGTGTATCTCCTTTTTCCACTTTGTAACTAGCAGCTGACGCTTGAGTAGTTAAAGCTGCAGTTCCTAATGCGAATACACCTGCTAGTGCAATTAAATATTTTTTCATCGTTCAAAAACGACCTCCTTTGTACTAACACGAATAACTTTACCACGCCCATATGTCATAACTATTGCTAAAAGATGTTGGCGCTGTAACAATCGTGTTACATTCTTTGCCAATAATCTGACTATTTATACATGAACAATTTAATTTTTTTAAAATTATACGTCGAATAGTTGGCATGTATAGGATGAAAGATCATGGAAAAAAGAGGGTTAAAATACTGTTAATTCAACTTATAAAAATGAAGGAACAGATAAAAACATAGAAAAAATATAAAATATTATTTGAAATTGGGTTAAAATGAGGCAAAATTGATGAAAAACGAAGCATTTTACGCTGAAATATTACAAAAAAAGTTGAAGAATACATCCTTTTATATTTAAGGTGAAGTATTAATTTCTATAAATATCCAATAAACTACCCTTTTTCTTTTAAAATACAAAAGAAAAAGGAGTGGTAACTACCACCCCTTCTTTACTCCCGCTCTTTTAAAAAACTCCTCAGCTATCTATAGAGCAATTAATGATGAAATGTCTAATGCATCATACTCTATTTAATCAAGTTATAGTGTTACTTCTTTTTGCATAGCCTTTAACTCAGCTAGTGTATAGAGTTCCCACAGATCTTTTTTATCTAGTTCATGCAGCAATATATTCAAATCATTTAAAATGACATTCCTCTTTTTAGGAAATGGCTTATCTGCTTTAGGTGCATGCTCCTCAAGCATATTTAACAACAATTCATCTGCTGATACTTGCAATATATTGCTCAGCTTCACAATCCAGCTTGCGGAAGGTACACTTTCGCCCATCTCCCAGCTTTTAATGCGGCTTGCAGATGTGCCGATTGCTTTTCCTAACGACAGCATGGAGTACCCATTATGAATACGCAATTCTTTTAATTTTTCTCCGAAGTCTTGTGGATTAAACATTTTTCTCTTCCCCTCTATTATGAAGTTTTCTTTTTAGATTAATCTTTATCTTTTACAAAAGTATCTGGCATTACGACTGCTACTACTTCTCCGTTTGCCACATGTTGGTCGCCTGCGTGAATTTGGGTTTTCACCTTGAACTTTTTCGGATGGATTTCTTCCACTTCTGAAATTGCCTTTAGGCTAATACCTTGTGGTGTGGGTTTTAAATAATCAACATGCAAAGAAGCTGTGACAAAACGAGGCGCTTCGACACCGTCACCCGGTTGATGGCCTTTTTTTCGATGCAACGCTAATGATGCCGAACCAGTGCCATGGCAGTCCACAAATGAAGCTAAAAAACCACCGTACACGAAGCCTGGTAAAGCTGTATACTTTTTATCTGGAAGAACCGAAGAAACCGTTTGGTCACCCTCCCAATATGTCTTTACATGAATTCCTTCATTATTATTACGTCCGCATCCATAGCACCAAGCAAAGTCATCTGGGTAATCATCTTGTATCGCTCTTTGATTTTCTTGATTCATTTCCACCCAACCCCTTTATATTTTTTAATTTTCTTACTATTTACAATTCGACATTAAAACAATATATCCTTTTCTTTTTCATGAATTTTATCTTTAAAAAGAAAATTTTTAATGTTTTTGACTAGTTGAATAAATAACACTCACATTTCAGTCATATGTATGTTAAAAAGCTCAAGTATCTCATGTGATACTTGAGCTATTCTGTTGGCGGCCTAACAATAGGCACAGTGATTTTTATAAATGTACCATCATTATCTTTGACCTCTAACTCACCATTTACAAACTCCACACGTTCTTTTAAACCGTTTAACCCATTACTTGTATTTCTCTTTACACCTTTCTTAATGCCAATTCCATTATCTTTTACAACCAGCTCAATCATATCTGAAGTTTGACTAATTGCGACTGAGCATGCTGTTGCTTGACTATGTCGCACAATATTATTTACTGCTTCCTTTAGACACATGCTCAACGAATTGCTTAACATCGTTGGTATAGTATCAAACTGAGGATTACCTTCAACTTTTAGTCTAATATCCGCAGCTTTTAAGATTTGCTGGACGTGTTGCATTTCCTCCTGCAATTTTACATTTTTCATGTTGGAGACCATTTCACGAACCTCTTTTAATGCAATAGAGGATGTTTGACGTATATCATTCAATTCTTGAATCGCCGCATTGGGATCCTTTTGCACTAAACGTACAGCCAAATCGCTTTTCAAACCAATCATAGATAGTTTTTGTCCTAGTGTATCATGCAGGTCTCTTGCAATCCGTTGCCTCTCTTCATATATACTCAACTCAGAAATCCTAGCATTAGCCGTCTGCAACGCACCTTGGAGCCTCTTGCTTTTACTTTCGCTATATAGATAGAAGGGACCCATTATTGCACTAAACAAGATAACGACAATAAGAGGAAGTTCTTGAATGAATACATCTGTTTCTATAAAGAAGCCGCCAATAACAGAGCCTACCGTCAATGCAATATGCAAACCATACATGATATAAAATCCAACGGTATGATGAATTTTGCCGATTGAAAAAGCCGTGAAGAATGCAAAATAGATATATCCAAATAAAACGGTCATCACCGCATTAATGGCCATGCCAAAAGCTATCCACAAATAAAGAAGCCCATTCGTCGCAGTATAGGCAAACCGAAAACAGATAAGATATAAAAGTAGAATAGCAATTGCAATAGAGCTTTCTAGCTTTTGTGATGTATCAAAAATCATATAGAATGGTATAAAACAAAGGCAGAGCCACGCCAATCCGCTAAGAATTGGATTTTTAGGGAAAACACTATACCACTTTGTCACAGTAACACTCCTTGTCTTAAACTCCTTCTATTATAACATTTACTCATATGGATTATTTCTTGGGCAATTATTTACCTTACAATGCATCTACTAAGCATTTACTTTTTCTGAATACGTTCAAGCAATTTTTGTGTATTAGACGATTGCTCGAATACTTTTTGTTGTTCTTCCCAATAAATAATATATTCTTCATCATTCGCATGGAATATAAAAGAATTCATTTCTTTGCTAACTTTATTATTATCTAAAAGATGAAGGATTTCCACCTTGTATAGTTCTTTGCCTTTTGCTTTATAAATAATAGTATAATCCGGTTTTTCAGCAAATCGATTTCGTTCTTCTTTTTTGAGGTTTTCAATATGGCTTAAAGGGTATTGCTCTTTGAATTGGTTTGCTTCAGACTTTGTGGTCCAAATGATTTTACCTTTGTTAAGATCTTTTACTTCTATTTCATTAACATATTGCTGTTTATTAATAATTTCATTGATGCGCTCCTTCTGTCCTTTTTCTTTATATGCTGTCCATCCGAAGAAGATCAGAATAACAGCAAGAAGGATCAGAGCGATTCTCATTAATCTCATATGTTTCACCTATTTTCATTAATCTCACATTATAGAAGTAGGATTGTTAGTAATTCTTCTATTGATTCATCTAGCAATCGATGAATCACCATAAAGCAGGTTTTGTCACCATGAGCCATAGCATTAAGGTTAATAGAATTACGTAAATCCATGTAGCTCTTTTTAGCTTACCAACAAATTGTTGTTGGTCATATTCTGGTGTATTAAACGTGCGCATTGTCGGCTTGAACGCTTTCGCTAGAAAAAAGAGCGATACAACCAAAAGTCCAATTGTAGTGGCTATAAATGGCGTTGCAATCGAATAACCGCTACGCCAGAGCAAGTATATCCCTGATATGATTAAAACATGGCCCGCATGCTTAACGACACGAATGGCTATCTGGAACGTTGCTACATAGGCAGCCATTTCTTCATGTACTAGAGCAATCTTCATTTTCTTAAGCATAGGTAAAAGGACAAAGAATGGGCCAATTGATAATATTGCACTTAATACGTGGATAAAAACGCCAGTTGAATACAGCATATCTTCTGCTTCCTTTTCAATCTATTTATTACTTTTACCTTAATAGAAATTGACTAGACATGCAATCAACAAAAAGGTGAAACTTCTTTATTGTAATAGTTTTCAAATGAATAAATATGAGTTCATTCATAATGAAATATATGAATAACAGCGAATATGTAAATACAAAATAAAGATCTGTTTACGTTTCCGTAAATACCCGGATAACTTTTATTTTTCCGTCTATAATAAGGTCAAACAAAGTTTTTTCTCTGATGTGCTTTATTGCACTGATTGTAGTAAACCCTAATACCATTTTTATGTTCACATTTTTTCAGCAAGGCATATACTATTTTCAAGGAAGTGATTAATATAGGCATTCATAGATTTTTTACAAGTTTAACGGATTTAGAAAGAATTATTCGGTGTCCAGGACGTTTTAAGTTTGAAGAGCATAACGTGGCAGCACATTCCTGGAAAGTATCCCAATACGCCATGTTTTTCGGTACCCTAGAGGAAATGGAGGGGGCTACAGTTGATTGGAAGTCTCTTTATGAAAAAACGATTAACCATGACTTTGCGGAAGTCTTCATTGGTGATATTAAGACCCCTGTCAAACACGCATCACCAGAATTAAAACAGATGATTTCACATGTAGAAGAAAAAATGATGGAAAAATTCATCATTCACGAAATCCCTGAGGAATTCCAAGAAATATTCTTCGATCGCATGAAAGAAGGAAAAGATTCGACGCTTGAAGGACTATTGCTAGAATTTGCGGATAAGCTTGATCTCTTCTATGAAGCATTCTCTGAGTTAAAAAGAGGAAATACCGATAAGGAATTTGTCAGCATGTATGAGGAAGCATTAACAAAGTTACTGAAAATCCCTCTTCCTACATGTGTAAAATACTTTAAAAATGTCATTTTGGCAGACGTAGTTTCTGAGAAGACGCCGATCGATATTACTACGCTTACCCAACACGTTCTTTCTGAAGCTTAGGCCTGAATCATAGGCATATGCTTTTTTATTTTCTTGTATACAATGGAGAAAAAATAAGATTTATTTTCCCAAAAATTTCATAGTTGTTCTCTCTTGCAGATTCCCTTCAAGGGGAGTATTATATGAATACAAGCTGCGTTGTACGTAATAATATGAAGTTTTAACCTTTAAGCTGTAATAGGGAGTTTTAATTGAGTACGGACTGGTATGCCGCATCCACCTTGATGCGGACGAACATGAAATGCTCTGCGAACACCCACTTTGAGGAGTGGTGGTTTAAAACTTTCGATATTTAAAATTACGGCAAAGGCGGCTTATTAATTACTCAAGCTTTCTTTCTTGAATTCAAATTTAATTAGTAGTAATATATCAATACAAGCTACATTGTACGTAATAATATGAAGTTTTAACCTTTAAGCTGTAATAGGGAGTTTTAATTGAGTACGGACTGGTATACCGCATCCACCTTGATGCGGACGAACATGAAATGCTCTGCGAACACCCACTTTGAGGAGTGGTGGTTTAAAACTTTCGATATTTAAAATTACGGCAAAAGTGGCTTACCTATTGAATTTCCAGCATCCCTTTTATAAGGGATGCTTTTTTATTGGTTCTTTAATTATTATTACCTTTTTCTACAAAGAAATATATATCAAAGGAATTAGTCTAATGGTATAATTACACTTAATTCTTTTTAAAATAGGAAAAAGGAAATACATATAATGAGAGGAAAAAGAACATTAAAACTAACCTTATAACAGGCAGCTCTCAAATATTAAATGAGCAATTTGTATTGTTAGCGCTTGAAAAAAATTTAGCAATGGTGGAATTTAACCTGAATCGGGAAGTCATCTGGGCAAATGAAAACTTTGCAAACACACTGAATTATACAGCTAATGAAATGTTAAACATGAAACACGAACAATTTTGTACACATGAATTTTCAAGCAGCAAAGAATACATTGCATTATGGGAAAGTTTAAAGCAAGGTGTTCGATTCCAAGAAAAAATTGAACGTATTAATAAATATGGAAAAACTGTATGGCTTGAAGCTACCTATATTCCTGTCTTAAACAAGGCAGGTGAAATAGAAGGTATCTTAAAGATTGCAACTGATATTACAGAACGGGAAAATAAAACTATCTCTACCACCCGCCAATTAAAAGAGATTCCAACTAACTTAGTAAAAGCTGTTACGGAAAACACTGAATCCAAGATGGATGCTTTGCAATCACTAACTAAACAGACCCAATTAATAAGTGAAGTATCTCAATTAATGAGAAGCATAGCCACCAAAACAAACATATTGGCATTAAATGCGGCCATTGAAGCTGCACGTGCAGGAGACCAAGGAAAGGGTTTTAGTATTGTTGCAGAAGAGGTACGTAAGCTAGCGAATAATGTAGCAGAATTTATAAATCAAGTTAATATGAATGTGGATCATATTAGAATTGAAACAACACAGGTAAACAATATCACAAAAGATTTGCAACATATCATTCTAGATGCAGAGCTCCAATTTAAAAAAGTTTTAATAGAATTGGAAGCATTAAACAAGTAAATGAGCGCTCCACTATAGAGACATGATAACACGTTTATAAAGTCCGCCTAGGATTAACGAATACCTTATGCTTAAAAAGCGCAAAATAAAAACTCTTGGAAATTTTCCAAGAGTTTTTTTATTATGACCCCTACGGGATTCGAACCCGTGTTACCGCCGTGAAAGGGCGGTGTCTTAACCGCTTGACCAAGGGGCCTTCTATGGCTCCGAAGGCAGGACTCGAACCTGCGACCCTCTGATTAACAGTCAGATGCTGCTACCAACTGAGCTACTTCGGAATCATATAATGTAATGGTGGGCCTAAATGGACTCGAACCATCGACCTCACGCTTATCAGGCGTGCGCTCTAACCAGCTGAGCTATAGGCCCATATATGGTGGAGGGGGGCAGATTCGAACTGCCGAACCCGAAGGAGCGGATTTACAGTCCGCCGCGTTTAGCCTCTTCGCTACCCCTCCAAAAAATGCCGGCGAAAGGAGTCGAACCCTCGACCTACTGATTACAAGTCAGTTGCTCTACCAACTGAGCTACACCGGCGTATTGTTATGGTGGGTCGGGACAGAATCGAACTGCCGACACTTAGAGCTTCAATCTAATGCTCTACCAACTGAGCTACCGACCCATAACAAATAATTATTCATTTAAAAAGTGGCGGTCCGGACGGGACTCGAACCCGCGACCTCCTGCGTGACAGGCAGGCATTCTAACCAGCTGAACTACCGGACCATATAATTTTTTATTTTCTATGTATCAGTGAAAATTAAAAATGGAGGAGGAAGAGGGATTCGAACCCCCGCGCGGTTTGACCCGCCTGTCGGTTTTCAAGACCGATCCCTTCAGCCAGACTTGGGTATTCCTCCGATATTATATTGAAAATTGGTGGAGCCTAGCGGGATCGAACCGCTGACCTCCTGCGTGCAAGGCAGGCGCTCTCCCAGCTGAGCTAAGGCCCCAATATATATATAGCATAAATGGTCGGGAAGACAGGATTCGAACCTGCGACCCCTTGGTCCCAAACCAAGTGCTCTACCAAGCTGAGCTACTTCCCGGAAATGGTGCGCCCAGCAGAAGTCGAATCCACAACCTTCTGATCCGTAGTCAGACGCTCTATCCAGTTGAGCTATGGGCGCAAATCTATAATAAAAAAGTTTCAATAATTTTATAAGTGGAGCGGAAGACGGGGTTCGAACCCGCGACCCCCACCTTGGCAAGGTGATGTTCTACCACTGAACTACTTCCGCGCAAAAAACTAATGCGGGTGAAGGGAGTCGAACCCCCACGCCTTGCGGCGCTAGATCCTAAGTCTAGTGCGTCTGCCAATTCCGCCACACCCGCGTAATTTAAATGATGAGTCATGTAGGATTCGAACCTACGACCCTCTGATTAAAAGTCAGATGCTCTACCAACTGAGCTAATGACTCATTTAAAAAATGGTGGAGGATGACGGGATCGAACCGCCGACCCTCTGCTTGTAAGGCAGATGCTCTCCCAGCTGAGCTAATCCTCCATATTTAAGCCTAGCAACTTCCTACTCTCACAGGGGGAAGCCCCCAACTACCATCGGCGCTAAAGAGCTTAACTTCCGTGTTCGGCATGGGAACGGGTGTGACCTCTTTGCCATCATTACTAGACTTACGGCTTCCAATACACATCGCACTAGTGCGTCAATTTCACTCATTCACATCCTCATGTACATAAGTACACTCCGGTGTTCATTCGTTCATTTCCTTGTATTGCTCGTGTCTTGAAATCCTCTATTGAAAGAAAGTTGTTCTTTCAAAACTGGATAAACGTGAATTGAAGATTCTTAAGAATTTGGTTAAGTCCTCGATCGATTAGTATTCGTCAGCTCCATGTGTCGCCACACTTCCACCTCGAACCTATCTACCTCATCGTCTTTGAGGGATCTTACTTACTTGCGTAATGGGAAATCTCATCT